>NZ_BAAHOB010000005.1:0-3216179 GCF_054655155.1 Caballeronia sp. HLA56 | reverse complement strand
GAGAAGCCCACCGCGAAGGCTTCGAGATCGCGCGGCGTGCACATCATGACCGCGTGCGAAATGCCGTTGTAGACGAGCGCAACGGGCCATTCCTGGCCCACGTTATCCGTGACGATCGTGCTCTCGCCCTTGCGATGTCTGCGCACGTTGCGTTCGACATAGCCGGGTTGATCGTCGGTATCGAGTCGACTCACTTGCTGCTCCTTCTTTACCGCATGGCCGCCGCGTTCAAGTAAAGTGTGGGTATGACACTTGCTGCCATGTCATGCTGTCCGCGTTTTCTAAAGCGCGCGCCAGCGGTTCATTTGCAACGGTTCCAGCCAGATTCAGAGCCCTACAATAACTTAAGCGGGCGATGCGCGCCGCGCGCGCCCCTCAATCCAACGAGGCTAACGTCATGGGACTTTACGACGCCGCTCGTCTCTTCGGCTTCGAGGTTGAATCCTCGGACAACTTGCGTTTCATTCCGCTTGCCGTGCGCTTCAATCTGGATCGCTTTGGCATGCGTATCGCGCTCGAGGAATGGCAACAGCTTCCGTATGAAGATCGCGCGTTGCTTGCACGCTTTCCCGTGGAAGACGATGCGGAACTCGAAAAGAACTTCGATTTCGCGCTCGAAGAGATGCTGAAAACACATGCCAATGCCACGCCGGAACAAATCGAGCGCGACACCGATCCCGTCTGGGCACATGCCGATGCCGTGCCTGAATCCGTGATTCGTCAGAGCAGTCTAGCTGGTGTGAGCGCGCCGAGCTTGTCGCGCTGGGGCAAGCTCGATCGCTTCCAGCGTTACGCGCTAGCCAAGCTCTCGCGCAACGCAGACAAACTCAATCACGACTTCTTGCCGGCCATGCGCGAATTCGGCCTGACCGAATAGACGTCTGCGAGAAGGTCAATCGAGCGCGGGCAACACGCGCGGGCGACGATCGCGATCCGTGGCGACATAAGTCAGTGTCGCCTCCGTCACCTTGACCACTTCTTCCGCGAGACTCATGCGCTGCGCATAGACCTCGACGGATATCGTCACCGACGTGTTGCCCGTCTTGACGATGTCCGCGTAGAAGCTCAGCAGATCGCCGACGAATACCGGATGCTTGAACAGAAACGAGTTTACGGCGACGGTCGCCACGCGTCCGTTCGCACGCCGGCTCGCGGGAATGGAACCCGCGATATCCACCTGCGCCATGATCCAGCCGCCGAAGACATCGCCGTGCACGTTGGCGTCGGCGGGCTGCGGAACGACACGCAGGGCGACCGGCTTTTGGGGAAGACTGGATTCTTGGGGCATGGAAAGGGTCCGGTGTTGCGTCGCAGCGGCCGTGAGCGGGGCCTTGAACCTTCTGCGACAATGCATATGTATAGATGACTCGCGAGCAGCAAGCCAGCGAGTCTCGCGAATTGTACCGGGATAGCACGCGTAGATCGCGCTCCCGCAAGAACCCCAAGCGTCTGAAACGCCGCCCCCGCGCAACGTGCCCGAAGGCGCCCGAAAAATACGACTCATGCGCCGCATCCCCACGAGAGAGACGGGCGCGCCCGCCAAGGGCTCGCGCCGCGACTGGCAGACGATCCGCTCGCTGTTGCCTTACCTCGCCACGTACAAGATGCGCGTGGCGTTCGCGCTTGCGTGTCTCATCGGTGCGAAGGTGACGAACCTTGGCGTGCCTATCGTGATGAAGCATATCGTCGATAGCCTCTCGTCCGTGCAGCATCTCACCGCGCTTGGCCGCGCGCAGGACGCGCCGGGGCTCGTGCTGATCGGTGGAATCGGGTTGCTGGTCATCGCTTATGCGCTCGTGCGGCTGTCGACTTCGATCTTCACCGAACTGCGCGAACTGCTCTTTGCGAAGGTCACGGAGAGCGCGGTGCGCCAGCTTGCGCTCAAGGTGTTTCGGCATCTGCACGCGCTGTCGCTGCGCTTTCATCTGGAGCGGCAAACGGGCGGCATGTCGCGCGATATCGAACGCGGCACGCGCGGCATTCAGCAACTCGTGTCGTATTCGCTCTACAGCATTCTGCCGACGCTCGTCGAAGTGGGGCTCGTGCTCACCTTCTTCGCGACGAAGTACGAAGCGTATTACGCCATCGTCACGTTCATCGCGTTAGTGACGTATATCGTGTTCACCGTGAAGGTGACGGAATGGCGAACGCATTTTCGCCGCACGATGAACGATCTCGACTCGAAGGCGAACGCCCGCGCGATAGATTCCCTGCTCAACTACGAAACGGTGAAGTACTTCGGCAACGAAGAGTGGGAAGCGCGCCGCTACGACGAGAATTTGCAGCGCTATAGAACGGCGGCGATCCAGTCGCAGCGTTCCTTGTCGATGCTCAACTTCGGGCAGCAGACGATCATCGGCACGGGGCTCGTGTTCATTCTCTGGCGCGCGACACAGGGCGTCATGGCCGGACGGCTCACGCTCGGCGACCTCGTGCTCATCAACACCTTCATGCTGCAGTTGTATATTCCGCTGAACTTTCTCGGCGTGGTGTACAGGGAATTGAAGCAGGCTTTGACCGATACCGACCGCATGTTCACGCTGCTCGGCGCGGGCCGCGAAGTGCCGGACGCGCCCGATGCGCGGCCGCTTGCGGTGAAGGGCGCGGCGGTGCGCTTCGAGAACGTGAACTTTGCCTACGAGGCGGCGCGGCCCATCCTGCATGGCATCGACTTCGCCATTCCCGCTAGCACGACGACGGCGGTGGTGGGTCATAGCGGCTCCGGTAAATCGACGCTGGGACGGCTGCTGTTTCGCTTCTACGATCTCGACCGCGCGGCGGGCGGCCGCATTCTGATCGATGGTGAGGACATTCGCGACGTGACGCAGGATTCGTTGCGCGCGGCAATTGGAATCGTGCCGCAAGACACCGTGCTTTTCAACGACTCGATCTACTACAACATTGCTTACGGAAAGCCCACTGCATCGCGCGATGAAGTGATCGCGGCGGCGCGCGCGGCGCATATCCACGACTTCATCGAAACGCTGCCCGCGGGTTACGACACGCCGGTCGGAGAACGCGGCCTCAAGTTGTCGGGCGGCGAGAAGCAGCGCGTGGCCATCGCGCGCACGCTGTTGAAAAATCCGCCGATCCTCATCTTCGACGAAGCCACTTCCGCGCTCGATTCGAAGTCGGAGCGCGCAATCCAGCATGAACTCGATAACATCGCTCGCGAGCGGACCACGCTTATCATCGCGCACCGGCTTTCGACGGTGGTGCATGCGCAGCAGATCATCGTGATGGATCACGGGCGCATCGTGGAGCGCGGCACGCACGCGGAACTGCTGCGTGCGGGTGGTCTCTTCGCGCAAATGTGGGCGCTTCAGCAGCAGCGCGGCAGCGATGATGTCGCCGCGATGGGGCAGCGGGATACGGCGGGGGTTTGATCGCCCTCGCCTCGGAATACGCGCTACTCCATCGCATGCGCGCCGTTCATCGCCATGCCTTCGGCCCCGAGCGCCGCCGTCGATGACCAACGCAGCCACTGCGCGCGCAGCACGAACAGCGCACCGAACGCGCACGTAGCGATCACGCCGAAAGTCGCGAAGCCCATCTGATAGCTGCCGGTGCTTTCCTTCGCAATGCCCATCACCACCGGCAGATAGAATCCGCCGATACCGCCCGCCGCGCCTACGATCCCCGACAGCAAGCCCGTCTTGCCCTTCCAGCGATGCGGCACGAGCTGAAACGTCGAGCCGTTGCCAAGCCCGAACGCGATATACAGGCAGATCAGCAATGCCAGACCGCCGGCGACAGGCGGCATCCAGATGGCGAAGGCAAAGTCGCCCACGGCGATCACGGCAAGCAGCACGAGCAGCGCACGCACACCGGTCACGCGATCCGCGACATAGCCGCCAAAGGGCCGCACGATCGCGCCGAGAAACGCGAGCAGCGACATGAAAAGCCCGGCTTCGAGCTTGGGCATCTGATAGAGCGAAGTAAGCAGCAGCGTCACATACGACGACATGCCGACGAAGCCGCCGAACGTGATGCTGTAGATGAGCATGATGACCCACGTATCGCGCTCGCGCAGCACGGTGCGATACCGGCCCGGCAACACCGCGATGGCGATGATCGCGCCTATCACCGGCAGCAGCAACACGCCTGTGCGTCCTGCACCGAAGACGCCGCCGCTCACCGCCAGCACCAGCACGATGAGGCTCACGAGCGTCACCGCGAAACTCGACAGCGCGCGCCATGTGCTGCCGCTTTTCTCGCCGAGATCCGATGCCCACGCGTACAGCGCGATGGCGGTCAGCGCGAGCAACGGCAGTGCTGCGGCGGTGGCGAGCTGCCAGCCGAAGGCATCGGCGAGATGCGGGAACAGGAAGCCGTCGAGCACCGCGCCGATGTTGCCCGCAGCCGCGAGACCCAGCACCAGCCCCTGGACCTTCGGCGGATAGTTGCTGCCGGCCATCGGCAACGCGACGGCGAAGCTCGCGCCGCCCATGCCGAGGAACACGCCGAGCACGAGCAAGAGCGCATACGACGGCGCGCCGGGCAACAGCGGCAGCACGATCGACGGAATCGACGAGAGCACGACGCCCATCAGCGCGACGCGACGGCCATCGGTCGATTGATAGAGGTTGCCGAGCGTCACGCGCAGAATCGCCGCCGCGAGCACCGGCACCGCGACGAGAAAACCCTGCTGCGCCGCTGTCATCGCGATGTCCCGGCCGATGAACGGCGCGAGCGGTCCATACAGCACCCAGACGGTGAAGCCTGTATCGAAGTACAGGAAACAGGCGAGCAGCGAGCGCCAGTTGCCGCTCTTGAGCGATGCGATCAGATTGGACATTGCGAATTCCAGATGTAGGCGTGTGGCGAAGTGCTTCTGCCTGGTTGACCGATCAGCAGGCAGCGCATAGGCGAGCAATCGGCTTGAGCGGGACCAGGAAAATTTGCAAGCACCATGCCAAAGAAATGTGTGCGCAATCGGCTGGCTGCGCGACGCCCTTGTCGGCGAGGCTTGAGGGCATGTGCCGCTTACGCTTGCGAGCCGCTTGCCCGCCTTATGTCCACGCGACGAGGCGCGCGCTGCGGCACCGCGTTCGTGCGCGAGCCGCATGGGTATGGTGCGTCGCGCTTGCGTGAGGTTCATGGGGCGTGCAGGGCGCATCCCTATAAAATGCTTTCTTCGCCGCATAGCGCGCGCAAGGCGCTCATCCACGATGGAACTCAAATGGCTCGAAGACTTCGTCTCGCTCGCGGAGACGCGCAGCTTTAGCCGCTCGGCAGAACTTCGGCATATCACGCAGCCCGCGTTTTCGCGGCGCATCCAGGCGCTCGAAGCGTGGCTCGGCACCGAGCTCATCGACCGTTCGGTGTATCCGACGCGTCTCACGCAAGCCGGTCAGGTCTTCTACGAGCAAGCGCTCGCCATGCTTTCGCAGTTTCACGAAGCCCGCATGCTGCTGCGGGGTCAAGGCGGCGTGCCCGCGGCGACCATCGAGTTCGCGGTGCCGCACACGTTGTCGCTGACTTATTTCCCGCGCTGGCTCGAACACGTCGAAGCGCGGCTCGGGCGCATCCGCACACGCTTGCGCGCGCTCAACGTGCACGACGCGGTGCTGTCGCTCGTCGAAGGCGGCTGCGATCTCGTGATGGGCTATCACCATCCGAGTCATCCCGTCGCGCTCGATCCCGCGCGCTACGACATGCTCACGCTCGGTAGCGAGCCGATCAGTCCGTTCTCCGCGCCCAACAAGGGCGGACGCGCGCGCTACACGCTGCCCGCAAGCGCGGATGCGCCCGCGCCGTATCTGTCCTACACGCAGAACGCGTATCTCGGCCGCATGACGGAGGTGATCATCGCGACGGCGCCCACGCGCCTCTATCTCGACAAGGTCTACGAGACCGACATGGCCGAAGGCCTCAAGGCAATGGCGCTTGCCGGTCACGGTGTCGCGTTCCTGCCGCACAGCGCGGTCGAAGACGCAGTGGAAGAAGGCAAGCTGATCCGGCTCGACAGGGGAACACGCGGCACGAGCGCCGGTCAGTTCACGCTGACGATGGAGATCCGCCTCTACCGCGACAAACTGGCCGCTCAAGGGGAGGAACCGCGTCAGGCGTTGATCCGCGCGCTATGGGATGCAGTAGGCGAAGAAGTGCTCGATGCATCGGCGCAAAAGCCCGGTGGATAAGCGTTTGCTACGTTATGCAAGAAACGCATGATCGAATGAGCAAACGGCATTGGCATTGCGCACGCTGTTTTTCGACAATGGGCGCATTCCTTCACCGCTGGAGCATCAATTGTCCTCTTCGAAGCACTCGCTGCAAGCGCCGGACGCCAAACACGCGATCCCGTCGTACCTCCATGCCGACGATCTCGGCCCCTGGGGCAACTACTTGCAGCAGGTCGATCGCGTCGCACCGTATCTCGGTTCTCTCTCCCGTTGGCTTGAAACCCTCAAGCGCCCGAAGCGCATTCTCATAGTCGATTGCCCGATCGAACTCGACAACGGCACCGTCGCGCATTTCGAAGGCTATCGCGTGCAGCACAACACGTCGCGCGGTCCCGGCAAGGGCGGCGTGCGTTATCACCAGGACGTGACGCTTTCCGAAGTGATGGCTTTGTCCGCGTGGATGTCGGTAAAGAACGCGGCAGTGAACGTGCCGTACGGCGGCGCGAAAGGCGGTATTCGCGTCGATCCGCGCATGCTATCGCGTGGCGAGCTCGAACGTCTGACGCGCCGGTACACGAGCGAGATCGGCATCATCATCGGGCCGAACACGGACATTCCCGCGCCGGACGTGAACACGAACGAGCAGATCATGGCTTGGATGATGGACACGTACTCCATGAACCAGGGGCAAACGGCTACGGGCGTCGTGACCGGCAAGCCGATCGCGCTTGGCGGCTCGCTCGGTCGCAAGGAAGCGACGGGGCGCGGCGTGTTCGTCGTCGGCTCGGAAGCGGCGCGTCGCATGGGGCTCGAGATCGAAGGCGCGCGTATCGCGGTGCAGGGTTTCGGCAACGTCGGCGGAATCGCGGCGCGGCTGTTCCAGGAAGCGGGCGCGCGGGTCATCGCGGTGCAGGATCACACGGGCACGCTGTACAACTCGAAGGGTATCGACACGCTCGCGCTCGCCGAGCACGTCGCGCAGAACGGCGGCGTAGGCGGCTTTGCTGGCGCCGATCCGGTATCGGCGGACGAGTTCTGGACCATCGAGACCGACATCCTCATTCCGGCCGCGCTGGAAGGCCAGATCACCGAGAAGAACGCACCGAAGATCAGAACGAAGATCGTCGTGGAAGGCGCGAACGGCCCGACCACGACGGCCGCCGACGACATCCTCCACGACAAGGGCGTGCTCGTGATCCCCGACGTGGTGGCGAATGCGGGCGGTGTGACGGTGTCGTATTTCGAATGGGTGCAGGACTTCTCCAGCTTCTTCTGGACCGAGGACGAGATCAACCAGCGGCTCGAACGTGTCATGCGTGAAGCGTTTGCGGCGGTTTGGCAAGTGGCGAGCGAGCATAAGGTTTCGGTGCGCACGGCGGCCTTCATCGTGGCCTGTACGCGCATTCTCATGGCCCGTGAAATGCGCGGCCTGTATCCCTGATCGCATGGCCACGCACTCGTGTCGGATGTGGCATGAGGCAAGCGGCTCGCATGACGCGTGCCGCATGAACGATCGATGAAATTTGCGGGCGACGCTCCTTCGGGACGTCGCCCGCATTTGCATGAGGATTGCTATAACATCGCGGTTTTCTGTCGCGACACGGCTCGACTGAAGTAAGTGCTCAAGCGCCAATGCCGGTGACCTTTCCGCCGACATCCCGAAAATAAGACAGAGTGGGTTAACAATCATTCTTTCAGAATAATTACCCTGCTAAACTTGCCCCGATTTTTGCCACAGGAGATCGAACACATGAAGATTAAAAAAGCTGCGCTGCTCATCGCCGCGCTCGGATTCATCGCGGCGAGCGCTCACGCGCAAGACGCCGGCACGCTCAAGAAAATCAAGGACACGGGTGTGATCTCGCTGGGGCATCGCGAGTCGTCCATTCCTTTCTCGTACTACGACGACAAGCAGAACGTCGTCGGCTATTCGCATGAGTTCGCGCTGCAGGTCGTGGAAGCGGTCAAGCAGAAGCTCAACATGCCGAATCTGAAGGTGAAGCTCACGCCGGTCACGTCGCAAAACCGTATTCCGCTCGTGCAGAACGGCACGGTGGACCTCGAGTGCGGCTCGACCACGAACAACGCGGAACGTCAGCAGCAAGTGGCCTTCTCGAACACGATTTTCGTGATCGGCACGCGCCTCATGACCAAGAAGGATTCCGGCGTGAAGGACTGGGCGGACCTGAAGGGCAAGACGGTCGTGACGACCGCCGGCACGACTTCCGAGCGCCTGCTTCGCAAGATGAATCAGGACAAGAGCATGGGCATGAACATCATCAGCGCGAAGGATCACGGCGAGTCGTTCCTCACGCTGTCGACCGGCCGCGCCGTCGCGTTCATGATGGACGATGCGCTGCTCGCGGGCGAACGCGCCAAGTCCAACACGCCGAACGATTTCGTGATCGTCGGCGCGCCCCAATCGCATGAAGCGTACGGCTGCATGATGCGCAAGAACGACCCCGAGTTCAAGAAGGTCGTGGACGACGCCATCGCCAAGGTGGAAACCTCGGGCGACGCCGACAAGATCTACAAGAAGTGGTTCGAAAGCCCGATTCCGCCGAAGGGCCTCAACCTCAACTTCCCGGAAAGCGACGACATCAAGGCTCTCTTCAAGAGCCCGAATGACAAAGTAATCGACTAACCGGTTCGACTATCGAGCGAACGAGACGGAAGGAGCTTGCTTCTTCCGTTTCTTTTTGGAGTGAGGTCCATGTCTTACCACTGGAACTGGGGCATTCTGCTGAGTCCGGTTTCGACCGGCGAGCCCACCACGTATCTCGGCTGGCTGATTTCCGGCTTCTGGGTGACGATTACCGTGTCGCTCGCGGCTTGGGTGATCGCGCTTGTGGTCGGCTCGTTGTTCGGCATCTTGCGTACGGTCCCGAATCGCTTCCTGGCGGCCATCGGCACTGTCTATGTCGCGATCTTCCGTAATATTCCATTGATCGTGCAGTTCTTCGTCTGGTATCTGGTGATACCCGAGTTGCTGCCGCCTTCCATCGGCAACTGGTTCAAGCAACTGCCGCCATCGGCGCAGTTCTTTTCCTCGTCGATCATTTGTCTCGGACTCTTCACCGGCGCGCGCGTGTGCGAACAGGTGCGCTCGGGCATCAGCGCGCTGCCGCCTGGTCAACGCAACGCGGGTCTCGCAATGGGCTTCACGCAATGGCAGACGTATCGCTATGTGTTGATGCCGGTCGCTTATCGCATCATCGTGCCGCCGCTCACGTCGGAATTCCTCAACGTGTTCAAGAATTCGGCGGTCGCGTCGACCATCGGTCTGCTCGACCTTTCGGCGCAGGCGCGGCAACTCGTCGACTACACGGCGCAGACGTATGAGTCGTTCATCGCGGTGACGCTCGCTTACATGCTCATCAACCTCGTCGTGATGAACCTGATGCGCTGGGTCGAAGCGAAGACCCGGTTGCCTGGCTACATCGGAGGCAAGTAATGCATCAATTCAACTGGAGCGGCATTGTGGGCGCGTGGCCCACGCTGTGGACGGGCGCCATCATCACGCTGCAGATCACGGTGCTCGCCATCGTGATCGGCATTGTCTGGGGCACGGTGCTCGCGCTGTTTCGTCTGTCGGGTGTGAAGCCCTTGCAGTGGTTCGCGAGCGCTTACGTCACGGTGTTCCGCTCGATTCCGCTCGTGATGGTGTTGCTGTGGTTTTTCCTGATCGTGCCGCAGTTGCTGCAGAATGTGCTCGGCTTATCCGCCGATATCGACATTCGCCTCGCTTCCGCGATGGTCGCGTTCTCGCTCTTCGAAGCTGCGTACTATTCGGAGATCATTCGCGCGGGCATTCAGGCGGTGGCGCGCGGTCAGGTGAACGCGGCGTTCGCACTCGGCATGACCTACGGCCAGGCGATGAAACTCGTCGTGCTGCCGCAGGCTTTCCGCGCAATGGTGCCGCTGTTGCTCACGCAGGCGATCGTCCTGTTCCAGGATACGTCGCTCGTCTACGTGATCAGTCTCGCGGACTTCTTCCGCACGGCGACGAACATCGGCGACCGCGACGGCACGACCGTCGAGATGGTGCTGTTCGCCGGCGCGTGCTATTTCGTGGTTTGCGTGTTGGCATCGGCACTCGTAAAAAGTCTTCAGAAAAAGGTCGCAAGATGATCTCTATCAAGAATGTTTCCAAGTGGTACGGGCAGTTCCAGGTGCTGACGGACTGCACGACCGAAGTGAAGAAAGGCGAGGTCGTCGTGGTGTGCGGCCCGTCGGGTTCGGGGAAGTCGACGCTCATCAAGACCGTGAACGGTCTCGAACCGTTTCAGAAGGGCGAGATCACCATCAACGGTCAATCGCTCACGGACAAGAAGACCAATCTCTCGAAGCTGCGTTCGAAGGTCGGCATGGTGTTCCAGCATTTCGAGCTGTTTCCGCATCTGTCGATCGTGCAGAACCTGACGCTCGCGCAGATCAAGGTGCTGGGCCGTTCGAACGACGAAGCGACGACGAAGGGTCTCAAACTGCTCGATCGCGTGGGCCTGCGCGCGCACGCGGACAAGTTTCCGGGCCAGCTCTCGGGCGGTCAGCAGCAACGCGTGGCGATTGCCCGCGCGCTGTCGATGGACCCGATTGCCATGCTCTTCGACGAACCGACCTCCGCGCTCGATCCCGAGATGATCAACGAAGTGCTCGACGTGATGGTCGAACTCGCGCAGGAAGGCATGACCATGATGTGCGTGACGCACGAAATGGGCTTCGCGAAGAAGGTCGCGCATCGCGTGATCTTCATGGACAAGGGATTGATCGTCGAGGACGACCAGAAGGAAGCGTTCTTTGCGAATCCGAAGTCGGATCGCGCGAAGGACTTTCTGGCGAAAATCCTGCATTGACGCGTTTTAGCGGCGTCATGCAAAACGGCCTTCCGTGAGGAAGGCCGTTTATATTCAGCGTTCGATTCGTTTTATTCGATCCCGAGTTCGGTTTCCACCGACGCCGTCGACTGAATTTCCTCGATCTTCAGCGCCGATCCCACGCACGCTTTGGCAAGCGGCTCGGCGGCCTTCTTCGCGACTTCATCCGGCACCGGAATGTTCACCGTGCGCGAGAGCGCGCCTTTCTGGAACATGGCGAGATCGCCGGGCGCAAAACGCGTCCAGACTTCGTTATCGGTGAGCGGCGAGGTGGCGATGACCGCCACGCGATCTTCCGGCGTCGTGTACTTGGCGAAATCGATCGACATGTCCGCGTCGATCAGATGCGCGGTCGAAAACGGCCAACTGCGAACCAAATAGTACAAATGCGTCGAGCAGTGCGAGAAGAGCGCCTGGCCGTTGGACATCAGGAAATTGAACACGCCGTGCTTCGTGATCTCGCCTGTGAGCGAGGCGAGCGCGTCGAACAATTCTTCCAGCGGCGGTTGCGAGCGCGGAAACGCCTCGCGCAAACCTTCCAGCAGCGTGCAAAAGGCAAGCTCGCTGTCTGTGTTGCCGACGGGTTGATACAGGCCGTTCAGTTCGGGCGCGTAGTCTTTGAGATCGCCGTTGTGCGCGAAGATCCAGTGCCGTCCCCACAACTCACGCAGGAACGGATGGCAGTTTTCCAGCAGGATATGCCCTT
The DNA here is from genome assembly GCF_054655155.1 of Caballeronia sp. HLA56. NCBI lineage: Bacteria > Pseudomonadati > Pseudomonadota > Betaproteobacteria > Burkholderiales > Burkholderiaceae > Caballeronia > Caballeronia sp. HLA56. The sequence goes on along the minus strand of NZ_BAAHOB010000005.1, from coordinate 3,204,474 downwards.
GCGTCGCCTTGCGAATATGCGCGATGGTGTTCTTCGATTTGATCGGATAGCGCTTCACCATCTCCGCGAGCGGCGACTTGGCGGACGATTCATGGTCGATGAAAAGCCGGCACGCCTTGTCCTCGAAGAACGCGATACCCCAGCCGTCCGCGTGGTGATCCGTGACCCCGCCACGCGCGGCGAACCCGGTGAACGAGAACGTCACATCGGTCGGTTCGGCGCAGTTCATTCCGAGAAGTTGGCACATGTTGCTGAAAGCGAGAGCCGGTAAGGGCATTGAGCCCGTTGTTACAATACTTCCGACAAGCATATCACCGGGGCAGTCATCCAAAATTCGAACGGCGTCGGGCAAAACGCGGCGTTGTCAATTTTCCACGGATGTTTTTGCCAGGTCTTTAGATCTCCCGACTCCAACGTTTCCGCCGCCATCACGCCATGTCCAATTCCGCCTCGCCCGATTCGCTCACGACACTCACGATTGCGCGTCCCGACGACTGGCATCTGCACGTGCGCGACGGCGCGATGCTCGCCGCCGTCCTGCCGCATACGGCGCGCCAGTTCGGTCGCGCGATCATCATGCCGAACCTGAAGCCGCCCGTGACGACTACGGAAATGGCCGCGGCTTATCGCGAGCGCATCCTGTCCGCGCTGCCGAAAGACGGCGCCGCCGCGCGTTTCGAGCCGCTGATGACGCTCTATCTCACCGACAACACGCCGCCTGACGAGATCCGCCGGGCGCGCGAAAGCGGCTTCGTGCACGGTGTGAAGCTCTATCCGGCGGGCGCGACGACCAATTCGGACGCGGGCGTGACGAGCCTCGGCAAATGCGCGAAGACGCTCGAAGTCATGCAGGAAACGGGCATGCCGCTGCTCATCCACGGCGAAGTGACCGATGGCGATATCGATATCTTCGATCGCGAGAAGGTGTTCATCGACCGCGTGCTGCTGCCGCTGCGCCGCGATTTCCCCGCGCTCAAGGTCGTGTTCGAGCACATTACGACGAAGGACGCCGCCGATTACGTGCGCGACGCCGAAGGTCCGGATGGCACGATCGGCGCGACCATCACCGCGCATCACCTGCTGTTCAACCGTAATGCCATTCTCGTGGGCGGCATCCGGCCGCATTACTACTGCCTGCCGGTGTTGAAGCGCGAGACGCATCGCGTGGCGCTGGTCGAGGCGGCGACTTCCGGCAACGCGCGCTTTTTCCTCGGCACGGACAGCGCGCCGCATCCGAAAGGCTTGAAAGAGCACGCGTGCGGTTGCGCGGGCTGCTACACGGCGCTCCACGCGCTCGAACTCTATACGGAAGCCTTCGATAAAGCCGGCGCGCTCGACAAACTGGAAGGTTTCGCGAGCTTTCATGGCGCGGATTTCTACGGCCTGCCGCGCTGCGCGGAGAAAGTGACGCTCGAGCGCGCATCGTGGACGCTGCCCGCCGAGTTTTCCGTCGGCGACGAAGAGGTCGTGCCGCTGCGTGGCGGGGAATCGATCGGATGGCGCTTCGTGGAGGCAAGTTGAGTGAGCGGCGCGTCGGGGGCGGCGGCTGAAGACGACGTTGGCCGTTTCGCGGCAATCGACTGGACGCGCCCGTGGTTACCATCGACCGAAGCGCGCGGCAGGCGCTGGCAAGCCGCCGCGCTCGATAGCCCGGCGCGCTATTTGTCCGTCCTGAACGACGACGCCCAAGCCGCCGCGCATGTCACGGGGCGCGCTCGGCCGCTCGCGTTTATCGCGCAGGAAGCCTTGCCTGACGGGGCGTCGTATGAAGGGCATATCGCCGAAACGGGATGCGTGCCCACGCGCCATAACCTCCACGATTTTTTCAACGGCTTGATGTGGTTTGCGTATCCGCGCGTCAAGGCGGCGCTCAATGCGCGACAGGCCGAGCAGATCGAGACGCGCGGTATCGGTCCGACGCGCGGCGGCGTGCGCGACGCACTTACGCTTTTCGACGAAAACGCGGTGTTTTTCGCGTACTCGGACGCAATGCTCGCCGATGCCTTGCGCCGCTTCGACTGGCGTGCGCTTTTCATCGAGGGCCGTGCGGCGTGGGGTACGCGCTGTGAGGCGCGCATTTTCGGACACGCGCTGCTGGAGAAACTCGTTGCGCCTTACAAGGCGTGCACGGGTCACGCGTGGCTCGTGCCGGTGCCCGCTGACTACTTCTCTCTTGACGATACCGCCCGCCGCGCCTTGCTCGATGAACGCGTAACGGCAAGCCTGAATGCCGGGACGATCGAAAGCCGCGCCTTCTCGCCGATACCTGTGCTTGGCGTGCCGGGCTGGTGGCAAGCAAACGAATCCCCCGAGTTTTACGACGATACGACAGTGTTTCGTCCAGGCCGACGCAGCGCGTGAGACGTCGCGGCCAACGCAGCGCGCACGATTCGCAGGCAAAAAACTATTCCTCGAGATGCGGTAGACACCCGATGCTAGAATCGACCCCGCAAAGCAGGCCAGGCAGTCGCGGCTTCGACGTTTCGTGCGTCGAGGGCGAGGAAAGTCCGGACTCCACAGGGCAGGGTGATGGCTAACGGCCATCCGTGGCAACACGCGGAACAGGGCAACAGAAAGCAAACCGCCGATGGCTCCTGGCGCAAGTCGGGAGATCAGGTAAGGGTGAAACGGTGCGGTAAGAGCGCACCGCGGCCATCGTGAGACTGGCCGGCACGGTAACCTCCACCCGGAGCAATTCCAAATAGGCAGGCGCGCATCTTCGAGATGCAGGACGGTGCCCCCGTTCGTCTGCGGGTAGGAAGCTTGAGCGCGTCAGCAATGGCGCGCCTAGAGGAATGACTGCCACGCGCAATCGCTTTCGGGCGTATTGCGTGCACAGAATCCGGCTTATCGGCCCGCTTTGTCGTATTCCAAAAGAAAGAGCCGGCGTCACGCGCGTGACGCCGGCTCTTTTTTGCTTGCGCGCTCGCTCAGACTTCGACGATATCGAACGAATGCGTCAGTTCCGCGGTCTTCGCCAGCATGATCGACGCCGAGCAATACTTGTCATGCGACAGGTTGATCGCGCGCTCGACGGTCGCCGGGTTCAGATTCTTGCCCGTGACCGTAAAGTGAAAGTGAATCTTCGTGAAGACCTTGGGATCTTCGCTCGCGCGATCGGCCTTGAGCGTGACGGAGCAGCCTTGAATCTCCTGGCGGCTCTTTTTCAGGATCATCACCACGTCGTAGGCGGTGCAGCCGCCGGTGCCAAGCAGCACCATTTCCATCGGACGCGGTGCGAGATTGCGTCCGCCGCCTTCGGGCGCTCCGTCCATCGTGACGATATGACCGCTGCCCGTTTCGGCCGCGAACGCCATGCCGTCCGGTCCCATCCAGCTCACTTTGCTTTCCATGCTCAGGCTCCAGCGTTCTACGTTTACAGGGGTATTGTAGCGGCTCGCGGTCGTCGGGATGGCTGCGCATGCGCGCATCTACCGGTTGACGAGCAAACCTTTACGTGAGGGTATTGCCGCCGGATAACAGATTCGCGAAGTGGAGGAAGGACTCTAGCGGGTTAAATCGCTCTGGATGACCGCTGAATTCGTTCTATCGCGATGTTTTATAAGGGGAAGTCGCGCGCACTGCACCTTTATGGAAATTCCACATTATGAACTCATCTTTCACGATGCAAATCTTCTTGCCTCCCCGCATGACCGTGCCTATACTCGTTTCATTGGTTGTCGCAGTTAGACACATCTACCGCGTCTCCTCCACCTCCTCCTTTGGTGGATTAAGCCCGAGCCCTCAGCGCTCGGGCTTTTTTTCGCCCACAGCGCCCATGCGGCGGGCCAATAGCGTCATTCTTTTGACCTCCGCGACTATTTCCCTTTATAATTCAAAGTTCTCTTCGTTCCACGCCCGCGAAGAGAAGTCAGGGAGAGCCCGCAGCGCGTCCTGAACGCAAGTTCTTGAACGCTCATATAAGCAGGACCGAACAAAGGTAAAGGCTGAAAACAGCCAAGGGCAGATTTAAATTTTTGGATCGATCATGAAGACGTTTTCCGCAAAAGCCCATGAGGTGACGCGTGAATGGTACGTGATTGACGCGACGGATAAGGTTCTCGGCCGTGTCGCCAGCGAAGTGGCACGCCGTCTTCGCGGCAAGCACAAGCCTGAATTCACCCCGCACGTCGACACTGGTGATTTCATCATCATCATCAACGCCGGCAAGCTGAAGGTCACGGGCAATAAAGCTACGGACAAGAAGTACTATCGTCACTCGGGCTACCCGGGCGGCATCTATGAGACGACGTTTGGCAAAATGCAAGAGCGTTTCCCGGGCCGCGCGCTCGAGAAGGCCGTGAAGGGCATGCTGCCGAAGGGTCCGCTCGGCTACGCAATGATCAAGAAGCTGAAGGTCTACGCCGAAGCAACGCATCCGCATACGGCTCAACAGCCTAAAGCGCTCGAGATCTAAGGGGAGCCCACATGATCGGTAACTGGAACTACGGTACGGGCCGCCGCAAGAGCGCCGTCGCTCGCGTCTTCATTAAGTCGGGCAAGGGCGATATCGTCGTCAATGGCAAGCCCATCGCCGACTACTTCTCGCGCGAAACCTCGCTGATGATCGTGCGTCAGCCGCTGGAACTCACGAATCACGCAAGCACGTTCGACATCAAGGTCAACGTGTCGGGCGGCGGTGAAACGGGTCAGGCAGGCGCGGTTCGCCACGGCATCACCCGCGCGCTGATGGACTACGACGCAACGCTCAAGTCGCAACTGTCGAACGCTGGCTTCGTCACCCGCGACGCGCGTGAAGTGGAACGTAAGAAGGTTGGTTTCCACAAGGCACGCCGCCGGAAGCAGTTCTCGAAGCGTTAAGCGCTTTGGCGCTTCGCCTCCGTCTTACTGGACGCGAAGTTGCCCGAAAAAGCCGCCCGCACCGCACGTGCCGGCGGCTTTTTTTGTTCTGACGCGCGCTGCGCCAAATTGTGTCGAATTTGCTTTAGCCCATTGATTTCATGGACATCGAGCACGATGTTAGGAAGAGCCCTACAATAGCGGTTAGAAGCTTAATTGGAGAATTCGAATGAGCACTGTGAGCGACACCCCCACGACCGAGATGCCTTTGCCCTTCGTCTTCACCGACGCGGCCGCGGACAAGGTCAAGCAATTGATCGATGAAGAAGGCAATCCGGAACTGAAACTGCGCGTGTTCGTGCAGGGCGGCGGATGCTCGGGCTTCCAGTATGGTTTTACGTTCGACGAAGCCGTCAACGAAGACGACACCGTGATGGACAAGGCGGGCGTGCAATTGCTCGTCGATTCGATGAGCTATCAATATCTCGTCGGCGCGGAGATCGACTATAAGGACGACCTCAACGGCGCGCAGTTCGTGATCAAGAATCCGAACGCCACGACCACTTGCGGTTGCGGATCGTCGTTCTCGGTCTGAGTTCGGTTTAGCGGTCGAATGAAAAACGGAGCCTTCGGGCTCCGTTTTCGTTTCCAGGCTTTAGTGGGTTCAGTGCGGATAGATTGCGCCGAGCACGCGTTCGCCCGCTGCGCCTGTCACGGCTGCCAGATTGCCGGGCTTGCGCGCGACGCAGCGCATTGCGAGCCATGCGAAGGCAAAAGCCTCGACCTGTTGCGGCGGCACGCCGAGCGCGTCGGTCGTCATGACGGGAACGCCCGCCACGCCGCTTTCTTCCAGCGCCTGTTGAAGCATCCTGAGCAACACCGGATTACGCGCGCCGCCGCCGCAAACGTAGACCGCGCGGGCGTCGGATGCGTGACGCTCGATCTCGCGCGCCACCGAAGTCGCCGTCAGCGCGGCGAGCGTGGCTTGTACATCGGCGGGAGCGAGGCCCGTGAACGCCGCGAGTTTGGCGTCGAGCCATGCGGGATTGAACAAGTCGCGCCCGGTACTCTTGGGCGGTGCTTCCTGAAAGAACGGTTCGTCGAGAAATGCGTTCAGGAGCGCCTGATTGACTTGACCCGATGCCGCGAATTGTCCGCCATCGTCATAGGGTCTTTGCAAATGACGAAGCGCCCATTCGTCGAGCAGCGCATTTGCCGGGCCGCAGTCGAAGCCGCGTACCGCGCCGCTCGACGAGAGAATCGTGATGTTGCTGATACCGCCGAGATTGCAGACCACGCGCGTTTCGTTTTTCGCGCCGAAGAGCGTCGCGTGAAACGCCGGCACGAGCGGCGCGCCCTGGCCGCCGGCGGCGACATCGCGGCTGCGGAAATCTGCTATTACGTCGATGTTCGTCATTTCCGCCAGCAACGCGGGATTGTTGATCTGGCGCGTGTAACCCTTTTCCGGCCGATGCCGCACCGTCTGGCCATGCACGCCGATTGCGCGCACCTTTGTGGACGAATAGCCGCTCATGCTCTGCAACTCGTGGCAGCAAACGGCGTAGCGCGTGGCGAGCGCGTTGGCGGCGAGCGCCTCGCGTTCAAGCTCGTTGGCGCCGGGCGCTTGGAGTTCGAAAAGCGCGTCGCGCAGACCCTTCGAGAACGAGACGTGAGCCTCGCCAAGAACAACGGGCGTCTTGCCGGTCGCGAACTGCACCGCGACGCCATCGACGCCATCCATGCTCGTGCCGGACATCAAACCGAAGTACACGCCGTCCGCCGCGCCGCTTTCGATTACCTCGGTCTTTTTACCCACGCTGCTCTCCTTCGATTCGCTCGAGTCCGCTAAGCCGCGATTATCCGCGTAACTGGCCGAATCGTTAAGCGGCGTTAAGAGCCTCGTTCTGCAATTCGGGCGCGATTGCTGGCCGAAAGGGCGCGAAAGGGCACGTCATCGCGTAAAATCGTCGGCTCGAACCTGCAATTGCACTCATTTTCGCGAATGTCGCCGCCTTGTTCGGACGGCTTCGTCATCGGCGTTAGTGCCGCCCGCGACCGCTCATTTTGACCTCACAAGCCGCAAAGCATGACCACTGAATCCAACGCACCTGCCGCGCAAGCCTTTCCGATTACCGACGAAGTGCGCAACGCGCTCGCCATCGCCAAGCGCGGTTGCGACGAACTGCTGATCGAAGATGAATTCGCGCAGAAGCTCGCCAAAAGCGCGGCCACGGGCAAGCCGCTGCGCATCAAGCTCGGCCTCGATCCGACGGCGCCGGACATTCATATCGGCCATACGGTCGTGCTGAACAAGATGCGCCAGTTGCAGGACCTCGGGCATCAGGTCATTTTTCTGATCGGTGATTTCACTTCGCTGATCGGCGATCCCTCCGGCCGCAACGCCACCCGCCCGCCGCTCACACGCGAGCAGATCGAAAACAACGCAAAGACGTATTTCGAACAGGCCGCGCTCGTGCTCGACCGCGAGAAGACCGAGATTCGCTACAACAGCGAATGGTCGATGCCGCTCGGCGCCGACGGCATGATCAAGCTGGCATCGCGCTACACGGTCGCGCGCATTCTGGAACGCGAGGATTTCACCAAGCGCTTTCAGGGCGGCGTGCCCATTTCCATCCACGAGTTGCTTTACCCGCTGATGCAAGGCTACGACTCCGTCGCGCTGAACGCGGACCTCGAACTCGGCGGCACGGACCAAAAATTCAATCTGCTTGTCGGCCGCGAATTGCAAAAGCAATACGGTCAAGAGCAGCAATGTATTCTGACGATGCCGCTGCTCGAAGGTCTCGATGGCATCGAGAAGATGTCGAAGTCGAAGCACAATTACGTCGGCATCAGCGAGAAGCCGACGGAGATGTTCGGCAAGCTGATGAGCATCTCCGACGTGCTCATGTGGCGATATTTCGAACTGCTGTCTTTCCGCAGCATCGAGGAAATCGCGGGCTTCAAGAAGGAAGCGGAAGGCGGCCGCAATCCGCGCGACTTCAAGGTGTTGCTGGCGCAGGAGATCGTCACGCGCTTTCATTCGGCGCCAGATGCCGAGCGCGCGCTCGAAGACTTCAATCATCGCGCGAAGGGCGGCGTGCCGGACGATATCCCGAGCGTCACGCTCGCGGGTGCGCCGCTCGCGATCGGTCAGTTGCTCAAGCAGGCGGGACTCGCGCCATCGACGAGCGAAGCGCTTCGTAACATCGAGCAGAACGGCGTGAAGATCGATGGCGTGACTGTCACCGACAAAGGCTTGAAGGTCGAGGCGGGCGAGTTCGTCGTGCAAGTCGGCAAGCGCCGTTTTGCGCGGATCACGTTGACCGCATGATTGCGCTCATCCAGCGCGTGGCGCGCGCCGACGTGCGCGTGGGCGAGCGTGTCACGGGCGCCATCGGCGCAGGCTTGCTCGCGCTGGTCTGCGCCGAGCGCGGCGACAACGAAGCAACCGCCGACAAGCTGCTGGCGAAGATGCTTGCGTATCGAGTCTTCAGCGACGCTGCCGGCAAGATGAATCTTTCCGTGCAGAACATGGACGGCGCGGGGCGCGCGGGCGGCGTCTTGTTGGTGTCGCAATTCACGCTTGCCGCCGATACGTCGAGCGGCTTGCGTCCGAGCTTCACGCCCGCCGCGCCGCCCGACGAAGGCAACCGCCTCTTCGACCACTTCGTGCGCGAGGCGCGCAAGAAGCATCCGGTGGTCGAGACCGGCGAATTTGGTGCGGACATGCAGGTATCGCTCGTGAACGACGGGCCGGTCACATTCTGGCTGCAAGTGCGGCCGCAACCGGAAACGCCATGACCACTCAGGTCCTTTTCATTCGCCACGGCGAAACCGACTGGAATCGCATCAAGCGCATACAAGGACATATCGACATTCCGCTCTCCGAGAACGGGCGTCTGCAGGCCGAGCAACTGGGCCGGCGCTTGGCGCGCGAGGGCGGGCTCGATGCGGTCTATTCGAGTGACCTGCAACGCGCGCAGCAAACGGCGCGTCCTTTCGCGGATGCGCTCGGGCTCGAACTGTGTCTTTCGAAGGGACTGCGCGAGCGCTTGTACGGCGCGTTTCAAGGTCACGACAGCGACGAGATCAGCGAGAAGTTTCCTGCGGAGTTCGTCGAATGGCAAACGCGGGACCCGGGTTTTACGCCGCCGGGTGGCGAATCACAGCGGGTGTTTTATCACCGTGTCGTGCATGCAATGGAGCCTATCCTAGCCGCGCATCCGGGCGGGCGCATTGCGTGCGTGGCGCATGGCGGCGTGCTGGACTGCATCTATCGGTTTGCTAAGCAGCTGTCGTTGCAGGACGCTCGCGACTGGCCGTTGTTGAATTGCAGCGTCAATGTCGTGGATTACGACGGGGATGCGGCGAGGGTGGTTTCGTGGGGCGACGTTTCGCATCTGGCGACAGATACGGACGACGATGGGTTGCGAAAGCAAGCCTAACCCTCACCCCTTCGCATCCCAAAGCTCCCGAATCGGCCCTGCATCGGGCGCAGCCAGCCCGAAGTGCCGATAAGTCAGCAACGTCGCCACGCGCCCGCGCGGCGTGCGTTGCAAATACCCTTGCTGAATCAGATACGGCTCCAGCACGTCTTCGATGGTATCGCGCTCTTCGCCGATAGCCGCCGCGAGATTGTCCACGCCCACCGGGCCGCCATCGAACTTCTGCAGGATGGCTTCGAGCAGCTTGCGGTCCATCAGGTCGAAGCCGACGGGATCGACATCGAGCATCTTCAGCGCGGCATCCGCGACTTCGGCGGTAATGTTGCCGTCCGCTTTCACCTCGGCGAAATCGCGCACGCGGCGCAGCAGCCGGTTCGCGATACGCGGCGTGCCACGCGAACGCCGCGCAATCTCGAGCGCGCCCTCGGGCACGATCTCCGCCTTCAGCAACGAAGCCGAACGCGACACGATACGCGCCAGTTCGCTCGCGTTATAAAACTCGAGCCGCGACACAATGCCGAAGCGGTCGCGCAGAGGATTGGTCAACATGCCCGCGCGCGTGGTCGCGCCGACGAGCGTGAACGGCTGCAGATCCAGTTTCACGCTACGCGCGGCCGGGCCTTCGCCGATCATGATGTCGATCTGATAATCCTCCAGCGCCGGATAAAGAATTTCCTCGACGACCGGCGAGAGCCGATGGATCTCGTCGATGAACAACACGTCATTCGCTTCGAGATTGGTGAGGAGGGCAGCGAGGTCGCCCGCGCGCTCCAGCACCGGCCCCGAGGTCTGTCGCAAATTAACGCCCATTTCCCGCGCGATGATGTGCGCGAGTGTCGTCTTGCCGAGACCCGGCGGCCCGAACAGGAGTACATGATCGAGCGCTTCCGAACGGCGCTTGGCCGCCTCGATGAAAATCTCGAGCTGGCCGCGCACCTTTTCCTGGCCAACGTATTCGTCGAGCTGGCGCGGTCGCAACGCGCGCTCGAAGGCTTCTTCGTTCGGCGAGACGGGCGTGGCCGCGATGATGCGCTCAGCGGCGAGTTTGTCGGTTTCGATCATCCGTCGATTGTACAGCGAGCTTTCCCGCGATGAACCTGGCCGAACGGCCTAATGGCGCAACACGCGAAACGCCCGCAGAATCAGCCTTTCGAGAGCGCCTTGAGCGCGAGCTTGATGCCCTCGGAGACGCCGGTTCCGGCAGGCACGTTCTTGATCGCAGTGAGCGCTTCTTTCTCGGAATAGCCGAGCGCAAGCAGGGCATTGAGGATGTCGGAGGCGTGATCGGACTGCGAAGCCGCGCTTGCCATCGCGCCGAGATCGGCGCCGAGCTTGCCCTTGAGTTCGAGCAGCAGACGCTCGGCCGTCTTCTTGCCGATGCCCGGGACGCGCGTGAGGCGCGCGGCGTCCTGCGTCGTCACCGTTTGCGAGAGCTCCTGCACGCTCATGCCGGAGAGCACGGCCAGCGCCATGCGCGCGCCGATGCCGCTGATCTTTAACAACTCGCGAAACGTCGAACGCTCCTGCGCGGTGAGAAATCCGTACAGCAGATGCGCGTCTTCACGCACGATCATCTGCGTGAGCAGGACGACCTTTTCGCCGGCATGCGGCAGGTTGTAGAAGGTGCTCATCGGCACGTCGATTTCGTAGCCGACGCCGCCACAATCGACGAGCAGATGCGGCGGATTTTTTTCCAGCAGAACGCCGGCAATGCGACCGATCATATTTGCAGTAAGTATCGAGGTTGATTAGCCGATGAGACGACCGCGCCTGACGCGCAAGCCTTTTTTCGCCAGCGACGGCGCGATGGTGCCGAGCGCCGCGAGGCCGGTGCCGCCATGCGCATGGCAGATCGCCATGCCGAGCGCATCCGCTGCGTCGGTGCTGGGTACGCCTGTCAGGCCGAGCAGACGCACGACCATCTGCTGCATTTGCTCCTTGGTCGCGCGGCCATAGCCGACCACGGCTTGCTTCAATTGCAGCGCGGTGTATTCCGCGACCGGCAGGCCGCTCGCCACCATGCCGCAGATGGCCGCGCCGCGCGCCTGGCCAAGCAGCAGCGTGGACTGCGGATTCACGTTCACGAAGACTTTTTCGATCGCCGCCTGATCTGGATTGTGCTGCCCGATGAGCGTGGAAATGCCCTCGAAGATGGTGTTCAGACGCGAAGGCAGGTCTGCGTCGGCTGTCTTGATCACGCCGCTCGTCACGTAGGTGAGCGAGTGCCCGGACTTGTCGATGATGCCGAAGCCGGTCACGCGCAAGCCCGGATCGATGCCTAGAATTCTCATGTTTGCGGAAATGCGCTCCGGCGTGGCGGTCGTTCGAAATGAAATTGGCCTGTTTGTGCCGCCAATCAGCAGGCAGCGCAAACAGGCCAATAATAAAGGATGCCGCAGCGATTAATGGCGGAAATGACGCGTGCCGGTGAGAATCATCGCAACATTGTGCTCGTCGGCTGCGGCGACCACTTCGTCGTCGCGCATGGAGCCGCCTGGCTGGATCACGCAGGTCGCGCCTGCATTGACCACCACGTCGAGCCCGTCGCGGAACGGGAAGAACGCGTCCGAAGCCACGGCCGAGCCGGTCAGCGTGAGACCCGCGTTCTGCGCCTTGATGCCCGCAATGCGCGCCGAATCCACGCGGCTCATCTGCCCCGCGCCGACGCCAAGCGTCATGCCGCCGCCGCAGAACACGATGGCGTTCGACTTCACGAACTTCGCCACGCGCCACGCAAACATGAGGTCGTCCATTTCCTTGGGCGTGGGGTGGCGCTTCGTCACCACGCGCAGTTCATGCGGCTGCACGTTTTTCGAATCGAGCGATTGCACCAGCAGCCCGCCGCCCACGCGCTTCAGGTCGAACGCGTTATGACCGTCGCCGAGCGCGATCTGCAAGAGACGCACGTTCTGCTTGGCCGCGAACACCGCGCGCGCGGCATCGCTGAACGAAGGCGCGATCAGCACTTCGACGAACTGCTTGGCTACGGCCTGCGCCGCCGCTTCGTCCACTTCGCGATTGAACGCGATGATGCCGCCGAACGCCGACGTAGGATCGGTCTTGAACGCCTTCGAGTAGGCTTCGTGCGCGTTTGCGCCGAGCGCCACGCCACACGGATTCGCATGCTTGATGATGACGCAGGCGGGCGCGTCGAAGGTCTTCACGCATTCCCATGCCGCGTCGGAATCAGCGATGTTGTTGTACGAGAGTTCCTTGCCCTGCAACTGCTCGTAGTTAGCGAGCGCGCCAGCGGGCACCGCGAGATCGCGATAGAACGCCGCGCTCTGATGCGGATTCTCGCCGTAACGCAGATCCTGCACCTTCTCGAAAGCGACGTTGAAGGTTGCCGGATACGTATTGCGAGTTGCGTGTTGAAGCTCTTCGGTCAGACTCGTCAGATAGTTCGTGATCGCACCGTCGTATTGCGCGGTATGCGCGAACACTTTGGTGGCGAGACGGAAGTTCGTCTTGTAGGCCACGCTGTTGTGATTCGCGCGCATTTCGTCGAGCACGGTGGCGTAATCGGCCGGATCGACGATCACGGTGACATCGCGATGATTCTTCGCCGCCGAGCGCAGCATGGTCGGCCCGCCGATATCGATGTTCTCGATGGCGTCTTCCAGCGAGCACTCTTCCTTCGCCACGGTCTGGACGAACGGATACAGATTCACCACCAGCAGATCGATGGTCGGAATGTCGTGCTTCTCCAGCGCCGCCATGTGCTCCGGCAGATCGCGGCGCGCGAGAATGCCGCCGTGAACCTTGGGATGCAGCGTCTTCACGCGCCCATCGAGCATTTCCGGAAAGCCGGTGTAGTCGGCGACCTCCGTGACGGGCAAGCCCGCGTCGGCCAGCAGTTTCGCCGTGCCGCCGGTCGAGAGGAGCTTGACGCCAAGCTCCGCCAGCGATTTGGCGAAGTCGATGATGCCGGATTTGTCGGAAACGGAAATGAGCGCTTGCTTGATCATGGTGAACACTGAAACCAAAAAGGATAGCCAGGCCAGACCAGGGCGGACGCCCCGGTCCGATGAATCAAATCAGTCCGTGCTGCTGAAGCTTCTTGCGTAAGGTGTTGCGGTTAATGCCGAGATACTCGGCCGCAAGCGACTGGTTGCCGCCTGCCTGCTCGAGCACCACTTCGAGCAGCGGTTTTTCCACGCACGAAATCACCATGTCGTAGACGTCGTGCGGGTTGGAGCCGTCCAGATCCTGAAAATAATTGTCCAGGCTCTGGCGGACGCATTGTTCGATGTTATGTCTGCTCATGCGGCTTTTTGTCGGTCTATGTCGTGATGCCCGCCGCACGATTCTTCGGCAGCCGCGTCGCAGTCGTCGCCGCTCTCGTCGACATAGACCAGACGGTCGGACAACGCTTTTTGCGCGTCGAAGAATTCGTTGACCGCGAGCAATTGTTCTTTGGTCGTGTCCAGCGTATTCATCCGGTGCCGGAAGGTGTTGGCGCCGGAAAGGCCGCGAGTGTACCAGCCGATGTGCTTGCGCGCAGTCCGTACGCCCGTGAATTCCCCGTAGAAAGCGTAGTGATCTTCGAGGTGCTCGTTCATCACCTGCTGGATCTCTTCGATGAGCGGCGGCGGCAGCCGTTCGCCCGTCGTCAGAAAATGTTCGATCTCGCGAAAGAGCCACGGTCGACCCTGCGCCGCGCGGCCAATCATGATCGCGTCCGCGCCCGTCACCGTCAGCACGTGCCGCGCCTTCTCGGGCGTCGTGATGTCGCCGTTCGCGACCACCGGAATCTTCACCGCGTTCTTGACGGCCGCGATGGTCTCGTATTCGGCGTCGCCCTTATAGAGGTCCGCGCGCGTGCGGCCATGCACGGTGAGCATGGAGATGCCGGCATCTTCCGCGATCCGCGCGATATTCAGCGCGTTCTTGTTCTCGCGATTCCACCCCGTGCGAATCTTGAGCGTGACGGGCACGGCATCCGGCCCCACGCCGACGGCCTGCACCACCGTCTCGACGATACGCGCCACGAGTTCTTCGTTCTGCAAGAGCGCGGAACCCGCCGCGACGTTGCAGACCTTCTTGGCGGGACATCCCATGTTGATGTCGATGACCTGCGCGCCGTTCGCGACGTTGTGGCGCGCGGCTTCGGCCAGCATCTGCGGGTCGGCGCCCGCGATCTGAACGGAGATTGGCTCGACTTCGCCCGCGTGGTTGGCGCGCCGCATGGTCTTTTCGCTCTTCCACAACTGCGCGTTCGAAGCGACCATCTCCGACACCGCGTAGCCCGCGCCCATGCGCTTGCAGAGCTGACGGAACGGACGGTCGGTGACGCCTGCCATCGGGGCGACGAACAGGTTGTTGCGCAGAACGTGTGAACCAATGCTTGGCATGAAGGCTTGGGCATGGCGCCGACGACATGAAGCAAGGCGCCATGAAAAGCGCCGCGCTGCGTCGAGCGTTTGCTAGTGCTGAAGGGAAACGCGTATTTTAACGCGAAGCGGGTGCTGAAATTAAGAGCAATCGCGCGCAAGTCTTTAAATCTTCTATGAAAGCGGACGAGCTCATAGAGGATAAGTCGGGCTTTGTGCTGACGAATGAGGCGGCGTCGCGTCGTGCGACGGGCCGCCAAATACAGATAGAAAGCGGATCAGCGTCTTTGCCCGAACATCATCTGACGGGCGAGCGCCGTCTTCAATGGCGGCAGGAACTCGAGCGCCGTCAAGGCAAGCCCGCGCATCGCGGCAAGCGGCGCGAAGTCCACCGTGAAGATGCGCGCGAGCGTATCGGTGGCGCCGATCGTCAGACGCCGGTCGAGCGCGCGGCGTTGAGCGAAGCGCAGAAGCGCAAGCGGACGCGCGCCATCGGCGGACAAGGCATCCGACAGCGCGCGTGCATCGCGCAAGCCCAGGTTCAGGCCTTGACCCGCGACCGGGTGCAAGGTCTGCGCCGCGTTGCCGATTGCGACCGTGCGGCGATCCACCAGCGCGTTGAGCGCGGTGAGCCCGAGCGGAAACGCCGCCCGCGACGCGATGCGCGTGAAGCGGCCCATGCGCGTACCGAAGGCATCGCCGAGTTCGGCGAGAAACGCCGAGTCGTCGAGCTGCATGCGCCGCGCGGCTTCATCGGGCGAACCGCACCAGACGAGCGAATAGTCCGCGTGACGCGCGCCGCCGCAGGGCAGCAACGCAATCGGACCTTCGCGCGTGAAGCGCTCCCATGCCACGTTCGCCTGAGGCTCCGATACGCTCACCGTACCGACGATCGCCGTTTGCCCGTAATCGCGCGCGTGCCGTTCGTTCGAGACGGCGCTCTCGCCCGAAGTCTGCTGATACAGCCCGCCTTCCGCGTTCACCAGCACGCGCACGCGGATCGTGCGTTCGCCCGCCGACGACTTGAGCGGCAAGGTGACGCCCTCGTCGTCCTGCAGCGGCGGCAGCGCGGAGGTCTCGGTGAGCCAGTCCACGTTCGTTGCGCGCACCCCGCTGGCAAGCGCACTGACGAGCGAACCGTAGCGCACCACGTAGCCCAGCTCGGGCAACTCGTGTTCGTCGTGCTCGATCAGCGTGCGGCCGAAGTGCCCGCGCTGCGACACGTGGATGCGGCGGATCGGCGTGGCATCGGCGGGAAAGCCGAGCGGCTGAAGCATCACGCGGCTGCCATGCGAGAGCGCGAGCGAACGCGGATCGCTCGCGGCGGCTTCAGGCGTGCGTGCGTCGATCAACGCGATCGACAAGCGTTGCGTGGCGCTGCGCCGCGCAAGCCAGCCCGCGAGCGCGAGCCCGACCGGCCCCGCGCCGACAATGGCGATGTCATGGTCGAAATGCCCTTCGTCGTGCACGGGCCTGGTCGTGTCGTTCATATCAGTCTTGGTTCGATTCGCGCATCAGCGCTTCGATTTCGTCGGCATCGACGGGCACTTCGCGGGTGAGTAGCTCGCAGCCATCGGGCGTGACGATGGCGTCGTCCTCGATACGAATGCCGATGTTCCAGTAGCGCTCGGGCACGTCTTCGGCGGCGCGCACGTAAAGGCCTGGCTCGATGGTGAGCGCGTTGCCCGCCGCGAGCGTGCGCCACTCGCGCGCGCCCTGCGCATCGTGCGGGCCGTCGGCGTTGCGATAGTCGCCCGCGTCATGCACGTCCATGCCGAGCCAGTGCCCCGTGCGATGCATGTAGAAGCGCGCGAAGGCGCGTTCGCCGATCACGTCATCGATAGTGCCGAACTTCGCTTTATCGAGGATGCCGGTATCGAGCAAACCTTGCGACAGCACTTTCACCGCGGCCTGATGCGGTGCGTCGAAACTGACGCCGGCGCGGGTCGCTTCGATGGCGGCGCTTTGCGCGGCCAGCACGATGTCGTAAAGCTCGCGCTGCGGCGGCGTGAACAGACCGCTTGCCGGGAAAGTGCGTGTGATGTCGGAGGCGTAGCCGTCGAGTTCGCAGGCGGCGTCGATGAGGATCAGGTCGCCATCCCGCGCGATGGCATTGCCCGCCGGATAGTGCAGCACGCAGGCATTCGCCCCCGCCGCGACGATGGAACCGTAAGCGGGCGCCTGCGCGCCGCGTCGGCGGAACGTATAGAGCAGTTCGGCTTCGATCTCGTATTCGTGCATGCCGGGACGACACGCACGCATGGCGCGCCGATGCGCTTCGGCGGAAATCGACCCGGCGCGTCGCATGATCGCGATTTCGTGCGCGTCTTTCACGAGCCGCATCTCGTCGAGCAGCGGCAGGAGATTGCGTGCCTCTTCCGGCGCGCGAACACCGCTGCGGCCTTGCGCGCGCACGGCGGCGAGCCAGCCGCGCACTTGCGCGTCCACTTCCGCCGATGCCCCGAGCGCGTAGTACAACGCGGGTCTGTCCGCGATGAGACGCGGCATCTCCTCGTCGAGCGAATCGATGGCGAAGGCGGCATCGAAACCGAAGGCATCGCGCGCGGCTTCGGGGCCAAACCGAAAGCCTTCCCAGGTTTCGCGCTCGGCGTTCTTTTCGCGACAAAAGAGGATGAATGCAGGCTCGCCGTCTTGCGCGCTCGCGTTCAGCACGAGCGTCGCCTCGGGCTCGGTGAAGCCTGTCAGATAGTAGAAATAGCTGTCGTGGCGAAAGGGGTAGTCGGCGTCGCGGTTACGCAAGACTTCCGGCGCGGTAGCCACGACGGCGATGCCCCCGCCTTGAGCGCGCATCGCGGCGAGCACGCGTTCGCGGCGGCCGCGATAGACGTCGACGGCGATGGGGCTGGCGAGTTCGGTGAGTGAGTTCATTCGCCGATTGTAGCGCCGGGTTTCGATGCAGGGGGACTCGGCCGTTCGGCCTGCTGGTGAGTGCGGTGCGTACGGTGAGGGTAGGGCGGAATTTGCGGTCGAGTGGAGCGCGCGGGGCGTATGTGCTTTCGTCGCGGACGAATCGGCGCGCGGAATGTCGATTTGCGACGATGCGAAGGGTTTCAGGCCCGATGGATCTACGCAGCATCACGGATTGATTCGTCGCATGTCTTCGACTTCCGCGATGCGCGCTGTCGGCAGTCGAGTCACCGAAGCGAAGCGGCGAACGCCGCACTGCGACGTGTCGCCTACTCGCAAAACAAGCTGCTTACTCTTCGCTCGCCCGATTCCGCACGCTGCCCGCGATCAGATCGAAGCGGAACAAACGGCATTCGAGCGCGCCATTGAAGAGCGGCGTCTTGGTCGATTCGCGCAATCGCAACATGCCCGGCAGCTTTCGGTCCGAAGTCAGCACGTAAGCGCGCCAGCCCGGAAAGCGTTGCTTGAGCGCGTTGCCGAAGGAGATGAAGAATTCGGTATCGGCGGGATCGGGTTGAGCGCGCGCGAAGGCTTCTTCGTCGTCACGATCGTCGCGACGCGAGCGCGGCGTGTCGCGAATCTCGCCTCGCGGGCCGCGTCCACGCACTTCGATCCGCTCGCCATACGGCGGATTCGCCACGAGAATGCCGGGCGCTTCCGTGGGCGGCATCATGTTGCGGGCATCGACCTGTTTGAGCTGCAGGTTCGATACACCGGCGCGGCTCAGATTGGCGCGCGCCTTTTCCAGCATGTCGCCGGAGATGTCGCTGCCGAAGATGTTCAACTCCGAGCGCGCCGAGCGCGCGGCGCGCTTCGCTTCGCCAGCGGCCGACTTGAGCTTCTGCCACATGCCCGGATGAAACGGCTTGAGCTTCTCGAAGCCAAAGCGCCGTTCACTACCCGGCGCGATATCGAGCGCGGTCTGCGCGGCTTCGGCGAGGAAGGTGCCGCTGCCGCACATCGGATCGAAGAGCGGCGTTCCGGGCGTCCATCCCGTGAGACGCAGGATGCCGGCTGCAAGATTCTCGCGCAGGGGTGCCGCGCCCTTGTCCAGACGCCAGCCGCGCTTGAAGAGCGGCTCGCCGGAGGTATCGAGATAGAGCGTGCATTCGTTCACCGTGAGGAACGCGAACACGCGCACGTCCGGCTGCGCGGTGTCGATGCTCGGGCGCGCGCCGGCAACATCGCGCAGGCGGTCGCAGACGGCGTCTTTTACACGCAGCGTCGTGAATTCGAGGCTCTTCACCGGCGACTTGATGGCGGTGAGATCGACGCGCATTGTCTGGCTCGGCGTGAACCATTGCTCCCAGCGCTGCTGGTGCGTGAGTTCGTAGATATCGTGTTCGTTGCGATACGGGCCCTGCGCGATCTTCAAGAGCACGCGGCTCGCGATACGCGAATGCAGATTCGCCGCCATGCCCGCGACCCAGCCGCCCCGGAAGTGCACGCCACCGGGAACCTGTGCGCCGACGGCAAGCGTTCCGCCGCCGGATAACGGCGCGCTTGCGACATGGCGCTCCCCGATCTCGGCGAGCTCGGCGGCAAGCGGCGCTTCGAGACCGCGCGGGCAGGGGACAAACCAGTCGAAGAGGGGGGAGGACATGAGGGGGCTTTCGTTTGCGTGAATCGGAAGGCGACATTGTACGCGGCAGGTGGTTCGGCCGACCGGCGGCGCATTTCAGACGATTCACGTTGTGTACCAGCCGCTTAACATTTACCGTCGCACCGCCGTTGCTTTCATGGCGGCCAGATAGTAGCTCGTCCAACTTGTCGGGAAAAAAGATGGAAGCCGCAGTGCAGCATGTACTAGACGCGCTCAGAGATGCAGAGCCACTCAGAGCGAAAGCTCTTGAGAAAGAAAAAAAGCCGCAACATCAAAAGAGAAAGCGGCTAACAAGTATTGTCTTTTATGGAGGTTTCTTCGTTGTCTTCCTCGCAGGGTTTTTCGCTTGGATGGCAAAACATCAATTTCTGCCTGGGAGGACGGGTTGGCTGCTAACCTTTACAGTCGTCTGGTTGATCTGGCTGGTTTCCAATCTTGTTATCGCTTGGCCAGAAAGCGGCCAATTAAAGCTAGCCTTTCAGTTTAGGCAGTACGAGAACCTGCGCGAACGAAAAGAGTTCGAGCACGATATGACGTTTGCCAGCAGGTTAGCTGCATTTCCAACAGCAGACTTGCAGAGCGCCACCGAATGGATTCGTATTGTCTCCGAGCGTCGAAAAGCCGCCATTGCACGATGCATTGGGTCCGTCGACAAAATCGCGCTATCGGCACTAGTCGCGACTCTTGTCGAAGCGAGTGGAACCCTTAAAGGTGTGGATGCGATTATTCACTTTAAGAGCTTCGAGGCTGCAGCAGCGGGTCTCGTCGCGCTGGGGACCACTTCTACGCAAGTGGGTTTTGCCATCGGTGCGCTCTTCCTGAGCAGCGTGGTCGCGCGTTACGACTATCATCGTGATCTGCTCTCGCTCGCAATGCGGATTCAAGATTTTCATAACTGATGCTTGCCTGGTCCAGATGCTCCCTCGGACCAGGCAAAAATGAACGTCAGCCCCTCAATCCACCGCCTTCATCATATCCTCCACCACCTTCTTCGCGTCCCCGAAAACCATCATCGTCTTGTCCATATAGAACAGTTCGTTATCGAGCCCGGCGTAGCCCGCCGCCATCGACCGCTTGTTCACGATGATCGTGCGCGCCTTGTACGCTTCAAGAATCGGCATGCCCGCAATCGCCGATTTCGGGTCGGTCTTCGCCGCGGGATTCACCACGTCGTTGGCGCCGAGCACGAGCACCACATCCACTTGCCCGAACTCGCTGTTGATGTCGTCCATCTCCTGCACCATTTCGTAGGGCACTTCCGCTTCGGCGAGCAGTACGTTCATGTGCCCCGGCATGCGCCCCGCGACCGGGTGAATCGCATAGCGCACGTCGATGCCTTTCTCCACGAGCTTGTCCGTCAATTCCTTCAGCGCATGCTGCGCGCGCGCCACCGCAAGCCCGTAACCCGGCACGATCACCACGCTTTCCGCATTGCCGAGCATGAAGGCCGCGTCATCGGCGGAACCGGATTTCACCGGGCGCTGTTCCTGCGCGCCGCCCACCGCCGGGCCGCCCGCTTCGCCGCCGAAGCCGCCGAGAATCACGTTGAAAAAGGAGCGGTTCATCGCCCGGCACATGATGTAGGACAGAATCGCGCCCGACGATCCCACCAGCGAACCCGCGATGATCAGCATCGGATTGTTGAGCGAGAAACCAATGCCCGCCGCCGCCCAGCCCGAGTACGAATTGAGCATGGACACGACCACCGGCATATCCGCGCCGCCAATCGGAATGATGATGAGCACGCCCAGCGCGAACGCGATCAACGTCATCACGATGAACGGCAACCATGATTGCGTCAGCATGAAAATCACGCCGAAGCCGATCATCGCCACGGCAAGGAGCAAGTTGATGAGATGCTGTCCCGAATACGTGACGGGCGCGCCCTGAAAGAGCCGGAACTTGTACTTGCCCGACAGCTTGCCGAACGCGATCACCGAACCGGAAAACGTGATCGCCCCGACGAACGTGCCGATGAACAACTCGACGCGATTGCCGTACGGCATGTAATAGCCCGGCGGCGCAAGGCCGAACGCCGAAGGTTCCGACACCACGGCATACGCAATGCAGACCGCCGCGAGCCCGATCAGCGAGTGCATCGCGGCGACGAGTTCGGGCATCTTCGTCATCTCGACTTTCGCCGCGATATAGGCGCCCGCCGCGCCGCCGATCAGAAGCGCCGCGAACAAGAGCGTGAGTCCGAGCGAGAGATTGGAACCGAGATAGGAAGCCTGCTTCGCGATGAGCGCGAGCGTGGTGACGATGGCGATCGCCATCCCCGCCATGCCGAACGTATTGCCGATGCGCGCGGTCTTCGGATTGGACAAGCCCTTCAGCGCCTGAATGAAGCATACCGAAGCGACGAGATACAGAAGAGTGACGACGTTCATGCTCATTTACGCGCCCTCCTTCTTGATGAGTTTTCTCGGCTCTTTGCGCTTGAACATTTCAAGCATTCGCCGGGTCACGAGAAAGCCGCCGAACACGTTCACCGCCGCAAGCAGCACCGCGAGCGTGCCGAAGAACTTGCCAGCGCCGCCGATTGTCAGACCGACCGCGAGCATCGCGCCAACGATGACGATTGCCGAGATTGCATTCGTCACCGCCATCAAGGGTGTGTGCAGCGCGGGCGTGACGTTCCAGACCACGTGGTAGCCGACATAAATCGCCAGCACGAAGATGATGAGATTGATCACCGTGTGATTGATGACGTCCATGTTGATCTCCGTGTGCTTAAGCCGCCGGGCGCGTGACTTGTCCGTCGCGGCACTGAAGCGTGGCCGCGACGATATCGTCCGCAAGGTCGATGTTGAGCGTGCCTTCCTTCGTGATGATCAGCTTCAGGAAGTCGAGCAGGTTGCGCGCGTAGAGCGCGGAGGCGTCGGTGGCGACCATCGACGCCAGATTCGTGAAGCCTACGATATGCACGTCATGCTTCATCACCACCTGATCGACTTCGGTGAGCGGACAGTTGCCGCCTTTGCGGCCGTCGAATTCGGGTCCGCGTCCCGCCGCGAGATCGACGATCACCGAGCCCGGTTTCATATGCTTGACCGTTTCCACGGACAGCAAGGTGGGCGCGGGACGGCCGGGAATCAGCGCGGTCGAGATGACGATATCCGCCGCCTTCGCGCGTTCATGCACCTGCGCTGATTGACGCGCGAGCCAGCTCGGCGGCATGGGCCGCGCGTAGCCGCCCACGCCTTCCGCCGCCGCGCGTTCCTCGTCGGTTTCGAAGGGGACATCGACGAACTTCGCGCCCAGGGATTCGATCTGCTCTTTCACGGCTGGCCGCACATCCGACGCTTCGACCACGGCGCCCAAGCGCTTGGCAGTCGCAATCGCCTGCAGTCCCGCGACGCCCGCGCCCAGCACGAGCACGCGCGCGGCTTTCACGGTGCCGGCGGCGGTCATCAGCATCGGCATGAAGCGCTGGTAATACTGGCAGGCGACGAGCACCGCCTTGTATCCCGCGATGTTCGCCTGCGACGACAGCACGTCGAGACTCTGCGCGCGCGTCGTGCGCGGCGCGGCTTCGAGCGCGAACGCCGTCACGCCGGTGGCGGCGATCCGCGCGGTGTTTTCGGTATTGAATGGATCGAGCATGCCGATGACCACGGCGCCCGGCGTGAGCCACGCGAGTTCGTCGATGCCCGGAGACTGAACTTTCAGAACGAGTTCGGCGGAAAAAGCGGTGGCGGCATCGACGAGATCGGCGCCCGATTGCGCGAAGGCGTCGTCGACATAACTTGCTCGCAAGCCCGCGCCGCTTTGCACCGAAACACGATGCCCCTGAGTGACGAGTTTCTTGACCGTTTCGGGCGTGGCGGCGACGCGCGCCTCGTTCGCCCCCGTTTCAGCAGGCACTCCGATGTGCATATTCGAATCCTCCTGTCTTCTCGCTTCCGCGCCGGGGCTGGCGTCAGGAAACTCGGGGCTGAGTTTCGTTTCAAATGCTGGAATCAACGGCTGTCTCCACTGTAACCGAAGAATGAGCCGATCCGGCACTCGTTCTTTCCCGCCGAGGGTTGTCACTCGTTTTCACGAGCGAGCTTCGACGGCGCCGGGCGCGATGAGCGTCGGCACGATAAAATATCGAACATGAAATCAGATACTTGGGTTCCTCACGTCACGGTGGCTTCGGTCATCGAAGCCGATGGACGCTTCCTCGTCGTCGAGGAGCACACATCCGGCGGCCTGAAAATCAACCAGCCTGCCGGTCATCTGGAAGCAGGCGAATCGCTGGTTCAGGCAGCTATCCGCGAGACGCTGGAGGAAACGGCGCATCGCTTCGAACCCGAGGCCCTCGTCGGCGCGTACATGACGCACTTCACGCGGGCGAGCGGCGATGTCACGTATCTGAGCTTTACGTTTTGCGGCAAGTCGCTCGGCGAGACGGCGGGGCGGGCGCTGGACGAAGGCATTGTCCGCGCGATGTGGTTGACCGCCGACGAGCTCCGCGCGATCAGCGAGCGGCATCGGACGCCGCTCGTCATGCAGCGGGTCGACGATTATTTATCCGGGCGGCGCGTGCCGCTCGATTTCATTCATACGCATTCGGTCGCGCCGGTCGCGCCTCTTAAGCAGACTTGAGCCGCGGTATTCCTATGAGCAAGCGCAGAGTAGTGGTGGGCATGTCGGGCGGCGTGGATTCGTCGGTCACGGCATGGCTTCTGAAAGAGCAGGGTTACGACGTCGTCGGCCTCTTCATGAAGAACTGGGAAGACGACGATGACGGCGAATATTGCTCGACGCGTCAGGACTGGATCGACGTGGTGTCGGTGGCGGATCTGCTCGGCATCGACGTGGAAGCCGTGAACTTCGCCGCGGAATACAAGGACCGCGTCTTCGCGGAGTTCCTGCGCGAGTACTCGGCCGGCCGCACGCCGAATCCGGACGTCCTGTGCAATGCCGAGATCAAGTTCAAGGCGTTCCTGGATCACGCGATGTCGCTCGGCGCGCAAACCATCGCGACTGGGCATTACGCGCGCGTGCGCGAGCAAGACGGCCTGTTCCAGTTGCTCAAGGCGACCGATTCCACGAAAGATCAGTCGTACTTTCTGCATCGGTTGAATCAGCAGCAGTTATCGAAGACGCTGTTTCCGCTCGGAGAAATTCCGAAGACGCAGGTCCGCGAGATCGCGGCCCGGATCGGTTTGCCGAACGCGAAGAAGAAGGATTCGACCGGTATCTGCTTTATCGGCGAACGGCCGTTTCGCGAATTCCTGAATCGCTATTTGCCGACCAAGCCCGGTCCGATGAAGACGCCGGATGGCAAGGTCGTCGGCGAGCATATCGGACTGGCGTTCTATACCTTTGGGCAGCGAAAGGGCATTGGTATCGGCGGCGCGAAGGACGGCAGCGGCGAGCCATGGTTCGTCGCGGGCAAGGACATGGCAAGCAACACGCTTTATGTCGTGCAGGGGCATGACCATTCGTGGCTCTTGTCGAACACGCTGGAAGCGGGAAACACGAGTTGGGTCGCCGGGTTCGCGCCGGAAGAAGGCGCGGCTTGTGGCGCGAAGACGCGCTATCGGCAACAGGATGCCGCGTGCCAGTTCTCGCGCGCCGACGATGCCCGCTTCGCGCTCCATTTCGACGACGCGCAATGGGCGGTGACGCCGGGGCAATCGGCGGTGCTGTATCAGGGCGATGTGTGTCTTGGCGGCGGCATCATCGAACAGGCGGCTTCGGGGCAGACTCCGCGATGAGCGCGGAGCAGTTGGCCACGCAGGCGCTTTGACGCTTATCGGCGAGTTTTCAGGATCATCGAAACTCGCCGACTTCCACCGACGCAATAAAGCTTTTTTGATACAAGTGCTTGACTGTCTATCTAGCGATAGATAAATTCTCCGGCGTGGGATGCGATAACTATTGTTAGTGTCAAAAAATCCGGAGACTGCGCAATGGACAAGAACACCGTACGCGAAGCACTGCTGGAACATGCACAGACGCTCATCATGACGCGCGGTTACAACGGCTTCAGTTATCGCGATTTGTCCGATTTGGTCGGCGTAAAGACGTCGAGCATCCATTACTACTTTCCCGCCAAGGAAGACCTGGCGCTGGAAGCCGTGAACGCCTACAGCGCGGATGTCATGTCGTCGGTCTATGCCATCGACAGTTCCGCGGCGGCCGACAAAAAACTCGATCGATACACGAAACTGTTTGGGCGCATTCTCGGCGACGGGAAGCAAGTGTGCCTGTGCGGCATGCTTTCGGCGGATTTCGATTCGTTACCCGAAAAGGTTCGTCAAGCCGTGCAGGGTTTTTTCAAGGCGAACGAGAATTGGCTGGCGAAAGTGCTCGCGGAAGGTGAAGCGCAAGACACGCTCGATGCGGGTGGCAAGCCAGAAGCGGCGGCGCGCGCCTTATATGCCGCATTTCAAGGCAGTTTGCTTGCTTGCCGGCTGTTTCAAACGCGCGCCAGACTGGACGAAGTTGTCGACGCTGTCAGACGGTAGATAACCCTGTGGATAACTATGTGGATTTCATGGATTTTCGCGTTGTGTAACCTATCTCTAGGTAGATAGATTTTGACGGGAGGTGTTTTACTTTGCCTTCGAATGGTGTCGGTGCGGACAATTGAGCGACAGTAGCCGCCGTTTAAAGCTTGCGGCTTGAATTCCGTCGCATATTAATTATGTGCAACGGGTTAAACGTTACGAAAATCTATCTAGGAGTAGATTCAATTTGAATTGCGGATTAGTGACGATTTCGTGCAGCAGTCGTCGTATGAAGCAAGCCGCAAAACAATCGCAAATTTGCCGCGATTATCGTGACAAGATCGATTTGCCAATGCTGAATGGGCCACGCGTAGCGTTTAACAAAGCAAACGCGGCCGTCGAGGCCGCGTCAATCCGGGAAGCGAAGCGTCCGCTCGCGTTCAAGCCGGCGCCGTATCCACGAACGACTGCCGCTGCGCAAGCCGCGCGTAAAACTTATCGAGCGCCGGGTGCGCATCGCGCCAATTCAACTCCGGCAGGCGGAAATCCAGATAACTGAGCGCGCAGCCACAGGCGATATCGGCAAGTGTGAAGCGGTTCGCCGAGCACCATTGCTTCGAGCCAAGACCGCGCGCCATTGCGCGAATGCCGTCGTCGATCTTCAAACGCTGCCGCTTGATCCACGCCTCGCTGCGCTGTCCTTCCTCACGCAGCACGCCTTCCAGGCGAATCAGCACGGCGGCGTCGAGCATGCCGTCGGCGAGCGCTTCCCAGCAGCGCACTTCGGTGCGCTCGCGGCGTTCCTGCGGCAGAAGCTTGCCGACAGGCGTGAGCGTATCCACGAATTCGCAGATCACGCGCGAATCGAACACCGCTTCGCCGTCGTCCAGAATCAGGCAGGGCACCTTGCCGAGCGGGTTGTAGTCGTGGATCTTGGAATCGGATGCCCATACGTCCTCGAGCACCAGTTCGCAATCTATCTTCTTCTCTGCCATGACGATCCGAACCTTGCGGACGTATGGACTTGTGTGCGAACCGATCAGTTTCATTATCTATCTTCGCGATCATTTCTTAATGCAGTCGAGAATGATCTTAACGGACGCACGCAAGCCATCGGCAAATTACAGGGGACGCCGCGCGTGGGTGTCGTCTGGTGACAACGCCGCCAGATTCCCCGCCGGGCACGGCAAGAGCGGCGCACTCGGCGGGCTGGCGGGCGTCTTGCCCTTCGCGGACGACGACACGGCGGGCGCGGGCGGCAGCGCGGCGACACTTCGCACGCCGCTCGAAATCGCCGATGCAATCTCGCTCACCGCCTGCCGATGCCCGTCGACGAGCGCATCGAAACCATCGCCGACGCGTTCCTGCGCCACGGTCCGGCACGTGAGCGTCGTCTGCGCTCCCGCCGATGTCTGCACGCTCCACACGGCGTCGATCACGGCCCGCGAGCCCGGCCACGATTCGAAGCGCTGCACGTTCACCTTCACGCGATACAGCGGCGTTCCTTCCGGCCGCGCCGTGCCCGAGACATCGATTGCCCCGAGCTGGCGTGTCAGATCCGCGGACAGCGCGCGCCGCATTTCGTCGGACGGCAGCGAGGCCCAGCGTTCCGTTTCGAGCACCTTGACCTGCGCGGGGCTCGTCTGCACGACCAACTGGTTGCGCGTGACCTGCTGCGGCATGTCCACCGGCGCGAGTTCGAAATAGAGCGAGGCCGGCTGCGCGGGCGCCGCGCCCGGCGCGTCCGTTCCGGTGAGCGTGTAGAAGCGGCTCGACGGCGACGAGGCGCAGGCGGCGAGCACGCCTGCCGCGCCCAGAGTCAACAACGACGCGACGAACCTCATGGCTTTTCTCCCGTTTTCCCGCGCAACAGCGATTCCGGATGGCGTTCCAGATAATCGGCGAGCGCATTGAGCGATTGCAGCGTCCGCGTGAGTTCCTGCATGGCCTGACGCACGTCGGACTGGACCGGCGAATCTTGCGAAAGCGTCGATTGCGCCGCGCCGAAGGTTTTCTGCGCCTCGGTCAGCGTGCTGCGCATTTCCGGCACGACTTCCGTATCGAGTTGCTTGAAGAGCGCATTGGCCTGCTTGAGCGAGCCGTTCAGATTCGTGCCGATCTCGTCGAACGGAATCTTGTCGAGCTTGCGGGCGATGTCGGCGATCTGCAATTGCAATTCGTCGAGCGTGTTCGGCACGGTCGGCAACTCGATCGGGTCTGTGTTGGCGAGCACCTTCGCGGCCGGCGCCTTCGGGAAGAAGTCGAGCGCGACGTAAAGCTGGCTCGTCAGCAAATTGCCCGTGCGCAACTGGCCGCGCAGACCGCGCTTGACGAGCAGATTGAGCATGTCCTGGCTCGCCGGCGACCCCTTGTCGGGGAGCGCTTCCTTCGCGCGCCGGCCGAGGCGGTCCGGATAGAGGTCGATCGTCACCGGCATCATGAAGGAATGCGATTCCTGGTCGTAGCGCACGCCGATACCCGTCACCTGACCGAGCACGATGCCGCGGAAATCGACCGGCGCGCCGACCGACAAGCCGCGCAGCGACTGATTGAAGTTCATCACCACGTGCACGGGTTCGCCGTCCGGATCGCGCATGGCGTCGGCCTGGTCGGCGGCGAGGCGGAACGTGGAGTTGTCCTTTGCCTGCGCACCCGACTGCTGGTTCGGCGGCGTCTGGAACGCAATGCCGCCGAGAATCACCGTCGCGAGCGACTGCGTGTTCAGCGTGAAGCCGCTCGAATCCAGGCGCAGATCCACGCCGCTCGCATGCCACCAGCGCGAATTGCCGCCTACGTATTGATCGTAGGGCGAATTGACGAACACTTGCATGGTGACGCCGGTGCCGTCCTTGTCGAGCGAAAACGCCGTCACCTGACCGACCTGCACGCGCCGGTAATAGACCGGCGAGCCGATATCCAACGAACCGAGGGATTCTCCGTGCAGCGTGAAAGTGTGGCCTTTCTGATCCGCCGTGACGGCGGGCGGCGTCTCCAGCCCGACGAAATAGCTCTGATCCTCGGAGGACTTGCCCGCATCGACACCGATATACGCACCCGAGAGCAAGGTGGACAACCCCGTCACCCCGCTTGCCGCCACGCGCGGGCGCACGACCCAGAAGCGCGTGTCCTTCACGGCGAAATCGGTGGCTTCCTTGGTGAGTTGCACATCGACGAGTACGCGTGAATGGTCTTTCGACAACGTGATCGACTTGACCGTGCCGATGTCCACGTCCTTGTACTTCACCTTGGTCTTGCCGGTCTCGAGCCCTTCCGCGCTGACGAAGCTGATGGTCACCGTCGGTCCACGGCTCGTCACCGTCTTGACCACCAGAAAGATGCCGATCAACGCCGCCACGAGCGGAATGACCCACACGAGCGAAGGCAGCCAGCGGCTGCGTGGCTCGATCACCGGTTCCGGCAGATTGGGCGGCAGTCCGCCGCCTTGTTTCGACGGCTCGTCACCACGCGTGGATTCGTTCGGCCCGTTCGGCCCCTGGCCACTAGTCATGTTTCTTTCCTGACGGTTCTATGTTGTCCCATATGAGGCGCGGGTCGAATTGCATGGATGCGAGCATGGTAAGCACGACCACCGAAGCGAAGGCGATGGTTCCCGGTCCCGCCGTGATGACCGCGAGCGACTTGAAACGCACCAGCGCGACGGTGAGCGTGACCACGAAGACGTCGAGCATCGACCATCGTCCGATGCCTTCGACGATTCTAAAGAGCGTGGTCCGCTGGCGCGGTCGCCACACCGAGCGTCGCTGTACGCTGATGAGCAGGAAGCCGAGCGTGGCGAGCTTCATCATCGGTACGAGAATGCTGGCGATGAAGATGATTGCCGCGAGCGGATAGTCGCCATCGTTCCAGAAGAGCGCGACGCCCGACATGATGGTGTCGTCCTCGGAGCCGAGAATGGACGACGTGTGCATGACCGGAAACAGGTTTGCCGGAATGTACAAAATCGCCGCGCTGATAAGAAGTGCCCACGTGCGCGCGATGGCATCCGGGTGCCGCCGGTGCACGACCGCGTCGCAGCGCGTGCAGCGCTGTCTTTCGATGGTATGCGCGAGCGGCTGCACCAGACCGCATGCGTGGCACGCCACGACGTTCTGGCGCGATGCCGTGGTGTAGAGCGTAGGCGGAGGCGCTGCGGGTTCATCGACGGCCGCGCTGGTTTGATCCGGATTCATGATTTCTGCCTCACCGTCGGTGCGATGCGTTGTCTGCGTTCCGCGCGCTTGGGCAACCTTTCGGCGATATCCCACAGCCGTTGCGGATCGAAGCTCACGACCACGGCGACCATCAGCGTCAGCGCGCCGAAAGCGAACAGCGCGGCTTCGGGAATCACGCGCGCGAGACTCACCATCTTCACGAGCGTGACGAGCACGCCGAGCATGAACACCTCGATCATTCCCCACGGACGCACGAACTGAATGGTGCGTAACGTGGCATTGAAGCCCGGCGGCACGTAACCCGCGCGCAGCGGCACGAGCACGTAGAGCAGCGCGAGCAGTTCGGCGAGCGGCGCGAAGATGGTGGCGAAGAACACCAGCACCGCGATGATCTCCATCTGCTCGTTCCACAAGGAAACGATTGCACCGATCAGCGTGGTCTGCGAAGTGATGCCGTTGGCGTCCAGTTCGACGATGGGAAACGCCTGCGCGATCACGAAGGTGATCAGCGCGGCGAGCGTCATGGCGCTGATGCGATCGAGATTGCCCGCGATACTGCGATAGAGCAGCGCACCGCAACGCGGACAGCGCGCCGACGTATGCCGAGGCAACGCGCGCTTCTTGAAAAGCGCGTCACATTCGTGGCACGCAATGAGTTCATCCGGTTCGTTCTCGTTCATGGTCTGAAGCCGAGCCTTCTGATGCGGGTTGATCTGGCGCCGCGAAGATCGGCTCGGAGCGAGCACAGCAAATTACGAGCCAGCGCGATCGGAAGCAGCATGGTAACAAACGTCGCGGGACTGACGCTTATCTGGCGGCGCGGACAGGTGGTGGACGCGGTGAAATGAGCGCGGGAATATTGGCGCATGCTCCATCGTTATCTCTCATTGGGCGTCGGTCGGGCGTCCGTCGGGCGTGTGATTGGCGTCTTGCAGGGCGTGCGGGCGACTGAAGCCGAATGAATCAATCGACCGTTGCATGGGCGGAATAGTTCGTTGCAACAGTGCGACGTAGCAGCAAAAGAGCGCGCAGCGTCAATGGCGGCGGGGCTTTGCGGCTATTGGGCAGACACCTCGCACGCGCTGGCAATTCCGTATTGTTGATGTAGGATTGCGGCCTTGAAGACCCGTCGTTCCGGACGGCCAGCCGCATAACGATGAATATCAGGGTGAAGCAAAATGGAAAGCAGCGTTCGCATCGCGTCGGCTCAGTCGACCGGACGATACAGCGCCACGGCAATCGGCCTGCACTGGCTGATTGCGTTGCTGATCGTATGCGGCTTTTATCTCGGCTGGATCATGACGGACATTCCGGGGTTCACGCCGACCAAGCTCAAGTATTTTTCGTGGCACAAGTGGATTGGCGTGACCGTGTTCGCGCTTGCCGTTCTGCGGCTCGTGTGGCGCGCCACGCATCGCGCGCCGCCGATGCCCGTCGACATGCCGGGCTGGCAGAAGGGCGCGGCGCATCTCACGCATTTCCTCCTTTACGCACTCATGCTGGTGATTCCCGCATCGGGTTATCTTTATAGTTCCGCGGCCGGCTTGCAGGTGGTTTATCTCGGCGTGTTGCCGTTGCCAACCATCATCGGGCCGGACAAGGCTTTGAAGGCGACGCTGAGAATCGTGCATATTGCGCTGAACTACACGTTGCTCTTCTTCGTCGTGATGCACGTGCTCGCGGCACTCAAGCATCATTTCGTCGATCGCGATGGCTTGCTCGGCCGCATGCTTCCGTTTCTGCGCTAAGCCGCCGATGCGATTGTTTCCTGTGCGTTGGCAAGGCGTTTCCCGCCTGCTGTTTGTTCCAGCATTCTTTTGATTTCCAATACCGGATGTTCGTCGGACCCGATCAGGAAAAGGTACACATGAAAGTGAAACTCAATCGTTGGATGCTGGCCGCCGTATCGGCGAGCTCGCTTGCGCTCGCCATCGGCGCACATGCGCAAGTGGACGTGAGCAAGAGCAGCGTGACCGCGACATCGAAGCAGATGAACGTGCCCACGGACGGCAAGTTCAACAAGTTCACGGCGCAGATTTCGTTCGATCCGGCCAAGCCCGCCGCCGGCAGCGCGAATATCACGATCGATACCGGCAGCTACGATCTCGGCGACGACGACTACAACAAGCAGGTGCGCGGCAAGGAATGGTTCGATGCCGCGACCTATCCGACCGCCACGTTCGTTTCGAGCGCCATTGCGCCGGCGGGCGGCAATCAATACAAGGTGACGGGCAAAATCACCATCAAGGGCAAGTCGCAGACGGTCACGGTGCCCGTGACCATCACGCAGCAGGGCGCAACGGAAACGTTCGACGGCTCGCTGCCGATCAAGCGCAACCAGTTCGACATTGGAACGGGTGAATGGAAAGACACGTCGGTGGTCGCCGACGATGTCGTCATCAAGTTTCATATCGTCGCCGCGAAGAAGTAAGCGGCCGACTCAAGCAAATCAAAGCCAACTCATTGCATCGCAACGATTCAACCAGGAGAAGCACTTGAACAAATTTTCCGTTTTCGCCGCAGGCGCGCTTGCAGCCAGCCTTTCGTTCAGCGCAATGGCCGCTGATACCTACCAGCTCGATCCCAACCACACGTATCCGAGCTTCGAATCCGATCACTTCGGCGGCGTGTCCACGTGGCGCGGCAAGTTCAACAAGAGCAGCGGCACCGTCGTGCTCGATCGCGCGGCAAAGACCGGCACGGCTGAAGTGACGATCGACATTGCATCGATCAACACCGGCAACGCGAAGCTCGACGAGCATCTGCAAAAAGCCGAATTTTTCGATGTCGCCAAGTACCCGACCGCGGTGTACAAGGGCACGTCGATCCGCTTCAACGGCGACACGCCGGTTGAAGTCATCGGCACGCTGACCATGCACGGCGTGACCAAGCCGCTCAACCTGAAGCTCGACACCTTCAAGTGCTTCGTCAATCCGATGATGAAGAAGGAAGTGTGCGGCACGGAAGCGTCGGCGACGTTCGATCGCGGCGACTTCGGCATGGACTACGGCAAGTCGTACGGCTTCAGCCTGAAGACGACGCTGCATATCCAGGCCGAAGGCGTGAAGCAGTAAGTTTCATCGATTGTGGAATGAAACCGCCTCGCGTGCTGTACGTGAGGCGGTTTTTTTGCGCCCGCGCCAAATGCGAAGGGCCGGTCTCCTTTCGAAGACCGGCCCTTTGCTTGTCCATCGTTACGACGCGCCTTAAACCTGAGCGCCCGCGTTCGGATCGTTCGGATCGAACCTGTCCTTCTTGTCCTTGACGAGATCTTCGCGCTTCACGCCCAGCCACATCGCGAGCGCGGCAGCCACGAACACCGACGAGTAGATACCGAACAGAATACCCACCGTCAGCGCCAGCGCGAAGTAATGCAGCGTCGGACCGCCGAAGAAGAACATCGAGAGCACCATCATTTCCGTACAGCCGTGAGTGATGATGGTTCGCGACATCGTGCTCGTGATCGCGTGGTTGATGACCTCGATCACCGTCATCTTGCGCTGCTTGCGGAAGGTTTCACGAATCCGGTCGAAGATAACCACCGACTCGTTCACCGAATAGCCGAGCACCGCGAGAATCGCCGCCAGCACGGACAGCGAGAACTCCCACTGGAAGTAAGCGAAGAAGCCGAGAATGATCACCACGTCGTGCAAGTTGGCGATAACGCCCGCCACCGCATACTTCCACTCGAAGCGGAACGACAGATAGATCACGATGCCGATCACCACGCAAGCCAGCGCCAACAGCCCGTTGGTCACGAGTTCCTTGCCCACCTGGGGCCCGACGAACTCGACACGTTGCAGTGTGACTTGCGGGTCGTTGACCTTGAGCGCGGTGATCACCTGATCGCTCTGCTGCGCCGACGTGAGGCCTTGCTTGATCGGCAAACGGATGAGCACGTCGCGCGATGTGCCGAAGTTCTGCACTTGCGCATCGGCGTAACCGAGCCTGGCCATGGTGCCGCGCACGGGTTCGAGCGGCACGGCTTGCGGATACTGCACCTCGATGACCGTTCCGCCCGTGAACTCCACCGACAGATGCAGGCCTCGATGCACGAGGAAAAAAACGGCCGCGAGGAACGTGATGAGCGAGATCGCGTTGAAGATCAACGCGCGCTGCATCAACGGCAAGTCGCGGCGAATGCGGAAGAATTCCATGTTTCGTTTCTCCGGGGTTCAGTCAATCAGCGGGGCGAACCCGGTTTTTCCTCATCGATGCCAGGACCAGAACGGCGGCGCACGCTCGGCTTGCCGCCGCGCGCAGGCGTCTGAACCTGAGCACGCGGCGCCGCGACGGGAACAGCCGTCTTGGTCTTGCCTTTCGCCGTCTTGATGATTTCGTCGACGGGCGAATCGTCACCGCGTTGGGCGGCGAGATACGCGGCCGCCGCAGCTTCGGTGTTGCCGCCTTCCGGGCGCCACACCTGACCGATAGCCAGCGACTTCAGCTTCTTCTTGCCGCCGTACCACAGGTTCACGAGGCCGCGCGAGAAGAACACCGCCGAGAACATCGAGGTCAGAATGCCGATACAGTGCACGACCGCGAAGCCGCGTACCGGACCCGAGCCGAACGCGAGCAGCGCGAGACCGGCGATCAGCGTGGTGACATTCGAGTCGAGAATGGTCGCCCAGGCGTGCTTGAAACCTTCCTGTATCGCCGTTTGCGGCGGCGCGCCGTTACGCAGTTCTTCGCGGATACGTTCGTTGATCAGCACGTTCGCGTCGATCGCCATGCCGAGCGCAAGCGCAATAGCCGCGATACCCGGCAAGGTCAGCGTGGCCTGCAGCATGGAGAGGATCGCGACGAGCAGCAGCAGGTTGACCGACAGCGACAACATGGAGATCAGGCCGAACAGCATGTAGTACACGATCATGAAGATGGCGATCGCGGCGAAACCGTACTGCACCGAATCGAAGCCCTTCTTGATGTTGTCGGCGCCAAGGCTCGGCCCGACCGTGCGCTCCTCGATGATGTCCATTGGCGCTGCGAGCGAACCGGCGCGCAAGAGCAGCGCGAGATCCGTGGCGGCTTGCGGCGTCGGCTGGCCGGTAATCTGGAAGCGGTCGCCGAGTTCGGACTGGATGGTCGCGACCGTCAGCACTTCGCCCTTGCCCTTTTCGAACAGAACCATGGCCATCGGCTTGCCGATGTTGTCGCGCGACACGCTCGACACCGCGCGGCCGCCGGCCGAGTCGAGGCGAAGATTCACGGACGGACGCTGATGATCGTCGAAGCCCGTGGACGCGTCGATGATGCGGTCGCCCGTGAAGATGATCTGCTTGCGCAGGAACACGGTGCGGTCGCCTTGCTTGAACGCTTCGTCGCCCGGCGGCACCGGGTCGGTCGCGTTTCCGTAGGTGTTCACGGGATCGGCGAGACGTGCTTCGAGCGTCGCCGTGCGGCCGATGATGTCCTTTGCCTTCGCCGTGTCCTGCACGCCCGGCAGCTCGACGACGATCCGGTCCGAACCCTGTTGCTGAATCACGGGCTCGGCCACGCCGAGTTCGTTGACGCGGTTATGCAGCGTCGTGATGTTTTGCTTGAGCGCGCCGTCTTCCACCGTGCGCTGCGTGCCCGGCGTGAAGGTGCCGACCACCTGGTAGCCGTCGCCGCCCTGACGCGTGGTCCATTGCAATTCGGCGACGCCCGTCGTGAGCAACGTGCGCGCGTTGTCGGCCGCGGCCGCATCGGCGAAATTCACCACCACCGATTGCCCCACGCGATTCACGCCGCCATCGCGGATATTGCGGTCGCGCAGGTAAGTGCGCGCGTCGGCGGCGTCGGAATCGAGCTTCTTGTTGAGCGCGCCGGCCATGTCCACTTGCAGCAGGAAGTGCACGCCGCCGCGCAAGTCGAGACCGAGGTACATTGGCAATGCATGCAGCGCGGAGAGCCAGCGCGGCGATGCGCTCTGCAGGTTCAGCGCGACGATGTACTGCGGGTCGGTCGGGTCGCTGTTCAGCGCCTTCGTGATGATGTCTTTCGCATGCAACTGCGTGTCCGTGTCTTTCAGACGCACACGAATGTTCGCACTCGCCGACGAGTTGTCGAACGTGACTTCGTCGGACTGGATCTTTGCCGCGGCGAGCGCGCTCTCGACAGTCGAAAGCGTGGCGGAGTCGAGCTTGACGGTTGCCTTGCCGCTCGATACCTGCACGGCAGGCGCTTCGCCGAAGAAATTGGGAAGCGTGTAGACGAGACCGATGACGAGCGCCACCAGCATCACGACATATTTCCAGAGGGGATAACGATTCATGGGGATGGCCGAACGGAAAGTTGGCTGCGGGGGAGGGGGCGTCCGGCGTCATGCGCTGCGAACCGCATGGGAAGACCCGGTGGCTCGGTGGCGAGGCCGCGCCGGACGCGAAGGAACGTGGCCTTACAGCGCTTTGATGGTGCCCTTCGGGAGAATGGTCGTGACGGCAGCCTTCTGCACGGTGATTTCCGTGCCTTCGGCGATTTCAACGCCAACGTAAGCTTCCGACACCTTCGTGACCTTGCCGACGATGCCGCCGTTCGTGACGACTTCATCGCCCTTGGCCATGGCCGACAGCATGTTGCGATGCTCTTTCTGACGCTTCATCTGCGGACGGATCATGATGAAGTACAACACGGCGAACATCAGGATCAGCGGCAGGAAGCTCATCAGGCTCGATTCCGCGCTGCTGGCGGTGCCTTGTGCAAAGGCATTGGAAATGAACGACACGTTGGTCTCTCCGTTAATACGTTCAGAATTGCGTTCGAAATGACGTTCGCAAATGCGTTTGAAAACCTGGGCCAGAAATTAGCCCGATATTCTACCACTCGCAGCGCCCCTCAAATGGCTGGAATGCGCTTTGGCATCAAGCCGTTACCGCGACTTTCGAGAGTCCGTTGCGAGCGACGGAAAGGCGATTGTAATGCTTGTCCGGGCGATATCCGTCCCGCCTTAGTCGACGCCGCGCGCCCGATTCTCCGCGAACGTCTTGCGAAATGCCTCGAACGTGTGCGTTTCGATGGATTGGCGCACTTCGCCGATAAGTTCCAGGTAGTAATGCAAGTTGTGAATGGTGTTCAGCTGCGCGCCCAGAATTTCTCCGACGCGATGCAGATGGTGCAGATAAGCGCGCGTGAAATTGCGGCACGTATAACAACCGCAGCTTTCGTCGAGCGGCTTTTGCGAGTTCTTGTGCGTCGCGTTCTTGATCTTGAGGTCGCCGAAGCGCGTGAAGAGCCAGCCGTTGCGCGCGTTGCGCGTGGGCATCACGCAATCGAACATGTCGACGCCTGCGGCCACGCCCGCGACCAGATCTTCCGGTGTGCCGACGCCCATCAAATAATGCGGCTTGTCGGCGGGCAGCTTCGGGCCGATGTGATCGAGCACGCGCATCATGTCCTCCTTCGGTTCGCCGACCGAAAGGCCGCCTATCGCGAGCCCATGGAAGCCTATTTCCGAGAGACCCGCGAGCGACTCGTCGCGCAAGTCCTCGAACATGCCGCCCTGCACGATGCCGAACAGCGCGTTCGGATTGCCGAGCCCGTTGAACTCGTCGATGGAGCGCTTCGCCCAGCGCATGGACATGCGCATGGAGTCGGCGGCTTCCTGGTGCGTCGTCGGTACGCCGTTCGTGGCGTAAGGCGTGCACTCGTCGAACTGCATGACGATGTCTGAATTCAGCACCTTCTGGATCTGCATCGACACTTCGGGCGAGAGAAAGAGTTTGTCGCCATTGATCGGCGAAGCGAACGTCACGCCTTCTTCCGTGATCTTGCGCAGTTCGCCCAGCGAAAACACCTGAAAGCCGCCCGAGTCCGTGAGAATGGGACGGTTCCATCCCATGAACCTGTGCAGCCCGCCATGCGCGCCGATGGTCTCGAGACCCGGACGCAGCCAAAGATGAAACGTGTTGCCGAGGATGATCTGCGCGCGAATCTCTTCGAGTTCGCGCGGCTGGATTGCCTTGACGGTGCCGTAGGTGCCGACCGGCATGAAGATCGGCGTTTCGACGACGCCGTGATTCAGCGTCAGACGGCCGCGACGCGCCTGTCCGTCGGTGGCGAGCAGTTCGAACTTGAGGCCGTTGTCGGGCGGAGTGTGATTCTCGGTCATTGTGGTTCCTGGGCCGCCGGGGAGCGCAGAGATTGTCGCCATGGTAAGCGCTGTCGCTGGCCATGGAAGTCAAGCCGTCAGCTTCGGTCGATACGTCCGGCGCGTAGATGGTTAAGTTTGGGAATGGCGAGTCAAAAGCATGGCATCGCCATAACTGAAGAAGCGGTATTTCTCGTCGATGGCGTGCTGGTAAGCCGCGCGGATCGCGTCCATGCCGGCGAAGGCGGACACGAGCATCAGGAGCGTCGACTTCGGCAAATGGAAATTGGTGACGAGCCGGTCGACCACGCGGAAGGTGTAGCCCGGCGTGATGAAGATATCCGTCTCGGCGCTCGTCGCGGCGAGCGGGCGGCCGGCTTCGGCGGCGTCGCGGGCGGCGGCTTCCAGCGCGCGCATGGACGTCGTGCCCACGGCGATCACGCGATTGCCGCGCGCCTTCACCGCCGCGATTTTATCGACGAGCGACTGCGGCAACTCGTACCACTCGCTGTGCATCTTGTGCTCGGCGATATTGTCCACGCGTACCGGCTGAAACGTGCCCGCGCCGACGTGCAGCGTGAGCGTGGCGCGTTCGACTCCACGCGCGTCGAGCCGGGCGAAGAGGGCATCGTCGAAATGGAGGCCCGCTGTCGGCGCCGCCACCGCGCCGGGATTCGCTGCGTAGACGGTCTGATAACGCGTTTCGTCGTAGGCGTCGGGGTCGTGCTCGATATACGGCGGAAGCGGCAAGCGCCCGTATTGCTCGATGAGCGTCAGGCATTCGGCCGGAAAATGCAGCGTATAGAACGGTTCGACGCGCTCGCCGACGGTGACATCGAATGCATCGGCGAGGCGAATGGTCGTGCCCGGCCCGGGACTCTTGCTCGCGCGAATCTGCGCAAGCGCGGTGGTTGCGCCCGTCAGACGCTCTACCAACACTTCGACGTGTCCGCCACTGGCCTTCTGGCCGAGGAAGCGCGCCTTGAGTACTTTGGTATCGTTGAAGACGAGCAGATCGCCGGCGTCGAGCCGGTTCGGCAGATCGGAGAAACGCCGGTCGATGAGCGTGGCCGGCGAAACGCGATTATCCACTTCGAGCAGACGGCTCGCGCTGCGCTCGGTGAGCGCACTCTGCGCGATCAGCTCGGGCGGCAGATTAAAATCGAAATCGGAAAGCGTGAACATGGCGTTTGATAGTTGCCCGATGTTGCCTGAGGGCGGCACAGGCGCGCCGACCAAAACCCCATATTGTACTTGCGAAGAGAGCAGATGCCCTTGTCCGACCGCCGCGTGACTTCTCCCGACGAAGCGTTTCCGAGCGCCGAAGACAGCGGCGCGCGTGTCGAAGGGAAGGCCGCGCGCACGCGGAAGAAAGCGCCGAAGCCGGTCATGGCGGGCACGATCCAGCCGGAAGGCGAGGTGCGGGCGTCCGCGCTCGACGACGGTGATTCGCAGCCGACTGCTTCGGCGGCGAAGGCTCAAGACGCGGGTTTCGACAGCGCCGCCGAAACCTTCGAGGAGCCGAGCGAGGCGGACGCGCACTCCACTCGCGCCGCCCAACCCGCGTCGGCCGCGAAAACTGGGAACGCCGGTCTGACTAGCGCCGGCAAAACCGCGCCCAAGCTCGTCAAACCCGCCGACAAGCTCGCCAAGCTCGGCTTGAAGACCGACATCGACCTCGTCTTGCATCTGCCGATGCGCTATGA
Organism: Caballeronia sp. HLA56; assembly: GCF_054655155.1. NCBI lineage: Bacteria > Pseudomonadati > Pseudomonadota > Betaproteobacteria > Burkholderiales > Burkholderiaceae > Caballeronia > Caballeronia sp. HLA56. The sequence continues at coordinate 3,164,970 of NZ_BAAHOB010000005.1, read as the reverse complement.
AGACGAAACGTCGCTCACGCCAATCGCCGAACTCATTCCCGGCGACATCGCGCAGTCGGAAGGCGTCGTGTTCGATAACGAGATCGCGTATCGGCCGAAGCGGCAATTGCTCGTGAAGATTCGCGACGATGCCGGCGACGACCTGACGCTGCGCTTTCTCAACTTCTACGGTTCGCAAGTCAAGCAGATGTCCGTCGGCGTGCGCCTGCGCGTGCGCGGCGACGTGCGCGGCGGCTTTTTCGGCCTGGAGATGGTGCACCCGGTCGTGCGCCCCGTCGATGACGACACGCCGCTGCCGCAAGCGCTCACGCCCGTCTATCCGGCGACCGCGGGCGTCTCGCAGGCGTATCTGCGCAAGGCGATCGACAGCGCGCTCTTTCGCGTGTTTCTGCCGGAGTTGCTGCCCGAGCCGATCGCGCGCGCGCATCTCGCCCCGCTCAACGTGCCCGGCCTGCTCGACGCGGTGCGCACGCTGCATCATCCGCGCGCGGATTCCGACGAAACCGCGCTCATCGACGGCACGCATCCGGCGTGGACGCGCATCAAGTTCGAGGAACTGCTCGCGCAGCAGTTGTCGCTCAAGCGCGCGCACGCCGAGCGCCGCACTCGCGCCGCGCCTGCCATGCCGCGCCGTGCCGCTGGCGATTCCGCCTCGCTCGTCGTGCGTCTACTGAAAGCGCTGCCGTTTTCGCTGACCGGCGCGCAGCAGCGCGTCAGCGCGGAAATCGCGCACGAACTGACGCTCGCGCATCCGATGCAACGTCTTTTGCAAGGCGATGTCGGCAGCGGCAAGACCATCGTCGCGGCGCTCGCGGCGGCGCAGGCCATCGACGCCGGTTATCAGGCCGCGCTCATGGCGCCGACCGAAATTCTCGCGGAACAGCACGCGCGCAAGCTGCGCGGCTGGCTCGAACCGCTCGGCGTGTCGGTCGCGTGGCTCGCCGGCAGTCTCAAAGCCCGGGACAAACGCAGCGCAAGCGAGGCCGCCGCGCTCGGCACCGCGCACCTCGTCATCGGCACGCACGCGATCATTCAGGACTCGGTCGAGTTCGCGCGTTTGGGCCTCGTGATCGTGGATGAGCAGCATCGCTTCGGTGTCGCGCAGCGGCTTGCGCTGCGGGCGAAGGCGCAGAAAGCATCGAACGGGGCGAAGGACTTCCAGCCGCATCAGCTGATGATGTCCGCGACGCCGATCCCCCGAACGCTCGCCATGACCTATTACGCCGATCTCGATGTCTCGACCATCGACGAATTGCCGCCTGGCCGCACGCCGATTCTCACGAGAATCGTCTCCGACAGCCGCCGCGACGAGATCATCGGCCGCGTGCGCGAGGCGGCGCTGACTGGCCGGCAAGTTTATTGGGTGTGTCCGCTGATCGAGGAAAGCGAGACGCTGCAGTTGCAAACCGCCGTCGAGACTTACGAAACGCTCGTCGCGGCGCTGCCCGAACTGCGCGTCGGGCTGGTTCACGGTCGGCTTGCGCCCGCTGAAAAGGCGGCGGTCATGGACGCCTTCTCGCGTAACGAAGTGCAATTGCTGGTCGCGACCACGGTGATCGAAGTGGGCGTGGACGTGCCGAATGCATCGCTGATGGTGATCGAGCATGCGGAGCGTTTCGGGCTCGCGCAGCTGCATCAGTTGCGTGGACGCGTGGGGCGCGGCAGCGCCGCTTCCGTGTGCGTGCTGATGTACGCGAATCCGCTCTCGCAAACCGCGCGCTCCCGGTTGCAAACGATGCGCGAAACGACCGATGGCTTCGAGATCGCCCGCCGCGATCTTGAAATTCGCGGTCCCGGCGAGTTTCTCGGCGCGCGCCAGTCCGGTGAGGCGATGCTGCGTTTTGCCAGCCTCGAAAACGACGGCTGGCTGATCGAACCCGCGCGCGCGGCCGCGGATCGCATGCTCGAAGCATTCCCGGACGCCGTTACGCGCCATCTCACCCGCTGGCTGGGCGTGCGCGAACAGTATTTAAAAGCATGATGGATGAACTTGAGCAGGCGTCGTCGGTCCCTATTTGCTAAATACACAGCCGCGTTTGCAATAGCCGCGAGAGTTGTCGAATTGCGCTTGGCGGGTGTATAAGATAAACCTATCGAATCAATGTATTCCATTGGCCTCCAATGACGCTCACTGAACTGAAGTACATCGTCGCGGTTGCGCGCGAGCGGCACTTTGGCCGCGCCGCCGAAGCGTGCTTCGTCAGCCAGCCGACGCTGTCGGTGGCAATCAAGAAGCTCGAAGACGAACTCAACGTGCAGATCTTCGAGCGCGGCACGAGCGAAGTCAGCGTGACGCCCATCGGCGAGCAGATCGTCACGCAGGCGCAGCGCGTGCTCGAACAGACGCTCGCCATCAAGGAAATCGCCAAACAGGGCAAGGACCCGCTTGTCGGACCGCTGCGCCTAGGCGTCATTTATACGATCGGGCCGTATCTGCTGCCGACGCTCGTCAAGCAGATGATCAAGGCGGTGCCGCAGATGCCGCTAATGCTCCAGGAAAACTACACGCTCAAGCTGATCGAACTGCTGAAGCAGGGCGAGATCGATGTGGCGATCATGGCGCTGCCATTTCCCGAAACGGGCCTCATGGTGCGCGCGCTGTACGACGAGCCGTTCGTCGTCGCCATGCCTTCGGGTCATGCGTGGGAAAACCGCGCGAAGATCGATCCGGACGATTTGAAGCAGGAAACCATGCTGCTGCTCGGCAGCGGCCATTGCTTCCGCGATCACGTTCTCGGCGTGTGTCCGGAGCTGATGCGCTTCTCGCAGAACGCGGACGGCATTCAAAAGACCTTCGAAGGCTCGTCGCTGGAAACCATCCGGCACATGGTGGCAAGCGGCGTCGGCATCACGGTCCTGCCGCGTATGTCGGTGCATGAAGTGAAGCCGCACGCGGCGGGCATCGATTCCGGCCTGCTTAGTTACGTCGCGTTCGATGACCCCGTCCCGGACCGGCGCGTCGTGCTGGCGTGGCGCAAGAGCTTCACGCGCGTGCCTGCCATCGACGCGATCAGTGATGCCATCGCTGCCTGCGATTTGCCTGGCGTGAGAAAGCTGGACATACCAGTGGCGGTGAACTGAGTTCGCCGCAAGTTTCACGTTTCATTGCAAAGCCGTGCCTTCATCGAAGTCACGGCTTTTTTATTTGGGTGCCGCCCCCAGCTATCGAATAGATAAATTCAATCAAATTTTTGTTTTCGATAGTTTTCTATAAGATTCCTCCATCGACAGCGCTTGGCCACTCCGGCCAAGCCCACGGAGGAACGTCATGCACCGCCGCGCCGCCATCGCCAAATCATGGAACGAACTGCGCCATGTCGCCGTGCGCGTTCTAGCGGACTTCGCCCGCGTCGCCTGAATCTCGGCGAACCGTCGCATCACTCATCTCAAGCCAACGCAAAAACAGGAGTATCACGATGACCAACGAACGCCTCACGACTGCCGCTGGCGCACCCGTCGGCGACAATCAGAATTCGCAAACCGCCGGTCCGCGCGGTCCCGTGACCTTGCAGGATTTTTGGTTGATCGAAAAACTCGCGCATTTCGACCGCGAAGTGATTCCCGAGCGCCGCGTGCATGCAAAGGGTTCGGGCGCCTTCGGTACGTTCCGCGTCACGCACGACATCTCGCGCTATACGAAAGCCAAGATTTTCTCGGAGATCGGCAAGGAAACGCCGATTTTCATGCGCTTCTCGACGGTGGCAGGCGAACGCGGCGCCGCCGATGCCGAACGCGACGTGCGCGGCTTCTCCATCAAGTTCTACACCGAGGAAGGCAACTGGGACGTGGTCGGCAACAACACGCCGGTGTTCTTCATCCGCGATCCGCTGAAATTTCCCGACTTCATCCACACGCAGAAGCGCGACCCATACACGAACACGCGCAGCAATGTCGCCGCTTGGGATTTCTGGTCGCGTCATCCGGAATCGCTGCATCAAGTGACGATTCTCATGAGCGATCGCGGTATTCCGAAGAATTATCGGCAGATGCATGGCTTCGGCTCGCACACGTTCTCGTTCATCAACGCCGATAACGAGCGCTTCTACGTGAAGTTCCACTTCAAGTCGCAGCAGCCGCTCGAAAACTACACGGATGCCGAAGCCGGCGCCGTGATCGCGAACGATCGGGAAAGCGCGCAGCGCGATCTGGTCGACAACATCGATCGTGGCGAGTTTCCGCGCTGGAATTTCCGCATTCAGGTGATGAGCGAGGAGGAAGCGGCGCGCTATCGCATCAATCCGTTCGATGTCACCAAGGTGTGGCCGCACAAGGACCATCCGCTGATCGATGTCGGCGTGATCGAATTGAACCGCAATGCGCAGAACTATTTCGCGGAAGTCGAGCAGGCCGCGTTCACGCCCGCCAACGTGGTGCCGGGCATCGGCTTCTCGCCGGACCGCTTGCTGCAAGGGCGCCTCTTCTCTTATGGCGACACGCAGCGCTATCGGCTTGGCATCAATCATCATCAGATTCCGGTGAATGCGCCGCGCGTGCCGGTGGCGAATGCATTTCATCGCGATGGCGGAATGCGCGTCGACGGCAATCTCGGATCGCGCGTCAATTACGAGCCGAACCGCTTTGGCGAATTCGCGCAGGACGCGAGCGTGAACGAGCCGCCGCTCGCGGCGGGGACGGTGTATCGCTTCGATCACCGTGAGGACGACGACTACTACAGCCAGGCAGGCGCGCTTTTCCGTCTCTTCGACGAAGCGCAGCGCGAGCGGTTCTTCGGCAATATCGCGCGGCATATCTTCGGCGTACCGGATGAGATCGTCGCGCGTCAGATCGAACACTTCCGCCGCGCGGACCCGGCTTATGCGGCAGGCGTGATAGATGCTCTTATCAAGCTCGGACAGAAAGTAGCCGTGAAGCAGGACGAGGAAGATACGGCGGCCGCGTGATCGGCCAGGGAGAAACGACCATGAATCAGGCATTCAACACCATCGAGCAGGCCATGAAACATATCGAAGCCACTAGTCGCAAAGTGCGCGTGACGCTTGCGTTTGGCGCCGTCGCGATGGGTTACGGGCTCGTCGTTGCCAGTGCATTGCATGGCGCGGGCGCGGGCGTTTTTGCCTGAGGCAGGACGTCTATCGACACGAAGACAGGCCGCTCTGTCAGCACGACGCGGCGGCCTGTCTTCCATGCATGCAAAGCCGCGCCATATAAAAAAGTGACCTTGTTTCTACGATAAACTAGCGGACGGTCTGTAGCTTCGCGCCTCGCTTGAGCAATAGGCGCACTCAACGTTCGAATCACACTTTCACGGAGTCAATATGGCGAACAAAGACGCTGCACCTCCCGTCAACATCGGCATCAACGACGAGGATCGCAAGAAGATCGCCGACGGGCTGTCCCGTCTGCTGGCCGACACGTACACGCTATACCTGAAGACGCATAATTTTCACTGGAACGTCACGGGGCCGATGTTCAACACGCTCCATCTGATGTTCGAGACGCAATACAACGAACTCGCACTCGCCGTGGATGCCATCGCCGAACGTATTCGCGCGCTGGGCGTGCATGCACCGGGCAGCTACAAAGACTTCGCGCGGCTGTCGACCATTCCGGAAGCGGATGGCGTGCCCTCGGCCGAAGAGATGATTCGCCAGTTGGTACAAGGTCAGGAAGCGGTGGTGCGCACGGCGCGCGAAATCTTCCCCGCGACGGACGCCGCCAACGACGAGCCGACCGCCGACTTGCTCACGCAGCGCATGCAGACGCATGAGAAGACCGCGTGGATGTTGCGCGCCATGCTGGCCTGACGTCTCGGCTTCAAACGCTTGGAAAGCTTCAAACGCTTCGATGAAAACCCCGTGCGCGGGGTTTTTTTGTGGGCGCAATGCGCGGGCTTGCGCCAGCACGCTGGTCTAAAATAGGCGATCGAACTTTCGCTGCCTTGCCATGCTCGCCCGCCTTCCGCTGTATATGCGCCTCGTGCGCCTGGATAAACCCATCGGCAGCCTGCTGCTGTTGTGGCCGACGCTCAACGCATTGTGGATCGCGTCCAACGGGCATCCTTCGCCAATGCTGCTCGTCATCTTCGTGATCGGCACCATTCTCATGCGCTCGGCGGGCTGCGCCATCAACGACTACGCCGACCGCGATTTCGACCGCTACGTGAAGCGTACGGCCGAGCGTCCGATCACGTCGGGCAAGATCAAGGCATGGGAAGCGGTGGCGCTCGCGGCGGCTTTATCGCTCCTTGCGTTTTTGCTGATTCTGCCGCTCAACACACTCACGAAAGAGCTGTCGGTGTTCGCGCTGTTCGTCGCGGGCAGCTATCCCTTCACCAAGCGATTCTTCGCCATACCGCAGGCGTATCTCGGCATTGCGTTCGGCTTCGGCATTCCCATGGCGTTTGCCGCCGTGCAGAATCACGTGCCCGCGCTCGCGTGGATCATGCTCGCGGCCAACGTGTTCTGGTCGGTGGCCTACGACACCGAATACGCCATGGTCGATCGCGACGACGACATCAAGATAGGCATCCGTACATCGGCGCTCACTTTCGGGCGATACGACGTGTTCGCCGTCATGCTTTGCTATGCCGTGACGCTCGCCATCTATGTGGGCATAGGCGTGGCGCTTGGCTTTGGCTGGGCGTACTGGCTCGGCTGGCTTGCCGCCGCGGCATGCGCCGTCTATCACTACGCGCTGATTCGCGAGCGCGACCGCATGGGATGTTTCGCTGCGTTCAAACATAACAACTGGCTCGGCGGCATGTTGTTCGTGGGAATTGCGCTGCATTACGCGCTGGCTTGATGCGCCGAATGATGCCGACTGGCATCTTTATGACAGTTTTCGGGCCATCGACTGATTGCGCGAAGCCGTCCAATGGCTAGACTCTTGCGGATTTACTTACACGCTTAAAACCGCATGAGTCACATCGAGCGCCCCATCGCCTTCATTCTCGCCGCGTCAAACCATGGCACGCTGATCGTCAATCGCAACGACTTCAACGCCGTGCAGAACGCCGTATCGAACTACACCTACGGCGTCGGGCATCAGATCCTCAGCAAGTCCAGCTTCGATCCGCAAGAAGTGCAGTTCGTGCTCTCTCTTCTCGCGCTGCGTCGTCGTTATTTCGGTGACGGCGTATTCGCCATAGACGGCGGCGCGAATATCGGCGTGCATTCCGTGGAATGGGCGCGTCACATGAACGGCTGGGGACGCGTGCTGAGTTTCGAGGCGCAGGAGATCATCTACTACGCGCTGGCCGGCAATCTCGCGCTCAACAACTGCCTCAATGCGAGGGCCAGGCTGGCTGCATTGGGTGAGTCCGTGGGCGAGATCGGCATTCCGCAACCGGATTACTTCTCTTCGGCGAGCTTCGGCAGTCTGGAAATCAGGCCGCGCGAGCACACCGAGTTCATCGGCCAGGCTATCTCTTACGATGCCGCCGCAAGCACGACGGTGCCGATGATCAGTATCGACTCCCTGAAGCTCGAACGCGTCGATCTTCTGAAGATCGACGTCGAAGGCATGGAAATGGATGTGTTGAGAGGCGCGCGCGAGACCTTGCTTCGATGCAAGCCTGCGCTTTTGGTCGAATGGATCAAGGGCAGCGAGAACGATATTCGCGACTATCTGAGAGGCGTTGGCTACGAGACGTTTTATTCGGTCGAACCGAATGTGCTTGCCATCGCCAAGGGTGATCCGCTGCATGCTCATTTGAACGAGCGCGATGGCGTGCTCAATATCGGTTGAGCGAGCTCGCGCGGCGGCGGTGAGCGCGAGCGAATCCTTCAATGCGCGGGTGCGAAGCCCGCGCACCTCGAAAGATTTACGTGTTGCCGTGCCGCCAGTTCCTTTTGTGCGCATGCGAGTTGCCAGCGCACCGCGCACGATTCACGTTTTCACAAGCCGCCCAACTCGTCACCCATCTCCTTCGCGCGCGCCTGCGCCGCAAGCGCGCCACGCACGATGGCGTCCTTCACACCTTCAGCCTCGAACGATGCCAGCGCCGCCGCCGTCGTGCCGCCTTTCGATGTCACCCGTTCGCGCAGCACGCTCGCCGCTTCGCCCGATTGCGCGGCAAGCTGTGCCGCGCCGGTGAAGGTCGCCACCGCGAGTTCGCGGCCCTGGGCTTCGTCAAGGCCGAGTGCGCGCGCGGCTTCCTGCATCGCTTCGATGAAGTAGAACACGTAGGCCGGACCGCTGCCGGAAATAGCGGTGACGGCATCGAGTTTCGCTTCGTCGTCGAACCAGACGGAGGAGCCCACCGCTTCCAGAACTTGCGATGCCAGCGCCTTCGCGTCGTCGCTCACGCCCGGCAGCGCGGCGAGTCCGGTCACGCCCATGCCGATCAGCGCGGGCGTATTCGGCATGGTCCGCACGATCTGCGTATAGCCGTTCAGCCAGCGCGACAGATCCGTCGCGCGAATGCCCGCCGCGATGCTGATGATGGTTTGCTTCGACAGATGCGGCGCGAGCGATTCGGCCACGCTCTTGAGCACTTGCGGCTTCACGGCAAGCAAGATCGCGTCGTAGGCCGCGAGTTTCTCGTCGATGGCCGCGCCCGTCGCAATGCCGAACTGCTTCGCGGTGCGTTCGCGCGCTTCGTCGTTGATATCGACGGCATAGATATCCGCCGGCGCGACGCCGCGCTTGACCAGACCGCCGATGAGCGCGGCAGCCATGTTGCCACCGCCGATGAATGCAATTTTCATGGTGAAGTAGTCGAGAGTGAAATCAATGCGAATAGTCGCGCGCGCCGAAGATCGCGGTGCCAATGCGCACCATGGTCGCGCCTTCGAGCACGGCGGCTTCGAGGTCGGCGGACATGCCCATGGAAAGCGTGTCGAGATCGAGACCGTCTGCGCGCAGCTTGTTCATGAGTTCGCGAAGGCGCGCGTGCGGCTCGCGTCGCGCGTCGAGTGTGTCGGCGGCTTCGGGAACGGCCATCAGGCCACGCAAGCGCAGGGCAGGAAGCGCCGCGACCGCATGCGCGAGCGCGGCGGCTTCTGCCGGTTCCACGCCGCTCTTCGAAGCCTCGCCGCTCACGTTGACCTGCACGCAGACATTGAGCGCGGGCGTGCCTTCGGGCCGTTGCGCGGACAGCCGCTCGGCAATCTTCAGCCGGTCGATGGAATGCACCCAGTCGAACTGCTCGGCGACGAGCTTGGTCTTGTTCGATTGCAGCGGCCCGATGAAGTGCCACTCGATGTCGCTGCGTAAGTCGGCGAGCGTGGCAATCTTCGCGATGCCTTCCTGCACGTAGTTTTCGCCGAACGCGCGCTGGCCGGCAATGAACGCGGCGCGCACGTCTTCGGCGGGAAAGGTCTTGGAGACGGCGAGAAGCTGCACGGACGCGGCGTCGCGCGAGGCGTCCGCCGCGGCCTTCGCAATACGCTGCCGGACTTCTTTTAGATGTTGAGCGATAGACATGCTGGCCGCCTGAAAAGCAATCCAGCCATTATACGAAGCGCTCAACCGTAAAGCAGATGCTCGAGCAACTGAATCCAGTGCGCGACGGGCGTGGACGTGCCGCTTTGCAAATGCGCGATACACCCGACATTCGCCGACACGATCATCTGCGGCTCGGTCTTTTCCAGCCGGTCGAGCTTTTGATTACGCAGCGTGTATGAAAGCTTTGGCTGCAGCACCGAATACGTGCCCGCCGATCCGCAGCAGAGATGGCTATCCGCGGGCAAACGCACTTCGAGCCCGAGCGCGGTCAGCAGATGCTCGACGCGTCCGCGAATCTGCTGCCCGTGCTGCAAGGTACACGGCGGATGGTAGGCGACCGTATGCACGCTGCGGCGTCTTGCCAGCGCGATGAGTTCTTCCTCGTACATCGGCAGGATTTCGGCGAGGTCGCGCGTAAGCTCGACGATGCGCGCCGCCTTGTCCGCGTAGACCGGATCGTCGCGCAAGAGGTGCGCGTATTCCTTAACCGTCGCGCCGCAACCCGACGCGTTCATCACGATTGCCTCGACGCCGTTCTCCACATACGGCCACCATGCGTCGATGTTGTTGCGCACGTCGTCGAGCGCTTCGTCGTTGTAGCCGAGATGCAGGCGGATTGCGCCGCAGCAGCCCGCATCCGGCGCGGTGACGATCTCGATGCCGAGCGCGTCGAATACGCGTGCGGTCGCCGTGTTGACGTTGGGCATCATGGCCGGTTGCACGCAGCCGGAAAGCATCAGCATCTTGCGCTCGTGTTTGCGCGTGGGCGCGGCGAGCGGCTTCTCCGGGACGGGAATCTTCGCGCGCAGATTGCGTGGCAGGATGCCGCGAAACTGCTGGCCGAGCTTCATCGCCGGCGTGAAGAGCGTGCTGTTCGGCAGAAAGCTCGCCAGCAAGCGCCGCTGCAAACGCTGGCGCATGGGGCGCTCGACTTTCTCTTCGACCACCTTGCGGCCGATCTCCACGAGCCGCCCGTACTGCACGCCCGACGGACATGTGCTCTCGCAATTGCGGCAGGTAAGGCAGCGATCCAGATGCAGTTGCGTGCTGCGCGTGACCGGCGCGCCTTCGAACATCTGCTTCATCAAATAGATGCGCCCGCGCGGTCCGTCGAGTTCGTCGCCGAGAATTTGATAGGTCGGGCAAGTCGCCGTGCAAAAGCCGCAATGGACGCATTTGCGCAGGATGGCGTCGGCTTCGTCGCCATCGGCCGTGCCGCGGATGAAATCGGCGAGATTGGTTTGCATCGAGGCGCCTAGAAATCGGGGTACAGCCGGGCGCGATTGAACACGCGCGCCGGATCGAACGCCGCCTTCAGCCCGCGATGGATCTTCATCAGCGGCGCGGGCAACGGCGTGAACACGCCTGCATTGCGGTCATACGCGGAACCGGCGCGGAAGATGGTCGCGTGCCCGCCTGCTTGTTTCGCGCTGATACGCACGGTCTGCGGGTCGGTGTCCGTGATCCACCAGCGCTGCGCACCGCCCCATTCCATGAGTTGCGCGCCCGGCAAATGCAGCGGCTCCGCAATGGACGGCAACGCGAGCCGCCAAAGCGCCGAGCGCGGCTGAATGACCGCGAAGAACGGATCGGTCTGCTCGCGCATGCCGATCCAGAAACGGTCGGCTTCGACGGCGTCGACCACCTCGCCGCCGAGCGTGTTGCGCGCGGATTTAACAGCAGCTTCCGCGCCCGCGAGACGTAGCGCGAGCGTGCCGTCGCGCCACGCGCTGCCGGTGATCGGCAAGGGATGACCGCCCCATTCGTTGAGCTTGCGCACGCCGTCCGTTGCATGCATGTCGAATTTTAGCGTGGCTTCGGCGACGGGGCGGGGCAGCACCTTGATCGACAGTTGCAGCATGAGGCCGAGCGTGCCGAGCGAGCCCGCGAGCAAGCGCGCGACGTCATAGCCCGCCACGTTTTTCACCACTTGGCCGCCGAAGTGCAGCACTTTTCCGTGCCCGTTCATCACCACCGCGCCGAGCACGAAATCGCGCGGCGCGCCGGTCCATGCGCGACGCGGGCCGGCAAGTCCCGCCGCGATGCAGCCGCCGAAGGTCGCGTTGCGGCCGAAGTGCGGCGGCTCGAAGGGCAGCATCTGCCCGTGCTCCCTGAGCGCTGCTTCGATTTCCGCGAGCGGCGTGCCGCTCTTCGCAGTGATCACGAGTTCCGCCGGATCGTATTCGACGATGCCGCGATGCGCGCGCGTGTCGAGAATCTCCCCCTGGAGCGTCTGTCCGTACCAGTCCTTCGTCCCGCCGCCGCGAATGCGCAGCGGCGTGCCGGTCTCGGTGGCGTGCGCAATTCGCTCCGACCAGCCGGCGACGATGTCGTCCTGTTCCATGGGTGTCCCGCTTGATTGATGCTTTTTCTATTCCGTCTCGTCCGGTCGATTGTACCGGGCGCTTAACGCAGCCACAGTCGGACAAACGTGGATAGCGGGATCGCGCACTCGTCAAAAGCGCGGAATCTCCGGATGCGGCAAAAGCCCGCCGCGAATGTGCATCTTCCCGTATTCGGCGCAGCGCGCGCGCGTGGGAATGCCCTTGTCGGGATTGAGCAGGCCGGGCGGATCGAACGCGCGCTTGACCGCGTGAAAGGCGTCGCGCTCCTCGGGTGAGAACTGCACGCACATCGAATTGATCTTCTCGATGCCCACGCCGTGTTCGCCCGTCACCGTGCCGCCCAGTTCCACGCAGGTTTCGAGGATATCGCTGCCGAACGCCTCCGCGCGATGCCATTCGTCGAGATCGTTGCCATTGAAGAGAATGAGCGGGTGCATGTTGCCGTCGCCCGCATGGAACACGTTGATGCAGCGAAGCGCGTACTTCTGTTCCATCTCTTCGATGCGCTTGAGCAGCGGCCCGATGGAGCGGCGCGGCACCGTGCCGTCCATGCAGTAATAGTCGGGCGACATGCGGCCGGCGGCGGGAAAGGCGTTCTTGCGGCCCGACCAGAACTTGAGCCGCTCGCTTTCCGTGCGCGAAATCTGGATGCGCGACGCGCCGAACTCGCGCAGCACCGCCGTCATGCGGACGATTTCCTCGGCGACTTCGTCGTGCGTGCCATCGGATTCGCACAGCAGGATGGCGGCGGCGTCCAGGTCGTAGCCAGCGTTGACGAATTGCTCGACGGCGCGCGTCGCGGGCTTGTCCATCATTTCGAGACCGGCCGGGATGATGCCCGCCGCGATGATCGCCGCGACCGCGTTGCCGCCTTTGACCACGTCGTCGAAGCTCGCCATGATGACTTGCGCCGTCTGCGGCTTCGGGATCAGCTTGACGGTGATCTCGGTGACGATGGCGAACATGCCTTCGCTGCCGATCAGCACGGCGAGCAGATCGAGGCCGGGCGCGTCGGGTCCGAGCGAGCCGAATTCGACGGCATCGCCGTCCATGGTGACCGCGCGCACGCGCAGCACGTTATGCACGGTGAGGCCGTATTTCAGGCAATGCACGCCGCCCGAATTTTCGGAGACATTGCCGCCGATAGTGCACGCGATCTGCGACGATGGGTCCGGCGCGTAGTAGAGCCCGTAAGGGGCGGCGGCCTCCGATATGGCGAGATTGCGCACGCCCGGCTGAACCGTCGCGGTGCGCGCGTACGGATCGACTTCGATGATCTTGCGAAAGCGCGCAAGCGACAACACGATGCCATGACGGATCGGCATCGCGCCGCCCGAGAGCCCCGTGCCCGCGCCGCGCGGCACGATCGGCACGTCGAGGCGCGCGCAAATCTGCACGACGCGCTGCACCTGCGCTTCGGTTTCCGGCAATGCGACCGCAAGCGGCAGACGGCGATACGCCGCGAGACCGTCGCACTCGTATGGCGCCGTGTCTTCCTCGCGAAACAGGAGGCAATGCGTGGGCAGCACCGCCATCAGCGCCTGCACGACATCGCGCTGACGCGCCGCGAGTTGTTCCTCGGAGAACCGAGGCGCGTCCGCATGCGGCAAATTCGGCGAAGTGTCGGTCACGAGTGCGGTCTTGAGCTCGTCGGGTGCGTTCATGTCTCCTCCGGGCGCTCGGCGGCGCTTCGTTCGGTTTGATCGACGCAGATGCTCTTCGTCGACGAATGATTCGGATACCGCGGTCCATCTTGCCCGCTTGCGGCGACAGCGTCCATTGCCGTCGCCGTGTGCGCAAAATGAAGCGCAAACCGCGCGATTACTGCTCGAACGCGAAGATCTTGCCCGGATTCATGAGGTTTTTCGGGTCGAGCGCGTGTTTGATCGAGCGCATCACGGCGATGGCGTCCTCGCCGTGCTCCTCGATCATGAAGCCCATCTTGTGCAAGCCGACGCCGTGTTCGCCCGTGCAGGTGCCGCCGACCATCAGCGCGCGTTCGACGATGCGGTGATTCAGCCGTTCGGCTTCCGCTAGTTCCTCGGGCTTGGCCGGATCGAGCAGCATGGCGACGTGGAAGTTGCCGTCGCCGACATGGCCGACGATTGGGCAGGGAAGCGGCGAATCCACCAGGTCTTTTTCCGTTTCCTCGACGCATTCCGCGAGACGCGAGATCGGCACGCAGACATCCGTGGTGACGGCGCGGCAGCCGGGTTTCAGTTGCAGCATCGCAAAGTAGGCGTTGTGGCGCGCGTTCCAAAGACGACTGCGGTCTTCGGGACGGGTCGCCCATTCGAAACCGGTGCCGGCGTTCTCGGCGGCGATGTCCTGCACCGTTTGTGCTTGCTCCTTGACGCCCGCTTCCGTGCCGTGAAATTCGAAGAACAGCGTCGGCGATTCGGCGAGCGTCAGATTCGAATGACGATTGATTGCGCGCACGGCGAGCGAATCGACGAATTCGACGCGCGCAATGGGCACGCCCATCTGAATGGTTTCGATGACGGCGCGTACCGCATCGCCCATCGACGGGAAAGCGCAGATGGCGGCGGAAATGGCTTCGGGCTGCGGATAAAGCCGCACGGTGATTTCGGTGATGACGCCGAGCGTGCCTTCCGAGCCGACGAAAAGACGCGTCAGGTCGTATCCCGCCGACGATTTGCGCGCGCGCGTGCCGGTTTTGATGACTCGGCCATCGGCGGTAACCACCGTGAGGCCGAGCACGTTTTCGCGCATCGTGCCGTAGCGCACGGCGTTGGTGCCGGAAGCGCGCGTTGCCGACATGCCGCCGATGCTCGCGTCCGCGCCGGGATCGATCGGGAAGAAGAGGCCGGTGTCTTTCAGCGCTTCGTTCAGTTGCTTGCGCGAAATGCCGGGTTCGACGGTGACCGTGAGGTCTTCGGCGTTGATCGAGATGACGTTTTTCATCTCCGACAAGTCGATGGAAACGCCGCCTTGCACTGCCAGCAGATGCCCTTCGAGCGACGAGCCGTTGCCGTAAGGGATGATCGGCGTGTCGTGTTCGGCGCAAAGTCTGACGATGGCCTGCACGTCATCTGTGCTGCGCGCGAAGACGACGGCGTCGGGCAGTTGCGGGTCGAACGGGGATTCGTCGCGGCCGTGGTGCTCGCGCACCGCCTGGGCGGTGGAAACGCGCTCCGCGAATCTTGTGCGCAGCGCATCGAGCAGGGCGGCGGGGAACGGGCGGCGGAAGGCGGTTCGTGCGGCTTCGGCGGGGTGGTTCACGGTGTCTCCGGGGCAGCTTGGGCGCTGCGATTGTTCGGTCGATTTTCGCGGCGGATTCGTCGCGTGTTGCTTATTCGTGCCACTAAACGCTTCAGGCGACGGATCGAGCACGTTGCGTTTTGCGCGCCGGTGCTTAATCGTCGCGCTCGTTGGGCTGCTGCGCTCGGCGTGGTCGAGTGCTTGCTTCACGACTTCCATTTCATTTTACGCCGATGAGATGGAGGGCGGCAGGCGGGTAAAACCGTGGGACCGCGTGCCTATAATGGGTCGGAGTTTCGGCGCGGTTCAAAGCGTGAACGCGCGTTTCGAGCGATGAATCAACGAGCAAGGAGAAAACGATGGGCAACCGTCTGAGCAAGATCGCCACCCGTACCGGCGATGATGGCACCACGGGGCTCGGCGACGGCCGTCGCGTTTCCAAGGACGATGCGCGGATTGCCGCAATCGGCGATGTCGATGAATTGAATTCGACTTTGGGCGTATTGCTATGCGAACCGCTGCCAACGGACGTGCGCGATGCGTTGACGACGATTCAGCACGATCTCTTCGATTTAGGCGGCGAGTTATCGATTCCTGGGCATTCGATGATCGAGGAATCGCATTTGGCGCAGCTCGATGACTGGCTCGCGGAATACAACGGGACGTTGCCGCCGTTGGCTGAATTCATTCTGCCGGGCGGATCGAGAGCGGCGGCAGTGGCGCATGTGGCGCGGACGGTTTGCCGAAGAGCGGAGCGGTCGATCGTGGCGCTGGGGAAAATCGATAAAGCCGGAGTAAATGAAGCGCCGAGGCGGTATGTCAATCGGCTGTCGGATTTGCTTTTTGTACTGGCGCGGGTTTTGAATCGCGCGGATGGCCAGAACGATATTTTGTGGAAGCATCAGCGCGACGCGGCAACCGATTAACCGTGAATGAATAGACAGCGGCCGCTGAGTTAGCGGCCGCTGTCTATATCTTAATTACCACCGCCTCGTGCAATGCGCCGCTGTTTAACCGACGCTGCCAATCCTTCGAGTACAGTCACACTCTCATCCCAGCCGATGCAAGCATCCGTCACGCTTTGTCCGTAAGTCAGCTCGCATCCCGGCTTGAGGTCTTGCCGGCCGCCAACCAGATGCGATTCAATCATCACGCCGATAATTCGCTCATCGCCGGAAGCGAGTTGCTTGCCAATATCCTCGCAAACCGGAATCTGATTCTCGTGTTTCTTCGAGCTATTCGCGTGACTCGCATCGATCATCAAGCGGGCCGCTAATCCCGCCTTGCCGATATCGCTGCAAGCCGCATCGACACTAGCGGCATCGAAATTCGGCGATTTACCGCCGCGTAAAATGATATGGCAATCCTCGTTGCCGGCGGTGGAAACGATCGCCGAATGTCCGCCCTTCGTGACCGACAGGAAATGATGCGGCTGCGAAGCGGCCTTGATAGCATCGACGGCAATCTTGACGTTTCCATCTGTGCCATTTTTAAAGCCCACCGGACAAGACAATCCCGATGCAAGCTCACGGTGAACCTGAGATTCGGTAGTCCGCGCCCCAATCGCGCCCCACGAAATCAGGTCCGCAATGTACTGCGGACTAATCATATCCAGATACTCGGTGCCGGCCGGCAAACCAAGCTCGTTGATATGCATGAGCAATTCCCGCGCAGCCCGCAATCCATCATTGATCTTGAAGCTGTTATCCATATACGGATCGTTGATCAGCCCTTTCCAGCCCACCGTGGTACGCGGCTTTTCGAAGTACACGCGCATCACGATTTCCAATTCGCCCGCGAAGCGCTTACGCTGTTCGATCAGTCGTCCCGCATATTCCATCGCCGCCTTGGGATCGTGAATGGAGCACGGTCCGACGATCACGATCAAGCGATCATCCATTCCGTGCAGTATGCGATGCATCGACTTGCGCGCGTTGTAGATCAGTTCCGACACGGGTTCGGCGCAAGGGAATTCGCGGATTAGATGCGCGGGAGGCGTCAGTTCTTTCAGCTCACGAATGCGGACATCGTCGGTATTGTGCGGGGGCATTTCTTTTCTCCTGCGTCTCTTTCAATCAAAACCAACGTGTGAAGGGCGAAAAAAAAACCGCCAGACTCGCTGGCGGTTTTTCGGGAATTTGGTTTTGCGTACTTACCGTACTTGCAACGACCCCTCTCCATCCGCCAGCGGCTTGAGATGCCAAAAGAAATAAAAATAAAACTTGGCGGTCATGGCTTAAGAGAGAAAAGTCTGTCGCAAAAAAATCAGGTAGCTGCTTTTATAACCGCAAACACGCGGCGCTGGCAAGCCTTCCAATCGAAGAACGCGGGATTCCCGCATCGCCGGCCCGTGCAATCGCAAACCCAGCCCGAAGCGACGCGGAAAGCCCGCATCGAGAAACATCAAACCGTGCCGCCCACCGTCATTTTTTCGATGCGCAACGTCGGTTGCCCAACGCCCACCGGCACGCTCTGGCCTTCCTTGCCGCACACGCCGACGCCCGTATCCAGCGACATGTCGTTACCGATCATCGTCACGTATTTGAGCGATTCCGGTCCGCTGCCGATCAAGGTCGCGCCCTTCACCGGATACGTGATCTTGCCGTCCTCGATCATGTACGCCTCGGACGCCGAAAACACGAACTTGCCGTTGGTGATATCTACCTGACCGCCGCCGAAATTCACCGCGTACAAGCCTTTCTTCACCGAAGCCAGAATTTCCTTCGGGTCCTTGTCGCCGTTGAGCATGTACGTGTTGGTCATGCGCGGCATTGGCAGGGCGGCGTAGGATTCGCGGCGCGCGTTGCCCGTCACGGGCATCTTCATCAAACGCGCGTTGAGCGAATCCTGAATGTAGCCCTTGAGAATGCCGTCCTCGATCAGCGTCGTGCACTGCGTCGGATTGCCTTCGTCGTCGATGTTGAGCGAGCCGCGCCGATTCGGCAGCGTGCCGTCATCGACCACGGTCACGCCCTTCGCCGCGACCTGTTCGCCGATACGACCCGCGAACGCCGACGATCCCTTTCGGTTGAAGTCGCCTTCCAGCCCGTGCCCGATCGCTTCGTGCAAGAGCACGCCCGGCCAGCCCGGCCCGAGCACGACGGTCATGGCGCCTGCGGGTGCCGGACGCGCTTCCAGGTTCACCAGCGCCGCGTGCACCGCGTCGTCGACGTAGCGGTTCAGGATGTCGTCGGTGAAATAGCCGTAGTCGAAGCGTCCGCCACCGCCGCCCGTGCCGATCTCGCGGCGTCCGTTTTGCTCGGCGATCACCGTGACCGATACGCGCACGAGCGGTCGCACGTCGGCGGCGAGCGCGCCGTCGCTGCGCGCCACCAGCACGACGTCGTATTCACCGGCGAGCCCGGCCATGACTTGCGTGATGCGCGGATCGCGGCCGCGCGCCATCTGCTCGACGCGCTCCAGCAGCTTCACCTTCGCGTCGGAATCGAGCGAATGCAGCGGATCGGCGGGTAGATACAGATCGCGGCCCGACACGCCCGTGAGCGTGCTCGCCGACTTGATTTTGTGCTTGCCGCCGCCCGCCTTGGCGATCGCGCGTGTTGCGTGCGCCGCCTGGCGAATCGATTCGGGCGAAAGATCGTCGGAGTAGGCGAAAGCCGTGCGCTCGCCCGAGACGGCGCGCACGCCGACGCCCTGATCGATGCTGAAGCTGCCCGATTTGACGATGCCTTCTTCCAGACTCCACGCTTCGCTGCGCGTGGACTGAAAATAGAGGTCGGCGTAATCGACGCGATGCGTGAAAATTTCCGCAAGCGTACGCGTGATAAGCCCCTCGTCGAGGCCATACGGCGTAAGCAAAACGTCCTTCGCCGTGACCAGATTCCTAATGCCGGGTTCGATGATGTTCATGCGGTGCCTGTTGCGAGTTCGGTGATATTTCAGACCATTCTAATGGCTGACGGGGTTCGGTCATGTGCGGAGAAAAAATCGCGCTTTCAAGACCGTCGGAAAACCTATTTTCAAGATACTTGGCGCGCGCGTCTCAGCCGATCACGCGATGCCGATACGCCGGCAAGCTCTGTCGCACTGACGCGATGCGCGCCGGATCGATCTGGCCGGCCACGACGCCCGCGCCTTCATCGCGCACGTCGATGATTTCGCCCCAAGGGTCGATCAGGATGCTGTGGCCGAAAGTGCGCCGGCCGTTTTCATGTTTGCCGCCTTGTGCCGCAGCGAGGACGTAGCACTGGTTTTCAATGGCGCGGGCGCGTAGCAAGATTTCCCAATGTGCCTTGCCGGTCGTGTAGGTGAACGCGGAGGGGACGACCATCAACGCGCAGTCGCCCATTTTTCGGTACAGCTCCGGGAATCGCAGGTCGTAGCACACCGAAAGGCCGACTCGTCCGAATGGCGCGTCGAAAGTCCGCACTTCGCTGCCGGGGCAGATGGTGCGCGCTTCATCGAACGATTCCTCGCCTTTCTCGAAATTGAAAAGATGAATCTTGTCGTAGCGCCCAACTTGCTTGCCGGCGGGGTCGAACACGAGCGTGGTGTTCAGCACGCGATCCGGCTCCGCCGACTGCAACGGCAAAGTCCCGCCAATCACCCACACGCGATGCTCGCGCGCCGCATCGGACAAGAATTGCTGGATCGGACCCGCGCCCGGCGTCTCGCGAATGGCGAGTTTGTCGGTGTCCTTGAAGCCCATGTAGCAGAAGTATTCGGGCAGGAGCACGAGTTGGGCGCCGTCGCGCGCGGCTTCCGCGATCAGCCGGCCGGCTTCGGTCAGGTTGCGATCGCGGTCCGGCGCGCTGACCATCTGCAGCGCGGCGACGCGGAAATTCGCGCTTTCGCTCGATTTATCGTTCATATTTTTGTGCGCATTTGCCAAAAAAGGTGACGAAAATAGGGCGGAACCGTGCCGCCTTCACGGAGCGACTGCTGGTACGGCAGCAGGGACAGCGGCGGCGGCAGGTGTTTCGATCTTACCCTGATCGCCCCGCAGGCGCTGAACGACGGGTTTGGACCAGGGACCGGTGATCGAATAGTCGAGTTCGAACGCCTTTTGAATGGACTTCGACAATGCGAGATCGGCGGCCAGCGCGCCCAGACCGAGCAGCGGATTGATGACCGCCGCGCCGATTGCGACCGCGCCCGCGCCGACGGTCGGTATGACCTTCACGTGCAAATCCTGCGTGCGTTGCGGCAGGTCGACGAGCCCTTGCATCTGCACGCGCGCGGGCGATGTGATCATCACCAGATCGTCCGTCCTCGCGATGCCCTGTTCGATATGCGCGTCGCCCGTGACTTTCTCGAACGGCAGTCCCTTGCCGACGACATCCTGAAAATGCAGCGTGAGCAGATTCGCAAGGCTGCGCAAGCTGAAGATGCCGAGCCATTTCGCGGCGCCGGGCGCGCGCAGAATTTGGCCGTGACGCAAATCGACAGCGACGTTGCCATCGAGCGAATTTGGATCGACTGTCGTCGGGCTGCCGTTCCACGCCGCGTGACCGGACACCGTGCCCGCGCCGTGATTGACCGTGCGCGGCAGACCGAAGCGGTCGATCAACTGACCGGCGTCGTCCACGTCGAGCTTGAAGTCGAGTGCCGTGCGGCGCGGAAGGGTGTCGTCGTTCGCGGGTTTCACAGCGGTCGAGACCACGCCGCCCGGCAGCGTGCGCCACGTCGCGTTTGCGGTGAGCGTGGCGTCGGGGTTCGCGAGTTCGAGCTTGTCGAGCGTCCAGACGGGTTGATCGGCGACGACTTCGTTATGCGCATCGACCTGAAGCCGGCCGAGATCGTGCTCGCGATATACGAGCTCGTTCACGATGAGATCGATCGCGGGCATGTTGCGCGGCGGCTTGCTCACGATGCGTTCGTCCGGCGCGTTCGTCGCCGCTATCTTCTCGGGAATGACCACTTTGTCGAGGCGCGCCTGCAATGCGCCCGGACTTCCCTTGAGCGCGCCCGGCGTGAACGCGAGCGTGCCCGTCACCTGATTCGACGCCACGTTCGCCTGCCATTTGCGATTCGCCGGCTCTTGGTTCGCGCCGATCCGCACGTTGTCCCAGCGGCGGTCGAGCAGCTTGAGCGTGGTGAAGTGGATGTCGGCACGCGTCGGGATGAACTGCCTGACCATATCGTTCATCGGTGGCGAGGCGGGCGCGGCCGTATCGGCCACGGGTGAAGCGCTCGCGGATGCGTTGATATCGGCGATGAACTTGCGCCACGCGTCGGCATCGAGCGTGTCCATATCGACGGATGCCGACACGCCTTCGGCGGGCAACGCCGCCGGCTTGTTCACGGCGATCGCGCCGCGCGCGACCTTCAGCCGGGCGCGCATGTTCATCGGCTCGGCGGGGTTCTGCGGATCGACCGTGACCTGCGCGCGGCCGATTTGCTGCAGCGAGTAATGCGCCTGCACGGGCCCGAACGTGAGTTGCGCGTCATGCAGATCCGAAGGCCCGCCAGGCGCGGGCTGAAAGGTGAACGCGAACGGCATGGGCGTGCCCTTTGCCTTGCCGAACGGCGCGGGCAGATCGAAGCCGATGCCCGTCAAATCAGAACTCGCCTGCACGACAGGCAACGCGTTCTTCACGCCATGCACGTGCGCCTGATACGGCGCGGAACCGTCGATGCGCTTCAGGAACTGCGCTACCTGCGGCGTTATACGCGTGTTCAGACGCTGTGCCGCGTCCACGCCGATGCGCCCGTTCACATCGAACGTGTAGCTGCCGTCCGGTTGCACGCCGCCTTTCGCGCGCACGTCGCCGCCGAGCAGTTGCGCGTTCAGTCCGTCGAGCGTCACGGTCTTCGCCGCGAAATTCGCCTTGCCGCGCAGATGTTCGAGCGGCGGCAGATTGCCATAAGCGACTTCGTTGTCCGCGAACGTGAGCGAGCCTTTGTATTCGGTGCGAAGCGGCGGCGCGGGCGGCGGCGGCCGGAATCGCGGAATGCCGAGCGTAAGCGCGAGCGCGGCATCGCCTTTAGCTTGCAGTTTGCGCGTGGCGTGCTTGGCCATCAGGCCGAGCGAACTGTCGTCGACATACTGAAGCATGTCCGAGAGCGGTCCGCGTGCTTGCCCGTCGATCCACAGTTTCGATTCGCGGTCGCCGGTATCGTCGATTCGCCCGCTCAGATTCGATACCTTCACGCCGCGATAATGTCCGCGCTCGACATCGAAGCGCAGCTTGTTTTGCGCGAGCTTGAACGTGCCGTCGATCCCGTCGAAACCCGGCCAGATGCTCGGCATGCCGTTGGCGAGTTTGCGCGGCGGGAACGGCGTCGGATCGAAACGGCCGCCGGTGAACGGCGCCTCGATGCGAAACACGCCTGCGTCCGGCGCCTTTGCATACGGGAACTTGGTGAGGTCGCCATGCACTTCGAGCACGCTGTTGCGCGCCACGCCCGCTTGCAGCGCATGCCCGAGATAGACGCGCACGCGTTCGTTGAGACTCGTCGGCAGATAGCGCACGAGCCTTGTGACCTGCATGTGCGCGATCTTCGCCTTGAGATCGAGATTGCCGCGCCCGTGGCCCTGATTCCAATATGAAGCGGTGACGTCGCCTTCGGCATCGGCGTTCTTCACACGCAGCGTGTCGAGGTGAATGGTGAATGCGCGGCGCAATTCGCCGGGCGCGATTTCATCGGCGACGGTCCAGGTTGCGTGGCCTTGCAGCGTATCGAAGGTCAGACGCGGATCATCGAACGCGCCGGGAATGGTGATGGCCGCATTTTTCGTATCGATGTCGATAGCGCCTTGCGCCTCGTTGGCATCGACATGACCCCACAGGTTTTCGATGCCCGGAATGCCCGCACGCGGATGGTTGTTCACGGTAAGTCCCGGCGGCGGTTCCTGCGCCTGCACGCTGATACCCTGCAAGTCGGCCTTGAGCGTGAAGTGCAAGAGCTTGGCGTCGCCTTTTTCGTGCTGCTGCTTTACCTCTTCTTCATTGCGCGGCGCCGCGCGCTCCGTGTAGATCGAGTAGTTCGCAATCTGCCCGCGCGGATTGAAGCGCACGAGTTCGTTGAGCACGCGCGGCGGCACGGGCAGCGCCCGCACGAAGTCCGCGAGGATGCCGAGATCGACGTGATCGCCCGCGACGCGAAACATCAATCCCTTGCCAACCGATGCCGGCCGGTACGTGCCCGTGAGCGTATGCGCCGCCAGAAGACGCGCGACCGGCGTGCCGTCCGAGAGCGCGGGCTGACCGAGTTCGGCATGGATGTCGGACAGATTCAGCGTGTAGGCCGTGTCGTTCTTGTCGATGGTCCAGTCGAAGCGCGCAATCGGCAATTCGAGGCGCGGCTGGGTGGCGCGCACGCGCAGCGCAACGTTGCCGCCGTTCAGATCGCCGCCTGCCTTTTGCAACTGGCCGCGCGCGAAGTCCACCCAGATACGGTTTTCGACGCGGCCATCGTAGATCTGAAAAGGCAGCTTCACGTAGCGGCCGAGCGTCGGCAGGTCGAGCGGCCCGGTGGAAACGTAGAGACGTCCGGTCCAGTTTGCGGGCGCGCCCATCGCGGTGAACGGCTCGTGGCGAAAGTCCGCGCGCACATCGAGCGGGCCGTGCAGCACGTCGCCGTCGGCGGGTGCATCGAGTGCGAGCCGATGCCTCAAGCCGTCGTTGAGGATGGTCAGTTGCAGGCGCTTGAACGCCACCTCGGGCGCGTCGCGTTCGGCATCGCGCCAACGCAGCGTGCCGTCGCGCAGACGAATGCGGTCTTGTCCGAGCAGCCAGTTCGTGAACGCGCCAGAACCCGTGCGATGCGTGGGAACAGGCACGCCCGCCACGGTCAGTTCGCCCTTGGCATTGCGCGCGACGATGACATCGGGACCATCGACGGTGAGATCGGCAAGCTTCGGCCGAAGATGCAGCAGCGAGCCCCACGCAATGCTCGCGCGCGCATGCGGCACCGCTACGCCGGGCGATCCGTCGGCGGCGTCGATACGCAAATTGTCGATCAGAAAGGTGGGTTGCGAACCCGCCATGACCGCCGTAATCCGGCCGATATGTAGCTGCGCGTGAATGCGCGAGGAAACGAGTTGCTCGATGCGCGGCCGGAACGAATCGACCTGCGGCAACACGATATAGCGCAGCGCGAGATAGATGCCCGCAACCGCGAAGTACACCACGGCTGCGAACACGAGAACGATTTTGAAGACGCGTGAAAGCACGCGCTCGGCGTTGCCGCTGGGCTGGGCTTGTCCAACTTCGGTCGGGTCGACGGATCGTCTGCTGTCGGACATGCTGCGGCTAGTCGGCGATATGGTAGTTTTGCGTGTTTGACGCTGCAATGTAACACAGGGAAAAGCGGGCAAGGCTTGGCCGCGCCGCTCTGGAAAAGTCTCTCGGAGCCGCTTCGGACAAGCCTCGCGGACCGTTGGTTCAAACCGCTTCGCTGCCGGTGTACGATCAGCTTCTGTACCAAGCAACGAGCGAGCCTACCCTTTCATGACCGACGCGAAACTCCTCAGTTCCAGCTATTCCAACTACGCGTCGCGCGCTTATTCGGCGCGTCCGGAACTAGCCTCCGATGTCGCCCAATGGGCAAGGACGCCGATCACGCGGCAATGGATCGAAGCGCGCCTCGACGCTCATTGCGTGCTGTGCGTCGAGACCGGCACGCTCGATGAAGCCGCGCTCAAGACGGCGTTGCGCCGCTTGCGCATGGAGGTTTTCTGCACGGCGATGGAGCGCGATCTAGCGGGCACGGCGGATGTCGCCGAAGTCACCGGCGCAATGACGGATCTCGCCGAAGTAACGATCCAACGCGCCATCGCGGTACTCGCGGCCGACCTCGAAGCGCTCTTCGGCGAGCCGCGCTCACCCGAAGGCGAACGGCTTACGCTCGGCGTCGTCGGCATGGGCAAGCTTGGCGGGCGCGAACTGAACGCGTCGTCGGATATCGATCTGATCTTCGTTTATGAAGACGATGGCGAAACCGCCGGCGGCAAGCGCTCGCCGCTCTCGGTGCAGGAATTCTTCACACGGCTCGGGCGGCGCGTGATCGGCGCGCTCGCGGAGATGACGCAAGACGGCTACGTGTTTCGCGTCGACATGCGGTTGCGTCCCAACGGCGATTCGGGTCCGCTCGTGTGCAGTCTCGGCATGCTCGAAGAGTATTTCTATGTGCAAGGGCGGGAATGGGAACGCTACGCGTGGATCAAGGGGCGCGTCGTCTCGGAGACGAAGAGCGATGCCGCGCGCCGTCTCGTCAAACAACTCGAAGCCATTGCGACGCCGTTCATCTATCGGCGATATCTCGACTACGGCGTGATCGCCGCGATTCGCTCGCTGCATCTGCAGATTCGGCAGGAAGCGCGGCGGCGCGCGTCCATGCGCCCCGACAAGGCCGACGACATCAAGCTCGGACGCGGCGGTATCCGCGAGATCGAGTTCAGCGCGCAGGTGTTCCAGTTGATTCGCGGCGGACAGGCGGCGGATTTTCGCATTCGTCCGACGCTCAAGGTGCTCGAACGCGCCGCCGCGCACGGGCTGATCGCGCAGAACGTGTGCGACTCGCTCACCGACGCGTATCTGTTTCTGCGCACGGTGGAGCATCGGCTGCAGTATCGCAACGACGCGCAGACGCATGCGATGCCGGTTGCCGACGACGAGCGCGCGTTGCTCGCGGCATCGCTCGGATTTGCGAACTACGCCGCGTTGATGGACAAGCTCGATGCGCATCGCGAATTCGTCGAACAACAGTTCGATGCCATCTTCGCCGACAAGATCGGCGGTGAAAACGGCTGCGGCGTGTCGGACGATTCGGCTGCATCGTGGATCTGGAGCAGCGCGCTCGCCGACGATTCCGCGCAGGAAGAACTCGCCGGCCGTCTGTCCGAACTCGGCTTCGCGGACCCGGCGCCGGTGCTCGCGCGTCTAACGGGCGTGTGGAATTCCACGCGTTACGCGAGCCTGAACGAGCACAGCCGCGAGCGCTTCGACGTGGTCGCGCAGCGCGCGCTCGAAGTCGTGCAGTCGATCGATGCCGCGCGTCGCGGCGATGTGATCGCGCGGCTTTTCGACTTGCTCGAAGCCATCGGCAAACGCGGCGCGTATCTCGCGCTTCTGACTGAATATCCGGCGGCGCTCGAACGCGTGCTGTCCGTGTTGTCCGGCTCGCGCTGGGCGGCGGGTTATCTCATTCGCCATCCACAATTGCTGGACGAATTGCTCGATGACGAAGCCATTGCCAGCCCGTTCGACTGGGATGGGTTCAAGCGTTCGCTGCTCGCCCGGCTTGCGGCAGCGGAGGACGCGGAGCATCAGATGGACTTGCTGCGTCACGCGCATCAAGCCGAAGTGTTCCGCATTCTGCTGATCGATCTGGCGGGACATCTGTCGGTGGAACATGTGAGCGACCGTCTGTCCGAACTCGCCGATGCCGTGCTTGACGTAACCGTGCAGACGGTTTGGCGGCAGTTTCCGAAGCGGCATCGCGATACGCCGCGCTTCTCCGTCATCGCGTATGGAAAGCTCGGCGGCAAGGAACTGGGTTATGCGTCCGATCTCGATCTGATCTTTCTCTACGACGATCCCGACGATTCGAACGACAGCGCCGCCGACATTTACGCGATGTTCGCGCGCCGTCTCATCACGTGGCTCACGGCGGCGACCGGCGCGGGCACGCTGTTCGATGTGGACTTGCGTCTACGGCCGAACGGCGAATCGGGTTTGCTGGTGACGAGTCTGGAGTCGTTTCGCCGCTATCAGATTCGTGAAGGCGATGCCGCGAATACCGCGTGGGTCTGGGAGCATCAGGCGCTTTCGCGCGCTCGCTACAGCGCCGCCGACGCCGAGATCGGCGCGCACTTCGAAGCCATTCGCGCGGACGTGCTGGTGATGGAGCGCGATGCGGCATTGCTTGCCCGCGAAATCGTCGCGATGCGCGAGCGTGTGGCGGCGGGGCATCCCAATCGCAGCGAATTGTTCGATCTGAAGCACGATCGCGGCGGGATGGTGGATATCGAGTTCATCGTGCAGTACTGGGTGTTGCTGCACTCGCGCGAGCATCGCGAGTTCGTGCGCAATGCGGGCAATATCACCTTGCTCAAGATCGCGGCGCAGAGCGGGTTGATCAGCGCGGACGAAGCGGAAACGATTGGCGCGGTGTACCGGCACTACCGCAAGCTGCAGCACACGCTGCGGCTCGATGGAATGGAGAAGGCGCGCGTCGCGCCGGATGCGGTAAAGGGCGAAAGGGAAGCGGTGACGGCGTTGTGGAGACGCGTGTTCTCGATTGCCGAGTAAGGTGGAAGGCGGCGCAGCGTTTTTGCGCCGCCTCGTTCGCCCGCGCCTCAAGCCGCGAGCATCTCCTTTGCATGCTTGCGTGTCGTCGCCGTGATTTCGATTCCTCCAAGCATCCGCGCCACTTCTTCGATGCGTTTCGACTTGTCGAGCGGCGTCACCGTGCTGACCGTGCCGCCGGCATCGTCGGAAGTTTTCGCCACCTGGAAATGCTGATCGCCGCGCGCCGCGACTTGCGGCAAGTGCGTGACGCACAGCACTTGCCGGTCGCGTCCGAGTTGATGCAAGAGCCGTCCGACCACTTCCGCCACGCCGCCGCCAATGCCTGTATCCACTTCGTCGAAGATCAGCGTGGGCGTCGGGCTCGCGGTGCTCGCGATCACGGCGAGCGCGAGGCTGATGCGCGCTAGTTCGCCGCCCGATGCGACCTTCGCGAGCGGCCGTAACGCGACGCCAGCGTGGCCCGCCACGCGAAACTCGATCTGTTCCAGGCCGTTTGCGCCGCCTTCCGCAAGCGGCACGAGTGCGACTTCGAAGCTGCCGCCCGCCATCGACAATTCCTGCATGCCTTCGGTGACCGCCTTCGACAAAGTCTTGGCCGCTTTCGCGCGCGCCTTCGACAGCGCTTTTGCATCCGCGAGATAAGCGTCCTTCGCTTTCTCGGCGACGGCGTTGAGCGCGTCGAGGTCCGCGGCGGCATCGAGTTCGGCTAGCTGGCTGCGGCGCGCTTCATGTTCTTCGGGCAGCGCTTCGGGCTGAAGGCGGAACTTGCGCGCCGTCGAGTGAAGCTGATCCATGCGACGCTCGACCTGCGCGAGCCGGTCAGGATCGAGTTCGAGGCGCTGCGCGTAGTGCGAAAGCGAGTACGACGCTTCCTGCAACTGAATCTCGGCGGGTTCGAGCGAGGCGAGCACGTCGCTCAACGCGGGATCGATATCGGCCAGATCGCGCAGCTTCGTGATGATGGCGGCGAGTTGGGAAATCATGGCTTCGTCGGATTCGGACAATGCGGACAGCGCGCTCTGCACGCCGTCGATGAGACTTGCCGAGTGCGAGAGCCGATGATGCTCCGCGCTCACTTCCTCCCATTCGCCCGGCTGCGGCGCGAGCTTGTCGAACTCGCTCAACTGCCATGCGAGACGCTCGCGTTCCAGTTGCAGTTCGCGGTCGCGGCTTTGCGCGGCTTCTACGGCCTGCTGGGCCTCGCGATACGCACGCCACGCGCGATTCACGGTGCTCGCTGTGTCGACGAGACCGGCGTGCGTGTCGAACAGTTCGCGTTGCGCGTCGGGGCGCATCAGCAATTGATGCGCGTGCTGGCCGTGGATGTCGACGAGCATTTCGCCCACTTCGCGCAGTTGCGTGAGCGTGGCCGGCGTGCCGTTGATGAACGCGCGCGAGCGGCCGCCGGAATCGATCACGCGGCGCAACATGACGGTGTCGCTGTCTTGCGAGAGCGCGTGCTCGTCCAGCCAGCGCGCCACTTGCGCGTGCGTGGTGAATTCAGCGGTGATGTCGGCGCGCGCTTCGCTCGTGCGCACGACGCTCGCGTCGGCGCGGGCGCCGAGCGTGAGCGCAAGGGCGTCGATCAGGATGGATTTGCCTGCGCCGGTTTCACCCGAAAAAACCGTGAAGCCGGAGTCGAACTCGATATCCAGCGCGGCAACGATGACGAAGTCCCGAATGGAGAGATGACGGAGCATGGACGCTTGGAAAGGGCGTGGTGAGCGCTTCAGAGGGCGGAGTCTTGCGAGGGATGCTCGTTCCAGTGCAGCTTTTTGCGCAGCGTGGCGTACGTGCTGTAGCCGACCGGATGCAGCACCGGCACCGTGTGCCGTGAGCGCCGCACTTCGATGGCGTCGTTCAGCTCGACGGCCGTGAACGACTGCATGTCGAAGTTCACGTTGACATCGCGCCCGCCGATGAACTGAATGGTCACCTTGGAGTCGTCGGGCAGCACGATCGGACGGTTCGAGAGCGAATGCGGCGCGATCGGCACGAGCACGAAGCCCTGCAACTGCGGATGAAGAATCGGCCCCGCCGACGAAAGCGCGTAGGCGGTCGAGCCAGTGGGCGTCGCGACGATCAGACCATCCGAGCGCTGGTTGTACATAAAGTGGCCATCCACCGACACGCGCAGTTCCGCCATGCCTGAAAAGCCGCTGCGATTGACCACGACATCGTTGAAGGCGAGCGCGTGATAGATGGGCTTGTCGTTGCGCACGATACGCGCTTCGAGCAGGCTGCGTTCCTCGCGCTCGAACTGTCCGGCGAGCATCTGAGGCACGATCTCGCGCATCTCGGTGAGCGGGATGTCCGTGATGAAGCCGAGCCGCCCGTGATTCACGCCGATGAGCGGCGTCCTGTACGGCGCAAGCTGGCGGCCCACGCCGAGCATGGTGCCGTCGCCGCCCAGCACGACCGCCACGTCCGCGCGCGCGCCGATTTCGGCGACCGAGAGCGCCGGGTAATCGGTCACGCCGACATCCTTCGCGGTGCCGGCCTCGAACACGACCTCGAAACCCTGCTTCGAGATCAGCTCCGCGAGCAGGCGCAGCGGCGTCTCGATGCCGGGCGTATTGGTGCGCCCGATGAGCGCGACAGTCTTGAATTGGCCAATTTCCATGCCGGCATTACACCATAGGTGGAAGGCGAAAAGAACCGTGCGCGAAGGGTGGCTGCGACGCCACCCGATCACGCCGGGGCACGCCCGTTGTTTATCGCTAGAATGGAGCGGACATTGAATCGCTCGACAAGCGATTCATCGCGGCGGGTACGTTCGCCGCGCCACGACACGTTAGGCTAAAATTTCCCCATGCTAGACCCACGTGCACAAACCCTCCTCAAAACGCTGATCGAGCGCTACATCGCCGAAGGTCAGCCGGTCGGTTCGCGCACGTTATCACGGCATTCCGGCCTGGAGCTGAGTCCCGCGACCATTCGCAACGTGATGTCGGACCTGGAAGACCTCGGTCTCGTCGTCAGCCCGCACACGTCGGCGGGACGCATTCCCACGCCGCGCGGCTATCGGCTCTTCGTCGACACCATGCTCACCGTGGAAGCGCCGCAAGACGAAGCCATGACCACCGCCGTCAAGACGCGCCTGCAAGGCGAGGAGCCGCAGAAGATCGTCGCGGCGGCGGCGAGCGTGCTGTCGAGTCTCTCGTCGTTCGCGGGCGTGATCCTCACGCCGCGCCGCAGTCACATGTTCAAGCAGATCGAATTCATGCGGCTGTCGGACAAGCGCATTCTGCTTATCATCGTGACGCCCGAAGGCGACGTGCAGAACCGCATGATGGCGACGCAGCGCGACTATTCGCCGTCGCAGCTCACGGAAGCCTCCAATTACATCAACGCGCATTTCGCGGGCCTGTCCTTCGACGAAGTGCGTCTGCGGCTGCGTCAGGAAATCGACGAATTGCGCGGCGATATGACCGCGCTCATGCAGGCGGCCGTGGTCGCGAGCACCGCCGAAACCGATCCGGGCGAGACCGTGCTGATTTCCGGCGAGCGCAATCTGCTCGAAGTGGCGGACCTTTCGTCCGACATGGCGCGGCTGCGCAAGCTGTTCGATTTGTTCGACCAAAAGACGAGCCTCCTGCAATTGCTGGATGTTTCGAGTCACGCGCAGGGCGTGCAGATTTTCATCGGCGGGGAATCTAATCTGGTGCCGATCGAGGAAATGAGCGTCGTGACGGCGCCGTATGAAGTCAACGGCAAGATCGTCGGCACGCTCGGCGTGATTGGACCCACGCGCATGGCCTACAACCGCGTGATTCCCATTGTCGATATCACCGCGCGCCTGTTGTCCATGTCGCTCAGTTCTCAATAGCTTTTCCTTCCGCCATCATGCCGGCCCGCGCGCCGCGCCGCCACTAGGCCGTTCGGCCAATGATGCGGCGTGAAACGCGCCGCTATAATGGGTTTCACCTTTCGACCACTTCCGGCCGCCTTGCCCTATGCGTTTCGATCTCGAGTTGCCTTCGCAGCCTAGCGCTTCGCATCGTGTCGCGGTGCTGCTGATCAATCTCGGCACGCCGGACGCGCCCACGCCGCGTGCCGTGCGCAAGTATCTGGCGCAGTTCCTCTCCGATCCGCGCGTGGTCGAGATTCCCTCCTTGCTCTGGCAGATCATTCTGCGGTTGATCATCCTGCCGTTTCGCGGGCGCGCGTCGGCAAAGAAATATGCGCAGGTCTGGATGGCGGAAGGCTCGCCCTTGCGTGTCTATACGGAGAAGCAGGTCGAGGGCTTGCGGCGCCTCTTTGCGGCAAACGACTACCACGTGCTCGTCGACTACGCGATGCGCTACGGCACGCCGGGCATCGGCGTCATGCTCAATCAACTCAAGCTCGAAGGCGCCGAGCGCATTCTCCTGGTGCCGATGTATCCGCAGTACTCGTCTTCGACCACCGCGACCGCTTTCGACGACGCCTTTACCGCGCTCAAGCGCGTGCGCAATCAGCCCGAGATTCGCACCATTCGTCATTACGCGGATCATCCGGCGTATATCTCCGCGCTTGCAGAGCAGGTGCGCGATTACTGGCGTCATCACGGCGTGCCGGATTTTGCCGCCGGCGACAAGCTCGTGCTGAGTTTTCACGGCGTCCCCAAGCGAACCATGGATCTCGGCGATCCGTATCACGACCAGTGCCAATTGACGGGCTCGCTGCTTGCCTCCGCGTTGGGGCTCACGCCGGTGGAATGCCGCGTCACGTTCCAGTCGCGCTTCGGCCGCGCGGAATGGCTGCAGCCATACACCGCGCCGACGCTCGCGGAGCTCGGCGCGGCGGGTGTTGCGCGCGTGGACGTTTTTTGTCCGGGCTTCACGGCGGATTGTCTTGAGACGATCGAGGAAATCGGCATCGAGGTGCGCGACGAATTTCTGCACGCAGGCGGCAAGCAGTTTCACCGCATTCCTTGCCTGAATGCATCGCCGGCGTGGATCAAGGCGCTGGGAGAAATCGCGGCGCAGAATCTGCAAGGCTGGCCGGTGCAGGCCGTGCAGCCATTGACGGTTGCCGCCTGAACGAACGGTTATTCATGAACTACACGATTTCGACGGAACCGGGCGCGCGTCTGCGCATCGACAAATGGCTTTGGGCGGCGCGCTTCTTCAAGACGCGTTCGCTCGCGAGCGACGCGGTGGAAAAAGGCCGCGTGAAGATCGGCGGGGCGAACGTGAAGCCGTCGAAGGACGTGCGCGTCGGCGATCTCGTCGAGATCGATATCGAGCGGATCGTCTGGCAAGTGGAAGTACAGGGCGTGTGCGACGTGCGCGGACCGGCTAGCGTGGCCCAGACGCTTTACGCGGAAACGGAAGAGGGCCGAGTGAAGCGGTTAGCCGAAGCCGAGCGACGCAAGACGTTTCGCGAGCCGGCTGCCGGAATTCAGGGCAGGCCGACGAAGCGCGACCGGCGCATTATCGACAAACTGGCAGGTTCGGATTGAAGTAGTTTTCGATGGTCGCATGAACGCCGCCGTACTCGGTGTTACGGGCGGTGACAGCGCCGGACATACATATGGTGGTCGTTCCCGCAACCAGTACCAGAGCGACCACCGCGATAGCAAAGGTCAGTTTCATGGTACCCCCGGTGAGCGGGATAACCGGTTGCGAAAACCGGAAGGAAACGGGCAAGGGCTTGAGCGGTTACTGCATTCGTAGGATTAGGGTTAACGTGTTCCTGCGACGCATGTTCGAAGTGTAGGCGAACAACGCAATCGCCTCAATCTGATTTTTGCGTACTGCGACGAAACGCCCATTACGAAGTGTTTCTCGCAGTCAAATGTGGCGAATTTGCACTTAACGCGTCATGCCGCCGACAAGCGTGGCCCGCCGTTGTCCGATGTTTGAAGCGCACGCGAAAAAAGCTAAATTTCGTCCGAAAAATCGCTTCTGGAGCCTTGAAAATCCCTCGGATGCCCCAAATTCCGCCGCTAGTGCGAAAAAGCCTGGCCTGGTTCTCGGCGGTAAGAGGACTCCCGGCCGATCGCATCCATTTCACTCACAGCAATACATTCAGCGACATGGAAAACACGCAAGAGAATCCAGCGAGCCAGAACCCCACGCCCGCAGACGAAACCGCGCGCCAGGCCGCCGACCCGACCCAAGCCGGCGCAACCGGAGCGCCGACGGGCGCCGATGCGCCGCAAGTCGCGCCGGACGCGAACGAAGCCGCGCTGGCCGAAGCGCAGGCGAAGATCGCCGCGCTCCAGGAAGAGTTCCTGCGCGCCAAGGCGGAAACAGAAAACGTGCGTCGCCGCGGTCAGGACGATGTGCAGAAGGCGCACAAGTTCGCCATCGAAAGCTTTGCCGAACATCTGCTGCCGGTACTCGACAGCCTTGAAGCCGCGCTTGCCGATCAATCGTCCGATCTCGTCAAGGTGCGGGAAGGCGTCGAACTCACGCTGCGTCAACTGACCGCCGCGCTGGAAAAGGGGCGCGTCACCGCGCTGAATCCGGTGGGCGAGAAGTTCGATCCGCATCGTCACCAGGCTATTTCCATGGTGCCGGCCGAGCAGGAAGCGAATACCGTCGTGTCCGTGCTGCAAAAGGGCTACGTGATTTCGGATCGCGTGCTGCGTCCGGCTCTCGTCACCGTCGCCGCACCGAAGTAACGCGCCGCGAGAACGCCATGGCCGCCTCGGAGAATCGCGTTCCCGTCGATGCCACCGCGTTTTCGGTCTTCGCCATGCAGGAGCTGGACGCCCCCGGTTTCGACGCCGGGCTGGCTTCGGCGGGCGATGATCTGGCCGTCGTGTTCTTCTGGGGCGTCGACTGCTTCAACTGCGAAATCGCCAAAAAAGCGATGCTCGCGAAGCCTGACGAAATCCGCGCGCTCGGACTGAAGTGGTTTCACAGCAATGTCTACGAGCATCGGGAACTGGGACGGCGCTTTTTGCTGCATGGCGTGCCGACGTGGTTTTTCTTTCATCGCGGCAAGCGTCTCGGGCGCGCCACCGGCTGGCATGGTCTCGCGCAATTCGAGGCGGCGGTCGCGGCGGCGCGGGAAAAGATCCGCGGCAAGGCTTCCGAGTGAAAAAAGATATAGACCGCATCGCTTTTAGGGTCTTGAAAACGAAATCCGCGTTCTTATCTTGCGTACAGGTATGAATATTTGGGCGTTCGGCCCGGTAAATCGGCCGCAAAAGCCGGCGTTTTCCGGCCGCAGCGCTAAAGCGATCAAAGCTAGGAGAGTATAAAAAATGGGCAAAATCATTGGTATCGACCTCGGCACCACGAACTCGTGCGTGGCGCTGATGGAAGGCAATCAGGTCAAGGTCATCGAGAACTCGGAAGGCGCGCGCACCACGCCGTCGATCATCGCGTATGTCGACGACAACGAAATCCTGGTTGGCGCACCTGCCAAGCGTCAGTCGGTTACGAATCCGCGCAACACGCTTTACGCAGTGAAGCGCCTGATCGGCCGCCGCTTCGACGAGAAGGAAGTGCAGAAGGACATCAGCCTGATGCCCTACAAGATCGTCAAGCACGACAACGGCGACGCATGGGTCGAAGCGCATGGTAAGAGCCTCGCGCCGTCGCAGATTTCCGCTGAAGTGCTGCGCAAGATGAAGAAGACCGCTGAGGACTACCTCGGCGAGCCGGTCACGGAAGCCGTCATCACGGTCCCGGCGTACTTCAACGACAGCCAGCGTCAGGCAACGAAGGACGCAGGCCGCATCGCCGGTCTGGAAGTGAAGCGCATCATCAACGAACCGACGGCAGCCGCGCTCGCCTTCGGTCTCGACAAGGCCGAAAAGGGTGACCGCAAGATTGCCGTGTTCGACTTGGGCGGCGGCACGTTCGACATCTCGATCATCGAAATCGCGGACGTGGACGGCGAAATGCAGTTCGAAGTGCTCTCGACCAACGGCGACACGTTCCTGGGCGGTGAAGACTTCGACCAGCGCATCATCGATTACATCATCGGCGAGTTCAAGAAGGAACAAGGCGTCGATCTGTCGAAAGACGTGCTCGCGCTGCAACGCCTGAAGGAAGCGGCTGAAAAGGCGAAGATCGAACTGTCGTCGACGGCTCAGACCGACATCAACCTGCCGTACATCACGGCTGACGCGTCGGGTCCGAAGCACTTGAACCTCAAGTTCACCCGCGCCAAGCTCGAAGCGCTCGTCGAAGAGCTGATCGAGCGCACGATCGAACCGTGCCGCACCGCCATCAAGGATGCGGGTGTGAAGGTCGGCGATATCGACGACGTGATCCTCGTCGGCGGCATGACGCGTATGCCGAAGGTGCAGGAGAAGGTGAAGGAATTCTTCGGCAAGGAACCGCGCCGTGACGTGAACCCGGACGAAGCCGTGGCCGTTGGCGCCGCGATTCAAGGTCAGGTTCTGTCCGGCGACCGCAAGGACGTGCTTCTGCTCGACGTGACGCCTTTGTCGCTCGGCATCGAGACGCTCGGCGGCGTGATGACGAAGATGATCAACAAGAACACGACCATCCCGACGAAGCACGCGCAAGTGTATTCGACGGCGGACGACAACCAGGGCGCCGTGACCATCAAGGTGTTCCAGGGTGAGCGCGAGATGGCCGCAGGCAACAAGCTGCTTGGCGAGTTCAACCTCGAAGGCATTCCGCCTTCGCCGCGTGGCGTGCCGCAGATCGAAGTGACTTTCGACATCGACGCGAACGGCATTCTGCACGTCGGCGCGAAGGACAAGGCAACGGGCAAGGAAAACAAGATCACCATCAAGGCGAACTCGGGTCTGACGGACGCGGAAATCGACAAGATGGTGAAGGACGCCGAAGCCAACGCCGAGGAAGATCACAAGCTGCGTGAACTGGCCGATGCCCGCAACCAGGGCGACGCGCTGGTCCACAGCACGAAGAAGGCGGTTGCCGAGTACGGCGACAAGGTCGAAGCCGGCGAGAAGGAAAAGATCGAAGCTGCGTTGAAGGAACTCGAAGACGCGCTGAAGGACAACGCGAGCGACAAGGCGACCATCGAAGCGAAGGTCGAAGCACTGGCGGCGGCATCGCAGAAGCTCGGCGAAAAGATGTACGCCGACATGCAGGCGCAGCAAGGCGCGGCGGGCGCGGCGGCAGGTGCGGCCGGTGCGGCGGGCGCGGGTGCATCGGCGGAAGCGGGTGCGAGCCAGCAGCACGATGACGTGGTCGACGCCGACTTCAAGGAAGTGAAGAAGGACTAAGCCGAAGGGCGCGTGAGTGGCGACATTCATGCGCCCTTGGTCGTTTCGCGGCGCGTATGCGTCATGCGAAGACCGGCATCGGGACGCGTCTAGCGTCTGACGTGGAACGCGCCTGGCGAGCCTGACGGCTCTCCGGGCACGTTGTTTTTAGAGGCGTCTTGCTTCGAGCCGAGTTTTGGGGCGAGGCGTCAGAGGTTTCAAGCGCGGGTCGAATGGCCCGGAGCATCTCAGAGGAACCGTCGGGTTAGAAGCGCGGCGGAATCGAACCGACATGGCGAAACGGGATTACTACGACATTCTGGGC
Organism: Caballeronia sp. HLA56; assembly: GCF_054655155.1. Taxonomy (NCBI): domain Bacteria; kingdom Pseudomonadati; phylum Pseudomonadota; class Betaproteobacteria; order Burkholderiales; family Burkholderiaceae; genus Caballeronia; species Caballeronia sp. HLA56. The sequence continues at coordinate 3,128,307 of NZ_BAAHOB010000005.1, read as the reverse complement.
GTCGCGAAAAACGCGAGCGACGAAGAGATCAAGAAGGCGTATCGCAAGCTCGCGATGAAGTATCACCCTGACCGCAACCCGGACAACAAGAAGGCCGAGGAGAATTTCAAGGAGGCGAAGGAAGCCTACGAAATGCTCTCCGACCAGCAAAAGCGCGCGGCCTACGATCAATACGGCCACGCTGGCGTCGATCCGAACATGGGCGGCGCGGGCGCGCAGGGCTTCGGCGGTTTTGCCGATGCCTTCGGCGACATCTTCGGCGACATCTTCGGGCAAGCCGCAGGCGGCGCGGCGCGTGGAGGCCGCGCGGGTCCGCAGGTGTATCGCGGTGCGGATCTGCGCTACAGCATGGAGATCACGCTGGAGCAGGCGGCGCACGGCTACGACACGCAGATTCGCGTGCCGAGCTGGGCCAACTGCAATGTTTGTCACGGCTCGGGCGCGAAGCCCGGCACGAAGCCCGAGACTTGCCCGACTTGTCATGGTCAGGGCCAGGTGCGCATGTCGCAGGGTTTTTTCAGCATCCAGCAGACGTGCCCGAAGTGTCACGGCAGCGGCACCTATGTTCCGGACCCGTGCACGAACTGCCACGGCGCGGGCAAGGTGAAGGAAACGAAGACGCTGGAAGTGAAGATTCCGGCGGGCATCGACGACGGCATGCGTATCCGCTCCGCCGGCAACGGCGAGCCGGGTCTCAATGGCGGTCCGAGCGGCGACTTGTATGTGGAGATCCACATCAAGCAGCACTCGGTGTTCGAGCGTGACGGCGACGACCTGCATTGCCAGATGCCCATTCCGTTCACCACGGCGGCGCTGGGCGGCGAGATCGAAGTGCCGACGCTGGCGGGCCGCGCGAGCTTCACGGTGCCGGAAGGCACGCAGTCGGGCAAGACGTTCCGGTTGCGCGGCAAGGGGATCAAGGGTTTGCGTTCGAGCATCGCGGGCGACTTGTATGTGCATGTACAGGTCGAAACGCCCGTGAAACTCACCGATCAGCAGCGCGATCTGCTCAAGCAGTTCGAGAAGTCGCTGACGGAAGGCGGCGCGCGCCACAGCCCGCAAAGCAAGAGCTGGTTCGACCGCGTGAAAAGCTTCTTCGATTGATGTGTAAGACGTGGCACGACCGGCAGCGAGTGTTGCCATGAAGACTGAAGAGCGCGGCGCGGTGTTCGCGCTGCTCGACGACTGCGAAGCGACCGCCGAAAGGCGGTCGAGTCGTTTGTACACGGGATTCGTGCGCGCCCATGTCTGCGAAGACGGGCGCACGCTCGACGCCGTATGCGCGGCCATCGATGCCGATTTGCAGAGCGGCCTGCATGCGCTCGTCGTCGCGGATTACGAGTTCGGGCGCAATCTCCAGTTCGGCGGTATCGGGCGCGGCGAGGATCGTGCGTTGCGAGTGCTCATGTTCCGCGAGTTCGCGCCCATGTCTCGCGACGAAGCCAGCGCGTGGCTTGCATCGCGAGATGGCGGTTGTGAGACGCCCTCGGTGGCGGGCGTGGCGGGCATCGAGCCGAGCATCACGCGCGACGAATTCGATACCGCCATCGCCGCCGTTCATCACGCGCTGCGCGAAGGCGAGTCGTATCAGATCAACTTCACGTTCCGGTTGAATTTCGATGTATTCGGCACGCCGCTCGCGTTGTATCGGCGTTTGCGCGAGCGTCAGCCGGTGCGCTTTGGCGCGTTCATCTCCATGCCGGACGGCCGCGTGGTCGTCTCGTGTTCGCCGGAGTTGTTCGTCGAGAAGCAAGGAGCGCTTTTGCGCGCGCGGCCGATGAAAGGCACCGCGCCACGCGACTCCGATCCCGCCGCGCTCCACGACGACCCGAAGAATCGCGCGGAGAACGTGATGATCGTCGACCTGTTGCGCAACGACATGTCGCGCGTGGCGGCGACGGGCTCGGTGCATGTGCCGGCGTTGTTCTCGGTCGAGGCTTATGCGTCGGTGTGGCAGATGACGTCGACCATCGAGGCGCGCGTGAAACCGGGCGCTTCGTTCGCCGATATCGTCCGCGCGCTGTTTCCCTGCGGCTCGATCACGGGCGCGCCGAAATACCGCACGATGCAGCTCATCGACGAGATCGAGAGCACGCCGCGCGGTCTTTATACCGGCGCGATCGGCTGGCTTGATACGCGCGGCGACTTTTGTCTCTCGGTCGCGATCCGCACGCTCGTCGTGGATGCCGACGGCACGCGCGGCGTTATCGGTATCGGCGCGGGAATCGTGCTCGATAGCGATGCCGCGAGCGAGTACGAAGAGTGTCTGTTGAAGGCGCGCTTTCTGACGGGCGCGGACCCTGGCTTCGACTTGTTCGAGACGACGCACGCCACGCGCGATGACGGCGTGCGCCACGCCGCGCGTCATCTTTCTCGTTTGAAGGCGAGCGCCGCGTGGCTTCGTTTTCCGTTCGATGAGCGCAAGCTGGACGCGCAACTCGCGCAACATCGTGCGGGCTTCGAGGCGGGTACGCCGTATCGGTTGCGCATCGCGCTCGACAAGAGCGGACGCTTTGCATTGACGAGCGCGCGGCTTGCGCCGTTGGCGTCGGATAGCGTGGATGTGTTGCTCGCTTCGGATCGCGGGTTTGCGCCGCGATACTCCGGCGACGCGCTGTTGCGTCACAAGACGACGCATCGTGCCGACTACGATCGCGCGTGGAAAGCGGCGGAAGCGGAGGGCGCGTTCGACATGCTCTTTTGCAACGAACGCGGCGAGATTACGGAAGGCGGGCGGTCGAGCGTGTTTGCGCGCATCGACGGAAAGTGGTGGACGCCGCCTATCGAGGCGGGCGTGCTGCCGGGCGTGATGCGCGCGGTGTTGATCGAAGAACTTGAAGCCGCCGAGCGCGTAATGACGACCGAAGACCTCGAGGGCGCCGATGAGTTGCTCATCAGCAATGCGTTGCGCGGCGGGGTGAAGGCGCGTCTGAGACGGTGACGGCTCGCGATCTCGACAAGCCGTCAGCGCGTCAGGAAATCACCACTCGGCTACGCTTCCATCCGCATGCCGCCAGACCGGATTGCGCCACCGGTGACCGATTTTCGCCATTTCGCGCACCTTCTCTTCATTGACCTCGATTCCCAGCCCCGGTCCTTGAGGAATCGCGACCATCCCGTCCGCATAAGCGAACACTTCGGGATTCTTGATGTAGTCGAGCAGGTCATTGCCCTTGTTGTAGTGAATGCCGAGGCTCTGTTCCTGAATGAACGCGTTGTAGCTCACGGCGTCGATCTGTAGACACGTGGCAAGCGCAATCGGCCCGAGCGGACAATGCAGCGCGAGCGCGACGTCGTACGCTTCGGCCATCGAGGCAATCTTGCGGCACTCGGTCAATCCGCCGGCATGCGACGCGTCCGGCTGAATGATGTCCACATAACCGCCCGCCAGGATGTGCTTGAAGTCCCAGCGCGAATAGAGCCTTTCGCCGAGTGCGATGGGCGTGCTCGTCTGACTGACGATATCGCGCAGCGCCTCGACGTTTTCCGACAGCACGGGTTCTTCGATAAACATCAGCTTGAACGGATCGAGTTCACGCGCGAGCACCTTCGCCATCGGCTTGTGCACGCGGCCATGAAAATCGACGCCGATGCCCACGTTCGGTCCCACCGCTTCACGCACGGCGCGCACGTTGTCGATGACGCCTTGCACCTTGTCGAAGGTATCGATCATCTGCAGCTCTTCCGAGCCGTTCATCTTCACGGCCTTGAACCCGCGTTCGACGACCGCGCGCGCGTTGTTCGCGACATCGCTCGGACGGTCGCCGCCGATCCACGAATACACCTTGATCTTGTCGCGCACTTGTCCGCCGAGCAGCGCGTGAACCGGTACGCCATGATGCTTGCCGAGAATGTCCCACAGCGCCTGATCGACGCCTGCAATCGCGCTCATGCCGATAGGCCCACCGCGATAAAAGCCCGAGCGATACATCACTTGCCACAGGTCTTCGATATGTCGCGGGTCTTTGCCGATGAGATAGTCGGCGAGTTCATCGACGGCGGCGGCGACGGTATGCGCGCGTCCTTCGACAACGGGTTCGCCCCAGCCGGTGATGCCCTCGTCGGTTTCGATCTTGAGGAAGCACCAGCGCGGTGGAACGATGAAGGTTTCCAGTTTCGTGATTTTCATGGACGTCTCCTAAACGGGTTCGCTATCTTAGCAAAACGCGGCGTGAAGTAGTATTAATAGTACTATTGGCGGATTGGCGGATTGGCGGATTGGCGGATTGGCGGATTGGCGATTGGCGATTGGCGGCAAGGCGGCAAGACGGCAAGGCGGAATGGCTGAAAGGCCGAAAGGCATTGGCGGAATGGCGGAATGGCGGAATGGCGGAATGGCGGAATGGCGGATTTGCCAATCTGCGGATTCGCAGATTCGCTAGATGTTCGGTGGTGAGTTGGTGTAGTGGGAGTCGTAAGTAGCTTGATGGTTAAGTGACCAAGGTGCGAGCGATGAAACAGCAGAGTGGCGAAGTCGCGGATCGGTGCACGACAGTCGGATGGTGGAGCGGTGGAAATATGGCGACGCTCGCGCATGCCCATCCGCTATCCATGCACAGCCGCTTTGTTCCAAGGAAACCGCTTCAGCACACCCAGCCAATGCCCGATAATCGTGCGCAAACGAGCAGGAGAACGAGATCATTCATCGCGATTTACACGGCCGCGTCGCTCACGAACTCGGCATGGCCATTTTGCGCGGCGATTTCGCGCCGCAGACTTCGTTGCCGCGCGAGGCCGAATTGATGGAGCGCTTCGGCGTGAGCCGCACGGTGCTGCGCGAGGCGCTGCGCACGCTCACATCGAAAGGGCTGATCGAATCGCGGCCCAAGGTCGGCACGCGCGTGCGCGCAAAGGACGCGTGGAATCTGCTCGATGCCGACATGCTCGATTGGTACTCGCGCGTGGCGCCGCCGCTGCAATTCGCGCTCAAGCTGCAGGAAATGCGCGAGATGATCGAGCCATACGCAGCCGCGCTCGCCGCTGACAATCACGAAGCGCAGACGCGCGAGCGGCTCACGAGCGCGCATCAGGCGATGGTCGGAGCGCAGAACGTCGACGAATGGGTACGCGCCGATCTGGATTTTCATTTGTGCGTGCTGGCCGCCTGCAGCAACGAGTTGCTGATTCCGCTTGGCGCGCTGATCGAACGCACGCTGGAAGGCCAGCTTCGGCTGAACGCGAAGCGCGCGGAGGTGTACAACGCGTCGCTTGCCGAACACACGGCGGTGTTCGATGCGATCATCGCGCGCAATGCTGGCGCCGCTCGCCGCGCAATGGCGGATCTGCTCGGCGTGACGCGGTCGCGGATCGAGAGTTGAGGCGGGCGTCGGTGGATCATCTTGTGCGATGCCGCACGACGCGCGACGCACGACGCACGACGCGCGACGCACGACGCACGACGCACGACGCACGACGCACGACGCACGACGCACGACGCACGACGCACGACGCACGACGCACGGCGCACGGCGCACGACGCACGGCGCACGCCGCACGACGCACGACGCACGCCGGCCAGTCGGCTTTAGTGTGACGCAATCGCAGATAGCAGACAGTAGATTGAGGCGTACATCGGAGGCATGAACCATCTGTCCTGCGACCTCGGCATGTGTCGTCGCCGAACCGGCTGGCGTTCATCGGCAAGAAGGCAATGCGCGCCTTCTTCCTCGCACATCACACCGCAGTGACAGCGCCACGCACGCACGACCCAAACGCCCCGCTGACACCGCTACATTCAGGCAAACCATTCACGATCGCGATACAGTGGAGCCCTTGCGCACCGCACCGAAAGCACGCCCGCATCGAAGAACCGTGCGCTAGCTCGTGAAGGAGTTTGAATGCCGCACGTCCCGACTTCGCTTGCGTCGTCGTGGGGCGCGTGGGCCGTGTTCGTCAGCGTCCTCGCGACGCAACTTGGCGTGCCGGTCCCCGCCGCGCCGATGCTGATTCTCGCCGGCTCGCTCGTCGCGTCCGGCGAGTCGTCCTTTTGGCCGATGCTCGGCGCGGCCGTGCTCGCGGTGCTCATCGCCGATTCGCTCTGGTTCGCGGCAGGCCGTCTCTACGGCCGACGCTTCCTCAACTCGCTGGTGCGCTTCTCCCTCTCGATCGACTCCACGCTGCGCACCGCGCGTCGCTGGTTCGAACGCTTCGGCGTGCCGCTGCTCGCGTTGTCCAAGTTCGTTCCCGGACTCGGGCTCGTGTCGGCGCCGCTGCTAGGCACCACGCAGATCGACGTGCGCGTGTTCGTGTTGTGGGACTTGATCGGCGCGACCGCCTGGGCCAGTTTCTGGATTTTGGGCGGCGCGGCGCTGCAGGAGCAGATCGCGCGCCTCGTCGTGCTGGTTCGCGCGAACGGCGCGACCGTGATCGATATTCTCGTGCTCGCGGGCGTCGGTTTCATTCTGTATCGATGGGTGCGGCGCGTGCAGTTTCACCAGTGGCTGGAGAAGTATCACATCACGCCCGACCAGCTCGACGCCATGATGCAAAGCGATACGCCGCCCGTCATCTACGATGCACGGCCAATCGACATACGTCGCAAGGAGCCGTATCGCATTCCGGGCGCGGTCGCGCTGGATCTCGATTCCCCCGGCCGCGTCGATCAGTTGCTGTCGGAGCACGAAGTCGTCGTGTATTGCGTCTGCCCGAACGAAGCGACGGCCAAGTCTATCTCGCGTCGGCTGCGCGCCAAGGGTTTCACCAACGTGCGTCCGCTCAAGGGCGGCCTGGACGCGTGGGAGAAGCACGGCTATCCGATCGAATCCATTCCGCCGGAAAAGCCGCACGTCGATACGCACGAAGACAGCGACATGGACGACATGGTCACGATCCGCGCGACGGCGCCCGAGTAATCGAAACTCGGGCGGTCCTGCCGCGCCGGCTTACTCGGGTGATAGCCGCAAGCACCCATGCTCCAGGTCGGCGCTGGAATAAAAATTCAAGCGTTCCCGCCGCGCCGGTTGACGAGCGCGATGCCCGCAAGCACCATCGCCGCGGCGACCATGAAGCGCGCGGTGAAGTGCTCGCCGAGCAGCAATACGCCGAAGGTCACACCGAAAATCGGTGTCAGAAACGAAAACACGGAGAGCCGCGACGCCATATAGCGCGTGAGCAGCCAGAACCAGGTCAGATAGCTCACGAACGCCACCACCACGGCCTGATAAACGAGACTTGCGATAGCGAGTGGCGGCAGCGCGTCGACATGAGTTTGTCCGGTGACGGCCGCGAGCGCGAGCAGCATGACCGCCGATACCGCGAGCTGATAGAAGAGCGTCTTGCTCGCACTCGTTCGCGAGAGTGACGAGGCGCGCACGACGACCGTCGTCGCGGCCCAGAAAAGGCCCGCCATGACGCCGAGCGCATCGCCTGCGATGCCGCGCAAGGTCGATGCGCTTTGCGGCGCGCCGTGCAGAAAACCATCCGCGAAGGCAAGCGCCATGCCGCAAAACGCGAGCATGATGCCGCACCACTGCGTGCGCGCGAGCCGCTCGCCGGCGACGAACCAATGCAGGCCAAGTGCGGTGAAACAGGGCGCGGTATAGAGAAAGACGGCCATGCGCGAGGCTGTCGTGAGACTCAGGCCGAAGAAAATGCAGACGAATTCACCGCCGAACAATATGCCGGCAAGGATTCCGGCGGGCAGGGTATCGTCGCGCTGAAAGAGCGGCACGCCGCGCGTGCGCGTCCAGATCAACACCAGAAAAGTGGCGATGAGCGAGCGTACGCCCGCTTGCAGCATCGGCGGAATGAAGCTGTTTGCTTCCTTGATGGCGACTTGCTGAAAGCCCCACACGCCGCACAGCGCAATCATCACGGCGACGGCCGTGAGGTCGGGCGCGCGGCGCAGGGCGAAAGAGGATGTGCTCATGTTCACGCATCGACGTCGCACTGTTTTGGAGCGTCGATTGTGCCAGCGAAGTGGTGACGCTGCGCGTGAAAAACCAGAAGTAGCACGACGGTGATGCGAAAGCGTGACCGGCCTTACGTTCGAGCGCGATGATTACGGCCGGCTTAGCCGTGGTCGGTCATGCGCCCACAGCCTGACGTTCGAACACGCCGAGTTCGGCTTGACGACAAGCGCCGTCGTGCGCAAGCGCACGTCGTTTGGAAGCGGTAAGCACGGTCTGCTTGAGCAAACGGCATCACTTCGCCGCTTCCGATTGCCGCAATCGCGCTGAATCGAACGTCCAACGTCGGACGTCAATCAAGAATGTTTTTCGATCAACTCGACCTTGTACCCGTCCGGGTCTTCGACGAACGCGATCACCGTCGTGCCGCCCTTCACCGGACCGGCTTCGCGCGTGACCTTGCCGCCGGCTTCGCGGATACGGTTGCACGCGTCGGCGGCGCTGTCCACTTCCAGCGCGATATGACCATATGCCGTGCCCATCTCGTACTTCTCAACGCCCCAGTTGTAGGTCAGCTCGAGCACGCTGGTCTCGCTCTCATCGCCGTAACCGACGAAGGCGAGCGTGTACTTGTACTCGGTGTTCTCGCTTTGACGCAGCACTTTCATGCCAAGAATGCGCGTATAGAAATCGATGGAACGTTGCAGATCGCCGACGCGCAGCATCGTGTGAAGGAGTCGCATGGTGGGGTTCCTGTTGTTTGATTGCGAAAAGACGACACGCCCGGTTCGTTTTTATCGATTGGTCGGGCGGCGCGGTTCTCGTCTCGAATTGTACCGGGCACCCGCGGCGCGCGCTGACGGGCGCTCAAAGCGCGGGCAGCAAATCCGGCGGATGATGCTTGAGCGTATGCCGGGCTTCGCGGAACTCGGGAAAGATGGATTCGACGGTCTGCCAGAAACGCGGACTGTGGTTCATCTCGCGCAGATGCGCAAGCTCGTGCGCGACCACATAGTCGATGATCGACATCGGAAAATGAATGAGCCGCCAGTTCAGGCGAATCTTGCCATCGCTCGAACAACTGCCCCAGCGCGTCGCCGCCGACGAAAGCGCATACGCCCGGTATTCCACGCCGAGCTTTCGTGCATAGACCGCGAGCTGCTCGCCGAAGATGCGCTTCGCTTCGCTTTGCAGCCAGCCTTGCACGCGGTCCTTGATCTGCTGCGCATCCGCGAGTGCGGGAAGCGGCACACGCAGCACGCCGGTCTCGTCATCGAACGAAAGCGATCCCGCGCCCGCATTCAGCGCCACGCGTATGGTCTTGCCGAGATACGGAAACTGCGCGCCGTCTTTCCAGTCGATGCGCGGCAACGCGCGCTCTTCCACACGCGTCTGCCATTCGGTCAGCTTCTTGAAGATCCAGCTTTGCTTGCCGCCGATCGCGCTTTCGATATCGGCGATCGTCACCCAGCGCGGCGCGGTGATGGTGAGTCCGGTGCCATCGATGCAAAAGCCGATGGTGCGCCGCGCCGACCGCTTCAGCCGATAGTCGAGCGCGCGCGCACCCAGGACGATGCGGCGCTGACGCACGCCTTCCGGCAGTGGTGCGCTTGAAGGAGGAACTTCGCCGCGCAGAGGCGCGGGCGCCGTGGATGGCGCACAGAACTCGGGCGCATGCTCGAACGGTAGATCGAGTTGCAGGGTATCGAGCGCGACGGCGGGACGCTGTCGCGAAGGTTGCTTCTGCATCGGCTCGGCTTTGCGCTCCCGGCGCAGGAATGACGAGAAGAACGAGAAAGGCACGCCGCGGCTCGATCGGATGCGAATGCGAACGACCGCGTCAGCGGCCAGCGCCCGCCGCGCCAGGTTCACCCGGTCGCACGTCGGGCGTCGCATAAGCGAGCGGATCGATGCGGCGCATCTCCATTTCGATCCAGCTCTCGACTCGCGTGTTCACTTCCTCGGGCGTGAGTCCGGCAGTGTCGATCGGCTGGCCAATCGACACCGTGACTATACCCGGATATTTGATGAACGAATTACGCGGCCAGAGCCGCCCCGCGTTATGCGCGATAGGCACGACCGGCGCGCCCGTCGCCACCGCGAAGCGCGCGCCGCCCGTCTTGTACTTGCCCTGTGTGCCGGTGCGTGTGCGCGTGCCTTCCGGAAACATGATGACCCACGCGCCTTCGTCCATGCGCGCACGGCCTTGCCGCGCGACGGAAACGAACGCATCGCGGCCTTGCTTGCGGTCGATATGCACCATCTTCAGGAGTCCGAGCGCCCAGCCGAAGAACGGCACATAGAGCAGCTCGCGCTTGAACACATAGCAGAGCGGACGCGGCATGAGCGCCGGAAACGCGAGCGTCTCCCAGGCCGATTGATGCTTCGACAACAGCACCGCCGGACCATGCGGCAGATTCTCCATGCCGACGATCTCGTAGCGAATGCCGACCAGATAGCGCAACACGACGATGGTCGACTTGCACCAGCCGGCCGCCATCCAGTAACGCTTGTCGGCCCGCATGAATGGGAACGCGATGAAGCACGCGGTCGCGTACGGCACGGTGTACGCGACGAAGTAGAGCATCAACAGCAACGAACGGATGAAGCGCATGGAAGGTCAGTGATGCGGCGGCCGGTCAGTCACGATGCCGCGCGAGATAGTCGAGCGCAAAGGCGCGCAAATCCTTGTGAACGCTTAAGCCTTCGGGCAGATTGCCTTCCGCGAGCGTAATCGGTCCCTTGCCGGTCAGAACGAGATGCACGGGAAAGCCGAGCGCCGCGCCGGCTTGCAGGTCGCGCAGCGAGTCGCCGACGACCGGCGTGTCTTCCGGGTCGATCTCGAAGCGCTCGATGATCTGCTGCAACATGCCAGGCTTCGGCTTTCTGCAATCGCACTGGTCTTCGGCCGTATGCGGACAAAAGAAGATGGCGTCGATACGCCCGCCGACTGCCGCCGCCGCGCGATTCATCTTCTGATGCATGGCGTTGAGCGCGGCCATGTCGAACAGGCCGCGCCCGATCCCCGACTGATTCGATGCGATCGCCACGCGAAAACCGGCCTGATTCAGCCGCGCGATGGCTTCGAGACTGCCGGGAATGGCGACCCATTCGTCCGGCGACTTGATGAAGGCATCGGAATCGACGTTGATGACGCCGTCGCGATCGAGAATGACCAGTTTGCGATTCATCATCGTCATGCGGCCAGTTTGGAGATGTCCGCGACGCAGTTCATCTGCTGATGCAATGCGTTGAGGAGCGCGAGGCGGTTGTTACGCAACGCCGCGTCTTCCGCGTTCACCATCACGTCGTTGAAGAATGTGTCGACGGGAGCGCGAAGGGCGGCGAGCGCGGTCAGCGCTTCGGTGTAGTTGCGTGCGGCGAGCTGGCTCTGCACGCGCGGCGTGACACTTTCGATCTGCGCGTAAAGGTCTTTCTCCGCAGCCTCGACGAGCAGTTCCGGATTGACCGCCGTCGGCACGCCTTGCTCGGACTTCCTGAGAATGTTCGAGATGCGCTTGTTGGCGGCCGCGAGCGATGCCGCCTCCGGCAACGAGGCGAATTCGCGCACGGCATCCAGGCGCGCGACGATGTCGTCGAGACGCGTAGGATTCAGGCTCAGCACGGCGTCGATCTCGCTCGCGTTGAAGCCGCGTTCGCGCAGAAGACCACGCAGACGATCGAGGAAGAACGCGTAGATTGCTTCGGTCGAATCCGCGACTTGCGGCATGCCGGCGAATTGGCGTTGGGCCGCGTTGACGAGCTCGCGCAGGTCGATCGGCATCTTCTTTTCGAGCAGGATGCGCAGCACGCCGAGCGCATGACGGCGCAGCGCGAACGGATCTTTCTCGCCCGTCGGCGCAAGGCCGATGCCCCAGATGCCGACGATGGTTTCCAGCTTGTCCGCGAGCGCCACGGCGCAACCGACGCCGGTGGACGGCGTGTCGTCGCCCGAGAAACGCGGCTGATAGTGCTCCGAGCATGCGAGCGCCACTTCCTCCGGTTCGCCGTCGTGGCGTGCGTAGTACGTGCCCATCGTGCCTTGCAATTCGGGAAATTCGCCGACCATGTCGGTGAGCAAGTCCGCCTTCGCAAGACGCGCGGCGCGGCGCGTGAGGGCGGCATCGACACCGACGAGCGGCGCGATCTCGCCCGCGAGTGCCTCGAGACGCTCCACGCGCTGCAAGGCCGAGCCGAGCTTGTTGTGGTAGACGACGTTCGCAAGTTGCGGCACGCGGTCTTCGAGGCGCTTCTTCTTGTCCTGCGTGAAGAAGAACTTGGCATCGGCGAGACGCGGACGCACCACGCGCTCGTTGCCTTCGATGATCTCGCCGGGCGTCTTCGTATCGATATTGGAGACGATCAGAAAGCGCGAGCGCAGCTTGCCGTCCTGGTCCGTGAGCGCGAAATATTTCTGGTTGGTCTGCATCGTGAGGATGAGACATTCCTGCGGCACTTGCAGGAACTCGTCGTCGAAACGGCACTGATACACGACCGGCCATTCGACCAGCGCGTTCACTTCGTCGAGCAGCGCTTCGGGCATCACGACGCGATCTTCACCCGCGAACGCCTGCAACTGCGTGCGAATGGATTCGCGGCGGTCGTCGAAATTGGCGACGACATGGCCCTTGGTACGCAGCGTTTCGGCGTAGTCGTCCGCGCGAGCGATTGCAACGAAGCCTTCCGACATGAAGCGATGACCGATGGTCGTGTCGCCCGCATCGACGCCGAGCGCGCTGACCGGCACGATATCGCGGCCATGCAACGCGACCAGACGCTGCACCGGACGCACGAACTGCACGCTCGCGCCGTCCGGACGCTGATACGTCATGACCTTTGGAATCGGCAACTTGGCCAAGGTTTCGTCGAGCGCGGCTTGCAAGCCTTCGGTGAGCCTTGCGCCCGGCGCCGCGTAGCGCAGGAAGAACGCTTCGGCCTTGCCGTCCTGCGCGCGTTCGAGTTCGCCAACGGGGAAGTCGGGGAAGCCGAGCGCCGCGAGCTTCTTGGCGAGCGGCGGCGTGGGATTGCCGCTCGCGTCGAGCGCGACGGTCACGGGCAGCACCTTCTCGCGCACCTGCTTTTCCGGGGCGACGTTGCGCACGTTTTCGATCAGCACGGCGAGCCGGCGCGGCGTGGCGTATTTTTCGAACGAAGCCGCGCCTTCGATCAGATCGCGCGCGGCCAAACGCTCGACGATGCCTTCGGCGAAAGCGGTGCCGAGACGCGCGAGCGCCTTCGGTGGCAGTTCTTCGGTCAACAGCTCGACGAGCAGAGAAGCGGAAGTGGATTGCGTCATTGTTCTGTCGTCTCTCGTCAAGCTTGTTCGGTGTTGCCGGGATTGCTTTCGACTTTCAACGCGGGCGCCCAGGCGGGACGCGCCGCTTCCTCGCTGTCGGTGATGAGCCCGGCTGCGGCGTGCACCGGATTGCCGAGCATCGGGAAGCCGAGCGCTTCGCGCGAATCGTAATACGCCTGCGCGACGAGTCGTGACAACGCGCGGATGCGGCCGATATACGCCGCGCGCTCCGTCACGGAAATGGCGCCGCGCGCATCGAGCAGATTGAATGTGTGGCCGGCCTTGAGCACGAGTTCGTAGGCGGGCAGCGCGAGCTTCGCTTCGATCATCTTTTTCGCTTCGGCTTCGTAGCTATTGAAGAAGGTGAAAAGCAGATCGACGTTCGCGTGTTCGAAGTTATACGTGGACTGTTCGACTTCGTTCTGGTGATAGACATCGCCATACGTAAGGCGCCGCAGTTCGCGGCCATTCGGGCCGTCTTCCTGCCATTCGGTCCAGATGAGGTCATAGACGTTATCGACCTTTTGCAGATACATCGCGAGACGTTCCAGACCGTAGGTGATTTCGCCGAGCACCGGCTTGCAGTCGAGACCGCCTGCTTGCTGGAAGTACGTGAACTGCGTGACTTCCATGCCGTTCAGCCAGACTTCCCAGCCGAGACCCCAAGCGCCGAGCGTGGGATTTTCCCAGTCGTCTTCGACGAAGCGCACGTCGTTCTGCTTCAGATCGAAGCCGAGCGCTTCGAGCGAGCCGAGGTAGAGATCGAGGATATTTTCCGGCGCGGGCTTGAGCACCACTTGATACTGATAGTAGTGCTGCAGGCGGTTCGGGTTCTCGCCATAGCGGCCGTCCTTGGGGCGGCGCGACGGCTGCACGTAGGCGGCACGCCACGGTTCCGGGCCGATGGCGCGCAAAAACGTATGAACGTGCGAGGTGCCGGCGCCGACTTCCATGTCGATCGGCTGAAGAAGCGCGCAGCCCTTGTCGTTCCAGTAGGACTGCAGCGTCAGGATGATTTGCTGAAAGGTGAGCATGATTGCCTTTGATGCGGACCGGACGCGGCCGTGGACGCAGACGTCATGGTGCTCGTGACGGCACGGACCCGAAGCTCGGCGGAATACCGAAACTCTCGATTCTAGCGTATGGCGGGGTGGGGGAGCTTGCGTATGGGTTGCCGAGCGCGGATAGGGTGTTGGACCGATCCCATGCGCGGTGAGCCTTCGCGTGACTCGGCAGCTTGGATCGATGCGGCGCGCGCACCGGCATGAGCGCACGCCGCAGTCGCATTTACGAGCGTTTTCTCCCCGGCGCAAACGCAAATGCCAACGCCAGCAACAACAACGAAACGGCAATCACGGTGACGTTCCCGCTCGTCACATAAGGCGTGCGCCCCGACATTCCCTGCACCGTCGCCTCCAGCACGCCTGTCGTGAACGTCGGCAGACGCGAGACGATATCGCCGTTCGCCGCGATCACCGCGGTCATTCCCGTGTTGGTCGCGCGCAGCATCGGCCGGCCGGTTTCGATCGAACGCATGCGTGCGATCTGCAAGTGCTGGTCGAGCGCGATCGTATTGCCGAACCACGCGAGATTGGTCGAGTTCACCAGCACGCCCGCAGGCGCTTCCTGCTCGCGGATCGTATGCGCGATCTCTTCGCCGAAGATGTCCTCGTAACAGATATCGACGGCTACGGGCTGGTTATGCACGAAAAACGCCTTCTGCGCGATCGACCCGCGCGCGAGATCGCCGAGCGGAATGCCCATCAGTTGCACGAACCAATGAAACCCGAGCGGCACGAACTCGCCGAACGGCACGAGATGATGCTTGTCGTAGCGATAGACATCGAGCGTCCCCGGCGTGATGCCAAAGAGACTGTTTGTGAAGTCGGTCACGCGGCCATCGGGCAGAACCGTTACGCCAATTGCACCGAACAGGATCGATGACTTCGTATTGTCGGCGAAGCTGCGAATCTTGGCGGCGAAATCATGCGGCACCTGAACAGCCAGCACCGGCAGCGCGGTTTCGGGTGTCACGATGAGATCGGCGGGTTTCTCCGTGATGAGCCGCTCATAAAGCGCGAGCGATGCATCCACGCCCGCCTGTTCGAACTTCATCTCCTGTTTGACATTGCCTTGCAGGAGCCGCACGGTGAGCGGCGCGTTGGCGGGCGTCGTCCATTGCACGAGCGAGAGCAGCATGCCGGCGACGATCAGCGCGAGCGCAATCGCGCCCGGTACAAAACGCGCAGCGCGCGCTCGGCTGACTTGATAGACCGTTTGAACGATCAGCGCGGCGACGAGCGCCAGCACCCATGCAACGCCATATACACCGACGACCGAACCGAAGCCCGCGAGCGGTCCATCGACTTGCGCATAGCCGCTTGCGAGCCAGGGAAAGCCCGTGAACACGAGCCCGCGCAACCACTCGCCGATAGCCCACGCGCTCGCGAAGGCGAACGCGCCGTGCCAGGTGGGCACGTAGCGCGACGCGGTTTCGATATCTTGCACGGTGGCCGCGTCTTCATCGCCGAAACGGGCGCGCCCTGCGACGAGCGCCCAGAGCGCGCTCGATAATGCCGGATACATCGCGAGATACAGGCAAAAGAGCGCGACGGCGGCCGCCGCGAGCGGCGCGGCCATGCCGCCGTACACATGCATGCTGACATAGAGCCACCACACGCCCGTGACGAAATTGCCGAAACCGAACGCCCAGCCGGTTGCCGCCGCGCTCTTCCAACTGGTCGTGCGTGAGAGCCACGCGAAGAACAGCGTGAAGAGCACGAGCTCGATCCAGCCGCCATGCGGCGTCGGCGCGAACGAAAGCGTGTTGGCCGCGCCGAGCACGACGGCCACGAGGTAATGCCAGAAGGGAAGGGCGCGGGGCGTATTGCCGGTTGCGGATTCAGATGCCGCGCGTCGGCGCGAGAGAAGACGGAACGATGAGTCGGTCATGGAATACGTGGTTGACGGCGGAGCCGTGCGGGAGCGGAGGCGTGGTTGTGGTTTGCGATCGAGACTTTATCAATCGCGCACCCCTCAATCCCGCAGCTCATCCTCGTCATCGGCATCATGCCGGCGATGCTGCGCCACGCTCGGCACGCGCCTCACGAGCAGCACGTGAATCTGCCGCGCATCGCCACGCAGTATCTCGAACACGAAGTCGTCGATGCGCACCTTCTCGCCGCGATGCGGCACGCGCCCGAAACGATGCGTGACGAGCCCGCCGATGGTGTCCACTTCCTCGTCGGAAAAGTCGCTGCCGAATTGCTCGTTGAATTGTTCGATGCCCGTCAGCGCGCGCACCCGATACTTTCCGTCCGGCGACGCGATGATATTGCCCGCTTCCTCGTCGAAATCGTATTCGTCCTCGATATCGCCGACGATCTGCTCCAGCACGTCTTCGATGGTGATGAGGCCCGCGACGCCGCCGTATTCATCGACGACGATGGCAATGTGATTGCGGTTCACACGAAAGTCGTGCAGCAGCACGTTCAGACGTTTCGATTCCGGAATGAATACGGCGGGGCGCAGCATGCCGCGCACATCGAACTCTTCTTCCGCGTAATAACGCAGCAAATCCTTCGCGAGCAGGACGCCGATGATGTTGTCGCGATTGCCCTCGAACACCGGATAGCGCGAGTGTGCTTTTTCCAGCACGAACGGGATGAATTCCGCGGGCGTTTCGGCGATGTTGATGGCGTCCATCTGGGCGCGCGGCACCATGATGTCGCGCGCGCAGAGATCGGACACCTGAAAGACGCCTTCGATCATCGAAAGCGAATCGGCGTCGAGCAGGTTGCGTTCGTGCGCGTCCTGCAGCACTTCGAGAAGCTCGTCGCGCGACTCGGGTTCGTGCGAGATGAAGTCGGTCAGGCGTTCGAGCAACGAGCGCTTTTCCGGCGGTTTTTCGGAGTGTCGTCGACTGGGATAGGGTTCGTTCATAGCGGAGCGCCCGGGAATGCCCGGGCGCGTTTTAGCGGAAAGTTAAGCATACACCAAGGAAAATAGCGGCCGGGGTGAAGCGGCGCGCGCTTCTCCTGCGAAGGAGATGCTAGCCGAGAATTATGCGAGATGTGTGTCTCGTGCGCGGATTGGCCATCCGGACGATCTTCGTACGATGCCCGAGCGCGCGCCTTCACTCCGCGTTTTGCCCCTTGCAGCGCCGCAACAGCGCTTCCAGCGCGCGGTCCGGCATGCCGCTTTCGCGCAGCGCCACGACCGTGCGGCTCACGTAATCGAGCGTCGTGCCATAACGGCCGCTCGCGCAGCCGAGCACGGTCCGAACGATCGGGTCCGCGAGCTTGCCCGTGTACGACACCACGTCGCGACGCATCACGAAGGCAAGCGCATCGACGCGCCGGCCGTCGATCAGCGTGCACGGCAGCCACGCGGGACGGTATGAGCCCATTGCCATTTCGCGTCGCCAGAGCACTTCGAGATGTTCGTGCGCCTCGGTTCCGGACAGGCGAAACGCCATGCCGGTGCACGAGCCGCCGCGATCGAGCGCGAGCACGAGGCCCGGCTGTTCCGGCGTGCCGCGATTCACGCGCGACCACAAGTAGAGCCCGCGATGATACCCATGCACCTTGCCGCGCACGGCTTCGAGCGTCGGCAAGCCGGGGTTCCAGATGAGCGATCCATAGCCGAAAAGCCAGATGTCGGATTTGCCGTCCCAATCGGCGAAAGTCACCGCGCGCGAGGCGGCGAGCTCTTCGTCGGTGAGCAGCGCGGAGTTGCCCAGCACCGGCGGATAGTCGGGGCATGGCGTGGCGGGTTCGTAAAAAGGCGTGGGTTCAGGCGTCTTGTCGTTCACGGCGCGTGGCAAGGCATCTCGATGAAGACCGGGGATCAGACGAGCGGCACGTAGGGATCGGTGAAACCCAGAGACTGCATGATATCCGTCTCGATCGATTCCATCTCTTCCGCCTCGCTTTCGACCTCGTGGTCATAGCCTTGCGCATGCAGCGTGCCATGCACGATGAGATGCGCATAATGCGCGGCGAGCGGCTTGCCTTGCTCGGCGGCCTCGCGCTCGACGACCGGGCAGCAAAGAATGAGATCGCCGGCGACCGGATCTTCTTCCGACTCGGCATAGGCAAAGGTCAGCACATTGGTCGCGTAATCCTTTTGCCGATACGTCCGGTTCAGCATGCGGCCTTCTTCTTCATCGACGAAACGCACGGTCAATTCGGCGTCCGCGAAGAGCGAAGCCTTGATCCAGCGCGCAACCGTCGCACGCGGCAACAGCGCCTTGTGCGACGGATACGCTTTCGCGGCAGGAAACTGCAGCGTCAAAGTGAGGCGAGGCATGACTTCACTCGGACCTTTGCCGCGCTTCCGCGATTGCCGCATCTTTCTGCGATTGCGCGTCGTAAGCCTCGACGATACGCGCGACCAGCGGATGGCGCACCACGTCCGCCGACGTGAAGTGCGTGATCGCGATGCCGCGCACTTCCGCCAGCACATGCTGCGCTTCGATCAGGCCGCTCTTGTGTCCGCGCGGCAAATCGACCTGCGTGGTGTCGCCGGTTACGACCGCCTTCGAGCCGAAGCCGATACGCGTGAGGAACATCTTCATCTGTTCCGGCGTGGTGTTTTGCGCCTCGTCGAGAATGATGAACGCGTGGTTCAGCGTGCGCCCGCGCATGTAGGCGAGCGGCGCGATTTCGATCATCTGGCGCTCGAACATCTTGGCGGTCTTGTCGAAGCCGAGCAGGTCGTAGAGCGCGTCGTAGAGCGGGCGCAGATACGGATCGACCTTTTGCGCGAGGTCGCCCGGCAGGAAGCCGAGCCGCTCGCCCGCTTCCACGGCGGGTCGCGTAAGCACGATGCGCTTGACCTGATCGCGTTCGAGCGCGTCCACCGCGCAGGCGACCGCGAGATAAGTCTTCCCCGTGCCCGCCGGCCCGATGCCGAAGGTCACGTCGTGCGCGATGATCTGCTTCAGATAATCGCGTTGCGCGGGCGTGCGGCCGCGCAAATCGGCGCGGCGCGTGTAGAGCTTGGGACCGTGGTCTTCTTCGTCGCCCAGGTCGATGGTGGCGCTGGGTTCGTCGAAGGGATGGTCCGGATCGCCGCGAAAACGCGGATCGATCGGCGCTTCTTCTTCCTTCGCCTTCGCGCGGCGCGTTGCGTGGCGCGCTTCGACCAGCGCGAGCTGGATATCGTCCACCGAGAGCGGATCGCGCGCGCGGTTGTAGAAGTTTTCGAGCGCAGTAAGCGCGACCTTTGCGCCACGGCCGCGAATGGCGATCTTGTGGCCGCGCCGCGAAAGCGTCACGTCGAGCGCCTGCTCGATTTGCCGCAGGTTCTCGTCGAGCGGACCGCAGAGGTTGGCGAGCCGCGCGTTGTCATCGCGCGGAGCGGTGAATTCCAGATGCTGCTGAGGAGCGTTCTTCAAGGCGAAGGGGGTGTCCTTAACTTAGTTGGCCAACTCGGGCGTCGCTGCCGTATCCGGCGCGAGCACCAGTGCGCCGCGCAACGAGTGCGGGTACGCGTGATTGATCTCGACGTCGATCATTTGGCCGATCAGGCGCTTGTGAGCCGAAAGCGGCGCCGGGAAATTGACCACGCGATTGTTCTGCGTGCGCCCGGCGAGCTCGCTCGGGTCCTTGCGCGACGGGCCTTCCACGAGAATACGCTGCACCGAGCCGAGCATGGAATTGCTGATCTTGACGACGTTTTCCTCGATAGTCGCCTGCAAATGTTGCAAGCGCTTGAGCTTGACTTCGCGCGGCGTGTCGTCGTGCAGATTCGCGGCGGGCGTGCCGGGACGCGGGCTGTAGATGAACGAGAAACTCGTGTCGTAGCTCATCTCGTGAATGAGCGCCATCATCTTGTTGAAATCGTCTTCGGTTTCGCCGGGGAAGCCGACGATGAAATCCGTCGACAGCGAAAGGTCCGGGCGAATGGCGCGCAGCTTGCGGATCACCGATTTGTACTCGAGCACGGTATAGCCGCGCTTCATCGCCATGAGAATGCGGTCGGAACCATGCTGCACCGGCAAATGCAAATGGCTCACGAGCTTCGGCACCTTGGCGTAGGTATCGATGAGGCGCTGCGTGAATTCCTTCGGATGCGACGTCGTATAGCGAATGCGCTCGATGCCCGGCACTTCCGCGACATACTCGATGAGCGTGGCAAAGTCGGCGATTTCCTGCGAACCGAGCGTCAGCGCGCCGCGATACGCGTTCACGTTCTGGCCGAGCAGCGTGACTTCGCGCACGCCCTGGTCGGCCAGGCCGGCGATTTCGGTGAGCACGTCGTCGAGCGGGCGCGAGACTTCCTCGCCGCGCGTGTAGGGCACGACGCAATAGCTGCAATACTTGCTGCAGCCTTCCATGATCGATACGAACGCGCTCGGGCCTTCGACGCGCGCGGGCGGCAAGTGATCGAACTTTTCGATTTCCGGAAACGAGATGTCCACCTGCGCGCGGCCGGTCGAGCGGCGCTTGTCGATCATGGCGGGCAGGCGATGCAGCGTTTGCGGACCGAACACGAGATCCACGTAAGGTGCGCGCGAAACGATGGACGCGCCTTCCTGGCTCGCGACACAACCGCCTACGCCAATCAGCAGATTCGGGTTTGCTTCCTTCAATTCGCGCACGCGGCCGAGGTCGGAAAACACTTTTTCCTGGGCCTTCTCACGCACCGAGCACGTGTTGAACAGGATGACGTCCGCATCTTCAGGCGTGTCGGTCTTGACGAGCCCTTCCGCCGCGCCGAGCACGTCGACCATCTTGTCGGAGTCGTACTCGTTCATCTGGCAGCCGAAGGTCTTTACATATACTTTCTTGGTCATGAATGGTCGCCGGTCGCAGTGGTTAACCTGGGGGCGCTAAAAGAGATTGAGAGGGTTTTGCGCGTGAGTGCCGCGCTTTTGCAGCAATCTGCACGGCTTCTACTTGTAATTAGGCCGATATTATAGCTCTGGCGACAAATCCTGACGAAGCCCGACGCGCTCGGGCGGATACGCCAGATCGCCAAGCAGTTCGCCCGTGGTCGTCTCGAAGCGTCCGATCAGAAAATCCAGCAGCACGCGCACGCGCGGCGCCATATATCGATTGGCGTGGAAGAGCGCGTGTACGGGCGCTTCGTGCGTGCACCAGTCGGGCAGAATCAACTGCAGCGCGCCCGAGCGCACGTCGGCGGCAATGTCCCAGATCGACTGATGCGCGATGCCATGTCCCGCCAGCGCCCACGCGCGCGCGATTGCGCCGTCGTTGGTTTCCCAGGCATCGGCAACGGGCAAGGTGTAGGAATAGCGCTCCTCGCCGCGCACGAAAGCCAGTTCGTTGAGGGTTCCCGCAGCGGTGAAAATCACGACGAATTGGTGCCCGGTGAGTTGGGCGGGCGTTTGCGGCACGCCTTTGCGCGCGAGATAGTTCGGCGACGCGCACAGCACGCGCCGATTCGGCGCCAGCGAGCGTGCCGCGAGCCCGCTGTCCGGCGGCGCGCCGAAGCGAATCGCCAGATCGATTTCCTCCTGCAGCAGATTCGACACCGAGTCCGACAGCGTGAGTGCGAAGCTCACGTCCGGATGCAGGCGGCTGAAGTCGTCGAGCCAGCCGCGCAGCATGTGCCGGCCGAAATCCGACGTCGCGGAAATGCGGACTTTGCCGCGCACGCGATTTTGCCCGGCTTGCAGCGCCGCTTCGGCGTCGTCGATAGCCTGCAGCGCGATACGGCAATGCTGCAAGTACAGCCGCCCTTCGTCCGTCAGGCGCAATTGGCGCGTGGTGCGCTCGAAGAGCCGCGCGTGCAGCGCTTTTTCCAGCTTGATGAGCCGCGCGCTCGCCGCCGCTGGCGACAAGCCGAGTTTGCGTCCCGCCGCCGACAGGCTGCCGAGCGTGGCGGCTTCGGTGAAAAGGCGCATGTCGCCAAGCCGATCCATTGTCATCTTCAAATCCGGTTTGACAATGATTCAAAGGCTAGCCCAATTATCAACGGCGCGCCATGCGGTCACAATCCGTCCAACTCGTTTCAGGTTCAACGCCATGCAACTCGATCACGTGACTATCGTCGCGCCGGACTGCGATTCGATGATGCGTTTCTTCGTCGATGTCGCCGGGATGTCGGTGGGTCCGCGACCGCCATTCGGTGTGAGCGGCTACTGGCTGTATCTCGGCGCGCGGCCGGCCGTGCATCTGATCGCGAAGGGCGATGCGTCTGTCGCCGCGCACCCCGATGCGACGCGCATCGACCATCTCGCGCTGCGTATCGACGACGAAGCCGAGTGGCGCACGCTCATCGACCGTCTCGAATGTCGCGGCTACGCCTATCGGATCGCGGAAGTGCCGCTTGCGCGCGAACGTCAGCTTTTCGTGCGGCTTGCGCCGGGCGTGGTTGTCGAGTTCGTGACCGCGCGCCATTGATCTATTTCGGAGCATGACCATGCCTTTACCTCTTCTCGCGCTGGCGATCAGCGCGTTCGCCATCGGCACGACCGAGTTCGTCATCATGGGCTTGCTGCCCAACGTCGCACGCGATCTTTCCGTGTCGATTCCATCGGCAGGGCTGCTCGTCACGGGCTATGCGCTCGGCGTGGCAGTCGGCGCGCCGCTGCTCGCCGTGCTTACGAGCAAAATGCCGCGCAAGCTCGCGCTGCAATTGCTGATGCTCGTGTTTATCGTCGGCAACGTGTTTTGCGCGCTCGCACCGAACTACGGTTTGCTGATGATCGCGCGCGTCGTGACCTCGTTCGCGCACGGTTCGTTCTTCGGCATCGGCGCGGTGGTCGCGGCGTCGCTCGTGCCCGCCGACAAGCGCGCGAGCGCCATTGCGCTCATGTTCACCGGCCTCACGCTCGCGAACGTGCTGGGCGTGCCGTTCGGGACGTTCGTCGGTCAGGAACTGGGCTGGCGCGCGACGTTCTGGATCGTCGCCGGTCTCGGCTTGCTGTCCGCGCTCGGCGTGACCGCGCTCGTGCCGAATCGTCACGATGCGGCACCAAGCGGACTCGGCCGCGAAGTACGCGTGTTGCGCGACCCACAGGTCTGGCTCGCGCTGACGATGACCGTGCTCGGCTTCGGCGGCGTGTTCGTCGTGTTCACGTATATCGCGCCGATTCTCGAACAGGTCGGCGGCTTCTCGCCGCGCGGCGTGACGCTCGTGCTCGTGCTGTTCGGCATCGGGCTTACGGTCGGCAATACGATTGGCGGCAAGCTCGCGGACCGCGCGTTGATGCCTTCGCTGATGGGCATCTTGCTGGCGCTTGCCATCGTGATGGCCGTGTTCGCGAAGACGAGCCACAGTCAGGTCGGCGCGATCGTGACGATCTTCGTCTGGGGCATCGCGGCGTTCGCGACGGTGCCGCCGTTGCAGACACGCGTGGTCGAGAAGGCGAAGGACGCGCCCAATCTTGCTTCGACGTTGAACATCGGCGCGTTCAATATCGGTAATGCGGGTGGCGCCTGGCTCGGCGGCGCGGTGTTGACGCATGGTTATGGGCTCGATGTGTTGCCTTGGGCGGCGGCGATGGTCGCAGTGGCCGCTCTTGGGGTGACGTGGTTCGCGGCGCGCTTCGATGCGCCGCAGGTCAGGTCGGGGGTGAAGGCGGCGGATTCGAATGCTTAACCATCCGCCCACGCCTTCGCCGCCTTCACCGCCCGCTGCCATCCCGCGAGAGACGCCTCGACATCGGCGGCGGGCATCGTCGGTGTGAACTGCCGCTCAAGTTGCCACTGCGATTTCAGCTCGTCGATATCCTTCCAATATCCGACCGCGAGCCCCGCGAGATAAGCCGCGCCAAGCGCGGTCGTTTCGGCGATGCGCGGTCGCACCGCATCCACACCCAGGATGTCCGCCTGAAACTGCATCAACAGATCGTTGGCGCAAGCACCGCCATCCACCCGCAATTGGGCGATGCGTATGCCCGAATCCGCTTCCATCGCGCGCAAGACATCGACCGATTGATAAGCGATCGAATCCAGCGCCGCCCGCGCAATATGGGCGGAAGTCGTCCCGCGCGTCACGCCGAACAGTGTGCCGCGAGCCCGCGCGTTCCAGTGCGGCGCGCCCAGGCCAGCGAAAGCGGGCACGAGATACACGCCATCGCTATGCGGCACGCCGCGCGCAAGGGCTTCGACGTCACTCGCGCGGCGAATCAGTCCCAACCCGTCGCGCAGCCATTGCACGACCGCGCCCGCAATAAAAATACTGCCTTCGAGCGCATAGTTCACCGTATCGCCGATTTGCCAGGCAATCGTCGTCACGAGATTGTTGCTCGACTCGATCGGCGTTTCGCCCGTGTTCATCACGAGGAAGCAACCGGTGCCGTAAGTGTTCTTCACCATGCCGGTATCGATACACATCTGGCCGAACAACGCAGCATGCTGGTCGCCGGCAATGGACGCGAGTGGAAGATCGGCCGCGAACACGGTGCCCTGCGTCGTGCCATATACCTCAGATGAACTGCGTACTTCCGGCAGCATGCTGCGCGGTATCTCGAATGCATCGAGCAGTTCGTCGTCCCAGCGGCGCGCGTGGATGTCGAACAGCATGGTGCGCGACGCATTGGTGATGTCGGTGACATGCAAACCGCGCCGCGTGAAATTCCACACAAGCCAGCTATCCACCGTGCCGAACGCGAGCCGTCCCTGCTTCGCCTTGTCGCGCGCGCCTTCGACGTTATCGAGAATCCAGCGGATCTTGCTCGCCGAGAAATACGCGTCGATGGGCAACCCCGTCTTCGCGCGCACCATGGTTTCGAGCCCGCGCGCCTTGAATTCGTCACACAGCGAGGCCGTGCGCCGGTCCTGCCAGACGATCGCGTTATAGATCGGCTTTCCCGTTTCCCGATCCCACACGATGGTCGTTTCGCGCTGATTCGTGATGCCCACCGCCGCAATCGACGACGCGCTCAAACCCGCCCGCGTCACGGCTTCGGCGGCGACGCCCGCCTGAGTCGACCAGATTTCCTGCGGATCGTGCTCGACCCAGCCCGCTTGCGGATAAATCTGCTGAAACTCCTTCTGCGCCACCGAAACGACATTGCCATTCCTGTCGAACAGCATGGCCCGCGAACTGGTCGTGCCCTGGTCGAGCGCGAGGACGTACTGATCCTGCATGTTCATCTCCGGAAAGTGCACGGATCGGCGTGCTTGTGAAATCGAGCGATGCCGTGCGAGGTCTGCATGCGCAATCTATCGGACGCGCGGCATGCGTACAACCTGGCCGGATGGCATAGGCCATTAGCACAAAGCGCCCTAAGGAGCCGTTCGCGCCAAGGAAACCGTAAGAATGCCTATTCCATTTGGCCGAGTGGCGCGAACTCGCGGTTCGTCCGATACTGGCAACTCGAAATCGGGCAACGGGTGAATGCAATGCGAATGCAGGTTGTGTCAGGCGTGCTGGGCGTGGCTGTTCTGGCCGGCTGTGTAGCGACGCCGAATATCGACGGATCGAGCGGTGCGCCGTCGTTCAGCGCGTTGCAGGAGATGTGCGGGACCACGCAGGTGGACTATGGCGGGGACGCGCCGTCCGTCTACACGGCGTTCTTCGACGCTTACGTGGCGCAACGGCGCGGCGGGTTATCGAAGGATCGCTATTGCGCGTTTCAGGGGACGATCGCCGCGCGCTACGGCGTATATCGCGCGAATTCGGGGCCGGAGGCGCAAAGTGCGTGGGCCAGCTTCTTTCTGGATCAGCGTGCGCAGGCTTTGAGCTGGCGTGCGGCAGTCGATCCGACGCTGCGGGCAGGATAGGACGCGGCGCAGATAAGTCCGCGTCCGACATCGCTTGGGAAGCGAAGGCTAGGAGAACCGCTTGAATGCCTTGATGGTGGAGTCGCCAGTTGCGGTAAGGCGCCATTGTTGTCGGCCCGAAGCCAGGTTCTCGAGTTGAACGAGTTGACGTTCGAGCAATGCATCGAGTTCATCGCGTTCCATGTCGACCTGATTGGGCTCTTCCTGAACCAGCAGCAGCGTGGCGAATTCGTGCGGACTCAGCATTCGTGTTCTCCATTAAGACCGAACGGCAAGGCGACCGGCTTTGTGAGCCGGGTCTCTTTGCTTCTAAGCGTTTAATTGGAAGACTTCAATCTGCCGGGCAGTCGCGTTGTCGTGTGCTGCGTTTGCCAGGAATTCGGATTGTAGGCAAGCGTCTGAAGAGTGCCAAACTCCCGGTGAAAATTTTGGCTTTGACATTTCCTCGTCGCGCAAGCGGGTCCCAAGTCAGCCGAACTTGAAGAAATTACTTGAAGGTTTTGCCGCACTGCAAACACCTCAAACTAGGTCTTTTTCAGCGCCATGCGATTGACTCATCAATTGCGGCGACAAATGAATTTGCTTTGAATTAAGCAGACAATGCACCATTCGTTCTTTTGAACTGTCGGCTGATCGACGCGGCAAGCCGTCAGACCAGAGCGGCTCGCTGTTAATCCGGACATCAATCACATGACTCGTTTCAACTGGCAGAACCCTTATCCGACTCCGCGCTTGCCGGTTTTTGCGCGCAATATCGTTTCGACGTCGCATCCGCTGGCCGCTCAAGCTGGTTTACGCATGCTCTGGAAGGGCGGTAACGCCGTGGATGCGGCCATCGCCGCAGCGGCCGCTATCACGGTCGTCGAGCCGGTTTCATGCGGGCTCGGCGGCGACGCGTTCGCGCTGGTCTGGGATGGCAACAAATTGCATGGACTGAACGCTTCGGGCGTGGCGCCAGCGGCCTGGAACGTGGACTACTTCCGCACCAAATACGGCGAAGAGAACGGTCTTGCCCGTCAGCCCAAACGCGGCTGGGACGCGGTGACGGTGCCCGGCGTCATCGCCGGATGGGAAGCGCTTCACGCGAAGTTCGGTTCGCTGCCATTCGCCGATTTGATGGAACCTGCCATCGAAATCGCGGAGCGCGGACACGCGGTGGCCAGCATCGTCGCCTATAAATGGGCGGCCGCCGTGCCTGAACTGAAAGACCAGCCAGGCTTCGCGGATGTCTTCATGCCGCGTGGACGCGCGCCCGAAGTCAGCGAACTCGTGCGTTTTCCCGGCCATGCGAACACGTTGCGACGGCTCGCGGAGCACGGCCCGCGCGCGTTTTACGAAGGCGAAAGCGCCGAGCGCATCGCTGCGTTCTCGCGGCAGGGCGGCGGCGCCATGACCATGGACGATCTCCGAAATTACCGCGCCGAGTGGGTCGAGCCGATTCAGAAGGATTATCGCGGCTACACCGTGCACGAGATTCCGCCGAACGGACAGGGAATCGCGGCGCTCATCGCGCTTGGCATCCTCGACAAGTTCGATGTCCGCGCGCTGACCGTCGACCGCATCGAGTCGCAGCATCTGCAGATCGAGGCGATGAAACTCGCGTTCGCGGATGTATATCGCTATGTCGCCGATCCGCGCTCGATGGAAGTCACGCCCGAGCAAATGCTCGACGACGCCTACCTTACGGAACGCGCCAAGCTGATCGATCCGAACAAGGCAAGGCATTTCGACTTCGGCATGCCGAAAGCGGGCGGCACCATCTACATGTCGGTCGCCGACGAGCGCGGCATGATGGTGAGCTTCATTCAATCGAACTACATGGGTTTTGGCTCGGGCGTGGTCGTGCCGGATACGGGCATCTCGCTGCAAAACCGCGGTTGCGGGTTCTCGATGGACCCGAAGTCAGCGAACGTGGTCGAGGGCGGCAAGCGGCCGTTCCACACGATCATTCCTGCGTTCCTCACGCAAGAAGTGGATGGCCAGCGCGAGGCCGTCATGAGCTTCGGTGTGATGGGCGGCGACATGCAGCCGCAAGGACATCTGCAGTCGATCGTGCGCATGCTCGACTACGGGCAACAGCCTCAGGCCGCCTGTGACGCGCCGCGCTGGAAGGTGAATCACGATTTCACGATCGATATCGAAGCGACACTCGACCTCGAAACGGCCCGCGCGCTCGAAGGGCTCGGCCACACCATCAAGTCGGTCGACGATCCATACATGGATTTCGGCTCGGGACAATACATCTGGAAGCTGGATCGCCACGATCCAGAGCGTGGTTACGTTGCCGCAAGCGACAGTCGACGCGACGGGCTTGCGGCCGGCTTCTGAGCATGCACGCGCCGGCAGCTAATCACGGCGGCAGGCGCGTCGTCGACGCCAAATCGCGCAACCTCCCTTGGCGGCACATTTCGTGCTCCTTCGTGCGCCAGCCGTTCTTGCGCATCGACTCGTAAGAATTTGACATAGACGGAACTGCGCTGATGCGGCGCAAGTCTGTCCCCATGTCTGCAAATTCATTGCAGGACGGCTAAGATGGAAAAACAAGCCGTTAAGACGCGAAGTTGAAGTCGCCCGAGCCGAATGGTTCGCGGCGTCGCCTGAACCTCGGCCCGCTCTTGTTGGCCGATGGCGCGTTCAGTCCATCCAGGGAGCGCGATACATGCACACCGATAGTACCCATGTGATGCCGTGGCGCATCGAAGACATCGATCTCAACCGGATCGATCGTCAGAAAGCGGCATCCAACGAACATCTTCTTTTGCTGTTGTGCGCATGCTCATTCATCGAGAGCGGCACGGATCTCTACACGAGCAATCTCAGCAAGTATTTTCACGACGACCCCGAGATTTCGGCGTGGCTGAACGACGAATGGGAGCCCGAAGAAATGCAGCACGGCCGGGCGCTCAAGACTTACATCAACCACATCTGGCCGGAATTCGACTGGGACCGGGCTTTCAAAAGCTTCTTCGACGAGTACTCGCTAACGTGTTCCTACGAAGCGTTCGAGAAAAAGCGTGCGCTCGAAATGGTGGCGCGGTGTGTTGTCGAAACGGGCACGGCCACGCTGTATCGCGCGATTAACGACTGCTCGGACGAGCCGGTGTTGAAGGAGATCACCGACAACATCCGCACCGACGAAGTGCGCCACTACAAGCACTTTTTCCGCTTCTTCAAGAAGTGGAACAAGATCGAAGGCAACGGGCGTCTCGCCGTGCTTGGCGCGTTGATCCGTCGCGTGATGGAACTGAAGAGCGAAGACTCGGAAATCGCGCTACGGCACGTGTTTGCGGTGCGTTATCCCGAGCGCGTCAAGGACTCGAGCTATAACCGCGAACTGTTCGCGCAGGTGAACGCGCTCGTGCGGCGCAATCTTTCGGCGGATCAGTGCATCAAGATGCTACTGAAGCCGCTCGATCTGCCCGCGCGTATTCAGCCGGGCGTTCACTATCCGCTTGCCAAGATCACGCAGTTGTTTTTCCGCTAATCAGGACGATGCCCGCTCAGGTTCATGCGGGCATTCGGTGGATCTGCCTTTCAAGTCATTTCCCCATGACCGATGCCACGCCGCGTCAGGCCGAACTCTCGTCGCAAACGCCTTTCGATGAATGGCCGCCTGAACTCAGGACGCTCTTCGATGGCACGCTGACCGGCGCGCCCGTCGGCTTCACGGCGTCGCTATGTGCCGTCGACAGCGGCGGGCGCGTCCGCACCGCGCTCCTAAGTGCGGGCGAGCTGCTCGCGCCCGACGCGCGCACGCTCGTGTTCGCGTTGTGGCCCGGCTCGCGTACCGCGCAGGCGATCGCCGCGAGCGGGCGCGCGACCATCGCCTTCGTATTCGACGAAGCGTTCTTTCAGGTTCAGCTGGATACGCGCCGCGTGGCGCTCGACGATGTCCCGCTCGCATGCTTTGTCGCCACGATCGAAAGCGGCGAAGCGCAACGTGTCGCCTATGCGCGTTTGAAGAGCGGGATTACGTTCGAACTGACGGAGACCGAGAGCGTGCTCACGCGCTGGCGTGAGCAGCTTGACTGGCTGAAGCGGGCAGCGAGCGCTGCCGCCTAAAACACACCTTCGAATACTTAACGTCCGCGGCCGCCCGAGCGCATGCCGTCGCGCCGCGCGCCGCCGCTGTCGCTGCACGCCTTGCCGCCGAGCAGCGCGCCGGGATTACCGGCCTTTGCGTTCGGATTCGCCGCGCGTGCCGCATCCGGACGGCGCGTTGCCGCGCCTGCATTGGCGTTGGGAGCGGCGGGCTTCGCGCCGGCAGGCTTGGGACCGCGTGCATCGCGGCCATCGCGTGAATTCGCTGCTTGCGATCCGCCGTTGCGGTTACCGTTCGCCGGCTTGCCACTGCCGCGCGCTTCGCCAGATGCCGCGCCGCTTGCACGGCCGCCATCGCGTCGCGCTTCGCCGCCACCGCGTTTCGCTTCGCCTTCGCGTCGCGGGGCGCTGCTGCGCTTCGGTTCGCCGCCTTCACGCGGACCGCCGCGCCCTTGGCTGCGGCGCTGAATCGGTTCGGGACGCGCATCCGGGTCCGGCTCGAAGCCGGGAATCACTTCCTGCGGAATCGGGCGCTTGATCAGACGCTCGATGTCCTTAAGCAACTGAAGCTCGTCCACACAGACGAGCGATACCGCTTCGCCATCCGCGCCCGCGCGACCCGTGCGGCCGATACGGTGCACGTAATCTTCCGGCACGTTCGGCAGATCGAAGTTGACCACGTGCGGCAACTGATCGATATCGATACCGCGCGCCGCGATGTCGGTGGCGACGAGCACCTGCAAGGTCTGATCCTTGAACTCGGCCAGCGCACGCGTACGCGCCGACTGACTCTTGTTGCCGTGAATCGCAAGCGCGCTGATGCCGTCCTTGCCCAATTGCTCGGCAAGCCGGTTCGCGCCGTGCTTCGTGCGCGTGAACACGAGCACCTGGAACCAGTTGTTCGTGCGGATCAGATGCGTGAGCATCTCGCGCTTTCGGTCGCGATCCACCGGATAAATCTTTTGTTCGATACGCTCGGCCGTCGTATTGCGGCGCGCGACTTCGATCAGCGCGGGCGAATCGAGCAGGCTGTCGGCCAGCGCCTTGATTTCATCCGAGAAAGTAGCCGAGAACAGCAGGTTCTGACGCTTCGCGGGCAGGCGCGCGAGCACGCGCTTGATGTCGTGAATGAAGCCCATGTCGAGCATGCGATCGGCTTCGTCGAGCACGAGAATCTCGAGCTGCGACACGTCGATGGTCTTCTGCTGCATGTGATCGAGCAAACGTCCCGGCGTTGCCACGACGATATCGACGCCGCGCTTCAACGCGTCGATCTGCGGGTTGATGCCCACGCCGCCGAACATCACGGTCGACTTGAGCTTCAGATATTTGCCGTAGGCGCGCACGCTTTCCTCGACCTGCGCGGCGAGTTCGCGCGTCGGCGTGAGGATGAGCGCGCGGATCGGACGCTTCGTTCCGGCGGCAGCGGGCGCCAGTTGCGAAAGACGTTGCAGGATGGGCAGCGTGAAGCCGGCGGTCTTGCCCGTGCCGGTCTGCGCGCCCGCCAGGAGATCGCCGCCCCTCAGAACGGCGGGGATGGCCTGGAGCTGGATCGGGGTCGGAACGGTGTAGCCCAGTTCGTTGACAGCGCGTAGCAGAGGTTCGGACAGGCCGAGTGAATCAAAGGACATAAGGGATTTTCGAATTCGTTGTGTCGAACGGCGTGCATGCGAATGACGTTGCGGCGAACCGTGGTTCTGCCGGTTGCGCGCATGTGCGACGCTCGGAAAAAAATCGGGCGGCTTGCCATCGAGCGTTCATCGATTTATCGACGAGCGCGAAGCGTTGCCGCGGGGATTCGACGCGTTATCAAGACACGCCGGCTGGCCGTAAGTTGCATCGATGAAGCCGCGATGCCCGGGCTCACTCGCTGTTCGCCGCTTCACGCGACATAGCGCGCGACGCTCACGAACTGACAGAGACTGCCCGCCAGCACGAACAGATGCCAGATACCGTGGCCGTGCCGGATACGCTCGTCGTTGATGAAAAAGTAGATACCGGCGCTATAGATCACGCCGCCCGCCACCAGCCACGCGGTGCCCGCGGGCGGCAGCGCCGTCACGAGCGGACGGACGGCTACGAGCGCGAGCCAGCCCATCAACACGTACAGCACCATCGAAACGCTGCGGGTTCGGCGCCCGAGCGTGAGTTCCTGCGTAATGCCGAGAACCGCGAGGCCCCAGCTTACGCCGAATAGCGACCAGCCCCAGGGACCGCGCAATGTCACTAGTGTAAACGGTGTGTAGCTGCCTGCTATCAGCAAATAAATTGCCGAATGGTCGCACTTTTGCAGAATCGACTTCAAGCGAGGCGAGCGCACGCAGTGGTACAGCGTCGAAATCAGGTAGAGCGCGCAGAGCATGGCGCCATAGATGGCGAAGCTCACGACCTTGTAGGCATCGCCGTCCAACGCACCCATTACGACGAGCGCCACCAGACCGGCGATCGACAAGACCGTGCCGATCAAATGGCTGATGCTGTTGAACCGCTCGCCTACGTACATGCCCGATCCATACCGAAAGACGCGCCGGTGACGCGCCACAAAAGACAAGGGGCGCGGCCTAAGTTGAAGGCTGCGCCCCAGTGCGTATTGTACGCTGTCTTTCCCGAATGTCAGTCGAGCGGCGCCGAACGCAGATTACTCACCTGCTGCGGCGACACCGGCGTGCCGTGATTGCCCCACGACATACGGATGTACGTCACGACCGCGGCCACTTCCGTATCCGACAGCGACTGCGCGAACGGCGGCATGCCGTGCGGCATCGGGTTGCCACCCGTGCTCGGCGGATAACCCCCGTTGAGCGTCATGCGGATCGGGTTGACCGCCGACGGCATCTGGATGGATTGGTTATTCGCGAGCGGCGGATATGCCGGCGGCTTGCCGAGACCATTCTCCTGGTGACACTTCGCGCAGTTCTCGGTGTAGACCTTCTTGCCCATGGTCAGCAATTCGCCGCCGAACTTCTCGGAGGTTTCGAGCTGCAACGACTCCGGCGCTTCCTTCTTTTGCGGAATCGACTTGAGATACGTCGAGATCGCATTGATGTCGCCGTCGGTCATGTACTGCAAGCTGTTGTGGACGACTTCGGCCATCGGGCCGAACACCGCGCCACGCTGCGACACGCCGGACTTCAGCAAGTCGTTGATGTCCTTGATGTCCCAGTCGCCGAGACCGGCTTCCTTGTTCGACGTCAACGACGGCGCGTACCAGTTTTGCAGCGGAATCAGACCGCCGGCAAATGCCGCCGAGCTGACCGGACCGCCCATGGCGTTGATCGACGTATGGCACATGGCGCAATGGCCGAGGCCTTCGACCAGATACGCGCCGCGGTTCCATTCGACCGATTTGGTCGGGTCCGGCTTGTACTCGCCTTCGCTGAAGAACAGGGTGCGCCAGCCGATCAGCAGATTGCGGTTGTTGAACGGGAAGCGCAGTTCATGCGGACGGCTCGCTTCGTTGACCGGCGGGACGGAGCGCAGATACGCGTAGATTGCGTCCGAATCGGCGCGCGTGACCTTCGTGTAGCTCGTGAACGGGAAGCCTGGATAGAGCAGACTGCCGTCCTTCGAGCGGCCAGTGTGCATCGCGCGATAAAAGTCGTCCGACGTCCATTTGCCGATGCCGAATTGATCGTCCGGCGTGATGTTCGGCGTGAACATGGTGCCGAACGGCGTCGCCATGGGCAGGCCGCCCGCGAATTCCTTGCCGCCGCGCACCGTGTGGCACGCGATACAGTCGCCGGCGCGCGCGAGGTATTCGCCTTGTTTGATCAGCGCGGCTTTGTCGGTAGGCGTCGCCGCGACGGCGCCGCCCGAATGCAGGTTGTCGCCGCCCGACCAGAGGACGGCGGCGGCTGCGACGGCTGCCACCACGACAGCCGAGGAGAGTGCGAACAGGGACTTGCGTTTCATTATGTTGTCGCTCCAGACGCCTTATTGCGGTTCGCTGCCGCAGGTCAGCGGCATCTTCAACGAGCCAGCGGGCGCGGGCACCGGGTTGGCGGGTGCGGTTTGCGTTGAGAGCCAGGCGGCGACGGCGGTCACGTCGTCGTCGGTCAGGCGCGAGGCGATTTGCTGCATGCAGTCAGGCGCTTTCGCGTGGCGCGTGCCCGATTTCCATGCGCCGACTTGCGCGCTGATGTAATCCGAGTGCAACCCGACGAGGCCCGGAATGGCCGGCTGCATGCCGGTCAGACCCTTGCCGTGACAGGCCGCGCAGGCGGGAATGTTCTTCGATGCATCGCCGTTCAGCACGATTTGCTGGCCGCGCGCAAGCGTGGAAGCCGAAACATTCGTCTTGGCGGGCGGCGGATACGGCGGGCGCTGGCTCGAGAAGTATCCGGCAATCTGATGAAGGTAGTCGTCCGAGAGATACGTGACGAGGTAGTTCATAGGCGGATACTTGCGCCGGCCTTCGCGGAAATTCTGGAGCTGGTTGTACAGATAATCGGCAGGCTTGCCGGCAAGACGCGGGAAATAGTCATTGTCCGTGCCTTCGCCATGAACACCGTGACATGCCGTGCAGCCTTGCACGCGCGCTGCCATGGTGTCCGGGGCGATCGGCTGGTTCTGCGCCTGGGCTTGTGCCTGACCCGCGCCGAATACGCCGGCGCTGCTGACGACGGCCAAAGCGAGCAGCGGACGAAAAATGCGTCTTGAAAACACGCGACACTCCATGAAATTCGGGGACCTGCCGAGCTTCGTGCGGCTCGGTGCGAAGGTGGCGAACCACGGCCACGCGTTGGGTGGCGGAGGGTGGCGGGCCACGGCCATCGTGGCTCGACGAGCCTCTGATGCGACGCGGAATTCTATCATCGATGCATGATGATGACTATTTGACACAACTTTCCGCCCTCACTGAGGCGCAATCGCGACAATCTGCCGCGTCGCAACCAAGAACTTTGACATAGCGCAACACACATGCAGGTCGACAAAGCATCGACTTTATTGTGCGAAAACGGGGTCGCTGCACTCTATTCTCACGGCAAGCTTAGGAAGCTCGATGCGCAGGTTCAAGACCTTTCAATGGTGCCGCGCAAGGTGCGTTCGTTTAGACTGCGCGGGCCGAGACTCGCAGGTTCTTCCATGATCTCCCCAGCCTTACATCCAACAATTGGCGTTCCCGAAGCGTCCACGGCGGCGCCATGAACGGCGATTTCGACTTCCTCTGGCTCGCGCAGGTCGTATTCGGAGCATTGAGCGATACCGCGTTTGCCTGTGCGCTTGGCGCGGCGCTCTTCGACGCGTGGCTCTGCGGCGAAAGAGCGCACGCGGTCGTTTCGCCTGCGCATCGGGGTTGGCGGCATGCAGCGCGTGCCGGAACCGTGGCCGCAATTACCTTCGTGGCTTGCAACTTCGTGTGCTTGTGGCTTCAGGCCGCGGCGATGAGCGGTTCGCCTGTCAGCGATGCGGGCGCGTCGCTGTGGCTCGTCGCGACTAGCACGCAAGCGGGCATCGGCTGGCTGGTGGCGTTGGCGGGCGGCCTGGTGATCGTGCGGGCCTGCGCGACGGGCAGACCGCAAGGCGCATCGAAGACAGGGTTCGCGATCTTCGGCGCGCTCGTGGCCGCTGCAGGGAAAGCGGCTATCGGCCATGCCGCCGATGCCGGCGCGTTTTCTCTCGCCGAAGCCGTGCAGACGCTGCATCTGCTTGCCACGGGCGTGTGGGGCGGGATCGTCATCGTGGGCGCGCTGGCGATGTTGCCGGCGCTCGGAACATCGGTGGCGCGTGCGTCGTTGATTCGCATCGTCGCGCGCATGTCGCGGGTGGCGATGCTCGCGGTGATCGTCATCATCGCGACGGGCGTGTTCAACGCGTGGCGCGGCACGGACGGATCGGCGGCGGTGCTCGTCGACAGCAACTGGGGGCACGCGCTGATCGTGAAAACGGGACTGGTTCTGGCGGCGCTCGCCTTGGGCGCGCTCAACCGCTGGTCGGTGTTGCCGCGCCTGCAGCGCACGGCATCGACGATGGATGCGCACACGGTCATCAACGTGATGCGCCTTGAAGCGGTGCTGATGCTTTGCGTGTTCGCCACGGCGTCGGTGTTGTCTCACGGCGTGCCAGGCGCGGCGCTCGCCGGCTGAACGCGTTTCGAACGCTTACTCGTATCCCAGCCGATGGCTGACGATCGGCGCGCAGAACAGCGCCACCGCGCAGCCGATCACTTTCCCCTGCAATTCGACATAAGCCGTGTGCGAGCTTGCAACGAGCAGCACTTCGAGCATTTGCGGCGCGCAGAAAATGCCCGCCACGCCAATGAACCAGTTGGTAACGACAGGAATGCGCCAGCCACGCTGCGCGCCAATTGCCGCCGCAACGACGCGCGCGACGCCGAAAACGACGAGCGCGCCGACGGCCATCTGCGCGCGGATATATTCATCGGGAAGGACTTGCCACATGGCTGTTCTCGTTCTTGGTGCCTGTTCGCAGCTTACTTTGCAAGAATCTCGCCATATGTACGACAAAACGCAATCGGCGTCAAAAAAATCAGAAGGTGTGTTCCGGGCCGGGGAATGTGCCTTCACGCACTGCGCGCACGTACGCGTCGACCGCCGCGAAAATGGTCGGCTGTCCCTGCATGAAATCCTTGACGAAGCGCGGCCGCTTGCCGTGGAAGATGCCGAGCATGTCGTGCAGCACCAACACCTGTCCCGAGCAGTCGATGCCCGCGCCAATGCCGATTGTCGGAATCGCCAGACTCTCGGTCACTTCGCGCGCGAGCAGCGTCGGCACGGCTTCGATCACGAGTAAGCGGGCGCCCGCCTGCTGGAGCGCCAGCGCGTCGCGGCGCATTTGCTCGGCGGCCGCTTCGGACTTGCCCTGCACCTTGAAACCGCCGAACGCGTGCACCGATTGCGGCGTGAGACCGACGTGTCCGCATACGGGAATCGAACGCTCGACGAGAAAGCGCACCGTGTCCGCAAGCCATTCGCCGCCTTCGAGCTTCACCATCTGCGCGCCGGCGCGCATCAGTTGCACGGCGTTGGCGTAGGTTTCCTCGCGCGATCCGATGGTGCCGAACGGCATATCCGCGACGATCAGCGCGCCCTTGCTGCCGCGCGCCACGCAAGCCGTGTGATACGCGATGTCCGCGAGCGTGACCGGCAGCGTCGTCGCATGGCCCTGAAGCACGTTGCCGAGCGAATCGCCGATCAGCATGACGTCGACGCCCGCGCGATCGAGCAGCGCGGCGAAGCTCGCGTCGTAGCACGTGAGCATCGCGATTTTCTCGCCGGCTTCACGCATGGCCTGGAGTTTCGGGACGGTGATCGCCGAACGGCTCGTTTCCTGCAAGTACGTCATGGTCGTTTCAAAACTCGATTAGGGGAAAACAGCAGCAAGCCTGGCGCTCAGACCGACACGCCTTTCACGAAAGATTCTTTGCGTCCGCGCATGGTCTCGATGCGCTCGACGAGCAACGCGAGATCTTCTTCCGATGTCAGCGGGTTCAGATGCTCCGCGTTCACCGTGAGCAGCGGCGTTGCATCGTAGTGATAGAAGAACTCGTTATACGCATCGCACAGTGCGCGCAGATATGAATCCGAAATCTGCAGTTCCATGGGCAGCGCGCGTTTTTGAATGCGCGAAAACAGCACTTCGGGACTCGCCTGCAGATACACGACGAAATCCGGCGCGGGCCCGGTGGTACCGATGCGTGAGGCCAGGTCCTTGTACAACTGGAACTCGTCGTCGGGCAGCGTGAGGCGTGCGAAAAGCTCGCTCTTCTGCGTGAGAAAGTCCGCGATCAACGGCGTATGGCCGGTGAGCATTTCCGCGGCTTCACGCGTCTGCGTCACGCGCTGCAACGCGAAACTCAATTGCGTCGCGAGCGCATGGCGCGTGGTGTCGCGATAAAAGCGTTCGAGAAACGGGTTGTCCTGCGGGCGCTCGAACAGCGTGCGCATGGACCAGCGTTCGGCGAGCAAGGTTGCAAGCGTGGTCTTGCCCACGCCGATAGGACCTTCGATCGCAATATAGCGGTGCGGCGGGCGCAGTTGCGGCGCGGTGACAGTGAGAGGCGGAGCGCTCATCGGCAATTGGGTTTGGTGGCGGCAGCGGGTGCCTCTGCTGCACTGGATGGAGCGGCGCGCGTGAGCACCTGACATTGGCAGGTCGCGACCTGCTCGATACGCTGATCGGCGACGCCCGCGAGAAATGCATTGGCGCGGCCGCGTTGCGGAATGACGAGCTCGGGTTCGAGTTCGAGCAGCGGCACGAGCACGAACGCGCGCTCCGTCATGCGCGGATGCGGCACGATCAGGTCCGCTTCGTCGATGCCCGACTGGCCATACAGCAGGATGTCGAGGTCGAGCGTGCGCGGCGCATTGCGATACGGCCGCTCGCGCCCGAATTGTTCCTCGATGTGGTGACACAAGCGCAAAAGCGCGCGCGCCGGCAACGATGTTTCGAGCTTCACGACGCAATTGAAATAGTCGTCGCCCGAAGAGTCGATCGGCGCGGTGCGGTAAAGGCTCGATTTGGCGAGCACGGTGATCGTGTGCTGCTGGGCGAGACACAC
This sequence comes from Caballeronia sp. HLA56, assembly GCF_054655155.1. Lineage (NCBI taxonomy): Bacteria > Pseudomonadati > Pseudomonadota > Betaproteobacteria > Burkholderiales > Burkholderiaceae > Caballeronia > Caballeronia sp. HLA56. The sequence goes on along the minus strand of NZ_BAAHOB010000005.1, from coordinate 3,089,898 downwards.
GACTGCGTCTTTCAGGGTCTGGCGCGCATCGCCGAGATTCGCTCCCAGGCCCAGATAAGCAATCGTCATGGCAGAAGTCCTACGCCGTCGTTCGGCGAAAAGCGGGTAGATCCCGGCGATACGGCCCGGGGGCAAACCTGTATTCGCTACTGTAACGAAAAGCGGCGCTATTCGTTGTCGGCGCCTTCGACGGGGCCCGAGTCGCTCGTCGCGCCTGCTTCGTGTGCTTCGTGCTCCACGGTCTCGCCGTTCTTGCGCTTCGCGTTGCTGCGCCGCCGGCGCTTCTTCGGACCGCGATCTTTCGTGCCGCCTTGCGAAAGCAATGCTTCGCGATCGGCGTGATCGGCTTCGATGAAATCGGTCCACCATTGACCGATCTCGGCATCCAGTTCGCCCGACTCGCAACGCAGCAGCAAGAAATCATAACCCGCTCTGAAGCGCGGATGTTCCAGCAGCTTCAAGGCGGTGCGGCCGCGCTTTTCGAGCCGATGCTGAAGCCCCCAGATCTCGCGCATATCCGACGAAAAACGCTTGTGAATGGCGAGCTTTTCGGTCTGCATGTCGAGCACGTCGTCCATTGCGCGATGCAGCGCCGGCACCGGATAGTCGCCGGCTGCGGTGAACTGTTGCCAGCGCGTCTGCACGTCGTGCCAAAGCAGCGTGGCGAAGAGAAAGCCCGGCGACACCGGCTTGCCCGCGCGCACGCGTTGGTCGGTGCTCGTCAACGCGAGCGTGACGAACTTCTCGCCATGCGGTTGCTCCAGCACGACATCGAGCAAAGGCAGGACGCCATGATGCAGCCCTTCCTTGCGCAGACGCGTGAGACACGCCAATGCGTGACCGGAAAGCAAGAGCTTAAGCATCTCGTCGAACAGACGCGCGGCGGGCACGTTGTCCATGAGATCGGCGAGTTCTTGAATGGGCGCGCGCGTGGCGTCGTCGATCTCGAAGCCGAGCTTGGCCGCGAAGCGCACGACGCGCAGCATCCGCACCGGGTCTTCGCGATAACGCGTGGCCGGGTCGCCGATCATGCGCAACAGGCGCGCGCGGATGTCGGCCATGCCGTCGTGATAATCCAGCACGGTTTGCGTGGCCGGATCGTAGTACATCGCGTTGATGGTGAAGTCGCGGCGCGTGGCGTCTTCGTGCTGCTCGCCCCACACGTTGTCGCGCAGGACGCGGCCGCTCGCGTCGACCGCGTGCGTGCGCGTGTCGAGTTCGCTGCGCTTGTAGCGGCGTGGCGCTTCGGCGGCGGGCGCGGTTTGCGCGGGCGGTGCATCCACGAGCGCGCGGAACGTGGAAGTCTCGATGATCTCCTGCCCGAACTGCACGTGCACGATCTGAAAGCGCCGCCCGATGATGCGCGCGCGCCTGAAAAGCCGTTGCACTTCGTCGGGCGTGGCGTCGGTCGCGACATCGAAGTCTTTGGGCGCGACGCCGAGCAGGAGATCGCGCACCGCGCCGCCGACGATGAACGCGCGATGCCCCGCCTGTTGCAGCCCGTCGGTCACGCGCACCGCGTTCTTCGAGATGAGCGAAGGATCGATGCCATGAACATCCGACGACAGGATGACCGGCACGCTCGGATCGCGCTTGGGCGGCGCGACGGTTTTCTTGCGCGTGCTCTTGCGAGCCGGTTTCGTTTCTGACGAAGCGCTGGCTTGAACGTCGCCATCGGTGGTATCGGCGCTTTCTTGTCCGAACAGCTTGCGGATGAGTTTTTTAATCACGTGTATCGAAGAGGTTCAGAATGCGCCAGCCTTTGGCTTGCGCATGCGCGCGCAGGGTGTCGTCGGGATTGGTTGCGACCGGGTCGGTCACGCGTTCGAGCAACGGGATGTCGTTGTGCGAATCGCTATAAAAATAGCTGTGTTTGAAGTCGGCGAGCGACTTGCCGAGCGTGCCGAGCCATTCCTCGACCCGCACGATCTTCCCTTCGCGATAACTCGGCGTGCCGGTCGGCCGGCCCGTGAGCGCCCCTTGCGGGTCGTTGTCGACGGTTTCGAATTCGCAAGCGATCAGCGTTTCGATGCCGAACGCTTCCGCGATAGGCGCGGTGATGAACGCGTTGGTCGCGGTGACGAGGCAGCAGAGATCGCCATTATCCTGATGCTCGCGCACGAGCGTGACGGCAGCCGGGACGATGCGCGGATTGATCACCTCGCGCATGTACTGCGCGTGCCAGTCGTCTAGTTGCTCGCGCGAATGCCTGGCGAGCGGCCCCAGCATGGCGTGCAAATACGCGTTGATATCGAGCACGCCCGCCTGGTATTGAGCGTAGAAGGCATCGTTTTGCCGCGCGAAGCTGTCTGCATCGACTATACCGAGCTTGACCATGAAGCGGCCCCATTCGTGGTCGCTGTCGGTGGGAATGAGCGTGTGGTCGAGATCAAAGAGGGCTAGGTTCATGGGAGCGCATTTTACTTGAAGCGGGTCGGAGCGTTGTCTGTAGCGGCGTGCGCGTGAGGCTCGCCGAACAGGTCGATGGAATCGGGCGATGCGCTTTCCGTCTCGGACCCGGCCAGGTCCCACGAAGGCTGGCCGAAGCGCGCGAGCACGGTGCGCAAAAGCGGCATGGTCACGGCGCGCTTTTTTTCGAGCGAGAAGCGGTCGAGTTCGTCGAGCAGCGCCATGAGACTCGGCATGTCGCGCCGGAAATGCGTGAGCAGATAAGCGGGCACGCCTTCGGCCAGCACGATGCCGCGCTCGCGCGCCGCGTGCCGCAGCACCGACGCCTTGGCGTCATCCGCGAGCGGCAGCAGATGGAACACGAGGCCCCAGCCGAGCCGCGTGCGCAGGTCCTCGCGCACGGCGAGCTGCATTGGCGCGACGTTGCCGGTCGCGACGAGCGCGCTGGCGGGGTAAGCGCGCACTTCGTTGAAGAGATTGAACAGCGCGATTTGTTGCGCGGGCGAGAGGCCGTCGCAATCGTCGACGGCGTAGAGCGTCACGCGCGGATCGAAACCGAACGCGTTCAGCGCGCTTTGCGGGCTCAGAAAGCGCGCGCGGCCGTTCGCCTCGTACACGAGCGCGTGCAGCAGATGGCTGCGGCCGCTGCCGGCTTCGCCCCAGATATAGAACGTGCGATCCGCGACGGGTCCGGCCGCGAGCGCGCCTTCGAGCTCGCGCAGGCGCGTCACCAGTTCGTGGTTGCTCGCGGCGAAGAAGTTGTCGAAGGTGGCGGGCGGTGGTGTGCCCAGGTCGAGCGTCAGTTGGCGTTGCACGTGAGAAAGGAGTCGGTTCGGGCTGTTTGGGCGGATCGGTTGTGTCTTCGTCTTGTCTTCGTCGTGTCTTGAAAACAGGCGGCTCGGGTGCGCCGATGTTCGAAACGCCGCCGCTGGCCGCCTTTCGCGCGCGGCGCCGCTGCTTTCGCCGGACCGTATTCGATCTCGAAAAGAGCGCCGGCAGGCTTCGATGCACGCGCGGGAAAACCAGCCGGACGGCTGTCATCGGGTAAAATCGCATTTTACCGACCTTCTTGCGCTCCCCCCATGAATCAACCGAAATCCGCCCCTGATGCTCCCGGTTTGTCGTATCGCGATGCGGGCGTCGACATCGACGCAGGCGACGCGCTCGTCGACCGGATCAAGCCGTTCGCCAAGAAAACCTTGCGCGAAGGCGTGCTGGGCGGCATCGGCGGATTCGGCGCGCTGTTCGAAGTGCCCAAGAAGTACAAGGAACCGGTGCTCGTGTCGGGCACGGACGGCGTCGGCACCAAGCTGCGTCTCGCGTTCGAACTGAACCGGCACGACACGGTGGGCCAGGATCTCGTCGCCATGAGCGTGAACGACATCCTCGTGCAGGGCGCGGAACCGCTCTTTTTCCTCGATTATTTCGCCTGCGGCAAGCTGGACGTGGATACGGCGGCGGACGTGGTGAAGGGCATCGCGCAAGGTTGCGAATATGCGGGCTGCGCGCTGATCGGCGGCGAGACGGCGGAAATGCCGGGCATGTACCCGGACGGCGAGTACGACCTCGCGGGCTTCGCGGTCGGCGCGGTGGAGAAGAGCAAGATTATCGACGGCAGCGCGATCAAGCCGGGCGATGTCGTGCTGGGTCTCGCGTCGAGCGGTATCCATTCGAATGGGTATTCGCTGGTGCGCAAGATCATCGAGCGGGCAAATCCCGACTTGAACGCCGATTTCGACGGCCGTTCGCTCGCCGACGCGCTGATGGCGCCCACGCGCATCTACGTGAAGTCGCTGCTGTCGGCCATGCAGACCGTGACCGTGAAGGGCATGGCGCATATCACGGGCGGCGGTCTCGTCGAAAACATTCCGCGTGTGCTGCGCGAAGGGTTGACGGCTGAGCTGGATCATCGCGCTTGGCCTTTGCCGCCGCTGTTCGCATGGCTGCAGAAGCACGGCGGCGTCGCGGATGCGGAGATGCATCGCGTGTTCAACTGCGGCATCGGCATGGCGGTGATCGTCGCGGCGGAAGACGCGCAGGCAGCCACCGGCTTGCTGTCGGCAGCGGGTGAACAGGTTTGGCAGATTGGTGTGGTGCGGGAAAGCGCGGATGGGGAGGCGCAGACGGTGGTGGTTTGAATGCTTGCCGCGTTGTGATGTCGGTGTTGAAAACCCTCGCTGGTGGCGGGGGTTTTTGTTTTTCAACTACAGCAACGACATTACTCAGACGGCTGCGCGAGGACGCGTTCGAGTTCGGGCAGCGCGCTTTGCACCGTTTCCCAAACAATGTCCAGATTCGTATCGAAATAGCCGTGTGTCATGCGACTGCGCATGCCGCGTAGCTTTTCCACGGTACGGTAGCGTTGCTTTTCGCGAAGCCGGGAAACTCGGTCTCAATCTGAACCGCGGCTTCCCCTATTACGATGAGGTTCAGAATAACTGCCTGCTGAACCATCCGATTCGCGACGAAGTCTGCCTTGCTCAGCTTCTGAACGTAGCCGCGTGCAGTTCGCGAAGCGTCCAGCAGATGGTCGATATAGTCGGTCAGGCGCAACTGGCGCTGTTTTGCATTCATACCGCGCGCGCCTCACTCAGAACAACGGATCGAAACTTCATTGGCAAGTCTTGCGGTGTCACGACGTCCACCGGCACGCCGAGCAGTTCTTCCAGTTCGACCTGAATTGCTCCAAGGTCGAAAAGCGTCGCTCCCTGTAGAGCATCAACCAAAATGTCGAGATCGCTGCCGTCGTCGTCTTCGCCGTGAAGAACCGAGCCGAATACTCGCGGATTTGCCGCATGGTTGGCCGCGATGATGCGACGAACGTCGTTGCGATGCACTTCGAGCGCTGATGAAGGTTTGGTCATGGGACGGAACGATAAGAAGCCACGCATGAATGATAACGCGGCTTTGCCTTGAGGCATGAAGCGCAAGCGAGAACCGGTTCCGCCGCTTTTCTTGACGCCACTCACCCCGCGACCGCCAACACCGTCGCCACCGCCCGCTCCGTTGCATCCCCCGCGCAACAATCCACCACCGCCCGCTCCGGTATCGAACGCAGCCACGTCAACTGCCGCTTGCACAACTGCCTCGTCGCGAAGACGCCCTTATCGCGCATTTCGTCATAGCGTGTCGCGCCGTCGAGATACTCCCATGCTTGCCGATAACCCACGCATCGCATCGACGGCATCGACAGATCGAGGTCGCCACGGGCGCGCAGCCGCTTCACTTCGTCGATGAAACCGTGCGCCAGCATCGCATCGAAGCGTGCCGCGATACGCGCATGCAGCACCGCGCGATCCGAAGGTTCGAGTGCAATCGGCACGAAGCGATACGGCGCATCGCCCGAAGACTCACGCGGCGCGGCAAGCAGCGCCGACATCGGCTGCCCGGTGAGCATGAACACTTCGAGCGCGCGTTGAATGCGCTGCGAGTCATTCGGCGCGAGACGCGCGGCGGTTTGCGGATCGATTAACGCAAGTCGCGCATGCAACGCCGGCCAGCTGTCGCGCGCGGCATCGGCATCCAAAAGAGCGCGCGTATCGGCATCGGCGGGAGGCAAGTCGTTCAAGCCCTGCGTGAGCGCCTTGAAGTACAGCATCGTGCCGCCGACCAGCAGCGGCACATGCCCGCGCGCGACGATCTCGCCGACGAGCCGCAGCGCATCGTCGCGAAACTGCGCGGCGGAATAGCTCTGTGAGGGATCGATGATATCGATCAGATGATGCGCGGCCAGCGCGCGTTCTTCCGCGCTCGGTTTGGCCGTGCCGATATCCATCTCGCGATAAACCAGCGCCGAATCCACGCTGATAATCTCGACCGGCCGCGCCGAGCGCGCGGCGAACGCAAGTGCCGCCGCTGTCTTCCCCGATGCCGTCGGCCCCAATAAACACGCGATGGAACGAGCCGTCATTGTCCGCGCATGAAGAGGCGGTCGAGGTCCGCGAGCGTGAGTTGGAACCACGTCGGCCGGCCGTGATTGCATTGATCGGCGCGTTCGGTTGCTTCCATCTGGCGCAAAAGGCCATTCATTTCATCGAGCGTAAGGCGCCGGTTGGCGCGCACGGCGTGATGGCACGCGAGCGTTCCAAGCAACTCGTGCTGACGCTCGGTGAGCACGCGCGACCCGCCATACGCCTGCAAATCCGCCAGCACGGCGCGCGCAAGCGCTTGCAGATCGGCATCCTTGAGCAGCGCGGGAACTGCGCGAATGGCAATCGATGTCGGCGAGAGCACGGCCAGATCGAAGCCGAGCGCATCGAGCGTGGCGCGCTCTTCCTCGACGATGCCGATCTCGACCGCATCCGCCGTCATCGATACCGGAATGAGAAGCGGCTGCACGGCGATCGCACGATCCGCAAGCGCATTCTTGAACTGCTCGTAGAGAATGCGTTCGTGCGCGGCGTGCATGTCGACGATCACGAGTCCACGCGCGTTTTGCGCAAGCACGTAGATGCCGTGAATCTGCCCGACGGCGAAGCCGAGCGGCTGGTCACCGGCGTGATCGAGCGGAGCGGGTCGCGGCGCATAAGCCGGCGCGCTTTCGCCGGCCCATGCCACCGAAGGCGACGCCTCGGGCGCGGTGTTGTCCTTGCGGCCGAAGAGCGCGTCGTACAGCGCAAGCGGCTGCGCGACGGGCAAAGTGCCCTGCGTCATGCGCGACTGGCGCATCCATGACGTGCCGTTTTCGCCGCGCATCGGCGCCGTATCGCCGCTGCCCGTGGCGTAAGGTTTTGCGCTGAACGAAGCCGGTCCGGTCGGCGACAACTGCGCCGCATGCCCGCCCGACGTGGTTTCCGGCGACGCGCCCGCTTGCCGCGCGAGCGCGCGCTGCACGGCATGAAACACGTATTGGTGAATCGAGCGCGAATCGCGAAAGCGCACTTCGATCTTCGACGGATGCACGTTCACATCCACCGATTCGGGCGGCAAGTCGAGGAACAGCACATAGGCCGGATAGCGATTGCCATGCAGCACGTCTTCATAGGCCGCGCGCACCGCGTGCGTAAGCAGCTTGTCGCGCACGAAGCGGCCGTTGACGAAGAAATACTGTTGATCGGCGCGTCCGCGACTGGCGGTCGGCAGGCCCGCGCAACCGTAGACGGCGAGCGGCCCGGCGCGTTCATCGAGCGGCAGATGCGCGGTTTCGAACACCTCGCCGAGAATCTTCGCGACGCGCGTCCGCGGATCGCTCGCGTTCCAATGCTCGACGGCCTTGCCGTTGTGCATCACCGAAATGGCGACGTCCGGGCGCGCGAGCGCCATGCGCCGGATCACATCGAGGCAATGCCCGAGTTCGGTCTGTTCGCTCTTGAGGAACTTGCGCCGCGCGGGCGTGTTGAAGTATAGCTCGCGCACTTCCATGGTGGTGCCGACCGTGCCGGCTGCCGGGGAAATGGCGCCCGTTTGCGCGTCGATGCGCGTCGCGTGCGGACAACTCTCGGTGCGGCTCGTGATGAACAACTCCGCGACGGAAGCGATGGAGGCAATTGCCTCGCCGCGAAAGCCGAGCGTGGCGACGGCTTCCAGGTCCGCGAGCGAGCGGATTTTGCTGGTCGCGTGGCGTAAAAGCGCGAGCGGAAGTTCGTTGGGCGGAATGCCGCTGCCGTCATCGGCAATGACGATTCGCTTCACGCCGCCTTCATCGAGTGTGATGCGCAGGGTGCGCGCGCCTGCATCGAGCGCGTTTTCCAGCAGTTCCTTCACGACCGATGCCGGCCGTTCCACCACCTCGCCCGCCGCGATCTGGCTGATGAGCTGGTCGGGAAGCGGCGCGATGGCGCGCGAACCGCGCGCGGCGTCTGCGGTCAATGTGTAGGCGGAGGGATCGTTGAGTTCGGCCATCCCGAATTATAGCGATTCGCATCCGAGCGTCCCGATGCGCGATTTTGGCGGCAAAAGGGCGTCGAGACGGCGTCTGGATGAGCGCTTCCTAATTGAAGGCGCGTTTGCGTTCGGTATCATGGCGCGACCTTCCACGGTTCTTGACGGCGGGCAGATTCCTGTCGCGCCGGGCCATTTTTTTCGAGGAAAGCTTTTGGACACGCTGCTGCAATTTCTAGGGATGATCCTTCACATCGACAAGTCGCTCGGTGTCTTTATCCAGCACTACGGCGCTTGGGTCTATGCGGTGTTGTTCCTCATCGTGTTCTGCGAAACCGGGCTCGTCGTATTCCCGTTCCTGCCCGGCGATTCGCTGTTGTTCATCGGCGGCGCGTTTGCCGCGTCCCACGCGATGGACTTGAGCGCGCTCATCGTGCTGCTGCTCGTGGCGGCTGTTCTGGGGAACACGGTGAATTACTGGATCGGGCGTGCTATCGGCCCGAAGGTGTTCGACACCAACATTCCCGTGCTGGAGCGCTTTCTCGACCGCGCGGCGCTGCAGAAGACCCACAACTTTTATGAGCATCACGGCGGCAAGACTATCGTGATCGCGCGCTTCGTGCCGGTGGTACGGACCTTCGCGCCGTTCGTGGCGGGCGCTTCGTCGATGAATCACACGCGCTTTCAGTTCTTCAATATTCTGGGCGCGCTGGTTTGGGTCCTGTTGCTCGTGCTACTCGGCTACTTCTTCGGCAACATTCCGTTCATTCGGCAGTATTTGAACGTGATCGTGCTGGTGGGAATCGGCGCGGCAGTGGTGCCGATCGCGCTGGGTGCGCTTTGGAAGCTGACGCGGCGGCGCTCGAAGGCGTAAGCCGTAACGGCAATTGCTGCTTTGGGGCACTGAAATCGAGCGAGACGCGTGTTACTGCGCGCCTCGCTCGATGCGTTTTATCCGCGGCGAATCAGGCGGATAAGGAACAGCAGCACGACTGCACCGATCACGGCCGTCACGAGCGAGCCGAAGATGCCACCGCCGAACGAGATACCGAGCGTGCCGAACAGCCAGCCGCCGATCAGACCGCCGACCACGCCGACGATAATGTCGACGATCACGCCGAAGCCGCTGCCGTTCATGATGAGACCGGCGAGCCAGCCCGCGACGCCGCCGATGATCAGCCAGAGGATGATTCCGTGTTGCAAGAAATTCATGAGAAAAAACTCCGAGAGATTGGATGATTGCAGGACTGCAGGAAGCTCCTGCTTTCGAGCGCGGTGAATTTAGCCCAAAGAACGGCCACGCGGACCGGCCTGAGTGTCAAGTTTTGTCGATGCCACGGCTCGCGCCAGACACGGCAAGCGCGTCGAAGATAGTGTGTAATTTGATCAAAATTTAGAATGCCGAAACGCCCGGTGCACCGAATGGCCACGTGTGTCGTTTATGTCACGACGGCGGAATTGTTTCGGTAATGTTTTATGCTGGCGGATGTTGATCGTTTCACGTATTGCAACAGGAGCGGCGCGACGCATTGCTGTAATCGGCGCTGTGGGCTTTGAACACGCTGCAAGAGACTAGAACAAGAGAATGAGAACGTTGGTGTCGATGCAAATGGAAGGTTTCAAGCTATTCAGCCGCGCGGGCATCGCGGGGGCAGCGGTCGCGGCAGTGCTCGCCGGATGTTCCTCCACACCGCGCACGCCCGCGCCTATCGTCGAGAGTTCGGCGTCGAGCGCGCCGCCTGTCGTTCAGACGACGTCGCCCGCCGTCATTCCCGCGCCGGTCGTGCCGCTCAACACGCCGCCAGCGGAGCCGGGCTTCTATCGCGTGAAGCCGGGCGACACGCTTTACGGCATCGCGCGAAACTACAAGCAGAAGCCCGACGACCTCGCCAAATGGAACACGCTGCCCGAAAGCAAGCAGGTGAATATCGGACAGTTGTTGCGCGTGGCGCCGCCGGGCGCAGCCGTGGCATCCGCGAGCACGGCGCAAAAGAAAGACATGCCGCCGCTCATTCCCACACCGCAGAAGTCATCGAGCGACAAGACCGAAAAGTCCGTCGCGCAAAAGCCCGCGCCCGAAGCCAGCGAAGAACATGTGAGCGCCGCCAGGGGCACGTTCGTGTGGCCCGCGAAGGGCGAGGTCGTGCGCAAGTTCGGCGCGAGCGGCAACAAGGGAATCGATATCTCCGGCAAGGTCGGGCAGCCCGTGAAGGCGGCAGCCGGCGGCAAGGTCGTGTATGCGGGCAGCGGCTTGCGCTCGTATGGGCGCATGATCATCGTGCGGCATGGCAACGATTTTCTGACCGCCTACGCCTATAACGACAAGCTGCTCGTGCACGAAGGCGATACGGTCAAGCAAGGTGCGACCATCGCCGACATGGGCACGGGACCGAGCGGCTCTCCGGAGCTGCATTTCGAAGTACGCAAGTCGGGCGCGGCGGTTGACCCGTTGCCCCTGCTTGGCGCAGGTGGTTGAAGAATGAAGGTTGAAACATGAAGGTCGAAGGAGAGTGATGGTGAAGAAAGTCATGGGCGCGGCATGTGTCGCGCTGTCATTGCTTGCTGGCTGCGATCAGCAGCAAAGCGAGGATGGGTTGAACAAGCTCAAGGCAATTTTCAATGCCGTGAAGCCCGACAATCTGCTGCTGAAGGATTTGCAGCCTGGCGTCACGACCGAGGCGCAGATTCGCAGTCAGATGGGCGACCCGGAAATCGAACGGACTTTCACCGACGGGTCCAAGCGGCTCGAATATCCGCGCGGCCCGGCGGGAACGAACACCTATTTCGTCGATCTCGACGCCGACGGACTCTTCGTGTCGGTGACGCAGGTTCTGACCGCGGCGAATATCGCGAAGGTAAGGCCCGGCATGACGCAGGATGAAGTGCGCCGGTTGCTTGGCAAGCCGACCACCGTCGCGGAGTATCGACTGAAGCAGGAACGCGTGTGGAGTTGGCACTGGCTCGAAGATGGCGTGAATCGCGACGCCATGTTCAACGCGCATTTCGACCCGAACGGCATCGTGGTGACGACTTCGCGCTCGGAGGCGGAGGGCGGCGGACGTCATTGAGAGGTTGCAGAGGCAATGAACAATCAGAATAACGACAAGAGACGAAACGCCTTGATGAATGACGCCGCGCGCTATCGCGACCGTTATCTGCAAGACGCGAACGATGCGACGCTCACGCTCTGGGCTTGCGATCGTGGTCATCACTGGGACGACGCGGTAGATGCGGCTCAGAACATTCGTTGCATGAACTGCGCGTCGCACCGGCGCGAGGTAGAGATGCAGCGCTTGCATGGCATCGCGCAGATGCGCGGCGGTGCGCTGTTATCGCCGGGCCGTGCCGACATCAAGGCGCCGCCTTCCTGGCGATGCGCGTGGGGACACGTCTGGGATGCGGATATCGAATCCGCGCAGCGTTCATGGTGTGCGGAGTGCGGCCGGACGGTGTTTTCGAAGTACCGCTGAGTCGCGCAAAAAAGAAAAGCCGGCGAGTGCCGGCTTTTGAGCTTCTTTGTCGGAGCGATGGCGTGGTTCGCCTGCTACTCGCCGGGCTGTTGGCAAAACCGTGCGCTCTTTATTGTTACCTGCCTGGCGCGCCTGTGCCTTTACCCACAACTCGGTCGAATGCCGCCCATCTTTTTTGTGGTCCGTTTGCGCTTGAATCGACTTCCCCCGTGCGCAGACACAGTATCGAGGCAACGGTTTTGTATGAGTGTTCGTTCTCGAACACACGCAAGCAAGATACGTGGCGGATAAACCCTTAACCGTCCCATCGGCTTTTCGACTAAGCCAGTTCTTCGTGTTTGGCCTCGTGACGCAAGTTCGCCGCGACGAGCGATTGCGTGACCATGCGTGCTTCGGCTTGCGCGATGTGTTCGAGCGTCGCGTCTTCGAGCTGGTCGGCATAGATGGCGAGTGCATCGCACAGGTTGGCGTACGCCGCGTCGTCGAGCGTCCACTCGCCCGTGCCGGTGTGCCGCTCGTCCAGTTCGACGAGCGCTTCGTAGGCTGCGGTGATGTCGTCGGCGTGATCCGTCACGTGACCGAGCTGGCCGAGTTCTTCCGCGATCAGCAGATGCCGGCACAGCGCCATGAAAAGCGGCTTCGAGCCGTGTCCGCGCCGGAGGGCGTCGAGTGCGGCATAGGCTTGAAGCAGCATGGCGTTGGTCATCGGTTCGCGGGCGGCGCGGCTATAGGTCAGCGCGCGCAACAGCGGCGACATGGCAGGACGGCCGGACTTCATATTCGTCGATTTTTTCTTCACGGAATTCTCCGGAACAGGTTCTTGCTCGCGCACCCGAACCGGCGGGCCGGGACGCTTCGTGCAATGAGCATGGAAACATCATCGCACTCGATAATTAGTGTTGTCTTAAGACGCGTCAGGCTATGCAAAGGCGCGCCGTTCTCAAGCCGGGCTCAGCGATTCACCCGCCACGCGCACTCGCTCGCCGACCGCGACGCCGGGCGCGCTGTCGTAATTGAAGCTGCGCACGCTGCCATCGTTCATGCGGACTTGCACCTGATACGTCGTCGTCTTGTGGACGACATGTTCGATCTGATTGCCCGCGAGCCCGCCGCCAAGTGCGCCGATGATCGTCGCCGCCGTGCGTCCGCGACCGTTACCGATCTGCGTCCCCGCCAAACCGCCCACGACCGCGCCGCCTATTGCACCGAGACCCGTGGTGGGTTGCGCGGTCTGCACCGCGTTCACCGCCATGACCTGGCCGGCATACGGATCGTACGCCGGTTGGGCTTCGACCGCTGCGGGCGCCGCGGCCGCCACGCTATGTGCCGTCGTCGACGCCGGTTTCAAGTGATGCCCGCGAACCGCACGCGGCAATCGATCCGCGTCGCTTCCAGTCAAAGCCGGCGCGCTTGCGGGCGACGCCTTGGCGACTTGCGCGTCTACCAGCGGCGAAGCCGTCACGGCCGTCGCGGTGGCTTTCGATGACGGCAGAAGGCCGGTCATCGCGGCCACGCCCGTGCCGCAAGCGAGGATCACCGAGACGGCCGCCGCCGCCATGAGCGGATGAATACGCGAGGGCTTTTGATCGAACTGGGGTACGGCGTTCATGGCAGCGTCTCCGTTGAGTGCTTGCAAGGCATTGATGCCTGCCTGCTATAACGCCGCGTTTGCTGCCCGGTGGACGCGTCCGGTGTGACATTTGTAAGCAAACATCTCCGCTTAATTCGAACGAGGAGGCGTTTGAGAAGCGTCGCGTCACTTTGGCGCGCAAGTCACGCGTGTTGAGTCATGGCGACGAGCGCGTGACCAACGAGATGCGGAAAGGCGCCGGTCATGCATGAAGACAAAAAAACGCTGGCATGCCGGGAAGCGCGCCGAAAGCAAGAAGCCGCTGATCCTTGCGGAACAGCGGCTTCTTTTGATGCTGGTGGCGAATCAGGGATTCGAACCCCGGACCTGCGGATTATGATTCCGTCGCTCTAACCGACTGAGCTAATTCGCCGAAAGAAGCGAGATTATGGCGATAGGTGAAACCGCTGTCAACCCCCGCCGCTCGTTTTATTCAAGCGGCAGGAAAGCGCCAGGAAAGCGCCATCGTCATCAATCTTCGTCATAGACATTCGTCTTGCGCGTGTCCTTGACGAACAACATGCCGATCACGAACGTCGCCAGCGCAATCACAATCGGATACCACAAGCCCGAATAGATATCGCCTCTCGCGGCGACGATAGCGAAAGCCGTCGCAGGAAGAAATCCACCGAACCAGCCATTGCCGATGTGATACGGCAACGACATCGACGTGTAGCGAATTCGCGCCGGGAACATCTCAACCAGCATTGCCGCGATCGGGCCGTAGACCATCGTCACGAAGATCACGAGGATGGTCAAAACGACGATCGCCATTGGCCAGTTGATGAGCGCCGGATCGGCCTTCGCCGGATAGCCCGCGCTCTTCAACGTGCCGGCGAGCGTCTTGTCGAAGGCCGCGCCTTGCGCCTTCGCGTCGGCCGCCTTGCCGTCGTAGGTGTTCACCACCGTTTCGCCCACCTTGATCTGCGCGAGCGTGCCCGCCGGTGCCGCGACGTTCTCGTAGTTGAGACCGGCTTTGGACAGCGCGCTCTTCGCGATATCGCACGACGACGTGAACTTCGACGTGCCCACCGGATTGAACTGGAACGAGCACTCGTCCGGATTGGAGATTACGACAATCGGCGACTTCTGCGTGGCGGCTTCGAGCGTCGGGTTGGTGTAGTGCGCGAGCGCCTTGAAGAGCGGGAAGAAGCTCAACGCGGCGATCAGGCAGCCCGCCATGATGATCGGCTTGCGGCCGATCCGGTCCGAAAGCGACCCGAAGAACACGAAGAACGGCGTGCCGATCAAAAGCGCCACCGCGACCATGATATTCGCGCTGGTGCCATCGACCTTGAGGGTTTGCGTGAGGAAGAAGAGCGAGTAGAACTGCCCCGTGTACCACACGACCGCCTGACCCGCCGTCAAACCGAACAGCGCCAGCAACACGATCTTCAGGTTCTTCCATTCGCCGAACGCTTCGGTCAGCGGCGCCTTCGAAGTCTTGCCTTCGGACTTGATGCGCTCGAACACCGGCGATTCATGCAGCTTCATGCGAATCCACACCGACACCGCGAGCAGCAGGATCGACACGAGGAACGGAATGCGCCAGCCCCAGGCACCGAACTGTTCTTCGCCAACCATCGTGCGTACCGCCAAAATCACGATCAGCGAAATGAAAAGGCCAAGCGTCGCCGTGGTCTGGATCCACGCGGTCCATGCGCCGCGCTTGTTGGCCGGTGCGTGCTCCGCGACGTAGGTCGCCGCGCCGCCGTACTCGCCGCCGAGCGCGAGGCCCTGCAGCAAGCGCATCGCGATGAAGATGACCGGCGCCGCAATGCCTATGGTCGCGTAGCCGGGCAGGAAGCCGATCAGAAACGTCGACAAACCCATGATGACGATGGTCACGAGAAACGTGTATTTGCGCCCGACCATATCGCCGAGCCGCCCGAACACGATCGCGCCGAACGGACGCACCGCGAAACCCGCCGCGAAGCCGAGCAGTGTGAAGATGAAGCCAGCGGTCGGATTGACGCCCGAGAAGAACGTCTTGCTGATGTAGATGGCAAGCGAGCCCGCCAGATAAAAGTCGTACCACTCGAACACCGTGCCGAGCGACGAAGCGAAGATGACCTTCCTTTCCTCGCTCGTCATCGGTGCGTGGGAAATGCGCCCCTCAACCGTAGCCATGAATCGTCTCCTGATTTGAATTCGCGTACGTGTCGGAAACGCCCGAGGCGCTCCGGTGCAACGATTATTGGAACGAAAACTTACGGCGTTCTGACTCGCCCGGATGCGTGTCGAATCGGCGCATAAAGTACATCTTCGGCTAACCATCTGCTATTTTCTTTTTATCTCGCTCATTCTTGCGTCAATGCGCGTTTTATGTTGTTTGTCGAGGTGTTGGGCGCTGGGCGGGCTCAGGGTTTGTCCCGCATAGGAAAAACCCGCTGTAAGCTCACGCGAACCAGCGTTCCAGCCAGTCGCGGCGCTTCCTGATACACATGATCTTCGATGACGAGCGTGCCGCCGTGCATCGCCGTGATCTCCTTGACGATGGCGAGACCGAGGCCGCTGCCGTCGCCCTCGCGTCCGAGAATGCGATAGAAACGCTCGAGCACGCGCTCGCGTTCGGCGCTCGGAATGCCAAGTCCGGTGTCTTCCACTTCGAGATGAACGTGATCGAGATCGTGCTCGCCGGTCCGCACGCGCACGGTCACGCGTCCGTTCGGAGGCGTGTAGCGGATGGCGTTATCGATCAGATTCGACAGCAATTCACGCAGCATCACCGCGTTGCCCTCGACTTCGACGGGATACGCGGGCTCCTCGTAACCGATATCGATACCCTTCGCGAGCGCCGCCTGCACCCAGTCGCGCACGGCGAGCCGCGCGAGATCGGTCAGTTCGACGTGCGAGAAAATCTGCCCCGTCGCGCGATTTTCCGCGCGCGCCAACGCGAGCAATTGCGTGACGAGCCGCGCCGCGTGCTCGGAACTCGTGGCGATCTGTTCGAGCGAGCGCTGCACTTCCGTCGATACCTCTTGGCGCAACGCAAACTCCGCCTGCATGCGCAGGCCGGCGAGCGGCGTTTTCATCTGATGCGCGGCATCGGCGATAAAGCGCTTCTGAAACTCCATGTTCTGTTCGAGCCGCACGAGCAAATCGTTGAACGACGCCACGAGCGGCGCGATCTCGGGCGGCGCGCGGGCCGCTTCGAGCGGCGAGAGGTCGTCCGGACGCCGCGCGCGAATGTTCGACTGCAGCGCGTGCAGCGGCGCGAGCCCGCGCGAGAGGCCGAACCACACGAGCACGATGGCGAGCGGCAGGATCACGAACTGCGGCAGGATCACGCCTTTGATGATGTCGTTGGCGAGCTGGCTGCGTTTGTCCAGCGTCTCGGCGACCTGCACGAGCACCGGCTGCGTCTCGGCGGGATCGCGTCCCGGCGCGAGACCGGGCACATCGACCGTCGTATAGGCGACGCGAATGTCGTTGCCGCGCAGGGCGTCGTCGCGAAATTCGACGATGCCCGGCTGCGGACGATCGTCGTCATGCGGCAAGGGCATGTCACGGTCGCCGCCGACCAGTTCGCCGCGCGTGCCGAGCACTTGAAAGAACACGCTGTCGACGTTGTCGGCGCGCAGGAAATCGCGCGTGACATCGGGTAGACGCAGTTCGGCGACGCCGTTCACCGGCTGGATTTGGCGCGCGAGCATGTAGACGTCGGCTTCGAGCGCGCGGTCGAACGGACCGTTGGCAATCGACTTCGCGACCAGATACGTCACCGCGATGCTCATCGGCCAGAGCAGCAGAAGCGGCGCAAGCATCCAGTCGAGAATCTCGCCGAAGAGCGAGCGCGGATGCGTTTCGTTGTCGGGTTCGAGTTCGTCGGGAGGCGCGAACGGGTTGGCGTAGCGCGCGTCGCGCTTGGCGTCGGTGTCGCTTTCGGTGGCGGCGTGGTCGTGTCCGTGCCGGGCTTCGCTTGGTTCGGTGGAAACGGGCGACGCCATGCGCGGCTACTTGTATTGAGGGCTGGCGGGCAGGGAATCGCTCGCCGCGGGTTGGGCAACGGCGCCGTTGTCGACAATGGCGCCGGCTTTTTCCAGCGTGTAGCCGAGCCCGCGCACCGTGATGATGCGCGCGCCGCTCGCTTCGATTTTTTTGCGCAAGCGGTGCACGTACACCTCGATTGCGTTGTTGCTTACTTCTTCACCCCACTCGCATAGATGATTCACGAGCTGTTCCTTCGACACGAGCCGCCCGATGCGCTGGAGCAGCACTTCGAGCACGCCGAGTTCGCGCGCGGACAGGTCTACGACTTGCTCGCCGATATGCGCGACGCGTCCGACCTGGTCGAACGCCAGCGAACCATGCTTCACGACAGTCGGACCGCCACCCGCGCCGCGTCGCGTCAACGCTCGAACGCGCGCTTCGAGCTCGTTGAGCGCGAAGGGCTTGGCCATATAGTCATCGGCGCCGAGGTCGAGTCCCTTCACGCGTTCGTCGACACTGTCGGCCGCCGTCAGGATCAAAACCGGCATCTGCGAATTGCGTGCGCGCAGGCGGCGCAGCACCTCCAGACCGGGCATGAGCGGCAGGCCGAGATCGAGAATCAGGAGGTCGAAAGTTTGCAGCGAAAGGGCGGTATCTGCCTCGACGCCATGCTTCACATGGTCGACGGCGTATCCCGATTGGCGGAGTGATCGAATGAGACCGTCCGCGAGTATGCTGTCGTCTTCGGCAATGAGGATTCGCATCGTGTTGTGCGCCTTCGTGCGCGGCAAAGCGCAGTCATTGCCGACACCGCATTTCGCCCGGCGCGGCGGTCTCCAGGTGTTTTGCGGTTTTTGCGCGGTGCGCGCGGCGTGGAAAAAAGACTGCGTCGCGCGATCGGGCTTGCAAAAACTACTGTTTTTTTATACAGTGTCTGCGGGAGTGCTACAGACGGGCTCGAGTTCGTTTCGAGCTTGCCGGCACCCGCCTCAGACGCCGTTCATCATAGCAAAGGACGATTCATGGAAGAAAGCAAGAAAGGCCCGGCTGGCATGACTGCGGAGAAGGGCAAGGCATTGGCCGCCGCGCTCGCGCAGATCGAAAAGCAATTCGGCAAAGGGTCGATCATGCGGCTCGGCGCAGGCGAGGTGGTGGAAGACATTCAGGTGGTCTCGACAGGGTCGCTCGGTCTGGATATCGCGCTTGGCGTCGGCGGCTTGCCGCGCGGCCGTGTCGTGGAAATCTACGGGCCTGAGTCGTCGGGCAAAACCACGCTCACGCTGCAGGTGATCGCCGAGATGCAAAAGGTCGGCGGCACGGCGGCGTTTATCGACGCAGAACACGCGCTCGACGTGCAATACGCGCAGAAGCTCGGCGTGAATGCGCAGGAACTGCTGATCTCGCAACCGGACACGGGCGAGCAGGCACTGGAAATCGCAGATGCGCTGGTGCGCTCCGGCTCCATCGACATGATCGTCATCGACTCCGTCGCGGCGCTCGTGCCGAAGGCGGAAATCGAAGGCGAAATGGGCGACTCGCTGCCTGGTTTGCAAGCGCGCCTGATGTCGCAAGCGCTGCGCAAGCTAACTGGCACCATCAAGCGTACGAACTGCCTCGTCATCTTCATCAACCAGATCCGCATGAAGATCGGCGTGATGTTCGGCAACCCGGAAACCACCACGGGCGGCAACGCGCTGAAGTTCTATTCGTCGGTGCGCCTGGACATTCGCCGTATTGGTTCCATCAAGAAGAACGACGAAGTCATCGGCAACGAAACGCGCGTGAAGGTCGTGAAGAACAAGGTCTCGCCGCCGTTCCGCGAAGCCATTTTCGACATCCTTTATGGCGAAGGCATTTCGCGTCAGGGCGAGATCATCGACCTGGGCGTGCAGGCCAAGCTGGTAGACAAGGCGGGCGCCTGGTACAGCTATAACGGCGAGCGTATTGGTCAGGGCAAGGACAACGCGCGCGAATTCCTGCGCGAGAACCCGGACATCGCCCGCGAGATCGAGAACAAGATCCGCGAGTCGCTCGGCGTGGCGGCAATGGCTGACGCCGTGGCGCCGGGCGCCACGGTGGCGGACGAGTGAGTTGTCGCTTTATCGTCACGTAGTCGTCGTCTCGTCCTTTAGATACTCACTTGGTCACTGACGATGTTGAAACGCCGGTTCGGATCGAAGGCTGGCAGAACGGACGGAAGGTTCGGGCGGTCTGCTGGTTCTGATGATCCGAACGGCGCGAGTGATCCTCAGTCGCGTGACACTCAGTCGCGCGATTCGACGAAGGCGTTGCGTGGTGGCTGGCGGCGAGAGTTGCCGGTGAATGCGCGTGATGCTGCTGAGTTGGACGCAAGGGCGGCCGATGTTGATGCTGCTGCTGTCCGGGAAAGTGAGACACCGTCGTCCGAAGATCGCCGGGCGCGTCTGGAGCAAGCCCGCGCGTTGCTGATGCAGGCAGCGTCCATTCGTGAGGGCAACGCACCGTCGAGAAACGCAACCTCCAAGCCGGCAGTGGAAAGGCCGACTCTGGCGACCAACCGTGCGCAGAACGCGTCACCCTTGGCAAGCCGGATTGCCAATCCAAACCAATCATCTGCAATCGACGCCTTCGAAGACGCCGATCCTTTCGAGCCCTTCGAGCAGTGCACGCCGGATGCAGGCGTCAACACAGCATCCGAATCGGTCTACAGCCGTTCAAGTCAACGCGCTCGCAAAACTTCCGCTGCCGAAGTCAAAGATTCCAAGCGTCCGCAACGTTCGCTTAAAGGACGCGCGCTTGCTTACCTGTCTCGTCGGGAATATAGCCGCGCGGAGTTATCGCGCAAGTTGCGTCCCTACGTCGAAGAAGCCGATTCGCTCGAAACACTGCTCGATAGCCTCGAACGTGACGGCTGGCTCTCGAACGAGCGCTTTGTCGAAAGCGTCGTGCATCGAAGAGCGGCGCGCATGGGCGGCAGCCGGATCATCCACGAATTGAAGCGTCATGCAGTGGGCGAGACACTCATCGGTGAAACCGCCGACAAACTCGCGCAGACCGAAACCGCGCGAGCGCAGTCCGTATGGGAGAGGAAGTACGGCGTCGTACCGGAAACGCCCGCGGAGCGTGCGAAGCAAGCGCGCTTTCTCGCGGCGCGCGGCTTCTCCATGAGCACGATCAGCAAGGTGTTGAAGGGAAGCGACGAAGACTGGACCGACGAAGTCATCGACGATTGATGGCGAACGCCGTCTAGTTTAGTGCGGGCGCATTCGAGCGCCATGTGATTGCCCGAGCGCCATGTGCATCTATTTCGTGCTTTCACGTGCTGGACTCATGGCGAAGCCGCATTCCATCACGACGTGGTTCAAAACCATTCGCACGCGAAGCGTTAGGTTAATTATTCCATGCTCCACGCGCTTGCCTCATCGTGCTGGCGGATTTCGACCGCTGAGTAATTTCAGGTTTCGCGCGCATGCAAACAGGTCGGGCTCATGTTTCCACATCCGCGTGTTGAGCTTCTAGTCCACCAAAGTAAGAAGTGATTTCAAACGACCGCGTGCATGCAAGCTCCGAGGCGGGAAGAAAATCCCGCACCGCGCCGAAGCGTTAATAAGCACAGGCTTTCAAGCTTTCCCCGCGCACGTTTCTGGTGCCTGAGTCATCCCCGGCTTGAAATACCCAATATGCTAAAATTCCACGGTTTTCCCGTTCCGGCTTTGGTCCAGCATGCCTCTTTCCCCGCCCGTTTCCCGACAATTGCGCCATCGTCGCGCGATTCGGATTGAAGCGTTCGAGCGAGATGACGGCCTATGGGACATCGAAGCCGTTCTAACCGACGAGAAGACGCGCGACTTTCAACTCGTGACGGGCGTGCGGCCATACGGTCAGCCAATCCATGAACTCTGGCTACGCATCACCATCGACCGCGAACTCACTATCGTCGACGCAGAAGCGTCCTCGGAGTGGGCGCCTTATGCTGGTCTCTGCGCCGAGTCCAATCCTGCCTATCGCTCGCTCATCGGGCTCAATCTCCTCAAGAATTTTCGCCGCGAAGTCAATCAGCGTATTGGCGGCGCGACTGCTTGCACGCATCTCACCGAGTTGTGCGCCGTCCTGCCGACTGTCGCCATCCAGGGATTCGCGGGTCAGGTCTGGAATACCGAATCGGGTAATCCGTTCGATTCGAAGGACGCAAAGGCAGCATCGGACACACCGCCGTTTCAACTCGGGCGCTGTCACGCATTGCGCTTCGACGGCCCCGCGGTCGAGGAGTACTATCCGCGCTGGTTCGAGCGCGCAGGCACAAACGACACCAAGCCGCGCGACACCTAGCGCGCACGCGGCGATCAGCATTCAAACAAGAATCGATGAAATCAGCGGTTCAGCAAATCGAAGTTCACTCCAACTCTCAGACTGAAGGAATCACGCATGAAGATTCACGAGTACCAGGGTAAGGAAATCCTGCGGAAATTCGGCGTCGCGGTCCCGCGCGGCAAACCCGTGTTCTCGGTGGATGATGCGGTCAAGGCCGCGGAAGAGCTGGGCGGCCCGGTATGGGTCGTCAAGGCGCAGATTCACGCTGGCGGCCGTGGTAAGGGCGGCGGCGTGAAGGTCGCGAAGTCGATCGATCAGGTCCGCGAATACGCGAACCAGATCCTCGGCATGCAGCTCGTCACGCACCAGACCGGTTCCGAGGGCCAGAAGGTGAACCGTCTTCTGATCGAAGAAGGCGCGGACATCAAGAAGGAACTTTACGTCGGCCTCGTGCTCGACCGCGTATCGCAGAAGGTCGTCGTGATGGCGTCGAGCGAAGGCGGCATGGACATCGAGGAAGTCGCGGAAAAGACGCCCGAGTTGCTGCACAAGCTGCCGGTCGATCCCGCCACGGGTTTGAAGGACGCCGAAGCGGACGACCTCGCGCGCAAGATCGGCATTCCAGACGCATCGTTGCCGCAAGCACGCACCATTCTGCAAGGTCTCTACAAGGCGTTCTACGAGACGGATGCATCGCTCGCGGAAATCAACCCGCTGATCCTGACCGGCGACGGCAAGGTCATCGCGCTCGACGCCAAATTCAACTTCGACGCGAACGCGCTCTTCCGTCACCCGGAAATCGTCGCGTATCGCGATCTCGACGAAGAAGATCCGGCTGAAGTCGAAGCGTCGAAGTTTGACCTCGCGTACATCTCGCTCGACGGCAACATCGGCTGTCTCGTGAACGGCGCGGGTCTGGCCATGGCCACGATGGACACCATCAAGCTGTTCGGCGGCGAGCCGGCCAACTTCCTGGACGTCGGCGGCGGCGCCACGACCGAGAAGGTAACCGAAGCCTTCAAGCTGATGCTCAAAAATCCGAACCTGAAGGCGATCCTCGTCAACATCTTCGGCGGCATCATGCGCTGCGACGTGATCGCGGAAGGCGTGATGGTCGCGTCGAAGGCCGTGGACCTGAAGGTGCCGCTCGTCGTGCGCATGAAGGGCACGAACGAAGACCTCGGCAAGAAGATGCTCGCGGACTCCGGTCTGCCGATCATCTCCGCCGACAGCATGGAAGAAGCCGCGCAGAAGGTCGTCGCGGCGGCCGAAGGCAAGTAAGCGCGCCCGCTTCCTAGTCTGACAAGAGCGTTCCACCAGACACGAATGGCGGCGCGGGCTTTCCATATGAGAAAGCGTCGCGACGCCAAACGAACAGAGGTCACTACATGTCGATTCTGATCAACAAAGACACGAAGGTCATCACGCAGGGCATCACCGGCAAGACCGGTCAGTTCCATACGCGCGCCTGCCGCGAATACGCGAACGGCCGCGAAGCGTACGTTGCGGGCGTGAACCCGAAGAAGGCCGGCGAAGATTTCGAAGGCATTCCCATCTACGCGAGCGTCAAGGAAGCGAAGGCCGAAACGGGCGCAACCGTATCGGTGATCTACGTTCCGCCCGCGGGCGCCGCCGCCGCGATCTGGGAAGCCGTCGAGGCCGATCTCGATCTCGCCATCTGCATCACGGAAGGCATTCCGGTTCGCGACATGCTGGAAATCAAGGACCGCATGCGCCGCGAAAATCGCAAGACGCTGCTGCTCGGACCGAACTGCCCCGGCACGATCACGCCGGACGAACTGAAGATCGGCATCATGCCGGGTCACATCCACCGCAAGGGTCGCATCGGCGTGGTATCGCGCTCGGGCACGCTGACGTATGAAGCAGTGGGTCAGTTGACGGCGCTGGGTCTTGGCCAGTCGTCGGCAGTCGGTATTGGCGGCGATCCGATCAACGGTCTCAAGCACATCGACGTGATGAAGATGTTCAACGACGATCCGGAAACGGACGCCGTCATCATGATCGGCGAGATCGGCGGTCCGGACGAAGCGAACGCCGCTTACTGGATCAAGGACAACATGAAGAAGCCGGTGGTTGGCTTCATCGCGGGCGTCACGGCGCCTCCGGGCAAGCGCATGGGTCACGCAGGCGCGCTGATCTCGGGCGGCGCGGACACGGCCGATGCCAAGCTCGAAATCATGGACGCGTGCGGCATCAAGGTCACGAAGAACCCGTCGGAAATGGGTCGTCTGTTGAAGTCGGTGATCTAAGCGGGTTTATCGGCAGAACGGCCTGGGGTTTGGTACTCTTACCGAATCCTT
This sequence comes from Caballeronia sp. HLA56, assembly GCF_054655155.1. NCBI lineage: Bacteria > Pseudomonadati > Pseudomonadota > Betaproteobacteria > Burkholderiales > Burkholderiaceae > Caballeronia > Caballeronia sp. HLA56. The sequence continues at coordinate 3,066,025 of NZ_BAAHOB010000005.1, read as the reverse complement.
TCGTAACCGCCGAATAGAAAGCGAGGGAGCGTTGGCTTCCTCGCTTTTTTTATTACTACATGCTCGATTTTTTTGCGACGCTCCATTGGGGCGCGGTGCTTCAGATCATTGTCATCGACATTCTGCTCGGTGGCGACAACGCGGTCGTGATCGCGCTCGCCTGTCGCGGTTTGCCCGACGGCCAGCGCACGCGTGGCATCTTGCTTGGCACGCTCGGCGCCATCGTGCTGCGCGTCGTGCTGATCGCGTTCGCGGTGTTTCTGCTCGATATCCCGTTCCTCAAGTTCGTCGGCGGCATCCTGCTGCTGTGGATCGGCGTGAAGCTAATACAGCCTGACCACGACGCGCACGAGATCAACGCGTCGGACAAGCTCTGGACAGCGGTCAAGACCATCGTCATCGCGGACGCCGTGATGAGCCTCGACAACGTCATCGCCATTGCGGGCGCGGCGGAGGCGGCGGACCCGCGGCATCGCTTCACGCTCGTCGTCTTCGGGCTGGTGGTGAGCATTCCGCTCATCGTGTGGGGCAGCACGCTGGTGTTGAAGCTGCTCGATCGCTTTCCGGTCATCGTGCTTTTTGGCGCGGCGTTGCTCGGGTGGATCGCGGGCGGCTTGATCATCGACGATCCCTTCATCGATCGATGGCCCGAGCTGAACACGGAGCTCGTCGGGTATATCGCGAGAGCGGTGGGCGCGATTTTCGTGGTCGCGGCGGGCGTGCTGATCAAGCGGCGCGCGCTCGCCAGTGGAAAACGGGCGCCGGGGTGAGGTTGTTCTATGCAGTGGGGTGATTGAGGCGCACTCCGCCGAATCGCGTTGACCGGGAACGCGCTCACGCTAAGGCCTTTACCGAAAGACGCTCACCCCAGGCCCCCACGTTAGCCATTCGGCCGACTGTCACCGCTAAAGCTCCCTGAATAAGATCGAAGCGTCTGGATTGCATCATGCATCCGGGCGCTTTTTGTCCTTTTGGGAGTACCGATGACAACGATCACCTGCAACACGAATTCGCCGCGTGCCTGGCGCGCGATGCACGGCTGGCTGCGCTCTGCCGGCGACGCGGCGACGCGAGGTTTCACCCTGATCGAACTGATGATCGTGTTGGCGATCGTCGGCGTGGTGGCCGCGTATGCGATTCCCGCGTATCAGGATTATCTGGCGCGCAGCCGGGTGGGCGAGGGCTTGTCGCTCGCGGCATCGGCGCGGCTTGCCGTGGCCGAGAACGCGGCGAGCGCGGCCGATCTCGCAAGCGGATATGCCTCGCCGCCGGGCACACGCAACGTCGACTCGATCCACATCGACAGCGACAACGGCCAGATCACGATTGCCTATTCGACGCGCGTCGCACCAGCAGGATCGAACACGCTCGTGCTCGTGCCATCCACGCCCGACAACGCCGAGACTCCGACGGCCCGCGTGTCGCTTGCGCGTGGATCGGTGCAGGCAGGCACCTTGACGTGGGAATGCTTCGCGGGCGGCAAGGCGGCGTCGTCGTTGCCGGCGCCGGGCGCGGGACCGTCGCCCGCGGAGGCACCGAGCTTGCCCGCCAATCTCGCGCCGGCGGAATGCCGTGGCTGACGTGCATCCCTGACGACGGGCAGACGAGCGGTGCGTCGGCATCGCTCGTCTGCCATCGGCAAGAAGCGGTCAGGTGCGGGGATTTTTTGTTGGAAACGCGGGGATTTCGTCGCAAATCGGGCTGTGTACCGGACATGGGCAGCAAAGTTTTGTATAGTGCGCCGGTTGCCGACGTTCACAGCCCCTCATGCCTTCTCAATACGCGCGCTACCTTTGTTTTGCCGTTCTGTGCCTTGCGTTGACCTTGCCGTTTGGCGTCGTCAACCACACGTACCCGATTCCGACCTTCTACGCCGAATACAGCGCGCTGGCGCTTTACTTGGCGCTCGGGGCGACGGTCGCGCTGCTCGTGCGCGTGTCGGAGCCGCGCGTGTCGTTCGCCTCGCCGGTCGTTGCGCTCATGCCGCTTGCGTTCGGCGTGCTGCTCATCGCGCAGACGGTGTTGCTGCCGGTATCGCAGCCTTCGATGAACTGGCTCGGCGGCGCGTATCTGCTCGCCTCGTTCATCGCGGTGCATACCGGCTACGGGCTCGTGCGCGCGGGTTTGTCGGAGAAGGCGTTGCGCATCGGCGCGGCCGCGCTCATGGCGGGCGGTTCGTTCGCGGTCTTTTGCCAGATCGTGCAGTTGCTGCATCTGGAGGTGAAGTTCACGCCGTTTGTCGTCGCTTATAACGTGATGGCTGAGCGGCGGCCGTTCGGCAACATGGCGCAGGCGAATCACCTCGCAACGGTGATCGCCTTCGCGATGGCGGGCGCGCTGTACTTCGTGCAGACGCGGCGTTTGCCCGTTATCGTGTGGCTCGCGCTGACGGCGGTGTTTTCGCTAGGACATGCGCTGACCGTTTCGCGCGGACCCTGGTTGCAGATGGCGGTGATCGTCGTCGCCGGATTCTGGATGGCGTTCGTGCAGGGGCGGCCGGCAGTGGCGGAAGGTTTCGACGGACCCGGCCGCCGCGATCTTCGCGCGTGGCTCATGCCGGTGGTGCTCGCGCTCGTGTTCTTCGCGGTGAACGCGGCGGTGCGCTGGGCCAACGTGCGCTTCCACTTCGACCTCGCGCAATCGGCCGCCGAGCGCATGCAAGACGCCAATCAGATCGCGCCGCGCCTTGCGTTGTGGAAATACGGCTGGACGATGTTCCATACGCATCCCGTCCTCGGCGTCGGCTGGGGCGAGTTTCCGCGCTATCAGTTCGACATGGTGCGCGAGCTGGGCGGCGTCGAGATCGCGAACAATGCGCATGACATCTTCATCGATTTGCTCGCGAAGACGGGCGCGCTGGGCCTCGGCATTCTGGTGCTGGGGTTCGTCTTCTGGCTGATTCGCGTGCTGCGCGCGCCGCAGACGCCCGCGCGCATTTTCGGGCTTTCGCTGCTTGGCGTTCTGCTGATGCATGCGTTGGTTGAATATCCGCAGCAATACATGTTCTTTTTGATGCCGGCGATGCTCGTGATCGGCTTGCTGGAGACACGGCCGTTGCGGCTGGTGGCGAAGCCGTTGTCGTTCGGCGTGTACGTGGTGCTCGTGGTGGGCGGGCTGGCGGCGTTGTATCCGGTGATGCTCGACTATCATCGGGCCGAGGTGCTTTACTACGGATCGCGGCCGGCGGAGCAGTATCGGGACGATCCTTCGTTCCTCTTCACCGCGTGGGGCGAATACGGCGCGGCGACGCTCGTGCCGATCAACGCGCAGAACCTCGAAGAAAAGCTCGCGATGCATCGCAAGGCGATTGCGTTACTGCCGGGCGAGACGGTGTTGCGGCGATATGCGGTGTTGCAGGCGCTTGCTGGTCAGCGCGACGAAGCGCTGGATACGATGGCGAAGCTCAAGATTTTCGCGACCCAACTGCATGACTGGCCGAAGCAACTGGCGTCGGTTTATCAGCTCATCGATGAGACGGGGAAGCCGCTGGCTTCGTTCAAGGCGGATCTGGTGAAGTTGTATGGAGAGCCGGGGGTGGGGGGCGCCACTGCCGATGATGACGATGATGATGAGTGAGGTCGGCGTCGGCTCCGGGCGCGAGGACTACGCCGCCACCCAATCCCCCGACTTCCCGCCATGCTTCTCCAGCACCTTCACATTGTTGATGGTCATGCCGCGATCCACCGCCTTGCACATGTCGTAGATCGTCAGCAAGCCGATCTGCACGGCGGTGAGCGCTTCCATTTCCACGCCGGTGCGCCCGACCGTTTCCACACGCACTTCGCAGTGCACGCCAGGTAGCGTTTCGTCGATGCTGAAATCCACCGCCACGCGCGTCAGCGCAAGTGGATGACACAGCGGAATCAGGTCGGCCGTGCGCTTCGCGCCCTGAATAGCGGCGATGCGCGCCACGCCCAGCACGTCGCCTTTTTTCGCGCGGCCTTCGCGGATCAGGGCCAGCGTGCCATCGAGCATGGCGATGGAACCGCGCGCGACGGCGATGCGGCGTGTCTCGCCCTTGTCGCCGACATCGACCATGTGCGCCTCGCCGGCGGCATCGAAATGTGTGAGTCCGGACATAGCCTCTCCTTCGAACGGGCGCTCATCATACCAGCGCGATACGGCGTCTTCGGTCCGATTCAATCCACCGCCGAGCGCCGAACACTTGATACGATAAGCCCGTTTTCGTCATCAAGCTGACCGGCTCGCCGACGCCGGTTTCGCGCCATGAATCTGACACGTTCGAGCCGTGCGCTCATTTTCGTACTGTGCCTGAGTCTCGCCATGCCGCCCGTTGCGTTGGCGCAGGTTGGTGCGTCCGTGGCTCGCGTGGATGATTCGGCGAAGGCGGGCGCAAGGGGCGCTGCAAAAGCGACCGCCGCGAACGTGACCGCGACCGCCGCAAACGCGATTACCGCAAATGCGACCAACGCAAATGCGACCACCGCAAATGCGGCCACCGCAAACGCGACCAACGCAAATGCGACCAACGCAAATGCGACCACCGCAAATGCGATCACCGCAAATGCGACCAACGCAAATGCGACCAACGCAAACTCTGCCACCTCAAACGCGATCACCGCAAACGCCGGCACTTCAAACGCGCCCACCACAAACGCGCCCACCGCCACCGCCACCGCCACCGCCACCGCAACCGCAACCGCAACCGCAACCGCAACCGCAGCAACCGCGACCACCACCACCGTCCCCGCCTCACCCCCCGCCAACCTGGCCGACGGCGTCTTCGGCGTCTACGGCGGCGCCGAAAGCCGCTTCGCCAATCGGCCTGGCGAAATGAGCGGCCTGCGTGCGCCCTTGTCCTCGGTGCAGCTTCCCGATCTCGGCGATGGCTCCGGCGGCACGCTTTCACCGCAAGCCGAACGCACGCTCGGCGAACGGATGATGCGCGAAATCCGCGCCGACCCCGACTATCTCGACGACTGGCTGATGCGCGATTACCTCGATTCCATCGCCACCAAGCTCTCCGCCGCCGCCGCGACGCAGTACCTCGGTGGCTATCGGCCGGACTTCGACCTGTTCGCCGTGCGCGATCCGCAAATCAACGCGTTCTCGATGCCCGGCGGTTTCATCGGCGTGAACACGGGGCTGATTTCCGCGACGCAGACCGAGTCGGAACTGGCGTCGGTCATCGGTCATGAGATGGGGCACGTGCTGCAGCGGCACATCGCGCGCATGATCGGCGCGCAGAAAAAGAGCGGCTATGCCGCGCTCGCTGCCATGCTCGCCGGCTTGCTCGCTGGCGTGATGGCGCGCAGCGGCGATCTCGGCATGGGTATCGCAATGGGCGGGCAGGCGTTCGCCGTCGACAATCAGCTCAAATTTTCGCGCGCGGCGGAACACGAGGCGGACCGCGTCGGCTTTCAGATGCTCGCCGCCGCCGGCTACGATCCCTACGCGATGACCGCGTTTTTCGCGCGTCTGGACCGCCTGACGATGTCCGATAACGGCGTGCCGCCTTATGCGCGCACGCATCCGCTGACCGTCGAGCGCATCGCCGATATGGAGGATCGTGCGCGGCGCGTGCCGTATCGGCAGCCGCGTCAGTCGCCCGAATACGCGTTCGTGCGGGCGCGCGCGCGGGTGTTGCAGGTCAATTATGCGAGTGATTATCGCGAGGTCGCGAGCCGGCTGAAGACCGAGATCAGCGATCAGACCGCGCTCAATCCGGCGGCGAACTGGTATGGCGTCGCGCTCGCGCAGTCGCTGCTCGGCGATTACGACGCCGCCAACGATGCGCTCGCGAAGTCGCGCCGTCTGTTCGAAGGCGAGGAGGCGAATGCGGCGGTGGCATCGGCGCAGGCGCGGCAGGAGTTGAAGAGTATCGGCGGCGCGGATGCGGCTAGCGGCGCACGGGGTTCGAAAGCGCAGCGTGGGACGGCATCGTCGGTGAAGGCGGCTGCGTCCGTCGATGCCGGGTTGAATCTCGCTACCGACGGCGCGAGATCCGCACAGACGAGGCATGCGCCTGCCGTCACCGATGCAAGGACGAATGGCGTCGCGTTATCGGAAGGTATGTCTTCGCTGCTCGGCAGTAGTGCGCACGATGTGCTGAGCTTTTCGGGGAGCGGCAATCGCGCGAGTAATCCGAACAATCCGCTCAACGTCAAGAGCGCGGCCAACACAGACGGCGCAACGCTGGCGAACGGCACTAACAGCGCAAACAACCCAAACAACCCAAACGCAAAAAGCCCGAAAACCGCAAACGTCTCAACCGCAGAGAAAGATTCGTCGATCCACCAAAACAACCCATCCGAGACGAATCGCGCGGGCGCTGCAACAACCACCGACGCGAACGGCAACTCCCGCCACACGACCGCATCCAACACCCCGACCTCGAAGAACACGATCCCGCTTCCGCCGGTCCATGTCACGAGCACCTCGATCCCGCGCCAGAGCCCACAACCCGCCGCGTCACCGCAGCCGCCAGCGCCCGCAACACCCCGCAGCACGCCTAGCCTCGACGTGCTAGCCGCCGATATCGCCCGCCGCGCCGGCCGTAACGACGACGCCATCCGCCTCGCGGAAATAGCGCAGAAGCGCTGGCCGGACTCGCACGCGGCGATCGATATCCATCTGCAAGCCTTGCTGTCGGCGCACCGCTACGCCGATGCTCAATCGCTCGCGCGCCAGGAAACGCGCGCCGACCCGTTACGCCCCGACTGGTGGCTTTATCTCGCGCAGGCGAGCGCAGGCCTCAACGACCCGCTGAGCCAGCATCAGGCGATGGCCGAGAAATTCGCGCTCGACGGCGCATGGCCATCCGCGATTCGGCAGCTAAAGGAAGCGCGCGACCTGAAAACCGCGAGTTTCTACGATCTCTCGACGATCTCCGCGCGTTTGCGCGATTTCGAAACGCGCTACAAGGAGGAGCGCGAGGAGGAGAAAAACAGCTGAACGGCGGCGGGCTACGGGTAGCTCTAAGCGAGCGCCCGACCTTGGCCACGACCGTACACGATCCGTGCGCCGATAACCTCTAACCCTGCACGCCAATAGCCCGCGCAGCCGGACTCGCGACAAAGCCAAAACGCGCTCCGACATCCGTCCGTCTGATCGTCTGCAAGGGAAGATCAATGCCGCCGCGCCAATGAAACACGCCACCGTGCTCGGGCGAGGCAGCCTCATCCAGCGAAGCATGATCCGCCAGCACCTCCAGATCATGATCGTGCAAGGCGGCCACGCGAGCCGGCGAGGAAGCATCGGCGAACAACACACCGCCTTCATCGTCGATCCACGCCTGTTCCGGCTCGAACGCCGCGCCCGCCTGATCGGTCAGCTGCAACGAACCATCCGCCGATACATCGAGCCGCACGATCCACGGCGTATAAGCCAACTCCACATACACGCGCTGCGGACCGTTCTGGAAGAACCACTGACCCTCGTCGTCGCGCTCGTAATTGCGGTTGATGAAGCCGATCAGCGCCTCATGCCGGATGGGACTGCCGAGTTCGCCCGCGGCTTGCGCGGCATCGTCGCGCATGCGCCACTGGCCGCGTCGGTCGAGCAGAAGCCAGCCCGTGCAATGCGGCACGTTCGGCCATTTGGCAAGCGCCTGCCTGACGATGTCATCCATGAGCGACGAAGTTCTCCAGATAGCCGAACACACGCTGCGACAACCAGTCGATCCGCCCTGGAAACGGCCCCGTCATGAAGCCGACATGTCCGCCGTGGTTCGGCTGATCGAGCGTGACACGCGACGACACTTCCGCCTGCGACGGCAACGCGAACTCGGGCAAGAACGGATCGTTACGCGCGTTCAGGATAAGCGCGGGCGCCGCGATGCGGTTCAGATGCGCGCGCGTGGTCGCGGTCGACCAATAGTGGTTGGTGTCGCGAAAGCCGTGCAGCGGCGCGGTCACGACGTTGTCGAACTCGTACAGCGTGCGCGCGGCGAGCACGGCGTCGCGGTCGTAAAGGCCGGGAAACTGTCCGAGCTTCGCAAGCGCCTTGCGCTTGAGCGACTTCAAAAAGCTGCGTGTGTAGATCATGCCGAAGCCTTGCGAGATCGCTGCGCCGCCCGCGTGAACATCGAGCGGAGCGGAGATGGCGGCCGCCGCGCTGATGATCGACGAAGCCTCGGCGCCGCGGTCGCACAGCCAGTGCAGCAGCACATTGCCGCCCAGCGAGACGCCCGCCGCCACGATCGGCCCCGCGTGATTGGCGCGCAGGCGTCGCAGAATCCAGTCGACTTCGGCGCTGTCGGCAAGATGGTAAAACCGCGGCAGCAGATTGAGCGCTCCGCTACACGTGCGAAAGTGCGGCACGACGCCGTGCCAGCCGCGCGCTTGAGCGGCGGCCATCATCGTGCGGGCGTAGTGGGAGTCCGAACTGCCTTCGAGGCCGTGAAACAGCACGAAGAGCGGGGCGTCGGCGGGTGCTTCGTCGGCTACCCAGTCGAGATCGATGAAGTCGCCATCCGGCGTGGTCCAGCGTTCGCGCCGGTATTGCACCGCCGGCTTGCGCCCGAAGAGCGCCGGCACGATGGTCTGCGCGTGGCTCGTCGGCAGCCAGCGCGGCGCGTTGTAGAGCCAGTCCGCAACCGGCGCGCCGAGCGTTCGCCCGGCTGCCTGCACGCTTTCCTTAAGCGCCGCTGCGGGCCCCGTATCCACGAATGACGAATCGTGTTTCAACAAAGGATCGCGCTTCATGGCCACTCCCCGACATACGTCTTCTTAGTGCTGCTCTGCAACCGGGCCGCATTTTTTAGTGCAGCGGCCCCTGACCGTGGCGCATCTTGACCGCGAACTGGCCGGCTGTTTCCATCGGCATCTCGCTCGCGTGAATGTGCGCGATTTTCCATTCGCCGCGTTCGTGGACCATCACATAAGTCGTGAACACCATGCGCGGCGCCACCGTTCCCGCTGGCTGATGCGCCTCCGCGATCGCATACACGACGGTGCCGAGACTGTCGTACACGCGGATATCGAGCGGCTCGATGGTCACCGCCTGCGCTTCGAACTGCTTGCCGATCCCGGCGCGGATGCTCGGCAGACCATGCAGATGCGTGCCGTCCGCGCAGATGCACGTGGCGAATTCCTCGTCGATCCACAACGACATCACACTGTCGATGCTGGCGTCCGCGACAGCCTGGTAATAAGCGTTGAGGGTGTCGGCTGCGGCTTCGAAGAGGCGGGCGAAACGTGGCATGGCTCGTGGGTCTCAGGCTTTCGTTACGGCGCGCGCCCGTAGTGCCGGACTAGCGCCGCATCGGTCATTGGTCAAAGCATGCCCCCGTTCGGAGGCATTCGCGTGTGAGCGCCCGCACACTTGGGTCGATGCCGTCGGAGAACCGCTAGCGGATGTCGCAGCGGATCAATCTTCGAGATATCAACGATGCGCGAGCAGCATGCCGCGCAAGTCGCCGAAAACCTGTTCGGCGGAAAGTTCGCGAAGGCAGTTCAGATGGCCGAGCGGACACTCGCGGGCAAAGCACGGACTGCATTCAAGATGCAGCCATTGTACCTTTGCGAGATCGGACAAGGGCGGCGTGTGGCGCGGGTCGGTCGAGCCGTACACCGCGACGAGCGGCCGTCGCATGGCCGCCGCGACGTGCATGAGGCCGGAATCGTTGGTGACCACCGCGCTCGCTCGCGCGATCAACGCGCATGCTTCGCCGAGCGATGTCTGACCGCACAGGTTGCGCACATTCGGTGCGCGGGCGGCGATGGCATCGGCGACGGCGGAATCTTTATTCGATCCCAGCGCGATGATCCGCGCATACGGAAACGACTGCGCGACGAACTGCGCCAGCGACGCAAAATGCTCCGGCGGCCAGCGCTTGGCGGGACCATACTCCGCGCCGGGGCAAAACACGACGAGCGGCGTGCGCGTATCGAGATTGAAGCGCGCCGACACGCGCGCGGACTCGTTCGGATCGTTTTCCAGGCGCGGCACGGGCAGCGTTGGCGCGGGATTTTCGATGCCTTCGGGCTGCGGTTGCGCGAACTTGTCGACGAACGGCAGCTTCGCGCCCGGCGCATAAGCGAGCGCGGCGTAGTGCACGGTCATCGGCGGACGCTCGGTCTTTGGCGGATTGGCATGCCGCACGTTGAGCAGACCGTAACGGCTTTCGCCCTTGTAACCGATGCGCAGCCGGATGCCCGCCATCCAGGGCAGCAGCGCGGATTTCGCGGAATTGGGCAGCACGTAGGCGGCGTCGTAGCCGACATCGCGCAGGTCGCTCGCCAGTTGCCAGCGGCGCAGCAGTTGCAGCTTGCCGTGAGCGAGGTCGGTGGCGTAGACGTCGTGGATTTCCGGCATGCGTTCGAGCACGGGCGCGACCCACGAGGGCGCGACGGCATCGATCACGATGCGCGGATGCAGCTTTCTCAACAGCGTGAAAAGCGGCTGCGCCATGAGTGCGTCACCGATCCAGTTCGGTGCTATTACCAGCGCGCGGCGCATCAGTCGTTTTCCGATCTCAAAATATACGCGGCTCGCGGCTTATGGCGAGTCGTCGGTTGATGTGGGTGAGAGGCTTGAGCGCGCAATGTGTGATTGCGATTTCGCGCATTGGACGAAGGCCGAAGCGGGCACGAGGCGTGGCTTCGGCCTTCCGTAAGAGGGCTGCTGCTCAATGCCCCTTGATGACTTCGCCGTCTTTCAGCTTGTAGCGCGTGCCGCAATACGGGCAACGCGCTTCGCCGTGCGTGATGTCGATAAACACGCGCGGATGCGTGCTCCAGCGCTGCATCTTCGGATTCGGACAGAACGCGGGCAGGTCCTTGGCCGACAGTTCAACCAGCGGCATTTCCTTCAGGTCGCTCATTGCAATCTCTTTTGAATGACTTGTGTTGCGTGCGGGGACACGGCGGGACGCTTGAAAGCTCGCCCGCCACAGCTTGCATTAAACCTTGGCGAGCCAGCTTGCGTACTTCTCGTTCTTGCCGCCGACCACGTCGAAGAATGCGCTTTGCAGCTTCTCCGTGACGGGACCGCGCGCGCCCGAGCCAATGGTGCGGTTGTCGAGTTCGCGAATGGGCGTGACTTCGGCGGCCGTGCCGGTGAAGAACGCTTCGTCGCAGGTGTAGACCTCGTCGCGCGTGATGCGCTTTTCGATCACCGGAATGCCGAAGTCGCGCGCCAGCGTGATGACCGTGTCGCGCGTGATGCCGTCGAGGCACGAAGCCAGGTCCGGCGTGTACAGCTTGCCGTTGTTGACGAGGAAGAAGTTCTCGCCGGAGCCTTCGGAGACATAGCCGTCCACGTCGAGCAGAAGGGCTTCGTCGTAGCCGTCGGTGATGGCTTCCTGATTCGCGAGGATGGAGTTCACGTACCAGCCGGAGGCCTTGGCGCGCACCATCGACACGTTGACGTGATGGCGCGTGAACGACGAGGTCTTGACGCGAATACCCTTCGCGATGCCGTCTTCGCCCAAATACGCGCCCCACGGCCACGCAGCAATGGCCACGTGAATGGTGTTGCCCTTGGCCGACACGCCGAGCTTTTCCGAGCCGACCCAGATGATCGGGCGGATATAGCAGGATTCGAGCTTGTTCTCGCGCACGACTTCGAGCTGCGCGGCTTCGATGGTGGCCTGGTCGAACGGCACTTCCATCTGGAATATCTTGGCCGAATTGAAGAGACGCTTGGTGTGTTCCTTCAGGCGGAAAATGGCCGTGCCTTGTGACGTCTTGTATGCGCGCACGCCTTCGAACACGCCCATGCCGTAGTGCAAGGTATGGGTCAGAACGTGGATATTGGCGTCACGCCAGTCGACCAGCTTGCCATCCATCCAGATCTTGCCGTCGCGGTCGGCCATTGACATACGGTTCTCCTAGCTGTCTCGTTCAGTGAATGCGGGGCTTGGTGCCTTAGTTCGGCATGAGTGCGGCGCTGGCCGAAAGGCGGCGAAAGACCGTTATTTTAGCGTGATTTCGCGACGGAACCGATCTCGAAGCGGCTTTCACGACGCTATAATTTCCCTTTCGCCGCCAAGTTGCCGGCAAAGTTTCCTTTCGTCGCGGTATTGCGCGCGGATTACGCGCGGGATCGAAACCAGCGTGGAGCCAGCGCCCGGCGCATCGGTTGGAAGCGGCCAAATACGCGTCATCATGGATTGGCCGCTAAAAGCATCCGGTGCTATCGGTTAAAATGCTGGTCTTTCCTGTTGCATCAAGCGAGGTCGAGAGTGTGTCCGGCAGTCACCGCGCAACGGTTCCCAAGCTCACCGCCTCAACGGAGCGCGCCCGGCATGTGCTTTTACTTGAGCGCCGCCGCCTGTCTGTTCCTTCGATCTCCTGCTTTCCCGGTTCCTCGCATTGCCTGTTTTGCCCGCGCGTTCGGCCCGCTCGCGCGGCCTTCGCCTCCGGCATGATCCGCGTGTCGTTGCCACGGCTAAAAGAAGTCCTCGAAGTCACGCGGCCACCCCACGAACCGGCCGGCACAAGCCGGTCTTCCTCGCCCGAACCGCTTTTCTACCTACGTTGACTCCCATGACGAAAGTATTGCGTTTCACCGACCTCATCTCCGAAGGCAAAGTCTCCGGCAAGCGTGTGTTCATCCGCGCGGATCTGAACGTGCCGCAAGACGATGCCGGCAACATCACCGAAGACACGCGCGTGCGCGCCTCGGTGCCGGCCATCGAGGCCGCGCTCGATGCAGGCGCTGCCGTAATGGTCACGTCCCATCTGGGCCGCCCGACCGAAGGCCAGTTCAAGCCGGAAGACTCGCTCGCGCCCGTCGCGAAGCGTCTGTCCGAATTGCTCGGCCGCGACGTGCCGCTCGTCGCGAACTGGGTCGATGGCGTCGAGGTTCAGCCGGGCAACGTCGTGCTGCTCGAAAATTGCCGCTGCAACAAGGGCGAGAAGAAGAACGACGACGGCCTCGCGCAAAAGCTCGCGAAACTCTGCGACATCTATGTGAACGACGCCTTCGGCACCGCGCATCGCGCGGAAGCAACCACGCACGGCATCGCGAAGTACGCGCCGGTCGCGTGCGCGGGCCCGCTGCTCGCCGCCGAACTCGATGCGCTCGGCAAGGCGCTCGGCAACCCGAAGCGTCCGCTCGTCGCCATCGTCGCCGGGTCGAAGGTTTCGACCAAGCTGACCATTCTGAAGTCGCTGGCGGAGAAGGTGGATCAACTGATCGTCGGCGGCGGTATCGCCAACACGTTCATGCTGGCCTCGGGCCTGAAAATCGGCAAGTCGCTCGCCGAAGCCGATCTCGTCGACGAAGCGAAGGAAATCATCGATCAGGCGCGCACGCGCGGCGCATCCGTGCCTATTCCGAGCGATGTCGTCACCGCGAAGGAATTCGCCGCGACCGCGAAAGCCGAAACCAAGCCCGTCGCGGATGTGTCCGACGACGACCTGATCCTCGATATTGGTCCGGACACCGCGAAGGCGCTCGCCGCGCAACTGGAAACGGCGGGCACGATCGTATGGAACGGCCCCGTCGGCGTGTTCGAGTTCGACCAGTTCGGCAACGGCACGAAGACGCTCGCGCAGGCCATTGCCAGTTCGTCGGCATTCTCAATCGCGGGCGGCGGCGACACGCTCGCGGCCATCGCGAAGTACAACATTCACGACAAGGTGAGCTACATCTCGACCGGCGGCGGCGCGTTCCTCGAATTCCTGGAAGGCAAGACGCTGCCCGCGGTCGAAGTGCTCGAGTCGCGGGCTTAAGGTCTTGACGACCCGAGGAAATCCGGCGAAGGCAGGCAAGAAGGGCGCGCAGGAAGCCGGCGGCGCGCAAAAAGACGGAATCAGAAATGTAGTGGCGGGCGGGGCATCGGGCGACGAGCTCGACGCCGCCGCGCTCGCGGCGCGGGCCATTGCCGAAGCGGCTCAGAACACCGAGCCGTCGTCCGGCGAAGCCCGCGCGCAGAATCAGCAACCGAGGCAGAACGAAGACGCGGCATCGCCGGCACCAACGGCGGCGCCCGTCATCATCGGCGGCTTGCCCGCTCATGCAATCAAGCAAATCGATAAAGCGACGCCGGCACGATCCGGCGCGCGCGCGCAACCGGTGAGCAACACCTCACCGTCGTCGCAACGTGCTCGCAGCGTCACGGGCGGTCCTACAGAGACGAGGAATTCCATGCATCGCGCTACCAAAATTGTTGCCACCATCGGTCCGGCATCGAGCAGTCCCGAGATCCTGCTGCAGATGATGCAAGCGGGGCTCGACGTCGTTCGCTTCAACTTTTCGCACGGCACCGCCGACGATCATCGCCAGCGCGCCGAATGGGTGCGCGAGGCCGCGCGCCAGACGGGCCGCGAAGTCGCCATCATGGCCGACCTGCAAGGCCCGAAAATCCGCGTCGGCAAGTTCGAGAACAACAAGACGATGCTCGTCGCGGGCAACAGTTTCGTGCTCGACGCCAATTGCGAACTCGGCAACAACGAGCGCTGCGGACTCGACTACAAAGACCTGCCGCGCGATTTGCGCGCCGGCGACGTGCTCCTGCTGAACGACGGCCTGATTGTCCTCGACGTCACGCGCGTGATCGGCGAAGAGATTCACACGGTCGTGAAGGTCGGCGGCGAGTTGTCGAACAACAAGGGCATCAACCGGCAGGGCGGCGGACTCACGGCGCCGGCGCTGACCGAGAAGGACATGGAGGACATCAAGACGGCGATGTCGCTCGGCGCGGATTTCGTCGCGGTGTCGTTCCCGAAAAACGCGACGGACATGGAAATGGCGCGTCAACTCGCGAACATCGCGGGCGCGCCTTACGGCATCAAGCCGAAGATGATCGCGAAGATCGAGCGCGCCGAGGCCATTCCGGCGCTGCAAGGCATTCTCGATGCGTCGGACGGCATCATGGTCGCGCGCGGCGATCTCGCGGTGGAGGTGGGCAACGCGGCCGTGCCAGCGCTGCAAAAGCGCATGATCCGCATGGGGCGCGAGTCGAACAAGCTCGTCATCACCGCCACGCAGATGATGGAATCCATGATCCACGCGCCCGTGCCGACCCGCGCGGAAGTGTCGGACGTGGCCAACGCCGTGCTCGACGGCACCGACGCCGTGATGCTTTCCGCCGAAACCGCGGCGGGCAAGTATCCGGTGACGACCATCGAGACGATGGCCGCCATTTGCGTCGAAGCCGAGAAGTCGGAAGAGTCGCAACTGGACCGCGATTTCCTCGACCGCACGTTCACGCGCATCGACCAGTCCATCGCCATGGGCGCGCTGTTCACGGCGTTCCATCTCGGCGCGAAGGCGGTCGTGGCGCTGACCGAATCCGGTTCGACCGCGCTGTGGATGTCGCGTCACTGGACGCATGTGCCGATCTTCGCGCTAACGCCACGCGTGGCGAGCGAGCGCACGATGTCGCTGTATCGCAATGTCACGCCGTTGCATCTCGATACCAACATGGACCGCGACGACGCGCTCAATCAGGCGCTGGAAGTGGTCGTGTCGAAGGGATACGCGGCGCGCGGCGACATGGTCGTGCTCACCGTCGGTGAGCCGATGGGCGCGGCGGGCGGCACCAACACGCTGAAGATCGTGCGCGTCGGCGATCATTTCTGAGCGCGCGTAGAGCGAAAAAACGCTTTCGGATGAGCGCGAATTCAGCCTGATCCGAGCCAGGCGTTATTTGTAAAGTAAAATCAACGGGTTCCGGCGACGGGACCCGTTCCCATTTCTTTTCGCTGCTCATGGCAACCTGAGCGGCGGTCAACATTTCTCCGTACCTCTTCGGACCATGACGATGTCCACGCTATACGAATCCACGATCAAATCGCTGCCGCTGCTCGGCCGCGGCAAGGTTCGCGACAACTATGCCGTCGGTCAGGACAAGCTCCTGATCGTTACGACCGACCGCCTCTCCGCATTCGACGTCGTCATGGGCGAGCCGATTCCGAACAAGGGCCGAGTGCTCAATCAGATGGCCGACTTCTGGTTCGAGAAGCTCGGTCATATCGTGCCGAATCACAATACGGGTATCGATCCGGCGAGCGTCGTCGCGCCGGACGAGGTGGCGCAGGTGACGGGCCGCGCGGTCGTGGTGAAGCGGCTCGAACCGATTTTGGTGGAAGCGGTCGTGCGCGGCTATCTCGCGGGCAGCGGCTGGAAGGACTATCAAGCGACGGGCGCGGTCTGCGGCGTGGAATTGCCGCCCGGCCTGCAAAACGCGCAGAAGTTGCCCGAGCCCATTTTCACACCCGCCGCGAAGGCCGAAATGGGCCATCACGACGAGAACATCACGTACGACGACATGGAACGGCGCATCGGCACCGAACTGTCGGCCACCATCCGCCGCATTTCCATTCAGTTGTACAAGGAAGCCGCCGAGTATGCGGCGACGCGCGGCATCATCATCGCGGATACCAAGTTCGAGTTCGGCCTCGACAACAAGGGCGAGCTGTTTCTGATGGACGAAGTGCTCACCGCCGACTCCTCGCGCTTCTGGCCGGCCGACGGCTATCAGGTCGGCACGAACCCGCCGTCGTTCGACAAGCAGTTCGTGCGCGACTGGCTCGAAACGCAGCCGTGGAAGAAGGAACCGCCCGCGCCGAAGCTGCCCGACGAAGTCGTCGCCAAGACCGCCGAGAAGTATCAGGAAGCGTTGCAGCGCCTGACCGGGCAGACGCTCGCGTAACACCCGTATCGCGCGCGGTCATTTGGAAGAGATGACGGCGCGCCCGAACCAACGCCCAAGGAAAGCAGCTAAATGAGCGAAGTACAGACCGGAGCGCATTCGCACGATGCGCCGCTCGTCGGCGTGTTGATGGGTTCCAGCTCCGACTGGGACGTCATGAAGCACGCCGTCGCGATCTTGCAGGAATTCGGCGTGCCTTATGAAGCGAAGGTGGTGTCCGCGCATCGCATGCCGGACGAGATGTTCGGTTATGCCGAAAGCGCGCGCGCGCGCGGCGTGCAGGCGATCATCGCGGGCGCGGGCGGCGCGGCGCATCTGCCGGGCATGCTGGCCGCCAAGACCACGGTGCCGGTGCTCGGCGTGCCGGTGGCGAGCAAGTATCTGAAGGGCGTGGATTCGCTGCATTCCATCGTGCAGATGCCCAAGGGCGTGCCGGTTGCGACCTTCGCCATCGGCGAGGCGGGCGCGGCGAACGCGGCGCTCTTCGCGGTGTCCATTCTGAGCGTGACCAATGCGCGTTACGCCGAAGCGCTGGCCGCGTTCCGTGTGAAGCAGAACCAGGCCGCGCGCGATATGGCGCTGCCTCCGCTCTGAAGCGTTGAAACGTCGAAGCATTGAAGTGCGATGCCGCGCGCCCCTATGCGCGGCGTCTGGAAATCAAACCAGCAAATCAGTCCCGGCAAGCCCCAGCCCACGATGAACCCAAACAAATCCCCGAACTCACCCATCCTGCCCGGCGCGTGGCTCGGCATGGTCGGCGGCGGCCAGCTCGGCCGCATGTTCTGCTTTGCCGCGCAGTCGATGGGCTATCGCGTCGCCGTGCTCGATCCTGACCAGACGAGTCCGGCGGGCGCGGTCGCTGATCGTCACATCCGCGCCGGTTACGAAGACAAAGCCGCGCTCACCGAACTCGGCCGCTTGTGCGCGGCGGTTTCCACCGAGTTCGAGAACGTGCCGTCGGCAAGTCTTGAATTCCTAGCTTCGTGCACGTTCGTGAGCCCGGCGGCGAGTTGCGTGGCAATTGCGCAGGATCGCGTTGCGGAGAAGCGGTTCATCGCCGAGTCGGGCGTGCCGGTCGCGCCGCACGTGGTGATCGAATCGCCGGAAGCGCTTGCAGCGTTGTCGGACGAGAAGATCGCGGCGGTGCTGCCCGGCATTCTCAAGACCGCGCGCCTTGGCTATGACGGCAAGGGACAGGTGAGCGTGCGCAACGTGCAGGAAGTGCGGAACGCGTATGGCTCGCTTTCGGGCGTGCCGTGCGTGCTCGAAAAACGCATGCCGTTGAAGTACGAAGTGTCCGTGCTGATCGCGCGTGGCGGCGACGGCAAGTCGGCCGTGTTCCCGCTCGCGCAGAATTCGCATGTCGGCGGCATTCTGGCAAAGACCGTCGTGCCCGCGCCCGATGCGCCCGCCGCGCTCGTCGCGCAGGCGCAGGATTCGGCGTTGACCATCGCGGCGAAGCTGGGCTATGTCGGCGTGTTGTGCGTCGAATTCTTCGTGCTGGAAGACGGAACGCTCATCGCCAATGAAATGGCGCCGCGTCCGCACAATTCCGGCCATTACACGGTCGATGCCTGCGCCACGAGCCAGTTCGAACAGCAAGTCCGCGCGATGACCGGCATGCCGCTCGGCGATACGCGCCAGCATTCACCAGCTGCAATGCTGAATCTGCTTGGCGATATCTGGTTCAACGGCGACAAGCAACGCGCTCCCGCCTGGACCGACGTCGTGGCAATGCCGGCTGCGCGCCTGCATCTGTACGGCAAGGAAGAAGCGCGCCATGGCCGCAAGATGGGCCACATCAACTTCACGGCGGCGACGCTGGAAGAGGCGCGCACGGCGGCGCGCGACTGTGCGCGCATGCTGCATATCGCGCTCGATTGAAAGACTTGAAGCAGTAAGGCAATGACCATCATCCATCCGAGCGCCGCGCAGATCGACGAAGCAGCGGCCCTGCTCGACGCAGGCGAACTCGTCGCGTTTCCGACTGAAACGGTCTACGGCCTCGGCGGCGATGCCGAGAATCCCGAAGCCATCGCGCGCATCTATGCCGCGAAGGGCAGGCCGGCGAATCATCCGGTGATTGTGCATCTCGCGCCCGAAGCCGATCCAGGCTATTGGGTAAGCGCGTTGCCGTTAGACGCACAAAGGCTCATCGACGCCTTCTGGCCCGGACCCTTGACGCTCATCCTCAAGCGCGCGGAGCGCATTCCGGCGGCGGTGAGCGGCGGGCAGGATTCGGTGGGCATTCGTTGCCCGTCGCATCCGGTGGCGCAGCGGCTGTTGTCGGCGTTTCACGCTTTACGCAGCGGAACGGGCAAGCAAGGCGGCGTGGCGGGGCCTTCGGCGAATCGCTTCGGACACGTGAGTCCGACGAGCGCACAACATGTTCGCGATGAATTCGGCGCGAGCGTTCATGTGCTCGATGGCGGGACGGCGCAAGTGGGAATCGAATCGACGATTCTGGATTTGTCGCGCGGCTTTCCCGCTTTGTTGCGGCCGGGACACGTGAGTCCGCGGCAGATCGCGGATGTGATCGGCGTCGCGCCGAGATTGCCGGATGGAACGGATGCCACCGCGCCGCGTGCCTCGGGCACGCTGAAGGCGCATTACGCGCCGAGGACGCCGCTCGCGTTGCTGCCTTTCGCGGCGATCGAACCGATCCTCGTTGCGGCCCGTGCCAATGCGCGCGACAAGAAGATCGCGCTGGTGGCGCGTGCGTCGAGCGCAGGCGATTGGGCGCGCGATTCCGGCGTGCACTTCGTGGCTGCACCTGAAGACCCGCAGAGTTACGCGCGGGAGTTGTATGGCTTGCTGCGGGCGCTGGATCGGGCGAATGTCGAACGCATTCTCATCGAGAAGCTGCCGGAATCGGTCGAGTGGATCGCGGTGAATGACCGGCTGGGAAGAGCGGCGGCGGCGTTCG
Source organism: Caballeronia sp. HLA56 (assembly GCF_054655155.1). Classification (NCBI taxonomy): domain Bacteria; kingdom Pseudomonadati; phylum Pseudomonadota; class Betaproteobacteria; order Burkholderiales; family Burkholderiaceae; genus Caballeronia; species Caballeronia sp. HLA56. The sequence goes on along the minus strand of NZ_BAAHOB010000005.1, from coordinate 3,046,532 downwards.
AAGGGGAAGGCGCTTAGCTCGCTCATGTGCGCTACGACAGCGACGCGAAGGATTGTCCACGGCAAAAAGAAACCGCCCGGAAGACCATCTCCGGGCGGCTCGCCGACTTCCAATAAACCGGACTACTTACCCAACCCCGCCGCCGCGACCTTCTGCTCCGCCGTCTGCGCATACAGCGCATGCAGATGCGTCGTCGGGTGCACGGTGTCCGCGTACATATAAAGTTGATCCGCGTTGGCCACCGTGTAGTTCTGCGGCGAGCAGAAAAGCGAGGTGGCGAATGCTTGCGGATTCGGCTCGCCGAAAGCCGCTGCTGCCGCGGCCATCGCCTGCAGATTGCACGCCGTGCCGGTATTCGACACTGTGAATCCGAACTGCCCGAAGTTGGCCGTGATATTGGCGAGCGCCGGCACGATATCCAGATAAATCACCTTCGACATCAGGCCCGATTGCGTCAACGCGGCGGCAAGCGCCTGATTGAAGCCAAGCGATGCCTGCGTCAGCAGCGCCTTGACGGCCGCGTTGCTCATCATGCCCTGCGGCGTGGTGCCGATATCCGGTACGTTCGACACCAGCACGTGCGTCGCACCATGCTGCAGCACCGAGCCGATGACGCCCGCCAGATCGATCGCCGATTGCACGATGGCGGTGGTCGCCTGCGCTGGCGTCATCTGTCCTGCCTGCACGGCCGTGAGGTTGTACAGAATATCGTTCGCGCCGCCATTGACGATGACGAGCTGATTCGAATTGAAGCTTCCGTGCGACGCCAGATAGTTCGTCACCTGTTGCGCCACCGGCACCGTCAGCGCGCCCGTGTAATTGGCCGGATCGGTCGTCGCATGACTCACGCCAATAGGATTGGTCACGCGCGATCCGCCCTGCGCGTAGCCGAGCCCCGATTGCGCCTGGGGCGGCGTGCCGAAGCCACCGGTCATCGCGGGCGTGAGCGTGTCGCCGTAGTATTGCGCGACATCCTGAACCCACACCTGACCGGGATTCGTCGTGAAGCGGCCGCCGCCGAAGTTGGCCGCCGCCACCGGCGCGTAGGTGCCGACGTCGGAGAGGCTATCGCCGAAAGAGACGACTTGCAGTTTGACACCGCCCGGCGGCAACGAATTGTTGTTGTCGTCGCCACCGCCGCCGCACGCGGCAATCAGGGCGAAAGCGGCGCTCGCCGTGGCGATTCGGGCGTAGCGCACCAGGGCGGCGCGCGTCGAGAGTTGCTTCTTCATGGACCTCGTCTCCAATTTTCGGTGTTATGTGTTTGAATCCGCAGCGCGTGTGCCTTGTGTTGGCCCGCGTGTCTGTCTGCGTTTCGTCCGGCGTGCGCCTCGATACGCGCGTGCGCTCGAACGAATTGTGCATCACGAAGGTGGTCGAGTCATCCTTCCGTCATGCGTGCCCGACAGCGTACACGGCGCGCGTGCAGGCGCGGGCGGTCTTCGTAGAAGAAATCTTCGGTCCGCCTTGCCGGGCGCGGGTTTGGCTCAATTGCGTCGCGCCTGCCTCCTATGCTTGGCGCAACGCGCGTTCAGTCTTCGATGCCCGGCTTGCGCGCGCCTTCGTACACCCATTCGAGGAGCGCGTCGTGCGCGGTGCGTGCTGCCTCGGCGCGCGGATCGTTGATGAAGCTCACCACGACATAACTCTCGCCATTGGCCGCGCCGACGTAGCCCGCGATCGCCCGGACATCGCGCAAGGTGCCGGTCTTGATGTGCGCATTGCCGAACGCGCCCGCGTTGGTCAGGCGGTTGCGCATGGTGCCGTCCACGCCGGCAATGGGCAGCGATTCGACGAACACTTGCGCGACCGGACTCGCGTTCGCCGCTTGCAGAAGGTCGGCAAGGGAGAGCGCGGAGATGGTTTCGTCGCGCGAGAGTCCGGAGCCGTTGTCGAGCACGAGACCGGCCATTGGCAGGGCGCTTTTCTTGAGAAACGTCTGGATGGCCTGCGAGGATTTGGCGGTCGTCGCGGGCGGTTTCAGTTGCGCCGCGCCGATGGTCAGAAACAGATTTCGCGCCATCACGTTGTTACTGAACTTGTTGATGTCGCGCACGATATCCGACAGCACCGGGCTGCGATGCGTGCCGACGAGCCGCGCCGACGAAGGCGTCGGGCCTTCGCGCGTGGCGCCCTGAAACGTGCCGCCCGCCTGCTTCCACAGCGCGAGGAAGCCGCCTGCGAAGAACGTCGAATGGTCGAGCGCGGCGACGTTGATGGTGCGCGAGCCGCAGCGCAACGGATAGTCGCCGATGAACGACGCCTGCACGAAGCCGCCCTGCGTCTGCGCCACGCTCGGCGATGCGGACGGCAACGTGCCCGCGCACGCGCCGCGCGTCACGCGCAATTCGTTGTCGATCTGCAGTTGCGCCAGTTGCGGCAATACGTCGATGGATACCTGCCCGTCCGGATTCGGCGTGAGCGTGAAGGTAAGCGACTTGAACGCGTAGAGCAGCGGATCGGGACCGACGTTGTAGGGCGCGGCATCGTCGTTATCGAACGCGGGCAGATCGCGCGTGGAGGCGTCGAAATAGCGCTTGTCGAGCACGAGCGCGCCATCGATTCCCGTGATGCCGTTCTTGCGTATCTGATCGACGAGATCGATCAGTTCTTCCGGCACGAGCTTCGGGTCGCCCGTGCCCTGAATGTAGAGATTGCCGTGCAGCACGCCTTGTGCGTCGACATCGCCATCGGCGTAGGCGGTGGTTTTCCAGCGGTAGTCGGGGCCGAGCAGCGAGAGGCCCGAGTAAGTCGTGACGAGCTTCATCGTCGATGCGGGGAGCATCGGCCGGTCCGCGTTGATCGTCACGAGCGGCACGGGCGCGCCGATACGTTGCACGACTACGCTCATCGACGAAAGCGGGATGTGCGCGTGAGCGAGCGCCGCCATGACCGGCGCGGGCAGTGGCCCGGCGGGCACGCGTTCTCGTGCGGCGACGGCTTTCTCGGCTCTGGACGCCTTGCCTGCGCGTTTTGCCTTCGCGCCGCCATGCGCCGCGCGCTCGGGCGCCTGCGCTTGCGATTCGGACTTCGAGCCGCCACGCGCTTGTGCTTCGGGCATGTGAGCGATGACGGCAAGGCCGATTGCGGCGGCGAGTGCAAACGACGAACAGCGAGAAACGAGCGAGACAAGCGGCATGGGCGTGCTTTTGGTGTTGTTAGGCGAAGCCCACACGGGCGAAAAGCTCATTGTAGACAAGCTGGCTTGCGAAAATCGTACGAATAGGGGTTTGTCGGCTGGCCAAGGGCGGCGAGCAAGCGCGCCCCTCGTCACATCGCGTGATTAAGCGTCATAGATTCCAGCACCCTGCAAGATCCATCACATCCACCCATTAAGCCTTGCTTAAGCCTGCCCGCGCCCGGCAAAGCTAGAATGGCTACGACTTTCAAAGCCGGTCTCCCCAACCACGAAGACGAGATGCCATGCGAATCCTGCTAGTCGAAGATGACCGGATGATCGCCGAAGGTGTGCGCAAGGCGCTGCGCGCGGACGGCTTCGCGGTCGACTGGGTGCAGGACGGCGAGGCCGCGCTGACGGCCGTCGGCGGCGAGCCCTACGACCTGATGCTGCTAGACCTCGGCTTGCCCAAGCGCGATGGCATCGACGTCCTCAGGACGCTGCGCGCACGTGCGAACGCATTGCCGGTGCTGATCGTGACGGCGCGCGACGCCATTGCCGATCGCGTGAAAGGACTCGATGCCGGCGCCGACGATTACCTCGTCAAGCCCTTCGATCTCGACGAACTCGGCGCACGCATGCGGGCGCTCATCCGTCGTCACGCGGGACGCGGCGAATCGCTCGTGCGTCATGGTCAACTCACGCTCGACCCGGTCGGTCATCAGGTGACGCTCGCGGGCGCGCCCGTCGCGCTCTCGGCGCGCGAATTCGCGTTGCTCGAAGCGTTGATGGCGCGTCCGGGCGCCGTGCTCTCGAAGAGTCAGCTCGAAGAGAAAATCTACGGCTGGGGTGAGGAAATCGGCAGCAATACGGTCGAGGTCTACATCCACTCGCTGCGCAAGAAGCTGGGCGCGGACCTCATTCGCAACGTGCGCGGCTTGGGCTACATGGTCGCGAAGGACGCCTGATGCGGTCCATCCGCCGGCAATTGCTCATCTGGCTGCTCGCGCTCGTGATTGTCGGCGTGGGCTTTGCCGGATGGCTCATCTACCGGCAGGCGCTCGCCGAAGCCAACGAACTCTTCGATTATCAATTGCAGCAGATCGCGGCGGCGCTGCCTTCGGAGCCGTTTTCGTCGGTGCTCACGTCGCGTAGCGAAAGCGACGAGGGCGTCGTCATCCAGATCTGGAATCGCAACGGCGTGCTGATGTACTACTCGCATCCGCGCGTGCCGCTCGCGCCGCACGCCGAACTCGGCTTCTCGACGGAAATGACGGCGCGCGGCGAGTGGCGCGTGTATAGCGCGATCGTCGGCGACAACGTCGTGCAACTTGCGCAGCCGCTTTCGATACGCAACCGCGTCGCGGCGGGCGTCGCGTGGCGCACGTTGTGGCCGCTGGTCCTGTTGCTGCCGCTGCTCGGGCTTGCGATCTGGGTGATCGTCGGACGCGGGCTTGCGCCCTTGCAGCGTGTGACGAGCGCGCTCGATACACGGCATCCCGAAGCACTCGATCCGCTTCCCAATCAACGCTTGCCACAGGAAGTGCAGCCGGTCGTGCGGGCGCTGAACGCGCTGCTGGTGCGTCTGTCGACGGCGCTCGATACGCAAAAAGCCTTCGTCGCCGATGCCGCGCACGAGTTGCGCACGCCGCTTGCCGCCGTGCAGATTCAGGCGCAGCTCGTGGCGCGCGCGCAGGACGACGCATCGCGGCGCGAGGCGTTGCTCGATTTGCACGAAGGCATCGCGCGCGCCACGCGGCTCGCGGAGCAGTTGCTTGCGCTCGCGCGCTCGGAGCCGGACGGCAAGGGCGTGGCGACGAAAGTCGATCTGGCCGCGTTGCTCGAAACGTGCGTGCGCGGTTACGTGCTCGTGGCGCAGGAGCGCGGCGTGGACCTCGGCATCGAGGCAAGCGAGCCCGCCACCGTGACGGGCGACGCGGATTCATTGCGCGTGATGTTCAACAATCTCATCGATAACGCGACGAAATACACGCCGCGCGGCGGCCGCGTGGATGTCTGCCTAAAAATAAAAGATGGACATCCAGTAGTCGAAATCGCGGATTCCGGGCCGGGCATTCCAGAGGACGAACGAGAAAGAGTATTCGACCGGTTTTATCGCGTGGGCGAAAGCGTGGACCGCGCGCGTACGGATGTGGCGGGCAGCGGGCTTGGGCTTGCCATCGTGCGGCGGATTGCGGATCAGCATGGGGCGGCTGTTCACCTTGGAGCGTCCGTCGCAGGCGGACTTCGAGTCGTGGTCACGTTTTGATTCCTACACGCTGATCTATACGGAGTCACAGTGCGTGCGCTGGATCGACCTTTGGCCTTGGACGGCGCGGTAATTCTGACCCTGCATCCGATCCGAGCGGCCGTAAGACGATGAGTAATCGAATGCTTGGCTTTTTTCTATATTGGTCGGTGACCAAAAGAGCCGGGTGCGAACTTCACCGCGAAGCAGTGGTGAAGCGACTCTGCAGCGTTCCAAGTTCGTACGAATTATTACTGATCTGGAACCTTATTTTCATCAGTTAGACGAACGTCTATTGACATAGACTTTTATTCGGAGCGGGCTTATGTCTCCTCGCAGCGAATTACCGTAAATTCTCTCTTAGCCGTTGAGTAGCTTTCTCTTAAATCTTTAACTTGCAAGCAAGGGCGGATTTAACGAAACACCCTTCGGATACACGTCATGCTCGCGCACCAATCGAGTTCTCAGACAATCGCTTCTTTCGCGGTCGCGCTCCATCCGATTTTTTAAACGGCGGGGTTAAAGCCTAAGTGCCCATCAGTCGATTGCAGTACAGCCGTCAAAGCTATTGTTCACTTTTAAAGCCATTTTGAATTGTTATGAAAAGTACCAAAGTCATCGCATCAACTGTTTCAACGCGCCAAAAGGTAGCAATGCCACAATCGACCGAAGTTAAACGCAAGAAGGCCACTAATAAAATGGCAGCATCCGTCGCGCTGTCGGGTGCCGTCGTTGCTGCCGTGGGTGCCATGGGAAGCACGAACGCCCTGGCATCCCCATATATCGGTTACGAAAACAACGGCGTTGACTATTGCGCGACCGGCGGTAATTCTACTCTCGCCAGCGGCTGCGCACTTTGGGGCAGTGCCGTTACCTCTTATACCGGCACGAATATAGCCTATCTAAGCGGTAATGGTGGAGGGACTACAGGCGGCGTCTGGGCAGCCGACAATAATGCGGGTATGTGGTATGGAGGTGGAAGCCCTGCTGCGGCCACTAACCGGGTTTTTGTGGACTCGGCCGGTGCAACTGTGCAGGGTTCCAAGGTCACACTGATCGGAGCAAATGGCGTCGACGTCTCGTCTACTCAGATCCATAACCTAGCCGCAGGCACCGCGGGTACGGATGCTGTGAACGTGACGCAACTGACGAATACGTCACAGAGCGTCGCCAACGCTTTGGGCGGTGGTTCAACTGTCAATAGCGACGGCACAATCACGGCTCCGAGTTACTCGGTTGGCGGCACGACTGCCAATTCGGTTGGCGACGCCATTTCAAATATCGACGGCCGCACGACGCAGAATGCCAGCGACATCGCATCCTTGAACAGTCAACTCTCTAGCGGCACGATCGGCCTGGTGCAACAAGACCCGACGACACGCAATATCACCGTGGCAAAAGCCACCGATGGTACGGTCGTCGACGTAACGGGTACTGCGGGTGCTCGGACCGTGACAGGCGTTGCGGCTGGCGCGGTCTCTGCAACCAGTCTCGATGCAATCAACGGTTCGCAACTCTATGCAACTAACCAAAGCGTTGCACAGAATACGTCCGATATCGCGCAAAACACGTCCGACATCGCTTCGCTGAGTACAAACGTCGCTCAGAACACGTCGGATATTGCTTCGCTAAACACGAACGTCGCTCAGAACACCTCGGATATCGCGAAGAACACCTCCGATATCAACAATATCAACACGCAACTGGCGAGCGGCGGTCTTGGCCTCGTCAAGCAAGACGCAACGACGCAAAACATCACCGTCGGGAAGGACACGGGCGGCACGGTCGTCGACATGACGGGCACCGATGGCACGCGTACGGTGACCGGCGTATCGGCTGGCGCCTTGAGCGCCGACAGTACAGATGCAGTGAACGGCTCGCAGCTCTATCAAACGAACCAAAACGTTTCGAGTCTGGCGCAGCAATTGAGCAACGTCGAAGGCGCTGCTTCGACGATCTCCTCGCAAAAGACCGACACCCCCGCTGTTGCGTCCGGCACCGACTCGACCGCCCTCGGAAATGGCTCGAAGGCAACGGGTAACAACTCCGTCGCGCTGGGTAGCGGTTCTGTCGCGGACGAAGATAACACCGTCTCGATCGGCTCGAAGGGCAACGAACGTCGCCTGACGAACGTCGCGCCGGGCATCAACGGTACCGACGGCGTCAACATGAATCAGTTGAACGCAGTTCAAAGCAACGTCGATACGGTAGCTCGTCAGGCATTTTCCGGTATCGCCGCCGCGATGGCCATGCCGAACCTGACGCCGAGTCAGCCGGGCAAGACCGTGGTCGCAGCCGGTGTCGCGAACTACAAGGGCTACACGGCCATGGGCGTTGGCGGCACCTACCGTTCGCGTGACAGCCGCTGGCTCGTCAACGCTGCAGCTTCGATCACGCCGCACGGCGACGCAGGCGTGCGCGGTCAAGTCGGCTACGAGTTCTAAGCACGCGGTTCGCGAGCGAGACCAAACCAGAAGCACGAAGCATCAATAAGGCAGTAAGCAGGGCGGCTATCCGAAAGGGTAGCCGCCTTTTTTGCATTTTTACGCACCTTAAGAAAGCTTTAAGCGACACCCCGTAATCTTCGTTCATCCAATGGCGCCTTCTCAAGCGCAACCCGTCAGGAGCACACACGATGAAAGCGAAGATTCTCACACGCAGCGCCGTCGCAGCAGCGGTCGCCGTTGCCTTGTCGGCGGGCTACGTGGCCGGACATAACAACGTGCCTGCGCCGCAGGTCATCGCGCCCGCGCAAGCCGCGCTGATGCCTGCCGAAGCCGCGGCGAAGACCGGCGTTCCCGATTTCTCCGGCCTCGTCGAAACCTATGGTCCGGCCGTGGTGAATATCAGCGCGAAGCATGTCGTGAAGCAAACATCCGCCCGACGCGGCAACGCGAATCAAGTGCCGATGGACCCCGACGATCCGTTCTATCAGTTCTTCAAGCGCTTTTATGGCGGCGTGCCCGGCATGGGCGGCGGCGATGGCGCGGGTCCCGGCGCGGACCGTCCGAGCGAAGGGCTGGGTTCGGGTTTCATCGTCAGCAACGACGGCTACATTCTCACCAACGCGCACGTGGTCGATGGCGCGAATGTCGTCACCGTCAAGCTCACGGACAAGCGCGAATATCGGGCGAAGGTGGTTGGCGCGGACAAGCAATCGGACGTCGCGGTGCTGAAGATCGACGCGAAAGATTTGCCCACGGTGAAAATCGGCGATCCCAACGGCAGCAAGGTCGGGCAGTGGGTGGTTGCCATCGGTTCGCCGTATGGCTTCGACAACACGGTGACCTCGGGCATCATCAGCGCGAAGTCGCGCGCGCTGCCCAACGAGAATTACACGCCGTTCATCCAGACCGATGTGCCGGTGAATCCGGGCAATTCGGGCGGGCCGCTCTTCAATCTGCAAGGCGAAGTCATCGGCATCAACTCGATGATCTATTCGCAGACGGGCGGTTTCCAGGGGCTTTCGTTCGCCATCCCGATCAACGAGGCGATCAAGGTAAAGGACGCGCTCATCAAAACGGGTCACGTCGATCGCGGCCGGCTCGGCGTAACGGTGCAAGGGCTGAATCAGACGCTCGCCAATTCGTTCGGCATGAAGTCGCCGCAAGGTGCGCTCGTGAGTTCGGTCGAGCCGGGCGGACCGGCAGCGAAGGCTGGCTTGCAACCTGGCGACGTGATTCTTTCGCTGAACGGCACGCAGGTGACGGATTCGACCTCGTTGCCGTCGCAAGTCGCGGGTCTTTCGCCGGGCACATCGGCGAAGGTGCAGGTGTGGCGCGACAAGAGCGCGAAGGATCTGACCGTGACGATCGGCGCGCTCAAGGACGCCAAGACCGCAAGCGCTGACGTGAAGGGCGACGACGATGGCGGCGCCGCCGCACAGGACGCGCGCCTCGGCGTCGCGGTGCGCCCGCTCACGCCGGAAGAGAAGCAGGAAAGCTCGGTGTCGCGCGGTTTGCTCGTGCAGCAATCGAACGGCGCGGCGGCGAATGCGGGTATCCAGGCAGGCGACGTGATTCTCGCGGTCAATGGCCAGCCCGTCACGACGGCGCAGCAGTTGAAGACAATGATCTCGCACGCGGGCGACAGCATCGCGCTGCTGATTCAGCGGGACAATGCGCAGATTTTCGTGCCGGTCGATCTTGGCTGATGGTGTACGTCGATGCGCGTCGTGCGGTTCGGAGTGGCGCGTTCGCGTCGCTCCGAAACGCGCTTGCGCATGCGGCATGAATGGCGCGTAGCGTCGCTGAGTCGTCCGGCGTGCGTTTCCGAACTCGCAATGGATAGCACGTTCTGCAATGGCTTTCGGATCACTCCATCAAGCGCGCCCCACCGCACGATCAACAACACCCCGCCCGAACGCGCAGGCACAAAGCATGCTCCACACCCCACTCGGTGCCCCATCGCGTGCAAAAGACGCATCGGGCGTGGCGTCGTCGGTGTGTTCGCATGCCGCGGCATCGAATAAAGGAGCCAACATAATGATGAGCAAGACCACGGGAAAACTGGCGACCGCGTTGCTGGTGACGGCGCTTTCGGCTGGACTGGCAGGCGGCGCATGGGCGCAGGCATCGAGTGCCGGCACGAGCGATACGTCGAGCGCGGGCAACGAAAACGGCGGCGGACTGCCGCAAATCGAACAGCAAGGCGATGTGTCCTACACGTCGGGCGGCGTCGGCCTCGACGAATCGCACGCCTTGCAGCGCGAGCAAGCGCATTGGCCGCTATCGCTGCGCTTTACGGGTCCGACTGCGGATTACTTGTCGGGCGTGCACGTGCGGATCGTCGGCGGCAAAGGCGGCGAAGTGCTGAGCACCGATTCCATGGGACCTTACATGCTTGTCAAGCTGCCGGCGGGCAGCTACACGGTCTACGCCAAGTACAAGGATCAGGAGAAGAAGCAGTCGGTCAATGTCTCCGGACCGGGCAAGGCAAAGGCGGCGTTTCACTGGAGCATCCAGTAACGATAATTCCCGCCGGTCCGGGCGAAATCCCGTCCACCCGGCGACCAGAGTTTGTCTCATAATGAAGCCACGGGCAGCACGCTCGTGGCTTTTTTTGGTGACGAGGCGTCCAACGCGCCTCGCAAATTCGGCAGAGGCCGGAGGGCCCACGATGAGCACGGATCTGAACGACGGGCATGAAGCGGCGCATCGGATCGAGATCGCGCCGAACGGACGGCGCTGCCGCGTGATTCACCAGGGCGTCACCTACGCCGACACGCACGAAGCCGTGACGCTTTCCGAAACGGGCGCCGACGACGTGCACTATTTCCCGCGCGCCGACGTCAACATGGCGCGCCTGCAACGCTCCATCCATACATCGGACTGTCCGTTCAAGGGGCAGGCCACGCACTACCATCTGATGACCGAGGAAGGTCCGGTCGAAAACGCCGCCTGGAGTTACGAGGCGCCGCTCGAAAGCGCGCGGCAGATCGGCGGATACCTCGCGTTTTATCCATCGCGCGTCGATCGTATCGACGTGACTTCCTAGGCAGGGCGTCGAATAAAAGCGCCGAACTCGAGGCGCGCGAGCCGAAACGCAATAGCCAGAACGCGGTCCTTGCCCGGAGAAGCGGATGGAAGTCACCGAAGCGTTGCGCGTTCCGCTCGATCCGGCGCATGTGAAGGCGGCGTTGAGCGATCTCACGCTGTTGCGCGCGAGTCTCGATAATTGCGAGTCCTTTACGCTCACGCCGAGCGGCGAGTACGTGTTGACGCTCGTCATGCCGATCGGCGCCTTGCGCGCGCGTTACGAAATTCGCGCGCACATTGCTCGTCGCAGGCGTCTGACGCAGGCCGACGAAAGCCAAGAAATCGACGACGACACCAGCACGCTCAGTTTCAAGGCGCGCGGCGAAGGCGTGGGTTCGTTGCGCGGTCAGATAGCCGTCGCGGTGAACGCGGAGGACGGTGGCGCGGACACGTGGATCGAATATACGGTCTGGGCGACGGTTTCGGGGCCGCTCGCCGCATTGCCGCCACGGCAGATCGAAAACGCGCTGCACGAAGCAGCCGACGACTTTTTCGCCGAATTCTGCGAAGTCGTGCGGGCGAAATACGGTTTGCCATCGGCGCGTGCGGAACAGGGAGCCGTGCCGCGCCGGCATCTCTTCTTGCGACCGGGTTCGATGTCGGCGGCGTTCTCGCGTCGCGGCGGCGCGACCGCTCGCGCGATGGGCGGAAACTCCGTCGATGGCGCCGCGACCAATGTGCTGCGTCATCGTCTGGCCGCGCATGGCCTCGTGCGCCGTAGTCGCGATGGCGCGGGCGCACCGCGCGTGTTCGGTCTGCCCGCCTGGGCGTGGCTCGCGATGCTAGTTTGCGTCGGACTCTTTGTGTTCTTCGCAGAGTACGTTGGCCTGCAATGAGGCGGGCATCGAACGCTCGGGGTATCCGGCGTTCTTGAGCAAGGCCGGACTGCACCGCAAGGCGTCGAAGCAGGCATCGATGACGGCTTCGGAGTCGTGTTCCGGATCGACGCTTCCGGGCAGCATCAGCGAATCGTGCAGGATGCCGGTGAAAAGCCCGTGCAACAGCGTGGTGGCACGTCGCGTGTCGAGCGCCGCCGGCAGTTGCTTCTTTTCGATGGCATTACGCAGCGCACGCTCGATGCGCTCCATGCCGTCGCGCATGTTGTTCTGATGGCGCTCGCGCACCGGTCCCATTTCCTCGACGAACTCGCACTTCAAAAACAGAATGTCGAAGACGCGGCGGCGCTGTTCATCGGCCGTGATGCTGCGCATGCACCAGATGAAGATTTCGCGGATGCGCGCAAGCGGGTCGGGCTCCTTGCCGTCGAGCGTCGCTTCCACGAGTTCGTCGAGCGGAAGAAGACTTCGGTCGAACATGGCGTTGAAGAGGTCACCCTTGTTGGCGAAATGCCAGTAAATCGCGCCGCGCGTGACGCCTGCGGCGTGCGCGATATCCGCGAGCGTCGTTCGCGACACGCCTTTTTCGTAAAAGACGCGCTCCGCCGCGTCGAGGATGCGGTTGCGTGTCTCCTGTGCTTCTTCCTTGGTTCGTCTGACCATATTCTGCGGCCGTTGGCCGTCTGCTCCTGCCTTGCTGTTCGACCGGGCGAAGGCCGGTTGTCGAAGGTTCGTCGAACGTAATCGATTCCGTCGAGGCGATTTCGCTGCGCCTTACCGACGGATCGCTGTCTCAGTTTTTTACATTCATTCGTGAATGTATATACAATACCACCCGTCGACCGATAGCCCAAGCTGGAGAGGGCGAGTACTATCCGACCAAGCTTTCATTTCGATTGCCCGTTCTGGCCGTCCTCTTGGCCATCGGCGGCGCTTGCATAGCGCCGCGCACGGGCAGGAATACAGGCAAGCGAGCCGGCCACTGGCCGGTCGTTGCGCTCACTGGTCTCACTGCTTGGTTATTGGTCAGCGTCTTGCGACGCTTGTGCGCGGCATCGCCCGGGGAAGGCCGTCGCGCACCCAACTTCACTCTCAGTCTTAGACAGAGGTCGCTCCATGCGCGTCGAACGGGTTCCATTCCGCTTAATCACCGCCGCGACGGCTGCCGTTTTGTTGGCTGCCTGCGGACAAAAACAGTCAGCACCTCCGCCGCAAACGCCCGAAGTGGGCATCGTCACCGTGCAGCCGACCAGCGTGCCGGTCATCGCCGAATTGCCGGGCCGCACGAACGCGTTCCTGGTCGCGCAAGTGCGCGCGCGGGTGGATGGAATCGTCCTGCGCCGTGAGTTCGTGGAAGGCGCGGAAGTCAAGCAAGGTCAGCGTCTGTACAAGATCGACCCGGCGCCGTATATCGCCGCACTGAACAACGCCAAGGCGACGCTCGCCAAGGCGCAGGCGAACGTCGCGTCGCAGAACGCCTTGACCGGGCGCTACAAGGTGCTGGTCGCGGCCAACGCGGTGAGCAAGCAGGACTACGACAACGCCGTGGCCGCGCAAGGCCAGGCCGTCGCCGATGTCGCCGCGGGCAAGGCCGCCGTCGATACCGCGCAGATCAACCTCGGCTACACCGACGTGGTCTCGCCGATCACCGGCCGCACGGGTCTGTCGCAAGTCACGCCGGGCGCGTATGTACAGGCGAGCGCGGCGACGCTGCTCACCACCGTGCAGCAGCTCGACCCGATCTACGTCGATCTGACGCAATCGAGCGTCGATGGCCTCAAGCTGCGTCGTCAGATTCAGGACGGGCGTCTGCAGACTCAGGGCATCCACGCGGCGAAGGTGTCGCTGGTGCTGGAAGACGGCCGCGTCTATCCGGAGCAGGGCAAGCTGCAGTTCTCCGATGTGAGCGTCGACCAAAGCACGGGTTCGGTCACCGTCCGCGCGATCTTCGACAACAAGGATCGCGTGCTGCTGCCGGGCATGTTCGTGCGGGCGCGTATCGAGGAAGGCACGAACGACAAGGCGCTCGTCGTGCCGCAAATCGGCATCACGCATGACCAGAAGGGCCAGCCGACCGCGCTCGTCGTCAACAAGGACGACAAGGTCGAACTGCGTCAGCTCGTCACCGGTGGCACGTTCGGCAACAACTGGGTGGTCGACAGTGGCCTGAATCCGGGCGACCGCGTGATCGTGAACGGCGTGGAAAAGGCGAAGCCCGGTATGCAAGTGAAGCCGGTCGCGGCGCAACTGCCCGCACAGCCGGCCTCGGGCGCGGCGGCCGGTCAGGCGCCGGCGGCATCCGGCGCGGGCGCGACACCCGACAACGCCAACAGCGCGAGCGGCGCCACGGGCCCGAGCGCAGCCGCGCCGGGCGCAGCTTCGGGCAACGCATCCGGCGCGCAAGCGGCGCCGGCATCTGCCGCATCGGGCGCGTAATAACAGGGAGCCTGTTTCATGGCAAAGTTTTTTATCGATCGCCCGATTTTTGCGTGGGTGATCGCGATTATCTTGATGCTGGCGGGCATGGCGTCGATCTTCACGCTGCCTATTGCGCAGTATCCGACGATCGCGCCGCCTGCCATCCAGATCAGCGCGACGTATCCGGGCGCATCCGCGAGCACGGTCGAGAACACGGTTACGCAGGTGATCGAGCAGCAGATGAGCGGCCTCGATCACTTGTTGTATCTGTCCTCGACCAGTGACGACTCGGGTACGGCCACCATCACGCTGACGTTCGCGGCGGGCACGAATCCGGACATCGCGCAGGTGCAGGTGCAGAACAAGCTGCAGCTCGCGACGCCATTGCTGCCGCAGGTCGTGCAGCAGCTCGGTACGAAGGTCACGAAGTCGAGCAGCAGCTTCTTGCTGGTGCTTGCGTTCGTGTCGCAGGACGGAAGCATGAACAAGTACGACCTCGCGAATTACGTGGCGTCGAAAATTCAGGACCCGCTTTCGCGTATCGATGGTGTGGGTACGGTCACGCTGTTCGGCTCGCAGTACGCCATGCGTATCTGGCTCGATGCGACCAAGCTCACCAACTACAGTCTGACGCCGGTCGACGTGCAGACCGCCATCACCGCGCAGAACGTGCAGGTGGCGGCGGGCTCGCTCGGCGGCACTCCGGCTGTTCCGGGGCAGATGTTGCAGGCGACCATTACGCAAGCGACGCTTCTGCAAACACCCGAGCAGTTCGGCAACATTCTGCTGAAGGTGAATCAGGATGGCTCGCAGGTGCGCCTGAAGGACGTGGCGCGTATCGATCTGGGTGGCGAAAACTATAACTTCGACACCAAGTACAACGGTGCGCCGACGGCCGGTTTCGGTATCCAGCTCGCAACGGGCGCGAACGCGCTCAACACCGCGAAGCTCGTGCGCCAGAAGGTCGACGAACTGTCGAAGTACTTCCCGAACGGGCTGGTCGTGAAGTATCCGTACGACACCACGCCGTTCGTGCGGCTTTCGATCGAGGAAGTGGTCAAGACCCTGATCGAAGGTATCGTGCTGGTGTTCCTCGTGATGTATCTGTTCCTGCAGAACTTGCGGGCAACGCTCATCCCGACGATCGCCGTGCCGGTCGTGTTGCTCGGCACGTTCGCGATCATGTCGGCGGTCGGGTTCTCCATCAACGTGCTGTCGATGTTCGGCCTCGTGCTTGCCATCGGCTTGCTGGTGGACGATGCCATCGTGGTGGTGGAAAACGTCGAGCGGGTGATGTCCGAGGAGCACTTGTCTCCACGGGACGCAACCCGCAAGGCGATGGACCAGATCACGGGCGCGCTGGTGGGCGTGGCGCTCGTGCTATCGGCGGTGTTCGTGCCGGTGGCGTTTTCGGGCGGTTCGGTCGGCGCCATTTACCGGCAGTTCTCGCTCACCATCGTGGCGGCCATGGTGCTGTCCGTGATGGTCGCGTTGGTGCTCACGCCGGCGCTGTGCGCGACGATTCTGAAGCCGCATCCGGAAGGGCATCAGCCCGAGAAGAAGGGTTTCTTCGGCTGGTTCAATCGCAACTTCAACAAGAGCCAGGACAAGTATCACAAGGGCGTGCAGCACGTGATCCGGCGCTCGGGGCGCTGGCTCATCATCTATTTGGTCGTAATCGTGGCAGTGGGCATGCTGTTCCTGCGCCTGCCGAAGTCGTTCCTTCCCGATGAAGACCAGGGCACGATGTTCGTGCTCGTGCAGGCGCCGTCCGGCTCGACGCAGGAATACACGGCCGGTGTGCTCGCCGACGTGCAGAACTATCTGCTGAACGACGAGAAGGCGATCGTCGAATCCGTCTTCACGGTGAACGGCTTTTCGTTCGCGGGTCGCGGCCAGAACTCCGGTCTCGTGTTCGTGCGGATGAAGGACTACGCGCAGCGTCAGGCGAGCAATGACAAGGTGCAGGCGCTGGTCGGCCGGATGTTCATGCACTTCGCGCCCTACAAGAACGCGATGATCTTCCCGGTCAATCCACCGTCGATTCCGGAACTCGGCACCGCGTCGGGCTTCGACTTCGAGCTGGAGGATCGCGCCGGCGTGGGGCACGCGAAGCTGATGGAAGCGCGCAACATGCTGCTCGGCATGGCGTCGAAAGACCCGGTGCTCGCGCAGGTGCGTCCGAACGGCCTGAACGACACGCCGCAGTTCAAGGTGAACATCGATCGCGAGAAGGCGAATGCGCTCGGCGTCTCCATCTCCGATATCGACCAGACTTTCTCGATCGCGTGGGCGTCGCAGTACGTGAACAACTTCCTCGACGTGGATAACCGGATCAAGAAGGTGTACGTGCAGTCCGAGCCGCGCTTCCGTATGTCGCCGGAAGACATCGGCAAGTGGTATGTGCGTAACACCTCGGGCACGATGGTGCCGTTCTCGGCCTTTGCGACCACCGACTGGATCTACGGTTCGCCGAAGCTCGAGCGCTACAACGGTATCTCGGCGGTGGAAATCCAGGGTGCGGCCGCGCCTGGCAAATCGACCGGTCAGGCCATGACGGCCATCGAAGCCATCGCGGCAAAGTTGCCGGCGGGTATTGGCTACGAATGGACGGGGCTGTCGTATCAGGAACGTCAGTCGGGTTCGCAGGCGCCTATTCTGTACGGCATCTCGATTCTCGTCGTGTTCCTGTGTCTCGCGGCGTTGTACGAAAGCTGGTCGATTCCATTCTCGGTCATCATGGTCGTGCCGCTCGGCGTGCTCGGCGCGCTGCTCGCGGCGACGCTGCGCGGTCTGGAAAACGACGTGTTCTTCCAGGTCGGCCTGTTGACTACGGTGGGTTTGTCCGCGAAGAACGCCATTCTGATCGTCGAGTTTGCGCGCGAGTTGCGCATGCAGGGCATGTCGACGGTGGAAGCCGCGATGGAAGCGGCGCGTCTGCGGCTGCGTCCGATTCTGATGACGTCGCTCGCGTTCATTCTCGGCGTGATGCCGCTTGCCATCAGTAACGGCGCGGGTTCGGCGAGCCAGCACGCGATCGGCACCGGCGTGATCGGCGGGATGCTGACCGCGACCTTCCTTGCGATCTTCATGATCCCGATGTTCTTCGTCGTGATCAGCAAGTTCAGCAAGAGCAAGGACATGCCGGCACCGGGTTCGTCCGGCGGCGATATCGAAGGTCCGCATGGCGGCGCGCCCGCGGGCTCTGGCAAGGAAGGACATTGAAATGCTAAAACTTTCGTTGATCGCAGCCGCCGTGGCTTTCGTGGCCACGGGCTGCACCTTCGAGCCGAAGTACGACCGGCCGGCCGCGCCCGTCACGCAGACGTTCCCGGAAGGCGGCGTGTACGCCACGCAGCCGACTGCTGAAGGCGCGGCAGACAAGAGCCGCAGCGCGAGCGGGCAGACCGCGCCGGATATCGGCTGGCGCGACTTCTTCGCCGATGCGCGTCTGCAGCGTATTGTCGAACTCGCGCTCAAGAACAATCGCGATCTGCGCGTGTCGATGCTCAACGTCGATGCGGCGCGCGCGCAGTATCAGATCACGCGCGCGGGCCTCTTCCCGACGCTCGATGCGGTTGGCTCGCAAAGCAAGCAGCGCACGCCGCGCAACCTGTCGTTCTTCGATCAGACCATCTCGAACACGTATTCGGTGGGCGTGAATGCGTCGTGGGAAATCGACTTCTTCGGGCGGATTCGCAGCCTGAAGGATCAGGCGCTCGCGCAGTACTTCTCGCTCGCGGAAACGCGCAAGGCGGCGGAAATCTCGCTGGTGTCTTCGGTGGCGGACCAGTATCTGACCATGCTTGCCTACGACGATCTGCTTACCGTCACGCAGAACACGCTGAAGACGGCGCAGGAGTCGTATCGCATCACCAAGCTGCAGTTCGACAACGGTACGGGTTCGGAACTCGATCTGCGTCAGGCCGAGGGCGTGGTGCAACAGGCGCAGGCGAATCTGCAGTCGCAGGCGCGTCTGCGTGCGCAAGCGGAAAACGGTCTCGTGCTTCTCGTGGGCGAACCGTTGCCGGACGATCTGCCGGGCGGCATGCCGCTGGATGCGCAGGACTTGCTCGCCGACATTCCGGCGGGTCTGCCTTCCGACCTCCTCACGCGCCGTCCCGATATCGCGGCGGCCGAGCAGAGCTTGCTTGCGGCCAATGCGAACATCGGCGCGGCGCGGGCCGCGTTCTTTCCGCGCATTTCGTTGACGGGGAGTTTCGGTACGCTCTCGCCCACGCTTGGCGGATTGTTCAAGCCGGGTTCGGCGGCGTGGTCGTTCGCACCGCAGATCAGCGTGCCAATCTTCGAGGGCGGCACGAACGTCGCCAATCTTGATCTGGCGAACGTGCAGAAGCGCATCGAGATTGCCAACTACGAGAAGGCCATTCAGACGGCGTTCCGCGAAGTGGCCGATGGTCTCGCCGCGCGCGGCACGTACGACGAGCAGATTCGCTCCCTGCAACGCTTCGTGAGTTCGCAGAGCCGGCGGCTGGAGTTGTCGGACCTGCGCTATCGCAATGGCGTGGACAGCTATCTCGCTGTTCTGACCGCGCAGACCTCGTTGTATGACGCGCAGCAGACGCTCATCAGCGCGCGCCTGAACCGCCTGACCAACCTCGTCGATCTGTATCAGTATCTCGGCGGCGGATGGATCGAGCATTCCGGCGATGCCCCGCGTCCGGCCGACACTCCCACGGATTTCGGCTCGGCTACTCCGCCGAAGGCGGCATCCGATGCGGCGAGTTGAGGTTCGCAAGTTGCGCTCGGTAGTCACTTTCGCAAGCTGTCCGTGATGGTTGATAGTGGGATGATGCAGTGAAGAGCCCGACCTCGTGTCGGGCTTTTTTTCGTCCATGGTCCACGTCGCGGCGTGACACTGAATGTACCGGGAAAACGCGTCGCGCGATGACAGGTCGTGCCAAATTTCAGCAAATTATTACCTTTGTTTAGCGTTACTGATCGACGCGCTAACTATAATCGGCATCCTCCAACGTGCCTGCGTGCTGAAGGCATGTCAGCTTTCCTGTGCAACTGCGTGCGTATCGGCATTAATCGACACGCAAATCAGTTGCGATTGCATGTGAATCGGCTGCGAATGGCTGCAAATGGGCTGCAATCGACGAAGCGCTTCCTGGCCACAGGCTTCATTCAATGGGGAAGATTAGGTATCCCGAAAAGACGATTGGCAACGACGTTCTTTCCGTCCGTTCTCGACCGAGGACGCGCGTATCTATTCATCTATTTATCCCGGTAACCACAGAGGTCGTCGCTCCATGCGTTTCGAACGGATTCCATACCGCCTCATCTGCGCTTTGTCGGTCGTCACGCTAGCGGCCGCATGCGGTGAAAAACATCCGGACATGCCGGCGCATGCGCCCGAAGTCGGCGTCGTCATGCTTGCGCCGGTCGCGGTGCCCGTCACGAGCGAACTGCCGGGCCGCACCAGCGCTTTCATCGATGCACAAGTGCGTGCGCGCGTCGATGGCATCGTGCTGCGCCGTGAATTCACCGAAGGCAGTCTCGTCAAGGCCGGTCAGCGGCTCTACAAGATCGACCCGGCGCCGTACATCGCCAAGCTGGACAGCGCGAAAGCGTCGCTTGCGAAGGCCGAGGCGAATCTCGCATCGACCAATGCGCAAGCCGAGCGCTACAAGGTACTGGTCGCCGAGAACGCGGTAAGCAAGCAGGACTATGACAACGCTGTTGCGTCGGCCGGTCAGGCCGCCGCCGACGTGGCACAGGCTCGCGCCTCCGTGCAGACCGCGCGAATCGACCTCGGCTATACCGATGTCACCTCGCCCGTGACCGGCCAGATCGGCATCTTGCAGGTCACGCCGGGCGCCTACGTGCAAGCGGCGCAAGCCACGCTCATGGCAACCGTGCAGCAGCTCGACCAGGTGTATGTCGATCTCACGCAATCCAGCCTCGACGGGCTCAAGCTGCGCCGCCAGATTCAGGAAGGGCGTCTTACCGCGTCGGGTCCGAACGCCGCGAAGGTTTCGCTGATTCTCGAAGACGGCCGCGTCTATCCCGAACAAGGCCGCCTGCAGTTTTCCGATGTGACCGTCGACCCGTCCACCGGCTCGGTAACCGTGCGCGCCGTGTTCGAGAACAAGGATCGCGTGTTGTTGCCCGGCATGTTCGTGCGAGCGCGTATCGAAGAGGGCGTGAATCCGCAGGCGCTGGTCGTGCCTGTCACCGGCGTCACGCATGACCAGAAGGGCACGCCGATCGCACTGATCGTCGATACCAACGGCAAGGTCGCGCTACGCGAGCTCGTGACCTCCGGCATGGTCGGGCAGAACTGGGTCGTCGACAGCGGCGTGAAGGCGGGCGACCGGGTGATCGTCGAGGGTATCGAGAAGGTGCGTCCCGGCATGCCGGTGAAAGCGGTGACGGTTCAGTCGCCCGGGCCTTCCACGCAGCCTTCTTCCGACAATCAGGCCGCCGCTCCCGCGAAGGCTGCTTCAGCCGTTGCTGGCGCGTAGGGACGGAGGGTACGCCACATGGCCAAGTTTTTTATCGATCGCCCGATTTTCGCGTGGGTGCTTGCCATCATCCTGATGCTCGCGGGCCTCGCGTCGATCTCGACGCTGCCGGTCGCGCAATATCCGACGGTCGCGCCACCCAGCATCCAGATTACGGCGACGTATCCCGGTGCATCGGCGCAGACGGTCGAGAACACAGTCACGCAGGTGGTCGAGCAGCAGATGAACGGGCTCGACCATCTGCTCTACATTTCGTCCACCTCCGATGACTTCGGCACGGCCACCATCACGCTGACCTTCGCGGCGGGCACCAACCCCGACATCGCGCAGGTGCAGGTGCAAAACAAGTTGCAACTGGCGACACCGAACTTGCCGCAGATCGTGCAGCAACTCGGGTTGTCGGTTTCGAAGTCGAGCAACAGCTTCCTGCTCGTGCTCGCGTTCGTCTCAGAAGACGGCAGCATGAGCCGCAACGATCTCTCCAACTACGTCGCGTCGCATTTGCAGGACCCCATCAGCCGAGTCAACGGCGTGGGCACGGTGAGCCTGTTCGGCACGCAGTACGCCATGCGCGTCTGGCTAGATCCAAACAAACTCAGCAACTTCCAGCTCACACCGGTCGACGTGCAGAACGCGCTCAAAGCGCAGAACGTGCAAGTCTCGGGCGGCCAGCTAGGCGGCACGCCTGCGGTGCCCGGCCAAAGGATGCAGGCCACGATCACCGAAGCCACCTTGCTGCGCACGCCCGACCAGTTCGGCAACGTGCTTCTGAAAGTGAATCAGGACGGCTCGCAGGTGCGGGTGAAGGACGTGGCGAAGGTGGGTCTCGGCGGCGAGAACTACAACTTCGAGACGCAGTACAACGGTTCTCCGGCGGCGGGCTTCGGTATCAATCTGGCGACGGGCGCGAACGCGCTGGCGACGGCGGACGCGGTGCGCGCGAAGGTGCAGGAGCTGTCGAAGTACTTCCCGCCCGGTCTCGTCGTGAAGTATCCGTACGACACGACGCCGTTCGTGCGCCAGTCGATCTCCGACGTGGTGAAGACGCTCATCGAGGCCATCGTGCTGGTGTTCCTCGTGATGTATCTGTTCTTGCAGAACATCCGCGCCACGCTCATTCCGACCATCGCGGTGCCGGTGGTGCTGCTCGGCACTTTCGGCGTTATGGCGGCGGTGGGTTTTTCCATCAACACGCTGTCGATGTTCGGCATCGTGCTCGCCATCGGCTTGCTGGTGGACGACGCGATCGTGGTCGTCGAAAACGTCGAGCGCGTGATGAGCGAGGAAGGGCTTTCGCCGAAGGAAGCCACGCGCAAGGCCATGGGCCAGATCACCGGCGCGCTGGTGGGCGTGGCGCTCGTGCTGTCGGCGGTGTTCGTGCCGGTGGCGTTCTCGGGCGGCTCGGTCGGGGCGATCTATCGCCAGTTCTCGCTGACCATCGTCTCGGCAATGGTGCTCTCCGTGCTGACCGCGATGATCCTCACGCCGGCCTTGTGCGCGACCATCCTGAAGCCCTTGCCGCAAGGTCACGAGGAAAAGACCACGGGTTTCTTCGGCTGGTTCAATCGGACCTTTAACAAGGGCCGCGACAAGTATCAGGTCGGCGTTGCGCGTGTGATTCGGCGCTCGGGGCGCTTCCTCGTGTTATACCTCGCGGTCATCGCGGTGGTTGGCCTCCTGTTCACCAAGCTGCCGAAAGCGTTCCTGCCCGACGAAGATCAGGGCACGATGTTCGTGCTCGTGTCCACGCCCGCCGGTTCCACGCAGGAAATGACCCAGCGCGCGCTGAACGACGTGGCCAATTATCTTTTGAAGAAGGAAAGCGGGATCGTCGAGTCCGTCTTCACGGTCAACGGCTACAGCTTCGCGGGCCGTGGCCAGAACTCCGGCCTCGTGTTCGTGCGCATGAAGGACTTCGCCAAGCGCCAGAGCGCGGACGAAAAAGTGCAGGCGCTCGTCGGCCGAACTTTCGGACAGTTTGCGGGCTATCGCAATGCGCTCGTGTTTCCGGTGAATCCGCCGTCGATTCCCGAACTCGGCACCGCGTCGGGCTTCGACTTCGAGCTGGAGGATCGCGGCGGCGTGGGCCACGAAAAGCTGATGGAAGCGCGCGGCATGCTGCTCGGTCTGGCCGCGAAAGATCCGTCGCTTGCGCAGGTGCGCCCGAACGGCTTGAACGACACGCCGCAGTTCAAGGTCGACATCGACCGCGAGAAGGCGCTTGCGCAAGGCGTGTCGGCGTCCGATATCGACCAGACGTTTTCGATCGCCTGGGCGTCTTCGTTCGTCAACAACTTCCTTGATGTCGACAGCCGGATCAAGAAGGTGTATCTGCAAGGCGACGCGCCGTTCCGCATGTCGCCCGACAACATCAATAGCTGGTACGTGCGCAACAACGCCGGTTCGATGGTACCGTTTTCGTCGTTCGCGACCGGCCGATGGAGTTTCGGCTCGCCAAAGCTCGAACGCTACAACGGCAATTCGTCAGTCGAAATCCAGGGCATGGCCGCGCCGGGTCGCTCCACGGGCCAAGCCATGCAGGCCATCGAAGCCATCGCCGCGAAGTTGCCGGCAGGCATTGGCTACGAATGGACGGGTTTGTCGTTCCAGCAAATTCAATCCGGTTCGCAGGCGCCGGTTCTGTACGGCATTTCGATCCTCGTGGTGTTCCTGTGTCTCGCGGCGCTCTATGAAAGCTGGTCGATCCCATTCTCCGTGATCATGGTCGTGCCGCTCGGCGTGGTCGGCGCGTTGCTTGCCGTCACCTTGCGTGGACTCGAAAACGACGTGTACTTCCAGGTCGGTCTTTTGACCACGGTGGGACTGTCGGCGAAGAACGCCATTCTGATCGTCGAGTTCGCGCGCGACTTGCAGATTTCCGAAAAGATCGGACCGATCGAGGCCGCGCTCGAAGCCGCGCGTCTGCGTCTGCGCCCCATCCTGATGACCTCGCTCGCCTTCATTCTCGGTACCTTGCCGCTCGCAATCAGCAATGGCGCGGGCTCGGCGAGTCAGCACGCCATTGGCACCGGTGTGATCGGCGGCATGGTGACCGCGACGTTCCTCGCCATCTTCATGGTCCCGATGTTCTTCGTCGTCGTGCGCGCGCGCTTCGGCGGCGACAAGGAAGACGCGGACGCGGCGATCGCGCACTACGAACGGCAACGTGCCAATGCCTCGCACGGCGAGGGAAAGGGCAACAGCAACAGCAACGGCACGGGCAAGCAGGGACATTGAGATGCGTAGAGTTTCTTTGATTGCAGCAGCCGTGTCCGTGATCGCGACCGGCTGTACGATGGCGCCGAAATACGAGCGCCCCTTGCCGCCAGTCGCAGCGAGCTTTCCGACAGGCGGTGTGTACGAGACGCAACCGCCGGGCGCGCACAATGCAAACGGCGTGGCCGCGGCCGACACTGGCTGGCGCAATTTCTTCGTCGATGCGCGTTTGCAGCAGCTTATCGATATCGCATTGAAGAACAATCGCGATCTGCGCGTCGCCGTGCTCAACGTGCAGGCGGCGCAAGCGCAGTACCGTGTCGTGCGTTCGGAACTGTTTCCGACTATCGGCGCGCAAGCGGGCCAGTCGAAGCAGCGCACGCCGAAAGATCTGTCGTTTCTCGATCAGACGATCTCGAATCAGTATTCGGTCGGGTTGAACGGTGCGTGGGAGATCGATCTGTTCGGCCGCGTGCAAAGTCTCAGGAATCAGGCGCTCGCGAAGTATCTTGCGACGGCGTACGCACGCAAGGCAGCGGAGTTATTGCTCGTGTCCCAGGTGGCGACGCAGTATCTGCAAGTGCTGCAGGCTGACGACCTGCTTCGAGTCACGCAACAGACGCTCAAGACCGCGCGCGATTCATACGGTATCAACAAGCTCAAGTTCGATAACGGCACTGCATCGGAACTGGAACTGAGTCAGTCGCAGACCGTGGTCGAAAGCGCGGCGGCCAATTTCCAGGCGCAGGAGCGCGCACGCGCGCAAGCCGTCAATGCGCTCGTGCTGTTGCTCGGCGAGCCGATGCCCGCCAATATGACGGGCGGCATGCCGCTCGACGATCAGCACCTGTTGACCGATATTCCGGCGGGTGTGCCGTCGGATCTGCTGACGCGCCGTCCGGACATCATGGAGGCCGAGCAGAATCTGGTGGCGGCGAACGCGAACATCGGCGCGGCGCGCGCGGCGTTCTTCCCGAGCATTTCGCTCACCGGCAGTTTCGGCACGCTGAGTCCGTCGCTCGGCGGGTTGTTCAAGCCGGGTTCGGCAGCGTGGAGTTTCGCGCCGACCATCACGCTGCCGATCTTCGAAGGCGGTCAGAACATGGCCAATCTCGATCTGGCGAATGTGCAGAAGAAGATCGAGATTGCGCAGTACGAGAGGGCCATTCAGTCGGCCTTCCGCGAAGTCGCCGATGGGCTCGCGGCCCGCGGCACTTACGATCAGCAAATCGCGGCGCTCACGCGCGATGTGAGCGCACAGCAGCGGCGTCTCGATCTTTCGACATTGCGCTACAAGCAGGGCGTCGATAGCTATCTCGGCGTGCTCGAAGCGCAGCAGGATCTGTATTCGACACAGCAGATGCTGATCACGGCGCGCACTGAACGTTTGTCTAATCTGGTGAGCTTGTATCAGGCGCTCGGCGGCGGATGGATCGAGCATACGGGAGACATGCCGCGCGAGGCGGATGCGCCGGTTGCGGCATCGGCGGGTTGAGATCGTGCGAAACAGCGCCTGCTGTTCTTGCGCGACGTAAAAAAACGCCGCGGCTTACACCGCGGCGCTCAACGCAAGCACTACAGGAATCTGCTCTTACTGCGCTTCACTCGCATGAGCCGCGTCGAACTCGTGTGCGGCCTCGCGAATCTCGCGGCGCGCATCGCGCTCCTTGCGCACGCCGTTGAACACGATATTCAGAATCACCGCCGACACCGAAGCCAGCAAGATGCCGCTGTGAAGAATCGGCTCCAGCGCATGCGGCAGTTGCGTGAAGAACTTCGGTGCGACCACCGGCACCATGCCCATACCCACGCTCACCGCGACGATGAACAGGTTGTGATGGTTCGTCGAGAAGTCCACGCGGGACAGCGTCTTGATGCCGTTCGCCGCGACCATGCCGAACATCACGATGCCCGCGCCGCCAAGCACGAACGGCGGCACCGATGCAACGACCTGCGCCATCTTCGGAAAGAGGCCGAGCACCACCAGAATCACGCCACCGGTCGCGCAGACGAAGCGGCTCTTCACGCCCGTCACGCCGATCAGCCCGACGTTTTGCGAGAACGACGTATGCGGGAACGAGTTGAACACGCCGCCGATCAGCGTGCCGAGGCCATCGACACGCAGGCCGCGCACGAGCGCTTTCTGATCCACCGGACGATCGACGAGATCGCCGACCGCGAGAAACATGCCGGTCGACTCGATGAAGGTCACGAACATGACGATGACCATGGTCGCCACCGACAGCGCGTCGAAGTGCGGCAAGCCGAAGTGGAACGGCAGCACGACGCCGACCCACGGGGCGTGCGCGACGCCGTCCATGTTGACGCGGCCGAGCATGGCGGCGATCACGAAGCCCGCGACAATGCCGAGCAGCACCGAAATATTGGCGATGAAGCCGCGCGCGAACTTGTTGATGAGCAGAATCAGCGAAAGCACGACGAGCGACAGCAGCAGATAAACGGGATTGCCGTAGTCGGGATTGCCCACACCGCCCGCCGCCCAGTTGATGCCCACGCCCATCAGGGACAAGCCGATCACCGCGATCACCGTGCCGACCACGACGGGCGGGAAGAAACGCAGGAGTTTGCCGATCATCGGCGCGAGCACGATGCCGATCACGCCGGCCGCGATGGTCGAGCCGAACACATCGAGAATGCCGAGCGAAGGATTGGTGCCGATGGCGACCATCGGGCCGACGGCGGCGAAAGTACAACCCATGATGACCGGCAAGCGGATGCCAAAGATCCAGAGACCGAGCGTCTGGATCAGCGTGGCGACGCCGCATGAAAACAGATCGGCGCTGATGAGGAACGCGATCTGATCCTTGGACAGATTCATCGCGGCGCCGAGAATCAGCGGCACCGCAACCGCGCCCGCGTACATCACGAGAACGTGCTGGATGCCAAGTGTCAGTAACTGTCCTGTCGGCAAACGCTCGTCCACCGGATGCACCTTGTTCGAAGCCATGTCTCTCTCCTTGTATGCCTTGGCATTTGTGTGGCCTCCACGGTAAGTGCATCAAAATGCGCGAACAAGACCACGGGACGCTATACGCCGCGTTCGCACGCCGATATATATTTAGCGCGCCCGGATCATTTGCGTTTCGCGGAAGTCCTTGCTACAAGGGGTTTGGCGGTTATCGAAGCAGAACCGTCGTGTGACGAAAGGCCGCCATCTTCGTGTGCTCGTTATGATGTTCATGGCGGCGCGCGTATAGTCCGTTTTTCATGCTCGTCGCGTATTGGCGGGGTTAACCCGCGATTTACGCGTTTTCCCTTACTCCTTCCGAAGCACGAAATCCCATGCGTTTCTTAGGCATCGATCTCGGTACGGGTTCGCTGAAACTGGCCATCATCGATGAACGCGGCCACGAGGTCGCCATGACGAGCCGTGCCTATTCGGTCACGAGCGCGCATCCCGGCTGGGCCGAAACTTCCGTCGATACCTGGTACGCCGCGCTCGCCGATGCCGCCGCGCATCTTCCCGTCGACGAACGTCAGGCGGTGCGCGCGATCGGCTTCTCCGGTCAAATGCATGGCGTCGTTCCCGCCGATGCCAACGGCCGCGCGTTGCGCCCCGCGATGCTCTGGCCGGACACGCGCGCGAGCTATCTGCTCGATGCGTGGCCCGAGCCGCAGCAAAACCCCGTCGCGCCGGGCATGGCCGGTCCGCTGTTGCGCTGGCTCGTCGCGCATGAAAACACGCTTGTCACGCAGATGCGCTGGGCGTTGCAGCCGAAGGACTGGCTGCGCGCGCGTCTGGGCGGCGCGTTCGTGACGGATGCATCGGATGCATGCGCCACGGCGCTCGCCGCGCCATCGGGCGAATGGGACGATGCGCTCATCGACAAGCTGGGTTTGCAGCGCGCGTGGTTCGCACCGCTCGCGGCATCGCATGCAACGGCGGGCACGTTGTCGGCGGCAGCGGCGGCGGAACTGGGCCTGCGCGCGGGCATTCCGCTCGCCGTCGGCGCGGGCGATACGCCATGCGCCGCGCTCGGCAGCGGCCTCACCGCCGACGGCGACGCGCTTCTCACCACGGGCACCGGCGGCCAGATCATCGTGATGTGCGACGCCGCGCCCGCACCCGTGCACGGACTGCATACGTATCGAGCGGCGAGCGGCGCGTGGTATCGCATGGCGGCCATGCAAAACGTGGGCGTCGCGCTCGAAGCGGTGCGCGGCTGGCTTGGTTATGCATCGTGGCCGGCCGCTTACGACGACGCCTTCGCCGCCGACCCGAGCGTCTCCGTCACCTTCCTGCCGTACTTGAGCGGCGAGCGCTCGCCGTGGATGAACCCGGCAGCGCGCGGCGGCTGGCTCGGTCTCGGTCTCAACGATTCGCGCGGCACGTTGATGCGCGCCGCCTTCGAAGGCGTGACGTTCGCATTGCGTGCGGGACTCGATGCCATCAGACAGCACGGCACGCCGCTGACTTCGTTGCGGCTTGCGGGCGGCGGTTCCATCGATGCACGCTGGCGTCAATTGCTCGCGGATTCCCTGCAAGCCGAACTCCATGCCGTCGATTGCCCGAACGCGGCAACGCGCGGTGCGGCGATGCTCGGCGGCATCGCGGCGGGGCACTTTCGTATCGACGAGATTCACGCGCTCGCGCCATCCGCGACACGGGTCGCGATTCCGCAAACGAACCCCGCACTCGATACGCGGTATGCGCGCTTCATCGATCTGTACCAGCGCGCGCATGACTGGTTTTGAGCGTGGGCGCTCGGGGCATCGGCTACGCAAAGTGCCATGTCTAGAGCGAACCCACGCCGACCCCGCGCCGCGTTTTTCTTTTACCGCTTAAACTTTGCGCTCGACCGAAGTTCGCGCCGTCCGGTTCATGAAGAACCGCTTCATATGAGCTGCCCCTGACCACATCGAAATCAGCCATGTCCGCATCCGCACCGTCGCAACCCGCTTTCCGCTCGCGCGAATTCCTGCTCGATCACGCGCTGCACACGATGATCTTCTATCACCCGCACTGTCTCGATCCGAACGGCGGGTTCTATCACTACTACAAGAACAACGGCACGATCTACGACCGCAAGTCGCGGCATCTCGTGTCGAGCACGCGCTTCGTCTTCAACTACGCGATGGCGCACAAGCACTTCGGCCTCGACGAATATCGCGGCGGCGTGAAGCACGGCATCGACTATCTGCGCGAGTTTCACTACAACCCGCAAACGGGCGGCTACGCGTGGACGCTCTCCGGCCGCGACGTCACCGATGCGACGAATCATTGTTATGGCCTTGCGTTCGTCGTGCTTGCGTATGCGAAGGCGATCGAAGCGGGTTTCGACGAAGCACGCGCCTATCTCGACGAAACCTGGCAACTGATGGAGACGCACTTTTGGGACGCCGCCCACGGCTTGTACAAGGACGAAGCGAGCGCCGACTGGAAGGTGTCGGACTATCGCGGCCAGAACGCCAACATGCACACGTGCGAAGCGTTTCTCGCCGCCTTCGAGGCGACCGGCGAAGCGCGCTATCTCGACCGCGCGGCGCTCCTCGCCGACAACATGGTGAACCGTCAGGCAGCGCTTGCGGGCGGGCTCGTGTGGGAGCACTACAAGCCGGACTGGTCTGTCGACTGGGATTACAACAAGGGCGATCGCAGCAACATCTTCAGGCCTTGGGGTTTTCAGCCGGGACATCAGACCGAATGGGCGAAGCTGCTGATGATTCTCGACCGGCATTGTCCGGAAGCGTGGCATGTCGCGCGTGCGCGTGAGCTTTTCGATCGCGCGATGGAACTGTCATGGGACGACGAGCACGGCGGCATGGTCTACGGCTTCGATCCCGACGGCAAGTTCTACGACGAGGACAAGTACTTCTGGGTGCAGGCGGAATCGTTCGCGGCCGCGGCCTTGCTCGCGGATCGCGCCGAACGCGATAGCGACAGCGCCGCCGCGACGCGCTACTGGAACGATTACGACCGTTTGTGGACCTATAGCTGGGCGCATTTCGTCGATCACAAGTACGGCGCGTGGTATCGCATCCTCACGCGCGATAACCGCCAGTACAACGACGAGAAAAGCCCCGCCGGCAAGACCGACTATCACACGATGGGCGCATGCTACGAAGCGCTGAACGTGATCCGCTAATTCCTATCAAACGACATCAGGAGCCTTGAACGATGAAGACCAAAGCAGCAATCGCATGGGAAGCAGGCAAGCCGCTCACCATCGAGGAAGTCGATCTCGAAGGCCCGCGCGCGGGCGAAGTGCTGATCGAAGTGAAAGCGACGGGCATTTGCCACACCGACTACTACACGCTCTCGGGCGCCGACCCCGAGGGCCTGTTCCCCGCGATTCTCGGCCACGAAGGCGCAGGCGTGATCGTGGATGTCGGGCCGGGCGTCGGCACGCTGAAGAAGGGCGACCACGTCATTCCGCTCTATACGCCGGAATGCCGTCAGTGCAAATTCTGCCTCTCGCGCAAGACCAATCTCTGTCAGGCAATTCGCGCGACGCAGGGCAAGGGCTTGATGCCCGATGCGACCTCGCGCTTTTCCATCGACGGCAAGCCGCTCTTTCACTACATGGGCACGTCGACGTTTTCGAACTACATCGTGGTGCCGGAGATCGCCGTCGCAAAGGTGCGTGAGGACGCGCCTTTCGACAAGATTTGCTACATCGGCTGCGGCGTGACGACGGGCGTGGGCGCGGTCGTGTATTCGGCGAAGGTCGAAGCGGGCGCGAACGTCGTCGTGTTCGGGCTGGGCGGCATCGGCCTGAACGTGATCCAGGGCGCGAAGATGGTGGGCGCGGACAAGATTATCGGTGTCGATATCAATCCGGGGCGCGTGGAGCTTGCGAAGAAGTTCGGCATGACCCACTTCATCAACCCGAACGAAGTGGAGAACGTGGTCGACCATATCGTGCAACTCACCGATGGCGGCGCGGACTATTCCTTCGAATGCGTGGGCAATGTGAAGCTGATGCGTCAGGCGCTCGAATGCACGCACAAGGGCTGGGGACAGTCGTTCATCATCGGCGTGGCGGCGGCGGGGCAGGAGATCAGCACGCGGCCGTTCCAGCTCGTGACCGGGCGCGAGTGGAAGGGCTCGGCATTCGGCGGCGCGCGTGGACGCACGGATGTGCCGAAGATCGTCGATTGGTACATGGAAGGCAAGATCAATATCGACGATCTGATTACGCACCATTTGCCGCTTGAACGTATTAACGAAGGCTTCGACCTGATGAAGAAGGGCGAATCCATTCGTTCCGTCGTGATCTATTGAGAGAGGATGCAGCCATGCTCGAACTCGTCGAAGAACACCGTTGTTTCGATGGCGTGCAGCGTATTTACCGGCATCAGTCGGACGTGATTGGCCTGCCGATGCGCTTTTCGGTTTTTCTGCCCGCGCAGGCTGCCCATTCGCGCGTGCCGGCGTTGTTTTATCTTGCCGGCCTGACTTGTACCGAAGAGACGTTTCCCATCAAGGGCGGTGCGCAACGTTACGCCGCCGAGCATGGCATTGCATTGATTTCGCCGGATACGAGCCCGCGAGGAGCGGGTATTCCGGGCGAATCCGATGCGTGGGATTTTGGCGTTGGCGCGGGTTTTTATGTCGATGCGACGGTGGCGCCTTGGGCCGAGCGGTATCGGATGTATTCGTATGTGACGCAGGAGTTGCGTGAGCTGGTTTTGCGAGAGCTGCCGTTGCGCGAGGACCGGATTGGCATCTTCGGGCACTCGATGGGTGGGCATGGTTCGCTCGTGCTCGCGTTGCGTAATCCTGATCTTTATCGCTCGGTGTCGGCGTTTGCGCCAATTGCCGCGCCGTCTTTGTGTCCCTGGGGCGTTAAGGCTTTCTCCGGATATCTTGGTGATAATCGCGAAGCGTGGAAGCTATACGATGCCAGCGAACTCGTTATCGGCGATGCGGCTTCGCGTTTCGATGGCGGGATCTTGATCGATCAAGGACTTGCGGATCAGTTTCTCGACGGGCAGCTTTTTCCGGATGTTTTCGAGCGGAATGCTCGGGAGGCGGGGCATCGAGGGGTCGTCTTGCGTAAGCACGATGGGTACGATCATGGGTACTTTTTTATTTCCACGTTCGTGGGGGAGCATGTTGCGCATCATGCGCGAGTTTTGTGTAAGTGATTTTTTTGGGTTTCGGCTGACTATGGTTTTTGTATCTGGTTGGGGCGCTTTTTTTCTTCGGGGAAGTTGCTCTGGTTTCTTGCGGTCCTTTGCAGTAACCGCCTGCCCGGCGGAGGGGTTACTTTCTTTGCTGCTGCAAAGAAAGTAACCAAAGAAAGCAGCTTTGGAACCGGCTTCTGAAGCACAACTGGTTCCTCGCTATTTCCCACAAACCCTTTGAGCACTTCCCATTGTTCGCGCTCGTGGTTATCAATTATTAGGAATGCGGCGTTTTTGACTTCGCTGTGTAGTGGTCTAATGAATCCGGACGCTGATTTAGGCGAGAATGGTCGCCATGACGAGGTGTCTGATGAGCAAGCAACGACGTACGTTTTCCCCGGAGTTCAAACAGCAAGCCGCCGGTCTGGTGTGGTGCGGACCAATATCGGTAAGCGTGGCCCAGGCATCGAATGTCGCATCGGACAAGTCCGAATGTTGACCTGAACCGTTCCAGCACACACGCATATAACTTCTTGAATCTGCGGAATATTCAGCGGTTCCGACAGAATCCCGCTCAGTTCATTGCCTAATGGCAGCGATTTATTGCGTCACAATGGCCCGTGGTCGAAAATGTAATTTCGTCGTCCTTTCGAACACGAGGCAACGCAAGACATGGCTGCAACCGATTTTCTGACGGCGATCAAAGATCGCAACGCATGGCTTTCCCAGCACCTCTCATTGACTGTCGCAGGACTTAAGGTCCCGGTCCGTCCGCTGGAATACACCATCACGGAAGCGATGAACGAGTTGTTCGAACTCGATATCCTCATCTATTCCGACGATCAGACGCTCGATGGCGTCCACTTTCTCGGCAAGAACGTGTCCTTCGTCGTCGAGGAGCGCGCGGCGCTGAAGTACCTCGACACCGCATCGCGTCACGCGCGGACCTTGCACGGCGTAGTCCGTGAATTCACGCACCAGAGTTCAAGCAACGATGGTGCGCAATTCCGTCTGAAGATCGCGCCACGTGTGTCCTTACTCGATCTGACGAAGACGTCAAACGTCTTTTTACAGAAGACGCTCAAGGACATTTTCTACGAGCTATTGGTCGATCGTGAACATCTCTTTCCGCATGATATCGAGTTGAATTTTGAGGGCGTCGATCAGCGCTACGATCAACTGCTGATGCACGAGGAAAGTGTTCTTGAATTTTTCCGACGTCAGTGCTTACGGCATGGGTTGTATTGGTACTTCAGGCACGCTCCGCTCGAGAGTAAAACCCATCGCGATACGCTCGTGGTGGATAACCGTGCGAACGGTTACATGCGTTCGATCGACGTGCCCTACGTCCGTCCCAATGGTCTGGACGGCGAGTTTCACGAAGCGCTGCTGAGCATCAAGCGCAGGCAGACGCTGCTGCCTGAAAGCGTCGAGTTGCGCGATCACAACTATCGAACGCCCAATGCGCCGGTGTCCGCGATCGCGTATGTGGATCGAGGCGACAAAACGCTCTATGGCCAAATCAATCGGAGCAGCGAGCATTTCCATACTCCGGAAGAGGCGCAGGCGCTCACCAAAGTTCGTGCGCAGGACATTGCTTCGAAGCAGGTCATCCACACTGGCACGACGAACATCGCCGGGCTGTATCCGGGCTGGGTGCTGACGACCACCAACCACAAGTTGCCGAAAGCGCCTTATGGTCTGGTGATCGTCAAGCTCAAGACGACGGGTTCGCTCTCCAAGCCGGTTCTGAACGAATTCGAAGCCACGCCTGCGGACAAGATATGGCGGCCCGAGTACGTCCCCGAGCGCGACTGGAAATGGATGAACGGCTCGATCATCGCGACGATCGAATCGAGCGCCGAGGGCAGCCCCTATGCGGATTTAGACGCGCATGGCCGGTATCTGGTCAGGTTTCACTTCCATCGTGGCGCGGGCAAGTCGGGATCGAACAGCATGCGGCTGCGGCTGATGACGCCGTCGGCCTCGTGCGAAGGCGGGTTTCATGCGCCCTTGCTACCCGGAACGGAAGTCAGAATTTTCTTCACAAATTCTGATATCGACAGGCCCTATATAGGATTCGCCGCCTTCGACTATTCGCACACGAATCACGTTCACGGGCTTGAGGGCTGGAACTCGCGTTCGGTGTGGCGCTCGGCGCTGCTCGCCAACAAGGTGCGCTTCGAGGACTTCAAAGGCCGCGAAGGCGTGAAGCTGGCGACGATCTATCAGAAGTCGTCGGTGAGCATGGGCTATCTGGTGGATAACCAGAAGCAGCTTCGCGGTGAAGGCGTCGAAATTCACACGCAGGGCCACGCGACCATTCACGGATCGAAGGGGCTGTTCTTTTCTGCGGATGCGTTGTCGAGTCCGAATGCGCCGCATCTGGAGATGAACGCCGCGCTGAAGGAACTGCAATCGGCTTTGACGCGCGTCACGTCGCTGGTTCGGGCGACGACGCAGGCGAAGGCCGAGCCTGCTGATCGTGATACGCAGGCAAGCTTGATGGACACGCTCGATCAACTCAAAAGCGCTGGCCTGCTCGCGAGCGCGCCGGGCGGCATGGCCTTCGTGACGCCGCGCTCGGTGCAGCAGGCGGCGGGCGACAACGTGATCGTCAATGCGGGCAAGCACGTCGATATCAGTGCGGTGAGGCGCTTCACGGTCGCTGCGGGCGAATTGATTTCGCTGTGCGCGCAGAAGCTGGGCATGAAGCTGTTCGCAAAAGGCCCGGTGGATATTCAGGCTCACGACAGCACGCTGAACCTTTATGCCGACCAGCAATTGCACGTCTCCAGCGCCAACGCGAATGTGCTCGTAAACGGCAAAACCCGCGCCGTCCTCGCCTGCGGCGGCGCGGCGATCAAGATCGAGAACGGCAGCATCGAATTGGTCTGTCCGGGGGATTTCAAGATCAAGGCGGCGTCGTTCACGTTTGAGGGGCCGCAGAGCCTGAATCCGCCGCTGCCGAATTTACCCAAGAGCGATTTCAAGCTCGCAGAAACTTATATTCAATCTCGCTAAAACATGATTATCAGCCCCCCGTTCCTTCCGGCTGAAGGCCTCACCGTGCCCGCCGAGAAGTGGAAGACCGATCCGATGATGGATGTGGTGGATAAGTTCGAGCTGACCTATAGCGGCGTCTTTCCGATTGCCTCGGATCGTCGCTGGCATTGCGGCATGCATCTGGTGCCTGATTGCGGACTTGGCCAGAAAGAGCCGGTGCGCGCGATTGCTGATGGCGAGGTCGTGGCGTATCGCGTGGCGCAGAATGCAGTATCGGATGGGCAGAAGAAGTCCGATGGCACCAATGCGCTGAACAGCAATACGGGCTTCGTGCTACTCAAACATACGACCGACACGGGCGAAGGTCGCACGATCACGTTTTATTCGCTGTACATGCACCTGCTCGACATCGTGGGCATGCAGGGGCTTGTGCCGCAACTGCAGCCAAGCCAGGCTCCGCAAAACAGCTCACCCAACGCGCTGCCTAAGTGGCTGCTCGCCGAGACCGAAGGCGTTCAACCCGGCGGGAGCAAAAAGGTGTATCGCAAGGATCAGCTCGGCTATGTCGGGAAGTATCACAACGAGACGCATCTGCACTTCGAGATCTTCATGACCGAGGCGGATTTCACGGCGTGGTTTGAGCAGAATGGTCATAAGGTGGCACTGGGAGAGTCGCACCCGGAGACGCCAGTGTCAAAGGACTATTGGGGGCATACGTACTTCGTCATCCCTGAGAAATCCGCATTCGTCAGCGTGCCTCCGGGAATGGCAAGCCTGAACACTGGAGGACACACCCCAAAGCCATTTTTTCCGGCGCTGAATGAGGGCGTCTTGGGCGATGGCAATACGCTGTATGTCCAGACGTATTTCAGTCGCGGCGAGCGGTTCATGCGCGCGTGGATCGATCGGGGCGATGGTACGCTGGTCGCGCTTACGCCGGATGAGCCGATCAAGGATAAGTTCGACGAATACGAGTATCAGTTATACGAACGTGCCACGAAGCTTTACGGAACGTGTCCGAGCGATGGCTACGAGATGCTGCGCTTCGGGCGGATTCTGAGTACGGATACGCCCTCGCTGTCGGCAGAGGCGCAGGCGACGTGGCTGGCTGTGCCGTTCGATCAGGGCAAGGTCGGATATATCGATGTGAATCAGCAGATAGTCAAGAAACTGTCGGATGCGGATTTCCCGTTCTTTATGGACTGGCAGAAGATCGAGGACGGCAATACGCCTTTTGATCAAGCTGGTCTGTGCGGATATGACGAGCTATGCCGGATCACCGGCGTGAGCGATCTGCAGTCGCCTGATGCGGCTACGCTTCAGGAATTCAGTAAAGAGGAGAGCCTGAAATCGTACGTACAGGGACAGGCGGCGGTACGCGCCAAGCTAAAGGGCTTTATCTGTCACGCGAAGAGCGAGTGGGACGCGAGTAACAATGAAGCTCGATACGGCGGCTTAAAAGAGCCGGAGGGGTTCTTTGGAAAGCGCAAGGATGTCGATCCTGACGGGTACACGCGTTTCATCGAGTTTGTGGAGCAGTCGCAGTTCATGGGGCAAGTGCAGGTGCAGTCGGGTGAGGACAACAAGCTTTGGTTCTTCCATCCGCTTGCGTTTATTCGGCACTTTAGGAAGTGTGGGTGGTTGAGTGCGAATGAATTCAAACGGATTTATTCCGACAACCATTATCCGAGAAATGTCCGCCCCAGCGGAGAAGAGTTGCGGTCTACATATCTAACGCCGCTAAACCTCGCGACAAGGAAGTTTGTCCTTGCAACCCCCTCGCGATTAGCACATTTTTTGGGGCAAGGTGCTGTCGAGAGTGCATGGCTGATGTCAATGCAAGAAACAAGCATGCTAGGAACTGTCACCGCGGGCGCGCTTCACGGTGCCGCAATTAATCCAGCCTCGAAAATATCAGAATCCTATCTCGGGCATTGGTACGGACAAGTGCCGTCAGAAGAAGATCTCTGGTTTAAATCTGAGAAATTCAATAGCCACGGTGGCAGGATAGCGGGTAGCTACGACTGGAAAAATGGAAACTGTGACAAGGATGATGCTCAAAAATTTCGCGGGCGTGGATTTAAGCAACTTACAGGCAGGAGCAATTACGCAAGTTACTGGCTGTTTCGGGGCTGGATTACGCGTTCTTCATTTACGGATTCATGGTGGAGTGATGCCGCATTCAGGCGGCATGATCGAAACGGCATGACAAAAACTCCAGCGAATATTGAGGACCCACATAGAGTCGCCTTTATCGAAAATTGCATCGATAGCGGAGCATTCTATATACGTGTTGAGCGGCCAAAAGTGGTGAAAGAAATTGATCGCGATACTTTGCGTGCTGCGAGTAACGATCAAGAAAGAAATAGTGAACGAGAGATTTCTAGAGCAGTCACCTATGCGATCAATGGTGGCTACATTGATGACGCGCGTAGATTAGAATATACGCATGCAGCAAAGGAGATTATTTGTGACTAGGAAGTATATTCTTTTATTGTTAATCGGATTCTTGTCGCTAAGTTCGGGTTCGATAATGGCGGAAGGCCAGTATGAGGTTCAAGGCGACGCAATTCGATTATTCAATCACGCTACGACTACTCAGTTGTGTAAATTGGACGCACCAGCTATTTATGCAACAGAAACTTACGACGAGGCTGCAATCATTGTCTCCGGTCGCGGATATGTAGAAAAAAAAGATCTTGAAGATTGTTCCGGCAATAAAAAGATACATGTACATAATATTCCGGGACATGTTGGTGTTCTAACAGATGTCAATGTTGAGCAAAAGCTCTACGTTGCGCTGGATTTTGTGACAGTGCAGCCCTATACATGGCTGGCAACCATTGCTAGGCTTGGCACGTCAAAAAATTTAGTCTCTCTCCGTGGCGCTTATATTCCCAGGCAGTCGCTTTCCATTATGAAGAAGTTTTCATTTGGAGGCAGTGGTGATGCCGGTAGTTCTATCATTTCCTTAGATGGTAAATTTGTTGCACCGAACGGAGAAGTTGGTTGCGAGGAAAACTCTTACCCAGGTGTTTGGGACATATTAAAAAATGAGCGGGTTGTCACTGACAGTAGTGCATGTAGTTCATTATTTGGCAAAAAACCTAAATGAGGTATGCGTCGTCCTTCAACGAAAGGTGAACAAAAAGCAAGAGGATTCGGCGATGCATGAGTAATTTTCGTCAGCAGCACATATATCGATTGATGAATCTTGTTGATGGACTTAGTAAAAATAGAAGTGCTTGCCTCAACAGCGTAGAGATTATTCAGCGGATAACGTAGGTTTCGTCAATCGACTTGTCAACGGTGGCCCGAATGGTTACAACGAAAGACAGGCTTATGCAGTGTTTATGCTGAACCAATTATGGGATGCGATGCCTGACTTCTTCCCTGAGTTGCTGACGCCCGCTCACCGCTCGGCAATAAAGCCGGATCTGACTCGCACAAAGAACTAAATTGAAAATATTAAAACTTTTTTCGTTTGTTCTATGGTTTTTTTTGACCGGACCAACTGTCGCAGCGGACCAGTACAAGAATTTTCGTGTGGCTCCTTCTGTGACGACGTCCATTTATCGTGTCGATAGCTCAGTAAAAGTTAAGATTTCGGAGGTAGGTAAAAAAGAACGGTATCAAGTATTGACATTTGATACCGAAAGCACGCTGCATCTGGCTGTAGCGGACTATGCTTTTAACGGGACGAAGGGCTTTTCCGTGTGGTATCTGGACGAAGGAATGGGTAAAGACACGATCTCAATGGTGTTTCTATTCTCATTGAAACAACATCGATTCGTCGAAATTCGGCCTGCTTGTGGGGACGACTTTGTTAACCTTCAAATTGACAACGTCAGACGTGAATTGGTTAGCACGTATCACGAAAGAAACGAAGCCGTGCTGTGTCGAACAAAGTCTAAAAAGCTCAGCCCACAATGAAATCCCCGATCCGCTACGGCGACAGAATCGAACACAGCGGCGCAGTCACGAGTGACTCGCCGTTCAGCGTATTCATGCAGCTGAATTCACGGATTGGCTACCACCCGAAGGGGATCTAGTCGTCACAACACCAAGACACAAGAGGGTAAAAATAGATCTTTCGAAGCCTTAATTTCATACAATATTTTTATGCGTCCAAAAACAGTTAAAGACACGTTATTTTTTGCGGCTCTGCTTGCTTGCTCAGCTTCTGCTTTTTCAGCGAGCCCAAACAGTAGCGACGATGCTTTTTCGCAATGTATGGCTCGCACAAATAACGATA
Organism: Caballeronia sp. HLA56; assembly: GCF_054655155.1. Taxonomy (NCBI): domain Bacteria; kingdom Pseudomonadati; phylum Pseudomonadota; class Betaproteobacteria; order Burkholderiales; family Burkholderiaceae; genus Caballeronia; species Caballeronia sp. HLA56. Next base: position 3,007,316 of record NZ_BAAHOB010000005.1, on the reverse strand, counting down.
GGCTAACCTGTGGTTCTGGATGCGGAATGATTTTGCATCAGTGCTACGAGGAGGGGGTATCCGAATTGAATCAGAATTCCGAAAAAATTGTTTTGCAGATAAATAATGTCAGTTCCTCATGCGTAATGGTTGCGAGGGATTATCTGAGTATATTTTCGCAAGCATCCGAACGTATAAAAAAGGAAGCAGCGGATCAACCAGGTTGGTTGGAAGATGAGCTAGATCTACATTTCGCAAAACAACAGCTAGCCACACTTAAGCTGCTCTTGAAAGAGTGTAGATAAGAATCATGCGTTGTCCCCTTCCTTACGGCCGAAGGCCTTACCATGCCTGCTGAGAAGTGGAAAACCGATCCGATATCAGATACTTCTCACGGGTGATCGTACTTCGGGTACAAATTCCTCACGGACAATTTTTGAGGGACGCGCTGGTGGGGGTTGGTGCGTCGTACTTACGTCACCGCCTGTTGCCAGTCTCTCTCCGGTGAGCCCACGTAGTATGACAGCAGAGCCGATACGATGGAAAACATCGACGCAGGCATCACCTGGCTATCCGGAAACTCACGTAATCTATGTTTGGAGTCAAGCGAGTCACATTTATAAGCCATCGCAATGCTATTTAGTATCAGGTGGGAAGAGACAAAATATTAGTTGCTCAAACGCGTATAGATGACTGCGTATCGACTAGGAACGGCAGGGTTGGAACTGTTTAATTTGCGTAAACGCAAAGACGGGGCCTCGGTCCTCCAGATCGAGCCGAATGAAAAATAAGTTATGATATTAAAACTGATGAAGGTGCTTTCCCTTCTATCGCTTTTCATCCCCATGGTAGCCCATTGCGATGCATTTGCAGATGTTTACTGCTTCTCATCAGACATTAAGGGCATTGAAGACTTCGAATTTCGCATGTTCTTCGATCAGTCAACGAAATTTTCAAGCGGGTTTGTCCGATACCAGAATTCGAAATCTGTAATTCCGCTAGTGCTGAAATCTGCTGACGAACAGACGTTGAGTGCAGGTAGGCCGGACGAATTAACCTCGACGTGGCTTGAAGTTAATCGCGGAAAGATTACCGGTGAATACGAAATGGTAAGTCAAGGAGCCAACATTTATTCAATGGTATATACAAATTATGGTACACGGAAAAAGTCAAGCTTTACTCTTGATCCAAACGTCACCCCTAGCCTTGAGAAGGGTTGTCAGTGGTAGCTTTCTGTAATGCGTGTCCTCAAGTTGGGCATGCAAATAAAAAGGTTTGCAAATGAAATCCCCCATCCGCTACGGCGACAAACTCGAGCACGGCGGCGAAGTCACAAGCGGCTCGCCGTTCAGCACGTTCATGGGCCGCGCACTCGCGCGCCGCGACGACAGCGCCCAATGCGACCTCCACGGACAAACCACGATTGCCGAGGGCGACGAACGGTTCCCCGATCGCGACGGCAAGCCCTACGCGATGCAGGATCATCGCTGCGCGTGCGGCTGTCGCCTTATCTCATCCTTGCAAAACGTGAACTTCGCGTAAAACATGCCGGTCGATCTGTCCGACATCGGTGAGCCTTATCCGTATCCGGCACATGGCCCGCGCCTGCTGCCGTGGCTCGGTATCTGGCTTGCGTGCTGCGCGGTGGGCGCGCCGCTTATCCTGCTGATGTGGCCATCGAGTGAATCCGCGAGCGGCGCTGCGTTCTGGGTCGCTGTGATTGGCGGCCCGCATGCGGTGTTTCTCGGCCTGTTGTGCTTCGCGCGCATCGCATATGAAGCGATGTGGCACTACGCGCACAACTGCAACACAGCGCGCGCCGCGCGGCTCGCTGCGCGTCTGCGCATCGCGCAAAAGCCCTTGCAGGTACTGGGCGTGGGTTACTGCGTGCCATCCGTGACGTCCAAGTTGAGCGCAATCGTCACCATGACGACGCCGCTGTTCAAATCGCAAATGCCACGCAGCGGAGCGGGGCTCGTCGTTCACAACCGCTTCGACGATGAAGCGTGGTCTGAAGAGCCGCAGCCCGAGCCCGAGGACAATGAGGACCAGGCGAACGAAGAGCATGATCAAGCATGCGAAGCCGTACCTAAAATCGCCACCGTCGTACTGAAGCTCGTCGATGCACTCGCGCCGCTGATTCCGGCGCTGCAAGCGCTCGCGCAATATGGTCCGCAATACGCACCGCTCGCGCGCGTGCTGGCGCATCCCGACGAAATGGACCTGCGCACACAGCAAGCGCGCGATGCGTTGCGCATCGCAGGCGCGCCCGCACTCGAATGCGCGGCTGAGCCAGCGCCGCACAATCTGATGCTGGCCGACGCTTGGCTCGATTCGCGCGAGCGGCGCGCGTTGTTGATTCTGGCCTTCGCCTGGCATGACGCCGATCCGCCCGCCAACAGCAGCGAAGCGGCTGTTGCGGTGCTGCTGAGTCCGGGCTTCTATCAACTTCCCGAGCCGATACGTGTGCTTGCGACCTTACACCGCCCGGTCGAGGAACTGGCCGGCGTCGAGTCGCTGCGCGATCTCATTTGCAACACAACGATATGGGGCAAGGCCGAACCTCAGACCATCACACGTGCGTGGCTCACGCGTCTCGAGCGCAATCACGACAGCACGCTACTCGATACGCTCAAACAAGCCTCTTTCACCGGCATCACCACCCGCGAATCGCATGGCCGTCTGGATCGCGTATTGGGCGATGCAGGCGCAGCAAACGCATGGCTTTCCATCGCAGCCGCGATCGAATCGCGTTTGGCAGGCCCACACCTGATCGTCGATCGCTTGCAGTCTGCCATTCTCTACGTCAACACGAATTCTTTGCATGACCACACCGAGTACGCCGGGCAACAACCTGAAAGCGCTTGAATCGAAAGCTTCCACATCACTATCGTCTGGTTTCCTTATCATTTGGGGCGTCGCGCTGGGCGCTTTCCTGATCGCTGCGCTTTTGGGTGCGCTCGCATGGTGGGGACGTGCCGACATCACCGGTCTCACGTCGCTGGAAATGCGCATTTCTGCGTTGCTCAGGATCGTTCTTGTGCTTGCGGTCGTGTTGGTTGTGCACGCGGGGGCGCTGTGGCTCGGTCTGTACAGGAAGTTCGCGCGATGGATCGGCGATATCGGTGAAAGTGGCAAAGCGACGCGTTCCGCGAAAGCGCAGAAGCGCGATCCTCGTCTGCAATTGCTGTGCGACGAACTGCGCGTCTCGATCGGATGGCGCTGGCGAAGCGCGATGCCGTGGCTCATGCTCACGGGCGAAGAAGCGCTCGTCGATGAAGTCGCGCCCGGTCTCAAGCAATCGGCCGTACTGCGGGTGGGCGATACGATCCTCGTGCATGCCGCGCCCGATGGCATCGACCCTGAAACGTGGCGCACTCAGCTTCGCCGTTTGCGCCGCGCGCGCCCGGTAGATGCCGTCATTCCCGTGATGCAGGCCAGCGAAGCGCTGCCGGTGAATGAGGAGCGGCCCCGTGCGCTCTCGAATCTGGCGCGTGAGTTGGGCTGGGCAGCCCCGGTGACGTTGCTGCACACGGTGAGCGTACGCGGCGAGCGCCCTGACGAATTTCATGCGCTGGGCGCATTCATTCCGACGCCGTTGAACGCGGACACGCAAGCATCGACCAACTTGTTGACGCACGAACTGAGCGTGATCGAAAAGGCGGCAGCGGACGTTGGCGTGGCGCTATTGGGCAACGCGAAGCCGGTTTGGTATCTGGCCGAAATATCGCAGTATCTCGATGTGCGGCGCGAGCAAATCGTGAGCGCATGGCAAACGTTATGTGCATCGAAGTGGCGTCGTGCATCGCTCGCGGGCGTTATGTTTGCGCCGGTCTATGCGACGCCCGCCGTTCCGACGCCAATTCCTGCACACGAGGAAGATGTTGCGCAGGAAGTGGCCGAACGGATTGCGAACAAGACGACGGTGCCGCGTGAGCAACCGCGCGCGCTGCTGCCAATCTGGCGTGAAATCGGCGCACGCGTCGATCCGCGCAAAGGACGGCGTATCGGCTTTTATTGGCCGAACGCGCTGGCGGCTCTGGTGATGATCGGCGCCATCGCCTGGTGCGCGGCGATGACGATCTCGTTCATCGGCAACCGCTCCCTCGTTCAGGATGCGCGCAGTACGGTCGATGCGGCGCTCGCCGCTCAACCGAACACCTCTGCCGCTTTACGCAGGCAACTCGACCTTCAACAGCAAATCGAGAAGCTCGAATACCGCCAGCAGCACGGTGCACCGTGGTATCTGCGCGCGGGCCTGAATCGCAATGACGAATTGTTGGCCGCACTCTGGCAACCGTATTCGACGATCGCCGCACGAAACCTGCGCGATCCGATTGGACGTCACCTCGAAGCATCGCTCACGCAGTTATCGCAAGCCCGCGCCGACGCTTTGCCTAACGCCGACGAGCAACAACGCGATTACGACGCGCTTAAAGCCTATCTGATGCTCGCTGACCCGAAGCACGCCGATGCCGCGTTCCTGTCCAGGCAACTCCCAAACGCATGGCCCGCGAACCCAGACATGCGCACCGGCGAGTGGCTCGATCTCTCGCAGCGCCTCGCCTCCTTCTATGCCAATCATCTCCGCGCGCATCCCGAATGGCGTCTCAGCGGATCAAGCGATCTCGTCGGCATGGCGCGTAACACGCTGGTCAACCAGATCGGTCTGCAAAACTCCGATGACACGCTCTATCAATCCGTGATCGCGCAGGTGAAAGGCAAGTATGCGGATATGACCTTGCCGACACTGCTCAACGGCGCGGACGCGCGCGGCCTGTTCGCATCGGCGCAGACGGTTCCCGGCGTCTATACGCGCGCCGCGTGGGACGGGATTGTGAGCGATGCCATCGACAAGGCCGCGAAGGAAGGCCGCGTCAGCGCCGATTGGGTGCTCGCCGATGCACGCGCCGCACGTGTGCCCGGTGCGGCGCTCGAAGCGCAGCAGGACATGGAGGAAGTGCGCCTGCGCCTGCGGGCGCGCTACTTCTCCGAATACGCCGCCGCGTGGCAGTCGATGCTCAACAGCATCCAGTGGCGGCCTGCCACGAACTTGAGTGCAGCGATCAGCCAGCTTACGCGCCTGACCGACGCGCAGACATCAGCGTTGATCGCGCTGATGAAGTCGGTCGAATATCAGGCCGGAGCGGGCCGTCCGTCGCAGGCGCTGACCGACACGCTGGTGCGCAAGGCTCAGGACATGATCGGTACAAAGACGAACAACCCGAGCGAACCGATCGTCAATCCACTCGACAAACCCTTCGGCCCGCTGCTCGCGCTGATGGGCGATGACGTGATGACAGGCGCCAAAGCCAACGGCAAATCCGGCAGCAAAAACGCAGCCGACTTCAGCGGCGTCAGCCTCGCGCACTTTCTGACAGTCGCCACTACCATGCGCCTAAAGCTGCAACAGATCGCCACCGGCGCGGATGCGCAGGCGATGGCGCGTCAAATGGCGCAGGCCGTGTTTCAGGGCAAGCTCTCCGAACTCACGCAGGCGCGGGACGATGCCGCACTCACCGCCGCGAGCCTCGGCTCGCAATGGTCGGGCTTCGGTGACGCGCTGTTCGCTCGTCCGCTCGATGTGGCATGGCAAACGATTCTGCAACCCGCCGCGGCCAGTCTGAACGACCTGTGGCGCTCGGCAGTGGCCGCACCGTTCGCCAGTTCATTCGACGGCCATTACCCGTTCGCCGACACGGACGCCGACGCGTCCTTCGTCGAACTTGGCCGCTACATCAAGCCCGATACGGGGCTGATCTCGCGCTTCGTGACGACGCAACTCGCCGGTATCTTGCAGCAGCAAGGCAACGCATGGGTCCCAAACGACCTCGCCCCGCAAGCGCTGCGGTTCGATCCCGAGTTCCTGTCGGCGCTGCGCCAGTTATCGACGCTGGGCGCGCAACTCTACACGCAGGGCGATGCGAACTATCGGTTCCAGCTTATGCCGCATCCGACGCCTGAGGTAACGCGCAATGTGCTGACGATCGATGGCACGAAGATCGAGTACTTCAACCAGTTGGAGCAGTACACGTCGATCGTGTGGCCGAGCAACGGTCAGAATGGGCGCACGACGCTGACGTGGGAATCGGATACGGCGGGCACGCGCATCGCGTTCCAGGCGAATGGTGACTGGGCGCTGTTGCGTCTGCTTGGCACCGCCAAAGTAAAGCCGCTCGACAGCACAAGCTACGCGTTGACCTTCAATCAGGACAGCGGCTTTCCGCTTCACTACGACCTGAAGGCACAGGTCGGCGCGGGACCGCTTGATCTGCTCAAGCTGCGCGGTTTCAAGATGCCGCAGCGCGTGTTTATCGTCGGCAAGGGCGGCGTGGTCGCAGGAACGCCCGTGCTGCCGCCGCTGCCACCCGAGTTGCAGTAACCCGTTTGAACAGAATGAAGCACGACACCACCAGCGGCATCGAACCCGACTTCCCGCCATCTCGCCAGGATCAGGACCCAGTTCTGCGCTACTACGAAGCCGAGATGCGCTATCTGCGCGAGTCGGGCCGCGAGTTCGCGCGCGCTCATCCCGACCGCGCCCGCATGCTCAATCTCGATCGCGTCGGTGACCGCGATCCGTACGTCGAACGCTTATACGAAGGCTTCGCGTTCCTCACCGGCCGCTTGCAGCAGAAACTCGACGACGAACTCCCCGAACTGACCGAAGGACTCGTGAGCCTGCTATGGCCGCATTACCTGCGCATGATCCCGGCGCTGTCGATCGTCGAATTGATCCCGCGTATGGAGAAACACGAGCGCACCGAACAAGTGCCCGCAGGCGTAACGGTCCGATCGAAACCGATTCCGGTGACCCGAGACGCATCGGACGGTATTACGCAGAAGAACGTCCAATGCCTGTATCGCACGACGCAGCCGGTGGACTTGCACCCCGTGCGTCTGGAGCAGGCGGGACCGGGCGTGCGTCACGATGGCCGCTCGATCATCCGGCTTGCCTTCAGACTCGATGCCGCCGCCAAGCGCAACGAAACCGACCTCTCGCGCCTGCGCCTGCACCTGAGCGCCGATCAGCCAGTCGCGTTCGCCATGCACCTCGCGCTCACGCGACACGTGCATGCGATCGACTGGCGTATCCCTGAAGTGCGCGATGGCGAAGCTCTACCGCTCGATGGCGTGACGATCGAACCGGCTGGCTTCTCGCCCGAAGAACGCCTTTGGCCCAAGTCCGACGCGGCGTTCGCGGGCTATCAACTGCTGCTCGAATACTTCACGTTCCGCGAAAAATTCCTGTTCGTCGATATCTGCGGTCTCGACGTGAACGAGCTGCCGGAACGCTCCACGCATTTCGAACTGGACATCGTGCTGAAAGAAACCTATCCGCACGACATGCGCTTCAACAAAGACAACGTGCGGCTGTTCTGCACGCCGGTCATCAATCTGTTCGAACTGGACGCCGAACCGCTCGTGATCGACCATCATGAAACGGAATACCGCGTGATTCCGGCGAGCCATCAGGGCGAGCACATCGAAACCTATTCCGTCGATGGCGTGGTCGGCTTCGATCACGTCACAGCGCAAAGTTTCGAATACGTGCCGTTCTCGACCTTCCGTCATCGCGGCGGCATGATGCGGCACGAGTCGCCCGAGCGCTATTTCCATACGCGCGTGCGCCCCGGCATGGACGGCCTGCATGAGACGTGGCTGATCTTCGGCGGCAACGCATGGGAGTCGATGGAGGACTTGCCGGAAGAAAGCGTGTCACTGCGCGTGACCGGCACGAATGGCCTGTTGCCGCGCAAGGGCCTGCGTGAAGCACGCATCGACGAAATGGTGGGCGGCGCAGCGGAGCTTGTCGGCGTGAGAAACCTCGTCGCGCCGACGATGCCGCTGTACCCGCCGACCGGCGATCGCTTCCAGTGGCGCGTGCTGTCACACCTCGCGCCCAACTTCCTGTCGATGATGAATGCCGAAGTGTTGCGCGGTGCGCTGGCGCTTTACGAGTGGACCAATGACGAACTCAATCGCAGGCGGCTGGCGGGCATTCTGTGGGTATCGGAGACGCTGCTCGAAGAGGTGTCGGGCGGGGCCGTAGAGCGTGGCGTGTTGATCGAAGTGACGATCGATTCGCAGGCGTTCTCGGGTGACGGCGATGTGATGTTGTTCGGCGAACTGCTGCATCGGTTCTTCGAGCTTTACGCGGAGATCAACCTGTTCACGAAGCTCGAGGTCATCAGTCTGCCGACGCAGAAGCGCGTCGAATGGCCGCGCGGCAAGACGTGGCGCTCGCCACTATGAAACCGCGCGATCTGCCCGATATGCAACAGTCGATCGAACCGCTTATCGCGGCTTTGCTCGCACATGCGCCGGCGATGAGCTTCACGCAATTGTACCGATTGCTTGAAGCAAGCCACCCCGAGATGGCAAACGGCTTTGGCTTTTGCGAGCGAGACACGCACGAGCATGAGCCGGTGCGCTTTGGCTCGCATCCTTGCATGGGTTTCCCTGCGGGCGAGATCGCGCGTGTCGAACTCGATGACTCTAGCGATGGCCCGTACGCTGTTCCATTGCCGCCCGTCGTTCGCACGACTTTCATGGGTCTGTACGGTGTCGATGCCGCGATGCCGAGCCATTACCTCGACGATATCGCGCAACGCGAAGAAGGACACGAAGCGGTCGAAGCGTTCCTCGATCAGTTCCATCACCGATTCGTGACGCTGCTGTATCGCACATGGAAGAAGTATCGCTATACCGAAACCTTCCGTTACGGCGGAGCCGATACCCATTCGCAAAACCTGCTCTGTCTTGCCGGTTTCGGTTGGGGCAACAAGCCCGCGCGCGCCGGTGAGCGACGGTGTTGGACGGGATGTTGGACGGAAAAAGCCGGATTTTCCTTGTAAATCCCTATCCATGAGGGGTTCAGCCTCAAACCCGTCTTTGCTTTGCAAAGAAAGTAACCGCCCCCGCCGGGCAGGCGGCTACTGAACAAAAACGCAAGATAGCGGCCCAACTTCTCAACCGCGCCGAATAAAGAATGCAACCCGCTAACCGGTTCGGAAGCTGCTTTCTTTGGTAACTTTTTTGCAGCCGCAAGGAAAGCTACTCCGGCAGGAGACGGCTACTAAACCAAAACGCAAGACAACGACAAAACCCAAACCCACCGCGCCCGCAAACGCAGCAAAAAACCTTCTCAACCCTTCCTCAACAAACTAATCCCATAAACCAAAGCCGCGAGCATCGTAATCCAGAAACTGGTAGGCCAATCCGTGTAGTAGGCAAGCGTCAACCCCACCCAAGCCTGCGCGAGCGCAAAAAGCCCAGCCAACACCAACCCCGACGACAACCGCGTCGTCAAATTCTGCGCAGCGGCAGCCGGCCCGACCATCAACGCAAAAACGAGCAACACTCCGACGATCTGCGTACAAGCCGCCACCGCCAACGCGGTAATCGCGAGAAACAACGTCGACACGAGCCGCAGCGAAACCCCTTTCGCCTCCGCCAACTCCGGCTGCAGCGAAGCAAACAACAGCGGCCGCATGATCACCGCCAACGCGCCCAGACTCACGACCGCAAGCCCCGCCAGCACGATCAACACGCTATGACTCACGCCCAGCACATTGCCGAACAAGAGAGCCGTAGCCTGCGTCGCATAAGCCGTGAAGAAGTGCAGAAACAACAAACCGAAGCCAAGCGATAGCGACAAAATCACGCCAATCGCCACGTCACGTCCCGCGAGCTTCTCGCCGAGCGCGCCCATGCCGACGCCCGCCGCAAGCGTGACGCCAATCATCCCCCAAAGCGGCGGCAGGCCGATCAACACGGCGCCCGTTGCGCCCGTGAAGCCGACGTGCGACAACGCGTGACCCGCGAACGTCTGCCCGCGCAGCACCAGAAAATAGCCGACGATCCCCGACAGCACCGCGACGATCCCCGACGCCGCGAATGCGTTGACCATGAAGTCGTATTCAAACATTGTGCGTATGCTTTCCCTTCGTGTCGTGACCGTGCGCATGCGCGTGGCCATGACCGTGATCGTGCTCATGCTCGTGCCCATGAGCATGTTCGTCGCCTTCTTCGTGCGCATGATCGAGCTTGTCGATCTCCACATCGCCCGACATCACGAAGATGCGGCCGTTCACGCGCATCACGTCGATCGGCGAGCCATACAACTTCGACAACACCGGCTTCGAGATGACCTCATCGACCGTGCCGAGCGCCGCGCGTCCACTGCCGAGATACAGCACGCGGTCGAGCGAGTTGAGCAGCGGATTGAGTTCATGCGCCGAGAACAGCACGGTGATGTTCAATTCGCGCTGCACACGCCGCACGAGTTCGACCACGCTCGTCTGATGCCGCGGGTCCAGACTGATGAGCGGTTCATCGAGCAAGAGAAGGCGCGGATCGCCGAGCAGACATTGCGCAAGCAGCAAGCGCTGCCGCTCGCCTCCCGACAACTCGGACAGCGGCCGCCCGGCGAGCTGCACCGCGCCGACGAGATCGAGCACGCGCTCGACATCCGCGCGAATGCGGGCATTGCGATGCGGCACGCCCCAGTGATGTCCGTCCGCCGCCATCGCGACGAAATCGCGGCCCAACACTCGCCGGCCCGCAAGCCCGCTGCGAATCTGCGGCATATAGCCAATGGTCGGATTGCCGCGCACCACCGCCGCGCCGTTCACGCGAATCGATCCGCCGACGAGCGGCACGAGGCCGAGCAGCGCGCGCATGAGCGTGGTCTTGCCCGCGCCGTTCGGCCCGAGCACGCCGATGAATTCGCCCGTGTGGACGGTAAAGCTCGCGTCGTCGAGGATCGTGCGGCCGCCGAGTTCCAGCGTCACGCGATCGACTTCGAGCGCGGGTCCCGAGTGAACGCTCATCTTTGCCATCCTTGCAAGGCGCCCGATAACGAATCGAGCTGACTCAGCATCCATTGCTGATAGGTCTTGTTGGCAGGCAACGTCTCCGTCACGCTGACGCTAGGCAAATGCGCGTCCTTCGCCACGTTGAGCAGGCGTTTCGTGAGCGCGCCCGTCGCCTGGCTGTTGTAGATGAGCACGTGCACGCGCCGCTCGCTCAGATCTTTTTCGAAAGCAGCGATATCGGCGGGACTCGGCTCGGTCTCGTTCATCTCGGCCATCTGGAAGCGCTGATTGCGCATCTCGAAGCCGATGGCATCGGCCATATAGCCGAACACCGGCTCGGTGGCCGTCACCGGCACGCCCTTGAAGTGTGCGCGCAATTGCGCGACGCTGGCATCGATCGGCTTGAGCGAACTCAGGAAGGTCGCGAGGCGCGCGTCGTAATCGCTCTTGTGGGACGGGTCCGCGCTTACGAGATACTGGCTCACCGCTTTTGCGACGGCGGGCATGGTCGCCGGGTCGTACCAGAGATGCGGATTGTCGCCGGACTTCTTGCCGACGAGCTGCGCCGCGACGATTATCGTGCGCGTGTCGTTCTTTCTCGATGCCGCGAGCAGTTTGTCCATCCATGGATCGTAGTCCGCGCCGTTGTAGACGACCAGCGCCGCGTGCTGAAGCGCACGCGCGGTCTTCGGGCTGGCTTCGAAGAGATGCGGATCTTCATCCGGATTGCTGAGGATGCTCGTCACCTGCACGTGATCGCCGCCGAGCTGGCGGATCACATCGCCATAGAAGTTTTCAGCCGCCACGACGGGCACGCGCGTGGCTTGCGCGAAAGCTCCCTGGCAAAAGCCGAATGCGGCGACGAGGCAGGTGAGGACATGCGCGAGTTTCATCGGGTTCCTTGAGTCGTTGAAGGGCGTGCCGGCGCGGTGCGGCAGGGGCATGGTTCGTGGCTCGAACGACGTGCGCTCAGGCGTGGCGGTGCTTCTTCTGGCAATCGCTGCACAGTCCGCTCAATTCGACGACCTGATGCCGTACTTCGAAGCCATGCGCGGGCGGCGTGGCCGAAAGCGACGAAGCCAGATCGCGGCCCTGTATTTCGAGCGTGTTGCCGCAGTCGTCGCAGATAAGGAACTGGCTTTCGTGCGGCTTGCCGGCATCGCAGCAGGCGACGAACGCGTTCTTCGATTCGATGCGATGCACGAAGCCGTTCTCGACCAGGAAGTCGAGCGCGCGATAAACAGTGGTGGGCGGCACGCGCGCGCCGCGCTTCGGCTCCATCGCGTCGATGAGGTCGTAGGCGCCGATCGGCTTGTGCGCCTTCAGCACGAGTTCGTACACGTGCCGGCGCAAGGGAGTGAGCGCGACGCCGCGCTCGCTCGCCAGCGCTTCGGCGCGAGCGAGCATGGTTTCGACGGATGCGGTCATGTTGAGGCTCGGTGTTCGGGTTTGATGCATGACACGGCGTTCATGTCGAATGCCGCATCGGAGAATTCCGAGATGATATAACGTATCAGCGTCGAATGCACCTTTAGGAACGACCGTTGCTCGAAGCAGCGACTGGCGCGGCTTTCCGCCGCGGACGCAATTGCGCGTCGCACCATCGAAACTGGTTTTCCCGCCTTGACACTTCTGCACACAACGCTGATCATTCGACCACACAAAGAGCAATTGATCGAAGCCAGAGCGTTCGCTCACTTCGAACCAAACAAAAATCTCGGAGATGTCGGTGAGATTGAGCGACAAGGTGGCGATCATCACGGTTGCCACGAGTGGTATTGGCGAAGCGGTGGCGCGGTCTTTTCTTGAAGAAGGCGCGAAGCTCGTGGTCGATGACGAGAGTGAACTTCGTCGGCGCTCCGAAGACGCTGGCGAACGCGTGCATGTGTTCGAGCGCATCGGCGCCAAGACCGTCGAGCGTTCCGGCGGTATCGACATTCCCTTCAGTCACGCGGCGCTCATCGACATGCACCCAATCCTCGGCAAATCGCGGGATATCCACGGCCATGTCTTCGCGATCAACGACATCATGGCCCGCGAGCTCAGCGTCGAAAAGCGGCAAGCGGACGAGTTGACGGCCCTTGCAGCGCGAGGCGCACCGTCTATAGTGAAACGGCACGATAAGCACGCAAGGGTAGGGCGCAAGACCAAAGAAGGCAGCGAAAGGTAAGAGGCGATACCGCAGCGAAGATTCAAAAGAAAACCCGAAGCAAAACCGGAATCCACGCGATATCCATCGCGCATCCCTGAGGCAGCAGGCAGCGGCACACCGGCGCTTGCGAGACAGGCACCGACGGCATCGAAGACATCGCCGCACGGCCTGTTTCCCGCATGGCGCCCATGCCAACAAAAAAGGAGACGCACCACAATGAAACGCATCCACACTATCGTTCGGACAGAGCCGCGTGCACAGCTTGCCGTGACCGGCGTCGTCGCATCGCTCATCGCGGCAAGCGCGGCCTTCGTGCCGCCTGCGCAAGCAGCGACCACCATCACGGTGGCCACGCTCAACAACCCGGACATGATCGAGCTGAAGAAGCTCTCGCCCGCGTTCGAGAAGGCCAATCCGGACATCCAGCTGAAGTGGGTGATTCTCGAAGAAAACGTGCTGCGTCAGCGCGCCACCACCGACATCACGACCAACAGCGGCCAGTTCGACGTGCTCACCATCGGCACGTACGAAGCGCCGCAGTGGGGCAAGCGTGGCTGGCTCACGCCGATGGCCAATCTGCCCGCGAACTACGATCTCGACGACGTGGTGAAAACCGCCCGCGACGGTCTCTCGTACAACGGCCAGCTCTATGCGCTGCCGTTCTACGTCGAAAGCTCGATGACCTATTACCGTAAGGATCTGTTCGACGCGGCCGGCCTCAAGATGCCCGATCAGCCGACCTACGATCAGATCAAGCAATTCGCCGACAAGCTGACCGACAAGGCCAAGGGCCAATACGGCATCTGCCTGCGCGGCAAGGCAGGCTGGGGCGAGAACATGGCCTTCGTTTCGACGGTGGTGAACACCTTCGGCGGCCGCTGGTTCGACGAACAATGGAAGGCGCAGCTCGATTCGCCCGAATGGCACAAGGCCGTGTCGTTCTATGCGGACTTGCTCAAGGCCGACGGCCCTCCGGGAGCAAGCTCCAACGGCTTCAACGAAAACCTCACGCTGATGTCCTCGGGCAAGTGCGCAATGTGGATCGACGCGACGGTTGCCGCCGGCATGCTCTACAACAAGGCGCAGTCGCAGGTCTCGGACAAGATCGGCTTTGCCGCCGCGCCGATCGCCGTGACACCGAAGGGCTCGCACTGGCTGTGGTCGTGGTCGCTCGCGATCCCGAAGACGTCGAAGCAGCAGGACGCCGCGAAGAAGTTCGCCGCGTGGGCCACGTCGAAGGAATATATAGAAATGGTCGGCAAGGACGAGGGCTGGGCCTCGGTGCCGCCGGGCACGCGCAAGTCCACCTACGCGCGCCCCGAGTACAAACAGGCCGCGCCGTTCGGCGACTTCGTGCTGGCGGCGATCGAAAGCGCCAATCCGAACGATGCGTCGCTCAAGAAGGTGCCGTATAGCGGCATCCAGTTCGTGGGCATCCCCGAGTTCCAGTCGTTCGGAACGGTGGTGGGTCAGTCGATCGCCGGCGTTGTCGCGAATCAGGGCAGCGTCGATAGCGCGCTCAAGGCCGCCAACGCGGCAGCCGATCGCGCAGTGAAACAGGCGGGCTATCAGAAGTAAGTCACGTAGTTCGCAGGCCGCGCGTCTTCGCCCTCCGAAGATGCGCGGCCGGTCAATCATCGAGAGGTGTCACGATGAGTCAACTGAATCCCCCTATCTCCGACCACTACCAGGAGTCCGCGGCCGAGCGCGACAAGAAGCGCGCGAAGTCGGTGCGCTGGCTGATCACGCCCTCGACCGGTCTCCTGTTCTTGTGGATGGCGATCCCGCTCGCGATGACGATCTGGTTTTCGTTCTCGCGCTACAACCTGCTCAATCCCGATGTAAAGGGTTTCGCGGGCTTCGATAACTACGAGTTCCTCGCCACCGACCCGGCGTTCGGCCCGTCCATTGGCCATACGCTGACCCTGATCGGCTCGACGCTCGGCATCACGGTGATAGGCGGCGTGCTGCTCGCCGTGCTGTTCGACCGCAAATTCATCGGGCAGGGCATTGCGCGGCTTCTGGTGATTGCGCCGTTCTTCGTCATGCCGACGGTGTCCGCGCTGATCTGGAAGAACATGATCCTGCACCCGGTGTATGGCCTGGTCGCCTCGCTGATGCGTTCCATGGGCATGCAGCCGATCGACTGGTTCGCAGACTATCCGCTCTTCGCGGTCATCATGATCGTGTCGTGGCAATGGCTGCCGTTCGCGTTCCTGATTCTCTTCACGGCGATCCAGTCGCTCGATCAGGAGCAGAAGGAAGCGGCGCGCATCGACGGCGCGGGTCCGTTCGCCATGTTCTTCTTCATCACGCTGCCGCACTTGCGTCGCGCAATCGCCGTCGTCGTGATGATGGAAACCATCTTCCTGCTGTCGATCTTCGCTGAAATCTATACGACCACCGGCGGCGGTCCGGGCACCGCGACCACCAACCTGTCGTATCTCATCTATGCGCTCGGTCTGCAGCAGTTCGATGTCGGTCTCGCATCGGCGGGCGGCATCCTCGCGGTGATCCTCGCGAACGTGGTTGCGTTCTTCCTCGTGAGAATGCTTGCGAAGAACCTCAAAGGGGAGTACGAGTCATGAGCACTCAACCGGTTTCCACCAGGCCGCCCGTGCCCGTGCCCGTGTTCGAACATGTGAAGCGCATCGTGCCCGGCATCGTGGCGTGGATCGTTTCGATCCTGTTGTTCTTCCCGATCTTCTGGATGACGATCACCGCGTTCAAGACCGAGCAGCAGGCATACTCGTCGTCGCTTTTCTTCACGCCGACGCTCGACAGCTTCCGCGAGGTCTTTGCGCGCAGCAACTACTGGGGCTTCGCGCTCAACTCGGTGCTGATCTCGCTGGGCGTCACGGTGATCTGCCTGTTGCTCGCCGTGCCCTGCGCCTACGCGATGGCCTTCTTCCCCACGAAGAAGACGCAGAAAGTGCTGCTGTGGATGCTCTCCACGAAGATGATGCCGTCGGTCGGCGTGCTGGTGCCGATCTATCTGTTGTGGAAGAACACGGGCCTGCTCGATACGGTGTCGGGTCTCATCATCGTGTACACGCTGATCAATTTGCCGATTGCCGTGTGGATGGCGTTCACTTACTTCAACGAAGTGCCGCGCGACATTCTCGAAGCGGGACGCATAGACGGCGCGACGACGTGGCAGGAGATCGTCTATCTGCTCATGCCGATGTCGCTGCCGGGACTGGCATCGACCGGTCTCCTGCTCGTGATCCTCTCTTGGAACGAGGCGTTCTGGAGCATCAACCTGTCGAGCTCGAACGCGGCGCCGCTTACCGTGTTCATCGCGTCGTATTCGAGTCCGGAAGGCTTGTTCTGGGCCAAGCTTTCGGCGGCGTCGCTGCTTGCCGTCGCGCCGATTCTCATCGTCGGCTGGCTCTCGCAGAAGCAACTGGTGCGCGGCCTGACCTTCGGCGCGGTGAAGTGAGGCGTACCCAGTGAACCTGACACCTTCCAGAGAAGCCGCGCTCGCAGATCGACTGATGATCTGCGACTGCGACGGCGTGCTCATCGACAGCGAAGCCGTGGCGGCGCGCATGCTCGTCACGGAATTGCAGACGCTGTGGCCAGGCGTCGATATCGAACCCGTGGTGATGCCGCTGCTCGGCTTGCGCATCGAAGCCGTGCTCGCGAGCGCGGCGGACACCGTGAACCGCACGCTCACGCAGGATCAGATCATGTCGATCCGCCGCGCGGTCGAAGCGGCGGCGGTAGAAGCGCCGCCGGTCGCGGGCATCGCCGAGGCGCTTGCCGCCGTGCCGCTCACCAAGGCATGCGCGAGCAACAGCTTCGCGGCTTACGTGGATACCGTCCTGAATCGCACGGGCCTCGTGCAGTTTTTCGGCGACAGGCGCTTCACGGCGGACATGGTGGCGAACCCGAAGCCTGCGCCCGACGTGTATTTAGCGGCAGCGCGCGCGTTGAAGGTCGACCCGTTGCGCTGCCTCGTGGTGGAGGACAGCGTGACCGGCGTGACGGCGGCGCGCGCGGCGGGCATGCAGGTGCTGGGGTTCATCGGCGGAGGACATGCGACGGAAGGACAGATCGGCGCGTTGAAGCGCGCGGGCGCGGAAGTCGTCTTCGACGACATGGCGCGCTTGCCCGCACTCGTCGAACAATGGCTGCAGCATGCGACCTTCGAGACGCCTTGAAAAGAGGCTCGGCTAAGCGTCGCAAACAAAGAAACATGGAGACGGATCATGGCTAGTCTGACACTGCGTAACATCAACAAGCGATATGAAGACACCGAGGTGATGAAGAGCGTCAACCTCGATATCAACGACGGCGAGTTCGTCGTGTTCGTCGGACCGTCGGGCTGTGGCAAGTCCACGCTGATGCGCATGATCGCGGGGCTGGAGGAGATCAGCGGCGGCGATCTGTCGATCGACGGCGTGCGCGTGAACGAGTTGCCGCCCGCGAAGCGCGGCATTGCGATGGTGTTTCAGTCGTACGCGCTCTATCCGCACATGACGCTCTACGACAACATGGCGTTCGGACTCAAGCTCGCGGGCGAGAAGAAGCCCGCGATCGATGCGGCCGTGAAGAACGCCGCGAAGATCTTGCATATCGATCACTTGCTGGACCGCAAGCCGAAGCAGTTGTCGGGCGGGCAGCGCCAGCGCGTGGCGATTGGCCGCGCGATCACGCGCAAGCCGAAAGTGTTTCTCTTCGACGAACCGCTTTCCAATCTCGACGCCGCGTTGCGCGTGAAGATGCGCCTGGAATTCGCGCGCCTGCACGACGATCTCAAGACGACGATGATCTACGTGACCCACGATCAGGTCGAAGCAATGACGCTGGCGGACAAGATCGTGGTGCTCTCGGCGGGCAATATCGAGCAGGTCGGCACGCCCAACACGCTGTATCACGCGCCGGCCAACAAATTCGTGGCGGGTTTTATCGGCTCGCCGAAGATGAACTTTCTCTCGGGCACGGTCGAGCGCATTCAGGACGATGGCGTGCTCGTGAAGTATTCCACCGGCGAGACGCAACTGGCCGGCGTGCTGCCAGGCAATGCCAAGCCCGGCGATGCGGTGACTATCGGCATTCGTCCGGAAGCGTTACAGCCGAACGTTTCGGAATACGGCGTGTCCGCTTCGACCATGACCGTGGAAACGCTCGGCGACGCGGCTTATCTGTACGCGGAGACATCGGTGGCGCCGGACGGCTTGATCTCGCGGATTCCGCCCTTGGAGAAGCACACGCGGGGCGAGAAGCTGAAGGTGGGCGCGTCGCCGGAACACTGCCATTTGTTCAACGCGGACGGCATCGCGTTCAGGCGGCACGTGGTGGAAGCTTATCTCGTGGAGCATCCGGAATTGGCTGTGCCGAGCGTGGCGCGGGCTTGATTTCCGCAGTGGCGCCGGTGTCTCGCGTGGACGCCGGCGTCATGGGACGAGCGATTCAAGCCGCCAGCGCCGCGCGCGCGCAAAGCTCATCCGTCACCAACCCCGACAGCCACTTCCCCTTCAACGCCGCGACCAGCGCCGCGCGCTTGCGCTCGCCGCCGGCAAAGCCGATGGTCGGCCGTTTCGGCGGCGAATCGATCCTGAGGCTCGTCGCGCGCGCGCCTGTTTTCGAATCGACGCGCGCTCCGTTCGCATCGATCGGCAGGCCGAGCAGTTCCGCCACCGCGCCCGCTTTCATCAACTCGTGGACTTCGGCGTTCGAGATGAACCCGTCCTCGTGCAGCGGACAATTGATGCCCACATTGCCGATGCCGACGAAAGCCACGTCCGCTTTCTGCGCGAGCGCATCCACGATCCGATAAAGACGGTGATTGCACCATTGCGCGCGCTCGGCTTCGCTATCGGCCATGAGCGGCGCGGGCAGCATGAAGTGCTTGCCGCCGGTCTTTTCGGAGAGCTGCTGCGCGACGTCGTAGCGATTGGACGAACCATCGTGCGCAATCGCGCCGACGAGCGACACCAGCCGATGCTGCGGCCGCTCCAGTTGCCCGATCTGCGCGACCACCGCCTTGAGCGTGCGCCCGCTGCTGATGGAGACGACGAGCGGTTTCTCATCGACGAGATAGCGTTCCATCACCTGCGCGCCTGCTACCGCGAGCTTGCGGTCCACTTGCTCGTTGCTGTCGCCGTCAATGGGCACCACTTCGCACATCGCGAGTCCGTAGCGGTCGCTGAGTTGCTTCGCAAGCGAAAGGCAATCGGCGATCTGATGATCGACTCGCACGCGAATCAGGTTCTTTTCGACCGCGAAGGCGACGAGCCGCTGCGCGACAGGTCGCGAGATTTGCAGTTTTTCGGCGATCTCATTCTGAGTATTGCCCGCGACGTAGTAGAGCCACGCGGCGCGCGTCGCCAGATCGAGTTTTTCGTTGGGCTTGGGCACGGTCGTTGAATTGAGTCTGCTTCAGTTGTAGTTCTTTTTATAGCGCGCGGCGCGGTTTATCGTCGGAAACCATCGCCGAATATTTACCCGCACGACCGAAACGCTGCATTCAGGCCAAGCAAGGCGGCCAATGAATGCCGTTTGAAAAACGAAACGGCCGGCTGCCCGCTTAATGGCAACAGCCGGCTTTCGAACGTCTCTCGGCGTCAGGCTAGTCGCGGACGCGCCGGATCGAACAACGGCCGCACGTGTTGATACAGCTCGCGATAGCCCTTGAGCCGCTGGCGCAACGCCGCGTGGCGCTCGGCATTCGGCGTGAACTCTTGCTTGATGGCAGGTTTGGTCAGCACCGTCGCCGGATCGCCGCCCGCCGCGAGCCAGCCGAGCCGCGCCGCGCCGAGCGCCGCGCCCGTCTCGCCGCCGCCGTGCGTGCGCGTGGGCGTATCGAGCGCATCGGCGAACATTTGGCCCCAGTACGCACTGCGCGCGCCGCCGCCAAGCAGCGACAAGGCATGCGCTTCCGTGCCCGCGGATTGCAGGGCGTCGAGACCATCGGTCAGGGCGAGCGTCACGCCTTCCAGCACCGAATAGCCGAGCAAGGCGCGATCGGTGGCGTGCGTCATGCCGAAGAACACGCCCTGCGCGTACGGGTCGTTGTGCGGCGTGCGCTCGCCGCTCAGATACGGCAGGAACAAAGGCGCGGTCGATAAGGCATCGGCGGGCAGCGCCTCGATTTCCGCAAGCAGCGTGGGCTCGTCGGTGGACGTGAGCTTGCATACCCAGCGCAGGCAACTCGCCGCCGACAACACCACGCTCATCTGATGCCAGCGGTCCGGAATGGCGTGACAAAACGCATGCACCGCCGATGCCGGATTGGGCCTGAAGCGATCGCCCACCACGCACAACACGCCCGACGTGCCGAGCGAGAGGAAGCCATCGCCGGGTTCGGTTGCGCCGATTCCCACCGCGCTCGCCGCATTGTCGCCGCCGCCTGCCGCAACGATGACGCCATCGGGCAAGCCGAGTTCACGTGCGAGTTCCGGACGCAAGGTGCCCGAAGGCTCGCTGCCTTCGGCAAGCTTCGGCATCTGCTGCCGCGTCATGCTGCACGCGGCGAGCAGTTCGTCCGACCAGTCGCGTCGCGCAACATCGAGCCAAAGCGTGCCGGCGGCATCGGATGGATCGGACACTTTCGTGCCCGTGAGATGCATGCGCAGATAATCCTTCGGCAACAGCACGCAAGCCGTCTGCCGGAAGATTTCCGGCTCGTTGTGCGCGACCCAGAGCAGCTTGGGCGCGGTGAAACCGGGCATCGCCAGATTACCGGCGATCTCGTGCAGATTCGGCGCGCGCTCGTAAAGCTCGGCGCACTCCTTGTCGCTGCGCATGTCGTTCCAGAGGATGGCCGGGCGCAGCACGCGATCGCTCGAATCGAGCAGCACCGCGCCATGCATCTGCCCGGACAGGCCGATGCCGCGCACTTGCGCGAACTCTTTCGGAAACTTGTCGCGCAAGGCGAAGAGGGCGGCGCGCGTGCCTGCCCACCAGTCGAGCGGATTTTGTTCGGACCAGCGCGGTTTCGGGCGCGACACCGTAAAAGGCGTGCCCGCCGTGCCGATTACACTGCCGTCGCTTGCGAGCAGCAGCACTTTCACTTCGGAGGTGCCGAGGTCGATACCTAAATACATGAACGGACCTTTGTCGAAGCCAGGCGCGAAGCCCGGCAGAAAACCGGAGGCGCTAATGTAACGCCGTGCGCCTCAATGCGCCATGAGCACAACACCCAAGCGAGCCAATCAAGGCCGGTTCTTGAGCCACGCATCGACGCGCCCGATTGCCGCGCGCAGCACGCGCTCCAGGCTCTCGGTCTGCGCCATGCTGCCCCAGAGCAGCTTGTCGCCGGCGAAGGCCTTGATCGGATCGTCGGCCGTGAAATAGCCATGCGCGACGGCGGGGTCCATCACGCCATCCTGATAGGTATAAGGCAGCTTGCCTTCGTGCCAGCGTTCGAGGAAGCGAAAGAAGAGCGCGGGCAGAATCGCGGTCGAGTCGGGATCGACGTTGCGCTCGAAACATTCCGCGAGCGTCGGCGCGATAAAGCCCGGCAGCTTCGAGAAGCCATCGGCGGCGACGCGCTGATTCGTGTCCTTGATATACGGATTGCTGAAGCGGTCGAGCACGACATCGCGATACTTCGCCAGATCGATCGGGCTAGGCGTGAGGCACGGGATGACGTCGTCGGTGACATAGGCTTCGGCGAGGGCGCGAATCTCCAGGTCCTGCGTGCCTTCGTGAATGTACTGCAGGCCGACGAGCGTTCCCGCCCACGCAATGCAGCTATGACTCGCGTTGAGAATGCGGATCTTCGCCTCTTCGTAAGGCAGCACGGACTCGACCATCTCCGCGCCCACCTTCTCCCAAGCGGGCCTTCCCGCGATGAAGTGATCCTCGATCACCCACTGAATGAACTTCTCGCCCATGATCGGCGCGCGGTCGTCGAAACCCGTCGCGGCTTTCACGCGCTCCGCGACATCGGGTGTCGGACGCGGCGTGATGCGGTCGACCATCGCGTTCGGGCACGAGGTGTTGGCGATCATCCAGTCGCGCAATTTCGTTTCGCCGCGCAGTTCGAGGAATTCGAGCATGCCCGCCTTGAAGCGGTCGCCGTTGCTGCGCAGGTTGTCGCAGTTCTGCAGCGACAGCTTGCCCGCGTCGTTCTTCATGCGGGCGTCGAGAATGGCGGCAATGGCACCGTAGATGGTGGTCTTCGCGCCTTTCAGGTCGGCGGCGAGATCGACGTTGCCGGTTTCGAGCTTGTCGTGTTCGTCGAGGTAATAGCCGCCTTCGGTGACGGTGAACGATACGATCTTGCATTCGGGCGCGCTGCCCGCCGCGATGAGTCCGTCGAGATCGGCGGTCCAGGGAATCACGCGGCGGATGGAGTGCACCGTTTCGTAGTCGCGCTCGCCTTGCGGCGTGACGGTTTCGAGCGTGTATTCGCCGTTTTGCGCGGCGAGCGCATCGAGCACGGCGTTCATGTCGCCGCGAATGTTGCCCACGGCGAGCGACCAGCTCGCATCGCCCGATTCGATCAGCCGGCTCAAGTACCACGCCTGATGCGCGCGATGAAAAGACCCCGCGCCGATGTGCAGGATCACATTGTTTTCGCTCGTCATGTCTCGC
Source organism: Caballeronia sp. HLA56 (assembly GCF_054655155.1). Taxonomy (NCBI): domain Bacteria; kingdom Pseudomonadati; phylum Pseudomonadota; class Betaproteobacteria; order Burkholderiales; family Burkholderiaceae; genus Caballeronia; species Caballeronia sp. HLA56. The sequence continues at coordinate 2,984,816 of NZ_BAAHOB010000005.1, read as the reverse complement.
TTCCTTTGATTGGATGTGCGCCCGTTCTTCGCGGACGACCGTTTGCGTTTGCGACGCCTTGCGCTCACAATTTACGCAGCCGTGGTGAGCATTTGCTCTTTGGTTGATCGAATGATCGTATTGGGCATCGCGAAAGTCAAGGCGCGGTGCCGCATGCGGCCGCGCGCGGCAGCGGCGCTTAAGCGCCGGACGTAGCCCAGCGCGCCGTTACGGGACGAATCGGGAATAACCCGGATAGTCAGCATGGCCGGCGTTGAACGAAGGTCTGCATCAACCATAGGCAATGACGCGGCAAACCACACAGAAAGATACGAGTCGGAGACAAAGCATGGATTACGTGATCGGCATAGACATCGGCACGCAGAGCACGAAGGCGCTCCTGGTCGATACGACTGGCGCAATCATCGCGCAACATTCGAGCGCCTATCATCCGGATACACCGAAGCCGCTCTGGGCGGAACAATGGCCGTCCGTCTGGTTCGATGCCGTGACCAAAGCCTTGAGCGGCTGCGTTGCGAAAGCGCGCGCGAAGGGCGTCGCGGCCGATCAGATCAAGTCGGTCTGCGTGAGCAGTCTCTACGGCGGCTCGGGCATTCCCGTCGACGACGACATGGAAGCGCTTTACCCGTGCCTCATCTGGATGGATCGCCGCGCGACCGCGCAAGTCGAATGGGTGCGGCAGAACGTGGATATGGCGCGCATCGAGGCGATCACCGGCAACGGCGTCGACAGCTACTACGGCTTCACGAAAATTCTGTGGATGCGCGAGCAGCAGCCGGAAGTCTGGAAGAAGACGCGCTATTTCCTGCCGCCGAACGCGTTCATCATCCAGCGCCTCACGGGCGAACTCGCGATCGATCACAGCTCGGCGGGCAACATCGGCGGCGTGTACGACATCGGCCGCCGCGCGTGGTCGGAAGAAGCGCTCGACATGCTCGGCATTCCCGTGTCGATGATGCCTGCGCGGCTCGTCGAGTCGTCGGAGATCGTGGGCGGGCTGTTGCCGCAGTGGGCGGACAAGCTCGGGCTTGCGGCGGGCACGCCGATCGTCGCGGGCGGCGTCGATGCGGCCGTCGCCACTTTCGCGGCGGGCGTGACGCGCGCGGGTCACCATGTCGCGATGATCGGCACAAGCATGTGCTGGGGCTACATCAACCAGAGCGTCGATGCGCAACACGGTCTCGTCTCCATGCCGCACGTCTACAACGGCAAGCGCGATCTCTACGTGTTCGGTGGCGCCAGCACGGCGGGCGCATGCGTCGCGTGGTATCGCGATCAGTTCTGTCAGGCCGAGATCGCGGCAGCCAAGCAAATACCCGATGGCGATCCGCATCGGCTGCTCGAAGATGCGGCGGCCAAGGTCGCGGCGGGTTCGGACGGCGTCGTGTTCCTGCCTTATCTGATGGGCGAGCGCAGCCCCGTCTGGGATGCCCACGCGAGCGGCACGTTCGTGGGCTTGAATCTCTTTCACACGCGCGCGACGCTCTATCGCGCGGTGCTCGAAGGCGTTGCGTTTGCGTTGAAGCACAACATGGAAGCAGGGCGGCGCGGCGCGCAATCGCTGGATGACAAGCTGATCGTGGTCGGCGGCGCGGCGCATTCTGACCTGTGGATGCAGATTATCGCGGATGTAACGGGTTATCCCGTGCAATCCATCGAACAGGAAGTCGAAGCGGCGATGGGCGCGGCCTTGCTCGCGGCGCTCGGTGCCAATCTCATCTCACGCGAAACGGCGGAAGGCGGCTGGGTCACGCTCGTGGATCGCGCAGAGCCGGACGAAGCACGGCAACGCGTTTATAGAGACCGCTTCGGCGTCTATCTCGATCTGTATCCGGCGCTGAAGCCGCTGATGCATCGCCTGCGCAGCGACAGCTAACGCAATTCTCCGGGATGCGCGTCGAACACCGGCCCTTGCACGAAGTGCACGTCGTATTGTTCGAGCGCATTGAACTGCGCGGCATCGGCGACATTGCTGAAGATGAGCGGAATGCGCAGCCTATGCGCATACGCCACCAGATGCTTGACCACGGAATCGCGCAAGGCGGCGCGCGCATCCATCTTGATGAAGTCGAGCCGCGCCATGTCCGATACCGCCATGATCTGCCCGGCATTGGGCAGATTGCCCGCTACCTTGAAACCGTAGCGCTGATAGCTTTTGATGAGGTAGCCGAGAAACGTCTTGTGCGCGACGGCCGCCGCCGGCAATTCGATCACGATGCGTCCGGGATTCACGCCGAACTCCAGCAACACCGACGAGAAGTGCAGACCGTGGTCGTACTTCACGCTCTTCAATAACCGCTCATGCACGCGCAAAAACAGCAGACCGGGCTTTTGCGCGCCGAAGAAATTGAACGCATGCAGCGCGCGCGATAACCGGTCGAGCGCGACGAGTTCGCGGTCGTTGTCCAGTTGGCCAAAGGGATCGTGCGGAGTATCGCCTTCGATCAGCGTCTGCGCCTGCACGCCGAGTTCGTCGCCGAAACGCTCGGCGCTCTCGGGCGACGCGCTCAACACCTGCGGAAAGCTATGCGTGCCGACATCGAAGATCGGCTCATACGCGCTTGCAATACGCAACTCGCCATAGTTCGCGACCGCTTGTCCCGCGTGCTCGCCTTCGCCCAGCACGATATGCGCGCCGAGAAACGGATGCGCCTTGGCGCGGTTGACGAGTTCTGTCACGGACGGGGTGATCATGGCGCGTTCGGCGTTAAGGCTTCCAAGGTGGGACGAATTCCGTCGATGGTACCAGCGCATGGCGCCGTGGCTTGCGCCAAATTCACATATTCATATGCGGGTGGGATAAGCCACGCTCAGGGTTTACGACAAATTTCACTAAACGTAATTGGTTTTACCATTCGTAAATACCACGCGATGGCACTCATCGAGGATCACGACCATGCCAACGTTCGACACGCATACCGACGCCAGCGCGCACTATCAGTCGGGTTTCGACAACGACTTCGCGACCGAAGCGTTGCCGGGCGCGCTACCCATCGGCCGCAACTCGCCGCAGCGCGCGGCCTACGGTCTTTATGCGGAGCAGCTTTCCGGCACGGCTTTTACCGCGCCGCGCGCGCATAACCGGCGCTCGTGGCTGTACCGCATCCGGCCGGCGGCAGTGCATCGGCCGTTCGTGCAACTGACTGGCGATGCCTCGCGCGCGCGGCTCGTCGCCAATTTCGCCGATGTGCCGCCCACGCCGCCGAACCAGTTGCGTTGGGACCCGCTGCCGATGCCCGCCGCGCCGACCGATTTCATCGACGGCTGGGTGACGATGGCCGGCAACGGCGCCGCCGAATCCATGAGCGGCTGCGCGATTCATCTGTACGCGGCGAACCGTTCGATGCACGAGCGCTTCTTCTACAGCGCGGACGGCGAATTGCTGATCGTGCCGCAAGCAGGGCGGCTCGCGATCTGGACCGAACTCGGCAAGCTCGATATCGCGCCGTTCGAGATCGCGGTGATTCCGCGCGGCGTGCGCTTTGCCGTGGCGCTGCCGGATGGCGAAGCGCGCGGCTATATCTGCGAGAACTTCGGCGCGTTGCTGCGGCTGCCCGATCTCGGGCCTATCGGTTCGAACGGGCTCGCCAATCCGCGTGATTTCCTCACGCCGCACGCGGCTTATGAGGACCGCGAAGGCGCGTTCGAACTCATCGCCAAGATGAACGGCGTGCTGTGGCGCGCGGATATCGGCCATTCGCCGCTCGACGTGGTCGCGTGGCACGGCAACTACGCGCCCTACAAATACGACCTGCGCCACTTCAACGCCATCGGTTCGATCAGCTTCGATCATCCCGATCCGTCCATCTTTCTCGTGCTGCAATCGCCGAGCGATACGCCGGGCGTCGATAGCATCGACTTCGTGATTTTTCCGCCGCGCTGGCTCGCCGCCGAGGACACGTTCCGGCCGCCCTGGTTCCATCGCAATGTGGCGAGCGAATTCATGGGCCTCGTGCATGGTGTCTACGACGCGAAGGCCGAGGGCTTCCTGCCGGGCGGCGCGAGTCTGCACAACTGCATGTCGGGACACGGGCCGGACGCGGATACCTTCGAAAAGGCATCGAGAAGCGATACCTCGAAGCCCGCGAAGGTCGGCGACACACTCGCCTTCATGTTCGAGACGCGCACGCTCATCAAGCCGACGCAGTTCGCGCTCGAAACCGCGCAATTGCAGGCGCATTACTACGAGTGCTGGCAAGGGCTCACGAAACACTTCAACCCGGAGCAACGATGAACGACGCGCTTCACGCGACGCGTGCGCCGCAACTCAAGAGCTGGCTCGACTCCGCCAACGATCCGGCGAGCGACTTTCCGATCCAGAACCTGCCGTTTGGCATCTTCAGCGACCCGGTGAATCCGCGGCCGCGCGCGGGTGTGGCTATCGGCGACTGGATCGTGGACCTGGCGGCGCTCGAAGAAGCGCGTCTCGTCGATGGTCACGGCACCTTCAACGCGCCGCGTCTGAACGACTTCATCGCGCTCGGACGCGATACGTGGCGCGCGGTGCGCAGCGCGCTCAGCGGCCTGCTGCAAGAGGGCGCATCCACGCTGCGCGACGATTCCGCGTTGCGCCGCCGCACGCTCGTTCCGCGCGCCGATGCAACGCTCCATCTGCCCGTCGAGATTCCCGGCTACACGGACTTCTATTCCTCGAAGGAACACGCGACCAACGTCGGCTCGATGTTCCGCGATCCGAAGAATGCGCTGCTGCCGAACTGGTCCGAGATGCCGATCGGCTATAACGGACGCGCGTCGTCGGTGGTGGTGAGCGGCACGCCGGTGCGCCGCCCGAACGGCCAGTTGAAAGCGCCCAACGAAGAGCGGCCGGTGTTCGGCGCATGCCGCAAGCTGGATATCGAGCTGGAGACGGGTTTCATCATCGGGCGCGGTAATGCGCTCGGCGAACCGATTGCCTGCGCGGATGCGGAGTCGCATATCTTCGGCATGGTGCTGCTCAACGACTGGAGCGCGCGCGACATCCAGCAATGGGAATACGTGCCGCTCGGACCGTTCAACGCGAAAGGGTTCGCGACCACCATTTCGCCGTGGATCGTCACGCTCGACGCGCTCGAACCCTTCCGCACCGCGACGCCCGTGCAGGAGCCGCAACCGCTCGCGTATCTGCGGCATGAGGGCGAGCACGCGTTCGACATCGACCTGGAAGTGACGCTGAGGCCGGAAGGCGCGAGCCGCGCCACGACCATCTCGCGCACCAATTTCAGGCTGATGTACTGGTCGATGGCGCAGCAGCTTACGCATCACACGGCATCGGGCTGCAATACGCGCGTGGGCGATCTCATGGGCTCCGGCACCATCAGTGGCGCGACACCGCAATCGTGCGGCAGTTTGCTCGAAAGCACGTGGAACGGACAACGGCCGTTGAGCCTCGTCGAAGGCGGCGAGCGCGCGTTCCTGCAGGACGGCGACGAAGTCACCTTGCGCGGATGGTGTCAGGGCGAGGGTTATCGCATTGGTTTCGGCGAGTGCGCGGGGCGCATCCTCGCGGCGCGCAATAATTTCAAGGATTGAACATGGCGAATGCGGTCGATGTGGAGAGCGCGCTTGGTCAGGCGCACCGGCCCGGCTTTCAGGCGATGCTGCTCGTGTTGTGCGGACTATGCCTCGTGATCGATGGCTTCGACGCGCAAGCGATGGGTTACGTCGCGCCGGCCGTCATCGCGGACTGGCACGTGTCGAAGGCGGCGCTCGGGCCGGTTTTCAGCGCGAGTCTTTTCGGCATGCTGCTTGGCGCGCTCGGCTTGTCGGTGCTGGCGGATCGCATCGGGCGCAGGCCGGTGTTGATCGGCTCGACGTTTTTCTTCGCGTTCTCGATGATCGCAACCGCGTTCACCGACAGCTTGCCGGTGCTCACGGCCTTGCGTTTCGTGACGGGTCTTGGCCTCGGCTGCATCATGCCGAACGCAATGGCGCTCGTCGGCGAGTTTTCGACGGCCGAGCATCGCGTCAAGCGGATGATGCTCGTCTCGTGCGGCTTCACGCTCGGCGCGGCGCTGGGCGGCTTCGTGAGCGCGGCGCTGATCCCTGCTTTCGGCTGGCGTTCGGTGTTCTGGGTCGGCGGCCTGGTGCCTTTGTTGCTCGCGGTATGGATGGTCATCGCGCTGCCTGAATCGCTGCAATTTCTCGTGCTGAAGGGCCGCGAGGCGCGCGCCCGCGACTGGCTCGCGAAGTTCGATCCGTCGCTTGCCATCGATGCCTCGACGCGGCTCGTCGTCCGCGAAAAAGCGAGTTCGGGCGCGCCGGTCGCCGAACTGTTCCGCGCGGGCCGCGGGCCGGTCACGCTGATCTTGTGGGCGATCAGCTTCATGAATCTCATCGATCTGTACTTCCTGTCGAACTGGCTGCCGACCGTCATGCGCGATGCGGGATACTCGCCGGGCATGGCCGTGCTGGTCGGCACGCTGTTGCAGACGGGCGGCGTGGTAGGCACGCTCATGCTCGGCTGGTTCATCGAACGATTCGGCTTCGTGCGTGTGTTGCTGGCCTGCTTTCTCGTGGGCGCGGTGAGCGTAGGGATGATCGGCGGCGTGGCGCACGTGCAGTTCTGGCTATTCGTCGCGGTGTTTGCCGGCGGGTTCTGCATCGTCGGTGGACAGCCTGCGGTGAATGCGCTCGCGGGGCATTTTTATCCGACCTCGCTGCGGTCCACGGGCATCGGCTGGAGTCTGGGCATCGGACGCGTGGGGTCGGTGATCGGGCCGCTCGTCGGCGGACAGATGATCGCGCTCGGATGGAGCAATGCGTCGCTCTTTCATGCGGCGGCGTTGCCGGTGTTTTGCTCGGCGTTGCTGGTTGGCGTGCTGGCTTTCGTGCGGCGGGAGCGAAGTGGGGCGGCGCAGACGGCTTGATGTGATGGAGACTTGATTCCTCAAGCGAAGCCGGCGCCGGCGCATGATGTCGCGCCACGCCGCCGCGTGGCCTTCGGTCGGCACGATCCAGATGTGCAACGAAGGCCCGCGCGTAACGGCGTGTGCGCCATGCCTGCTAGGGCGACGCATCCGGTGGCGCGCTCGCAACCGGATGCGACAGAAAGACGGTGCGTTGGACGTTCAGGAAACGCAATCAGCGTCATCTGTCGAAGCGCGCTTCTCCCAAGCCGCCGCGCCCAGAAACGCCGCCGCCGCGACCACCAGCACGCCAATCAGCGCATCCGGACTCACGCGATCCATCAATGTCCCCGCGATGATCGGCCCGCCGAAACTCGCCACGCTCCACGAAGCGCCGACGATAGCCGTCGCCGACACCAGCGCCGTGCCGCGAAAGCGCTCGCCGCACGCAACGATAGATAGCGTATAGACGCTGCCCGCCGCCGCGCCGGTCACGAACAGGAGCGGCCAGCACAACCACGGATACTCGACCGCCCACGGCAGCAGCGGCAGCAGCAGCGTGACCACCACGCCCGCGCCGACATGCACCTTCGTGCGCCCGATACGGTCCGCCAGCCAGCCGATGGGAAACTGCATCAAGGTATCGCCGAACAGGATGGCGGAGGCGAACAGCACGCCCACGTCCGCGCCGACACCGTGCGAGATCGCGAAGAGCGGCATCAGCGAAAGCGCGAGCGTGTCGAAGAGCGCGAAGAAACCCGTGCCGATCACGAGCGCGGGCATGCGCGGCAACACATGCCGCCAGTCGCCAGCGGTAGCGTGTTCGTCGTGCGATGCAAGCGTGTGCGGCGTGCCGCGAATCGAGGCGAGCGCGGGCAGCGCCAGCAGAAAGATCGCGCCGCAGACGGCGAAGCGCGCCGAAGTCCAGCCGCCGATGGCGCTGACGAGCACCGGCCCCGTCATCTGAAACAGAGTGAAGTTGGTCGCGTAAATGGCGACGACGCGCCCGCGCGTGGAGTCGTCGGCGAGCTGCGTGACCCATGCTTCGCCGATGGTGAATAGCAGCATCAGCGCCGCGCCGCATAGAAAGCGCAGCACGGCCCATAGCCACAAATTCACGGTGAACTGCATCGCGATGGTCGCGAACGCTGCGACGATCACCGCCCCGACAATCGTCCCGCGTGCGCCCAGCCGACTCGCAACGCGGCTTGCGAAAGGCGCGACGGCCAGTCCGCCGCCTGCCTGCATCGCCGTCATCAGGCCGACGATGCCCGTGCCGAACCCGGCTTGCGTGAGTGCAAGCGCGGTGAGCGGAATGGTTGCGCCTAGCCCGAGGCCGACCACCGCGACACTCAGTATGAGCGCGAGAAAGTCGCGAGAAAGAATGCCCTTCATATACCGCCGTGCCGCTCGCTTCGCCGAGAACCCGAGAGGATCTGCAGCAGCCTCAAGCGGCCTGCCCGAACGCAACGCGCCGCGCACGCTTGTCGAGCGTCGCGGAAAGCAGCGTGAGCGCAAAGGCGCAGCACGCCATCAGCACGCCGACCCACGGCAGCGAAGTCAGCGGCGCGCCTGCGCTGATGACGCAGCCGCCCAGCCACGCGCCCGTGGCGTTGCCCAGATTGAACGCGCCCTGGTTGAGCGTGGAGGCGAGATTGGGCGCATCGCTCGCGCGATTCACGATCAGGATCTGCAGCGGCGGCACGATCGCGAACGCGAGCACGCCCCACAGGAAGATGGTGATCATCGCCGAGACCGGTTCGTGCATGGTGCCCGCGAAAATCGTGAGGATCACGACGATCGACAGGAGAAATGTCAGCAGCGAGCGCAACAGCTTCCAGTCGGCGAGCTTGCCGCCAAGCGTGCTGCCGACCGTGAGGCCGAGGCCGAACAACAGCAGCACGTAGGTCACGGCGTGCGGCGTGAAACCGGTGACATCCTCGAGAATCGGCGTGATGTAGGTAAAGACCGAGAACAGGCTCGCCGAAGCCAGCACGCTGATGCCGAGCACCATCAGCACCTGCGGGTTCTTGAGCACGTCGAATTCGCGCAGGATGCTGGTCTCGCGCATCTCGATGTGCTTCGGCAGGCAAACCGCGAGCGCGCCCGCCGCGGCGAGGCCGATCAAGGTCACGACCCAGAAGGTCGCGCGCCAGCCGGCCGCTTGGCCGAGCGCGGTGCCGAGCGGCACGCCGAGCACGTTGGCAAGCGTGAGGCCGGTGAACATCAGCGCGATGGCCTGCGCGCGGCGGTTCGGCGCGACCAGATCGGCGGCGACCACCGAGCCGATACCAAAGAAAGCGCCATGACAGAACGCGGTGACGATACGCGCGCCCATCAGCACCCAGTAATTCGGCGCGAGCGCGCAAAGCGTATTGCCGACGATAAACACGCCGATCAGCCCCATGAGCGCCTTCTTGCGCGGCATCTTCGCCGTGACGACGGCAAGAATCGGCGCGCCGATGGTCACGCCGAGCGCATAGCCCGAAACGAGCATGCCTGCCGCCGGAATCGATACCGCGAGATCGCGCGCGACGTTGGGCAGCAGGCCCATGATGACGAATTCTGTCGTGCCGATGCCGAACGCGGCGATGGCGAGAGCGAGAAGGGGCAGAGGCATGGCGGAGGTTGCGAGTGCGGTGTGTCGCGCGGCGCGCGTCGTCGGAATGAGCGGCGCGAATGTCGGCGAGTGAAGGCTCGGATTCTACCGAAAGGTCATTTTTGATGCTGGTGGAAACCCTTAGTCTGCTCGGCCCCGACAATGCACCCCCGCGAACGGATATTTTGACGAATGCCGCCTCGTCGACGGAGTTTTACCCGCGCGGCCGCTAGTTGACGTCAGATGTTTCTAGTAATGTTCTGACAGGACGCCATTGCTTGCGCGAGCGAAGTTCTGGGCGAGTGTTGGAAAAACGCAGCATCCACTGATTGACATGTCCCAACTCAAAAGTTTTTTCGGCGCCGCCTTTGCTGCCGCGCTGCTCGTCTCGGTTCACGCGCAGGCGCAAAGCAGCGCCACCGGACCCATTGCCACGTCGGCGGGCGCGCTCAATTTTCTGCGCGACGAATCGGGCTTCGCCGCCGTGCTCGGAACCGATACCTTCGACCGCTTCGACGCCAAGCGCGTCGTGCATTTCGACCAGACGGGCGCATCCGACACGCTCACGCGCTCGCTCGTGCAGACCGACGTCGGTCCCGTGCTTTACGACTTTCGTCACAAGCCGCCGCTCGTGCAGCGCATCGGCAAGAGGCTCGTCGTCAAACGCGTGTTCTGGCAAGGCGAGGAAGTCGTCATGCAGACGTCGTCCGGCTGGTACGGCTATCAGCGCGGGACATTGACCAAGCTGCAATCGTCGACGTCGACGTATCACTGACTCAGTTGCGCACGTTGAAGACGCGTTCGCCCGCCACGACATAAACCGCCTCGCCGCGCACGTCGCCGTTGACCTCGAAACCGCCAGTGAACGCGCCGAACGCGGGCAGCACGCCCGAGCGTTGGCCGAAGCGAAAGCACGGCAGCCGCACGCTGTCGGCACGCGTCGCGAGCCGGTAAACAGGGTGTTCATGTCCGGCGAGCGCGTAGGCATCGTCCACGGTCTGCGGATGATGACAAAGCGCCCACGGTCCCAGCCGATACGGCTCCTTCACGAGTTCCACGCCGAACGCTTCGGGCAGCGCGCCCGCGTGCTTGTCGTGATTGCCTTCGACCAGCACGAGCCGCATTTGCCGATGCCGCATGCGCCACGCATGTAGCGCCGTAAGCGTTTCATCGGCATGCGACTCGCGCGCATGGAGCAGATCGCCGAGAAACACGATCGCTTCAGGTTTATGCGTGGCGACGAGCGTATCGAGCCGCATCAGGCTTTCCGCCGTCGTGCCGACTGGCACTGGAATGCCGCGCGCGCGAAACACGGCGTCCTTGCCGAAGTGGGCGTCGGCGATGAAGAGCGTCATCAGAATGGGATCGAAGGCCGCGCGCTCCGCCGAAAGCAGGAGCGCGTGACCGTTCACGTCGACCGTCAGTGCTTCAATTGCCATTTGCATCCTATGCTTGCGCTGCTTTTTCCAGATCGGCAAGCATACGCTCCACGCGGTCCGACAGCTTTTCGGTACTCACCTTTTCGCGGAGACGCGCGATGATCAGCGGAAACGCAAAGGGCGTCGGCTTCTTCGGATGCGTGAGCGCGAGACGGCTTTCGCTCATGCGTTGCAGCGCGGCGCGGATGCGGCCGAGTTCGAGTTCCTGCAACATGACTTCCTGATCGGCTTGCGTGAGCAGCAGATTGCCGCTGTCGTGCTTGCGGAACACTTCGTAGAAAAGCCCGCTCGACGCCTGCAATTGCCGCGCGCTTTTCTGCTGCCCCGGATGCCCTTGATAAATCAGGCCCGACACGCGCGCAATTTCCCGGAAGCGCCGCGCCGACAATTCAGAGGCATTGAGGCTCGCGAGAATGTCGTGCTCGAGATTTTCCGCCGAGAAAAGCCCTTCCTCGATGAGCGTTTCCCAGTCGAACGGCCGCGCCGACAGCAGTTCGAAGCCGTAATCGTTCATCGAAATGGAAAAGGTGCTGGGCTGATCGCGCGCGACGCGCCAGCCGATGAGCGAGCCCAGGCCGATGTGCGCCATGCGCCCGGCGAATGGATAGCAAAAGAAGTGATGTCCTTCGCGCGACCGCACGCTTTCGACGACCAGCACGCCCGGTCCCGGCAGCGCGGACCATTTCGCCTGCAAGTCGAGCAGCGGTTGCACGGCGCGCATTTCGGGTTCGTCGTAGATGCCGTCGTTGGCGCGCGCGAGCATGACGAGCGCGGCCTCGGAGAGCTCGGACGAGAGCGGCATCTTGCTGCCGGCCCATTGCGGCATCGCGCCGCGCGAGGAGGTCGCGCGTTTCACGTAGGCGGTCATGTCGCGCACGCGCACGAGTTCGAGCGCGCGGCCGCCGAAGGTGAAGACATCGCCCGGTTTCAGGCGCGAGATGAACGATTCTTCCATCGCGCCGATCCGTCCGCCCGTCATGTAGGCCACGCTGATGGTCGCATTGGCGACGATGGTCCCGACATTGTTCCGATGCCTGCGCACGAGGTCCTCGCGCGGCACGCGATACACGCCGTCGTCGCCATGAACGACGCGGTGATAATCCGGATACGCCGAAAGCGAAGTGCCGCCGCGTTCGACGAAGGCGAGCGCCCAGTCGAATTCGGCCTGCGTGAGATCGCGATACGCATACGCCGTGCGTACTTCGTCGAACATGTCGGCGGGCGTGAAGCCGCCGCCTATCGCCACGGTCACGAGATGCTGCACGAGGACATCGAGCGGCTTGAGCGGCATGTCTCGTCCTTCGATACGCCGCTCGCCGATGGCCCAGCGCGCTGCGGCCGCCTCCACGAGTTCGAGCGCATGCGTCGGCACGATGGTCACGCGCGACACACGCCCCGGCGCGTGTCCCGAACGTCCGGCGCGCTGCATGAGACGCGCGACGCCTTTGGGCGAGCCGATCTGAAACACGCGATCCACCGGCAGAAAATCGACGCCGAGATCGAGACTCGACGTGCAGACGACCGCTTTCAGCTGCCCGTTCTTCAGACCGAGTTCGACCCAGTCGCGCACTTCCTTGTCGAGCGAACCGTGATGCAGCGCGATGAGCCCGGCCCACTCCGGCTTCAACTCCAGAAGCGCGCGATACCAGATCTCGGATTGCGAGCGGGTATTCGTGAAGACGAGCGAGCTTTGCGCGTGCTCGATTTCATCGGCGACGGGTCCGACCTGGCGCACGCCGAGATGGCCGCCCCACGGAAAGCGCTCGATGGTCTCGGGAATCAGCGTGTCGACGACGAGCGTTTTCGGCTGCGCGCCGCGCACGATGACGCGTGGCGTGCGCACGGGATGCAGCAGCGCGTCGTGCGCGAGCGCGAGATTGCCGAGCGTGGCGGAGAGACCCCAGATCTGCACCTCGGGACGCCAGCGCGCGAGGCGGGCGAACGCGAGTTGCGTCTGCGTACCGCGTTTGTTGCCGAGCAGTTCATGCCATTCGTCGACCACGACGAGCCGCACGTGCGCGAGTTCTTCGCGCGCGTTGGCGCGCGTGAGCATGAGCGTGAGGCTTTCCGGCGTGGTGACGAGCGCGGAAGGCATGCGGCGGTTCTGACGCGAGCGTTCCGTGGATGACGTATCGCCCGTGCGCAAGCCGACGGTCCACGGCACCGAGAGCGCCGTCACCGCCGTTTGCAAGGCGCGGGCGGTATCGGCGGCGAGGGCGCGCATCGGCGTGATCCATAGCACGGTGAGCGGCGCGGGGAGGGGCGTTTTGTCAGTGATGGTGGCAACGCGGTCGGCGGTCTTTGCGGTGGATTGCGCGCTGTCCTCAGGGTCCGCAACGGCAAGCGCGCGGCCTTTCTCGTCGAGCCGGGAATTGCCGGCGGTTTTGCCTTTACGCTTCGCGCCCGCTTTGGGCTTCGGCGGTCCCGCGTACGCCGCAAGCGCCCCGAGCCACACGGCCCATGTTTTGCCCGCGCCCGTGGTCGCATGCAATAAGCCGCTCGCGCCTCGTTCGATCTCACGCCAGACTTCCCGCTGAAACTCGAACGGCTGCCAGCCGCGCGAATCGAACCAGCGCGTGATGCGTTCGTCCATCGGCTTCGCGGCTTCCTGCGCGTCGTATTCAAACGGCGCGGGTTTGAATAGCTCGGCGGCGGCATCGAGCTTGGCCTGCGCCGCCTGCGTGCGCGGCACGCGACGCGGACGCGGCGCACGGCGCCTGGATCGCGCCGACGTGTCGGGCGTGTCGGGCGTGTCGGGCGTGTCGGGCGTGTCGGGCGTGTCGATACCGTCCGCATCGTCGAGTTCACTCATGCCGATGCTCCGCGCGAGCTTCTCATGCCACCGCCTCGTTCAAAAACCCCTTGAGCATGTCGAGCGTATCGGCGTCCTCGATCGTCTTGTCGGTCCGCCAGCGCAGCATGCGCGGAAAGCGCACCGCGATGCCCGATTTGTGGCGTGGACTCGCCTGAATGCCCTCGAAGCCGATCTCGAACACGAGCGTCGGCGTGACGCTGCGCACCGGACCGAATTTTTCGATGGTCGTCTTGCGCACGATTGCATCGACCTTGCGCATTTCCTCGTCGGTCAAGCCGGAATAGGCCTTGGCGAACGGCACCAGTGTGCGCACGCCGTCCGCTTCGTCCCAGACCGCGAAGGTGAAATCCGTGTAGAGGCTCGCGCGCCGGCCGTGGCCGCGCTGGGCGTAGAGCAAGACGGCGTCGATGGCGTAGGGATCGATCTTCCACTTCCACCAGGTTCCCGACGCCTTTGTGCGGCCGACGCCATACATCGACATGCGCTCTTTCAGCATGAGCCCTTCGACACCGCGCGCGCGGCTTTCGTCGCGCAAGCCGGCGAGCGTCTCCCAATTGGGCGCCACCACGAGCGGCGACACGCGCAAGACATCCACCGCGAGCGATGCCGCCAGCGCATCCAGCTTCGCACGACGCGTTTCCAAAGGCTCGGTGCGCAGGTCGCGGCCATCGGCTTCGAGCAGATCGTAGGCGAGCATCGCGACGGGAGAATCGGCGAGCACTTTCTTCGTCAGCGACTTGCGCGTGATGCGCGGCTGCAGACGCGCGAACGGCAGCGGTGCGTCCGCGCCCGGTTCCCACGCGAGAATCTCGCCGTCGATCACGGTGCCGTCGGGCAGTGCGGCGCCAAGCGCGGCAAGCTCCGGAAAGCGCTCCGTGACGAGATCCTCGCCGCGCGACCAGATCCACACGCGGCCCGCGCGCTTGACGATCTGCGCGCGAATGCCGTCCCACTTCCATTCGGCGATCCAGTCCGATGGCGCGCCGAGCGTCGCCGGATCGATTTGCAACGGATGCGCGAGAAAGAAGGGAAACGGCAAGCCGATATCGCTTTCGTGCGGGGTATCGACGTCATCGCCTTCGGCTGTCGGCGCGATCAGCCGAAGATAACGCGCCGCGCTCGGGCTTTGGCGCGAATCGGTCCAGCCGACCATGCGTTGCGCGATGCGCTTGTGATCGACGCCCGCCACTTGCGCGAGCGCGCGCACGACGAGTTGCCGCGCGACGCCCACACGAAAACCGCCGCCGATCAGCTTGGTGAGCAGGAAGCGCTCGCCCCAGTTGAGTTCGTCCCAGTAACCGAGCAGCCGCTCGCGCAACTCCGCCGGCGACACGCCACGCAAGGTCAGCACGCGCTCCTCGATCCATTGAGCAAGCCCGAGTTCCGATTCGCGCGAGGCGGGCGGGAGCACGTGCGCAATCGTCTCCGCGAGATCGCCGACGGCCTGATACGACTCCTCGAAGAGCCAATCCGGCAGACCCGCGCGTTCGCGGGCGAGTTCGGTCAAAAGGCGCGTCGGCACCGACTGGCGCGGCTTGCCGCCTGCAAGGAAGTACGACGCCCACGCCGCGTCTTCGGCTGCGGCGCCCGAGAAGTAGGCGATCAGCGCTTCGAGCTTTTCGTTCGTCGATGTGGTGGCGTCGAGCGCCGTATAGAGCGTCGCGAAGCGTTTCATTGCGGCGCCGTCTCGGCTGACGCGTCGGTCGCGGCTGGCGCAGAGACTTCGGCGGGCGCATCGGCGGCATCGGCTTCGATGGCGTCGTCGCCGTATTCGGTCGTGAACGCGCCTGCTTCGAGACCTTGCTCGGTGAGCCAGCGCACCATCGGCTCGATCTGTCCGTGCGTGACGATCACGCGTTCCGCGCCCGTCGCGCCTATCGCGAGTTGCAGGCCCGGCCAGTCCGCATGGTCGGACAACACGAAGCCGCGGTCCACGCCCTTGCGCCGCCGCGTGCCGCGCAGACGCATCCAGCCGGACGCGAAGGCATCGCTGTAATCGCCGAAGCGGCGCATCCACGTGCTGCCTTGCGCGGATGGTGGCGCGACGATCAGCGCGCCCTTGAACTCGGCCTTGTCGCGCGCGGCGATTTCACTGACGAGGCGCGTCGGCGGCAGGTCGACACCCGCATCGCGATAGGCGCGATTCAGCGGCTCGACCGCGCCATGACAGAAGATCGGCCCGATACTCCTGTCGATGCCCGCGAGCACATGCTGCGCCTTGCCGAACGAATAGCAGAAGAGCACGGAAGCGCGGCCTTCGGCGGCGTTATGCCGCCACCATGCATCGACGCCATCGAACACGGCCTTGGACGGTTCCCATCGATAGATCGGCAAGCCGAAGGTCGATTCCGTGATGAAGGTATCGCAGCGCACGGGCTCGAAGGGCGCGCAAGTCGGATCGGGCTCGACCTTGTAGTCGCCGGATGCGACCCACACGCGGCCGCCGTGCTCCACGCGCACTTGCGCCGAGCCGAGCACATGTCCGGCGGGATGCAGCGAGACGGTCACGCCATTCACGTCGATGCTCTCGCCATAAGGCAGACCTTGAACGTCGATGCCCGGAAGGCGCGACTGCAACACGCCCAGTCCCGCTTCGGCGGTGAGATAGCGCGCATGTCCGAAGCGTGCGTGGTCCGCATGCGCGTGTGTGATCACGGCGCGTTCGACCGGTCGCCACGGGTCGATATAGAAGCCGCCCGGCGGGCAAAACAGCCCTTCGGGCCGCGCGACGATCAGGTCGGAGGAGGTGTCCACGAGACGTTGAGGCATGCAGCTTGCCAATAGTGTTCGATTCCGACCACAAAAGCACGCCACGTGCCCGTCATGGTGCTTTCACGATTAACCGCTAGGGTGTAAAAGTTTAACTGACTCATCTATCGCCGCTTCATCTCGCGATACGCGCGCACGGGGCGCGCGCCGCTCGTCTTTTTGGTGCCGAACATGGATACGATCGTAGCGCCGACCGCCGCAGAAGCGGTCTGGATCGTCAGGCTGCAAGGCCATCCTCAGTACGACTTCGTGCGCCTGAAACGGGTCTTCAACGACCCGGGTTCCCGCCATCAGGTCGTACTCGTCGATGTCAGGAAACTGCTCGAATGCGCCAATCGCGACGACACCGACTACGTGCTCAAGGCCGTCACCGACTGGCACGCGGGCAAGGTGCGCGGTATCCGCGAGTTTCTCGACCCGGACAATCCGCGTGTGCCGGAGATGCCTTACGTGACCATCAGCGTGCGCCGCTCGTCGGGTTTTCTAGGCTTGCTGGGCGTGCATCGTGAGGGTGTGATCGCGTTTCGCAACGGGCAGCATCGCGCGCGCTATCTGGCTCATGCGGGCGCGCTTTGCATGCCGGTGGAAGTGCACGAGCGCGAAGCGGCCATGCTGCTTGCCATGTGCGCCGCGCCCGGCGAAGCGAGCGCGGAATACGGCGATATGTGATTGCGCCGGTCAGGCGGCGGGGGCATCGACCAGATTACGCGGCGTGCCGTTCGCCCATGCGATGAGGTTGCCGAGCGTGGTCGATGCAATCTCGATCAACGCCTCGCGCGTAAAAAACGCCTGATGCGCGGTAATGATGACGTTCGGAAACGTGAGGAGACGCGCGAGCACGTCGTCCTGAAGCAAGTGGTCCGAATGGTCTTCGAAGAAAAGACCGCCTTCTTCCTCGTAGACATCCAGTCCGAGATGCCCTAACTGGCCGCTCTTCAACGCGCCGATCAACGCATTGCTTTCCACGAGCCCGCCGCGACCGGTATTGATGAGCATGGCGCCGCGCTTCATGCTTGCGAGCGCGCGTTCGTCGATCATGTGATAGGTCGCGGGCAGGAGCGGACAGTGCAGCGAGACGACATCGGAGTTCGCGAGCAGTTCGTCCAGAGCGACATAGCGCGCGCCGCGTTCGAGCAGGTCCGTGGCGGGCGGTCCTGGATCGTAGGCGAGCACCTGCATGCCGAAGCCCGCCATGATCTTGCCGAACGTGCGCCCGATGATACCCGTGCCGACCACGCCGACGGTCTTGCCATACAGATCGAAGCCGAGCAGGCCGTTGAGCGAGAAATCGCCTTCGCGCGTGCGCGCCACCGCACGATGCAGCCGGCGATTGAGCGTGAGGATCATGCCGGCCGCGTGTTCCGCCACCGCATGCGGCGAGTACGCGGGAACGCGCGTGACGGCGATGCCAAGGCGCTTGGCCGCATGCAGATCGACATGATTGAAGCCCGCCGAGCGCAATGCGACCAGACGCGTGCCGCCTGCGTGGAGCTTTTCGAGTACGGCGGCGTCGACGAGATCGTTGACGAACGGGCAGACGGCCGTGAAACCTTGCGCAAGGATGGCCGTCTGCGCGTCGAGATGAGCTTCGCGAAAATCGAGCTCGACGCCGAACGATTCGTTAGCCTGACAAAACGTATCGGCGTCGTACTGACGGCTGCTAAAGAGAATGAGGCGATGGGAATGGGCGCTCGACATGTTTCGTCACAGGCAAGAATCGACGCGTACCGGCCTGTGAGATAAGCCGCACGCCTTGGGGTCAGTGGTGGGTCGCCGAGGTGACGGCAGGCGTCACGCCTGCGCCCGGTGCGGGCTTAAAGGCGGGGGGCGTCGGCCGATAGATTTCATCTGGCTTGGACGATGCCGAGGTCACTTCCTGAGTGAGCCTTTCAAGCGCGTAGTCGATGAAAAAGCGCGTCTTGGCAGGCAGATATTGACGTCCCGGATAGACGATCGACACTTTCATCTCCGGGTCGTCGATGGTGTACTCGGGCAAGAGCCGCACGAGCGTGCCGTCTGCGATATCTCGGTTGACGATGCCTTCGGGCAGGATCGAAAAGCCCATGTCACGCATCGTCGCGAGGCGCACCATCAGCGCACTGTTGACCGAGTAGACGGGAGCGAGGGCAACTTGGTCCGCTGCTCCATGGCGGTGCCGGAAATGCCAGGAAGAGCTTCGTATCTCGCTGGGTAGCCCAACGGACGGCATGGACTGTAGATCGGTTGGCGTGGCGGGCGTGCCGTGTTCAGCGAGATACGCGGGCGTGGCAACGGGCACGAGCGCGTTATTGCCGACGGGACGTTCCACGAGCGCGGTGCTCGACACCATGAACGCGGTGACGATTCCCACGTCATAGCCGTCTTCGACGAGATCGACGTGACGTTCGGCGAGCGTCAGGCGCACATTGACTTTCGGATAAAGCTTTCTGAATCCGTCGATTAACGGAGTAAGGGTTAGGAGTGAAAGCGCGCTCGATGCCACCACGCGCAAAGTGCCGCTAGGTTCGCCTTCAGTATGGGTAACTGCCGACTCAAGATGATCCAGTTCTTCCAGCAGAGCCCGACAGCCTTCGAGATAGCGTGTGCCGGCTTCCGTGAGAGAAAGATTTCGCGTGGTCCGGTTAATCAAACGCGTTCGCAAATGCGCTTCGAGCATGGCAATTGCCCGTGTCACCAAGGCATTTGAGACGTCTAGTTGCTGGGCGGCTCGTCTGAAGCTTTCGGTATCGGCTACCCGAACGAAAACTCGCATTGCATGGATCTGATTCATTGTGCAGCCCTCAGGTTGTACAGCGATGGAGGGAGTTAGGCGCATCCAAAGATACGGCCGTTCACTTTTGTTGACCCTCGTTTTGTTCTTTAAACGGATAATATTGACAGGACGAAAGAAATGCAATATTTAATTTTCTAAGGTAAATCGAGTAATTGCGCACGTGACGGGTTTTTATTTCGGTTTTTCGAAGATGTACAGGCTTGATGGTTGATTTTTATACGAATCTGCTCGCGAAGGTGCGATATCGCACGGAACTGCGCTTATGCAAGCTGGCTAAGCCATAACGAACTTGTATGAAGTATTGTGCGGATACTAAAAAGCAGCATTCTAATTAACCGTGAGATTAGTAATGCGTTAATGTTAAGAAACATACCGCCGCTCTGCCGAAATGGATAAAATCCAATCGGGATTTTCCCGGCCTATGTGTTAATAAATAAATCCCCAGGTTTGTCGACAATCAACCGGATCTACACCAACCATGCTGTGGACTCTGTTAAAGGCGCAACCGGAAATAGCCCTCTTCGCGAGTCTCGCGATTGGTTTTTTTATTGGTTCTTTCAAACTCGGGCCGATTCAGCTCGGCGGCGTTTGCGGCACGCTCATCGTCGCATTGATTCTCGGGCAAAGCGGCGCGCGAATTTCCCCCGATCTGAAAAATATCGCTTTTGCGCTGTTTATCTTTGCGCTCGGATTCACGGGCGGCCCGCAGTTTTTCGCGAATGTCGGACGCGGCTGGCGCTACGGCATCCTCTCACTCGTGGAAGTCGTCGTAGTGGTGGCGCTCGTGCTCCTGAGCGTGCGCCTGCTCAGGCTCGATCCAGGCACGGCGGCGGGACTTCTGGCCGGCGGCGCCACCGAATCGGCCGTGATCGGCACGGCGTCCGAGGCCATCGGGCGGCTTGGGCTTCCGGCCGCGGAAATCGCGCGCTTGCAGGCGAATATCGTGACCGCGTACAGCGTGAGCTACTTGTTCGGGCTCGTCACGATCGTGCTCTTTTCGAGCCAGTTCGCGCCGCTCATCCTGCGCGTTAATCTGCGCGATGAAGCCGAGCGCGTGTGGCGCAAGCTCGGTGGCGACGGCGCGCTGTCCGAAGGGCAGACGCTTGCCGCGCCGCCTCTCGCCGGACGCGAACTGAAAGTGACGGCGGGCGCGGGCCAGTCCATCGGCGATCTTGAAAAGCGCTTCGGCAACAACATCAGCGTGCAGCGCGTGTTGCGCGACCGCTCGGTCATCAAGGCGCAGCCGTCGGTCATCTTGAAGGCGAACGACCGCGTGATGGTCGGCGGCCGCCGCGAGGCGATCGTCGAGGCACTGCCCGCCATCGGCGAGGAAGTGTTCGGCGGCGGCGTCTCGGATGTCTACGTCGAGAAAGTCGATGTCATGCTCACAGCGCGCGCGCTGCACGGCCTCACGCTTGCCCAGGCGCGCGCCCGCGCCGCGCCGGGCGAAGGGCGCGGCGTCTTCGTCGCGGCCGTGACGCGACTGGACAGCACCATTCCCGCGTTGCCCGGCACGCAACTGCATCGCGGCGATGTGCTGACGCTCGTCGGCAACAAGGAAGATGTCGCGCGCGGCGCGTCGAAGCTCGGCTACATCATCCGCGCGACCCAAAAAACCGACTTCGTGTATCTCGGGCTCGGCGTGATCGCGGGCATCGCGATCGGGCGGTTTTCTGCGCGTGTCGGCGGCATCGACATCACGCTCGGCACGGGCGGCGGTTGTCTTCTCGCAGGTCTTCTGTTCGGCTGGATTCGTTCGCGCTATCCGGTGATCGGCTCGTTGCCATCCGCTGCCGCGCAGATTCTCAAGGACTTCGGGCTGTGCACCTTCATCGCGGCGGTGGGCTTGTCGGCGGGCGCCGACGCGCTGCGGCTGATTCGCGAATTCGGTATCGCGCTGCCGCTTGCGGGCATCGTCATCACACTGGGGCCCGCGCTCGCGTCGCTTTTTATCGGCAGGATGCTGCTCAAGCTCGAAGTGCCGATGCTGCTCGGCGCGATCGCCGGCCAGCAGTGCAGCACGCCCGCCATCAGCGCGCTCGTCGGCGTGACGGGCAACGCGACGCCCGTGATCGGCTACACCATCACCTATGCGATCTCGAACGCGCTGCTGCCGCTGCTCGGGCCGCTCGTCGTCGGGCTGGCGAGCAAGCTCGGCTGAAGGGGACATCGACATGGAATGGCTGCACCTCGTCTTTCAGAAGTCGCCCGAAACGGCGCTCTTTCTTTCGCTCGCGGCGGGTTATCTCATCGGCCAGGTCAACTTCGGCAAGTTCCAGCTGGGCGGCGTGGGCGGCTCGCTGCTCGCGGCAGTGGCGATCAGCCAGATCGGCGTGCAAATCGACAATGGCGTGAAGGCGGTGATGTTCGCCGTGTTCATCTATGCGGTCGGCTACGACTCCGGGCCGCAGTTCTTCAATTCGCTCAATCGCAAGACGCTGCGCGAAATCGCGATGGCCGTGTTTCTGGCCGTCTCCGCGCTCGTCACGGTGATCGTCTGCGCGAAGGTCTTCGGATTGAACAAGGGACTCGCGGCCGGACTCGCGGGCGGGGCGCTGACGCAATCGGCGATCATCGGCACGGCGGGCGACGCCATCGCGCGGCTCGGCTTGCCGGCCGCCGAAGCGAAGGCGCTCCAGTCCGATGTCGCCATTGCCTATGCCGTGACTTACGTCTTCGGCTCGCTCGGCGCGATCATCGTCTGCGTGAACATCCTGCCGAAGTTCATGGGACAGAGCCTGAAGGAAGCATCCGTCGATGCCGAGCGGCAGCTTGCGGGCGGCGGCGCATCCGGGCCCGCGGCGGGCCAGGTTTCCGCGTTGCCCGCGCTCGTCGGGCGGGCGTTTCGCGTGACGGCGGCAAGCGGCGCGGCGGGCCGCACGGTGGCCGACCTCGAAATGGCCGAAGCGGACATGATCACCATCGAGCGCATCCGGCGCGGCGGCAAGGCGCTCGAAGCGCGCCCCGACGTCATGCTCGCGGCAGGCGATATCGTGCTCGTCGTCGGACGGCGCGAAGTAATGGTGAGCGCGGCGGCGCAACTCGGCGAGGAAGTCGCGGACACCGACGGCATCAGCGTCGTCATGCAGAAGCGTCAGGGCGTGTTCACCAAGCGCGGCATGAACCGCACGACGATCGCCGCGCTGCGCGCGACCGTGGATCGCGACATGCGGCACGGCGTCTATATCCAGGAGATTTCGCGCGCCGGTTTGCCTATGCCCGTGCTGCCGGAAACGCGCCTCGAACATGGCGATGTGATCACCGTCTACGGTTCGCCGCAAGACACGAAGCGCGCCGTCGATGCCGCCGGTTACGAGCTTCCCTTTACCGACAAGACCGACTTCATCTACATGGGCGTGGGTATCGTGCTGGGACTGCTGATCGGGCTGATCGTGGTGCGCGTGGGCGGCATACCGATCACGCTCGGCTCGGGCGGCGGCTGTCTGCTCACGGGCCTTCTGTTCGGCTGGATGCGCGGCAAGCATCCGATGTATGGCGTCATGCCGCCCGCCGCATCGCAATTGCTGAAGGACTTCGGGCTGGCCGCGTTCGTCGCGGTGGTCGGCTTGAACTCGGGCTTGCAGGCGGTCGTGACGGTGAAGCAAAGCGGCGTGACCATCTTTCTGCTCGGCGTATTCGTCACGCTGTTTCCGCTTCTTCTCACGATGCTGTTCGGCCGATATGTCCTGCGCTACGACAACGCGGCGGTTTTCGCGGGCGCGCTGTCGGGGTCGCGCAGTGCGAATCCGGCGTTCGGCGGCGTGCTCGACAAGGCGGAAAGCCCGGTGCCGACGGCTGCGTTCGCCGTCACCTACGCGCTTGCGAACGTGCTTCTGACCTTGCTCGGGCCGCTCGTCGTCGGACTGGTCTAGCGAAGACCTGGAGTGCTCCTTGCGACATAATCGGCCTTCAGCACAAGGAGGCTTTCCATGGCGCACACACTGCCAACCGTCACGTTGCCGAACGGCGAAACCATTCCAAAGCTCGGCCAGGGAACCTGGGAGATGGGCGAACGCCCGAACACCCGCAAGACCGAGATCGCCGCATTGCGCGAGGGCGTGGAACTCGGCATGACGCTCATCGATACCGCCGAAATGTACGGCGATGGCGAAAGCGAAAAGCTGATCGCCGAAGCGCTCGGCGACCGGCGCGAGGACTTGTTCATCGTCAGCAAGGTGTATCCGCATAACGGCAATGAACGCGGCGTGCAGAGCGCGTGCGAGCGCAGCCTGAAGCGACTGGCGACGGACCGCATCGATCTTTACTTGCTGCACTGGCGCGGCGGCGAGGATCTGGAAGGCGTGATCGCGGGCTTCGAAAAACTCAGGCGCGATGGCAAGATTCGCCACTGGGGCGTGAGCAACTTCGACACCGACGACATGGAAGAACTTTTTTCGCTCGATCACGGCGATGCCTGCGCAACCGATCAGATTCTCTATAACGTCGCGCGTCGTGGACCGGAATTCGACCTGCTGCCGTGGTTGCGCGAGCGCCGCATTCCGGCGATGGCGTATAGCCCCGTCGATCACGCGCGTCTGCCGAGGGGCGGGGCGCTGGAGAAGATCGCGGCGGCGCGCGGCGTATCGGCGTTTCAGGTCGCGCTCGCGTGGGTGCTGCAACAGCCGCAAGTCTTCGCGATTCCTAAAGCCGCGGATATTGCGCATATCCGCGAGAATCGCGCGGCGCTCGACCTTGCGTTGTCGGCGAATGAACTGGCGGATATCGATCAGCAGTTCAAGCCGCCAAAAGCGAAGCGCGGGTTGGAGATGCTTTGAGCGGGCTCAAGTGCAAAGCACGTGCAAGTCACGTGCAAGCGTGATGCAAATGCACCGACCCCAGCACCGCCACTTCAGCCGGCGTGCGCTTGAGATCAGCTTCGTTCACCTGTTTCGCATCGGTGAGGAAGTCATCGACGATCGATGACACCGACGTATCCGTCAGGCACAGCGACACGCGCTTGGTGTCGCCATCCTGCAGCGACGCGCGTTGCGACAGGAACAGCACGCCGTACTGATAACCCCGCACGATGCCGCGCACGGCGCCCACGCACTGACCTTGCGCGGTGTTGTCGCCCTTCTGGGCGCATTGCTGCGCGAGCGAATAAGCAGTGAAGCTCTGGTCGATGGCGGCAGGCGCCGCCGTCTGCGCGTGAGCGGCAGCGGAACCGAAGGCACAAGCTGCGGCGAGAGCGAGCGAGAGAGTGGGTTTCATCGATTGAATCCTCGTTGTTTTGAGAGTGAACCGATGAGAGGCGCAAACACGCACTTTGGTTCCGGGCGCGCGGCGCTTAAGTCACCTTTTCGGGACTTTGCAGCGCGCGCAGCTCCTCGACCGGAATATGACAGTGAATGGCATGACCGTGCCCCGCATCGCGGCAAGGCGGAGCCTCGCGTTCGCAGACGTCGCCGATCTTGCGCGGACAGCGCGTGTGGAACACGCATCCCGAAGGCGGATTCGCCGCACTAGGCAACTCGCCCGACAAGCGAATGCGCTCGTTTTGCACGGGCGCGCTTTCGAGCGCGGGCACCGACGAGAGCAATGCTTCGGTGTACGGATGCTGCGGCCCCGTGAAGACATCCGCCGCGCGGCCGATCTCCATGATGCGTCCGAGATACAGCACCGCAATCCGATCCGACAAATAGCGCACGACGTGCAGATCGTGCGAGATAAACACGTAGCTCACACGCCGTTCGCGCTGCAAGTCCGCCAGCAGATTGAGGATGGCGGCCTGCACGGAGACATCGAGCGCGGAAGTCGGCTCGTCGCAGACGACGACGCGCGGATCGCCCGCAAAAGCACGCGCGATCGCCACGCGTTGCTTCAACCCGCCGGACAACTGGCGCGTGCGCGAGCCGAGATAGCGCTCCGGCAGACGCACGGCTTCGGTCAGCGATTGCAGGCGCTTTTCCTTCGCTTCGCCACGCAGCGACGCGAGTTTCGACAGCGAACGCGCAATCAGCCGGCGCACCGAATGCGCGCGATTGAGCGCCGAATCCGGGTTCTGAAACACGATCTGCAGCGACTTCACCTGCTCGTCGCTGCGCCGCGTGACGCGTTCGGGCAGATGCTGGCCGTCGAGTTCGAGCGTCGCGCCCTTGTCCGGCGAGACGAGGCCCAGCAGCAGCTTGGCGAGCGTGGTTTTGCCGCTGCCCGATTCGCCGACCAGTCCGAGTGTTTCGCCTTGCACGAGGTCGAGCGAGACATCGTGAACGGCGCGCACTTCTTCATCGCCGACATGGAAGGTTTTGGACAGGTTGCGTGCGGTGAGCGCGAGCGTCGGTTGCGCTCGATGATCGAGTGGAGGCGCGGCGGGCGTTTCGTCGGTCGAACGCGGCAGCATTTCCGCGCGTTCGTGATAGTGACAGCGCGCCATCTGATCGCCGTGCGCGGCACTCATCCGATACGGCGGCGGCGCTTCCTTGAGACACCGTTCGTCGGCGAGCTTGCAGCGCGCGGCGAAGATGCACCCTTGCGTCACCGATCCCGGCAGCGGCAACGAACCGGGAATGGTGTCGAGCCGGCCGTTTTCCTTGCTGCGGCCACTCGTCGGCAGACAGCGCAACAGGCCCACGGTGTATGGATGGCGCGGCTTTGCGAAGACATCGGCGGTTGCGCCTTCCTCGACGAGCTTGCCCGCATACAGCACGCCGACGCGCTCGCACATGCGCCCGATCACCGCGAGATTGTGGCTGATGAACAGCACGGCGGTGCCGAGTTCCTCACGCAATTGCGCAATGAGATCGAGCACTTCAGCTTCGACGGTGGCATCGAGACCGGTGGTGGGTTCATCGAGAATCAGCAGTTCGGGATTGCAGGCAAGCGCCATGGCGATCACCACGCGCTGCTGCATGCCGCCCGACAGTTGATGCGGGTAGCTTTCCATCACCCGTTCGGGCGATGCAATACGCACACGCCGCAGCATCTCCACCGTGCGCTCGAGCGCGTCGCTTTCAGAAGCGCCCGAAGCCTCGAAGGCTTCGGACACTTGCCGCGCGACGGTCAGCGACGGATTCAACGCGCGCCCCGGGTCCTGATAGACCATGGAGACGGCATCGGCACGCATTTCGCGCAGGGCGTCGGCGGACAGCGCGGAGACATCGCGCCCGGCTATCGAGATGCGGCCTGACTTTACGCGGCCGTTCTTCGGCAAGTAGCGCAGCACCGCGAGCGCCGCCGTCGACTTGCCGCAGCCGGATTCGCCGACGAGTCCGTACGCTTCGCCACGCCGCACGCGCAAGGAGACGTCCTGCAGCACTTCGCGCTCGCGTCCGCGCGAACGGTAGGCCACCGTCAGTCCGACGATGGTGAGCGCGTCGGTCGCTTCGCCCTTGGCGGCGCCGAACGTGGGAAATGCCGATGGCGGCGGTCCGTTCATCGGTCGAGCACTCCTTGCACGGCATCCGCGACGAGGTTGACAGCGACGACGAGCGAGGCAATGGCGGCGGCATCGAACACGACCGTCCACCACGCGCCGCCCGCCATCAGCGTATAGCTTTCGGACAACGCAAGTCCCCAGTCGGCGGACGGCGGCTGAATGCCGAATCCCAGGAACGATAGCGTCGCGACCGCGAAGATCGCGTAGCCGAGCCGCACGGTGGCTTCGACGATGATTGGCGGCAGCACGTTCGGAAGAATCTCCGCGAACATGATGTAAAGCGCGTTCTCGCCGCGCAACTGCGCCGCCATCACGTAGTCGAGATGGCGTTCGCCCAGCACGGCGGCGCGTACCGTGCGCGCGGTGATCGGCGCGAAGGTCAGGCCGATCACGATAATCACCGTCGTATTGCTCGCGCCCACGGCGGCCAGCGCCAGCAGCGCGACGATGACGAGCGGCAGCGCGAGAAGGGCGTCGATAGCGCGGCCGACGACGGCATCGACCCAGCCGTCGAAGTAGCCGACCACGAGGCCGATGGCCGTGCCCGCAGCCGTGCCGATGAGTGTCGCGAGCGGCGCGATGGTGAGAATGTCGCGCGACCCGACGATCACGCGCGCGAACACGTCGCGGCCGAGCTGATCGGTGCCGAACCAGTGATCGCCGGAAGGCGGCGCGAGCGAGTTCAAGGGATCGGAAGCGTAGGGATCGATCGGCACGGCATGCTGACCGAACAAGGCGCACAGCACCCAGAAGAGCAGGATCGACACGCCGACGACGAAGGTCGCCGAGCGCAACAGCGCGAAAAGCGCCTCGAAGCGCTTCGGTTTGACGGGAGCGAGGGCTTGCGTGCTCATCGCCCATCTCCCGACGAATCCGCCGTGCGCAGACGCGGATTCAGCACGACGTAAAGCGCATCCGCGATCAGATTCGCCGCCGTGTAGATCACGCCGATGCTGAGTACGCCTGCTTCGAGCATCGGGAAGTCCTTGGCCTTCGCCGCGTTGTAGATCAGCGAGCCGATGCCCTGATAGTGGAAGAGAGTCTCCACGACGACCAGCCCGCCGATCATGTAGCCGAGCTGCGTCGCGGCAACCGTCACGGTTGGCAGAAGCGCATTGCGCAGCACGTGCCGCCAGATCACGATACGGCGCGGCAAGCCCTTGAGGATTGCGGTGCGCGTGTAGTCGGCATCGAGCGCTTCGACGGTGCCCGCGCGCGCCATCCGCGCGATATAGCCGAAGAACACGAAGACGAGCGGCAGCACCGGCAGGATCAGATGCTGCAATTGCGTGAGAATGCCGGCATCGGCGCTGGCGCTTGCTTCTATCGGCAGCCATTGCAGCCACACGCCGAAGATGAGGATCAGCACGATCGACGAAACGAATTCCGGCACGACCGTCAGCGTGAGTCCGCCAATGCTGATGATCCGGTCGATCCAGCGCCCCGCGTGCAGCGCCGCATACACGCCGCCTGCAATGCCGAGCGGCACCACGACGATGAACGCCAGCGCGCCGAGCTTCGCCGAATTCCACAGCGCCTCGCCGATAAACGGTGCAACCGGCGCGCGAAACGCATACGACTCGCCCATGTCGCCGCGCAGGAAATGCGTGATCCACGCCGAATATTGCGTGAGAAGCGGCCGGTCCACGCCGAGCTGATGATTCAGCGCGGCGACAGCGCGCGCATCCGCGAGCGGGCCGAGAATGGCGCGGCCGACATCGCCCGGCAGCAACTGGCCGCCGGCGAAGACGATCATCGACAAGAGCCAGAGCGTGACGAGCGCAAGCAGCACGCGCACGCCGACGAAGCGCAACACGCGGCGTGCTTTCGCGCCGCCGTTGCGCGCCGGCCCCATGCGGGTCGAGGGCGTGATCGTGCTCATCCTCGCGAACCTCCTTTAAGCCGCCGACACCGTCGCCCGGTCGAACCACATCTGCGAAATCGCATTGAAGCGCACGCCCGAAACATTGGCGCGCGTGACGATCAGCTGGTCGTAGAAGTACGGGATGATCACGGGCGTTTCATCGAGCAACAGACGCTGAATGTCGCCCGACACTTTCTTCTGCGATGCCACGTCGAGCGAGGCCACGAATTGCGCGACGAGTTTGTCGTAAGCCGGATTCTTGAAGTGCGCCGCGTTCCAGGTGCCGTCGCTCGTGAGCGGCGCATTGAGGAACACGTTCGGCACGCCGCGATGCCCGTAGTCCGTGATGCCGAGCGGCGAATCCAGCCAGTCCGACTTGCCGAACGTGCCCGAGCCGTAATACAGATCCTGACTTTCGACCTTCAGCGTGATGCGGATGCCCACGGCCTTGGCCGCGTTCTGCACGACGACCGCGAGGTCAGGAATTTCCATGTACTTTTCGGTCGTGAGCGTGATGTCGAAGCCGTTCGCCACGCCTGCCTCGCCGAGCAGTTGCTTGGCCTTCGCAACATCGAGATGGCGCTGCGGCACGGAAAGATCGCTCGACGGAAACACGGGCGCAAACGGGCTGTCGTTGCCGACGGTCGCGCGGCCCTTGAACAACCCTTTCACGATGACTTCGCGATTGATCGCCAGCGCCAGCGCCTGGCGCACGCGCTTGTCCTTGAACGGGCCGGTGTCGCAGCGCATGTGAATCTGCCGATGCGAGCTCGACTTCGCGCCCAGTACCTTGAACTGCGAATTGCTCAGGATCGAGACGCCGCCTTGCACGGTGAAGTCGCCCATGACATCGGCCTGGCGGCCTTGCATGGCAAGAAGCTGCGCCTGATGGTCCGCATAGAACGAGAAGTTCACGCGGTCCGGCAGCGCTTTTGCGCCCCAGTAGTCGGGATTGCGCACGAACGACGCGCCAACTTTCGGCGTGTACTTTTCGAGCTTGAACGCGCCCGTGCCCATGAAGGTCTTCTCGTACGAACCCGTGAAATTCGCCGGGAGAATGACGGCGTTGTAGTTGTCGGACGAAACGTAATAGGGGAAATTGCCGTTGGGCGCGTCCAGATGAAACTCGACGGTGTGATCGTCGATGGCCTTCGCGGAATCCTTCGACAGCACGCCTTTCAGAACCGAGAGCGCGGCCGAACCGGCGTTCGGATCGGCCAGGCGGTTGAAGGTTGCGGCCACGTCCTTGGCGGTCATGGTCTGGCCGTCGTGGAACTTCACGTTCTGGCGCAGTTTGAAAGTCCAGACATCGCCCTTCGCATTCGACGACCACGACAGCGCGAGCGCGGGATTGAGCGCCAGCTTTTCGCTGTCGTCGTCGATCAGGAATTCGCCTGTCTGATTGATGAGCGCGAGACCCGAGGCATCGGTGACGGTGAGCGGATCGACGGCGCCCGCGGGCGTCAGATGCGCCACGCGAATGGTGCCGCCCGGCTTGGCCGCGGCCTGAGCGCGAGCGTTCGTCGCGCCGAGTCCAAGCAAGCCGCCAGCCGAAAGCGCGATACCCAGCACGCTCGCATGCCGCAATAACTCGCGGCGCGTAAGCCGGCCTGCCTTGAATTCGTCGATCGCATGATTACCCAGTTCGCCCGCATGAGTGCGCGCTGCGTCGAGGTGATGTGCGTCGGTCGAGGATTTCTTCATCGGTGGTCGTTCCGTATGCGGGTTGTCGTTATGCGTTCGGCCACGCGAAAAGCGTTGCCGCGTCGTTTCGAGGAAGCAAGGAACGGGCCGCATGCCAAGGCGTGCGGCCGGTATGTCAATGATCGTGCGGATGCTTGTGGATCGGGTCGACCCAGAAGACTTCTTCGGGCGCTTCCACGGCATCGATATTCAGGTTCACGACGACGGCTTCGTTGTCGCTGCGCACGAGCACGCATTCGAGCGGATCGTCGGTGCTCGCGTTGATTTCCTGATGCGGCACGTAAGGCGGCACGAAGATGAAGTCGCCCGGACCGGCTTCGGCGGTGAATTCGAGGTGTTCGCCCCAGCGCATGCGCGCCTGTCCGCGCACGACGTAGATCACGCTTTCGAGCGCGCCATGATGATGCGCGCCGGTCTTCGCATTCGGATGGATCGTGACCGTGCCCGCCCAGATTTTCTGCGCACCGACGCGCGCCGCATTGATCGCGGCCGCGCGGTTCATGCCCGGCGTCTGCGCGGTGTTGGTGTCGAGCTGGTCGCCCTTGATGACCTTGACGCCGTGCTCGCGCCAATCGGTGTGATGTGCGTCGCTCATAGTGGTCGTGATGGTCGTGGTGATCGCGTCGGGTTTGTCGTTTTGGTCTGCGGATAAAAAAAGTCCGTTGCCGCCACCAACAACGCGCGAGCAACGGACTTCCGATATTACACGTCTTAAGCGGCGATCATTTTCCTTTGGAATTGATGATCGCTTCGGACACGTTGGACGGCGTCTCGGTGTAGTGCTTGAACTCCATCGTGTAGGTCGCGCGGCCTTGCGTGAGCGAACGCAGCGAAGTGGAGTAGCCGAACATCTCGGCCAGCGGCACCTCGGCGCGCACGATCTTGCCGCCGCCGCCCGCGATATCGTCCATGCCCTGCACGATGCCGCGACGGCTTGACAGATCGCCCATCACGTTGCCCATGAACTCCTCGGGCGTTTCCACTTCGACGGCCATGGTCGGTTCGAGCAGCACCGGCCGCGCGCGGCGCATCGCTTCCTTGAACGCGATGGAGCCTGCCATGCGGAAGGCGTTTTCGTTCGAGTCGACATCGTGATAGGAACCGAAGGTCAGCGTTACTTTGGTGTCGACGACAGGATAGCCCGCCAGCACGCCTGCCTTGAGCGTTTCCTGAATGCCCTTGTCGACCGCCGGGATGTATTCGCGCGGAATCACGCCGCCCTTGATGGCATCGACGAATTCGTAGCCCTTACCCGGGTCCGGTTCGAGCGTGATGACCGCATGGCCGTATTGGCCGCGCCCGCCCGATTGCTTGACGAACTTGCCTTCCACGTCCGTGACCTTGTTGCGCACCGTCTCGCGATACGCCACTTGCGGCTTGCCAACCGTCGCTTCGACGCCGAACTCGCGCTTCATCCGGTCGACGAGAATTTCAAGGTGCAGTTCGCCCATGCCGGAGATGATGGTCTGACCGGATTCCTCGTCGCTCGTGACGCGGAATGAAGGATCTTCCTGCGCAAGCCGGTTCAGCGCGATACCCATCTTTTCCTGGTCGGCCTTCGTCTTCGGCTCGACGGCCTGCGAGATCACCGGTTCCGGGAAGATCATCCGTTCGAGGATGATGACGTGGTTCGGATCGCAGAGCGTGTCGCCCGTGGTCGCTTCCTTGAGACCGACCGCCGCCGCGATGTCGCCCGCGCGCACTTCCTTGATTTCCTTGCGCTCGTTGGCGTGCATCTGCAGGATACGGCCGAGGCGTTCCTTCTTTTCCTTCACCGGGTTGTAGACCGTATCGCCGGAATTCACGACGCCCGAATACGTGCGGAAGAAGATCAACTGGCCGACGAACGGGTCCGTCATGATCTTGAAGGCGAGGGCGGCGAACGGCTCGTCATCGCTCGGATGGCGTTCCGCTTCCTGGTCGTCTTCCGTATGGCCAAGGATGGCGGGCACGTCCACCGGCGACGGCAGATAGTCGATCACCGCGTCGAGCATGGCCTGCACGCCCTTGTTCTTGAACGCGCTGCCGCAAAGCATCGGCACGATTTCGTTCGCGATGGTGCGCTGCCTGAGCGCCGCCTTGATTTCTTCCTCGGTCAGGCTTTCGTGGTTCTCGAGGTACTTCTCGAGCAGTTCCTCGTTGGCTTCGGCGGCGGCCTCGACCATCTTGCCGTGCCATTCGTGCGCGAGTTCCTTGAGGTTGTCGGGAATCTCCGCATAGGTGAACTTGATGCCCTGGCTGTCGTCGTCCCAGAGAATGGCCTTCATCTTCACGAGATCGACCACGCCCTGAAAGTGATCTTCCGCGCCGATAGGAATTTGAATCGGCACGGCCACGCCCTTCAGACGCTCGCCGATTTGCCGCTGCACGCGGAAAAAATCCGCGCCGACGCGGTCCATCTTGTTGACGAACGCAATGCGCGGCACCTTGTACTTGTTCGCCTGACGCCACACGGTTTCCGACTGCGGCTGCACGCCGCCGACCGAGTCGTAGACCATGCACGCGCCATCGAGCACGCGCATCGAGCGTTCGACTTCGATGGTGAAGTCGACGTGTCCCGGCGTATCGATGATATTGATGCGGTGTTCAGGATAATTGCCCGCCATGCCTTTCCAGAAGGCCGTGGTTGCAGCCGACGTGATCGTGATGCCGCGCTCCTGCTCCTGTTCCATCCAGTCCATCGTGGCCGCGCCGTCGTGCACCTCGCCGATCTTGTGCGTCACGCCGGTGTAGAAAAGAATGCGCTCGGTGGTGGTGGTCTTGCCGGCGTCGATGTGAGCGCTGATGCCGATATTCCGGTAGCGCTCGATGGGAGTCTTGCGGGGCACGTGAACCTCCTTTGGAGTAGTAAGCCCTGGCGGCATGCGCATATTCCGTGCACGCCGCCACACGATTGCCGTCCGGGCTCGCAACGGCATCGCGATAATCTTTTTAGGATAGCGCGTTGGCAAGGTCTTTGCAGGAAACTCGCTGGAACGCTCCTGCGGCAATCGAAAAGGCTCGGAGACGGCCATATGCGGCCGGTATGGACGAAAAAAAGGCGCGTTCACGTGACGCGCCTCTTTATCTTTCCAGCAGTTGCCGCGATTACTGTGCGGCCGGCAAGCCCGAAATCTTCGTTCCCGGCTTGATGCCTTTGGCCGTGAACCAGCCCTTGCTCATTTCGAGGGCATAAACGCCGTTGTTGCGCGGGCAATGGTTGTTCTCGGTTTCGGCTTGCATCTCGTCGATGTCGGTGACGGTGCCATCCGCGCGAATGAACGCGATCGACAGCGGGATCAGCGTGTTCTTCATCCAGAAGCAGTGGACCGCGTTTTCCTGAAACACGAAGAGCATGCCTTCGTTCGATGCAAGCTGCGTGCGATACATGAGGCCTTGCTCGCGATCAGCGTCGTTGGCGGCGACAGCGGCATCGATCACGAACATGCCGGCGGTGAGTCTTGCGCGGGGGAAATCGGAAGGTTGCTTGGCACCGGGCGGCATGGTCTGCGCTTGTGCAAGCGGCATTGCCGCAAACGGCAACAACAACGCAATAGTTAATGCTCGCACGGCGGCAAGCGCGCGGCTCGCAATGCGCGAACGCCAATTTGAGTGATTCGGACCGAATGAAGACTTCAAAGCATGAAACAACGGAATCACGACGATGCTCCTTATCAAGAATCGATGCGCCGAGAATCCGGCAGGCTCACGGCAAACTCGCGAATGTTACTCGAAGCGCGTGCCATGAGGCGAGTCGATAAAACAAAAGGGCAGATGCCGTGTTGGCCATCTGCCCTTCAACGCCGTAAAGACGGCGATATTGCTCGTTATTGATTTTGCAGGTAATGCAACATCGAACTTCGCTATACCGCCTCTTACAACGAACTTACTGAGCTGCCGAAGCGGCTTCCGGTGCCGAAGCGGCAGCCTTCTTGTGCGCGTGCTTCTTCGAGCTCTTGTGCGACTTGTGAGCCTTCTTTGCCGGTGCCGACGAAGCAGCAGCCGGAGCAGCAGCTTCCGGTGCCGATGCTTGTGCGAATGCAGCCGTTGCGAACAGGCCAGCGACGAGAGCAGCGATCAGTTTGTTCATTTGTGAATCCTCTAGCTTGAGTTGATTAACCAAACGACCCGGTCATGGAGTCATGTCGGTAAACGAGCCAT
This sequence comes from Caballeronia sp. HLA56, assembly GCF_054655155.1. NCBI lineage: Bacteria > Pseudomonadati > Pseudomonadota > Betaproteobacteria > Burkholderiales > Burkholderiaceae > Caballeronia > Caballeronia sp. HLA56. Next base: position 2,950,493 of record NZ_BAAHOB010000005.1, on the reverse strand, counting down.
CCACCTTTCGGTTGACAGTCGTATCGATGATTTGGTCTTCGATACAGCTGTGAGCGCTTTGACCTTTCAAATACCCTGGAGCACACAGCATATTCAATTGGTTTATCGCTCATGCCGGATAGCTTTGTTCGGCATCTGCGGTCCTTAACGCATCGCGTGAAGACTCGGTTGACGTCGTTTGAAAGAGATTTGCAAACGCGCGGCAAAAAGTTTCTCGGCGCTTTGCACGCGTGCTTACACGACACGCCATTTAAACGCACGACGTGACGCTTATCGTCGATAAAGCTTTAAGCGCGTCGCCACGGCGCACGCGCATTCACCTCGATGCATTCGCCCGGCGCGAGTCCGAGCGCGAAGATATCGAGTGCGCCGACAGCCACGCGCACGAGCCGCAACGTCGGATAGCCCACGGCTGCGGTCATGCGCCTGACCTGCCGGTTCTTGCCCTCGGTGATGGCGAGCTCGATCCACGTCGTGGGGATTGCCGCGCGATAGCGGATCGGCGGATTGCGCGGCCAGAGCGCGTCGCTATCTTCTTGGGCGACGAAGGCGCATTGGCACGGACGCGTCACGTAGTCGCCCAGATCGACGCCTTTCGCGAGATGCGCGAGCGCGGCATCGTCAGGGGCGCCTTCCACTTGCGCCCAATAACGCTTGACGAGCTTGTGACGCGGCTCGGCAATACGCGCCTGCAACGCGCCATCGTCGGTGAGTAATAGCAGGCCTTCGCTGTCGGCGTCGAGCCGGCCCGCCGGGTACACGCCCGGCGTCTTTACCCAGTCGCCGAGCGAGGGACGCGTTTCGTGCGCGGAAAACTGGCAGATGGTGCCGAAGGGTTTATTGAGCGCGATGAGCGGCATCGGAGGAAGGCGCGGCGGAATTCGAAGCGGCATCTTAATGCATAATGAGCCGCCCCCAATCCTGACGCGAGCCGACGCAAGCGCGACGCCAGGCTTCGAACGGCGACCGGCTGTACTCGCGCGTGGTTAGAATGCTGTTCTGGCCATGCTCGCGGGCGCCGTCGACGTTCATGGTCCGCGAATCGTCCGCACTATCGCGCCAGCTTCCATTCGAGCCCGGCCTTCTTTGGAGTCGACCATGCCGTATCAGCACATCCAGGTTCCGGCGGACGGTGAAAAGATCACCGTCAACGCGGATTACTCGCTCAACGTCCCGGATCAGCCGATCATCCCGTATATCGAAGGTGACGGTACGGGCGTCGACATCACGCCGGTCATGATCAAAGTGGTCGATGCGGCGGTCGAGCGGGCCTACGGTGGCAAGCGCAAGATTCAATGGATGGAGATCTTCGCGGGCGAGAAGGCGACGCGCGTCTACGGTCCCGACGTCTGGCTGCCGGACGAAACGCTCGACGTGGTGAAGGAGTACCTCGTGTCCATCAAGGGACCGCTCACGACGCCGGTGGGCGGCGGCATTCGCTCGCTCAACGTCGCGCTGCGCCAGCAGCTGGACCTCTACGTTTGTCTGCGGCCGGTGCGCTACTTCAAAGGCGTGCCTTCGCCCGTGCGCGAGCCAGAAAAGGTCGACATGGTGATCTTTCGCGAGAACTCGGAAGACATCTATGCGGGCGTTGAGTGGCCCGCCGAATCGCCGGAAGCGAAGAAGGTCATCCAATTTCTGCGCGAGGAAATGGGCGTGAAGAAGATCCGCTTTCCGGACTCGTCGGGGCTCGGCATCAAGCCGGTGTCGCGCGAGGGCACCGAGCGGCTCGTGCGCAAGGCAATTCAATACGCCATCGACAACGAGCGCCGCTCGGTTTCTCTCGTGCACAAGGGCAACATCATGAAGTTCACCGAGGGCGCGTTCCGCGATTACGGCTATGCGCTCGCGCAGAAGGAGTTCGGCGCGGAACTTATCGACGGCGGCCCTTGGATGAAGGTGAAAAATCCGAAGACGGGTGGCGATATCGTCGTCAAGGACGTGATCGCGGATGCGTTCCTTCAGCAGATTCTTTTGCGCCCCGCCGAATACGACGTGATCGCCACGCTGAACTTGAACGGCGATTACATTTCCGATGCGCTCGCGGCGCAGGTCGGCGGGATCGGCATTGCGCCGGGCGCCAATATGTCGGACTCGGTTGCAATGTTCGAAGCCACTCACGGCACCGCGCCGAAGTACGCCGGCAAGGATTATGTGAATCCGGGATCGGAAATTTTGTCCGCCGAGATGATGCTGCGTCATCTCGGCTGGACCGAGGCGGCGGATCGAATCATCGATTCAATGGAACAATCCATTCTGTCCAAACGCGTTACTTACGACTTCGCGCGTCTCATGGAAGGCGCGACGCAAGTTTCGTGTTCGGGTTTCGGCGAAGTAATGATCGAGAATATGTGACTGCGCGGCCGCAACGAATCACCGGCATTTGCATTAAAACCCCAAGGGCTTAAAGTCTTTGGGGTTTTGTCTTTGGTAAAACGCGTAGAAACAGGCAATAAAAAAACCCGGCCTGGGCCGGGTTTCAAAGGCTTTGCGCTTCTTACGGTCAGTCCGCGTCTCAGACAGTGTCCTGGATGTTGGAAGCCTGCTTGCCCTTCGGTCCCTGGACGATCTCGAAGGAGACCTTCTGGCCTTCCTTGAGCGTCTTGAAACCGTTCATTTGAATCGCCGAGAAATGTGCAAACAGATCCTCGCCGCCTTCATCGGGCGTGATGAATCCGTAACCTTTCGCGTCGTTAAACCATTTGACCGTACCAGTAGACATTCGTACATCCCCTCTAACTCTTGTCGCAACCAGAGCACGCTCGAAAAGCTCGTCGGCCACCCCACTTTGTGAACCGCGTCCTCCTCACTAGCTCACCTCGGCTCTTTTTCTGTTTCCGGAGGCCCCCGGAAAAAAGTGCCAGTTTGATTGTTGAATCTCTTAAATCGGGTGTCAAGGAAATTTTGAGATGGCCGTTAAGCTCGTTGTGTATGTCGCATTCGTAGGGTAATTCCTGCATTGCGTGTGCGCAGCCGCCCAAGCAAGCCATCTTGAAAAGTCGCATAATCGTCTCACTTGTGTGGTAACCCGGCGGCCCCCGGCACCCGGCGTGCAGTTTGTTTTTTTTGAAGCTGTGCGATACTGGTTTCAACGAGGTGCAAGCGGGCCGCGCTGACGTGATAAGCAGCGGCAGGATTGAATGGACGTTCCATCTGTGAGCGTTGCAGCCAGCAGTAATATCGACCGGGTGACCGGCGCTGGTGCGACGATTGCGGTGGAATCGGTGTTGTTTAGAATGGGTGTATGGCGACAAATCCCAACAAGCAGGACGGCACGGTACTTGAGCGGCAGGAGCAGAAGCTCAAGCAGCCGGCGATGTACAAGGTAGTGCTGCTGAACGACGACTTCACGCCGATGGAATTCGTCGTGATGATCGTGCAGGAATACTTCAATAAGGATCGTGAGACTGCGACGCAGATCATGCTGAAGGTTCATCGCGAAGGCAGGGGAGTTTGTGGGGTCTACACGCGAGACATTGCGTCGACCAAAGTTGAGCAAGTCGTTAGCCATGCACGGCAGGCGGGTCATCCGCTGCAGTGCGTGATGGAGGAAGCATGATTGCCCAGGAACTGGAAGTCAGTCTGCACATGGCGTTTATGGAAGCACGTCAGGCGCGGCATGAGTTCATTACGGTCGAGCATCTCTTGCTCGCCCTTTTGGACAATCCGACCGCGGCTGAGGTGTTGCGTGCCTGCGCAGCCAACATTGAAGATTTGCGTCAGAACCTGCGCAATTTCATTCATGACAACACGCCGACCGTGCCCGGCACGGACGACGTCGATACTCAGCCGACGCTTGGTTTCCAGCGCGTGATTCAACGCGCGATCATGCATGTGCAATCGACCTCGAACGGCAAGAAGGAAGTGACCGGCGCGAATGTGCTCGTCGCGATCTTCGGCGAGAAGGATTCGCATGCGGTCTACTACCTGCAACAGCAGGGCGTGACGCGTCTCGATGTCGTGAATTTCATTTCGCACGGTATTGCCAAGAGCAGTAGCGGCGATGCGGCCAAGGCGAGCAGCGAGGCGAATCCGGAGTCGGAAGACGCCGCGGCGCAGAAGGAAACGCCGCTCGCACAATTCACGCAAAACCTCAACCAAAGCGCGAAGGACGGCAAGATCGATCCGCTGATCGGCCGCGAGTCCGAAGTCGAGCGCGTGGTGCAGGTGCTGTGCCGTCGCCGCAAGAACAATCCGCTGCTGGTCGGCGAAGCGGGCGTGGGTAAGACCGCGATTGCGGAAGGCCTCGCCTGGCGCATCACGCGCGGCGAAGTGCCGGACATTCTGGCCGACGCTCAGGTCTACTCGCTCGATATGGGCGCGTTGCTGGCGGGCACGAAGTATCGCGGCGATTTCGAGCAGCGTCTCAAGACGGTATTGAAGGAACTGAAAGAGCGTCCGCACGCCATTCTGTTCATCGACGAAATTCATACGCTGATCGGCGCTGGCGCGGCTTCGGGCGGTACGCTCGACGCGTCGAACCTGCTGAAGCCGGCGTTGTCGTCGGGACAGTTGAAGTGCATTGGCGCGACCACGTTCACCGAATATCGCGGCATCTTCGAGAAGGACGCGGCGCTTTCGCGGCGTTTCCAGAAGGTCGATGTCACCGAGCCTTCGGTCGAGCAGACAGTTGCGATTCTGCGCGGTTTGAAGTCGCGTTTCGAAGAGCACCACGGCGTGAAATATTCGTCGGGCGCGCTGTCGGCGGCTGCTGAACTGTCGGCGCGCTTCATTACGGATCGTCATCTGCCGGACAAGGCGATCGACGTGATCGACGAAGCGGGCGCGGCCCAGCGCATTTTGCCGAAGTCGAAGCAGAAGAAGACTATTGGAAAGAGCGAGATCGAAGAGATCATCTCGAAGATCGCGCGCGTCCCGCCGCAAAGCGTGTCGCAGGACGATCGCAGCAAGCTGCAGACGCTCGATCGCGACCTGAAGGCGGTCGTGTTCGGTCAGGATCCGGCTATCGATGCGCTGTCGGCGTCGATCAAGATGGCGCGTGCGGGTCTTGGCAAGATGGACAAGCCGATCGGCGCGTTCCTGTTTTCCGGCCCGACCGGTGTCGGCAAGACCGAAGTCGCGAAACAACTGGCGTTCACGCTGGGTATCGAGTTGCTGCGCTTCGACATGTCGGAATACATGGAGCGTCACGCGGTGAGCCGGTTGATCGGCGCGCCGCCGGGCTACGTCGGGTTCGACCAGGGCGGTTTGCTGACCGAGGCCGTCACGAAGAAGCCGCATTGCGTGCTGCTGCTGGACGAAATTGAGAAGGCGCATCCGGACATCTATAACGTGCTGTTGCAGGTGATGGACCACGGCACCTTGACCGACAACAATGGCCGCAAGGCGGACTTCCGCAATGTCATCATCATCATGACGACGAACGCGGGCGCCGAGGCCATGGGCAAGGCGGTGATCGGTTTCACCGCGAAGCGCGAGTCGGGAGACGAAATGGCCGACATCAAGCGGATGTTTACGCCTGAGTTCCGCAACCGGCTGGATCAGATCATCAGCTTCCGTTCGCTGGACGAGGAAATCATCCTGCGCGTGGTCGACAAGTTCCTCATGCAACTGGAAGATCAGCTGCACGAGAAGAAGGTCGACGCGGTCTTTACCGACGCCCTGCGCAAGCATTTGGCGAAGCACGGTTTCGATCCGCTGATGGGCGCGCGACCGATGCAGCGTCTGATTCAGGACACCATCCGCCGCGCACTCGCCGACGAGTTGTTGTTCGGCAAGCTGCTGAACGGTGGTCGCGTAACGGTGGACGTCGATGCGGAAGACAAGGTGCAACTGACCTTCGACGAAAACACGGCTCCGCCGCGTAATCCGAATCCGGAAGCGATCGAGGTAGATTGATTTTTTTGCGGTTGAAGACAAAAACGGCGCGGATTGAATCCGCGCCGTTTTTTTTACGCTTCTCGCCCAGATTCCTAGTGATCGAGCGAGATCGGGTTATCCATGTAGACATTCAGCTTCTGTCTGGTCCACGGTTCCGGGTTGCCTATGGTCGTGACGATGCCCGTCGTCGCGCCGCCGCCGAGCAACAAGGTGAAAATGCCACGCAGTGGAAAGTCGCCGTAGAGGGGGTTGGTGATATCGAACGGCTCGGAGCGCGTGAACATGTCCGCGACCGTGTTGCCCATGTATTGCGTGAACGCATCGGGGAAAGGCAGCGCAAGCACGGTTGCATTGACGTGGCTCGCATCCGAGCCGATTGCCGGATCGCCGAGAATGCAGCTTCCGCCCGTGCCCCAGTGCTGCGAATCGAACGGGTCCGCGACCGGGTCGTCAACGGTCGGTATGTGGCTGGCTGGAATTTGCCACGGCATCACGGGCAACTTGAGCGCACGACTGACGGCCTTGCAAAAGTCGAAAAAGCGATCCCATTCGCGTGGGCCGTAGCAGTAGCCATTCTCGTAGGCGCGCTGAGTAAAGTCGTCGGCTTCGTACCGGTCGATAGCCAGAAAGTCGGGCTTGTACGGCTCGTCGTAGACGCCAAGGCTCTGGACATAGCTCGCCGTCTGCTGCGCCATTTGCGCGGGATCGACGTCGGCCTCGTAGATCCACTCCGAGTAGCCCACACCCCAAAGGTTGATCTGCCAGCCGAAAGTCACCTTGGGCGCGATGGTGCGCGTCAGCCAGTTCACGGCCAGCACGTAGCCTTTGATGTCCTCCGTGACGTTAGCGGGAATCGTGGCCGTGACCTGCCAGTGATCGAGCGCGGTCTGCAGCGGCGCGCGTACCGGCATTGCGTAGGTCGGAGCATATTTACCCTGCTCGCATGAGCCGAGGAAGTCAGGATTCACGATGAATCCCGCCGGCACCGGATGCGCGCTGTCGATCGCCTCGTTCGCGATATTGAGCGCCAGAATGTAGTTCGCGAAGCTGTGTGCGTGAGCGTCCGCGTTCGCCAACTGGTCCGGCGTGTCGCCGAGCGACAGGTTGCAGGTGTAGGACACCATTACGGGCAGCACCGGCTGCACATTGCCCAAGTCGTCCTCGACTGAACGGGCGAGCGAGATCGTCGCGCGGGTCTGAGGGTCGTCCGTCAGATACGTGCTGGCGTCGCCAGCGCCGTCCGTTCCGGCATAACAGAAGATCGAAGTTGCGCGCGCGGCGACGAAATCCGCTTCATTGCTCGGCACGAGATCGGTACAGCCGCCGAACGACAGATAGTTCGGAAAGCCGGGCACGGTGAGATTGGCGGAGGTCGTAATGCTCACATCGAGATGCGCGCTCTCGTCGTTCGTCACGTTGAGCGAGGACGGTGCCTCGACGACATAGACCACGCCCGCGAGAAGGAAATCGCCCGCCGTCGTGCTATAGCTGCCTGGCTGTATCGGAACGGCGAATGCCGTCTGTTGCGACTTGGCGGATACGTTCTGCACATAGGTCATGGAACCGCCCGTCAGACGCAACTCGATCGCATGATCGACCGCATCCTGAGCCGTGATATTGATCGGCAGCTCGACATAGCCCGTGGTGGGGACGTTCGAGGTGGTGATCATCGAATCACTGATCGTCAACGTTTGCAGTGCGTTCGTCAGCGTGACGAGCGGCACCGAGAACGAGTATTCGACATTATTGAGCGCGACGTTTTGAATCGAGACTCGTGCGCTGCCCGAGGGTGGCAGCTTGCGTAGCGAAACGACGCTGTTCGTCCGGGTGTCGAATAATGCGAGCGTCGCGCCGGTCTCGATGTCGTTCACCGTCACATGAAGCGTTTCGGTCGAAAGGCCGGTAAGCGCGCTAAACGAGAGATCGAGCGAACAGTAATATTCGACCGGACCAAAGCTCGCTTTAAGCGACGAGGTTTGACCCGCCACGATCTTGACGGTCGACTGGTCCACGAGCAACGGAGCGAGGACCGTCTCATCGCCCGTGACAACAGGGTTGGCTATCACGCTATACGTGCCTTGTTCCAGTTCGGACGTACACGTCTGGTCATAGCAAAGGACGACGGTGACGGCCGCGTCCCCCTGAGTCAGCGTGAGTGTGGGAAGCACACCGGACAGCGCGGGATCGGGCGCGGCCGGACACGTGATTGACAGGGTTCCTTCGATATCGGGCGACTGGTCCGCCGCGAAGGTGAACGAATTGAGCCACGTGTCGGGGCTGGCTACCAGATTCCCATTGATGCCGATGGTGATCTGATCCGCCGGCTGCATCGTGTAGGACGTGGTGTAGTCGATCGTCACGGTGGCGTCGAAAGTGCCGTCGCCCAGTTGCGAAACGTCGGCGGTAATGTCTCCGATCACGTACACGGCATACGCTGGCGTGATTGCCGTAGCGTCGATATTGGCTGGGGAGTGAAAGTTGAACGCAAGATAGTTGTCGACCGTGACCGCGCTGTCGTCTTCATAGCGCAGGTTGGAGACGATGATCGTGCCGTACCATTCATTGGCGCCCGCACCGACGACTGCATCATATTTGATCTGCATGTTCTTGCTCCATTCGTTATTTCGGCTGGAATCATTATCAATTCGATATACGAAATAATAACGAGCCTTTGTGAACTTACTTTATTTAAGTATGTACAACGAACTAATTGCAATGTGTCTTGTTTGTCGGCTCCTAGAACAATCAAGATATTGAGAATCTCGATAGCCGCTGCCAGCTTATCGAGGCGTGGTGCCGAACACCTTTAAATCAGTTCGACACCCGATTTATAGGTGGCGGAAATAAATGCCAGAATGGGAGAAATCCGAGATTTGCGCACCGTATCGGGGCGCGCGCCGGGGATGGCGCTCGAATAGAAAACGAATGATCGGGCCGTTGCAGCCCGACCCGATGCGGCTCAGTGCTTGCCCGTGCTACCGAAACCACCCGCGCCACGCGCGCTGGCATCGAAATCATCGACGATATTGAACTGTGCCTGCACCACCGGCACGATCACCAACTGCGCAAGACGTTCCATCGGGTTCAACGTGAATGCAGTGTCCCCGCGATTCCACGTAGATACCATCAGTTGCCCTTGATAATCCGAATCGATCAGACCGACCAGATTGCCAAGCACGATGCCATGTTTATGACCGAGTCCTGATCGCGGCAGAATCAGCGCCGCATAACCGGGATCCGCGAGATGAATGGCGAGGCCAGTGGGCACGAGCACGGTTTGATGCGGCTCGATGACCATCGGCTCGTCCAGACACGCGCGCAGGTCGAGACCCGCGCTGCCAGGCGTGGCATACGCGGGCAGGAAATCGCGCATGCGCGCATCGAGAATCTTGACGTCGAGTTTCATACGTTCTTTTGAGCGTGGCGGCCGAGTTCGAATGCCTCGGCGAGAAGTTGATAGGACCGCGTGCGCGCGGCATAGCTGCCGGCGACTGTGAGCACGATGACTTCATCGGCGTCGAATTGCTCTTGCAGCGCATGCAGCTTTTCCGTCACGCGCTCTGGCGTGCCGATGATACTGCGCGCTTTCTCATGCGCGATCACTGCGAGCTCGCGTTCGCCGTAGACCTGCGAGATGCCCTGCGCAATCGACGGAATAGGCTGATTCAAACCATAAGCCATTTGCACGCGCCGCAGATCCACCGCGCGTTCGAGCGCATCGGCTTCCTTGTCGGTATCGGCGCAAATCACGAAAACGGCTGCGGCGAGATAAGGCTTCTCCTCGTGGCCGGCCGTGAAACGCTCGCGATAAGCCTCCGCCACGCGATGCCCATACTGCGCGTTGATGAAGTGCGCAAACGCAAAGCGAATGCCGAGTTGCGCGGCGAGCAAGCCGCCGAAATCACTGGAGCCGAGCATCCACAGTTGCGGACGCGTTTCGATCTGCGGCTGAAGCAGCACGCCTTTCGCGAGTGAATCGTCGGGCAGTTCGCCTTTGAAAAGCGCGACGAGTTCGGCCACTTGCTGCGGGAAAATGTCGCCGCGATTGTATGAACCCGCGGCCACCGCCTGCGCCGTGCGCATGTCGCCGCCCGGCGCGCGCCCGACACCCAAGTCCACGCGATTCGGAAACAGCGCTTCGAGCATCAGGAACTGTTCGGCCACCTTGAACGAACTGTAGTAGGGCAGCATGACACCGCCCGAGCCAATGCGGATACGTTTCGTGAGACTTCCGATACGCGCGAGCATCACTTCCGGACACGGGTTCGACACACCGTACAAACCGTGATGCTCCGCGCACCAGTAGCGCGTGTAGCCGAGGTCGTCCGCGAGTTGCGCGAGATCGAGCGTGGCCGCGATGGCATCCGCGGTCGAGTGACCGTGGATCACAGGCGTCTGGTCTAAAACCGAGAGCTTTGTCATGGGCTTAGGAGAGTATCGAGCCGCCGCCGCGTGGCGCGCGTTTCGCTATTTCGCCGATCAGCGTGCGAGCAAGCGTCGCTTTGTCGGCGCGCGGCAAGGGTGTCGCGCCGGATGCTTCGAAGAGCACGACTTCGTTGTCGTCGCGGCCGAACGTGAGCGGACCGAGATTGCCGATCAGAAGCGGCACGTTTTTGCGCTTGCGCTTCTCTTCGCCGTGAACGTCAAGATCGCCGCTTTCCGCCGCGAAGCCGACGCAATAGGGCGGGTTCGGCTGCTTGGCCACCAACGCAAGAATGTCCGGATTCTCGACGAACTCGAATGATGGCAACGGCTGACCCGCGACCTTCTTGATCTTGTGCTCGCTGACATGATCCACACGCCAGTCCGCGACCGCCGCGACCGCGATGAAAATGTCCGCATCGGGCGTGGCCTGCATGACGGCGTCATGCATCTGCATGGCCGTCTGCACGTCTTGCCGATACACGCCCCAGGGCGTTGGCAGCGAAACGGGCCCCGCCACCAGATGCACGTCCGCGCCGGCTTGCGCCGCCGCACGCGCGAGCGCGAAGCCCATCTTTCCTGATGAACGGTTCGTGACGCCGCGCACGGGATCGAGCGGCTCGAAAGTCGGGCCGGCCGTGATGAGCACGCGCTGACCGCGCAGAATCTTCGGCTGGAAGAAGGCGCAGATGGCTTCGAACGTGGCTTCGGGTTCGAGCATGCGTCCGTCACCGACCTCGCCGCACGCTTGCGAGCCCGAATCCGGTCCTAGCACCTCGATGCCATCGCCGCGAATGTGCGCGACGTTGCGCTGCGTGGCCGGGTTTTGCCACATCTGCTTGTTCATGGCGGGCACGACGAGCAGCGGACAATCGCGTGCAATGCACAAGGTCGAGAGCAGGTCGTCGCACATGCCGTGCGCGAGTTTCGCGAGAAAGTCGGTGGATGCGGGTGCGATGACGATGGCATCCGCCTCGCGCGAAAGATCGATATGCGGCATGTTGTTCGGCATGCGCGCGTCCCATTGCGAGGTGTAGACGGGACGGCCCGACAACGCCTGCATGGTGACTGGCGTGATGAACTGCGTGGCCGCTTCCGTCATCACGATTTGCACGGTCGCGCCCGCCTTGATCAAGAGGCGCGTGAGTTCCGCGATCTTGTAGCAGGCGATACCGCCGGTGAGGCCAAGCACTAAATGCTTACCCGTGAGTTCGCTAGTCAACTTGCCTCCATCGATGCGAGACGCGCGGCTCTTTGTAAAGCCGCGCCGGAAACATCAGCGCGAACCGCGCACGCGCCGCAGTTCGTCGAACACGAGCAGGACCGCGCCGACCGTAATCGCGCTGTCGGCAAGGTTGAACGCGGGCCAGTGCCACGCGCGCACGTGAAAGTCCAGAAAGTCGATCACGTGACCATAAGCGATACGATCGATCACGTTGCCGATCGCGCCGCCCATGATGAGCGCGAGCGCCGTGCAGAAGAGCCGTTGCGCGGCGTGCTTCTTGAGCAGATAGCCAATCACGACAGCAGCCACCACGCCCAGCGCCGTGAACGCCCAGCGCTGCCAGCCGCCCGCCGCCGCGAGAAAGCTGAACGCGGCGCCGCGGTTATAGACGAGGAACAGGTTGAAGAAGGGCGTGAGCGCGTGCGGTTCGCCGTAAGCGAAAATCTTCTGCACCGCGATCTTGGTCAACTGATCGAACAGAATGACGATCAGCGCGACGCCGAGCCACGGCGCAAGCGAGCCACTACCGGAAGTTTGTTTCGACATCGTTCGAACCATTATGCCGCGCCCCGCGTTTCGCCAGCGCCGAAAAGGTTGGAGAAGCAGCGGCCGCACAGTCCCGGATGATCCGCGTGCGAGCCGACATCCGCACAGTAGTGCCAGCAGCGCTCGCACTTGAGATAGCTCGATGCGCTCACGTCCACGCCTTCTTCCGCTTCGCTCGCCACGCGCTCGAGCGCCGCCGATGACGTGATCAGCACGAAGCGCAACGCATCGCCGAGACTGGCGAGCGCGTCATAACGCGCGCCGCTTGCGCGCACGAGCACCTCGGCTTGCAGCGACGAGCCGATCAGATTGGCCGTCCGCGCTTCTTCCAGCGCCTTCGTCACGTCGCCGCGCGCGTTGCGGATGAGCGTCCACGTATCGAGCAATTCGCCCGCATTCGCCACTTCCGGATACGCGTGATAGACCTCGGTGAAGATGGTTTCCTGACCGGGCTTGAGCACCTTGTACGCCTCTTCCGCCGTGAACGACAAATACGGCGCGATGAGCCGCAGCAAGCCATGCGCGATGTGATAAAGCGCCGTCTGCGCGCTGCGGCGCTCGCGTGAATCGGGCTTCGTCGTGTAAAGACGATCCTTCAGCACGTCGAGATAGAAGCCGCCCAGGTCTTCCGAGCAGAACGTGGCGATCTTGGCGACGACCGGGTGGAACTCGTATTTCTCGTAATGCGCGAGCGCGTCGTCCTGCAGATTGCGCGACAGCGCGATCGCGTAACGATCGATTTCGAGCCAGTCTTCGACCGGCAACGCGTTCTTCTCGAAGTCGAAGTCGGACAGATTGGCGAGCAAGAAGCGCAGCGTGTTGCGGATACGCCGGTACGTCTCCGTCACGCGCTTCAGGATTTCCTCGGAGATCGCGAGCTCGCCGGAATAGTCCGTCGACGCGATCCACAAGCGAATGATTTCCGCGCCCAGACGGTTCGCCACCTCGTGCGGATCGACGCCATTGCCGAGCGACTTCGACATCTTGCGGCCTTCGCCATCGACCGTGAAGCCGTGCGTGAGAAGCGCGTCGTAGGGCGGGCGGCCGTCGAGCATGGATGCCGTCAACAACGACGAATGGAACCAGCCGCGATGCTGGTCCGAACCTTCGAGATACAGGTCCGCCGGGAATTGCAGCGAGTCCTTGTGCGAGCCGCGCAGTACGTGCCAATGAGTAGTGCCGGAGTCGAACCAGACGTCGAGCGTGTCGCGGTTCTTTTCGTACATGTTGGCGTCGTCGCCGATCAGCTCGCGCGGGTCCAGCGCCTGCCATGTTTCTATCCCGCCTTGCTCGACGCGCTTCGCCACTTCCTCGAGCAATTCGAGCGTGCGCGGATGCAGTTCGCCCGTTTCCTTGTGCACGAAAAACGCCATGGGCACGCCCCACTGACGCTGACGCGAAAGCGTCCAGTCCGGGCGATTCGCGATCATGCTGTAAAGGCGCTGCTTGCCCCACGACGGATAGAACGCCGTGTTCTCGACGCCTTCCAGCGCGGTCTCGCGCAGCGTCTTGCCGCCGTCCTTCGGCGTCACGTCCATGCCTGCGAACCATTGCGAGGTCGCGCGATAGATGATCGGCGTCTTGTGGCGCCAGCAATGCATGTAGCTGTGCGTGTACTTCTCGGTCTTGAGCAGCGAGCCCGCGCCTTCGAGCGCCTCGATGATCCGCGGATTCGCGTCCCAGATCGACAGTCCGCCGAAAAGCGGCAGCGATTCGATATAGCGGCCGTCGCCCATGACGGGGCTGACGATGTCGGAGTCCGACATGCCGTGCGCCTTGCACGACACGAAGTCTTCCACGCCGTACGCTGGCGACGAGTGCACGACGCCCGTGCCGCTTTCTGTCGTCACGTACTCACCGAGATACACGGGCGCCGTGCGCTTGTAGCCCGGATGCGCCGCCGCGAGCGGATGATGAAACCGCAGGTTCGCGAGCTTCGCACCGGTCGTCGTGGCGATGACTTCGCCCGGCAAGCCGTAGTTCTGCAGGCATGCCTCGACGCGCTCTTGCGCGAGGATCAGGAGGCCGCGCGGGGTATCGACGAGTGCGTAGACGATCTCCGGATGCACGTTCAGCGCCTGATTGGCGGGAATGGTCCAGGGTGTGGTCGTCCAGATGACGATGCCGCCTTCAGCCTTCGGCAACGCGGGCAAACCAAACGCCTGCGCGGTCTTTTCGGGTTCGGCGAACGCGAACAGCACGTCGATGGTCGGATCGGTCTTGTCCTTGTATTCGACTTCCGCTTCGGCCAGCGCCGAGCCGCAGTCGAAACACCAGTTCACGGGCTTGAGGCCGCGGAACACGTAGCCCTTTTCCATGATCTTGCCAAGCGCGCGGATTTCACCGGCTTCGTTCGCGAAGTTCATGGTCTTGTACGGATTGTCCCAGTCGCCGAGCACGCCAAGACGCCGGAAACCGACCTTCTGTTTCTCGATCTGCTCGCTCGCATAAGCGCGCGCCTTCTGCATGACTTCCGTGGCCGGCAGCGACTTGCCGAACTGCTTTTCGATCTGGATTTCGATCGGCATGCCGTGGCAATCCCAGCCCGGCACGTAGACCGCGTCGAAGCCCGCGAGATTGCGCGCCTTGACGATCATGTCCTTCAGAATTTTGTTGACCGCGTGACCCAGATGGATGTCGCCGTTCGCATACGGCGGGCCGTCGTGCAGGATGAACTTCTTGCGGCCCTTGCTGGCGGCGCGAATCTTCTCGTAGATTTTTTCGTCCTGCCATTCCTTCACCCACGCAGGTTCGCGCTTGGGCAAATCGCCGCGCATGGGGAACGGGGTGTCGAGCAGGTTGACGGGATATTTCGCAGCAGCTTTTTGTTTCTTGTCGCTCATGTGTGACTCGGTGAATTCGGTGAGACGGCGTCGCCGACGCGCGCAGTGATTCGAGAACGGGGCAGCGGGCGGCGCAAGGGCGCCGCGCGCTCACCTAATTCGGTCGGTGGCCGAAATGGCGAAGCCCGTCGCGCCGCTGCCCGTCGCGCTTGCTGGCGGCAAACCGAAGTAGGCGCGCGCGCTGGCGACGTCCTTCGCGATGGCAACGGAAAGCGTTTCCAGGTCGACGTACTTTTCTTCGTCGCGCAGCTTCTTCAGGAATTCGACGCGCACGAGCTTGCCGTAGGCGTCGCCGTGCCAGTCGAGCACGAAGACTTCGAGCAGCACGCGGCCGGAGTCGTCGACGGTCGGGCGCAGGCCGAGACTCGCGACGGCGGGCAAGGGTTCATCGGCAAGCCCATGCACGCGCACGACGAAGATGCCGGCGAGCGCGGGCCGCTTGTGCGCAATCGGCACGTTGAGCGTGGGAAAGCCGAGATCGCGGCCAAGCTTCGCGCCATGCACGACGTGGCCGCTGATGACGTACGGACGGCCAAGCGCGAGTTGCGCGGCGTCGAGGTCGCCCGCGACGAGCGACGAGCGCACCGACGACGACGAAATGCGCGCGCCGTTCGGATGCGCGACGGTTGCCATCTGCTCGACTTCGAAGCCGTGTTTTTCCCCGGCTGCCTTGAGCGATTCGAAGTCGCCCGCGCGTTTGGCGCCGTAGCGGAAGTCGTCGCCGATCATGACCCAGCGCGCGTGCAGCCCGTTCACGATGATGTCTTCGACAAACTTGTCGGGCGGCTGGCTCGCGAACGTGTGATTGAAATGCTCGACCACCACGCGATCCACGCCATTCGTGCGCAGCGCTTCGAGCTTGTCGCGCAACATGGCGATACGCGGCGGCGCGCCCGCCGGATTGAAGAATTCGCGAGGGTGAGGCTCGAAGGTCATGACGCAGACCGGCAGCCCGCGTGCGTCCGCGGCGGCGCGCACGCGCGCGAGCAACGCCTGATGACCGCGATGGACACCGTCGAAGTTGCCGATGGTCAGCGCACAAGGCGACCGGCTTTCGGCATTGGGGAGGCCGCGAAAGACTCTCACGATAGACGTTGGTGGGTGGGCAGGGCTTGCGCCGCAAAGCGTTAGATTATAAACGCTCGCACGCATCGACGGGCGCGCGCGGCCGGATGCTGCGCGCTCGTCAATCGGATTGGCACGATTTTCGCCGTCGCCGAATGATAAAATCCGCGAATGAAAAATATCGTCATTCTGATCTCCGGACGCGGGAGCAACATGGAGGCCGTCGTGCGTGCTTGCGCGCGCGAAGGCTGGCCGGCTCGGGTTCGCGCGGTCGTTTCAAACCGGCCGGATGCCGCCGGGCTTGGCTTCGCGGCCGAGAACGGCATTCAAGGCGTGGTGGTGGATCATCGCGAATTCGACTCGCGTGATGCGTTCGATGGCGCGCTCGCGCGGGAAATCGATCGCTTCGAACCGGATTGCGTGGTGCTCGCGGGCTTCATGCGGGTTCTGACAAATGCCTTCGTCGAACGCTATTCGGGGCGCATGCTCAATGTGCACCCGTCGCTCTTGCCGAGTTTCGCGGGCTTGCGCACGCATCAGCAAGCGCTCGATGCCGGCGTGCGCGTGCACGGCGCAAGCGTGCATTTCGTGACGCCCGAGCTGGATCATGGTCCGATTGTCGCGCAAGCCGCGGTGCCGGTCTTGCCCGGCGACGACGCCGCCACGCTCGCCGAGCGCGTGCTGGCCGTCGAACATGAGATTTACCCACGCGCGGTGCGCTGGTTCGTGGAAGGGCGTCTTGCCATCGAGGGAAAGCGCGTCGCGCTTCGTTCCTCTGAGCCACAGTGGCTCTTTGCCGACATTGCCGGGGAGGGCGCATGAGGCTGCATGGATTTTTGATTGGTCAAACCGAAACGCTGTTGGCGGACGTACTCCGCTTTTCAGGTCCCGCCGATGCCGCGACCAGCCGTTTCTTCCGCGCGCATCCGAAGCTCGGTCACAGCGAGCGCGGCGTGATCGCGGAGGCGGTGTTCGCCGTGCTGCGCCGGAAAATGGAGTTTTCGCATCTGGCCGAAAGCGGCAGCGGCAACCAGGCGCGGCGTCTCGCGCTGCTCGGGCTGATGCAGACTGCCGGTCTCACCGCGCTCAAGCCGCACGTCTCGGCCGACGAATACCAATGGCTCGCGCAGGTATCGAAGATCGATCCCGCGAGCTTGCCGGTGCGCATACGCACGAACTTGCCGCAGTGGATTTACGAGGCCATGGCCAAGCGTTTCGACGCCGAGGAACTCGCCAAACTCGCGGCCGCGCTGAACTATCCGGCGCCGCTCGATCTGCGCACGAACCCGATCAAGGCGAGCCGCGATGTCGTTTTGAAAGCGCTGAGCGAAGCCGGCATCGACGCGGGCGAAATGCCGTTCGCGCCGTTCGGCGTCCGCGTGGACGGCAAGCCCGCGCTCACGCGCCTCGCGCCGTTCCAGGAAGGCTGGATCGAAGTGCAGGACGAGGGCAGCCAGTTGCTGTGCTCGCTGATGGCGCCGCGCCGTGGCGAGATGATCGTCGACTTCTGCGCGGGCGCGGGCGGCAAGACGCTGGCGCTCGGCGCAATGATGCGCTCGACCGGCCGTCTCTACGCGTTCGACGTCTCCGACCGGCGTCTCGCCAAACTCAAGCCGCGTCTTGCGCGCAGCGGGTTGTCGAACGTGAATCCGGTGCTGATCGACAGCGAACACGACGCGAAGATCAAGCGCCTCGCGGGCAAGATCGACCGCGTTCTCGTCGATGCTCCCTGCTCCGGCTTGGGCACGCTGCGTCGCAATCCCGACCTGAAGTGGCGGCAATCGCCCGCGACGGTTGCGGAACTCACGCCCAAGCAGCTCTCGATTCTCACGAGCGCGGCGCGCCTCGTCAAACCCGGCGGGCGTCTCGTCTACGCGACGTGCAGCATGCTCGAAGCCGAAAACGAAGGCGTGGTGAAGCAGTTCCTGGAAGCGCATCCGAACTTCCGTGTCGTGCCCGCGCGCGATGTGCTGGCGGAACAGCGCATCGACCTCGACACGGGCGAGTTCTTGTCCTTGTGGCCGCACAAGCACGGTACCGACGGCTTCTTCGCCGCCGTGCTGGAACGCGTGCCCGACGCAAAATCGCCAAAGGCTTCCGCGGCGGAAGACGAAGCGCCTTCCGAAAGCTGATGCCGAACCGCATCCTGACGCATCTTTCCGAACGCCTGTTTCGCGACTTCGGCGAACCGGAGGTGCTGTGGCAGGTTGCGGTTCTGATCGGCCTGCTGGTCGTCGCGTGGTGGTGTGCGCGGCTGTTGCGCAAGCGGCTGGATGCGCGCCGCCAGTCGCGCTTCGAGGCGGTGCGCTTCGGCGCGGAGAGCCTGAACAAAGCGCTCTTTCCGCTGCTCGGCACGGTGTTCGTGACGGCCGCGCAACTGTTGCTCGCGCCGTTCATTCACACCGCGTTCCTGCGGCTGGCGCTGGTGCCGTTGTTGGGCATCACCGTCATCTATCTGATGTTCTACGTCGCGCGCCGCGTGTTCAGTCGCGACGGCACCGAGCACGAGGCGGGCGCGCTCCTCTTTCTGTTCGAAAAGCTCGTGACGACCATTGTCTGGGTCGTGATGCTGCTCACCGTAATGGGCATACAGGACGACGTCGTGCGCTGGATGGCGAGCGTGCGCTTCAATTTCGCCAACGCGCACATGACGTTGCTGTCGCTTGCATCGGGCGTGTTGTGGGTCTGCGTGACGCTGATCGTGGCGATGTGGGCCGGCGCGCTGCTCGACGACCGGCTGATGCGCTCCCGCTCACTCGACGCCAATCTCAAGGTCGTGCTCGGCCGCGTTGCGCGGGCACTGATGATCCTCGCGGCCATATTGGTGAGTCTGTCTATCGTCGGCATCGACATTACGGTGCTCGGCGTGTTCGGCGGCGCGCTCGGCGTGGGGCTCGGCTTCGGCTTGCAGAAGATCGCGAGCAACTATGTCTCGGGCTTCATCATTCTGCTCGACCGGTCGCTGCGGCTTGGCGACATGATCAACGTGAGCAACTATCAGGGCACGGTCACGCAGATTCGCACGCGTTATACCGTCGTTCGCGGACTCGACGGCATCGAAACGTTGATTCCGAACGAAAAACTCATCACCGACGTGGTACAGAACCATTCGTCGTTTCTGACGCGCGGCAACGCGAAGATTGCCGTGCAGGTGAATTATCGCTCCGACGTGGAACGCGCGATGCTGTTACTCGTGGAGGCCACGCACGATGTCGACCGCGTGTTGCAGGACCCTGCGCCCGCTGCGTTGCTTGCCAGCTTTGGCGCTGACGGAATCAACCTGGAACTGAGTTTCTGGATCGAAGATGCCGCGAAGGGCACGGGCGGCGTCAAGTCGCAGGTAAATCGTCGTGTTTGGCGGTTATTCTGTGACAACGGCATTGAAATCCCCTACGCGCAACGCGAGATAAGGATTGTTGGCGACGCGCGCAATGCACCGGTCGATACGGTAGGAAATGCCGAAAGGGGCGGCATGACGCCGCAGGGCCGGCCGGAGCCCCGGTTTGATGCTCGATCCGTTGATTTGGATCGAAAACAGGCATTAAATCGGCGCGTGAGTTTTTGCGCGTTTTGTTACCATACAAGAAATTCTACCTTTACGACAAAGACTTGGAACGCATGCAGTAGAATGCGATCGAACTTGCGCGCGTTTCTTTCATGTGCCCAACACGGTGTTCAGCGTCATTTGCACCGGCCATTTTTTCCGAATTTCACAGCTAGATAGGTAAATTGCCTTGCTGAATTCTTCTCTCGAATTTCTCGCCAACGGATTGCTCGACTTTTCTTGGTGGCAGATCATTTTGTTCACGCTCGCGATGACGCACGTCACCATCGCTGGCGTCACGATCTATCTGCATCGCTGCCAGGCGCATCGTGCGCTCGACCTGCATCCGATCGCGAGTCACTTTTTCCGTTTCTGGCTCTGGTCGACCACCGGCATGCTGACCGGCCAATGGGCGGCGATCCACCGCAAGCACCACGCGAAGTGCGAAACCGAAGAAGATCCGCACAGCCCGCAAACGCGCGGCATCTGGAAGGTGCTGCTCGAAGGCGCCGAGCTTTATCGCGTCGAAGCTAAAAACGAAGAGACCATGCGCAAGTTCAGTCACGGCACGCCGAACGACTGGCTCGAACGCAATCTCTACACGCGTTATCCGATCCTCGGCATCAGCATCATGATGGTTATCGACGTGGCGCTGTTCGGCATCGTCGGTCTGTCGGTCTGGGCCGTGCAGATGATCTGGATTCCGTTCTGGGCAGCTGGCGTGGTCAACGGTCTTGCGCACTGGTGGGGTTATCGCAACTTCAATTCGGCCGATGCCAGCACGAACATTTTCCCGCTCGGTATCCTGATCGGCGGCGAAGAGCTGCATAACAATCACCACACGTATGCCACGTCGGCGAAGCTGTCGAACAAGTGGTACGAATTCGATATCGGCTGGCTCTATATCCGCATGTTGTCGGCTGTGGGTCTCGCCAAGGTGAAGAAGGTCGCGCCCACACCGCGTCTGGCGGACAGCAAGTCGGTGCTCGACAACGACACGCTGCAAGCCGTGCTCGCGAACCGCTACGAAGTGATGGCGCGCTACGGCAAGGCGCTCAAGCGCGCATACGCACAGGAACTGTCGAAGCTGAAGGAAGCCGGTGCGCGCGAGAAATATCAGTTGATGCGCGGTGCGCGCAAGTGGGTCCATAAGGAAGAAGACGGTCTCGACGAGCCGCAGCGCAAGCAATTGCCGGAACTGTTCTCGGACAACCAGAAGCTGCGCACGTATATCGAAATGCGCAAGGACCTGTCGGCAATGTGGGACCGCTCCAACGCGTCGCGCGAGCAACTGCTGGTGCAATTGCAGGACTGGTGCCACCGTGCGGAAGAGAGCGGCATCAAGGCTCTGCAAGACTTCGCGATGCGCCTGCGACGCTACGCCTGATATCGCGATATCCGTTAAAATTTGATGACGTCACAAGACCCCGCTCTGGCGGGGTCTTTGTTTTTGGGCGGCGGATTTCGCGTTTTGTCGCGGCGCTGGGTTTGCAGCGTGGCCGGGCAGCGCATCGATACGAGTCAGCGCCGGCACGGCACTCGCGCGGACACAGGAGACAGAAACAATGGAAGCGATTAGGAGCGTCGAATACGACCGGCCGCATGGCCTGACGTGCGGCGTAGGCGAGGCGTGGGCACGTGTTCCCAACGCGCCGTCCGCCGAAGCAAAGCGCGAATTGAAGGCGCGAATCCGTGCGCTGTTGCATCGGGAAGAGGCGGTTTTAGTGGCGCACTATTACGTGGACTCCGAGCTCCAGGAACTCGCCGATGAAACGGGCGGTTGCGTCGCCGATTCGCTCGAAATGGCCCGTTTCGGCCGCGATCACGCCGCGAAGACACTGGTCGTCGCGGGCGTGCGTTTCATGGGCGAGACATCGAAGATCCTGAGCCCCGGCAAACGCGTGTTGATGCCCGATCTGGACGCCACCTGCTCGCTCGACCTCGGCTGTCCGCCCGACGAATTCTCCGCTTTCTGCGATGCTCACCCGGACCGCACGGTCGTCGTGTATGCGAACACGAGCGCGGCCGTGAAGGCGCGCGCGGACTGGATGGTCACCTCATCGATCGGACTGGAAATCGTCGCGGATCTGCACGCGCGCGGCGAGAAGATTCTATGGGCGCCGGACCGGCATCTCGGCAACTACATCCAGAAAAAGACCGGCGCGGACATGCTTTCGTGGCAGGGTTCGTGTCTCGTGCACGACGAGTTCAAAGGCATCGAGCTGGATCTCTTGCGCGCCGAATATCCGGACGCGAAGGTTCTCGTTCATCCGGAATCGCCGGAAGGCGTCGTGCAACTGGCGGACGTCGTCGGTTCGACCACGCAGCTGATCGATGCCGCCGTCAAGCTCGACGCAAAGCGCTTTATCGTCGCGACCGATCTCGGCATCCTGCACAAGATGCGGCTCGCGGCGCCCGGCAAAACCTTCATCGAAGCGCCGACCGCCGGCAATAGCGCCACGTGCAAGAGCTGCGCGCATTGTCCGTGGATGGCGATGAACGGCCTCGCCAATCTCGCCGATGTGCTCGAGCGCGGCCACAACGAGATTCACGTCGATGCGGCTATTGCCGGGCGCGCGCGCGTGCCGATCGACCGCATGCTCGACTTCGCCGCGCGTCACAAGAAGCGTGTGCAGGCGAGCGGCGATCTCGCGAAGGATCAAACGTTGTTCTCGAACGTGGGGCCCGCATGACGAACCATTCGCCTTTATTTGCGGAGATCCGCGCGCAGTACGGCGAAGCGTTCGACGCCGCGCTCGCCCGCAATGTCGCCGATGCGCTCGCCGAGGACATCGGCAGCGGCGATCATACGGGGCGTCTCGTGCCAGCAGACACACGTCGCACGGCGCGCATCATCGTGCGGGAAGAGGCGGTGCTGTGCGGCGCGCCGTGGTTCGACGAGGTGATGCGTCGCGTCGATCCGAGCATCGAAGTCGAATGGCGGTATCGCGAAGGCGAGCGCATGACGGCGAATACGCCGGTCGTCTTGCTGCACGGCCAGGCGCGTTCGCTTCTGACCGCCGAGCGCAACGGGCTCAATTTCCTGCAATTGCTGTCGGGCGTGGCAACGGCGACGCGCCGTTATGTCGATGCCATCGAAGGCACGCGGGCGCGCATCCTCGACACGCGCAAGACGCTGCCCGGCTTGCGGCTCGCGCAGAAGTACGCGGTGCGCGTGGGTGGCGGCGCCAATCAGCGGCTCGCGCTCTATGACGGCATTCTGATCAAGGAAAATCACATCGCGGCGGCGGGCGGCGTCGGCGCTGCAATGGACGCCGCGCTCGCGCTCGACGCGGGCGTGCCCATTCAGATCGAAGTGGAAACGCTGGCGCAGCTTGAAACCGCGTTGGCGCATCGCGCGGAATCTGTGTTGCTCGACAACTTCACGCTCGACGCCATGCGCGAAGCCGTGCGCGTGACGGCGGGAAGGGCGCTGCTCGAAGTTTCGGGCGGCGTGAATTTCGAGACCGTGCGGGCGATTGCGGAGACGGGCGTGGACCGCGTCTCTATCGGCGCATTGACGAAGGACGTGCGGGCAACGGATTTTTCGATGCGCTTGATCGAAGACTAAGCTTGCTGCGCGTCGACATCTAAACCGCGCGCCGCCTCGCCGCCGGCGGCATCAACACAGTCGGAAGCGCTTTCGGCAAAGTCGCCGGCCAGTCGCGACTGAAGTGCAGCCCGCGGCTCTCGCGTCGCGAGCACGCGCTTTCCACGATCAGCGACGCCACATCCACGAGATTGCGCAGTTCCAGCAAATCGCGGCTGACCTTGAAGTTCGCGTAGTACTCGTGGATTTCGTCGCGCAAAAGCGCAAGCCGGTGCTGCGCGCGCGCCAGCCGCTTGTCCGTGCGCACGATGCCCACGTAATTCCACATCAGCCGCCGCAACTCGTCCCAGTTGTGCGCGACGACGACTTCTTCGTCCGGATCGGAAACGCGGCTTTCGTCCCAGTCGGGCAGCGGCGCATGGCAGCCCGCTGAATAACCTTCCGTCTCGATCGCCTCGGCCGTCGCGCGCCCGACCACCAGACATTCGAGCAGCGAGTTGCTGGCGAGCCGGTTCGCGCCATGCAGACCTGTGTACGACGTCTCGCCGACCGCATAAAGTCCCGCGCGATCCGTGCGGCCCGCGAGGTCCGTCACGACGCCGCCGCAGGTGTAATGCGCGGCGGGCACGACGGGAATCGGCTCCTTCGCGATATCGATGCCGAATTCGCGGCAACGCGCGAGGATCGTCGGGAAATGTTCTTCGAGAAACGCGCGCGGCTGATGGCTGATGTCGAGATAGACGCAATCGATGCCGCGCTTCTTGATTTCGAAGTCGATGGCGCGCGCGACGATGTCGCGTGGCGCGAGTTCGGCGCGTTCGTCGTGCGCGGGCATGAAGCGTGTGCCGTCGGGCAGACGCAGTACGCCGCCTTCGCCGCGCACGGCCTCGGAGATCAGGAACGACTTGGCGTATGGATGGAACAGGCAAGTCGGATGAAACTGGATGAACTCCATGTTGGCGACGCGGCAGCCAGCGCGCCACGCCATCGCGATGCCGTCGCCGGTGGCCGTGTCGGGATTCGTCGTGTACAGATAAACCTTGCCCGCGCCGCCCGTGGCGAGCACGGTGTGCGGCGCTTGAATCGTCACGGTTCGTCCGCTCGCGAGATCCAGCGCGTAGAGACCATGACAGCGGTGCCCCGGCAAGCCGAGCCGGTCGGACGTGATCAGATCTATCGCGGTATGGTCTTCGAGAACCGTGATGTTCGGATGATTGCGCACGCGCTCGTTGAGCGTCGTGACGACTGCGTGGCCGGTGGCATCCGCGGCATGAATGATCCGCCGATGGCTATGGCCGCCTTCGCGCGTCAGATGGAAGCCGAGTTCCGCGGAGACATCGCGCGTGAAGGGCACGCCTTCCGCGATCAGCCATTCGATTGCCGCGCGCCCGTTTTCGACGATGAAGCGCGTCGCCGCTTCGTCGCAAAGTCCGGCGCCCGCGACGAGCGTATCGCGCACGTGATTGTCGATGCTGTCCGCCGAATCCAGCACGGCCGCGATGCCGCCTTGCGCCCAGTCGCTCGCGCCGACGCTCACCGCGCGCTTGGCGATGATCGCGACGCGCCGCGTTTCGGCCAGGTTCAACGCCACGCTCAAGCCTGCAAGCCCGCTTCCCACGATCGCTACATCGAAATTCATGCTGCTCGATCTCCGTCTATGTGCTTTTTATGACTGCAAGCCGGCAAGCATAACGCGCTCTCCACCCAACCGGCACGGATAACCCGCGCGCGAACGTGTGAAAGCGAAAGAAGAAAAATCGCGCGCACAAACAAAAAGCCCCGCGTGTGCGGGGCTTCTCGTGTCTTTGTCAGGCTCTCAATATCAAGCGCTTACTTGATCTTGGTTTCCTTGTACTCAACGTGCTTGCGGACGACGGGATCGAACTTCTTGATCAGCATCTTTTCCGGCATGTTGCGTTTGTTCTTGGTCGTCGTGTAGAAGTGACCCGTACCTGCGGTCGATTCCAGCTTGATCTTGTCGCGTGCGCCCTTGGCCATGTGCGTGCTCCTTAGATTTCACCGCGTGCGCGCAGGTCTGCGAGCACGGCGTCAATACCGTTCTTGTCGATCAGGCGCAGGCCGGCGTTCGAGACGCGCAGACGCACCCAGCGGTTTTCGCTTTCAACGAAGAAACGGCGGTTCTGCAGGTTCGGCAGGAAACGGCGCTTGGTCTTGTTGTTTGCGTGGGAAACGTTGTTGCCCGACATCGGGCCTTTCCCAGTTACTTGGCATACGCGTGCCATGAGGACACTCCTAAATCACGTTGAGTCCGGAAGTCAAACGCTCGATTTTGGGGGAATCCCGCAATCGATACCTCAAATTCGCCCGATTGCCTTGAACGGGGAGTTGGCAGCACGGTTATGCCAATGAGGACGACGTAAGCCCGAAACAGGTGGGTTGAGAAAACGAATCGTGGATTCTAGCAGGAAAAACGTAGCAATATCAAGCCCGTTCGTCCTTATCTTAGTCAACCTCGACTGCTTCGGGTCAAATCTAAAGCCAGCCCTCACGCCTAAAGCCAGCCCTCACGCGCGAAAGAAAAAATCTCATTGCCCGCGACCACCATGTGATCGAGCAATTTCACGTCGATGAGATTCAGCGCGTCTTGCAGCGTGCGGGTGAGCTTCTTGTCGTTCGCGCTAGGCTCCACGCCGCCAGACGGATGATTATGCGCCACGATCAGCCCCGCCGCGTTCAGATGCAAGGCACGCTTCACGATCTCGCGCGGATACACCGCCACCCGCGTGAGCGAGCCGCTCGCTTCCACGTGCGCATCGATCAGTTGATGCCGCGCATCGAGATAGATACATAGGAAAAGTTCGTTGGGCTGAGTGCCGATTCTCAGGCGCAGAAAGTCTTCCACCGCGCCCGGCGAGTTTAGCAGCATGCGTTCGCGCGCCTTCTCGATGAGCGCCCGTCGACACAGTTCCGACACGGCCAAAAGCGTGGCCGCGCGCGCCTCGCCGACGCCGCGCTCTTCCTGGAGCTGAAGCGCGGACGCGTCGAGCACGCCGCGAATCGAGCCAAAGCGCCGCAGCAGCGCACGCGCCACATCGACTGCCGTTTTGCCCGGCAATCCTGTGCGCAAAAATACGGCGAGCAACGCGGCGTCGCTCAACGAGTCGCCGCCGGACTGCAACAGACGCTCGCGCGGCTTGTCCGTCTTGTCCCACTGGGAAATTGGCAGAACGGAAACGGGCTTCAGCAGCGCGGGGCCGGCTTCCATTTCACGCATCAGAATCTCGAAATTGGCGGACATTCCTTCCCCTGAGGCCATCTTAAGGCTGTATTTTTGCGAGATACACCGCACCTACGCCGCTCGAGCGAAGCGCGGCGCTTCCCAACTCTGTCTTACAATAGCGGTTTCGGCGCGCGCTCCGCCCCGCCACGCGGCCCGAAGTATCGCGCCAGGCGCACGTCCCGCTTCCGACTGAACCGTCACAGCCAATACTCATGAGCATCATCGATATCTCCGAGGTGAAACCCGGTTCGCATGTCACGCTTCATTACCGGCTCGCACTGGCCGATGGCGCCGACATCGTCAACACGTTCACCGACAAGCCCGCGACCCTCCTGCTCGGCGCAGGCCAACTCGCGCCGCCACTGGAAGAGATTCTGCTGGGAATGAAGGTCGGCCACCATTCGACCTTTCAGCTAACGCCGGAGCAAGCGTTCGGGCCGCGCAATCCGGAGCTCGTGCAGCGCGTGTCGCTCGCGACGCTGCGCGAAAACAGCATGATCGGTGAGGATTTTTCTCCCGGCGATCTCGTCGAATTCAACGCGCCCAACGGTGGGCGCTACGCGGGCGTGCTCAAGGAAGTGGGCGAGACGTCGGCGCTTTTCGACTTCAATCACCCGCTCGCCGGCCAGTCGCTGGCCTTCGAAGTGAAAATCATCGGAATTCTGTAGCCATGAGCCTGACTGAAAGCCTCAACGAGATCGATACCGACGTCGAGATCCTGCTCGCGCAGCCGCGCGGCTTTTGCGCCGGCGTGGATCGCGCGATCGAAATCGTCGAGCGGGCCATCAAGCTGTTCGGCGCGCCCATCTACGTGCGGCATGAAATCGTCCACAACGCCTACGTGGTGTCGGACCTGCGCAAGAAGGGCGCCATTTTCATCGAGGAACTGGACGACGTGCCCGAAGGCGCCACGCTTATTTTCAGCGCGCACGGCGTGTCGAAAGCGGTGCGCGGCGAAGCCGAAGCGCGCGGTTTGCGCGTGTTCGACGCCACGTGTCCGCTCGTGACCAAGGTGCACATGGAAGTCGCGAAAATGCGCCAGGAAGGCTTCGACATCGTGATGATCGGCCACAAAGGCCATCCGGAAGTCGAAGGCACGATGGGCCAGTCGGGCGAGGGCATGCATCTCGTCGAGGATATCGAAGACGTCCTGAAGCTCGATCTGCCCAATCCTGACCGCATTGCCTATGTCACGCAGACAACCCTGTCCGTCGACGACGCCTTCGCCATCATCGACGCGTTGAAGACCAAGTATCCGGCCATCAAGGAGCCGAAGAAGCAGGACATCTGCTACGCGACGCAAAACCGTCAGGACGCGGTGAAGTTCCTCGCGCCGCAATGCGACGTGGTGATCGTCGTGGGCAGCCCGAACAGTTCGAATTCGAGCCGTCTGCGCGAAGTGGCCGAGAAGCGCGGCATCCCGGCCTATATGGTCGATTCGCCGACGCAGATCGATCCGCGCTGGGTGGAAGGCAAGAAGCGTATCGGCGTGACGGCGGGCGCATCGGCGCCGGAAGTGCTCGCGCAGGCGGTAATCGCCCGTTTGCGTGAGCTCGGTGTGCGCAATGTGCGTTCGCTTGAGGGAATCGAGGAAACCATCGCGTTTCCGCTGCCGCGCGGGCTGACCTTGCCGCAATGAGTTAGATAGTTCTTTCGAAAAAAGCGCCTACGGGCGCTTTTTTTTCGTTCTGTGTGAACGCTTTTGCTCAAGAACGGAACTACTCGGGCCGACATAAGACCCAAACGGTAAGCACTATTTTGGGGCGACTTTTGTTCGGTGAGAGTTTAAGGGTTTCCCCTTGCTGCAAAGGCGCAAACGTCAACGCTTCGAAGCGCCGAATAAACCCGTTCCCGTTATGGTGCAACTGCTGCACAAAAACGAATCGCAACCCGGTTGCGACTTGCGCGGAAAATCGTCAAAAAAAACGGGTTGCAATGCTGGAAAACCCCGCCACACAAGAATATTGCTCGTCTCATATTTAGCGTTACAATGCGCCCGTCTTGGGCTCGGAGGGGTCTCTCGGCAACGGTTTTGAAAGGCGCAGGAGACCTATTTGATGCGATTCAAGTTTGCTTACGCCGTGTCCATCGCGGCTGCGGTTGCAATGGCAACAGCATGCGGCAAGAAGGGCGAAGGCGAAGCGAGCGCACCTGTAGCGGCGGCGAGCGCGGTGTCCGCACCTGCCGCAGCGTCGGCCGCGGCAGCCCCCGCCGCGAGCGAAGCAATGGTCGTCAAAATTGGTCACGCCGCGCCGCTTACCGGATTGCAGGCACACCTCGGCCGGGACAATGAAAACGGCGCGCGGCTCGCACTCGAAGAGATCAGCGCGCAGGGTTTGACGATCGACGGGCGCTCCATTCGCCTCGAACTCGACAGCCAGGACGATGCAGCCGATCCGCGCGTGGGCACCGAAGCCGCGCAGCGTCTAGTCGACGACCATGTGGTCGCGGTGATCGGCCACATGAACTCCGGCGTGTCGATTCCGGCTTCGAAGATTTACAGCGATGCGGGCATCGCGCAAATTTCGCCGTCGACGACCAATCCCGAATACACGAAGCAAGGCTACAAGACGACGTTTCGCGTCGTGGCGACCGACGCGCTGCAAGGCCCCGTGCTGGCCAATTACGCGATCAAGACGCTGCGCGCGAAGAGAATCGTGGTGGTCGACGACGCCAGCGCCTACGGCCGCGGCCTTGCCGATGAATTCTCGAAGACGGCGCAGGCCGGCGGCGCGAAGCTTGCCGCCCGGGAAGCCACGAGCGAAAAGGCGCGCAACTTCAAGGCGATCCTCACGAAGATCAAACGCATCCAGCCGGATGTCGTGATGTACGGCGGCATGGACGTAACGGGCGGGCCATTCGCGAAGGAAGCGGCGGCGCTCGGTATCAAGGCGAAGATTCTGGCGGGCGACGGAGTCTGCACCGGCAAGCTCGTGGAACTTGCGGGCGACGCCGTACAGAACATCGTCTGCTCGGAAGCGGGGCTCGCGCTTTCGAAGATGGATAAGGGCGCCGACTTCGCGCAGAAGTACGAAGCGCGCTTTCATGCGCCGGTCCAGATTTATGCGCCGTTCACGTACGACGCGATGTACGTGATCGTCGATGCCATGAAGCGCGCCAATTCAATCGAAGCGCCCAAGGTGCTCGCGGCGATCGCCACGACGGACTTCAACGGTCTGACCGGGCATATCGCGTTCGACGACAAAGGCGACCTCAAGGCGGGCGCCATCACGCTCTACGAGTTCAAGGACAAAAGGAAGGACGTGCTGGACGTAGTCAAGCAGTAAGCGAGATGTGTGAAAGCGGCGTCGCGCGTTGAGCGCCGTTCTCATGGCTTCGTGGCAGTGGATGGGAGTAAGACTTCCGTGAAAACCGTTCGGAGACGTTTGCAGCCAGATCCGGCAGCAGGCGGGACCCGGGCGATTAACCTTACCGGTTTTTTTAATCAGTACGCGCAGTGCTGCTCCAGATTTCGCTTCACATCGGTTTATCGGCCGGTGATAAAGACGTAATCCGGTCGCACGGGGCTAAGGAGCGTTATATGGATATTTTCATCCAGCAGGTCCTCAACGGTCTGGTGCTTGGCAGCATTTACGCCATCATCGCACTGGGCTATACGATGGTGTACGGGATTCTCGGCATCATCAACTTCGCGCACGGCGACGTGCTGATGGTGGGTGCCATGGTCGCGCTGTCGGCCATCGGCGTGATGCAGAATCACGCGCCGGGCATTCCCGGGCCGATCATGCTGACCATCGCGCTTGTCATTGCCGCCGTGGTCTGCGCGGTGGTGGGCTACACGATCGAGAAGGTCGCGTACCGTCCGCTTCGTAAAGCGCCGCGTCTCGCGCCGCTGATCACCGCGATCGGCGTGTCCATTCTCTTGCAGACGCTCGCGATGATGATCTGGGGCCGCAATCCCCTCGCGTTCCCGCAGCTGCTGCCGACCGATCCGATCAACGTCATCGCCGCCGACGAAACCCGTCCGGGCGCGGTGATCTCGATGACCGAAATCGTCATCATCGTGGTCGCGTTCCTCGTGATGGGCGGCTTGCTCCTTCTCGTGCACAAGACCAAGCTCGGCCGCGCCATGCGCGCAATCGCCGAGAACCCAGGCGTTGCATCGCTGATGGGCGTGAACCCGAACTTCGTGATTTCCGCGACCTTCATGATCGGCTCGGCGCTTGCCGCACTCGCCGGCGTGATGATCGCCTCCGAATACGGCAACGCGCACTTCTACATGGGCTTCATCCCCGGTCTCAAGGCGTTCACGGCGGCGGTGCTGGGCGGCATCGGCAACCTGGGCGGCGCGATGGTCGGGGGCGTGTTGCTGGGTCTCATCGAACAGTTGGGCGCCGGTTATATCGGCAACCTGACAGGCGGCGTCTTCGGCAGTAACTATCAAGACGTGTTCGCCTTCATCGTGCTGATCATCGTGCTCGTGTTCCGTCCGTCGGGTCTGCTCGGCGAACGTGTCGCGGATCGCGCTTAACCCTCGCGTGAGGAGCTAAAAAATATGACTTCGATTCAACCGATTGAGCCGTCCACGACGCTCATTCCCGAGAAAAACGCGACCCGCAAGCTGGTGGTCGGCGTCATCACCACGGTGCTCGTGATCGCGGCGCCGATGATCATCGGCGCGGCAGGCGGCAACTACTGGGTGCGCGTGCTCGACTTCGCGATGCTCTACGTGATGCTCGCGCTGGGCCTGAACGTAGTGGTCGGTTTCGCCGGCCTGCTTGATCTGGGCTACATCGCGTTCTACGCGGTCGGCGCTTACGTCGCAGCGCTGCTGTCGTCGCCGCAACTGACCTCGCAGTTCGAGTGGATCGCGCATCTCGCGCCGGGCGGTCTGCACGTGCCGTTCCTCATCATCGCGCCGTGCGCGATGGCGCTGGCCGCGACCTTCGGTGTGCTGCTCGGTGCGCCGACGCTTCGTCTGCGCGGCGACTACCTCGCCATCGTGACCTTGGGCTTCGGGGAGATCATCCGGATCTTCATGAACAACCTCGATCGTCCGATCAACATCACGAACGGTCCGAAGGGCATCACCGGTATCGATCCCGTGACCGTCGCGGGCTTCAACCTCTCGCAGACGCACACGTTCTTCGGCATGAAGTTTCCGTCCGTGTACATGTATTACTACCTCTTCGTGCTCGGCGCGTTGCTGGTGATCTGGGTGTGCACGCGCTTGCAGCACTCGCGTATCGGCCGCGCGTGGGCCGCTATCCGCGAAGACGAAATCGCCGCCAAGGCAATGGGCATCAACACGCGTAACGTAAAGCTGCTGGCCTTCGCGATGGGCGCGTCCTTCGGCGGTCTGTCGGGCTCGATGTTCGGCGCGTTCCAGGGCTTCGTGTCGCCGGAATCGTTCACGTTCTGGGAATCGATCGTCGTGCTGGCGTGCGTGGTGCTCGGCGGCATGGGCCATATCCCGGGCGTGATTCTCGGCGCGGTGCTGCTTGCCGTGTTCCCCGAATTCCTGCGCTCGACCATGGGTCCGCTGCAGAACGCGATCTTCGGTCATCAGATCGTCGATACCGAAGTCATCCGCCAGTTGCTCTACGGTCTCGCGATGGTGCTGATCATGCTGTATCGCTCGGAAGGCCTGTGGCCGGCCCCGAAACACGAAGACAAGATCGCGAAGATCGCGAAGCGCGGCAGCAAGAAGCCAGTGCGCGCCTAAACGGGGAACTCAAAGATGAGCGAAAAGCAAACGCGACTGTCCGTGAAGGGCGTCAACAAGCGCTTCGGCGGGCTGCAGGCTTTGTCGGATGTCGGCCTCGAAATCAAGGCGGGCGAAATCTACGGTCTGATCGGTCCGAACGGCGCGGGCAAGACCACGTTCTTCAACGTGATCACGGGCCTTTACACGCCGGATTCGGGCGTGTTCAAGCTCGATGGCGAAGCTTATACGCCGACGGCGGTGTATCAGGTGGCGAAGGCGGGCATTGCGCGCACGTTCCAGAACATCCGGCTCTTCGGCGGCATGACCGCGCTCGAAAACGTGATGGTCGGACGCCATGTGCGCACGAAGCACGGTCTCATCGGCGCGGTGTTTCAGACGCCGTCCGAGCGGCGCGAAGAGCGCGAGATCAAGGAGCGCGCGCTCGAGCTGCTCGAATACGTGGGCGTGCTGCAATACGCCGACTACACGTCGCGCAATCTGTCGTACGGCCACCAGCGGCGTCTGGAAATCGCGCGCGCACTGGCGACCGATCCGAAGCTGCTTGCGCTCGACGAACCGGCCGCCGGCATGAACGCGACGGAGAAAGTGGAGCTTACGCGTCTGCTCGACAAGATCCGTAGCGACGGCAAGACGATTCTGTTGATCGAACACGACGTGAAACTCGTGATGGGATTGTGCAACCGCATGACGGTGCTCGATTACGGCAAGGTGATCGCCGAGGGTCTGCCGCAGGACGTGCAGAAGGACCCGAAGGTGATCGAGGCATATCTGGGTGCGGGGGTGCATTAATGGCGACGCCAAGCGCAATGTTGAAGGTCAAGGGTTTGCAGGTGAACTACGGCGGTATCCAGGCGGTGAAGGGTGTCGACTTGGAAGTCGGACAGGGCGAACTCGTCACGCTGATCGGCGCGAACGGCGCCGGCAAGACCACGACGATGAAGGCCATCACCGGTCTCAAGCCGTATTTGGGCGGCGACATCGAATACATGGGTCAGTCGATCCGTGGCGTGCCGACGCACGAGTTGCTCAAGCGCGGTCTTGCCATGGTGCCGGAAGGCCGCGGCATCTTCGCGCGCATGTCGATCCTGGAAAACATGCAGATGGGCGCCTATCTGCGCAACGACGCCGACCAGATTCAGAAGGACACCGACCGCATGTTCGGCTTCTTCCCGCGTCTGAAGGAGCGCGCATCGCAATATGCGGGCACGCTGTCGGGCGGCGAACAGCAGATGCTCGCCATGGCGCGCGCGTTGTTGTCGCGTCCGAAACTGCTTCTGCTCGATGAGCCGTCGATGGGTCTTTCACCCATCATGGTCGAGAAGATTTTCGAGGTGGTGCGCGAGATTTCGTCGGAAGGGCTGACGGTGTTGCTCGTCGAACAAAACGCGCGTTTGGCGTTGCAGGCGGCGAATCGCGGCTATGTGATGGACTCGGGCGTGGTCACCATGTCCGGCGACGCCAAGATCATGCTCGACGATCCGAAGGTGCGTGCCGCGTATCTCGGCGAGTGAATAGTGCTTGAGTCGTTCGAAAGCCCTTCCACGGAAGGGCTTTTTTTATAGCCGCGTTTATAGAGACGTTTATAGCCGCTTGCCGAGGCTCACGACTTCATCCATCCGATACCCGAGCTTTTCATAGAAGCCGCGCAGTTCGGTCTTGACCGCGAGTATCTGCAGATTCACTTTCGGGCATCCGCGTGCCGCGAGCGCTTCTTCGGCATGGCGCATGAGCGTTGCGCCATAGCCGCGCCGGCGTAACGCGGGCGCCACGGCCAGCGAATAAACCCAGCCGCGATGACCGTCGTAGCCGGACATCACCGTGCCGACCACGCGGTCCTCGACCGTTCCGACGAAGAACAACTCCGGCTGCGTGTTCATCTTGTTGGCGATCGACAATGCCGGATCGCGCTGCGGCCGCGATGCATCCGCGTATTCGGGGAAGACATCGCGCCACAGGGCGATCACGGCTTCGCGATCGCTTGCATCGAACGTACGGATGATCACAGCGCATCCAGCACGGTGCGCAGCATTTTCAGCATTTGGTCGATCTCGTCCTTCGTCACGTTCAGCGCGGGCATGAAGCGCAACAGATTCGGACGCGCGGCGTTGAGCAGCAGACCGTCGGGTTGCAACAGACGCGCCTTTTCGACGATCTGCGGACCCTTGTCGCTATCGAGCAGAAGCGCGCGCAACAAACCTTCGCCGCGCTCGCCCCTGAAGCCGCGCTCGGCCGACAGCTTCAACAACTCGGACTTCAGGTATTCGCCACGCTCGCGCACGCCTTCGAGAAAGCCGGGCGCGACGAGTTGCGAGATCACCGAGTAACCCACTGCCGTCATCAACGGATTGCCGTTGTAGGTGCCGCCCTGATCGCCCGGTTCGAAACATTCGATTGCCGCCGTCGAAAGGAGCGCTGCCAGCGGCACGCCACCGCCAATACCCTTGCCGAGCGTCATGATGTCCGGCTCGATGCCCGACAGTTCGTAGGCGAAGAGCGTTCCCGCGCGGCCGCATCCGCTTTGCACTTCATCGACGATCAAGAGCAGGTTGTGTTGCTTCGTCAGATCGCGCAATTGCTGCATGAATTCGCGCGTGGCCGGAATCACGCCGCCTTCGCCCTGAATCGGTTCGAGCATCACGGCGACGGTCTTTTCCGTGATGAGCTTTTCCACCGATGCGATGTCGTTCAGATCGGCCTTCGGAAAGCCCGGCACTTGCGGTGCGTAGATGGTGTCCCAGCCCGGCTTGCCGCTTGCCGACATCGTCGCGAGCGTGCGGCCATGGAAACTGTGGTCGAACGTGATGATTTCATACGCGCCGTTTTTGAACTTGCGTCCCCACTTGCGCGCGAGCTTGATCGCGCCTTCGTTGGCTTCCGCGCCGCTGTTGGCGAAGAACACCTTGTCGAAGCAACTGTTGGCGGTGAGCAGACCCGCGAGCTGCGCCATCGGCGCGTTGTAGAACGCGGGCGACGGGTTGATGAGCGTGCGCGCCTGCTTTTCCAGTGCTTCGATCATGCCTTCGTTGCAATGGCCGAGCGAATTGACAGCCCAGCCCTGAATGAAGTCGAGATATCGCTTGCCGGTGTTGTCGTAAATCCAGGAGCCTTTGCCGTGCGTGAACACGATCTCGGGGCGGTTCGTGATGTACATCAGCGAATCGACGGGGTACTCATTGAAATTCATGACAGCAGGCTCCACGAAAGCAGTGACGAAGGAAAGGAAGCGAGAAGAACGGCGAGCCGAAAAAAACAAAAGCCACGGATATCCGTGGCTTCATTTCTTGCGCGTTGAACAAACCGAACCTTTGCGCGCAAATGCGTGACGAGCCAGCGGCATCCCTAGGGAAGCGGCGAGCGGCGACGTCGAAGTGCGCGAAGGTGAATCAGGATCGAGTTCATTCGCGAAGGATACGTTATCAAGTTCCCGCCTGTAAACCGTGCGCGCGAATTTTTATCCGCGCGCAGGTTCGCAGGCTGGCACCTTTGGCGATTCAGACCGGATGCGCGAGATCCGCCGCGCTCGTGAACGAATCCGCGTAGAACTCGTCTTCCGGCAAGCGATGATGCAACGTGAAGTCGCGCTGCGCCGATTCCACCATCACCGGCGCGCCGCACGCGTACACCTGATGAGCGCTCAAGTCTGGCAGATCTTCGATGACAGCACGATGAACGAAGCCCGTGCGGCCGGTCCATGCGTCGTCGGCGTCGGGTTCGGAGAGCACCGGCACGAACTTGAAGTTCGGCACTTCGCGCGCCCATTGCTCGGCAAGCGCCATCATGTAGAGGTCTTTCTTGCGACGGCCGCCCCAGTAGAGCGTCATCGGGCGATTGAGGTTCTTGAACACCGCATGCTCGATGATCGCCTTGATCGGCGCGAAGCCCGTGCCCGACGCGAGCAGCACGATGGGCTTGTCGGATTCGTCGCGCAGAAAGAACGTGCCGAGCGGACCTTCGAAGCGAAGGATGTCGCGTTCCTTCATCGCGCCGAAGACGTGGTCCGTGAACGTGCCGCCGGGCATGTGACGCACGTGCAGTTCGAGCGGGCCTTCGTGATGCGGCGGGCTCGCCATCGAATAGCTGCGACGTTTGCCGTCCTTCAGAATGAATTCGATGTACTGCCCCGCGAGATATTGCAGACGTTCGTTGGCGGGCAGTTGCAGCTTCAGTTCGATGACGTCGTCGGCCTTGCGTTCGAGCGCGTTCACGCGGCAGGGCAGCTTCTTCACCTGCACGTCGCCGACACCCGCGACTTCGCGCACGTCGATGGTGAGATCGGTCTGCGCGGTCGCGCAGCAGAAGAGCGCCATGCCGCGCGTTTTTTCGTCGTTCGAGAGCGCGGACGAGGAATGCGGCGCCTGCTCGATTTCGCCCTGGACAACGGACCCCTTGCAGGAGCCGCACGCGCCGTTCTTGCACCCGTAAGGCAGACCGATACCCTGGCGCAAAGCGGCCGTCAGGACCGGTTCATCGGGTTCCACCTGAAACTGCCGGCCGCTTTGCCGGAGCGTTACATTGAAAGCCATAGATCGAATTCTTGCTGTCTCATGAAGGAGTGTTCCGTGCGATGCCGCGAGCCATGAAGCCGTCGACAATGACTGCCGCGGATACAATGCTCGGCATGATCGCCACTCGAACTTTGCGCCGCTCGCGCGTGCTTGTCGTCGGATGCGGCGATGTCGGCATGCGCGCGTTGCCGCTTCTGCAAAACCGCGCCGCCGCGCCGCGCGTGATCGCGCTTACGCATCATCCTGAACGCGCGGGCGAGTTGCGTGCCGCGGGCGCGCTGCCCATTGGCGGCGACCTCGACGCGCGCCGGTCGCTGCGGCGCCTGGCCGGTATTGCGAAGACCGTCTTGCATCTCGCGCCGCCGCAACGCGATGGCGCCGCCGATACCCGCACGCGTGCGCTCATCGCCGCGTTGCGCGCACCGCGCCGCTCCGTCGCGCGTGGCCCGATGCAACCGGGTTCGCGCATTGCCCGAAGGTCGTTCATTGTACCCGACGCCCCTTTCGCGACGGGCACGCGCTTCGTGTACGCGAGCACGACGGGCGTCTATGGCGATTGCGCCGGCGCGCATATCGATGAAACGCGGCCCGCGCGTCCGGAGAACGAGCGCGCCCGGCGCCGCGTATCGGCGGAACGGCAACTGCGGCGTGCAGGCGCGACGAGCGGCTGGCACGTGTCGATCGTGCGGATTCCGGGAATTTATGCGGCGAATCGTTTGCCCGTGGCGCGCATCGAGAAGCGCATGCCGGCGCTTCTGGCGAGCGAGGACGTCTACACGAATCACATTCACGCCGACGATCTCGCGGCCATCCTCGTGCGCGCGCTCGAACGCATGCGGCCGCAAAGAGTCATCAACGCATCCGACGATACGGACCTGCGCATGGCCGACTATTTCGATCTCGTCGCCGATGCCTACGGACTGCCGCGTGTGCCGCGCATCTCGCGCGAAGAAGCCGCGACGCAGCTCGAACCGGTCACGCTTTCGTTCATGCGCGAATCGCGACGACTCGCCAACGCGCGCCTGAAGCGCGAGCTCGGTTACGCGCTGCGTTATCCGACCGTGGCCGACTTCCTGCGCGCGACGGCAAGCGAGCGCGCGGCCCGCTAGATAAGCGCGGGCAAGGTTTCGAGCAGGATGAAGCACATCAGCGCGCCGATCAACGCGCCGATCAGATTCGGCGAATACTTGTGCCGCATGTGCATGGCAACGGCCAATGCCCCGATAAGAACAACGCTCAGTGCGGCGAACGCGATCAGCGCAACGGTGGTGTGGGCGAACATGATGCCCTCCTGCTTTTTTGATAGTCATTCTGGTGTCCGTGCTTTGAGTATATGAATACGGACGCCGGAAAGCATGCTGCGGTGCAACGCCTCGCGCTCAGGGCTTACACCGATTTGCAGGATCAATGCGCGCCGATAAACGCGGCGACATCGGCCAGAACCGGGGAATTTGCGTGTGCCGACGCGGTGAAGGCATCGACGATGCGCCCGTGGTCGTAGCCCGGATAGCGCTTGAGCTCGACGCTATTGTCGTGCGCGCGCAACGCCGCGGCGAAGCGCTCGCTGTTGCGCGGATCGACGACGTTATCGGCGGTGCCGGTGGCGAGAAGCATCGGCGGCTCGTTGCCGGAAATGAAGTCGATCGGCAGCGTTTCGGCGCGCTCCGCTGCCGGAAAGATGTCGCCCATGTGCGGCTCGGACGGAATGGCGACATACGGCCCGGCGAGCCCGATCATGCCGCGCAACGATTCCTTCGCCATGCCTTGCGCTTGCAGATAGCGGCCGTCGGTGGCGAGCATCGCCGCGATATGCGCGCCCGCCGAATGTCCCATCACGAAGATGCGCTCCGGGTCGCCGCCGAACTCATGCGCGTGATCGCGCGCCCAGCGCACCGAAGCGGCGGCATCGGCAAGGAAGCCAGGGAAGACGGTTTCCGGATACACGCGGTAATCCGGCGTCACCGCGACGAAGCCGCGTTGCGCGAGCGCGTCGGCCACGCCGCGCGAATCGGCGCGCTGGCCGGCTTGCCAGCTTCCACCGTAAAAATACACGATCACCGGACGCGCATGTTGCGAGGCCTCTTCGGGCGCGTAGACGTCGAGCCGTTGCCGCGAAGTCGGGCCGTAGGGCAGGCCGTCGGCGAGCTCTTCGTCATCGGACGCGGCCGTGACTGCCGTTGCCCGCGCGCGCGACGGACCGAAGCCCGCAGCGCATGCCGCCAGTGCCAGAGTGATGAAGCGCCGTCTCGCCGCGAGTTGCATGATGTCGTCGACCCTGAAAGTGATCGGCGCGCAGCCGATGCTATGACGTGCGTGAGTCCCGCAGCACGGCGAGATCGGTCTCGTCGAGCCAGCGCCATGCGCCTTCGGCCAGGGACTCAGGCAAAGCATAACCGCCCACGCGCTCGCGATGCAGTTTCTCCACCCGGTTGCCGGCCGCCGCGACCATGCGCTTCACCTGATGGTATTTGCCTTCCTGCACGGTGAGTTCGAGCAGATGTTCGTCGCGTCGCGTGGCCGCGAGCGCGGCGCTCGGCTTCGTCTCGCCGTGCAACAGGACGCCTTCGACAAGGCGCGCGAGTTGTGCATCGTCGATGGGGTGACGCGTCGTCGCCAGATACAGCTTCGGCACCTTGCGCTTGGGCGACGTGAAGGCATGCACGAAGGCGCCGTCATCGGAGAGCAGAAGCAGGCCGGTGGTGTCCTGATCGAGCCTGCCGACGGGCTGCACGCCGCGCTCGATCAATTGCGGCGGCAACAGGTGAAAGATGCTCAGGTGATGTTGCGGATCGCGCGAACATTCGTAGCCGGGCGGCTTGTTCAGCGCGATGTAGGCTTTCTCGCGATACGTCCAGGCGTGCCCGTCCACTTCGAATTCGGGCGATGGCGTGAGGGAAATGCGCGCGTGGGGATCGGCGCAAACATCGCCACCGATACATACGCGGCCTTCGGCGACGAGTCCGCGGCATTGGCGGCGCGACCCGAAGCCTTGGGAGAAGAGGAGGGTTTCGAGGTCCATCGGATAGGCGGAGTTGAAGCGGCGATTCTAGCAAGCGGCGGGGGCTTGCGAGCGATTGTCTCCGCCGTTGCTCAATGCGCGTCGCCGCGACCCTTCGCCACCGTCGGCACGCCCCAGCCGAAGAGCGTCGCGTTGGAACGGTCTTCCGCGAGGCTCGTCACGGGCGCGTGGTGCGATCCCACGCTCCAGCGGCCATCGAAGGTCATCGCGGGCACCGCGGGCGCCGGGATGGCCGCGCCTTGACTGAAGTAGGCGATGTTCGCTTCGTATTGCGCGGCCGTCGCGTGGCGCAGGACTGCTTGCGTTTGCGCGTTGCGCGGATCGAGCGCCACGGCGCGCCGGGCATTGCGGACCGCGCAGGACGGGTCCTTGTTCAACGGGCACGAGCGGGCGCTTGCCACGGCGCTGTCGCGGGCGCGTTCCTGGCGGGTGACATCGGCTGCGAGTTGTTGAACTTCCGGGTTGCGCGATTGGCTCGAAGCGAGGACGCGCAGGTTGCGGCGGGCGGCAGCCAGGTCGCGATTGGCGAGCGCCTGCTGGACGGCGGCGATGTTGCGGGCCACGGCGGGTGATTCTTGCGGCGGATGGGTATCGGCGGGTTTGGCGGCGATCGACGCTGTTTTCGGTGATGGAGCGGCGGATGCGCTCGCGGCCGACGTGGTCGTGTGGTTGCGGGAAGCGTCCTGCGCGATGACGGTCGCGGCGGCTTGTGTCGATGCGAGAGGGGTCGGAGCGGGATGCGCTGCGTTTCCGGCTGCCGGGCTG
The DNA here is from genome assembly GCF_054655155.1 of Caballeronia sp. HLA56. Lineage (NCBI taxonomy): Bacteria > Pseudomonadati > Pseudomonadota > Betaproteobacteria > Burkholderiales > Burkholderiaceae > Caballeronia > Caballeronia sp. HLA56. Next base: position 2,910,238 of record NZ_BAAHOB010000005.1, on the reverse strand, counting down.
TGTTGGGAGGCTTCGGGCGCGTTGGCGACTGCGGTCTGCGCAGCCGGCTTCGCGCTTGGCGATGCGGTCTTTGAAGCTGCCAATGTCGTCGCGTTGCTTCGCGAAGCATCCGCTGCGGTGACAGCGCCGGCTGCGGTCTGCGTTGCCGGCTTCCCGCTTGCGGTTGTTTCTGATGTTGTCGTCGTCGCGTTGCTTCGCGACGTATCGGGCGTGTTGGCGCTAGCGGCCGCGGTCTGCATCACCGGCTTTGCAGTCGTCGATGCAATGCCGTTCGATGCCGTCTTCGATGCCGCCGCGTTGCCCCGCGAAGCATCCGCCGGGGTGGCGACACCCGCTACGGTCTGCGTCGCCGGCTTCGATGACGTCGAGCCATTCTCAGGCTTCGAGTTCGCCGCCGTCTGCGTCGCAGGCGACGCGACCGTTCCAGGCGCGCTGTGAGCGGCAAGCGAAGGCGCTGCCGGTTGTGCTGCGTTCACATTCTTCTTGCCATCGGTACCAGCCGCGACTGCTTCCCGTGTGCCGATCGCATCGTTCGCGGGGGCCTTGTTCGATGAGCCGCTCGCCATCGTGGCATTGCCGGGCGATGCCGGTTTCACCGTCGATGCACCGGCGTCACCAGCACCAGCCGCATTCGACGCCAAAGCCTTGTTCTGCGATGCGCCAAGCGCGGAAGCTGCCGGCGTTTGCGCGGAAACAGTGCCGCCACCCGCCGACGGCTTGCTTTGCGATACCACTGGGCCCGTCGACACACCCGCATCGGCGATCGATGCGGTTTTCACCACCGGCGTAGTCGCGGACTGCGGAGCCTGACTCGTCGACGCCAGAGCCAGAGCAGCGGATTTCGGCTCCGTTCCCATTGCGGGCTTCGCAACCGTCGAATTCCCAAGCCCGGCGTTCGTCGCACGATGATCGGCCATTGCGGTCGCCGTAGGCCGATTGCCCGACGGTGTCGCCGACGCTCTCGCTGTCACGCCGGCGATCGCCACGGAACCGCCCGCAGAGGATGCATCGGGTGCCCGACGCGAACTCGCATCGGCCGAATTCGCGCGACTAGCAAGCCTTTGCGCGTCATCTGCACGAACCCGTTTCGCATCGTCGTCAGCCGATGCCAGCGTGCGCGCCTGTTCCGCGACCGCTCTCGATTGGTCGAGTCCGGCACGCTTCTCGTCGCCCACGCCGCGCGCCGCCGACGCACCATTTGCAATCGATCCAGCCGCGCTGATCACCGGCCGGTTCGCCGTGACGACGCCTCCGTCCGATTGCACGTAAAGGTATCCGCCCGCGGCGAGTCCCGCGACCACGCCGCCAATGAGCACCGCCAGTCCCTTCCTCGCCGGTTTGCGCTCGGCCTCGGGCGGCAAGTCGCCCGGCTCGGCAAGACTCGGGTAGGACGTCACCATCCTGCGACGAACGAGACGCGTCAGCCAGCCGGTATCGCGCAGATCGGTGATGTCGAGTTGCCCCGGCATCGGCGCGGCGGCAGCGGCGGCTGCGGGCGCCGCGGATGCAATGGGCGCGACAGGATCGGATCGCGTCGTGAAGATCGCGCCCTGCCGATCGGACCCGCAAGAAGGGCACGTTTCTTCCTCTGCGCGCGAAACGGCGTTACAGCGGCGGCAAATCACCGAATCGAGCGTCAGCGAATATTCTGGTCGGTTCATGTCGCACCCTATTGGAGTTATGGCCCGACACATGGCGCGGGCGGGTCACGACATCGGAACTCCTAAGGAAGCCGAAAGCGGTCGCCTGCGCAGGCACGCATCCTCGCGATGCACCCTGCGCCGGAGTCCTGAATGCCGAGCGGGAGCCTATTTTTGCGACTCCCGGTGAAACGCGTCTACGCGATTGCGCACATAGGCGTAATGATCGTGTAGGGGAAAACGCGGAGTTTGTAGTCTGAATATGTGCGTTGCGCCGCATAAAACAGGTATTAGCGATCTTGTCCTGGCCGATAGGCCGACTACCCGATGCACGCGGCATCGGCGAAATTGGCGGTCAATGCAAACGAGCGGGCACGACGATGAAATCCAGCGGTTTCGAATTGACGACGCGGCAGTTGGTTCTTCTGCTGCCGATCTTCATGGGCGTGATCGAATACTTGTTGCGTGTCGCGATGAGGCAGTCGGATCAGAGCGAGTTTTTCCCGATCTCGCTTGTCGCGTCGGGGATCAGTTTGAATCTTGCGGTGACCGCGTTGCCTGATGGACTACTTGAGAATGCTGCTGAATGGCAGTTGAGAAAGCATCTCAGACAGGTAATTTTTATTGCGAAACTGGGAATTTTCGCCTCGCTAGGCGGGGTGCTTCTGTGGATATACTTGCTACTGTCTTCATTCAGTGAGGATGTCAAAGCATTACTAAACATGAATTCCATCTGGGAAGCTTTGACCTACTATGTAATTTCCATGCATTTGACGCGCTACAAGGAAGAGGTGGAAAAATGTTGGACCTCGTGATCGGGTTTTTTAAGGAATATGGAATCGTGGTCGTAGTGTGCGGAGGTATGTATTTCACCATGCCTTACTACGAGCGATGGTTGCGCCGGAGGCTGATGGCAGAGCGTGCAAAAGCTGAACTCGAGGAAGGTATGAAGCGCTGAAGCCCCGCATCGGTCGCCCCAAACGCAAAAAAGCCGCTCTAAAAAGAGCGGCTTCTTCATGATTTTCTGGTGCCCAGGGCCGGAATCGAACCGGCACGCCTTGCGGCGGGGGATTTTGAGTCCCCTGCGTCTACCAATTTCACCACCTGGGCCTTCAAAATTGCCACTCGCGAGGAGCAGCAAATCGAGTCCGCGATTATGGCGCAAAAATCCGCCGTGGGCAAGCCGGTTCGACAAGCCGCCCGCAAGCACGCCTTCACTGACTCAAATAAGTGAACTGTCCGTCCTTGATCACGCCCATCACGCTTGCGCGCTGATCCAGCCCGACGTGATCCGTCGCGCTTGTATTCACGACGCCATTCGGCACGACGAGCTCATGCGCGTGCTCCAGTTCCGACCGCAAAGCCACGCGGAATTCTTTCGTACCCGGTTTCGCGGTCTTGAGCGCGCGCGCCACGGCATCCTGCAAACGCGGGTACACGCCCGCCGCATCGCCGGCAAATTGCGTCACGGTGCTCTTGCCGTACTTTTCCTCATAAGCGCTCACGAACGCCAGCGCCGCTTTCTTCGAAGGATGATCGGCCGGCAGCGTGCGCGCGACGACCACGGGCTGCGTCGGGAAGAGCGTGCCTTCCACATCCTTGCCGCCCAGCTTGATGAACTCAGGTGTCGCGATGCCGTGCGTCTGATAGATCGCGCCCTTGTAGCCGCGCTCGACCAGCGTGCGCTGCGGCAAAACGGTCGGTGTGCCCGCGCCCGCGATCAGCACCGCATCGGGCTTCGCGGACATCAGCTTGAGAATTTGCCCCGTCACGCTCGCGTCGGTCCGGTTGAAGCGCTCGCTCGCGACGATCTTGATGTGACGCAACTCCGCGAACTTGCCGAACTCGTTGAACCAGCTGTCGCCGTAGCTATCCGCGAAGCCGATGAAACCGACCGTCTTCACGCCATGATTCGCCATGTAGCGCGTCATCACGTCGGCCATGGCGCGGTCGGTCTGCGCCATCTTGAAGGCCCAGACCTTCTTGCCTTCCTGCGGCTCGACCACCGAAGCCGAACCGATCAGCGTGATCATCGGTGTCTGGTATTCCGCCACGGGATCGAGCGCCGCGAGCGCGGCCGGCGTGATGTTCGGGCCGACGATCACATCGACACGATCCTCGGTGATGAGCTTGCGGATGTTGCGCACGGCCGCGCCCGGGTCCGAACCGTCATCGAGGATGATGTACTCCGCGTTCTGCCCGGCGATGGTTTTCGGCCACATCAACATCGCGTTCTTGCTGGTGATGCCGATGGTCGCGGCGGGGCCCGTGCTCGACAGGTCCACGCCTACTTTCAGTTGCGCGTGCGCGGCAGCGGCCAGCGCGGACAAGGCAACGCCGGCCATGAGCCGGCGCGTGAACATCGACAACTTCATCGAAAAGCTCTCCAGGAGGGTGATGGGTTCTTCTGCGTCTCTATTACTCAAGACTAGTGGCGATCAGAGTTCGTAGCTTTCGTGGTCGCCCGAAAGCGCCTGCTCGATCAGCTTGCGATTCATCGACGGCGACAGCAGTTCGACGAGCGTATACACATAGCTGCGCAAATACGCGCCCTGTTTGAGCGCAAGCCGCGTCACGTTCGTGCCGAACAAGTGGCCAACCGGCATCGCGCGCAAATGCTTGTCGCGCTCCGGATTGAACGCGATGTCCGCCATGATTCCCACGCCGAGCCCGAGTTCGACATAAGTCTTGATGACATCGGCGTCGATGGCTTCGAGCACGATATCCGGCGTGAGATTGCGCAACGCAAACGCCTGATTGATCTTGCTGCGGCCGGCAAACGCCGCTTCATAAGTGATGAGCGGGTACTGCACCAGATCGTCGAGCGTGAGAAGCTTGCGTTCCAGCAGCGGATGATCGGCCGGCATGACGGCCAGATGCTGCCACTGGAAGCAGGGCAGCGAAATCAGTTCTTTATAGTTGGCGATGGCTTCCGTCGCGATAGCCACATCCGCCTGATCGTGGATGACCATTTCCGCGACTTGCGTCGGGCTGCCTTGCAGAATCGAAAGATGCACCTTGGGAAAGCGCTTCTTGAATTCCGCGATAGCCGAGGGCAGCGAGTAGCGCGCCTGAGTGTGCGTGGCGGCAATGACGAGATTGCCTTGATCCTGCGCCGCGTAGTCCTTGCCGACGCGTTTCAGGCTTTCCACTTCCTGCAGAATCTTTTCGACCGATGCGAGAATGATGCGCCCCGGCTCGGTCAGCGATCTGACACGCTTTCCGTGGCGTGTGAAAATCTCGACGCCGAGTTCATCCTCGAGCTCGATGATCGCTTTCGACACGCCCGGCTGCGAGGTAAATAAAGCCTTTGCGGCCTCGGTCAGGTTGAAGTTCTGCCGCACGGCCTCGCGGACGAAGCGGAACTGGTGCAGATTCATGTAGTGCCTTCGTTTTTCGCCCTTTCGTTATTACCTGAGGGCATATCAAAGTAAGTTTTAAGTCGTTTGCAATATATAGCAGGTTTATTACTATCAGTCCAATTTTTCCAATATCCATATCTGTTTTTGTCATTAGCTAATGAATTAAGCGTCGGAACGGCGCTTGCGATGACGAATCAATATGGAATGGCTGAATTCTCAACGCGCCGCGTAACCTAGGACGCAGGCGTTCGAACTAAAACTTGGGGCCCCGAATGTACCAATACGATCAGATCGACCAGCGCATCGTCGACGAACGTGTCGCGCAATACGCCGACCAGGTTCGCCGTCGCTTGTCGGGCGAGTTGAGCGAAGAGGAATTCCGTCCGCTGCGTCTGCAGAACGGCCTGTACATGCAGCGTCACGCCTACATGCACCGCATCGCGATTCCGTACGGCAATCTGCGCAGCGACCAGATGCGCATGCTCGCCACCATCGCGCGCGAGCACGATCGTGGGTACGGCCACTTTTCCACGCGTACCAACATCCAGTTCAATTGGGTCGAGTTGGAAGAGACGCCCGAGATTCTGCGCAAGCTGGCATCGGTGCAAATGCACGCCATACAGACGTCGGGTAACTGCATCCGCAACATCACGGCGGATCAGTTTGCGGGCGTGGCGCCGGATGAACTCGTCGATCCGCGTCCGTGGGCCGAGATTCTGCGTCAATGGTCGACGTTCCACCCCGAGTTCGCATGGCTGCCGCGCAAGTTCAAGATCGCGGTGTGCGGCTCGGAAGAAGATCGCGCGGCTACGCAGGTGCACGATCTGGGCGTCTATCTGAAGAAGAACGAAGCGGGCGAAGTCGTCGCGAGCATTCTCGCGGGCGGCGGGCTCGGCCGCACGCCGATCGTCGGAGCGGTCATCAAGGAAGACTTGCCCTGGCAGCATCTCATTACGTATTGCGAAGCCGTGCTGCGCGTGTACAACCGCTATGGCCGCCGCGACAATATGTATAAGGCGCGTATCAAGATTCTCGTGAAGGCGCTGTCGCCGGAGAAGTTCGCGAAGCAGGTCGAGGAAGAGTGGCAGCATCTGAAGGACGGCCCTTCGACCATCACGGCGGAAGAAGTCGCACGCGTGTCGCAGTACTTCGCGCCGCCTGCCTACGAAAAGCTGCCGGATACCGACGCCTCGTATGAAAAGCATCTGATCGACAGCAAGCCGTTCGCGCGCTGGGTCGAGCGCAATGTGCGTCCGCATAAGGTGTCGGGCTACGCGTCCGTCACGCTGTCGCTCAAGCCCACCGGCATTGCGCCGGGCGACGCCACCGACCAGCAGATGGACGATGTCGCCGCTATCGCCGATGAATTCTCCTTCGGTGAGATTCGCGTATCGCACGAGCAAAATCTCATTCTCGCCAACGTCAGGAAGCACGATCTGTACGCCGTGTGGGAACGCGCCAAGGCGGTGGGTTTCGCGACCTCGAACGTCGGTTTGCTGACCGATATCATCGCGTGCCCGGGCGGCGATTTCTGCTCGCTCGCGAATGCGAAGTCCATTCCCATCGCGCAAGCCATTCAAGAGCGCTTCAGCAACGCCGACTATGTATACGACCTGGGCGACCTGTCGCTCAACATCTCGGGCTGCATCAACGCGTGCGGTCACCACCACGTCGGCAACATCGGCGTGCTGGGCGTCGATAAGGACGGCTCGGAGTGGTATCAGGTGACGCTCGGCGGCGAGCAAAGCTCGGGCGCGACCGGCGCGCATCTCGGCAAGGTCATCGGCCCGTCGTTCTCGGCGCATGAAATGCCGGATGTCGTGTCGAGCGTGATCGACACCTTCGTCGACAACCGCATGGAAGGCGAGCGTTTCATCGAGACGTATAACCGCATCGGCATGACGCCGTTCAAGGAGCGCGTGTACGCATCGCGCCAGGCGCACGCTTAAACGTCGACGAGACCGAGGACTTTGCAGATGGCTTTGATTATCAAGAACCGCTCCGTCGTCAATGACGATTTCACCGTGGTCCGTGCCGCCGAAGACGGCGCGCTGCCCGCAGTCGATGCGCTGCCCGCCGGCAAGTTGCTCGTGCCGTTCGCGTTGTGGAAGGAGCATCGTGCGGCGCTCGTTGCGGCGCATTCGAAGGACGAACTCGGCGTGTGGCTCGCGCCCGACGACGAACCCGCCGATCTCGTCGCCGATTTCGGCGACATCGCCGTGATCGCCGTCGATTTTCCCGTGTTCCGCGATGGCCGCGGCTTCTCCATCGGCCGCTTGCTGCGCGAGCGCTATCAGTGGACGGGTGAGTTGCGCGCAATTGGCGACGTGCTGCGCGATCAGTTGCTGTTCCACGCGCGCTGCGGCTTCGACGCATTCGCTGTGCGCGAAGACAAGGACATCAATGACGCGCTCAACGCGTTCAACGAGTTCACGGAGCGCTATCAAGGCGCGACCGACGATCTCGAACCGCTGTTTCGCCGTCGCAGCGCGGTTCTCGCGACGCTTGGAGCCTGAGGCATGACTCCCGAATTGCAAGCCAAGGTTGCACGCCTCGACGCGCTGCTCGATTCGATCGCAGCGCGCCATGAGCGCGTCAAGCTAGCCAGCAGCCTCGCCGCCGAAGACATGGTGCTCACGCACGCCATTCTGTCGCGCGAGGTGAATATCGGCATCTTTTCGCTGAACACGGGCCGTCTGCACGAAGAAACGCTCGGCATGCTGGACACGGTCAAGGCGCGTTATGGCTACGACATCGAGCAGTTTCATCCGCGCCAAGATGCCGTCGATGCCTACGTCCGCGATCACGGCCTCAACGCGTTCTACGAGAGCATTGATTTACGCAAGAGCTGCTGCCATATCCGCAAGGTGGAGCCGCTCAATCGCGCGCTTTCGGATGTGTCGGCGTGGGTAACGGGGCAGCGCCGCGAGCAGTCGGTGACGCGCACCGAACTCCACGAGGAAGAGCACGACGCGCCGCGCGGCATCGCCAAGTTCAACCCGCTCGCGGACTGGACCGAAAGCGATGTCTGGGACTACTTGAAGGCCTTCGACGTGCCGGTGAATCCGCTGCATGCGCGCGGTTATCCGAGCATAGGCTGCGAGCCATGCACGCGCGCCGTGCGCCCCGGCGAAGATAGCCGCGCCGGCCGCTGGTGGTGGGAATCGCGCGATACGAAAGAATGCGGCCTGCACATCACGAACATCAAGATCGTCGAAGAAGCACCGAGTTCGGCTATCTGAATCATCGAGGTGCTCAAAGAGAAGCGCCCGGTACGAACACTGTCACTGAACGCGGCGTCAAAGCGCCACAAACGCATGACGCAGCCAATAAAAGGATCGACGCATATGAGCACCACGCTCGACTCTACCGTCACCGCCCCGATTACCAATCAGGCGACCCGGATGGACCATCTCGACTGGCTCGAAGCCGAGTCGATCCACATCCTGCGCGAACTCGTCGCGGAGTGCAGCAAGCCCGCGCTTCTGTTCTCGGGCGGCAAGGACTCGGTCGTCGTGCTGCATCTGGCGCTGAAGGCATTCGGTCTCGGCGCGGGCCGCAAGACCGTGCTGCCGTTTCCGCTCGTCCATATCGACACCGGCCATAACTTCGGCGAAGTGATCGAGTTTCGCGACCGGCGCGCGGCTGAAATCGGCGCGGAACTGGTCGTCGGCCACGTCGAGGATTCGATCAAGAAGGGCACCGTGCGTCTGCGTCGCGAAACCGATTCGCGCAACGCCGCGCAAGCGGTGACGCTGCTCGAAACCATCGAGCAATACGGCTATACGGCGCTGATCGGCGGCGCGCGCCGCGACGAAGAGAAGGCGCGTGCGAAGGAACGTATTTTTTCGTTCCGCGACGAATTCGGCCAGTGGGACCCGAAGGCGCAGCGTCCGGAACTCTGGAGCATCTATAACGCGCGTCTGCATCCGGGCGAACACTTGCGCGTGTTCCCCATCTCCAACTGGACCGAACTCGACGTGTGGCAATACATTGCGCGCGAGAAACTCGATCTGCCGTCCATCTATTACGCGCATGAGCGCGAAATCGTGCGCCGCAACGGCCTGCTCGTGCCCGTGACGCCGCTCACTCCGGTGCGCGACGGCGAAACCGCCGAGATGGCGCAAGTGCGCTTCCGGACGGTCGGCGACATCAGCTGCACGTGCCCGGTTTCGAGCGATGCCGACGACGTCGAAAAGATCATCGCCGAAACGGCCGTGACGGAAATCACCGAACGCGGCGCCACGCGCATGGACGATCAGGCTTCCGAAGCCGCGATGGAACAGCGCAAGAAGCAAGGTTATTTCTGAAGCCACGCCCCCAAGGAACGAACGAAATGAGCATCTATCAAGCTGAAGACCTGGGCGTGTTGCGCTTCATCACGGCGGGCAGTGTCGACGACGGCAAGAGCACGCTGATCGGCCGCCTGCTGTACGACAGCAAAGCCGTGCTGTCGGACCAGTTGTCCGCCATCTCGCGCGCCAAGAACAAGCGCACCGTGGGCGATGAGATCGACTTGTCGCTGCTGACCGACGGCCTCGAAGCCGAGCGCGAGCAGGGCATTACCATCGACGTTGCGTATCGTTATTTCGCGACCGCGAAGCGCAAGTTCATCATCGCGGATACGCCGGGTCACGAGCAGTACACGCGCAATATGGTGACGGGCGCATCGACGGCGCATGCGGCGATCATTCTCGTCGATGCGACGCGCGTCACCTTCGACAACGGCGACGCTCAACTCCTGCCGCAGACCAAGCGCCATAGCGCGATCGTCAAGTTGCTCGACTTGCAGCACGTGATTGTCGCCATCAACAAGATGGATCTGGTCGAGTACAGCGAAGCGCGCTTCAACGAAATTCGCGATGCGTACGTCGTGCTCGCGCGTCAGCTTGGAATCGCGGATGTGCGCTTCGTGCCGGTGTCGGCGTTGAAGGGCGACAACATCGTGTCCGCGAGCGAGCGCATGCCGTGGTATGCGGGCGAGCCGCTGCTCGACTTGCTCGAATCGCTGCCGGTCGCGCAGCCCGTCGATCAGGCGCTGCGTTTCCCGGTGCAATGGGTCGCGCGTCAGGACGGCTCTCAAGCCGACGATTTTCGCGGCTACATGGGCCGCGTCGAAGCGGGTGAAGTGCGTCTTGGTGACGCCATCACCGTGCTGCCGGCGAATCGCCAGGCGACGGTCGCCGAGATCATCGCGCCGGTGCCGGGCGGCGTTGCGCCGGTGGATCGCGCGTTTGCCGGCCAGACGGTGACCATTCGTCTCGCCGAGGATGTCGATGTCTCGCGTGGCGATACCTTCGTGCCGCGCGCGGAGAGCGAAGCGCAGACGGTCGAACCCGCGAAGAAGCTCGAAGCGGATCTGTGCTGGTTCGACGAAGAGCCGCTTTCGCAGCAGCGCAAGTATTTGTTGAAGCAGACGACGAACACCGTGTTCGCGCGGATCGGCGCGGTGAAGGAAGTGCTGGATGTGCATACGCTGTCGCATTCGGTCGATCGCAATACGCTCGCCATGAACGATATCGGCCGCGTGGCGTTGACCTTGCAGAAGCCGCTCGTCGCGGACTTGTACGAGACGCATCAGGGCACGGGCGCGTTCGTCTTGATCGACGAGGCGACGCATCACACGGTCGCAGCCGGTATGATTCGCGCAATCTCAGCCTGAGTGCATGCAAATGGGTAAGGTCTATCTGATCGGAGCAGGGCCGGGCGCGGCGGATCTCATCACCGTGCGCGGCATGCGTTTGCTCGAACAGGCCGACGTGGTGCTGCACGACGCGCTCGTCGAACCTGCGATGCTCGACTACGCGCCGAACGCACGCAAGATCGCGGTCGGCAAGCGTTGCGGGCAGCGTTCCACGGCGCAGCATTTCATCAGCAAGCAGATCGTCGATGCCGCTTTGGAACACGGTCTCGTCGTGCGTCTGAAGGGCGGCGATCCGATGCTTTTCGGCCGCGCGGATGAAGAGATGCGCGCGCTGGAGGCGGCGGGTATCGACTATGAAGTGGTACCGGGAATCACGGCGGCGCTCGCCAGCGCGGCGACGCTCAAGCGCTCGCTGACCTTGCGAGGCGTCGCGCGCAGTGTCGCGCTGGCGACGCATAGTCGCGCCGCCGACAGCGACGATATCCGCGAGCAGGCGCAGGCGGATTCGCTCGTGTTCTACATGGGCCGAGACAGCGCGCCGGACATTGCCCAACAGTTGATCGATGCGGGACGGCCGGGTTCGACGCCGGTGGCGATCGTCGAGGCGTGCAGCACGCCGCGCGAGCGCACGCTTACGCTTACGCTGGCGCGCATGGCGCTAGGCGAGGCGCAGGAATGGCTCGATGCATCGCAGCCGAGTTTGCTGATGATAGGCGAGGCGTTTCGGGATCGCGACGCGGTGGTGAAGCCGAAGGTGCATCTGAAGGGGATGCAGGCGGCGGCTTGAGGCGGACGGCTGAACTCTGGAACGAGCCTGGTTGCGGGCCAATCGCGTTGCCTGGAGCGGACGATTGCGATGTGCTTATCAGGCAGCGCGGCCACGCTTATGCCGCAACTCGCCGACATAGACGCTTGATGACGAACTTGCAGAACTCGATCTGGCGTTAGAGAGAACCGAAGCCGCTAACGATTTTCCGCCGGCTTGCCGGCGTGCCGCCTTCGATAAATCTAACTGCAATTCCGCAAGCAATTCCCTTCGAAGTTCCTTGTGAAGTCCATTCAACCGATCTTCTTGCTGTCGAACCAGTTGCTCGACTTGACGCCGAAGCTCCTCGGCCGACACCGGTTCCGCAACTGCCTGTTCTTCACTCAACTTGGCGACGTGTTCGCGATAAAAGTAGGCAAGCGTTTGCACTACAGCGAACGCGATAGCTGCAATGACGAGCGTGCCGTAATTCCCTTGAAGCGCAGTCAGAATATTTATCATGTCGTCAGGCGTTTGAGCTCGGACAGCGATACTGCAAAAAAATAATACACCACTGAAATCGATTTGGTCGAGCTCCAGCCAAACAGAGTGAGTCCCAGCCAACCTTTATAAATCCCGGAAAGCGACGCACCGAGTATCTGATGCCACAAAGGCATGCCGATGAGAGCCAAGGCAGCCGCCATGGCCACGAGCGTAACGTCGCACCGATATCGAAACTTTTCGGCGGCTCCTGCCGTAACTGCTGGCTCCTTGCGTGCAAGGCACAGTGAGGTGAGCAGGGCGATTGCGCTTAGCATAAGCCCGGGCGCCAAAAACGCCTCTGGATCTTTCTCTTTGAACGCCTGGTGAACGGTCAGCTCGAAGCTTCCCAGCCAAAACGGCAGTGCATAAATAAAGACACGAACGAAAGTTATAAACGTAACGCGCCATGCAAGGAGTTGATGCGGGTTATCTCGATGTTTCGCTGAAAGCCAGAGTTGCAGGCAGCAGTCTCGTGAAGCTGACGTTGACCGTTGCCCTGAGTGGTGGAGTTGGCTAGCCAGCATTCCTGAACTCGATAGAGATCGTAGCATCGTCAGTAATGCTAGGCATTGAGTAAAAGACGAAAGCGATATGCAGCGCTTCAACTTCTCGGCAAGCCAACGATACGTGAGCCTTGAGTCTGACCGGCCCTCAAACCTGCCGCAAACAATACTCCGCGACCGCATCCAGCACCGCATCATCCTCGCCGACCGCCGTCGCGCAATGAATCGCGACAGAGGGATGCGCCGCGCGACACGTCTCGATTACCGCCGGCAAGTCACGCCTCACATGACCGCCTTGCCCGAAGAACACGGGCACCACGGTAACGGCATCGCAACCTTCTTCAGCCAACTGCGTCACCGCCGAAGGCAGATCCGGCGTCATCAACTCCAGAAACGCAAGCGCAACCGGCTCGTCGCGCCCGGCACGCAGGCGCGACGCAAGCCGTTCGAACGGCTCCGCCCAACGTGGATCGCGTGCGCCGTGTCCGAACAGTACGATGCCGTGCTTGCCCATCATCTTCTCCCGAAGAAACTCAGTGCCGCTCGACCCACTTGAGCCCCAGCAAGCCAATCGCGAGATAGGCGAGGGCAGGCGCGGCCGCAGTAATCGGAGCCGGCCACGTATTCAAGGTCCCGATGTGCGAGAAGAGCGTATTGAATAGCTGAAAACTCATCCCGATCATGATGCCGCCGAACACCTTCACGCCGACCACGCCAGCCCGCGTGTGCAAATATGCGAACGGCAGCGACAGCACCAGCATGACGAACACCGCGAACGGGTAAAGAATCTTGCGCCAGAACGCAATCTCGTAACGCTGCGTGTCCTGATGATTTTCCGTCAAGTGCTGGATATAGCGAAACAGGTTGAACATCGACATGCGATCCGGCGACACCAGCAGCACCGACAGAATCTGCGGCGTAAGCTCGGAACGCAGCGAGTACTCCGGCAGCGTGGTTTGCTTCGCGTTGTAGATAGGATTGAGCGCATCGTTGGGGTTGATGGCCGCGAGCGGCGCATCGACCAGTTGAGTGTCCGTTACGCCCGTCAGCTTCCAGTGGCCCGGCGGCTCGAAGACGCCACTCTGCGCTATACGCACATTGGTGAGACGGAACTTCGAATCGAATTCATAGATACGCACGTTGGCGATCGTCGTATCCGGGTTCAACGTGCCCACGTTGACGAAGCGCGTGACTTGCTCGCCGTTCTCCTTCGCGGTCAGCGTGTCCTTTACCCACACGCCCGACTGGAAATTCGACGAGACCGACGACCCCAGCGCCTCCAGACGCACGCGCTCCGACAACTGATCCGCGTAAGGCCCAACCACTTCGCCGATGATATACGTCACCAGCACGAGCGGAATCCCGATCTTCAAGAGCGAACGCAATGCCGTGCCCGTCGAGAGTCCCGACACGCGGAAGATGGTGAATTCGGACGCCGCCGCCATCTGCGCGAAGACATAAATGGCCGAGATGAGCGCAGCAACCGGAATGATTTCGTAGAAGCGCGAAGGCGTCTGCAAGGCCACGCGCAATATCGCGAGCGTGAACTTGTAGTTGCCATGCCCCACGGTGTTCAGTTCGTTGATCAGGTCGAAGAAAAAGAACAGGCCCGAGAAAGCGAACAAAATGAAGATGAACGCCAGATAGATCTGGCGCGCGAAGTATCGTTCGTAGATGCGCATTGCGTCAGGCTCCCTTCGAACGCGTGAACGTCGAGAGCGTGAAAAGTGGCCGGTTGCGCACGCGCAGCCAGAAGATGAACGCCACGAGCGCCGCCACCAGCAAATGCAGGCCCACGAGTCCCACGCCGAACGACATTTTTCCCTGCTCGATCCACGACTGGACCACGTTCAGCAAATTCGAATAGGTCAGATAGATGAGCACGGCCATCACGAGATTGATGGTCCGGCTGCGGCGCGGGTTCTGATAAGACAGCGGAATGGCGAGCAGCATCAGGTTGATGGCGATGAGCGGCAGACCCAGGCGCCACGCGAATTCCGCGAGGTTGTCCTTGCTCGGATTGGCAAGCAGGTCGGGCGTGGAGATGCCGGTGGTGGTCGGCGTGTTGACGACCTGATGACTCATTATCTTCACACCGTAGCGCTCGAACTCCGTGATGCGGAAATTCGGCTGGCCGGGCTCGCCATCGTAACGACGTCCGTTTTCCAGCACGATGAAGCGGTCGCCGTCGGGGCGCGTCTCCGTGTGTCCGTTCTTCGAGACGATGACGTTGACCTTGCCGCCTTCGGTGCTCGTGACGAACACGTTCTCCACTTGCGACTGATCGGGCGACATCTTCTCGATGAAGAACACGCGATGACTCGAAGGCGATTCGCGGAACTGGCCAGGCGCGAGCAACGACACTTCATCGCGTTGCTGGAAGCGCGCCTTGATGAGTTTGCTCTGCTGATTCGACCACGGCCAGCCGACGAACGCGAAAAAGACGATAAGGATGATGATCGGCGTGGAAAACACCGCGATGGGCTTGATGAGCTGCGTCTGGCTCACGCCCGAGGCAAGCCACACGACCATCTCCGAGTCGCGATACCAACGCGTCAGCACGAAGAGGATGGAAACGAACAGCGTCACGATCAGCATGACCGCGAGATAGCCGATCACGGTGAGCCCGATCAGCACGACGACATCGCGCGGGTCGACCTGGCCCGATGCCGCGAAGCCGACGATACGGATCATCATCGTCGTGAGCATGATCGTGAGCAGCACCATGAATACGGCGCCGGCCGTATACGCGAGTTCGCGCTGCAGGGAGCGTTCGAAGATCATTGAATTTAGCTGAATTTAGCTGAAGGCCGGCGGCGATGCGGCGTAACGAACATGCCCTGCAACAACAAGAAGTAGATGCAGTAGCAATGCAATCGTTCCCCGAGTCAGTCGGGCTTTGCCTGTGACCGCCGCGGAAAAAATAGCGGATAATTGCGGCTTTCATCCTTCAGCCCAGATTTTATCCGAGGATAAGCGCGATGGACTTTAGCATAAAAGCCTGTGATTGGAGCAAAGGCGAGGCAAATGGTTTCCTCACCGGGAAGTCAGATGTGATCGTGCTCGGCATCTTCGAAGCACAGACGTTGACAGGCGCCGCACGCGACATGGATGTCGCCACCAAAGGGCTCGTTTCGCGCGTCGTGAAGGCCGGCGACATGAACGGCCGCGCAGGCACCACGCTCCTCATTCCGGAAGTCACCGGCATTGGCGCATCGCGCATCTTGCTCGTCGGACTCGGCAAGCAGGACGCCTTTAATCAGAAAGCATATGGCGAGGCAGTACGTGCCGCGTGGCGCGTGATCCTCGGCGCCAAGATCGTCCAGGCTACGTTTACGCTCGCGCAGTTGCCCATTCAGGAACGCAGCGGCGACTGGGGCGTGCGCGCCGCCATCCTCGCATTGCGCGAACTGACCTACAAGTTCACGCAGATGAAGAGCAAGCCCGACAACAGCGCGCGCTCGCTTAAGAAGATCGTCTTCAGTGTCGATCCCGCCGATGAAAAAGCCGCGAAGGCCGCAGCCAGGCAAGGCGTGGCGATCGCCAACGGCATGGACCTCACGCGCGATCTCGGCAACCTGCCGCCGAATGTCTGCACGCCGACTTATCTCGGCCAGACCGCGAAGAAGCTCGGCCGCGACTGGAAGCTGAAAGTCGAAGTGCTCGGCCAGAAGCAGATCGAAGCGCTCAACATGGGCTCGTTCCTGTCGGTGGCGAAGGGTTCGGTGGAACCGCCGCAATTCATCGTCATCCATTATCAGGGCGCGGGCGGGACCGAGTCCGGCAAGGCGAAGGGCAAGAACGCGCCGGTCGTGCTGGTCGGCAAAGGCATCACGTTCGATACGGGCGGCATTTCCATCAAGCCCGGCGATTCCATGGACGAGATGAAGTACGACATGTGCGGCGCGGGCTCGGTATTCGGCACGCTGCGCGCGGTCGCCGAGATGGGGCTCAAGCTGAACGTCGTCGGTGTCATCCCGACTTGCGAGAACATGCCCGCGGGCAACGCGCTCAAGCCGGGCGATATCGTCACCGCGATGAACGGCACGACCATCGAAGTGCTCAACACCGACGCCGAAGGCCGTCTCATTCTGTGCGACGCGCTGACCTACGCGGAGCGCTTCAAGCCCGCCGCCGTCGTCGACATCGCGACACTTACCGGCGCCTGCGTCATCGCGCTCGGCCATCACAACACGGGCCTGTTCTCGAAGGACGACGCGCTCGCCGGCGAATTGCTCGATGCCTCGCGCGAAGCCGTCGATCCGGCGTGGCGTCTGCCGCTCGACGACGAGTATCAGGATCAGCTCAAGTCGAATTTCGCGGATGTCGCGAATATCGGCGGGCGTCCGGGCGGCAGCATCACAGCGGCATGCTTCCTGTCGCGTTTCGCGCAGAGCTATCCGTGGGCGCATCTGGATATCGCCGGGACCGCGTGGAAGAGCGGCGCGGCGAAGGGCGCCACGGGCCGTCCCGTGCCGCTGCTCTCGCAGTTCCTGATCGATCGCGCGGGCCAGTGAGCGTAAGGCCGTGACGCGCATCGACTTTCATACCAACGTGGGCGATTCGCTCGCCTACGCCTGCCGCCTCGCGCGCAAGGCGTATGCGAGCGGGCGCGCGCTCGTCGTCCTTGCCGAGCCGCGCCGTCTCGCCGAATTCGACGAGCAGTTGTGGACCTTTGCGCCGCTCGAATTCGTGCCGCACTGCATGGCGAAAAGCCCGCTTGCGGCCGAGACGCCGGTCGTGCTCACGTCGAATCTGGATGACGCGCCGCATCATCAGGTGCTCGTCAATCTCGGCGCGCCAGTGTCCGCGCAATTCGCGCGCTTCGAGCGGCTCGTGGAGATCGTCGGCAACGAGGACGACGAACTCGCGTCCGGGCGCGAGCGCTTCCGGTTCTATCGGGATCGCGGTTACGCCATCGAAACGCACAAGCAAGGCGGTTGAGCGAACATAGCGCGCCGTCGCGGGGCATTACGATTGGCGCACAACACAGGCTCATCACGCGACGGACGGAGACACCATGACCAAAACACCTGAATCCTTCGATACGTCCATCCCCGTTCTCACCGATGTCGTCGTGCCCGGCAAGCCGGAATATGCGCGCGCGGCATCGGCGGAAGCGGCATTCGAATACGATGCCGCGCTGGTCGCCGAACGCCTGCGCGCGCGCGTCACGCAGTATCTGGACACCGATGCCCGCGCGCTGATCGCGGCGCGCTGCGAGGAAGTGCTGCGCGAACATACGCAGACGCTCGTCGAGGACATCACGCGCGAAGTGGCGGTGGCGCTGGATGGACGCTTGCGCGAGTGGGTGGGAGCGGCGGTGGAAGAGGAGTTGCGGCGGCAGCGGGAAGAGTGAGCGGGGCTTGCCAACGGCTCCGAACGAAAAAAGCCGCTACGAATAACATTCGTAGCGGCTTTTTAACGCCGGGCGCTCGCCCTTCCTGGCTGGACCCACTTCAGCCCGTTACCGCCCCGCGATTGGCCGGCAACGCCAACGCCGCATACTTTGCCAGCACGCCGCGCGTGTAACGCGGCGCCGGCTTCGTCCACAGCGTGCGGCGGCGCGCGATCTCCGCGTCATCCACGTTCAATTGCAGCAGCAGCTTGTGCGCGTCGATGGTGATCGAATCGCCTTCCTGCACGAGCCCGATGGTCCCGCCCGCGAACGCTTCCGGCGCGACGTGGCCCACGACCATGCCCCACGTGCCACCAGAAAACCGCCCGTCGGTGATGAGGCCGACGGTTTCGCCCAACCCCTTGCCGATGATCGCCGACGTCGGCGCGAGCATTTCCGGCATGCCGGGGCCGCCTTGCGGGCCGAGATAGCGCAGCACGACGACATCGCCGGGTTTGATCTTGTCGGCGAGAATCGCGTCCATCGCGCTTTGCTCGTCTTCGAACACGCGCGCCGGCCCCGTGATGACCGGGTTCTTCAAGCCCGTGATCTTCGCCACCGCGCCGTCTTCCGCGAGATTGCCGCGCAGGATCGCAAGGTGGCCTTCCTTGTACAACGCCTGCTCGATCGGAAAAATCACCTTCTGATCCGCGCGCGGCTTGCTCGGCACGTCCTTCAGTTCCTCGGCGAGCGTGCGGCCCGTGATCGTGATGCACTCGCCGTGCAGCATGCCCGCATCGAGCAGGATCTTCATCACCTGCGGAATGCCGCCCGCCTTGTGCAAGTCGGTTGCGACATATTGGCCCGACGGCTTCAGGTCGCAGATCACCGGCACTTTTTTGCGCATGCGCTCGAAGTCGTCGATGCTCCATTCGACTTCCGCCGCATGCGCGATAGCCAGATAGTGCAGTACGGCATTGGTGGAACCGCCCGTCGCCATGATGAGCGCCACGGCGTTTTCAATCGACTTCTTGTTGATGATGTCGCGCGGCTTCAGATCTTTCTTCACGGCCTCGACGAGCACGCGCGCCGATTCGCCGGCGGAATCGACCTTCTCCTGATCCGGGTTCGCCATCGTCGAGGAATAGAGCAGCGACATGCCGAGCGCCTCGAACGAGGAGCTCATGGTGTTGGCCGTGTACATGCCGCCGCACGAACCGGTCGACGGACACGCGTTCTTCTCGACACCCTTGAAATCTTCCTCCGACATGCGCCCGGCCGTGAACTCGCCGACCGCCTCGAACGACGACACGATGGTCAGGTCCTTGCCCTTCCAGTTGCCCGGCCGAATGGTGCCGCCGTACACATAGATGCCCGGCACGTTCATGCGCGCGAGGCCGATCATGCCGCCGGGCATATTCTTGTCGCAGCCGCCGATCACGACCACGCCGTCCATCCACTGTCCCTGCACGGCCGTTTCGATACAGTCGGCGATGACTTCGCGCGAGACGAGCGAGTACTTCATGCCTTCGGTGCCCATCGACATGCCGTCCGAAATGGTCGGCGTCCCGAAGATTTGCGGATTCGCGTCGGACTTCCGAATGGATTCGACGGCGGCATCGGCGAGACGCTGCAGACCCGCGTTGCACGGCGTGATGGTGGAGTGACCGTTGGCGATACCGATCATCGGCTTGTCGAAGTCTTCCTCCTTGTAACCGAGGGCGTAGTACATCGAGCGGTTGGGCGAACGTGCGACGCCCTGCGTGATGTGTTTCGAGCGGCGATTGAAGGGCATGGCTGCCTCCTGAGGGGATCGTGGTTCTTGGTGTGGTGCAGGAAGAATGCAGTGTCGTCGATGTATCTGTCCAATATATTATTCAGGGTCTATTGAGTCGCAAAACATATCGATGCCAGTCGAACTCCGCCTGCTGCGCTACTTCGTGACCGTCGCCGAGGAGATGCACTTCGGCCGCGCCGCCGCGCGCCTCGCCATGACGCAGCCGCCGCTCTCGCAGGCCATCCGTGCGCTGGAAGACGCGCTCGGCGTCGTGCTGTTCGAACGCACGCGGCGCACGGTCGAACTGACGCCGGTTGGCCGCGATCTGTTGCCCGAGGTGCGCCGCCTGCTTGCCGCCGCCGACGCCTTGCGTCCGCTCGCGCAGTCGCTTTCGCGCGGCGAGGCGGGCGTGCTCTCGCTCGCGTTCGTCTCCACGGCGGATTACGGCCTTTTGCCAGCGTTACTGCGCGAATTCAATGCGCGTTATCCGGGCGTGCGTCTGCAACTCACGGAAGCCACCAGCGATGTTCAGATAGACGAACTCGTGGCCGGCCGTATCGATGCCGGTCTCGTGATTCCGCCGCTGCCGCCGCGTCACGCCATGACGCTTTCGTATCTGCCGATTGCGCGCGAGCCGCTCGTCATCGCCATGTCGACGGATACCGCGCAGGAACGCGGGCAGGGCGCCGCCGAATGGACGGAGACGCCCGTCGATCTGCACGACTTGGCCAGCGCGCCGCTCGTCGTCTTTCCAAGGCGTCTCGCGCCGGGTTTGTATGACATCATTATGGGCTGCTACGGCGCGGCCGGTTTGACGCCGCGCATCGGACAAGAGGCGATACAGATGCAGACCATCGTGAGCCTCGTGTCCGCCGGCATGGGCGTCGCGCTCGTGCCGCAGTCGGTGCGGCATCTGCGGCGCACGGGCGTGGTGTATCGCCCGTTGCGGGAACCGGGGCCCGTGGTCGAAACCGGGCTCGTGTGGCGCGCGGCCGAAGTGAGTCCGGTGTTGAGCCGGCTCATCGAGATCGTGCGCGCGCAGGCTGCTGCCGTCGTTGCCGTATGATTCGCCTTTGAAGTTCGCCTGGCTCTTCCATTACACGATGCTCATACATCCCAATTTCGATCCCGTCGCGATCCATCTCGGACCGCTCGCCGTGCGCTGGTACGGCCTCATGTATCTCGTTGCGTTCATTTCGGCCATTGCCATCGGCAGATTGCGTCTGCGCTTGCCGCATGTCGCCGCGCAAGGCTGGACCGTCAAGGACATCGACGACATGCTGTTTTACGGCGTGCTCGGAACGATTCTCGGCGGCCGCATTGGCTATGTGGTGTTCTACAAGGCGAGTTATTACTTCGCGCATCCGCTCGATATCTTCAAGGTCTGGGAAGGCGGCATGTCGTTTCACGGCGGCTTTCTCGGCGTGACGCTCGCGATGGTCCTGTTCGCGTTTCAGCGCAAGCGCACGTGGCTGCAAGTGACGGATTTTGTCGCGCCGATGGTGCCGCTCGGGCTGGCGGCGGGGCGTCTCGGCAACTTCATCAACGGTGAGTTGTGGGGCCGCGTGACCGACCCGGCCGCGCCCTGGGCCATGCTCTTCCAAAACTCCACCAACGACGACGCCATCTGGCTCGCGAAGCATCCGCAGCTCGATGCGCAATACAATCTCTCGGAGATTTTCTCGCGCTATCACATGCTGCCGCGCCATCCGTCGCAGTTGTATGAAATCGCGCTGGAAGGGCTCGTGCTGTTTGCGGTGATCTACCTCTTCGCGCGCAAACCGCGGCCGGTGGGCGCAGTGTCGGCGTTGTTTCTGATCGGTTATGGACTCGCGCGCTTCACGGTGGAATTCGCGCGCGAGCCGGATGATTATCTCGGACTCCTCGCGCTCGGCTTTTCGATGGGCCAATGGCTCTCGCTGCCAATGATCGTCGCGGGCATCGTCATGATGGTGTGGGCGTACAAACGTCAGAAACGCGTGTCCGGCAACGCGGCGTAAATCACGCCGCGTTCTCCGGTACAGCAGTTATCGCCCCATTTGCACCGAACCCGACACGTCGACGGTCACCGTCGTCGTGCCGGCTTCGAGCGCCATCGGCGCGCCGACCTTCGCGTCCGCGCCAAGCGAGCGGGCCTGCATCATCATCACCGGGCGCGGACCCGCGCCGCTGTGGCCCACGTTCACTTCGCGGATCGTGAAGTTGGCGTAGCCGAACGCCTGACTCGCGGCCTGCGCTTCCTTGCGGAACGACTCGATGGCCTGCGTCGAGAGCTTCTGCTCGGCGGCGCGCTGCGCTTCGGGCGACAGCGAGAACGCGACGCTGCCGACTTGCATGGCGTTACTCATCTTGCCCGCGAGCTTGGACGCCGCCGCGAAGTCGTGCGATTCCAGCACGACCTCCGTGCGGCCGCGCCACGCGGAGATCTTGCCGTCGCGATCCGTGCTCGGATAAACCGTGAACGAGCCGCTTTTCGCGGTCACGTTGTCGACGCCTTTTGCTTCGCGCAATGCGGCTTCGGCGCGCTGATTGAGCGTGGTGGTGAGCGACGATGGATCGGCCGCTTCCTGCTCGTAGAACAGCGTGATGTTGACGACATCTTGCGGCACTTGCGCGCTGGCTTGCGCGGATAGCGAAAGCACGCCGGATGGCTGCGGATTGGTGATTACCGACTGAGCGGCGGCCGAAAGCGGAAGCGTGAGCGCGGCGCTCGACATCGCGACGAAGGCGAGGGCGGCGGCGGTTTTCTTG
This sequence comes from Caballeronia sp. HLA56, assembly GCF_054655155.1. NCBI lineage: Bacteria > Pseudomonadati > Pseudomonadota > Betaproteobacteria > Burkholderiales > Burkholderiaceae > Caballeronia > Caballeronia sp. HLA56. The sequence continues at coordinate 2,887,935 of NZ_BAAHOB010000005.1, read as the reverse complement.
TCGATCATCAAAGGACTCCGAGTGCAAGAGCATCGCGTGATTCGCGACCGCACTTAGGCGCTTCGTTCGTTCCCTTAGTTCCCTTGAACGATTCGCGCGCCCTAGACCAGACGCTCGGTTATGAAGCGCCACTGCGCCTCGGTCACGGGCGTGATCGACAGCCGATTGCCGCGCGCCAGCACTTGCATGTCGGCGAGTTCCGCGTGTTCGCGCAATGTCGCGAGCGGAATCAACGGCGTCTTCTTGACAAAGCGCACATCGACGAGCATCCAGCGCGGCGACTCCTGCACGGACTTGGCGTCGAAGTACAGGCTTTTGGCGTCGAACTGAGTGGGATCGGGATAGGCCGTGGAACAGACTTTGGCGATGCCCGCAATGCCCGGTTCCGGGCAACTCGAATGATAGAAGAGCACGCCGTCGCCGACTTGCATCTGGTCGCGCATGAAGTTGCGCGCCTGATAGTTGCGCACGCCCGTCCACGGGAGGGTTTTCTTCGGCGCGTGCGCGAGATGATCGATGCTCGCTTCGTCCGGTTCGGACTTCATCAGCCAGTAGCGCATGATGGATTCGGCAACGGGGTTTTAAAACGGGCTCGACAAAAGCAAACGGCATCGGTATGAACCGATGCCGCTGGAGTAGGGTCCCCACCTCGGCCGCTAGGCCGGCATCCTGAACCTGGGTTCAAGATTGGTCGCAGTAAGCAACACTTCGGGTACATCAGACAGAGTGACGCGCGCGCCCGTGCTGCAAGTTTCCACAACCGTGCCAATGTAGCATTGGTTCAAGGAATATATGACCTTGGCGAACCAGGCAGGGAGTAGTCACTCTACACCAATCGAATGTCTAATGCAGCCTCTCGACACCAATTGCGCAGTTTCTTTTTTCGATTGACATCGCGCGACCGATTAGCGTTCGCCACGGAGCGGCGTCGCGGCACTTCGGTCACTGCACTTCATACTGCGCGATGACAGCACCAAGCTGTTCGTTCATGGAGTGCATCGTGCGGCGAATTTCCTCGGCGGGGAAGGCCTCGCCATGACGCACGCTTTCTTGCAGCCTCAGCAATTCGGAAGCGAGTGAAAGCGCGGCCATCACCGCGATGCGGTCTTGCCCGCGCACGTTGCTTGCATTGCGCACCTTGTTCATCTCGGCGTCGACCCGTGCCACCGCTTCACGCAGCGCGCCTTCGGTTTCCGGCGAACAGGCGAGGCGATATTGCTGGCCGAGAATGGATACTTCGATCTGCGTGGTCGTCATGCCTTCTCTCCGTGATGATGCTCGCTGTGCTCTCCCGCGTGCGCATGCTCGTGCGCGGCTTGCACATCGTGAGAGCGGGCATCGAGGAGATCGAGCTGATTTTCCGTCTCGGCATGATTCGCGGACTTGCCGCGCGGCAACTTTTCGAGAATCGCGTTCAGGCGGACCTGCGCGTCGTCGATCTTGGCCGAGAGGGAATCACGTTCGGCTTGCAGCGTGTCGCGCTCTTCGCGCATTTGCACGAGCTCTGCCTGCACGTTCGCGTAGTCGCTACGCAGTTGTTCGATTTGTGCTTCAAGCGCGAGACGCGCCTGATTGTGCCGCTCGCTGATCTGGATCAGCCGGCCGATATTTCCTGACAGTGATTCGAGTTCGTTGAGCATGTGCTGCGTCCTCTAAAGACCTCGCATTCTAGCGCGGTTCAACGGAGCTTCCGATAATTGTCTCGTTTCGAGACGTAACAGCACGCGATCATGCGTGCATCGCGATGCATTCGTGTGTGGAAAGCGCGGGCGCTGCCGATGTGTTGCGACGGCGGGTTCTAGTTGGGTTCGTCGTGAGCCGTGTGTCTTGCGATGATCGGCCAGGGTCGTTTCTTGACGGTCCTGAATCGCGCTCCTACACTTGCCGCACTTTTGGTGCTCGCGTCCGCATTCTTTTGCGGGCGCAGTCAAACGGGAAACAGGAAGCGGCGCCGCCAAGGCCACGCCAACCTGTGCTGCCCCCGCAACGGTAAGCGACCGCAACGCAAGTTGCAAGTCGTCCCTTGCGCGTTTTTCGCCGCGCCGTCGTGTGAGTTTGCTTGTGAGTCTGTTTGATTCGCAAGAATCCGCCGCTCGACGCAGGCAAGGCGAAGAACGTGTCGATGCCACTGCGCTTCATGCGTGGGAAGGCGGGACGGTGTGTCGCCAGCCCGGATACCGGCCAACTGTTCAGCGCGTTCGTCTGTTCGCATTCGAGCGCGCTCGTCGCGCATTGGCCTTGCGGGGAGCGAGGTCGCGCCAGCCTACGCATGGGAACATTTCACGCATGGTATCGCCACTTGCCCGACACGCGGGCAGACGCAAAACGATCGAACGCGCCGCGCTCGTCGCCCTCAACACATGGCTGCTCGCTCATGAAGCGCTCGCGGACGAAGCCTCGCAACCGCCGCTCGCGCCCGTCGTCGTGACCGCGGCGCGCACCGCGCAACCTCTCGCCGATACGATCGCGCAGACTTCGCTCTTCGACGCCCAGGATATCGCCGATAGCAATGCCTACGACGCGCTCGGCGTCATCGGTCTTGCGCCCGGCGTGCAGGTGACGCGCAACGGCGGCCCGGGAGCGAATGCAAGCGCGTTCATACGCGGCGCGTCCTCGACGCAATCGCTCGTTTTGATCGACGGCGTGCGTGTGGAGTCCGCATCGCTCGGCTCGGCGCAGCTTGCGCAGATCATGCCGGATCAGATCGACCGCATCGAAGTCGTGAACGGCAACGTGTCGGCGCTGTACGGCTCGGGCGCGATCGGCGGCGTCGTGCAGATCTTCACGAAAGACGGCGAGGCGCATCCGCCGCGCTTCTACTTCGAGACGGAATACGGCAGCTATCACACGCAGCGACAAGCGGCGGGAGTTTCCGGCGCGCTCGATAGCGAAGGCCGCACGACCTTCAGCTTCAACGTATCGCGCGAGAAGACCGATGGTTTCTCGTCGATCGATCCCGCGCTCGCGCCCAACGCCAATCCGAACGCGAACGGTTATCTGAACGAAAGCGTCGCGGCCACGCTGCGTCACAAGTTCGGCGACAAATGGGACGCGGGCGTGCGCTTCTATCAGTCGAACGGCATCGACAGTTTTGACGATGCCTACGGCTTGCCCGGCGATCTCAACGATTCGCACAGTCGCGTGCGGTCGACATCGGTGTTTGCGAACGGCCGTATCACGGACCAGTGGACCACGCATTTCACGGTCGCGCAGGGACAGGACCGCGCGAACATCGAGCAGAACGGCATCTATACGAGCCGCTTCAATTCCGAGGATCGCCAGTATCTGTGGCAGAACGACTTTCGCCTGACGGAGGCGCACAAGCTCCTGTTCGGTTACGAGCATCTCGACCAGACGCTCGATTCGGATCAGTTCAGCGCGCCGGATCGTCACGTGAATTCGGTGTACGCGGGCTATGTGGGACGCTTCGGTCCGAGCGAAGTGCAGGCCAATCTGCGCCACGACCAGTATTCCGATTTCGGCGGCGCGAACAGCTACTATCTGGGCTATGCGTACAACATCGACACGCACTGGCGCGCGAGCGCGAGTTACGCGGCGTCGTTCCGCGCGCCGAGCTTCGACGATCTCTACTATCCGTTCAGCGGCAATCCGTCCATTCAGCCCGAGCGCAGTCATTCGGTGGAAGCGGCGCTGCAGTACGCATCGGACCAAGTGGGCGTGCTGCGCGTGACGGCGTTTCAGACGCGCTATTCGAATCTGATCGATTACGTATCGGACGGCAGCGGCTTCTATATCGCGCAGAACGTCGGACGCGCGAAGGTGCAGGGCGTCGAGGGATCGTGGGCAGGGCATGTCGGCGCCACCGATTTGCGCGCGGGCGTGACGTTCCAGAATCCCGTCGATGAAACCGGCAATCAGGACCTGACGCGCCGTGCGCGGCGTTTCGCGAGTTTCAGCGCGCATCGCTCGATAGGAAGCTGGCGCGTGGGTGGCGAGTGGATCGTGAGCGGTGCGCGCAGCGATTACGATTCGACGCTCGCGGGCTATGGCGTCGTGAATCTGTCGGCGCGCTATGACATCACGAAGTCGTGGTACGTGAGCGCGCGTGTCGACAACCTCTTCGACCGGAACTATGAACTGGCTTATTCGTACAACACGCCGAGGCGCGGCGCTTATGTCACGCTCGGCTGGCGCCCGTCGTGAGCGACACCGTTGACCTGCGCCGCGCGATGAACGCGAAACGCGCGTTAGGCATCTGGGCTGCGCTCGGGCTTGCCGCGTTGCTTGTGTTCATGGCGTCGCTCGCGCTCGGCAGCGTCGCGTTGCCCTTGCCGCGCGCCATCGCGGCGTTGCTGCACGCGCATGCGGCCGCGCCCGATATCGCCGATGACATCGTGCTCACCTTGCGTTTGCCGCGCGCGCTTGCGGGTTTTGCTTCGGGCGCCTTGCTCGCGCTTTCCGGCGCGCTGCTGCAAGTGCTGTTGCGCAATCCGCTGGCCGAGCCGTACGTGCTCGGCGTATCCGGCGGAGCGGCGACCTTCGCACTCACGGCGATGCTCGCGTCGCTGCCGTGGTGGGGCATCGATCTGGCGGCGTGCGCGGGCGCGTTCGCATCCATCGTGCTGGTGCTCGGACTCGCGCGACGCGACCTGTGGCACGGCGATCGCGATGCCTCGCCGCGTCTTCTGCTGACAGGCGTCGTGATAGCGGCGGGCTGGGGCGCGCTCATCACGTTGATCCTCAGCATTGCGCCGGAAAATCGCTTGCGCGGGATGATCTTCTGGCTGACGGGCGACCTGAACGGCGCAGCGACGCCGTGGCCTGCGCTGATCGCGCTCGTCGTCGCGATGATCGTCGTCGTGCCGCTCGCGCCGCAACTCAACGTGCTGTTGCGTGGCGATACGGCCGCGCGTTCGCTCGGCGTGCCTGTCTCGCGCGTGCGGCTGTCGGTGTATCTCGTCGCATCGCTTGCGGCAGCGGCGGCTGTCACGACGGCGGGCACCATCGGCTTCGTTGGGCTCGTCGTGCCGCATCTATTGCGGCTCGCGTTCGGCAACGATCAGCGCATGCTCGTGCCGGCGTCGGCGCTGGCGGGCGGCCTCGCGGTAATGAGCGCCGATCTCGTCGCGCGCACGGCGATCGCGCCCGCGCAATTGCCGGTGGGTGTGGTGACCGCACTCGTCGGCGTGCCGATGTTCCTGTGGATGCTGCTGGCGAGACCGCGATGACCCTGCATATCGAACACGTCAGCTTGCGCGCGGGCGCACGCACGCTCGTGGAAGACCTCACGCAAAGTATCGGCGCGGGCGAGATGTGGTGCATAGCCGGGCCGAACGGCGCGGGCAAGACCACGCTGATTGGCGTGCTCGCGGGTTTGACAAAGCCGGCCGAAGGCGCGATATCGCTCGATGGCCGCGCGCTCGCATCCTGGCGCGCGGCGGATCTCGCACGCGCGCGCTCGCTGATGCCGCAAAGCTCGCACGATGCCTTCAGCGCGACCGTACTCGACACCGTGCTGCTGAACCGCTTTCCGTATGTCACGGGCTGGGGCTGGGAGAGCGCCGAAGACCGCGCTGCCGCGCATGCCGCGCTCGATGCGCTCGGTCTTCTATCGTTCGCCTCGCGCGATGTCCTGACATTGTCGGGCGGCGAACGGCAACGCGTGACGCTCGCCGCCGTGCTGTGCCAAAACACACCGCTCTTGCTGCTCGACGAACCGCTCGCGCATCTGGACCTGCATCATCAGATCGATTGTCTGCACGTACTGGCCGACGCCGCGCGCAAGTCCGGCCGCACGGTAGTTTTCTCGTGTCACGATCTCAATCTCGCGCGGCGCTTTTCGACGCACGCGCTTTTGCTCGATGGCAGGGGCGGCGCGCACGCCGGTCTCGTCGCGGACGTGCTCACGCCTGAACGCGCGAGCGCCGCGTTCGGCTATCCGCTAGCCTTGATTCGCGATGGCGAGCACGAAGCGCTCGTGCCGTGCATTCCCGTTGCACGCACCTGAAGGATTGCCGATGTCAAACGCTCACGACTTGCCTACGCCCCGCGCGCCAGACCGTTCGCGCGAAGCCGAACTGCAACGCATCATCGATACGAAAACGAAGCCGCCGGGCAGCCTCGGTCGGCTCGAAACGCTCGCGCTGCAAATGGGCGTGATTCAGCGCACGACGAAGCCGCGCATCGAGCGCCCGGCGATGATCGTGTTTGCGGGCGATCACGGTATCGCGGCCGAGGGCGTGAGTCCCTATCCGCAAGAAGTGACCGCGCAGATGGTCGCGAATTTTCTGGCGGGCGGCGCGGCGATCAACGCGCTGTCGCGTTCGGTCGGCATGACGCTCGAAGTGGTCGATGCGGGCGTGGCGACACCGATTCCCATCGATAGCGGCTACGAGCGTCTGTCGCTCGGCCTCGGCACGCGCAACTTCGCGAAGGAAGCGGCGATGTCGCGCGAGACCGCGCTCGAAGGCATCGCGCGCGGCGCGGCGCGTGTGCGGCATCATGCGGCGCTCGGTACGAACGTGATCGGCTTCGGCGAGATGGGGATTGCGAACACGTCGGCGGCGGCGTGCCTGATGAGCCGTCTGTGCGGTGTGCCCATTGGCGAATGCGTCGGACGCGGCACGGGTCTCGACGATCGCGGCCTTGCGCACAAGCGCGATGTGCTCGGCCGGGCGCTCGCGTTGCATGCGGCCGAAGGCGATGCAATCGACACGCTCGCGACGTTCGGCGGCTTCGAGATCGCGATGATCGCGGGTGCGTGTCTCGCTGCGGCGGACGCGGGCATGACGATTCTCGTCGATGGCTTCATCGCGACTTCCGGCCTGCTCGTCGCGGCGAAGATCGCACCCGAGGTGCTCGACTACTGCGTGTTCGCGCATGCGTCGAACGAGGCGGGGCATCGGGGCATGCTCGCGCATCTGCATGCGGAGCCGCTGTTGCAACTCGACATGCGGCTTGGCGAAGGCACGGGCGCGGCGCTCGCGTTGCCGATCCTGCGCGCGGCCGTGGCGTTCGTCGATGAGATGGCGAGCTTCGAGGCGGCGGGTGTCACGGATAAGCGAGAGTGACGGCGATGAGCATCATCCGCAAGCGCTGCGCGAGGTCGGGGCGCGTCACTGCGTTCAGGCGCGCGGGCGTCTCGACCCGCTTGCCGCAATGACCCGTCCGCTCGACGAACTGCGCTACTTCTTCACCGCGCTCGGTTACTTCACGCGCGTGCCGGTTCCGCGTTGGGTTGGCTTCGAGCGCGCTTATTTGAACGCGGCGGCGCGTTATTTTCCGCTCGTCGGCGTGATGGTCGGCGGTATTGCCGCGCTCGTCTTGCTCGCGGCGTTGCGCGTGCTTCCGTTGGGCGTTGCCGTGTTGCTGTCGATGGCCGCCACGCTCGTGCTGACCGGCGCGTTCCACGAAGACGGTCTTGCCGATTGCGCCGACGCCTTCGGCGGCGGCTATACGCGCGATGACGTGCTGCGCATCATGCATGACTCGCGCATCGGGGCGTTCGGCGCGATTGCGCTCGTCATTGCACTGGCGCTCAAGTGGCAGACGCTTGCGAGCACGCCGCCGCTCATTGCCGCATGGTTGCTGATCGCCGCGCACGCCGCGAGCCGCGTTTTCGCCATCAGCTATCTCGTCACGCTCGACTATGTGCGCGCCGAGGGCAAGGCGAAGCCGGTCGCACAGCGCATGAGCGCGGGCTCGTTTCTGATTGCGATGATCTTCGGCGTGCCGTGGCTCTTTGTCGTCGACTGGAAATTCGCCTGCCTGACGCTCGCGTTGCTCACGGTGCTGCGCTGGGCGATGGGACGTTACTTCGTGAAGCGCATCGGCGGCTATACGGGGGATTGTCTCGGCTTCGCGCAACAGGTGTTCGAACTGGCCATTTATCTCATCGGGCTCGCATGGATCTCGTACTGATCCGGCATCCATCCGTGCGCGTCGATGCAGGCGTGTGCTACGGCCAGAGCGATGTTCCCTTGCTGCGCGATGCGAATGCATCGGCTTGCGCTCTGAAGGCGCGCATGCTGTCGCTGAACGTGCCCGCGTGTGTCGATGGCTGGCATTCGAGCGGACTCGTGCGATGTGCATCGCTGGCCTCGGCGTTGAGCGGTGGCATCGCGCCTCACGTCGATGCGCGCCTCGCCGAGATGAACTTCGGCGCATGGGAAGGGCGCGCGTGGGATGCGATCGATCGCGCGCTGATCGATGCCTGGGCCGCGGATATCGAACACGCGAGGCCGCATGGCGGGGAGAGTCTCGTGCAGTTCGCCGGGCGCGTGGAGGACTGGTTGCGCGATATCGAGCGTGCCGAACGGCCGGTGCATGTGATCGCGCATGCTGGCGTCATGCGCGTGCTGACAGCGCATATGCTCGGGATGGAGCGCGCGAGCGTGTTGCAATGGCCGATCGAATTCGGCGCGATCGTGCAGTTCAGGCGCGTGAGAGGGAAGTGGCTGCTGGTGCGGTGGAATGCCTGAGGGCAGGGCCGCTTCGGTCACTTTCCGCGACGCCCGCGCGCTTGCTCCAGATCCCTGCAAAGCTCGGCCGCGCCCAGCGCGATGCGCGGCGTCGGCCGATTGATCAGATCGCCATCGATACCGAAGAGGTTGCCGCGCGCCACCGCGGTGAGCGAACCCCATCGCTTCCATCGATCGAGTGCGGGCAATGCGCGATTCGGCGTCGTCGCGCCGGGCGTCGCGGTGACGATGGCTTCCGGGTTCGCCGCGAGCACGGCTTCGGTCGAGATGGTCGGCACGCGCGTGTCGTTCGCGGCGAAGACGTTGACGCCGCCGCACAACGCGATCACTTCGCTGAACACGTTGTCGCGGTTGAGCGTCATGAGCGGGTCGTCCCACACCTGATAAAACACGCCGACCGGCGGACGTTGCGCATAACGCGTCCGCAGACCGCCGATATCGCGCGTGAATGCAGCCGACGCCGCGCGTGCGTTCGCTTCCGTGCCGAGCAACGCGCCGAGCCGGTCGATGTTGCTCGCGATATCGTCGAGATGGCGCGGTTCGCTGAAGAAGATCGGAATGCCGAGCGCTTGCAGCCGATCCATCTGCCGCGCCGCATTGCCATGCCGCCATACGACGATCAAGTCCGGATGCAATGCGACGATGCGCTCCAGATCGAGCGCCTTGTTGTCGCCGACGCGCGGGATAGCCTGCGCTTCCTTCGGATAATCGCTATACGTCACTGCGCCGACGATACGCGACCCGCCGCCCGCCGCGAACAGCAATTCGGTGACATGCGGCGCGAGACTCACGACGCGCGTGGCGGGTGTCGCGAGCGTGATGCTGGCGCCGCTGTCGTCGGTGACGGTGATAGCGGCGAAAGAGGGCGATGCGCTCAGCGTCAATATCGTTGCGAGAAGGACATGCGGAACGGCGTGTCGAAGCGAATGCACGGCGAACGCGCGCAGACCTCGGTTGCTTGCGCGCCGGAGCAAGCCGATTTGCGCAGCCAAGGTGCGCAAGACGAGTTCTAAGCCCACGCGCAGACCTCCGGGAGCGAGCGTTCAAGCTGCGCCCGATTGACTTCACTGCCAAGCAAGCCGATCCGCGCAGCCAAGGTGCGCCAGAAAGATTTCAACGTCACGCGCAAACCTCCGCCATCGCTCGTTCAAGCCGCGCCCATTCTCCTTCGCTGCCTGGCAAGCCGATGCGCAAACTCGGCGTCATCCCAGCCGGATCGAAGAGCCGCGTCCAGATACCGCGCGTGGCAAGCGCATGCTGCAAGCCGCTCGCATCCAATGTCTGGAACGACGTAAAAAGCGGCGTCGCACGCGCGTCGAACCCATGACGCGCGATAAGAGCCGCGAGCCGTGCGCCATCGCGCTGCAAGCGTTCGCGGGTTTCCCGTTGCCACGCGCGATCCTCGAAAGCCGCCCGCACCGCGTGACGCGCGGGGCCGCTGACGGTCCATGAACCCAGCGCATCGGCGAGTAAGGCGATCACATCGGGTGCGGCAAGCACGAAGCCCGCGCGAATTCCCGCGAGCCCGAAGAACTTGCCGACCGAGCGCAGGACGACAAGCCCCGCATCCGCGCTGCGACCGGCAAGAGACTCGGCGGGATCGACATCGGCGAATGCTTCATCGACGATCAACGTACCGCCGCGCGATGCCAGCCTCGCATGCCAATGCAGCAAGACGTGGCGCGGGAGACGCTCGGCGGTCGGGTTGTTCGGATTGGCGACGATCACGTGATCGACGGCATTCGGCAACGTGTCGGCATTCACATCGAGCGGCACGACCGAATGGCCCGCGCGCACGAACGCCGGCGCGTACTCGCCATACGTCAACGGTGCGATGGCCGCCGTGCCCTTCTTCAAGAGCCACGGCAAGGCGCGAATCGCGGCCTGCGAACCCGCGACGGGCAGCGCGAGCGGCGCGCCGTAATGAGTCGCGGCGAGTTCGGCGAGACCATCGGCGTCTGCGGGCAAACGGCGCCAGGCATCGGGCAGAATGGGCGGGACCGGATAGCCTAAAGGGTTGATGCCCGTCGAAAGATCGAGCCAGTCGTCGAGCGCGATGCCGTATCGACGCGCGGCTTCGCGCAGATTGCCGCCGTGACGGATGGGACGCAGTGGATCAGACATGATGGCGTGTGGAAGGCGCGAAGTGATGGACGCGTCGAATCGAAACAGAAGAATCACCCATGTCCGGACGCGCTCATCAAGGCAAAGACGAGCAGGATGGCAAGCCACAGCAAGATCGAACGCTCGACGAGCCGCAACGCCGCGACCACGTGCCTCGGCGTGGCCTCATGACCCGCGCCGAGCGTCGGACGCGCTTCGAGCACGCCGTGATAAACCGCCGCGCCGCCAATCAGCACATTGAGGCTGCCGGCGCCCGAGGCCATCACCGGCCCTGCGTTCGGACTGTCCCACGCACGCGCCTGCGTGCGCCAGCAATGCCAGGCCATGCGCGTGTCGCCCGCGAGCGCGTAGCTCGCCGCCGTGAGGCGCGCGGGAATGAAGTTGAGCACATCGTCGATGCGCGCCGCCGCCCAGCCGAAGCGCAAGTAACGCGGCGTGCGATAACCCCACATCGCGTCGAGCGTATTGGCGAGGCGAAACGCGAGCGCGCCCGGCCCGCCCGCGATCACGAACCAGAAGAGCGCCCCGAAGATCGCATCGTTGCCATTTTCGAGCGCGGATTCGACGGCCGCACGCGAAAGGGCGTTCTCGTCGGCTTGCGAGGTATCGCGCGACACGATCCGCGAGGTGAGCTTGCGCGCGCTTTCGAGGTCGCCGAGTGAGAGGGCGCGGGCAATCGGCGCAATGTGCTGACGCAAGCTCTTGGCGCCGAGCGCAAACCACAGCAAGATCACATGCACGGCCGCGGCATACGCGGGCGGCAGCACGCTCACGAGCGCCCATGCGACCAACACCGGCGGCACGACGGCCGCAAGCCACGCAAGCATGCCCGCCGGCCGCGCCCGATGCCCCGTGTTCATGCGCGCTTCGAGCTTCGTCGCATATCGCCCGAAGGCGACGAGCGGATGCCGCGTGCGTGGCTCGCCGAACATGCGATCGACGATCACGCCGAGCACCGCGAGCAAGGACATCGAGTAAAAGGAAAGCAGGAGCATCGCCGGTCAGCCTTTCAGCGCGATCGGCAGACCCGCGACCATCAGCGTCGTGCGCGTGCTCGCGGTGGCGACGCGTTGATTCAATCGGCCGAGTTCATCGACATAAAGGCGCGTGACGGAACCGAGCGGCACCACGCCCAAGCCGATTTCGTTCGATACCACGATGACCGTGCCGCGCACGGCGGCGAGCGCGCGGTCGAAGGCATCGAAGGCATCGGTGGCCTCGCGCGGCAGTGACGCGTTCTGCGCGTCGGCGTTATCGGTTGTGAAGAGCAGATTGGCGAGCCAGAGCGTCAGGCAGTCGATGAGCACGCACGCGCCCGGCCTGTCCGCGTCGCGCACGGCATCGGCAAGACTGAGCGGCGCTTCGACGAGCGTCCAGTGCGCGGGCCGTCTTTCGCGATGATGCCGCACGCGCTCGGCGAACTCGGCGTCGCTGCCGACGCGCGCAGTCGCGATGTATGTCACGGGCAAACCGCTCTCCTTGGCAAGGCGTTCGGCGTGCGCGCTTTTGCCCGAACGAGCGCCGCCGAGAACGAAGATGAGGTTGCATGGAGAGTGGGTCGTGGTCATCGCAATATTGTACCGGCGGGCTAAGATGCAGGCTTTCACCCGAGGACCGCATTCCATGTCTTTCACGCCGCGCGGCACGCTGATGATTCAGGGTACGACTTCCGATGCCGGCAAGAGCACGCTCGTCGCGGGCCTGTGCCGGCTCGCCCGGCGCGGCGGCGTGAAGGTCGCGCCGTTCAAGCCGCAGAACATGGCGCTAAACAGCGCGGTCACGGTGGATGGCGGCGAGATCGGCCGCGCGCAGGCGCTGCAGGCAATCGCGGCGGGCGTGCCCGCGCGCATCGACTTCAATCCGGTGCTGCTCAAGCCGACGAGCGATCGAGGCGCGCAAGTGATCATCCACGGTCACGCGCATGCAAATCTGGACGCGCGGGCGTATCACGAATACAAGCGCACCGCGTTCGATGCCGTGCTCGCGTCCTACGCGCGGCTCACGGCCGAATTCGACGCGGTGATCGTCGAAGGCGCGGGCAGTCCCGCCGAAATCAATCTGCGCGATCGCGATATCGCCAACATGGGGTTCGCGGAACGAGTCGATTGTCCGGTCGTGCTGGTGGCGGACATCGATCGCGGCGGCGTGTTCGCGCATCTCGTCGGCACGATCGCGTGTCTTTCGGAAAGTGAGCGGGCACGAGTGCGCGGCTTCGTCATCAACCGGTTTCGCGGCGATATCGGCTTGCTGACACCGGGGCTCGAATGGCTCGAAACGCAGACCGGCAAGCCGGTTCTCGGCGTCTTGCCGTATCTGCATGGCCTCACGCTCGATGCCGAGGACATGCTGCCGTCGCAGGCGCGGTCGCGCGGCGCGGAATCGACGCTGAAGGTGATCGTGCCGGCGTTGCCGCGCATCAGCAATCACACGGACTTCGATGCGCTGCGGGCGCATCCGCAAGTCGATTTCGAGTACGTTCGGCCGGGCATGGCGCCGCCGCCCGCCGACTTGATCGTGTTGCCTGGGTCGAAAAGCGTGCAGCGCGATCTGGCGTGGCTGCGTTCGAACGGCTGGGAGCGGGCGATCGAGCGGCATCTGCGCTACGGCGGCAAGGTGCTGGGCATCTGCGGCGGCATGCAGATGCTGGGGCGCACGGTCGACGATCCTTCGGGCGTCGAAGGCGCGGCGGGTTGTGTCGATGGCCTGGGGCTGCTCGATCTCGCCACCGTGCTCACGCCCGACAAGCAGCTCGCAAACGTGACGGGGCGGCTTGTCATCGAAGGCAAGGAGGCGCCCGTGCGCGGCTACGAGATTCATATGGGACGCACGAGCGGCGCGGCGCTCGCGCGGCCGGCGGTGGCGCTCGACGACGGCCGCTTCGACGGCGCGGTGTCGCAAGACGGGCAGATCGCGGCGACGTATCTGCATGGCATCTTCGATACACCCGAAGCCTGTGCCGCGTTGCTCGCGTGGGCCGGCGTGAACGATGCCGCGCCGCTCGACTATCCGGCGTTGCGGGAGGCGTCGCTCGACCGGCTCGCGGATTCGTTCGAGCAGGCGCTGGATCTGAAGGCGGTGCTGGCGGCGTTCGCTTAAGGACGAGCTGCCGGGGGGCGTGCTTTTCCGCATTCAAGTTTTGCGGCAGCGGTCCGTTATCTGATTGTCGGCACGCCGTGACGAGCGGCGGCCTGTGCTCAATCCGATACCAAGAACACGTTCTCATGAAACTTCGCTCCAAGCTTATGCTGCTCGTATTTCCCGTCCTCGCTGCTTGCGGTGGCGGCGGCGGCGACGACAAGACCTGCACGACCGACCTCGGTAATCTGCAGAAATCGTGCGTAACGAATCCGTCGCATACGCTTCCTGAAGGCTTCTGGTACGGCTCGGTGAATTCCGGGCAGTCGTTCGCGGCGCAGACCATCGTCCTCGAATCGGGTCAGTACTTCAGCATCTATTCGCGAGATGGCTCGTTCGTCTGGCTGATCGAAGGCATCATGACGGCGACCGATGGCGCGTTCAGCGACGCGTCGACGGTAGGTTTCCACGAAGCAGGCGCGATCCGTGCCGGCTCGCTCAGCGGCAACTTCACGCAGAAGAGCACGCTCACCGCGACCACCTCGCTCTATGTTCCGCCCGATACCGCCGCCACCGCGTACAACGGCAACTACAACGCGACGTACGACACGCCGATCGCCATCAACGACGTGGCGCGCACCTGGACGAGCGCATCGGGCGTCTCGCCGATCTCGTCGATCACCTTCGCGGCGGACGGCACGGCCAAGGGCACGCAGAACGCCTGCACGTTCACGGGCAGCTTCAAGCCACGCTCGACCGGCAAGCATCTGCTCGATGGCACCTTGAACTTCGCGGGCGGCGCGTCTTGCACGCTCAATAACGTGTCGATGCCCGTGGAGGCCACGGTCGTCAACGGACAGCTCACCGTCGTCGGCGTCACGACGCAGCGGGATCAGGCGTTCTATCTGTCGGGACAGTGAGCCTGTTGCTGGTTTCCTAAAATCCCGGTTCTTTGCTTAGGATTTAGCCCGCCGCGCGCGGGCTTTTTCTCGTCCAGTGTGCCGTGACGCCTCGTACACGTCGCAGCACGACAACAGTTTCTGATACGACAAATACAATTTTTGTACCGTCCGTTTAATAGACACTTTACAATTGTTAACGATTCGCATTTACGCGCTCAGACGGCTCAATTCACCTTTTTTCGAATATCCACGCCTTATGTCACGATCGGTCACCCAGCAAGAAGTCAGTCGCCGCACTGCGGTATCGAAGGCGGTAGAACGTCTTTTCGTGGGACTGGTCGCCGCCGCCGCAATGCAGGCGAGCGCTTACGCGCAAGGCGCGCCGGCGGCGGACGGCACCTCGGCCGATAGCGCCGGTGCTGCTCAATCGACGACCTTGCCCGCCGTGATGGTCAAGGGATCGGCGGCGCCCGGCGATCTGCCCGCGCCCTATGCAGGCGGACAAGTGGCGCGCGGCGGCAGCATCGGTGTGCTTGGAACGGCGAACGTGATGGACCAGCCTTTCAGCACGACGAATTACACCGAGCAGATGATCCAGGACACGCAGGCGCGTACCATTGGCGACCTCGTCGTCAACAACGCGTCGGTGCGCACGGAGCAAAGCGGCGGCGGTTTCGGCGACGTGTTCCAGATTCGCGGCTTCGACGTCCAGCCGACCGATGTCGCGCTCAACGGCCTCTACGGCATGGTCTCGGCGGCGCGCGTGCCGGTAAACCTGCTCGAACGCGTCGAAGTGCTGCAAGGCCCGGGATCGCTCATGTACGGCATGGGACCGGGCGGCAGCGTCGGCGGCGCGATCAACATCGTCACCAAGCGCGCCGACGATACCCCGCTCACGCGGCTCACCGCGCTGTATCAATCGAAGAGCCAGTTCGGATTTGCCGCCGATATCGGCCGCCGCTTCGGCGATGAAGGCCAGTGGGGCGTGCGCTTCAACGGCCAGATCAAGGACGGGCAGACCGGCATTGCGCACGGCAACCAATTGCAGGGCGACAGCGCGATCGGCCTCGACTATCGCGGCAAACAGTTGCGCTGGTCGTTCGACGCCTACAACGTCTCCGAGAACACCGACGAGTACCGCTCGCAGATCGGTTTCGGCACCGCGACCGCCGTGCCCGCCGTGCCTTCGGCATACAACAATCTCTATCCCGGCTCGAAGCTCAAGCTGCGCGATTCGGCCGTCATGACGCGCGCCGAGTACGACATCAACCAGTACGTGACCGTGTACGGCGCGGCGGGAGAGCACTACGGCACGTCGCAGCAGAACTTCCCGTATGCGGCGGGCATGACGGCGGCGGGCGAGTTCAGCGCCTATAACGGCTATTACGACCAGTACACGCGCACCAAGACCGTCGATGCGGGCCTGCGCTTTCACTTCGATACCTTCGGCGTCAAGCACACGCTGGTCACGGGCGTGACGAGCCTGAATCAGGAGATCGGCTACTTCTACGCGCTGGGATCGACCGCGGTGGCGTCCAATCTCTATTCGCCGTCGCCCCTCGCACCCGTCGATACCCCGCGCGGCGACATGCAGCGCAGCAGCCAGACGCGCCTGAACAGTCAGCAGGTCATCGATACGATGTCGTTCTTCAACGACCGCGTGCTGCTGACGGGCGGTTTCCGTCGTCAGACGATCGGCCAGGACAATTACGATCCGACCACGGGCGCGCAGCAAAGCTCGCTCGACCAGCAGGCGATCTCGCCGCTCGCGGGCATCGTGATCAAGCCGCTTTTGAATGTTTCCGTGTACGGCAACTTCACGTCGGGTCTTTCGAATGGCGGCACGGCGCCGGCGGGCACCGCGAACGCGGGCCAGGCGTTTGCGCCGTACAAGTCGAACCAATACGAAGCGGGCGTGAAGGCGGATTGGGGCCGCGTGCTGACATCGGTTTCGGTGTTTCAGATCTCGCAGCCCAACGCCGTCACCGATCCCACCACGAATTTCTACGGCTACAACGGCAAGACGCGCGTGCGCGGTCTCGAACTGGCTGCTTACGGCGAAGTGTTCCGCAGTCTGCGCCTGATGGCGAGCGCGACGTTCTACGATCCGAAGGTTTCGGGCACGGCGGGCGGCACGCAGGACGGCAACGATCCGGGCGGCGTGCCCAAGTTCGCCTTCAACCTCGGCGCGGATTACGACTTGCCGTGGGTGCCGGGCCTGAGCGTCAACGGGCGGATCATCCATACGGGCGCGCAGTACTACGATTCCAGCGATACCTTGCGCTTGCCGTCGTGGACGCGTTACGACGTCGGCGTGCGTTACGGAATGCGCATCGCGAAGAAGGACGTCGTGTTTCGCGCCAACGTCGAGAATCTGTTCGGCAGCCGGTACTGGATGCAGCAGGGCACCTACGTGACCAACGCCGCGCCGCGGACCTTGCTGATTTCCGCGCAAGTCGATTTCTGATCGCGACTTGAAAAGCCGGGACAGTCGCGCCGCTGTCCGGCTTTTCCTCAATAAAGAATCATCTGCGTACACCGGAACATGGCGATCAGCTTTCCTTCGCCATTGGTGACGCTTGCATCCCACACTTGCGTGCTTCGTCCGGCATGCACGGCCGTCGCCCGCGCGACGATCTTCCCTTCACGCGCCGTCGACACGTGATTGCTCTTCAATTCGAGCGTCGTGAAGTTCTGCGCGTTCTCCGGTAAATGAGCGATGCACGCGTATCCGCAACAGGTATCCGCCAGGCCGACGACCGTTGCCGCATGCAGAAAGCCATTGGGCGCGAGTAACTCCGGCCGGATGACGAGTTCGCCCGTCAACGCGCCTTCTTCGAGTGAAATCAGTTGCACGCCGAGCAACTCGGGCAGACGGCCCTTCTGACGGTTGCGAAGAAAGTCGAGCGTCACATCGGAACGAAGGGGCATGGCGGTCGTTTAGAAGAGATGGGAAGAAAAGGAAAGGGTAGTCCGTTCGGCCAGCGCTTCGCGTGGGCGCCGTTTTGCCGATAATATCAACGGCTCGAAATCATGTATCGGTTCCTAAAACGAAACCGCGCGCAGGGGTATACCGGCGAAGGGCGTCGAACTCAAGCGCGTCGAACAATCTTCTGGACAATTCATGACCGTGATCGTGGTGGCAAATCCGAAGGGCGGCGTCGGGAAAAGCACGCTCGCAACCAATCTAGCCGGGTGTTTCGCGGCAAACGGCGAGTGGGTCGCGCTCGCCGATCTGGACAAGCAGCGCTCCTCGCACGCGTGGCTTTCGCTGCGCCCGGACACGCTGCCAAGAATCGAAGAATGGAATCTCGATGTCGACGCGCCCGCCAAGCCGCCCAAGGGCCTGGAAAAAGCCGTCGTCGATACGCCCGCCGGAGTCCACGGCAACCGGCTCGCGCTCGCGCTGGATATTGCCGACAAGGTGATCGTGCCGCTGCAACCGTCGATGTTCGACATCCTCGCCACGCAAGACTTTCTGTCGAAACTCGCGAAGGAAAAGGCGGTGCGAAAGGGCGCGATTCAGGTCGGCGTCGTCGGCATGCGGGTGGACGCGCGTACGCGCTCGGCGGAACAACTGCATCGTTTCGTGGAAGGTCTCGACTTGCCCGTGCTCGGCTTTTTACGCGACACGCAAAACTACGTGCAACTCGCCGCGCACGGACTCACGATCTGGGACGTCGCCAAAAGCCGCGTGGAGAAGGACCTGGAGCAGTGGCAACCCATCATCGAATGGGTCAGCAAAAAATAAGGCCGGCGGTCCTTGCGGAGCGCCGGCCAAGTCGCGGATGAACTCGGACGATCAGGTCCAGTTCTGCGTCGGCACGTGATCGCGGTTGCCCTTGATGCGGTTCGCTTCATCGACGAAGACGAGGTCCGGCTTCCAGCCCGCCGCGATCTCTTTTTCGTCGACGGCCGCGAAAGCCGCAATGATCACGAGGTCGCCCAACTGCGCGCGCCGCGCCGCCGAGCCGTTCAGCGAGATCATGCCGCTGCCGCGCTCGCCCTTGATGGCATAAGTGGTCAGGCGCTCGCCGTTGTTCACGTTCCAGATGTCGATCTGCTCGTTCTCCAGCAGATTCGCCGCTTCGAGCAGATCCTCGTCGATTGCGCACGAGCCTTCGTAGTGAAGCTCGCAATGCGTGACCGTCGCGCGGTGAATCTTCGATTTGAGCATGGTGCGCTGCATGATGCGTGTGGTTCCTTTACTTCAGATTTCCAGATTGTCGATGAGACGGGTGTTGCCGAGCTTCGCCGCCGCCAGCACGACGAGCGGCGCGCTCGCATCCGCTTCGCCCGGCGCGAGCAGGTCGACGCGCTTGCGCACGCTGATGTAGTCGGGTTTCCAGCCGCGTTCGGCGAGCGCGTTCATGGCCGTGCGTTCGAGCGCGGCCAGATCTTTCTCGCCCGAAAGCACGGCTTCGCGCACGCGATTCAACTGCAGCGCGAGTTGCGGCGCTTCGGCGTGCTCGGCGGCCGACAGAAAGCGATTGCGCGATGACAGCGCGAGACCGTTTTCCTCGCGCACCGTTTCGGCGGCGATGATCTCCGTGGGCAGCGCGAACTGGTGGCACATCTGCCGCACGATCATCAGTTGCTGATAATCCTTCTTGCCGAACACCGCGACGCGCGGCTGCACGCACGACATCAGCTTCATCACGACCGTGCACACGCCGGTGAAGAAGCCGGGGCGGAATTCGCCTTCGAGAATGTCGCCGAGGTTATGCGGCGGATGCACGCGATACTGCTGCGGCTCCGGATACATATCCACTTCGGTCGGCGCGAACAGCACGTAGACGTTCTCCGACTGCAGCTTTTCGATGTCGTCCAGCAGCGTGCGCGGATATTTGTCGAAGTCTTCGTTCGGCCCGAATTGCAGCCGGTTCACGAAGATGCTCGCGACCACCGGATCGCCATGCTGGCGCGCAAGCCGCATGAGCGAAAGATGGCCTTCGTGGAGGTTGCCCATCGTCGGGACAAAGGCGGTGCGGTTCTGACCGCGCAACTGATCGCGCAGTTCGTGAATTGAGCTGATGACTTTCATCGAGCGGGTGTCTCCTGGCGGGCGGCAGCAACAGGCCGCACCGAGGCAAGGGTAGAGAAAATGCTTTTAAGCGGGAGAGTACGCGAGTCTCACGTAAATGGGCGCAAAAGGCTCGGCCTGAGTGATTTCGATCAGCGATTCGCGCGACAACTCCAGCATGGCGATGAAGTTCACCACGACCACCGGTACGCCGCGCGTGGGATCGAATAGCTCGGAGAACTCCATGAAGCGCGCATGCTGCAGGCGCCGCAGGATCACGCTCATATGCTCGCGCACCGAGAGTTCTTCCCGCGAAATCCGGTGATGCTGAACGAGCTTCGCGCGCTTGATGACATCGGCCCAGGCGGAGCGCAGGTCGTTCATGTCGACGTCGGGGAAGCGTTGCGCCGACGCCTGCTCGATATAGACGTCCGCGCGCAGGAAGTCGCGGCCGAGTTGCGGCAACTGGTCGATACGTTGCGCGGCGAGCTTCATCTGCTCGTATTCCAGCAAGCGGCGCACGAGTTCGGCGCGCGGGTCTTCGGCGTCCTCGCCGGTGTCGGCCTTCTTGACCGGCAGCAGCATGCGCGACTTGATCTCGATGAGCATGGCCGCCATCAGCAGATATTCCGACGCGAGTTCGAGATTCGACTCGCGAATCTGATCGACATAGCCGAGATATTGCGCGGTGACATCCGCCATCGGAATGTCGAGCACGTTGAAATTTTGCTTGCGGATGAGGTAGAGCAGCAGGTCGAGCGGGCCTTCGAACGCTTCGAGGAAGATTTCGAGCGCGTCCGGCGGAATGTATAGATCCGTCGGCAGCTTCCAGAGCGGCTCGCCGTAGAGATGCGCGAAAGCGACGCCGTCGATGGTGTCGGGCGTCGAGTCGGTCGCAGGCTTGGCGAGCGCGGCGGCCCGTTCATCTCGCGAGTCGTCCGGGGCCTGACGGCGGGGCGACTGCGGCTCGCGGCCGGCTGTACTCACGTTCAGAAGTTCTGGTAGTAGACGTATGGCGTCTGGTTCACGCGCGCCTTTTGCTGGCGTTCGCGTTCGTCGAGGTCGACCGGCTGCTTGTCCCACAGGAGCGCGCGGCCGCGACGCTGTTCGTCTTCGAGCGTCGGCTTCTGGCTTTTCAACTGATTGATGAACTGGGTGATGTCCGACTGGTACATGATCGGTTTTCCGTTGGCTCGATGCGGTGAATAGGGACGACGCGCCCGGCAGCCTTTGCTGGCGCCGATGCCGCGCGGCACTGGGTTCGATCTCCGGGATTTTACAGCAAGCGTGAAGCGGTAACGCATGGGACTTGGGGCTGCCACGTAAGCGATTATTGGAACCCGCGGAACCCCGCGAGCGTCTGACCGTCCAAAGCCGCACGACAGCGCGCCCGGCAGCGGTCCGCGGACGGCACGCGGCAAACCACACCGCCGCAAGCCGCCGTTGCACATCCGTGCTCGGTTCCCATGCGAAGCTGTGGTGAAATAGCGCCTGCGCGCCGTGACCGGCTCATCGCATTGCAGCCGCGCGTTCGAGGTTCATCTTTCAGTCTCATTCATTCAGAT
This sequence comes from Caballeronia sp. HLA56, assembly GCF_054655155.1. Lineage (NCBI taxonomy): Bacteria > Pseudomonadati > Pseudomonadota > Betaproteobacteria > Burkholderiales > Burkholderiaceae > Caballeronia > Caballeronia sp. HLA56. The sequence continues at coordinate 2,866,805 of NZ_BAAHOB010000005.1, read as the reverse complement.
GCCGGAGGTCACGTTTGGCGGGGCGTTCGTTTGATCCGCTGCGCGCGTTGCGCGCCTGTCCGCCGAAACGGCCGCACATGGCGATGTCCACGTCGCCCGGAATGAAGCGCTTGCCGGCTGCCCTGCGCAGCTTCGTGGCATGTGCGCTCCTGGCGGCCGCTTGGCCTGCGTTCGCCAAGTACGACATCGACATCGACGCGCCGCGCAGCGTCAAGAAGCTGCTGAAGGACCATCTCGATCTGTCGCGCTTCGCCAAGCGCGACGACGTCAGCGACGACCAGTTCCAGTTCCTCGTCACCGCCGCGCCGAAGGACGTGCGCGACCTCGTCGCGACCGAAGGCTATTTCACGCCGGTCGTGCGCACCGACGTGACGACCGATGGCGACAAGCGCAAGGTGACCGTCAGCGTCGATCCAGGTCCGCAAACGAAGATCGCCTCCGTGCAACTGCATTTCACGGGCGCCGTGACGACCGAAGACCGCACTCAAGAGAATGCCGCGCGTTTCGCGTTTTCAGTGAACGAAGGCGATCCGTTCTCGCAAGGCGCGTGGGACGACGCCAAGAACGCCGCGTTGCGCGCGCTCCAGTCGCGGCGCTATCTCGGCGCGAAAATCGTGCGCTCGCAGGCGCGCATCAATCCGCGCGCGCACCTCGCCGATCTCTCCGTGACCTTCGACAGCGGTCCGACCTTCACATTCGGCAAGCTCGATATCAGCGGCACGAAGCGCTATCCGGAAAAGATCATCGACAACGTGAACCCGATTCATCCGGGCGAAATCTACGACGTCTCGCGCGTGAACGAACTGCAACGCCAGGTGCAGAACACGCCGTATTACGCGAGCGTGGCCATCGACGCCGACAACGACGTCAACAAGCCGCTCGAAACGCCGGTGCATCTGAAGGTGAGCGAATATCCGTACAACAGCATCCGCTACGGTGTGGGTTATGCGACCGATACCGGCTTTCACGTGCAGGGCGCCTACAGTTATCTGAATACGTTCAACGCGGCCTATCCGTTCACCATTTCCGGCCGGCTCGATCAGACGCAGCAGTACGGCCGCGTGCAACTCGCGATGCCGCCCGATTCGCGCGGCTGGGTGAACGCGGTGTTCGGCTCCTACACCATCACCGACGTATCGAGCACGAAGATTTATAGCGGACGCGTGGGCGTGCAGCGCTCGCGTTCGACGCAGAACATCGACACGACGTATTCGCTCGCTTTCTACGACGACCGCATCACGCAGAACGAGCCGAATCCGTCGACGGCGCGCGCGCTCGTGCCCGCGTGGACGTGGGTGCGCCGCGATGTCGACGATCCGCTGTTCCCGCGTCGCGGCAACATCATTCGCGCAGAAGCAAGCTTCGCGGTGAAAGGCTTGATGACCGATCAGACCTTTGCGCGTCTCTACACCAACGCGCTGCAGTATCTGCCGATCACGAAGAACGATCTCTTCGTGTTTCGCGCGGAATTCGGCGGCGTGTTCACGAGCGGGCCGTCGAGCGGCGTGCCGGCGTCCCTGCTGTTTCGCGCGGGCGGCGCGAATTCGGTGCGCGGTTATAGCTATCTGAGTATCGGCAACAATGTGGCGGGATCGATCTTGCCGACCAAGTACATGGTGACGGGCAGCAGCGAGTATCAGCACTGGTTCACGCACGATTGGGGCGGCGCGGTGTTCTTCGACATCGGCACGGCGACGGATACCTGGAGCGAGCGCGTCTTCCAGCCGGGCGTGGGCGTCGGCGCGCGCTGGCGCAGTCCGGTCGGACCGGTCAACGTGGACGTGGCCTACGGGCTCAAGAACAAGAGCATCAAGCCGTATCTGACGCTCGGCATTGCGTTCTGAACGGGCGCACGAGCGATGGTGGATATCAAGGGCATGACGGAATCGAGCGCACAAGGAAGCAAGGACGAGCCGCGTTGGGATGAGGCGGGCGGCGTCGTTGCGTCCGATGCTGACGCGGGCGGCGGTAATAACGGCGGCAGCGGCGGGTCCGGCGACGATAAAAAGCCGCGCCGCGGCGGCTTCAGGCGTTTCATGCGCTGGTTGGGCGTGCTCGCGCTGGTCATCGTTCTGATCGTCGTGCTTGCCATCGGCACCGTGTTGTTCGTGCTCAACACCGAGCGCGGCACGCGTTACGCGTGGCAGGCGGCGACATCGCTGCTCAAGGGTCAGCTGACCGGCAAGCTCGATGGCGGCGCTATCGCCACCGGCGTGAGTCTGCGCGATGTCCACTGGAAGAGTCCCGACGGCAAGGGCACGGACATAGCGGTCGACAGCGTTTCGGGACGCTGGGCGCTCACGCGCGAGCCGCTGCGCTTTACCATCGATTATCTGCATGTCGGCACCATCGACGCGCGCATCGCGCCTTCGAAAGAAAAGTCGACGAAAACGGAACTGCCGAAGGATTTGCGCCTGCCGATCCAGCTTGCCATCCGCGACCTGAGCGTGGAAAAGCTGCAGTTGCATCAGGGTGCGACGACCACCGAATTCTCGCGCCTGCTCTTTAACGGCGGCAGCGACGGGCAGCATCATCAGGCGACGGTGCAGCGGCTCGACACGCCGTTCGGCGCAGTGACGGCATCCGCGAAGCTCGACGGCGGCGCGCGTCCGTTCCCGCTTTCCGGCGATGCCGGCTACACCGGCAAGCTAAACGGCGAAGCGGTGCAGGTGGGCGCGCGATTATCGGGCTCGCTGGAAGACCTCATTGCCGATATCGACGCCAGCGGCATGAAGCTCAACGGCCGCGCGCATGTCGAAGCGCTGCCGTTCGGCGACGTGCCGCTCAAGCTTGCCATCGTCAATGTCGATCACGTCAATCCGCAAGCGTTCAGCCCGGGCGCGCCGTTGGCCGACCTCGCCGTGAGCGCCGAAGTGAAGCCGGTCGAGAACGCGCCGGGCTTCGTGGTGAGCGGGCCGGTGTCGATCGTCAACGCGAAGCCGGGCGCCATCGACAAGAAGCTGCTGCCGCTCATCGACGCGCACGCCAACGTGCGGCTCGATGCCTCCGCGCAAAGCATCACCGATCTCAACGTGCGTCTCGTGAAAGAAGCGACCGTGACGGGTGGCGGCTCGCTCAAGGGCGGCGACGGCAAGTTCGACCTCAAGGTGGCGAAGCTCGACCTCAACGCAATCGAAGCGAGCGTGCGTCCGACCGATTTTTCCGGGCCGATCAGCGTCGTGCTCGCGGGCGATACGCAAACCATCGCCGCCGACCTGAACGATCCGAAAGCGGCGATCCGCGCGCAAGCCAAGGTGAAGCTCGACCCGAAGCAGACCGCGCTCGACGAAGTCAAGCTGACCGTCGGCAAGGGTCGCGTCGAAGCGAACGGTGTGCTCAAGAAAGATACGAATTCGAGCTATGACCTGAAGGCGAAATTCATCGACTTCAATCCGCTTCTGCTCACGCAGCAGTTGCTTCAGCCGAAGCCCGCGCCCGTCAGGAAAGGCACGCAGAAGAAGCCCGCCGCGCCCGCGCGCGCGATCGAGGCGCGCGTGAACGGCACGCTGGCCGCATCCGGCAGACTCGCGCCCGAACTCACCACCAAGGCGACCTTCAAACTCGCCGACAGCATGTACGACAACTTGCCGCTCACCGGCGAAGGCACGGTGCAACTGGCGGGCATGCGGCTCTTGCCAAGCGCGGCCAAGTTGTCTGTCGCGGGCAACGATGTCGATCTGAACGGCAGTTTCGGCGCGCCCGGCGACCGGCTGCGTTTTCGCGTCGATGCGCCGCAACTCGAGCGCCTCGGCTTCGGTCTCGCGGGGACGGTGAAGGCGGACGGCGATCTGACCGGCTCGATTGCGCATCCGAACGTGGCGGCGAATTATCAGGCCGATGGCGTCGTGTTCGGCGCGAACCGCCTCGGTCATGCGGAAGGTCGCGCGGATATTCGCGATGGCTCGAACGGCGCGCTCGTCTTCACGCTGAAAGCGCGCGATGCGAGCACCTCGGGCATCGAAGTCGCCACGCTCGATGCGAACCTCAACGGCACACGCATGCATCACACGCTCGACGTGACCGCGACCGGCAAGGTTCAGGGGCAGCCGGTGAATCTCGCGCTCGGCGCGAACGGCAAGTTCACCGATGCCGCCGACGGCCCGCATTGGGACGGCACGATCACGAAGCTCACCAACAAGGGCACGCCGTCGGTCAACCTCGAACAGCCGCTGACCGTGAGCTACGGTCCGGCCAGGCTCGTGCTCGGCGCGACGCGGCTCGTCGCGGAAGGCGCGGCGCTCAATCTCAAGTCGTTCGCGCTCGATCACGGCCGCATCCAGTCGGCCGGAACGTTGACGAATCTCTCGGTGCCGCGGCTTCTGGCCGTGCGTCAGGAAATGACGGGCGAGGAGCCGCCGATCCGCACCGACCTCGTCTTCGATGGCGACTGGAACTTCTCGCTCGGCGCCACGGCGACGGGTTATGCGCAGCTCAAGCGCCGCAGCGGCGATGTGACCGTGGAAGGCACCCGTGGCGTCTCGGCGCTCGGCATCAACGACATCTCTGCGCGCGCCGATTTCTCCAACGGCAATACGCTCAACGCGACGCTGCGCGCGCAGGCGACGCGCATCGGCGTGATCGAAGCCAACGCGCACACGCCGCTCGCCAATCGCGACGGCATGCTGACCGTGGTCGACGAAGCGCCGCTCTCCGGCGCGATCAACGCGAATATCCCCGAACTGCGCACCACCGGCGGGCTGCTCGGCCCGAGCTATCTGCTGGGCGGCAAGCTTGCGCTCAAGTTGAGCATCGCGGGGATCGTCGCCAAGCCGAATCTGTCGGGGTCGCTGACGGGCGACAATCTTTCGGCGACGGTCGTCGATCAGGGCGTTCAGTTGAAGGACGGCATCATTCGCATTGCGCTGTCGGAGAATCTGGTGGACTTCCAGCAGGTGGAGTTCCACGGCGCGAGCGGCACGTTGCGCGCGACGGGCAAGGTGCGGCTCGATCAGGCACAGCCGGACCTCACCGCGAGCATCATCGCGGACAAGCTGGAACTGTTCGCCTCGCCCGACCGGCAATTGTCGCTTTCGGGCAGCGCGAGTATCGCGAACGCGGGATTGCAGGGCGGCATGGCGATCAACGGCAAGTTCACCGTCGATCACGCGCTGTTCGACTTGCCGGAATCCGGCGCGCCATCGCTCGGCGACGACGTGGTCATCGAACGTCCCGATGGCACCATCAAGGGCGAAAACACGACGAAGCAGACGGTGGCCGCAACGGAAAAACCGGTTGGACCGTTCACGCCGCGGGCGAATATCGACATCGACCTGGGGCAGCGCTTTCGCTTCAAGGGCGCCGGCGCGGATCTCGGGCTTGCCGGCGTCATCAGTGTGACGAGCGCGCCGAACATGCCGCTGCGCGCGGTCGGCAATGTGCGCGTAACGACGCCGGGTTCGAGTTACACGGCGTTCGGGCGCAAGCTCAACATCGAGAATGGCTTCTTCACGTTCAACGGACCGGTGGCGAACCCCGGCATCAATGTCCTCGCGATGCGGCGCAATCAGGAAGTCGAGGCGGGCGTGCAGGTGACGGGCACGGTGCAGGCGCCCGTGGCCAAACTCATTTCCGAACCGAGCGTGCCTGACAACGAAAAGCTCTCGTGGCTTTTGTTCGGTCATGGCACGGATCAGGGCAATAACGTCGGCCAGCAGAGCGCAATGACGAGCGCACTCGCGTTGCTCGGCAGCACGGGCGGCAAGCGTATTGCGCAGACCTTCGGGCTGGATGAATTCACCATCGGTTCGAGCGAAGTGGGCCTGACCGATCCGCAAGTGGTGATGATCGCCAAGGCCATCAACGAGCGGCTGGTGATTGGCTACGAGCAGGGTCTGCAATCGGCTAGCAACGCGATCAAGGCGACACTGAGCCTGTCGCGATTCTGGTCGGTGACGGCGTATGGCGGGACGTTCCAGGGCGTCGATCTGTCTTACACACGGCGCTTCAATTCGTGGATGCGGCTCTTTTCGTCGACGACGCCCACGCGGTCGGAGCGGGCGGCGGCTTCGTCGGCCGCGGCGGCATCCGAGGTGGAGTCGACCACGGAGTAGATCGCTTTGAAGACGTAAGGGGACAGGGGCATGCGAGTCGATCGCGTGCCCCTTTTTGCTTTTGCGCCGCGCCCGTAACCGATGTCTTTCTCTGGTCCCGAGACTTGCCTCCGATCTGAGTCGTTCTCAAGGCGCGCAAAAACCCGCAAGAACATTCTCAATATGGATGCGTTACATCAACGATTTATATAGGAATTTTGTAGTTTTAAGCGTGTTCCTAATCGTTCGCATGGCCCGAGTCAGCATACTCAGCCTTTCGTCAGGAAGCGAGTATGAATATCTTGTTCACGACGCGACCTGACGAATTTTCAAATCGGGCTCAGTCACTCAGGTGACGACTAAGGAATACTTATTATGAAGAAGATCATTCTTCCGCTGGTCGCGGTGTCCATGTCTCTGGCAGGCGCTGCCGCGCACGCCGCACCGGCAGGTAACGGTGGCACGCTGACTATCAACGGAGAGCTGACGGCCAACACGTGCACGGTAAGCGGCAATGCCCAGGGCAACAACTTCACCGTGACGCTGCCGGCGCTTGCCGCAGCGGAACTGACGGACGCCGGCTCTTCCGCGGGCGCCACCGGTTTCAACATTGCGCTGTCCAACTGCACGCCGGCCACGGGCAACGTGCACACGTTCTGGGAATACGGCGCGAACACGCTGGCCGACGGCAACCTGAAGAACAACGGCACGGCGACCAACGTGGAAGTCCAGTTGCTGGACTACAACGGCTCGGGGCAAGCCATCGACGTGAGCAAGGCCGACGGCGCGCAGCAGTCGCAAGACGTTGCGATCACGAGCGGCAGCGCAAGCCTGCAATACGCAGCGCAGTACAACTCGCCAATGGGCGCCGCGACCGCGGGCACGGTGACGAGCCAGGTGACCTACTCGATGGTCTATCAGTAAATCGATTCGCGAACGAGGACGCCCTCGCGGCGTCTTCGTTCAACCCTCGCACGGCGCGCGGGGTCGAGTCATCGCGTCACCGCAAATTTTGTTGAATGTCATGAGTCTCCGAAAAGTCGTTTTTAGCGCAGTGACAGCGGGTGTGCTCGCTCTCGTTGCGATCCTGCCGTTCTCAGCCAATGCGTCCGTCGTCGTCGCGGGCACGCGCGTGGTGTACAACGCCACGGATAGCGAAGTGACGCTTAAGCTGTCCAACGCGGGAAAATCGCCGGCCTTGACGCAGGTGTGGCTCGACAAGGGCGATCCCAAGGTCGATCCGGCTCAGATCGATCTCCCGTTCGTGCTCACGCCGCCGTTTGCGCGTATCGATCCGGGCAAGGCGCAGACCGTCCGTATCGCCTATACCGGCGAAGCGCTGCCGAAAGATCGCGAAACCCTGCTCTGGTTCAACGTGCTTGAAGTGCCGCCGAAGCCAACCGAAGCTCAGGCCGGCGCGAACTACGTCCAGCTCGCGTTCCGCTCGCGCCTGAAGTTTTTCTTTCGCCCGCAAGGTCTGCCGGGCAGCGCCGACGACGCACCGGGCAAGCTCACATGGCGGCTGTCGTCCCAAGGTGGCAAGTCCGCGCTCGTGGTTTCGAATCCGACGCCTTATCACGTGACGATCATCGACGCTCATGTGGGCGAAGGCGAACATGCCGCCCGATTCGATGAAGGCGGCATGGTGCCACCGGGTGGCGAGCTCACGTTGCCACTGTCCGGTAAGGCGACCGCGAACGGCCAGGTCTCGTTCACGACCTTGAACGACTACGGCGGTCCCACGAAGCACGAGGCAGCGATCCACTGAGACGCGCTGCATGCGGGCTATCTGACCGATTCACGAGCGACGCGAAGGATGTCGATTCCTTCGCCATCGGTCGGCCACACGCCGGGCGCGAATAGCCTGGCGTTCACGTACACCAAGACTTAATCGTCGCGAGGCAGCGAGCCCCGGATGCCGATGTTTCCCATCGGTGGGGAGCGGTGTTGCCCGCGAATCCGGCTCGATATGAATGAACGCTGCATGGAATCGAATTCGAGGTTCGCTCTCTCGCTGAGTCGGACCAGCGTCGCCGTGATGCTCGCCTTCGCCGCGGCGCATGCCAGGGCCGATGCGAACACGCTGGCTCGCATGGACACTTCGTCATCGTCCGGGGTGCGGCCGGATCGGGCTCAGGCCTCGTCCGATGTCAAGGCTGCATCGAGTGGTGCGGTTGCATCGACGGCATCGACGGCATCGACGGCATCGACCTCGACGGCATCGACCGCATCGGCCGCGCCCGAGGCCGTGGAGTTCGACCCGGGCTTCCTGCGCTTCGCGGGCGCAGCGGTCATGGACGTCAGCCGCTTCGACAAGGGCAACATCGCACTGGCCGGCAATTACCGCGCCGCACTGTACGTGAACGGCGTGTGGCTCGGCATGACCGCCATCACATTGCGCAATGTCGGCGCGCCGGACCATCGCGCGGTCCCGGTCTTCGATCGCGATCTGCTCGCGCGCGCGGGCGTCGATACCATGCGCCTGCCCGATTCGGCGTTAGCGCAACTCGACGCCGCGAACGGCACCGGCGGCGTGGCGCTGCCGGACCTGATCCCGCAGGCGACGGCCACCTTCGACATGGGCGAACAGCGCCTCGACGTGAGCGTGCCGCAAGCGATGATGAGCCGCAACGCGCGCGGCTGGGTCGATCCGAAGCTGTGGGACGAAGGCGTGCCAGCCGCGACCTTGCAGTACAACGCCAACGTGTATCGCTCGAATGGCGGCGGCGTGTCGAACACTCAGGGTTATCTGGGCGTGACGGCGGGTCTCAACTTCGACGCCTGGCGTTTTCGCTACAACGGCAACGTCACGACATCGTCGTTTGGCGGCACGCATGCACAGAGCCTGCAGACGAATGTGCAGCGCTCGCTGATTCCGCTCAAGAGCCAGTTGACGCTCGGCGACTCCTACACCGACGGCTCGATCTTCGATTCGTTCGGCGTGCGCGGCGTGCAACTCGCAACCGACGACCGCATGTACCCGGAATCGCAGCGCGGCTATGCACCGATCGTGCGGGGTATCGCCAATACCAACGCGAACGTTCAGGTCAAGCAAAACGGCAATCTCATCTACGAGACGACGGTCGCGCCGGGTCCTTTCGAGATCAACGATCTCTACCCGACCGGCTACGGCGGCGACCTGCAGGTGATCGTCACCGAAGCGGACGGCAGCCAGCACGTTGCATCCGTGCCGTATGCCGCGCCCGTGAATTCGCTGCGCGAGGGGCGCTGGCGCTTGAACGTGGCAGCGGGCCAGTATCGCAATTCGAGCGAATCGGGCCATCCGTATGTCGTGCAGGCTGGTGTGCAGCACGGCGTGAACAACCTGGTCACGCTGTATGGCGGCTCGATCGTCGCCGAAGACTACATTTCGGCGGCGCTCGGCGCGTCGCTCAACACGTCGGTCGGTGCATTCGCCTTCGACGCGACGCAAGCCAATGCGAATCTGCCGAAATCCGGCAGCCGGAGCGGACAGAGTCTTCGCCTTTCGTTCTCGCGCAGCTTCACGCCGACGAACACCGACGTCACGCTCGCGGCGTACCGCTATTCGACGAGCGGCTTCCTCGGGTTCCGCGACGCCATGAACCTGCGCGACCTCGAGTCGAAGGGCACCGCGTTCATGAGCAACGGCATCCAGAAAGGTCGCCTGCAGCTCACGCTCAACCAAAACCTCGACAAGTGGGGCTCCATTTACGCATCGGGCTACACGCAGAACTACTGGAACAAGCATGGCAACGATACCGCGTTCCAGGTCGGCTACAACACGAACGTCGGGCGCGTCGGCGTGGGGGTTTCGGCTTCGCGCGAACTCGACACGTCAACCGCGAACTGGGACAACCGCGTGATGCTCACGCTGAGCGTTCCCCTCGATCTGGGCACGAACATCGCCAATTCGACGACGAGCTTCTCGCACGACTCGCGCGACAACACGAACCAGATTCAGGAAACCTTCACGGGCACGCTCGGCAAGGACTACGAGATGAACTACGGCGTGAGCGCGAGCCACACATCGGGTGATTCCGGCAGCCACAGCGACAGCCTTAGCGCCAACGTCGGCTATTTCTCACCTGTCGCGCAGTTGCGCGCGAATGTTGGCCGCGCCAACGGATACACGCAGGCAGGCGCGGGTGCGTCCGGTTCCGTGGTCGCGTACGGGGGCGGTCTGGTGTTGTCACCGCAAAGCGGCGACACGTTGGCGATAGTCGAGGCGAACGATGCCGCCGGAGCGCGCATTGCCAGTTCGCCCGGCGTGCGGCTGAACGGCGCCGGCCGCGCGGCCGTGGCGGGCATGCAGCCGTATTCGCAGAACGCGGTGGAGATCGACACCAAGGGCTTGCCGATGGGCGTGCAGCTCAAGACCACCGAGCAGTACTTTGCACCAACGGCCGGCGCGGTGTCGCTCGTGAAGTTCGATACCGAAGACCGAGGCCGCGCAATCGTCATGCGCTTGCGTCGTCTGAACGGCGAGCCGGTGCCGTTCGGCGCGGACGTGCTGGATGCGAGCGGCGAATCCGTTGGCGCCGTGACGCAGGGCAGCCGCGCGATGTTGTATAGCAAGGCCGCGAGTGGCGATCTGATCGCCCGTTGGGGCTCGGCGGCTGATCAGAGTTGCAAGGTGCATTACGCGTTGCCCGAAGCCGACGGGAGCCGGGCGGCATCGACTGCCTTCGCGGATGCAGCCTGCAACTAAGCCGGTATCTCCACGACATGAATCTGCAATCGACAAAGACCCGCACGAGCGGCGGCAACATGAACACGTTTGAATGACTATGCGCACACTTGGATCACTTCTGGCTAATCTCGCCGTCACCATCGCCGTCACCGCGACCGGTTCGGCATTCGGAGCGGATGCCACGCTCAACTTCACCGGCACCATCGTGCCCCCGTCCTGCACGGTGGACACCGCTTCGGCGAATCAGACGATCAATCTGGGCAGCGCCAATATCCTCGACTTTCCGAGCGTGGGATCGACGATGAATCCCACGGCGTTCAGCCTGAAGCTGACCAACTGCACGCCGGGCACCACGGTATCGATGGCCGTATCGGGCCAGTCCGACACCGTTCCGAGCGTGCTCAAGAACACCGGCACCGCGACGCAGACCGGCGTGCAACTGCTGCAGGCGAGCAGTGCGGGCGGGACCACCGGTACGGTCGTCACGCTTGGCAACACCTCCAATCGCGGCCAAGTGGACGCGACCAACGCCATGACCATTCCGATGGTGGCGCAGTTCTATCGTCTTGGAACGATGACAGCCGGCACGGTGACGACCTCGGCGACGGTCAACTTCACCTACAACTGACGCGCGCGTGACTTCGACACCCTTTGACGGAATAGCGATATGAAAGGCATCGGATTTGCCCGGCTGCGACGATATGCTTGGATCATCTTGTCGAGCGCGCTGGTTTTGACAGGCGGCATGCAGGACGCATGGGCCGACGCTTGCACGGGCGGAGGTCAGAGTGTGCAGGCCATTCTCCCCGCGACGATTTCGGTGCCGCGCGACTTGCCGGTGGGCGCCATTCTGGCGCCCTGGAGCATCACGTCGATGGTCAACTACGTGTGCACCATGTCGACGACATCCGGTTCCGGCATGTATTCGAAGTTGAATGTCGCATGGCCGAAAAGCAGCGTGACGATTGCGAGCACACCGGGCCCAGGTCTCGCGTCCTATACGGTCTTGCAGACCAATGTGCCCGGCGTTGGCATGGCCATCGCGTTCGACGGCGAGCCGAGTTCGTGTGGCGGCGCCGATTGGCTCGACGTGGTGTCGCCCTCCGTGCGGCCGCCCTACGTGGGCTGGACCTGTACCGCCGTTGGTTCCAACCTCAAAAACTATGGGCGTTGGGCAGTTGCGCTCGTGAAGACAGGCGTTGTGAGCGCGGCGGGTGTGCTGGGCGCGCAGACGCTGGCGAGCTCAAGCTCCATGATCAATTTTGTCCCGGACAGCCCGGGCACCACGCCTTTTTATCTGATCGTCCCGGCGGTGACGGTCGTCCCGCTTACCTGCCAGACCCCCGATGTGCCGGTGCCGCTCGGCACCCATTTTCCGGTGGAGATGGCGTCTGTCGGTGCGACTACCGCGGCGGTCCCGTTCAACATCAGCCTCAACAATTGTCCCTCGGGGATGAATGGCGTCCTGTATGAAATCGATCCCACGACCAGTGTGCTTAACAGTTCGCAATCCGTCGTGGCGCTCAATGGCTCGTCGTCGGCCACGGGCGTGGGCGTGCAGCTACTGGATGGCTCCGGCTCCGTGTTTCCGCTGAGCACGACCAAGGCATTCTCCGGCTATAACAGTTCCACGGGTGGCAGCTATGTCATCCCGATGAAGGCGCGTTACTATCGAACCGGTACCGTGACGCCCGGTCCGGCGAACACGTCGATGATCCTCACCATGACCTATCATTAGGCATCGCCGGGCAGCGCTGCTCAGGTTGCTTGCCACGGACAGACGTCCGAAAAAAAACGCCCCTCAAGAGGGGCGTTCCTGTTTCGAGCGTCGCGGTTGTCGTTCAGCGCACCCGCATTCCCGGCGTGGCCCCGCCATGCGGTTCGAGAATATAGAGCCCCGGCTCCTTCTTGTCGTCGGCAGCGGACGCCGCCAGCACCATCCCTTCCGACAGACCGAACTTCATCTTGCGCGGCGCGAGATTGGCGACCATCACGGTCAGCTTGCCGATCAGATCCTGCGGCTGATAAGCCGAACGAATACCCGAAAACACATTGCGCGTTTTCTCTTCGCCGATATCGAGCGTCAGTTGCAAGAGCTTGTCGGAGCCTTCGACCGTTTTGCAATCGACGATCTTCGCGATACGCAGATCGATTTTCGAGAAGTCGTCGATGGAGATGACGCCTGGCGTCTCTTCATTCGCTTGCTTCTTGGCGGGCGCCGCGCTCTTAGCCGCACTCGCACTTGTAGCAGCGGCAGAAGCAGCGGCCGCTTCCGGCGCCGCCTGCAACGACTCGCGATTCGCCGCGAGCAAGGCCTCGATCTGCTTCGGGTCGACGCGCGTGGTCAGATGCTTGTACGCGTTCACGGCATTGGCCGACGACAGCGGCTTGTGCGCGTCCGCCCAGACGAGCGGCGCGATGCCGAGGAACGCCTCGACCGCTTCGATCAGCTTCGGCAACACCGGCTTCAGCGCAAGCGACAACAGGCGGAACGCCTCCAGACTCACGCTGCAAGTCTCGTGCAACGCGACCGAGTTGGCCGGGTCCTTCGCCTGTTCCCAGGGCTTCGCGGTATCGACGTAGCCGTTGACGGTATCGGCGAGATCCATGGTCGTGCGCAGCGCGCGGCCGTATTCGCGCGACTCGTAGAAGCCCGCAATCTGCGGAATCGCGGCGCGCAGTTGCGCAAGCAGCGGATGCTGCATCGCGCTGTCCTGCACGCGGCCGTCGAAGCGCTTCAGAAGAAAGCCCGCCGCGCGGCTCGCGATATTCACGTATTTGCCGACGAGATCGCTGTTCACGCGCGCCTGGAAGTCTTCCAGGTTGAGGTCGATGTCTTCCATCGTGCTGTTCAGCTTGGCCGCGAAGTAGTAGCGCAGCCATTCCGGATTGATGCCGGTATCGATCACGCTTTGCGCCGTGATGAACGTGCCACGCGACTTCGACATCTTCGCGCCGTCGACGGTCAAAAAGCCGTGCGCGAACACGTTCGTCGGCGTGCGATGACCGGAGTATTCGAGCATCGCGGGCCAAAAGAGCGTGTGGAAATACAGAATGTCCTTGCCGATGAAGTGGTACTGCTCGGTCTTCGAACCGGGCTTCACCCATTCATCGAAATTCAGGCCGATACGGTCCGCGAGATTCTTGAAGCTCGCGTAATAGCCGACCGGGGCGTCGACCCAGACGTAGAAGTACTTGCCCGGCGCACCGGGGATTTCAAAGCCGAAGTAGGGCGCGTCGCGCGAGATGTCCCAGTCGGCGAGCTTGGCCTCGCCCTTGTCGCCGAGCCATTCGCGCATCTTGTTCGTGGCTTCGGGCTGCGCGAGTCCGCCGACCCAGCCGCGCAGGAAGTCTTCGCAACGCGGGTCCGACAAGCGGAAGAAATAATGCGTGGAAATCTTGCGGATGGGCGTCGCGCCCGACACCACCGAATACGGGTTGATGAGTTCGGTGGGCTGATAAGTCGAGCCGCAAACCTCGCAATTGTCGCCGTACTGGTCCTTCGCGCCGCACTTCGGGCACTGGCCCTTGATGAAGCGGTCCGGCAGGAACATTTCCTTGACCGGATCGTAGGCCTGCTCGATGTCGCGCGCGTCGATCAACCCCGCTTCCTGGAGCGCGGCGTAGATGGTGTTGCAAAGGACGCGGTTTTCCTCGGCATCGGTCGAATAATAGTTGTCGAAGGAAATGCCGAAGCTGTCGAAGTCGCGCTTGTGCTCTTTCCAAACGCGTTCGATCAGCGCTTTCGGCGTGATGCCTTCTTTTTCGGCGCGCAGCATGATGGGCGTGCCGTGGGTATCGTCGGCGCCGACGTAGTAGACCTCGTGGCCATGCATGCGCAGCGTCCGAACCCAGATGTCCGTCTGAATGTATTCGACCATATGGCCGATATGAATCTGACCGTTCGCATACGGCAACGCGGACGTGACGAGAATCTGGCGAGCGCCGTTCTTGACGGCGGGCGCGGCGGTGGCGATGGCTGAAATCGGTGCTGACATAAGGCGCGGCCCGGAGGAAATGCAGAAGTTGATCGAAGAACGCAAAAAAAAGCGATTTTCGATTTTAGCAGGGAGGGGAAGGAAGACGGGGAGGCGGGGAGACTTGGGCGCGGCAGCCGAAAACCATCGCACCAAAAAAAACCGGGGTCCAAAACCGGGCCCCGGAGCAACAACGACAAGAGGAGAATGGCAGGTGGCGGCCTCGCCGCGCGCCTACCGTAAGGACAGACACGCGCCGTGCGCCCAAGTTTCAAATTTTTTTCAGGCGGCTTCGCGCGCTTTGCCACGCTGCGCCGGGATCTGCCGATTCTCCTTATAAATCAGAAATTTATTGCACTTGGCCCGGCTGTGCCGTCGCGCGCAGGTAAATTTCCACGCGACGATTTTGCGCGCGGCCTGCTTCGGTCGAATTGTCGGCGATCGGCTGGTTCTGTCCCATGCCCTGCGACGAGAGACGCTGACCGGCGACACCATGCGTGGCGATATAGGAAGCCACGCTTTGCGCGCGATTCTGCGACAGCGTCTGGTTGTAAGCCGCCGTGCCGGTGTTATCCGTATGGCCAATCACGTTGGCGATCAACTCCGGATGCTGCTGCAACGTTTGCGTGACGGAGTTCAGAACCGGATCGAACGTCGGCTTGATCGCGTAGCTGTTGGTGTCGAAAGAGATCGAGTTCGGGATGTTGACCTTGAGCGATCCGTCCTGCTGCTCGGTCACCTGCGTGCCGGTGCCCTTCGAGTCGCCGGAAATCTTGTTGCGAATGGCTTGCCAGTTGTAGCCGGTCACACCGCCGACAGCCGCGCCTGCAGCCGCGCCGATTGCCGCGCCCTTGCCGCCGCCGAAAATCGCACCGAGGCCAGCGCCGGTCGCGGCCCCGACGCCCGTGCCGACCGCCGCATTGTTACCCTGCTCCGTCGCGCAGCCCGCGACCAGTGCGCCAGCAACGACGAAAACCGACAAACGGGTCATCAACTTCAACTTCATGTTTGATCTCCTTGAATCAACGAGCGATTCGGCGCGCCGCGCCGACAGTACGTAAGGGTCTTCGGACGTGCGTCCGGACGAACCTCTACAATTATGAGAAATGAGAGCGCGTCAGTCGCCAGTGGCGATGCATCCCGGAAACAATTACCGCGCGCAATAGTGCAATGCGCGGGGACGCGGCGCAACGGCTCTAACAATTACTTTCACTTTCCTCAGTTTGTTGCAATGCGCCGTCGCATCAGCACAAACCATTCCATGGAGTTGCAATGAGTATCGACCGCGCGAAGATCGACGCCGCACTAGCCACACTGACCGATCCGAACACCAGCCGCAAGTTCGTCGATACCAAAAGTATCCGCAACGTTTCGCTACAAAACGGCACGGTCTCGGTGAGCGTCGTACTGGGTTATCCGGCGCGTACGCAGTTCGCGGCCACGGCCAAACTGGTCGAGGATGCGTTGCGTGCGGTTCCCGGCGTGGAAGACGTCGTCGTCGATGTGTCCTCGCAAGTCGTCGCGCACGCGGTACAGCGCGGCGTAAAGCTGCTGCCGAACGTCAAGAACATTATCGCGGTGGCGTCGGGCAAGGGCGGCGTCGGCAAGAGCACGACAGCCGCGAACCTCGCGCTCGCACTGGCGGCGGAAGGCGCCAATGTCGGCATGCTCGACGCGGACATCTACGGCCCGTCCTTGCCGATGATGCTCGGCATCTCCGGCCGGCCGGAGTCGCCCGACAACCAGTCGATGAATCCGCTGATCGGTCATGGCATTCAGGCGAATTCCATCGGCTTTCTGATCGAGCAGGACAACCCGATGGTCTGGCGCGGCCCGATGGTCACCTCCGCGCTCGAACAACTGCTGCGTCAGACCAACTGGAAAGACCTGGATTATCTCGTCGTCGACATGCCGCCGGGCACGGGCGACATTCAGTTGACGCTCTCGCAGAAAGTGCCGGTGACGGGCGCGGTGATCGTCACCACGCCGCAGGACATCGCGCTGCTCGACGCCAAGAAGGGCCTCAAGATGTTCGAGAAGGTCGGCATTCCCATTCTCGGCATCGTCGAAAACATGAGCACGCATATCTGCTCGAATTGCGGGCACGAGGAGCATATCTTCGGCGCGGGCGGCGGCGAGCGCATGGCGAAGGAATACGGCGTCGAGATTCTCGGCCAGTTGCCGCTCGATATCGCGATTCGAGAACGCACCGATGCCGGTCAGCCGACAGTCGTTTCGCAGCCGGAAAGCCGGATTGCCGAGACGTATCGCGCGATTGCGCGGCGCGTGGCGATTGCCATTGCCGATCGTCAGCGCGACATGACGTCGAAGTTTCCGAGCATCGTCGTGCAGAACACTTGATGTGGCGCGCTTGGACGCGTTTCGCCGAAGCCTTGTGCGGTGCGGCTCGCGGTATCATGTCGCCTGCTATGGGCGGCCGCGCGGATGCACCGGGTGTCGGCGGGCCGCCGAGAGGATCGCATGAGACATAGATTCGACGGAAGGGCGGCCCACGCCGGACTTGCTTCGGCGCTCGTCGCCTGTAGTGTTCTCGTGAGCGGCTGCGGCATCATCTTCCAGAATCACGAGAAACGCGCCGACGCGGTGCTTCAGCCGACGCCTGGCAACGCGGCGCGCGGCACCATCACGCTGATCGAGCGCGCGGACGGCGTTCAGGTGTCGTATAGCCTGATCGACATGCCGCCCGACAGCGATCACGCGCTGCAGGTTCACGAGCGCGGCGACTGCATCGCCATGGACGATCAGGATGCAAGCCCGGTCTTCGCGCTGCCGGCGGAGCGCAAGCGCGCCACCGCGCGTCTCGAAGGCGAACTCGGCAACATTCACGCGGATTCCACCGGATCGGCCACGGGCTTTTTCGTGGCGACGGACGTGTCGCTCGACGGCGTGCGCTCGGTCATCTCGCGCGCTATCGTGCTGCATCGCGAAGCCACCGATCCCTACGCCGCCAGTCCGCACAACGTGGGACCGGCGCTCGCATGCGGCGTCATCCGGCGCTGATCGATGAAGACGCCACGAGTATCATCCGAATGGTCGATCACGGTCGAGCGTCGCCGATACGACCCGTCGTTCGCGTAAAATACGCGCTTTCCGTTTGGCCGCAGCGCGCGACAAAATCGCTGCCGCCATGCCCCGTTTCACCGCAGGCGTCCGGTCGCATGACCGCGAGCCGCAACGCTGGGTAGCGTCCCTATGAGCATCAAGTCCGACAAGTGGATCCGGCGCATGGCCGAAGAGCACAAGATGATCGAGCCGTTCGTGCGCGATCAGGTGCGCGTGACCGAAGACGGCCGCAAGATCGTGTCGTACGGAACGTCGAGCTACGGCTACGACATCCGCGTGGCCGACGAATTCAAGATCTTCACGAACATCAATTCCACCATCGTCGATCCGAAAAACTTCGACGAGAAATCGTTCGTCGACTTCAAGGGCGATGTCTGCATCATCCCGCCGAATTCCTTCGCGCTTGCCCGCACGGTCGAATATTTCCGTATTCCGCGCTCGTGCCTGACCGTGTGTCTCGGCAAGTCCACCTACGCGCGTTGCGGGATCATCGTGAATGTGACGCCGTTCGAGCCGGAATGGGAAGGCTACGTCACGCTCGAATTCTCGAATACGACACCTTTGCCTGCCAAAATCTACGCGAACGAAGGCGTCGCGCAGGTTCTGTTTTTCGAAAGCGACGAGATTTGCGAGACGTCGTATGCGGATCGCGGCGGCAAGTATCAGGGGCAGCACGGCGTTACCCTGCCGAAAACCTGATTCCTTCGCTTCTCAAAGAAACGCACACCGCATACGCTTGTCGAAAGACCGCTGTCGTCGAGCTTCCAGTCTCGGGCAGCGGTCGTTCCATTTGGAGATTCGCACGATGAAGTTCCGCTTTCCCGTCGTCATCATCGACGAAGACTTTCGCTCCGAGAATATCTCGGGTTCCGGCATTCGCGCGCTTGCCGAAGCGATCGAGCGCGAAGGCGCCGAAGTGCTCGGCCTGACGAGCTACGGCGACCTCGCGGCCTTCGCGCAGCAGTCGAGCCGCGCGTCGTGCTTCATTCTGTCGATCGACGACGACGAACTCCTGCCATATGCCGATAACGTCGTCGTGGAAGGCGACACGCCGGAACTGGCTTCGGCTATCGTCGCGTTGCGCGCGTTCATCAACGCCGTGCGCCGCCGCAACGCGGACATCCCGATCTTCCTGTACGGCGAGACGCGCACCTCGCGCCACTTGCCGAACGACATCCTGCGCGAGCTGCACGGCTTCATCCACATGTTCGAGGACACGCCGGAGTTCGTTGCACGGCACGTCATTCGCGAAGCCAAGGTGTATCTGGATTCGCTCGCGCCGCCGTTCTTCAAGGAACTGGTGCAGTACGCAGAAGAAGGTTCGTATTCGTGGCATTGTCCGGGACACTCGGGCGGCGTCGCGTTCCTGAAAAATCCGCTCGGACAGATGTTCCACCAGTTCTTCGGCGAGAACATGTTGCGCGCGGACGTCTGCAATGCCGTCGAGGAACTCGGCCAGTTGCTCGATCACACCGGGCCGGTCGCGGCGTCCGAGCGTAACGCGGCGCGCATCTTCAGCGCGGATCATCTCTTCTTCGTGACCAACGGCACGTCCACCTCGAACAAGATCGTGTGGCACGCGACCGTGGCGCCGGGCGATATCGTGCTCGTGGACCGCAACTGTCACAAGTCGATCCTGCACGCCATCACCATGACGGGCGCGATCCCCGTGTTCCTCACGCCGACGCGCAACCAGTTCGGCATCATCGGACCGATTCCGCGCGACGAGTTCAAGCCCGAAAACATTCGCAAGAAGATCGAGGCGAATCCGTTCGCGCGCGAGGCGCTCGCGAAGAACCCGAAGATCAAGCCGCGCATCCTGACGATCACGCAAAGCACGTATGACGGCGTGATCTACAACGTCGAGATGATCAAGGACCTGCTCGGCGACCTGCTCGATACACTGCACTTCGACGAAGCCTGGCTGCCGCACGCCGAGTTCCATTCGTTCTATCAGGACATGCACGCAATCGGCGCGGGCCGGCCGCGCACCGGCGCGCTCGTGTTCGCCACGCACTCCACGCACAAGCTGCTCGCGGGCATCTCGCAGGCGTCGCAGATTCTCGTGCAGGACAGCGAGAACAGCACCTTCGACCGGCATCGTTTCAACGAGGCGTACCTCATGCATACGTCGACGAGCCCGCAATACGCGATCATCGCGTCATGCGACGTGGCCGCGGCGATGATGGAAGCGCCGGGCGGCACGGCGCTCGTCGAGGAATCGATTGCGGAAGCGCTCGATTTCCGCCGCGCCATGCGCAAGGTCGACGACGAATACGGCGACGACTGGTTCTTTAAGGTCTGGGGCCCGGAGGCGCTGGCCGAAGAGGGTATAGGCGACCGCGAAGACTGGATGCTGAAGCCGAACGACCGCTGGCACGGCTTCGGCGCGCTCGCGGAAAACTTCAACATGCTCGACCCGATCAAGGCGACCATCATCACGCCGGGACTCGACGTGGACGGCAGTTTTGGCGACACGGGCATTCCGGCCGGCATCGTCACGCGCTATCTGGCCGAGCACGGCATTATCGTGGAGAAGACCGGGCTCTACTCGTTCTTCATCATGTTTACCATCGGCATCACGAAGGGCCGCTGGAACTCGATGGTCACCGAACTCCAGCAGTTCAAGGACGACTACGACAACAACCAGCCGCTATGGCGCGTGCTGCCGGAATTCATCGCGCAGCATCCATCGTATGAGCGCATCGGCCTGCGCGATCTGTGCGAGCAGATTCACAGTGTTTATCGCGCAAACGACATCGCGCGTCTGACTACCGAGATGTATCTGTCGAGCATGGAGCCGGCCATGAAGCCGTCCGAAGCGTTCGCCAAGCTCGCGCACCGCGAAATCGACCGCGTGCCTATCGACGAACTCGAAGGGCGCGTGACGAGCATTCTGCTCACGCCGTATCCGCCGGGCATTCCGTTGCTGATTCCGGGCGAGCGCTTCAATCGCACGATCGTCGATTACCTGCGTTTCGCGCGCGAATTCAACGAACGCTTCCCAGGCTTCCATACCGACATCCACGGGCTCGTGGGCGAGGTGATCAACGGGCGTATCGAATACTTCGTCGATTGCGTGCGCGACTGAGTTGCGCCTAGCTGCGCGCTGATCGTTGCTAGAAGACGATCAGCGCCATGATGGTGTCGCGATACCTTCCCGGCGGTTTCGATTCCTGCGCCGGGACCTGGCCATAGACCACGAGCGTTTGCGGCTGGCCGGTTCCGGTATTGAAGGCCATCGTCGTGCCATTCGTGCCATCGGCCCAAGGCACCTTGTGCGTCGGGTCGATGTATAGCTGATAGTCGATGGTCTCTGTCCCTCCCTGGCGAGCGAGCTTGCGGTTGGTGGTCGTCGCGCCGGGCGTCATGCCGCGGTCCAGCGCCACCGAAAAGGGCATGCCCGAGACGCACGTCACCCGCAACGAACTCGTCGACTCGATCGGTTGGTCGAGCAGGCTCGCCTCCCGAAAGACGAGGGGCGACGCGTCTATCGTGCAAGTCGGGCCGACCGTCGCCGTAACCGTGAACGGACCGCTCGTATAGGGCGCCGTTGCCGTCTTGCAATCGGGTGGCGTGCCGGTGTATCCCACATAGACGAAGTAGGTGTCCGAGGCGCTGAACGGCATGGTGTACGTGCCGTTCGGTACGGGCTGGTTAGGCGGAATGCGTCCATAGAACGGCTCATGTTCCCAGACCTTGCCGCCCGGATGAACGGGAAGATCGAGCGTCAGCGGCACGGTGTCGGGCGCCGTGACCGATCCCCACACACCTTGATGGTCCGGATCGACGTAGAGGTTGTAGTTCAACGTTGCGCCGCTTGGGCCAATGAGCGTGCGCGAGTCGGTGTGGCCGATGTTCAGGCACATGCGAACCATCGCCGTCGAATAGCCGCTGCACAGAATGTGAATGCCGCCGACGATATCGGCGGGTTCGGTGTCCGTTACATCGATGGAGCCGAAATCCGTATAGCCCACCGAAAACGTGCAGGTTTGCGAGCGCGCCGCGCCAGAGAGCGCGCAGAGCACGAGAAACACGAGCGCGTATCTGACGGGACGAAACGAGCCGTGCGTGCGGCGAAGGGGTGCGTGCATGTCATTTCTCCTTTTGGCTCTTGCCCTTGTCCGGCTGGCAGGTGATCGGCCCGAGCTGTGGCAGGTCTCCGGCCTTCGGCGGGTCGAGCCTGAAACCGGCTGAACAGTCGCCTTTCGCCTCGTGAATCGTCACGTGGTTGTCTGAATCGAGACGGCGGAAAAATGCAACGCCGTCGTAGCCGACGATCGCCGCTTCGCCCGTACTCGTGAGCGTCGCCACGGCGCCGGCGGGCAAGGGCGCGCCCGTAATATCGACGAAACTCACCGACGCGCCCTGATAGCGCGACATGCCGAAGTGCGCGAGCGCACCCGAGCGCCGCTGCGGCGCGATGTCCAGTTTCGTTCTTTCGATGGATGCGTCTGGCGGCAGCGCGAGCGGGTCGATCGCCAGTTGATTGCGCTGATAGGAAGTCAGATTCGGCACGAGCAGATAGCCCTTCGAGTTCGTCACGCCGACAAAGCGATTCTCCTGCGTGACAGGAACATTGGGGACGCCATCGGTCGAAACGAGCGCGAACGCGTCGGTGACCGTGCGCGTCGGCAAGATGGCGCCGTCCATGATCGCGATGCCGCCCGCCATGTCCGTGCTGAGCGCCGTCGTGCCGTTGAAGCGCTGCGCGGTCGCCTCGAAATCGCCGAACTTCGAGCGATAAGTCGTTCCGGCGAAGGCATGACGATAATCGGCACCGGCGCCGCCTTGAACCGACCAACCCCAGCCGCCACCGTAGTCGGCGGGACGCGATGCGGTGACGTCGGCGGTCGTGTGTCCACCCGACTGCGCCACCGTCGTGCTGACCGACGTATTGCCGCCGAGCGCGATGGTTATGCCAATCGAACCGCCCCATACTCCGCGCTGCAGAAAGTCGCGATACGTGCTCGCGAAAAGCGACCAGCGGCTGCCGATCTGCGCGTTGTACGCAAGCGTGACGACGCGCGCGTGTCCCGAGAACGTGTCTTCGGAATCGACGTAGCTCACTGTCGCCGATTGCGACCGCATCAACGCGACCGATACGGTCGCCTGGTAAATATGCTGAAACACCGAGGTGCCGTCGAGGGCCGCGATATCGCGATAGTTGTCGGTCGCGTGCGTGGTCTGCAGCGTCAGCGAAGCCGCAGGACTGATGTACTGGTAGCCAAGACTGAAAAGCGCGCCGGTCGCGCCATTCAGCTTGCTGCCCGCGGCCGCCGCATTGAAGACGCCGAATTGGCCTGCGCGCACGATCGCGCCCGTGCCGGCGTTGCTTAAACCTTGCCCGCCTTCCGCGTGGGCTTGCAGTGTGAGCCAGTCGGTGATGCCATACGCGGCCGTGCCGCTGAAGACGGGCGATGCCTCGTACGACCAGGAGCGCAGCGTGTAATCGTCGCGCAGAAAGCCGAATTCCGCCGAATAGCTCGACAGGCCTTTTGACAGCAGATGCGTGTCGATATAAAGCGGCACGCTCGTCGTGACGCGACGGCCGAGCGCATCGGTCACGACCACTTGCGCCGTGCCCGCGCCTGTCAGACTGGGCGCCTGCGCGATCTGGAACGGACCAGGCGCGACGTTGCCGTTGTACTGGCGCAGACCGTTGATATACAAGTCGACGGCAGAGGGCACCGCGGCCGATCCGCTGAACATCGGCAGGGGAAACGTCACGAGATCCGGGCGCAGGCTGAAATCGCGCTGTATCTGGAAGCCGCCGAATCGCACCGAGCGCGTCCACGCGAGCGAGCCGGAGATGGCGTCGCCGAACGTCATCGTCATGAGTTTGGCCGGATTCGAATAGACCCAGTTCGTGTCCAGCCGCGTGTAGCCGTTGGTTCCGGCGCCGTTAAGGTAAGTGCCGGTGTTGTCGAATACGCCCGCCGGACTGAAGAGCCGCTGTTCGTTCCAGACGCCGAACTGACCGGCCGCCATTTCGCCCAGTTGGCGCGTGTACGTCACGTCGTAGTTGAGCGCGAAGCCGGTGCCGGGCGTTGCCTTCGGTGTAACGGGAAGCCGGTTGCCGAGGCGCTGCGCGATCTGACGCGACCGGTCGACGTCAAGAAGCGCCTGCTGACGCGCGGAGGAATAAGTGGCGCGCACGCCTGGAATCGATGAAACGGCGATCCATCCGTCTGCATCGGCATGTAAGTCGTCGACCCGGATGCCCGCATTTTCGAGCGTGGCGCGCTCGGCATAGAGCTGGCCGTGACGCAATTCGAAGTTGGACGGCTCGCCCAGGTTCGTGCCGTTGACGACGATCTCGAGCACGAGCGACTGCGTTTCTTGCGATTGCATGTCGAGCAAGGCGGTGCGCGGCGAGCCCGCGATATTCGGAACCTGGCTGGGCGAGCCGCCGGTGATATCGACTTGAGCAACAGCCGCTTGGGAGATCACGCCCAGTGAAATCAGGAGAGGAACACCGCGCGTCACGAGCCTTGGGCGAGTCGATCCATCCATGACGATGCACGCTGTTCCCGTGGCAACCCCGAACGATCAGGGCGCGGCCGGATTGCTCAACGATCCGTTCATGCTGGCGCCGTTCACCGTGGCGCTGACTTCGCCCGTCTTGCCGCGCATGGCGCTGGCCGCGTCGGGGAGTATCCATGAGCGCACCCGGCCTGGCAGCACGTAGCCGAGCAAACCGCCGGACACGCGCACATCCTTGTCCGATGTCTTAAGTGAAACAGTGCTCAGTTGCGCGTGAATGTCGCCATCGTTTTGCACTCGCAGATACGCCTTGCCGTTTCTTTCGACGACGGACCATTGCAGCTTCGGCGTGCTCGCCTCACCGCGCGGCGAAATGAATAGGGGTACGGAATATCGAAAGCGAAACTGAACCGCCGATTGCTTGTCGCCGCCGTCGGGCGGCAACTCGTCGATGATCAGGCGGTATGCGCGTTCCTGTGCAACGGGTGCGGCGTTGGCGCGAATGACGCGGATGACTTGCTGACCGCCCGCGGGCACTTCGGCGATAGGCGGACTGGCGATCAGATCGCGGGTAGGCGTGAGTTTGTCTTCTTCGTCGGACTGATCCCAGACGAAGGTTCGCACTTGAGCGTGAATCGGTTCATCGCCATCGTTACGTAACGTGACGACCTTGCCGTTTTCCGGGCCAGCGAGCTGGATTGAAACCGGAGATATCTGCAATGACGCGGCGAGCGAGGCAGCGCATTCCAAAAGCAGAAAGGCTGCCCATGCTGGTTGTGTAAAGCGTGGCATCGTCGGTCTCCCGAATTACTTCCGACGATGCCAGTGATATAGCTTTATTCGAGCTCTGGCAAGCTTTGCACATGAAGCGAAGCGAGTTGCCTCAGAACACGACCGTGGCGGTAACAGTCGAGCTATAGGTGCCTGCGGCCGGGGTGGTTTGCGACGGTACGCGGCCGTACACGACGAGGCTCTGACTGTCGCCATTACCTATACCCGAAGCCGTGTCGATGCCGGTCTGCTGGCCCCAGAGCTTGGTGCGGGCTGCATCGCGATACAGGTTGAAATTGACCGAGGCGTCGCCGGTGGCGTTGGCGAGCTTGCGCTTTGCGATGAGCGAACCGGCTGCCGTGCCGGCATCGAGCGCGACGTTGTAGGGCGTTCCGGAAGTGCAAGTCACGGCGAGGTTGCTGGACTGATCGACGTTGTCGGTAAGCGCGCCGGTGTCGCCGAAGTTCAAGGGGTTCGCCGAGATCGAGCAATCGTCTTGAACGTTGAGCGTCACGTCGAACGTTGCAGTCTTGCTGCCGGCGAAGGCGCTGGGCGTGGCGACGGCAACGGTGCTTGCAACGATAGCGATGATGGCGACATTCTTGATCAGGTTACGCATGCTTGAGACTCTCCGGTACGAATTTAAGCGGGAAGATTTCGATTCGGCGCTGCGTTTTTCTGCATCGCCGCGACATGTATGAATCATAGGGACGGGCGCTCTAAGACTGAATGAGACGAATCTCATTTGAGATAGCGTTGTGCTGCCTTTCCCTTGCTGCATCAGGAGACGCGGCTTTATTGGGATAAATTGCTGCGCCGTCAGATGCAAAAACGGCCTCCCGAAGGAGGCCGTTCCGTCTGCTTATCTACTCGCTTCAGAACACGACCGTTGCGGTGACAGTCGAGCTATAAGTGCCTGCGGCCGGTGTGGTTTGCGACGGTACGCGGCCGTACACGACGAGACTCTGACTTTTGCCATTACCTACGCCCGCTGTCGTGTCGGTGCCGGTCGTCTGGCCCCAGAGCTGCGTGCGGGCTGCATCGCGATACAGGTTGAAGTCGACCGTCGCGGTGCCGCCGGCATTGGCGAGCTTGCGTGTCGCGACTTGCGAACCGGTTGCCGTGCCGGCATCGAGCGCGACGTTGTACGGCGTGCCCGTGGTGCAGGTCACGGCGAGGTTGCTGGACTGATCGACGTTGTCGGTAAGCGCGCCGGTGTCGCCGAAGTTCAAGGGGTTCGCCGAGATCGAGCAATCGTCTTGAATGTTGAGCGTCACGTCGAACGTTGCGGTCTTGCTGCCGGCGAAGGCGCTGGGCGTAGCGACGGCAACGGTGCTTGCAACGATAGCGATGATGGCGACATTCTTGATCAGGTTACGCATGCTTGAGACTCTCCAGTACAAATATAAGCGGGAAGCTTTTGATTCGGCGCTGCGTTTTTCTGCATCGCCGCGACATGTATGAATCATAGAGGCGAGCGCTTTAAGACTGAATGAGACGAATCTCAATTGAGATGGCGTTATGCTGCGTTTCCCTTGCTGCATCAAAGGCTGCAGCTTTATTAAGATAGAAGCGCTGCGCGGTCAGATATAGAAACGGCCTCCCGAAGGAGGCCGCTGTCTGCTGCGATCGGGCCGCGCGGTGCGCTCAGATCAACCCTTCGGCCTTCAGCGCCGCCTGCACGCCGGCGCGCTCGCCCACGCGCGACCGATACGCCACGAGCACCGGCCATTTGCCGAGATCCAGATCGATGAACTTGGCCCAACCGAGCACCGTGAACAGATAGGCGTCGCCAATGCTGAATTCGTCGCCAAGCAAGTACGTCTTGTCTTCGAGTTGTTGTGCGGTGTAGGCGAGGCGGCGTTCGAGATTGCTCATTGCCGACGCTTTCCAGTCGCTGCTTGCGGACGGATTGAAGAACGGAGAGAAGTTCTTGTGCAACTCGGTGCCGATGAACGTCAGCCAGCCTTGCAGACGATAACGCGCCATGGCGTCGTTCAGCGGCGCGAGGTGCTTTGCGGGCGCTTGGTCGGCGATGTATTGCATGATCGCGGGACCTTCGGTCAGCACATCGCCATTGTCGAGGACGAGTGCGGGAACATAACCCTTTGCATTGATCTTCGTGAAATCCGCGCCGCTGGCGGTGACTTTCGCCTTCAGATCGACCGCTTCGATATCGAACGGAAGGCCGGATTCAACGAGCGCGATATGCGAGGCCAACGAGCAGGCCCCGGCTTTGTAGAACAGTTTCAAAGCGAATCTCCATAAATAAGGCTCGAAAGATTATGAAGGAGAGCGCTTGCGCCAGGCACGATCCACAATGAAATTAAGTGTCTCAATCCAGTATGTAGAGCCGCGACGAAGAAGAAGCCTTGGGCGCGCGTTCGAAGGCGGGATCGGCCGACATGTCGTGCAGAACGGCTTCGAGCGTATTGCACATTGCGTTCAGGGCGAGGTCGTTTTCTTCGAGGCCGAACGGATCTTCGATCTGTGCGGCGATTGCTTCGAGCGCCATGAACGCATAGGCGACGAGCAGCGCGAACAGTGGCGTGAGCATACCGGCACCATCGACGAGACCGAATGGCAGCAGCACGCAAAACAGATAGATGGTGCGGTGAATCATCACCGAATAGGAGAAGGGCAGAGGTGTGTTCGCGAGCCGCTCGCAGCCGCCGATGACGTCCGACAGCGCGTTGAGGTTACGGTCGATCGCGATGAGCGCGTAGCCGTCGATCGTGCCGTCACGCTGGCGTTGTGCGAGCCATTCGCCGAACCATAGCAGGATGATGCCCGGCTTGAATTGCGCGGTCGAGACGCGAGCGTGCAATTCGGGCGTCAGCCGTGATGCGAGATCGGCGAGCGCATCGGTGCCGCGCAACTGATGCCGCAACGCATGCGCAAAGCCGCCGATTGCCGCGAGGAAGTGCCGCTTTTGTAGAGGATCGAGCGAATCGGGCATCGACAGAATCTGGCGTGCGAGCGAGCGCGCCGTGATGAAGAGTTCGCCCCACAGTTTTCGGCCTTCCCACCAGCGCTCGTAACTTGCGCTGTTACGAAAGCCGAGAAACACGGCCAGCGCGATGCCCACGAGCGCAAACGGCGGCGTGCCCAGGTTCACTGGATAGTTGCGAATGTGATCGTGCATGAACATCGCCGAGATCGACAGCACGAAGATGAGCGCGAGCCTCGGCAGCAGTTGGGGCAGCACGGAGCCGCGCCAGACGAACAGCAACCGGAACCAGTTCAGTTTTGGGCGAATGATCATGAATGACTACCTTGTGCGAAGCGTGGTCGCTGTCGTTGTCGATTGATGCAGAAACAATCAGCATGATAAGCGGGCCGTAGAAAGCGGCAGCGAAACGACGCGCGCACTGCGGTGCATGCGCGTCCTGACGGCGAACATCGGCTACGCTGACAACATCCGGGATGTCGGTCCGCGTGTGCTACCGCATATCGTTTGAAGCGTCTAGAATGAAACCCAAACGAAGGGCAAGTAGATTCCGTTTAAGTTAGTAAAGCGAACTATTTCAGATGGCGTAAGCGAAACATGCGTCGAAGCCAGATGCGAAAACAGTCCGTGTGAATCCGCGATACCAGACCCCTCTCCAGTTGCCTGTTTCATTTCTTCTATGCCGGGAGTGCGCACGTATCGATACGCGTGATCTTGCATAGCCGATCGAGGAGAAGCAAACAACAAGCTCGGGCACCAATGCCGTTCGAAACTGGAACGAGGCACTGAGTGACTCGACGTTCTGAAAATGAGTCCGCTTGCCGACGTGTTTCGAATCTTTATCGAGGCAATTCGGCTCGTCGTACACAAAGCGGACGCTGGCTATTGAACGAGCGTAGGAGTGTCTCTCATGTTGCGTCACAAGAAGAAGGTTTTGGCAATGCTGGTACCGCTGGCCGTTCCATGCCTTGCGTGGAGTCACGGCACGATGGAAACGCCGATCAGCCGGGTCTACGCCTGTTACAAGGAAGGGCCGGAAAGTCCGACGTCCGCGGCGTGCAAGGCTGCGGTGGCCGTCGCCGGGCCAGCGTTTCTTTATGACTGGGCGGGCGTCAACCAGCTTCCCAATGGCGATCACAAATCGTTCGTACCCGACGGGCATCTGTGCAGCGCCAACAAGTCGAATTATTACGGTTTGGATCTTGGTCGCAACGACTGGCCCACGACGACGATCTCGCCCGACCTGAGCGGCAACTACGAGTTCGTCTGGAACGCGACGGCGCCGCACGTGACGCGCTACTTCCAGATATTCATGTCGGCGGATGGTTACGACTTCAATCAACCGTTGAAATGGTCCGATCTCGACAGCAAGCCGTTCTGCGAGATAACCAGCGTCACGCTCGACAACGGCCGCTACAAGTTGAAATGCAAATTGCCCGCAGGCAAGACAGGCAAACGCATCCTTTATGCGATCTGGCAACGCAACGATAGCGCGGAAGCGTTCTATGCGTGTATGGACGTGGTCATCAACTCGACTAAAACGAGCTGGCGCGAAGTTCGTCCAATCCCGACCACCGCGGTGGATCAGCCGGTCGGCACGAAGATCACCTTGCGGGTATTCGATAACGACGGTCACGATCTCGAATCGCTCAGTTACACGGTGACGCAGCAAACGACCGCTGCGGCCGACTGGGTGTATGCAATGGCCACGAAGATCAACACGGACTCCGGGCGCGTGCATCTCGGTCTCGTGGATAACAGCGGGAACATCGTGCCGCAGAAGGTCATGTCGGCGAACCGCATCTACGTCGATAGCGCGCAAGACTACAACTTCGCGATGGACTACACCGGAGCGCCCGCGCCAACGCCTGCGCCGTCGCCGACGCCCACGCCCGCTCCGACACCGACTCCCACGCCGGCCCCGACGCCAACGCCCACGCCCACGCCCGCTCCGACACCGACTCCCACGCCGGCCCCGGCGCCGACGCCAACGCCAACACCGACGCCGAGCCCGACGCCAACCCCTGCCCCGTCGCCAAGCGCGGGCGGATCGACGTGCTCGGTTGCCTGGCAAGCCGGCACGCTCTATAAGGCGAAGGAAACGGTATCGGATAGCGGGCACAACTACAGCGCGCGCTGGGAGAACTCCGACCAGCCATCGCGCAACGCGGGTAACGGCAAGTCGTGGCAGGACATGGGGACGTGCTCCGGACAGACCGCGTTGACATGCGCGCCGGCCTGGAGTTCGAGCAAGACTTACTCGACAGCCGGAACGAGTGTCAGCGTGAGCGGCATGAACTATCGCAACAAGTGGTGGAGTTCGGGCGTCGACCCGGCAACCAACTCCGACGGTGCATGGGAAAAAGTAGGAGCGTGCAAGTAGCAGTGCCAGCGTGTCGCGCCGGAGCGATTGTTCCGGCGCACACGCGGCGTGGATCGCTCATTTGAATGCGTCAGGCTTCGGCGCGAAACCTGCCCTGACGAATCCACTTGGTGGCAATCCACTTCTCGCCTTTTTCGACAGGCGTTCCGGCATGTAGCGTGCGCGCGTCGGTTTGACCGAGGTCATTGACATACTCGAAATACAACGCGCTGCCGCGACGCGGATGAATGCGCAAGCCGACGTCCGGAAAGGTGGTATCGCCGCCTCGTTCGACTTCGTTGAGATAAAGAATGACGGTTGCAATACGCTGTCCGCCGCGCAGCATGTGGTGCCGGCTGCCGGCTTGCTCTTCGGGAAAATAGTCGAAATGCGGACGATATTCGCCACCTATGCCGTAGCGCAGAATATGCAGGTCCTCGCCGTTCTCGATCGGTTGCCGCACGAGTTCGGAGAGCCTGCGATCGATCCTGGTGACGAGTGTATCGGTCGATGCGTTGACGAACGCGCCTTCGCTCTTGCGTTCCTCGATAGTGATCTCGTTGCCCGAGTCGGGATCGACGACCGATGACTGCTGCACCCGCGCGCGGCCGATATCGATCAACCTCGCGCATTCGTCATCGGTCAAGACGTCGGCCAACAGCGCGACTACCGGCGTCTCGCATGTGAATACCTTTAGCGCTTCGCAATCGCTCGCGCTCAGCACGCGACCATCGGGAAGCATGGGCTTGCCGTATCGATACACGCCGGGCGGATCATCGCCGTCATCCGACGTATCGCCTGCAATGTGACGCGCGATGATGGAGCGCGCGGCGTTCGGATGGAACGCGCTGGCGACCATTGCGTCGATGAGCGATTGATGCGTGCAGCCACGGCGGATATTCTCGTCGAGCCAGTTCTTCCATGTAGCGTCGAAGCGCGGATTCGTGCTCATCGTGACGTCATCAAAAAGCAAGAGTTTCGATTCGTCCCGAGCGGTGCGTGACAAGCCGACGCTCGGTTGAACGCTGAAAAAATCAGCTTTCATGGAAGCACAAATGCTGGCGTAAAACAACGGCATCCTTGGACAATCCGCCATTGAAGATCGTGCTAAAGAAGTGAATCGGCCAATGAATCGAAACGCTGACTGCATGGCGGTTTGGTTCGTTGGCTCGGTTCGTCGATTAAGCGTGGCGGAAGGCCCGAAGCACACTATTCTTGTGAAATGTCCGCACGTTCAACTGTAGCGCTCGTCTTGAGAGCCCGCACGCGTCATTCCATATCGACGCTGCTGGCCTGCGCGCTCGTGATGTCGACGAGGCAGGCGAACGCAGCTTCCATGTTGAGATGCGAGGCCGCGGATAATTCCGTCCGCTATGCGAGCGAGAATCTCGACAACGCGAAATGCAGTCGCGTGAATCTGATCTGGCAAGCCGCCTATCCGCCGGTGGCGTCGAGCGTTGCGCCAGCCCGTGCCGCCGCATCGGGCGATCCGGGCGCGCTGGCATCGAGCGTGGCGTTACCGCGTCGTGCAAGTCTTGCAAGGCGCGAAGCCGTCACGCCTGTCTATACCTACGTGGAAGACGGCGTCAGGCATTACCTCACGAAGATGCCGGTGGGCGTGGCGCAAAACGTCGAGGTCATCAAATTGCACTTCATGGAGACGTGCAGCTTGTGCGCGCCCGAAGAAAACATCGGCATCCCCGCCTTGAAGCTCGACTTGCGTTCATATCAACGTGAAATCGATGCGGCTGCTTCGACCTTCGGCGTCGATAGCGCATTGGTTCGTGCCGTGATTCATGCGGAATCGGCGTATCGCACGAACGCGATATCACGCGCGGGCGCACAAGGGCTCATGCAACTCATGCCCGCGACGGCGCTGCGCTTCAACGTCAACGATCCCTTCGATGCCGCGCAGAATATTCGCGGTGGCGTGAGTTATCTGGCGTGGCTGAAAACGCGCTTCAACGGCAACGTCGATCTCATGCTGGCGGCTTATAACAGCGGCGAATCGAGCGTCGACAAATACAACGGCGTGCCGCCCTACAGCGAGACGAAGATCTATGTCTCGCGCGTCAAGGAGTTGACCGAGCGTTACAAGAGCGGCAAATGACGATGGCACGGTCTTCGGAATCGGACGCACGATGCCGTCGTTCGCAGGCCGCGCGTTCAACCAGAACGAACCGTTGAACGCGTGCCCGTGGACGTTGCTATTGCGTGTTGTCTATCACGATCTGCCCGTTGTATTGAACCTTGCCGCGGAAGAAGTAGTCGGTGCAGGCTTTGTAGTCGCCGGGCGTGAGAAGCGAGAACGGCATCTGATAATCGACGAGCTTGCATCCGGTGACGGGCTTGCCGTTGGCCCACGCATAGTCTTTGTCCAGATACGCCTTGATTGCCGCGGCCGAGCCTTCCGTGAAACCGCGCATGTTCGCGCAGCCTAGCGGTTCGTCGGCGGGAATGGTGACGCCGAGTTCACGCGCGAACTCCTTGTACGCGTTGATGCGATTGGTGACTTGCGAGCGTTCCGCGCCCCCCTGACCGCACTCTATGCCGCCGTTGATGATGTAGATCGTCGCGCCGAAGCCAGGCTTCATGTTGTTGCCGACGTCGACGCTATTAGGCTTCCAGGTGCCGTCGATCGCCCAGGTCATCGGCGGCTTGGGCGTCTGCGGGGTCACGGCGAACCATACCGCCGAGGCGAAGTTCAGCCATGTATCCGCGACGCGGCCGGGGTCGTCGAGCAGCACGTTGGGGTCGCCGTATAGCGCCTGCGAGAACGGGCCGAAGTTGTAGTTCCAGGATAATTGCTTGGCGCCGCGCCCGAAGTAGTCGAGGTACTTGCCTGCCGCGTTCTTCGCGCACGGAAAGAAGATCCAGTTG
Source organism: Caballeronia sp. HLA56 (assembly GCF_054655155.1). Taxonomy (NCBI): domain Bacteria; kingdom Pseudomonadati; phylum Pseudomonadota; class Betaproteobacteria; order Burkholderiales; family Burkholderiaceae; genus Caballeronia; species Caballeronia sp. HLA56. The sequence continues at coordinate 2,833,594 of NZ_BAAHOB010000005.1, read as the reverse complement.
GTCGCATGCGAGCCCGGCGCGCATTGTTGATACGCACCAACGGCCGAGCCTTCCTCGTAGCCCGACTCGCGAAGGAACCATAAAGCCTGCTGCCAGAACGAGATGGCCGTGTCTTGCGGCATTTTTGCGAGCACGACGTTGTTGTGGTCCGCATAGCCCGAGCGCACTTGCGCCGGCGTGAGCGACGGCCAGTTGGCGCCCGTCTCCTGAACGAAGTGCGCGAAGGACGTGGCGAGCAGCTTGCGGCAGATGGCGGCGGCGTCGCGTCCGTCCGTGTAATCGCCGCAGTACGCCGGAAACTTGGCGATACCGCGCAAGAAGCTGACGTAGGAGTATTTGATGTTGCGCACCGGGAAGAGCTGGTCGAACTTCGCTTCGCTTACGATCGACTCGACTCGCTTCACATTCGATGGATTCGCCGCGCGTCCGGGCGTGACGGCATCGACGTCGGTATCGGGCAGCACGCGCAGCGCGTCGCGGATCAAGCCGATCTGCCCGTTGGTCTGATCGACGAGTGTCTTCTCGGTCGCGTTGAACTGGGCGACGGTCGGATAGCCGGTGGGTTCGGGGATGTAGGTGATCTTCGGCTTGTAGGATGCGATTGGAGTCGGCGCTGGTGTTGGCGTCGGCGTTGGCGTTGGCGTTGGCGTTGGCGTTGGTACGGGCGCGGGAGCCGGCGTTGGTGTCGGTACGGGTGTTGGCGTCGGCGCTGGTACAGGCGCGGGCGCCGGCGTTGGCGTCGGAGTTGGTGTGGGCGCGGGCGTAGGCGTTGGCGTTGGCGTTGGCGCGGGCATAGGCGTAGGCGAAGGTGAGCCGCCAGAACACGCACCGAGATCTTCCCACGCACCATAGGCGCCCGATTGCGCCGGGTTGTCTCCCTGGGTCCACCACTTATTTCGATAGTTGCGGCCGTTATAAGTTATGCGTGTACCCGGTGTTGCATAAGCTTGGGTAGCAGACCACGCTGCAAAGCACGATGAAGTTGGCGTTGGCGTTGGCGTTGGCGTTGGCGTTGGCGTTGGCGTTGGCGTTGGGGCGGGTGTTGGTGATGGCTTTGGAGCTGGCGCAGGCACAGGAGCCGGAACTGGCGCAGGAGCAGGAGCAGGAGCAGGAGCCCCCGCCGCCCCCACATCCTTCCAAAGCGTCGGCGTAGTCGCAGGAAACCATCCCGCGCCCGGATATGCCGTATGCGCCTGCTGCGCCTGATAAACGCGACCGCTATAAGTCACCGTGGCGCCAGCCGCATAGGTCGCGCCTTCGCGCCATGCTTCCTGCGCGGACACGATGCCGGCATGCAATAGCAACGCGGCTGGAAGCATCGCCAACTTTCTACGAACGGTCAACATCTCAGCACCTCTTTTGGAACGCGACGGCCAGCAGCTGCACATGCCGGCCCGATAAGAAAACTACCTTCGATTCATGCTCATTTCCGGGTAGCTCGTGAACTTCCAGTCTTCGTAGCTCGTCTTCAACGCGAAGCTCGCGTCCTCGTCGGAGAAGCCATCCGTTTTCAGCGGCGTTTGCTTCGATGAGCTGTACACGCCGTACAGCTCGCCATTGGGGCCGCGCACCGTTTGCCATTCGCCGTTGGTCATCGGGTCGGTGTATGCATCGCGCAGGTATCGGCGCACGAAGGACGCGCGCGAGTCGCGCAACAGGTCATCGAGGCTTTTCGGAAAAGCGCCGCCAGGGTCGGCCTTGACGTACTCACGAATCGCGTTGCGGATTGCATCGCCCTTTTTCAGCAGTTCGAATTCGCGGTTGCGCTGAATCTGCGTGCTCCATACGGTGCCGATCTGCATCAGATAGATGCCGATGAGCGCCACGCACATCAGCGCCCACAACATGCCGAAACCATGCTGCCGCTTGCGCGATGCAAACGCTCGACGCGCTCGATCCGAATGCCGCCCGCGCGCGCTACCAGCTGCCGTAGTCGGTGCCATCCCTGGCCTTGCCTTTTGCGCCGCTGCGCACGTTATAGACGCCGGGCGTGCCGTCGTTGGGCGGCTCGGTCGTCCAGGTCGTGCGGCTTTGCGCGACCGGGTCCATCGGCACTTCACGCAGATAGCGGCGCTCGACCAGTTCGTTGAGCGATTGCGGATAGCGCCCCTGATCGCCGCGAAAGCGGTCGATGGAATCACGCATGGCGGCGAGATTCTCCTGCAGCACGGTTTCCTTGGCTTTCTCCGCCTGCCCGAAGTAGCGCGGCACGACGAGCGTGAGCAAGGTCGCGATGATCGCCAGAACGACCAGCAATTCGATTAGCGTGAAAGCGCGCAGCATTCGTTTGTTCATGACGCTCACCACTTGCGGTAAGGGACGCCGTTGAGGCCGGTTCCTTCCGAAAGCGAGTAGACGTCGTAGACGTCGTTGCCTTCGCTCGGTGAATCGGCGGAACTCGAATAAGCGCGCTTGCCCCAGGTCTGTTCATCCGAACGGCTCGGGCAATCGCACATCGGATCGCGCGGAACACGCCGCAGGAAGAAGATGCGCGCGTGAGTCGGATTGGTCTTGTCGACTTCGCCGTCCACCAGTACGTCGAGCTTGGCGGGATAGCCCGTTTCGCCGAGCGGACGATCGAACTTGCCGGCATCGCCGGCGGCTTTGTAAGCATCGATGGCATCGCGAATACTCCATAGGGCGCGCCGCAATTCGTCTTCGCGGTTGCGTTGCGCGGTCACCTGCACGAGCGGCGCCGCGACCATCGCCAGCACCGCGATGATCGCGAGCGTGATGAGCAACTCGATGATCGTGAAGCCCTTGTCCATGGTCGCGGCTGGTTGCACGTGTCTAGGGTTGGGTCGGCGGCGGCGAGGTCGCGGCGGGTGGCTGTGGCGGCGGCGTGGGTGCGGGCAGCGCCATTACGGGCGGCGGCGCGGAAGGCGTCGGCACGGGCGGAGGCAGGGCAGGCGCGCTGCCCGCGCCGCTTGGCGGAACGCGCACGCTTGCGTTCGGTCCGACCGGGTCGCGCTCCGTCGAAATGCGCGTCTCCGTGCCCGAATCGAAGGACACGACATTGCCCGCCGGCATGGCCTGATTGCGCACGATGCGCGGCGTCAGCATCAGCACGAGCTCCGTCTGATGCTGGTCGTTCGCGCGTGTGCCGAAGATCCGGTCCAGCAGCGGAATGCGGCTCAGGCCTGGCAAACCGGAGCCGGACGCGCGCTCGTTGCGCTGCAGGAGACCCGCGAGCAGCTGCGTTTCGTTGTTGCGCACGCTCATCACCGTTTCGGCCGTGCGAGTGCCGATCTGATAGGCGACCAGTCCCGTCGTCGTCGTGATCGTATCGGTAACGTTCGACACTTCCATGCGCAACTTCACCTGCACTTCGTCCGAGTTGACGATCACGGGCGCAACTTCCAGCGTGAGGCCCACGTCCTGATAGTTGATGCTCTCGGAGCTGAAGTTGCTGGAGAGCGTCGTCGTGACCACGGGCAGACGGTCGCCGATCAGCACCTTCGCCTTCTCGCGGTTTCTCACGCGGATGCTCGGGTTCGCAAGCGTCTTGGTTTTGCCCTGGTTCTGCAGCATGTCGATACCGACCGGCCCGATCCTCACGAGCACGTCGCTGCTGTTCAGGTTGCGCAGTTGCTGCAAGGTCAGCGTGCCCGGCGCGCGGGTCGAGGCATCGGAATTGGTCCCGTCCGGCATGAGCGCGAACTCGATACGATTCGGATAGGAAATGCCCATCTGCAGCAGATCGGATGACGATACTTCGAGAATCTGCGCGTCGATGACGACTTCCGCGGGCGTCACGTCGAGCGCGCGGATGATCCGCTCCGCGACCTTGATGGTGTCCGGCGCGTCGCGCATGATGATCGCGTTGGTGCGTTCGTCGAGCACGGCATCGCGCGTCTTGACCATCTGCTTGACCGCCGCGAGCACCTGCGCCGCCTGCGAGTTCTGCAGATAGAACGTGCGCACGACGAGGTCCTTGTATTCCGTTTCCTTGTCGGGCCGCTTCGGGTAGATCAGGATCGAGTTGCCGCTCACCACCTTGCTCGCGAGCTGGTTCGCCTGCAGGACCATCGTCATCACTTGCTTGACGGGCGTGTTGCTCGCGAAGATGGTCGTCGGCGCGGCGGCCTGCACTTCGCGGTCGAAGGTGAAGTTCAGTCCGGTAATGTTCGACATCAGCTCGAAGATACTGATAAGCGGCTGATCCCGGAACTGCACCGTGATCGGCTGATTGAGGTCCTTGTTGAGCTTCGGTTCGAGGTCTTGTCCCTTGGGCGCGAGCAGCAGGTCGCGCAGACGGATGGCGCGCGCGTTGTCGGGCTGCTTCGAGAGCACGTCGTTGAGAATCGCCATCGCCTGGTCCGGTTGATCCTGATAGATCGTTTCGGCGTATTGCACGGCGGTGTCGATGGGCGCCTGCTTCTCGATCCACGCAATCATCTCGCGCGGCCCGTCGTCGCCGGGCGCGGCGGCCTGAGCCTTCTTCGCCCACGCGATCGCCTGGGCCGAATCGCCCGCGCGGTACGCAACACTTGCGCGCTGCAAGTACTCCAACGAAACCTTGCGACGCAGGCTCACATACCAGTTGTAGATTTCCAGGTCGTCGGGATACTGCGCGCTCTGCTGCGCGAGCAATTCGAGCTGCGCGTCGGGCGGCATGGTCCCCAGACGGTTCTGCAGATCCTTGCGATGCATCTCGCCCGCGCACGCCGTCAATAGCGGAATCAGGACCCAGACCGTAATGTCTTTGAGCCGGCTCATTTCAGTTCTCCGAGCGACAGCGTTTGTCGGCGCTTCAACGGCAAGTACATGAACCTCACTTCTTTACGGTTGATGTCCTCGATCTTGTAGGCGTTGAGAAGCACATCGCCCTTACGCAGGAAACCCGTTTTCTTGCAGTTGATGCAAAGCGGGAACTCGCGTCCGGTGCCGCTCAGAACGACGTAGAAGATGCCTTGCTGGTCCAGCCACAGCGAACGGACGACGAAAGGCAAGGGCGGCAAGGGCGGCGGTGGCGGCGGCTTGATGGATTCGGGCGGCGGAGGCGGCGGCGGTGGCGGCTGCCAGTTCTGCATGGGGAAGATGTTCACGGCGGCAACGCGGGTATCCGGCGCGGCGTTGGCTTGCGGCGCACTTGCCGGTGCAGGCGCGCTCGCTCGTGAAACTCGCTCCTTCGTGGCCACCGCCGGAGGACGATCCGCCTCGTCGTCGGGCGCCCCGCGAAACCATACGAACAAGATCAAGCCGAGCGTCACGACGAGCAGCCCGCTTATCGGCCACGAGATTCTCAGGGTTCGCATATCGAGCGGCTTCACTTGGCCGCCTCCACGACGAACGAACATTGCAGGCGAATTTCGAGATCGGTCACGCCGATATTCGGCCGCGACAGCGTGAGCCGCTCGCAGCGAATGCCCGGCAAGGTCCGCAACTCGGAGAAGAAAGTACGAAATTGCAGATACTGACTCGAAAACGACGTCTCGACGACAAAGCGGCGGGAGGGCGAATCCTTGTCCTGCGCGGCCATCTGATACGTGATTTGCGGCATCGAGATACCGTTCTTCGCGGCGATCGCGTGCAGGCTGTGCAGGAAAACGAAGTAACGCTGCTCCGGACTCGTCGGCGCCACGGCTTCGTCCGGCATGGGCGGCGGCGGTTGTTTCAGCTTCGCGGTGCGCGCATCGAGGTCGAGCTCGCGTGCGGCGATGTCGTTGCGAAGCGGCAAGATCTCGACCAGCGCGATGATCGCCGCGCTGCTCAGGAGCAGTAGCGCAAAGAGCCCGAAGGTGCCGAGCCGCCACTGCGCGCGGCGCAGTTCCCAAAGCCAGCGGCTCATCTGGAACCTCCGGCGGAAGACGCGGCCACATCCGGCGCCGACGCGCCCGTTGCCGCCTGCGTCGCGAACGGGCGCCACGTCACCTGAAGCGCGGTTTCCACGGTTTTGACAGGCGGCCCCGGCTTCTCGCTCTGCCGCTTGATCGAGACGCTTTCGGCGGCGGGCTGCGCCTGCAGCCAGTCCGCATAGGAGATCGCTTCCTGCGCCGAGCGCGTCTCGAACTGCATGTTGATGGTGCGCGATGCGGTCACGATATCGAGCGAGAGCATCGCGATATTCGGTTGCCAACCGCCTTCGATCAGACTGCGCGCCGGTTCCGCCGCATAGCGCTGCTGCGCCATCAAGGCGTCCGCGCGGGGATTGCGCGTGCCGCGATGCGCCCGGCCAATGCGCTCGAAGCGTTTCTCCTCCTGCGCGACCGACGCTTCGCGTTCATCGAGCGCGGCGCCTTGCTCCTTGAGCTTGTCGCGATACTGCATCGTCACGAACAGCACGACGACGCCGAGGGCGAGCGCAATCAGCCCGGTCGCCACGCCCGGACGATTGGCCCGATGCAGGTCGATGGCGGGCGCTTTCATGGCGAAGCCTCCCATGGCGCGGCAAGCCATTCGACGAGCGTTGCATCCGCGACCCAGGGATCGGCTGCGCCCGGCCCGATGGCGTAACAGCGCTCGGGCGGCTCGGTGGCGGCGAGCACGAAGGCGTCGCGCAGCACGTCGTCGAGCGGGCCCGCCACCGGCAGCGCGATGAAGCCGCTCCAGCCGCCGCCGCGCCGCAAGCCGATATGCGCGATGGCCGCGCCGCTTGCCGCCTGCTCCAGTTCCACGACGGCGATGTTGCCGTCGCGAATGTGCGGCGCATGCTTTTGCATGGAGAAGGTAAAGCCCGGCTCGATACCGAGCAATTGCAGCCGTCGCGTCTTGCATAAGCGCTCGATGCCCGCGCACAGCGCCTCGGGCATCGCGGCGGCGAGGCGGCCTTGTTGCCACGCGCCATCGGTGACGGCGTAGCGCCACGGCTCGGCGCCCGCGCCCGCCTGCACGGCCTGCATGCGCGCCATCGACACCCATTGCTCCGGCTTGGGATGCGGCCGCCACGGCAGCGCGTAATAGCGCACGAACGGCGCGCCGACGACCACGCGCAGACCGTGCAGCCCAGGTCGCGCGGGCTTCGGCGCGAGCGCCTCGATGGCCTTGAGCGCGGCCGCCGTGTCGCCCGGCGTCGTAAGGGCTTCGGTATTCACGTTGCTCGCGACGCCGGACTCTCGCACGCGTTCGCCATCGACCCATAGCGTCACGCGCGGCATGAAAGCGCCCGCGCGGGCCGTGCCCGTGCGCCTCGAAGGGCGCTTCGCGACGGCGCTCATCGCTCCGACCAGATCCGACCAACGTGACATGTTCCGTCTCCGCTATGCCGGTTCGACGATCGTGACGCGGTTGACTTCCGCGAGCGTCGTGCGGCCATCCGCGACCGCGCGCAGGGCGATCTGGCGAATCGGCACGAAACCGCTTCGATTCGCGAGTTGCTTCAGTTCGATCAACGGCCGCCGTTCCACGAAGCACTGCTTGATCGCGTCGTTCATGCGCAGCACTTCCGCAATCGGCTGACGCCCGAGATAGCCCGTCCGGCGGCATGCCTCGCAGCCCGCGCCACGGCGAAAGCGCCAATGCGCAACCTGCTCGCGCGTGAGCGCGGAGGCAAGCAGCGTGGCGTCGTCGGGCACCTCGTCGTCGCGCACGCAATGCGGACAGTTCTTGCGCATGAGCCGTTGCGCGACGGCGCCGAGCAGCGCATCGACGAAGCTGTGCATGTCGACGCCCATGTGAAGGAAGCGATCCAGCACGGAGAACACGTTGTTCGCGTGCACCGAGGTCAGGACCAGATGTCCCGTGAGCGCGGCCTGCACGGCGATGCCAGCGGTTTCGCCGTCGCGGATCTCGCCCACGAGAATCTTGTCGGGATCGTGCCGCAAGATCGAACGCAGGCCGCGCGCGAAGGTGAGCCCTTTCTTGTCGTTGATCGGAATCTGCAGCACGCCCGCGAGTTCGTATTCGACGGGGTCCTCGATCGTGATGATCTTCTCGTCGCCCGTGTTGATTTCGGTGAGCGTGGCGTAGAGCGTGGTCGACTTGCCCGAACCAGTCGGGCCCGTCACGAGCAACAGGCCGTAGGGCTCGCGCGCGATCGAGCGAATCGACGCTACCGTGTCCGGGTCGTGTCCGAGTCCGTCCAGACGCAGCGTCGTGCTGTTTGCATCGCCGCGCTGCTTGTCGAGCACGCGCAGCACCGCGTCCTCGCCGTGAATCGACGGCATGATCGACACACGAAAATCGATCTCGCGCTGATTGATGAACGCCTTGAAGCGGCCGTCTTGCGGAATGCGCCGCTCGCCGATATCGAGCTCCGCCATGACCTTGAGCCGCGAGAGCACTTGCTCCGCGACATCGGTGCCGGGCGCGGACGCCGTTTCCTGCAGCACGCCGTCGATGCGGTATTTGATGACGAGACCCGTCGCGGTGCTCTCGATATGAATGTCCGAGGCGCGCGCCCTGAGCGCGTCGTACAGCGACGAATTCACGAGCCGGATGACGGGATGCACGTCCGCCGAAAGCGTGGCGAGCGTGATCTCCACGCCCGCCGCGGCGGCGTTGCCGGTCTTGCTGTCGACATTGACCTGCGTCAGCGCCTGATGCGCGGACTCGTGCAGCGCGAGATACGCCATGAGCTCGCCCGGCACGCAGAAGGCGAACGCGAATGGCTTCTTAACGCGCTGCATCGCCCAGGCACGCAGCGGCGGATCGAAAGGATCGGCAAGCACGAACCACAGGCGCGCGTCGCTGTCGGCGGCAAGCAGACAGCGGCGCGACATGGCTTCGCCGAACGGCAGGAGGTCGAAGCGCGGTTCGAGCGTTTCGAGCGCGGTGGCGTCGAAGCCGCGCAGGCCGATGGTCTGCGTGACCTTCTTCAGATAGTCGGCGCCGTCGTGTTCCGCTTCGTCCCAGAACTGCTGCTGCTTCGGGCGCGGGTCGCGCACGGGGTTCGCCTTCGCGGGCGTATCGGTGGTCTGTTCCATGTCTTATCCCACGCTTCCGGCCAACTGAAAAATCGGCATATAGAGCAGAAAGATGATCGTCCCGACGATGCCGCCCACCACCAGCATCAGCACCGGCTCGACCACGCGCATCAGCGTGTCGATCGCGCGGTCGAGTTCCTCGTCGCAGAATTCCGCCGAGCGCGTCACCATGCCGGCCAGCTCGCCGCTCTGCTCGCCGACGCGGATCAGCCGCTCGGCCACCGGCGTCGTGAGATTCGCGGCCGGCAACGCGCCGGACAGCGACTTGCCCGCGCGCACTTCGTCGAGCGCGCGCGCAAGCGCGGACTGCATCAGCGATGGCAGCAATTGCGCGGAAAGTTCGAGCGCCGCGACCATCGACATGCCGCCCGCGAGCAACAGGCCGAGCGTCCGGTAAAACCGTGTCAGGGCGAAGAGCCGTTGGTAATCAGCGAGCTTGGGCAGGCGCAGCACCGCGCCGAACAATCTGCCGCGCACCTTCTCGTTGCGCAGCGCCATGATCGCGCCGGCGAGCGCGGCCACGATGCCCGCGAGCAGCACGCCGCCGTGCTCGGCGACGAGGTTGCCCCAGGCGAGCATCATGCGGGCGGAGAAGGGGATGTCTTTCATCGACGCGAACACCTGGCTGAACTTCGGAATCACGTAGAACGCGAGGAACAGGATGATGAACGCGCCCGTGGCGATCACGATGGACGGATACACCATGGCCGACACCACTTTCTTGCGCACCGCCGCGAGCCGCGCGTCGTAGTGGTGATAGCGCTTGAGCGCCTCGGAAAGATGCCCCGTCTGTTCCGCCGATGCCACGGTCGCGACATACAGCGGCGGGAAATGTTCGGTTTGACGCTCGAGCGCCCGCGACAACGGCTCGCCTTCGTAAAGCGCGGTGACGATGCCTTGCAGCACCGTCCGGTTGAGGCCTTCCTTGCTTTTGTCGCGCAACGTCTCGACCGTTTCGACGAGACTCAGGCCCGCTTCCAGAAGCGCGATCAGTTCCTGCGTAAAGAGCGCGCGCTCGAATACGGGCTTGCGCAACGAGAGACCGCGCGACTTCTTTTCCACGGGTGTCGCTTCGATCAGCGACAAACCCATGTCGGCCATGTTCTGCCGAAGTTGCGTTTCGTCCGCTGCATCGAGCTCCAGTTCCTGCTGGCCGCCGTCGGACTCGACCCGCACGCGATATCGCATGACTGCCGCCGAATCCATCATTTGCCGATGATGTCCGCGTCCTCGCCCGAACCGCCGGGCTTGCCGTCGGCGCCGTAGGTCATGAGGTCGTAGTCCTTGCCGTTCTCGCCGGGCGAGCGGTAGACGTACGGCTTGCCCCACGGATCGTTCGGAATGGCGCTGCTCATGTACGGACCTTCCCAGCCCGAGGTGTTGCCGACGTTGCTCATCAACGCCTGAAGCCCGGCGTCGGTGCCGGGAAAGTGGCCAGTGTCCAGACGGTATCGATCGAGCGCGTCTTCGATACCCTTGATCTGCGTCGCCGCTGTCTTGGAGCGCGCCTTGCCGACTTCACCGAAGAGCTTCGGGCCGACATAGCCCGCCAGGAGCGCGATGATGAGCAGCACCACCAGCAACTCGAGCAAGGTAAAGCCGCGCTCGCGCCAGCCGAGGTTGTGCCGGGAGAGTTTCGTTTTCGACACAGCGGCCGTCGAGAACGCGGCATTCGTCAATCGATCCTGCATGGCTGCCCCTGATTCATTGCACTGCGCATCGTCTGCGCCCGGCGTCACGCACCGGGCGCAGTCGCGCGGCCGATCACTTGTTGACTTCGCTCATGACGCTCAGCAGTTCCGCGTTGGCGGCGTCGCCGTCCAGCTCCCAGCCGAAGACACCGCGCAGACTGAACTGCTTCACGTAGGCGTTCTTGACGCGGATCGTGGTGGGCGAGTCGTAGGACCAGAAAGTCGTGCCGTCGAACTTGTACGACTGCTTCGTCACCGGATGCTCGTACACCGTGCCTGCGGCGCTCTTCAAGAGCCGGTAGTCCTGGATGCCGGCCTCGTACTTCCCGGGCGCTGTCTTGGTGGCTTTCTGATAGAGCCCGTCTCCCTTCGGTCCCGGCGTGACGCCGGTCCAGCCGCGCCCATACAACGGAATGCCGAGAACGATCTTCGACGACGGCACTCCCGCTTTCAGCAAGGCCTGGATGGCGGCATCGGTGTAATAGGTGTTGCCGGGAGCGCCCGCCATGTTCGGGCTGGCCGGGTCCGGATACAAATGCGACTGGAAGTCCGTCGGGCCGGTGCTTTCCCATCCGCCGTGATAGTCGTAAGTCATCACGTTGATCCAGTCGAGCGGCTTGCTGTAGTCGCCCGGGTTGGTGCTGGCGATCTTGTCGCCACCCGCGCCGATGGCGACCGTGAGCAGATAGCGTTTGCCGTTTTGCGCGCCCATGGCGTCGAGTTGCTTGCGGAATTCCGTCAGGAGAAGCGTGTAGTTCTCCTTGTCCTTGACGTCGTACGTGTTATAGGGCTGACCGCCGCCGCCGGGAAATTCCCAGTCGATGTCGATGCCGTCGAACACGTTCGCTGCGACGCCATCTCCGCCCGCGTTGGAGGCAGCATCGAAGGGCACGTTGCCCTTGATATAGACATCGATGCACGACGAGACGAGCTGCTTGCGCAGCGCATCGGTAGCGCTGGCCTTGCTGAACCACTTCGACCAGGTCCATCCGCCGAGCGAAATGATCATGCGCACGTTGGGGTACTTGTCCTTCAATAGCTTGAGCTGATTGAAGTTACCCTTGAGCGGACCGGACTTGCCCTGACGTGGATCGCCATAGGGCCAGTCCCATGCATCGCTCTTGCCGTTGACCGATTCGTTCGCCGAGAAGCCTTTTTGATAGTCGGCCCAGGCATCGCCGCCGGTGCCTGCGTCCGGGGCGTTCTCGTTGGTCGCACCCGGTTCTGCCTTGTTGATGATGCCGCACTCGTAGCCGCCGTTCTTTTGATAAACGTTGCCGAATGCGTAGTTGATAAACGTGAGCAGCTTCGCCGAGCCCGATGTGTCGACATCCTTGACCTTGTAGTTGCGGTCGTAGATTCCCCATTGCGCGAAGTACGCGCCGACTTCACGCGCGCCGGCGGGAGCGGGCGTTGGTGTTGGCGTAGGAGTCGGGACCGGTGTCGGCACGGGTGCCGGCGTAGGAGTCGGGACCGGTGCTGGTGTTGGAACCGGCGTTGGTGTCGGTGTCGGCGTTGGAGTCGGAACCGGTGTTGGTGTTGGCGTCGGAACCGGTGTTGGTGTTGGTGTTGGCGTCGGCGTCGGCGTTGGAACTGGCGCTGGCGCCGGTGTCGGCGTCGGACTTCCCGAGCATGCGCCTATGTCTTCCCATACGCCGTATTGCCCAGACTGCGTCGGGTTATCGCCTTGGGTCCACCACTTGTTTCTGTAATTGCGTCCATTGGCCGTGACGCGCGTACCCGTCTGTGCATAAACCTGCGATGCCGACCACGCAGCGAAGCAAGCCGAAGGTGTCGGAGTGGGAGAGGGTGTTGGCGTTGGAGTCGGCGTCGGGGTTGGTACGGGAGTTGGCGCAGGAGTCGGAGCGGGTGTCGGCGCAGGTGTGGGCGATGGTGCTGGCGTAGGCGTAGCCGCGCTCACATCGCGCCATAAGGTCGGCGTGCTGGCCGGAGTCCACCCAGCGCCTGGATAAGCCGTATGCGCCTGAAGAGCCTGGTATGTGCGCCCGTTGTAGGTGACGGTCGCGCCCGCCGCGTAGGTCGCACCTTCCTGCCATTCGGCGCCCAACGCATTGATTGAATAAGCGACGAGCGCAGCCAGCGTCAGCGCAGTAGTCTTCGACTTCATGCCAAGGCGATTCATGAGAACGGCCTCCTTACTCGGTTTGTTTGGTTCGTTTCGATCCGCGACTCATTTGCGCTGACTGAATTGTCGTCAAGCCCTCTCTTATAGGGCTCGTGCGATCATTGATAATCCAGCGACCAAGGCGAGGCAAGCCGAAAATCGGATATTAGGTTTCCTACGGAAAAATTTTTAAGGGTGGACGAAGCGTGTTTTCCTTGACGTTTTTTTCTTGTGAGAATGACGTCGATTCGTTCAAGGAACTCGTTGAGAGAAGCGAAGCGAATACGAACGATCCAGGCGAAACTGCGAATGCAATCTCGAACCATGACGATGCTTGCGTTACAAAGAAAGCTGCACCGTTTAGCAGATGCCTTTAGTCGCGAAGACGATGAAGCAGATGTGGTGAAGCGGGATGAACACCCGAGACCCGTCGTTTTATCTTTGTAAACTCAAATCGGGATTGTTGGGCATCTGAAGCGTGTAGGGCAAAACACTCGACCTGCATTGCATCGCTTTCCAATGAATCGAGCGTTGCCTTGCAAGTCGTGTCGTGCGTAGATTGGCGCCCCGCGAATATCAAAACTCGACGGTCACGAACTTGACCAACGGCGTGGTCTCGGAGTTTGTCGCCGACGACTGCGGTTCCGCGGCAACGCCGATCGTCTTTCGAGCATCGCCGTAAGCTGCAGTCGCGGCCTGTGCTGTTGCTTGCCTGGAGACGGCGGTGCTTGCATGCAGTTCGCTCATGACAGAAACGCCGTAGGGCGTTTGTTTTCCCGTGCAATCCACCTTGATGGACGTTCGGGCATTCGCACCGGAAAGCATCTCAATCGGATCTGCCGTTTCCGAACCGCTGATAATCGAGCAGGCATTGTGGATGGTCAACGTGACTTCTAGTTGTGAGCTTTTGCGCTCGGCATATGAGGCGGACGTGCCGGAAAGCGCTTCCGCCGCAACGAGCGCAGCCAATGCGGTACTGCGAAAATTGCGCTTGTGCATGATGATTCCCGAAGGCAAAAAAGTGTCTCTCATCATGCTTGCGGGCTACGCCAAGGCGGATAGGTTCGCTCCCATTTCATGCGTGCATTTGAACCATGCAGTGTTTCGCACGGCGTGATAAAAACCGGCGTTCCCAAAAAAAAATGGACCCACGAATGGGTCCGATTCGAAGCATGGTCCGGCTCGATCAGCCAAGCGCCGCGCGCGCCGCCTTGGCGGCCGCACGCACCTGATCCGGCGCGGTGCCGCCCGCATGATCGCGGCTCGCGACCGAACCTTCGAGCGTGAGATATTCGAAGACATCGTCGCCAATCAGATGCGCGACGTTCGGCAGTTCCTGCTTCATTTCATCGAGCGACAAATCGGCGATATCGCATTCGCGATCCACGCAGATGCGCACCGCATGCGCCACGGCTTCGTGTGCGTCGCGAAAGGGCAGGCCACGCTTCACGAGATAGTCCGCGAGATCGGTGGCCGTCGAGAAACCTTGCAGCGCGGCCGCGCGCATAGCCTGCGGCTTGACGGTAATGCCCGCCGCCATTTCCGCGAAAATGCGCAATGTGTCGGCGACCGTATCGACGGTATCGAAAAGCGGCTCCTTGTCTTCCTGATTGTCCTTGTTATAAGCGAGGGGCTGGCCTTTCATCAGCGTGAGCAGCGCCATCAAATGACCGTTCACGCGGCCTGTCTTGCCGCGCGCGAGCTCGGGCACGTCGGGGTTTTTCTTTTGCGGCATGATCGACGAGCCGGTGCAGAAACGATCCGCGAGATCGATGAAACCGACGCGCGGACTCATCCACAACACGAGTTCTTCGGAAAAGCGCGAGACGTGCGTCATGACGAGCGCGGCGGCCGCCGTGAATTCGATGGCGAAGTCGCGGTCGGAGACGGCATCGAGCGAATTCGCGCAGATGCCATCGAAGCCGAGCGTCTTCGCCACCGCGTGACGGTCGATCGGATAACTCGTGCCCGCGAGCGCCGCCGCACCCAACGGCAGGCGGTTCACGCGCGTGCGGCAGTCGCGCATGCGCTCGGCGTCGCGCGAGAACATTTCGACATAAGCGAGCAGGTGATGCCCGAAGGTCACGGGCTGCGCCACCTGCAAATGCGTGAAGCCCGGCATGATGGTGTCGGCGTGCTTCTCGGCCATGTCGATGAGCGCGCTTCGCAGGTCCTTCAACAGTTCGCCGATACGGTCGATCTCGCCGCGCAGCCACAGGCGAATGTCGGTTGCGACCTGATCGTTGCGCGAGCGGCCGGTGTGCAGGCGCTTGCCGGCGTCGCCGATCAACGCGGTCAGCCGCGCCTCGATGTTCAGGTGCACGTCTTCCAGGTCCAGCTTCCACTCGAACTCGCCGCGCTCGATTTCGCCCTTGATCTGCGCCATGCCGCGCTCGATGGCGGCGAGGTCGTCCGCGCCGATGATCTTCTGCGCCGCAAGCATCGACGCGTGCGCGAGCGAGCCTTGAATGTCGACGAGAGCGAGCCGCTTGTCGAAGAACACCGACGACGTATAGCGTTTGACGAGATCCGACATGGGCTCGGAGAAGCGAGCCGACCAGGCTTCGCCTTTTTTGTGCAGTTGGGACGTCATGGTGATGTGATTGGCGGTTGAGGCGAATGAGGCGGCTAAAGCGGCAAGCCGGAAGTCGAAGATTTTAACATTCGGCGCCTGCTGCCTCAGTCGTTGCCGACGAGGATCACGAGCTTCAGATCTTCGCGATGCGCGGGCTTGAAGGTGATCTGGTTGAACACGAGTCGTCCGCGCGACGGATGATCGAACGCGCGTTCGCCGCCTTCGCGCTCGAACACGTCCTGCGACGCCCAGTAGCGCGCGAAGGCATCGCTGGCGGCGCCGAGCGTGTCGATCAGCGTGCGCGTGGGCGCGTCGTTGAGGTGACGGATGGAATCGGCGCGAAACTCGGCGGCAAGACGGCGCGCGCGCGTGTCCCAATCGACGATCAACGCGCGCGCCACCGGCGAGGTGAACGTGTAGGCGAGCAAGTTGCGGTCGTGTTCGCCATCGAGCCAGCCGACGAACAGTTCCGACGCGTGCGCGTTCCAGCGCAGCGCATTCCACTGGCGGTCGAGCACGTAGGCCGGCGCGCCGATCAGCCCGACGCTCTGCAAGAGCGCGGCGGGCACGTCCTGCGCGGTGGGATCGGGCTCGGCGGGATCGCGTTCCTCGGCCAGTTCGAAGAGATACGCGCGTTCGGCCCGCGACAACTGCAATGCGACGGCGATACGCGCGAGCGCATCCGCCGAGGCGGAAACCGGCCGGCCCTGCTCGATCCACGTGTACCAGGTCGGGCTGACGCCGCACAACGCGGCGACTTCCTCGCGGCGCAGCCCCGGCGTGCGGCGGCGCGGCCCCGGCGGCAAACCGACGGACTGCGGCGAAAGCCGTTCACGATGCGCCCGGATGAATTCGCCGAGCGCGCGTGCGGGGATATCGACAGCTTCGCTGGATTCGGTCTTCGGGGTCATTTTCATGAGGCGTGGCGGGTAATGTCGATACCAGAATAAACAGTCCACTTGTACTGGTACAAGGCGGGCTCTATTGTAGCGGCAGGCCGGGCGGCTCAGGAACCGCCCGGCGTCCCCAAGAACATTCCGGAGTCATACCGATGAAACACCACGACCAGGTAGCCGATGCATTCGGCAGCACCGCCGCCGCCTATCTCACGAGCCAGGTTCACGCGAGCGGCGCCGATCTGCAAAATCTCGCCGCGACTTTTGCCGCCACGTGCGGCAACGCGACCGTGCTGGACATGGGATGCGGCGCGGGTCACGCGAGTTTCGCGGTGGCGCCGCACGTGCGCGAGGTCGTGGCGTACGACATCGCCCCGCAAATGCTGGCCACGGTCGATGCCGCCGCGAAGGAACGCGGCCTTGCCACGATCCGCACGCAACAGGGCGCCGCCGAGTCGCTGCCATTCGCCGACGCCTCGTTCGACTGGGTGGTGAGCCGCATGAGCGCGCATCACTGGCGCGACGTGCCGCGCGCGCTGGCCGAAGTGCGGCGCGTGCTCAAGCCGGGCGGCCGGCTGAAATTCATCGATATCGCGGGCGCCGACGATCCGCTGTACGACACGCACATTCAGGCAATCGAACTGTTGCGCGATGCATCGCATATCCGCGACTATCGCGCCGACGAGTGGATCGCCATGCTCGATACCGCCGGCTTCGACGCGAACGTGACCGAGCGCTGGCGTATCGGCCTGGAATTCGATTCGTGGGTGACACGCATGAGAACGCCGCCCGAACGCGTGACGGCGATCAAATCGATGTGGGCCGCCGCGCCCGACGAAGTGCGCGAATACTTCAAGGCCGGCGACGACTTCTCGTTCGAGCTGGATGCGTTGATGATCGAAGGCAAGCGGCGCGACTGAGCGCCGCTCGGATGCCGCAAGGGCTACTTAAACAAACGTGCCACGAACATATGGCGTGATTCGTGGCACGTGAAAGATGCAATGCCCGTTGCGGGGCGCATCGATCAACCCGTATTACGCAGGCCCGCCGCAATCCCGTTGATCGTCAAATGAATCCCGCGCCGCAGCCGCACGTTCTGATCGCCTGCGCGATGCCGCTTGAGCAGTTCCACCTGCAAGTGATTGAGCGGATCGAGGTACGGAAAACGGTTCTTGATCGAGCGCGCGAGCAGCGGATTGTCAGCGAGGCGCTCGCCCTTGCCGGTGATTTCCGCGAGCACGTTGCCGGTCCGCTCGTGCTCCGCGACGATGCGATCGAACACGCGCTTCCTGAGCTTCTTGTCCGCGACGAGCTGCGCATAACGCGACGCCACCGCGAGATCGGTCTTCGCAAGCACCATGTCCATGTTCGAAAGCAGATTCGTAAAGAACGGCCACGTCTTGTGCATCTTGCGCAAGGTGCCGAGGCGCTTCGCGCGTTCCGCGTCCGAGTCGGCCGAATCGAGATAAGCCGTCACCGCGCTGCCGAAGCCGAACCAGCCCGTCAGCAGCAGGCGGCATTGGCCCCACGAAAAGCCCCACGGAATGGCGCGCAAATCTTCGATCTTGCGTTGCTTCGGGTCCTGCAGCTTGCGCGATGCCGGCCGGCTGCCGATGTTCAATTCGGCAATCTCGGCGATCGGCGTCGAGGCGAAGAAGTAATCGGTGAAGCCGGGAGTTTCGTACACGAGCGCGCGGTACGCGGCCATCGCGGAATCGGAGAGCGTTTGCATCGTCGCTTCGAATAGCGGCAATTGCGCGGGCGCGTTCTCGTGCGGCAGAAGCGATGCCTCGAGCGTTGCCGCCACCACCGTTTCCAGATTGCGCCGCCCGATTTCCGGATTGCCGAACTTGCTCGAAATGACTTCGCCTTGCTCGGTGAGACGGATTTGCCCATCGACCGTGCCGGGCGGCTGCGACAGAATCGCCTGATAGGTTGGGCCGCCGCCGCGTCCCACCGTGCCGCCCCGGCCGTGGAAGAGACGCAAGGTCGTGCCGCGTTGCTTGAACAGCGCGACGAGCGCCAGTTCCGCGCGATACAGCTCCCAGTTGGACGTCAAGAAGCCGCCGTCCTTGTTGCTGTCCGAATAGCCGAGCATGACCTCCTGCTCGTTGCCCTGATTTTCGATGAGCGCGTCGATGCCCGGCAGCTTGAAGAACTCGCCCATGATGACTGGCGCATTGCGCAAGTCGGCGATGGTCTCGAAGAGCGGAATCACCATCACGCCATCGCGCGCGGGATTGTCCTTGCTGCCGAGGCAACCGTGCAGCACGCCGGTTTCCTTCTGCAGCAACATGACTTCGAGCAAGTCGCTCACGGTCTCCGTGTGCGAGATGATGTAGTTGCGCACCGCGCGCTTGCCGAACTTCTCGCGCGTCACGCGTGCGCCTTCGAGCACGCCGAGTTCGCTCTTCGCGAGATCGGAGTAATCGGCATAAGGAAGACGCAGCGGACGCGGCTGCGCGAGTTCCCTGAGCAACACGGCGCGCTTGTCTTCCTCGGAAAGCGCCGCATAGTCGGCTTCGACGCCCGCGCGCGAAAGCAACTCCGCGATCACCGCTTCGTGGATATCCGAGCTCTGCCGCAAGTCGATGCTCGCCAGATGAAAGCCGAACACTTCCGAAGCGCGCGTGAGCGGCGCAAGCCGCAGCAGCGCAAGCGAGCCGCCATGATGTTGCGCGAGCGAGTCGATCAGCACATGAAGATCGCGCGTGAATTCCGAGCTATCGCCATAAGGCGTCGCGCGAATTGGCGCCGCGCCGCGTCCCGCGCTGCGCACCGCGACCACGCCTTCACCCAGCCGCACGCGCGCGCTCGCCGCGATCCGCGTATAGATGCCGATCAGCGCGCGCCTATATGGTTCGTCCGTGCGATGCGGCGACTGGTCCGGCGAGGCTTCCGCGAGCGCCTGCAAGGCTTCGCTCGATCCGGCGAGCAGATTCGACACGGACAACTCCGCGCCGAGCTTGTGCACCTGTTCCAGATAGTGTTCGAAGATGACCGTTGCTTGCCGCGTGATGGCGTTTTCCAGCGTGGCGGCGGTGACGTTCGGATTGCCGTCGCGGTCGCCGCCAATCCAGCTTCCCATCTGGAAGAACGGCGGCAGCCGCGCGGGCAGGCCGTGTTCAGCGAGCGCTTCCTCGATATCGGCGTAAAGCGCGGGAATTTCTTCCAGGAAAGTCGCGCGATAGTACGAAAGCGCGTTCTCGATTTCATCGGCGACCGAAAGGCGGGACTCGCGCAACATGCGCGTTTGCCAGAGCGAGGTCACGCGCGCCCGCAGGACGGCTTCGTTGTGCGCGCGTTCGCGCGCTGTCAGTTCCTGATCGCGTTCGGCAAGCAGGCGCGCGATGTCGTGTTGCGCATCGAGAATGCTTTTTCGCGACACTTCCGTCGGATGCGCGGTGAGCACGGGCACGATGAGCGCGGCATCGAAGAACTTTTCCAGCACCTTGCGCGTCTTGCTGACGTTGGACTGCTCGCGCATGCGCTCGATGGCGTAGGCGATGGTGCCCGGCTGCGAAGTCGAACCGGCGAGCGCGTGAATCCGCCGCCGCCGATTGTGATGCCGGTCTTCCGCGATATTCGCCAGATGCGAGAAATAGCTGAACGCGCGCACCACGCTGACCGTCTGTTCCGGCGATAAAGCACGCAGACGCTTTTCCAGTGCTTGCGACGCTTCGTTGTCGTCCTCGCGGCGAAATTTGACGGCGGTCTGACGAATGGCTTCGACGAGGTCGAAGACGGCGTCGCCTTCCTGTTCGCGCAACACGTCGCCGAGCAGGCGGCCAAGATAGCGGATGTCTTCGAAGAGCGGACGGTCCTTGTCGTCGCGCGTGCGGCTGGTCGGCTTCGGCCGTTCGGCGCCATTGATGGCCGTTTTGACGCTCGCCTTCTTGGGAACCGGCGCGGCCTTTGGAGCCACACTCGCCTTCGATGCCTTCACGGCAGTGGCCGCTTTCGTCGTGCGAATGATTGGCGTCGCTGACGTTGGCATCGCTGACGACGAGGCGCCGGTTGCATGGGCCGCGCTCGATGCGTCGGCGGAAGAGTCAGGCGATAGAGCGTTGCGGCGCGCGGGGCGGGCCGATCCGGAAGTCGTCACGTCGGGTTCTCCTCAGAAGCTGCGCAGTCAGGGTAACGCGACGAAATCACCGACGAAACGAGTTCTGCACAGCCGCGCGAGGTGCGGCGCGAAGCTGCCGCAACCGCGCCGCAGCCGCTTTGCCTTCCGCTACCGGAACGCGTGCTGAACGCTTCGAAAGGCGCGCGGACTAAGGCTCTGGCGCGCCGCGTGTCTTCAGGTCGACCCTGGCCTGCGTGCTACCATTGTTAGCTAATGTCTATTTATCCATCCCGTCATTCGATCGAGCTTCAATGAATTCCGAGACGCATTCAACGACACCGCCCGCGAGCCTCACAATCGTTTCGCGGGAAAGCCGGCTGGCGATGTGGCAAGCCGAGCACGTGCAGTGTGCGCTGCACAAATTATATCCATCTTGCGACGTCAAAATTCTCGGAATGACGACGCGCGGCGATCAGATTCTCGATCGCACGTTATCGAAGGTCGGCGGCAAGGGTTTGTTCGTCAAGGAACTGGAAGCCGCGCTCGCCGACGGCCGCGCCGATCTCGCGGTTCATTCGCTCAAAGACGTGCCGATGCAACTCCCCGAAGGCTTCGCACTCAGCGCGATTCTCGAACGTGAAGATCCACGCGATGCGTTCGTCTCTTCGCACTTCGATTCGCTCGCTGCGTTGCCGGCGGGCAGCGTGGTGGGAACCTCGAGCCTGCGCCGCGAAGCCATGATCCGCGCGCGCTATCCGCATCTCGAAGTGCGGCCGCTGCGCGGCAATCTCGACACGCGCCTTGGCAAGCTGGATCGCGGCGAATACGCGGCCATCATTCTCGCGGCGGCCGGTCTGATACGGCTTGGTCTCGAAGGACGCATCCGCGCATATCTGGATGAAACCGACAGTCTGCCGGCGGCGGGGCAGGGTGCGCTCGGCATCGAGATTCGTGCGGATCGCGCTGATCTCGTCGCGTGGCTCGCGCCCTTGCATCACGAAGCGACCGCGCTTGCCGTCGAAGCGGAGCGCGCCGTGTCGCGTGCGCTTGGTGGCAGCTGTGAAGTGCCGTTGGCCGCTTACGCGCATTGGGAGAACGATTCGCTGTACTTGCGCGGCGCGGTCTCGACGCCGGATGGCACGCGCGTTTTGAGCGCGGAAGAACGCATCGCCACGCCCGATCTCGCCGCCGCGCTCGAACTCGGTTTGCGCGTATCGGCGGATCTCGAAGCGCAGGGCGCCATGGGGATCGTCAACGCGCTGACCACCATCAGCCACCCGGACGGGCCGAACCGAAGCCCCGGCAACGACGCGGCCAATCCCGACCTGATCCCGCCTTCGACGGCGGGCAAGCACTGATGGCGAGCGAGCGTCGCGCCACCATCGTCGTCACGCGGCCTGCGGGACAATCGGCTGCGCTCATCGCGCTTCTCGCCGATGCCGGTTTCGAGACGCTCGAGTTTCCGCTCATCGACATCGCGCCCGTCGCCGACGACGCTTCTTTGCGCGCGGCCCTCGACGAACTCTACGGGCCGCAACGTTATGCGCTCGTGGTTTTCGTCTCGCCGAATGCGATCGATCATGCGTTCAGCCGTCTTTTCGCGCCGTGGCCTGTGGACGTGCCGGTGGCCGTCGTGGGTCCGGGCAGCGTCGCTGCGCTGGCGCGGCAAGGCGTGAGCGCGCCGGCGTATCGCGTGATCAGTCCGTCGGCGGAAGAAGCCGATCCGCGTTTCGATTCCGAAGCGCTCTACACGGCAATCGAAGCCACGCTCGGCGAGAACGGCCTGGAAGGCAAGCGCGTGCTGATCGTGCGTGGCGATGGCGGGCGCGAGTGGCTCGCCGAGCGCCTCACCGAAGCGGGCGCGCAAGTGGAGAAGGCGGCGGCGTATCGCCGCGTGCTGCCCGAACCGTCCATGCACAAGTGGGAGCGCATCCACACGCTGCTCGCGGGCAATCCGCACGCGTGGCTGCTGACGAGTTCCGAAGGCGTGCGCAATCTCGACGAGCTCGCGCGCGAACATCTCACCGCCGACGAGATCACGCGGCTGCGGCACGCGCAGGTGATCTGCCCGCATCCGCGTATCGAGCAGGCCGCGCGGCAAGCGGGTTTTGATAGGATGACGGTGTCCGGCGCCGGCGACGAGCGCATCGTGCAGGCAGTCGATGCGCTTTACCCGCGCAAATCGGCTGGAATTCAGGCTGAACCTCACACCAATCAAGCACGTGAAACGCACGCGAAGCCCGCACCGGCGGATGCATCGCCGGACACGCAACCGGCCGCCGCGCCGGCCCACCAAACGGCTCAATCACGCATGACTGATTCGAACGATTCCAACAAAGCTTCACCTCAGCCCAACGTGCCACCGCCTCCGCCCAATACGCCTTTCACGCCCTACGAGCAGCAGAAGCGGCGCGGCGGCGCGGGCACGGTGTTGTTGTGGTTCGTCATCGTTATCCTCGCGATCGCTGCGGGCGCGGGTGGCTATGCGCTCAACCGCAAGTTCGAACGCAATAACCAGGCGCTCGCCCAGCGCGTCGAAGAAGCCAACGCGCAAGACGCGCAACTGCGCGCCAAGGCCGACGAAGCCGCGAGTTCGACCGCCGCGCTCAATACGCAAGTCATTCAGTTGCAGGGCAAGCTCAATGACGCCGAGGCGCACAGCCAGGCGTTGCAGCAGCAGTATCAGGACCTCGCGAGCAATCGCGACGACTGGACGGTTGCCGAAGTCGAGCAGATTCTGTCGAGCGCAAGCCAGCAATTGCAATTGACCGGCAACGTGCAACTCGCGCTCTTCGCGCTGCAAAGCGCCGACACGCGGTTGGCCGCCACGAACGGTCCGCAGGTCGTGGCGATCCGCAAGGCCGTCGCGCAGGACATGGACAAGCTCAAGGCCACGCCGACCACCGACCTCACGGGTCTCGCGATCAAGCTAGATACGGCGATCGACCGCATCGACAGCTTGCCGCTGTCCGGCGAAGCGCCGATCGATCCGGCGCGCGCTCGCGCGTCAGAACCGGGTGACAGCGCGTCGATTGCTGCGGCGACCGGCGTGCCGCGCTGGAAGGTGCTGTGGTATCAGATCACGAGCGGCATCGGGCAGCAGTTGTCGAGTCTCGTGTCGGTGCGGCGTATCGACAATGCGGACGCCATGCTCACGTCGCCGGATCAGGGTTACTTCGTGCGCCAGAACGTGAAGCTGCGTCTGTTGTCCGCGCGTCTTTCGCTGCTTTCGCGCAGTGAGCCTACGCTCAAGTCCGACCTGAAAGCCGCCGATGCCGCGCTTGCCCGCTACTTCGATCCCTCGTCGAAAGCGGTTCAGGCCGTGCGCGATCTCGTGAAGCAGGTCGATCAGGCGTCGATGGCCGTCGCCGTGCCGAACCTGGACGCGAGCCTCGCCGCCGTGCACCAGTTCAAGCGAGGCGGATGATGACGATTCGTGGACTCATCTGGATTGCGCTGTTGTTCGTCGTTGCGGCGATCATCGCGACGGTCGGCGGCTTCAATGGCGGGCAGATTCTGCTCGTGCTGCCGCCATATCGCATCGACATGTCGCTCAATCTGTTTGTCGTGGCGCTGGTCGTGCTGTTTCTCGCGCTCTATGCGCTGATCCGCGCGATCCGTGGCGTGTGGAAGATGCCGTCGCGCGTGGCGGCGTATCGCACGCGCAGCAAGCTTGCGAAGGCGAACGCGTCCTTGCGCGATGCGATCGGCCATCTGTACGCGGGCCGCTTCTCGAAGGCCGAGAAAGCCGCGCGCGATGCGTTGAGTGTCGAGGACAACAAGGGCGCGGCGGGCTTGATCGGCGCGAACGCGGCGCATCGGCTGCATGAATACGCGCGTCGCGACGAATGGCTCGCGCAAGTCGGCGGCGCGGACTGGCAGGACGCGCGCCTGATGGCCACCGCCGACATGCGCGCCGATGGCCGCGACGCGGACGGCGCGCTCGTCGCGCTGACCGAGATCCAGGCGCAGGGCGGGCGGCGCATCCATGCGCAGCAGATCGCGTTGCGCGCCCAGCAGCAGTTGAAGAACTGGGGCGAAGTGCTGAAGCTCGTGCGCATGCTGGAAAAGCGCGAGGCGCTGCATCCCGCGGTCGCCGTGCGGCTGCGGCAAGTCGCGGCGGAAAACCTGCTGCGCGATCGCCGGCATAATCCGGATGCGCTGCTCGAACTGTGGCAATCATTGTCGCCGGTGGAGCGTCAGTCGCCGCGTCTCGCCGATCTCGCCGCCGAATTGCTGATCGCGCTGGATCGTCGGGCGGAAGCGAAGAAGATTATCGAAGACGCGCTCGCCGTGAACTGGGATGCGCGGTTGTTGCGCCGTTATCCGGATTGCATCGTCGGGGGCGACGCCTTGCCGCTCATTCAGCGCGCCGAAGCCTGGCAAAAGGAACGCACCGAAGACGCCGACCTGCTTTTCACGCTCGGTCGTCTGTGCCTGCATCAGCAATTGTGGGGCAAGGCGCAGGCGTTTCTCGAATCGGCGCTGAAGCTGGCTGAAGACGAGCCGTTGCGTATTCGGACGCATCGCGCGCTGGCGCGTCTGCACGAGCAACTCGGCGATACCGAAAAGGCCGCGGAGCATTATCGCGCAAGCGCGCTGGCAATGAACGTGGTCTGACGCTTTCGTTTCGACACAAAAAAGCCGCATGCGCTTTAAACGCATGCGGCTTTTTCGTTGGCTGGCCTGAACGCTCGGATTCAGGCTCGATTCAATACGTTGGCACCGAAGGATCGACCTGACGCGACCACGCGTCGATGCCGCCGTACAGATTGAACACGTTCGTGAAGCCGCGCGACTCCAGAAACATGCCGACCTGCGCGCTGCGCGCACCGTGGTGGCAGATGCAGACGATCTGCGCGTCGTCGTCGAGTTCTTCGCTACGCGCGGGGATGTCGCGCATGGGAATCGACACGATCTTGTCGAGCTTCGCGGTCTGCACTTCCCACGGCTCGCGCACGTCGAGCAAAACGGGAGCGGGGCGCGAGGTGTCGGCAAGCCACGCGGCGAGTTCGGGTGCGGTCAGATTTTGCATGGAATCGAGTAAGGACGATGGCGAAAGCCGGGCGGCGCCCGGCCCGAACGCACCGAATCAGAACCTGAATAGCGAAGGATGCACCGCGTTTTGCAGCGGCGCGACGAGCGTTTCGAAAACATCGGACACGCGGAATTGCTTTTCGTCGACCCGCGTGATGATCTGCGCCTTCATGACCGGCGCCGTGCCGACGAAAGCGGCGATACGCCCGCCCACTTTCAACTGTTCGAGCAATTCCTGCGGCATGACCGGCATGCCGCCCGAAACGCAGATCACGTCATAAGGCGCGCCGTCGGCCAAGCCCCGCGCGCCGTCGCCGTGAACCACATGCGCGTTCGACACACCGTTCGCCGCAAGATTCTGCTTCGCGAACTCGGCGAGTTCCGGCGAGATTTCAACCGTGGTCACGCTGCGGCCGCGATGCGCGAGGAGCGCCGCCATATAGCCCGAGCCCGCGCCGATTTCCAGCACCGTCTCACCCTTGTGAATGGCCAGTTCTTGCAGAACCCGCGCCTCGACCTTTGGCGACAGCATGCGCTCGCCGCCGGGAAGCGGAATTTCGAGGTCCGCGAAAGCGATATTGCGGTACGCGGCGGGAACGAAGTTCTCGCGCTTGATGAGCGACAGCAGATTCAGAATCTCCTGGTCCAGCACTTCCCAAGGACGAATCTGCTGCTCGATCATGTTGAAACGCGCTTGCTCGATGTTCATGTTCGTTGTGCGTCGTTGTGCGTCGTTCTGCAAGAAGGGTAGCCGCGAAGGCCGCCGGGTCAGACTTTCAGGCAGCTTCAGGCGGGTTGGAAAACTGTGCGATTGTAGCAAATAGACGGGTTTTCCCGCCCGTTCGCGCGCAGCCAGTGCGGCTCGGCCCATGCAGTTCGACTAATGCGGCAGTCGGATATCGAATTTGAAGGTGACGAGCCGCGCGACCAGAATGAAAGCCGTAGACAGCAGCACGTTGTAGATCGTGTCCACTTGAAGCTGTTCGAGCCCGATATACATCCAGCAGCCCGCAAACGCGCACACTGCGTACGGCCGCGAATCGCGCAGGATCAGCGGAATCTCGTTGCACAGCACGTCGCGCATGATGCCGCCGAACACGCCGGTGGTCACGCCCATCATCGTCGCGGTGAAAACGGGCATTTGCGCATCGAGCGCGATGGAGGTGCCCGAGACGCTGAAGAGTCCGAGGCCGATCGCATCGGTGATGAGGAGCGCGCGCTGATCGAACAGACGCGTCGTCACGCGTAGAAAGAAGGGCGCGAAAATCGCCATCGCGAAGATGACGAACACGTATTCCTGATGCTCGACCCAATAAAACGGCCGGCGTGACAGCAGCACGTCGCGTACGGTGCCGCCGCCGAAAGCCGTGGCGAGGGCGACGAGGAAGGCGCCGACGGCGTCGAGCCGGCGCTTGCGCGCCTCGATGAGACCGGAGAATGCATACGCGAAAATCGCGAACGCCTCCATGATGGAAATGGCGAGAGTCAGCCTGGGATGCACGTTCTAACCCGCTTTGCGGTTCTTGTCTTGTGGATGTTGATGATGTCGCGGCGCGCTCGCCGGTTGCAGCAGCACGAGCACGGCGCCCGCGCCGCCATCGTGCGGACGCGCCTGACAGAACGCAATCACTTCGACCTTCTGCACGAGCCACGCGCGCACCTTGCCCTTGAGCACCGGCTCGCGGCCGACGGACCCGAGCCCCTTGCCGTGAATCACGCGCAGACAGCGCAGCCCGCGCTTCACGGCTTCGCGGATGAACTCCGCAAGCGCCTCGCGCGCTTCCTCGCGGCGCATGCCGTGAAGATCGAGTTGCGCCTGAACGATCCACGCGCCGCGCCGCAACTTCCTCACGACCTCCTGACTGATGCCCGGACGACAGTAGGAAAGCGTCTCGTCGATATCGAGCAGGCTTTCCGGGTCGTATTCGTCGGAGAGCGCTTCCTGCAGGACCGCTTCCTCGTCGCGCCAGCTTTGCAGCGGAAGCGGTGGCGGCGGCACGCGGGCGATAGCGATGCGCGGCGGCGTCTTCAATGGCTCGATTTCGCCGATGGCGCGGCGAAACTCATCGGCCTCGGCCAACGTTTCGCGTTCCGCACGCACGGCGGCGACGCGTTCGGCCTCGCGCTTCTCCGCCTGCGCCTTCAACGCGCTTTTTAGCGATCCGAGTCCGGCGAGCCCTTCGCGTTTCACCGCTTCGGCGACATCGACGGGTTTCGCTTCGACAGGCGCGCTGACTTGCGGCGTGGCGGCGCGCCGCAGTTTCGGTTCGTTCGGATGAGGTTGGTTTTTCGGCATCGTTCGGCCAACGGATAAGCGCGGGACGGTCAAACGCAGCGCGCCGATTGTGCCACGCGCGGCGCCATGCACATGCACGCAACGGCGCTCGCGAAAATAAAAACGGGCCGGCGGCGCGAACCGTGGCCCGTTCTTCAGTCTGGTTCAACCCTCGATGCGGCTGAACTCAGTGAGCAGTACGCTGCGCGCCGGCAACCATTCTAACGGTCCGATGCGCGCGCGGTCGCTCAACGATCCTTTTCGTGGCTCATCGAGTGCGGCGTGGGCGTTTCGTCGATGGTTTCCAGATAACGTTGCGCATCCAGTGCCGCCATACAACCGGTTCCGGCGCTCGTGATTGCCTGACGATACACGTGATCCTGCACGTCGCCCGCCGCGAACACGCCGGGGATGCTGGTGGACGTTGCGTCGCCCGTCGTGCCGCCCTTCGTGATGATGTAGCCGTTCTTCATTTCGAGCTGGTTGGTGAAGAGATCGGTGTTCGGCTTGTGACCGATTGCGACGAACACGCCTTGCAGCTTGACATCGGTGGTATCGCCGGTTTCGGTGCTCTTCACGCGCAGGCCGGTCACGCCGGTCGCGTCGCCGAGCACTTCGTCGAGCACGTGGTTCCACTTGATATCGACGACGCCTTCCTTTTCCTTCGCCAGCAAGCGGTCGATGAGAATGGGCTCGGCGCGGAACTTGTCGCGACGATGGATCACCGTGACCTTCTTCGCGATGCCCGCAAGGTAAATGGCTTCCTCGACCGCCGTATTGCCGCCGCCAATCACCGCCACTTCGCCGTTGCGATAGAAGAAGCCGTCGCAGGTGGCGCACGCCGACACGCCCTTGCCCATGAACGCTTCTTCGGAAGGATCGCCGAGATATTGCGCCGATGCGCCCGTCGCGATGATGAGCGAGTCGCACGTGTACTCGCCCGAGTCGCCGATCAACCGCAGCGGACGCTCGTTGAGCTTCGCCGTATGGATGTGATCGAAGACGATCTCGGTGTTGAAGTTGCGCGCGTGTTCTTCGAGGCGCTGCATGAGTTCCGGACCCTGCACGCCCGTGGGATCGCCCGGCCAGTTTTCGACGTCGGTGGTGGTCATCAACTGACCGCCCTGAGCTAAGCCGGTGATGAGCAGCGGCGACAGATTCGCGCGCGCGGCGTAGACGGCGGCCGAATAGCCGGCGGGGCCGGAACCGAGAATCAGCACTTTGGCGTGTTTGGTCGATGACATGGCGTTTGGTCCGTTATTGATGGCCGTCGGGTTGTGGCGCGGCAACTTCGACGCCCGGCGCGAAAAGCGGCTCATGACCGCGACGCGCCATTGCAGCCCCGACGAACTCTAGTTGGGTGCAAGGGATCAATTATAAAGGCCGTTGCAAAAGCCTTCCGAGTGAACCTTTCAATCGGTTTGATAGCCGAGCGTCGCAGGAATCACGAAAAAATCGTTGCTTAATCGTGGCTTAAATCACGAGCGTTTGCGTGTGACGAGTGTTACAGGTTGCAAGCACGGACGCCTTTTTGCGCCGTTCACCGCAATGCAGCGTTTACAATAGGCCACCTTATATGCGGCACTTTATAAGCCGCGACAAGCGACTCCGAATCAATGGCCAAAGCATCCTATTCCGCGAGCCCGCAGGCGCTGCCGCACCGCATGTCGCGGCTCTTCACCGAGATTCGCTGGATTCTCCAGGTTGCGCTCGGACTGTTTCTCGTCATGGCGCTCCTTTCCTATAGCCGGAAAGACCCGAGCTGGATGCACGCCATCAGCGTGGATCACATTTCGAACTGGGCTGGGCGCGTCGGCGCCAACACGTCCGATATCCTGCTGCTCGCGTTCGGGCTCTCGTCGTACTGGTTTGTCGTGCTGCTCGGGAGGCGGATCGTCGCGAATTACCGGCGCATCACGCAACCCGCGCTCGCCGACGACGACACCCCGCGCGATCGCACCTGGCTCGCCGAGGCATTCGCGTTCGTGCTCGTGCTGCTCGCAAGCGATGGCATCGAGGCGTTGCGCATGTGGTCGCTCAAGGTGCCACTGCCGCGCGCGCCGGGCGGTGTGGTCGGCGACATGGTCGCGCGCCATGTTTCCCATGCGCTCGGCTTCACGGGGGCGACGCTCTTTCTGCTGATCGCGCTGGCCATCGGCTTGTCGCTCTATTTCCGCTTCTCGTGGTTGTCCGTGTGCGAAAAAGTCGGCGACGGCATTCTCACCGCGATCACCGGCGCGCAACTCCGGCGCGAAGCGGGCCGCGACCGCAAGCTCGGCGAGGAAGCGGCGACCAAGCGCGAAGGCAAGGTCGTGCGCTCGCGCGTGAAGCAGGAAGATCACGAGCCGGTCGTGATCGTGCCGCCGGTCGCCACGCCGCCGCGCTCCGAGCGCGCGGAGAAAGAAAAGCAGGTGCCGCTGTTCAAGGACCTGCCGGGCGATTCCACCTTGCCGCCGCTCGCGTTGCTCGACGCGCCGCCGAAAACCCAGGAAACCATTGCTGCCGACACGCTGGAATACACCTCGCGTCTCATCGAAAAGAAGCTGAAGGACTTCGGCGTGGAAGTGAGCGTGGTCGCGGCGTATCCGGGGCCGGTCGTGACGCGTTACGAGATCGAACCGGCCACGGGCGTGAAGGGCAGCCAGATCGTCGGGCTCGCGAAGGATCTGGCCCGCTCGTTGTCGCTCGTGTCCATCCGCGTCGTCGAAACCATTCCAGGCAAGAACTTCATGGCGCTCGAATTGCCGAACCAGCGCCGCCAGACCGTGAAGCTCTCCGAGATTCTCGGCTCCGAGGTCTACGCAGCCGCCGCCTCGCCCCTTACCATGGGCCTTGGCAAGGACATCGGCGGCAATCCGGTCTGCGCCGATCTTGCCAAGATGCCGCACTTGCTGGTCGCGGGCACCACGGGTTCGGGCAAGTCCGTCGGCATCAACGCGATGATTCTTTCGCTGCTCTACAAGGCAAGCGCGGATCAGGTGCGGCTCATCCTCATCGACCCGAAGATGCTTGAAATGAGCGTCTACGAAGGCATTCCGCATCTGCTGTGTCCGGTCGTCACCGACATGCGGCAGGCGGGTCACGCGCTCAACTGGGCGGTCGCGGAAATGGAGCGGCGCTACAAGCTCATGAGCAAGATGGGCGTGCGCAATCTCGCGAGCTTCAACAGCAAGATCGACGAAGCAAAGAAGCGCGACGAAACCATTCCGAACCCGTTCAGCCTCACGCCGGACGAACCCGAGCCGCTCGCGCGTCTGCCGCATATCGTCGTGGTCATCGACGAACTGGCCGATCTGATGATGGTCGTCGGCAAGAAGGTCGAGGAGTTGATCGCGCGGATCGCGCAGAAGGCGCGCGCGGCGGGCATCCATCTGATTCTCGCGACGCAGCGGCCGTCCGTCGATGTCATCACGGGCCTCATCAAGGCGAACGTGCCGACGCGCATGGCGTTCCAGGTGTCGTCGAAGATCGATTCGCGCACGATTCTCGATCAGCAGGGCGCGGAATCGTTGCTCGGCATGGGCGACATGCTTTATCTGCCTCCAGGCTCGGGTCTGCCGGTGCGCGTGCATGGCGCGTTCGTGTCGGATGAAGAAGTGCATCGCGTGGTCGACAAGCTCAAGGAGCACGGCGAGCCGAACTATATCGAAGGCATTCTCGAAGGCGGACTGGCCGGCGAGGGTGAAGAAGGCGCGCCCGGCGCAGGCGGCGCGACCGATGGCGAGTCCGACCCGCTTTACGATCAGGCGGTGGAAGTGGTCATCAAGAACAAGCGCGCTTCGATTTCGCTCGTGCAGCGGCATCTGCGCATTGGCTATAACCGGGCGGCGCGGCTGCTCGAACAGATGGAGAACTCCGGGCTCGTTTCGTCGATGTCGTCGAACGGCAACCGCGAGATTCTGACGCCGGCGCGCGATTCCGACTGAGCGCCGACGTGTTTTGAATGGAGAACAAAAGCATGAAGCAACACACGGGGAAGAAGGTATTCGGCGCGGCGCTGCTGTCCGCATCGATGCTGTTTGCGTCGCACACTTACGCGAGTGGCACGGAGCAGCTGAAGGCCTTCGTTTCGCAAGTCCACGCGGCACGCGGCGAATTCACGCAACAGGAAGTCAAGGCGCCAGGCAAGGTCAATAACGGCGCAAGCTCCACGACTACGCCGACCAAGGGCGTGACCTCCAGCGGCACATTCATGTTCGCGCGGCCGGGCAAGTTCATCTGGTCGTATGAAAAGCCGTACTCGCAGGTTTTGCAGGCGGACGGCGACAAGCTCTACGTCTATGACAAGGACTTGAACCAGGTCACCGTTCGCACGCTTGGCGGCGCGCTTGGCGCAAGCCCCGCCGCCATCCTTTTCGGCAGCAACGACCTCGACAAGAACTTCACCTCGCGCGATGCGGGCGAGAAGGGCGGCATCGACTGGCTGGAACTCACGCCTAGAGCGAAGGACACGCAGTTCGAACGCGTGGGCATCGGCTTCAAGGACGGCAATCTGCAAGCCATGGAACTGCACGACGTGTTCGGCAACGTCACGCTTCTTACGTTCTCGAACATTCAGAAGAACCCGCCGATCAAGAGCGATACCTTCAAGTTCAACGTGCCGAAAGGCGCGGACGTGATCAACGGGTAAGGTTGGGCGCCCGGCTTATTGATAGTCGGTGACGACCGTCACGAGCGCTGTCGATGGCGCCGACATGGACAGCACGCCGCCTGTCGCGCCGACGTGAAACGTGCCATCGCTGCCGCGTGCGGTCTGACGTCCAGCGCCATCGGCGAAGCGCGCGTACACGCTGCCGGCAATGGCGACGCGTGCGTTCGGCGCGTCGGTTGGCGGCGGCGTGAAGTGCACCGAGACCGTCTGGTCGCTCGCATGGTTCGTCGCCGAAAAAGTTGCGGACGTTGCCGCCGTCGATGTCGATACGCCGAACGGCGGCGCCACCAGCGCGCCCCGGAATGTGATCGTGCCACCGGGCATCGTGTACACCGGGGCGGATACCGCATAGGCGCTCATCACGGCGAGCGCCGCTGCCAATCCCACCCGGCGTGTTTCTCTCAGCTTTGCTTGGTCCATCTTTTCCCCCGTTGAAAAGTCCGTGTTTCGCGTGACGTGATTAAGCAAATCCGATCATTCGGCTTATTTTTGAGATAACGCGATTAGCTTGGATATTAGGAGAAATCGTGTCGGTCGAGTGATTGGCTTTTGCTAATTGCTCGCGGAAATCGATGCTTGTCGAATAAGCATGCGTACTGCTTATTTAGCTGCGTCTAAGCAGTGTGAGCGGCGGTCATGTCCTCGATGAATGCATCGACGATATCGTTCTTCGCATTGCGCGAGCCGCGTCCACGCTCGGCGCGCACGACCATGTGAAACGCCACGCGATAACGCATGAACTCGGGATTCAACGCGGCGAGCAAGCCGTCTTTCACATAAGGCGCGGCGAAATGCTCCGGCAGATAACCGAGATGCCGCCCGGATAACACGAGCATGGCGACGGCTTCCATGTTGTCCGCGACCGCGCCGATAGTGCGCGGCGTGAGCGCGCCTGCTTCGGGCAGCGGATAGCTTCGCCACGCCCACGCATGATCGGCGGCATCGTCCGGACTCACATTGCCTGCGTGTGCAAAAAGCGGATGCTCGCGCGCGCAGTACGCGAACTGATCTTCGGCAAAGATCTGCGTGTATTCGAGCGACGGCACGCGATGCCAGAAGTAGCCGATCGCCATCTGAATGCGGCCGGCAAGCAGCATTTCCTCGAGTTCGCCTGGCGAGCGGACGAGCACGGATAGGCGCACCGATTCGTCGCGCTGCCGGAAGCGCGCGATCGCCTCGCTGATGCGCGCATTCGCGCTCACCGGCGTGTTGCCGATCATCCCGAGCGTCAGCGTGCCGACGAGTTTTCGGCCGACATGGCGCGCGGTGGAATCGAACGTTTCGACAGCGGCGAGCAACGCTCTGCATGCATCGACGAATTGCTCGCCGCGCGAAGTGAGTGCGAAACCGCCGCGTCCGCGCTCGCAAAGCCGGTAGCCGAGGCGCGTTTCGAGCGTCGCGAGTTGCGTGCTGATGGTCGACTGGCCAACATTGAGCGTGGCCTGCGCGGAGGAAACGCCGCCTGCATCGACGATGGCGAGAAACACGCGTATGAGCCGCAAATCCAGGTCGGAAAGATGAGTGAACACGCGCGCCGCCTATACATCGATAGGAATCGATGTGAAGTTGTTTTCGTCGCCATTTTAGCTTGGGTCAAAAGCGGGTACTAATACGCCATCTTTGGCTCAACGGGAACATTTGACACCATGAATACATCTTCGCTCTTTACGCCTGCCGAACACTTCAACGCCGAACGTCCGCAACCGCTTTCCGGCAATCAGATGCCGCGCTGCGGCGGCATCACCACGATGATGCGTCTGCCGAACGTGCCGACGGCCGCCGGTCTCGACGTGTGTTTCGTCGGCGTGCCGTTCGACCTCGGTACGTCGAATCGCACGGGCGCGCGTTTCGGCCCGCGTCAGGTGCGCAGCGAATCGGTACTGCTGCGCCCGTACAACATGGCGACGCGCGCCGCGCCGTTCGACTCGCTGCGCGTGGCCGATATCGGCGATGTCGCGATCAATCCGTACAACCTGCTGGATTCGATCGACCGCATCGAGCGCGCATATGGCGAGATCCTCGCGCACGATTGCAAGCCGATCACGCTTGGCGGCGATCACACCATCGCGTTGCCGATTCTGCGGGCGATCCACGCGAAGCACGGCAAGGTCGGTCTCATTCACATCGACGCTCACGCCGACGTCAACGACACCATGTTCGGCGAGAAGATCGCGCACGGCACGCCGTTTCGCCGCGCGGTGGAAGAGGGCTTGCTCGATTGCGGGCGCGTCGTGCAGATCGGCCTGCGCGGCACAGGCTACGAGGCGAGCGATTTCGACTGGTGCCGCGAACAGGGCTTTCGCGTCGTGCAGACGGAGGAGTGCTGGAACAAGTCGCTCGCGCCGCTGATGGCCGAAGTGCGCGAACAGATGGGCGACGGGCCGGTGTATATCACCTTCGACATCGATGGCATCGATCCGGCGTTTGCGCCCGGAACCGGCACGCCGGAAATCGCGGGTCTGACGGTGCCGCAGGCGCTGGAGATCGTGCGCGGCGCGTGGGGCTTGAATATCGTCGGCGCGGATTTGGTGGAGGTTGCGCCGCCGTACGATCCATTCGGAACCACGGCGCTGCTCGGGGCGAATCTCGCGTTCGAATTGTTGTGCGTGTTTCCGGGCGTCGAGCGGCGCGCGTGAATCGGGCGAGACGTTACGAAGCCAACGCCGCCCGCCGCGTCGAAACCAGCAGCAAGTAGCAGACGGCGCCCAACGCAAGCGATGGCAATGTCGCGCCCAGATTCGGCAGCCACTGGTTGATCGCGTGATAAGCCGCGATTCCGATCGCCCACGCGACAAAGGCGCTCACGTGCCAGCCGCCCGAATAGCCATAGCGGCCGACGGACTGGCCGAGCGCGGAGAGATCGACGCGGCGTTTTCTCACGATGAAGTGATCGGCCAGCACCACGCCGAAGAGCGGCGCGAACACCGAACCGATCAGCAGCAGGAAGTTCTGATACTTGCCCATGGCGACGGCGAGCGCGACCAGCGTGCAGAGCGCGCCGAACGCGGCGGAAAGCACGGGTACGCTCACGCGCGCCCAGAACGTGCCCGTCGATACGGCGGCGGAGTGGATATCGGCGAAGGCGTTGTCGATTTCATCGATGAGAATCAGGAGCAGCGCAATGCCGCCACCCGCTTGCGCGAGCGCGATGGTGAGGAGCGCATCGCCGCCGCCCGCAGCCAGCCCGTACACCGCGCCGAGCGCGTAGAACCACAGGTTCGCGATGCCGTAGCCGAGCAGCGTGCCGCGAAACGAGCCGCCCGCGCTGCGAGAAAAGCGCGTGTAATCGGCAATCAGCGGCAGCCACGAAAGCGGCATGGCAACGACCAGATCGATCCCCGCGCCGAACGCCAGCTCGCCGGTGCCAGGACGCGCCAGCAGCGCGGCCAGATCCTGCTTGGCCAGCAGATTCCACGTAAGCCAGCCCGCGCCCGCGAGCAAAAGCCAGATGCCCCAGGTACGCAGAAAGCGCCGCACGAAGGACAGCGGACCGCTCACCGCGAGTAGCGTGGCGAGCACGCCGAAGATCACGGTCCAGACGAGCGGCATCGACAGATTGAAAGATTGTTTGGCGAGCGCGTCCGCGGAATCGCGCATGACGATGATTTCGAACGAGCCCCAGCCGACCAGTTGAACGGCGTTGAGCACGGCAGGCACCGACGCGCCGCGCACACCGAGCGTCGGGCGCAGCGAGGACATGGCGGCGAGCCCCGTGTCCGCGCCGACCACGCCCGCGAGCGCGAGCAGCACCACGCCGATCACCGTGCCGATGACGATTGCCACGAGTGCGTGCGGCAGCGACAGACCCGGCACGAGCAGCGCGCCCGCCTGCGCGACCAGCAGGCCGATGCCGAGCGAGAACCACAGCGCGAAGGCGTCGCTGGTGCCGAAGGCGCGCCGTTCGGGCGGCACGGGAATGAGCGGGGCGTAAGTCGACGTGTCCTCTTGCTGCATCGGATTTGATCCTTATCTTGTCTGTTCGCGGTTTGTCCGAAGCCGTCGCTCGCGCGCGAGCATCGGCTGTCATAATGACCCGGATTTTGCGGCCACGCGGAGCAATGCGCTAGCTCTGCCGTTCGGCATAGGCAAAAATGCGTCCGGTGACCCGGCCGTCGGCGCCTCACCTCACTCAGCAACCACATGTTCGAAGAAAACCGTGGCACCGTCCCGCTCGCGGAACGCCTGCGCCCCCGCACCATCGACGACGTGATCGGGCAGAAGCATCTGCTCGGTCAGGCGAAGCCGCTGCGCGTCGCGTTCGAATCGGGCGAGGCGCATTCGATGATCCTCTGGGGCCCGCCCGGCGTCGGCAAGACCACGCTCGCGCGCCTCATGGCCGCTGCCTTCAACGCCGAGTTCATCTCGCTTTCGGCGGTGCTCTCGGGCGTGAAAGATATCCGCGAGGCGGTCGAGACGGCGCAGATTCATCGCGCGAACGGGCGCCAGACGCTCGTGTTCGTCGATGAAGTGCATCGCTTCAACAAGAGCCAGCAGGACGCGTTCTTGCCGCACGTGGAGTCGGGCCTGTTCGTGTTCGTCGGCGCGACGACCGAAAATCCGTCGTTCGAGGTGAACAGCGCGCTGTTGTCGCGGGCCGCCGTCTACGTGCTGAAAAGCCTGGACGCCGACGAGTTGAAAGAACTGCTGGAGCGCGCAAGCACTGAACTCGGCGGCCTGACCTTCACCGACGAATCGCGCGACGCGCTGATCGGTTCCGCCGATGGCGACGGCCGCAAGCTCCTGAATAACCTGGAAATCGTCGCACGCGCGGCCGCGCAGCAGAAGCAGACGCACGTGGATGGCGCCTTGCTCGGCAGCGCGCTCGCCGAAAATCTGCGCCGTTTCGACAAGGGCGGCGACGCGTTCTACGACCAGATCAGCGCGCTGCACAAGTCGGTGCGCGGCAGCAATCCGGACGCCGCGCTGTACTGGTTCTGCCGCATGATCGACGGCGGCGCGGACGCGCGTTATTTGGCGCGGCGCATCGTCCGGATGGCCTGGGAAGATATCGGTCTTGCCGATCCGCGTGGCGCGCGCATCGCGCTCGATGCCGCCGAAACTTACGAGCGGCTCGGCTCGCCCGAGGGCGAACTGGCGCTCGGGCAGGCGCTCATTTATCTGGCGGTCGCGCCGAAATCGAACGCGGGCTACAACGCGTATAACGAGGCACGGCGCTTCGTCGGCAAGGATCAGTCGCGCGGCGTGCCGGTGCATCTGCGCAACGCGCCGACGAAGTTGATGAAGGAGCTCGGCTACGGCCACGAGTATCGCTACGCGCACGACGAACCGGACGCCTATGCCGCCGGTGAAACCTATCTGCCGGACGGCATGCGCGACCCGCACTGGTATGCGCCGACGCCGCGCGGGCTGGAAGGCAAGATCGGCGACAAGCTGTCGCGTCTCGCGGAACTCGATGAAGCCTGGCGGCGCGAGCACAAGGATGAGAAGAAGCGGTAAAGGGTGTTGCACGCCGGCGGGTGCTTCGTTTCACTCGCACCGCCCGCCTGTTTCATCGAGCGAATCGAAGCGGCACGCGCCGGCTGTAACCGGTGCGTTAGACTTCACAGCTACTGGCGGCGCGCCTTGCCGCAAATATCGGCGGCGCATGATCGCCTGAACGCCAGCCACGGCCGCGCCCGATGCGTGCGCTAAAATCGTCGTTTTCGAATACTTAACAAAAGCATCCCCGACATGCTCGACATTCAACACCTCCGTAAAGACCTGGACGGCGTCGCGAAGCGCCTCGCCGACCGAGGCTACACGCTCGACGTCGCCGCCTTCGCCGCGCTCGAAGCCGAGCGACGCGACATCCAGACCCGCACCGAAGAACTTCAGGCGCGCCGCAATAGCCTGTCCAAACAAATCGGCGCGATGAAAGGCCGTGGCGAGGACACGTCGGCGGTGATGGCGGAAGTAGGCGGCATCGGCGACACGATGAAGGCATCGGCGACGCAACTCGAAAACGTGCAGAAGCGTCTGTCGGACCTGATGCTGACCGTGCCGAATCTGCCTCACGAAAGCGTGCCCGTGGGCAACGACGAGAAGCAAAACGTCGAACTGCGCCGCTGGGGTTCACCGCGCGCGTTCGATTTCGAGGTCAAGGATCACGTCGATGTCGGCGCGCCGCTCGGCCTCGATTTCGAAACCGGCGCAAAGCTTTCGGGCGCGCGTTTCACGCTCTTGCGCGGGCCTATTGCGCGGCTGCATCGCGCGCTCGCGCAGTTCATGATCGACACACACACCGAACAGCACGGCTATACAGAAGCGTACACACCGTACATCGTGAATCCTGAGATTCTTTACGGTACCGGACAGTTGCCCAAATTCGCCGACGACATGTTCCGCGTCGAGAAGGGCGGCGACGAAAACACGGTCACGCAGTACCTCATCTCCACCTCGGAGATATCACTCACGAACACCGTGCGCGACAGCATCCTCGAAGCGAGCGCGCTGCCGGTGAAGCTGACGGCGCATTCGCCGTGCTTCCGTTCCGAGGCGGGTTCA
Organism: Caballeronia sp. HLA56; assembly: GCF_054655155.1. Taxonomy (NCBI): domain Bacteria; kingdom Pseudomonadati; phylum Pseudomonadota; class Betaproteobacteria; order Burkholderiales; family Burkholderiaceae; genus Caballeronia; species Caballeronia sp. HLA56. The sequence continues at coordinate 2,794,910 of NZ_BAAHOB010000005.1, read as the reverse complement.
TATGGACGCGACACGCGCGGCCTGATTCGCCAGCATCAATTCGATAAGGTCGAGATGGTGCAGGTCGTCGCACCCGAGCACTCGTACGCCGCGCTCGACGAGATGGTCGGGCAGGCCGAAACCATTCTGCAGAAGCTCGAATTGCCGTATCGCGTGATCACGCTTTGCACGGGCGACATGGGCTTTTCGGCGGCGAAGACCTTCGACCTCGAAGTGTGGTTGCCGGCGCAAAACACTTATCGCGAGATTTCGAGCTGCTCGAATACCGAGGCCTTCCAGGCGCGACGCATGCAGGCGCGCTTTCGCAATGCGCAAGGCAAGCCGGAGTTCGTGCATACGCTCAACGGCTCGGGTCTCGCGGTGGGACGCACGCTGGTTGCCGTGCTGGAAAATTTCCAGAACGCGGACGGCTCGGTGACCATTCCCGCGGTTTTGCGCCCTTACATGCGTGGCGCAGAGCGTATCGAGGCGCCGGCCGTGGTCTGACGTTTATTTTTAAAAAGGGTCTTGGAAAGCTCGAACGACTTCGTTATACTTTCGTTCTTCGCTTGGCAACGACCCGCTTCGCGAAGGCCGGCAAAGCCTTTAAGGCCCAGGCTGGTAGACGGAAAGGTGGCAGAGTGGTCGAATGCGCTGGACTCGAAATCCAGTGTACAGTTTTGCTGTACCGTGGGTTCGAATCCCACCCTTTCCGCCAAGATACTAAACCCCGCAAGTCGTGAGACTTGCGGGGTTTTTCGTTGAGGGTCCGGTTTCGTTCAAGGCCTTCGCATCACGTCGTGCATCAAGTCGTGCATCGCGCTACGTCGAACCTCAGTTCGGGCTCCGGCAACCCGCTGTAGTCATCCACGGATCGCTGCACCTTCACCTCTGTTCCATACGCGGATGGCGTCAAGGTCACGAGCCACGCGTTCGGTCCGACGACGAGCTCCGTCGTTCCTTGATTGCGCACCGTCTGCACCGAAGGCAACCTCCCTTCGAGACAACCCGATATATCCGACGCACGCCGCGCCGATGAAACATGAATCACGGGCTTCGACGCTCTCAGCTCCGGGCCACTCGTCGAACTGCAGGCAGCCAGCACGGACAAGACCGCGGTAACGGTACAAACGGCATAAACGGCATAGACGGAATAAACGGCACGAGCAGCATTCAGGCGATGCAGGTTCATATCTTCAGGCTCGGGTTCTCAAGTGCGAATGCGGGTCACTAGACCACAATCGCGCATCGATCACAAGACCGCATGGCGCGATCGCAAACGCCCGGTGTCGCCACGAAACGCAGCACGCATGCGCCTTTCCAAAGAGAGAGGGCCGCACGAGAGTGCTATCATCGGCCCCAATGTCCTCGTGCACGGCGCGCCCCAAGCGGCGTTTCTCGCGCCACGCACGCAGGCGCGACGAACACATCTGCCAATGGCCATTACGCTCAAGACACCCGCTGACATCGAGAAGTTACGCATCTCCGGCCGCATGGCCGCCGAAGTCCTCGCCATGATCGGGGAACACGTGCGCCCCGGCGTCACCACGGACGAACTCGACGCCATCTGCAACCGCTTCATCGTCGATGAACTGAAGGCCGTGCCGGCGAACGTCGGCTACATGGGCTTTCCGAAGACGGTCTGCACGTCGGTGAATCATGTCGTCTGTCACGGCATTCCCGGCCCGAAAGAACTGAAAGACGGCGACATCATCAATATCGACGTGGCCATCATCAAGGACGGCTACTTCGGCGACACGAGCCGCATGTACTACGTCGGCACGCCGAACAAGGAAGCGCGGCGCCTCACCGAAACGACCTACGAAGCCATGGTCGCGGGCATCCGCGAAGTGCGTCCGGGCGCGACGCTCGGCGACGTCGGCCACGCAATCCAGACGGTCGCGCACCGGGAAGGCTTTTCGGTGGTGCGCGAGTACTGCGGTCACGGCATCGGCCGCGTGTATCACGAAGATCCGCAAGTGCTGCATTACGGCCAGCGCGGCGCGGGTCTGCGGCTCAAGGCCGGCCTTGTCTTCACCATCGAGCCCATGATCAACGCGGGCCGTCCCGCCACGCAGCAGTCGCGCGACGGCTGGACGGTGACCACGAAGGACCGCTCGCTGTCAGCGCAGTGGGAACACATGGTCGCGGTAACGGAAGACGGCTTCGAGTTGCTTACGCCCTGGCCGGATGGCGTAGGCGCCTACGCCGCGCCGTAAAGAAGCGCGCGGGTACCGTTTGCGCGCGCCGTGATGGTGCGTAAGCGGCGAGAGCGCGTCTGCATGTGCGCTGTAAAGCACTATCCGAGAAGAAAGAATTGACGGGTACGCCCGTTCGGTTGAAGCTACGCGAGTGGCCCGAATACCGGAAAGGCCCGAGCGCCTTCGAGGCAGAGAAGCCAGAGAGCCAGAGAGAATTTGCCTGCATGAGCCCCGCATGAGTCCCTCACTGACCGTCAACCGAATCGCCTCGCAACAGGGCGCGGTATTGCGCGAGCTGCGCACGTCGTCGCTGCGCGAAGCGCCCTATGCGTTCGGCGAGACGCTGGAAGATGCGCTGCGCGTCGAGCCGCAATCGTTCGACGACACCGCCGCCGAGCACGCGCATTCGCCTCGCGTCGCGACCTTCCTGCTGTATACGGAAGGGCATCCCTGCGGGCTCGTGCATGCGTATGTCGAGGAAGCCGGATCGGCGCGGGCCTTCGTGGCGGCGCTCTGGGTCGCGCCGGCAGTGCGCCACCTGCGTGGCGGCGAGTTGCTCGTGAACGCCGCGTCGCACTGGCTCGCGGCGCAGGGCGCATCGGAAGTGCATGCGTGGATCGCCGACGAAAACCGCACCGCAATGCGCTTCTACGAACGTCTGGGCTTCGGCCCCACGGGCGATCGCCGCACGATGTCGTCGCACGAACAGGAGCACGAACTGCTCTACGTGCGCCACGTTCAGCGCGAGACCGGCGCGTAAGTCTCGCTTCACCCTTCCTTCGCGCGTACTCATCGTTTCCGATAGCTGAAACGGGCCGTAAAAAGTATGGCCGCGCGCCCACACGCCTGTAAAATACGCAAAAATTTTGGCCGTTCCTATGTCGCTCAACAAAACGCCCTTCTTCGAACTGCGCAGCGGCTCCGTCGACACGCTCTACTTCGTCGTCAAGACTCCAGACCTCGATGCCCTGCGCACTGAACTCACGCGGCGCTTCGAGGCGACTCCCGAATTCTTCGCGGGCGACGTGGTCGCCATCGACGTGCGCCGGCTCGCCGAGAAAGCCGAAGGCGGCGAAGGCGAGCGCGTCTCGCTCGCGGAGCTCGAGACGCTTCTGAAGAGCGTGCGCATGCGGCCCGTGGGCATCGTCGCGTTGCCGGTGCAGCGCTGGGCAATTCAATGGGCAAGCGAGGGCGGCTTGCCGGTCCTCGAAGCGCGCGACCGGCGTGGCGCGCCGAAGCCTTCGGTCGATGAGGCCAAGCCTAACGTCGAGGCCGCCGCGGCGATCGAAGCAGCAGTCGCCATCACGCCGCCGCCCGCGCTGCCGCAGCCGTCGACCATCATCGACCGGCCGTTGCGCTCGGGTCAGCAGGTCTACGCGAAGGGCGATCTCATCGTGCTCGGGCTCGTGTCGTACGGCGCCGAGGTCATCGCGGAAGGCAATATCCATATCTATGCGCCATTGCGAGGCCGCGCGCTCGCAGGCGTGCACGGCAATCACGACGCGCGGATCTTCTGCACTTGTCTCGAACCGGAACTCATCTCCATCGCGGGAATCTACCGGACGACCGAGAACCCGCTCTCGCCCGATGTACAGAGCAAGCCGGTGCAGATCTGGCTGGACGAAGAAAAACTGATGATCGAACCGCTGCGGCTGACCTGACGCCGCGCGCCCGATGCCCCTTGGCGCGCGCTCGATTAAGCAACGCGACGGACCTATTTGACGAACACAAGGTACTTGTATGGCAAAAATCATTGTGGTGACTTCGGGGAAGGGCGGCGTCGGCAAGACGACCACCAGCGCGAGCTTCGCATCGGCGCTCGCATTGCGCGGCCACAAGACGGCCGTGATCGACTTCGACGTCGGTCTGCGCAACCTCGACCTCATCATGGGTTGCGAACGCCGCGTGGTGTACGACCTCATCAATGTGATCCAGGGCGAGGCGAACCTGCATCAGGCGCTCATCAAGGACAAGAAGCTCGAGAACCTTTACATCCTTCCGGCGTCTCAGACGCGTGACAAGGACGCGCTCACGCTCGAAGGCGTGGAGAAGGTGATCGACGAACTGAGCAAGATGGACTTCGAGTACATCATCTGCGACTCGCCGGCGGGTATCGAGTCGGGTGCGCTCATGGCCATGCACTTCGCGGACGAAGCGCTTATCGTGACGAACCCGGAAGTGTCGTCCGTGCGCGACTCGGACCGTATCCTCGGCATTCTCGCTTCGAAGACCAAGCGCGCGATCGAAGGCAAGGACCCGGTCAAGGAGCATTTGCTGATCACGCGCTACAACCCGAAGCGCGTCTCCGAAGGTGAGATGCTGTCGTTGAACGACATCCAGGAGATCTTGCGGATCGAACTGATCGGCGTGATTCCGGAGTCGGAAGCGGTGCTGCATGCATCGAACCAGGGCTTGCCCGCGGTGCATTTGGACGGCACCGACGTTGCGGAATCGTACAAGGACGTGGTGTCGCGTTTTCTCGGCGAGGAAAAGGCGCTGCGCTTCACGGATTATCAAAAGCCAGGGCTGCTGCAACGTATCTTCGGCACCAAGTAAGGGGACGCAATGTCGATTCTTTCGTTTTTGCTGGGCGAGAAGAAAAAGTCCGCTGCGGTCGCGAAGGAACGCTTGCAGTTGATCATTGCGCACGAGCGCGCGGGTGGCAAAGCCGCCGCCGATTACCTGCCGGCGTTGCAACGGGAACTGGTTGCGGTGATTTCGAAGTACGTGAAGATTACTGACGACGATATTCGAGTGAGCCTCGAACGTCAGGACGATCTCGAAGTGCTGGAAGTGAAGATCGAGATACCGCCGGCATAACGCCGGACTTGTGTATCGAGATGAAGGTATGAAGCCAGGATCGGGCGATCCTGGCTTTTTTCATGGCGATGTTATCGTTTGCGCGCGGCTTCAAATGCGCGTAGCTTTCATCAATATTCGGTTGCACTTCGGTCATCTCGTAATCAGACGTTTGTCTTCCTTTTGACCACGTCGCGCATTGAACGGACATCGGCAGCAAGGTTGCGTTGCCGACATGAAAATCCGCGCCACCCGGCGCGTTCAATGTCCTGGAATACGAGGTCCAAGCATGAAAACTTCCGTTCGCCATTTGCTCGCTTCATCCGCGCTTATCGTCGCTGGCGCGCTCACCGTGACCGCGGCATCGGCCGAAATCGTGATCGTGGCGCCTAGCGCGCCGCCCGCGCCGCGCCATGAGCCGGTGCCGCCCGCACGCGCGGGTTACGTGTGGGATCAGGGCCACTGGAACTGGGAACACGGCCACTACGTCTGGGCGGGGGGCCATTGGGAAGCCGAGCACGTCGGCCATCACTGGGTGCCGGCCGTTTGGGTCGAAGATCACGGCCAGCATCGCTATGTGGCAGGGCATTGGGACTGATCGGCGCCTAAGGCTGATTACTTTTGCGGGGCCGCGTCTTTCTCGACGACGGCCTCGTCTGCTTCCGGCACCTCGGGCGAGGCCGCCGGTTGTGGCAACGGCGCCATATAGCGCTCGGACAGCGCCTCGTATAAAGGCGGCGCGAACAAGCGCGACACGCGGCTCGACACCAGCGCGGTCGCCATCAGCGAGATGACGAGCGCGTGGCCGTTGATCATCTCCATCACGATGACGAACGCCGTAATCGGCGATTGCGTCACGGCCGCAAGATAGCCGACCATCGCGAGCGCGATCATCATGGGCAGCGACATCTGTCCGAACAGCAGATGCAACACGTTGCCGAAGCCCGCGCCAATCGACAGCGACGGCGCGAAGATGCCGCCCGGAATGCCCGGCAGATACGAACCGATCATCGAGATCATTTTCAATAGCGGGTAGAACACCGAAAGATGTTCGCGGCCTTCGAGCAGACCGCGCGCTTCCGCGTAGCCGCTGCCGAAGGTCGTGCCACCCGACACGAGCCCGACGATCGCGATGACCAGTCCGCACAGCGCGGCGAACACGACCGGCCGCGACGCATGCAAATGCCGCAAGGGCGCGGGAATCCACCTCGACGTGTTCAGAAGGAGCCAGCAGAAGACGCCGCCCGCCATGCCCGTGACGATGGCGGTCACGATCACCGCGACGGCCAGCATGTTCGAAAAGTGCGTGCCGACGTCGATGGTGCCGAAATACGTGTAGTTGCCGTTGAGCCCGAGCGCCACGATCCCCGCGATGATGATGCCCGTGATCAGCACGCCGCTCGTGCGCACTTCGAAGCTGCGCGTGAGCTCCTCGATGGCGAAGACGATGCCCGCGAGCGGCGTGTTGAACGCCGCCGACAGACCGGCCGCCGCGCCCGCCAGCACGAGTTGCCGTTCGATCAGCGAGTTCGAGCGCGGGTAGAAGCGCCGCATGTTGAACATGAGCGCCGCGCCGACTTGCACGGTCGGACCTTCACGGCCGATGGTGAAGCCGCCCAGAATCGCGATGAACGAAACGGCGATCTTGCTCGCGAGAATCCTGAGCGTAAGCAGCCGTCCGCCGGCTTCCGAAGTCGGACTGTTGAGTACGGCGATGACCTGCGGGATGCCGCTGCCTTCCGAGCCGCGAAAGAACCTGCGCGTGACGAAAACGCATAGCGCGGCGGCAGCCGGTGTGATGACGAGCGGCAGCCAGGCGTGCGCGGCGCGCGCATCGAGAAAAAGTCCGTAGCCCCAGTCGATCAGCCGCGCATAGTAGACGGCGATCAGTCCGACGGCGATTGCGCCAAGCCAGAAGATACCGTAGCGACGCCACAGGCCGCGTGTGCGTCGCGCGGTGCGAAGAGAAAGAGAACGTAGCGCTCGGATCATGCGGTCGCTTCGGCCAAAGGGCAGAGTATAGCGAGCGTCCCAAGCATGCGGCAGGTTACGCCTGACGAAGCAGACCCCGGAGCCAGAAAAAAGAACAGGCGCGAGGCTTTCGCCAGGCGCCCAAGAAACGCTCCCGATAACGGGAGCGGAGAGGAGAAGGTTGCCGCGCATGCACGGCACCCCTGAAAAGACTTTTGCCCGTGACGAAAGTTCAATCGGCTTGAAAAATCTTGGTCAGTCGAAAACTGGACACGTTTTCAGCCGGTAAGCATCTCGAAAGCGATCACCGCGCCGATGGCTCCGATATTCGCAATGAGCGCCTCGCAAACGACGCCGCGCCATGTGAGCGGCCGGAACTTCATCGCGAGGAGCAAGGCCGTCACCAAGGCCAGTGCGATGACCACGACGAGATGCGAACTCTGCAGATGAAAAGGCATTTTCGCCTCCTGTCGATTGAAACGGCATTCCTTCCCGCGACCGGCGTTTTATCGAGTATTAGGTATTGGCATAGTTACTGCAACACCCAACAAAATAGTCATTTTGCCGCCAGCTTCCCGACTGTCTTCAAGTGTTAATTTAAATACGCGTTGATTCAGGGAATTTTCTTTTAAGGCTAGGTACAAACCCCGTATGCGCGCGAACGCCATGTTGGCCGCGCGCCCGACCGCAGTGCGTGGAGCATTCGTCCAATGAGTTCCCCGACCCAACGTTCTCTCGAAGTCGATTTCTTTCGAGGCGTCGTGCTGCTCATTATCGCGGTCGACCATATATCGGGAAGCGTGCTGTCGCACTTTACGCTGCATCAATACGCGTTCTGCGATTCTGCGGAAGTATTCGTCTTCCTCGGCGGTTATGCGTCGGCGGCGGCATACACGGCGCTTGCGACTCGCCGTAGTGCACAAGCCGCCCGCCGACGCTTTTTCAAGCGCAGCTGGGAGATCTATCGCGCCTATCTGCTGACCGCGGTTCTCATGTTGATCGGCGGCGCATTGCTGATGCTCCTCAAGATCGATTCGCCGATGCTGCGGTACACCGAATGGCCGACGTTCCTTGCCCGTCCGGTCGGGCTCTTGTTCGACATCACGACCTTGCGCCAGCAGCCGTATCTTTCGTCAGTCTTGCCGATGTACTCCATCTTCGCGCTCGCGGTGCCTTTCGTGGTTCCGCTCGCCGAGAGGAAGCCCGTTATCGCCATGTTCGGCAGTCTGCTCGTGTGGCTCGCCGCTCTTCCCTTGGCGCGCGCGCTGCCCTCGACCTACGCCGAAGCGTGGTCGTTCAATCCGTTCGCGTGGCAGCTCATGTTCGTGATGGGCATCCTTGCGCGCGTGCAGCCTGTCAGCAACGACTTCCACGCAAGCCGTACTGCGCGTTGGCTGACGTGCGGAGCGATCGCGATCGCACTGACCTTCGCATTCTTCAAGCTCTTCCTGGAAACGCAAGCGCCGCCGGGTTACCTCAAGCAGAACCTGGCGACGTTGCGTATCGTGAGTTTCGCCGCCGTTGCATGGGTGATCGCACGCGCGGTCTATGCGGGATGGATCAAGGCGCTCGCGGCTAAATTGCCGGGCGTGGTGACTATCGGGCAGCAAGGGCTCGTGTGCTTCATCGCGGGCACGTGTGTGTCACTCGTGCTGGATTCGGCGTTGCGCGCCATCGGCATGACGCACTATCAGTGGATTGGCGGTCTCGCCGCCGATGCGCTCGCTGTCGGCACGCTCCTATGGCTCGCACACTTCTGGGCCGAGCGCAAGCGCACGCGCGTCGAACGGGAACGCAAGCGCGTGCCGCTCATCAAGGGCCAGCCGGTGCCCGCACATGCGGTGAACCAGCGCGATCGCTGAACGCGCCGGTATCGCCATCGAAGTCATTCGAACGCTATTCAAGTGCGATGTCGCGCGTCTCGCGCATGCACAGCACGGCGATGAGGCTCACCGCCGCCGCCGCCGATACGTACCCGCCGACCCACGACAGTCCGCCGCGATTTGCGAGCAATTGCGCGATATAAGGCGCCACCGATGCGCCCAGAATTCCGCCCAAGTTGTACGCGACGCCCGCGCCGGTGTAGCGCACGCTCGTCGGGAACAGCTCGGGCAGGAGCGCGCCCATCGGCGCGAAAGTCACGCCCATCAAGAACAATTCAATGGTCAGAAAGAGCGCGACGTAGACCGTGTTGCCGCTGCCGAGCAGAGGCAGCATTGCGAAGCCGGAGAGAATCGCCGCGAGACAGCCGACGATCAACACGGGCCGTCTGCCGAAGCGGTCGCTGGCGATGGCCGAGATCGGCGTCGCAATTGCCATGAACAGCACGGCAAAACACAAGAGACCGAGGAATTTTTCGCGCGAGAAATGCAGCGTGGAGACGCCGTACGACAGCGAGAAGACCGTCGAGATGTAGAAGAGCGTGTAGCAGACGACCATCGCGAAGGCGCCGAGCAAGGTCGGCGCAAGATAACGGCCGAGCAGCGTGGCGATGGGAACGCGCACGCGCTCGTGACGCTCGACGGCAGTGCGGAATGCGGGCGTCTCCGCGATTTTCAGGCGCACGTAAAGCCCGAGCCCGACGAGCACCGCGCTCACGATGAACGGCACGCGCCAGCCCCAACTGCGGAACTGTTCGTCGGAGAGTGAGAGCGCGAGGCCGAAGAACAGGCCGTTGGAAGCAAGAAAGCCGATTGACGGCCCGAGCTGCGGGAACATGCCGAAGAGGCCTCGCTTGCCCTTGGGCGCGTATTCCGTTGCAAGCAGCGCCGCGCCGCCCCATTCGCCGCCGAGCCCGATGCCTTGCCCAAAGCGCAGGATGCACAGGAGCACGGGCGCAAGACTGCCGATGGAATCGTAGCCGGGCACGAAGCCGATGAGCGTCGTTGAAATGCCCATGACGAGCAGCGACGCGACGAGCGTCGATTTGCGGCCGACGCGATCGCCGAAGTGCCCGAAGATGAACGAGCCGATAGGCCGCGCGACGAACGCAATGCCGAACGTGACGAAAGCCGAAAGCGCTTGCGCGGCCGGCGATCCGTGTGGAAAGAACACCGGCCCGATGACGAGCGCGGCGGCTGTCGCATAGACGTAGAAATCGTAGAACTCGATCGCGGTGCCGATGAAGCTCGCGAAGATCACGCGCGAGGTGCTTTGGGCGCCGTCGCCTGGCTTGGCGGCGGAAAGCGTGGGTGATGACATGGTGTCTCCGTTGTCGTGTCGCTTTTGTGGTGCTTATGGTGGCGCATTCCTGCTCGATGGGCGAGCAAGGCGTAAGAGCGCACGCAAGACGCTTGTTGGGGTGGGCGGTAAAACGGTCGAGCGGCTCGCAGGAGTAGAGCGCGAACCGGACAAAGACTTTCAACGGACGCGAGGGGTAGGCGCGGTCTGAAGGCCATGCCGGAAGCGGGCCCGGCCGGGATGTCAAAAATTATAACGAGCGTGCCGCGAGAGCGCCAATCAATCGATGGTCGTTGCTTGTGGCGAATGCGACGTTTGCAACTGGAAGTGGCCGTCGTCGTTGAACATCCAGCCTTCGAAGAGTTCGAGCTGGCCGTTGCCGTTCAGGAGGCGTGCGGGCGGCACGGGCAATGGCGACGAGCGCCGCAGCGAGGCGAGCGCGGTGGCTTCGGCTTCGTCGTCGCCGTTGGTGCGATACACCGACGAATTGACGACGCGCCCGTTGCGATCCACGGTGAAGGACACCAGCACGAACGAGCGCAGCATGGCTTGCGGCGTGCCCTTCAGCACGTACGACGGATTGCGTTCGAGGATACGTTGCGCGACGCGCTCCTTGTAGTCGCCAAGCGATGCGCGAGACGGTGCGGTTGCGGCGGAGCGTGCTTCGATGACGCTCGGTGGCGGCGTGATCGTGCAGGCGGCCAATGTCGCGGCAAGCACGATGGCGACGAGCGTGGCTGACGGCGGAATCGGTGCTTTAGGCATCGCGAGTAGCATCTGATGACGATGGATCGATGGTAGCCCGTGTCGGCGCCGCAGTGTTTGCGATTCTGCGTGCGCTTTTTTGGATGCGCTTCTTACAGGCGCAGGATTTGCTGACGATGCTTACACCCAAGGCAAACAGGAGGAGCCATGACTAGCGAAGCGAAGCCGGCCGAAGCACAACCCGCCGAACACAGCGACAACGAGAAGAGCAAGCTGCCCGAACGCGATGACGAAGGCCGCAAGCAGTCGCCAAACGATCGCCCAGGAAAGGAAACAGGCGAGGGCGAAGCGCCGGTAGGTTGATCAATCCACGAAGGGTTTGACGAGTTCCGCACAGCGCAATGGCGCGGCGGTTCTCGTTGTTTCTGGCTCGGCGGCGCGCGTTTCGACGCAACGAAAAACGCTATTGTTTTTCTGCAGCACGTAAGTATCCGCAGGCAAACCGGACGCGCGTTCGGCGATGCTCGTCACGGCTACGATTCCGTAGCCGTTTTGAATCAGATCGAAAAACGAGGTTTCTGCCTGACGCCATTGAGTGTTGGATTGCGGCTGTGCATGCGCTGTTATGCCTGTCATGGCGATGCAACCCAAAGTTACTTGCGCGATACGGCTTGGCTTCATCAGGCTTGTCTCCGCTTTATCGATCGATGAGGCGGTTAGATGGTAATTAAGCCGCCTTGTTCATGCGGATTGTGGCAGATAGGGTTTGGGCGCTCGTTGCCGTTTGCAAGTGCACGTGCGCGGTAGGCAAAAAAAGACCTCGCGCGAGGCGAGGTCAAACACTTCGAACGGCTTCCTTATCGCGAAAAGGCGTTTAACGCGACGAGGAAGCAAGGTCAAGGATAGGGATCGGGCGATGCCTCATATATCGGAGGAATCCGATTGATTGTTGCTCTTGGGCATGCAGCCGTATCGGACGGTTGTCTCGTTTTAAGCTTTTGTTACCCAGTGCGGCGAGTTGGCCATGTTTCGAGCGGTTTCACAGGGAATTCGCCTTCGCGAAGCCTTATTGGTCGATCTTTCAGTGTTGGATCATGCGGCTCGATCAAACGCGCGCTTCTCCATGAACCAAGATCGATAGCACGCTAGAGCATGCCGACTGGTAAGCAGTTCTGGATGCTCGAATTTCTTGATTCCCCGGCGTCGGTGCAACCAGTTCGTCATGATCGAAAGAGAATCTCGCTGTTCTTGCTTGCTGATGAATCAATTGCGCGCCAAAAAACAAAAAGCCCCGTAATTCAGAAATTACGGGGCTTTCAGAGATCGCGCTGGCGGAGGCGGTGTCCGCCAAAGAGTGAGTTAATATAAGGATTACAGCCCGATTTATGGATCCTATCCACCATCCCATCCACCATAAAGAAGAACGGGTTCTCAACCGCGAGAAGCGGTCATTCTGCCGAGTGGTTTGTCCCTAAATCTCACACAGTTACCCAAGCGGCGTATAAATGTTGTCCGTTTGGCAGATGAGATTCATATTTCGCGTTCAGCGTAAACAGGCTGCAGGGCCGCGATCCGGAAAACAGCGTCGTCGTGAACGACGCGCACACCAGCTTGAGCTCGATGCGGTGCCGGATGCGATGCTCACTGTGCCAACGAGATATGGTCGTCCGCCGCACTGACCTTTGTGCCGCTGAGCATGCAGATGCCGGTACAGTCGGCACTTCATCCCAGCGTACTTTTCATGCTCTCGCTGTGCCCTCGCACGCCGTTTGAAGAACTTCGAGGACAACCTTCCGAGCCGGTTGTAATCCCGTATCTACGGGACGATCCCGAGTGCTTCGACGTGGCTCAGAAGATAGCGAGAGCGCTCAAGGCTGCAGGGTGGAGGATAACCAGCCCCGCGCCAATCCCAGTCTCAAAGTCAAACACCGACCCCAGCTCGATGTCCGTGGATGGTCAGCCTTCCCGCGAGACGATCGTCCAGCGGCGATGACCGATGCCGAATTGCAGGCCACGGAATGCAGGCAATGATGCAAGCGGGCTGGACTCACAGGCCGTTCACGGTTTTGATCTCGGCTGTACTTCGTGGTCTGGATGCAGCTTTTTCGAGCGCAGTTGGTCTGAATGCTTCGAGCGCCTACACGCTGTGCATGGTCGTCGCGCCTAGCTGAGTCGAGGGTGACTGAACGGCCACTTCGCGCAATAGCGAATGGCGGCAACGGGCCGAGCTGCGGCCGCCCGCTCTTCAGCCTTTTCGCTGCAAAGCGGTCGATAAATTTGTACTGCCTAGGGGCGGCCGCTCGCGGTGCGTACACCCGACCCACTCCGATCAGACCGCCGTCTTCAAAGCGGTCAGTCAGCCAGATCCAGATTCGCGAAGTGGAGTGCTGATAAGCGGCCGTGGACGACCTCCTGCGATCGGCCACAACCTGCCGGTCAACTAATCACAAGACCGGCTGTTCGAGGCCCCTATGCGTCGGAGACGGTCGGTGAGACTGCTTGGGTCCGTGTGCGGAATCGCGATGGTCTCGTGCGGGAACCCGGCTTGATGGGGATTCGATGCTTACGGATATTGCAGGATGTTGATGATGGTGCCGTCGGGATCGCGTATCATCGTCGCGCGCAAGCCATCCTCGGACAGGTGTTTCATCTTCCATTCGAAGCTCGCGCCTTCCCTCTCGAGGTGCCATGTCACGGCTTCGAGGTCGGATGTGCGGAATACGACCGCCTTGACGCCGGTCTTGTCGATATGCGGGCCGGGGACAATATCGGCATCGGAGTTGCGAACGGTTGTTGCGCGCGAAAGCAGTTCGATCCGCATGTCGCTCCGTTCGAGTATCTGGAAATGCGCTTGCATGGATTCAATGTAAGTCGAGTATCCGCGGCGAAATCCGAACAAGCGGCCATACCAATCCGCGGAACGATCGATGTCAGTCACGGAAATGGCGACGTTGTCGAATTCGGCGAGTCGTTGTGCCCGGGCATCCGCTCCAATGTCATCTACCATGCGACCTTGCTCCTTTTGAGTCGGATCTTGGCTCCGTACTCGACACTGCCGACGCGTTGCGAGCGCGTGGGGTCTTCGTCACCTTCGCCTTGCTGCTCGACGCCCTGCCGGTGTCCATCGTTTCCGCGCCATTGCGTACCAGTTCGCGAATGCCGGCGGCTGCAAAGCGCACGAGATCGGAGTAGTGAGCTGTCGACTTCTTCGCGCGGTCCCGCGCACCCAGGTGCTTCGCGCGGCCATTGAGCGCGTGCGCCTGTTGCCGCGCCCCGACTGAGAACAAATAGGCCCATACCGCCTGTTCGCGTGCGATACCGGGCAACACCGTATGCAGTGCATCGATGAACCGTTCCGCGATCGGGTCATAATAAGTCTCACGAATGCGCCGTGAACGCTCATCGCTGCCGAGGCTGACGGAAGCGACCAGTTGAACATAGAGTGCGAGGTTCGCAGCTTCGTCACCATTGAAAATGTCCGACAGCGGCGTGAAGGCGATGGTCAGTACGTCTTCGACCGTCACGGTCTGCTCGCTCGCGAACAGGGCGTCGAGGAGCTTGCCGCGATACAGATTGATGGCCGACGAGCGGCGCTCGAAGACGGCCTCGTAGAGCTTGTCCTTTGTCGCGCAGTGATAATGCACGAGCGCTTGGGCGACTCCGGCTTCATCTGCGATGTTGCGCATGCTCGCACCGGCATAGCCGTGTTGGCCGAACACCCGCTCCGCCGCGTTCAGGATCGCCGACAGGCGCGAGCCCGATCCGCGGTCGGACCCCTGAGCCGGACTGGCGGCTTTCGCGGACTTGTCTCGTTGTGCACTCATTTCCGAGGCGACCTCTCCAGGCTGTTTGATCGATCAGTCAGTATACCGTGAAGCTGCTTGGCCCGACAGGACAGAATCGGGCCCCCCCACGTGCCGTCAGCCGAGAAACTCCGGTTCCGGCAGTCCCTTCACGCCAGGCCGCACCGCAAGCACATTGCCGGCGAGCGGTTGCTGCGCGAGTTCCTTTTCGCTCATCCGGCGGCGCGCCGTGGTAATGAACAAGATATCCAGATCTGGGCCGCCGAAGCACAGGCTGCTCACGCGCCGCACCGGCAGATTGACGACCATGTCGATCCGTCCGCGCGGGTCGTAGCGCGTCACGCACCAGCCGTCCATGTTCGCGCTCCAGAAGCAGCCATCGGCATCGACGGTCGATCCGTCGCAGATGCCGCGCCCGAGCGGCACGTCTGCGAACTTCCGGCGGTTATAGATGGCGCCGTCGACCGAATCGTAATCGAACACGTCGATCTGGCAACTGAAGGAGTCGGTCATGTACATCAGCCGGTTGTCCGGGCTGAAGCTGATGCCGTTGATGCAAGTGATGCCCTCCATGATCAGCTTCGGCTGCAGGTCCGGGTCGAGCCGGTACAGGCGCCCGCGCGGCGTATAGGCGGCGGCCTCCACGGTTCCGGACCAGTAGCGGCCGTGCCGGTCGCACTTGCCGTCGTTGAAGCGGTTTTTCGGCCGCTCGGCGTCGGGGCGCGCGATCTCGGTCAGCTCGCCGGATTCGGGCGAGAAGAAATAGAACCCGGAACGCATGCCCACCAGCAGACCGCCTTTGGCGCGCAGTCCGATGCTGCCGATCTCTTCCTGCATCGGCCAGCTTTTCTTGACGCCGTTCGAAGTGTCAAGGCGATGGATGACCTGACCGATACCGTCGACCCACCAGAGCAATTGCGTTTTCTCGTCCCAGATGATCGATTCGCCCAGCACATCAGGCGTGGAATCGACTACGTCAATAACTGAGCCCACCATGTCGATGGGTCTCGTGATACTGCTGACAGTCATGTTGTCTCCTTGATATTCGGTGTGAATGGCGATGCAGCTGCGAAGCGCCGCCTCAGGCAGCCGTTTCCTTCATGCGGGCGATGCCTTCGAGCGCGAGTCCGTAGCCCAGTACGTCATGCAAGCGCGCCTTCAACTCCTGGTTCAGGCAGGTGCGCGTATAGCGTCTCACGAGACGCGGCTGCTTGAGCATCAGCTGCGCGAGTTCGCGGGCGCGCGGTAGCAGGTCGGCGGCGGGCATGACTTCGTTCACGAGACCCATCTCCTGCGCCTCGCTTGCGCTGATGTTTTGACCCGTGAGCAGGAAGTAATGACCCCGCGCGCGGCCCATCAGCAGCGGCATGATCAGGTGCATGCCGTCGCCGGGCACCATGCCGCCCTGGAAGTGCGCGGTGTCCTGGATGGTTGCCTTATCGGATGCCAGCACGATATCGCCCAGCAAGGGAATCTCCGCATGCCGTACGGCGGGCCCGTTGAGGATGCTGATCACCGGCGCTTCGATGTTGAGCAGATTGATTAGCAGATGCTTCGCTTCCCAGTAGATCGGGTCGTAGATCGTCGGCGTCATCGAATTGCGGTTGTGATGCATTCCTGGGGCGATCGCGGGGCCGCTGAAGGAGTCGCCGGTACCGGTCATGATCACCACGTCGTTTTCACGATCGCGGCCTACGTCGAGAAACGCCTGCTCGAACTCGCGATGCGCGGTCAGGTTCCATTCGAGCGGGCCGCCGTGCGTGTGGAAGTGCATTTCCAGCACGCCGTAAGTGCGTGTCATGCGGATAGTCTCGAACTTGTCTGCGTAGTCGTTGAATTGGGTCACGGCTGAGTCCTCTGAACGTTGGGATGTGGCGTGGATGCGTGCCGGGATGTCGCTGGCAATATCCGAAAAGGCTCTACAGGCGCCAATCCTATCCCTGACTGATCGATCAGTCAACAAGGGAAATGCCGGGCGAAATCATCGTTGACTCAGCGTTGACTCGTCCGCTACTGTGCTGACTGTTCGATCGATCAGTTTTTGGAATATCGATCAGGACGATCCAGCGCCTTTGGGCGCGCCCCGACAAGAACACACGCCGCCGACATCGAGTGCCGGCAGGACCAGGAGACAGTTGATGAATCGCTATCCGTCGTTTGCATTCCGTTTGGTCCATCTTTACTGAGAGGGCCATCATGTCGAGAAAAGCCGTTTTACATGCAGACATGCCTGCAGAAACGAGGGTCCCGGGCGACGCGGATCGTGCGCTGTATATCAAGGTCGCGCTGCGGGTCGTGCCGCTGCTGATCTTGTGCTATGTGGTCGCGTATCTGGACCGCATCAATGTCGGTTTTGCCAAGCTCCAGATGCAGGACGCGCTCGGCTTCAGCGATGCGGTGTACGGTTTGGGCGCCGGCATTTTCTTCATCGGCTATTTTCTGTTTGAGGTGCCGAGCAATCTGCTCTTGCAGCGCATCGGCGCACGCAAGACCATCACGCGCATCATGGTTCTCTGGGGCATCACCGGCTGCGCGATGGCGATGGTATCGAGTCCGACGGCGTTCTACGGGCTGCGTTTTCTGCTCGGCGTGTTCGAGGCCGGCTTCTTTCCGGGCGTGGTGTACTACCTGAGCCAGTGGTTTCCGCGTCATCGCCGTGGCCAGATTCTCGGCCTCTTTATGACGGGCTTTCCGATCGCCGGGGCAATCGGCGGACCGGTGTCGGGCTGGGCGATGTCGCGGCTCGGCGGCGTCGCGGGCCTCGCGGGCTGGCAGTGGCTTTATATCGTCGAAGCTGCTCCTGCGGTGCTGCTCGGCATCGTGACGTGGTTCACGCTGTCGGACGACATCGCGCGTGCGAAGTGGCTGACCGAACCGGAGCGCGACGCTTTGCGCCATGCATTGCGTGTCGAAGGGAGCGACGCGGAGCCGAAGCATACCGGGCAGTTGCGGCAGGTGGTCACCGATCCGAAGGTGTACCTTATGAGCTTCGCGTATTTCACGTTCATCTGCGGCACTTATGCGCTGAGCTTCTGGTTGCCGACGGTACTAAAAAGCGCGGGCGCGACGAGCGTCGAGCGTATCGGCTGGCTCTCGGCGATTCCCTACGGGATCGCGGCCGTGGGCATGGTGCTGATCTGCCGAAACTCGGACCGGCTGCTGGAGCGTCGCTGGCATGGCGCGCTGGCTGCATTCGCAGGGGCAATCGCGCTTTCGCTGCTGCCGCTGATGGCGCATGATCTGACGGCGACCATCGTGCTGCTGACGATCGCATCGACCACGGTGTTCGTCACGCTTCCGCTGTTGTGGTCGCTCGCATCGGACTATTTCGCGGGCTCGTGGGCGGCTGCGGCTGCAATCGCGTTCGTCAACAGCCTCGGCCTCTTAGGCGGCTTTGCTAGTCCGTTCGCAATGGGCTGGCTCAAGACACTGAGCGGCACGCTGAGCAGCGGGCTTTATCTGATGACTACGCTGCTTGCACTGGGCGCATGCGCGTTGCTGTGCATGCGCACCTGCCGCCAGGCGAATGCATGATCAACCAACGAACGTCGAGGCCTGCGCAATCGGGCCCGCTCGCGGCAAACATGGAACAGATCTTTAAGGACGCATCGCCGGGGAGCCTGCTCGGAGAGAGCGTAGCGCGGCTGGATGGCGCGCGCTTCGTCTCGGGACGTGTCGACTACAGTGCCGATCTCGTTCCTCGCGATGCCCTCCATCTCGCCATACTGCGCAGCGCGCACGCGTGCGCGAGGATCTTGTCGATCGATTTGTCCGACGCGCTGGCGATGCCCGGCGTCGTCGCCGGCCTGACGGGCGAGGAAGCGGCCCGCTTCAGCGATGCGATGCCGCCGGCGATGGACCTGCCCGCGAAGGGCGCACGCGGTCCCCTGCAGAGCCGCTGCCTTGCGCTCGGCGAAGCGACGTACTTCGGACAACCCGTGGCGGCGCTCGTGGCGACATCGGTTCACGATGCGCAAGCGGCGCTCGCGAAAATTCGCATCGACTACGAAACGTACACGCCGATTGTCAGCGCGCAAGAAGCCTTGCGCGACGGTGCGCGGATCGTCCAGCCCGGCTGGGACACGAATTTGCTCGTGCACGACCGCATTCGCTCGGGCGACGCCGACGCCGCCTTCGCGCGCGCGGCACACGTCGCGCGAGGTGAACTGACCATCGGCTCGTCGACGAGCGCGCCGATGGAAACGCTCTGCTATGTCGCCGAATGGGATGCGCGCGGCGAGCGTTACGCGCTCACCGGCACGTTCCAGAATCCCCATACGAGCCGCTGGCTGATCGCTACGGCGCTGCGCGTGAAGGAGTCACAGGTGCGTGTGATCGCGCCGCGTATCGGGGGCACGTTCGGGCTCAAGATGGCGGGGCATCCGGAGGAAGTGCTGGTCGCGCTTTTCAGCCGGCTCACGAAGCGCCCGGTGGCATGGATCGAGGAGCGGCGAGAAACCCTGCTCGCGGGCGCGCGTTCACAGCATCACAGCTTCGAGATTGCCGCTGATGAGAACGGCAGGCTGATCGGCTGGCGTGATCGCATTCTGGTCGATGTCGGGATCATCGGCGCTGGTCATAGCTGGGCAATGGCGCTCGTCACGCCGGCAGTGTTTCCGACCGTCTATAGGATTGAGCATTGCGACGTCGAGTGCTCACTTGCCATGACCAACCAGCCGCCGTGGCAAGCGATACGTGGTTACGGCAAGGAGATTGGCAATCTCGTGCTCGAACGCGCGATCGATCTGCTCGCGCAACAGACCGGCATGGATCCGGTCGAACTGCGCCGACGTAACCTCGTCGCGCGCGATGCCTTGCCGCGCCTCCTGCCATCCGGCCTGAACGTGGACAGCGGCGACTATCCGGGCGGCCTCGAGCAGTTGCTCACGATGTTCGAGTACCCGCGATGGCAGGCACGGGCGCGCGCCGCGCGCGATTCGGAGTGTCGCATCGGGATCGGCATTGCGTTCGAACTCACGCCGGAGGGCGGCGCGCGGCCAGGAAATTTTCCCAACGGCTACGAGACATCCACGGTACGCATGATGCCGTCGGGCGATGTACAGGTGCTGACAGGCGTGACGTCCCCCGGCAGCGGCAGCGACACCGGCATCGCGCAGATGGTCGCGGGCGAGCTCGGCTTGCGCGCCGACCAGGTGAGCATCATCGAAGGCGATACCGACGTGACGCCGCTCGGCACCGGCAACGCCAGCAGCCGCGCGCTAATGTACGGCGGCACGGCCGCGTACCTTGCCGCGTGCGAACTGCGGGACCGGCTCGCGCAGTGCGCCGCCAACATGCTCGGCGGAGCGGCCGACGACATCGTGCTGCGCGACGGTCATGCGCGTCGCCAGTCGAACGGCGCGCAGATCACTGTGGCCGAACTCACGCTCGGCGCGCACCTGCGTCCGTTCACCGTGGCGGCCGGCGTGACGCTTCCGCTCGAAGTGACGCGCAGTTTCGCGCCGAAGAATGTACGCGTGGAACCCGACGCGCAAGGCCGCATCGCCACTTACCCGACGTTCTCGTATTCCGTACATGCCGTCGCGCTCGAACTCGACATGATCACCGGCAACAGCAAGCTACTCGACTATGCCGTGGTGCACGACTGCGGCGCGATGATCAACCCCGCGCTCGTGGAAGGGCAGCTCAAAGGCGCAGTCGTGATGGGCATCGGCGTGGCGCTGTGGGAACTCATCAGGATGGACGAGCAGAATCGCATGATCACCGATCGCTTCAAGAGCTACCTGCTACCGCGTGCAAACGATCTTCCGCCGATCCGCGTCGGGCATCGCGTGACGCTCAATCCGTTTCATCCGCTCGGGATGAAGGGCGCGGGCGAATCGGGACTCGGCGGCGCGCTTGCGGCCGTCAGCAATGCCGTGGCGAATGCGCTGGGTGACGATGCGTGCCTCGCGCACGTGCCGGCAACGCCCGCGCGCGTGATTGCTTGCTTGCAGGAGCGACGCGCGTGATAGGGCATCGCTTCGATTTTCATCAGCCAAAGGAACTCGACGAAGCAGCGGACTTACTGTCCCGCTTCGGCGAAGATGCGTCCGTGCTCGGCGGCGGCACGATGCTGGTGCCGTCGCTGTCGGCGAATCTCGTGCGGCCTGCGCATCTCATCAGTCTGAGCGCGCTCGGTCTCGATTCGATCGTGCTCGACGGCACGCACCTGCGTATCGGCGCGATGACGACCTACGCGCAACTGCTCGCCTCGCCGATTGTCGCAAGCCATGCGCCGCTGCTTGCCGCGATGGCTGCGCAAGTCACGGGCGGCGCATCGATCCTCAATCAGGGAACGCTCGGCGGAGCCGCGAGCTTCGCGAATCCATCGTCCGATGCGCCGGGCTGTCTTGCGGCGCTGGAGGCCGTGTTCGAGTTGCGCTCGTCCCACGGCAAGCGTTGCATGCCGGCGCGTGATTTTTTCGCCGATGCGTTTCGTACAGTGCGGCGCGCGGATGAATTCCTCACGGGCATTCTCGTCCCGCACGACGCGACGCTCATCGCCTGCCAGTACCAGAAGTACAAGGCGAGCGCGAGTTCGTGGCCGATCGTGACTGTCGCGTGCTCGTTGCATCGTGGCGCGAAGGCGAGCGTGCGGCTCGTGGTTGGTGCAGCAGGGCGCCGACCGGCGTACCACCGCTTCATGATCGACGAGAGATCGTTGCTCGCGCCCGATGCGCTCATCGAGGAAGCCGCGAGCAGGGCGCTCGATCTCGTCGGCGAAGGCTGGAACGATGAACTAGCCGACGGCGCTTACCGTCGCGCCATCGTGCCGGGTGTCGTAAAGCGGCATTTGCGCACGCTACTCGCGGGAGCGAAAGAATGAACGAAACGATTCAGGTGCGGCTCACGCTCAATGGCGAGCCGCGTTTCGCGGACGTCGACTCGCGGCTGTTGCTCGTCGAGGTGATCCGCGATGCGCTGGATGCAAAAGGGACCCGCGTCGGCTGTCTGACCGGCGATTGCGGGGCGTGCACGGTGCTGATCGACGGCAAGGTGCGAAAGGCATGCCTCGTTCTGGCCGCGTCGATTTCGGGCAACGATGTGCACACGATCGAAGGCATCGAAGGGATCGAGCCGCTGAAAGAGGCGTTTATCGCGGAGAACGGATTCCAGTGCGGGTTTTGCACGAGCGGCATGATAGTCGCAGCGGCGGATCTGCTGAAGCAGAATCCGTTGCCGAGTCACGAAGAAATACGGCGCGCCATCAGCGGCAACCTGTGTCGATGCACTGGCTACGAGAGCATCGTCAATGCAGTCTATCGCGCGGCACATGGCGGCTGCTCATCTGGACAACGCGATGAAGAATGATTCCATCTCGTCAAGGAATTTGCGCTTGCGCGTCTTCCTGGTCGACTGGTTCAATCCCAAGTTGAAATTCTTCATGGGCTCGATGTGCGCCGCTCAGGTGACCTCAGGCTGCGTTTTGCAAATCTCATTCAGGCATCGGCTGGGCCACTGCGGCATCCCAGATCCCCATCGCGTCGGTCACGGCTCTTTCGATGACGGCATACCGGACGCGATCGCGGGAGAGCACGGACAAGCCCTGAAAAAAGCTGTCGAACGCGATGGACAGCGCCGCCGGGTCCGTGCTGCTGCGCAGTTCCCCACTCTTGATGCCCCGTGCTACGCAAGCCCGAAAGCCTGCGCGCGTGCGACTGCGTACTTCACGAAGCAATTGGGTGACGGCTTCGCTGCCGTTAGAACTGACGCCAACGACGCCCAGCGCGACCATGCAGCCTTTCGGGTGGCCGCTCTCGGTTTGCATTTTTGCCGACCGAAGCAGCGCCAGGAACACGCCCTCCCGTGGCGGAAGCGACGTGTCATGGAGACTACGGGTCACCTTGCCGTAAATCTCCATGTATCGCTCCAGCGCCTCCTTGTACAGCGCCTCTTTGGACTCGAAGGCCGCATAGAAGCTAGGCGCGGAAATGCCCCCGCCAATCGCCGCCTTCAGCTGCGACAAAGACGTCGATTCATAGCCATGTTCCCAGAACAGATGCATCGCCGAAATGATCGCGGCATCGCGGTCGAACGTGCGCGGCCGGCCCCGCTGATTCATGAACTTCTCCGCTCGTCAAAATATACATACTAGTCGATACACAATCTTCGAGCAAATCGCGCCCAAGACCTCTCTTGCATGGCAACGTATGTTCAAGATGGGAGGTTGACACGGCGTTGCGCACTCCCTTATATTTGTACCGTTCGGTATTTAAATCGGAAGCAAGGCGGGGTCACCATACGAGCCCCTTTTTTTAACTCTATTTATGTATCATTCGGTACGGAAAACAATGTCCAAAGAAATCGAAGCACGCCTTGACGCCATCGAAAGCCGGTTTGCCATCGATGCGCTGATCGCCAACTACGCCGAGGCGTTCGACAGCATGAACATTGAGTTGCTCGCCACGCTCTGGCATCCCGATTCACGACTGCTACTGGGTGCAAACGGCAATTCCGATGGCCTGGAGGCCATCCTGGCGCAAGCACGCGTCAACATGGAGCGCATGCCCCACATGCATCATTGGATGGCGAACGCCCTGATTACGGTGGACGGTGACGATGGCCATGGCCTGATCGCAGCGAATTGTCTTTTTTACGACGTTGATCAGGGCACGCTTCAAGTGAGCGGCCAATACCGCGACGTCTATCAGCGACGCGAAGGCCGCTGGGCGTTTCTGGAGCGCGTCTTCACCATGCACTACGCCACGCCGCTTCAGAATTGGCATCCCATCACGGGAACGGAACGCTTCGGCCGTCCCGACTGACACGGCCCGCGGCCGCCGAGATCATGCATATGACAACCTCTTCTACACGTCGATGGTCGGCGTTCGCGGTGTTGCTGGTGGGAGCATTTCTGCCTCCGCTGGATTTCTTCATCGTGAACGTCGCCTTGCCATCCATCCAGAGCTCCCTCAACACGAGCGGCGCAGAACTGCAACTCGTCATTTCCGGATACGCCGCGGCCTACGCGGTCTTCCTTATCACAGGAGGAAGGTTAGGCGATCTCTTCGGTCGGCGGAAGATTTTCCTGATTGGCGTCGCGGGCTTCGGACTGACATCGGTGATCTGTGGGCTCGCATCGTCACCCGTCATGCTGATCCTCGGGCGTGTGCTGCAGGGCCTGAGTGCTGCTGCAATGGCGCCTCAAGGACTGGCCTCCATTCACGCCCTGTTCCCCGAGAAAGAGCGGGCGCGCGCCTTGGGCCTCTACGGCGCCGCAGTAGGACTGGCTGCTGTAGCCGCGCAGGCGCTCGGGGGAGCTTTGATCTCTGCGGACATCTTTCAGCTAGAGTGGCGAGTCATCTTTCTCATCAACTTGCCCGTCGTCGTGGCCGTTCTGATCTTCGGGCTGCCGTTGCTTCCCGACGTCCGTGGTGACAGCCCGGCACCCATCGACCGGATCGGGGTGCTACTGTGCGCGCTTACGCTGGGCTTGCTCATCGTGCCCCTGGTCGAAGGGCGGGAGTTGGATTGGCCGTGGTGGGCCTGCGCGATGATCATCGCGTGCCCCGTTGCTGGCGCAGGCTTCTGCCAATATGAGATAGCCTACGCCCGCCGAGGCGGCGTGCCCCTGATCAGCGTGGAGCTGACCCGTAGGCCTGGCCTGATGAGCGGACTGACGGGCGTCCTCTTCTTCTACGTTGTCTCAGCTTTCTTCTTGACGTTTTCCGTCTACCTTCAGGCGGCACTTGGCATGAGCCCATTAGAGACAGGGCTGGTTTTCTTGCCATTCGGCGTTGGCGCCTTCATCGGGCCATTGACGACACCGCTGGCTATTCGTTTCTTCGGCGAGCGCGTCCCCGCCATTGGCATGATGCTCGAGGTCGCCGGCTGCACACTTCTAGCCGCTCTCGTGGCAGACGCGCCCGGACAGATGCCGGCTCAGTTTCCCCTGATCGGGGCGGTAGCACTTTTAGGATTCGGTCAGGGCTGGGCGCTGCCGACGCTGGTGCGCTCGGTCATCAATCGCGCACCGGCGACCGGTTCCGGGATGATCGCGGGCATCACGAATTCGGCGTTGCAGATCAGCGCAGCGCTAGGTGTCGCGGTTATCGGCGGCGTTTTTTTCAGTGTCGCAGGGACTTCGCCAGATCCGGTTTCATTCGCCAGAGCACTGGTTGTCGCAATGATATGCGTTGGAGGCAGTCTGATCGCTTCCGCCGTCCTGTCTATCGTCGCTTCGAGATCGAGTATTCATGCCGCTGCAAGGACCGCGCCTCGTTGAGTTCAGCCTTCGTGACTCGCGGCAAGCAGAAATTCACCGCGGCATGCAGGGCAATCCACCTTGGTCAAGCGACAACACGCTTGAGGCTGGGGTTTTGTGACATGAGCTGGTCGGCCATTCTCGGCCGGTCGACCCCCTTGCGAAGTCGGCATTCGAATGGCTCCTTTCCTGCTGATGGCGGCCGCTCGACGGTTCGTGGAAATGTAGCCTTCATGGCACGTCTCCTCTGCCACAGGAAGGTGTGCGCCTGGCGCTGCTCCGGTCAGCGCGAACGCAAATCGAGCGCGACAACCCGAAGGGCAATATGTTCGCGCGGGGCGTTGACAGGACAGGTTTCGTCGTCAGCGAAGCCGTCACCTAACTGCTCCGTGAGGCGCGGCGTCGCCCGCGTGCAGGCTTGCGCGCCTGCTTAGGGCGGGCTAGAGCAGAGTGGCGAACTTTGTCGTGCCATGGATCCAGCGCTGTCCATCCGGCTCCGCTTGCTTATTCCAGGGGTTATCTGTGCTCGGCTGCGATCGTGCCGACAAGCCATTATCGAAAAGGCGGTGACAGACGCGACTGGAGTCTAGGATGTCGCGGTGGCCAGCCTTTGCCCGAGAAGGTCTGCAGAACCCATTACGCGCCTTGGCCTTTGCTCCGGGGCATCCGCAGATCGGCATAATGAGGAAAGCGCGGGTGGTGGCAAGTGCGCGCTTGTCTCGGTCATCACCTATCGTTAATCTGGCGTAATAGGTCAGCAACCGACAACATTTCAGCAAACGGACTACCACGGAAGCGTCTCGCCCAGGTAGTTGTAGTAACGCAATCCTGCCTTGCCCGACGACGCGGCTATTTGATTCACTATTCCGGGGATGCTTTCCTCAATGCTCAAGGTGGCATCGGCACCGCCCATTTCCGTCCGAACCCATCCAGGATCGACCAGCGCGAGGCTTTGTGAAGCGCTCGCGTGGCGCGCGGCAAAGGAGCGCATTAGCATATTCAAAGCCGCCTTGCTGGCGCGATAGACTTCCCATCCACCGCTTTCGTTCAGTGCCACGCTACCAAGACTTGAGGACATAATTGCGATCGTTCCTTGTTCTTTCACCTTGTCGTACAGCCGCTCAATGATGCGGATCGGACTCAACGCGTTTGTCACCATCAAACGGCTGAAGTCCTCGGTTGTAACCTCGTCTGCTCGATCTTCTGGACCAAGGGCGACACCGGCATTGACATACAGGACATCAAATTCGTGATCAGGCAGACGGCTCGCGAGGGCTTCAATATCAGAGCTATCGGTAACGTCCATCTGCTCGATACGTATCTTCCCCGAAAACGCCTGTTCTAAGCGATGCAGCGGCGTATTGCCACTTCGTACCGTAGCGACGACGTTCCAGTCTCGCGAAAGCCACTCTTGGGCAAGTGCGAGGCCAAGACCACGTGATGAACCAATGATCAAGGCTTTGTTAGAGCTTGTCATATATCGATTCCTCCTTCAGTAACGATGTTGAGATAACCATTTCTAAAATCCAAAGCTATCGCTTGGGCCCTTCGGGTAGCTGTCAGAAAGTATGTTGGACACCTCCCAGCGCGTGCAATCGCCCGAGAGTCATAAGATATATGCCGCCGAGTAATGATTGCGCCTCTTGAAGCTGCGAAGCCTCGCGGGCGCGCATCCGTTCAACCGTTCTTTCTCACAAGCAGTTCGAGCTTGCCGATCGCCTTCGTTACTGCCGCCCGTGCAAGCATCTCGTCGTACCAGCGTTGCACATGCGGCGTCATGTCCAGTGTCACGTTTGGGAAGGCTCGTCGCCATACCCATCCGAAGTGGGCGATATCCGCGATGGAGTATTCGTCGCCCGCGACGAAGGGCCGTTCGGCAAGAATAGTGTCGAGTAGTTTCAGTTGACGATTCGCCTCGCCGGAGAAGCGCTCGATGGCGTGGGGCATCACTTCCGGTGCAAATTTGAGAAAGTTACCTGCCTGTCCGAAGGCCGGGCTCAGTCCAGACGCGTGAGCGAACAGCTGCTCAAACGTGCGCGCCCGGCGTACAGCGTCCTGCGAGAGAAGCTTGCCGTGCTTTTTGGCGAGATAAACGAGAATGGCCGCAGACTCGGTCAGAACGAATTCGCGGTCTTCGGCGGTCAGACCAGGCACTTTTCCGTTGGCATTCAAGGCGAGAAATGCATCGCTCTTCTGCTCGCCCTTTCGAACGTTGATGGCGTGCAGCGTATAGCTGAGTCCGAGTTCTTCGAGTGCAATCCGCACCGCCTTCCGTCAAATTTTTACAGCCGCGAAATTGAAAATTCGAGAGTTGCCCGATTAGCGGGATCGTCGCGGCGCTCGCCTGCCGTTAGAGCACCACTCTGATGCCGGAGAAATCGCTGTCGCCGATCCAGTAGTCGTCCTCTGCGCAAGGATTGCCCGACTTTGGCGTCGTTACGAAAATCGACCCGCTGGAGTGGACATTGCCTCAAGCACCAGCTTGATGCAAGCACACCGCGCGTTACAGATCGACCCCTCAATCAGTATCGCACTGACTGGTATAGAGCAATAGGAGCGATGTCAGTGACGATGCGAGCAGCTCGCGAAGGCGAGTCGAACTCACGGCTTGCTAGACAACGCGGGACGACCGACCTGCACCGATCGAGTGGCTAGAAGCTTTGCCTTGTCGAAACTGGGCCGCCGAATGTACGTGCGAGGACGCGTAAGCCAAGTCGTTCAGATAGTCTGATAAAGCGTGTTCGTGCGTACCTCGACCGGTGCGGGTCCTAGGATATCCGTACAGAACGGAAACTAGGAACGAGCGCGCCGCCGGATCGCGCTAATGTCGTCGAAGAGTGGAACCAGTGTATGCATCAAGAGCACGCTTGCTAGAGGAAGCGTCGCGAGGAAGCCGATATGCGAGAAACTGATCGCGCCAGCGAAGCCGCCCAGCACAAACATGGCCAGTAAAGAAACAAGCAAGGAAAGGCGCGCGCGATTGGCACGAACATAGCCCGATCCATCGGAGGAACTGCCTCGATTCCAATACAACCCTTTTCCTATCTCTATGCCGATATCGGTGGTGAGTCCCGTCACGTGCGTCGTACGGATTTCTGCTTTCGAGATTTTCGTAATCGTCGAGTTTTGCAGTCCCATGACGTAACAGAGGAGCGCCACGGTGAGCGAAGGGTCCAGCAGCCTGTGCGTTACAAGATGCGACCCCAGCAGCCCAAAAACTGAGAGAAGCGCGGCCTCGAGCAGCAGCGGCGTCGCGTAAATGCTCCGTGCCAGGCGGTGGCGTCCCCAGTTAATAAGGATCGCCGATGTCGCCGCGCCCAAGATAAAGGCCGTCACAGCGCACCCAGCTGAAAGGACGAGCGTCGTTTGTCCTAGCACGGCGTTGTCGGAGATTGAAGACACTAGACCAGACATATGAGACGTGTACTGTCCAACGGCTAGGAAGCCACCCGCGTTCGCCGCACCAGCAACAAAGCATAGGGTCGGTCGGGCGAAGTAAGGCCACGAAGTAGAGCGATTGGCATAAGGCTTTATGGTCTTTGAGCACGACGATAAATTAGCACGTGCTAACACGTATCTTCGTGGCAGGACGCTCCCTCATACCGCACACGCTGACGATGCCACGCCCCATCATGGCGGAAGAGCACGGATAGCTGTAAAAATTCATGACGGAACTTTCAGTTCGGCGGATCTTGTACCCGAGAAGCTGAAAATTCGAACTGTTGGCGACATCGGACAACCCACTCCGAGCTTTAACATCTTTAACATGTTTTAACATCGCTTTAACATGTACCGAATCGGCTCAAAGCCCCGCCAGTAAAGGATTCTAGGGTAATTAGGGCCATGTTAAAGGCTTTAACATTCTTTGTTAAAGGGGATTTTTTCTGCGCGTGAGAGAACGCTCTGTGTCCGGGTCAAAAAGCTGCCAGGTCTCAGATACCCCCTCCCCCTAGGGTCCCAGCGTCTCGTCGTACAACTCGACAGTCCTTGCACGGTGCATTGCAAAACTGCCGCTGTTGGCAATGGGTCGACGTCTCCATGAAGGTGTACGCGCTCACTTTGGCGACGACGCGGCATGTCCTAAATCTTTTCGGCGAGATTCTGCACGGATGACCCACAGGAATTTGCAAACTCAGTAACGACGCGGGTTTGCGGGGTGCACTTCGCCACTTTCTCGCCACTAACTTCAGGCTTTGGTACTTCGACCAACCACACCTTCTTGCTCAATTGTGCGTGGGCATCGACAACCGAGCCGAGGCCTGCCTCCAGGTGCACTAACGTTGCGCGCACAAACTCTTGGAGCATGACGCACCTGATGGTTTGGAAAGGAATTTCTTGCGTCTTGCGTCAACTACAAACGACGACGGCTATGGTACTCGTCGACCCTGACAGAGTTCGGCATGTCGCCTACCGATCGATATAACTTTTTCGGTGGAGGAAAGAATATGGTTGGAAACATGATTGAGCACGAGCCGTCGATTGAGGTCGTCGTGTTATTTAGATAGCCGAGCTCCCGCGCGCGCTTACTTCGTCGCCGGCTTGCGGCGAGCTAATTTTGCGGAGGTCCTGTCTCAGACCGGCCATCAACCGCCGTTTGCTAATGCAGGGGCGGCGTCGTTCGGATGACCGTTAATGTCGCAAGATCCGACTCTCGCGCGGCGTTATTTGGCCTGCGGCGACTTTGCATTAAAGCGCGCAGCGATCTCAAGCGCGTCGATGAGCTCGTTATAAAGGAAAATTATCTACGTCGTTTCGCCCTTATTGACGAGCACACTATGCAAGTTTGAATGATCAAGCTGAGCTCGCGCGGGTACCGGCCCCTGCGCTTGGCACGGGCTGCAACATGACGCCCATAAGTAGACGCGGGACGGGCACTCTTGCTCGTTCGTGAGGGGCTGCGAGTCGCCCTGATGATTCATCGGTTCATCAACGCGATCGCTGGAAGGAATTCCGGGGCTTCGAGAATTCCGCGTCGGCGTTTGCTGCGCCCCAGACAAGTACGCCTGACGACAAGACAACCATAAAAGGCTTGCGGATGGCAGGGGAACGGTAGAAGAAGAAGCGTGCCGCCGCGCAAAGTCCAGCGACAGCGCCGGGGATAAGATAAAACTACGGGTCGCCGAAATCGAACATCTTCAAGAAATCTTCCTGGAAGTAGGGAAAGAAGCGGATCACGAAGGACGAACGAGAAATGAGCAACCGAGTAACCCAAACTAAAGGCTTGTGAAGATCGCCTTTTGAATACTCGCGTCACCGCGACCTAAGAATTGCGCGACACTTAACGCTACCGCGACACTGAATATAAATAATCAGCGGATGCAGGGGTAAAGCGAGAGGCTTCACGTTCATGACGGTCCCATACTTTTGCCATCTACAGTTCTACAGTGGCATCAAGCTATATCCATCATGTTCCAAAACGGTAAGGGTCGTGAGCGCCAAGAGCGATCGCGTGTCTCCGGGCAGAAGTGCGTCAATCGCGAAGCCGTTTGCGATCAACGCCTGCGCACAGGCGGACGCTTCCACTTCTGCGCGCTGGATTGCGGCGATCAGATTCGCATTAGGGTTCGGTGTTCCGTCGTACGCCTGATGGTGCGTATCCTGGAAGATGCTCGCTGTGGACTCACCATGAAATTTCTGTCCATCGACGAGCTTGCCTATTGTCGACCCCAACGTTGCCTCGAGCACGCCGGTCGCAGCGAACGCAAAGGCGGGGCCCAAGCGTACGTGTCCGGCACGCGCGTGAGCATGTTGATGTAGACGCTTGCTGCTACGACGAGAATTGAACCATTTCCCCCGACAAGTCCCAAAGAAAAGCTGACAAATCCACCGCATGGTGCCTCAGCAATACCCTGGGTCAAAACAGTCGAGGCGTACATGTTAATTAGCCTTGACGCTTCAAAGTGTTGGTGGCTGGCCGCACGCGAGATTCGCCGGGATCGCAACGTCCATCATTTTCGGGTTGGGAAGATGCAAGTTGTTCATGATGTCGACGTATTCGCTTTCCGTCTTGCCGGCAAGCCGTGGATTAAAGTGCTTCTCCTCGCCGATACTGGATGCCGTCCAGCCCTTGTAGTCGTGGGCAGGATAAAGCGTTGTCATGTCAGGTAGCCTGAAGAGCTTATTGACAATCGAGTCCCACGACCGATGTGCGTCTCCACCCTGGAAGTCTGTACGTCCGCTTCCACGAATAAGCAGCACGTCGCCTGTGAAGACCGCTTGCGGAGCATTCGGGTTCAAAACAAAACTGAATGATTCGTCTGTATGCCCCGGTGTGTATATGGCTCTGAGCTCGATGCCGTCAACGCGCACGACCTCGTCTTCGTGCACGTGCTGCGAGACGCAATGGGCCTGCGATAATTCGCCCATGATGGTTGTGCAATGCGTGATGTCTCGAAGGTCTCCTAGCGCGGTAATGTGATCCGCGTGTGTGTGAGTGTCGATGGCATGGACCAGCTTCAGATCCAGCTCTTCGATGACCTTCAGATACTGTTCAAGTTGGTCCCTGACCGGATCGATGATGAGGGCTTCTCCCCCTACTCGAGAGGCAAGTACATAGGTGTACGTACTTGATGTGCTGTCGAAGAGCTGTCGGAAAAGCATCGCCCTATAACCCCATAAAAAAACGCTATACCGCTTTTTCGTATAAGCTTATATCTTTATAGAATATAGTGTCGAGGGCGCCAACGTCAACTGGAGGAAGCGTGGTGGCTTTAAATACAAATGTCTCCATTACCTATAGCGCTGTGATTGTCGGGGGAGGCGTGGGAGGGGTAAGTGTTGCCGCACGCCTGAAACACATAAGTAAGAATCTCGACATTGTCGTGGTGGATCCGTCTGAATTTCACTACTACCAACCAGCGTGGACATTGGTTGGCGGTGGCCAGTTTGACGTCGACAAGACGCGTCAGTCGATGCGCGACTGTATGCCCGCAAGTGTTGAACTTGTTCCCGGGCGCGTAACGGCATTTGAGCCGGAGCACAGTGCGGTGGTGCTGGAACGGGGCGCCAGAATCGGCTACAAGTTGCCTCGTCCAAAGATTGAAATTCGTAGTGCCGGACAGGTCGTCCTCGTGGGCACTCATGTGCCTGTGCATCAACGCGCAGTCATTGCAGGCGAAATGCGGCGGTGCGTCGCGCGGCTCGCCTAAATTAATTTGAACATCCGACATTGGCAAGCCGTACGGTTAACTGGAGCTGCTATGAGTACCACCACGCACGATCATGTAGTTGGCCACGACGCAGGCCACGCCATCCCAAACGGATGGCGGCGCTGGGTCTTTGCGACAAACCACAAAGACATCGGGACGATGTATCTGCTGTTCTCGTTCGTGATGTTTTTATCGGGTGGGATAATGGCGTTGGCAATTCGCGCCGAGCTGTTCGAACCAGGCATGCAACTGATGCGCCCGGAATTCTTCAATCAGCTCACGACCATGCATGGACTCGAGATGATTTTCGGCGCGATCATGCCGGCATTCGTCGGATTTGCGAACTGGATGGTGCCGCTTGAGATCGGCGCATCCGACATGGCGTTTGCACGAATGAACAACTTCAGTTTTTGGTTGCTGCCCGTTGCAGCCATCATGCTGACGGCCACTTTTTTTATGCCCGGTGGCGCACCCGCAGGCGGGTGGACAATGTATGCCCCGTTGTCTACGCAGATGGGCCCGGGCATGGATATGACGATCTTTGCCATCCACCTAATGGGAGCGTCATCGATCATGGGTGGAATCAACATTGTCGTCACCATCCTGAACATGCGCGCGCCAGGTATGACGATGATGAAGATGCCCATGTTCTGCTGGACCTGGTTAATCACCGCTTTCTTGTTGATCGCGGTCATGCCGGTGCTGGCTGGCGCGGTCACCATGCTCCTGTTCGACCGGCATTTCGGCACATCATTTTTTAACGCCGCTGGCGGCGGAGACCCAGTGCTTTACCAGCACGTCTTCTGGTTCTTCGGCCATCCCGAGGTGTACATCATGATTTTGCCAGGGTTTGGCGTGGTGTCGCAGGTTATTCCGGCATTCGCTCGCAAACCTCTTTTCGGCTACGCGTCGATGGTCTATGCGACCGCGTCAATTGCGATTCTGTCGTTCATGGTCTGGGCGCACCACATGTTTGCGACCGGAATGCCGGTTACCGGGCAGCTGTTCTTCATGTACTCAACCATGCTCATCGCGATTCCGACTGGCGTGAAAGTGTTCAACTGGGTCGCCACCATGTGGCGGGGATCGCTGTCCTTTGAGACCCCGATGCTGTTCGCCATCGGCTTTATCTTCGTGTTCACCGTCGGCGGCTTTACGGGACTGATTCTTTCCCTCGCACCGTTGGATATCCAGATGCATGGGACCTACTACGTTGTGGCGCACTTTCATTACGTACTGGTCGCGGGGTCGCTGTTCTCGCTGTTCGCCGGATGGTATTTCTGGGCGCCCAAGTGGACGGGCAAGATGTATAACGAGACGCGTGGAAAAATTCACTTCTGGGTGTCCATGGTGGCCTTCAATGTCACGTTCTTTCCGATGCATTTTTTGGGGCTTGCCGGCATGCCGCGACGGTACGCCGACTATCCGGCGCAGTTTACCGATTTCAACCAGATCGCGACCATTGGCGCCTTTTTCTTCGGGCTGGCGCAGGTGTATTTTCTCTTTGCGGTGGCGCTGCCCTGCTACGCCCGTTCGAAAGAGTTGTTAGACGCCCCGGACAAACCATGGGACGGAGCTGAGGGACTTGAATGGACGGTGCCAAGCCCAGCGCCGTTCCACACCTTTGAGAAGCCGCCCGAAGTTGTTTGATGGCAATAAGCACAGAAACCCTTAACTACTGCGTATTAGACAATGAGCGACCTCATACCGAATTTCAAACAACCAACGGCTGACATTGCTACCGGGGGACAACCGTCCCTCGATCAGTTGGCCCGCGTGAGCGACTATGGCTTTCGGTCCATCTTAAATCTAAGACCGGCCACCGAAAATGCGGGACTCGACGAACACGCGGAGGTTGTAAGGCTGGGAATGAAATATCACCATCTCCCTGTCGCGACTGCCAACGATCTCACACGAAGCGCGGCAGTCGAACTTGGTCGAATACTCGGCGATAAGGCCAATCTGCCAATACTGGTGCACTGCGGATCCGGAAATCGGGTGGGGGCCTTGTTTGCACTTCGTGCTGCATGGATAGACGGTTCGTCCACGGACGATGCGATTAAAGTTGGCCAGCAGTACGGGCTGACGAAAATGGAAGAAGACGTACGTCGGATCCTCGCAAAATAGCGCGCGTATTTAGACATGCATACGATCAAGGGTTGCCAATCATGGTGATCGACTGGATAAATTTCACGCCGTTTCGATCGCTGGCCGGGGGTGCGATGATCGGGCTGTCTGCAGCACTTTTTATGCTGCTTAACGGACGGATCGCGGGCATCAGCGGTCTACTTGGTGGCCTTCTTACTGCTGACGGTTGGCGGGAAGGATGGCGAGTTTACTTTGTTGCAGGGTTGCTTGTTGCCGCGACGCTTTTTATGGTGGTAGCTCCGCTGCCGCCTATCGTCATTCGGTCAAGCACCTGGACCTTGATCGTCGGCGGCCTGTTAGTCGGATTTGGCACGAGGGCGGCAAGCGGATGTACGAGCGGCCACGGGGTATGCGGCCTTTCACGTGGGTCAATTCGCTCGCTGGCCGCGACGTCGACGTTTATGGTCGCGGGCTTTGCAACGGTATGGATCGTGCGGCATGGGTGGGGTGCATAGGATGCGAAAGGTAAGTTCTTTCTTACTCGGGACGTTGTTTGGGCTAGGGTTGATTATTTCGGGCATGACCAATCCGGAAAAAGTGCTTGGTTTTCTCGACATTGCGGGCCAATGGGATCCGTCACTAGCTTTCGTGATGATTGGTGCGATCGCCACTGCTTCGATCGGATTTTATGTCAGTCGGCGGATTGAGAAACCACTCCTTGAAGTGCGGAAGTACCTGCCCACCAAACAACGGATTGACGGTCAACTGCTCATTGGAAGCGCAATATTTGGCCTTGGATGGGGCGTGGCTGGATTTTGCCCGGGACCTGCAGTTGTTGCCATTGGCACGGCCAAGAGCGGGGCCATCATCTTTTTTGTCGCAATGCTTGCTGGTATGTTGGTTTTTAAACAGGTGAGCGCATTGCGAGAGCGGGCGAATCGCTGCAAAGTTGCAGGAGGCTGATGACTGCCGGAAACCGCTGTACTTCAGAAAGAGTGGCGTCAATCGCGGTCCCGCGTCTCACCCTTTGAGCAAAGTACGACCGATACCGCGACCTAATCCTAGCAGGACTTTCGCGTTGTCGCCGGTAAGAACATCATGTCAAATCGAGCGAAGTAGACGACTCCCTTAGTCAACGTCGCAAGCGCCTCGGTCGATTGCTTGGAGCTCAGCAACGGCAATGGTCGGCGATCATGCTGATAAGTAAGTCCTTGCCATCTGCGCGAAGAACAGTCTCATCTCCGGTAATCAGCGCTGCAGTCCATGTGCCGTCATCGTGTTGTTCCCATTTGCCACAGTCGTCGCCATCGATTTCGATCGACCCACGCATCCGCAAGGACGGGTCCGACGGATCGATGACTTCGGGATCGTTATGCAACAGGTTGATCTTCTTCATGGGCAAGCTCCGTTGATTCAAGATCGTATTTTCACTTGAGAAACTTCGGCGATAACTAAGCAACGCAAAACCGACATTAATCGAGTCCCAAGCCGTGGTCGTCGATTACTTCGCATGGGAGCAGAAGCACGCGCGCCAATGCCAGTTGTTGCCGATGCGTCTTGCAGAATGCGCGCAGCGTAGCTTCCGTGTCGATAAGTTCGAGGCATTGCGGCAGATTGCGGTGCGAGTGCTCCACATGTCAATGACGAATTCTCGTATCTCCGTGCAGATAGCCTGCATCGACGTGGTGCACTAGGGCCTGGTCGACGCCGTCTTTTTTCTTTGCAAGATGGAGCAGGTGGTTCGCTAGTGACGGCCGGCTCAGGTGGTGCCACAACCGGCTATGGGCGACGCGCGCCGCGTGCGGAAAATAAAGACGGAGCACCATTATGTTGCGCTTACCCGCTTGAAGGTCTGGTGTCATTTGTTCTTCGTGTTGGCGGTTGATTTTTGTCGGCGAAGTGCGGCGAGTTCAGATAGTCGGATACCGCGTGGCAGATCAGCATGTTTGCTGTGCTCGACGCGTTGGGCCCGGTAAATCCCCGTGTGCCCGGAGAACAAATAGGCCACCACGCATGCAAGCCCTGCATACACACCAATATCGACCCCAAATAACTCGATGGCCATGACCGTGGAGGCGATAGGCGTATTCGCGGCGCCGGCAAATACGGCGACGAAACCGAGCCCGGCGAGGACCGGAAAGGGCAGGGCCAGAACGTGAGAGAGCGCGTTGCCGAGCGTCGCGCCGATGTAAAAGAGTGGCGTGACTTCGCCCCCCTTGAAGCCTGACGCTAACGTGATCACGGTAAAGCCAAATTTTCCGACTGACGTGTAAAGGGGAAGCTGCCGGTGAAAAGCTTCCACGATTGTCGGTATGCCGAGCCCGAGAAACGGCGATGTTCCCGGTACCAACGAAGCAAGCGCGACGGCGATGCCACCCACGAACGGACGGGCCGGCGCGTACTTGACGATTCGCTTGATCAACCCCGACAAACCATGCGTTGCGTCGGCGAACAGCATCCCCGTAATCCCGAAAATCATCCCCGCCACGATCACGTATCCCAATCCGCTCAGGCTGACCGGTGGAATGAACGGGATCGAATAAACGGTGTGATGAATTCCCCAAGCGCGTGTAACCAGATCGGCGGAAATCGACGCAATAAAGCAGCTGAGCAAGGCGTCGTATCGCAAACGCCCAATCGCCAAGACCTCGAGGCCGAACAGGGCGCCTGCGAGTGGGGTGCCGAACACTGACGAGAATCCTGCTGCGATGCCACCCATCAGCAGTATCCGGCGGTCCTCGCGGCTAAGACCGAAGCGGTGTGTCACCTGATCGGCGAGTGCGCCGCCCATCTGTACAGCCGTGCCTTCGCGCCCGGCCGAGCCACCAAATAGATGAGTGATCACCGTTGCGATCAACACCAGCGGCGCCATGCGCTTTGGAACGATTTTCTTCGGATCGTGGATCTCGTCGATCAGCAGATTATTTCCGCCTTCGACACTGGCCCCGATCCCCAAATAAACGCAGCCGACACAAAAGCCGGCGACGGGCAGCAGCCCGATGAGCCAGGGGTTCGCCACGTGAGTGTTCGTGGCGATATCGAGCGCCCAAAGAAACAAGGCTGAGGCGCTTCCCGCCAGGGCACCGACGAGACCCGACAGCAAAAGCCAGCGCGCCACATGCGGCAGCATAGGGAACTGCTCGGGAAACACAAAACGTTTCATGAATTTCCAAGTTTGAAGAACTCAAACCTGGGCAGCGAAAGCCGCGAGGGAAGTGCGCCGAACGCGCGTGCCTACGGATTCCTGACCCAGGAACGCGTAGGCATCATTAGCTGGCTTAATTAGGCGACTCAATCGGGTAAGTCAGCTACGTAATCAATCCAGCGGTTTGCGATGATCTGCGGGAGGAATGCCATCTCCGTGAGCGATTGTAAAAGAATTCGGCGTGGGCTGTCGAGCTGGAATTCCGAACCGGGCGCGCTTCCTGCACTGCGGAGAGGACCGTAACGCCTCTTCCCAAACGCAGACTCAACGCCGGAGATACGAATGACACCAGCTGCGCTCGACAAGCGGATCCATTCCACATCGCCGCTCAACGCAGAGCCAGAACTCAAGCGCTTGATCGCCGGCATGCACACGACTCAAGACGACTTCTACGTTCGCAACCACGGCAATGTGCCGGTGATTGACGAGACGCTCCACCGGATTTCGGTCTCAGGCCAGGTAAGCCGTCCGATCAGCCTCTCACTGAACGATCTCAAAAGCCGCTTTGAGCGCGTTTCCGTCAGTGCGGTCATGCAATGCGCTGGAAACCGGCGTGCTGATTTGTTCTCGGTGAAACCCGTCTCGGGTGACCCATGGGCGCCGGGGGCGATCGGCAATGCGGTTTGGACCGGCGTTAGGCTCAAGGACGTGCTCGAATCGGCTGGCATCATGTGCGTTGGAGAAACGCACGTGGTATTTGCAGCGTGCGATGACTGCGAAGCAGAAGGCAAACGCTTCCGCTATGGTGTTTCAATTCCTGCGAGCAAAGCGCTATCAGGCGATGTGCTGCTTGCCTATGAAATGAACGGCGAAGTGTTGAGCCCGGAGCATGGGTATCCATTGCGCGTAGTGGTTCCAGGATACGCGGGCGTGCGTAGTCCGAAGTGGCTGGCATCGATTGAGGTGCGCGACAAACCTTCGGACAATCACATGCAGCAACGCGAGTACAAATTGTTCCCCGCTTCCGTCGATGAAGCCAGCGCGGATTGGGAGAACGGGACGACGATCAACGATATGCCGCTGAACTCGGCCATTTGCGAACCGAACGACGGAGCGACATTGTGCGCAGGTCCTGTCCGGGTCGCCGGATACGCTGTGGCGACGGGAACATCAGTAGCGCGCGTGGAAGTGTCGTCAGATGACGGTGTGACGTGGACACAAGCCGCACTCAACGTCGAGCCTAGCACCCCGTGGAGCTGGACGCTCTGGACCGTCGAACTGGCGCTGCCGGAGGGCACGCATGAACTCTCAGTGCGCGCATGGGACTCGGCGGGACAGACTCAGGTATCGCAAGTAGCCGATGTATGGAATTTCAAAGGCTATCTAAGTACAGCGTGGCATCGGATTACCGTCACCGCACAATAACAGAGCTGAAGCGGGGGGGAAATTGTTCATCAAATAGTTTGACGAAAGCCTCCGTGCTGGGCGCAAACGATCTGCCTTTCAACCACACGACGTGCAGCAAGCGCGTGATATCGACGCCGATGACCTTTAGCCTGACAAGATCTCCGCGCGCGATTTCTTCGGCGACGCTCAGTGAGGAAACATAGGCGATGGCTTGGCCTGATAACAGCATCCGCTTGATGGCCTCGGTATGGCTGACCGACATGAGTGGCGTCATCGACAAGCCTGCTCGTTTATACGCGTCTTCCACGGCAGCCCGCGTTCCGGAGCCCGGTTCGCGCAGGATCACGGCTTTGTCGGCCAGTTCGCGTGCGGCAAATCTGCGCTTCGCCAATGGATGCCCGACTGCAGCCACCGCAATGATTTCATCTGCACCGATGACGTTGGCATCGAAAACGGCGGCATCGTAGGGACCTTCGATGAAACCCAGTCCGAAAGCGTGTGCCAGGAGTCCCTGTTCGACCTGTTCGGTATTAGCCACCGTCAGCTCCACGGTTACCTTGGGAAAAAGGACATTAAACTGCGCGATCACTGCGGGCACCAGATAAACACCGACGGTCGCACTCGCCCCGATCAACAACTGACCCGCAGTTAATCCCGCCAGTTCGGTCAACTCGCGTTCCGCTGCTTCCGACAACGCGAATATCCGGGTCGCATATTCCAGCAGCGTATTGCCCACTTGAGTGAGCGCAACGCCTCGTGGCAACCGGTCGAATAGGGTCACGCCCAGACGCTCCTCGAGCTCCCTGATCTCGCGAGTTACAGCTGGCTGACTGACGTGCAGACGTTGTGCGCCAGCGCTGATTGAGCCTGCGCGCGCGACTTCGTAAAAGGCCAGTAAGTGGGTGAAATTCATGCCTATTTGATATGGAGAAGATGCTTTATATGTATTTTAAGTATATCTGCAATCTTGTTATTCTTGACATACAGATTAACGAGGAGTCAACCAAGATGGACGAAACGCAGGTGAAAACACCGGAAATAGCACGATTTGATGCTCTCAAACCGTTCAAGCACGTCACTCGCCACCGTGAAATAGTTCGCCAATTCACGCCTAACTGGTTCGCGTTGACGATGGGAACCGGGATCGTCTTTCTTGTCCTTCTCGCCGCGCCATTTCGTTTGGCCGGTCAACACACGGTTGCGGAGGCGTTGTGGATGATCGACATCGTGTTCTTCACTGTTTTTTCGATTCTTTTTATGGCGCGCCTGGTCCGGTTTCCGGAAACGTTCAAGCCCATGCTCGACCATCCGGTGCAATCGATGTTCTTGGGCGCGATCCCGATGGGGCTGATTCCCATCGTGAATGGTCTAAGCGTGTTTGGCCCCGAGCTTTTCGGCCCGGCAGCACTGAGCGTAGCGCACGCGTTGTGGTGGATCGACGCAGGCTTGGCGGTATCGATTGCGTGTCTCGTGCCGTATCGCATGTTCACGACACAGCAGCATTCGACCGAACAGATGACTGCCGTCTGGCTGTTGCCAATCGTTGCACCTGAGGTGACTGCGTCCAGTGCCGGCGTGCTCGCACCGCATCTTTCGCACAGTGCCGCGCAGTTGCTTGTCGGAACGGGTTATGTGCTTTGGGCGATTTCCGTACCTCTTGCATTTTCGATCCTGACAATCGTGTTTTTGCGCCTCGCGCTTCACAAGCTTCCGCATCGTGACATGGCGGCGTCGTCGTGGCTCACGCTGGGTCCGATCGGGACCGGAAGCCTTGGTCTGCTGCTGCTCGGTCAAGCTGCGCCTGCCGCATTCGCCGGCACGGTGCTCGAACAAGTGGCAATCGTGGCTAGGGACTTCGGACTGCTGGGCGGCCTGCTTCTGTGGGGCGTGGGCGTGTGGTGGCTCGTGATCGCTGTCATCCTGACTGTGCGGTATCAGCGCGAAGGCATGACGTTCAACATGGGATGGTGGGGGTTCACGTTTCCGATCGGCGTGTACACCGCTACGACCTTCGCGCTGTATCGGCTCACGCAGTTCTTTCCATTTGCAGTCATCGGTACGGCGCTTACAGTCGCGCTGATCGGGTTCTGGCTGATCGTGGTGAGCAAGACGCTCAAGGGAATGTGGCACGGCAACCTCTTTCAAGCACCTTGCCTTGCTACGCCCAGGAAATGAAACGGTTGTCCCGGGTGGATCAGAGTGAGCCGGAGCAGGGCGATGATCTTCAACGACTCGGTTTACTCCATGACTCCAGCACCCATTGGCGCTCCATGAACGATTCCGACGAAGGATCTAAGGCGCTTTCAGAAGCATGCGATCTGCTCCGAGACTCGGAGGCGCTTCAGCGACGGATCGCGCTCCTCGATCAACCGCATATCATACCCTTGACCCGATTCGCCGAAGAGCTGTCCGCGCGAAGCAGTGAAGTCCCTTATATCGATCCGCTTGACGGCGGCTGCCAGGCCAAGGTGCTTGTGCTTCTCGAGTCTCCGGCAAGACTTGCATCCCGGCCGCGGTTTGTATCGCTGGACAGTCCGGTGCCCGCGCAACGGAACCTCAAGCGCTTCTTCGATGAAGCGGGATTGGCTCGTCGCCAGAGTGTGTTGTGGAACGTGTTCCCATGGCTACCGGCGTCAGACGGGCCACGCGCAACTTTGACGATCGGTGAGATTGAGCGGGGGATCGGCGAATTGCCATCGTTGGTCGGACTGTTGCCTGATTTGCGCGTGATCGTATTGGCAGGTCGCAAAGCTCAACGTGCGTTCTCTATGCTCAAACAGTTGCCGGGCTCTCCTGTGATTCTTACGATGCCTCATCCAAGTCCTCTCGCCGTGTGCCGGTTCCGGAACGTTGCAACAAACATAGTCGAAACGCTCGAGCGGGCCGCGCGCGTAGCCGCGTCCTGATAATGCTGCAAGCGGTGCTGGCGCAGACGTTTGTCTTGCCACAAGTGGTAAACCCTTTGTTTGAAAATATCCGGGAATAAACGGCCCATAAACGGCGTTCGCCCGTTGCCACTTACCTAATCAGGAACATGCACGATGGCTTCGAATTCCCCGGACTGGCTAGCCGCCACACTGTCGTTAGCTGGCGCCCTCATTTTTCTGCCCGCAAGCGTTGTCGCTTTTGCGGGCGACGCACCGTCGGATGCTTCATCCGCGGAGGCTTCATTTCTATCCGAAAACGATACGGCGATGTCGACCATGATGGCGAACATGGCAGTCAAGCCGAGTGGGAATATCGACAATGATTTCGTGGCGATGATGGCGCCGCACCACCAGGGCGCTATCGATATGGCGCGCGCCGAACTGCAATATGGAAAGAACGAGCAGTTGCGCCGCATCGCGCAAGAGATTGTGGTTGAGCAGCAGCAAGAGATCGTTGCGATGCATCTGGCGATCGGTTCGAGCGTATCAACTTCAGCGACTGGCACAGCTGGTAGCGCAGACCGGGCGTCCGATATTGCACAAGGAAAAATGCAGTCCCCTAAACATGACAGCATGTCCATGAAAATGAACCAGGAGTCACAATGAACCGCATGCCCGCAGTCTCGACGCTTTCAGCCCTGGTCGCGCTCGTCTTTGCGCCGGTTGCCCTCGCAGGGCAGGCACCTGGAAAGGCTTCTGCCGCCGACATACCCATCAGCCATCAGGATCGCGTCTACGCCGCCGAGCAGTTTTCTAATACCGTCTCCGTCATCGATCCTGCCAGTAATACGCTAGTCGGCTTGATCAAGCTCGGCGATCCGTCGCCCGGCAATTTCAGCCCGCTCTACAAAGGCCAGGTGCTGGTTCATGGCATGGGCTTTTCGCCGGACCACAAGACGATCGCGGTGGTCTCGATCGGCTCCAATTCAGTCTCGTTCATCGATACCGAGACCAACGCGCTCAAGCATGTGACGTATGTCGGACGGTCCCCGCACGAGGCGTTCTTCACGCCCAACG
The DNA here is from genome assembly GCF_054655155.1 of Caballeronia sp. HLA56. Classification (NCBI taxonomy): domain Bacteria; kingdom Pseudomonadati; phylum Pseudomonadota; class Betaproteobacteria; order Burkholderiales; family Burkholderiaceae; genus Caballeronia; species Caballeronia sp. HLA56. Next base: position 2,752,333 of record NZ_BAAHOB010000005.1, on the reverse strand, counting down.
GCAAGGAGGTTTGGGTTACGGTGCGAGGTGAAAATTACATCGCCGTGCTGGATGGTTCGACCTACGAAGAGAAATCTCGCATTGTCGTGCCAGCAGGACCCGGCATGCAGATCTTCTCGACTGACGGGAAATACGGGTATGTCTGCTCGTCGTTTAATCCGCAGACCGTCGTGATCGATGTCGCGAGTCATAAGATAGTCGGCCACGTTACGCAGGCCAGTCCATTTTGTCCGAACATCGCGGCCACACCTGATGGCAAGCAGGTGTGGTTCACTTTGAAGGATACTGGCAAGACGCAGGTATTTAACGCCAGACCACCGTTCAATATCCTCAAGACGATCGATACCGGTCCGATCAGCAATCACGTCAACTTCGCACACAATAGCAACGGCTCTTTTGCCTACGTGACGATTGGCGGTACCAATGAAGTCAAGGTGTTTAAAACTGATGACTTCTCCCAGGTCGCGACGATCTCCGTCGGAAAACTTCCGCACGGCATCTGGCCATCAGGCGACGGCACACGCATGTACGTCGGTCTTGAAAACGCCGATGCGATGACTGCGATCGACACGTTGACGAACCAGGTGATTGCCACTGTGCCAATCGGACAAGCGCCACAAGCGGTTACCTATGTACCGAATGCCGTTCGAATGGGTGATGGCACCCAGAATACGCAGCCACTCGGTGTGGCAGGCAAAGCGGCACATCTGACGATGATGGCGGTGGGAGATTCGTCTACGTCAGCAAGCACAACCGAGCCAACGAGCGTGTCACTGTTTGATCAGGGCTTAGTTCAGGTATTGCAAGCGTCGGTCACGGGGTTGGAGCCAAAGAAACCCTATGTTATTGCGCTTTCAGACCACCCTGATGGAAGCGGCGAGTTGGAACCGTTGGCGAACTTCATGAGCAACCCGGCGGGTTCAGCGATCGTCAACGCGATCGGGCAAATCCGTCAGATCGTCCGGCCAGAAGCGAACAGTGCCACGAGCACGCAAAGATATCTGGTCGTTGCCCCGCGCGGCGCAGAAAAAATCGGCACCGCCGTTCAAGTGCAGTCGAATTAAAAGTCGAAGCTATTCGGATCAAGCAAATGCAGGCGGTGCAACAACCGCTATCGTCATTAATGGTAGCGCGCCAGCCCTGCGTAAATGGTGTTCAAAATCATCCCGGCAACTATGGGAATGGCCGTTGCACCTTGAAAACCGCCAGACATACTACGGCTCATTGATCGTCCGCTTCGGGTCGGGGTGAGCCAATCCGAGCTCCGAACTCATCGCCGTAAAGCGGCCACTAATATTTGGCTGCCCGGTAACGGCTGGTCGTCAACGCGAACTCTCGACCCTAAGCCGCCATTCAGATCACTGCACCAGCAGCGGCCGCTCACAAGTTAGTATGAGACGTCCGACCGCGCGTCTCGTCTGCTACCTGTCAGCCCGTGAGGACGCACGCAAGTAGCGTCGGCCAAGCAGTGGGCTCCTGTCAGACGGTTGCGCTCGAAGGCTCCACGACCGCAGGGTCTTCAGTCGGCTTCACAGGTATCTTGTCCTTAAAATCGCCGAAGTACGGTCGCACGGCTTCCCGAATCGCGTGCACGCCATCACCGCTCGCCATTCGCAACACGAGCGCCGGAAGCTCCTTATTTGCAAGGCCAATCGTGGCTCCGATTTGCGAGGCCAACGATTTTCGATTGTAATATTTGAGTAATCCGTTGTAGTCGTTTTGGGAAATCAACGAAACAAACAATCCCTCTGTTTCGGAATATAGAACGGAAACATCAATGTCCGCTACCGTCTGCTTGAGCGCGTTGTCAAGGGAACCCGGGCCCTTCGCCTTAACGTCGAAAAGATTCAAACGATATTTGATCTCGGCGGCGACGCGCATCGAAACCTGCGTCTCGAGTTCCGAGTTCAGACGTTCGAAGGCGAGTTTGGCGATCTTACTGAAATCGATCTGTGCGTCTCTTGCCAAGCGCTTCGAGCAGAGCGCTAAGACTTCACGGGTGCAAAAGAGATTTTCGACTTCGGCCACGTCGAGCACATGGATGCCGTCCTTTCCAAGTGCCTGTATTTCTTCATCGCCTCGCCGGTCACGGTCTACAACGCCTACTATGTCGAGGTGATGAAATTGCTTGTTATCTCGAAGCGCACGGACGCCTGCGATAACTGCACTGCAACTGCCTCGTGGCATCACAAGGCACTCAGGTAGAAGCGCACGATACAGAGCAACGTCGTGGCTGCCGTTGTCGCCTTCGACGAACACGACCGGTTTGCGACTTCCCATGATCTCAAGTAGCAGGTCTTCCGGCATGTCGTCAACGTCGTCGATTGTGGCCCAGTCCCAAGACGCGCCGTCGAAGCCTTTCAGCCAGAGCTTCGTTGCCGCAACCTGCGAAGCAGCAAAGTCAACGTCGTGTGTTATATAAACGAAAAGACAATCTGCCCGCAAGTTTTCAATCGCATTCCATAAGGGCGACTGCAGCGATTTATGCAGATGAACTTCCGGCTCGTCTACGATGATGATTCCGTTCTTTGGAGCTGCCAAACATTGACCAACCAAATAGAAAAGAACGCGCTCGCCGTCGCTCATCTGAGAAGCTTTGTAAGGCGTGCCGTCAGAGTTTGCGACCTTGGTATGTAGTTCTGCTCCGCCAAGCACCAGTTCGCGATGGGGTAAAAGCGTCTCCCACAAATTTTTGATCTGTTCAAGCTTCGTAACTGGCGGGGGTATTCGTTTCTCAGATAGCCGTGAGTCAGCTAGGTACTTTGCGCTCACGTCGGCCTGCTCGGAAAACAGGTAAACCATCAATTTAGGGAAGTCGTTGAGCATGTGAACCGGCCCACTGCTGCCCCAGCGGTTGACCAATTTGTATGCTGCGGGATTTTGGTTCTCCGTCGCCTTGCCAAACCCGTAGATTAAATCGGACTCAGCAATCGAGAGAGAAATAAGCTGCGAGCTATCGGGCATGGTCAACGATCTTTGTGCAGACATACGAAGCGTTGATTCCTTCTGCGGCGAATATAGATCAATCCACGTGCCCAAACGGGTCTTCCCGCTACCGTTCGCGCCTACAATCACCACCGACTTTTGTACGTCAAGGGCCGTGCACTTATCGGCAGGCCATTCACTGTTTTGGTCAAACGCCACACCGGCTTTCGGCAAGACGAACGTCCGCGATTGCATCCGTATCTCCTCTGTGCTGTTTCGCATGGGCAGGAAAACTCTGGGGCATCAATTTAGTTTCCTGTAACGGAGGCATCGTAACCTATTACCGATTTCCCAATGGAATCAGCAAATCGAGAAAGCTCAAAGAGGCGATTTTCCTCCAGCCTGCAAAATGAATGGCTGGTTTCTGAGAAGGAGCAGTCCCACGAGCGACTTAGCAACGGCGAAGGTGAACGACTCTTCATGGCCGGATTGAGGCTGTGCCCTCGGTGATTTGCTCGCCGCAAAGCGGCCATTGAGCGACAGGAAACGAGAGCTTGGCTAGTCGAACTGGATGTCGACCTCGACCGGCGGCTCCTGGCCGATCAGGTGAGGTCGCCAACGACCGCTTTATGGCACTGCAACTCGCGCAACGTCGATCCGACTGACCACTTCAGAGGCGACCGTGTGACCGCAGGGTCGACTTGAGATATTTGAAGGGTACAAAATCAATAGAAGTTGCGGCTTATGCGGTATGCCCGTTGAGACGATGCGGAATATCAGAATATCTACGAGCCGCTGGGCGACCATCTAAATGCATGGAGCGCGTCATTAGCCGTATTTTCAATAAGTTCCAGCCACGCCGTGACTGCATAAGCTTTCCGCTTACACCGACTCGCACGGGATTAAGCGTTCAACATCCCACTAAGCCGTCGATTGCAATACTCTGTCATGGAGGATGCAGACATCCTCTTCTGAGAATAAGCGAAAAAGTTCAGCGGTCGATGCCACGCCTAGCTTAAGCATCGCGTTCGTTTTGTGCGTGCAGATGGTTTGCTTAGAGCGGTGGCGCGCGAACGCGATCTCCTTTAGCGACTGACCGGCTAGCGTCGCCTTGAGAACGTCAATTTCGCACGCGCTTAGAGGCTGAAAACTCTGGCCGCGTCTAGGCAGCGTCGCCGCGTACTTGGCAAGCGTGGACGATACAAATTTTTGGCGGGCGTACGCGGCATCGATCGCTGACTTCAGATGCTCGCCGACTTCATCCCGGTCCAGCACTGCGTGAACGGCGCTCAGGGCCGACAGCGTGGCGAGGTAAGCGGGATTCTTGATACACGAATGCAGCACCAGACCCACGTCAATATGTCCCGCCCGTATGCGGGTCAACAAAGGTTCGCGAGCGGAGTTTTGCCTCGACGAGACGCTCTGCAGGTCCGCGACAATCACATCACACTCACTCGCGAGCTTGGCCAGCGTATCACCGCAGCAGGTCGTGGCCACGGTTGTGACCCCTGCGCATTGCCTAACGGCCGCCTCGGTACCCAGTGCGCTTATGAGATGGCTACCAGCGCAAACAACCCTTAACGACATCGTGACCTCGCAGATAGATACGAAGCAACGAGCCTACCGAGGGCGTGGGCCTCGGACAATCGGATGGATACGAACAGGCGATCTTCAGACAGCCGTCGCAATTGCTTTCAATAAGCTGTCGTCGATATCGAGTCGAGTTTTCCCCCACTCTATAGGTACACAAAACTCACTGCCAACACTGCCAAACTGCCAACAGCGGCCTCAAACCCTTACTGGGTAAGGGTTTCGCTGTTGGCAGTGGGCAGCGCTTTGATGCCAATTGTTGGCAGTCGACTGCCCACACCCCGCTATCAGGGATTCCGTCATGCGAAACACTGCCAACACTGCCAACACACTGCCAACAGCAAAAGCTATATAACGTAAGGTTTTGAATAGGGTAGTTGGCAGTTGGCAGTGTTGGCAGTGAGATTTCCCTACACGGGAATTTTGTGAAGGCAGAGGAATCAGTCGAAAGCCATTAGAAAGCGTTTAACGTGATCCTGACAAAGCTTTCATGTTCATGTGTTCCGTTTGGCCATAAAAAAACCTCGCGCGGTGGCGAGGTCAAAAGATAGAAGCGCGGCGTGCTGCTACTGATCGTCGTCAGCTTTCCAATCAGCGTGATTTTTACGTGGGTAGAGCACGTAGACCTGCCCCAAGCCACGCCCACCGTTTCTCGTCCAGCCCTTGCGCCCTGTGGGACGCAATAGGATGCGAGCTTTGTGAAGGGCCTTGCAGGCGTGCTTCAGGTCATAACCGACGACGAACACCCCTTTGAAGGTTGCGGGCGGCACGTACACGGTGATCTTGCCGTCGGCGTCGGCCCGGATGAAGCCCAGCGAGTTATGCACCACGGGCATGTTTTCAGTAAGCGGCAGGCGAACGAATCTCGAGTGCTCATGCTGCTCGATGAGACCTTCGACCTGCTCGATCAAACGCTCATCGTCGCGGTCGCCCGTCCCGAACACATCAAGCCACCGCCGCCAGACGGTATCGACCGCCTGCTGCGATTCTTCGGCGGTCCACCCCGTCAAGCCCGCCTGCGATGCCAACACCAAGGCAGCGGCTAGCAGGGCGAACTTGCGTGTCGCGCGCCGCACGGGTGGCGCGGCATCCGGCGGCACCATCGCCGCCATACGGATACGCTCGCACGCGATCGTCTCGCGCGCGTCACTCCACCTTGGCAGAAGCCATTCCACGAACGCGGGCCCAAGCGTGCCATGCTGTGCGCGACCAGCAGCCGTCAGTGCGTCAGAGAAAGCTTCGGCGCTCGCGTAGCCGTGCAGTTCGTCAAATGCGCGATGCAGGCCCGCGTCGGCGGGCACATCAAGCAAGCGCACCTCCTGCCCGCCACGCGGCTTTAGACCGCCTTCGGCGAGATACTGACTCATCGCGACTTCGCCCGTCGAAATGAGCGTCAACCTCCACGACCGAGAAGCGACGGTGCCGCCGTCACGCGCTCCTTGTACCTTCGAAATGCCATTGAGCATCTGGTAGATCGCCGGGCCGATTTTGCGCGCATCGCCCGAGCCGATCTCGTCCAGATATAACAAGCGATCGTTGGCTGACTCCGACATCAACGCCAGACCTAGGGACGTACCATTCCAGCTCGCCTTGCTGCGGTCTGGATCTCCCCAGACGCTAGCAGCCACATCGCCGCAGGTGCTCTTACCCGCTGTCGAGTTGGTATAGAGATGCAAACCAATGCCGTCCTTCTCTCCGGCAATGGAAAGCAGCGGCCCGGCCAGCGCGCATGCCACGCTCGTCATAGCGAGGGCATTGCCTTGTGTCAGACGACCTACCTGCTCTCGCCAATCGCCAAGCGTGCCACGCGCCTTATAGGCGCTCGGATTGTCCGGTTTGCCGTTAAAGTGCATGCGAGCATTGGGTTGCCCAACGACTTCCCCGGTCGGCAATACGAAAGCGCCGTGCTGCCAACCGGTCATGCTGACGATCTCATACCACGCGTCGCGGTTCTCGGTCTGAAGCCAGTACGCAAGTCGCTCACGAGCCGCGCGATCGGTTGCGACCGCCAGCCCGCCGCTACGCAATCGCGCCCAACCGTCGCGCTCCCCAATCTCTGCATTGGGCATGGCTTCGATTACCTCTTCGCCGCAACCCGCGCGCCGCCAGCGCAACACGCGCATCTGACGGCCTGAGCTGTCGCGGCCGCTTCCCAACGCCTCCAGCGAGTCACAAAGCCATCGAGGCGCGAGATAGACGGTCTTGCCGCTGTCGCGATCGACTTTCACGCCCACGAAGTACAAGCCGTCTTGACGGCGCTCGTAATACGCTTCTAGTTCGCCTGCGCCGGCAGTTGTCGCTCCTGCACCGCTACGGTTCGGCTCATCGCCGCCATCCGGCTTCGCAGCCTTCCAGATCTGCCTGGCCACCGCGGCCGCTCCAAAACGTGTGTGCATGTCGTTGAAGTCCGTTTCGTCGTCACCACGCTTGTCGCCGAACTCCGGGAGGGCAACGGCGCCACCGACGGATCGCGCCGCCTCCACCGCCTTCTGCTGTCCATTACCGAGGTCCGCCAGTACCGTGATCTCAGCATCGGGATAGGCAGCGCGCATCGTCTGCGCGACCTTCGTGAGGTTGCCCGCCGAGAGCGCCGCCACTGCGGCATCACCCGTGCAAAGATGAGCGGATAATGCCGTGGCGACGCCTTCGGCGATGATGATGCGCTTGCACTGCTCGAGCGCGCACGAGGTAAACCAACAACCGCCCGCCTTCTCGCCGTTAGCCAAGGCCGACTTACGCCCCTGTTCATCGATCATCTCGATGGTGGTGACGCTGCTTTCGACCTGCACAGGTGCGATGAGAACGCGCCCCTCGAGCTGCGCGCCGCCCGACTGCGGCCGGTAGCCGATCAGCTTCTGAAGCTTCGCGGCGTCCATTTCGCGCAGGGTGTCAACCGCACTGACACCCTTGCGCATCAGGTACGGATGATCGTCGCGAGCGGGGTGAGCTTTCTCAATGACGGCGATGGCAAGCGAGGCCGCGTGCTTACGGGCCTTCGTTCGTTTCTGCGCCTCTTGTTCCGTGCGTGCGTCGCGCTCGACACGACGGCGCTCGACCTCTGCCGGGTCGATAACCGTTGCGGCGGTCGAACGCGGCTTGTAGCCGTACTTCTTCGCGATCGCGAACAGCGTGCCGATGGTGATACCGGCGTCGGGACGAATTGAGCGCCACGTATCCCGAACGTCAGCCGCCACGTAGTTCGGGCTTCCCTGACTCCAGTTGTCAAACATCACAAAGCCAGCTTCGCCCTCGCTATGCTTGAGCGATGCAGCGACACGAAACCATACGTCGCGCTCAACGTCCGGCGGAATGTACGAGAGTGCTTCAAGGATCCGCTGATGATCATCAAAGACGGTGCTCATTGCTTACCTCCTGCAATCGAGCCTGCTCGGGCAATCACACGAGCGAAGGCAAGGTTGTCGCCGATCGCCGCCGTCGCTTGCCCCGCGAGAACGCCCACGCGCGGCGATCGGACACCCTTCGCCATCATCGTTTCAAGCAGATCGGTACGGCGAAACCCCTTCTCGGCGGCAGCGGCAAACACCACGTCGAGCACGCGGCGCGCGAACTGGCGCACATCGGGATCAGCCTTCTTTGCATGAAACACAAGGAAGCCGCACATGAGAACGCACTCAGTCGGGCTCGCGTACTCGCCTTCAGCGATTGGGATGCCGAGTTTGTAGTTCTCGTTCATACGACCTCCCGCGCGGCCAGCGTCAGCCCCTGAATGATCTGCGGCAGTAGTTCCGGGCGCAGCATGATGCCCTTCTGCGTCGGCACGAACTCACCCGCTGCATTGGCGACCACAAGCCGGACATCGACGTACTCGCGGCCTTTGTACCAACGATGAATGATCCGGATGCGCTGCGTCGCGCTCTTCTGGATATCCATCACCACCTTGTCCTGATCGACCGTACTCATACATCCTCCTTCGAACCGATCGCGCACTGACCGTGGCGTACGCAATCTGCGTCCACGTATTCATGCAACTGTTCTGCGACGCCAGCAGACTGATCGATCAACATGCGAACGACACCGTAAACAGGGTGGTCGTCGCTCACAGGAAGGTCTGCAATGGCGATCAGCAACATCTGCAAGACATCGTGGAACTGCTGAACCTTCGCCGCCATCTCGAGGTGCCTAACCATGGTTTCCCTCCTGTAAGGAGTACTCATCGCTGTGAGCACGACTAGAGCGCTCTAATTTGAGACGGTCGATCAATCGCTGTCGAAGGACGCACTCGGCCTCAGACGCGGTCTCGACGATCTGACCGATGAGCTCGATTTCACTGGCGATGCGATAGAGCAAAAGAGGGTGTTCGGCTTCCTGTAACGCGCCGGAGCGCACTGGTTTGAGTTCAGGGCTTCGGTCATTGGTGATCAAGCATCCGATGGCTGATACGACGGTGGCTAACGACGACGCGGAATCGCCCGCCACGGTTAGGCAGTCCGCGAGGAATTGCAGTTCGCTGTCCGAGGCGTTCGCCATGTCGAAGCGCTCTGCGAAAAACGCGAGCAAGCCGGCTGCCGACGGTGTTTGATGGATAGCGGTGCGTGTTGTCTTAGTCATGGCGCACCTCCGCACGGGCGAGCTCGGCAAGCTCGAGGAGTGCATCTGCGCAGCAGTCAAGCGCGTCGTTCGCGCTCGGCGCGAGCGCTGCGTCGCGCAGGGCGCGATTGATGATCTGAAGTTGAAGCGGAGATTGCGTTTGCTCAGGACGAGCGAGAGTAGTGCCATGCATGGCTTTGCTCCTTGTAGTGAGACTAGGCCCGTTTTTGAGACGGGTGGGCAGGAGCTCAAAACCGCTACAAGACGGCGGGCATATTCCCCTTGCGGGTCTTTTATTAGCCGCACTCCCGCCCATAGGCGCAAAACCAATAGGCGAAACAAAAGCCACAGACTGACGGGGTGGCTTGACCGCTTGTAGAGGTGTTTTGAGCACCGTTCCCGGAGGATAGTCGAGCAATTCGCCGTCCGTCAAGTTGTTCGCGAAATCGTACCTAACCGATGGCGCCTGTAAGCGCTCCGATCTAGCATCTCTATTTGGGTTGTTTGATTGAATGGCCGTCGAGCCAGCTATTTTCTTATCTGTCATGCGGACTCTCCGAGCAGGACCGCACGCAGCTCGCCGACGTTCCACAAGGCGTGGCCGCCGATGTTGCGGGGTTTCGGGAGGTCGCCGCGCTTGGAACGATTCCAGACGGCAGAGACGCTGCAGGAGCAGAGCGCAGCAACGGTTTGAACTCTGACGCCTGCCGCAGCGGGCAGGCTGTCGAAGTTGCGGACTTCAATGTTGAGCATCGTATCGACTCGAAAGCGTGCGGAATTGCACGGGTCGGTACGGATTAAATACCCCAAGAGTCTAAGAAAATAGCCGCCCGCCGACTGCGCGTAACCGCGTAGTCGCTCGTCGTATACGCCTGCCAAGCAAACCTACTAGGCAGACCTTTCTTTACGCAGATCGAGGACCCATTCATAAATGGTCGTGGATGCTCTGTCTTCGCTCAGGCCGCATCGGTGTCGAAGGTTAATTTCTAGTGCGCAGGCCTCGAGAGCTTTTGCCGTTTGTCGAGAAGACTTGCCGTCCCACGCGCCCGTATCGAGTTGGTCACGGAGCCAATTCTTGATTGGCTGGTAACGCTCTGCGCGGGCAAATCCCCCATTCGACGAACGCTCCAGCAGATCTACCCGGGCTGCTTCGCGTGCCTTTTGGGCGGCATACTCGCGCCCAGCCGCCTCACTCGCGACCACGAGGCTGCTATTCGAATTCGATAGATGCTTAAGCGCTTTCGTGACTTCGCCTTGTCGGAGACATGCGCCGGCACGGTCTATCTCTGATAATGCCTGCGCGGCCAGCATCATCAAAACAGCCGGCTGATGAAGGAAGGCCGTCACTGGATCGGTGCAGCCTCTGAATGGAGACGGAAGCTCGTCTAGATCGCCTTCCCTGATCTGAGATAGCAAGAGGGAAGTGACGCCATGCTCTGGCGTATATGTCCAGCCGTGCTCCACGGCTTCTTGTTGGCCCAAGGAATTCCATCGATCCTCGACCGTTTCCACCACTTTCGAGAGCGCGAATATCTCGCTTACGTTCGCGGCGCCCGCATACCCGTGCCAGCGCGGAAAACACCATTTCCTCGCGTTCTCAACGAAACCGGTTAGCCCAAGATCTGCGGCCCGACGATCGTCTGGGTCGTCGAACTCCCCGATGATTTCAAACATTGCTCGCCCTGTTGCAGAGCCCTATTTGGGAGACGTGCCAGCCGGGAAGGGCACCCGGTTTTCGCCTCGTCGGGCTAGGCACGGCAAACTTTCACGCCTGATTGTTCATCGGGATGACTGTCCCTTCATCAATGACCTTGTCACAGAACGCGGCCCAGTCATCCATCAGCCGTCGGCGCTTTTGCAGCACGTCGGAGCGCCAGTAGGCCGCCTCGGTCGCATCGCCCTTGATATGTGCGAGCGCTACCTCGGCCAGCTCGCGAGGATAGTTTGTGTACTCGCTCGCCCAATCCCTGAACGTCGATCGGAAGCCGTGCGGCGTGGCCTCCAAACCTTGCCGGCGCATGATCGCAAGCAGAGACATATCAGACAGCGCGCCGCTCGCCCGCGGGCTGGGAAACACGAGACAGACATCGTCTTGGCGCTTGATTGCCTTCAGCAGCCGCACGGCCGCCGTGGGCAGGGGCACGCGATGTTCCTTCCGTGCCTTCATCTTCTCGGCCGGCACCGTCCAAATACGTTTTTCGAGGTCTATCTCGCGCCAGTCAGCAGCCCGCGCTTCCCCGGATCGCGCCGCGGTCAATATCGAGAACTCCAGGCACCGCGCGCTAATGCCTTCAATGGCGCGCAACCTTTTCATAAACGCGCCCATCTGTGCGATCGACAAGGCGGGGTGATTGCGAACGCGCTTGGTCTTCTTCGGGGCGCTCAATAGCTTGTCGAGGTTGCCCCGCCACGCGGCCGGGTTGACACCTTCATCCCGGAAACCCTTCACGCGCGCATAGTCGAGAATGGCCTCAATCCGGCCGCGCAGGCGGCTAGCAGTTTCGGTCTTGGACTGCCAAATGGGTTCAAGGATCTCTAGTACGTGAGAGCGCGTCACATGGCGGATTTGCATTTTGCCGATGACCGGGTGAGCGTACTCGGCGAGGGTATATGTCCACTGCGCGCCGTGCTTAAGGTTGCGCCACTCGACTTCCTTCGCAGCGATGTACCGCTCTGCGGTCTTCTCGAAGGTCATCTCCAGCGCGTGGCCCGCGCGCAGTTGGCTCGCCGCTTCCTTCCGCTGCATCACAGGGTCGATACCGCGCTTGATGTCCTCCCGGAGGGCGAGGGCCTTCTCGCGCGCTTCGGCGACGCCCATCCCCTTCTGCGAGTAGGCCTCGATGCCAATCTCGCGACGCTTGCCGGCGACAACCACGCGAAGCACCCAGTAGCCCGCCCCAGTGTCCGAGACGTCAAGGTACAAGCCAGCGACGCCCCCCACCGCGTATCGGCCTGGTTCCTTCAGTCTGCTGACCGCCAACGGTCCAAGTTCCTTCGCTTTCTTTGGCATCGCCGATCGTCGAAGTTTCCACAAGCTGTGAGAGCCTTAGATGGAGCCGCGAGCAATCTACCCACCAGCCCCTCCACCATCAGCCCTCCACCATCCCATCCACCATAAAATTTACGACTGAACGCGTCGAAACGCAATGAGTCGAGACGCTCCGACGGAGCTGAATTGGGCTGGAAGTCTTGCTGGACGGGGATTTGCGCGATCAAGCGCGACGAAACGAGACGAGAAAAAACAGGCGGGGTGGCGGAGGCGGTGAGATTCGAACTCACGGAAGGATCACTCCTTCGCCGGTTTTCAAGACCGGTGCCTTAAACCGCTCGGCCACACCTCCAGCAAGGCGCGTATTGTAGCGCACTCAAACGCGCTTCGGAACCATCAGCCTTCGAGCGAGCGCGTCGCTTTCAAGGCGGGAAATAGTTGCATCCATAGAAGCGCCACGGCAATCGTTCCGAGTCCGCCGATCAGCACCGCCGGCACCGCGCCGAACAAACCCGCCGTCATCCCCGATTCGAATTCGCCGAGCTGATTCGACGTCCCGATGAACAATGAATTGATCGCGCCGACGCGTCCGCGCATCTCATCGGGCGTCTGCAACTGCACGAGCGACATGCGCACGACCACGCTGATCACATCCGATGCGCCCAGCGCCGCGAGCGCCACCAGCGACAAATAAATGTTGCGCGACAAGCCGAACACGATCGTCGCAATGCCGAACGCAATCACGCCACCGAAAAGCGCCGTGCCCGCACGCTGCCGCAACGGAAAATGCGCCAACCAGATCGAGCCGGTAAGAGCACCCACGGCCGGCGCCGCGCGCAAGACACCCAAGCCCCAAGGTCCGGTATGCAGGATGTCGCGCGCGAACACCGGCAAGAGGGCGGTCGCGCCGCCGAGCAGCACCGCGAACAAATCGAGCGACAACGCGCCAAGAATCACCGGCTTCTTGCGGATGAAGGCGATGCCCGAAAACAGCGCCTCGAACGACAGCGGCGCGCGCATGCGGACGGCTTCATCGATCCTGATCGCCGCCACGGCAAACGCCGCGCCGAGAAACGCGACGGCTACCGCGCCATACACCGTCAACGCGCCGAGGCCGTAGAGGAGGCCGCCCATCGCCGGGCCGAGAATCTGCGCCGTCTGATTTGCCGAGGTGGACCACGCCGTCGCGTGCTGCAATTGCGAACGCTGGACGAGATTGGGCAGCAACGCCGCCATCGATGGCGATTCGAACGCGCGCGCCGCGCCCGTGATCGCCGCGATCGCGTAAATGGGCGCAACGCTTTGCCAGCCATGCCACGCGCCCGCGCACAGACAGAGCGCCGCGACGCCCTCGATGCCCTGACAAACCCACGCGATCGTGCGCCTGTCGTAACGATCCGCCACATGGCCGACGACGAGCGTGAGCACGAACATCGGCAGGAACTGCGCGAGTCCGACAAGCCCCAGCGCGAACGCGCTATGCGTGATCGAATAAACCTGCCATCCGATCGCCACCGACATCATCTGAAATGCCACCGACGACATCACCCGCGCGCTCCAGAAAAGCGCAAACGGACGATGCCGCATCACCGAGTCCGATCCCAACGTGGGCGCGCTCAATTTTGCGAATCCTTCAAGAACAGCTCCTGTAGATCGTTGAGAAAGCGCTGGCCGAACTCGGTCGGCGCAATGCGTTCGAAGTCGCGCGTGATGAGTCCGCGCTTCTCCGCTTCGACGAGCGCGGGTTCGATAGCCGACATCGACAAGCCCGTGCGCTCGATGAACGAATGCACCGGAAAGCCTTCGACCAGACGCAGCGTGTTGAGCATGAATTCGAACGGCAGATCGCGCGGTCCGACTTCGCGCTCTTCCTGAATCGCGCTCTGGCCGGGCGAAAGCGCCTGGTCCATGAATGTCGCCGGATGCTTGAAGCGCGCCTGCCGCAAGATTTTTTGCGGAAACGAGAGCTTGGTATGCGCGCCCGCGCCGATTCCAAGGTAATCGCCGAAACGCCAGTAATTCAGGTTATGTTTGCTTTGCCGATGCGGCTTCGCATACGCCGATACTTCGTAATGCTCGTAGCCGGCATCGCGCGTGCGTTCGTGAATCCAGTCCTGCATGTCGGCGGCGGCATCGTCGTCGGGCAGCGCAGGCGGGTATTTCGCGAAGAGCGTGTTCGGCTCCATGGTCAGGTGATACAGCGACAAATGCGGCGGTGCAAAGCCGATCGCGGTGTCGATATCGCGGCGGCATTCGTCGAGCGTCTGCTTCGGCAACGCGAACATCAGGTCGAGATTGAAATTGTCGAAGTGTTTCGACGCGATCTCCACGGCTTTGCGCGCCTGCGTTGCATCGTGAATGCGGCCGAGCGCCTTCAGATGCGTTTCGTCGAAACTCTGAATGCCGATCGACAAGCGGTTCACGCCGCTCGCGCGAAACTGCGCGAACTTCGCGGCTTCGAATGTGCCGGGATTGGCTTCGAGCGTGATCTCGGCGTCGGCGTCGATGGGCAACAAGGCGCGCGCGTCCGAGAGCAGCCGGTCGAGTCCTTTCGCGGACAAAAGGCTCGGCGTGCCGCCGCCGATGAAAATGGTGTGTACCTGCCGTCCCCACACGAGCGGCAGCGCGCTTTCGAGATCGGCACGCAAGGCGTCGAGGTAACGGTCCTCGGGGAACGCATCGCCGTTCCACTCATGCGAGTTGAAATCGCAATACGGACACTTGCGCACGCACCACGGGAAATGCACGTAAAGCGCGAGCGGCGGCAACGACTTGAGCCGGATGCTGCCCGGCGATGTGAATGCCTGCACGACATTGATTGTCTTCGGACCGGAACTCACGCAAGTTCCTTGAGATGTTGCAGCAATTCACGCAGCGCCAGCGCCCGATGCGAAAGCGCGTTCTTGCGTGCCGGATCGAGTTCGGCAGCCGTCGCGTTGAGCGTCGGCAAAAAGAAGTGCGGATCGTAGCCGAAGCCATGTGCGCCGCGCGGCGTGTCGATGACTTCTCCATGCCAGCGGCCTTCGGCGATGAGCGGTTCCGGATCGTTCGCGTGACGCACGAGCACGAGCACGCAGAAGTAATAGGCGCGGCGGTCGGCTTTGTCGGCGAGTTCGGAGACGAGGTGCGCGTTGTTGGCCGCATCGCTTTTCACGCCGCCGTGCATCGAGGCGAAACGCGCCGAATACACGCCGGGCGCGCCGTTCAGCGCGCGTACGCAAAGGCCGGAGTCATCGGCCAAAGCGGGCAGGCCGGTGAGCGTCGCGGCGTGGCGCGCCTTGGCCAGCGCGTTTTCGACGAAAGTGGCGTGCGGTTCTTCGGCTTCCGGCACGCCGAGTTCGCCCTGCGCGATCAATTCGATGCCCGCCGCATCCAGCAGCGATGCGAATTCGCGCAGCTTGCCCGCATTGTTCGACGCGAGCACCACGCGTCCGAGTGTTGCCGTATCAGACACCTTCTATCCCCAGTGCAGCTTTCTGCTTCGCGATCAGGCCTTTTATGCCGCTGTCCGCGAGGTCGAGCAGCGCGTTCATTTCGTCGCGCGAAAATGGTGCGCCTTCCGCCGTGCCCTGAACTTCGACGAAACCGCCCGCGCCCGTCATCACGACGTTCATGTCGGTGTCGCACTGCGAGTCTTCCTCGTAGTCGAGGTCGAGCACGGGCGCGCCCTGATAGATGCCGACGGAAATGGCCGCGACGAAATCCTTGATCGGCGATTGCGCGATACGGCCATTCGCGACGAGCTTCGTAACGGCATCATGCGCGGCGACGAACGCGCCCGTGATGCTCGCCGTGCGCGTGCCGCCGTCGGCCTGGATGACATCGCAGTCGATATTCAGCGTGCGCGGACCGAGCGCGTTCAGATCGAATACGGAGCGCAGCGCGCGGCCGATCAACCGCTGGATCTCCTGCGTGCGGCCGGTCTGCTTGCCGCGCGCGGCTTCGCGGTCGTTGCGCGTATGCGTGGCGCGCGGCAGCATGCCGTATTCGGCGGTGAGCCAGCCTTGGTCGCGCCCGCGCAGGAATTCCGGCACGCGCTCGGCGATACTCGCCGTGCAGATGACCTTGGTATCGCCGAACTCGACGAGCACCGAGCCTTCCGCATGCTTCGTGTAGTGCCGCGTGATGCGCACGTCGCGCAATTGATTCGCGCGGCGGCCGCCCGGACGCGGAACGGAAGGTTTCAGCAGGGGAGAGTCGGTCATGGATAGGCCAGAGTGGAGTTGAACGCGTAATGAAAGTGCCGGCGCTCGATAAAGACGCGGGAATAACGCGAAAACGCGGCGTGTGCGCGATTTTATCGTTAATCCAAAGCCGGCGTTGTCGCGCGCGGCAAGCGCCGCGAGGCGTCATATCGGCGGCCGCGGCAGTAAAAATGGGATAATGCGGGTTCCTCGCCCGGCGGCCATACGCGTGCCACCGAAGCGCACCCTCAAGCGCGCCGGGCGCTCGTATCGAAACGGCCTTCGCAACGAAGGCTCACATCGCGAGACGTACCATGATCTACAGCATGACAGGCTATGCCAGCGCGACCCGCGAAGTCGTCGCGGATGGCGCGGGACCCAATGGCGCGGGCGGTTCGGGCGTCGGTGTATCGGTGGAATTGCGCACGGTGAATTCGCGCTTCCTCGATCTGAACTTCCGCATGCCCGAAGACGTGCGCGCAAGCGAGCCGCAATTGCGCGAAATGCTGATGAGCAAGCTTTCGCGCGGCAAGGTGGATATCCGTATCAATCTGAATCGCGTGGAGCAGACGGCCAACGCGGGCGCGCTCAATCGCGAAGCGCTCACGCAACTCGCCGCGCTCGAACGCGCCGTGCTCGACGTGTTTCGCGACTCCGAACGCATGCGCACTGGTGAAATTCTGCGCTGGCCTGGCGTGCTGAAGGAAAGCTCGGTGTCGCAAGACACGCTGCGCGAAGCCGTGCTCGCGTGCGGCAAGCAGGCAATCGCCGATCTCATCGACGTGCGCGCGCGTGAAGGCGCGGCGCTGGGCGCGGTGCTCATCAACAACGTGACGGAGATGGAAGCCATCGTCGCGCGCATCACGCCGCTCGTGCCGGAATTGATCGCGAAGCATCAGCAGAAAATCGTCGAACGCTTGCAAGACGCGCTCGGCATTGCGACGAACGACGGCGCCACATCGACGAGCGTGCCGCGCGAGGAAATTGCCGAGCGCATTCGCCAGGAAGTGACGATGTACGGTATTCGTATCGATATCGCCGAGGAATTGCAGCGCCTTACCGCGCATCTGACCGAAACGCGCCACGTGTTGCAAAAGGGCGGCAAGGTCGGCAAGCGCCTCGACTTCATGATGCAGGAGCTCAATCGCGAAGCAAACACGCTCGGCTCGAAGGCCGCGGCGAAGGAACTCGCGGATGCATCGATGACGCTGAAACTGCTCATCGAACAAATGCGCGAGCAAGTACAGAATCTGGAGTAACGCAACATCATGCCGAACAACACGCACCGCTCGCACAGCAACTACACGGGCATTTATCCGGGCAACCTGTTCATGGTCGTCGCGCCTTCGGGTGCCGGCAAGTCCACGCTCGTGAACGCGCTGCTTGCACAGGACGAAGCTATCCGCCTGTCCGTTTCCTATACGACGCGCGACCCGCGCCCGAAGGAAAGCAACGGCGTGCAGTATCACTTCGTTTCCGTCGATGAATTCATGGAACGCCACAAGGCAGGCGAATTCCTCGAAAGCGCCGAAGTGCACGGCAACTACTACGCGACCTCGAAGGTGTGGATCGAGGATCAGATGCGTAACGGCAACGACGTGCTGCTCGAAATCGACTGGCAGGGTGCGCAGCAGGTGAAGAAGCAGTTCCGCAATGCGGTCGAGATTTTCATTCTGCCGCCTTCGCTGGACGCGCTCGAAGACCGTCTGAAAAAACGCGGCCAGGACTCGGAGAAAGTGATCGTGCGGCGTCTGCTTGCGGCCGGCAGCGAGATGGCGCATGCATCGGAAGCGGAGTACGTCGTGATCAACGAGAACTTCGATCGCGCGCTCGCCGAGTTGCAGTGTCTCGTCAAGGCGACGCGGCTGCGCTTCACCTCGCAATACGCGCGTCATACGGAGCTATTCGTGGAGCTCGGCATTCACTCCGCGCAGGCGCAATGACGCGAAGTAGTGGCCGGGTCATGCCGGTCACATAAGGTAGAATAAAGTACATATCGAGAAGGAAACAAACATGGCCCGCATCACCGTCGAAGACTGCCTGAAACAAATTCCTAACCGCTTCGAGCTCGCGCTTGCAGCGACCTATCGCGCGCGTCAGCTCGCACAAGGCCATACGCCGAAGATCGAAAGCCGCGACAAGCCTACGGTCGTTGCGCTGCGCGAAATCGCGGCCGGCCAGGTCGGCGTCGAAATGTTGAAGAAGGTGCCGGTTTAATTGCCTTCGCCTTCGTAATAGCCCGTGTGATCCTCATCACGGGCGCTGTTTTTTTCATGGCGTTTCAACTCTCCTAACCGGACGACATTGCGCGTCACTTACCCACGGAGGCGAACATGAGTCAAGCACCGTTGCCCGTCTCCGCCTCCGTGGAACCCGACATCGAAATCGATCAGGATTCGGTGCTCGACGCGGACAAGCCGCAAGCGGCGCGCAGATATATCGATGCGGTCCTCGAACAGTCGTTTCGCCATCTGTTCGGGCCCACCGCCACGCCGGAACAGCCGCGCAAGCACGACGTCGTTTCCATCGCGAAACTGACGAACACGCTTGCAGGCTATCTTTCGCCGGAAGAGATCAAGGAAGTCAAGTCGGCTTTCCATTTCAGCGACGAAGCGCATCTCGGGCAGTATCGTCAAAGCGGCGAGCCCTACATCACGCACCCGGTTGCCGTTGCGGAAATCTGCGCGGGCTGGAAGCTTGATGCGCAATCGATCATGGCGGCGCTGCTGCATGACGTGATCGAGGATCAGGGCGTCACCAAGACGGAGATCGCGGAGCGCTTCGGCGCGAAGGTCGCCGAACTGGTCGACGGCTTGTCGAAGCTCGACAAGATGGAATTTCGCAATCGCGAGGAAGCGCAGGCGGAAAACTTCCGCAAGATGCTGCTGGCCATGGCGCGCGATGTCCGCGTCATCCTCGTCAAATTGTCGGACCGGCTGCACAACATGCGCACGCTCGGCGCGGTGCCGTCGGAAAAGCGTCGTCGCGTCGCGCGCGAGACGCTCGACATCTACGCGCCCATTGCGCATCGGCTGGGTTTGAACAATACGTATCGCGAGCTGCAGGATTTGAGCTTTGCGAACTTCAATCCGACCCGTTACGCCACGCTCGAAAAAGCGGTGAAGGCGGCGCGCGGCAACCGGCGCGAAGTGGTCGGCAAGATTCTCGAAGCCGTTCAGCGCACCATCGCGGACGCCAAGATCAGCGCCGAAGTCACCGGCCGCGAAAAGACGATTTTCAGCATCTACAAGAAGATGCGCGACAAGCAGTTGTCGTTCTCGCAAGTGCTCGACGTCTACGGTTTTCGCGTGGTCGTGGAAAGCGCGCTCGAATGCTATACGTGCATCGGCGCGCTGCATGCGCTCTATAAGCCGGTGCCGGGCAAGTTCAAGGACTACATCGCCATTCCGAAGGTCAATGGCTATCAGTCGTTGCATACCACGCTGGTCGGTCCGTTCGGCGCGCCCATCGAGTTCCAGATTCGCACGCGCAAGATGCACGAGATCGCCGAGGCGGGCGTTGCGGCGCACTGGCTCTACAAGAACGGCGGTGCCGACCTCAACGACGTGCAAAAGCGCGCGCATCAATGGCTCAAGTCGCTGCTCGACATTCAGAGCGAAGCAGGCGATTCGAGCGAGTTCCTCGAACACGTCAAGATCGACCTGTTCCCGGACGCCGTCTACGTTTTCACGCCGAAGTCGAAGATCATGCCGCTGCCGCGCGGCGCGACCGCACTCGACTTCGCGTATTCGATCCACAGCGACCTCGGAAATCAGTGCGTCGCGGTGAAGATCAACAACGAATTGCTGCCGCTGCGCACGGAGTTGAAGAGCGGCGATATCGTCGAAGTCATTACCGCGCCGTACTCCAAGCCGAATCCGGCGTGGCTCGGCTTCGTGCGCACGGGTAAGGCGCGCTCGGCCATTCGTCACTATCTGAAGACAATGCGCCTGAACGAGTCCGTGCAGCTGGGCGAACGTCTCGTCGATCAAAGCCTCAAGGGTTACGGTCTGGCGCTTTCGGATGTCACGCCGGAAGTCTGGGAAAAGCTCGTGCAATGGACGGGCAACAAGACGCGTCAGGAAATTTTCGCGGATATCGGTCTTGGAAGGCGCGTGGCAGCGGTCATGGCCAAGCGCATCGAAGTGCTGATGAACGGCCGCGACGACGACGATCACTCGCCGCGCGATCACGTCAATACGAATACGGCGCCGCCAGTTGTCATCACGGGCACGGAAGGCATGTCGGTGCAGCTTTCCGCGTGCTGCCGCCCGATTCCCGGCGACGACATCATGGGCTATATCGGCATCGGGCTCGGCATGGCCATTCATACGACCGAATGTCGCGTGGCGCAGCGAATTCATCGGCGCGATCCGGGTCGCTGGATCGACGTCGCGTGGGCGCCGCAGCCGGGACGTTTGTTCGATGTCGCGGTGAAGGTGCTCGTCAGAAACACTAAGGGCGTTTTTGCGCGCGTCGCGGCGGACATTACGTCGGCGGATGCCAACATCGTCCATATCGCCATGGATGAAGACGTCTCGCAGGAAGCCAAGATGCTGCGCTTCGTCATCCAGGTCAGCGACCGCGTGCATCTCGCCAACGTAATGCGGCGTGTGCGGACCAATCCGGACGTCATGCGTATCGCGCGCGAGCGGCCTAGCGACGAGCCGCATCATCGCAATCAGGAAGGCGGCATGCGCATCGACCGCGAACGCGCCGACTATTGATCCGCGGCGCGGGCACATCGCGTGCATGCCTGTACGACTACAGGAGAAGCGCCACATGCAAACATCCGATCTCGACGGCCACGCACTCGACTACTGGGTAGCGCGCGGGCTGCACGACTTCATTCGCGAAATCCACTTCACCGACAGCGGACAGACGCTCTCCATTCGCGGCAACGATCGCGGCCGGCCTTGGGATGGTCGCTTCTTGCCATCGACTTCGTGGGAAGCCGCTTCGGTCGTTCTCGAGCGCGCGTGCCGGCTCGAAATGAGCGATCACGGACGCGGCGAGGTGGTCTGCAGCGTGAGCTTCGGCAAGGACGCGGACACAAGGGAAGGGCGCGGACCGTCGCTGCGCGTGGCGCTTCTGCGTGCGTTCGTGCGCGACTCGTTCGGCGATACCGTGGACGACGAATTCCCGCATCGCTCGCAAATGCTGATGGGCGAACGAGCCGAGGCGATTGGCGAGCCGAGCGCGGTGGCATCGGTTGAAGATTTGCCGATACCGGACGAGCGTATAGGCGATATCGGCTCGTTGCCGCGGCAGTAGAGTAACTAGCGACGAGGCAAACAAAAAGGGCCTTCCGTGTGGAAGGCCCTTCGAAAGGTGGTGCGGCTGGCAGGATTCGAACCCACGACCCCTTGGTTCGTAGCCAAGTACTCTATCCAACTGAGCTACAGCCGCACGCAAAACGGTACTGCTTCAAACGGTACTGCTTGTTTATTACATGCGCTTTTGGTTAAGCGCTTGATGCTGTTTTCCGTCCGAAGGCGGGAAACCTGAATTAAGTGGTGCGGCTGGCAGGATTCGAACCCACGACCCCTTGGTTCGTAGCCAAGTACTCTATCCAACTGAGCTACAGCCGCACGCAGAAGCGGAATTATAGCCAAACCTGTTTGAAAAAGGAAGGGGCGTTGACCAAATTATCGCTTTAGATGCGTCCGCCACGCTCAACGCGCGTGGTAAGTTGTTGGTTTGGGGGCGGAGAAGCCCCGGAAATTCGAACTTGGTCTGCGCGATGAACAAGGCATTTGTCAAAGAGTCGGACGAAAGTGACGACGATCTCGAACTCGGTCAGCCGGACGTTCCGGCGGGGACCAAGAACTACATCACGCCAGCGGGCCACAAGCGCCTGCGCGACGAGTTGTTGCAATTGCTCGATACCGAGCGCCCCGAAGTGGTCAGGCTCGTGTCGTGGGCGGCGTCAAATGGCGACCGCTCGGAGAATGGCGATTACATCTACGGCAAGCGTCGGCTGCGAGAAATTGACCGGCGTATCCGCTTTCTCGGCAAGCGTCTCGATCTCGCGGAAGTGGTGGACAGCAGCAGGCAGGAGAACGTCGACCAGGTGTTCTTCGGAGCGACCGTCGACTATTCCGGCGACGATGGCGAGGTGCATACGGTGACGATCGTCGGCGTGGACGAGGTCGACCTGGACGTCGGCCACGTGAGTTGGATCTCGCCGGTGGCGCGCGCGCTGCTCAAGGCGAAGATCGGCGATACGGTGCCGTTGCATACGCCCGCAGGCGTGCAGCAGATCGACATCCTCGACGTGCGCTATCCGCGCTAAAAGTCCTGAAGGCGCTCTGGTGCCCGGAACGTTGGACGAAAAAAAGGCCGCTCTGAAGAGCGGCCTTTTTCATACTGATAAAACAGTCCAGCTTAGAAGCGGTGACGCAGACCAACCGTTGCCGAGACTTGGTTCGGCGTCGACGAAACGCCTACGCCGTTGATCGTCGCGCCCAGACCCGTGCCATCCAGATCTGAAACGTGTTGGTATTCGCCTTGCAGATACACGTCCGTACGCTTGGACAGTGCGTATGCCGTTTGCAGGTCGACTTGGTGGAACTTCGGCTTCACGCCATCGATGCGGCTGTCGGTGTACGTGTAGTTCGCTGCGAGCGACAAAGCCGGCGTCAGGTTGTAACGGCCGTTGACTTCGTAGTTCGTGAAGCGAACGTGGCCGTCCGTCAAACCAACCAGGCCAGCGCCTTGCGAACCCGTGTTGCTGATGGCCGTTGCGTTGTCCAGCATCGTCTGCGTGAACACGAAGCCAACCGTTGCCGGGCCGAAAGCGTAGTTCACGCCGCCGCCGAAGATGCGTTGACGGCCAGCCACGAACGGGTTGTCGCCGCTGATCGCGCCACCGGTGTTCAGCGAACCGGCGTTGTTCAGTTGCATGTACGCGCCAGCGATGTTCAACGGGCCGTAGTTGTACGATGCGCCGACGCTGTATTGACGGTTGTCCGAGAAGCCGCCTGCTTCGTTCGAGAAGCCATACTGCGCGCCAAGCTTGAAGCCGGCGTAGTTCGCGCTCGTGTACTTGACCGAGTTGTTCACGCGGAACGTGTTGTCGAGGTTGTCGTTGTCGAACGGGTGGGCGAACTGCGTGCCGCCGTATTGCGTGCCCGTCAGAGCCAGAGGCCCGAGGAAGTCGACCACGGAGTCATATTGACGACCGAGCGTGACCGTGCCGAACTGTTCGCTCGACAGACCAACGTACGCTTGACGGCCGAATTCGCGGCCACCCTGGCCCAGCGTGCCGTTAGCGATGTTGAAGCCGTTTTCCAACGTGAAGATTGCCTTCAGGCCGCCGCCGAGGTCCTCAGCGCCGCGCAAGCCCCAACGGCTGCCGTTCACCGAACCGCTGGTTTCCTTGAAGTTGCTGTGGCCGTTCTGATTGTTCGTGTAGGTGATGCCTGCATCGATCAAGCCGTACAGCGTGACGCTGCTTTGGGCGTGAGCTGCAGTGGCGAAGACACCCGAGAGGGCTGCGACGATGAGAGTCTTTTTCATCTTTGTAACTCCGAGAGCAGATTGGGCCCTAGACCCAGGCTTTGAGGAAACCTCGTTCCGGCGCGCTGCGAGAGGCGCTGTCGGAGGAGTCATGCGTCACGAAGAGACACATGTGTTTCCGGACCAGACGAAGTGTAAAGACGGCGTTACAAGCGGGGCGTTCCAATTTCCGCAATAAATCATTCTTCTAGCAGCAATGATCGATGAACCGCTTATTTTTCTTTTAATACAACGCTTTAAGCGCGAATAAAGTCGTAAGGGCGGAAGTGTCAACCAACTCGCGTTGCGCAAGCGCTACATATAAGTTGGCGCAAAGCAACAGGCGCTTTCCGAAAATACGGATTGTTGAGCCAAGTGAAACAGAAGATTGCTTTTTTCGAGGGTAATTATTGCTGCAGCCGTGGCTATACTGAGGGCTCTGCTTTCCGAAGCAGACTTTTTCGTTGACGGAAAAGATCTCCAAACTTTGTCAGCGCGATCTTCGGGTCGCGCTTTTTTTTGCTTGAAACTTCGCGGACTCACGGGCCGCAATCAGGCCGTGGCTTTCTCCTCTTCCCGCTCGACGACGTCCGCTCCGAGCGGCACTGCCCAGTCCTCCATCACGTAGCGGCGGGCGTCCATGGGCGATGCAAGCAGGTTTTGCCAATGATCGCCGTGCCAGGAAGGATCGATTTGGAGCAAGCTGGCCGATGACGTTTCCGGCCCAATCGCCGGAGCGAATGCCAGTTTTAGCCAAAGCGCGATACGCTTGAATTGGATTATCACCGCGTCCTCCTTTACAACTGGTTGCGAGTCAGTTTCCATAATCCTTAATTGCAGAGAATTGGGCAAGACGAGTAAACACTTACGATTTTAATAAATCGGTTACGGGCGCGGTAATTTTTCCACTGAATAAATGCGTCACTGCCTGTTGCTTGGAATAATGATGACGGAAAGCAGTAATCAGGAAAAGTGTGAATTACAGATTGGTTAATGTGCAACAGCGGTCGCCGTATTATCTTCCGGGCTCGATAACGATTATCGACCTCGGACTTGTGAGACCGGAGATTCGCAGGATGCACCCCATCGCGGTAGCGCGCGGCGCGCCCATCGCCGGTCGACGGCCCGCTGGAGCGGCCTCTGGCGGCGTATGGACGGTGATTGAGCGACCATGACCAAAATCCATAAGTAATCAGGGTTATCCGCCATTGTGTCAAAATTCGTGTTCAACATTGTCGCCGCAAAAAAAAGTTTAATTGCGACGACTCAAGCGTCGTAGATCGTAAATCCGGGTAATCACGTAAACCGACAAGATATTCCCTTAACCAGAATTACTTACCGATTACCGCGGCTGCTCGGCGACCAAAGCCCCGGTCACCCCGCTGCGTTAGAATGGGCAATCTCGTCCCATCGCTTACTCCCGCGAATCCCGCAATCTCCCGCCGTCCGATAATGCATTTCGATCCACCCGCCGAATTCAAGCTTCCCACCGATCCCATCGTCTTCGTCGATCTCGAAACGACGGGCGGCACGTTCGGCATCGATCGCATCACGGAGATCGGCATCGTCGAGGTCGGGCCAAACGGCGTGTCACAGTGGACCACGCTCGTCAACCCGCAGAAGCCGATTCCTGGCTTCATCCAGCAATTGACGGGCATCACCGATGCCATGGTGCGCAACGCGCCCACCTTCGAAGCGCTCGCGCAAGACCTGTTCGAACGCATGAACGGGCGGCTTTTCATCGCGCACAACGCCCACTTCGATCACAGTTTCCTGAAGGGCGAATTCCGGCGGCTCGACCTGCGCTTTACGCCGGATGTGCTGTGCACCGTGCAACTTTCGCGCGCCGTGTATCCCGCCGAAAGCCGCCACGGACTCGATGCGCTCGTCGAGCGTCACGCGCTCGTGCCGTCCGCGCGTCACCGTGCACTCGCCGATGCCGATCTGCTTTGGCAGTTCTGGCAGCATCTGCATCGCTCGCACGCGGCCGATTTACTGAGCGCGCACGTCGAACGCGTGACGCGGCGCTTTCAGATCGCGGCTCATATCGATGAAGACACGATCGAGCGCATGCCGGTAGGCTGCGGCGTCTACCTCTTTCGCGGCGACGACGATGCCCCGCTATATGTCGGCCGAAGCGTGCGCTTGCGTCAACGTGTGCGTTCGCATCTGGTCGGGCCACGCCGTTCCGCGAAGGATTTGCGGTTGTCCGCGCTCGTGCGGCGCGTCGAGTGGCGCGCGACCGGTGGAGAAATCGGTGCGTTGCTTGCCGAAGCGCAACTGGTGGCGGCACTGCGGCCGGCGCATAACCGCGTGCCAAAGGCGCGTACCGGCGACATGCGTGGCGCGCCGTGGCCCTATGCGGGTCCAATCGCAATCGAAGAACGTGATCCGGCGATGGCCGAACGCGTCTGGCATGTCATCGACCGATGGCAATATCTCGGTTCGGCTCGGAGCATCGTCGACGCGCGCGCCTTGTCGGCGATTGCTTCGGCGCCCGTCTTCGAACTCGCTACCTATCGCATCCTCGGCGAGCGCCTCGCGCGCGGACTGGGGTTCGTCGCACTCGAATGCGCGCCAGCAGCTGTCGGGAATCGGGTCACCAGCTAGCCAACCGCGCCCACGCCGCCCGCCGCGCACACATGCGACAACGCGTGTGAGAGCGGATCGTTCATCGACGAGTCATAGCGCGTCAGATGCTTCCAGCGCGCCACGCTTTGTGCAAGACGCAGCGGACAATCGTCGGCTTGACGTAGCGGTTCGACGCGCGCGAGCGCGGTCATGAGCGACTGCGTCAGGCGATCGAGCTTCGGGCGCGTGTCATGCGCGAGATCGGGCGGCGTGCCTTCTGGCGCAGCCTTGGCCGCGCGCCAGTTGGCGAAGAGCGCGTTCTGCACGTCCTTGCTGGCATCGATCTGATCGCGAAAGAACTGGCGCGCGAACGCGGGATCGACCTGCGCGGCGCTGGCTTTATCTTCGACTTGCTTCAGGAGCGCGGCTTCGCGCGGTTCATCGGTGATCGGTTCGTGACGCGCCCACTTCCAGCGCGCGACGGGTTCGGCAAGCGCAAGCCGTTGCGAGACGAGAGCAATGAGATTGGTGAAGGCGGTGTCGTCGCCATCGGCGCTAACGGGCGCCGACAACGTGAAGAGCAGAGCGGCGACGCCAGTCGCCGCGAGCACGCGAGATGAAGCGAGAAGAGAAGTCAGAGATCGGCTGCGCATGGCTCGATGCAAAAGCGCCAGCATAACGCACCGCTGTGAGAGTTCATCCTGGATAGGCGAGTCTTGCCGCACGACTCCCCGCTGCCGTCAAAAGGATAAGGCGCGACTTCGCCTGGCTTCTGCCATTAAGAGACCGTGAGGTCCGTGCGCGCCGTGCGCACCTGGCGTCGTTTTCACGACGACGGCGTGACGATCCAGCGCGCCCGCCTATTTCGAGCCGGTCGAGTTGCGCTGTTCGTCGAAGAACGCGCGAACATGCTCGGGCAACTCGGTGGCGAGAAATTCGACGGCAACCGGATCCGGGTCCGGACTGTTCACTTTGTCGGGGGTCGGGATTTTCGTCGGTCTGGCGTCCATGATGCTCTCCTCTGTGTCGACAACGATTACTTACTAGCCATTCCGCGACGCAAGCCCGTTTCATGGCTTTTGCAGCGCCGCATGCGGCCTTGCGAATTCATTACTGCGTTCTGTGTGAATGCGTTATCGGTACGCCGGCAGTCCGACTTGAGCGATTTATCCAGTACGAACGGTTTTAAATAAGCATGTGGTCACGAATTACCGAATTTAAAAATCGTCCAACGCAAAAATTACTTAAAAAGCCAGATAATCGGTAGCTCCGGAAGCCGCGCCCAGCTTGGCTCGGCGACCGTGAGGCCATCGCGCACTAATAGTTTAGCGATTCCTCTATGGATATAACGATACCGGGAAACCAGCGTTGACGCTCGATTGTGCGCAGCGGAAAATAGCTCGTTGTTGTACGAAAGCGCACATAAAGAATCAATCATCGAAGTGTGACGCCCGAATGTGAAATCGGTGTGGTGATTTCGCTGTTAATACGCAAGCGTTCCGGATCGAAACCGTACTGTTGTAATCGCACACTGAAAGCGTCTTCATGGCGTCACGCGATCAGCTTGCGCTGCCGAATAGCTGCGCCACGACGGATCGCAGCCAGCGGTTTCCTGCTTCGTGGTGATATCGCGCATGCCAGTGCTGACGCACGGCAAATCGATCGACGGGAAAAGGGCAGGGGTGAACGGCGACGTCGTTGACTCGCGCCAGCGTCTCGCCGATATTGCGCGGCAGCGTGGCGATGAGGTCGGTGGTCTTGATGATCGATCCGAGGCCGAGAAAGCCCGGCAGTTCGAGCACGACATCGCGCTCGATATGCTCGCGCAGCAGCGCCTGCTCAAGCAACTGCGCGCCCGTGCCGGCTGCGATCGCCACATGTCCCTCGGCGCAATATTGCTTTCGGCTGAGCTTCGCGCGCAGCCTCGGGTGGCTGCGGTTGGTCAGGCATACCCAATCCTGCATATATAACTGCTGCTGGTAGATTCCTCCGCCAAGCCAGGGCACATGTCCGATCGCCAGATCCGCCTCGCCGGATTCCAGGGCGCGTTCCGTGTTGCCGTCGATTCGCGCCGCATCGAGACGCACGCCGGGCGCCTGCGCGCGCACATGCGCCAGCATCCGCGGGAGCAGCGTGATGTGACTGGCGTCGGTCATGCAGATTCGAAACCGCCGCTTGGCGGTCGATGGATCGAACGCAATTTCCCATGCAGCAAAGCGCCGCAGCGATTCGAGAATTTCCCGGCATGGACCGATCAGCGCGTCGGCCTGCGGCGTCGGCGCCATGCCGCTCGGCGTACGAATGAAAAGCGGGTCCTGCAGATGCGTTCGCAAGCGTCCGAGCCAGATGCTGATGGTCGGCTGGCTCTGTCCGAGCTGCTCTGCGACGCGCGTCACGCTGCGCACGTCGTAGAGCAAATCGAAGAGTTGCAGCAGCTTGAGGTCGGGAAGTTCAATCGGTTCCATCGGCCCATTGTCACGGAACAAGCCGCGCGAGTGATATTGCCAAACGCAATGTGGTCATTGAATTCATTGCATTGCCGATATGACCCGTGAGCCGTATCTTGGTCGCAGATCAGGGGGACGGCTGTGAAAATCGCGATTCTGGGTGCCGGTGCGCTCGGCTGCGCCATCGGTGCGGCGCTGACCGAAGGCGGCAACGAGGTGTGGTTGCTGAACCGCTCCGCCGCGCACGCGGACGCCATGCGCCGCGACGGCCTGCTTGTCGACGACGCCACCGGCTCGCGTCGCGTCACCGTGCGCGCCACGACGCAAGCCGCCGATGCCGGCGCGGCCGATCTCATCATCGTGCTGGTCAAATCTTTTCATACCGATGCCGCCATGCGCGGCGCGCTCGAACTGATCGGTCCCGAAACGGTGGTGCTGTCGCTGCAGAACGGTCTCGGGCATGAAGACGTGCTGGCGGGAATCGTCGGACGCGAACGCGTGCTGGCCGGCAAGACATACGTCGGCGGGGTCATGCGTGGCGCGGGGCATATCGAGTCGGGCGTGGCCGGCAAGGCGACCATCGTGGGCGAACTCGACGGCCGCGTTACCGCGCGCGTTGCGGCCATCGCCGACACCTTCAACGCGTCCGGGCTCGCCACGACGGTCAGCGACAACATCCTCGGGACGATGTGGGACAAGCTCCTCGTCAACGTCGCCACCGGCGCGCTCACGGGCATCACGGGCCTGACTTACGGCCAGTTCTATGAAGACGCGCATCTCAAGGCCACGTCTCTCGCGGCGGTTGCCGAAGCGATGGCCGTGGCGAAAGCGGCGGGCGTCGCGCTTTCCGTCACCGATCCCGAACGGCCGTGGATTCTCGCGGGCGAAGGGCTCTCGCCCGCCTTCAAGACGTCGATGCTGCAAAGCCTGGAAAAAGGCTCCGCTACCGAGATCGATTTCATCAACGGCGCGGTCGTGCGCTGGGGCGAGCGGCACGGCGTGCCGACTCCTGTCAACGCGACGCTCGTCGCCTGCATCAAGGGCATCGAGCGGGCCATGACCGACCGAAAAGAATAAGGAGACAACCGCATGAACGGCAGCAAGGCATATCTGGAACACGTCGCCATCTGGGTGAAGGACATCCACTGGCACATCCGTTTTTTCGAGGACGTGCTCGGCATGACCATGCGCGAAGTCGACGGCACGATCGACGAACCGCGCCAGTACTGGACGCTCGGCGGACTGCAGTTCATCCACAAACCGGACCATGACGCGCCCGAAGGCCGGCTCGGCCATTTGGGCGTGATGTGCGAGGACCTGGAGGCGGCGCTTCGAGCCGCGCAGCGCCACGAAGTCACTGAAATGCCGCAGGGACGCAACTGGATTCGCCTGCCGGACGGCCTTGCCGTCGAGCTGATTCAGGCCAAGCCCGCGTCGTGCGTGGCACGGGCGCTTTCCATCGATCCGCGTTCGGAGGCATGAGATGACGATTGTCGATAAATACTGGGACGACGCCCACGAAGGCGACGAGTGCACGAGCCCGACCTACACGGTCACGAAAGCGCGCATCCTCGCTTACGCCGACCTCACGGGCGACCACACGCCGGTCCACGTCGATGAGGACTACGCCAACGCGAGCCACTTCGGTTCGATCGTCGCGCATGGACTCTTCGGCTTGTCCATCGCGGACGGCCTCAAGACGCAGAGCGACTACCGCTTTCTGCCGGGCATGTCGCTTGGCTGGACGTGGGACTTCAACCTGCCGATCAAGGTCGACGACGTGCTGCACGTGAGATTTCGCATCGGCTCGATGCGTGCCAGCAAGAGCCGTCCGGACTGGGGCATCGTCATCTTGCCGTCGGAGTTGATCAATCAGCACGGGCAGGTCGTCCAGCATGGCGAGCATCGTCTGATGGTGCCGCGCCGACCGGGAGCAAAGTAATGCAGGCACGTCCTCTGGAAGGCATGCGCGTCGTCGATTACAGCCACTTTCTGGCCGGTCCCTATGTCGGACGCTGTCTCGCGGCGCTCGGCGCGGAAGTCATCAAGGTCGAACGTCCGGTCAGCGGCGATGCGGGCCGGCAGCATGCAACCGTGCTCGACGACGAACAAAGCGCCTACTTCCTGCAACTCAACATGGGCAAGCGCGGCGTCAGCGTCAACATGCGCGATGCGCGCGGCAAGGAATTCATGCAGCGCCTGTGCGACTCGGCGGATGTGTTCGTCGAGAACTACCGGCCGGGCGCGCTCAAGAAGCTCGGCCTCGGTTACGAAGAGCTGTCCGCGCGCAATCCGGGTCTCGTCTATTGCTCGATCTCGGCTTACGGTCACACGGGACCGGACGCGCATCGCGCGGGCTTCGGGCTGATCGCGGAAGCGAAGAGCGGCATCATGCAGATGATCGGCAATCCCGGCGAGCCGCCGCCCCTGATGCGTATCTCGCTCGGCGACATGTACACCGGCATTCACGCGGTCGCGGCGATCAATGCGGCGCTGCTCGGCCGCGTGAAGAGCGGGCGCGGGCAGCATATCGACATGGCTCTCTATGACACGCTCGTGTCGATGCACGAATACGCGGTCCAGTGCTACACGATGCAAGGCGTCGTGCCCGAGCAAACCGGTCATGACATGCCGACATCGACGCTCTATGGCGTGTTTCGCGCCGCCGACGGCGAC
Source organism: Caballeronia sp. HLA56 (assembly GCF_054655155.1). Classification (NCBI taxonomy): domain Bacteria; kingdom Pseudomonadati; phylum Pseudomonadota; class Betaproteobacteria; order Burkholderiales; family Burkholderiaceae; genus Caballeronia; species Caballeronia sp. HLA56. The sequence continues at coordinate 2,720,903 of NZ_BAAHOB010000005.1, read as the reverse complement.
CTCGTGATCGCGGCGCAAGTGGACGATGCATGGAAGCGCTTCGCCGCGCTGCTCGAAGCGCACGGCGCACCGGCGGGCTTCGGCGCCGACGCGCGCTTTCACACGCTCAACGGGCGCAATGCGAATCGGCTCGACATTCTCGCGGTGGTGAAGCCCTGGGTCGCATCGCGGCCCGTTGCCGACGTGCTTGCGTTGCTCGACAGCATCGACGTGCCGTGCGCGAAGGTGCAGCGGATCGACGAAGTGCTCGCGGACCCGCAGATCATCGCGCGTGGCATGGTGATCGAGCAGGAGCATCCGCGCTTCGGCACGCTGCGTCTGCCGAACCTGCCGTTCCGGTTCTCCGATTGCGATACGACCATTCGCGAAGTCGGGCCGGACCTCGGTCAGCACAACGCGGAAGTCGCGCAGTCGCTGGGGTTCGACGCGGCGGAGATCGACGCCATGCAGACCGACGGCGTGCTGTATTCGAAAGCGAGGCCGCGATGAGCGATCGGTACGCGGTGATCGGCAACCCGATCGGCCACACGAAATCTCCTTTGATCCACGGCCTGTTCGCGGAAGAAACGCGGCAGGACATGCGCTATACGGCAATCGAAGGACCGCTCGAACCGCACGACGCCTTTGCCGATACGGTGCGCGCGTTCATCGCGGACGGTGGCAAGGGCATGAACGTGACCGCGCCGTTCAAGCTCAAGGCGTTTGCCATGGCCGATGAACGCAGCGAGCGCGCAACCCTTGCGGGCGCTGCCAACGCGATGAGCTTCGAAGACGGCAAGGTCGTCGCCGAGAACTTCGATGGCGTCGGCCTGGTGCGCGACATCGAGATGAATCTCGGTTTGCCGATGGCCGCCAAACGCGTGCTTCTGCTCGGCGCGGGCGGCGCGGTGCGCGGGGCGCTGCTGCCGTTTCTCGATGCGCGGCCCGCCGAACTCGTCATTGCGAACCGAACCGTGCGGAAAGCCGAAGCGCTGGTGCGCGAAGTCGGCGCGCAAGCGTCGTTGACGGCCTGCGGATACGACGCGCTCGAAGCCATGGGCGGCTTCGATCTCGTGGTCAACGCGACCTCCGCGAGTCTCACGGGTGACTTGCCGCCCGTGCCGCCAAGCGTGTTCGATCCCGACGGCGCTGCCTACGAACTCGTCTACGGCAAACGGTTGACCCCGTTCCTTCGGCTCGCGCGCAATGCCGGCGTAAGGGAAGTAGCCGATGGCGTCGGCATGCTGGTGGAACAGGCAGCGGAAGCCTTCGAATGGTGGCGCGGCGTGCGTCCGCGGACGCGCGCAGTAATCGATCGGCTCACCGTTCCGCTCGACTGACGAGGCATCCATGACACCCGAAACGGTTCGATTCTGCCGCTACGAAGTCGAAGGCCCGCTCCTCATCTTGACGATCGATCGTCCCGAGGTGCTCAACGCGCTGCATCCGCAGGCGCATCGGGAACTGGCCGAAGCGTTCGATCGATACGCCGCCGATGCTTCATTACGCGTCGCCATCGTGACCGGTGCCGGCGAGCGCGCATTCTGCGTCGGCACCGACCTCAAGGCGCTGGCGGCGAGCGGCGACCATACGAAGCCCGCGACGGGTTTCGCGGGCATCACGCATCGCTTCGATCTTTACAAGCCATTGATCGCGGCGGTGAACGGCCTGTGTCTCGGCGGCGGCATGGAGATTCTCGCGGCATGCGACCTGGGTGTCGCCTCCGATCACGCGCAATTCGGTTTGCCCGAGCCGCGCGTCGGACTGGCCGCGCTGGGCGGCGGTCTCTTGCAGCGCTTGCCAAGGCAGATCGGCATGAAGGACGCAATGGGCCTCGTGTTGACCGGCAATCGCATCTCGGCCGATGAGGCGCGCCGCATCGGTCTGCTCAACGAAGTCGTGCCGGCGGCTGAACTGATGAAGCGCGCGCGCGCCTTGGCAGAAGACATTCTCGCGTGCGCGCCGCTGGCCGTTCAGGCATCCAAGCAAGTGATGCTGCAAAGCCTTGCGCAAGCGAATCTCGCCGCGACCCTGCACGAAGACTATCCGCTCGCGCGGCGCATGCTCGATAGCGACGACGCCCGCGAAGGACCGAAGGCGTTTGCCGAGAAGCGCAAGCCGAACTGGACCGGACAGTGAAGCGCCGCGTTCTAAGCGGTGCTTGCGTAGGAAAACCGGAAGAGCGCGCGGTCGCAATCCGCCGCCGATACTCCGAGCGCGTCTTGCATGGCCGCCGCGCCGCATTCCAGCGCATTGCGCGTCAATGCGCCCGCGAAAAGCAGATGACCGAAGCCGCCCGTATCCTCCGTTCCACGCATGCGCTTTTCCTCGGTCTGCCGGCCGCTGAGCGCGTCGTGGACGCGGCCGAGCCGCACGCGCGTGAGCGCATGTGCGTCGCGAAGCTCGCGAATGGTGTCGCCGATATCGACGCCTTGCTCGAGATCGAAGCGCATGCACCATTGAAAAGGCGCCAGGCCGCCGCCCACATCCACGAGCGTCTCGCACAACGCGCGCTGAACATTCCGGTAATGCGGCATCAGCTTGCGGGTCCACTCGGTCGGTGCGTCGAGTCTCGCGAGATAGTCCGGCGATTCGAGATCGCGCGCGGAATCGACGTCGATCACGCACAGATAGCGCGGCCCGTCGCCACTGATACGTTCCCATCGCTCCGCATGCCGGAAGCCGGGCAGGGCGAGCCGTTCTGGCAGATGCTCGAACGAATGCCAGCGCAGATATTCATCGACCGTGTCCGCGTCCACGTCGTGGCGGATAACGACCATGGCCTGCGTGCGCGTCGTCATGAGCGTTCCCCGTGGAAGAAGTCGTCGAAACACGAGCATGCGCGCGTCATTGCCGTAATGCAATTACCGATTGAAATACCTTTCCAAAATCGATACGCTTTCTAAGAACATAGACGGCCGCGATCAGACGGCTGCATCGAGCGAACTGGCATCGGAGAGAGACACATGGCTTTCATCAGATACGCCGCAATCGGCTGCAGCGGCATGGGACGACGACATCTGCACGGTCTCGCGCAACTGAAGCGCAGCGGACTGGCGAACATCGAGCTTGCGGCCGTCTGCGATCTCAACGCCGAGAGCGCGCGCAGCATGGCCGACGAAGCCGCCGCGCTCTTCGGCGTGCGGCCCGCCGTGTACGCGGACATTGGCCAAATGGCGCGCGAGAATCCGGAGATCGTCGCCGCCGATATCGCCACGGACGCCGGCTCGCACATGAGCGTCGCGTTGCAGTGCTTCGCGGCCGGCCTTCACGTGCTGTGCGAAAAGCCGCTCGGCATCACGGTGTCAGAGTGCCGCAGGATCGTGAATGCGGCGAGGGATGCCGGGCGCGTGCTCTCGGTCGCGGAAAATTTCCGGCGCGATCCGATCAACCGGCTCGTGAAGGCGCTGCTCGACGATGGCGCCATCGGCACGCCGCGCCTGATGCTGGAAACGAGTATCGGCGGGCGCGATGTGATGGTGCAGACGCCGTGGCGGCATCAAAAGCCATCGGGCATGGTGGTACTCGATTCGGGCGTGCACAACGCGGACATCATCCGCTTCTACATGGGCGGCGTGGCGAGCGTCTACGGCGAAAGCCGGCTGCACGAGAAGACGCGCCGCGTGGCCGCGCGCGCAGGCGGTTCGGCATCCGAGACGGACAAGTGGTGGCGCGCGCCGGACGGCATGCCAACGGAATTCGAAGCGAGCGGCGACGACGCCACGTATTCGCAACTGCGCTTTACTTCGGGCGCCATCGGCCAGTGGGTGAACGATCGCGCGGGACATGGCGAGCATCGCGAGAGCCGCGTCATTCACGGCTCGAAAGGCTCCATCGTGGCGCCGGGCGACCGCAATGGCCGTCCTGTCACGCTTCATCTCGACGATGGCTCCGTCATCGCCGATGCGCGCATTCTCGAGCATGCGCCGAGCTATCGCCTGGGGCCAGTTGCTGCCGCGCTTTTCGGCGATGCGCGTCCGTGGACCTATTCGTTTGCCTTCGACGAAGTGGACCAGCGCATTCTCGCGCTTCAGCTTCACGAACTCGCCGATTGTGTGATGCACGGCAAAGCGCCCGAAGTGACCGGCGAGGAAGCGCTTGCCGATGTCGCGCTCGCGTATGCGCCGATCGAATCGGGCAGGCTCGGCCGCAGCGTGAGCCTCGCCGAAGTGATCGATGGCGAGGCCGCACCCTATCAGGCGGAAATCGACGAGATGCGCCGCCGGTCCTGACACGTCGACTTCGGGAGCGAAGTTTGAATCCACATCACGTACAGCCGCTTGCCGCCGACCGCGCGCCCGCAGCGCGCGCGGGCGTCTCCACGCGCCGTCTGAACCAGATCGGCATGTTCGCGCTGCTCATCGCGGCGCTCGCCGTGCTGATCGTCCTGCCGCTCGGCGCGTTGATCCTGCGCGGCTTCGTGCGAATCGACAATGGTCATGCCAGCGCATCGCTTGCCGCTTTCGGCAAGGTATTCGGCGATATGAGCTACTGGATCGCGATGGGCAACACGCTCGTCATCGCGCTCGGTTCCATGCTGCTCGCGACCGCGCTCGGCGTCATGCTCGCGTGGTGTCTCGTGCGCACCAACGTGCCGTGGCGCGGCTTTCTCGAACGCGCCGCCGCCATGCCGATCTTCATTCCGCCGTTCATCGGCGCGTTTGCGTGGATTCTGTTCGGCGCGCCGCGCATCGGCATCTTCAACGTGGCGGCGAAGTGGATGAGCATCGGCCAGCCGTTCAACGTGTACTCGTATCTCGGCATCGTCTGGGTGATGGGCATCTACATCGCGCCTTACGTGATGATGATCGTCGCCGGCGCGCTGCGGAACATGGACCCGAGTCTCGAGGAAGCCGGGCAAGTGGCCGGCCTCAGCCGCTTTCGCACGATGCGCGTCATCACGCTGCCGGTGGTCGGTCCGTCCATTCTGTCGGGCGCGGTGCTCGCGTTCGTCATCAGTCTCGGGCTCTTTGGCACGCCTGTGCTGCTTGGCATGGCGAAGGAGATTTATCTCGTCACCACGCGCATCTACCTCGAATTGCAGCAGTTTCCGCCCGATGCGGGCATCGTTGCCGTGCTGGCGATCTATCTCATGGTGCTTTCGGTCGCGGCCAATCTCGTGCAGCAATGGATGCTGCGCGGCCGTTCCTTCGTCACCGTCACCGGCAAGGGATTCAGGCCGCGCCTGATGAAGCTCGGCGCGAGCCGTCATGCGATCGCCGCCGCGATCTGGTGCTATCTCGCGCTCACGGTCTTCGCGCCGATTGCGATCATCGCGGCGGCGGCGTTTTCGACCTACGCGTGGTCGGGACACTTCACCTGGAACAACCTGCGCTTTCTCTGGACCACGGTGGACGTGCGCACGACCTTCGTCAACAGCCTTCTCATCACGATCATCGCGGCGAGCGCGACGACGGTTCTGGGCGTCGCGGTGTCGTGGTTCACGACGCGCTCGAAGATGCGCGGCCGTCAATGGATCGAAGCCATCGTCCTTTTGCCGATGTCGGTGCCGAGTCTCGCCTTCGCGCTCGGCGTGTTCTTCTTCTGGGTCGCCATGCCGAAGTGGGTCGGCGTGTACGGCACGGTGTGGATCATCATCATCGCGCTGGTGGGGCGCTACATCAGCTACTCGGTGCGCGCCATTTCCAGCAGTCTCGTGCAGATTCATCCCGAACTCGAAGAGAGCGCGCGCATCTCGGGCTACGGCTGGACGCGCGCGCTGTCACGCATCACGTTGCCGCTCATCATGCCGAGCGTGATTTCGAGCTGGGTGATGATCTACAGCATCTTCGTGTCCGAGCTTTCCATCGTGCTGCCGCTTTATACCGCCGAGACGCGCACGCTTTCCATCCTCAGCTTCGATACCTGGTCGATCGGCCAATTCTCGCAAGTGGCCGCGCTTTCGCTGCTGCAACTGATGATGGGCGTGGGTGTCATGGCGGCGGTCGCCGTCATCACGCGCCGCCGCGAGAGTTCGATTGTCTGACGCGCGCCATACGATCACCCGATACGAGAGTCCACGCCATGACCGTTGCCATTCAGTCCCTCACCAAGCGCTTCGGCGGCGTGCACGCCATCGACGATCTCACGGTGCAGTTCCGCCCGAACGCCATCACGGTGCTGCTGGGCGCGAGCGGCTGCGGCAAGACCACGACCTTGCGCTGCATTGCCGGGCTGGAGCAGCCGACGAGCGGCGAGATCGAGATCGACGGGCGCACCGTGTATTCATCGACGCGCAACATCGACCTGCCGCCCGAGAAACGCGAACTCGGCATGGTGTTTCAGTCGTATGCCATCTGGCCGCATTTGAGCGTGATGGAAAACGTCGCGCTGCCGCTGCGGGCGCGCGGCACGGCGCACGCGGCCATCGACACGCGCGTGCGCGACACGCTCGCTTCGGTGGGGCTCGGTCAGCAAGTGGATCGCAGCGCGATGCAACTCTCGGGCGGCCAGCAGCAGCGCGTATCGATTGCGCGCTGTCTCGTGGCCGATCCGCGTCTCATCCTGATGGACGAGCCGCTCAGCAATCTCGACGCGAAACTGCGCGTGGAGATGCGTCACGAGATTCGCAATCTGCAGCGGCGCATCGGCGCGACCATCTTGTTCGTCACGCACGATCAGGAAGAAGCCATGTCGCTCGCCGATGAAATCTTTCTCTTCGATCGCGGACGTATCGTGCAGCGCGGCGCGCCCGAGGAACTGTATTTCCGGCCGGCGGTGCGCTATGTCGCGGAGTTTCTCGGCAAGGCCAATCTCTTTCCGGTTGCGCTGCGTTCGCACGCGGGCGAAACGGAAGTCGTGGCGCAATCCGGGCAGATCGTCGTGAAGGGCGATGTGACGGGCGCCGCCAACGGCAACGAAGCGCTCTGCATGGTGCGGCCCGAAGCGTGGCGCGTGCAGGCGCGCTCGCACGCGGGCGTGCCGGGCCGCGTGCGTGAAAGTTCGTTCGTCGGCGACCGGCGCGAGTTGCGCGTGGAAACGCCGCTCGGCGATCAGACCGTGGTGACGCCCGGCTTCGAACGCTACGCCAACGGCGATGAAATCACCCTGAGCGTCGCGCCCCAGCATTTGCACCTGATGAGAGGAGAGCTTCAATGATCGCTGTCGGCACCGGTCTCTTTACCATGTGGAACGACATCCCGCCCGCCTACGGCCGCGAGTTTGCGCTGATGCACACGCGCGACCACATGCCCGAGCACATGGCCTATCTCGGCGATGACGGCATCCGCTGGGCGCGGCGCTGTATCGACGGACAAGGCGACATGCCGCGCTTCTTCACGTTTTACGGGCTGACGAGTCTTGACGTGCTCACCGACGAGAAGCACGCGAAGTGCAAGGTGACGGAGACCGCCTGGTTTCTGAAGATGCGCCCGCATTACCGCGACCGCATTGCGTATCACTGCTCAGTGCTGGCAAGCGCGGGCGGCGGCACGGGCGGCACGGTGGCGACGCTCTTGATCGACTTCGCCGACGATGCACGGCAGGATGCGCCGCGTCTCGCGGCGCTCGTGGATGACCTCACGCGTTTGTCGCCCGTGGTCGGCGCGCATCTCGCCGCGCCCGAATGGAACGTGCCGATCCGCGTCGGCGAAGCATTGCCGGCCGGGCGCGAGGGCAACGAAGCGGTGGGCGTGGTGATCCTCGAAGGTTTCGATCGATACGAACTGGCCGCGTGTCTCGAAGACGTGCGCGAGCAACTCGTGGCGAGCGGCGTCGCGGCACGCGTGCGTTCAGCCGGGCATTACGCGCAGGCGTACCGGCTGGACTATGACGAGCTTGCGCATCTCGAACACTTCCGTCGCGACGACGCGCTCATCACCGAACGCTTCGACCTGAAATAGCCGAACGACTACAAATCATCAGGAGACAACATGACCACTTCGATAAAACGGCGCCGCCTCGTCCAGACACTCTCGCTCGGAAGCGCGGCGCTCGCGCTCGGCATCTCGCCGCTGATCGCGCACGCCGAGCCCGACAGCACGCTGATCGCGGAGGCGAAGAAGGAAGGCAAGCTCGTGGTGTATGGCGATCTCTTCACGGTGCAGATCATCGTCAAGGGATTCACCGCGAAGTATCCGGGCATCGACGTGACGACCGCGACCGGCGACGCCTGGCAGATCTATAACCGCTTCATCGGCGAACAGCAGGCGGGACGTCCGGTGATGGACGTGTTCTATCAGGCCGAGGACACCATCATCACGGCGGGCGCGTCGGGCACGCTCGCCGATGTGTCGTACGGCGACAAGGGCGTGCTCTTGCCCATCGCCACGCCCGCACAGGGCACGACGTATCTGCGCGGCAACGGCCAGCTGTGCCTCTTCGCCTACAACAAGCAGTCGATCGGTTCCGCGCCCATTCCCGCCGACTGGCAGGACTACGCGAAGCCGAAGGACGAATGGGACGGACTCGTGGCGACGACGAATCCGGCGTCGTCTTCCGCGACCTTCGCGGTGATCGCGAGTCTTTATCAGCATTACGGACCCGAAGCCGGCGGCGCGATCCTCAAGGGCGTGCGCAAGACCAACGCGGAACTGGTGGCCTCCATGGGCGTGATGACGACCAAGCTGCAAACCGGCGAACGTCCGCTCGATTTCTTCACCAACACGACGGCCGCGACGGGTCTCATCACGCAAGGCGTGCCGGTTGAAGTGAGAGTGCCGGCATCGGGCGCGGTGGCGCAGTTCAACGCGGTGGCGATCAGCAAGACGGCGCCGCATCCGAACGCGTCGAAGCTCTTTCTGGATTACGCATTGAGCGCGGAGACGCAGACGCGGCTCGCGGCGGCGGGCGCGTATCCGGTGCGCAAGGACGTTGCCGCGCCGAAGGGCTTGCCCGCGCTCACGAATGTCAAGCTGCTCAAGCTCGATTTGCCGCAGGCGCTGAAGGATCGCGACACGATCCTCAAGTGGTGGTCGGCGAGCACCGGTTTCAATACGCGTTGAGGAGAAACGATGATCGAGGAAGTGAATTTGCATGACGTGTCGGTGGCGAACCTGACCGTGGCGGGCGGCGCGCCCGTTGCACTGATCGAGGCCGCCGCGGCGGCGGGACTCGGCAAGGTCGGCTTGCTTTTGCGCACGGCGACGCCCAAGCCGCTCGCGCACGAAGTCATCGGCCGGCCAGACGTGGTGCGCGAGATCAAGGCGGCGTGCCGTGCGAACGACATCCGCGTGTTCGACGTGGAAGCGTTCATTCTTTCGCCCGCCGCCGATATCGACACTTATCGCGCGGCGCTCGCCACCGGCGCGGAACTGGGCGCGACGCATATCTCGGCGGTCGGCACGGAACTGCTGACCAACGACGCGTTTTTATCGGCGCCGGAACGCATCGAACTGTTCGGCCGCTTGTGCGATGCCGCCGCCGAATACGGCCTGCATGTGGGCGTCGAATTCATGCTGTATCGCGACGTGCGCACGCTTGGTGAAACGCTCGAGTTGCTGAATGCGGCGGGGCGCGCCAACGCGGGCGTGATCCTCGATGTGCTGCATTTTCATCGGAGCGGCGCGCGCCCGGAAGAACTCGACGCGGTGCCGGCCGAACGTATTGCCTACGTGCAGTTGTGCGATGCCATCGAACGAAGTCCGTCGCTCGACGGGCTCGCCAACGAAGCCCGCACCGCGCGCCTGCATCTAGGCGATGGCGTGATTCCGCTCGATGCGATTCTCGACCGCTTGCCCGCCGACGCGCAACTCGTGATCGAGACGCCGGTTGCGGCGGATGCCGGTTTATCCGATGCACGCAAGGTAGCCCATTGCACCGATGCCGCGCGTCGTTTTTTCGCGCGGCGCGCAAGCCAGCGAGGTTGAACATGACGATCAGCCAGGCATTCGAAGGACGCGTCGCCCTCGTGACGGGCGCTGCATCGGGAATTGGGCTCGCGTGCACGGAGCGCTTGATGTCGGAAGGCGCGACGGTGGTCCTATGGGACATCGACCAGAAGCGGCTCACCGCGTGCCAGGAACGTCTGGGCGAGCGCGCGATTGCGCAACGCGTCGACGTCACGAACGAGGACGAAGTACGCGCCGCGCTCGAAGCGGCGGTGGCGCAGACGGGCAAGCTCGATATCGTGGTCAATAGCGCGGGGATCGTCGGATCGAGTGCGTCGGTGTGGGAGATGCCGCTCGATGCGTGGAACAAGGTGCTGCTGCTGAACCTGACCGCGACGTTCATCGTCTGCAAGGCGGCCGTGCCGTATCTGCTCAGAAACGGTTATGGACGCGTGGTCAACATGGCGTCCATTGCGGGCAAGGAAGGCAATGCGAACCAGTCGGCGTATTCGGCTTCGAAGGCGGGCGTGATCGGCCTTACGAAGTCGCTCGGCAAGGAACTGGCTCAGCGCAATATCACCGTCAATGCAATTGCGCCGGCATCCGTGCAAAGCGAGTTGCTCGCGCAGATGCCACCCGAGCAGATGAAGATGCTGCAAGCCAAGATTCCGATGGGACGTCCCGGCACCGTGCAGGAAATCGCCGCCCTGATTCGCTGGTTGAGTAGCGAGGAGAGCTCGTTTTCCACAGGCGCGGTGTTCGATGCCTCGGGCGGGCGGGCGACTTACTGACGCTTCAATGCGTCGGCGTCGGCACGCGGTTCAGGTCGAGCGGCAAAACGAGATCCTCCTGCACCGCGTTTTCGTCTTCGTAACGATGGATGCCCGCCGCATGCCGGCCCGCGACATAGCCGAAGGTCATCGCGGGACCGAGATTGATCCCGCCTGACGGATAGAATCCGCCCATCACGCTCGCCATGTCCGTGCCCACGGCATAAAGGCCGGTGATCGCCTGGTCGTGCAAATCGAGCACTTGCGCCGAGCCGTTCGTCTTCAATCCCGCGAAGGTGCCGAAGCTGCCCGGGTACACCTTCACCGCGTAGAACGGACCGTGTTCGATAGGCGCCACACATGGGTTCGGCCCCTGATGCAACGGGTCGCCCATCTTGCGGTTATAGGGCGTCGAACCGCGTCCGAATTCCGGGTCCTCGCCGCGCCGCGCGTGGTCATTGAACGCGATGACGGTTTTAACCAGCGCATCGGAATCGATACCGCAGCGGGCGGCCAGCTCTTCCAGCGAATAACCGCGTTGCAGATAGCCGTTGCGGATGAAGCGGCGCATCGGAACCGGGAAGGGCCGCACGTAGCCCAGGCCGTATCGGCGCAAGAATTGGTGATCGCAAATCAGCCATGACGCGACTTCCTGACCGTCGGGCGCGCCCGCGACCATAGCGGCGGTGTAGTCGTAATAGCCATCGGCTTCGTTGACGAAGCGCTTGCCGTTCGACAGCACGCCGATCACGCCGGGCTTGCCGCGATCGATGATGTGCGGAAAGTGCCCGATGCTGCCATCCGAATGCGTGACGCGCGATACCGGCGCCCATGCGGCGGGCGAGGCGACATCCGTCACGAGCGAGCCGCCCGCCGATTCACCCAGGCTGATGCCATCGCCCGAGCAGCTTTCAGGCGGCAGCGCCAGATGCTCGCGGCCTGTCGGCGCGCGCGGGAAAAGCGCCTTGCGGCGCGTGAGGTCATTCGGAAAGCCGCCGGCGGCGAGCACCACGCCCTTCGCCGCGCGAATCGTGACTTCGCCTCTCTTCGTCGATACGACAGCACCATGCACCGCGCCATCCTCGACGATCAGATGCTTGGCGGGCGCGGACTCCATCAAGGTCACGCCGAGATCGTCGGCGGACTTGGCAAGACGCCCGACGAGCGCCACGCCATTCACGAGATGCATTGCGCGGCCGTGAAAAGCGAGGTCGCGCAAATGACGCGTGAAGCGTTTCGCCACGTGAATGAACGAGCCGAACGAGCGTGTCATGCTCAGAAAAGCCATGAGGTCGGCGCCCGCCATGATCGGCATGCCCATGAACGAAGTTTCGCGCATGGTCTTGCGCAGGCGTTTGTTGAGCGGACCGATTTCGCGCGCATCGTAGGGCGCGGCGATCACCTGATGCCCTTGCGTCGCGGCGCCTTCGACATGGCCATGCACATCGGGAATCTGATTTCCGTCGACGAACCGGAGCGCGGTGTGCTCGTGAAAGAAGCCGACCATGTGCGGACAATTGTCCAGGAAGGCATCGACGCGTTCGGGATCGTAACGATCTCCCAACTCGTTCCTGAGATACGTGCGCGGCTGTTGCGGATCTTCGATGATGCCCGCGCGTCGTGCGAGCGGATTGCCCGGCACCCACATCCAGCCGCCCGACCACGCCGTGGCGCCGCCGAAGACGTCGTCCTTCTCGACGACGACCACTTTAAGCCCGTGCCACGCCGCGGTAACGGCGGCAGCGAGACCCGAGGCGCCGGAGCCCACGACCAGCAGGTCGCAGTCGATTTGATTCGGAGTATTCATGTGCCAGGCCGGTTCGTGGTGTTCGATTGTGGCTGCTTCAGTTTCGTCGACAGCGCATCAAACCCTGACGCGCACCGGAATGTCCCGCAGCCCGACCACGAATTCAGGATCGGCGACGGGCACAGCGCGCGCCGCGAACTTCGCGACACGCCATCCGAACACGAGTGCGGGCCCGAGCGTCGTTCCCGGCCCCGGATAAGTGCCACGAAAGATCGATGCGAGGTCGTTGCCGCATGCGAAGAGTCCGGGAATGGCGTTGCCGTGGTTATCGAGCACCTGACCGTCGGCGTTGCCGGACAGCCCCGCGCTGCATGCCAGATCGGCGGGCCACACCGTGACGGCGTAATACGGTCCTGCGCCGATGGGCCGCACGCAGGGATTGGGCTTCTGCGATGCATCGCCATTGAAGCGGTTCATCGCGCTTGCGCCGCGCTTGAATTGCGGGTCTTCGCCGCGCGCCGCGTCGCGGTTGTACGCGGCGACCGTGCGCTCCAAGCCGCTGGCATCGACCTTGAGCTTCGTCGCCAGTTCGGCCAACGTGTCGCCCTTGATGAGATACCCCGCCTTCACGAAGCTGGCAATGCGCGCCTGGCTGCGTTTCTTCATCACGAGTCCGAGGCCATAATCGCGCAGGAACGCGGCATCGACGATCAAATGCGCCGGCACGCTCGTGCCCTGGCCGTTGTCGCGCAGCATGCCCATCACGAAGTCGTGATAAGAATCCGATTCGTTGACGAAGCGCTCGCCACGCGCGTTCACGGCGATGAGTCCCGGCTTCGCGCGATCGAGAAGAATGTGTGGCCAGACGCTATCGGGCTTGCCTTCGCGACGCAGGATGGAGCAGGGCATCCACAGGCCGGGGCTTTCGCAGCCATCGTCGAGCCTGGCATCGAGAGTGAGCGCGCGCTCGATGCCATCGCCCGTGTGCGTTTGCGGCGAGAGCGACAACGGTTGTGCGGCAGCGGGGAACAACTGCTTGCGCAACGCCGGGTTGCGCGTGATGCCGCCCGTTGCGAGCACCACGCCCCGGCGCGCGCCGATGCGCTTCTTCGAGCCGCCTTTCTGCCCGACCACGGCGCCCGTCACCATGCCGTGCTCGACGACGAGTTCCAGCAACGGCGTCTCGAAACGCACTTCCACGTTTTGCTTGCGCAGGCTGTAGAAGAGACGCGCGGCGAGTGCGTTGCCCATGACGAGATTCGTGCCTCGCTTGTGGCGCAGACGGTCGCCGACATAACGTCCGACCACCGACAACGTGCGTGTGAAATTTTTCTTCGACGCGAACGGTTCGAGCAGCGCATCGAGGTCCGTGCGCGCGACCATCATCCCGCCTAAGCCCATGAACTCGGGGCGCGGCGGCCTTACGCGGGCGAAGTCATCGCCGAGCAGCCGGCCATCGAAGGCGACGGGCGCGAGCGCGCGTCCGCCGAACGCCGCGCCGGGACCGCTGACGTAATCGGGATGTGCCGCCGCGGCCACGAATTTGACCTCGCTGATGCGCTGAATTTCCTCGATGGCCTGCGGGCCGCTCGCCAGGAACGCCTCGCGTGCTTCGTCACCGCCGCGATCGCCGACCACCGACGCGAGGAAGCGCCGCGCGTCGTCGGTTTTATCGGGAACGCCCGCGTGCACGCTGTCGCTCGTGCCGGGCACCCAGGTCGTGCCGCCGGAGGTCGAGGTAATGCCGCCGACCGCGTCGGTCTTCTCGCAGATGAGCACCTTCAGACCTTCGTGATGCGCGACGAGCGCCGCGGTCATGCCGCCCGCGCCCGCGCCGAACACGAGCAGATCGACTTCTTCGTCCCAGGGTTGAGTCATCGAATTCATGCGCTTTGTCTCCTGTCTCATGCCGTGCGGTCGATGCTCGCTTCGGCCGTTGTTGCGACCGCCACCGGCGCTCTCGATGCGGCCGCGCGATGCACCGCGAATGTCGTCGCGAGCGTGCGCGTTGCGTCCTCGCCTGAACAGACCGGCGCTTCCTTGCCGTCGATCACCGCCGAGAAATGCCGCAGCTGCTCGTGATACGGATCGCCGCGATGCGGTGTGCTTCGTTCGACGGTCAGCGGGTCATGCCAGCCTTTGCCGCTGCGGTAATCCCAGACATCGAGCAAGGGCAGCGTGAGCGATCCATCGGTGCCCGTCAGAAAATGCGTGTTGACGTTCTGACGCGGGTAGTGCGCCGCTTCGCCCGCCGCGAGATCCCAGTTCCAGGGCGATGCCGCGCAATCCGAGACCGCGAGCGTGCCGAGCGCACCGCTTGCAAACCGCAGCAGCACGGCCGCGGTGTCCTCCACTTCGAAGCCGCGCACCGCGTTGGATGTCTGCGCTTGAACTTCGATCACTTCGCCGAGCAGAAACCGCATGATGTCGATGTCGTGGATCAGGTTGATGAGCACCGGACCGCCGCCTTTTTCGCGGCGCCACGCCATCTCGAAGTAGCTGTCGGGTTTATAGAACGTGGCAAGCGCCATGGCCGCAACCTGCGTGCCGAGGCGGCCGGATTGGACGATTTCGCGCGCGCGCCGCAGGATCGGGTTATGCCGCCGATGATGTCCGACGATGAGCGGCACTTGCGCTTGCGACGCCGCGCGGGTCAGTTGTTCGGCTTGCTCGACGGTATCGGCGATAGGCTTTTCCATCAGCACCGCGACGCCCCGTTCGATGCACGCCAGTCCGACTTGCAGATGCGTCGCGTTCGGCGTCGCGACGATCGCGCCTCGCGGTTTGACCTCGTCGAGCATGGCGGTGTAGTCGGCGAACCAGCGCAGGCCTTCGGCGCGTGCGAACGCTTCGGCCGCCGGCGACGGATCGGCCACGGCCACGATCTCGCAATCGGGATGCAGCCGCGCGCGTTCCACATGCATGCGCCCGATCGCGCCGGCGCCGATGAGGGCAAGGGTCGTCCTGCTCATTCGTGTCTCCTGTTGTGGTGTCTCGCGCCGCGCGTGTTGCGTGAAGCGTTTGACGGCACGCAATATCCTGTTAACGCGAATACGAAGCTATTTCGGAATAGTATTCCAACTTCAAAGTTTATTCCACACCAAATTGGATCGTGATGCTGGAGGCGATCCATGCTTCGTGCGCAGGCTTGCAACCGAGCCGTCGATAAGCGGAATGTGTAGCGGAGCCTACTTAGCCGGCGTCTTCAGAGCTCGAATTGGCGGTGATGCGGCCTTTACAAACATCGGCGGACGGCTAGCGACCGAAGGCGTCGCGAAGCTAGTCTGAACGCGTTGAACGCCGCGACGTGGATAGACGAAGCGCGCTTTATCCGTGCGTAAAGCGACGCCAACGTGATGCCTTCCCTGTTTCATCGCCTTCAGTTTTCCCGCGAGACAGCCGATAAAAAAGCGATCGGCGCACATTGCGCGTAAACCCTCGAATTGAAGACTCTCGATGAAGCTCAGCCTCAAGATTCCGCTCGCTTTTGCCGCCGCGCTCTTTTTCATGTTCGCGGGCGCGTTATACGGTATTTTTGCCCTCAATCAATCCATCGACACCTATCGGACAGTGGTCGCGGATAACGTCGCGAGCGAACGCATGGTGTCCGCGACGCTGGTCGCCTTCAAGTTGCAAGTGCAGGAGTGGAAAGACACGCTCTTGCGCGGCAAGGACCCCGAGAAACTGCAGAAGTACTGGTCGGCTTTCCAGACTCGCGAAGCGACCGTGCACAAGCTGGCCGATGAACTCAAGCACACGCTTCCCGCGGGCGAGAGCCGCGATTTGATCGACCGCTTCGCTTCCGCACACGCCGCAATGGGCGATGGCTACCGGCGCGGCTTCGATGCGTTCAAGGCCGCGGGCTTCGAATCGTCCGCTGGCGATAACGCCGTAGCGGGCGTCGACCGCGAACCGGCCGCGCTACTCGAACAGGCGGCCCAGAAGATTGCCGCCGATAGCGCCGAAGTGTCCGCGCACGCCGATCACGCCGCGCGGCAAGCGTCGTTCATCAGCGTCACGTTGATGCTCTTCGTGCTGGCGCTCTCGTTGATCGGCGGTTATCTCTTCAGCCGCACGGTGTCCGGTCCGCTCGTCCGTGCGCTCGGTTGCGCGCGCGCCGTGGCGAAGGGCGATCTCTCGCACGAGTTCGAAACCGACGGCAAGGACGAAATCGCCGAATTGCTGGTGGCGCTCAAGCATATGCAGACGAGTCTCGCGACGGTCGTGAGCAAGGTGCGCCAAAACGCGGAAGGCGTGGCGACCGCGAGCGCGGAAATCGCATCGGGCAATCTGAATCTGTCTTCGCGTACCGAGGAGCAGGCGGCGTCGCTCGAGGAAACGGCGGCAAGCATGGAAGAGATCACCGCGACGGTGCGTCAGAACGCGGATAACGCGGTCGCGGCTTCGTCGCTTGCGGAGAATGCATCGCAGACCGCCACGCGCGGCGGCCAGATGATGGAAAAGGTCGTCGAGACCATGCACGGCATTTCCGAGAGCGCGGGCAAGGTGGGCGAGATCATCGCCGTGATCGACGCCATCGCGTTCCAGACGAACATCCTTGCGCTGAACGCGGCCGTCGAAGCGGCGCGCGCGGGCGAGGAAGGGCGCGGTTTTGCGGTCGTGGCATCGGAAGTCCGCTCGCTCGCTCAACGCAGCGCGACGGCCGCGAAGGAGATCAAGGAGCTGATCGAGCAGTCGGCCGGCCGCGTAGAGACGGGCTCGTCGCTCGTGCGGGACGCGGGTAGCATCATTGCGGATATCGTCGGCTCGGTCGAGCGCGTGACCGATGTGGTCGGCGCGATTTCGTCGGCGTCGAAGGAACAGACCACGGGCATCGAACAGGTCAACATGGCCGTCACGCAGATGGACGAGGTGACGCAGCAAAACGCCGCGCTGGTCGAGCAGGCATCGGCGGCGGCTCAGGCGCTGGCGGAGCAGGCGAGGTCGTTGCGTGACGTGGTGGCGATTTTCAAGCTGCGGGGAGATGGTATGGGGACGATGCGGGCCGCGTAGGTGTCGGTTTCGCAGCTTGGCCGCGCGCGATGCAGGTCGTAAATGAGACCGATGCCCGCGTATGCGCCGCCGCCTTCAGCACGGTGTCGCCCTGCCAGTAGCCGAAGCGATGGTTGAAGGGCTTGCAGTGCTCGAGATCGGCATTGCAGGCCACGAACGCGACGCCATGCCAATGAGCCGGTCGATATGCGCGATAAGCCGAGCGAAGTGCCACGGTCGATGTGCGGCCGACGCGCGTGACGTCTTTCGGGATTGACGAGCTCGTCCGCGTCGCGGTTCGGCTTTATTTTCCGCGGCCGTTCTTACGCTTATGACTGACGAGCTTCACGATATCGTTCGTTGGCGTGCTCGTCATGAGCCGTGGAATGTCTTCGAGATTCACCCAGCGGCATCGCGAGATTTCATTGCTCGGACGCGGCTTGGCGCGAGCGGAGATATCGCAATAGAAGACGTGATGATGCTTTTGCTTGCCTCTGAAGTCGAAGAGATACTTGGCCGACTTGCCGGAGAGTTGTGTTTCCTCCTTGAGTTCTCGAAGCGCGGCGTCAGGGAGATGCTCCCCGCGCTTGAGGATTCCGCCTGGCAGGGCCCATTTCGATTGGCGACGTGCCACTAGAAGAATGCGTTTTCCCTTTCGACAGATAACAGTGGCGCGCTTCTTCAATTGGACTCCACTTTGTTCTTTTGGATGTGATGGCTCATGTCTCATCCACCTTTGTCGTCGAATGGCTTCGGCTCTTGGCGTCAGCTGTGAAGAGCCGCTGACGGGGCAGAAACGTGCGCTAATGCTATTACAAGAAAGCGGCCTTTTGTGATCGATTTCATAAAAACACACGAATGAGAGAATCGGCGCCTTGACACAAAAGTTTCATTGAGCAGATGCGCGTCGTAGGTGCCTTGCGCGTCTTCAATGTCGATGACGCTGCCAGCGGCGATTGCACTGCCAGCGGAGCGTTCTTCGACGTTGTTAGGAGTTTCGCGATCGAGCGGCGGTCAGGCGTTTGCAGGACGGCCGGTCTTGACGGTTTCGAGCGCCTTGATCGCGGCGACGATGCGCTTTTCCGGCGCGGCGTCGAGCACGGCGAGTGCGGCGCGCAGCAGTTCGCTCTTCTTTACGCGGATGCCGTTGTCGAGACACTTCTGCTTGAGCGATGCAATCTTCGCGTAGTCCGCTTTTGGCATGGTGAAGCTGTCGCGCACGACTTTATCTTTCTTCGCTCGCTTGGCTTTCGCTGCGGGTTTGGTCGTCGCGGCGGGTTTGGCTGTATCGGCAGGGGCGCCCGCGGTCGGTTTCTTTTCCCTGGCTTCGGTTGCCTTCGTCTTCGGCTTCGTTTTCGACTTCGTCGCGGGAGCCGAGGATGCGCCGGCTATGGGCTTGGCAACCGCTTTCTTCGCGGGCTTTTTCACTCCACCCGATGCGGGCGCCGCAGCCTTCGACCGGGTTTTCGTTGCGGTCTTCGTGGCCGGCTTCTCGTCTTTTGCGACGGCGTTCTTGGGAGCATCGACAGCCTTGGTGGCGGGGGCATCGATTTTGGGTGTGCTCATTTTTTCTCCTCTTGATGTGGAGAAAACAGTATATACGGTTTTCTCTCGTGGCGAATGTCGCCGTGGGTCGAGGACATGGGCTGATGTCTACCGAGGTAGTTCATGTCGATGAGCGGATGAGTCAGCGCGGCTTGCGACTCGTGTTCTGCGACGAGCGCGGGGGAGGGCGGGTGAACTTGTTTCGCGGCGCGTTCAGCAGGTCGCCATTCTCAGCGGTGCTTCGGAAAACTTAGACGCACTTAGTTTTGTGGTTGCTTGATTGCCGCGCTTCGAGACTCTGCGACCGGCGTTTGCATGAAGCGCGTTTCGAGGACCGTGGCGGAGGCAACGTATGGCTTGTTTTCATGGCGTTACGTGTGCGCGGTGTTTCGGTGCCATCTGATCGCTGATATGGACTCGGTTGGCCTGCGTTTATTGGGAAGACCCCACAACGCAAAAAGCCCAGTCAACTTGACTGGGCTTTTTGCTTGATACGTTTGGTGCCGGAAAGAGGAATCGAACCCCCGACCTTCGCATTACGAATGCGCTGCTCTACCGTCTGAGCTATTCCGGCATCAGAGAAACGAGATTATAGAGACTCCTTTCCCAATTTGGCAAGACCCTGAATCAAACTTTCTTTTCCGAGTGATAACGCGTCACGCGATCGACCTCGCTCTTCGAGCCGAGAAACACCGGCACGCGCTGGTGCAGGCTCGTTGGAACGATATCCAGAATGCGTTGCTCGCCATCCGTCGCGGCGCCGCCAGCCTGCTCGACGATCAGCGCCATCGGGTTCGCTTCGTACATCAGACGCAGCTTGCCCGGGCGGTCCGGCGTGCGCTTGTCGGCGGGATACATGAAGATGCCGCCGCGATTCAAGATGCGATGCACATCCGCCACCATCGACGCGATCCAGCGCATGTTGAAGTCGTCCTTGCGCGGGCCGTCCTTGCCGTCGTTCAACTCGCCGATATACCGCTGCACCGGCTCATACCAGTGACGGCTGTTGGACGCGTTGATCGCGTACTCGCGCGTTTCGGTCGGAATGCGCATGTCGCTCTGCGTCAGCACCCACGAGCCCAGCTCGCGGTCCAGCGTGAAGCAGTTCACGCCGTTGCCGGTCGTGAGCACGAGCACGGTTTGCGGGCCGTACACCGCATAGCCCGCGGCGACCTGCGCCGAACCCGGCTGCATGAACGCTTCCTCGCTTGGCTCCGCGCCGTCCGGACAGCGCAGCACCGAAAAAATGGTGCCGATCGACACGTTCACGTCGATGTTCGACGATCCATCGAGCGGATCGAAGGTCAGCAGATAGTTGCCTTTCGGATAACGATTCGGGATCGGGAAGATCTTCTCCATCTCTTCCGATGCCATCGCGGCCAGGTTGCCGCCCCATTCGTTGGCTTCGAGCAGAATTTCGTTGGACAGCACGTCGAGCTTCTTCTGCACTTCGCCCTGCACGTTTTCGCTGCCGGCCGTACCGAGCGCGTCGCCGAGTGCGCCCTTGCTCACCTGATAACCGATTTGCTTGCATGCACGCGCGACGACTTCGATCAGAAGACGCAAGTCGGCCGGCAGATTCTGGTGTTCGCGCTGCTGCTCGATCAGATATTTCGTGAGCGTAGTGCGGCTGGAGATGGACATGCTGGGCTCCGTGAGCGTTTGACGAATCCCATGATTCTAACCGCTTGCCCCATGCGCTCCGTATGACAGAGGCCGCTGATGCCCGACATAAGCAAGAACGGCCACCGCGCTAAACAACACGCAGTGGCCGCTAAACAGTAAAAAAGTGTGATGAATCAGTGATTAAGCGGCGAGCGCCTTTTCGACGACTTCGCGCACATCGCGCGATTTCGCTTTCGACGCTACTTCGGTCAACGCCGCATGCATCTTCTCGCGCAACTGTGGCGTGAAGCGGCGCCACAATTCGAGGCCGCGCGCGAGGCGGGCGGCGACTTGCGGATTGAGCGCATCGAGCGCGATGACCTGTTCGGCCCAGAACGCGTAGCCGGAACCGTCGGGCGCGTGGAACTGCGCCGGGTTGCCGCTGCAGAAACTGAAAATCAGCGAGCGCGCGCGATTCGGGTTCTTCAGCGTGAACGCCTGATGCTGCATCAACTGGCGCACGATCTCGATGATCTTGCGGTCCGGCCCGCCACGCTGCGTCGCCTGCAGCGCGAACCACTTGTCGATGACGAGCGCCTCGTGCTCGAAGCGGCGATAAAAGTCGTCGAGCGCGGTGTCGGCGACGGTGGGATCGGCGCCCGCTGTCGCGCTTGCCAGGAGCAGCGCGGAAAGCGCCGCCGAACGATCCGTCATGTTGTCGGCCGAATCGTACTGAGCCTCGGCGAGCCTGATGGCTTCGCTCGGGTCGTCGAGCTGGCTCAGGTAGGCAAGGGCGAGGTTCTTCAGGCCGCGCTTGCCCGCATCTTCCGGTGTCGGA
The DNA here is from genome assembly GCF_054655155.1 of Caballeronia sp. HLA56. Taxonomy (NCBI): domain Bacteria; kingdom Pseudomonadati; phylum Pseudomonadota; class Betaproteobacteria; order Burkholderiales; family Burkholderiaceae; genus Caballeronia; species Caballeronia sp. HLA56. Next base: position 2,699,660 of record NZ_BAAHOB010000005.1, on the reverse strand, counting down.
CGATATTCGCCCGGCGTGCGGTTCGCCTCGTAAGCGGCGAGCCACTTGTCGCGCAGTCCTGCCGCGAGCTGGCGGCTCATGAACACGCGCGCCGCGTGCACGGCGGCGGGGTCGGAGACGGACATCTGCTCGGCGAGATAGCTTTCCGATGGCAGCATCATTGCGAGTTCGCGGAAAGCGGGCGTGAGCGTGGTGTCGTCGAGTACGCGGGAAAATGCCGCGATGATGTCGCTATCGAGCGTGAGCGTTTCGCCCTTGGCCGCGCGCGCTGCGAGCGCCAGCAGTTCGCGCGTGGCGAGCCGCTGACCGGCTTCCCAGCGATTGAAGGGATCGCTGTCGTGGGCCAGCAGAAACGCCAGTTGTTCGTTCGTGTAGTCGAATTCGACGATCACCGGTGCCGAGAAATTGCGCAGCAGCGAGGGCAGCGGCGCTTCGCTCACAGCGACGAAAGTGAACGACTGTTCGCGCTCCGCGAATTCGAGCACGCGCGTCGTGCCGTTCGGCTCTTTTTCGCCTTCGAGACGAAGCGGCAAATCCGCGCCATTCGCGCCGATCAGACCGACCGCGAACGGAATCAGGAGCGGACCTTGTTGCGTGGTGCGCGCGGCTTCGTTGCCCTCGGCGTAGCCTTGCGCGAGCGTCAGCGTGTAGCGCTTGGCGGCGGCGTCGTAGGAAGCGCGCACCGACACGCGCGGCGTGCCCGCCTGGCTGTACCAGCGCTCGTATTGCGAGAGGTCGCGGTTATTAGCGTCGGCCATGGCGTGACGGAAGTCGTCGCAAGTCACGGCCTGGCCGTCGTGGCGCTGGAAGTACAGGTCCATGCCCTTGCGAAAACCCTCGCGGCCAAAGAGTGTCTGATACATCCGCACGACTTCCGAGCCTTTCTCGTAGACGGTCATCGTGTAGAAATTATTGATCTCGACGTAGCTTTCCGGGCGCACCGGATGCGCCATCGGGCCGGCGTCCTCGGCGAACTGCATCTGACGCAAGACGCGCACGTCCTCGATCCGCTTGGTCGCGCGCGCGGCCGCGCTCGCCGCGCCATCCACGTCGCCCGCGGCCATATCGGCGGAAAATTCCTGGTCGCGGAAGACCGTGAGGCCTTCTTTCAGGCTCAACTGGAACCAGTCGCGGCAAGTCACGCGGTTGCCGGTCCAGTTATGGAAGTACTCGTGTCCGACGACCGCTTCGATGTTGGAGAAGTCGATATCGGTCGCGGTTTCCGGATTGGCCAGCACGTACTTCGTGTTGAAGATATTGAGGCCCTTGTTCTCCATTGCGCCCATGTTGAAGTCGCTGACCGCGACGATCATGAAGCGGTCCAGATCCAGTTCCAGCCCGAAGCGCTTCTCGTCCCAGCGAATGGAATGGATGAGCGAATCCATGGCGTGGCGCGTCTTGTCGAGATCGTGCGGCTCGACCCAGACCTGCAGCAGCTTCTCTCGCGAACCGGACTGAATGCGCTCTTCTATCCTCACCAGCTTGCCGGCGACCAGCGCGAAGAGATAACTCGGCTTCTTGAACGGGTCTTCCCAGACCGCGAAGTGGCGGCCGTCGGGCAGGTCGCCTTCATCGATCAGATTGCCGTTCGAGAGCAGCACCGGATACGCGGTCTTGTCGGCGCGCAGGGTCACGGTGTAGGTTGCCATCACGTCCGGACGGTCGAGGAAATAGGTGATGCGCCGGAAACCTTCCGCCTCGCACTGCGTGAAGAAGTTGCCGCTCGACACATAAAGCCCGGACAGCGTGGTGTTCGCGGCAGGATTGCAGACGCTTTCAATGACGAGTTCGAACACGTCGCCCGGAATATTGCCGATGGACAGACCGTTATCGCTTACACGGACGTCCGTATGCGGCTTGCCGTCGATGGTCGCGCTAACGAATTCGAGTTGCTCGCCGATCAGTTCGAGCCGCGCGGTGTTGTCCGCCGCGTCCGGGTTGCAATGCAGACGCATGCTGTTTCTGACAACGGTCCGCGAGGGCACGAGGTCGAACTCGAGCGCGACGGAATCGATCAGGAACGCGGGTGGCGTGTAGTCCTGGCGGCGGATCACGGTGGATGCGGTCGTTTCGGTCGTGGTGGACATGGCAAGATCTTGAGTGAGTTGAGCGGCGCGGTCGCGCTCGTGAGCCGGGTGGTTTCGGGCACAAAAGCGGGCGCGGCATGTCGAACCATTGTACTGAACGCCCGCCGATCGTGAAGCCGGACGGTCAGCGAGGCGTCCGCGGCCACAACAAGAGCGGCTCAAACCGGAACGACATTGAACGAAGCGAGGAAGACCATGATTTCCCGGATCGAAGGCAGCGGCCCGTGGCGCATGCTGGCCCGCGCGGCGCTCGCGCTTGGCGTGCTCTGGCTTGCCGGCTGCACGACTTACGTGCAGACGCAGGTCACCGCGTTCTCGGATTGGAGCGGCGGCAGCGACGCCACCCGTACCTACGCCTTCGCGCGCAACAACGATCAGCAGAACAGCATCGAGCAGACGACTTACGAGACGCTCGTCGCCACGGAGCTTTCGAAGTATTCGTTCCGTCAGGCGCCGGAAGCGAGCGCGAACTACAAGGTGGCGCTCAATTATTCGGTACGCGGCGATTTGATGACGGTGCGCCAGCCCGTCTATTACGATCCCTGGCCGATGTACGGTCCGTGGGGGCGCCCGGGCTTCGGACCATGGGGCGGCGGCTGGGGCGGCTATGGCTACGGCGGTGGCCCGTGGGGCCCAACGGGCTACGTCGATCAAAGCTTCCCGGTTTATATCCACGCGCTGCAGATTCGCATGAACGAGCGTGCTTCCGGGCGTGAAGTCTATAAGGTGACGGCGGTCAATTCCACGGAAGATCCGTCGCTCTATCACGCCATGCCGTATCTCACGCGCAGCGCGCTGGCCGACTTCCCGCTCGGCAACGGCACGGTTCGCACGGTCACCATTCCTGTCGACAAGAACGGCGGCATGTCGGGCGAAACCACGGCATCCATCGGCAACGAGCGCAGCGTACCCATCCCACCGCCCAATGCGCCACCGCCTCCGCCGCCGCGCAACGCGCCGCCGCCCGCGACCATTCAGTGATCCGCAAGCGCCCGAATCGAAACGGGGCGCCTGTTCCGCCAAAACGAATCGGAAATATTTTCTTCGGGGCGAATCGCGACAATCGTTTGCGGCGAGCGGGCATGGATCAAAACACGCGTCCGGCCCCGCTAAACAAGGTTCCGGCGCCGTCGGAATGAGTCGCAATATATGCAGCTTGCGCGAAATAGCGATATATTCGCGTGATGACAAAATCGTGTCCGCCCAGCCCGAAAGCCGTTCCCGAACCATCGACATGGGACGCGCGCATTGCCCGCCGTCTCGTCACGCCACTCGTCGGAACGCCGGTAACGCCCAATCACCTTACGACACTACGGCTCGCCATCGGTCTTGGCGGCGCGTACTATTTGTCGCTCGGTTCGTTCTGGCTTTGCACGCTCGGCGCGTTGCTGATCGCACTGTCGAATCTCGTCGATCACACCGACGGCGAGCTCGCGCGTATCAGCGGTCAGTCGAGCAGGATCGGCCACCTGTACGACCTCGCGTGCGATGCGCTCGTCACCGTGCTGCTGTTCGCGGGCATCGGCTTTTACGTGAGCGTGCATCATCCGGCGTGGCCCGTTTCGGCGCAGTGGCTCGGCGGCATCGCGGGCATTGCCGTTGCGTTGATCTTTTTCCTGCGCATGCGGATCGAGTCGACGGTCGGCAAGGCCGCCACGAAGCAGGCGTCGATGGCGGGCTTCGAAACCGAGGACGTGCTTTACCTGCTGCCGGTGATTACCATCCTGAACGGCATGACGCCGTTTCTGATCGCCGCGGCCATCGGCGCGCCGCTTTTCGCGATCTACGTGGCGGTGGATTATCAACGCGTGATGCGTCGCGAGCGTCGCGCGAAGAGCTCGAGCGCGAGCCAGGCGCAAACGCGTAGCGAGAACGGCAAGGACTTCCAGGCGGTGAGATGAGCGATACGGCAACCCCACTTCACGACAAGCTCAACGAAACGAGCAACGGGACCAGCAAAGCCACGCCGAGCGCGCGCGACATCGACACGACGTTGTCCGCGCGCATCTCGGCGCTGCCGACGCCGCAATTGCGCCAGGACTACGACAAGCAGGGCGCGTTTCTCTACCTCGAAGACTTTCTGCCGCGCGATTACACCGAACGCCTGATCGCCGCGGTGCACGATGTCATGCCCGCCGTGAATCGCAATTACTTGCCGGGGCACAAGGCGGGCGGCAGCGTGAGCCGTCATACGCTCGACAAGCTTGCGCCGTTCATCGCGGACCTGTACCGCTCGGAAGCCCTTATCGAGTGGCTCGAAACGCTGACGGGCGACAAACTGCAACTCTCGCCCGAAGACGACGCGCACGCCTACGCGCTGTATTTCTATACGCGGCCAGGCGATCACATCGGCTGGCACTACGACACTTCGTATTACAACGGCCGCCGTTACACGCTGTTGCTCGGTGTCATCGACGACTCCTCCTGCCGTCTCGACTACGAACTGCACACGCGCACGCCCGAGATTCCCGATCAGCCGGGCTCGGTGCAGTATCCGCCGGGCGCGCTCGTCTTCTTCGACGGCGACAAGCTGCGTCATCGCATCACGCCGCTCGGCGAAAATGAAATGCGCGTCTCGCTTACGTTCGAATACGTGACGGACCCGAACATGAAGCCGTTTCAGCGCTTCATCTCGAACATGAAAGATTCGATCGCGTACTTCGGTTTCAAGCAGGTCTTTCGCCGCAAGGGCGGCAAGAACGGCGCCGCATGAGTCGCGCTGGCACCTTCCTGCTGTCGGCCGGCGTGGTTCTGTTCGTCGCGCTGCTCGGCTGGCAAGGCTTCGGCTCCGTGGCCTCGACGCTCGCCGCGGCGGGCTGGGGACTCGTCGCCGTCGCGGCGTTCCATTTCGTGCCGCTTTTCATCGATGCAATCGCTATCAGCAGTCTCTTCTCGAACAAGGAACGCGACGTCTCCTTGCGCGATGCCTTGCTCGCGCGCTGGACGGGTGAATCGGTCAATAGCCTGATGCCCGCCGGGCAGATCGGCGGACCGATGCTCATGGTCCGCTATCTCACGCAGCGCGGCATGCGCGCCCGCGACGCCGCCGCGGTCATTACCGTCAGCACGACCATGCAAACGGTCGCGCAATTGCTTTTCGCGCTGGTCGGCGTCGTGCTCCTCACCGGTTACGCGACGGGCGGCTCCGCTTCCACCGTACGGATCGCGGTGCTTGCGGTCATCGGCGTGATCGGCGCGATGATTCTCGGCTTCTATCTGGCGCAGCGTCGCGGTCTTTTCGGTCGCGCCATGCGCTTCGCCTCCGGCATCGCGGCGCGCTTCTCGAAGAAGCACGACTGGTCTTCGCTCGTCACACGCGCCGAAGCGGTCGATACCGCCGTCCACGAGATGTATCGCGAACGCGGCAAGGTGGCGGCGAGCTTCGGCCTGAGCCTCGTCGGCTGGGTGGTCGGCACGGGCGAAGTGTGGCTCGCGCTGAGTCTGCTCGGCCACCCGGTCGGCTGGACCGAAGCGCTGCTGCTCGAAAGTCTCGGCCAGGCCATTCGCGGCGCGGCGTTCGCCATTCCCGGTTCGCTCGGCGTGCAGGAAGGCGGCTATCTGCTGCTCGCACGTCTGGTCGGCCTGCCGCCCGAAGCGGCGCTCGCGCTGTCGCTTGTGAAACGTGCGCGCGAGTTGCTGCTTGGCGTGCCGGGCATCGTCTATCTGCATTTCGTTGAAAAAGGCTGGCAGCGCCGCCGTCTCGCGCGTGTGCCGGAAATCGACTGAACCACCCTCGAAGGGAATCACACCATGCGCGCAATTATCCTTGCGGCCGGGATGGGCTTGCGCCTCGTGCAGCCCGAAGGCCAGCAAAAGCCGAAGTGTCTCTTGCGTTTCGGCGACGCGTCGCTCCTTGAGCGCCATCTGCACTTGCTGAAGGCAGCCGGTGTCGATGAAGTCGTCTTCGTGACGGGCTTCAAGCACGAACAGATCGAAGCGGAACTGGCGGGCATCGACTGGAAGCCCAAGACGGAAACGGTGATCAACGCCGACTTCTCGCTTGGCAGCGTGCTCTCCGTGCATACCGCGCGCGACGCCATGACGCGCGGCGGCGATGTCCTCCTGATGGATGCCGACGTGCTCTACGACGAACGCATTCTCGCGCCGCTGGTGGCGGGCGGCTCGGCGAACCGTCTTTTGATCGACCGCGACTTCGAAGCCGGCGACGAGCCGGTGAAGCTGTGCGTGGCGCACGGCGTGCCGGTCGAACTGCGCAAGCAAGTGGCGGCGGGCTTGGATTACGACACGATCGGCGAATCGGTGGGATTCTTTCGCTTCGATCAGAAGACGGCGCAGCGCCTGGCCGAAATCGTCGCGGATTACGTGGGAACCGGGCGTGCGAACTTGCCGCATGAAGAAGCGGTGCGCGACCTGTTGCTGGAAAAGCGCCACGCGTTCGATATCGCCGATGTCACCGGCGCACCGTGGATCGAAATCGACTTTCAAAACGACGTGACGCGCGCGGCTCTCGACGTGCTGCCGCAATTGAACGCCCTCAGTCAGTTTGCCGGAGCCCTGAAATGAACGCACCCTCGCAACTCCCCGTCGGTTTTTCGCGCACGCTGCGCCTGCGCGAGATGCTGCAAAGCAATCGCCTCGAATTCCTGATGGAGGCGCACAACGGCATTTCCGCGCGCATCGCCAAGGAAGCGGGCTTCAAGGCGATTTGGGGCTCGGGCCTGTCGATCTCCGCGCAGTTCGGCGTGCGCGACAACAACGAAGCAAGCTGGACGCAGGTCGTCGACAACCTCGAATTCATGGCCGACGCCAGCGACTTGCCCATTCTCCTCGACGGCGACACCGGCTACGGCAACTTCAACAACGTGCGCCGGCTCGTCAAGAAGCTGGAGCAGCGTGGCATCGCGGGCGTGTGTATCGAAGACAAGCAGTTTCCGAAGACCAACAGCTTCATCAACGGCGAAGCGCAGCCGCTCGCCGATATCGACGAATTCTGCGGCAAGATCAAAGCCGGCAAGGACTCGCAGAGCGACCCGAACTTCTCCATCGTCGCGCGCGTGGAAGCGCTGATCGCGGGCTGGGGCATGGAAGAAGCGTTGAAGCGCGCCGAGGCGTATCGCCAGGCGGGCGCGGACGCCATCCTGATTCACAGCAAGCTCTCGAAGCCCGACGAAATCCTGACCTTCGCGCGCGAATGGGCCGGGCGCGGGCCGCTCGTCATCGTGCCGACGAAGTACTACAGCACGCCGACCGACGTCTTCCGTCAGGCGGGCATCAGCACGGTGATCTGGGCGAACCATCTGATTCGCGGCGCGGTCTCGGCCATGCAGGCCATCGCGAAGGAAATCCACGATAGCGAGACGCTCATCAACGTGGAAGACCGGATTGCGTCGGTCAACGAAATTTTCCGTCTGCAGGACGCCGACGAATACTCGGCCGCCGAGAACATCTATCTGAGTTCGGCCAACGCGCAACGCAGCGCCGTGGTGCTGGCGGCAAGCCGCGGCGCGGGCCTCGAAGCGCTGACCGCCGAGCGTCCGAAAGTCATGCTGCCGGTCGCGGGCAAGCCGCTCTTGCGCCATCTGGCCGAAGCGTTCAAAAAGGAAGGCATCAACGACATCACGGTGGTCGGCGGTTATCGCGCCGATGCGATCGATGCGTCCGGTATCCGTCTCGTCGTCAACGCGGAGCACGAGACGACGGGCGAGCTGGCATCGCTCGCGTGTGCGGTGAAGCATATGAGCGGCGACACCGTGCTTTCGTACGGCGATCTTTTGTTCCGCAGCTATATCCTGCGCGATCTGGTGGAATCGGATAGCGACTTCTGCGTGGTGGTGGATTCGTCGCAGGCGCCGCAAGCGGGCGCGAGCGGCACCGACTTCGCGTATTGCTCGCACGCCGACGACCGTTCGCTCTTCGGCCAGAAAGTCTGGCTGCAAAGCGTGGTCGGCGCGGGCCAGAATCTGACCGATGGCCGCGCACCGCAAGGCCGCTGGATCGGCCTCATCAACGTGCGCGCCAACGCGCGAGAAGCATTGCAAACCACGCTCAAGCAATTGCAGCAACGCGCTGACTTCGACAAGCTCGACATGGCCGCGCTGCTCAATGCACTGGTCGCGGCGGGCAAGAAGGTCGAAGTGCAATACGTGCACGGCCACTGGCGTGGCGTGAACGACCTCGACGACTTCCGTCGCGCCGGCGATTTCGCGCACGGTCAAATGCCGGTCGGCACGGAGAACGAGCGTGATTGAAGCTGCCGGGTTCGTCGAAGCGGCGCGCGCGCGTGGCTTCGACTGGTACGCGGGCGTGCCTTGCTCGTATCTCACGCCGTTCATCAACTACGTGCTGCAGGACGACTCGCTGCATTACGTCTCGGCGGCGAATGAAGGCGACGCCGTCGCGCTGATCGCGGGCGTCGCGCTCGGCGGCGCGGGCAAACGTCGCGGCATCGCCATGATGCAGAACTCCGGCTTGGGCAATGCGGTGAGTCCCCTGACGTCGCTCACGTGGACGTTTCGCCTGCCGCTGTTGCTGATCGTGACGTGGCGCGGCCAGCCAGGCGTCGCCGATGAGCCGCAACACGCGCTCATGGGTCCCGTGACGCCGCAGATGCTCGAAACGATGGAGATTCCGTGGGAACTGTTTCCGACGGAAAGCGAAGCCATCGGTCCGGCGCTCGACCGCGCGACGGCGTATATGGACAAGACGGGCCGCCCGTATGCGCTCGTCATGCAAAAGGGCAGCGTCGCGCCTTTCGAGCTCAAGAAGACCGGCTTGTCGGGCGTCAAGTCGAACGCCGCGCCTGCCGCCGTGCAGCGCTTCGAAGGCGAGCGCGTGACGCGTCATGCGGCGCTCGAACGCGTGATCGCGAACACGCCTGCCGGCGAAACGGTCGTGCTGGCATCGACGGGATTTTGCGGCCGCGAACTCTATGCAATCGATGACCGCGCGAACCAGCTCTATCTCGTCGGCTCAATGGGCTGCGTCACGCCGATGGCGCTCGGCCTCGCGCTGTCGCGCCCGGACCTGACCGTGGTCGCGCTCGACGGCGACGGCGCCGCGCTCATGCGCATGGGCGTGTTCGCCACGCTCGGCGCTTACGGGCCGCCGAACCTCGTGCACTTGCTGCTTGACAACGGCGCACACGAATCCACCGGCGGTCAGGCGACGGTTTCGCGCGGTGTCGATTTCGCGTCGATCGCTTCCGCCTGCGGCTACGCGCTCGCGCTCGATGGCGACGACATCGGCGTGATCGACCGCCTGCTGCAAGCGCGCGACGTGAATGGCGCGCGCTTTGCCCGGCTGTCGATTCGCGCCGGCACGCCGGGCGACTTGCCGCGTCCTAAGATCACGCCCGAAGACGTGCGCGCGCGTCTGCAACGACACATTGGAGACCGCTGATGCTACTGCTCAATCCTGGTCCCGTCACGCTGTCCGAACGCGTGCGCAAGAGCCTTTTACAGACCGACTTGTGCCATCGCGAGCCGGAGTTCTTCGACCTTCAGGACGAAGCGCGCAAGCGTCTCGTCGCCGCTTACGAACTCGATCCCGCGAAGTGGAGCGCCGTGTTGATGACCGGCTCGGGCACGGCGGCCGTCGAGAGCATGATTGCGGGCATCGTGCCGGAAGGCGGGCGGCTTCTGATCGTCGAGAACGGCGTGTATGGCGAGCGCATCGCGCAGATCGCGAAGCAGTACCGCATCGACCATGAAGTCGTGAAATACGAGTGGATGCAGGCGCCGGATACCGATGCGATCATCGCGCGTCTCGATGGCTTCTCGCATGTCGCGATCATCCATCACGAGACCACGACGGGGCGCCTGAACCCGCTCGACACGCTGTCACGCGCGTGCGCCGAACGCGGCATCGGGTTGCTCGTCGATGCCGTCAGCAGCTTCGGCGCCGAGGCGATCGACTTCGACGGCGGCGGCATCGTCGCGGTGGCGGCGACAGCCAACAAATGCCTGCACGGCGTGCCGGGCGCGGCGTTCGTCATCGCGCGGCGCGATGCCTTGCAGAACGCCGCGAGCCGCACGTACTACCTTGGCATCGCGCGTCTGGCCAAACTGCAGGACGAGCGCAATACGCCGTTCACGCCATCGGTGCATGCGTATTACGCCCTCGTCGAAGCACTCCGCGAGTTCGAGGAAGAAGGCGGCTGGCGCGCGCGGCATCGGCGTTACGCGACGCTCGCCGAGCAGGTGCGCGCGGGTTTGGCTGCGCTCGGCATCGAGAGCGCGTTGCCGGCGCAGGAGTCGTCGGTGGTATTGCGGGCGTATCGCCTGCCTGCTGGCGTGAATTACGAGAAGCTGCACGACGCGTTGAAGGCGAAAGGTTTCGTCATCTACGCAGGGCAGGGCGGCTTGTCGAAGGAACTGTTCCGTATCTCGACGATGGGCGCGCTGGATTCCAACGACATGCAGCGCCTGCTTTCGTCGGTCGCGGAATTGCTGCGCTAGGAACGCTTGCAAAAAATCGCCGTGATGAAGGGCGCGACGTGGTGCACGACCGCGTCGCTGCCCGCATCGCGCACCTTCTTCAGCACTTCGTCGTCGCCGCCCCAGACGACTGCACCGTAGGATGAATCGCCAATCGGGTCGCCCTTGCCTTCCTTGAAGATCGGATCGTTCTTCTGGTATCCCACCACCGCGTAAATCTTGAATCCGTAAGCCGTGAGATTCACACCCTTGACCGGCCGGAACGCGTTGATCGAATTCGGCTCGACGCGCATGGGCTTGGTTTCGATGAGATTGGTTTCCAGGAGCGGCGCGATGAAATCATGCGCGTTGGAATGGCAGTCGAGCGGGCCTTCGATTCCAAAAGCCTGACAGAGCGCCGGCAACGCGAGCAATGAAACGAGAGCGGTCTTGACGGCGATGCGGGAAGTGCGCGCGGTGTGCTTCATGGAGGCCATTGCGAACGAATGGTTGAACGCGGAGGCTCCACTTTATCCGCTATGCACACGCCATGCTCGAATGGCGGCCATCGTTCTAAAAAGAAACGGGCTACTGGCTGCCGGTTGGCAATCAGTAACCCGAACTTCGCGGAACTACGCAGCGTAATGTTCGACTACGCCGCCAGTTCCAGCGCCGCCGTCTGCCGACGCTCGCGCGAATGCACGCGCTTGCCGGCCGCATACGTCTCGTACACCGCACGATCGTCGCCGAGAAGCGCGAACGCGAACAGCAGTTCCTCAAGCGTATTCACGCGCTGCGTGCGGCGTGCGAGCAGCGGCGTCGCAGCCGGGTCGAGTACGACGAAATCCGCTTCGCTGCCGGGCGCGAGCGTGCCGATCTTGTCGTCGAGTTCGAGCACTTGCGCCGCGCCCGTCGTCGCGAGCCAGAACATGCGCGTCGCCGTCAGATGATGCCCCGTCAGACGCGCGACCTTGTGCGCTTCGTTCATGGTCTGCAGCATGGAGAACGAGGTGCCGCCGCCGACGTCCGTTGCGAGCGCAACCGGCATGTTCGAGGCGCCGGCCTTGTCGAAGTCGAAGAGGCCGCTGCCGAGAAACAGGTTCGACGTGGGACAGTGTGACGCCACCGCGCCCGTTTCGGCCATGCGCTGACGGTCGGCATCGTCGAGATAGATGCAGTGGCCGTACACCGCGCGGCGTCGCAACAGACCGTAGTGATCGTAGATGTCGAGATAGCTGCGGTGTCCCGGAAACAGGCTCTCGACCCACTTGATCTCGTCGGTGTTCTCCGCCACGTGACTCTGGATGAACACGTCCCGATGCTTCTGCGCGAGCACGCCGCAGGCTTCGAGCTGCGCTTCCGTCGAGGTCGGCGCGAAGCGCGGCGTGAGCGCATATTGCTGACGCCCGCGGCCATGCCAGCGCCCGATCAGTTCGTCGCTGTCGTCGTAGCCCGACTGCGCGGTGTCGCGCAGGAACTCGGGACAATTGCGGTCCATCAGCACCTTGCCCGCGACCATGCGCAGGTTGCGCGCTTCGCTTTCGGTGAAGAAGGCATCGGCGGATTGCTTGTGGACCGTGCAATAGACGAGCGCGGTGGTCGTGCCGCTGGCCAGCAGTTCGTCGATGAAGAAGCTCGCCGTTTCGCGCGCGACCGCCGGATTCTCGAAGCCGCGTTCCGTCGGAAACGTGTACGTGTTGAGCCACGGCAAGAGGCCCGGCGCGGGCGACGCGATCATGTCCGTCTGCGGATAGTGGATGTGCGAGTCGATGAAGCCCGGCACGATCAGCTTGTCGCGCAGCGTATGCACGGTGGCGTCCGCGGCGAGCTTGTCGCGCACCGACGCATACGAACCCGCCGCGACCACCTTGCCATCTTCGACGATCAAGAGGCCATCGGCCTCATGGACCGCGCCGTCGGCGGCATGCGCGGGATCTTCCCGGAAGGTGAGCAGCTGGGCGCGGTAGGCGGTTTGAGTCATGATGCAACGTCTCCAATCTTCGTGGTTTTCAAAGCTGTGAAAGCAGCACTAACGAAAAGCCCGCGATGATCCACATCGCCGGCTTGATTTCCTTCGCGCGTCCTGTCGCCGACTTGAGCACGACGAACGCGAGAAAGCCATACGCGACACCGTCCGTGATCGAATACGTGAGCGGGATGAGGATCATCGCGAGGAACGCGGGAATGGCTTCGTCGAAGCGCTGCCATTCGATCTTGGTGATGGCTTCCATCATGAACACGCCGACGAGCACCAGCGCGGGCGCGGTGGCGATGGCGGGCACGAGCGACAGAAGCGGCGAGAGAAACAGGAACGGCAGGAAGCACAGGCCCGCGACGACGGCGACGAGTCCCGTGCGCCCGCCCGCCGAAATGCCCGCCGCCGACTCGATATACGCGTTCGCCGGACTCGTGCCGAGCGGCGCGGAAACAAGCGCGGAGAAGGCGTCGACCATCATCGACTGGCGGATGTTGCGCGGGTTGCCGTCCTTATCGTAGAGCTTGCCGGCTTCGGAGATCGCCATGAAAGTGGAGAGCGCGTCGAAGAAGGACGTGAACAGCATCACGAAGATGAATGGCCAGTAGGCCACCTTCAGCGCGCCGATCAAATCGAGCTGGCCGAGCGCGGAAAAGTCCGGCGCGGACACGAACCCGTTCCAGTTGACGAGCGTTTTCGTGGCGATGGCGGCGGGCCAGTAAGCGGTGCCGTCGCCCCAATAGCGGCCGATGGGAATCGCGATGATCGTCGTGAACACGATGCCGAGCATGAGCGCGCCGGTGGTCTTGCGCGCCACCAATATGGTCGTCACGGCAAGCCCGATCAGGAACGTGATGACCACCGGATTGAGCGATGCCGAATGCACGATGGTCACCGGATCGCCCACGACGAACTTCGCGTTCACGAGCCCGATGAGGCTGATGAACAAGCCGATGCCGCACGAAACCGCGTGCCGCAGATTGTCGGGAATGGCGTCGACCACGAGCTTGCGCGCGTTGAAGATCGCAAGCACCGCGAAGATCACGCCGGCCCAGAACACGCAGCCGAGCGCGGTCTGCCACGGCATCTTGCCGCCGTGAACCATGACGAACGCAAAGAGCGCGTTCATGCCCATGCCCGGCGCGACGAGCACCGGATTGCGCGCGTAAAGGCCCATCGCGCAACTGCCGAGAAAACTGACGATGACGGTGGCCGTGAGCGCCGCCGGAAACGGCACGCCCGCCTGCGAGAGAATGCCCGGATTGACGACGATGATGTACATCGCCGTGAGAAACGTCGTGATGCCCGCGACGACTTCGGTCTTGACGAGCGAGCCCGCCGCGCGCACGCCGAAGAAGCGTTCGAGCGCGGTGGCGTCGCGTTGAGTTGTTGCCGTGCTTTCCATTTCTTACTGCTTCCAGTGCGTGTCCAGGCGCGCGATCATCGCGGCGCGTTCTTCATCGGTGACGAACGAGGCTTCGAGGCTGTTGCGCAAGAGCGTGTAGACCTCGTGATCCGAGAGCTTCAGGGCATCGACGATGGCGAAATAGTTCGCGTTGACGTAGCCGCCGAAGTAGGCGGGATCGTCCGAATTCACCATGACCGCGACGCCCTGATCGAGCAGGTCCTTGAGCGTGTGCTTCGCCATGTCGTCGAACACGCAGAGCTTGATGTTCGAGAGCGGGCAGACCGTGAGCGCAATGCGCGAGTCGGCGAGACGCGCGACGAGCGCCGCGTCTTCGATGCTGCGCACGCCGTGATCGACGCGATCCACCTTGAGCAGATCCAGCGCTTCGTAGACATACGACGGCGGGCCTTCCTCGCCCGCGTGCGCGACGAGCTTGAGGCCGCGTTCGCGCGCTCTCGCGAACACGCGCTCGAACTTCGACGGCGGATGGCCGCGCTCCGACGAATCCAGCCCGACACCGATCAGCCGATGCGCGTACTGGTCGAACAGCGGCAACGCGGCATCGAAGGTGGCGAGCGCGTCTTCCTCGGAAAGATGGCGCAGGAAGCACAGAATGATCTTCGACGTGAGACCACGCTTTTCGCCTTCGGCGAGCGCGCGCTCGATACCGGCCACCGCCGTGTCGATAGAAACGCCGCGTTCGGTGTGCGTTTGCGGATCGAAGAAGATTTCCGTATGCGTGACGTGGTCCGCGAGCGCGCGCTCGACGTAGGCCATCGTCATGTCGTAGAAGTCTTCCTCGTGCAGCAGCACGCTCGCGCCGGCGTAGTAGATGTCGAGGAACGACTGGAGATCGGTGAAGGCGTAGGCCGCGCGCAAGGCGTCAATGGAATCGTAGGCGAGCGTCACGCCGTTGCGTTTCGCCAGCGCGAAAATCAGCTCGGGTTCGAGCGATCCTTCGATATGGATATGCAACTCCGCCTTGGGCGCGCGCGCAATCTTGTCGGCGAGTGTGGGATTCATGGGCTTGTCTTTGTTGGGGCTGGGACTTCCGCCTGCGGCTAGTCAGGCGGTCTGCTGCGACGACGCAGAAGTGCTGGCGTTGGCTTCGACCGCTTGCAGCAGTTGGGCTGCCGCTGCAACGGCGATCACTTCGGGCGCTTTGTCGACGATGCCGTCGATACCGATCGGACACACCATCCGGCCGATACGCGCGGGGTCGATCCCGCGCGCCGCGAGCCGGTGCTCGAACTGCTTGCGCTTGGTATGCGAGCCGATCATGCCGAAGAACGCGAAATCGCCACGCGCGAGAATTCGTGCGGCGAGTTCGAGATCCACCGTATGGTTGTGCGTCATCACGATGAAGTACGTACCGGGCCGCGCCTGGTCGATGGCTTCGTCCGGCGCGTCGTTCGGCTCGATGCTCACGTTATCCGGCACGAACTGCGCGGCGGGGAAGGCCGCGTCGCGTTCGTCGACCCAGGTGACGTGACACGGCAAGGTCGCGAGCACGCGCACGAGCGCGGCCCCGACATGGCCCGCGCCGAACAGCACGACCTGGAAGTCGCGCGGCGCGATGGTCTCGGTGAGCAGCGCGCCGCTTTCGTCGAAGCCCGCGCCGTCCCACAGGAGACAGTCGGTGTCTTCGGCGCCCGGTTCGGGGTCGGAGAGCATGACGGCATCGGGCATCGGCGCGAACGAAACGCTGCGCACGGTCGAAAGACCTTGCGCCGTGCGCTTCGCGAGCGACGTCACCCAGTTGAGATCGCCGACATCGAGCCGCTCGAACGACAGAACGACCGCACCGCCGCAGCACTGGCCGAGGCTCGGACCGAGCGCGAAACGCTCGAGCCGCCGCATGTGCGGACGGCGCTGGCCGTCCTTCAGCACTTGCCGGGCGGTTTCGATTGCCTTCCATTCGAGATGGCCGCCGCCGATGGTATAGCGGGCTTCCTCGCGCGTGACGATCATCTTCGTGCCCGGCTCGCGCGGCGCGGAGCCTTCGACACGCGCGACCGTCACGAGCACGACGGCATCGCCGTGCGCGAGCAGGTGTTGCAGGTCGGTCAGCCAAACTTGCATCGAGGGGCTCCAGAGTCTTTTGCGTTGTCGCAGGCGTTAGTTTACCGGGGCGGCGGCCGCGCTTTGTGTTACGGATGCATCGAGCGCGTCGAGGATCGCTTCGGGCGTCGCGGGCGCGCGCAACGGCGGTGCGTGAGCGGCATCGGCCGTATTGGCGGCGATGGCCGCGCGGATTGCCAGCAGCACCGAAAACGCCAGCAGCAAGGGCGGTTCGCCGACCGCTTTCGACCGGAAAATCGTCGGCTCGGCGTTGTCGTTGCGATAAAGCGTGGTGTTGAACACGGGCGGCGTATCGCTGATCGCCGGGATCTTGTAAGTGGAAGGCGCGTGCGTCATCAGGCGTCCGTCGCGGTTCCACCAGAGCTCCTCGGTCGTGAGCCATCCCATGCCCTGAATGAAGCCGCCTTCCACCTGACCGATGTCGATAGCCGGATTGATCGAGCGCCCGGCGTCGTGCAGCAGATCGGCGCGCAGAAGCTTCCATTCGCCGGTGAGCGTATCGATGACGACTTCGGACACCGCCGCGCCATACGCGAAGTAATAGAACGGATGGCCTTGCAGCGTCCGCGCGTCCCAATGGACTTTGGGCGTGGCATAGAAGCCGTCCGACCACAACTGCACCCGTGCGAGATACGCGGCCGACACGAGTTGCTCGAACGGCATCTGCCCGCCGTTGACCTGCACCACGCCGCCATGAAAGCGCACGTCCGCGGCCGCGCCGCCGAGCTGCTTCACCACGAGTTCCGCCAGACGCGCGCGGATGGTGAGCGCCGCCGCTTCCGCCGCCTTGCCGTTCAGATCGCTTCCCGTCGATGCCGCCGTCGCCGATGTATTCGCGATCTTCGACGTATCCGTCGCTGTCACGCGCACGCGCTGCAAGCCGATGCCGAGCACGCTCGCCACCACCTGCGCGACCTTGGTGTTGAGCCCCTGGCCCATTTCCGTTCCGCCGTGATTCACGAGCACGGAGCCGTCCTTGTAGACGTGCACGAGCGCGCCCGCCTGGTTCAGAAACGGCACGTTGAACGAGATGCCGAACTTGACCGGCGTGAACGCGATACCGCGCTTGAGCACCGCGCTTTTCGCGTTGAACGCGGCGATTTGCGCGCGGCGCGATTCGTATTCGCTCGTTGCGATGAGTTCGTCCGTGAGCGGCGCAATCACGTTATCCGCAACCGGCTGACCATACGGCGTGACATTGCGCTCGTCGATGCCGTAGTAATTCGCGCGCCGCACGTCGAGCGGATCGCGCTTCAACGCATATGCGACTTCGTCGAGCATGACTTCCATGACGAGCGCGCCTTGCGGGCCGCCGAAGCCGCGAAACGCCGTGTTCGACTGCGTGTTGGTCTTGCAGCAAAACGCACGGATATCGACATCGCCGAGAAAGTAGGCGTTGTCGAAATGACAGACGGCGCGCGTCGCGACCGCGCCCGACAAGTCCGCCGAATAACCCGCCCGCAGCGCGATTTCCACGCGCGCGCCGGTGATGCGGCCGTCGTCGTCGAAGCCGCATTCGTATTCGTAGACCGCGTCGTGGCGCTTGCCGGTGATCATGAAGTCGTCGTCGCGATCGGCGCGCAACTTCACCGGACGCTTGAGCAAATGCGCCGCGAGCGAGGCGACGCACGCGAAGACGGCCGACTGCGATTCCTTGCCGCCGAAGCCGCCGCCCATGCGCCGGCATTCGCACAACACGGCGTTGGTCGGCCAGGCGAGCATGTGCGCGACGACTTGCTGCATCTCGCTCGGATGCTGCGTCGAACTATGCACGAGCATGCCGTGCTGTTCTTTCGGGATGGCGTAAGCGACTTGTCCTTCGAGATAGAACTGTTCCTGTCCGCCGACTTCGAATTCGCCAGACAGCCGATGTTTGGCCGCCGCGATTCGTCCGTCCGGATCGCCGCGCCGCAGATGCAGCGGCGGCAGCACGAACTCTTTGCGCGCTTTCGCTTCGCGCGGCGTGAGCACGGCTTCGAGCGGCTCATAGCGCACGACGTCTTCGCTTTTCGCGAGCGCGGCGGCGCGGCGCGCGAGATCGTGCGTCTCGGCAATGACGGCGAAGACCGGTTGGCCGAGATACTGCACTTCGTCGACCGCGAGGATCGGGTCGTCGTGCAGAACGGGGCCGCAATTGTTCTCGCCGGGAATGTCGGCGGCGGTGAGTACGGCGACGACGCCGGGCGCGGCGCGCACCGCGTCGAAATCGAGCGAGACGATGCGCGCGTGCGCATGACGCGACAAGCCGAGCGCCGCGTGCAGCGTGCCGCGCAATTCGGCGATGTCGTCGGTGTAAATGGCTTCGCCGCTCACATGCAGCGCCGCAGACTCGTGCGGCAGCGAGGCGCCGGCGGCGTCGAGCGCGGCATCGAGCTGGATAGGTTCGCTGGCCTTGTTCATCGCGGGTCCTTTTGGACGCTGGCGCGCAGTGGCGTGATCGCGGCGATCGGGATCGGGATCGGGAAGGGCCGCGTCATGACGTCTCGATCCCGTGTGCGCCGAACGCAAACGCGTTGAGTTCCGCGAGCGCGAGCGGCGCGTCGCGGCGTGTTTCCAGATAGAAGCGCCACAGCACGTTGCGCGCCACCTTCGCCCGATACGCGCTCGACGCGCGCATGTCGCTGAGCGGCTGGAAGTCGGTATCGAGCGCGGCCATCGCGGCGCGGACGCTGGCTTCGGACCATTCGCGGCCGGTCAGCGCGGCTTCGGCGGCGGCCGCGCGCCTGGGCGTCGCGGCCATCCCGCCGAACGCGATGCGCGCGCTTGCAACGCGGTTGTCGTCGGCCAAACGAATGGCGAACGCCGCGCACACGGCGGAGATGTCCTGGTCGTAACGCTTGCTGACCTTGTACGTGCGAAACCGCAAGTCGGCCGATGCGCGCGGCACGCGAATCGCCGCGACGAATTCGCCCGCTTCGAGCGCGGTTTTTTGATAGCCGAGGTAGAAGGTATCGAGCGGCATCGTGCGCGTACGCTCGCCTTTTTGCAGCACGATTTCGGTATTCAGCGCGATGAGCGCGGGCATGGAATCGCCGATCGGCGAGCCGTTCGCGACGTTGCCGCCGAGCGTGCCCGCATTGCGGATAGGCCGCGAGGCGAAGCGCGTCCACAGTTCCGCGAGTTCGGGGTAATCGGCGGTCAGCGCGGCGTAAGCCTCTTCGAGCGATACGGCCGCGCCGATGGTCAGCGTCTCGGCGTCACGCTCGATGTGCTTCAGTTCATCGACGTTGCCGATAAACAGCACGTCGCCGAGATCGCGAAATTGCTTCGTGACCCACAAGCCGACATCCGTGCTGCCCGCAAGCAGACGTGCATTCGGATTCGCTGCACGCAGGCGCGCGAATTCGGCGCGCGTGACGGGCGCGGTGAACGCGGGCGTGCCAAAAGCCGCGCCGCGTGCGTCCGGCGCGCGATATTCGAACGTAGCCGAACGGCGCAGCGACGCCAGCGCGTCTTTGAGCGCGGCACGATCGAAGGCGGGACGCGGATAGTCGAACATGCGTTCGGCGGCATCCACGATCGGCCGATACCCCGTGCAGCGGCACAGATTGCCCGAGAGCGCGGCGTTGATCTCATCGCGCGAAGGCGGCCCGGCTTCGGGCGGATGCGCGTGATACAGCGCCCACAGCGACATGGCGAAGCCCGGCGTGCAGAAGCCGCACTGCGAGCCGTGGCAATCGACGAGCGCCTGCTGCACGGGATGCAGCGCGCCGTCTTCGGCGCGCAGGTTTTCGACGGTGAAGAGCGCGCGCGAATCGAGCGTCGGCAGGAATTGAATGCAGGCGTTGACCGCCTTGAGCGCGAGTTCGCCGCTGGCGTCCAGCTCGCCCACGACGACCGTGCAGGCGCCGCAATCGCCCTCGGCACAGCCTTCCTTGGTGCCGGTGCAAAGGTCTTCCTCGCGCAGATGCTGAAGCACCGTGCGCGTGGCGGGCGCGTCGCCGATTTCACGAACGGCGCCGTGGTGAAGGAAGCGGATGGTTTGCGTTGTCATGAGCGACTCGGGGACATTGCGGACCGGGCGCGCGTTACGCGGTTTCCGCCTGCTTCATGGGTTGCCGTCGAATTCGACGCTGGCTGCCTTTGAACAAACGGACTGCGCGCACGTAGATCGCCATCCAGTCACGACCTTAACATCCCAATATCTCAAAAAGATTGTCGGGACCGTATCCAGATTATGCGGATGTGCTGATGCGAGGAAGAGGCAAGACGCGCGGGCCGTGTAAAAGCCCGCGCCGGGGAAGGGGGATGAAACGTGGCGGAATCAGCGCGCGGCGGCGCGCAGCTTGCGTTTCAGACGCAGACTGCCGCCGACGAGCAGGAAAATCACCCCGAAGGCGATCAGCGACCATTGCGGCAGCGAGATCCCGAGAATGGGCGGATAAGGCGTTTCGCACAGGCCCGCGACCTTGAACACTTGCGGCAGCCAGCGTGCGGGCGGCAGGTTGTCGACGATGGGCTGAAGCGCGTCGAAACCGCAACTGAAGCCGGGATGCGACTGCACGTAGACATGGCGCAGCGCCGTTGCGACGCCGCCGAGCGCGGAGATCACCACCAGCAATTCGAGCAGCGCGACGCCGCGCCAGCCGCGCATTCCCGCGCCGAGAAAGGCGAACACGGCGATCAGCACGAAGAAGTAGCGCTGGATGATGCAAAGCGGGCAAGGGTCTTCGCCCTGGAAGAACTGCAGATACAACGCTCCGCCAACGAGCGCGAGACTCACGAACCCGAGCAACACGAGCAAGCGCTTCTCGCGGCCGAGGGAGCGGTCGTCCTGATGCATCGTAAAGTGATTTAGATGGTTGTTCATTTGTTTCGCAACGATTCGAGAAAGAAGCACCTGAGTTGCGGGAGATCGCGGAGGAATTCTAGCGCGAACGTCCGGCGCGAAACATTAGCGCGTCGTATCGAGCACCGCTTCGACTGCCCGGCCGATGGAGAGCAGCGTGTCGTCCGCGTGCGGCGCGCCCGCGAGCATGAGCCCCACGGGCGCCTCGCCACGCCGATGACAGGGCAGCGACAGCCCGCAGGCATCCAAAAAATTGAAGGTCGTGGGATTGCGCAGGATGAGCGCGTTCGTGCGCGTGAAGAGATCGTCGTCCTGTTCCAGCTCGGCGATACGCGGCGGCAGAACCGGCACCGTCGGGCAAAGAATTGCGTCGAAACGCTGCCACAGTGTCGTGCGCGCTTCGTCGATCATCGCGGCGCGCGCTTCGCACAGGTCGATGTAATCCGCCGCGCTCGCCGACTCGGCGCGCAGCAGACGAGCGAGCACGCGCGGATCGTACTCGGCGGCGTGATCGGCGAGCAGCTTGCGATGCCACGCATATGCTTCGATGGCGACGAGACTGAAGCGGCTGATGTCCGGCAGACGATCTAGCGGCCCGAAGCGCACGTCTTCCACGAGCGCGCCCGCCGCCGACAGATGATTGATGGCCGTATCGACGGCGCTGGCAACGGCGGGATCGAGGCCGTCCGTCACGTAATTGGTGAGCACACCGAGGCGCACGCCTTCGAGCGGACGCGTGGCGGGCACATCGGGTTCGCGGCCAGCGAGAATGCGATCGACTAGCGCGCAACACGCGACCGAGACGCCTATCGGCCCAAACGAATCGAGCGATTTGGAAAGCGGCACGCCGCCTTGCCTCGGAATGCGGCTGGCGGTGGGTTTGAAGCCGGTGAGGCCGCACATCGTGGCGGGGATGCGGATGGAGCCGCCGGTGTCGGTGCCGAGCGCGATGGCCGCCATGCCGTCCGCCACCGATGCCGCCGCGCCTGACGACGAGCCGCCCGCGATGCGTTCGTCGCCCGGCACGTTTGCGCGATACGGCGAGTGCGGCGTGCCGAAGTGCGGATTCAGGCCAAGCCCGGAGAACGCGAACTCGCTCATGTTAGTGCGCCCGACGATCACGCCGCCTGCGCGGCGCAGGCGCGCGACGCTCACGGCATCGGCTTGGGCGGGCGCGGTGCTGGCGAGCGCGCGGGAGCCGGCGCGCGTGACTTGCCCTTCGATATCGAAGAGATCTTTCACGGAAATGGGGATGCCCGCGAGCGGCGAAAGCACGGTGCCGGCGCGGCGCAGCGCGTCGAGGGCATCGGCGGCGGCGCGGGCGTGGGCGGCATCGACATGCGTGAAAACGATGGAACCTTGACCGGCCGGATTGGCGATACGTTCGAGCGCGGATTCGACGAGTGCGCGACTGGTGGTGCGACCGCTTTTCAGATCGGCGGCGAGATGGGCTAGCGGGGCAAACTGCGGCGAAGTGGTTGGCATGGCGTCGGGCAGTGGCATTGCCGAATGCGAAACGCGCGTGACGTGCGATGCGCGCTTGAGGCACTCGGGCGGCGCGACGATGGGCTTCTTGTGCGGAGGTCCATCGGCGAGTGAATGGATGGGCGGTGGGGGCCCGGGGTGGGTGTCATTCTAAGCCAGGGTGGGGGGAAATACTTGGGGGATGGTTTGTTGAGGCGCGGGCAGGTGGTTTGATGGTAGGTGCTCGATAGATGGATGTGGGCGTGGAAGTTGGAGATTTTGTGCTGACGGGGTTTGAAATTCGAGGTGTCTCTGTTTTGCCTTTTTGTGAGAGAGGCTTTGCGACCCTAAGCCGCCATTCAAATTCCTAAAAAGCTGCCGTTGAAGGGGTGTAAATTACTTTCACAGCCGTTACGTCCGCAGGACTTCTTACGTATGTCATTGACTAGAAACTATGCGACACGCTTCTGGAGTTGGATTTGTCGGGATCTCGCTAGCGTACATGGTTGCCATTGATGCCTACTGCACTACAAACGGAATCAACTTCTGGCCCGAACTGGCACTCTGGTGGATGCCTCAGGTGCTCGCGCTAGGCACCGCGTTACTGTTTAGACCACCCATCGAGTTACTTGGCGGCGTCGCGCTCGCGTACGGCACATTCACGGCGATCGCGCATGTCTGGAGCACATTTACGCTGGGCTGGGCGGGTTACTTGGTATGTATGTTTGGCGCGTGCACGGGCATTGTGATTGCCGCATTTCGAAATCTGCCACGCATTACGCCACACCCAGCGATCGCTGCTCGCGACGGTTTCTGTTTTGCCGGGCTAGGCATTGCTCTGAACGTCTTGGTTTTGCATGTTCTGTTCCATTAGCCTAGGCGCCGCACCGTTCTTGACTTAGCACAAACCTTCACGGACTTGAAGTGCTTTCGGCAATACGAGTTTGGTCGAAACTGGCCAGCAATCTTATAGTGCAATATAGAAACGAAGTGAAAGAACAAGAGCACAATCGAACGCACACGGGCCATGAACTTCTTTAAGTTTATCGGGACTATTCTATCTTTCGTTGCCAGCCTTTACCCTTTTGGATTGTTGGCACGGCTGCACGGCATCCGGCTACGATTCCTCGCCGAAGCGGCAAAGGTCAGGCTGGATTCGATCTTTACCAATCTTGTTAGCAATCGGTTGTCGGTTGCTAAGTCGGTCACTAAACGTCCACTGCTGAAGCTCACCGGTCATTGAAGAAACCTTCAAAACGCCGATTGTTGATCAACAGAATAACCATCAGTGCCAATATTATTCCCCCGGCGATGTCGCAAAGATAGTGGCCGCCTTGCGTCGGCGTCGAGACAATCATAAACGTATTTAGAACGAAGGAAGCAAGAGCAAATCCGGGGATCCGCCTCAATGAATAGGCAAACAGGATAGCCATTGCCGTATGCATTGACGGCATCGATACAAGCCCTTGGGGATTAGTTAAGTCAATGGTACGGAGCGCGCCTTCACGGAGGGGGAAAAATGTAGAGACAGTTTCCGACGTGCCTGGTTCCATGATGTGAAAATGCAGGAAGGCGCTCGCAGCAGGAAATGCCGTCGCGATTGCGAGGCAGGTAAATGTCGCGACCATCAAGCGTGCAACGTGCTTTATTAGTTCGACCCTGCGTCCCGTAAGTCCGAGAATCACAGGGACAGTGATCATCTGCACCAGACCACTGCCGTACGCCAAACTGAGCACGAAGAGCAACACTGGATGATGTCGCACCCACCGATAGCAGGTGAGCCAGTCGAATCCAACTGCCTGGTCTATCTTGACTAGCCGGTCATCAATCAACGGTGCCCCAATGGCCGCCGAAAGATGGCTCGATACGCTGGCTGCCGTGCAGAATGCGGCGAGAGCGATCATCCATCGCCCGGTGAACGCGAGGTCTCGCAGCCGCGTTATCCACGCCTCGTTCCCGGCATGCACAGTCCTGGTTCGGTAACTTGTCCAGCAGATGACAAAGACAAGTGCACTGAATGCCGCGAGCGCATGTGACGATGCGCCAAACGCAATGCGAAGACCGGATGCGCGCAGCCAGAGTAAATCGGCGAGCACAATTGCGCCGATTACCAACCATGCTGCCAAATATGACGTCAGCGCTCTGAACGGGTTCTTCGAGTGTTCGCTGATGATTGCGTTTTGCGATATGTCCATTTTCTAACCGAGACAATGAGTCGGCGACTTTGCGCGTGCGACGCTGTCACTGTTTTTATCGACACGCTTCGCAAAGATCTTTAGGCTTCAATCGCGGCGACGTTTGGATTTACGTATCACTCAGTAGATGAACAATCTCGAATGCTCGTAGACCAGGCCAACGTTTAGTCCGGGTGCCATGACGGTATAAATGACCTGACAGTCGGCCAACGACCCCATGTCCAGACCGCAGCCGTCCGATTCGGAAGCGCCATCCAGAAACGGTTCTCGACATTAGGCGGACGTCCGTTTTTGGCCGACCAGAGCGCAAGGATGATCTCCTGCGTGCGCTCGTTACAGACGTGCTAGGGACCCGACCCACCGCGATCTGGGACAAGCGGCCGAAGCGCATCTTCTCGGGGCAGTTCTGCCGGAGCATCGCCGGCAAGTCCATAAACCTCGATACCACTTAATAAACCTGCGCTCTCGAATATGAATATCCCGGCTGGCGCATCGTCCGGACCGAACAAAAAGTCCCCGAGGATGTTTAGGCCCAGTGGGGCGGGTTCGCGACCCTTCAATTGGAAATTGATGGACCCGCAGCCGCAGGGGCAGCGCCACGGCGTCACCTCCGCAACTGCGAGTTGTTCAATAAACGCTCGCGCCGTCGGCCCGCCGTGCTCAAGCATCCAACGAGCGAGCGACATCTCTGACACAGACAGCGGACGGTTCGTTTTTAGAGAATTCATAGAGTAAGAGTTCAGCTGGCGACGCCAGTCTAGTAGGCCGGGTAAGGTGGAAAGTGTCGTCGTGGAGTCAAAAATTGTCGACGATTTTCGCCGGTCTGTCGAACGGCCGGTTGTGGCCGATCGCAGCCGTTCCCGCTAAATCATCCAGTCGATCCCGCAAGGTCAACCCGGGAGTTCAAATATGCGAGGTTCGCGAGAACACGGCCGTTTTCTTGACTTGCTCGTTCTGGATTCTCGTCGGGTCGTCCGCATTTTTGTGTGCGAGGCGGTTAGCGGAGTCACCCGCGTGCGTTGGTAAAACGCTCTCCAAACAGGATGGCAAACTGGTTCATCGCGGACGACCAGTCGAACGCCGCGCGTACTGACTTTGCCAGCACGTTGCGCAATGCCAGCCACAGCAGCTTGATGGCGGCCTCGTCATTGGGGAAGTGGCCGCGTGTCTTGATGATCTTGCGTAGTTGCATGTTCAGACTCTCGATGGCGTTTGTAGTGTAGACGACACGGCGTATGTCCGGCGGAAACACGAAGAACGGTGTGACGTTCTCCCACGCCCGTCGCCACGACTGCACGATAGTCGGATACTTCGCACCCCACGGGCCTTCGGCAAAGGCCTCCAGGGCCTGCTGAGCGGCCTGTTCACTCGCGGCGGCATAGACCGGGCGCAGCGCTGCGGCCACGCTCTTGCGGTCCTTGTAGCTGGCGTACTCCAGACTGTTGCGGATCAGATGCACGATGCAGGTCTGCACGGCCGTGCGCGGGTACGCCGTGCCAATCGCCTCAGCCAGTCCCTTCAGGCCGTCGACCACCGCGATCAGGATGTCCTGGCAGCCCCGGGTCTTCAGTTCGTTGAACACTTTCAGCCAGAACTTCGCCCCTTCGGTCTGTTCGATCCACAGGCCGAGCACATCGCGCTGGCCGTCGGCCTGAATGCCCAGCGCCAGATACACCGCCTTGTTGCTCACCACGCCGTCGCCACGGATCTTCACACGCAGCGCGTCGAAGAACACCACCGGGTACATCGGCTCAAGCGGACGGCTTTGCCAGGCGAGCGCCTCAGCCATGACTTCGTCGGTGACCGAGCTGATGAAATCGGGCGAAACCTCGGTGCCATAGGCTTCGGCCAGAAACGCCTGGATCTCGCGCACACTCATGCCGCGCGCGTACATGGCGATGATGCGCTCGTCGAAACCGGTAAAACGGCGCTCGTGTTTCGGAATCAGGATGGGTTCAAAACTGCCGTCACGATCACGCGGCAGATCGACCCTGAGCGGGCCATAATCGGTGATGAGCGTCTTGCCGCTGGCGCCGTTACGTTCGTTGTCCTGGCCGTCGGGTTTCGGCTGCCCCGCCAGGTAGCCCAGATGCATCTTCATCTCGGCGCCCATCGCGCGCTCGATGAGTGCCTTGTTGAACGCCAGCATCAGGTCCTGGACCTCGGTGGGCGTCATCGGGCCTTTGACCAGGTCATCCAGCAGACCTTCCGGAAGGGCAGGCAGCGGCCCTCGGGCCGCTGCCTGAGAAGCGACGGTGCGTTTCTTCTTCATCGGCATATCCATGACTTTTACCTCACCTCTCATAATATGCCTCGCCCACAGAATTACGGATAGGTCCGGATCAATCCTCGTGTGTTAGCGCCGATGTAAAACTTACCACCGGGGGAAAGAATTTAATCGGCGTTGACAGCGATTTTTGAGAGGGAGCCTCTCGAAGTGGGCTGGGTCTTGGGAGACGGCCAGCAACGCATAAAACGCAAGCTGCACTCAAAGCCTAGAAGAACATCGTGCCCAAGAGTAAACTCTCATCAAGAAAACGAACAATATGCGAGAGACATACAAAATGATCACTGGACTCGACATTACTAGCTTCGGTAGCTTTGCGGGCTTGAATTGGAAAAGACGGGTTCGGGATGCTGGAGACAACCCACAGCATTTCAAACGCTTGAATATCCTGTATGGTCGTAACTACTCGGGGAAGACCACCCTCTCGCGAATCTTTCGGGCTTTGGAAACCGGACGCCTTCCGCAAAACTATACAGACTCGTCATTCACCGTTCACGGCGACAAGGGTGACGTTACTCAGCTCACTATCGGCACTCATGCCTACGACGTTCGAGTCTATAACCGTGATTTTGTAAGCGACAATCTCAGCTTCCTTGTCAATCAAACCAATGACGGCGAGATCAAAACCTTCGCTATTGTCGGTGAGAAGAACAAGGAGATTGAAGACGCTATTGCTGCCATCGGCGTCAAACTCGGCAGTGTCGAGAACAAGACCGGTCTTCGCCATGACCTCGAAGAAAAGCGCAAGGAGCGGGACAGGACAAAAGGCAACTACAAGACCGCCTTTGATTCTCTAGAAGGAAAGCTGCGAACTCATGCCAACGACAGGATCAAGCAGAACCGCACGTATGGCCCTGCTGTCTACAACATAGAGAGCATCAAGAAAGACATCGCTGCAGTCAAAAAGGTGGGATTCGTCCAGCTCACGACTGACGAACAAGCCGCCAAGGTCAACCTGCTCAAGCAAGAAGCCCTGCCCGACATTACAGACACGGCGTCTATCGCCCTGAAAATCGAGACAATCGCAAGCGTTGCACAAGAGTTACTGGGCAAACAGATCAAGCCGACGCAGGCGATTGGGGAGCTACTTAGCGATACTGTTCTCCAACTCTGGGTGAAACAGGGTATCCCGCTACACAAAGACAAGCGCGACACCTGTGCTTTCTGCCGTCAAAGCTTGCCGCACAACATTTGGCAACGCCTGGACTCCCACTTCAGTCAAGAGTCTGCGAACTTTGAATCCGCACTGGATTCATGTATTGCCTCCGTTGACTCTGAAATCAATCGCATTCCGGGCTTCATGACGTTGACCGGCGATAAATTCTATGCAGAAGAAAAAGTCCTGTTTGAAGCAAGACAGAAGTCGCTTGCCGATTGCCTGAAGATCTACAAGCAGGATCTAGAAGCACTGAAAGCTGCACTACACACACGAAAAAACAACCTCTTCGAGCGGGTTGCTATGCCATCGCCAGACTACGACTCTGCCGCTATCCGAGGTTGTGTGGATGACATCAATTCCCTGATAACTAAGAGCAATAGCAGAACGAGTTCTCTTGAAAAGGACAAGATTTCTGCACGCGAAGCACTTCGGCTTACCGATATAGCTTCGTTCATTACCGACATTACCTACGACGCGGAAAAAATCCGTATGGCTGAACTTGAAGCAGCGGCAGGCAACGCCAACACCGCTCACACCGACGCCAACACCGAGATCGTCAAGTTAGAAGCCGAGGTCGTTACCTTACAGGGCCAGCAGAATGATGAGCGCAAAGGTGCTGAGAGAGTCAATTCACTCTTGAATCACTTCTTCGGTCATGACGGAATCAAGCTAGAAGCGAAAGACAATGCCAAGAAGACCGCCGTTCGTTTTGAAGTCACCCGCGACGGCAAGTCGGCTTACAACCTCAGTGAAGGCGAATGTAGTCTCATTGCGTTCTGCTACTTCATTGCCAAGCTGGAAGAGCCCAACAGCAAGGGCAGAGATTTGATCATTTACATAGACGATCCGATTTCCAGCCTGGACGGCAACCACATTTTTTTTATGTTCAGCTTGATCGAAAGCTTAATTGCGAAGCCAATCAAGAACGAAGACGGATCGAACGGCTACCGCTATAAGCAACTTTTCATCTCTACCCACAATCTAGACTTCTTAAAGTATCTGAAAAACATTTCACTGCCCGCCGAAAAGAACCACGGTGGAAACCAGCATTTCATCATTGAGAGAAATGGTGGTTCGAGCAAAATTTCTATGATGCCGTCGTATCTGCGGGACTACATCACTGAATTTAACTACCTTTTCCACCAGATTTACAAATGTAGGAATCAGGATGCAGCGCAAAGTGCACATGAACCGTTCTACGGCTTCGGGAACAACCTTCGCAAGTTCCTGGAAGCGTTTTTGTTTTACAAATTCCCGCATCATGACGACAAGAATGATGCTTTTGAACGCATCAAGAAATTCTTTGGCGAAGAGGATGCGACAGCAATCGCACTGTTGAACCGCCTCAACAACGAGTTCTCACACCTTGAGTCGATCCCGGATCGAGGATTCAAGCCAGTTGAAATTCCAGAGATCGCAAAGGTGGCTAACTTCGTCCTAGATAGGATCTACGCAACTGATCCTGACCAATACAATGCTTTGCTGAAAAGCATTGGTCAGCCCGCAAGGGTGCAATAAGATAAGGGGCCCTCGGCCCCTTATTCTCTGCAGCATTGGGGATCGTCTCAGGAAGGAGTAACTCTGAAGGTGCGCAAAGGCCGAATCGCACTCGTAGCGCGTCCGTCAAGTTCTGGGAGTACTGTAGCCGTTCAACTGGCAGGCTTCCCGCTCGCTGAACGACAGGTCGTGGCCGATCGCAGCCATTCCCGCTAAATCATCCTGTCGATCCCGCACGGTCAAACGGGAGTTTCAAATATGCGAGGTTCGCAAGAACACGGCCGTTTGCCTGAATTGCTTGTTCTGGATTCTCGTTTTCGATTGCCGATAATGCCCACTCAAACCATCCGCGAAAACCGCTTCACACTCGCCTGCCCGAGATAAGCATCAAACACGGAAGCCACGTTCCGCACCAGCATGCGTCCCGCAGGCAACACCCGAATCCCGGCGTGTCCAATCTCAACAAGCTCATCATCGACCATAGCCTCAAGCCGCGCGAGTTCATCGGCGAAAGTGCTCTCAAACGCAATGCCATGCACCCGCTCGATCTCATCGAACCGCAGCCCACCACCGCACATCAACCGCATGATGACATCACGCCGCAGAAGATCATCAGCCGACAGCCGCACCCCACGCGCAATGGCAAGCCGTCCATCGTCGATAGCAGCCGCATACTCATCCACACCACGCGCATTCTGTGCGTAGACATCACCGATCTTTCCAATCGCCGAAGCCCCGATCCCAATCAAATCACAATCCCCACGCGTGCTATATCCCTGAAAATTCCGCTGAAGCGTCCCGTCCGCGAGCGCGAGAGAAAGTTCATCACCGGGTAACGCAAAATGATCCATGCCGATATAAACATACCCCGCGTCGCTCATGCGCTTGATCACGCGCCCGAGAATCGCAAGCCGCACGGCAGGCGAGGGCAGCGCGGATTCAT
Organism: Caballeronia sp. HLA56; assembly: GCF_054655155.1. Lineage (NCBI taxonomy): Bacteria > Pseudomonadati > Pseudomonadota > Betaproteobacteria > Burkholderiales > Burkholderiaceae > Caballeronia > Caballeronia sp. HLA56. Next base: position 2,669,399 of record NZ_BAAHOB010000005.1, on the reverse strand, counting down.
CGATCTGCCGCTGCATCTTGAACAGCGCCGGCATATGCGCATAACCAAACACCGAGACACGATCCGGCGCGAGCGCGATCATCGCATCGAGCGTGCGCGCAAAACTCTCGACGCTCTGATGAGGCAAGCCATAAATCAAATCGACGCTAATCGACTTGAAGCCATTTCGCCTCGCCGCCTGCATGACGCCTTCGGTCATCGCATAAGGCTGCACGCGGTTGATCGCCCGCTGCACACGTTCGTCGAAATCCTGCACGCCCAGACTCAGCCGATTAAAGCCAAGCCCACGCAACACACCGATCGTTTCCGCCGATGCCTCGCGCGGATCGACTTCGATCGAATACTCGGCGCGATCGTCGGATACGAGGTTGAAGTGCTCGGCGGTCGCGGCCATCAACTCCGTCATCTCGGCGTGCGAGAGAAACGTGGGCGTGCCGCCGCCCCAATGTAGTTGCGTCACGGGACGGCGGGTATCGACGAGCGCGGCGTGCATCGCAAGTTCGCGCTTCATGCGGTCGAGATACGGCCGCGCGTGCGCGCGATTTTTCGTCGCGACCTTGTTGCAGCCGCAATAGAAGCAGACGGTGTCGCAAAACGGAATGTGGAAGTAGAGCGATAAATCGGCGGCCGGATCGGCTTTCATTGCCGCCTGGCAGTAATGCTTCGGGTCGAAGGAATCGATGAACTGGACGGCGGTCGGATAGGACGTGTAGCGCGGACCGTGCGCGTCGTAACGTTCGAGGAGATCGGGGCGGAAGAAGGTATTCGAGGATGTCATAACGGACCTTGGGCTTGCGCACGAGTGTAAAAGCGCGAGGCGCGCGGCAATTGCGAGATAAGGTCGCAGTACGGCTTCCCGGGTTTGACGGAACGCAAACTTCAGGCGTGGGACAATGCGGTTTTTTGAGCCAATGTCATGTCGACTGCTTCGAGCGCGCCGCATGCGTGCCGCGAAGGGTGCGGTGCGTGCTGCATCGCGCCTTCCATCACGAGTCCGATTCCGGGGATGCCAAACGGCAAGCCGGCCGGCGAACGTTGCGTGCAACTCGGCGATGATCTGCGTTGCGCGATTTTCGGCGATCCGCGCAGACCGGCTTGTTGCGGCGGGTTGCAAGCTTCGGCGGAGATGTGTGGGGAGACGCGGGAGTATGCGCTCGCGTGGATCGCCAAACTTGAGGTCGCCACGCAACCGCATTGAAGTTCAGTGGTCCAATGACCGGTTTTTAGCCTCACCGCATTTCACAGTTCAGCCCCCGGAGACTCCCGCATGTCCAACCCCGTCGCGCTAACCCGGCGCCGGTTCCTGCTTGCCACGCTCATTGCCTTGCCGGCGCTTGGCGCGTCATCGATGACGCAAGCAGCTTCGAATTCCATCTTCCCGTTCATTCCGGATCACTACACGTTCTCTCAGCAGCAAGTCCAGGAAGCCGTCGCGCGCAAGTTTCCCTTGCAACGCACGATCTCGCAGATCGTCGATGTCGTGTTGAGCAATCCCGTCATCGGCATGGCGCCTGATCGTAATCGCGTAACCGTGCATGTCGATGCGCGCTTCACCACGCCCTTCATGCCCAACCCCGTTAACGGCGCATTCACGCTCTCGACGCAACTCGGCTATGACGCGCAAAGCCGCTCGGTGATCCTCGTCTCGCCAAGCGTCGATGATTCGCAGTTCTCAGGGGACGCCGCGCAATACAATCAGCAGATCGCTGCCGCCGGTGCCATGCTCGCGGCGCAATTGCTCGAACGGTATCCCATCCACACCTTCAAACCCGAAGAATTGCAGTTCGCCGGCGTTTCTTACGAACCCGGTACAATCACAGTCCTTACAAACGGCATACGTGTTCAGATCGTCGAAAAATAAGTCGAAATCTTGGCGCGGGGTGCTCCACACGAACGGCGATAACAGCGAAAAAGGGCTGACGGATGGACTGGATATTGATGGTGAAGGCGCTCGTTCTGGGCGTCGTGGAAGGGTTGACCGAATTTCTGCCGGTCTCGAGCACCGGACATCTGATCGTCGCAGGCAGTCTCCTGAATTTCACCGACGCGCAGGCTAAAACCTTCGATGTCGTCATTCAGTTCGGCGCGATTCTCGCCATCTGCTGGGAATATCGCAAAAAAATCGGCTCGGTAGTCACCGGTTTGCCGTCACGGCCGGACGCGCGGCGCTTCACGCTCAACGTGATCATCGCGACCATTCCGGCCATCGCGCTCGGTCTTTTGTTCGAGAAAAGCATCAAGGCGGTATTGTTCTCGCCGGTGCCGGTTTCGGTAGCGCTGATCGTGGGCGGCATCGTCATTTTGTGGGCGGAAGCGCGTCAGCGTGACCGCGCCGCCGCGCCGCGCGTGACTTCCATCGACGACCTCTCTTACTCCGACGCCCTCAAGGTCGGATTAGCGCAATGTTTCGCGCTGATTCCGGGCACGTCGCGCTCGGGAGCGACGATCATCGGCGGCATGCTGTTCGGACTCGAACGCCGCGTGGCCACGGAGTTCTCATTCTTTCTGGCGATTCCGATCATCTTCGGCGCAACGCTCTACGAAATGGCGAAGTACTGGCGCACGCTGACCGTGAACGATCTCGGCCTCTTTGCAATCGGGCTAGTGGCAGCGTTCGTGAGCGCGTTTATCTGTATTCGATGGCTGCTGCGTTACGTCGCCTCGCACGATTTTTCGGCGTTCGCGTGGTATCGCATCGGTTTTGGCTTGTTGATTCTGATTGTCGGTTATAGCGGCGGTTTGAGTTGGGCTGACTGAAAGTCACGCACGCTTTCTGGCGGGAGTTGAACCCCACGTCTTCTCGAAGCGTGGGGTTTTGTTCTTTGGACGTGACTAAATGTCCGAGTCTCGATTCAAAGGCAGATCGATCGTCTTCAAACGCGGCGGAACAGCAAGTCCCAAACGCCATGACCGAGATTTAATCCGCGTTTCTCGAACTTGGTCACCGGACGATAATCCGGGCGCGGCGCATAACCATCGGCGGTATTTTGAAGCGCGGGTTCGGCGGACAGCACTTCGAGCATTTGTTCGGCATAGTTTTGCCAGTCGGTCGCGAGATGCACATAACCGCCCGGTTTCACGCGCGACACGAGCAAAGCCACGAACTTCGGTTGAATCAGCCGCCGCTTGTGATGCCGAGCCTTGTGCCACGGATCGGGGAAATAAATGTGTACGCCATCCAGACTAGCCGGCGCGATCATGTGTTCGAGCACTTCCACGGCGTCGTGCTGAAGAATTCGCAGGTTGCCGAGCCCTTGTTCGCCAATCAGCTTCAGCAAGGCGCCCACGCCCGGCTCGTGCACTTCCACGCCGATGAAGTCGTCGCCCGGACGCTTGGCCGCGATTTCCGCTGTTGTCCCGCCCATGCCGAAGCCGATTTCCAGCACGCGCGGCGCCTCGCGTCCGAACACGGCTGACCAGTCGGCGACTTGCGCGTCATACGGCACGATGTAACGTGGTCCGAGTTGATCGATGGCGCGCTGCTGGCCCGGCGACACGCGGCCCGCGCGCGTCACGAAGCTGCGGATGCGGCGATGGCGCAGCGTGGAGGTTTCGTCGGCGGGAGCGCTAGACGACGTGGCGTCGTCCTGGGAATCGTGATTCATGGCGAGAGCAGAGTGCGTGACTAACGCGGCGCGGCTGGCGAATCCGCACGCGTGCAGAGCGTGGAAACTAAAAAGCCGCCCGGACAACGACAGGCGGCTTTCTCGGCGATGCTGGAGCGGGCGATGGGAATCGAACCCACGTCTGTAGCTTGGGAAGCTACGGTAATGGCCATTATACGACGCCCGCGTGAGCCCGCTATTTTAAGCGGCGGCGCGGCACAGCGCAATTGCTGCCCCGGCGCCGGCCACCATGCGCGCTTCGTTCAGATGCCGAACAAGGTCATCGAAACGGCGAGACGCGTGACCACCATCAACAATACCTGCACGATGACGAACAGCAGGATCGGTGACAAATCGATGCCGCCCAAGCGCGGCAAAATACGTCGCAGTGGATCGAGAAACGGCGCGGTGATCTGAAACAAAAGCGGCATGGCCGGCGATTGCGGATTGAGCCACGAAAGCAGCGCCATCAGAATCGTCATCCAGATGATGAGGTTCAGCGCCCACTTCACGACGGTGAGGAGGGCGACGAGCAGGATCATCGGCATCATGAGCGTCGGATCGACGTTGGCCAGCACGACCATCAACGTCACATAGACGAGCGAGGCGATGAACGCGGCGAGAATGCTCGCCCAGTCGATCTTGCCGCCGGGCAGGATCTTGCGCAGCGGCAACACGATCCAGTTGGTTGCCTGCATCACGCCATTCGAGACCGGGTTATAGGGCGGCATGCGCACGACCTGCATCCATGCGCGCAGCAAAAGCGCCGCGCCGAACAGAGTGAAGACGGTATTAAGCAGAAAACGGGCGATCTCGCCGAACATCTCGGTTCCTCGATGAAGCCGCACAGGGTTCGAACCTGCGCTGGATAGGGTGAGCGAAGCTAAGGGAAGGCGACGGCCGGGCCACTCGCCGCGAAAAGATGCGCAGGTGCGTAATCGATAAGTCTTGCGCCGCGCGATAACCCGCCAACAAGCGAAGCGTCGATGCCGACCTTGATCGTCGTTCGTTCTCGACTGACTCGTCCTGCGGACACGGCGGCTTTTCTGCGCCTTGCTTCCCCGCCCACCGGATAAGCTCGGTGGGGCGCCGGACGTCACCTTAACATGGCTTGACGGCGGCTTGGGCGCGTTGTCGCACAAGGCGCGGCCGTTTGAGGTTCCGCGGCTTGAAAGGCGCATGCAAGGAGCGTTCGCGAACCTGTAGGAAAGAGATTCTCGCGACGGAAAACCCTAGTGTTGTCAATTCGAGACGATCGCAAAAGGCGCGTTTTACGTAGAACTGGCAGGATAGGGCAACGAAAAGCGAAACGGGTTACATAGAAAAGCTGGGGATTCTTCTGGCAACGAGGCGTAAAGCTGGCCGGAAAAGCACAAGCAGCCGAGGCCTTCGGAACCATTTCCCGCTTTTGTCTGAAAGCCCGCGAGTCTTAACGCCGAATGTGGTTCAACACACACCGATCGAAAGGCTTGGGTTCTATCCCGCACATTGATGCACGGACAGGGCGCGAATACTAAAGAAAAGACGGATCAACAGGGAAAACGGTGGCGCGAGAAAGCGCACGGTTTTCCGTGAGGCTTAATCGCTACGTTCGGAGGTCGCTGTGAGCATTTTCTCTTATCGAAAACATCTGCGATTCTTGAGCCAGGCCCAGCGGCGTCGCTGGTGGGATCAGAAAAAGCGTCTAACGCCCCGGGTGGTCATCAGCGGGGCATATGTGCCGCCGAATGTCTCGCGCGAATTCGCTTATGTGAAGGTGGGTTGAAGCGTCGTCGCTATTCGAACCTTGTGTTTGCAAAGCCCCGCCTGATCGATTGCCCGGCGGGGCTTTTCTTTGCACTTGTAAATGTCGTTACTTGCTGGGCGGCGGAAGTCCGGTCGCAGAACTTTTGCTGATCGAAAGGCACGCCGGACGGCCGACTTGCGTTGGCGAGCATGTTCAAGCCTTTCCAGAAGCGTAAGAAAACTTGCAATTTGCAACATATGGTTCCAGCGGCATTTGGCCTTTTTCGATAGATTGAAGCCATACCGTCGCTTGTCGTGCCGTACGGATCGGCAGCAGGCGGCGAGGAGAACGAAGGTGAAAAGGTTCGCTTATTGGATGGTTGCAGGGGCGCTGGGTGTCGGCATTGCCGGCGCTGCACAGGCGCATGTTTCGGTGGGCATCGGGATCGGAGTTCCCGCGTATCCGGTTTATCAGGCGCCGCCGCCGCCGGTTTATGTCGCGCCGCCCGCGCCGGTGTACGTGGCGCCGCAGCAGCCGGTGTATGTTGCGCCGCCGCCGCCCGTGGTCTATGCGCCGCCGCCTCCGGTCGTCGTCGGAAGTTATGGTTACGGCTACTACGGTCGCCCTTACTATCATCACGGCTACTACCGGGGCGGTCCCGGCTACTATCGTGGCGGTCCGGGCTACTGGCACCGCTAATCGACAATTCGGCTGTCGAATCTCCTGGCGATGCATGTCCCCAAGCGGACCTGCATCGCTTTTTTCATTGCGGCATCGCTTTTCAGAAGCGCGTCATAACTGGGACAATGACGGCTCTCCTCACCCCTCGTCCTCGTCCCATGTCCTCACTTCCTGCACCTACCTTCGAAGACGTCGCCGATGCCGCTCGCCGCATCGCAGGCGTCGCGCATCGCACGCCGGTTCTCACGTCCACCACGGCCGACGCCATGTCGGGCGCGTCGCTCTTCTTCAAATGCGAAAACTTCCAGCGCATGGGCGCGTTCAAGTTTCGCGGCGCCTATAACGCGTTGTCCCATTTCGACGATGCCCAGCGCAAAGCCGGCGTTATCACGTACTCGTCGGGCAATCATGCGCAGGCCATCGCGTTGTCGGCGAAGCTCGCGGGCATCCGCGCGACCATCGTCATGCCCGAAGACGCGCCTGCCGCGAAGATGGCCGCGACGCGCGGCTATGGCGGCGAAGTGATCACCTACGATCGCTATACGCAGAACCGCGAGGAAATCGGCCGCGCGCTCGCAGAGGAACGCGGCATGACCCTGATCCCGCCATACGATCATCCACATGTGATCGCGGGGCAGGGCACGGCGGCAAAGGAATTGATCGAAGAAACCGGACCGCTGGATTACCTGTTCGTCTGCCTCGGCGGCGGCGGGCTGATCGGCGGATGCGCTCTCGCCGCTGCCGCGCTCAGCCCGTCGTGCAAGGTGATCGGCGTTGAGCCGGAAGCGGGCAACGACGCGCAGCAGTCACTCGCGCGCGGCGAGATCGTGCATATCGAAGTGCCGCGCACGATCGCCGATGGCGCCGCTTCCACGCATGTCGGCGAATACAACTTCCCGATCATCCAGCGTCATGTGGACAGCATCGTCACCGTGAGCGACGCCCAGTTGATCGACACGCTGCGCTTTTTCGCGCAACGCATGAAGATGGTCGTCGAGCCGACCGGCTGTCTGGCCGCCGCGGCGGTGTTGCAAAAAGTGGTGCCGGTGGAAGGCAAGCGCGTGGGTGTGATCGTGAGCGGCGGCAACGTCGATCTGGCGCGTCTGGCGGAGTTCGTCGCCTGACGTGGGCTCGCTCATCGCGCGAAAGGCACGCGCCGCTCAAACCGGCGCGTGCACGATCAGATCGCGGTAACCATTGACGATCACGCTGTACGCGAAATAAGCGAATAGCACGGCCGAAAGCACGTGACACGCGCGCAGCAGGCTCGTGCCCGCGCGCTTGCGGCCGTGGCTCGCCAGCGTGCAGACGAAGAGTGTCCAGCCGAGCCCGCCGCAAAAGAAGCCGATCAGGAACACGGACGCGCTCATCGCGCTGGTCGCGCCGGCCTTGGCGATCAACGCGCCGCCCACGGCCGCGAACCAGAGAATCGCACTTGGCGACGACACCGCGAGCAAACAGCCACGCACGAAACTCTTCGCATGACTTTGGCGTGGCAGACGGTCGTCAGCTTCGCCTTCGACAGGCGGCGCGGATGCGGGATTCAGCGCCTCGCGCGCCATCTTCCACGTGAGGAACAGAAGCACGATCGCCCCGCCGATCCACACGACCCATCGCACGGCCGCGAATTGCAGAAGCGCCGACATGCCGGCCAGCGCGAGCGCCGCGTAGAAGAGATCGCCGAAACATGTCCCGAGGCCGAGCACGAATCCTGGTTTGAAGCCGTGCGACAGCACGAGCGAAATGATCGCGACATTGGCAATGCCAATATCCAGACACAGCGACAACGACAAAAAGAAGCCGTCGGACAGCAGGGACCACGAGTGCATCGTCTTTTTTTTAGTGATCGCGTAGCGCGAAGTGGATGTCGAGGCGGCCGGTCGGTACGCCGACCGTGTTGCGCATTGGCGGGTGGCGAAAGCGTGCGAGCGCGCCAAGCTGCTCGTCCGTGCCTATGCCAAGCCGTTCGAGTACATGCACGACGACCGCGTTGAGCACGCCGGTGTTGCCGTCTTCCACCTTCACCGCGATGCCGAGTGTGCCTTCGGGGCGCCGCACGCCAATGGCGTAGCACGCGTCCGCGCCGGTCTTGCCGACGAGCGTGCCGCCGAAGGTTTGCATCAGCAGCGTACAGAAGCGGCCTTCGCCGGCGACGAGTTCGGGATGCGCCGTCATCGCCTCGTAGATACGCGCGAGCGGCGTACCGTCCGGCGCATCGGCGATCTTTGCGAAGAGCCGCGCGAGGCGATCGAGCGGGAAGGCGGGCGTTGGCAGATTGCAGCCGTCGATGGCCCATTGCACTTCGTCGTCGGCGAGATCAACGACGCGCGCCATCGTCCGCTTGACCCACGCCTGCAGCGGATGCGCGGGCAGATGATAACCGTCGAGCGGCGCATTCATGGCGCGCGCGCCGGCCAGCATGCCGGCGTGCTTGCCGGAACAATTGCTGCACACGGGCGTCGGCGTGAAATCGCGTTTGATCCAGTCGCGGAAGACGGCATCGGAAATGGGCGGATGGCCGCCGCAGCGAAGATCGGCTTCGCTTGCTTCGGCTTTCGCGAGCATCGCCTGCGCGCGCTCGATATGACGCGGCTCGCTGTTATGCGACGCGCACATCAGCGCCAGATCTTCTTCGCTGAAGCCGAAGCGTTCGAGCGCGCCGGTTTCGAGCACGGCCAACGCCTGCGCGGGTTTCGCCGCCGAGCGCGGCAAGGTCACGCGATATGGATCGCCGAACGAATGCAGCACGCGCCCGGATGCATCGACCACCGCGACATGCGCCGCATGCGTGTTCTCGATGACATCGCCACGAAAAACCGTCGCCCCGATCATGCTTTTCTCGCCGATGGCGACGTGTCGAGGCCGAGTTCGCTCCACAACGTATCGACGCGGCGCTTGACGGCTTCGTCCATGACAATCGGGCGGCCCCATTCGCGCGTGGTCTCGCCGGGCCATTTGTTGGTCGCGTCGAGTCCCATCTTCGAGCCGAGCCCCGCCACGGGTGACGCGAAGTCGAGATAGTCGATCGGCGTGTTGTCCACGAGCACGGTATCGCGCACGGGGTCCACTCGCGTCGTGATCGCCCAGATGACTTCCTTCCAGTCGCGCACGTTCACGTCTTCATCGACCACGACGATGAACTTCGTGTACATGAACTGCCGCAGGAAACTCCATACGCCGAACATCACGCGCTTGGCGTGGCCGGGATAGCTCTTCTTCATCTGCACGATGGCCATGCGATAACTGCAGCCTTCTGGCGGCAGATAGAAGTCCGTGATCTCGGTGAACTGCTTCTGGAGGAGCGGCACGAAGACTTCGTTGAGCGCGACGCCGAGCACGGCCGGTTCGTCGGGCGGCTTGCCGGTATAGGTCGAATGGAAGAGGGCGTCGCGCCGCATGGTGATCTTTTCGACGGTGAAGACCGGGAACCACTCCTGTTCGTTGTAGTAGCCGGTGTGATCGCCGTACGGACCTTCGAGCGCGTGTTCGTATTTCGCGGATGCCCCCGCGGACGGACGCGGCGGCGCGCCCGCGGGCGCAGGCGGCGGCACGCCGTCTTGCGGATGGATGAAGCCTTCGAGCACGATCTCCGCGCGCGCCGGTACTTGCAGCGTATCGACGCCAGGCGTCAGGCACTTCGCCAGTTCAGTGCGAGAGCCGCGCAGCAGCCCCGCGAACTGATACTCGGACAACGAATCGGGCACCGGCGTGACGGCGCCGAGGATCGTCGCGGGATCGGCGCCGAGCACGACCGCCACGGGATACGGCTTGCCGGGATTGGCAAGCGCGAATTCGCGAAAGTCGAGCGCGCCGCCGCGATGAGCGAGCCATCGCATGATGAGTTTGTTGCGCCCGATCAGCTGTTGCCGATAAATGCCGAGATTCTGCCGCGACTTGTTGGGGCCGCGCGTGACGGTGAGGCCCCAGGTGAGCAGCGGGCCGGCGTCGCCGGGCCAGCAGGTTTGGATCGGCAAGCGCGCGAGATCGACATCGTTGCCTTCCCAAACTATTTCCTGGCAAGGCGGCGAATTCACCGATTTCGGCGCCATGTCCCAAACCGCCTTGGCAAGCGACAACAGCTTGCCCGCGTCCTTCAAACCCTTGGGCGGCTCGGGCTCCTTGAGCGCCGAGAGTAGCCGGCCGACATCGCGCAGCGAGCCGAGCGCGGCGGTGTCGCTGCCGAGGGCCGTATCGTTGCCGCTCTGCGCTTGCGTTTCGATACCCATGCCGAGCGCCACCCGGCGCGTCGTGCCAAAGAGGTTCGCAAGCACGGGCATGGAATGTCCCGTTGGCGTTTCGAACAACAGGGCGGGGCCGCCCGCGCGCAATACGCGATCGGAAATTTCGGTGATTTCGAGAACGGGGGAAACGGGCTGCCGAACACGGCGCAGTTCACCTAGCGCTTCGAGGCGGGCGGTGAAGTCGCGCAGATCTTTGTATTTCATCGATGATCAGAAAGGGACTCGAGGACGGCCCAGAAGGGCGGGACGGCTGCGCGCCAGACGATTGTCGATTTTACATGCGCTCGCGTCGGTGCGTTCGGAGACATTCCGCAAATTCCGCTTCCAATGCCCCAACTGGCGCGGTTTACGGCAACTGAACACTGTTCGTTATTACTGTAAGTAATTGAAACGGAAGTCTATAGCATTGACGGATGATTAAAGCCTGCTAGAATCCTTTGCCATCCTTTGCGGGTTTTGAAACTTTTTACCGCTGCCTCAGGTCTTTCAGACGCACATGCGTCGCCTGCGCCGAACCTGCCCGGCGATTCATGGCTGTTGGTTGTCACGGCCGGCGTTACCAGCGCCGGTTTTTCGCGTGGAAAGCCTCTGCGCATTCATGGCATGCAGTTCGTGCCGCGCACTCCGGTCAACTTTTTAACCGGCGGCTTTCCAGACGGCTCCATGCCGTTTCCCCGATGCCGTTTGTGCTTGCCGAGAGCGAGCGGTGTCTGATTTACGCATTGAATTCGCGTTTTATTCGTATTCATCTGCGTTAAATCAAGCAACATTGGGAGCATAGATGAACGCTTCGGTTTTCTGGGGTTCCGACACCCGCGCAGCGCAGATCGTGCGCATTGCGCTGCGTCGCGGACGCCGTTTGAGTCAGCATCTCTTCAGCCTCGTCGGCGGCGCCGCCGTCATCACGGCTTTCGCACTTTGGCTTCTGCCTTCCTGGCGTACGACCTTCGCCGCACGAATCATGCCGTTCGTTTCGGCAGCCGTGCAGGCCGGTCCGGCTCGTTTGCTCGCGGGGCAGCCGCTGCCGCCGTTCGCGGCGGTGCATCGGCCGCCGGTCGAGTCGAATCTGGCTGTCAATCTCGTGTCGAAAGCACGGGCTGCGGATGCGCGCGAAGTGCCCGCAACCGCCGCTCCGTCGCTCGGCGCCGCGACCTACGACGACGCCAGCGCCCGCCAGCTTACGGGCGGCATCAGCCTCGCCGTATCGCCTAACGGGCTCGATCCGCGCACCATGCCCTCCGTCGGCATGCTCGCGAGTCTGATTCCCGCCCAACGCGTCGTCGCCGATGCCCGCGACGACCGCGTCCTCATCTCGACGCGTGAGCAGCAACTCGTCGCCAGCTTCATCGCGCGGCGTTATCGCGTGGCGCAGGACCCGGTCAGCGAACTCGTGCGCGCGGCCTTCGATACCGGCCGCGAAGTGGGCCTCGATCCGTTGCTGTTGCTTTCGGTAATGGCGATCGAGTCCGGCTTCAATCCGTATGCGGAAAGCGGCGTGGGCGCGCAGGGTCTGATGCAGGTGATGTCGAAGGTTCATTCCGACAAGTTCCAGTACTTCGGCGGTTCGCACGCGGCGCTCGATCCGCTCGCGAATATCAAGGTCGGGGCGCTGGTGCTGAAGGACTGTATCGCGCGTGGTGGTTCGGTCGCGGGCGGTCTGCGTTATTACGTGGGTTCGTCGACGCAGGACGATGGCGGGTACGGCGCGAAGGTGCTGGCCGAGCGATCGCGTCTGCGCGATGTCGCGCGTGGCCGCAATGTGCCGATCAACTCGCCCCAAGCGCCCGTGCAGGCGGCGCCGAAGCAGGTTCTCGCTTCTACGTCGGCCGCCACGGCGGATGGTGGCAAGCGCGTGCATGCGACCATCGACAATCAGAAGAAAGCGGAATCGCAGGACGAAACCGATAGTGAAGCGAAGCATGTTGCTTCGGCCGAGTTCGGCGCCTGAGTTTTTTTCGTCGAGTCGTAAAAAAGGGCACCGTCGGGTGCCCTTTTGCTTTTCTTCGCTGCAAATTTATCGGCTGAAAAGCGAGCCCAGGCGATGAACCGCTTCCTCCAGTTTTGCGTACGCCGTCGCGTACGAAACCCGGATATAGCGCTCGGGCGCATGAAAGCCGAAATCGGCGCCTGGTACGAGCACGACGCCTGCATCGTGAAGCATCGATTGCGTAAGCGTGCCACTGTGGCCGGCTGCGGGGTGCGCGACGCTCATCGTGTCCGCATAGACGTAGAAGGCGCCGTCGGGCGTGACCGGCACGCCAAAGCCCAGCGAACGCAACGCCGGCACGATGTAATCGCGCCGGCGCTTGAATTCGAGGCGGCGCGCTTCGTAGATCGCGATTGTCTCCGGCTCGAAGCAGGCGAGCGCCGCGTGCTGCGCCAGCGCCGATGCGCAGATGAAAAGGTTCTGCGAGAGCTTCTCGACTGCCGGAACCATTGCGTGCGGCACGACCAGCCAGCCGAGCCGCCAGCCGGTCATGCTGAAATATTTCGAAAAGCTGTTTACGGTGACGACATCATCGCCGAAGGAGAGCGCCGAGATGGGCTTCGCGTCGTAGCTCAAGCCCTGATAGATCTCGTCGACGATCGTAAAGCCGCCGCGCGCACGCACCGCATTCACGATGCGCTTCAGTTCATCCGGCGCGATGGACGTGCCCGTCGGGTTCGACGGCGACGCCAGCAATACGCCGCGCGTTTGCGGCCGCCAGTATTCCTCGACGTGAGCCGCCGTCAACTGAAAGCGCTCGGCCGGGCCGCTTGGGATCAGCACGGGCTTGCCGTCCGCCGCCGACACGAAATGCCGGTTGCACGGATAGCACGGGTCGGGCATCAGCACTTCGTCGCCGTGATCGACGAGCGTCATGCACGCGAGCAACAGCGCCGCCGATGCACCCGCCGTCACCACGATGCGCTGCGGGTCGACCGTGAGGCCGAACGCATCGCGATAGTGCTGCGAGATCGCCTCGCGCAACGCGGTCACGCCGAGCGCATTCGTGTATTGCGTGACGCCGCGCTGCAAGGCATCCGCGGCGGCGCGCGTGACCGGTTCGGGCGCCGTGAAATCCGGCTCGCCGATACCCATATGGATGATGTCGCGCCCCGCGCGTTCCAGCGCCTGCGCGTCCTTCATCAACTCCATCACGTAGAACGGCTCGATCGCGTCGACCCGTGACGCAAGCCGCACCAGCGGCGCGGTGGCGGTATTCATCTGCGCGCCTGCGCCTCGGTCGGACGCAAGGCGACCGCGAGCTTGTCGAGCACGCCGTTCACGTACTTGTAGCCATCCGAACCGCCGAACGTCTTGGTCAGCTCGACCGCCTCGTTAATCACCACGCGATACGGAATGTCCAGGTGATGCTTGAATTCGAACGCGGCGACCAGCAGAACCGCGCGCTCCACCGGCGACAGTTGCTCGATCGGCCGGTCGAGACACGGCTGCAACTGCTCGGAGAGCACGTCGGCTTCCTTGATCACGCCGTGCAGAATGGCATCCAGATGCTCATGGTCGGCCTTGTCGAAGCCCTGCGCATTGCGCAACTGCGCGTCGATCTCGCCGCCGGGCGCACCCGACAGCAGCCATTGATAAAGCCCTTGCGTCGCGAGTTCACGCGAGCGGCGTCGAGCGCTCTTCATGCGCGGTCCTCGTCTTCGTCTTCTTCGTCGTCGCCGCCGAGCTGTTCCAGCGCGACGGAAAGATTCGCCATTTCAACTGCCACGCGTGCCGCATCGCGGCCTTTTTCCGTCATGCGCGCGACGGCTTGTTCGTCGTTTTCGGTCGTCAGCACGGCGTTCGCCACCGGCACGCCGAAGTCGAGCGCAATGCGCGAAATGCCCGAGCCGCTTTCGTTCGAAACCAGTTCGAAGTGATACGTCTCGCCGCGCACCACGGCGCCGAGCGCGATCAGCGCGTCGAACTGGCCGGATTCCGCGAGTTTTTGCAGCGCCAGCGGAATTTCGAGCGCGCCCGGCACGGTGACGAGCAGCACGTCTTCGCCGATCACGCCGAGGCGTTCCAGCTCTTCGATGCACGCATCGGCAAGGCCATTGCACACGGGTTCGTTGAAGCGCGACTGCACGATGCCGATGCGCAGACCGTCACCGTCGAGATTCGGCTGGTATTGTCCGATTTCCATGAATGAGTTCCGTTGGTTTGGAATGAGTTGATGCGTTCAGGCAGAGCGCAGATGCGAGACCGGCGTGTCCGCGGGCGCGGCGGTCGCGGGGCAGCCGGGCATGGCGATGAAGCCGGTCACTTCGAGCCCGTAGCCCGACATGCTGCCGAGCTTGCGCGGATTCGCGAGCACCTGCATCTTGCCGACGCCCAGGTCGCGCAAGATCTGCGCGCCGATGCCATAAGTCTTGAAGTCGATGGGACGGCGCTTCAGTTCGAGCGCCTTGTCCTTCTCGTCGAACGCGCGGAACACGTCCACGAGTTGTTCCTTGGTGTCGCCGCAATTGAGCATGACGATGGCGCCGAGATCGCGCGCGGCGATTTCCTTCATGGCCGCGTCGATGGTCCATGAATGCGTGGAGGAATCGATCTCGAGCAAGTCGAGCACCGAAAGCGGCTCGTGCACGCGCACCGGCGTTTCGCGGTCGGGCGAGGGCGTGCCGCGCACGAGCGCGATATGCGGCGAACGCGTCGGCTCGTCGCGATAGAGCACCGCGCGAAAAGAACCGTGAGCGGTCTGCATGATGCGCTCGCCGACCTTTTCGATGATGGATTCCGTCCGGCTGCGGTAGTGGATCAGGTCGGCGATGGTGCCGATCTTGAGCCCGTGCTGATCCGCGAATTCCATGAGGTCGGGCAGGCGCGCCATCTCGCCGTCGTCCTTGATGATTTCGCAGATGACGGATGCGGGCGTGAGGCCCGCGAGCGCGGTGAGATCGCAGCCGGCTTCCGTGTGGCCGGCACGCACGAGCACGCCGCCTGGCTGCGCCATGATCGGGAACACGTGGCCCGGCTGCACGATGTGCTCGGCGCGCGCGTCGTGCGCGACCGCCGCCGCGACCGTGCGCGCGCGGTCGGAAGCCGAAATGCCGGTGGTCACGCCTTCGGCCGCCTCGATGCTGACCGTGAACGCGGTGCCGTACTGCGTGCCGTTGCGGTGGGTCATGAGCGGCAGATTCAGTTGCTTGCAGCGCTCTTGCGTGAGCGTGAGGCAGATCAGGCCGCGACCGTGCTTCGCCATGAAATTGATCGCTTCCGGCGTGACGAAATCGGCTGCGACGAGGAGGTCGCCTTCGTTTTCGCGGTCTTCCTCGTCGACGAGGATCACCATCCGCCCGGCTTTCAGTTCAGCGATGATCTCTGGAGTGGTGGCGATCGGCATGATGGCGTCCCGAAGGGGTCCGGATTGGGAAAGGGCGTATTTTACGCCACCGATGATGGACAGTCGGTGAAATCGCGGCGTCGCCTGCACAGGCGATTTTTCCTATTCCTTCCGGACGACTGGCGCGGCCTCATGCGGCCTGAGATGATACGAATTCCTTATCCTTTGCGAGTGTGAATTCTGTACCATGTTGAGTACGTTAAATAGCACGGAGCCTAAAATGGCTTTTACCCCCAAAGACGTCATCTCCCTTTCGCAGGCGCGTGCGAATTTGTCGGAGCTCATCGACGAAGTGCAGAAGGGCACCGACAAGATCATCACGAAGAACGGCGAAGCAAGCGTCGCGTTGATCAGCACGGAGAAGCTGGAGCACTACTATCGCGCGGAGCGGGCGCGGATTCATTTGCTGTTGCTGGAAGACGCCAAGGAAGCAATCGCGGCGTGGAAGGCAGGGGAGCCGACGGAGGATGCGGGCGAGTATTTCGCACGCACTCGGGCGCGCTTGCGCGCGGAGCGCGAGGAACGCAAAAGAAAAGCGCAGCAAGGGAGCAATGCCGATGCCGAATGATGGACGCAGGCGTGCGACGGTCCGCATCTCGAGCAAATTCAAGACTCGAATCGCGGATATCGAACGCTACTGGATTCGTTTGGACCTGCCGGAGAGCTTCGAGCGAATG
This sequence comes from Caballeronia sp. HLA56, assembly GCF_054655155.1. NCBI lineage: Bacteria > Pseudomonadati > Pseudomonadota > Betaproteobacteria > Burkholderiales > Burkholderiaceae > Caballeronia > Caballeronia sp. HLA56. Next base: position 2,653,136 of record NZ_BAAHOB010000005.1, on the reverse strand, counting down.
TTCGAAGCGCTGGAGACAAAGGCAAAGCCTCTGCTCGAGCGCTTTCCGGCAATTGGCCGAGTCTTCCTCAACACCGATCCCGATACCTATCAGGCAATACTGGCCTGCGAAGAACTTATCGAAGAAACCGAGGAAGCCAAGAAGCGCGCCGAACTACGCGAACACGTGTTCGAAGACTACGTGCTTCTGTACCTTCTGATTGGCGACACGGTGCTGCTCACGTCCATTCGCCACACCAAGGAAGTCTCCTTCGACTTCGATCACATCTGGGGCCCCGAGCGCTGAGCCGCGCCGCGCCAAAGCGCCAAGACCGGAAAGCATCACGACGCGTTCATCATCCGCTCGACATAGCGCGCGATCAGGTCGATCTCCAAATTGACCTTCACGCCCGGCTTGAGCGCCTTGAGCGTCGTGACTTCGACGGTATGCGGAATGAGGTTGATGGAGAATTCGCAGCCATCGGCACGGTCGCTGACCGAGTTGACCGTGAGGCTCACGCCATTTACCGTCACCGAACCCTTGTAGGCCAGGTACTTGCCGATCTCCTTCGGCGCGACGACGCGCAATTCGTGCGATTCGCCCACGCGTTCGAAACGCGACACTTCGCCAAGGCCATCCACATGGCCCGAAACCAAGTGACCGCCCAGCCGGTCATGCGCGCGCAACGCCTTTTCCAGATTCACTTCGTCGCCCGCGTGGCCGAGTCCGACCGTCTTGTTGAGGCTTTCGCGCGAGACATCGACATCGAAGGCATTCGCGGTCTTTTCAATGACCGTCATGCACGCGCCCTGAATGGCGATGCTGTCGCCCAGTTCGACATCCGCGAGATCGAGACCGCCTGCCGTGACCGTCAGGCGCACGCCCGCTTCCGGCTCCGCGCCAAGCGGCGTGACTTGGTCGATACGGCCTACCGCGCTGACAATTCCTGTGAACATCGACTGCTTCCTTTAACTTGACGAGCTGACTTGGCCGGACCCACGCGGATCAGCAGGCGTCGGTGGTGACATTTGCCTCGGCGAAACGCGCAAGAATGCGCAAGTCGTCGCCGAGCCGGTCTATACGATGAAACTTGAGATGCGCGCGCGCATCCAGCGTGGCGGGCGGCGCGAAGTCGAACATGCCGGGCGCGCTGCCGAGAAGGCTTGGCGCGAGATACACCAGCAGTTCATCGACACAGCCTTCGCGCAATAGCGAGCCATTGAGCTTGTGCCCGGCTTCGACGTGCAATTCGTTGATGCCGCGATCCGCAAGCGCGATGAGCACGGCAGGCAGATCGACCTTGCCCTGTTCGTTGGGCAGTTCGATCAGCTCCGCGCCCTTCGCACACAACGCCGCGACGCGCGCGGGATCGGCGTTGGCCGAATGGAAGATCCACGCTGGCGGGCCTTCCAGCATGCGTGCATCGAGCGGCACGTCCAGACGGCTGTCGATCAGAACGCGCTGCGGCTGGCGCGGCGTTTCGACCGCGCGCACGGTCAGTTGCGGGTTGTCCTCGCGCACCGTGCCTATGCCCGTGAGGATGGCGCAGGCGCGTGCGCGCCATGCGTGGCCGTCGGCACGCGCGTCCTCACCCGTGATCCACTGGCTTTCGCCCGAGGGCAAACCCGTGCGGCCATCGAGCGTCGCGGCCACTTTCATGCGCACCCACGGCCGCCGCCGCGTCATGCGCGACACGAAGCCGATGTTCATCTCGTGCGCCTCGTGCGCGAGCAGACCGCAGCGCACGTCGATGCCCGCATCGCGCAACATCACGAGACCGCGCCCGGAGACGGTCGGGTTCGGATCTTCCATCGCGGCGATCACTTTTTCCACGCGTGCGTCGATGAGCGCCTGAGCGCACGGCGGCGTGCGCCCGAAATGGCTGCACGGTTCGAGCGTGACGTAAGCGGTCGCGCCACGCGGGTCCTTGCCGCGCGATCGCGCGTCCTTGAGCGCGCGGACTTCGGCGTGATCCAGACCGGCCGGCTGCGTGAAGCCCGTGCCGATTACTTCGCCGTTCTTGACCAGCACGCAGCCGACGCGCGGGTTGGGCGTTGTCGTGTACATGCCGCGCGAGGCGAGCGCGAGCGCGCGCTCCATGTGCGTGAAGTCGGTTTGCGAAAACATCGCGGTCGCCGCGCCCGAGGTTCAAGCCGCGCGCGACGCGAATGCGCCGCGCGCCGCTTCGAGGGTTGCGTCGATCACGGCGTCGTCGTGCGCGCTGGAGACGAAACCGGCTTCGAATGCCGATGGCGCGAAGTACACGCCGGCATCGAGCATGGCGTGGAAGAACGCGTTGAAGCGCCGCGTGTCGCCCTGCGTGACTTCGGCAAAGCTCACCGGCACCTGCTCGGCGAAGTAAAGGCCGAACATGCCGCCGATGGAGTCGGCCGAGAAGGGCACCTTGGCATCGCGCGCGGCGGCGCTCAGGCCATCGACGAGCTTGCGCGTCTGCTTCGCGAGGTCGTCGTAGAAGCCGGGGCGCTGGATCAGCTGCAAGGTCTTGAGCCCGGCCGCGACCGCGATGGGATTGCCGGACAGCGTGCCTGCCTGATACACACCGCCGAGCGGCGCGAGATGCGCCATGATGTCCCGGCGCCCGCCGAAGGCCGCGGCCGGCATGCCGCCGCCGATCACCTTGCCGAGGCAGGTCAGGTCGGGCTTGATGCCGTAGACCTGCTGCGCGCCGCCAAGCGCGACGCGAAAGCCGCACATCACTTCGTCGAAAATCAGGACCGAGCCGTACTCGTCGCAACGCGCGCGCAGTGCGTTCAGGAACTCGGGCGTCGCGCGCACGAGATTCATGTTGCCCGCGACCGGCTCCACGATCACCGAGGCGATGTCCGCGCCGAACGCCGCGAAGGCTTCGTTCAGTTGCTCGACGTTGTTGTACTCGAGCACGGTGGTGTGCTTCGCGATATCCGCGGGCACGCCCGCCGAAGTCGGATTGCCGAACGTGAGCAGGCCCGAACCCGCCTTCACGAGCAAACTGTCCGCGTGACCGTGATAGCAACCCTCGAACTTGACGATGCGGCTGCGGTCCGTGAAGCCGCGCGCGAGACGCAGCGCGCTCATGGTCGCTTCGGTGCCGCTCGACACCATGCGCACCTGTTCGATCGACGGCACGAGCTTGCAGATTTCCTCGGCGATCTCGATTTCCGCCTCCGTCGGCGCGCCGAAGGAGAAACCGTGGGCGAGCACGCGCTGCACGGCGTCGAGCACTTCGGGATGCACGTGGCCGAGAATCATCGGGCCCCACGAGCCGATGTAGTCGATATAGCGCTTGCCCTCGGCGTCCCAGAAGTACGGGCCTTCCGCGCGCTCGATGAAGCGCGGCGTGCCGCCGACCGAGCGGAACGCGCGCACCGGCGAATTCACGCCGCCGGGAATGGTTTGCTGAGCGCGTTCGAAGAGGGCTTGATTCTTGGACATGGCTGAGGCCTGCACGGTTGTGGATGCGAAATACGCAACGGACTCGACGCTCCGTTCAAAGTAGCAAAAGCGCGGCGCGCGGTTGATGCCGACGCGCGGTCCGGTGCGAAAAACATGCTTCAAATTGTACCGGAGTCGTCATATTCGAGCGGGTTCGGCCGCCCGCGTCGCCCGGTGCGCGCAGTCCACAGCTTTTCGAGCGCGCCTTCCGCCATCGGCTTGATGATCGTGCCGGAACTCTGCGCGTCCCACGTCTGCACGGAAAGCGGATGCGCGCGCAGTTCGTCGCGCGTGACGACGACTTGCTCGTTCGCATCGACGAGCCAGTCGTACACGAAATCGATGCACAGCCGGTATCCGCGCTTTGAGTGCGCATCCGGCACTTCGTAGGGCGCGCGCGTCACATAACCCGATGCGAACACGCCCTTCGGCTGCTGCGTCACGCGATGCACGAACACGCGGTCACCCGGCAAGAGGCCGCGCGCGGTGCCGCAGCCCCAGACGTCGGCGACGGCTTCGCCTGCGGCCACGCGTCGCGCACAGTCGGGCAGTTCGGGCCACGGCCATTTCTTCGGGCTCCAGATCAGGAGAAACGCGGTCATGGGTCTGACGAGAATAAGTGGATGGCTTAAAGCCGGAGCTTAGCGGATCGACGCGTACAATGGCCTCGCCCGGCGCCGATGCAGCACGCGCGCGGCATCCGCTCTGCACCCTTCGTCTTTTCCGAGTCCAATGCCTGACACCACTGCCCGCCGGCCCGATGGCCGGCTGATTCTGTTGCTCGGCGCGCTCGCCGCCTGCGGTCCCTTGTCGATCGACATGTATCTGCCGAGTCTGCCGTCGCTCGCCGCCGCGTTCGGCACGACGCCTGCCGCCGCGCAAAGCACGCTCACGAGTTTCATGTTCGGCTTCTCGTTCGGCATGTTGCTCTATGGCCCGCTTTCCGACGCCTATGGACGCCGGCCGGTGCTGCTCGGCGGCATTGCGCTGTACGCGCTTGCGAGCGTCGCGTGCGCGGTGGCGTGGTCCATCGACGCCCTCGTTTTCGTGCGCTTCCTGCAGGCGCTCGGTGCGGGCGCGGCTTCCGTGCTCGCGCGCGCCATCGCCCGCGACGCCCACGCGCCCGCCGATGCCGCCCGCGTGCTGTCGATGCTGTCCATCGTTACGTCCATTGGTCCGCTGCTCGCGCCGTTGATCGGCGGGCAATTGCTGCTGTTGGGCGGTTGGCGCGTGGTCTTTGCCGCGCTCACGCTCTTCGGCGTGGCGTGCTCCATCACCGCTTTTCTGCGCGTACCCGAAACCTGGCCGAAGGAAAAGCGCGCGGGCTCCGCGCTCGGCGCTTCGTTCGCGGCTTACGGGCACTTGTTGCGCGACCCCGTCACCTGGGGCCACATGATGTGCGGCGGCATGGCGTTCGCGTCGATGTTCGCGTACATCACGGCGACGCCCTTCGTCTACATCGACTATTTCCATGTGAAGCCGCAGTATTACGGGCTGCTGTTCGGGCTGAATATCGTCGGCATCATTGGCGGGAACGTGTTGAATACGAAGCTCGTCGGCCGCCTCGGCGCGATGAAGATGATCTCCGGCGCGGCCTTCGTCAGCGTGATCGCGGCGCTCGCCGTCGCGCTCGTTTCGCTGACGGGTTGGGGCGGGCTGTGGTCGATCGTCGTATGTCTGTTCTTCGTGGTCGGCGTGGTTGGCCTGCTCGCGGCGAACTGCACGACGGAACTGATGCACCGCTATCCGCGCAACGCGGGCGCGGCCGCCGCTGTCTTCGGTGCGATGCAGCTTGCGCTCGGCGCGCTATCGAGTCTTGCGGTCGGGTTGTTCCACGATGTATCGCCGCATGGCATGGGCATCGTAATCGGGGTTTGCGGCGTGCTGACTTTTCTCGGGCGTACGTTGGTGCTTCGTTCGCATGCCGCGCCGGTCAAGGTTTGAGGCGCATTGCGCGATTAAAAAACCTCGCCGCCTGGCGAGGTTTTCGGACTTCGTTCTCGCGTCAACGGTTCGACCTGTCACCCGAGCGGCCCAAGCTTCATCGCCAGGAACGTAAATGCCGCCGCTTCCGCCTGCGCCACGGCTTCCGGCTCCACGCCCGCGCCGTGTCCGCCTTCTCCGGTTTCCTGATACCAGACGTTTTCGTGCCCTTGCGCCTGCATCTTCGCGGCCATCTTGCGCGCGTGACCGGGATGCACGCGGTCGTCCGCCGTCGATGACGTGAACAACGACGCCGGATAATCGACATCCGCCTTCACGTTCTGATACGGCGAATACGCCAGCAGATGACGCAGGTCGTCGGCATCGTCGGGGTCGCCGTATTCGTCGATCCACGATGCGCCTTGCAGCAGCAAATGAAAACGCGCCATGTCGAGCAGCGGCACTTCCGACAGCACCGCGCCGAAAAGCTCGGGCCGCTGCACCATGCACGCGCCGGTGAGCAAACCGCCGTTACTGCCGCCGCGAATGCCGAGCTGCCTGGCCGTGGTCACGCCGCTCGCGACCAGCGCTTTAGCCACCGCGATGAAGTCGTCGAACGAGACTTGCCGCTTTTCGCGCAGCGCCGCCTGATGCCATTGCGGCCCGAACTCGCCGCCGCCGCGAATGTTCGCGACGGCCAACAGCCCGCCGCGCGCGAGCCACGCAATGCCAGTGGTCGAATCGTAATGCGGATCGAGCGCGACTTCGAAGCCGCCATAGCCGTAGAGCAGGCAAGGCCGCGCATCGGTCGACACATCCGCGCCACGACCGATCAGCCAGTACGGAATGCGCTCGCCATCTTTCGCGATCGCGTGATGACGCACCGCCGACATGCCGCTCGCGTCGAACTGCGCGGGCAAACGTGCGAGCAGTTGCCAGGGCGCGTCGCTCGCAAGGTCCGCGAAGTAGAGCGACGGCGGCATCAGAAAATGCTCGACGTGAATGAGCACCGTGTCGTCCCGTTCGCTGTCGATGGAATCGACGTAAGACTGGCTCGCTTCGGGCAGCGCGAAATCGCGCGCGTTCCACGCCGTCTTGTAATCGGCGGGCGGCGCGAGGAGCGTGACGCGCGGCGTGCCGTCGTCCATTTGGCTTGCGATCAGCCAATGCTTCGTGAAGTCGATGCCCGCGAGCACGCGCCTGTCCGACGGCTTGAACAGCACCGTGAAATCGCGCGCGCCTTCGAGAAACGCGTCACGGCGGATGACGAGCAAGGTCCCGCCTTCGTGACGCACGCCGCCTGTCTTCCACGCTTCGCGTGGCGTGACGAACAGCCAGCCGTTCCAGTGCTCGACTTCGACGTGCGTCGGCAGATCGTATTGACGCCACGCGTTGGCGGTTTCATCGAGCCAGAAGTGCAGCGTGTCGTAGAACGTGACCGCGCGCGAGGCGAGATGCAGCTTTTCGAGCGGATCGTAATCCGCGCCCGCCGAGACATCGCGACGCTGGCCCTCGAACACCACGGGTGCATCCGCGAGCGGCGTGCCGCGCTTCCAGCGACGCGCCTGGCGCGGAAAACCCGATGTCGTCAACGCGGGTTTCTTGTTGTGCTTGCTGTCGTCCCAGCCGACGTAGCAGGTATCGCGATCGATCCACGAAATGTCGTGCTTGCCGACATCCGGCAGCACGAAGCCATCGTCGATAAAGCTGCGTGCTTCGATATCGAACTCGCGGACCATGCACGCGTCCGAGCCGCCGGGCGACAAGCTGACGAGCGCGCGATCGTAAGTCGGGTAGAGCATGTCGAAGTCGGCGAGCGCCCAGCGCGTGTCGTCGGTTTCGTCGGTATTGAGATCGAGCGCGTCGACGTCGAGGATGATCTGCCACTCGGGCGTGCCCGCGAGCCACGCGCTCCACGGCGTGCGCCGCACGATGCCAAGCGGATGCGCTTCGTCCTGCCACGTGTTGTAGCCCCACTCGCCATAGCGCGAGCATGTGACGATGCGGTCCTTCGAAGTGTACGACTTTTCGAGCTGCGAGGCGAGGGCGCGCGCCTCGGGCGTGTTGCCGAATGCGGCTTCGGTGCGGCGGTTCTGGGCATCGACCCAGATTTGCACCTTGGGATCGTCGAGCGATTCGAGGCCGATGAACGGATCGGATTGCTGACCCGAAGGCCAGGCGAGAGCGGGTTGCGACGAAAGCAGACTCATGTACGGTGCAGAGAGGTTTTCATATGCCGATTGTGCCTGCTTCTGGCATCGCCCATGGAAATCGGGCTGAAAAATCAGCAAAAACAAAAAAGCCGCGCATGTCGCGCGGCTCTCCACGAACGCAGACGAAGCCTGAAACTCAGGCCAGCCGGTCTTCCGTCTGCGGGTCGAACAACACAGCCTTCGACACATCGAACAGCAAAGTCATGTTCGAAGCCGGTTGCGGGTTCGACGCCGGGTGCACGCGCGCCACGATACGCTTGCCGTTCACTTGCGCGAAGAGCAGCGTGTCCGGACCGGTCGGCTCGATCACGTCCACCAGCACGTCGATGGGCTGCATGCGCGCGTCGTCCGCGTTGTGGGCGTTACGCGCGTCGGTGATACGCTCCGGGCGCAGCCCAAGAATCACGTCCTGGCCGACCTTGCCGCGCAAACGGCTCGCTTCGAACGGCAGGTTCAGCACCTTCTTCGTCACGCCCGTGTCGATCTGCAGGCCGACGCCCGAACCCGCTTCCACCAGTTTGCCGGTGATGAAGTTCATCGGAGGAGCGCCGATAAAGCCCGCGACGAACAGGTTCGAGGGCGAGTCGTAGATTTCCTGTGGCGCGCCGAACTGCTGCACGATGCCGTCCTTCATCACCGCGATACGGTCGCCGAGCGTCATCGCTTCGATCTGATCGTGCGTGACGTAGACGATGGTCGTGCCCAGACGCTGATGCAGCAGCTTGATTTCCGAGCGCATCTCGATACGCAGCTTCGCGTCGAGGTTGGACAGCGGCTCGTCGAACAGGAACATGACGGGATCGCGTGCGAGCGCACGGCCCATTGCCACGCGCTGACGCTGACCGCCCGACAACTGACCGGGCTTGCGGTCGAGCAGATGACCGATCTGCAGCGTCTCCGACACGCGGTCGACGATCTTCTTCTGCTCGTCCTTCGGCACCTTGCGGATATTGAGGCCGAACGAGATGTTCTCGCGCACGCTCATGGAAGGGTAGAGCGCGTAGGACTGGAACACCATCGCGATGTCGCGGTCCTTCGGCGAGAGATTGTTGACCGTCTTGCCATCGATCATGATGTCGCCGCGCGTCACGGTTTCGAGACCCGCGATCATGTTGAGCAGGGTCGATTTGCCGCAACCCGAGCCGCCGACGAGAATCAGGAACTGTCCGTCCTCGATGTCGATGTTGACGCCCTTGAGAACCGGCACCCCGTTCGGGTAGGTCTTGTACACGTCACGGATGGAAAGGCTTGCCATGTGAATCCTCTATGTTTGTCTTGGCCGGAAAGGGATCGCGAAAATGGCGATCAACCCTTCACCGCGCCGGCTGTCAGGCCGCGCACGAAATAGCGTCCCGCGATCATGTAGACGAGAATCGTCGGCAATGCCGCGATGATCGCGCCCGCCATGTCGACGTTGTATTCCTTCACGCCCGTGGATGTGTTCACGAGGTTGTTGAGCGCCACCGTGATCGGCATCGAATCGACGCCCGAAAACACGATGCCGAACAGGAAGTCGTTCCAAATCTGCGTGAATTGCCAGATCAGGCACACCATGAAAATGGGCAACGACACCGGCAGCAGGATCTTCGTGAAGATGGTGAAGAAACCCGCGCCGTCGATGCGCGCCGCCTTCACCAGTTCAGCCGGAATGCTGACGTAGAAGTTGCGGAAGAACATGGTCGTGAACGCAATGCCGTAGATCACGTGCACGAGCACGAGGCCCGAGGTCGTGTTCGAGAGGCCGAGCATGCCTTGCAGCCGCGCCATCGGCAGAAGAATGGCCTGGAACGGGATGAAGCAGCCCACGAGCAGCATGGTGAAGAACGCATCCGCGCCACGGAAACGCCAGTGCGTGAGCACGTAGCCGTTGAACGCGCCGATGATCGACGAGAGCAGCACGGCCGGAATCACCATGCGCACCGAGTTCATGAAGAACGGCTGCATGCCGTCGCAACGCACGCCGGTACAGGCTTCCTGCCACGCCTTGACCCACGGCGCGAACGTGAAGTGCGTGGGCGGCGTGAGCAGGTTGCCGGTACGAAGCTGATCGAGGTCCTTGAAGGACGTCGAGAGCATGACGTAGATCGGGAACAGGAAGTAAAGCGCAAACAGAATCAGCACCGCATAAATGACGGTGCGGCTGATCGTCATCTTAGGCTGCATTGCGGGTGCTCCTCGATTCCAGATACATGAGCGGCACGAGCACGGCGACGACGGTGGCGAGCATCATCATCGACGAAGCGGCGCCTACGCCAAGTTGGCCGCGATTGAACGAGAACGTGTACATGAAGATGGCGGGCAGCGACGACGACGTGCCAGGACCACCCGCCGTCAACGCGACGACCAGGTCGAACGTCTTGATGGTGATGTGGCAGAGAATCAGCAGCACGGAGAAGAACACCGGGCGCATGCTCGGAATCACGATTTTGCGGTAGATGGTCGGCAAGCCCGCGCCGTCCATCTGCGCAGCCTTGAAGATTTCGCTGTCCACGCCGCGCAGGCCGGCAAGGAAAAGCGCCATCACGAAGCCGCTCGACTGCCACACCGCCGCGATCACGACGCAAAAGATCGCCTTGTCCGGATTGCCGAGCCAGTCGAACGAAAAGCTCGTCCAGCCCCAGTCGTGCAGCACTTTCTCGATGCCGAGGCTCGGATTGAGAATCCACTGCCACGCCGTGCCCGTCACGATGAACGAGAGCGCCATCGGATAGAGAAAGATCGCGCGCAGCGCGCCTTCGTTGCGGATTCTCTGGTCGAGCAGGATGGCCAGAAAGAGACCGAGTCCGACGCAGATTGCGATGAACGGAATGCCGAACCAGCCGAGATTGGCGGCGGACGTCCACCAGACGTCGTTGTCGAAGAGTTGCCGGTATCGGTCGAGGCCGGAGAACTCGTAGCGCGGCATGAGCCGCGAATTCGTGAGCGACAGATAACCCGTGATGAGGATGAACCCGTACACGAAAATCAGCGCGATCAAGATGCTGGGAGCAAGCACCAGCTTCGGAATCCATCGATCGGCAAGCGCCGCCGTCGCGGACGCGCGGCGAGGCTGATGCGGACGTTTTTCCGCGGTACCGCTTAGGGAGGCAGTCACAACTCGACTCCTGGTAATGCGCCGGCGTTTGGATACGCTTGTTTGTGCGCGTGAGCCAATGGCTTTGCTTCGTATGGCGTTTGAGCGCGTTCGAATGCTTGAAGCGGCCCGCGCGCAGGTGCGCCACGGGCCGCCGTTACGGCTTGCTTACTTCGTCTTCGCTGCGTTCGAAAGCGCTTGCACCGCGCTCTTCGAGTCTTGCGACGAGTTCATGAACTTCGTGACGACGTCGGTGATGGCGCCGGCGGTGGCATCGCCCTGAGCCATGCCGTGAGCCAGCGACGGCACGTAGCCGCCACCCTTGATCGCCGCTTGTTCATCCGAGTACGACTTCTTCGCGCAGTCGTCGAATTTGTCCATGTTCACGCCGAGACGAACCGGAATGGAACCCTTGTTCAGGCTGAACTGTTCCTGGAACTCCGGCGTCATGATGGTCTTCGCGAGCGCGAGCTGGCCCGGCGTCGCGGTCTTCTGGCCCTTCTGCTGGAAGAACACGAACGAGTCGACGTTGAAGGTGTAGGCCTTCTCCGTGCCCGGCACCGCGGCGCAGATGTAGTCCGTACCCGACTTCTTGTTGGCGCCGGCGAATTCGCCCTTCGCCCAGTCGCCCATGAACTGCATGCCCGCCTTGCCGTTGATGACCATGGCCGTGGCGAGGTTCCAGTCGCGGCCGGTGCGGCCGTTATCGAAGTAACCCTGAATCTTGCGCACGGTGTCGAACACCTGAACCATCTTGTCCGAGGTCAGCGTCTTCTGATCCAGATCGACGATGGCCTTCTTGTAGAAGTCCGAGCCTTGCGACAGCACGACGTCTTCCCACAAGGTCAGGTCTTGCCACGGCTGACCGCCCATGGCGATCGGCATGATGCCCGCGGCCTTCATCTTGTCGGCGACCTGGAAGAACTCGGCCCAGGTGGTCGGCACCTTGCCGCCCGCCTTGTCCAGCGCAGCCTTGTTGATGTAGAGCCAGTTCACGCGGTGCACCGAGAAGGGCGCGGCGACATAGTGGCCGTCTGCGTGGATGATCTTGTCGATTTCAGGCGGCAGGTTCTTCTTCCAGTCGCCGGCGATGGAATCGATCGGGACGAGCACGCCTTGCTCCGACCATTCCTGGATCAACGGACCCTTGATCTGTGCCGCCGACGGCGCGTTGCCCGAGATCACCTGAGTCTTGAGCGCGGTCATCGCGGCAGCGCCCGCGCCGCCTGCGACGGCGAAGTCCTTCCAGGTGTAACCCTGCTTGGTCATGTCGTCCTTGAGCACGCCGACTGCCTTGGATTCGCCGCCCGACGTCCACCAGTGCAGCACGGAAACCGCTTCGGCAGCTTGAACCGCCGACGCCGTCGCGCCGCACAGAAGACCTGCGGCGCACAGCGCGCCCATGAGCTTACGGACTTTCATTGTTTATCTCCTCCAGACACCTAACAAGAAACGATTGGCTCCTGATGTCGCCAGGAAGCGCGGTTGGAAAAACAGGCAAAACGTGGATGACCGGGGAATCGGCGGTGTCGCAGAAGAACGCGCGTGCAGCGGTGAACAAGGACGCGCGAAAGCCGGCGGTACCGATTGACGGCCGCACGGCTCTCAAGAGACGAGTGGGTTGAATCGCAACGACAGTCTCCTCTTTTGATTTTTGCTGACAGACAAAACGCGCTCGGGCCATTGAAAGCAGCGATGCGCGGAGTCCGTTAACATGCGCTCAGAGACGCCCTAGGGAAAACACTCATCTTCTGATTGACAAGCCATTTTTTTCCCGGATGACATTTCCTCTTGATTTGAATTGTAGTTAAACTACAATTCAGTGTCAAAAAAAATTTTATCGGACTACGGGCGCCTTCGTGCGCTTCCTCACCGACATCAGTGAACCGGCCTGGAGACTCATGCAAAGCGACTCGAATTTCACTTTCGTTCTCTTCGGCGGGACCGGGGACTTGTCGATGCGCAAGATTCTCCCCGCGCTCTTCGAGGCGCATCGCGCGAACATGCTTGCGCCCGCCGGCAGAATCGTCGCGGTGGCGCGCGGCGCGCAGGAACTGGGCGAATATCTCGCCTGGGTCGAAGAGCACGTGAAGCCGCATGTATCGAAGAACGGTCTGGACGAAGCCGCGTGGCGCAGTTTTCTCGAGCGCATCCAATACGTGCAGCTCGACCTCGGGCGCGCGGAAGACTTCGTCGTATTGCGCGATGTCATGGCCCAGTACGAAGGCACGCGCGTGTTTTATCTGGCCACCGGACCGTCGCTGTTCGTGCCGATCTGCCGCGCGCTCGCGGACGTCGGCCTGAACCAGAACGCGCGCATCGTGCTCGAAAAGCCGCTTGGCTACGACCTCGAGTCGTCGAACGCGATCAACGACGCCGTCGGCGAAATCTTCCAGGAAGAGCAGATCTACCGGATCGACCATTACCTCGGCAAGGAACCGGTGCAGAATCTGCTCGCGCTGCGCTTCGGCAATGCGCTCTTCGAGCCGCTGTGGCGGCGCGAATGGGTCGAAAGCATTCAGATCACCATTGCGGAAGAACTGGGCGTGGAGGCGCGCGGCGACTTCTACGACAACACCGGCGCGCTGCGCGACATGGTGCAGAACCACTTGCTGCAACTGCTTTCCATCGTGACGATGGAACCGCCGCACTCGATGGATTCCGACTCCGTGCGCGACGAAAAGCTGCGTGTGCTGCGCGCACTCAAGCCCGTGGATGAACGCGACATCAGCCGCGTCGCGGTGCGCGGTCAGTATCACGCGGGCGTGATACGCGGTGCTGCCGTGCCGGCGTATGCAACGGAAAAGGGTGTGCGCCCGGACAGCACGACGGAGACCTTCGTCGCGCTGAAAGTTGAAATTGAGAACTGGCGCTGGGCAGGCGTGCCGTTCTTCCTGCGCACGGGCAAGCGGCTCGCGGACCGCGTCGCGGAGATCGTCGTCAACTTTCGCGCGGTGCCGCATTCGGCGCTCGGCGCGAACGCCTTGCGCGCGGGCGCGAACCGTCTCGTCATCCGCTTGCAGCCGAACGAAACCATCAGACTATATTGCCTTGCCAAGCAGCCCGGCGAAGGCATGAATCTCGCGAGCGTTCACCTCGACCTCGCGTTCGATCAGTTCTTCAAGGAAGGGCAGATGGAGGCGTATCAGCGTCTTTTGCTCGATGTGATCCACGGTCGCCTCGCGCTCTTCGTGCGGCGCGACGAGCAGGAAGCGGCGTGGCGCTGGGTCGAACCGATCCTGAACGCGTGGGCCCAGCCGATGAGCAAGCCAAAGCCTTACGCGGCTGGCACGTGGGGACCGGCGGCATCGAGCGCGATGCTGGCGCAACATGGCACGTGCTGGCTCGAAGAAGAGAATTGATGGCGTCGCGCGGTCGCCTGGCGGCAGCGCGAAACAACATAAGCAAGCTATAAGCAACCGCTCGGGGCATCGAAAAAGAGCGGGTCGACAAACCAGACAAGCAGGAGGAGCAGTGATCGAGCTTCGCACTTTCGACGATCCGCGCGCCCATTCGGACGCGCTGGCGAACGCCGTCAGCGACGCGCTGAAGGCAACGCTCGCGGCAACCGCGGCCACGCAAACCCCTCACGCAACGCTCGCCGTTTCCGGCGGTTCGAGCCCGCGCCCGTTTCTCGCGGCGCTTTCGCACGAGCCGCTCGACTGGGCGCATATCGACGTGACGCTCGTCGACGACCGCTGGGTGCCCGACACCGATCCCGACAGCAATTCGCGCTTCGCGCACGAAACGGTGCTGCAGAACGCGGCCGCGGCGGCGCATTTTCTGCCGCTCGTGGATGTCTCGAAGCCGCTCGAAGCGCATGTCGCCGAACTCAACGCCGACCCGCGCCGCCATCTGCCCGATGTCGTCGTGCTCGGCATGGGCGAGGACGGCCACACGGCATCCATCTTCGCCGACGCGCCCGAATGGGACTTCGCCATTTCGACGCAGGACCGCTTCGTCGCGGTGCATCCGGGCAAGGCGCCGCACGCGCGCGTGAGCCTGTCGATGTCCGCGCTCAAGCAGGTGAAGCAGTTGTATCTGTTCATCTCCGGCCAGAAAAAACTCGACGTCTTGAACGCGGCGCTTGCCGCGCCGCAAAAGAACGCCATCTCGACCCTGGCCAACGCAGAAGGAGTGAAGCTCGATGTCTACTGGTGTGCATAGCAAGGCCGCGCCCGCCGCGAACCAGCACGCCGACGGACCGAGATTGCTCGCCGACATCGGTGGCACCAACGCGCGCTTCGCGCTGGAGACGGGCCCCGGCGAGATCGGGCAGATTCGCGTGTATCCGGGCGCGGATTACCCGGGCATCGCGGAAGTGATGCAGCAGTATCTGAAGGACACGAAGGTCGCACGCGTGAATCACGCGGCGATTGCGATCGCCAATCCGGTCGACGGCGATCACGTGAAGATGACCAATCACGACTGGAGCTTTTCGATCGAAGCGACGCGCCGCGCGCTCGGTTTCGATACCTTGCTCGTCGTGAACGACTTCACCGCGCTGGCCATGGCGCTGCCCGGTCTCACCGATGCGCAGCGCGAACAGGTCGGCGGCGGTTCGCGCCGGCAAAACAGCGTGATCGGTCTGCTCGGGCCGGGCACGGGCTTGGGCGTGTCGGGCCTCATTCCCGCCGATGACCGCTGGATCGCGCTCGGCAGCGAAGGCGGTCACGCCACGTTTTCTCCGTTCGACGAGAACGAAGATCTCGTCATGCGCTATGCGCGCCGCAAGTTTGCGCATGTCTCGTTCGAGCGCGTGTCGGCGGGGCCGGGGCTGGAGCTTATTTACCGCGCGTTCGCGGAGCGCGATGAGATAGATGTCGCCGAGGATTTCACGAGCGCCGAAGTCACGAATCGCGCGCATGCCGGCGAAGCGCTCGCGCTCGAAGCGGTCAACTGCTTTTGCAGCATTCTCGGCACGTTCTCGGGCAATATCGCGGTGACGTTGGGCGCGCTCGGCGGCATCTATATTGGCGGCGGCGTGGTGCTCAAACTCGGCGAACTCTTTCACAAGTCGCCGTTTCGCGCGCGCTTCGAGTCGAAAGGACGTTTCTCGCAGTATCTGTCGAGCATTCCGACTTACATCATCACGGCGGAATATCCGGCGTTTCTCGGCGTCTCGGCTATTTTGTCCGAGCAGTTGTCGAATCGTGCGAATAGCGGTTCGTCGGCGGTGTTCGAGCGCATCCGCCAGATGCGCGACGCGCTCACGCCGGCCGAGCGGCGCGTGGCGGATCTCGCGCTGAACCATCCGCGTTCGATCATCAGCGATCCGATCATCGATATCGCGCGCAAGGCGGACGTGAGCCAGCCCACGGTGATTCGTTTTTGCCGCTCGCTTGGCTGCCAGGGGCTGTCGGATTTCAAGCTCAAGCTTGCGACCGGGCTGACTGGCACCATTCCGATGAGCCACAGCCAGGTGCATCTCGGCGACACCGCCACCGATTTCGGCGCGAAGGTGCTCGACAACACCGTGTCGGCCATTTTGCAGCTGCGCGAGCATCTGAACTTCGAGAACGTGGAGCGCGCAATCGAGATTCTGAACGGCGCGCGGCGTATCGAGTTCTACGGGCTCGGCAATTCGAATATCGTCGCGCAGGACGCGCACTACAAGTTTTTCCGTTTCGGCATCCCGACTATCGCTTATGGCGATCTGTACATGCAGGCGGCGTCGGCTGCATTGCTCGGCAAGGGCGATGTGATCGTGGCCGTGTCGAAATCGGGCCGCGCGCCCGAACTGCTGCGCGTGCTGGAAGTGGCGATGCAGCAAGGCGCGACGGTCATTGCGATCACGTCGAGCAACACGCCGCTCGCCAAGCGCGCGACGGTGGCGCTGGAGACGGATCACATCGAGATACGCGAGTCGCAACTTTCGATGATCTCGCGCATTCTGCACCTCGTGATCATCGATATTCTCGCTGTCGGCGTGGCTATTCGCCGTGCCGCGCCGCAACCGGGCGCGACGCTGAGCGAGACGGTGGCGAAGGCGCGTGAATCGAGTGATGACGATGCGGCGGCCGTGCTGGATTGGTTGAGCCACGGGGCATCGGGCGCGGCGCGGGAGTAGGGTGCGTCTTGTTCGATTGAAAAAAGGTGCCGAAGAATGAACTGCACCCCAAAAATTGGACATCGATCCAGCCTTTGGGGTGTTTTTCATGGAGGCGCCTTTTCGTATGCGGCTTTGTCGGCCTGACGCTGCGAGCTCCGTTTTCAAAAGCGTCGCGAGGCTAGCCGAAGCGCTCGCAACGCGGTCTCACATACAAGACGATGCCAGGCTAGCTCGCCTCTCCAGGACGATGCGATGCTTTTTTACGGCACCGCATCTCAGCTTTTCACTCAAAACGAGTGCTGAATCCCCGCATACACGCCAGTTTGACTGCGCCCGGGCAGCGGGTTGTCCGTTCCAGGCGACGACCCGAAGTCGTTGGCATTCAATCCGTAGTTCGCTGTTTTACTGTTGCGCACGGTGGCCACTTGCAGATCGAGCAACGTGCGTTTGGACAAGCTATACGAGCCGCCCAGCGAATACATGGTCGCATTGCCCGCACCGTTGTTGCCGTTCACGTGATACACCGCCGCGATCAACGCCGCGGCTGGCGTGGCTTGCCACGTCACACCGCCCCATTCGTGATCGAGCGTGGTCGGCTGACCGGGCAACTGGCCCGTCATGCCCGACGAACGGATTGCCTGATACGCGCCCTGAATCTTGAACTGGCCGAGGAACACGTTGACCATCGCCGTGTACTCGCGCGAGTAGGAGTAGACGCCGTTGCTGTCCGCGTAACTTCCGCCAAGCGTGCCGTTAGCCGGATTGCGGATTTCATCGTACAGACCGCGAATCTGGAAGAGCGGGGCCGTATAGGTGATCGCGGCACCGGCCTCACGTCCCTGCTTCGTCGAACCGTTGCCGTTCCAGCTAGTGGCGTTCGACAGCGCGTACTGGCCGTAAAAGTCGAACCCCGCGATCTTCGGCGACTGATACGAAACGTTGTTGCTCGATTGCGGCCAGTTGCGACTGCGCACCAACGATGCCGACGACCAGTTCGACTGGCCGAACGGATCGAAGTCCCACACGCTGTTCGAGATGAACAGTTCGCGGCCGAGCAGGAAGGTGCCGTATCGATCGTTCTCGACGCCGATCGTCGCCCAGCGATTGAAGATGCCGGCGGTCGAACCCGACCCGTTCATGGTGTTGAAGCTGCCTTCCAGATGGAACACGGCTCGATTGCCGCCGCCGAGATCCTCTACGCCCTTCATGCCCCATAGGCTCGTGCCCCAGTCGCCGCTTTCGGCCCTGAAGCGATTGGCCGATCCCGTGCCGGCGGCGTTTTGCACGCCGTTCATATATTCGAGGCCCGCGTCCAGACGGCCAAACAGCGTGACACTGCTCTGCGCGAAACTCGCGGCGCTAAACGACAACAAGGCGGCAGCCGCGATCAAAGACTTCTTCATCATCCCCCAACACTCCTTTTTGAATTCAAACTGCAGAACCGAGCAACCGATCCTCACCTGTTGCATGAAGATCAATCGTCAGATGTTTGAATTTTGAAGGAGAACTACTTTTTTCGAATCCAGCTTTTTGTCGTTTTGTTGGTCAATCTGATACTTAATGTCGCGGAGCCAAACGAATTCATCGCCCCAATAAAAAACGGTGCGATACCCTTTCGGGCACCGCACCGATACGCGCCTCTCGCAGCAGCGTGAAAACTCGATGAAGCTTTTTTCTTTATTCAGCCTCGTTGCTTAGAACGAGTGCTGGATGCCTGCATACACGCCAGTCTGGCTGTGTCCCGGCAGCGGATTGTCCGTTGCCGTTCCCGTGCCGTAGTTGTTGGCATTCAGACCGTAATTCGCGGCCTTGCTGTTTTGCGCCGTTGCCACCTGGATGTCCAGCAAGGTGCGCTTGGACAGGTTGTACGAGCCGCCGATCGTGTAGATGTTCGCGTTGCCGGCGCCGTTGTTGCCGTTCACGTGATACACCGCCGCGATAAGGGCTGCAGCCGGCGTGGCTTGCCACGTCACGCCACCCCATTCGTGGTCGAGCGTGGTCGGCTGGCCGGGCAACTGACCCGTCATGCCGGACGAGCGGATAGCCTGGTAAGCGCCCTGGATCTTGAACTGACCGAGGAACACGTTGAACATCGCCGTGTACTCGCGCGAGTAAGCGTAGACGCCGTTGCCGTTGCTCTGATCCGCGTTTGCCGCGCCGCCGTTGACCGCGTTGTACGCACCGCCGAGCAGACCGTTGCCCGGGTTGCGGATTTCATCGTACATACCGCGAATCTGGAACAGAGGCGTCGTGTAGGTGATGTAAGCACCACCTTCGCGGCCTTGCGGCGTCGTGCCGTTACCGTTGAAGTTCGTCGCGTTCGACAGCGCGTACTGACCGTAGAAGTCAAAGCCCGCGAACTTCGGCGACTGGTACGAAATGTTGTTGCTCGATTGCGGCCAGTTACGACCACGCACCAGCGATGCCGACGACCAGTTCGACTGGCCGAACGGATCGAAGTCCCACACGCCGTTCGCGATGAACAGTTCGCGGCCCAGCAACAGCGTACCGAACTGGTTGTTGGCGACGCCGACGGTTGCCCAGCGATTGAAGATGCCGTTGTTGCCCGGGCCCTGACCCGTCATGGTGTTGAAGCTGCCTTCCAACTGGAACACGGCGCGATAGCCGCCACCCAGATCTTCGACGCCCTTCATACCCCACAAGCTCGTGCCCCAGTCGCCGCTTTCCGCGCGGAAACGGTGGGTGGAACCGGTGGCCTGGCCTCCGGGACCTGTGCCTGTCGGCACGCCGTTCATATATTCAAGCCCTGCGTCCAGGCGACCATACAGCGTCACGCTGCTTTGAGCCTGAGCCACCGCGCTGAACGTCAGCAGTGCTGCTGCCGCGAGCAAAGCTTTCTTCATCATCTCCTCCAACCCTGTCAATAAATGGAACCCAAGTGCTGCCGTGTGGTTCGATGCGAGCGCATCCAACCGGAAATCGTTTTTGGAGGAAGGACACGCAAGGGCGATGATCCTCGTGGGCGAGTCGCGCTTCGTGTGCGCGATGCCGACGCCGATCCGTCGATGGGCGTCTGCCTCCATTTTCTTATCTTTTGAAGTAAAACTACTTTTTTTGCGGTTCGTTTTGTTACTTTGAGTAGCAATCTATCAAAATACGTCATGAGCGCCAAAGAAATTTGACGTTTTGCAAAGGATTGTGTCAAAAACGCAATGCCTATGTGGTAGGTGTACTACCCATAGCTTGGGAAATCGCCCGCAAAGCCTTGTGGCATAAGGCTTCAGTTGTGGAGCGCGTCTGGAGTCGGGTTTCACGCCTATTGACGGACGTGGACGGCAGCGCTAGTGCGAGAAAAGCTTACCGATAAGGCATGACCCGCTTGGCGAGGGCGAAAAAAAAGCGCCTCGCGGGCGCTTTTAGAAAGAAAGGGAAGGGGAAAGGACTTACTTGAGACTGCCAGATAGAAACTGCTTGAGCCGCTCGCTCTTCGGCCTGCCGAACACGATATCCGGCTGGCCTTCCTCCTCGATGCGCCCTTGATGCAGAAACACCACGTGATTCGACACATTGCGCGCGAAAGCCATTTCGTGCGTTACGACGACCATCGTGCGGCCTTCCTCGGCAAGCGTCTGCATCACCTTCAACACTTCGCCTACGAGTTCCGGATCGAGCGCGGAAGTGGGTTCGTCAAAGAGCATGACATCGGGATGCATGGCAAGCGCCCGCGCAATTGCCACACGCTGCTGCTGGCCGCCCGACAAATGCGACGGATACTGCTTCTCCACGCGCGGCGCGAGGCCGACCTTCTCCAGATAGGTCCGCGCGCGATCCTCCGCTTCCTTCTTCGTGAGCCCGAGCACGTGCACCGGCGCTTCCATGACGTTCTCGAGCACGTTCATGTGCGACCACAGGTTGAAGTGCTGAAACACCATCGAGAGCTTGGAGCGCATTTCGCGCAATTGATTCTGGTCGGCTACCTTCAGCGCGCCGTGCTTGTCCTTCAGCGTGCGCAGCTCGGCGCCATCGACGAAAATGCGCCCTTGGTTTGGCTGTTCAAGGAAGTTGATACAGCGCAGCATCGTGCTTTTGCCGGAACCCGACGAGCCGATGATGCTGATGACATCGCCCGCATTTGCCTTGAGGGAAACGCCTTTGAGCACTTCATTGCTGCCGTACTGCTTGTGGATGTCGTCGACGAAAAGCTTGTGCATCTTGGAATTCATGAACGGGTCCTTGCGGCTCAACAGCCCACTTATTTGCCTTGAGGCCGCAGGTACGCGAGCCAGCGATACTCGGCGCGGCGAAAGAGCCACACGAGCGCGAACGAAATGACGAGATAGAGCAGGGCCGCAATGCCGAACGCCTCGAACGACTGATACGTCGCCGAGTTCACATCGCGGGCAATCTTGAGAATGTCCGGCACGGTCGCCGTGAACGCGACGGTGGTCGCGTGCAGCATGAGGATCACCTCGTTGCTGTAGTACGGCAGCGCGCGGCGCAGCGCCGAAGGCAAGATCACTCGCCGATACAGCGTGAACGACGACATGCCATACGCGCGCGCGGCCTCGATCTCACCGTAGGGCGTCGCCTTGATCGCGCCGGCGAAGATTTCCGTGGTGTACGCGCAGGTATTGAGCGTGAAGGCGAGCAGCGTGCAGTTCATGCCGCTCTTGAAGAAGTCGGCGAGCAGCATGTGATCGCGCACGACCTGCAGGCTGTATAGGCCCGTGTAGCAGAGCAGCAACTGCACATAGAGCGGCGTGCCGCGAAACACGTACGTATACAGCCACACCGAACGCGAGAGCAATTTGTTCTTCGAGACGCGCGCAACCGACAGCGGTATCGAAAGACAAAAGCCGAGGCCGATGGAGATGACCAGCAGCCACATCGTGATCGCGAGACCGGTGATGCGGTAGCCGTCTGTGAAGAGGTAGTTCTTCCAGTATTCCTGGATGATTTGGATCATGGATTCCGCCGTTCTTTTTTAACCGACAGGCTCTATCAGAGGTCAGCCTTGCGCACGCCGATGGAATAGCGCCGTTCGAGCCAGATCAGCACGAAATTCGAGATCGTGGTGATGGCCAAGTAGATCGCGCCGGCGAGCAGCGTGAAGAAGAAGAAACGCATCGTGCCCTTGCCGGCGTCCTGCGAGGCCTTGACGACATCCGCGAGACCGATGATCGACACGAGCGCAGTCGCCTTGACCATCACCTGCCAGTTATTGCCGATGCCGGGCAGGGCGAAGCGCATCATCTGCGGAAACATGATGCGCGTGAACGTCTGCCAGGGCGTCATACCGTAAGCCGCACCCGCTTCGAGCTGGCCGCGCGGCACCGAGAGAAACGCGCCGCGAAACGTCTCCGTGAAATACGCGCCGTAGATGAACCCGAGCACGAGAATGCCGGCCAGGAATGGATCGATATCGATTTGATCCCAACCGAGGGCATCCGTCAGCAGATTCAGCCAGATCTGGATGCTGTAGAAGAGCAGCAGCATGAGCACGAGATCGGGCACGCCGCGAATCAAGGTCGTGTAGACGGTGCCGACGCCCGAGGCGATTCGATTCTTCGACAGCTTCGCCGCCGCGCCGATCAGCCCGATCACGAAGGCGAACGCGAGCGACAACACCGCCAGCTTGACGGTCTGCCAGGTGCCCGCGAGGATCAGCGGACCGTAGCCTTGCAACATGGTGGTTCCTTGTAAAGGTGCCCGACGTGCCGGAAA
Source organism: Caballeronia sp. HLA56 (assembly GCF_054655155.1). Classification (NCBI taxonomy): domain Bacteria; kingdom Pseudomonadati; phylum Pseudomonadota; class Betaproteobacteria; order Burkholderiales; family Burkholderiaceae; genus Caballeronia; species Caballeronia sp. HLA56. The sequence goes on along the minus strand of NZ_BAAHOB010000005.1, from coordinate 2,630,779 downwards.
CTGCGAACGTGACGCGCGCCGCGCGCGGGGTTCGGGCTCCGGGAGATGACGCCTTTGGTGCGCGTATTCTAGGTGGCCAAAATTGGCGGTCGCCGTTGGCGGACGCCGAAAGACGCGCCTTCACGGGCTTTCCCGACCGGCTCTGGCCACAGGGCCGCCTGAAAAGCGCGGTATTTTACCCGAAGCCGGAAGATGCGCGGGTGAGAAGCGGAGGCATCCGATTACCCTCATGCGCGAGACGGTGTAGTGCCCGCGTGCCCGTTGTTTGACGGGGTGGACACCCTTACATTCTGTCCATCGCATTTCAACGTATTCAACGGGAGCAGACATCATGTTCGAGATTCGCCGCAGCAGTGAACGCGGTCACGCCAACCACGGCTGGCTCGACTCGTACCACAGCTTCTCCTTTGCCGACTACCACGATCCGGAGCACGTCCACTTCGGCGCGTTGCGCGTGATCAACGAAGATCGCGTCGCGGGCGGACAGGGTTTCGGGACGCACGGGCATCGGGATATGGAGATCGTGAGCTACGTGCTGGAAGGCGCGCTGGCGCACCGCGACAGCATGGGCAACGGTTCGACCATCCGCCCGGGCGACGTGCAACGCATGAGTGCGGGAACGGGCGTTCGGCATAGCGAGTACAACGGTTCGCCCAGCGAGACGGCCCACTTTCTGCAAATCTGGATCATTCCGGATGCACAAGGCAACGCACCGGGCTACGAAGAAAAGCGTTTCGGCGATGAGGAAAAGCGCGGCCGTCTGCGTGTGATCGCCTCGCCGCAAGGCGATGAAGGCTCGGTGAAAATCGGCGCTGATGCGCGCATCTTCGCGGGCCTTTTCGACGGCGCCGAGCGCGCGGACTTCGATGTTCCCGCTGGCCGGCGCGTGTACGTGCACGTGGCGCGCGGCGCGGTTTTGGTGAACGGCGAAGCGCTGAAAGCCGGCGATGCCGCGAAGATCGAGGATGTGTCGAAAGTCACGGTCGAAGGCGGTGAAGGCGCGGAAGTGCTGTTGTTCGATCTGGCGTGAGGTCGAAGAAGGGTGATCGGGCGCTGCAGATGCTTCGCGCGGACGTTGAGTGCCGGAGAGCCGTAGAGCAGAAGATCCATGCAACGCAAAGCCGCGAAGCGCCCAAAGCGCCTCGCGGTTTTTTTTCAACGTGCAACACCGCGTCTCAAGCTAAGAGCAGCATGATGCTGCCAGCTCGCGCGAACGCAGAGCTTGAACATAAGCGCCCGCCGTCCGTATCACGACGGCGGGCATCGCTCCACGAAACTCAGGGCTTCGTCGTACCCGAAGCGCCAGCCGGCGCGCCGGCGCCCGGGCCGCCGTGCTGACCATCGCGCTTGCCCCAGCGTTCGTGCATCTTGTGCTCGTGCTCGCGCATCTTCGCAAAGTGCTTCTTGAGCGCCGTGCTCACAGTGGTCTTCTGCTGATCGTTCAGCGAGTTATAGAAGTTGAGCCATGCGGTCGTGGTGCCTTCGCGCAACTGCTGGTTCTGCTGCTCGATCTTCTGATGCGCCGCGTTCATGGCGTTCAGGTCGAGAATCGGCTGCTGCTCCAGCGACTTCATCTGCTCGTGCATCTGACGGTGGCTCTCGCGCATCGCCTGACGGTTCTGCTTCATGGTGTCCTGCGCGGTCTGCCAGAGCTTTTCCTGATCTGCGTTGAGCTTGAGCTGACTATGAAGCTGCTCCATCTGCTTCTTCATGCGCTCTTCCATGCGATGACCGCCAGGGCCGCCGGGGCTACCCATCATGGCGGGACCGCCGGGTGGCGGCGCGGGAGGCGCGTCGCTGGTGGCGGCATAAGCCGTGGCGCCGAATGTCAGTGCAATTGCAGTGGCGGCGGCAGTAAGAATGCGATATTGCTTGCCCATTGTGAGACTCCCTGATTGATTGTCGATGCCGAAACGTCGAAGCCGCTTGCGACGGTATTTCCGAGAAGGTCGTCCAGGCTTTTGCGCTTGTCGGTGAGACACAGCGTAGAGGCTTGCGCCGCGTGGCGTGTTACGACACAGTCGCTGCTTATTACGCAGGTTTACGCGATGCTTTCGCGGTAACACCCCGTAACCCTTTACGGCATCCTTGCGGGCAAACGGTTACGTCTCACGCGCTAAACTTCAGCCCATGACTACGCAAATACTTGTCGTCGACGACGACGCCGAACTGCGCGACCTTCTGCGCGACTATCTGGTCCGGCAGGGCATCGAGGTTTCGGTGCTGCACGACGCCGGTTCGCTGGAACGCCGGCTGGAGCGCGAGCGCCCCGATCTGATCGTGCTCGACTTGATGATGCCGGGCGTCGACGGCCTGACCGCGCTCAGAAAGCTGCGCGCATCGGGCGACGACATCCCCGTCATCATGCTGACCGCGCGCGCGGACGACGTGGACCGCATCGTCGGTCTCGAACTCGGCGCGGACGATTACCTCGGCAAGCCGTTCAATCCGCGTGAATTGCTTGCCCGCGTGCAAGCCGTGCTGCGCCGCCGCCGCACCATTCCATCGGCCGCGCCGGAACAGCGCGAGCCGTATTCGTTCGGGCGCTTCAGGCTCGACTTCCAGTCGCGCACGCTGCAACAGGACGACAGGCCGATCACCTTGTCCGGCAGCGAATTCGCGCTTCTGAAGATTTTCGTCAACAACCCTATGCGCACACTGACGCGCGAGCGTCTGCTCGAACTGCTGCACGGGCCGGAATACGACGGCACCGACCGTGGTATCGACGTGCAGGTGTGGCGTCTGCGGCGCATTCTGGAAAGCGATCCATCCGCGCCGCGTTTCATTCAGACAGTGCGCGGGCGCGGCTACGTGTTCGTGCCGGACGGCGAGCAAAATGCGCCGGGCAATTGACACGCTGTTCGGGCGGCTGGTCGTCATCGTCATCGGCATGCTGGTGCTGTCGCATGTCGCTTGGTTCGCCATCATCCGCTTCGAGCGCGACAACGTGCAGACGCGTTTTGCCGTCGAGGAAACCGCATTTCTCGTCGATGCCGTGCGTCAGCACATGGCCAACACACCCGATCAACCCTTGCCGCCGCGCGTGCGCATCTTTCCGCTCAACAGCCCGGAAGTGCCCCGAACGCCCGACGAAGACAAGCCGCCGCCGCTCGCTCATTTCATCGAAGACCTGAAAGACCGTCTGCCGGATGGCACCGATGTTCGCCTGAACGAACCCGGCGCGCCGCCCAGCGTGTGGGTGCATGGCGCGAAGGACGCCGGCTGGATCGTCGTGCCGGTGCAGCCGTTGCGGCCGCCGCGCTCCCGCGACCGCATGCTGCTGTGGCTCGCGCTCATTTTCTCGACTGCCGTGCTCGCCGCGCTCTTCGGCGCATGGCAGTTGCAATACCCATTGCGCTCGCTGGCGCAAGCGGTCGGGCGTTTTGGTCGCGGTCAGCCGACGCCGCCCGTTCCCGAACGCGGCCCGCGTGAGTTGCGGCAACTGACGCACGGCTTCAATCAGATGGTGCGTGAAGTCTCGCAAACCGAGAACGATCGCGCGGTGATGCTCGCAGGCGTTGCGCACGATCTGAAGACACCGCTCGCGCGTTTGCGTCTACGCGCCGAGATGATGGACGACGCCAAGGTGCGTGATGGCGTAGTGCGCGATGTCGATTCCATGGCGCATATCGTCGATCAGTTCCTGGTGTTCGCGCACGACCGGCCAGATGGCAGCGAGCCCGTTTCGGTCGATCAGCAGTGCGAGAAAATCGCGCGGACGTATCGCGCGGTGTCGCCGACCGCGGAAGCGGTTCGGCTCGACCTGGAAGCCGGGCCGAATTTCGTGCTGCCCGCGGCAACGCTCGACCGGCTCTTGTCGAATCTCCTCGATAACGCGCATGCCTACGGCGCGGCGCCCATCGTCATTGCGACCCGGCGCGCGGCAAAGGGCTGGGTGCTAACCGTCTCGGATCACGGCAAGGGCATCGCGCCGGACGATCTCATCAAGGCGAGCCGGCCGTTCGTGCGGCTCGATCCGGCGCGCGGCGGCAGCGGACATAGCGGCCTTGGACTGGCTATCGTCGAACGGCTCGCACGGCGCGCGGGCGGGGAATGCGAGGTCGGCAATCAGCCTGCGGGCGGGTTGCAGGTGGTCATGACCTTCCCGTTCGATGTCGCCACGCAGCCGATGAGCGAAAGGCGCGTGGGAGCGCAGCATGAGGAGCGTGCTTCTCTTTGAACCGCGCGCGTCGGCTTTCGTCGCGCTGAAAGCAAAACGCCTCCGCATCGAAACGGAGGCGTTTTGTTTTGCGCCATGGTCAATGGAACGATGTTTCAGTGTCGGGCGTGTTCGTGTGTAACTCGAAGGAGGCCACACGGTGCTAACGTCCAAAATCGCCTCCGAATCAAAGTCCGGAGGCGTCTTTACTAAACCCGCGTCAATGGAACAACGTTTCAAGGCGAGGCGGCATTAATCCATGCCCCACGTCAATCAAACAACGTTTCCAGCGCCGAGGCCGCTTCACTATCCACGGTGTTGTAAGTCACCGTCGAAGCCTCGAAGATGTAATGCGTGGTGTACTTGCCAAGCCGCGCGAGAATTTCCTCCTGAATGACTTCCGGCGCAAGCGCGATCTTCAGAAACCACGTGGTCGAAGAAAGGCGCGTCTGGAACGAGCCGTACTCGGCCAGCAATTGGTCGAACGTTTCAGCGTCCTGATCGCGGCACACGATGACCAGATTTCCCTTCATGCATTTCTCCCGTGACGGCGGCGTCATTCGATATCGAACGTCGATGATACCTGCCCGCCGTCGAGCGCGACGAGATGCCTTCCCAAGCCATGCCGCGCTTACTTGCCCATCAGCGAGTTCTCGGGATAGCGCGCGGGCGGCGGGGGATCGGCCGGGCGCACTTCGCTGCGGTCGCGACCACGCGATTTCGCCTCGTAGAGCGCGAGATCGGCGCGAGAGAGAATCCATTCGAGCGCATCGTCGGCAGCGAGTTCGGTAATCCCGATGCTTACCGACAACACCGCCTCGTCGGGAAGATGCGCGCAATGCTCGTGATGAAAGCGCTTGCGCAGCCGCTCCAGCACGGCCTGCGCGTCCGCCAGCGCGGTCTGCGGCAGCAGGATGCCGAATTCCTCGCCGCCGAGCCGGCCGACTGCATCGCTCGGACGCAACTGCGCGCGGCACACTTCGGCGAAGTGTTCGAGCGCGCGGTCGCCGGACGCGTGTCCGTAACGGTCGTTGATCTGCTTGAAGTGGTCGAGGTCCGCGATGGCGAGCGACAACGGCGTGCCGACCGAGCGCGCGAGTTCCACTTCGTGGCGCAGCGTGTCGAGAAAGTAGCGGCGCGAGAGGGCGCCGGTGAGCGCGTCGTGGCGCGCTTCGGCCGACAAGAGCGTATTGGCCGATTGCAACTGCTCGGCGAGGTCGCGCGTCGCGCGATGCAGACGGCGCTCGCGTGAATACGAGACGGCGATCACGATAGCGAGTGTCACGACGCCGAGCATCGTCAGGAACACCAGCACGCGGTCGCGGCTGTGGTTGCGGCTGATCTCAGGCCAGCTCGTGAGCGGATGGACGATGTGCGCCGACAGCCCCGAATTCAGCCCGGTGCGCTCGTCGTAAAGCGCGGGCACGCTGCTGCCGTTGGTCGCATAAAAGGTTTCCGCGAGCGTCGGCGCGAGCCAGTGCTCGGCCGCGCGCATCTGATCGCCGACATGCGCGACGCGCAACGGCGGAAAGTCCTCGCGCCGGTAATGTTCGAGCCGCTCGCGCGGCGTCATTTGGGCGACGGGCGCATCGGGCATGGCCTGATACTCGAGCGCGCCGTCGTGCGCCATCACCACGACGCCGTTTTCATCGGTGACGAAGGTGCCGGCCCGCGACACCCAATGCCGCAACCGGTCGATGCTCACCTTGGCGATCACCGCGCCCACGAGGATGCCGTCGTCGTAGATCGGCGCGGCGATGTAGATGCCCGGATCGCCCGAAAGCCGCCCGACGCCGTACATCTCGACGAAGCCGCCGAGCAGCGCCCGCGCGACATAGCCGCGCGCGCTCATCTTGTAGCCGATGAAACTGTTGTCGTCCGCCGAATTGCTCGATGCAATGCAGTAGCCCTGATCGTTGATGAGCCAGATGGAATCGAGGCCGGAGAAGCCCTGCGCGTCGTGGAGGAAGCGGTTGACCTTCGCGAGATTGGGGCGCGCGGTCCATTCGGCGCGCCGTTCGCTTTCCGAGCCCGCGGGGTTCGAGGCATAATCCCGCGATTGCGCGAGCGCATGCTGCATGAGCTCGACCTGTGCGAGCGTGGCGGGAATGGCGCGCGACATCGCGAGATCGCTTGCGATGACCTGCGCCATGTTGTCGACGATGGATGCCGCCATTTGTCGTTCGGTGCGCACCGTGCCCGTCATTTCCTGCTGTACCATTCGGTCCGACAGCAAGCCGGCCGCGATCCAGCACGCAAGGCCGAGCAGCGCGAGTCCGAGGAGCGCGATCAGTCGGTGCAGGAGGGTCTTGTTCATCGCGTTCTCGGCTACGCTGGCTCACGCCGCGCGCGGATTCAAGCGAGAACAGCCGGGCAGACGGGCGTTCGGCTTCGGGGCGGCGTAGTGCATTGCATCGGCGCTCATTATTGTTAGTGATAGCCACGATTGGACGATGTTTTTCGCCGCCCAGCAAGCGCCTTGTCTCCACAGACGGCGTCTACCCAACACAGGGTAAGCACGGGCGGTTCGGTTCTTGCGTTATGTGTTGCCTTCGTCGCTGCTCAAACGCACTCCCGGCGTGGTTTTGGTCGGCCTGCTCGTCGGCTTGGGGCAGAGGTTAAGTCAAAAGAAAGCCAGACCATTCAAAATGCGGATGCGACGGCGGCCAAGCCTTTATTTTGCCTCCGTGGCGCCGAAGAGCAAATAGAAACATCACACGAATGACGTGCCTGAGCGCCGAAAGATTGTGACTGTCACGAAACTTGGTGTAGTGTCGCTCGGTTCCGCACAGCCGGTACGCACTGGTTAAAGAGTGACGGCTGCCTGACGTTATCCATTTGCTGGTTTTCTGTGTCGTCTGTCAGCTTTTGGACGGGCAGATACGTTGAGCATGCGGGTAGCGCGACGGATTCCACGAGAGTCGACGATCAGGCAGTCATCGATCACGAAGGCGTCTTGCCCGCGCGACGGCTTGCCGTCATGAGCACTATCCCGCGCCTTGCGCGGTTGGAACAAAGCCTTACGGGGAGGGCGTTGCATGGAATTTGGTTTCAATCTGAACCGCACGGCGAACGCGTCGGTATGGCGGATCTTGCCCAATCGCTGGGACTTCGTCGCGTTCCCGATGATCATCTGCATCATCGCGCTTGCCGCTGTCGGTTTCCACGAGACGCTCGCGCCTATTTCCACCCTGCAGACGCAGGCGATCTCGCTCGACCCCGGCAATCTCCCCGAATACGCGCTGCGCACGACCTTGCGCATGCTGCTCGCCATGGTCGCCTCGCTCATCTTCACGCTGGTTTATGGCACGCTCGCGGCGAAGAGCCGGCGCGCGTCGGTCGTGCTGGTGCCGGTGCTCGACATCCTGCAATCGGTGCCGGTGCTCGGCTACATCTCGTTTACCGTCACGTTCTTTCTCGCGCTTTTTCCCGGACGCGTGATCGGCGCGGAGTGTGCCGCGATTTTCGCCATCTTCACGAGCCAGGCGTGGAACATGACCTTCAGCTTCTACCAGTCGCTGCGCACGGTGCCGCGCGATCTGGATGAAGTCTCGCGCGGCTTTCACCTCACCAACTGGCAGCGCTTCTGGAAGCTCGAAGTGCCGTTCTCCATGCCCGGCCTCATCTGGAACATGATGATGTCGATGTCGGGCGGCTGGTTCTTCGTCGTCGCCTCCGAGGCCATCACGGTGGGCAACCGGAGCATCGTGCTGCCGGGCATCGGCGCATATTTGGCCGCGGCGATCGGCGAGCGCAATCTCTCCGCGATCGGTTGGGTGATTCTGGCGATGACCGTCGTTATCCTTGCCTACGATCAACTGATGTTCCGTCCGCTTGTCGCGTGGGCAGACAAATTCCGCATGGAGAACACGAGCTCGGGCAACGCGCCGGAATCGTGGCTGCTCGATCTGATTCGCCGCACGCGGCTGATCCACCGGTTGCTGGTGCCGGCCGGATGGCTGTTCGCGAAGGCCGCGCGCTTCCCGATTCGTCTGCCGTCGCTGCAAGGCGTAAAGCTGCCGTTGCGCGCCACCGTGCCGTCCACGCGCACCGGCGATATCGCCTGGGGCGCGGCCGTGCTGCTCGTCACGGCGTTCGTCACGTGGAAGGTGGTCTCGTTCGTGTCGACGGGCGTCGGCTGGAGCGATGTCGGTCACGTGTTCGTGCTCGGCTTCATCACGCTGATTCGCGTGGTCGTGCTGATCGGCATTGCGTCGGTGGTGTGGGTGCCGGTCGGCGTGCTGATCGGGTTGCGCCCCGCGCTCGCCGAGAAGATGCAGCCCGTCGCGCAGTTTCTCGCGGCGTTTCCGGCGAACCTGCTGTTTCCGGTGTTCGTCGTCGCCATCGTGCGCTGGCATCTGAACCCGGATATCTGGCTTTCGCCGTTGATCGTGCTTGGAACGCAGTGGTATATCCTCTTCAACGTGATTGCCGGGGCATCGGCGTATCCGAACGATTACCGCGAGGCCGCGGCCAACTTCCAGATTCGCGGTTGGCAATGGTGGAAAAAGGCCATGCTGCCGGGCATCTTCCCGTACTACATCACCGGCGCGATCACGGCATCGGGCGGCGCGTGGAACGCGAGCATCGTCGCGGAGGCGGTGTCGTGGGGCAAGACGAGCGTCGTCGCGCACGGGCTCGGCGCGTATATCGCGCAGACCACTGCGGATGGCGACTATCCGAAGATCATCCTGGGCATTGCCGTGATGTCGCTTTTCGTCACGCTGTTCAACCGATTGTTGTGGCGCCCGCTGTACGCCTACGCCGAAGCAAGACTTCGACTGGATTGAGGACGAGTTCCGATGCAGAACACCAAGAACACGCAAAACCCCAACACGCCGGGCGCATCGCGCACGACGGGGACGCCGGCGCCCAGCGTGCCCGGCACGCCGCCGCGCCTGGGTGCGGAAATCCTGCGCGTGCAGAACGTGAGCCGCGGATTCAACAAGACCCAGGGCGAACTGCTCGTGCTCGACGACGCCAACCTCTCGCTGCGCGAAGGCGAGATCGTCGGTCTGCTCGGACGTTCGGGCTCGGGTAAATCGACGCTGTTGCGCATCATCGCCGGACTGATCGAGCCGACTGCCGGCGACGTCACTTATCTGAACGAGCCCTTGCGCGGACCGGCGAAGGGCGTCGCGATGGTGTTCCAGACGTTCGCGCTGTTCCCGTGGCTGACCGTCATGCAAAACGTGGAAGCGGGGTTGGAAGCGCAGGGCGTGGCGGCGCGCGAGCGGCGCGAACGGGCGTTGGCGGCCATCGACCTGATCGGGCTGGACGGTTTCGAGAATGCCTATCCGCGCGAATTGTCGGGCGGCATGCGGCAGCGCGTGGGTTTTGCGCGCGCGCTCGTCGTCGATCCGACCTTGCTGCTCATGGACGAGCCATTTTCCGCGCTCGACGTGCTGACCGCCGAGAACTTGCGTACCGACTTGCTCGACCTGTGGACGCAAGGGCGCATGCCGATCAAGTCGGTGCTGATCGTCACGCACAACATCGAGGAAGCGGTGTTCATGTGCGACCGCATTCTGGTGCTGTCGTCGAATCCGGGCCGCGTGATGGCCGAGATCAAGGTGCCGTTCAAGCATCCGCGCAATCGTCTGGACCCGGCGTTCCGGCGTCTCGTCGACGACATTTACGCGAAGATGACCGCGCGGCAACTGGATGAATCGAAGAAGAAGGGACTCGAGCTCGGAAGCTGGCTGCCGTCGGTGTCGACCAATCTGATGGCGGGTCTCATCGAAACGCTCGCGGCGGAGCCGTATCACGGTCGCGCGGACATGCCGGAAATCGCGCGCACGCTGCATCTCGAGGTCGATGAACTCTTTCCGGTTGCCGAAGTGCTGCAGCATCTCGGTTTCGCCGACGTGCGCGAAGGCGATATTTTCCTGACGCCGCAGGCGCGCGTGTTCGCGGAATTCGGCACGCAGGAACGCAAGATGATGTTCGCCGAGCATCTGCTGCGGCACGTGCCGCTCGCGGCGCGGATCAAGAAGGTGTTGAACGAGCGGCCGGGGCATCGCGCGCCGCGCGTGCGCTTCGAGCAGGAACTGGAAGACTTCCTCTCCGACAAGGCCGCGCAGGAAACGCTGGATGCGGTCATCGACTGGGGTCGTTATGGCGAGATCTTCTCGTACAACGATCAAACGGAGATGCTGAGTCTGGAGGACGTGGAAGCTTGAGGCTATTGGTGGTTTTTGCGGGAAAGGCGCGGTGGCCGTTCAGGACGCCGCGTTTTTCTTTGGGGCTTTGATCATCACGTCGTGCTGGAGGCAAGTGAGAACGCTGAAGGTCGAGGCAAGGAGAAGCGAGGACTCGTCACGCCTTTTTCGAAAGTAGCAGGCGCACGGCAACGGTCAACGAGCGGCGCGGCAGGCTCGCACTGCACTGGCACGCCAACATCAAGCCATCGCCAAAATCGAAGCCAACAAAAAAGCGCGGACTCGCCGCGCTTCTTGTTCGAAGCCTCGAAGCAAAAAAGCGGTTCCGCTGCCTCCCCGCCTACTGTAGATTCCCCCACCGCTCGACCGCCGGTTCCGCCGAAGCCCACTTCCATCCCTCGGTTTGCTGACACGCCGTCGCGATGAACCAGTCTTCATGCGAACTCGGATCGTCGCCATCCGCCACGGAGAACGCGAATTCCTTGCAGCTCGCAAGCGCGCTCTTGACCTCGCGCAGCACTCGCACCTGGCCGTGGCCATTTTCCACCGGCAAGGTGTGCTTGACCTTCCAGGGTCGCGTCTCGCCGATGTCCGACATGCCCGCCGTCACCGCGATGGCAACCTGCTGATCCTGATGCAGAGACTTCGTCACGCGCTTCACGACTTCGTCGGTCGCGGCCTGCACCGCAATGCCGACGCCCAGGCCGATAGCCGGATTGGTCGTCACCGCGCCCGTCGCCACGCCCGCGAGCGCACCGCTTGCCGCGCCAATCGACGCGCAGCCGCTCATCGCGACGCACGCCGCCGCGAAAGCCGCGATGCAGCCAAGGCGCAGCGTCATGGATACCGCCACGCGCTCCGTCATTGCAGCGAGCCCCAACGCGGCGTCGCCGGCTCGGCCGATGCCCACTTCCACTTGTCGCCGTCGCGGCACACGGATGCCACGTAGAACGCGCTGTCGGCGGCACGGTCCTTGGTCGCGTCGCGATCGACGGAAAAGACGATTTCCTTGCAGTCGAGCGTACCACTGCTGATCTGGCGGCTCACTGTCACGCGGCCTTTCTCGTCGTCTTCGATAGGCACCGAATGCACCGAGATCCACGGTGCCACCGAGCCGACGTCGAGCGGGCCGGCGACCGACGCGATCTTGTCCTGCGTGTCCGTATGCACGATGCGCTGCGAGTACTGCACGCCCGCGCGCGCCGCCGCCACCGCGCCAAGACCGATACCCGTGGCGACCGCCGCGTTGCTCGTCACCTTGCCCGCGATAGCCGCACCGGCGATACCGGCACCAGCCGTCGCGCCTTCGCTATAGAGGGAATTGCAGCCGCTGAGACTCACGCAGGCGATAGCGCCCGACACGATCGCGGCAAGCGCGGCGGCGCGCTTGCCGCGCCATTCAACCCTGATCTGCATGTTGCTGGTTTCCTTCGTCTGCCCAGGCGCCGTGAGCCAGGCTGCGAATCTCCTTGAGGAATCGCCGCCAAAGCCCCGCCACGTAAGAATGCGCGACACGTGCATGTCGCGAGCTTCGCGCATTTTGAAGCATGCTTCTAATTACCGCTTCGAGAAAATTGCAAGAAATTGCAAGCAGCGGGAACGCGTTGCTCAACGCCCCATAAAAAAGGCGAGAACGCTTTCACGCACTCGCCTTTTGTTCGTCCGTGACCAACGGACGCTCAACTTTCGTTGCTGCCGCCGGAAGGGGCTTCGCCTGATTCGGTGTCCTCGTTTTCATAGGCGCCAAGGCGGTTGTAGAGCGTCTTGAGACTCACGCCCAGCGCTTTCGCCGCACGACGCTTGTCGCCGCCGCAATGCTTGAGCGTGCCGAGGATGATCTGCTTCTGCGCATCCGCGAGCGGTGTGCCGACCCAGACGTTCATCGCATCGCCCTGAGTGACGGGCTTCTTCACGCGCGATGCCAGATGCGGATGCGCGATCTCCACGGTCTTCTCCGCGAGAATGAACGCGCGATACACCGTGTTCTTGAGTTCGCGCACGTTGCCCGGCCACGAGTAGGTGCGCAGCACGTCGAGCGCGCGCTTGCTGAAGGCCTTGCTCGTGCCCTCCTGCGCGTTCATTTCGGACAGAAAATGCTGGGCGAGCAGTTCGCGGTCCGAATCGCGTTCGCGCAAAGGCGGCGCGCGCAGCGGAAACACGGCGAGCCGGTACATCAAGTCCTCGCGCAAGCCGTTTTCCTTCACGGCGGCAATCGGATCGCGGTTGGTCGCGGCGATCACTCGAACGTCGGAGCTGATGAGATCGTTGCCGCCGACCCGAAAGAACGTGCCGGTTTCGAGCGCGCGCAAGAGCTTCACCTGCCGCACGGGCGACATCTCCGTCACTTCGTCGAGAAAAAGCGTGCCGCCATTCGCGTGTTCGAAGTAGCCGATACGTCCCGATACCGCGCCCGTGAAACTGCCTTTTTCGTGACCGAAGAGTTCGGCTTCGATGAGGTTGTCGGGAATCGCGCCGCAATTCACGGCGATGAACGGTGCGTCCTTGCGCGCGCTTTTATCGTGGATGGTCCGCGCGACGAGCTCCTTGCCGGTGCCCGACTCGCCGATGATGAGCGCGGTCGCATCGGTGCCGGCGACGCGTTCGATCTGCGTGTACAACTCCTGCATCACGGGTGATGAGCCGTACAGCAGTCCGTACGATCTCAAGCCCGGCACTTCCCCCGCATTGCGCTTTTTCTGCGCGGCTGTATCGCCGACGGCGATGGGCGGGTCCAGATCGGTTGTCGCCATGTGTGCTGATATGTCCTGAGTTCTGCCAATATGGTTGAGCGGATGGCGGCCAGGCATCGGTCAAGCGTGGTGGCGCATGTCGATGCGCGAGAGCGGCGCCAAGCATGCGAACCGGCCGCGTTAGCTGAGTTCGGCTTGACGCCGCCAGTTTCGGGCGTTTCCTGGCAGCAACACGTCGCTTGGTTTGACGGCAAGCAAGCTCGCGATCCATTCGTACGATCGCTCGTCAGGCGGCTCGATGTTTTCCGTAGACGGACAAGTCCATCTCATAAACGCTATTTAACCATTCGCAACGACTTTGCGGCAACGTGCGGCGTTCGGCATCGCCCAATTTGTCTGATTGGCACATGTGCGTCGCGTGACTTCCGGCAAGGTTCTCGTTCCGCTCGGGGAATTTACACGTCCACAGCGTAATACTTACCCGGTTTTGTGATGGCTTGCGCGGACCGCTTCGGGCGGAACATTTCCTGGACGCCGTCACAGACGGCTGGCATGAAAGCTGCAAGTACGGCGCTATCCTTATTCGAACAGGCTCGCAGCAAGCGGTCGGTGAACGTCGCGACTGCGAGCGGACGGCAGCGAGAGAGGTAACACGCATCATGGACGATACGCTCGACTTCGACACCGCCACGCGCGACGGCAATATGGTCGGCAACTTCGGTGGCAACGCCAGCAAGCCCGTGCGGCCGACGCGCGGCGGACAGGAACTCGCGGTGCGCGAGCCGATCGACATTTACCATTGGGCTCTGGTCGCGCTGGTGACCGCGCTCATGTGTGCCGTGCTCGGTTACGCGGCGGGCACACCTGCGCTCTCGCGTGCGGCGAACGTCACGAGCGCCGTGTTCGGCATGCTTGGCGTCGCGTTGATGGCCGGCGGCGTCCTGCGCAATCTGCGCATGCGTTTCACGATGCACGGTGTGGCCAAGGCGCTCGCGGGCGCTGAAACGCATTGAGATACGCAAAGCTTCAGACTTCACCCCCACATTTCTAAGGCAAGGACCTGATTTCATGACTGAGACGACTGTCCAGCTTGCGTTGGGCAAGCAGAAAATTATCGAAGACATCAAGGTGCTGCTCAACGACTCGGAAGAGTTGTTGCGGCTCTCGGCGTCGCTGCCGGGCGAGGGCGTCGATGCCTTGCGCACGCGCCTTCGCGATCACGTCGATTCGGCGCGCTCCGCGCTCGAAGACGCGCAAGCAAGCGCGCAGACGCGTTACAAGACCAGCGTCGAGTGCACCGAAAAATATGTACGCGAAAATCCGTGGCAATCGCTGGGTATCGCGGCGGGCGCGGGCTTTCTCATCGGGCTTCTGGTTGTCCGCTGATCGAAGCGCGCTGAGTAGTCAAGAGCGCGCATCGGCGAAATCAAGGCACAAACAGCGATTTAGATAACCAAGGGAGAAAACGAGATGGCACGTCCTTCAATCGGAATTTTCGGGGCGCTGTTCGCGGTGGGCAGCGTGCTTGCATGGAAATGGGCGCAATCGCGCGATGCCGCCACACGTCGCACGGCCCGCGATCTGCACCGCTGGGAAGACGAGGGCGGCAAGGTGCTGACGCCGTCGAGTCGCCTGCCCGCGCCGCACGAGGTGAATGGTCACGGCGTAGGCGGCACGGCAGACGCCTGGAATTTCCCGCGAAGCTGACGCGCAGTAGTTCACGACCGTCGTTCCATTGCGAGCGACGGAGTGCTGCCGGAAGGCGTTTTCATCACCGCCGCGTTTGAACGAACTCCACGCACGCCCGACCGGCGTGCGTTTTTATGTCGATAAACCTTTATAATCAACGAATATCCGCCATAAGTTGCCTAAATGGAAAAACTTACGGCTGACAGACCCAAGCGTACAGCGCATCGGAAATTATTCTATTTCTCGCGCTTTTTGCGTCATGCACTTCAAGCTCGAGCCACAACGGGCGCATGACCGAAAGCCGCACCGGCCCGGGCAGTCCACCGTGTCATCGCCCGGAGAAGACCACGCCGCACCTGGCGTGTGACCCTGAAAACGCTTTGGAAATATCGAGACGCAATGCCACATGTATTGATTGTCGATGACGATCCCAGTACCCGCGAGGCGCTAGCCGCGATCATCGGCGAAGACGGACTGACGACAGCCACGGCAGGCGACTTGCGCGAGGCGCGCATCCAGCTCGTGCGGCAGACGCCGGACGTCGTGTTTACCGACCTCAAGCTGCCCGACGGCACCGGCGTCGATCTGTTCGAGGATCTGGACCCGCGCTCGGGCGTCGAGTTCATCGTCATTACCGGCCATGCGACCGTCGAGTCCGCGGTCAGCGCACTCAAGATGGGTGCGGCGGATTATCTGGTCAAACCCATCAACATGCAGCGCGTGAAGGCGATCCTTTCGCGCCTGCCGCGCGCCGGCGACCTGAAAGCGGAAATCGGCACCTTGCGTGGCGAGTTGCGCCGCATGGGCCGCTTCGGGTTGATGCTCGGCAATTCGCCGGCCATGCAGACGGTCTACGATCAGATCGGCCGCGTGGCACCGACGGCAGCGTCCGTGCTGCTGATCGGCGAGTCCGGCACCGGCAAGGAAGTCGCCGCGCAGACGCTGCACGAGCTGAGCCTGCGACGCAAGCACGCGTTCATCGCGGTGAATTGCGGCGCCATTTCGCCGAACCTGATCGAATCCGAAATGTTCGGCCATGAACGCGGCTCGTTCACAGGCGCGGACCGGCAGCACAAGGGTTATTTCGAGCGCGCGAACGGCGGCACGCTGTTCCTCGACGAAATCACCGAGATGCCTATCGAGCTTCAGGTGAAGCTGTTGCGCGTGCTCGAAACCGGCATGTTCATGCGCGTCGGGACCACGAAGGAACTCGAAACGGACGTGCGCCTGATTGCCGCGACCAATCGCGATCCCGAGCAGGCCGTGCTCGAAGGCAAACTGCGGCTCGACCTGTATCACCGCCTGAACGTGTTCCCGATCAACCTGCCGCCGCTGCGCGAACGCGGCACGGACGTCGAATTGCTCGGGCAGGCGTTCCTCGACGAACTCAACTCGCGTTACAACACGAAGAAGGTGTTTCCCGCCGCCGTGCGTGAAATGCTCGCGTCCTACAACTGGCCCGGCAACGTGCGCGAGTTGAAGAACTACGTGCAGCGCGCGTACATCATGTCGGGTACGGATTCGGATAGCACGGCCACCGTGCCGCTGCAGATTTCACTTTCGCGTCCTTCGGCGGGCACGGCCGTGACGATTCCCTTCGGCACGTCGCTCGCGCAGGCTGATCGGCAGCTCATCCTCGCGACGCTCGAACAATGCGGCGGCGTGAAGACGCGGGCGGCGGAAATTCTCGGCATCAGCCTGAAGACGCTGTACAACCGGCTCGTCGAATACGGCGAGGATGCCGCTGGCAAGGCAGCCGTCGGAGAAGGCGGAGACCTTTCTGACGCGGATAGCGAAAATACCTGAACGTCGCTTATCTTTAGACAAAACATTGCCCGCTGCTTGCAAAAGCGCGGGCTTTTTTATTTGTCGCATGCGGATTCAGAGCCGATAATGAAGCGGAGTTCTGGCGCGAGATGGGGTAACTTGGAAGAAACAAGGGCATAGGCCTTGCTGACCTTTGACTGCCATCCACGCGCGGGAAACCGCAAGAAAAAGGAGCGTGGATGCGGCGATTACGATCACAAGACCGCAAGGAGCCTGACATGCCCGATTTCGCATCCGATAGCGCTCGAATCAGCGCGCAGACGCCCCAGCCGCCGGACCCGCCCGTGACGCCGCCCGATCAGCCGCCGCCCACGCCGGTTCCGCCCGACACGAATCCCGATCCGACTCGCGAGCCGCCCGAACAACCGATGCAGCCCATTGGCGACCCGCCGCCCGGACCGAATGAAGCGCCGCACGTGCAATGAGGGAATTGCGGACTTTCGACCATTCACTGAATCTGTGCAGGCTTTGAATAAGTTTCCATCTCGAAGGTAGGGATTACAACGTAGCGAGCAACAATGACCGGCGCTGCAAGCAGTGTCCGGTCGATTTTTCTAATAAAGACGCATTGCGACAAGATCGGTCCGACGCCGCCGACGTCATTTTCGACGGCCTTCTTCTCTGGAGGCATTGATGAGGCATCCCGCACTCCGACGCTCCGCGCGTCACTCTTCCAAGCGCGAAGCACGCGCCGAGGCGGCTAAAACCGCTGGCGGCGAAGCCGCGCCGGCACCGCCGATCGAACACGATCCCGCCAGCCAGAACCGCCCCGCACCTGACGCTCCGCCCGACGGCGAGCACAATCAGGGCGGCGTGCGCCGCGAGGGAATCGACTATCAGCGCGACCTGGGTTCGGAGCAGGATTCCTGATTTCATCCCTACGTTTCCTTTGACGAAAGAGCAAAAACTTCTACGCGGCGACGGCTTACCGCGTGTCCGATTTCGTTCGTAACACTTGGATACGAATTTTCATCCTGCCCGTGTCTCAAAAAGGCACGGCTCTTGCATATCTTCAGCCGCCAATTCGAGCAAGCAACGACAACTGAGAGGTGATGCGGTAATGAGCAGATTGATCGTGGTTTCGAATCGCGTCGCGCCGATCCAGGAAGGCAAGCCCAGCGCGGGCGGTCTTGCTATCGGCGTTCTGGATGCGCTCAAGGAGACGGGCGGCGTATGGTTCGGTTGGAGCGGCGAGATCGTCGGTGAAGCGGCTGACCCTGTCATCGAGAAAAACGGCAATGTGACGTATGCCACCGTCGGCCTGACGCGCCGCGATTACGACCAGTATTACCGTGGTTTTTCGAACGCCACGCTGTGGCCGACTTTCCACTACCGCAACGACCTGTCGCGCTTCGATCGCGAGGAATACGCGGGCTATATGCGCGTGAACGCGGGACTCGCCGCGAAGCTCAAGACGCTCATCAAGCCGGATGACATCATCTGGGTACACGACTATCACTTGCTGCCGTTCGCGCAGGAGTGCCGCAAGATCGGCATCCAGAATCCGATTGGCTTCTTTCTGCACATTCCGTTTCCGGTGCCGGAAGTAATGCGGACCGTGCCACCGCACGAGGAACTGATTGCCGGCATGTGTCAGTACGACGTCGTGGGCTTTCAGACCGATGCCGACAAGCAGTCCTTCACCGATTACGTCGAACGTAGCGGACGTGGTCATCTGAGTGAAGACGGCATGCTGCAGGCGTTTGGCCGCATGCTAAAAGTGGGCGCGTATCCGATCGGCATCTATCCGGACGCCATCGCCAAGGCAGCGGATCAGTTCTCCAACCGCAAGCAGGTCAAGAGCCTGCGCGACAGCATGCGTGGCCGCAAGCTCATCATGAGCGTCGATCGGCTGGATTATTCGAAGGGCCTCGTCGAGCGCTTCCAGGCTTTCGAGCGCCTGTTGCTCAACGCGCCGGGCTGGCATGGCCGCGTTTCGCTCGTGCAGATCGCGCCGCCGACGCGCTCGGACGTGCAGACGTATCAGCGCATTCGCCAGAACCTGGAAGGCGAAGCGGGGCGTATCAATGGCCGTTTTGCGCAACTCGACTGGACGCCGATTCAATATCTCAACCGCAAATACGAACGCAATCTGCTGATGGCGCTTTTCAGACTTTCGCAGGTCGGATATGTCACGCCGCTGCGTGACGGAATGAATCTCGTGGCGAAGGAATATGTCGCGTCGCAAGACCCGGCCGATCCGGGCGCGCTCGTGCTGTCGCAATTCGCCGGCGCGGCGGATCAACTGCCGGGCGCGCTCGTCGTCAATCCGTTCGATCTGTCGCAGATGTCCGAAGCGCTCGAACGTGCGTTGTCGATGCCGCTCGCCGAACGCCAGGCGCGTCACGCCGATATGATGGCGCCGCTGCGCGAGAACAATCTGTCCGTGTGGCGCGATTCGTTCCTGTCGGATCTGCGCAGCGTCGCAACCGCGACTTCCGTCACCGAGCAGACCGTCAAGACGGTGCGCCAGGGCGCGAGTACATCGACGCAGGCAAGACGGCCCTCCGCCAAGGCTTGAACGTGTAACCAGAAGACCCCGCGCCTCGACAAGGCGCGGGGTTTTTATTTGTGCGCGCCATTGGACGCCAAGAGGCTTTCGCGGAACGCTCCTTGCGCTTCAACCTTCGACACGAAACGAAGGAGGTCACGATGAGCGGAAGCACTCTGAATCCCAATGAAGAAGGCGAGATCGAAGTTGGCAAGGGGCACGGCACAGGCGCGTTAGGTCCGAGCGATTCCTCGGATAGCGGTTCCGACGTGCAGGGCGAAATGCGTCATCCGGGCGACATCGAAGACGAACTCGATGCCCACGCGCTCGGCCAGTCCAAAGCCGAACTCGCGAGCGATACCGACCGCTACGGCACCGGCGAGGCAGCATCCGCCGATGGCGACCACAATCTCGAACCGGACGCGGACATTCTGCCGGACGACATCGAGGACGAAACGCGCGGCCTGCTCGACGAAGACGCCGACCCCGCGGACGACGAAGACAAGGTCTGAGCACGCATTAACGATCGATACGGCGTGCCGCGTTGCACTTGCGGCGCGCCGTTTTACGCACGTCTTTCGAAGCGGCGTTAACATCGGCGATTGATAACCGCCAAGCTCACGCCGATGACCCGAGAAGTTCCGACCTCTTCCACGCCTGTCGCTATCGGCCGCACGTCGCGTTTCGGCTGGGTTGCGTGGTTCGTCGATCCCGTCAGGCAATGGATTCAGGACCATTGCCTGATGTTCTCCGCATCGATTTCGTTTTTCGCGGCGTTCTCGCTGGCGCCGACGCTCGTCATCGTCATCGCGGTCGCGAGCGTTTTCTTCGGCGCGGATGCCGTGCAAGGCAGACTCTTCGATGAAATCAGCGGCGTGGTCGGCCCCGATGCGGCGCACGCGCTCGAAGCCATCGTCGCCAACGCGTGGCACGCGGATATCGCGCGCAGCACGGCGCTGCTTTCGGCGGGCGGCGTGCTGATCGGCGCGTCGGCGACGTTTTCATCGCTGCATAGCGCGCTCAACGTGATCTGGCCCACGCCTATCGTGAGCGCGAAGGAAAGCATCGTCTCGCTGCTGCGCGTTCGGCTGATGTCTTTCGGCCTGGTCGTCGGCTCCGGGTTGTTGGTGGTTGCGTTGCTCGTGCTCGATGCGCTCGTCGAAGTGCTCGGCCATTGGGCTTTCGGCGACGGCAATCCGTTCATCATTCTGTCGAGCGTCACGCAGCGCGCGATTTCACTCGGCATGCTCATGCTCGCGTTCACGCTTCTGCTCAAGTTCTTGCCGACCACGCGCATGATGTGGCGCGACGCCGCGTTAGGCGCAACCGCGGCGGCCATGTTGTTCGAGGCGGGCAAGCGACTGTTTGCGTTTTATCTCGCGCATGCGGGCACGGCTAACATGTTCGGCGCGGCGGGGTCGCTCGCGATCATCCTCATGTGGCTCTACTACTCGGCGGCGGTGTTTTTGCTCGGCGCGGAGCTGGCGGCAACGGCGGCACGCAGGCGCACGCATCGGGAAGCAGGCTGGCGTTAGCGCGTCGACTAAACGCGGCGATTCGGCCGCGCATAAAAAAACCGCCCGTTGACAGGGCGGCTGCGTGCTGTGGCTACGAGGCGACTCTCTTGACCGGGTCGTCGCCCAATGCGTCAGCGCGTGAAAGCTGCATGCGTTCAGGCTTGGCGGCGCAACTCGGCGGGCGGCACCTTCATCAGATGACGATACTTCGCCACCGTGCGGCGCGCGACGATCACGCCCTGATCCGCGAGCATCTTGGCAAGGCTCACGTCCGATAGCGGGTCGCGCGAGTTTTCCTTCGAGATCATTTCCTTGAGCAGCGCGCGTACGGCGGCAGCCGAGCACGTACCGCCGCTTTCCGTGCTGAGTTCGCGCGGGAAGAAGTGTTTGAATTCGAAGATGCCGCGCGGCGTCGACATGTACTTGTTGCCCGTAGCGCGCGAGATGGTCGATTCGTGCAGGCCGAGTTCGTCGGCGACATCGCGCAGGACGAGCGGCTTGAGCGCGATTTCGCCGTAATCGAAGAACGCCTTTTGATGCGAGACGATACATTCGGCCACACGTTGAATCGTAGTGAAGCGCTGCTGCGCGTTGCGGATCAGCCAGCGCGCTTCCTGCAACTGTTGCGCGAGCGGCGAACGGCTTGCGCCAGCGGACTGCGCGAACAATTCCGCGTACATGCGGTGGATGCGCGCGCGCGGCAGCACGGCCGGATTGATCGTGACGACCCAACTCTTCTTGACCTGACGCACGATGACGTCCGGCACCACGTAGTTGTCTTCGCTCGCGCCGTAGTTCTCGCCCGGCTTCGGGTCGAGACGACGCACCAGCGCACACGCTATACGCAGTTCTTCCGCGCTGCAGCCGATCTTCTTTTGCAGTTCGGCCTGCTCGCGACGTGCAAGCCGTTCCAGATGATGTCCCACGATCTCGCGTGCGACGGCGCGGCCCGGCGTGCCTTCGGGCATCGCATCGAGCTGCAGGGTCAGGCATTCCGAGAGATTGCGCGCACCGACGCCCGGCTTGTCGAGCGACTGCACGAGCTTGAGTGCGATAGTGAGTTCGTCTTCGGTCAGCGCCGGTTCGATATCGACCACATCGGCGAGTTCGCTCAGTTCCTGACGCAGATAGCCGTCGTCATCCAATGCTTCGATGATGAGCTGGGCAATCGCGCGGTCGCGCTGGCTGAGTTGATAGAGGCGCAGCGTATCGTGCAAGGTCTCATGCAGCGACGGCTCGATGCGTACCCAGTCGGCGGGATCGGAACCTTCGCCGTCGCCGCTGTTGCGCGTCGAACTGCGGCCGAACGGATCGGACGAGTAGTCGCTCATGGAGTCGTCGCGCGAATTGTTGTCGCCGCCGGAGTCGCTGTCCATGCTGCTTTCGGAGGCCATTGGCGCTTCGGTTGCATTGTCGGACGAATTCGAGAGCGGCGAGTCGCTCATCGAATTGCCGTTGTCGGCGGAAAGGGCGTTGTCTTCGGTTTGCGACTCGTCGTATTCGAGAAACGGATTCGTGTCCAGCGCGTTACGCAACTCCTGTTGGAACTCCAGCGACGACAACTGCAGCAGGCGTACCGACTGCTGAAGGCGCGGGGTGAGTGCGAGGCTTTGCTTGGTGCGAAGTTCGAGTGTAGGCGGCATTGCTTGCTAATCCTCGTTATTCTGGACTGAGAGGTGTTCGTGACGAGGACTTAAGCAATGGTTATGCCAATGCGCATCGGATGCCTGCTGCATCTACGTTTCGATCTTTGTCCACGGCTTGTTTTCACTTGGCGAAGCGATGCTTTCGCGCACTTTTTACACGCACTCAGACAAAAGCGCCGCGCCCTTCCGGGCTTATGGATCGGACTTGACGGGTCGATGCCGCGCTCGCCGAGGACGACTTCGAGATGCGCCAAGCCCTTTGATTCGTCGTGCTTTTTTGCTGCGTGCGGAGACCCACTAAGCACTTTTGACGGGGCACGGCACACAAGTTGCGGTAGGGGGGACACGATTCGTGCAACACGCGGCGAACGTGATCGAGCATCACTAAAAGCAGCACCCACGGGGCGTTCCGCAATAGGCTCAAAGCCGCGGACGCGCAGTATCGAAAATCGAAAAAATGGAGTATTGCCATGAAGACGACTCAATTCCTCAAAGCTGCTGGCGGTATCGCATGTGTGGTGTTCGCGCTGAACGTGAACGCGCAGACCACGACGACGAACTCGGGTTCGACGGACACGTCCGTTGGCCAAAAGGTCGATGACAGTGCAGTGACGACCAAGGTCAAGGCCGAACTGCTGCAAGCGAAGAACGTCAAGTCGACGCATATCCACGTCAAGACGCGCGCCGGCGTCGTCTCGCTGACCGGCACGGTGCCGTCGGCGGAAGACAAGACCGCCGCCGAAGAAACCGTTAAGCAGGTTTCCGGTGTTGCTTCCGTGAAAAACCATCTTAAAATCGCTGCCAACTAATGGCATAGTGCATATGCCCGGCTCGCCACGGCGGGTCGCGGTGTAGCAGTCGCAGTACCGGAACCCGCGCGGAAGTTTGGCGAATCGCTCTCTTGAACGATGAAGCCAGGCTTCTAGCGCGGGTTCTTGCATGAGCAGCGTGGAGAACGTGCGCGCGGCCATGCGAAAGTCGCAGACAGGCATGACACGCAATACCCTCGCAGCATCTTTGCTACCTTAAAACGAAGTACGTCCGTTCGAGGACGTTACGCAAAGCCGGCCTGCGAATGCTTCCTTCGCGATGCATCCAAGGGCCACGGCAAATGGAGCTCTTATGAAGACGAAAAAGATGGCCTTGATTGGCGCGCTGGCACTCGCATTCTCGACGACGGCATTCGCGCAAGCGGCTTCCGACGCCGCTGCCGCTCCGGCGAAGAAGCAGAAAGGCACGTATCTGCATCAGCAAGACAAGGCGCACAAGCTGAAGGGCGCATCGGCGGCCGCTGCGGCTTCCGCGCTCGGGACGAACGACAAGGGTCAGCCGCACTAAGCCTTCGTCGTTGCCTGCTGCTTCACTGAAACGGCCGCGCAAGCGGCCGTTTCTCTTTGAGCTTTCGCTTCCATGCATGCGCGCCGCAATAAAAAATCGCCGCGCACTTGGCGCGGCGACTGTCGCATCACGAGCCGCCAACCTCGCGGCTTCGACGCTAAACCGAATCAGGACTTCGCTGCGGCGTACTGATCGCGCAGATCGCGGATACGGTCGTGGTTCTCGAGCACGCCCTGATACTGGCGTTCGACCACGGCACGCACATCGGCGGGCAGATCCTTGTCGAGTGCTTCGCGATAGTTCTTCTTGGCGGAATCTTCACCGCGCTCGCATTCGGCGAGAATCGCGTGATCGCCGTGACCGGTGACGGCCGATTTGACATCGACCCAGCCGCGATGCAGCGCGCCTGCAACCGAGCCGCCCGTTTCCGGCGTGCCGCCCAGACGCTGAACGATTTCCTGCAACTCGCGTGCGCCGGTCGTGCAGGCTTGCGCGCGGTCCTGGAATAGCAGCTTGAGGCTTGCGTCACGCGTCTCTTCGGCGGCCTTGAGGAAACCCTTTTCGCCGTCCTTCGACGTTTCGATGAGATCGTTGAGTACCGATACGACATTCGTGCTCATATGACACCTCCTATTAGTTTGGATCTTGCCATCGTGCAACATCCGGCACGTTGGCTCTGGTACGAGTAGACGCACGCGGCGTGCCCGGCAGACCGCTTTCCGCAGTCATTCGCTTCAGGCACGATGTTCCGCAAACTTTTCCACCGGCTTCGGCGGCTTGGACGGATCGAAGTCGCTCCACTTGCCTTGCTGCCAGCGGCCCGACGCGCGTTCGACATCGACGCCGCCTGCATCGCGCAAGATGGTGGCGGCATCGTTCGAATTCTCCGGCGACACATGCACCGCGACCAGCACGCCCGCATGACGCGGCGCCGCTTCGGTGTGAGCCGACTCCTTGGTCTTGGTATGCGACATCGCGCCCGCCAGCGAGCCAACGTAAGCGCCGACACCCGCTGCAATGGCCGAGACGATTAGCGGCGCCTTGAAGATGGCGAAGAGCGCCGCGCCGACGATAGCGCCCACGACCGCACCGATGGTCACGCCCTTACCCGCGCCCTTGGGCGAGGAGCGCGCGCCAACGTCGGTGCCGACATCGCCACCCAGCGGATGCCGCGCATGTTGACCGCCCGGATTCACGAAGAACAGGGTGACATCTTCTTCGATGAAGCCGCGTTCGAAGAGGCGCTGTGCCGCGGCTTCTGCAGCGGGAAAAGTCTGGAAGCGACCCGCGATGATCAGGGACATATTCCCTCCTTCTTTTCAGTGTTACGTGGTTCGGCCCGGGCGCGTGCGCTCGCGGGACAACGGGTTAACGATGTAAGTCCTGCTCAATCCGGTTCGAGTCCCGCGACGCGGAACAAGCCGCTACGCAGCACGACGGGCACGCCGCCGTTGTCATCGAGCACTTCGGCGCATACCGCGCGAATGCGCGCCTCGCCGCGCTCGAATGCGGGAAGCAGATCGTCCTCGCGCGCGGATGGAGCGCCGAAATGATCTTCCAGCGCTTCGGCGCTGATCGAGCACACGACGGGTTCGGAATCGACGAGCGCGGTGAAGTAAAGGGCGAGGTCGTCGCCATCGAACACGGGTTTTTCGTCTGCAAAGGTGATATGCATGGTCGAATCCTCATAGGCCGGACGATGTCTTGCATGCGCGTCCGCTACGGCGCGGGTCAGCCGTGCTGCAGGGCTGTCGGATACATCGATGACTTCCATGAATTGAAAGACGCTCATGACGCCGCCTTTGCCTTCGCCAGTTGTTGCGCCATGGCGTAGTGATGGCCGATAACGGGCAACGCCTTCGCCGCGACTGCCTTCAACGCGGCGTCATTGCCTTGCTCGCTTTCTTGCTTGAACAACTCCATGGCCTTGCGATGCCCATCGACGGCTACCTTTTGGATATAGGCATCGTCGAATGCATCGCCCTGAAGATTTTGCAGGCTGCCGATCACCGACGAATCCGCGCTCGGTGGCTCGCTCATGCCGTGGTGTTTTGCGATTCCATCCAGGCTGTTCGCGAGCTTCGTATGATCCGCGATCATTCGCTGTGCAAAGTCCTTTACCTGCTTGCCGCTTGCTTGCGTGAGCGCGAGTTTGCTGGCCGCGATTTCGGTCGCGCCCGCGGTGCCGGCGTCTTGCACGAACTGCTGGTCGACGCTCGACAGCTTGGCGATTGCGGCGTCGACGGTCTGCGCGTGAGCAGCGCAGGCAACGGCCAGCGTTATCGCACTTGCACAGCCTGCGAACAACGATCGCGGCATCATCGGCTCGACTCCGTTTTGGTCGTTGATTCTTGTTGAATACGGTGGCCCCGTCGCTTCTTGTTTCAGGCGGCGCGCGTCTTGCCGAGCGCGTCGATCAGTGCCTTGTTGAAAGCGGGAATGTCGTCGGGCTTGCGGCTCGTGATGAGATTGCCGTCGATCTGTACTTCCTGATCGACCCAAGTGCCGCCCGCGTTGCGAATGTCGTCCTGCAGGCTCGGCCAACTCGTCATCGTGCGGCCTGCAATGATGCCCGCCGAGATCGGCAGCCAGCCGCCATGGCAGATCACGGCGATGGGCTTCTTCGCCTGATCCGCTTCCTTCACGAAGCTTTGCGCCTTGGCGTCCAGGCGGATGGCGTCGCCGTTGACCACGCCGCCCGGCAGCACGACGGCGTCGTAATCGGATGCGTTGGCGGCGTCGAAGGTTTGGTCCACATCGACCTTGTCACCTTTGTCGACGTGCTTGAAGCCCTGGATCTGTCCGGGCTTTTGAGAAATGACATCGACCTGCGCGCCAGCTTCCTTGAGCGCGCGCTGCGGCTCGATTAGTTCGGCTTGCTCGAAGCCGTCCAATGCAAGAATCGCGACCCTGTAACCGTCAAGGGAAATTGCCATTGCTTCACTCCTTCATTGCTCGAATTTTGATGCACCGCAAGAGGCGGATACCTGATTCGAAAAGGAGCAAGGGGTGTGCCCAAGTGGGGGCTGGGGCGCGTCGGTGATCGGCCAAACCATGGCTAAAGCCGAACCATCAAACGGTCTCGACGCTACGCTTCCCCGTCAGCCGCAAGAGACTAACCAAAGCCGCCGTCGCCGCGAAACCAGCACCTACGCCAAGCGCGATCAGCGGCCCGTGCTGTGGCTCGACGCCAAAGATCAACGCGACGATAGCCGCGCCGAGTGTCTGCCCCGTCAGCCGCGCCGTGCCGAGCATGCCGCTCGCGCCGCCGCTGCGATGCCGTGGCGCGGAAGAAATGATTTGTCGGTTGTTCGGAGACTGGAACAGCCCGAAGCCAAGCCCACAGACAGCCATGCGCCAGCCGATATCGAACGCATCCGGATGCGGGCCTGTCGTGGCGAGCAGCGCAAGACCCACGGTCAGAACCGCCAGCCCGATGCCGCCCAGCAGACCAGCGGGATAACGATCCGCGAGCACGCCCGCGAGCGGCGCGACGAACACGATCACGAGCGGCCACGGCGTCATCAGGAAGCCAGTTTCGACCTGACTCATGCCGAAGCCGTTCTGCAGCAGAAAAGGCAGCGACACGAACGCCAGCATCTGCGCGCAGAACGAACACACCGACGCGCCAATCGATAGTGCGAACACCGGAATGCGCAACAGATCGACGGGCAAAAGCGGCGCGCTTTGACGCAATTGCCGGCGCACGAAAAAGTAGCCGATGACCGCCGTCACGATGAACTCGCCGATCACATACGGCCGATGCTCGCCGTGCCCGAGCCCGTCGACCGCGACGATGGCCAGCCCGAAGAAAAGCGCGTTCATCAGCGCGCTGATGTAGTCGTAAGGCCGGCGATGCCCGTCCATGCGCGGCAGCGCCTTCGTGCCGATGGCAAGCGCCACGAGTCCTATCGGCACGTTGATGGCAAAGAGCCACGGCCAGGTGGCGACCGAGAGCACGCCCGAGGCGACCGTCGGACCGATCACCGATGAAATCGCCACCACGGTTGCATTGATGCTGATGCCGCGCCCCAGATGCTTTTGCGGATAGATCATGCGCACGATCGCGGTGTTCACGCTCATGATTCCCGCCGCGCCGAATCCCTGCACGATGCGCGCTAGCGTCAACGTGAGCAGCGAACCGGACATCGCGCAGGCCAGTGACGAGACAGTGAAGACCGCGAGGCCGGCCATATACACGCGACGGTAGCCGATGCGGTCGCCGAGCGAAGCCAGCGGCAAAAGCGAGATGGTGATGGTGAGCTGATACGCGTTGACGATCCAGATGGAATCCGCGGGCGAGGCCAGCAGATTGCGCGCGATGGTCGGCAACGCGACGTTGGCGATGGCGCCGTCGAGTACCGCGAGCGTAATGCCGAGCGCGACCACCGCGATGGCCCAATAACGCTGCGGCAGGGGAAGACCTTGTTCGGAATCCATCGGTAGGCGAAAGGTAGGAGCGGCGCGTTCAACGGCCGGACGATGCGCGCATCGTCCGGCGAAGAAGCGTGGTGCTTATTTCAGCTGATAGAGACCGGTGTACGTCGCCGAGTCGATCTCGTTGAGATGAGTCATGAAGCGCGCAACGGCATTGGTCGCGTTGGCATCGAGCGGCAGTTGATCCGCCTTCAGCGCGTGAATACGGAAGATGTAGCGATGCGGCTTGTCGCCACGCGGCGGCGCGGCGCCACCGAAGCCAACCGTGCCGTAGTCGTTGCGCATTTGCAGCGCGCCCGCTGGCAAGAGGCTGCCATCCGCCTTGCCCGCGTTGCGCGGCAGCGAGCGGACATCGGCGGGAATGTTGACCACGACCCAGTGCCAGAAGCCGCTGCCGGTGGGCGCGTCGGGATCGTAGACGGTAAGCGCGAGGCTTCGCGTGTCAGCGGGCGGGTCTTCCCATTGCAGTGCCGGGGAAAGGTTGTCGCCCGAGACGCCGAAAGCCTGCTGATCGAACTCGTGCTCGCGCGTCAAGTAACCGTTGGCGGGAAATTCGTCGGACCAGATGCGGAAATCAGCCATGAGAGTCATGCCTCCTTGTCGCGTGTTGGGAGTTGGCGGACTGAAAGGGTCCGCGGACGTGTGTCGATGCACGCTTGAATACGGCAGCACGCAACCGATTGCAGCAAGCATGCCTACGATCGGGAGTTGAACTTGCGGCGCATTATTCGATCGAGTGTAGCATCCGCCCCTCAATTGAGTCGGGCGTCGCTCCTGATTCGGGAAAATCGCCCGGAATCTGCTCGCTTATCAGCGGATGGGACGGAAAAGCGGCGCGCTACAATATTGAGACAAATCGTGCGAAGAATAGCGCTCCGACGCAAGCCGAAGGGATTTTTATGCCAAACGATCCGCGCCCAATCACTGGACAGTTCACCCCCGCGAGCGTGCCGGAAGACGATGCCGACATGTTCGACCTCGCTCCGGTCTCGCTCTGGCTCGAAGACTTCAGCGCCGTGCGCGAGCAGTTCGAGCGCTGGCGCGCGGCGGGCGTCACCGACTTGCGCGCGTTCCTCGAAGAAGACCCGGCGCGCATCGTCGAATGCTCTTCACGCATTCGGGTGGTGAAGGTGAATCGGCGCACGCTCGGCTTGTTCGGCGCGAAAGACCTCGATCATCTCGTGCAAAACCTCGAACGCGTGTTTCGCGACGACATGCTGACCACGCACATCGACGAACTGGAGCAACTCTGGTCCGGCGAACCGCGTTTCGTAAGCCAGACGGTCAACTACACGCTCGACGGCAAGCGTCTCGACGTGCTTCTCAAGGCCGCGATCTTGCCGGGGCACGAGAATACGTGGAGCCGTGTGCTCGTCACCATCGAGGACATCACGGAACTCGAAACCATGCGCCGCCAGACCGCGGCGAGCGGCCTTTATGCGCGCGGCCTTTTCGAGCATTCGCCGGTTTCGCTGTGGGTGGAAGACTTCAGTTCCGTGAAAGACTTGCTTGACGATGTACGCGAACGGGGTATCGTCGACTTCCGTACCTTTACGAGCGTGCACCCCGAATTCGTCGAACGATGCATGCAGGAGATTCACGTCCTCGACGTGAATCAGCACACCTTGCGCATGTTCGCCGCGCCCGACAAGGCGACCTTGCTCGCGCGTCTGCCGGAAGTGTTCCGCGACGACATGCAGCAGCACTTTCAGGAGCAGTTGATCGAGCTATGGGAGCACAAGCTCTTTCATCAGCGCGAGGTGCTGAACTATTCGCTCGATGGCAACGAGGTGCACGTGCACCTGCAATTTTCGGTGTTTCCGGGGCACGAGAAGCGCTGGGATCTCGTGCTCGTCGCGCTCACGGACATCACCGCGCGCAAGAAGGCCGAGGCGTATCTGGAGTTTCTCGGCAAGCACGACGTGCTCACCAAGCTCAAGAATCGCTCGTTCTATGCCGATGAAATCAATCGGCTGGAGCGCAAGGGTCCGTTCCCCGTGACGGCCATCGCGGTCGATGTGAATGGCCTCAAGACCGTCAACGATCAGCTCGGCCACGCGGCCGGCGACGCCTTGCTGCGCCGCGCGGGCGAAGTGCTCTCGAAGGCGGTGGAGAAGCCGTTCCAGGCGGCGCGGATAGGCGGCGACGAATTCATGGTGCTGCTGCCCGGCACGGACGAACGCGGCGGCGAGGCGCTGATGGACGGCATTCGCCAGTTGCTCGAAGTGAACAATCAGTTCTACTCGGGCATGCCGCTCAGTTTCGCGATGGGCGCCGCGACCGCGCACGAAGGCGAGCGCATCGAGCCGATGCTGCAACGCGCCGATGCCGCGATGTATGTCGAGAAGCGCCTGCACTACGCCAACGCGCAACGCAAATAGGGCGCTTCGGACGACGGCTTATTGAGCCTGTGCCGTCGCTTCATCGATACCCTTGTTCAGCGCCGGGCAGGCTTCGTCGATCTGCTTTTGGTATTGCGCCGGATTGCTCGTCTGCAGCTTGTTGATGCGATCCACCGTCGGTTGCGCCTGCGCGAGTCCGAGCTTCCACTCGGCGTCGAAGTCGGGCGCATCGGGGAAGTTCTTGCGTGCCATGTCCTTGAAACGCGCCACCTTGGCAGCGTCGATATGACACACGTCGGCTGCGCCGCGCGCGATGTTCGCGCTCGTCATCACGCCTTCGGCGGCCAGCAGTTGCGGCGTGGCGGGATGACCGGGAGGCAGTTGCGTCTGCGCCGCCGCGTGCAAGGCGCCAAGACCCAGCAAGGATGCGGCAAGTACCTGAAGGTGCTTCATTCGATTCTCGTTTGATTGATGCGGACCACGCATCGGGGACCGAAAAATTATAGGTTAAGCCTTTGAAAACAAATGCCGCGCATAGGGATGAAGCGCATAAGACGCTTGGAAACCCCATGCTAGAATCGATTTTCGATGCCGTTCTCAGACAGAAAAATGAAGAAAGGAAGCAAGGCCGCCAGTGCTGCGCCCTCGTCGTCCTCGGAAGGGCGGCGCAAGTACGATCCTGAGGAGACCAAGCGGAACATCCTTGACATCGCGACGCAGGAATTCTCGGCAATGGGTCTGACCGGCGCGCGCGTCGACGCAATCGCGGAGCGCACCAACACCACGAAGCGCATGCTGTATTACTACTTCGGCAGCAAGGACGGTCTCTATGAAGCCGTGCTGGAGCAGGTGTATGGCGACATCCGCGCGCTCGAACAAGAGCTCAGGCTGGAAGAGCTGGACCCTGAAGAGGCCATGCGCGAGTTCATCGGCTTCACGTTCGACTATCACGACAAGCATCGCGATTTCGTGCGTCTCGTGACTATCGAGAACGTGCATGGCGCGAAATACATCGAGCAGTCGAAGACCTTCAAGGCGCGTAACTCGACCGTCATCAAGACCATCGAAGACCTGATTGCGCGCGGTGTCGCGGCGGGGCGTTTTCGCGAGGACATCGACCCGATCGATCTACATCTGATGATCAGCTCGTTCTGTTTTCATCGCGTGGCGAATCGGCATACGTGGGGCGCGGCGTTCGGGCGCGATCCATCCGGGCCGCGTTCACGGGCGCGGCATCGCGAGATGATCATCGAAGCGGTGCTGCGCTTCGTGCGCCGCGAAGACTGAAGCCAAGACGAGCCAAGACAAAACGGCGGCACTTCTGCGAGTGCCGCCGTTTTGGTTTCGAGGGCGCCGAAGGGCTCAGCGTTCCAGCAAACTCTGGAAATGCGCGAACATGCGCTCGGCATCCGGTTCGAGGCCGGTAAAGATGCGCAACGCATCCACGGCCTGACACACCGCCATGCCGCCGCCGCTCACCGTGCGGCAGCCGAGCGCGCGGGCTGCTTTCAGCAACTCCGTTTCGAGCGGGAAATAGACGATCTCCGCCACCCACAAGTCCTTGTGCAGAAACTCGGCGGGCAAGGGCAGGCCGGGCAGTTTCGCCATGCCGGTGGGCGTCGCATGAATCAGGCCGTTCGCCATCTGCAACACGTCGCGTAGATCGCCGCCGCTCTTGACTTCGCGATCGGGAAAACGCGCGGCGAGTTCGCTTGCGAGCGCGGCCGCGCGAGCGTCGTCCGAATCGAATAGCGTGAGCGATCGCGCGCCCATGGTCAGCGCGGCATGGGCCACCGCCGCGCCCGCGCCGCCCGCGCCGAGTTGCACCACGCGATCCATCGGCACACCCGGCAAACCGCGCTCGAACGCACGCGCGAAACCCGACCAGTCGGTGTTGTAGCCGATCCGCTTGCCATCCCTGAAGACAACCGTATTGACCGCGCCGAGCGCGCGGGCGTCGGGGTCGAGGTCGTCGAGCAAGGGGATCACGCTCTGCTTGCACGGATACGTGATATTGAGCCCGTCGAAGCCCATGCGTTCGGCGGCATCGAGCAGATCGGGCAGCGCGGACGGTTCGAGCGCGAGCGCCTGCAAGTCGATCCGTCGATACACATAGTTGAGCCCGAGCTTGCCGCCTTCTTCCTCGTGCATCGCGGGCGTGAGCGAGCCGCCAATACCCGAGCCGATCAGCCCGACGAGATAGGAGCGGGGAGACGCTTTGCTGGTCATGCGCAATACTCCAGTGCAAATAATGTAAGCGCAGTGTGACGGGCGCTCGGTGCCGTGTCCTTCGGTGTTTTCACGTATTTGTACGGTCTAGTTAGTTTGTTATGCTTGCGCACAATGACGTGGATTGCGTGCGCACCGCTCCGTTTCCCGCAAGCGCCGCGAACGTCCTACACTGACGGGACTGCACCGATCCACCCGCATCATCTGAATGCAACGAGGAGGCAGCGATGCTGCGTTCAATCCGGACATCCATTGCGACGGTATCCATCAGCGGCACCTTGCCCGAGAAGCTGAAGGCAATCCGCGCGGCAGGGTTCGATGGCGTCGAGATTTTCGAGAACGATCTGCTGTACTTCGACGGCACGCCCGCCGACGTGCGCCGCATGTGCGCGGATCTTGGCCTCGCCATCTATCTGTTCCAGCCGTTTCGCGACTTCGAGGGCGTGAGCGCCGAGCGTCTCGCGAAGAACGCCGAGCGCGCGAAGCGCAAGTTCGAGCTGATGCACGAGCTCGGCGCGGATCGCATGCTGGCGTGCAGCAATGTGTCGCCGGACACCATCGGCGACGACGCGCTGATCGTCGATCAACTCGGCAAGCTCGCGCGCCTCGCGGAAGAAGCGGGCGTGATCGTCGGTTACGAAGCGCTTGCGTGGGGGCGTCACGTCAACTCGTACAAGCACGCGTGGAAACTCGTCGATGCCGTGAATCACGCAAGTCTCGGTATCGTGCTCGACAGCTTCCATACGCTTTCCATCCGCGATTCGGTGGAGGAGATCGCGCGGATTCCGGGCGACCGCATCACCTTCGTGCAAATCGCCGATGCGCCCGTGCTCGCCATGGACGTGCTCGAATGGAGCCGTCACTATCGCTGCTTTCCGGGGCAAGGCGCGTTCGATGTCGCGGGCTTCACGGCGCGCGTGTTCGAAGCGGGTTATACCGGCCCGCTCTCGCTCGAAATTTTCAACGATGGTTTTCGCGCCGCGCCCACGGCCATCACCGCCGCGGACGGGCATCGCTCGCTGCGCTTTCTGGAAGAGCAGACGCGCGCATTGATGGGCGACCAGGCGCCAGCCGAACTCTTCGATCCGCCCGCGCCGCCCGCGCATATCGGCTTCCAGTTCCTCGAATTCGCCGTCGATGCCGCCACGCGCGAACATGTCGCCGGCTGGCTCGGCAGGTTGGGCTTTCGGCTGGCGGGCAAGCATCGCTCGAAGGATGTCTCGCTGTACCGGCATGGCGCGGGGTCGATCGTGCTCAACGCGGAAGCCGATTCCTTCGCGAGCGCGTTCTTCGAGCAGCACGGCTTGTCGCTGTGCGCGTCCGCATTTCATGTCGATGACGCGAAGCTCGCGTTCGAACGCGCGGCCGCTTATGGGTCGAAGCCGTTTTCGGGGCAGGTCGGACCGAACGAGCGCGTGGTGCCGGGCGTGCAGTCGCCGGACGGCAGCCTCGATTATTTCGTCGATGAGGAACCGGGCGGTCCCACGCTGTGGGAATCCGATTTCATTTTGACGGACATCGACGGGCCTTACGAAGTGGGTCCGCTCGAACGTATCGATCACGTGTGTTTGTCGCTGCCCGCCGACGCGCTCGACACCTGGGTGCTGTTTTTCCGCAGCGCGTTCGGCTTCGAGGTCGAAGCGAGCGTGACCGTGCCGGACCCGTACGGTCTCGTGCGCAGCCGCGCGGTACGCAGCCGCGACGGGTCGGTGCGCATTGCGCTGAATGCGTCGATGGACCGGCATACGGCGGTGGTGGAGTCGCTGACGACCTATCGCGGTTCAGGTTTGAATCACGTGGCGTTCAGCACGTCCGATATCTTCGATGCCATTCCTCGACTCGAAGCCGATGGCGTCAAATTCCTGCGCATTCCGCGCAACTACTACGACGATCTGGTTGCGCGCTACGGCCTGGCCGACGAACTGATCGACGCCATGCACGAACACAACATTCTTTACGATCGCGACGAGCGTGGCGGCGAGTTTTTTCATGCGTACACCGAGCAGCTCGATCAGCGCTTCTTCCTGGAAGTGATCGAACGGCGCGGCGGTTACGATGGTTACGGCGCGGCGAATGCGGCCGTGCGGCTCGCGGCGCATGCGCAACAGCAGCGGGCGCGGCAGGGGGCTTCGGCGGGCGGATGATTGGCTGGCCGCGCGTGACTGCGCGTCCTATCATGAAGACATGGCGGCAATTCAAAGGAGGGCGCCATGTTCGACTTACCGATGTTTCTAGTGGGCCTCGCGGCGCTTGCCGCCATTAGCATCGTCTTGCTGGCCGACGATTGGCGCGATGCGCGGCGCGAGCGCATGGCGCGACGTGAGCTCGAGCAAGCGGCGCATCATCCGCTGCGGGAGTGGTGGCTCAGGCATCGGCACTGAGCGGCGCGCCGGGTTCGATATCGGCAGCATCGGCCAGGCGCTTGGCTTCGCGTGCCTCTGCGGCGGCTTCGAACCGGTCGACATACAAATACAAACGATGCACCGTCTGCAACTGCGTGTGAGACAGATGCGCCTGCCGCGTGATGGCCGCGAGACGCTCGCGCCAATACGCTGGTGGCAGCGCGTACCCGCCCGCGTCGCGCGACAATGACTGCCGCAACACCCGCTCGAGATGAGTCAGGTCCTGGTCTGCCAGCAATGCCGAGAACGCGCCTTGTGGCTTGGTATCGGGGATAGGGTCCATTATTGCGATGGCGGCCGTTTCTGATCCAGCTTGATAGGGATAAACCCTGAACGTACGCCGTTGGCGTCAGCGTGATGAATTTTCCGCGCGACGTCCCGATTAGCGCGAGTGGCGTTTGCTATACTCTGCGCTCGCTTTGCCGTCTCGCAACGGCGAGCCGTGCGCCTCGATGCTGGCGCGCTCCCCGTAGTTCACGGGGTGGAATGATCGGCGTTACGCCTTCCAGTCAAGCTTTTGGCAATCCGTTGTAGCGAATCTGTAGCACCCTCGTTGCTTTTTTTTCCGCAGCAATGGGCCGAATCAGTGTATCCCGACACCACCCAGCATTGCCGACATGAAGCGTTGCAGCGCATCGCACTTTGTGCGTCGATAACGTACACGCTTTTAACACTCAGCGTGCTATCACTTGACGGCAAAATGCCTTAAATGGCGAACCGGCGTGCATTCCCGTTGAACGAACAACAAGCACTCAATCGAGTCGACTTAGCCGCAGATCGAAAGAGAAATCGATCTCCTGGCGGATCAATGAGAAGGAAGAGATGTCGGTCGAATCAGTATGAAAACCGTCTGAGTGGTCAATGCAGTGTCGGCTTTGTCGTGATGCCCAGGATGATCGGGGCTGCGCGCTCGGCTTGCCTATAGAGCCCTTCCCGGCACTCGGCCTTCAGCGCAGAGACCGCTGACTCAATTAAAGGGTGGCCACGAACGGGCCCTACGGCTGCATCGATTTCGGCTTCGACCTTCTGAATGGCAACCTCTACGCTGTCTGGATCCTCGCAATCGAAGTCGACGGTGATGACGAGAGCTTCAAGGGCCTCGAGAGCGGCAACCACCTCTTCACGGAGGTCGGAAATGGATTTATCGGGCACGGAGCGGTCTTCCGGAAATCACGTCGTTGGTTTCTCAGATCGGGTGCTTGGATCCCAGCTTGCGAGCAGTGTCTGTGCCCGTTTGAGAAGCGTTTCGAAATCGCTCGAGGTGCGCAAATCGAAGTCCAGAGATCCAAGGGTCAGCCTAAGGATGCGGCCGGCCTGACTGTTTATCCAGGCCAGCGCAGCACGCGCAAGCACAGGGCCGATTTCCTGACTAAGGGGCACCACAAACTCGCCGGTGTAGCCGCTATCGGCTGAAACGCCCGGCACGCTGAACGCGATGGCGCTGATCCTAGTGTGATCAGCGCGTGCTAAGTGATAGAACTGTCTGAGCTCACGCTGGTAATTCGGGCTGAACGCAGCCTCGTCGTAGGTTGAACGTATCAGCGTTAGACGTAGCGTGGCTACACGCTCCATCTTTATCTCCTATTCGTGTATCGCTTAGATAGCGGTGATTGAGCTTACACCGACTCGTTAGCTCGGAGCATTTCCTGCGGTCGGCGCATAGACGTGCAACACGTGCGGATTGCGAATCGCGACGCAAAAACTCCATAGATCGGGCGAACGCTGGCCCGCCTACATTTACCGCGAGCGTCGATAACTGCTACCGCAACAATACGAGCACCACCTTAACCAAGTTCACCTCCGGTCTCGATGTTTTTTTGGAGCGTTGCCAGTTGGTCAATGAGGTGCTTTGCGTCCTCGACTGAATTCGTTCTGATCTTGACGCCGAAACCACTTACTTCTGTTCGGCGGCCGGGGCGACCGTGGACCCATGCGATCACCGCCGCTGCAAGCATGTTTAGGGCGTCGTGCGTCAGGGGCGCGGCGAATTCTAGGACCGTTTGAAGTTCCGCACTGTCCATGGTCAGTTGCGGGCGGATGGCCGTCGCGCCTAACGACTCGGAAACGCGCAGAAATTGTTTGAGCTCTTTGCTGTATCTGCTGCCTGGTCCGGCGAACGGATCGTCATCACTCGAAGAGTGGATAGCAACTTGAATGTTGTAAGGATAAGTCAAGCTGCCCTCTTGTAGATGATTGTGGACTTATGATTAGGGAAAGGTCTCATCACAAGTGTCCGACGCTTCAAAGGTACTCTGGAGCAGGGAAGTCCTGGCAACCCTCACGCATCAGTCGGGCCGCGCGCGCCGGGCGTCGTGTCCGCTCAGCACGAACCGCACGAGGCTGAAAAGGAAAACTGAAGCGTCCTAGCTTGCGTTGCCGTGTGATGAGCCGTTCATCTGATATCAGTTCGCCGAGGTAAAAGCCATCGGCGCCATAGATCTCATTCTTAACGAAGTAACCAACATGACGGCCGTCGTGCGTGCGCAACTGATCATGCGCGAAGCGATAGCCAAACGAGATTCCGTCCCACGTCCATAGCCAGCTCACCGACTATCCTCATTTAGATGCAATGCAGCAATTATCGTTCATGCCTCCCCCATATGACATTTAGCGAGCTACCGTCTGCAGCGCGTTTGATCCGATTAAAGCTTCTCCCATCCTTCCCGCGCATTGGTTTGCGGAGGAAGGTTTGCGGCGGAGTTGGGGAGATCAGGAGTTCCGCTTGGAAATTCGCGGATCGATGCGCCTAGTGGACCAATCCATCCCTCTAGGCGTTCTCCTATGACAAAAATTCGACAGTGATCTGTAAACAAGAAGGATCTCGTTTTACAAGCGAGGACGTTACAAAGGGAACGGCAGTTGCTCCGTCGGACACACCTACGGCTTCTTTCTTAAGCTCTTCGTACCATGTCGACCGCATCCGCCATTTCTGATCCAAGTCGGCTATCGCAACTACGATCGCTGGGTATTCTCGGCGTGCCGGCCGAAGAACACTTCGATTCCCTTGTGCAGTTGGCTGCTGCGGCATTAAAAATGCCTAGTGCCTTCATCAACTTCGTCGACGACGCAACGACTTGGTGTAAGGCTGCTTGGGGAGCTGTGCGCGAGAATAGGCCGAACGAGGATTGCCTTTGCTCGATGGCGCTTACCGCCGGAGAGCTTTTGATCGTCCCAGATGCGTTAAGCGATCCAGCCTATTCGGCGCATCCAATCGTGAACGACGCAGGGGGCGTGCGCTTTTACGCAGGTGTTGTTCTCCGCATACCAGGTGGGCATCCGCTTGGCACCTTTTGCGTAACAGACACACAGCCTCGCCAATTTCAAAGCGGAGAGATTCGGACGCTTCGTCAGTTTGCTCAGCAAGTTGTTAAACATCTAGAAGGTGTTCAGGCTCAGCGGGAAATCCGTACACTCGAAGAGCGTTTGGAACTTGCACGAATTAATCGCGATCGGTTTCTTGCCATGCTTTCTCATGAGCTTCGAGCGCCCCTGGCACCGATCACGACAGCCGTACAAGTACTCCAACAGGACCATATCAACGTCGAGCAGCGAAAGTGGGCGAAGTCAATTATCGGTCGGAACGTGCGGTATATGAGTGAGATTGTTGACCACATGCTTTCCGCCTCGCTTGTGTCATTCGGCGCGGTGGAACTTGAGCTCGAACCTGTGTCTGCCAAGGCATTGGTTGACCGGGCCGTCGAATTGAGTCACGGATTTATCATCGATGCTCAGCATCTGTTCACTTGCACAGTCATCGATGACCCATGGGTGCATGCCGATCAAACGCAATGTCCGCTGCTCATATCGAATCTTTTAACAAACGCAGCGAAATATACGCCAGAGGGCGGCAGGATCGAACTGACTGTACGCGCTGGGACCGAAGGTGTAGAGATTCATGTCTGTGACACGGGCATTGGCATTGATCCTGACGAAATGGATGAAATTTTTGAAGTTTTCGGGCAGGGAAAGCAGCCGCTGGATCGCGCGAAAGGCGGACTTGGATTAGGCCTTGCATTGGCCCGCCGGATCGCTGAATGGCACGGCGGAACTTTGAAGGCCGAAAGCCATGGGCGAGGCCACGGCAGCGATTTCATACTTACGCTCAGGCACGCAGATAAACCGCTCGAACATACCGTTCCCGAAGCCGCCAGCGCGTTTTCAGAACTTGATATCGTGATAGTTGACGACAACGCGGATACAGCAGAGGCGTTGGGACTTTATTATCAAATGTCTGGACATGTGGTTAGGATAGCTTATCGGGCTGAGGATGCTTTGGAGTTGATGCTTGCCCGGCAGCCTGATGTTTTGATTAGCGACATCGGTCTTCCTGACACCGATGGCTATCAGCTGATCGAGAAGATCGCCTCATTCCCTGCGATGTCGCACACCGTATTTATCGCCGTAACGGGTTATGGTAGCGACCTGGACAAAAAAAAAGCGTTGCAAGCCGGCTTTGATGCGCATTTTGTAAAGCCGGTCGTGATTAGTGAGCTAGACCTGAAGATCCTTGAGTTGGTGAAGTGGAAACGCTTGCGTTGATTAAATGGCAGAAAAATGCCTGATCGTTATGTCGTTTCCATTGCTAACAGCTAGAGAAAAAACTTTGAATAAGCCCATTAAAGATCCTAGCGTCACAAATACGAGCCAATCGATCGATGATCACCACAACGATATTTTCTTTGCAGCCGTATCGAAGACACGGATGCCGATGATCGTTACCGATCCACGAAAACCGGATAACCCGATCATCTTCGCTAATGAAGCTTTCGTTACAATGACCGGCTATGGCCCTGACGAAATCGTGGGTCACAACTGCAGGTTCTTGCAAGGGAAAGACACTGATCGCGAGACGATTCAAGCGGTGCGCGAAGCGATCGCAGAGCGGCGCGACATATCGACGGAAATCCTAAACTACCGGAAGGATGGCTCGACGTTTTGGAACGCCCTGTTCATTTCCCCTGTTCTGAACGAATCTGGCGAAGTCGTTTATTTCTTCGCTTCGCAGCTCGACGTTAGTCGACGTCGGGACGCCGAAGATGCTCTTCACCAGTCGCAAAAAATGGAGGCGTTGGGTCAACTAACTGGAGGCATTGCGCACGATTTCAACAATCTGCTGCAGGTTATGGCGGGATATCTCGATGTCCTAGATATGGGTGTCGACAGAGGCGCCTCTCCTCTCACGTTGCATGCTGGGATAGAGAAAGTCCGGGGTGCAGTCTCCAAATCCGGAGTGCTTACGCAGCAGTTGTTGGCCTTCGCGCGTAAGCAACGGTTGACTGGCCGTGTCGTGAACCTGAATGCTCTTGTTAGAGGTTTGGTCGAACTGGCAAATCGCACGTTAGGTGGCCATGTATCGCTGCGCACGGAACTCGGCAGCGAACTGCGTAATTGTCGGGTCGATAGCACCCAACTCGAAGTCGCGTTGCTAAATGTGCTTCTAAATGCGCGCGATGCACTCGGCGGACAGTCGAATGCGAGCGTCGTCGTGCATACATCGAATGTAGAGCTCGAAAGCCGGCAGGTAATCGGGTTTGCAGACCTGCCGGCGGGTCATTATGTTTCGATCGCTGTTTCTGATAACGGCCCTGGAATCCCTCCCGAAATCATTGATAGAGTGATGGATCCGTTCTTCACGACAAAGGAGGAGGGCAAAGGAACAGGCTTAGGTCTATCAATGGTATATGGGTTCGCAAAGCAGTCGGGCGGTGCGGTGAACATCTATTCGGAAGTCGGCGTCGGTACAACGCTTCGGTTCTACTTTCCTGCTGTCGCTGACGATGAGTTAGGACATTCCCCACCAATCAAATTGGTAGAACAAGGCGGGAGCGAGACAATTTTAATTGTCGATGATCGTCCCGAGGTGGCAGAAGTTGCCAGAGCAATGCTTGAACAGATCGGATACGCTACCTACGTTGCGTTTAACGGTAAAGAGGCGCTGCAGATACTCGACGAACACCCGGAGATTGATATGGTGTTCACGGATCTGATCATGCCTGGCAATATGAATGGGGTCGTGCTGGCTCGCGAGGCGCGCAAGCAAAAGCCAGCTATCAAGATTCTTCTCACCACGGGCTACGCAGATGCATCTCTAGAAAGCACTGACGCGCGAGGCGTGGAATTCGATGTGCTCCACAAACCTTACGGTAGAGCTGAACTTGCAAGGAAGGTGCGTATTGTGCTCAACGGGCACACTGGTATTGCCTAATCGACACGCTGAATGGAAGCACCGCATGCTTGGATGACCGCGAATTCAGACCTATCAACCTGCTCCGTAGGCCTAGCGAAGGGAAGCGCCGGCTAGGCGGCTTCCCGGCGGCCACATCATTGCGATTCGTGAATGGACCGACACCATGCGAAGCTGAAGGCCTTCACGACGAAAATTTAGCCGGAACACTCAACCGCCCGAGATAGGCTGAAATATCTTCGGTTGCGCTTGCGGAGCACGCGAGGTATCCGTCGGGGCGCACAAGCGAAATCAGGTTGTCCTGCAAGGGTGGCCTTATATTCACTTCGAGTAGGTTGGGGTACCGCTTCACCATTTGCTCAACGTCGCTGCTAAGCGCCCCAAACACCGCGAACAAGGGTCTTTGGCCTGAGCCCGCTGGAGGATAGCCTTCAACCGGAGCCACTCGCTGAC
The DNA here is from genome assembly GCF_054655155.1 of Caballeronia sp. HLA56. NCBI lineage: Bacteria > Pseudomonadati > Pseudomonadota > Betaproteobacteria > Burkholderiales > Burkholderiaceae > Caballeronia > Caballeronia sp. HLA56. The sequence goes on along the minus strand of NZ_BAAHOB010000005.1, from coordinate 2,589,214 downwards.
CAGGCACCAAGCCGCCTTGATGCGGACCGTTGAGCGGGCTATCGGGGTAATGGATATCGACTTCCGACATCGTTTCGGCAACGCCGCGAGTGAAATGCGTAAGTCCCAAGACAAAATGCCCGGCGAGATTACGAAGTCGCTGTGCTACCGGGTTGCGAATGGTCGCAACAGTGGTCAACCGTTCAGCTGCTTTAAGTACTGAGTCGCCGACCGCGCTCCGTTCGGGAGTGTAGCTGTCGAGCAAGGACTCGTGTGCATCGCCGCGGATGACGAGAGCGAGTTTCCAGCCTAGGTTTATAGCGTCCTGCATGCCAGTATTCATTCCCTGTCCGCCAGCAGGGCTGTGAATGTGCGCAGCGTCTCCGGCAAGAAAGGTGTGATCTTGCTGATAGCTTGAGACCTTGCGACCGTTTATCCGGAAGCCAGACAGCCAGATAGGATCTTTCAACTCAGTTCCTGCGGGTCCGCGCTTATCAACAAGCTTCTGCACTTGATCAAGTGTTGGCGTCGGCGGTACTGCATCTTGAGTCGCCGGCAGATCGCCGATAATTCTGTAACGCCCCGCTTGAATCGGAAAAATAAGTAAGACGCCTTCCTCGTGCCAGTATATGGAAGCATCCGTATCCGGGCGAGGATACCCGCTCATATGCACATCAGCGAGAAACCAGTCGCTTAGCAACGTCTCGCCAGCAAACGGTACGCTCAGAGCATGGCGCACCGTACTATGCGCACCATCGCAACCGATCAACCAATCGGCACGCACAGCTTCCTTGCGACCGTCAGGATGGACTAGGTCTACGTGCGCGCCGGATTCGTCGGGCGTGATCATCGTTGCTTCGACTTGCCGCTCGACGTCAACTCCTTGACTAATCAGCCGCTCCTCTAAGAGTCGCTCAGTCTCGGACTGTGGTAGCGCCAGCGCGTAGTTGTGCAAGCTTGGAATCGAATCCATGTCGACTCGACCAACAACTCGCTCGTTCGCCATGAAGGCGACGCCCTCAATTTTGAAACCGGCGTTAACGAACGGTGCGGCGCCGCCAGCCCCCCGATCAAGCAGCTCTAGCGTCCTGCTCCAGATAACCATGGCTTTCGACTTGTCGGTTCGATGCGGCGCTTTATCGATGATACGGACCGGAATGCCATAGCGGGCAAGTTCGGATGCGAGTGTCATTCCGACAGGGCCAGCGCCGACAATCAGCACAGGAGTATTCATATGTCAGTCATCCTAAGTAATTGATCGAAGAAATCGCCTGCGAGGGGCAGACGATTACGATACTGCGGTGAGCAGGTCGCGTAGCATTCTTGCTACGCCTTCTTGACCATCAGCGCGTCCAGTCGCAAGTGTGACAACAGCCAAGCCAACCGATGCCGCATGCAGCATCCGCGCGGCGTGTGCCGCCGGCGGGCGGTCTGTCACGCGGGTGAGAAAAGCATCAATCTCCGTTGCGATACCGTCCGCAAGTTCGCAGAACATGATACGGATTTCAGGCGCCTGATCTCCTGCTTGGGCGAGCGCCAATAAAACTCGCGTGTTGTCGTGCCGAGTTACCAATTCAGCGATCGCCACTGCCGCGTGGTCTAGCGATTTAAGGCCGCCAAACATAGCCCTCACGGCGGATAGCTGGCGATCAACCGCACTTCGACCGATGGCCGAAAGTAGGTCGGCTCGCGTCGGATAGTAGTAGGTCAAGTGACTAGCCCTAAGCCCTGCCCGGGCCGCTACACGCGGCTGCGTCAGCCCAGCAAAACCGAGTTCGCGGATCACCGCCAAACCGGCATCAATGATTTCACCTCTGCGATCAACCATAAATCCATTTTAACTGGTAAACCTACCAAATCAAGATGAATGCGCATTTCCTACTATTTGGGGCAAATTGTTCAATGCCATGCTATGCCATGAATGCTTTCAACGAACTAACCGCTGCCAGCACGCGGCTCACATGAGATATGCCAGCGCTCCATCACAGCTGACGCTTTCCTTGCCTTGGAATTGTGCTGTTAATTAGGCCCGTGATTTGCCTGTATGAAGAAATCAATAGCGGAGGTCGCCATGTACAGGATCGGCGGTTACATCGTTGAGTGCTTGGTAGAGGAGTATCAGGACGGCTGGAGATGCGTCGTGCGCGTTTTCAGGAATTTGCCTTCGGCGACGCGTCGCGAGATATCTGCGCAATATTCAGTGCCGGCGTTGTTTCCGTCTCAGGCAATGGCAGAGCGTGCAGCGTACATCTGGGGTCGGCGTCTAATTGAAGCGAACCGAAATATTGTCGAGTTTGCGTTAGAGAATGCAGAAATGGACGATGCGTCGGCAGTGCGCGATTGACCGATCTGAGCTTCCCTCGGGTTTTCGCCTTCCATCAGTCCTGAGTTATGCAGCGGCATCGTTGGTCTGCTGAGCTTTGATCCAGTCCCGGAGGAACTGCTCCGGAGAAACTAGGCCGAGCGACGAATGACGACGACTGCGGTTGTAAAACACTTCGATGTATTCGAACAGATCGGCCTTAGCGTGCTGATGCGTCCGGTAGCGCGTGGCGTGAACCCGTTCGTTTTTCAAGCTGTTGAAGAAGCTTTCCATCGGCGCATTGACGCTCCTATGTCAAGAAGCTTTCTCGGTGTATGTGGCGATTGAGAGCGGCTCAGCGCTTACTTGATTACAAGTAATTCCTTCTGACATTCGAGAAGTATGGAAAGCTGATTCACCGTAAGGGCACGCCGTACTTTCGAGAAAGAACGCGCGAGTGAGAGGCTTGATTGTCTCATCCCAACACTGGCAACAAAGGCGGTGTACGCATGGGTCACTTTCAGTGTCTCGTCGGCACGGAAGTGCAGCAGCGATCTTTTGGCAACCAGCGCAAACACTGGAATCAACCGAGTTGCCGACGCTCGGAACAAGGTGAAGTCTTGCATGCGCGCAAACTTTTGAAGAAAAGCAAAGCCTTCATCAATCATCCCTCAAGCTAGTATGTAGCTCGTTCATGAAACGTGATCTCGCCGTATTAGCGGCAGTAAGGCGCAGCAAGATTTCACTGATTCGTCGTCTGACAATGACAACTCAAAAATCGGACTAGTACTATATTAAATAGGAATGGTTCTCATTAGCATTGTCGAATTGCGTAAAATCTTACTCGATGGTAGCTATGATGGGAATCCTTGGAATTGCTTCGTTATCCTTCTTATGTAGGCTCTGCTTTGTTGCTTTTACTGTTGCCTCGCTAGCAAGCAGCATCGTAGTCGCTCGGGCGGACGAACTCCCTTCTGTAGCCGAGAACGTCGTAACGCTTCCCTCTGTAAAGGTCACGGCCGCCAAGACTGCAGAAGATTTACCCGCACCCTACACCGGAGGACAAGTTGCACGTGGCGCACGCCTCGGCGTGCTCGGTAATATCGGTCAGATGAGCGCGCCTTTCAGCTTTAGCAGCTATACGTCCGAATTGATTGAGAGCCAGCAGGCGCAAAATATTGGCGACGTTTTAACGAATGACGTCTCTGTCCGACAAGGCAGCCCCGGCACGTATGGTCTCGAGTTTTACAACGTGCGCAGCTTCTTGTTGAATGGTCATGACATGTCGTTTGGCGGAATGTATGGCATCTCTCCGTACGGCAGAATTCCTGTGGAAATGGCCGAACGTGTCGAAGTCTTAAAAGGACCAGCCGCCATGCTCTTCGGGCAGTCGCCGGGCGGCGCCGTCGGCGGCAACATCAATATCGTGCCCAAGCGAGCCGAAGAAGAGCCAATGGCACGGGTTACCACAACATACGCCTCCGACTCGCAGTTTGGTGCGCATGTCGATGTGGGTCGCCGCTTCGGGTTGAACCGCGAGTGGGGCGTGCGTGTCAATGGTCAAGGTAGCGCCGGGCACACCGGTCTTGATGGTCAATCGCTCAATCGTTGGCTCGGGGCGGTGGCGCTGGATTACCTTGGCAAGCGCGCGCGTTTTTCGTTAGACGCTTATGACACGCGCTACCACGCGACTGGGGGCATTGGAGCTTTCGCGTCGTTCAGTACGCCAGTAATACCGAAGGCGCCGCGTACAAGCACAAACCTTTTCCCGGGCACCTTCTACGATTCCAAAGACGTGGGCGCGGTCGCTCGTGGCGAATTTGATTTAACTGACTGGCTGAGCGTATATGCCGGTTACGGCGAGCGTCGACACGATGAGACCGGCTACCCGTCGTCGGCCGCACGCAACGTGGGGCCGACAGGCAATTTCAGCGGCACTCTGAATCCCGGCAAGAGTTACAACAATACGAAGTCCGGTGAGGCAGGAGTACGCGGGCGGTTTAATACTGGTCCTATCAAGCACGACTGGTCATTTGGCTACAGCACGTTACGTATCGCCGCGGGTGCATCGACTAGGCATCCGACTCCGTTTTACACCTCGAACATCTACGCGCCCACTCAGATGCAGTTGACAACGACGGGCTACCCGGTGTTGCTCACATCCGATACGAACCTTACAGGTTTCTCTTTAGCCGACACAATGTCAGCCTTGAACGACCGCGTAAAACTGATCGTCGGGGCACGCCGTCAAGAAGTAAAGGTCACAGGCTATTCGCCAGTGTCGGCAAACAGCACGGAAGTACGGCGATCCAGCTCCTACGACGTCAGTACGACGACGCCAATGTTTGGGGTCGTCGTCAAGCCGCTGCGCAGTCTGTCGGTCTATGCCAACTACATCGAAGGGCTGACCAGCGGCTCGACGGTAAGCGATCCCGCAGCGACGAATTACGGGGCGGTGATTCCGCCACTCAAGACCAAACAGATTGAAGTCGGGACGAAGTGGGACCTCGGCCGCTGGAGCCATACGCTCGCGCTCTATCAAATTACTAACCCTAGCATCATCAACGTCTATGCGGGAAACAGCTATTCCGTCGACGGCGACGGCCAGCAGCGCAACCGCGGGGTTGAATACAATGTGTTTGGAGAAGTAGTGCGCAGTGTGCGGCTACTGGGCGGCGTGGCCTACACTGACGGTATCCTTACCCGTACGTCCAAGGGCGTGAACCAAGGCAATACTGCGTTTGCGTCACCGCATTGGAAGTTGAACGCGGGCGCTGAATGGGATGTTGGCTTCTTACCGGGTTTCACTCTTAGTGCGCTTGCTATTTACACGAGCAGTATCTACCTAGATAGCGCCAACACTCAGATGTTGCCATCGTGGACGCGATTTGATCTTGGCGCGCGATATGCCACTCGCGTGGGCTCGACGCCCGTCACGCTGCGCTTCAGAGTTCAAAACATAGCAAACCGCGCCTATTGGGATGCGAGTTGGCGCGACGGCCTCGCTGTCTTGAGCGCGCCGCGAACGTTCCTTGCGTCAGCAACCGTGGACTTTTAATTGTGTCAGCACTCGCCTTCCTCTCACTCACGATTGGCACGCTTCTGCTCTATTTGTGCGCGAAAAATCAAACCTGGCTACAAAAGCCGCTACCGGCGATTCCAACGCGCATTGGCGGTGCTGCCTCAATGCTGGCAGCTTTGGTTTTGTGGACTAACTCCATGCAACCGATTGCGGGGGTTTTCTTGTTCGTGACTGCGGCGATTGTGATGTTCGTTGTCTATCCTTATCTCGGTGCGTTACGCAGCATTTTAAAACAACCGCGTTCATGAGCTACGCCAAAAAACGACCGGCGATCCATGCCGACTGGATTTCGAAAACCTTGGCCGGTCAAATACTCGGCTTCACACTCGGAATTATTGCAGGCTCGCTGCTCATACGCTTTGGCCCAGATAGCGCTGTCAGCGCTCGCGCGCAACTTGCGATGTGGCTAGTGGCACCCATCTGGATGGGTGTGGCAAGCCTTTGCTACCTCTTTCGCAGCGGCGCTCAAGCGTGGTTATGGCTTGGCTTGTCGTGCGCGACCGGCGTGCTTCCGCTTGTAGTCGAATGGCTCATCTGAGACGTTTTCCTGAATTAGGTCAAAGTGCGTTCTGATATCTTCCGGATTTATAAGTCCGTTCATACTTGGGCTGGCTTGTGCGCCGGCATGGCGCTTTTTATCGCCTTTTACGCTGGAGCCCTGACCGTTTTCAAAGAGCCGATTGCCCAGTGGGTATCGCCGCCCCACGGAGCCGTTCACACAGTGCCGCTTAGTGAGGTGCCGCCGCTCATTCAACAGACGCTGGCGCAAAGGCCGGCCGTCGCCCGCGAATTCCGCATCGATCTGATGGAGGACGGGCGCTTTCCCGGGCGCATGACCTGGGAGGAACGCCTTCCGGGCTTGGAGCTAGATGACCATGGTCGTGCCTTAAGCCAGCAGTACATGTCAACGATCGCGGACGGAAAAGTCCACATCATCCCGATCGAGTCGTCGCGACTACCTCAATTTCTGGATGACTTGCATCGCGTGGTGGGCTTACCCGTTGATACAAACAAGACCCGAGTTGTAATGGGGGTGATTGCGGTACTCTACGCGCTGGCGCTTGTGTCGGGATTGATCGTGCTGCTACCGACAATTATCAAAGACCTCTTCGCGCTGCGTCTAGGCCACAATCTCAAGCGCACATGGCTCGACGCGCACAACGTGATTGGTATCGTGAGTCTGCCTTTCCATTTGGTGATCGCGCTGACCGCTGTCATTTTCGCCTTCCATGACAGCATCTATGCTTTACAGGACAAAATGCTCCACATTGGCAAGCTCGCTACATCCGAGAGAGAGCAGCCCTTCGATTTCAAAGACACGAACTATCGAGACCTGCGCACAATGATTCCGCCTAATGCGCTGCTCGCAAAGATCGCCGAGGTTGCGCCTGACTTTCGTCCTCGCACGCTCCAGTACAACCATGTGTATAGCCTTCACCCTTCGGTGCGTGCCTGGGGATCAGACGCTGGAAGCATCATGCGCTCGCTCTCCGGTGGGTTCATCGTGCTCGATCCCTTTTCAGGCGAGGTCAAAAGCACCGACTATCTACCCGGTCATCAATCCGGGATGTTCACCGCCGTTACGAGTTTCTTTGCGCTTCACTTTGGCAGCTTTGGCGGAAAAGTGGTTGCGTGGCTATATTTCTTTCTCGGTTTAGCAGGTGCCTTCCTCTTCTACACTGGCAATCTGCTGTGGGTGGAAACGCGGCGCAAAACCCAACGACGCAACGGCTTAGTCCCCGTGCAGAAGCGCAGAACACGGTACATGGCCTCTGCGACAGTGGGGGTTTGTCTCGGGTGTGTCTGCGGCATTTCGGCGACGATTGTTGCTGGCAGATGGCTGTACGGCCACGTGGTCAATCTGGCTGCGTGGCATATGGGCATTTACTACGCAACATTTTTCAGTTCACTTGCATTGGCATTCTTGCGTGGGCCCGGTAACGCAGCCATCACCTTGCTGCAATGTGCCGCAGCGCTAACGGCGTTAGTCCCGATAACGAGCCTGATTGGATTACTTCTACCAACCAGCCGCACTCCGTGGACGAGCGCAAGCTTTCCAGCGATAGGCGTCGATCTCGTTGCCATGGGCGGTGCCATTGCGTTCGCTTGGATGGCATTGGCCACGGCACGCCGCGTCAGGCGAGGAGCTGCCGATAGCGTATGGGCGAGCATCGCTCGGACCTTGCCGAAAGATCATGGCGCCGAAACTGAAATTCCGCCGAATTGACAGAGCGGTCGGCGCTTTCGAAGTCCGGTATCCTCGTTTGACGCTGAGAAAGGTACGCCCATTCAAGTACTTTGACGAGAGGCAGCATCAAACAAAACTTAGTGAGCGGGGGCGCTAAGCTGCGTTTGCCGCCGAGCAGTTGTGGACATTTCGTCAAGGTAATCAGCCACAGCATCATACGCAGCAAATCGCTTGACACCCTCCGTGTAAGTTGGGATTGGAAAAGTTTGAGCGCTGACCTGATTGCGAATCGTGCCCTCGGACATCGCGAGAAGTCCGGCGAGCTGAGTCATGGTGAGACGCACGCCATAGTTTTCAAGAATGAATGCCCGTGTTAAAAGCTTCATCGCGCGGAGTCTCCTTTACCAGAGCTTGCGACATACGTTTCAGTCGAGCAGGCGACGATACGCTGGAAAGGATGCACCGAGCATCCCGTTACCGACGTGTTCATACCGCTGTGAATTGAAAATTGCCATCTAGTTTGTAGGGGACGTTCGGTAGCAGCCCATCCTCGCCTACATAGCCCACATTCGTGCGATATCGGTAAGTGATGGGATCCCAATAGCGAATCCGGATCTGACCGTTTTCGCCCGCTCCCGCAGTGCCTGCGAGCCCCGATTCAGCGATGCCAGACAATCCTGCCATCGCTCTGCCGCCATCACCGACAGTCGCTCTACCGAAATCGCCGACACGCGCCTCAGAAAACTCGCCACCTGTAGCGTGCGCATAGTCACCTGCTGTTGCGGAGCCCTTGAAACCTACCGTTGCCGTTCCGCTCATGCCTGCTACTGCACTGCCGTAGTCTCCGGCGCACGCACTGCCGAAATCGCCTGCTGCGGCGACGCCGTAGTCACCAGTTGTTGCCGATCCAAGCGCGCCGACGGTGGCAGTCAGACCCTGACCGACCGTCACGTGAGCTCCAATCACCGGCCCGCTGAGAGCGCGAGGCTCATGGGCGATGATGAAATCTGTCGCTTCCTTCATGCCGCCAACAAAGACCACCTCACCGCGTGAGAATTTGCATTTTCCATCGAGCACAATGATGCCGTCCGTTTGAGCTTCGACGACCAGCCACTTAGTCGTAGAGTCGAGAGGCCAATGGCCGTGGTGATCGCTTCGAGCGTAGTAGTTCCCATGACCATAAAGCCAGCCGTGCAGTCCTTCACCACAACGCCTCGTCGGCGCCCAATCGAGCGCTTGTGCGGTCTCACCGACGTCGGGCCATACGAAGCCGTTGCTTGACGACATATCCTCTCGACACGTGCGAAGAAGCAGGGCAGTGTCACTAGTGAAGCGTACTCCCAAGACTTGATCGAGTGGCACGTCAGAGCATGCTGCGCGCTTATCAACTTCGTTAACAGGAAAAATTCGACCGAACATCACGCCTCCGATTAGTACAACTATCCATTTGGCTGAACTAGTGATGTCGATCGCATTCGTTCACCAATCTTGGAGTGAGCTACTTCATGTACGTGGACAGCCTCGGCGCTGAATATGGCTACGCGCCGCACGTACTGGTTACATGCAATGACATCAAACCGGAGTTTATTAAATTAAACGTATGAAGTAAAGTGAAAACTGTACAATTAGCAGAGCGTGACCCTGTCCGGTTGGCCTTGCGGCGAGTCGAGCTCGAACTGCTGCTACCTCTTTGCCGGTCAAGACGTCGAGCCTGTGTTTCGTGCGAGTAGTTCGGCCAGTAGCCGCTCGTTGCGATCCGCCATCGCCTGCATTGTGTTCGCGATCTCTGCCTTTTGTGTCTCAGTGAGTTGCGACATAAGACGCAGGATAGATTGCGACGGGTTTGGCGGACTTTGGCTGTTCCGCGTTGATTGAGCGGCCGTGTCTGTCGGGTTTGGGGCGCCAGGCAATGGACGGTCAAGGTAGCCCTCTGCCATCCCGTATTGACGCTCGATCCGGCGGGCAGCCCGCTCACCGAATGATGCTGTTCCGTTGACGAGTTGGGAGAAATAGCTCTTCTCCTTTGGTGGCGTCGGGTGATTGCCGAGCCATTCTTTAAGGCGCGCGCGGCGCGTGTCGGTAGAGTTCATACCGATAGTTTAGTTATCACTAAGCCGTTTGTCACTTGACTTTTAGTTTATCGAACACTACGCTGCGTCATGGACCTAAAAATGTATTCTGAAACACGTCCGCGCGGAACCCTCGCATGGCTCGCAGCAATGCTCGGAGTCTCTCAGTCCTACGTGTCGCAGTTGGCTGCAGGTCGTTGCCCAATTTCGCCAGCACGATGCGTGGTGATCGAATTCCTAACTCGGGGTGTGGTGAAACGGCGAGATTTGCGCCCTCACGATTGGCGCGAAATTTGGCCGGAACTGTGGATTCGTAACCGACACTTGTCCGTTCGATGCGGCCCAGAGGACGCCTGTGGACTTCGGCAACGAACGCCTAGACGCGCCGTTGCCAGCGGCATTCGCGTTAGGACCCTACGGAATGGCGACAGGGGACCTGTTCGAGCGGTCCTCGCGAAACCGAACTGCAAAGAACGGCCTCCATCGCGAAAGGCGGAGCGTTGGAATTTCTGGATTACCTGTGCGGACGCGTCCTCGGATTCGAAAGCGGTACACGCGAGACAGTACGAGTCGATCTATCGAGCCGCGCAGGAAATTTAATTTGGCGTGAGTCTGGTGTCTTCTAGGCCCTCCAGTAAGCGACCACCTAGCGAAGTTTGGAACGAGTCCAATGGTTAATCCGTCAAGTCGATAGATAGCTGCCTGACTAAGCCATCCTTTTTCTGTGTTCTCGCAGGCCGCGCAGGTAGGTGATTCGGAGTCAGCGGCCGCGGGCGGCTGCATAGGGCGCATAAGGCACGCATGTCGGTCTGCAACTGATTCCGACGCTCCTCTATCGGTGTCGGACGCCCGCATAAATCATAGATCATCGTGGCTTCCCTTTAATCCGTCGCGGCAACGCTGATTTCTAGTGTTGAACGACGACCTGCAACTTTACGTCAAGTATCGAGACGAGCTGATGCATATCGAACGTCACCGACAAATGCTCAAGCAAGCGACGCCAGAAACTCTTCGCGTGATCGAGGAAAAAATGAAGCAAGAAAGGCCAGGCGCGTTTCATGTCGAAACTGGTGAAAATCAAACGCTTTCCGACCGCACTTTTATGGATGAGCCGCGCCAATCAATACCGATGGCGGGCTTTCGCAACGGCTATCAGCCGCCGGCAAAGAAAGAAGCAGCCACCGCATCTGACAAAAACGCGAAAGAAAACGCTGAAAAAAGCAAACGCACGGTGACGGAAGGGTGAAGAGATTGAAGTTTTTCTGTAGCCAAGCGTCATCGGGTTAGTTCTGCAAGAGGGTTGTAAATGGACGAAGTCAAGAGCGCGGATCCACGTATCGACGGCGACGATCGACGCGAAACGCGCGAGGCGATGCTGAACGAACGTCTAACTGCGGACACCGTAAAGGTATGCCTGTCGTGTGGCGCCAAGCAAAGCGCCGATGGCCGGCTGCCGTGTGATCACTGAAGTCACAGGAAGAATCGAATGGCAAAGAACTCAATCGACGCATATGGTGCGTCCGGAAAAACGAACCTTCTGTTCTTCGATCCGGATCGGCTAGTGCTAGTGACGGACGTTACATCGCCGCTCTATGACCCTCGTGTCGACTTGCCGGTGAATGAGGATCTTGCTCGGAACATTGATTTCCAAGGTGTGCTGCAGCCGATCTTGGTCGTCAAAAACACGGAGACCGGCGAAACCGAAGTCGCGGTGGGCAGGCAACGTACGAAGGCGGCGCGCCTAGTCAACGAGTGGCGGCGCGCTCGTGGTGAGAAGCCAATCCAGATCCCGGCGCAGGTGTACCGCGGAGAGCGGCGCACGACGCTGACTGCGATTATTGGTGAAAACGAGTTGCGAGAGGCAGACACGCCGCTCGGACGCGCCGAGAAAATGAGGCGGGTGATGGCGCTCGGATACAGCGAGGGCGAAGTCGCAACGATTTTCGGCTGCGGGCTCGGAACTGTTCGCGGTACGGTCGCGCTGCTTGACTGCTGCGCGGATGTCCGCAATGCGGTCGATAGCCTGCGGATCAATGTCACTCATGCGCGCCAGCTCTCCAAGCTCTCGCCCGATAAGCAACGTGAGAAAGTTCGAGAGCTTGTTGCGGCCGGTGAGCAGGTCGTTGGCCACGCACGCGCTCGTGCGCAACGGGCAGTAATCGGCGACGCAAAACCGAAGCTGCGCAGCCGCAAGGAGATCACACGCGAGCTTGAAGTGTCGTCGGGCGAACGCGCGGAAGCACTGCGTTGGGTGTTGGGCATGGAGCACGATGGTGAGGGCGGAGCATGACGGGCTCGATTCTCTCGCTTACACCTTCTGGGAGATTGAGCGCTCCCGGTCTTTTCGCAAAGCCCGTTTTCATGCGCCAGCCGCAGTTCGGAACGTTTAATCAGCGTATCTTGCGCAGACGTTGGCCAGCGCGACCCGGTGGTTCTGCAGCAGAACCCTTTTCTGACAGTGTCAGGCCGAGCCGTTCGCATAAGGCTGGAGGCAGCACTTCAGTCGCCGGCTTGAAATACATTGCGTCCGCCGCCGTCAGTTCACGGACTTCGCCGTCTCTGTCGGTCAAGGGGACGCGATTTGCCCAGGGCCGTTGGTCGATTAGATTCTGCCTCATTTGCTACCTACGTTATTCCATCCATTGCGACGGCTACGGCCCGCTACGGTTGCATCAGGCCGGTGTGAATCTCCGCAAGGCGCTCACTGTCTTCGACCAGGCGTTCGTCTCAGCATTGCGCTGGTTCGCGCGGTTCGACCTTACGGTCTATCTCGTCGCGCGTGGGCAGCGTCTTCAAGTCGTATGTTGCCTGAAGAGTCAGCCAGATCTCTGGTGTGGTGTTGAAGTAGCGTGCCAAGCGGTACGCAATGTCTGCGGAGATGCCGCGTCGCTCGTGCACGATGCCTTCGATGAGGTCGGCGGAGACGTGCAACGCGCTGGCAAGGGCGTTTGCATCCATGTCGAGTGGCACGAGGTAATCCTCGTGAAGGAACTCGCCCGGGTGAATGGGGCGCATTCGATTCGTGAACATACTACTTCTGCGTTAAATAGACAAAAAGCAATCCGCTCAGCGCTTTTGCGGTTGTTTCATGCTCAACTTGTAACTGCTGCTTTAAGACAGAGGCGTTCTCGCTCAGCTAGATTCAAGCTCTATGCGAGGCTGCAGACCAGCCCGCGCAGCCAACTTGACGAGCAAGTCGAGACTGAACTGGTTGATCTTTCCTCGCTTAATGTCAGACACACGCGCCTGCGTCGTGCCAAGCATTTCTGCGGCAGCAGCTTGCGTCATCTTCTGTTCCTGCAACCAAGTCGTGAGCCCTTGAAGCAAGACTGCGCGCATTTCGAGCTCTGCCGCTTCGCTTTCGTCGAACAGGTCATAGAAAACGCTTTTTCCTCGCGTCGTATGTTGGGTGCTGGATCGCATGGGTTACCTCTTAATCAGCTTGAATCGGGCTTCGGCCAAGCGCAGATCAGACAGGCTAGTGCGCTGAGTCTTCTTCTGAAACGCGTGAAGGACGTAGATGTGCCGTCCGATATTTGCAACATATATCACTCGAAATGCCCCGCTTTGCTCGGTGATTCGAATCTCGCGGACGCCTGGCCCAATGGTCGGCATCGGCTTCCAGTCGCTCGGTTCAAGTCCTCGCTGCAGCTTGTCGAGCTGGTAGCCCGCGTCGCGTCGCGCATTAACTGGGAAATCGCACAAGTCCGAATAGCTGCTGCCCTTCCAGATGATGTCTTTCATGTGAACAATTATGCAAATTCTAGCATAAATCGTCAAGAGGCTATCTTGACCGTTACGCGCGGCGCTGCCTATACTCGACCTATCACTGAGACAACAGTGGTCGGGTTTGACAGCTCGGAACTGACCAAGGCGGACGAACCGCCGCGAAAGCGGCTTTTTTTTCGTCCGCACGCTTATGCGCGCCTTCAATGGGCGGGCCTTGGCGGGGGAGCCCTCGGGCTCGCCGGTTCCCTTGGTCTCCGGTCTGTCAACCCTGTCATGTGCCCGCCCACCCTATTTGACAGTAGGGAGCGGGTTCTTAACCCGACCAAGGAGGCCGCTATGCGTGCCAATATCCCCGCTCGTCCTGAGCAAAGGCAATCTCCCCTCGAAATAATCAATGACGCTCTCCGTGCTGCCGCACTGGATCCAGAGCCCAACGGCGCGATCGACATTCTCGCGAGTGCGTTGCAGCGCCTGCAGCCTTCATCCGACAACTCTGGAGGCATTCGCGAAGAGTCTCTTTCTGCGTTGATCGTCGAGCTTCAGCATCTCCACGAACTGTTGAGCGTGATCGTTGAAAGTGCGCCGTCTGAAGAGACAGAACGCACGTTTCTCCTTGCGCAAATGGGACAGCAGATCACGGCGCGGTTGCTCGAACAGCTCGATACCCCTCGCGCAGTATCCGATGCGCTCGGTGGCCGAGGGGGTGCCGCATGAGTACGAAAAACATGCCCTGGTTTCGAATGTACACGGACTTCCTCAACGACCCGAAGATGATCGGTCTTGCGTTCGAGGACCAGCGTCACTTTATCGGGGTGCTGGCTCTGAAGGGTGAAGGCACGCCCGACAATGCTTGCTCGCCCGAACTGCTCACACGCATCGTAGCGCAGCGCCTTTGGATCGATCACGCGATCATCGGCGATGTGAAGAAGCGTTTGATCGGCGCTGGCTTGATCGATCAAAACTGGCAGCCATTAAGGTGGGATCGGCCCGATCTCCCTTGCGAGGAGGCAAGCCGATGAGCGGGTACGCATATCAATGGGCGAAGCGTCAACTCGTAGGCGATTCTGCGGCAAAGTCGCTGTTGAAAACTTACGGAAGCTGGGCTTCCGAAGATTATTCGACGTGGGTAACGAACGAGGAACTGCTGCTCGACACGGAGCTGAATATTCAGACCATCCGACGTGCACGGAGCAGGCTCATCGAGCTTGGCTACCTGATCGAGACGGACAAGCGCCTAGGTCGCACGCAAAGCATCGTCATCTATCAGATGCTCGCACCCTCTGGCACAACTATCGTGCAGAGCGTCGATCCGCGCAGCGGCGAGACCCACTCGTTGAGTCCGCCGACGCTCGAAGAATACCTTGGGAAGAAGGGAGAAAAACCAAGCCCCTCCAAATCTCGTCGCACTAAGAGGGGTGAGATTTCAAGCCGCTCCAAATATGAAGGGGCTCGAAATTTCACTTCAAGCCCCTCCAAATCCCACGTTGAAGGGGGTGAAATTTCACCCGAAGCCCCTCCAAATTTGGACACCAAGATAGCTTTAGAAGAACAAGAGAAGAACTTAGATCAGCAACCCGCGCGACGTGCGTCGCGAGTTGCGTCGCATCAACAGATTCGAGAATTCAAGTTGCCAGATGGCATCTCCACCGATGTCTGGTCGATGTGGTGCGAACACCGCGAGGCGAAAGCCCGGGATGCGCCGTGGACGCGCGCAGCGGCTGCGGTGTCGGTCAAACGTTTGCTTTCGCTGGCGGCCGAAGGTCAGTCGCCTGAGGTAACGGTCGAGGAGGCCGTTCTCCGCGGATGGACGGGCCTATTCCCGGTGAGAGTGCAGACAGTGACGCCCTTGCCGTCAGATTGCGCGCAGACATTTGCAGCGGACTGGTGGCGCACGTCGAGTGGCATCGAAGCGCGAGGCAAGCAGCTCGGTGTGAGGCAGGGCGAGAACGAGGCATTCATGCGCTTCAAGGCTCGCGTGTTCAAGGTGGCCGGTCCGGGCGAGTGGATGGAAGACATGCTACGCATCGTAGGTCGCGAGAGCGAGGAGCGATACGAGCAGCTTTACGCGTACTTCAACGATGTTCCGCGGGACAGGAACGGCAACACGGAGGCGGCATGAGCACCTGTCGCAGCTGTGAACCCGTCACCGAGATGGGTAGTCATGAGCGTGTGCGTTGCTTGGGCTTTCGCAATTGCGCATGCCTACCGCACTGGCAATCCCTCTCCGGTCACTCAGCATGCCGTTTCAATCCGTTCGTTGGAGTTAGAAGTCGTGAACGCAAAAAAGCTTGCCCGAGCAGTCTTTTTCGATATGTTGCTCGCCGTGTGTTTGTATCTGTGGATAAGAGGCGGTCACTCGCTGGCGCGGGATGTAGCGATCGCCTACCTCTGCGTCATCGCCGAAATCATGTGGATCGCTGCTTTCCTCGTGCCTGCAAAGGACTACGAGCAAGGCTATCCCGTGAATGCTTTCTACGACTTCGTGTCGACGACGGCCATTCTGGGCATCCTCGCTTGGCAGCGCGAGTTCATCGTCGCGACGCTTCTTGGCGTCCCGTATTTGCTCACCTTGATAAAGAGGGAGGTGGGAGCGGCATGGTAAAGCGCTCGTCATCGTGGCCGGTGCATGTGCCGGCCGGAACGAAGACCATTGGCACGGCGCGCGTTCGCGAGGACCTCACGGTTGGACGTGACTCGCAGCAGCGAGCTCTGTCAAGGAAGTTCGGTACGCAGCCCAACAGCGAGGTCGACGAGATCATGTCTTGCACCGATTCAGTTGTTTCGCCTGCACCGGCGGCGCGCGAGACGAAATCGCAGCGAGAGGCCGCAACGATGCGACTGCGAGCGCTAGGACGTCTGCGCGATGGCGAGCGAAACGCAACCGAGCGTCGTTACGAGGCGTATCTTGAAAAGCAGCGGCGGGCAGGCGAGATCCAATGGTACTTGTTTGAAGGGATCAAGCTGAAGCTTGCGCCGAGAACTTTTCTGACTGTCGACTACGCGGTGCTTCCCGCTTCAGGGTTGTTAGAGATGCACGACGTGAAGGGTGCGCGCGCCATCTTCAGCGATGACGCCAAGGTCAAGATGAAGGTCGCCGCATGGATCTTTCCCTTCGTATTTAAGGTGGCATATCCGCGAAAGGCGCGCGACGGCGGCGGTTGGGACGTAGAGGAGATTCGGTGATCAACTCGCGACTTAAGCCGTCGCCATTAGAAAGACGGCAGACCGGTTGACCACCCTGCGGCGCACGGCGATAAAGCGGCGTATCAAGAAGCCGACGGTGGCCGAAAGTTCGAAGTATCTCGCTGCATGCTGCTGCGAATTATGCTGGATTCGGCTTGCGGGAGTCTGCCTTCGCGTCAGCGTCGGTCGTGACCTGCCACTCAAACCAACGCAAGCACGGCAAGGGAATGGGGCTCAAGGCGAAGCACGAGTTCACTGTAACAGGCTGCCACGCCTGTCATGCGTGGATCGATCAAGGGTCGGCGGCGCGCGAGGTGAAGTTTGCAACGTGGGACCGCGCATTTGCGCGATCAGAGCGAGTGCGCGCTGTAAAAATGGGTTTGAAAGAGGAAAGCGCATGAAGATGATGCAGCCGATGGTATTAACGGTACAGATCCCCGTAGTCGGTCTTGTGACTGAGAGGGGAATGCGCGGACGATTCACGTATATGACGAGCAAGACGCCAATAGAAACGATGGTGCATGGTTTGCGCCGTGTGCGGCACCGTGATCACGGCGGTGAGGAATACAAGGCCAAGGCGCTGGCGTTCATTCCCGTGGGATACCGCGGCTCGATTCCTAGATCTGATTGGGTCAATCACGAATACGCATGGGTCGATTGCCTTTATGCGAGTAACTGGAAGTCGCTTGAGGCGTTTCGCGATAGCGGCGATCGCACATGGATGGCGCCGGACGCGCGACATCAACAAGGGCCAACGCATGATTAACATCCACACCGGATGTACAAACACGCAAACCCACCGCGCGATACTGCATGCAGAGCAGATCAAGCACATCCTCGCGGATCACGTGTGTAACGCCGCCGGCGTTCCCCACGCGGGCGATGGCACGAGCGTCGTTGTGCAACTTAGCAGCCGGATGGGAAGCTGCGGAACAGAGTACGAAGCCGTCGTCACCATCACGGTCGATTTCGAGAAGCTGCCGGGTGCAAGGCGAGAATGAGCGCGTTCACCTACATACAGATGTCTGATCTCCCGGGGCCAATTTTGCTGATGGCCGTCCGACGCGTTGATTGCGGGCAACGTTGGATCTCATTTCCGGGTTGTCCTTTCGCAGGGATCGAGGAGGAGGGTGAGGTCCAGTTGCCGTATCCTCGCAATCGCGAATTGCGCGAGCAATTAGTCGCTTGGCTAGATCACTGGAACATTTCTTACGGCGTTGAGCAATAGCGAAATTAGTGGAGAGGCTATGAGTGAACAAGGCTTGAATGAAGATGCGCGAAACGCCGCTGACGACAAGACTCATCGGTGGGTTGCCTGGTGCCTGACGCGACGCATTTTCGCGCCGTACGTGAAGTCCAACATGCTTGCACGTCTTCAACCTACGCGGCGGGCAGTAGCGCAGGAGCCGGACTCGTTCTTGGATCCTGAGATGCCGTTTTTCAATATGGCAATTCATGCACTATGCGAACAAGGCGATTACGCGCACGACGCTGAGTGCTTCCTTGGAATCTACTGGTATAACGCGAACATTAAGGCTTTGGCACGCGCGCAAAACTGTGCGCGTGGCACGATCTATAACCGTGCCCGGCGGTTTGCGGCACGTGCCGAATCGCTTAGCAAATCAATCCGCCGGGCAAGTAAGAGCTTCATGTCCGAACAGTGTTCAAGAATTATTGAACAAAATAGTTCTACTGCTGATTGAACACTTTGATATAAAATCGGCTTCTAATCGATAGGCTGCATCACTGTCTTTAAAGCCCGCATGGCTCAAACCATACGGGCTTTTGCATTGGTGCAGGTTTTGCGCGTTAGCCTCGTTCGAGGCTAGTTTATCGATCACTCTGTTGTAACCTGCGAATGTCCAAGCTGCGAATGCTCAAGCCTCGACTGGCCAATGCGAAGGCGAGTCGGCTGGCCGTGCTGCATGCAAAAGCCGGATCCACGCCGCGCGTTCGTGGGCGCAGATGGATGACGACTCGCAAGCGCATTGCCTTGCGTGACAGCTTCTGCTGCGCGCATTGTGGTCAAGTCTGGATCGACCGCATCGATCACGTCGATCATCGGGTTCCCCTTGAGGCGGGCGGCAGCAACGACGATGCGAACCTGCAATTGCTGTGCACGGATTGCCATGCGCGTAAGACCGCAGCAGAAGCCGCAGAACGCTTCGGACAGCGTCCGTGCATAGGGCGCTAGGGGGAGGGGGTATCTAACGTCTGGGGACTTTCCGACGCGGACACAGACCGTTCTCTCACGCGCAGAAAAAATCTCCCTTCAACAAAAAATGTTAAAGCCTTTAACATGGCCCTAATTAACTAAACACCTTTACTGGCGGGGCTTTGAGCGAATTCGGCAAATGTTAAAGCGGTGTTAAAGATGTTAAAGGGATGTTAAAGCAAGACCAACGATTTGGAGGGGTTGATTTGTGGCGCTAACCAGCAAAAAGCGGCTGTTCGCCGACGCTGTGTTGGCGGGTAAGTCGAATAAGGAAGCGGCGGTTCTCGCCGGCTACAGCGTGAACACAGCGTCGGCTGCCGGGGCACGACTTGCCAAGGATAAGGACGTGGTGCTTTATCTCGCCGTCGCTCGCATCGCCAGTGATTCGAAGTTGCCAGAGAGTGAAGCACCCGTGCGCGACGAAGATCAGCAGTCTGAGTTCGATCTCGCGGCAGTGATGAACTTTCGTGACCCCAAGGCATTCTTGATTGCAGCGATGAATGACCAGGAAACGGAGAAGAAGCTACGTGTGGACGCCGCAAAGGCACTCATGCCTTTCGTGCATCACAAGCTCGGCGAAGGCGGTAAAAAAGAGCAGCGTGACGAGGCAGCGAAGAAGGTCGCGAGCAAATTTGCACCTGCGCCGCCGCCGAAGCTCGTGGCTGCGGGCGGCAAGAAGGTGTGAGCATGGAATGGACGACAGCCTGTCCTGATTGGGAAGCCCGTTTAATAGAGGGGCGATCGATCATTCCGGCTCCGATCTTTCGCGATGAGGCCGCTCAGGCGCTGGCGATCTTCAAGGAGCTGCGCGTTGTCGATCTGCCCGGCAAGCCCACGTTCGGCGAATGCAGCGAGCAATGGGTGTTCGATTTCGTCTCGGCGATCTTCGGCGCGTACGACGCCGAGAGTGGCAATCAGTTAATCCGTGAGTTCTTCCTGTTAATCAGCAAAAAGAACACTAAGTCGACGATTGCCGCCGGGATCATGCTGACGGCAGTCATCCGTTGCTGGCGCGAAGAGGAAGAGCATTTGATTCTGGCACCGACGAAGGAAGTCGCCGACAACAGCTTCAAACCGGCTGCCGGGATGATTCGCGCTGACGATGAATTGGCCGCACTGTTTCATGTGCAAGACCACGTTCGAACCATCACGCATCGCGTGACACGCGCGTCGCTGAAGGTCGTTGCAGCCGATACCGACACGGTCTCCGGCAAGAAATCAGGGCGGATCCTGATCGACGAGCACTGGCTCTTTGGCAAGAAATCGAACGCCGAAAGCATGTTCATGGAAGCGACGGGCGGTCAGATCTCGCGTGATGAAGGATGGGTCGTGATCTTGACGACGCAGAGCGACCAGCCGCCGGCAGGCGTTTTCCGCGAAAAGCTGAACTACTACCGCGAAGTACGCGACGGCAAGATAGTCGATCGCAAGTCGCTCGGCGTGCTCTACGAGTTTCCGGCAAAACTACTCACGTCGAAAGGTTACCTCGACCCGGCCAACTTCTACGTCACGAATCCGAATATCGGTCGCTCAGTGAGCGCTGAGTGGCTTGAAGATCAACTCCGCAAGATCCAGCACAAGACGGATGGCAGTTTTCAGCAGTTCGTGGCAAAGCACTTGAATGTCGAGATCGGCCTGAACCTGCGTTCTGATCGGTGGGCAGGTGCAGATTTCTGGGAAAGTGCAGGACGAGCCCCGCTCACCACACTCGAGGATGTGATCAAGAAAAGCGAGGTGATCGATGTCGGTATTGATGGCGGCGGGCTCGATGACTTGCTTGGACTTGCGGTACTTGGCCGAGAGAAAGACACGCGTAACTGGCTTGCATGGACGCACGCCTGGGCGCATCCGTCAGTCCTTGAGCGTCGAAAGGAGATTGCCTCGCGCTTGCGCGATTTCGAAGGCGATGGTGACTTGACGATGGTGGCGCAGATCGGCGACGACGTTCGGGACGTCGCCGACATCGTTTCGACAATCTATCACGCTGGGCTGCTTGACAAGGTCGGGGCGGACCCGGCCGGCATAGGCAGCGTGCTCGATGCGCTGGCTGAGGTGGGTATCCCAGAAGACAAGGTGATAGGCATCTCACAGGGCTGGAAGCTGTCAGGCGCAATTAAGACGGCAGAGCGGCGTCTTGCTGTTGCGAGCGGCTTTAAGGCAGATGCACAGGGTCCGACGCCTGATGGCGTGCTGATCCACGGCGCTCAGCCACTTATGGCGTGGTGTGTGGGGAATGCGCGCGTCGTGCCTGTTGGCAACGCCGTGAATATCACGAAGCAGGCTAGCGGCATAGGGAAGATCGACCCGTTGATGGCGCTATTCAACGCCGTGACGCTCATGGCGCTCAATCCTATGGCGCTCGCTGGCGGCTCAGTTTATGACCAAGGGGTAGGCGTTTGAATTTGATCAGTATCGCTGGATGGGTTGCTGGCCTGCTCGGGTTCAGTCTGTTGGTCACGGGGATCGCGCTCATCAGCGTGCCGGCGGGAATGATCGCTGCGGGTGTGTTGCTGTTGGTTTGGGCCTTTCTGGCGGACCGTGCTGCGGCGCGATTGGCGCTTGCAACGCCGGCTAAGGAATAACCCATGTTCTTCAGCAAGCAGTTGCTATCTCGCCTTGGATCTAGTCAAAGTGGGCCAGGCGGATGGGTATCTGCCTTGCTCGGCAGCATGCGCTCCGAATCTGGGCAAACTGTCACGACAACGAGCGCACTGTCGCTTACCGTTTTGCAGAATTGCGTCTCGTTGCTCGCAGAGAGCGTCGCGCAGTTGCCCATTGAGCTGTATGCGCGTTCGGGAGACGACAGGACCCCGGCGGTTGATCACCCTTTGTATTCCATCCTGAAGCATCAACCCAACACATGGCAGACGCCATTTGAGTTCGAAGAACAGTCGCAGCTCGCACTTGCGCTTCGTGGCAACAGCTTTAGCTACGTTGAGCGTGATCGATGCGGTGTCGTTTGCGGCCTTTATCCGCTCAACGATCGGACCGTTTTAATTCAGAGAAGCCCGGAAGCGCCGGAGCCGTTTTATTGTGTCCCAGGTATCGGGACATTGCCGCAGCGTCTCGTTCATCACGTGCGATGGATGTCGCTCGACAGTTATACGGGCCTATCACCGATCATGTTGCACGCGAACGCGATTGGACATGCGCAAGCCGTCCAGCAGTACGCGGGGAAGTCTTTCATGAATGGTACGGCGTTATCAGGGGTCATCGAGCGCCCCAGCACGAGCGCACCACTGAAAGATCAGGCAAGCGTTGATCGGATCACGGACGGCTGGAACGCCAAGTTCGGTGGATCGGGAAATGCCAAGAAGGTTGCGCTTTTGCAGGAGGGAATGACCTTCCGGCCGCTGTCGATGACAAACGTCGATGCCGCGCTCATCGACGCGCTGCGTCTGTCCGCACTGGATATCGCGCGCATCTACAAGATCCCGGCGCACATGGTGAACGAGCTTGAGCGGGCCACCTTCAGCAACATCGAGCATCAGGAGATCCAGTTCGTGATCTATACGCTGTTGCCGTGGGTGAAGCGTCACGAGCAAGCGAAAACCCGTGATCTTTTGTTGCCCTCCGAGCGCAAGCAGTATTTCATCGAGTACAACCTCTCGGGGTTATTACGCGGCGATCAGGGCTCGCGGTATGCGGCCTACGCGGTGGGGCGCCAGTGGGGCTGGCTGTCCATCAACGATATTCGTCGGTTGGAGAACATGCCGCCGGTAAACGGCGGCGATATCTATCTGAGTCCACTCAACATGGTGGACGCATCCAAGCCGTTGTCCGTGCCGCCAGAAAGCGCCAAGCCTAGCAAGGCTCAACTCGAAGACGTTCAAAGGATCCTGTCGTGAAGCCACATATCAGACTCGCCAATCTGATCTTCAATCAGCCGCAGCTCGTCAGCGACCAGATGATGTCGTTGGCCGTGCAATGGGCTAATCAAGCCTTGCACTTGAATATCGTCAATTTGACGGTGAATGGAACGCAGCCGCAGGTCATCGACGATGATGACGTCGGCAGTGGCCTGCAGATGGCCTCAGCGTCCGCGCGCCGGCGCGCGGTAGTGGCGGACACGGGCCTGGACATCATTCCGGTGGCCGGCATCCTCGTATCGCGCTCGGCGCACATCAATCCGTGCGAGCCGATGACCAGCTACGAGGGCTTGCGCGCTTCGATCAGCCAAGCGGTTGCGGATCCGGCAGTCGAGCACATCATTCTTGATGTGGATAGCAATGGGGGCAGTGCGACCGGGGCGTTCGAGCTTGCCGATGACATCCGTGCGGCCACGAAACAGAAGCCGATTACCGCAATCGTTAATTTCTCAGCGTTCTCGGGTGGTTATCTGATTGCAGCCGCAGCGTCTAACGTGATCGTCAGTCAGACTTCGGGCGTGGGTTCGATCGGCGTGATCGCGAAGCATCTTGATGTATCCAAGCGCGACGAGCAGCAAGGTATCAAGGTGACATCGGTGTTTGCCGGCGATCGCAAGAATGATCTCACGCCGCATGAGCCGCTGAGCGACCAGTCGCTGGAGCGCCTAACAAGCGTCGTGCAAACCAGATATGCGCAGTTTGTCGACGCGATCGCGCAATTCCGAGGACTTACCACGCAGGCGGTCAAGGAAACTCAGGCGGGCGTTTATCACGGCCAGGATGGGGTAAGCGCAGGGCTGGCCGATAGCGTCGAGACGCCTCAGGCAGCAGTGAATCGGATTGCAGCTGAAATTGCTACCTCGCGCACGCGGCGCAAGCGAAGCCCAAGCGTGGCTGCTCGGGCCGCGGCAATGAATATGCGAAACAATTATTGAATGTGCCTTGCCCCCGGACCGCATTTGAGCGTGTTCGCGTTTTGAGTCGAGTGGTGCCGCCTTCGGGCGGTTTTTTTTTGGAGAAACGAACTTGAATATCAATGAACTTCGCCGCGAACGCGCAAATATCAATCAGCAGGTGCAGGCGCTGGCGGCGATCGAAGCGGCCGGCACCGCGCTGTCGGCCGAGCAGCACGCCGAATTTGCAACGCTGAGCACGAAATTCAGTGAGCTCACTGGACAGATCGAGCGAGCTGAGGCGGCTGAGCGCATAGCCGCGGCGGCGGCCGTTTCTGTGGACCCGACGCCGGCCGCGATTGCTGCGCCCTTGGTGCCGAGCATCCCAGCGCAACCGAAGGTGCCAGAGGTGAAAGGTGCCAAGATGGCGCGCATGGTACGTGCGCTGGCGGCGGCGCGCGGTGATGCGCAACTCGCCTCAAGGCTGGCAATCAAGCGTGGCTTCGGCGAAGAGGTCGCGATGTCGCTGAACACGCTCACGTCGAGCGCGGGCGGGGTGCTGGTGCCAACAAACCTTTCGAGCGAGGTGATCGAGCTGCTGCGGCCTAAATCTGTTGTCCGTAGGCTAGGGGCACGCACGCTGCCGCTCTCGAACGGCAACATCACGATCCCGCGGCTCAAGGGTGGCGCGGTCGTCGGCTACATCGGGTCCGACAGCGATATCGGCGTGACGGAACAATCGTTTGATGACCTGAAGCTGACGGCGAAAAAACTCGCTGCGCTGGTGCCGATCTCCAACGATCTCATCAAGTACGCGGGCGTGAATCCGAATATCGACCAAATCGTCGTTGGTGATCTCACGAGCGCGATTGGTGCGCGCGAAGACAAGGCGTTCATTCGCGACAATGGCGAGGCAAACACGCCGAAGGGGCTTCTGCATTGGGCCATCGCCCCCAACAAGATCGCAGCAAGCGATGGTTCGACGATTCACAATGTCGAGACCGATCTGAACAAGGCGATTCTCGCGCTCGAAGGCGCCGACGCGAACATGATCTCGCCCGGCTGGATCATGGCGCCGCGTGTGTTCCGCTTCCTGTCGAGCATGCGTGATGGTAATGGCAACAAGGTCTATCCGGAGCTCGACAGCGGCATGCTCAAGGGGTATCCGGTCGGTCGGACCACGCAAGTTCCCGTGAAGCTTGGTAAGGAAGAGAAAGAATCGGAGATCTACTTCGTGGACTTCGGCGACGTGTTCATCGGCGAGGAAGAGACGCTTGAAATCGACTACAGCAAAGAGGCTACATACAAGGACTCGGATGGCAATGTGATCAGCGCTTTCCAGCGAGACCAGACGCTCATTCGTGTGATCGCGAAGAATGACTTCGGGCCCCGTCACGTGGAGTCAATCGCAATGCTCATCGGTGTACGCTGGGGCGCCGACGTAAAACCCGTAACGAGCCGGGCGTGATGGGTCGCCAGAGAAGGTGACGGTGATGGCGGCTGTTCTTGTTGAGTATCTAGACGACGCCGAGCCGTTGACGTTCAACGAGGTCGCCGCGCAGTGTCGCCTCGATGACGATGAAGACGAACGCGAATTTATCGAGCAAATCGTGATCCCAGGTGCGCGCCAGGCGGCCGAGAGCAAGTCCGGTGCGGCTATTCGGAAGGCGCGCTATGTTGAGCGTCTTGCCGCTTTCCCGCCAGGCGCTTTCTCTTTGTCGGTCGGGCAGGTTTTATCCGTCGACAGTTTTGCGTTTCGTTCTGCATGCGGCGAATCGACGACGCTCGCCACGAGCACGTATGAGCTCGTGCAGCTCGGTCGCGAATCATTACTTGCGCCGCTAAATGGAAGCCAGTGGCCTGATGCTATGGCCTTGACGATCACCTATCAGGCCGGCATCGATCTGTCTCGTTATCCCTCCGTGCGTTCATGGATGCTGCTTGCTGCTGCCTGGGCGTATGACCATCGCGAACTGTTTGCGCGAGGCCAAGCAGTCATGGCGATGCCGGGCGGCTATGCCGACGTATTGCTCGCACCCATCTGCGTGCCAACGAGGTTCTGATGGAGGCAGGTCGATTGACCCGTCACGCGCTCATTGAGCGTCGTGTCGTGGATCCGGATGCCGAGTCGATCGCGTGGGAATGGGTTGCCGATCGGAAAGCGTCTGTGCGCATGCTAAGCGGCAAAGAGATCATCGCGGCGGATGCGCCTGTAAGTACGGTTCGAGCCAGCGTTCGCATTCGATATCGCAAGGCGCTGCGCAAGACTTTGCGTGCAGGCATGCGCGTCACGGTTGACGACTTGGTCATGCGTATCGAAGCGGTGCAGCCCGATCTCGCGCGGCGCGAGCACATTGACCTTGTGTGTGTCTTCGATGAACGCTGAGCAGCTTATTCGCAAGGCACTGGCGCATCTAGCGGACGGCCACGTATTTCCGGATGTCGCTGACCAAGACGTGCGTCCTCCTTGGATCGTTTATCAAGTAGCAGGGGGCAAGATCGAGGTTGGCCTGAGCGGCGCGGCATTCGACAAGTACTACGCGCGTGTGCAGATCGCGGTGTGGCACACGACCGCTCAAGGTCGATCGTCCTTGATGCGACAGGTCGTTCGCGCGCTGGTGGTTCCGGCAGTGGGTGCGACTGCGCTCGGCGCGCCCACGGAAGTCTTTGAGCGCGAGACGCGCCTTTACGGCAGTCGCCTTGACGTGAGCATCTGGAGCGAGCTGTAGCGAGCCAGTGGAATCTTTAAGTGGCTCGAGAGTGGCTTTTTAGTGTTGCAAAGGAGGATCAAAGGAATGGCAGAAACGCGAACACAGCAAGAGGACAAAAAGCTTAATCAGGCTACGACTCCCGGGGCACCGGACAGCTCGAGCGCTGTGCCATCGCAGGGCACGAAGCTGGAATACAGGAAGCAAGACGAGGATGACAGCAAGTTTGCTGAAGTCGCCAATTTCACCGACATCTCAAGCTTTACGGGTTCGGCGAACTTGGTTGACGTGACGCGGCTTAATAGCAAAGGCCGCGAAAAGAAGCGCGGCATGCAGGATTGGGGGCAGGTGACGATTGCGTTGCACGTCAACATGAAAGATCTGTCGCATCAGGCATTGTTCAATGCCAGAAAGGACGGATCCATCCTGAAATTCAAGCTCACGCTGTCGGACAGGACGGTCATTACATTCGATGCGCACGTCAAAGATTTCCCGATTGCCGCGAAAATTGATCAGATGCTCGCCAGCTCAGTCAATCTTGAAGTGAGCGGTGACTTGGAAGTCAGCTTCCCCCATTCCTAAACAATCAGCCGGCGCGAGCCGGTAGACACCCATGAAGAGAGAACACATTCTGGCGGCCTTTGCGCCGCTGATCGTTGAAGAACCCGTGAAGGCCCTGGATGGCGCGTTGATCCGCTTTCGCGAGCTGTCGGGGGCCGCGCGCGACGCACTGTACGACGGCGTAAAGAGCGGCACAGGCAATAGCGGGTTTGAGGCGTCGTTGATTGCGGCGACTGTCGTTGACGACGATGGCCAAGCGCTGTTCAGCGCCGAAGACGTGAACGCGTTGCGCGCGGGTCGTGCGCCGTTGCTTGAGGAACTCGCACAGATTGCCATGCGCCTGAACGCGCTCGGTCAGCGCGCGCAGGAGCAAACCTCAAAAAACTGAAGGCCGACCCGCAGAAACTGATGTGGATGCGCATCGCAATGAAGCTGGGGATGTCGGTGCGGCGCGCCAAGCTCGAAGTGTCCAGCGCCGAGTACGCGGATTGGGTGGCGTTGTTCGAGCACGAGCCTTGGGGCGAGCACATTGAGGATTTACGGGTGGGCACACTCATGAGCCTTCTATACAACATGAATCGTGGCAAGGATGCGCCCGCGCTGAACGCGGCCGACTTTACGCCCTGGTCAGGGTGGAGTCGTGAGTCGCTAAAACCGCGCATACGAAGCGCGCAGGAAATCGCCGCCAGCACGTTCGGCATCGACCTGGAGGCGGCGAAGCGCGCTGGTGCGAAGCGCATCGTGGTTCGCAACGGCGAGGTGATTGAGGGATGAGCCAAAACTATCGCGTCGAGAATCTCGAATCGTTGACGGGAATGTTGCGCACGCTTGACGAGGCCGTTAGCGAAAGCACGCTTCGCCAGGCGGCCGTTGCGGGCGCGCGCATCATCCATGACGAGATCAAACGGCGTGCACCGGTGGGCGAGCTTGCGGGCATGCGTCGTGGTCGGCCGCATTGGCCGGGGTTCTTGCGGGATCACATGCTCATCGCCTATGACCAGGAGCAATCGGTGCCGGGCATGCTCGCCTCCTACCTGATCACCTGGAGCCAGGATGCCTTCTATGGGCGCTTTGTCGAACTGGGCAAGCGCAACGCGGTCAAGCTCACGGAACGCACGCTCGCGCGCGCGATTCGGGACATTGAGTTCGGCAGCTCGCGCACGCCGGCGCAGCCGTTCATTCGCCCGGCGTTCGAGGCGACCAGGACAGCGGCCGCGCGCAAGATGGCTGAGGTGCTCGAGAAGAAGCTCAAAGAGGTAGCCGATGACCAATGAAGTCGTCACACGTGTCAGTGTCGATGCGAGCGGCTTCGAAGCCGGCATGGAGCGCACCAAGCGGGCCGCGAGCGGGTTCGTGGCGAACCAGCAGGCAAGCGCGAGCAAGTACGAAGCGTGTCAGCGGCAAATGGCGGCCGCCAGCAGCATCACTGCGCGCGCGCTTGAAGAAGCCGCGAAGAGCGGGAGCGCCGCGACCGCGCGGCAGGTAAGTGCTGCTGTCAGAAGCTTCGAGAAGGTTGCCGACACGGCCGGAAAAACCCGGTTTGAGCTGATGCGGCTGAAGGCGGCCAAGCTGGGGATTGCCGAGGCGGCCGAACCGCTGATCACGAAGGCCGAGGCGGCCGCTAGTGCCATGCATCACCTCGGCGCGGGGTCGGTCGCCGCGCGGCGCGAGTTGTTTGTGCTCGGTCATGAGGCCATGCAGGGTCGCTGGAAAAACTTCGTGGGTTCGCTCATGGTGCTGGGCGAGCGCATCGACGTGTTGCCGATGCTGTGCGGTCCTGCGGGCATCGCGCTCGGCGCCCTGGGTGCAAGCGCTACGGTGGCCTACCACGCCATTCATGCGCTGAGCGAGCAGCAAGAGAAGCTTGATCGCGCAATGTTGCTCACGGGCAATTATGCAGCGCTCACGCAAGGCAAGCTGCAGGCGTACGCCGACATCCTCTCGCGTCGGGTAGGGGTCTCGGCGAGCGATGCGCGTGATGCGCTGATGGCGCTGGCCAGTTCGGGGCACGTTGCCGGCGCGGATCTGCAGCAAGCAGCGCAAGGCGTTGCGGCGTACGCAAAGGTTTCGGGCCAATCGGTGGAAGAGGCCGCACGCCAGTTCTTGCAGTCGTATGGTCGCGCAACGGAAGCCGCCCGCAAGTGGCGCGAAGATCATCATGACCTGAGCCAAGAGCAGCTCGACCATATTCGTATTCTTGATCTCTCGGGCGATAAGGCCGGGGCGTGGGCTGCATTCGTCGAGGCAGCAAGCAAGAAGGCGCGGGAGGCGGTGCAATCCGATAATCGCGCGATGGTCGAGAGCTATGAGACGCTCGGCCAGAAGTGGGATCGCTTCTGGCGGACCGTCACGGGCAAAGGCGACAATTTGGTGAAGGCGCAGGACAAGCTAGCCGCCTTGCGCGCTTCACTGCTTGATCCTGATTCGAACCCTGGCGGAATGAATACGGCGGCGATCGAAAAGCAGATTGCCCAAGCGCAGCGTCTTGTGCAAACGCTGCTTGGCGAAGCTCAGAAAAACGATCCGCATCAGAAGAGCGTCGATGCATTCAAGTCAATTCTGGAGCATCACGCCGATTACATGAAGTCGGCGCGTTCGCCGCAAGAGAAGCTCGCCGACGCCAATAAGGAGACGAACGAGTACTTCGCGGCGGTGAAAAAAGCGGGCGAGGCGGCGGGCAAGACGCGCGAGGAGCTCAAGGCACTCGAAGCGGATCGCCAAAAGATGCTTGCCCATAACGCAGAACTGTACAAGTCGCGCGAGCGAAAGACGCATGAGCCGCGCGCCGATGCCGGGGCACGGTATCTCGAGCAGCTGCGTGAGCAGGGTGCGGCGCTTGAAGCGCAGCTGCACACGAGCGAAAAGCTCACGAATGCGCAGAAGGAGTTGGCGCGCTTTAACGAGAAGATGGCGGCGGCCAAGCGGCATATCGCAAGCGCCGATGAGAGAAGTCTGCTGCACTCAGAGAAGGCGATCCGGGCGCAGCTGGAGCACAATGCGGCGCTTGAAAAAGCCAACAAGCTGGGCGAGGCGCGGGCGAAGTTCGAGGAGCGCTCGCAGCGTATCAGCGAGAGCCTGAGCGAATTCAGGCAAACGCAGACCCAACGTTACGCGCGCGAGCTGGGCGATCGAGACGCTGAATCGCTACAGCACGGTGAGCATCGCAAGGACCGCGACTTAAGTGAGGCGGCCGCGCGTTATCGAAAAGCCGTCGAAGAGCTGAAGCGCATCACTCCGGAGGCTTTGCTCAACGGCGGCGACTACCTGGCGAAACTGGCCGAAATCGAGCGTGGTAACGCCGACGCGATCGAGGCCGTCAAAAAGCACTACGAGGAACTTCGACGGGTCCAGGGCGACTGGGTTGCCGGCGCGAAGCTAGGTGTGGCGGACTTCTTCAAAGACACGCAGGACAAGGCCCACGCGGCCCAGCACGCGGTGGTCGAGTCGTTCAGGCACATCGAGGACGCCGTATCGAAATTTGTCACGAAGGGCAAGCTTGATATGAAAGAGTTCATCGCCGGGATTCTTGCCGATCTGTCGAAACTCGCCCTGCATCAAGCGCTGGGCAACCTGGTGGAAAAAATGCCGCTGTTCAAGCTGGCCGGGCATGCCCAGGGCGGACTGATTACGGGCCCCGGCACCGGCACGAGCGACAGCATTCCGGCCATGCTGTCCAACGGCGAGCATGTCGTCAACGCAAACGCGGCACGCCAGCACCATGCGTTGCTCGATGCGATCAATTCGAATCATGTGGCGCACTTTGCCTCGGGCGGCCCCGTGGGTGCGTCGGCGCCGGCGGACATGCGATTGGCGGGCGCACAGGTGCATCTTGAAGTTCACAGTCATGGCGGGGATGGTCTGAGCGATCATGATGCGCGCGAGTTGCAACAGTTGGTGAGCGCGTTCGTCGATCAGAAAATCGCGCGCAAGATGGGTGGGCAGGGCGGTCTCGCGAGCCTTATCTCGCAGGGGCATTTCGGATGAAGTCGGCATCGCCGCGACGCACGTTTACGTGGTCGCCCATGCTCGGAGCCGAGGGCACGACGCATTACCGCGTGCGAACGGTGCAATTCGGCGATGGCTATAGCCAGGCGGTGCCGGACGGCATTCGCAATATTGCCGACACGTGGCCGCTGCGCTTTGTAGGTGACGGACAAGAGATCCAGGCGATTCGAGCGTTTCTCGATTCGACACGCGGCAGTGAGCCATTTCTTTGGACGCCGCCTTTGCGCATTCGGGGACTGTTTCGCGTCGATGCCCAGCCGGGCATACAGACGCGCGCGCTGGGTGCTGATCTATATCAGTTGAGCGTCACATTCAAGGAGGTATTCGAACCATGAACGGCGTGAGGACAGACGTCCAACGTCTGGAGCCAGGTGCGCTTGTCGAGCTGTACGAGCTTGATCTCACGCATTGGGGGAGCCAAGTTTTGCGATTCCATGCGCATGAACATGGCGGCATCATCCAATGGAAGGGCAAAGAATATGGCCCGTGGCCCATGCGTGTCTCAGGTTTTGCGCGTACGGGCGATGCCGCTCAACCCACGCCTACGCTGAGCGTAGCGAATCTAGATGGCTTCGTCTCCATGCTGTGTATGCAGTACTGTGATCTGGTTGGCGCGCCGATACTTCGGCGCAGGACTTTGGCGCAGTATTTGAAAGGTCATGCGAACGGGGTTTCGGGGAGCGACACGAGCGCAGATGGCGATAATGAGTTGCCTGTGGAGCGCTGGCTCATCGAGCAGAAAACGCTTGAGACGGCAGGGGTCGTAGAGTTTACGCTGAGCTCCGCGCTGGATCTGTCGGGCCGGAAGTTACCATCGCGCCGCATCATTGCCGCTGTGTGTCAGTGGGCGTATCGCGGGCCGGAGTGCGGATATACGGGTGACAAATACTTCACACGGGGCAATTCGCCGACGCTCAGTAAAGACGAAGACGCGTGTGGCAGTCGGCTCGCATGTTGCAGAGTGCGCTTCGGTTCATCCGGTCCGCTGCCGTTTGGTGGATTCCCGGCGGCGGGTGCCGCAGGCTGATGACACGAGGCGCGTGAGTGATCGGAAGCGAACTTAGCGCGGCGATCCAAGCTGACGCCTTGCGGTGTCACCCGAATGAATCGTGCGGACTGGTTGTGGCTGGCCAGTACATACCTTGCACGAACGTCGCACCTGATCCATCGCGCTACTTCACAATCTCACCGTGCGCGTACGCGCAAGCTGAGGAACACGGCGCGATTCAGGCCGTTGTTCACTCACACCCAGATGCAACGGCCTGGCCGAGCTTGGCCGACATACTGGCCTGTCAGACGTCCCTTGTCTCGACTTGGCTCGTAGTGAGCGTGTTCTGCGAAGACAAGCAACCTCGCATCGGTCGGCTTCATCGCTTCGATCGAGTCGACAACGACATTCCTTTGCTTGGTGCTCCCTTTGAGCACGGCACGCAAGACTGCTACGGGTTGGTGCGCCGGTACTACCGCGCAGCGCTCGGAATGGTATTGCCCGACTTCGCCCGCTCAGGGATGTGGTGGGAGGACGGGCAGTCCTCGCTTTATCTCGACAACTATGCGGCCGCCGGATTCGTGAGTGTGGGTCGCGATGCTGTCTTGCGTGCGGGCGATGTGCTGCTCATGGCGATCGCCAGCCGTCGTGGCGTTCCGAATCACGCTGCCGTGTATCTCGGTGGCGATGAGATCTTGCATCATCTGTGGAAACAACTGTCGCGGCGAGACTCGTTGCCGCGATACCGCAAGCATGTCACGCACGTGCTGCGTCACCAACAGGCACTTGAATGGAACAGCTAGTTCGATCGATCAGGCTCTATGGCAGCCTTGGGGCGAAGTTCGGTCGCGAACATCAGTATGTCGTTCATTCTCCGCGTGATGCGTTGCGCGCGCTCGGCGCGATGATCCCAGGCTTCTGGCAAGCGCTTTATCGAAGCGATTCGCAGGGTGTGCGCTACGCAGTGTTCGTAGGCCAACGTAATGTCACTGAGGCGGAGCTAGATTTGCTCGGCGGCGCTGAGCCCATCCGCATCGCGCCGGTCCTCGCAGGGAGCAAGGTCGGTGGCATTTTGCAGACGATTGCAGGCGTCACGCTCGCGGCCGCCGGTGCGGCATCGATGTTTTTCGCCCCGGGCAACCCCTACGGCCTCGACATGATGCTGATGGGCGGCTCGTTAGCGCTGGGCGGTATCGCCCAGATGCTCTCGCCCCAAACGCCTACGCCTCAGGCGAAGAATCACCACGGCATGCCGGGAATTCAGAACGTGAGCGGACAGGGCGGGCCTGTGCCCCTGCTTTACGGCACCATGCGCGTGGGCTCAAACGTAATCAGTGCGTGCATGGAAGCGTTCGATGCGCCCGCAAGTGGGGTTCGGAGTGCGCTTAAGGAGGATTCGAGCGAGGCGGATCTCGGAGACCAGAAAAAAACGCCGATTAATAGCCGCCTTGCTTACACCGTTGTTGATTTGATCTCCGAGGGCGAGATCGCAGGCCTTGTCAACAACTATGGCCCTATTCCGACTGAACTCATCCAGTTTCACTCCGTTTATTTGAACGATATCAAGGTCGCGAACGACGACGGAAGCCGAAACTTCGAGATTGAGAAGTTTGAATTTCGGCAAGGCACGGCTAAGCAAGATGCGGTTGACTGGATTGGTGTCGCGGCCAACGAGGTGCATGTGGGGGTCGAGCTGCGCAGATGGCTGGCCGATGGGTACAAAGATGGCAAGGCGATAAAAGGCACTCAGTCTTTGCCTTGGGCGCTCGAAGTTAGCGAGCCAGACGTCGATGAAGTAGACGTCACTTTGCAGGTGAGTGACCTCTGGTGGGATTCCAATAAAGGCCACACTAACGCGACCGTCCAGCTTAGATTTGAGCCGAGTTATGCGCCCGCGAAAAGCAACCCGATCGAAGCTCGAAACGTGGAAATCACGGGCTTGAGCCCGATCTACCATAAGACGTATCGGTTTCCGGTCGACATCGTCGGCGGCGCTCGGTTCAAGCTCACGATCAAGCGCACGGATGAGATTGAACAAGGTAAAGAGGAGGGTTTGAAGCACGGCACGGTGCATGTGATGAGCTACACCAAGCGCCGCACCGGCAAGTTCCGGTATCCATGCAGTGCCTTGGCTGCATGGCGATTTGATTCAACGAAGTTCGATCGTGTGCCGACTCGCTCATACGACGTGAGGGGATTGCTGGTTGAAGTGCCGAGCAATTACGATCCGCGCACCCGAAAGTACGACGGTACTTGGACGGGCAACTTCAAGCGTGCCTGGACCGACAATCCGGTTTGGATCTTCCGCGACCTGCTGCTCAACAAGCGCTATGGCGCCGGCAAGTGGGTGCAGGAGCAAATGGTCGAGCGCTACGCTCTTTATGCGATCGCCCGCTATTGCGACGAACGCGTGCCCGATGGCACGGGTGGCACAGAGCCGCGCTTCACCTGCAATTGCTATATCACCTCGCGCTCGCAGGCCTTCGCGCTCCTTCAGCAACTTGCAAGCGTCTTTCGCGGCATCGCTTACTGGAGTGCCGAGCAAGTGTGGGGCGCAGCCGACATGCCAAGCGACGCGGTGTATGTCTACAACCCCTCCAATGTTGTGAACGGGGTCTTCAAGTACACAGGCAGCTCGCTTAAGTCGCGACACACCGCAGCCATGGTGACCTGGTGCGATCCGAATAACGGGTATAAGCAGGCGGTCGAAAGCGTCGAGGATGCGGATGGCATCGCGTTATACGGCTACAACGTAGCGGAGATCACCGCATTCGGTTGCACGAGGCGCTCGCAAGCTCAGCGTGCTGGACACTGGTTGCTGCAGACAGCGCGTCTGGAGACTGAAACGGCAACCTTCAGTGTCGGCCTTGATGGTGCGCTGGCACTGCCTGGCCAGGTCATCGAGATCGCGGACCCTTTGCGGGCCAACTTCTGCGCAGGCGGTCGCATAAGTGAAGCAAGCAATGAGCTGTTGCTAGACCGGGAAGTCAAGGCGCAGGCGGGTGATTTGATGACGGTGGTATTGCCGGACGCTCGAGCGCAGCAGGTCGTGCTTAAGCGGGTGAGAGGTGCGAGTGTCGAGCTTGGCCGTGCGCTGGAGCGAGCGCCGGTGCCCGGGGCTGCGTGGGCGATGCGATCAGCCAGCACGGCGCCGAGGTTATATCGCGTGATAAGTGTGTCAGAGAACGACGACGGCACGAGTTTCAGTATTACCGCGATTCAGCACGCGCCGGAAAAGTATGCCACCGTGGACCACTCGGCGATCACGAACGAAGTCGATCATGCGCACATTCCGATCACGCCGCCATCCAATCTGAAGATCGTTCCCGGAAGGGGCTGGGGTAGCGGCATGACGGCGGTAGTCTCATGGGCGCAGGCGGAGAACGCGAGACAGTACGTTCTGGAATGGATCGCACCTGGCGGCCAGGTGACAACGGTGACGCTGCCAAGCAATAAGCTGGAATGGAGGAGTGGCGAGCTTAAGCCCGGCAAGTTCGTCGCACGTCTGCAGGCGGAGGTATGGGATGGGCGCCGGTCTGAAAAAGTCGAAAACGAAGTACTTCTGCAGGGGCTAGTTTATATCAAAGGTTTGACCGTCAGCCGTGATCATCGACGAGTGACAATCGCTTGCAGTCTGGAATACGTTTCCCAAGCGCTGGAGTGCATTCTCGAGGTTCGACTCAGCGATACGAATCAATTCAAGGATGGTCGTTCGTTACTCGGAGAGTTGAATGAGTCTCGGGTTCGGTTTGGATCGTCGAGGTCCGGGAAGGTGTGGGCGAGAGTGCGTTATGGCGTGCCTAGCCAGGAGGGAGACCGGACGCACTTCGCGGCAAGCGCCTGGTATCCGAGTGAACATGGCCCCGGCATTGCGTTTGAGAAGGGTTGAGCATGCGCGAATTGAGTGTAAGAAAGTTAGGGGCCTGGGATAAAGGCACCAAATATAAGAATCGTCGAAACGAAAAAGTCGTTTTGATACAGGACATGGAGCAGCTTAGGGAGGCGTTAAGCAAAGCAGTAGCTAGCGGCCTCGACTTGAGTCATATCAACCTCGAGAAGGGCTACTGGAACGACGGTGCGCCGCTGACGGATGCACAATTGCGCGGAGCGCGTTTGGCTGATGCGAAACTGAGCGACGCGCTTTTATTGCGAGCGAATCTGGAACGCGCTGATCTGCGTGGCGCAGAGCTCGAGCGCGTGGGCCTCGGTGACGCGAACTTGAGCGACGCGAATTTGTGCGGAGCAAATTTAACTAATGCCAATATGGAGTTCACCAACTTGAGTAACGCGGTTCTGACTGGGGTGAATCTCGTCAACGCCAATATGCCGAAAGCCACCCTGAGAGGCGCAGATCTCAACGGGGCGAATTTGTACGGGGCGAATTTGAAAGATGCGGACTTGAGGGATTGCAACCTTAAGGGCGCAATCTTAGAAGGGGCAATTCTCAATGGTGCGATCCGCAACGATACTGGCTGGGCAAGCGGTAGCGTAATCAAGAACCGCCACACCGGCACGGCCATCCTCACAATGGGCAGCGATAATCTCGCCGCCGAGTTGCAAAGGGCGTTCATTTCAAAGCAGAGTTTGAGGCACGTCGACCTGAGCGACACGCAGCGTGGTGCCGCACCGCTCTCGAATGCATCGATTGCCGGGGCGTCGTTAATCGATGCCGATCTGACGGGTGCGGATCTGTCGTGCGCCGATTTGAGCGGGGCAGATCTGCGAGGCGCGATTCTCGTTCGGGCCTTGCTTAAGGGCGCAAATTTAAGTGGAGCATGTCTACGCAGCGCAGATCTCACCGGAGCAACGCTTGTGGGTGCGGATCTGAGCGGCGCGGACTTGGATGGCGCGCGTCTTGAACGCGCGAAGCTACGCGGTGCCGACCTTGCGGGTGCAAACTTACGCGAAGCGAAGATGGCAGGCATGGAGCGGTAAGGCGCGTTGCCTTATAAAAGCGGAGCAAAAAGCGAAACGGAACGAGCGATCAAGCAGGGTGGCGGATACTGATCGTTTGTGCTGGTTGCGCAGGGGTAGGCGCTTGCGTAAAGAGAACGAGGTCCTCAGAATCGAGTTTGACTTCATCGGGGAACCACCTGTCGTCCGGTGCGCTAACTGAGCGATGCGCGGTGAAGTCTATCGAAGTGGGACCACGACCTTTAGCCGCCCTCGGGCGGCTTTTTTTACCTATCGAAAACGTTCATGACCTGCGCTTGCTCACAAGAAACAATCTGGGAGAAGCGATGAAAGATGACTTTGCAGCGAGCATGGCGAAGAACACGCCTGTGGTGGGCGGAAACTTCTGGTTGTGGTTGAGCAACCACGACATCAATTGGTGGGTGGCAATTGCCACGCTTGCCTACATCGGTGCGAGCTTCGTGTTCGCCTGGCGAAAAGACCGACGCGACCAACGCGCGCGCGAGCACGAGTCGGCTCACGCCTGATTCGATTGAACAGTAATCAAGCCCCGTCTGCTCTCGGCAGTCGGGGCTTTGTTGTTTGTGGAGACCAATGATGGCGAATCTACCGAAAGGCGCGCTTGCGGGTCTCGTTGGCACGGCGGCCGCGGCGATGTTGTACTGCATCGTGCCGCGATTTGAAGGGGTCGTGCACCGCGGTTATCTTGATCCGGTGGGCATTGCCACGAAGTGTGCTGGCGACACGCACGACGTTGTCGTCGGGAAGCACTACAGCGCGGCTGAGTGCCGGGAGTCTTTGAATCGGCAACTCATGGAGCACGCCGATGACGTGCTCAAGTGCACGCCGGTCCTCAAGGATCACCCGAATCAACTCGCCGCCGCAGTGAGCTTTGCCTACAGCGTTGGCGGTGAGGCCTATTGCAGAAGCACGACCGCGAAGCGATTCAACGCGCACGACTGGAAGGACGCATGTCGAGCAATGAACGAGTCAGATGACGGGCGCGCGCAGTGGGTGAGCTCGCGTGGCAGGGTGCTTCCGGGGCTCGTGAAGCGTCGTGCGGAGGAACGTGCGCTCTGTGAGCGAGATCTGTAAGCGATGTCGCGTCGTGAGGACTGCCTTGCGGGTTCCGCACGGCTTGCAAGCGGTGACTTCGCGCACGTGACGTTCCGAGGGGTGTGACCGCGCGCCGAAGAGCGCGCACCTTATAAAGGGAGTTTCAGTGAGTATGGCAAATAGTGTATTGAAGTTCTTTCTCGCTGCATTGGATTGGTTACGTGAAATGCTGCGCTCGTGTTTGGGTGAAGCCAAGAAGTTCATGGCGATGTTCTTACGCTGGATCACGCTGGCCGTGCTCGGCATTTGCTTCATGATGCTTGCATGCCTCATCGCGCCGATCCTACCCGCCTTCGCAATCGGAAATAGCACACTGCCGCGTTGGTTACGCTGGTTTCAAACTCCGGACAACCCTTTGGACGGCGATCAAAACTTCATCGACAATGTGGCGCCTTATCCGGGGAAGCAAACCGGGCTCCGGCAATACATCAATCGCGTGTTGTGGTTATGGCGCAATCCAGCATATGGGTTTGATCTCGAAGTGCTGGGATTTACAGCCCATGAGGGCGCCATCTTGGTGATGGCAGGCACATTGCCAATGAATGTCACCCCAAGGACCGGATGGTACTTCGCTATTCTGACGAACCCCGATGGCACACGCGCTTGGCAATTTTACGCGGTGAAGCGATGGGGAACCTGGGCGTCTCGAGTCAATTTCGGGTGGAAACTTTGGAGTGTCCCCGGTAGATGCCAGATCGCAGTAACGATTCAACCGTATCTATCAATACCGACAACGTGACGATCGTTTGTGTTCAGCCGCAGCCGTCACACGTATGAATCCTTGCTCGGTGGGATAGCGATGAAACATCGTGTGCCACCTTGATCATCCTTTGCATAGGAACACCCGGATGTCCGCCTATCTCATCACCGGGCTGACAGCATGCGCCGTTGGCTTCGCGGCTGGCGGGGCCGCCCTCCACGTATTCGACAGCAGTCAACTCGCCAACGAGCGGGCTGCTCACGCCCGCGACAACGAGGTGAACGCACAAAAGCTCGCTTCGTTGTCGGAGAGCGCAGCGAAGGCAGCGAGCAAGGCGGTTGCGGCTCACAACGCGGCCATCACCAATATTGCAAAGCTCGATGACCAATATCACCATGAGCGGAAGACCCATGAAGTCGACAATGCGAAGAATCGTGCTGCTATTGCTGACGGCACTCGTCGGGTGCGCATCGCAATCTCAAACGCGCGTTGCGGACATACCTCGGATCCAAGTGCCGCCGCCGGCGGCGTGGGCGATGGAACCCGTCGCTACGCCGAGCTATCACCAGAGGTTGGAAAATATCTTTTCGAAATAGCAGACGACGCGGACACCGATGCTCGCGCGAAAGCGGAGTACTTGCAGCAGTACGTCGCCACGCTCCAACGGCACGGCCTTGTGGCGAGAAGCAGGCTTTCGGGAGAGGGCTTCGAATAGCATCTGTGAAATGTCTACCGTGATAACAGAAAAACTAAGATAGACAGTTCGGATTTCATCCGGGTTACAAGCCTGATGACGGTAGGCTGCGGCATTTTCCGGGACGGACATACAATCCACGTGATTGTCCTATTAACCTTAACAATCTAGATAATCGGGTGGTGTTGAAGAGATCAGCGCGCATCGTGCAAGCCGAGCAATTTCGCTGAGTGCATTAGGCCGTGCTGGTCCGTGCGCTATTTCGTGGATCAGAGACAGTGCGGTACGCAGCCGAGTTAGTTCATGCATCATGGATGCGCGTTCGCTGACTTGATCGATGCGCTGGTTTTGGTGTGCATTCTTCACGTTTTCTCTCCTTGCACGCCTATCGTCATGGAGGCTGTTTAACCAAGAGAAGCACTGGAGCCCTGTCAGTGCGCGATTAGCGACCCGAAGGGCACCCGTTCTCTCGGGACGAGCATTTCTTGTTCTAGTTAGAATCGATGCCGGAAGCCGGCTCCGACGAGCAACTGAGTTCGGCTTGTTGACGGGTCAAAACCGGCGATGAGCGCACGCGCGTCTGCCGACGCGTGTTGATAGATGACCTCGGAATAAACGTCGGTGCGCTTCGAGATGAGTCGAACCGCCTGCAGTCCACCCGCATGCCAATGACCGTTCGAGCTCTTCGTGTATGTGTACGAGCTGGCTACCGAAAGTGAAGGCGTCAACTGGAAATTTGCGTTCACCTCGTAGTTGCTGAACCCGATAGAGGGCATCTTGCTACCGGTTTTTAAATCGGCTATACCAACGAACGTTGACCGGGTCCATACCGCCCCAAGGGTAATATCGCCGAACAAATAATTTACTCCGATGCCATAACGGTTTTGCGTTTGCACCGAAGAGTCGACTATTTCATGGCGAAGGGCGGGAAGAGGCGTGGCGTCATACGCACCTGCGTCACTATTTCCCGCTCCACTAACATGCAACCAAGCGGCACCGGCGCTCAATGAGCCGTTTTGGTAGCTAGCGCCTATCCCATACGCTCGATTGTTGGAAAAATCTCCTGCCACATTTGAGAAGGCATAAAAGCCGCCTATTTTCCAATCGCTGGTTAATTGCTTCTCATATTTGATCGCATTGTGTGCGAGTAACGAGTTATTTGCGTTGTCGTTATCGAACGGATGCGCGAACGCAGTGCCGCCCGTTCCGCCGGTCAATGTTAGCGGAGCAAGATAATCGTGGATAGAATCGTACTGATAGCCTAACGTGACTGTGCCAATGGATTCCCTGGCGATGCCGAAGTAAAGAGGGTGATCGTTGACGCTGTTCCCAGACATAACCGAGATTCCTCGTTCGATCTGGAACACCACCTGAGTACCGCTGCTAAAGTCGTTTGATCCTTTCAGCCCCACAAAGCTGCCATCGATTAGGCCACTGACGGCCTTAAACTGGCTGCGGCCACCGACATTGTTGAGCCATCCGAGGCCAGCATCCAGTTCGCCGTACAGAGATACGCTGCTTTCGGCGTTAGCAGTCCCCATCATAAGAACAAGGGTGCTGATCGTCGCGCTGGCGCGCAAGATCCTTTTCGTTGAAGACATTTCTAAGTTCCCTATGCATTATTTCGCCAGGCGAGCGCATGTGCTATCGCGCAGCTCGCATCGAAGTGATCGCGCTTCAGTACCAACGTCGGTAGCGGCGGATATAGACAGTCTTGACGGCTTGCGCCAGCAGCATATAAGCAACGATCGTGGCGATGAGCCACCCCCAGTAACGGTGATCTAGCGCTTGGAAGCCAAGCGCCTGTGCGAATGGAGAGTACGGTAGCCAGCAAGCTACAAATATCGCGACAGTTGTAGAAAGCATTACCGGCAAGGCGGCCATACTTTGAAAGAACGGGATACGTTGCGTGCGCAACATATGAACGACTAGCGTCTGCGATACAAGCCCCTCAACGAACCAGCCAGAGTTCATGATGATCTGGCCACCTCCGTTCGCGTAGTATGTTGCGCCAGCGCCGAATACTGTCCAAAGCAACCAAAAGGTCGTGATATCGAAGACGGACGAAGTAGGTCCAAACCAGATCATGAAACGGCGGATATTGCCAGCTTCCCATTTCCGAGGCTTCGCTAAAAACTCGGAGTCCATCTTGTCCCACGGTAAAAACATCTGCGACAGATCGTAGATAAGGTTCTGAATCAGCAGCTGGACGGCCAGCATTGGCTCCCAGGGGAGAAAAGCGCTTGCGATGAGCACTGAGAACACGTTGCCAAAATTCGAGCTCGCTGTCATGTTCAGGTACTTAAGGATATTGCCGAACGTTTGTCTGCCCGTAATGACCCCTTGTTCTAGCACCATCAGATCTTTTTCCAGCAGGATTATGTCGGCGGTTTCCTTCGCGATATCACTGCCCGTGTCGACCGAGATCCCGACGTCCGCGTCACGTAAGGCAGCTGCATCGTTTATTCCGTCTCCGAGAAATCCCACCGTGTGTCCGTTTGCCTGGAAGGCGTTCACAACGCGAGACTTTTGCAGCGGAGTGAGCTTCGCAAAGACGGTCGTGCGCTCGACGGCAGCATCTAACTCAGTGTCGGTCATATCTTCAATGTCACGGCCGAGTAGAGGCGTCCCTGGCTCAAGGCCAACGTCGCGGCACACTTTCGCTGTCACAATCGGATTGTCGCCGGTGAGCACCTTTACGCTGATGCGGTGCTCATTCAAGGCGCGGATCGCAAGGGCTGCCGAATCCTTCGGCGGATCAAGGAAAGTCAGCAAACCCCGAACGACGAGTTCACGCTCGTCGCCGGGTTGAAAATGAGTTTTGACATCGTCTGGCGGGATCTCGCGTGTTGCGATCAACAGTACTCGATAAC
The DNA here is from genome assembly GCF_054655155.1 of Caballeronia sp. HLA56. Lineage (NCBI taxonomy): Bacteria > Pseudomonadati > Pseudomonadota > Betaproteobacteria > Burkholderiales > Burkholderiaceae > Caballeronia > Caballeronia sp. HLA56. Next base: position 2,547,146 of record NZ_BAAHOB010000005.1, on the reverse strand, counting down.
CTTGCTCGTTATATACTTGAGAACGAGTGAGCAACGCAGCGCGCTCGAATTGGTCAAGAGCGCGGACTCCTGAGTCTTCCTGAAAGGATGTGCAGACGTCGAGCATCTCTTCGACTGCGCCCTTGCAGACCATGAGTTGAGACCCTGCTTCGTGCTCGAGCACGACTGAAACGCGTCGTCGCTCGAAATCAAACGGTAACTCGTCAACCTTCCTGTAGCGATTGAGAACAGGAGATAAGCCAGACTTCTCAGCCTGCTCGACTATCGCCATGTCCATACAATTTTTCTGGCCACGCTGATGGAAGCTATTCAGCCAAGCAAACTCCAAGATTCGATCGTCTCGAACGCCATTCACGTTTAGATGATGTTCCAGGATGATGCGGTCTTGTGTCAGCGTGCCTGTCTTGTCGGTGCACAGTACATCCATGGCACCGAAGTTCTGGACTGAATTAAGACGTTTGACCACGACCTTCCGACGGGACATCGCGATCGCGCCTTTTGCAAGGTTGGCCGAGACAATCATCGGAAGCATCTCGGGCGTGAGGCCGACCGCGACCGCCAGCGCAAACGTAAGAGCAGACAACCAATCGCCCTTCGTGACGCCGTTTAGCAGGAAAACTACGGGTACCATCACCAGCATGAAGCGAATCAGCAACCATGAGACGCTATTCACACCTCGGTCAAAGCTGGTTTCGATACGCTTGCGGCTGATCACGATTTTGGCGAGAGTACCGAAATACGTGTTGGCACCGGTCTCTACGACCACCGCGGTCGCGCTTCCGCTAAATACGTTCGTGCCCATGAAACAAATATTTGGAAGTTCAAGCGGATCGCGTGACTCCTTCGAAATACGAGTCGCCGATTTTTGCATGACGGCGCCAAGCGTGTCGTATTTCTCAACGGGTAGGGCTTCGCCCGTAAGGGCTGCCTGACTCACCATGAAATTCCGTGAATCGATAAGGCGAACATCTGCGGGAATCATGTCGCCGGCCTGCAAGTCGACGATATCACCTACGACGAGACTGGACAGGAGAACCTTCCGTCTTACCGGCTTCGCTGTTTTGGAGGTTCGTCGCACGACAGTCGCAGTGCTACACACCATGGACTTGAGGCGTTCTGCCGCCCTATTTGAACGATACTCTTGGAAAAAGCGCAGAAGGCTGCTCACAATGACCATCACGAGCAAGATAATCACGCTGTTCCAGTCGCGTTCGTCGGACGAAGCAAAATAGACGTCCGTGCAGTAGCTGATGCCCGCGAGTACGAGCAGGATTACTACAAATGGGTTTCGGAAAGCGTAAGCTAATTGAACAAAGGCGTGCGGCGCTTTGTCGTGCGCTACCTCGTTTTTGCCCTTGCTACGCAAACGATCGGCAGCGTCAGATTCGATCAAACCGTTAAGCGAACCGTTCGTATGCAGCAGCGTCACTTCAATGCTATTGAAGGCCTCGTAGGTAATTCTTGAAAGAAATTCAACGGGGCGACGTGCTCGACAATTACGTAGGAATCCTCTGTTATTTGCCTTCGCGCGATGGTTGTTAAACTGATTTTTCATGACAAGTTTACGTGTCAGATAGGATTGCCTACCTGACTCTCTGATCGTTTAAGTGTTGATTTTTGGGAAACTCAAGTGGTCGTATTGCTTAGCAGGATCGAACACGGCTGCGCAACCAACTGCGCAGCCTTACGATCACTCGGGGCTTACGGGTGCGCACGGGCCTATGAGGAAGCGGGTGCGCGAGGGGCTCGTGGCCGAATGCGAGGTTTGGTAGGAGTAGGGCGAAGTACATGAGGATGCTCCGTCCGAGCAATCGCTCGGTTTATGGTCTTAGGTCGGCTGTGGACATTCATCGGCAGTGTTCGGGCTCGATGCACTGGGCTGGTTACAGCCGACGCGGACAACGTTTAGGCTAAAGGAGAAATGGATTGGCATGTAAATTCAGGGTCCGCCATGGTGCCTCCTTGCCTGGCTAATTCAGGCTCAAATGAAAGAGTTGCGCCCCACCGTCGGACGCACGCGAGTTCGCCACCCGAGCCGCAGCGGTCGGTGGGAGCATTAACGAGCGCAAATGCGCAAGCCTATGCGTTTGAGAAAAGGGTGGGTGCGAGGGAGATGCTAAAAAAGCTTCGACGCGCACCATCCTGCCTGTATGCAGAATGGCGGCTCATTGAGTCGTGCGTTCTGCGCTCAGGCAGTCGTATCGTTCTGCGATCGACTACAGTAGGAGTCCAAGATTTGAGCCTCGGTTGTGACAGACGGACGGATGGTAACTGCGTCAAGGTAGGGCGTCAAGAAATCACGCTGAGAATCAGCCAAGTACGAGCAAGGTAAAGCGATTGAGGCAAGGATTGACTATGCGGCACTTACAGTGCGCCTTTTGAGCACTTCGCTCATTGCGGAGTGGGCACAGTTCGAGGCGTACAAAAAAATTCTTTTGAAGCATGGACCAGAGCAAGCGTGGCCTCGGCTTTTTCTCTGCGAGGAGGACGGTTCGCTCGGCGTCGGTGTTCTCGTCGATGTCGATCTGGCTTGATGACGGGACGACGCACCGCAATTTGGGGAAAGGCGAGCAAATCCAAGTCACATAGCTGAGCAAGCACCGGTCGATGCTTCTGTCACTACCGTACTGCTTGCGATCGGTTGTTCCGCTTTCCGGTGTAGCGGAAGACCCTCGCGCGCGGCATTGTCCTGAGCATGGGTGTTTATGGCGCGCTTCCCGTGGCCTGTCGTCGGATCAATAGAGCTCTATGGATGAGGGCGTCAGAAAGCGCAAACAATGGCGGCGCGCTGGGCATGCTAGCTTGACTCAGATTTCACAATTTCGAGACGTCCTTTGCGGGCCACCTTGGCGGGGCAGAGGTTCGTGTAACGCTTTAGATTGCGCCAGTCTTTGTGACCTGTAACCGTTGCAACCTCGGGAATCTCCCACCCTGCTTCAAATAGGGCGCTCGTCGCCTCATGTCTGAGATCATGCAGGCGGAGATCTGAAATTGACTTTGCATCGCAGGCTTGCTTGAAATATTTGCTTGCGGTGCCTTTATCGAACCGGAAAATAAACTCGTTCTTATGCGGAGGGTGGCTAGGATCCACTGCGCGCTTTCTCGCGTATTCCTCCGGGACTGGAAAGCGCGATTGCCTCATGATGATCTCGAAAGAGTCGCCGATCAACGGCACCCATTCGTTGTTACCACTTTTTTGGCGTGGATGTTTTCGGTCCCGAACAAGAGCAAGATGCTTTTCTTCGTCGATGTCGTCCCAACGTAGCGAGAAGAGTTCGCCACGGCGAAATGCGCATTGCATCGCCACCCGCAATAGATCTGGCATCGCTTGCTCGCGCTCGGGGTGTTCGGCGAACCATTCGAAGATCTTTTCGATCTCGGCTTTCGTCGGGCGACGCTCGCGTTTCTTGCCGGGTCCGATCAAGTGCAGATGATGCAGGGCTGGGCGAGCGGTGCCCACCGCGTCGGGCAGCACCATGTCCATCAACGAAGCTGTATGCCGCATAACCGTACCGAGCTTCGATAGATCCATGTCGATGGTGTATTCGCCGGCGCCGGCCGCTTTTCTCGCTTGGGCAAATTTGACGATGCGCTGCGTATTGAGCTGTCCGGCCAGCTCGTCGCCAAATGCGTCCGAGAGGCGCTGGAGGATGTAGTGCTCGTTTGACTTGGGGGCAATAGGACGGGCGGATTCGGAGCGGGCCTCGCGATACTTGACGATCAGCTCGCCAACGGTGATAGCGCGGGCGTCGACTGCGTTGTTCCCTTTGTCGATCGCTGTTTCTTGGTCGCGCGCCCAGGACAGCGCAGCGGATTTGGTCTTGAAGGTCTTTGTTATACTCTGCCCCCGGCGACGCACTTGCGCGCGCCAGCGGCTACCGATGTGCAGGATCGATGCCATCTTGGTGTCCCTCGGATTTGTAGCAGTGCCAGATCAGATTTCGGATCGAAAAGCGGATTTCGTAGCAAAATTGTAGCAAGGACGGCGGTAAATAGGGTATCACTGCGTGTCACGGTGCTTCATTTAGGAAGAAGCGCGATCAGCCGGAAACGCAAGCTGGGTAAGGCTTCGGGCCGATACTGACGAGGTCTCAGTCTTCCACGTAGTCAAGTCTATCTCCCCGTAGTTCAATGGATAGAACGAGTGCCTCCTAAGCGCTAGATGCAGGTTCGATTCCTGCCGGGGGGACCATCCTAGGTGCCGACATCACCTAAGAAAACCCCATCGCCCTCTCGAAAACGCCAATCGGCAGGGCGCGCTCATGAGCGGCAAGCGCCCGTCTAATGGATACGCCTCGGCTCGGGATCTTGCATCCTGTCGCAAAGCGAGGCCACCTCATGGATTCCCCAGTCCTCGTGTGCGGGACGTCAGTTATTGGTTGACGCACCCATTTGATGTGTCCACTACGGCTTGAGTCGATCAAGTCTGCCGAGACGCTGCGGCACCTACGACGAACCCCAAAGCGCGCTCGCAACCACGCCGGAATCGTTGCAAGCGCCTGGGATCGAGTTCAAGCCGACGCTGTAGCCAGCACGCACATCCGACATTTCCCCTGAGCGTCTTCCGCCATGAGATGCGCCCGTCGACTACGCGTGCCTCAATCAAATCGATCTTCACCGCCTGTTTAATTTTTTCCTTCCAGTGCCGTTAATCCAGAAAGTTCGCGCTTAGGGAAAAGGTTAAGTGATCGTCGAATTCGATCCATGAGACAACTTCGTTCCAACCTGCCATCAGCGCATATCGCCGCAACTTCTACTGGCGGGTGACAATGCATAACAATCCGGTCAAATTCTCCTTTACTCCGGCCGATCAGGAAGCGCTGGAGAGAAGCCTCGGGCGGATCGCCTTCGCGCCCGACGGCAGCATCCTTCGTGTCAACGAGCGCTTCCTGGAGCTCTTCGACTACAAGGGCTGGGAGCTCGTCGGACGCAATCGCAGCATCTTCAGGCCGCTCGCGACAGGCGCCACCGCGCCGGACGAGATCGATACGGTCTTCGCAACCGCCAAAGCCTTCTTCGGCGAGATGCAGCAATTGAAGCGCGATGGCACGTCCTTCTGGACTGAGGTTTCCTGCATACCGGTCGCAACCGAAGACGGCGCGGTCGGCGAGACCGTCATGCTGGTGCGCGACGTCACTGACCGCATGATGTCGGCCGCCGACGTCGCCGGCCAGATCGCCGCCATCAATACTTCGCAGGCCGTCATCCATTTCGCCATGGACGGCACCATCCTTCATGCCAACGAGAAGTTTCTGGACGCCACCGGCTACCGGCTCGATGAACTCGTCGGCAAGCATCATCGAATGTTCGTCGCCGCCGACGAGGCCAGGGACCCGTCCTATGCCGCCTTCTGGGAACGGTTGCGGCAGGGTTTGCACGCTTCCGGCGAATATCGGCGATTCCGCAAGGACGAAAAGGCCGTCTGGCTTCGGGCAACCTACAATCCGATCCTCGACCTCGAAGGACGTCCGTTCAAAATCGTCAAATATGCGGTCGACGTCACGTCGGAGAAGAAGCAGAACGCCGATTTCGAAGGCCAGATCGCCGCCATCGACAAGTCGCAGTGCATGGTGACCTTTTCGCCCGACGGCACCATTCTCGACGCCAACCGCAACTTCCTGGAAGCGGTCGGCTACACGATGGAGGAGCTCGAAGGCCGTCATCACCGCATGTTCGTCGATCCCGCGTACGCGCACAGTCTCGACTACGAGATCTTCTGGAGCGATCTGGCCGCCGGCCGTCATCGCAGCGGCGAGTTCCGGCGGATCGGCCGCGACAAGCGCGAAATCTGGCTGCAGGCAATCTACAGCCCGGTGCTCGACCAGGACGGGCGGCCCTTCAAGATCGTCAAATACGCGACGGTGGTCACGCGTGAAAAGCTTCGCCAGGCGGACCACCAAGGCCAGATCGCCGCGATCCACAAGTCGCAGAGTGTCGTCGCCTTCAATGTCGACGGCACGATCCTCGACGCCAACGACAACTTCCTGGACCTGACGGGCTATCGGCTGTCCCAGGTCATCGGTCGCCATCATTCGATGTTCGTCTCGGCCGAGGAGCGAGAAAGCGAAGCTTATGGGAAGTTCTGGCAGACGCTCGCCGCGGGTGAGTATCAGGCAGGCGAGTTCAAGCGGCTCGGCCGCGATGGCCGCGAGATCTGGCTGCAGGCTTCCTACAATCCGATCCTCGACATGAACGGGCGCACCTTCAAGGTCGTCAAGAACGCCGTCGACGTCACTGGGCAAAAGCTGCGGCAAGGTGATTACGAAGGACAGATCGCCGCCATCAACAAGTCGCAAAGCGTCGTCTCGTTCGACATGGACGGCAATGTGCTCGAGGCGAACGACAACTTCCTTACCCTGATGGGCTACGCGCTCCCGGAAGTCGTCGGCCGGCACCATCGCATGTTCGTCGACAAGGAAACCGTCGCGCATGCCGATTACGCACGCTTCTGGAGCGATCTGCGCGCGGGCAAGTTCCTGTCCTCGAAGTTCAAACGCATTGCCGCGAACGGGGCGGAAGTGTGGATCCAGGCGTCCTACAATCCGATCTACGACCTGAACGGCAAGCCCTTCAAGATCGTCAAGATCGCCGCCGACATCACCGCCGACGTCTCGCTCGCCGCCGATCTCTCGCGCGCCCAGAAAGAAGTCCAGCACGACCCGGCGACGGGCCTTCCGAACCGGCTCGGCCTGCGCAAGTTCATGCGTCAGGTGCTTTCGGCGACCGACAGCGAGCTCGCGCTCTTCTATCTCGATCTCGATCACTTCAAGCCGATCAACGACACGTTCGGCCATGAAGTCGGCGATCTCGTCCTGCGCACCGTTGCCGCCCGTCTGACGGGCGAGTTGACGGAAGGGCAGCTCGTGGCGCGGATCGGAGGAGACGAGTTTGTCGTCGCGGCCACGAATCTCACGCGGCCGCAGATCGTCGAACTCGCGGAGCGCCTCATCGAGTCCGTGTCGCAGCCGATCGCTCATGGCGAGCGGTGGCTGGAGGTCGGTCTTTCGATCGGTATCGCGCTGACGCCGCAAGACACGCTGGAGGAAGACGAGCTTTTCCGCTTCGCCGACGTCGCGCTCTATCGTTCCAAGGGCAAGCAGCGTGGCACCTTCACCTTCTACGCCGAGGATGCGGAAACCTCCGCCGAGACCGAGCGGCATCTGGCGCACGACATGCTGATCGCGATCAAGGCGCGTGAGTTCGATCTTGCTTGCAGCGTGCGTGTTTCCGCAAACGACGCAATCGCCGTCGAGATTCAGCCGTGGTGGAACCACCCGACGCTCGGCCGCCTCGGCACCGAAACCTACCTGCGCGTCGCCGAACAAAGCGGTCTCGTCGTTCCTCTCGGCGACTGGATCTTGCGCGAGGCCTGCAAGCTCGCCACGGACTTGCCCGAGATTACCGTTTGCGTGCCGGTCTATCCGAAGCAGCTCCTGACCAGCGACTTTGCCCAGACGCTGACGCTGGCGCTGCGAGAGAGCGGCGTGGACGCGAGCCGCCTCGAACTGCGGCTCGAACGCGGCACGGCGCGCGTCAACACGGAAAGCCTTCGCTCCGATGTCGCAAAGCTCAGGGCGATGGGTCTCGAAGTCGTCGCCGATAGCGTGCTCGCCGGCGAAAACGCGCTTTCGAATCGCGCCTACTGGAGCATGGACCGGGTGATGGTCGACGCGCGCCTCGGCGCCATTCTTAAGAGACAGGCTCATCCGCTCGCAACCGAGATTGCCGAGATCGAAGCTCGCGACGCCAAGGCGAAAATTTCCGGCAAACGTTGCTTCGAGATCGACGCCAGGGCGGCGCTACACAGCTTCGTGGTGCTCGATACGATCAAACCGGCCGAGCTCACGGCTGCGCTTCGCGAGACGAGTAAGAGCGCGGAGGATGCGCAGGCCGAAGACGACGGGATAATCGCGAACAAAGAGAACGTCGCGTGAGAGTCGGTTCTACCGATCTTTGTTGTCGTTGAGCGGAGCCAGCGCCGGGCGCTTCGTTCTCCGACTTCGCCAAGACTTTGTGTGACGGCGCAGACGTGTGGGTGGCGCTTCATCGGCGCGACCCGTGCCCCGATAATGGACGATGGCCGAATCCGCCAGTCGCTTCAAGTCGCTCGGTTCGAACTCGCCGATATTGCGAAGCCGCGCCGGACGCGGATAACGCGGATTGACGTCCATCCATCGGTAGAGCGCCGGAACGATGCACGACATGCTGCCCGCGCTCGCGGCCTTTCGAAGCGCCCGCCAGGCGGCGAACTCGCCTTCCGCGCGTGCTTTGCGCCACGCCGCCCACCGGCGCCAGCCGCGCTCGATCAGTACACGCATGCGCGGATAAAACCAGATTGCGAGCGCCATCGCCGCCAGGGCGACACACGCATACATGACATCTCTCTCATCGAGGTAGATCACCGTATGCCGCGCCAGGCCGCCCGGAATGTCCCAAAGCGGCCGTTCGCTCGCTGCATGCGCGCGAAAGCTAAGCGCCGGAAGATGAATCTTTTCGCGCGCGCGAGTGGTCGTGTTCCACCATTCGATATCGATTGCCGGCAGCGTGTACGTTCCCGGACGCTCGACGAGATACGCGACCGTATCCGTGCGTTCGCCCGCGACGAATCCCGAACGGTCCTGCGTGATGTTGCGGGTTACCGGCGGCTTCGAATAACGGCGCAATCCGGCGATGTCCGCAAAAGCGAGCGGTGGAATAAGCATCGACTCGGTGCCTTCCGCGCGCTCCGTGACGACACGCGTCAAGGTGCCGCCGACTTCCAGCTTGCCGTCCGAAGGTTCGATCCTTTGCGTCACGGTAAGCTTTGGCGTGGGGAAAAACGACGCCATGTCTTCGGCCCCCGCCGGCACGCTTGCGACCAACTCCAGCCGGGGCGTCGTAAGCGTGACCGGTCCGTCGGCGCCGCCGGGATGCAGCGTGATGGCGAACGGCGGCACATCGAAAGTGCCCGCCGCGCGCGGCACGATTCGATAGACGCGCCGTACCCCGAACCAGCGCACGCCGTCCATGGTCTCCGAAAGGTTCTGCGCACTCTCGTCAGGCAACGTGACGAACGCATCGTGCACGTCGAACAGCGGCCAGTCCGGCGCGGCCGTGAACCATGTCGTCGTGAGCGCATCGACGACGAGTTGCGCCGCGCTGCCCGCCACCACCTTGCCAGCCGGTTCGAGATGCGCGCGCAACATGGTTCGGGGCGCATCGTCCGCGTGAGCGATCGAAAACACGTTCGAGAGAATGACGAACCCTATCGCGAGGAGCAATCGCATCACCGACTCGCTCCCGCTTCCTGTTCGAAGCGCTGATGTAAAAACGCCGCGGGCGATGTATTCAGATTACGCATCCACGTTTCCTCCGATGGACGCTGTTGCTCGACCAGCACGCGCTGGCCGCCTTTGATCTTCTTCTTGTCCGTCTCGACCTGATCGGGCTTCTGCGTGGTCGATTCGTCACTCTGCTCGTCGTCCTCGATGAGCATCTGTACCAGCTTCCGATTTGCACGCGCCTCCGCGAACCCCGCGCGATGCGCAATCGCGGCGTCGTAAGCCTTCATCGCGCCCGCGTAATCTTTTATCCGCGCGAGCGTGTTGCCGACATAGAACAACGCGTCCGGCGTGTCGAGTCGGGTGAACGTATCGAGTGCGCCGGCAAAGTCGCCGGCAAGATACTGTGCGCGGCCTTTCCACATGGGATCGTCGAAACGCGCGGCGGCACGCTTGTAGTCGCCATGTTCGAAGCTGTAGCGACCCTGCTGATCATGCGTTGCGAAGAGATCGAGCCACTCGAACGACGCGGCTTGCGCCTGCCTGGGAAAGTAAGCCATTGAAAGCGCAACTAGTATGATCGGCAGCCACTTCACCGTCCAGCCGCGCCTGAAGCAATACAAGGCGATGACGAGAATCGGCGCGAGCAGCCAGTAGCCCGATTCCTTCCAGCGCGGCACGATCTTCGAATCCTGCGCCGCTTCGAGATACACCTGCGCACGGTGCTGCACCCATTGCACGTCGTCATCGTCCGCGCGCATGCTTGCAAGCGGAATCGAAGCCGCTTGCGTGATTTTGCGGATGGCGGCTGCATCGAACGTGCCGGTGACAGGGCGGCCCGCTTCGTCAGTCGCGATTTCGCCGTGCGCTCCACGGATCGCGCCGCCGCGTTCCGTGCCGACCGCGAGCCAAAGCAACTGGTGGCGCGATTCTTTCGCCATCCGAACGAAATCATCCGTATGACTTTCATCGAAACCGTCGCTCATGAAGACGATCGTGCCCGCTGCGTCGTCGGCCTTCTGCAAGACACGCTCCGCAAGCGCCAGGCCGGCAGCGGCGTTCTTGCCGTCATGCGGCATCAATTCGGGCGCGAGCGCAGGCACATAAAGCCCGAGCAAGGCGGGATCTTCCGTGGGCGGCACGACGAGATGCGCGCTCGCCGCGAACACCAGCAGCCCGGTGCGCGCGCCTTTGCGCGCTGCCGCGAGATCGAGCACCTTTTGCCTTGCCCGTTCGATACGGCTTGGCGCGACATCGGTTGCATCCATCGAACGCGCGAGTTCGAGGACGATCATGAGCGGCGCCTTGTCCTGATCGAAGGGCGGACGTTCCTGTTGCCACGTCGGCCCCGCCACGGCAATGGCGGATAAGGCGATCAGCGCGGCCAACGAATGGATCGGCTGCAAACCACGCTTCGCACGCTCGCCGACGATCAGATGCTCCAGCAAATGCGGCGCGATGATGTTGCGCCAGCGTGAACGCACATCGTTACGACGCAACCACGCAAACGGTAATAGCACGGCTGGGATGAGCAGCAAGAGCCATAACGGGCGCAGGAAGTGAAAAGCCGTCAGATCGATAGCCATATCAAGCTCCGATCTCCCCGGGCACGCGACGCGGCGCGCGCAAGAGCGCAACGAGACAGGCAATGCCGTGATACAGCGTGAAGAGCGACACCGCGAGCGCGAGCGCCAGCCAGTAGAACTCCCGGCGCGGCCTGTACACCTCGCGCGTGATCTTTTCCGGTGTCATCTTGTCGATCTGCGCGTACACGGACGCGATGTCTTCCGCGCGGCCCATTGCATGGAACGACGTCCCGCCAGTCGTCCGGGCAATGCTCGTCAGCGCGTCGAGATCGACCTTGTCCTCGCCTTCGGTCTGCGAATCGCCGATACCGATGGTGTGCACCACGATGCCGTGATGCTTCGCAATCTGCGCGGCCTGCGTGGGCGCGATGGCGCTTGCGGTGTCGTTGCCATCGGTGAGCAGAATCAGCACCTTTTCCTGCGCGGGCGTGTTTTCCATGAGTCTGACCGCCAGCCCGATCGCGTCGCCGATAGCCGTGCGCGGTCCCGCCATGCCAATGCGCATGGCGTCGAGCAGCATCAGCACGCTGTCGTGATCGAGCGTGAGCGGCGCTTGCGGATAAGCACCGTCGCCGAACACGATCAGGCCGATGCGGTCGCCCTTGCGCTTCGCAATGAAATCGGCGACTACGCGCTTGACCGCGCTCAGGCGATCGAGCCGTTCGCCGGTCGCGCCATCGATGAAATCGCGCTCGCTCATCGATTGCGACAGGTCGATCGCAAGCAGCAAGTCACGCGCGGGCAACTCGTGCGTGACGGGCGGTTCGAGGAACACCGGCCGCGCCGCCGCAACCAGCAGCAAAATCCAGAGCACGGGCATGAGCAAGCGCTGCAGCCAGTTGCGGCGCAGACGCACGCCGCCAGGCGCGGGTTTCTCGCCGGCAGCATGGGCCATTTCCTGAAAGAACGGCATGCGCACGGCCGTCGATGTCGTGCGATACGCGGGCGCCAGCCACCACACGAAGAGGGGCAAGGGCAGCAGCGCGAACATCCACACGTACTCAAACTTCCACATGATGATGCTCGATCCAGTCGCGCGCCGCGTGAACGAGACGGTCGGCGTCCTGTCGCGTGATGGCGGCGAGTCGCGCTTGCGGCGCATATGTCGCGGTGAAAAGCAGCGCGCCGCTCGCATCGTCGAAGTGACCGTGCGTGGCGCGCAGAAATGCAAGCCAGGTTGCGCCGCTGAGCGCGGCCACTTGCCCGCGCGGCGCGGCGGCAAGCGCGGTACGTTTGATGAGCGGCGCGATCTCGGCAAGCGCGGCCGCACGGCTTGCTTCGTCGGCAAGCTTCGCTTCGATGCGCGCCAGTTCGGCAAGCGCCTCGCGCCGGTAGCGGCTCCTTTCATGCCGACGCCAGGCGAACCATCCGGCGAGCGCCGCCAACGCCGCGAGCAAGATAAGCACGATTAGCCAGCCGATGGTCCGCGGCATATACGACACGGGCTCGGGCAACGGTAACTCGCGCAGCGCCTGCAACGCGGCGGGCGTGTCGGCGGGCATGAGCGGCGTGGTCATAGGCCGCCTTGCGCCGCGCGACGCACGCGCTCGCCGAATAAGCGCCGCACCTGATCGACGACCGGTTCGGCGGTCGATAACGCCATCAACGGCACGCCGCTCGTGCGCAATAGCTCCGCAATCGCTGCCGCGCGGCCCTTGAAGAGGCTGGCGAGCGGCGCACGCACGCGTTCGTTTTCCATGCGCAGTTCCACTTGCAAGCGTCCTTCGCTCACCACCAGCGCGCGATGCTCGGGCATGCCTTGCCAGAGCGGATCGAAGACGAGCGCCGCGATCACGTCGTTATGCGCGGCAATCTGCCGGAGCAGCCGGCGCGTGCGTTCATCGGCGCCTGCAAAGTCGCTCATGATGCACACCAGAAAGTCGTGCGATGCGATCTGCAACACGCCTTCGAGCGCCGCATTGAGTTGCGCGTAATTCGTTCGCGCGAGACTCTCGGCATGCAACGACGCGTTCATCCGCGCGATGGCGCCGAACAGCAAGTCGATGCGCGCGCGACTTCGCAACGGACGCACGCGGACCACTTCTTCGTCGCCGAACACGACGCCGCCCACGCGATCCCCGGCGGCAAACGCCATCCACACGGCGAGCGCCGCCGCTTCGGCCGCGACCACGGACTTGAGCGCACGGCTCGATCCGAAGAACATGTTCATGCGCTGATCGACGATGACCAGAAGCGGCCGATCGCGCTCCTCGGTATAGACCCGCACATGCGGCTTGCCCGTGCGCAGGCTCACGCGCCAGTCGAGATGGCGTATGTCGTCGCCGGGCAAATAGCCGCGCAGTTCCTCGAAATTCAGGCCGCGTCCGCGCATGCGCGACGCTTGCCGTCCCGACAAGATGCTCGTTACGGGCGCGGGCGCGACGAAGCTCAAACCCCGCGCGCGGCCTTCGAGCCCGGCGAGATGCGCGGCATCGACATAAACGCTGCCGATGGCCGAAGCGGGCGGGCCATGAACGTCTGCTGCGTCGTGCGGCATCGCGGGTTTCCTCCAGGCTCAAGCTGGCACGGCCACTTTCTCCACTAGCCGGTCTATCACTTGGTCGGCGCCGACCTTGTCGGCGGTCGCATCGTAGGACAGCAGCAAACGATGCCGCAGCACCGGATGGATGACCGCGCGCACGTCGTCTGGCGTGACGAAATCGCGCTCGTCGAGCCATGCATGCACGCGGCTCGCCCGATCCAGTCCGATCGCGCCGCGCGGGCTCGCTCCGACTTCGATCCATTTGCCGAGGTCGGCATCGAGCGCGCCGCCATGACGCGTCGCGTTGACAATCGATACGATGTATTCGTCGATGGCCGGCGCCACCGCGACGCGCCGGACGGCTTCGCGCGCGGCGAACACATCTTCCTGCGTCAGCGTTTCCATGGCGGCCGGCGCGCCCTCGCTTTCGCGACGCAGCAAGCGCAGCATGTCCGCCTCGCTGCCGGGCGACGCATAACCGATCAGCACCTTCATGAGAAAACGGTCCATCTGCGCTTCCGGCAGGGGATAAGTGCCTTCCTGTTCGATGGGATTCTGCGTCGCCATCACGAGGAAGAGCTCCGGCAGCGGGTACGTCTTGCCGGAGATTGAAATTTGCCGCTCTTCCATGGCTTCGAGCAGCGCGGATTGAACCTTGGCGGGCGCGCGGTTGATTTCGTCCGCGAGAATCAGATTGCCGAAGATGGGACCCGGCTGGAACGAGAGCGTGCGTTCGTTGCCCGATTGCAGAAGCGTCTCGCCGCCCGTGATATCCGAGGGCAGCAGATCGGGCGTGAACTGGATGCGCTTCATCGTGGCGGCCAGACGCGCCGCGATGGCCTTGACGGTACGTGTCTTTGCGAGACCCGGAAGGCTCTCGAGCAGCACGTGCCCATCCGCGAAAAGCGCAATGAGAATCTGGCGCACGACGGCCTCCTGGCCGATCACGGCTTGCCCGATGCTCGTCTCGAATCGCCGGATGAGGTCTTGCATGGCTCGCTCGCTAAGAGTGCAACGCGCACGCGTTGCTGATGCGATGATCCCGAAGCTGTCTGAACACGTGCTGCACAAGTTACTAAAGCAAGGCGGTTTCGTCAAAGCCGTGTCGGCCCTTTCGCAAGGATGCCTACCGTTTGCGGCATCGCTCGAAAAAAAGATTGCTAACATTTATTCGTTCGTATATTGGTGGCTCCATTGTGTTGGCTCCCATGCGACACGGTCGGGGTGACGGCAATGGCGAACATACCGGTGAATCACAACGCGGCCGGGCGAAGCTCGGAATTCAACGCAAGGCGCATGGCGCTGTGGGCCGTGCTCGTGCTGCTATGTCCGGCGCTCGTCGGATTCGCGGTGAGCCGCGCGCTGCGCGAGCCTGCCAGGCCGATGGTCCATGCCGTCCTCGGCGACGGCGTGAGCGGCCCGAAAGGCATGGCGTGGATACCTGGCGGCGAATTCCAGATGGGCAGCGACAGCAAGCTCGCGCAAGCCAACGAACGTCCGGCGCATACGGTGCGCGTTCACGGTTTCTGGATGGACGAGCATCACGTGACGAACGCCGAATTCGGCGCGTTCGTGGCGGCCACGCACTACATCACCACCGCTGAAAAGAAACCCGACTGGGAGACGCTCCGGGTGCAGTTGCCACCCGGCACGGCGCGTCCGCCGGACAGTGCGCTCACGCCGGGCGCAATGGTGTTCGTCGGCACACGGGAACAGGTGTCTCTGCAAGACTATTCGCGCTGGTGGCGCTTCGTGCCGGGCGCGGACTGGCGGCATCCCTCGGGGCCGTCGAGCAATATCGATGGCAAGGACGATCATCCCGTCGTGCAGGTCTCCTACGAAGACGCCGAGGCCTATGCCAAATGGGCGGGCAAGCGCCTGCCCACCGAAGCCGAATGGGAATTTGCCGCGCGCGGCGGGCTCGATCAGGCGACCTATTCCTGGGGTAACCAGTTCGCACCCGACGGCAAGCAAATGGCCAACGTCTGGCAAGGCCAGGAAAAGCAGCCGTTCCCCGTCGTCAACGCGAAAGCGGGCGGCGCGGCCGGGACGAGCCGCGTGGGGAGTTTTCCGGCCAACGGCTACGGACTCTCCGACATGACCGGCAACGCGTGGCAGTGGGTAGCCGACTGGTACCGGGCCGATCAGTTCAGGCGCGAGGCATCGATAGGCGGGGTGGTCAACGAGCCCGCGGGCCCGGCCAGTTCATGGGACCCGGCCGATCCCGGCGTACCCGTGGAAGCGCCCAAACGCGTTACGCGCGGCGGTTCGTTTCTGTGCAACGAAGACTACTGCCTGAGCTATCGGCCAAGCGCGCGGCGCGGCACCGACCCCTACAACAGCATGTCGCACCTCGGTTTCAGACTCGTGGTGGATAAGGACGTCTGGCAAGCGGCGCATGGCGCATCGCCGGCGAATCCGACCCGGACCGCCGCTCGCTGAACGCATCGGCGCGGCAACACATTGCTTTCGCGAAAGGAGAGTCGAGTGCGGCGGGGACTTCGACACATTCTTGCTGGCGTGCGGGCCGCGCTGCTGACTGCCGCGTTCGCGGTGCTCCTGGCGGGCTGCGCGCGCTCCGGCAACGACGCGTCCGCTCAGGCCAGCGCCGGCGTGAGCGCCGGTACCGCGCAGACGGCGCAAGGCGTTCTGCCATCGTGGCGCGGCGGCCGCGCTCGGCAAGCGCTCATCGACTTCGTGCAAACCGTCACGCGCGAAGGATCGCCAACCTATTTGCCGCCCGCGCGACGTATCGCCGTGTTCGACAACGACGGTACGTTGTGGAGCGAACAACCTATCTATTTCCAGTTTGCCTTCATGCTCGATGAAGTGAAGGCGGCCGCGCCGAACCATCCGGAATGGCGCGGCGACCCGGCGTTCAAGGCGTTGGCATCGGGCGACAAGGCCGCGCTCGCGGGCCAGCAAAAAGCATTGCTGAAACTGCTCGCGGTGGCGAACAGCGGCATGACGGTCGATGAATACGACAGCGCCATTCGCGCGTGGCTCGCAACATCGAAGCATCCGACGCTCGGGCGTCCGTACACCGCGCTCGTCTATCAGCCGCAACTCGAACTGCTCGACTATTTGCGGGCGAATGGCTTCAAGACTTTCATCGTGTCCGGAGGAACGATCGAATTCATGCGCGTGTTCGCCGAACAGGTCTACGGCATTCCGCCCGAGCAGGTGATCGGGTCGAGCCAGCTCGTGAAGTACGTCGTGCGCGACGGCAAGCCCGCGCTCGTGCGCGAACCGAAGCTCGATTTCGTCGACGACGGTCCCGGCAAGCCCGTCGGCATCTACCGGAACATCGGCAGAAAGCCCGTGCTCGCATTCGGCAACTCGGACGGCGACTTGCAGATGCTGCAATACACGGCCGCGCAGGAAGGGCCGCATCTCGAACTGATCGTGCATCACGACGACGCGGCGCGCGAATTCGCCTACGACCGCCAGTCGAAGATCGGCAAGCTCGACCGCGCATGGGACGAGGCGCTCGCGCGCGGGTGGATCGTCGTGAGCATGAAGAACGACTGGAAGGCGGTTTATCCGGCAAGCGCGCCATGACGGGCGACGCGCGAAAGACGTATGGCGCTCAAGGAGAATCACGATGACCAAGCCGCAACTCCGACGCTTCCGCTATATCACCGGCGCGCTCGCCGCGCTCGCGGCGATCTGCGTGCTGATCGTCCCGCCGATCGTCTCGACCGCGCAGACGCCGAACGCGGCGAAGCCCGCGAAACCCGCGCCGGCTCCCGCACCCGCCGCCGCGCAGAACAATAATCAGAATGGGAAGAAGCCCAACATTCTCGTGATCTTCGGCGACGATATCGGGCAGACCAATATCAGCGCATATAGCAAAGGCGTGGTTGGCTACGAAACGCCGAACATCGATCGCATAGCTAACGAGGGCATGCTCTTCACCGACTACTACGCGGAGAACAGCTGCACGGCGGGCCGTTCGACCTTCATCACGGGCGAAGTCACCTTGCGCACGGGGCTGTCGAAAGTGGGCATTCCCGGCGCGGACGTTGGCCTGCAGGCGCAGAACATCACCATTGCCGAGGCGCTCAAGCCGCTCGGCTATGCGACCGGCCAGTTCGGCAAGAACCATCTCGGCGACCGCGATCAGTACTTGCCCACCAAGCACGGCTTCGACGAGTTCTTCGGCAACCTGTATCACCTGAACGCCGAGGAAGAACCGGAGCGTCCTTATTATCCGAAGAACGACACGGCGTGGGTCAAGGCGAACGCGCCGCGCGGCGTGATCCATTCGTTCGCGGATGGCCGCGTGCAGGACACGGGTCCGCTCAACACCAAACGCATGGAGACGATCGACGACGAAACGACGAGCGCCGCCATCGACTTCATGCAGCGCCAGAACAAGGCCAACAAGCCTTTCTTCGTGTGGATGAACACGACGCGCATGCATTTGTTCACGCACGTGCGGCCATCCATGCTCGGTCAAAGCGGCATGCCGGGCAACGAATACGCCGACGGCATGATCGAGCATGACAACGACGTCGGCAAGCTGCTCAAGGCGCTCGACGACATGAAGATCGCGGACAACACCATCGTCGTCTATACGACGGACAACGGGCCGAACCAGTTCTCATGGCCGGATGCCGCCACCACGCCTTTCCGCAGCGAGAAAAACACCAACTGGGAAGGCGCGTTCCGGGTGCCCGCGATCATCCGCTGGCCCGGCAAGATCAAGCCGGGGACGGTTTCGCGGCAGATGATCTCGGGCCTCGACTGGTTCCCGACGCTGGTCGCCGCCGCGGGCGACAACGGCATTGCCGACCGCTTGCTCAAGGGCGCGGCGATCGGCGGCAAGAACTTCAAGGTGCATCTGGACGGCTATAACTTCGTGCCGTATCTCACTGGCCAGACGAAGGACGCGCCACGTCACGAGTTCTTTTACTTCAACGACGATGGCCTGCTCGTCGCAATGCGCCAGGACGACTGGAAGGTGGTCTTCTGCGAGCAGCGCCAGCCGGGCGGCTATGAAGTGTGGGCGAACCCGTTCACGTGTCTGCGCGTGCCGAAAATCTTCAATCTGCGCATGGACCCTTACGAGCGCGCCGATATCGTCTCCGACCAGTATTACGACTGGACCACGAAGAACGTGTATATCGCGCAATACGCCGTCTCGAAGGTCGCGCCGTTCCTCGCGACGTTCAAGCAATATCCGCCCGCTCAACGGCCCAGCAGCTTCAGTATCGACCAGATGACCGACAACTTGATGAAGAGCATCGAAAGCGCGGGCAAGTGATCCGGGAGCCGAGAGACGATGACAGATCTGAGCGCCGCGATCAAATCCGCCCGGACCAAGGCAAGCCGCCGCGCACCGGCCAGCGCCGATGCGCATCACGCGAGCACCATGCGTCTCGCGTGGCCTGCGTTGCTGTTGTTTGCATCGGGCGGCGCGGCGCTGATCTACCAGGTGTTGTGGGTGCGGCAACTCACGCTCGTGGTCGGCATCGAAGTGCAGGCCGTGACCGTTGCGATCAGTGCGTTCTTTGCGGGACTCGCGCTCGGCGGATGGCTCTTCGGCAAGCTCGCCGACCGGAGCATGCGGCCGTGGTTGCTGTACGCGGGACTGGAACTCGCCGTGCTTGGCCTCGGTCCGGGCGCGACGCACGCGCTGGCGCACTCGGCCGCGCTCTTCGCGACGCTGCAAGAGCGCGCCGGGCCGCTTGCATGGTTCTTGCCTTTCGCGCTGGTCGGCGCGCCTGCCATCGCGATGGGCGGCACTTTGCCCGTCCTCATGCGTGCAACCGGCGCGTCGCGGCAAGACATCGGTAGCGCGGGCGGGCGGTTGTACGCGGCCAATACCGCGGGCGCCATCGCTGGCGCGTTGCTGCCGGTGTTCGTGCTGATTCCTTTGCTAGGCGTGCAGGGCAGCGCCTATGCGGCCGCGCTTCTCAACGCCTGCGCCGCGATCGGTGCAATGTTGCTCATGCGCCGCGCCGCTGTGCAGAACGGTTCGCTCGATGACCCCGCCGCGCGCGCCAGCGCCGCTTCCTCCGGCTCGCGCATCGCCATTGCGCTCTATGCCGTCGCGGGTGGCATCGCGCTCGGCTACGAGGTGATCTGGTCGCAGGCCATCGGGCAATTCGTCAGCACGCGCAGCTTCGCTTTTTCCATCGTGCTCGCCACGTATTTGCTCGGTCTTGCGCTCGGCAGCGCGATCGCGGCGCGCCATGCTCAACGGATACGCGACCCGTGGAGCGCATTCGGCGTGCTGATCGCGTTGGCGGGTCTGGCCGCGTTCGCGGGCGTCGCATGCGTGGGCGACTGGCTTTCGCTCGCCCAGCGTCACGCAGCCGACTTCGGCCTGAGCGTGACGGGCAACATGCTCGCGTCGATGAGCGCGGGCTTTGCCGTCGCCGCATGCGTGATCGTGCTCGTGCCGACGATCTTGCTCGGCGCGGCGTTCCCTTTCGCGCTCGCCATGGCCGCCGATGGGGACACCGCGCACGGAAGCGGCATCGCAAGCCGGGTAGGGCGCGTCGTCGCGATGAATACCGCGGGCGGCATCGGCGGGACGCTGTTTGCGGGTTTCGTGCTGATTCCGTCGCTCGGTCTGATCCGCTCGCTCGGCTTGCTTGCGGTCGCGGCGAGTCTGATCGGCTTGTCGGCGGCACTGAGCGCGCGCTCCGCACAAAAGGCCGGCATCTGGGCAAGCGCGGGCATTGCGGCGATCTCGGTTGCCGTCTCGATCGTCGTGCCGTCCGACCGGCTTGGCGTGCTGCTCGCCAAGGCGCATCACGGCAGCCTTGCCTATTACGAGGAAAGCTCGGGCGGGACGGTCGCCGTGCTCGAACAAGGCCCTGAGGCGCAACGGTTCCGCCGTCTCTACATTCAAGGTGTCTCGAACTCGGGCGACGCCATGACGTCGCTGCGCTACATGCGTCTGCAAGCGCTGCTGCCGCTCATCGTGCATGCCGGTGCGCCGCGTTCCGCGCTCGTCATCGGACTCGGCACGGGTATCACGGCGGGCGCGCTGCTCGCGTGGCCGGGCCTCGAAAAACGGGTGGTCGCCGAATTGTTGCCGGCGGTCGTGCGCGCGTCGCCGGCGTTCGCGGGCAATTACGACGTGAGCGCCGATCCGCGCATCGAACTTCGAGCCGGAGATGGCAGGCGCGAACTGCTGTCGCGCGATGAACGCTACGACCTCGTGACGCTCGAACCGCCGCCGCCATCGGCGGCGGGCGTGGTGAACCTGTATTCGACTCAGTTCTACCGGCTCGCGGCGGCGCGATTGAACGAGCGCGGTATCGTCGCGCAATGGTTGCCAATCGCGACGCAAAACGAGCAGGAAACGCGCTCGCTCATCCGCAGCTTCATGCAGGTGTTTCCGCATGCCGCGCTCTTCACGACCGAGTTCCACGAGATGATGCTGATCGGCTCCAGGGAGCCGTTGACGCTCGACGTGCCGCGCATTCGCGAGCGCTTGGCACAGCCCGACGTAGCGCGCGCGTTGAACGAGGTGGGCATCGGCTCGGCGGAAGCGCTTCTTGCAACTTATGTCGCGGACGGCCCCGCACTTGCCTACTATGCCGCCGATGCCCGCCCCGTCACCGACGACGATCCGCGCATCGAATACGCGCCGTGGGTCGAGCCGACGGATTTTCCGGCGACGCTGACGCGCTTGCTGGCGTTGCAGAGCGAACCGCCGCTCGCAAACGGCGACGCCGGATTCACCGACGCGCTGCACAGCGAGCGCGACACACTGCATGCGTTTTACCGGGCGGGACTCGATGCGTATCGTGGCGACCGCAACGCATGGGCGGGGGAAATTCGCGCGGTGCTGAGCGCCGACCAGGCGAACCCGTATTACCGCTGGGTGCTCGGCGCGCACGACTGAGCGCCGCATCTTGCTTGCGTGAAATCGTTGTTTTTTCTAGAGGCGATGAACCGGCATGACGTTACCGACACACCACCTCATGCATGCTCTCCGAGTCCATTGGCATCGCCTCGCCGTGGCGCTTTTCGTGGTCGGCGTCTGCCTGCTGCCTTTATCCTCGCGTGCGACCGAGGGCGCGTTGGGGCGGCCCGTTGCGGGCATGAGCGTGCTGTCCGGAATCGGCATTGTTCCGCCAGAGCCGCTGACGCTGGTGAGTCTGCAGCAAATTTATATCGATGGTTCCATCAGCGGCAATCGTCAGGTCCCGATTGCCGGCAAGACCTCGCTCGGGATCGACGGGCAAGTCGCCTTCACGCTCGCGACGGTGCTCAAGGTATGGGGCGGCTTCGCGGGATGGGACTTCGCGTCGGGAATCACGGTTCCGTACGTATGGACCGAAGTGACGGCATCGTTTTCGGCGGGGCGTTTCGGAACGACGAGCAGCGACCGCGCGTCGAATCTGTTCGACCTTTACTTCACGCCTATCGTGGCCGGGTATCACTTTTCCCAGACGGCGCATATCGCGCTCAGCTTCAATTTCTGGGCGCCCACCGGTCACTACGATGCGAACGCGCTCGCCAATCCCAGCCTGAATAACTGGACCTTCGTCCCGCAGGTCGCGTTCACCCAGTTGATGCCGAAATACGGACTCGAATTCGACGTCGTGGCCGGTCTCCAGTTCTATACGCGAAACACCGCAACCGATTATCAGAACGCGCCATTGTTCACGCTGGATGCAATGGGACTGAAGAAGTTCTCGAACGGCCTGGGGGTTGGCCTCGTGCTCGGAACGGTTCAGCAGTTGGGCAACGACTCGGGACCGCTCGCGGACAGGCTGAACGGCTTTCGGGGGCACGACTTTTCGATGGGTCCGATCCTCACCTACGACACCAAGATCGACGGCAAGCGCCCGTTGTCGGCGAGCTTGCGATGGGTGCCGTCGATTGCAAGCACGAACCGGTTAAAGAGCACGGCGAGCGTGATGGCGACCATGTCCGTCGCTTTCTAGGCCGCGGCCGCCCTTCGATCGACGAGTCGAAACGCTGCGTCCCCGGCGTTTTTTCAACTGCACCGCGCCTGCTTTCTGGTCGATAATGCGGCGAACCGTTGCGCCGCCGCGCCCACGACCCATGCGCTCATGACTGAAGTCGAATCCGCCGTCCTCGTTTTCGCGTTGCTGCTCGCAAGCACCGGCTTGGG
Source organism: Caballeronia sp. HLA56 (assembly GCF_054655155.1). Lineage (NCBI taxonomy): Bacteria > Pseudomonadati > Pseudomonadota > Betaproteobacteria > Burkholderiales > Burkholderiaceae > Caballeronia > Caballeronia sp. HLA56. The sequence continues at coordinate 2,524,712 of NZ_BAAHOB010000005.1, read as the reverse complement.
CGCGATCGTCCGGCCGTTGCTGCCCGAGGAGCACAAGGCGCAGGAGACCGTGCAACTCGTGCAACTGCTGGTCGGCATGCTGGTGACCTTCGCGGCGCTCGTGCTCGGCTTGCTGACGGCATCCGCGAAAACGGTCTTCGATACCACCAACACCGACTTGCGCAGCTACGCGACATCGATCATCGAACTCGATCACACCATGCGCGATTACGGCGCCGACCTTGAGCGCGCACGTGCGCTCTTGCGCTCGTACACCGCTGCGGCGATCGCCAGCACCTGGCCCGACGAAGCGCCGCCCTTGGGCGATTATCCGGCGGTCGGCACATCGCTTGGCGGAGCCGACAATCTCGCGAGCCGCACACTCGGCGAATTGCTCAATCGTGGCCAGCATGAAGTGCGCATGCTCGCACCGGGCGATGCCTACCACCAGCGCCTCGCCGACGAATGCGCGACGCGCTTCGAAGACCTCATTGCGCTGCGCTGGAAGCTCGTCGAGGAAGCGCATGGGTCGATCTCCTATCCGTTCGACCGGATTCTCGTCGGCTGGCTGCTCATCATCTTTCTGTGCTTCGGGCTGATCGCGCCGCGCAACGCGCTGTCGCTCGTGACGATCACGCTGGGCGCGCTGTCGATCGCCTCGGCGGTGCTCGTGATCCTCGATCTCGACACGCCGTTCTCCGGTCCGATCATGGTGCACAGCCAACCGATGCGCGACGCGCTGGCTTATCAGAGCCGCTAATCTCCGGTTACGCTGACGCGTGCTTCGTCGCGCTCGCCGACGAGAAGCGCTAATCTCCTGTTACGCTAAGCGGCGCTTCGTCGCGCTCCATCACTCGTTCGCCTACAGAGCCGCTCATGTCCAGTTACGCTGATCCACGCATCGTCGCGCTCTACGACGCGCTCAATCCCGCCGCCGCCGATACCGCGTTTTATCTCGCGCTAGCCGAATCGGCGGGACATATCGTCGATCTGGGCTGCGGCACGGGCTTGCTCGCCTGCGAATTGGCGATGCGTGGCTACAAGGTCACGGGCATCGATCCTTCCGCGCCCATGTTGCGCGTTGCGCGCGCGCGTGCGCATGGCGAGCGCGTGACGTGGATCGAAGGCGACGCCTCCGCCTTGCCGTTCGTCGCCCCTGCCGATCTCTTGTTGATGACGGGTCACGTCGCGCAAGTCTTTCTCGACGACGCCACCTTTCTCGCCACGCTCGTGGCCGCGCGCCGGGCGGTGCGTCGTGGCGGACGCATCGCCTTCGAAAGCCGCAATCCCATTGCGCGCGCGTGGGAGCGATGGACGCCGGAACATTCGCGACGTCGCGTGAGCGGGCCGGATGGCCGCGGCGTCGAAGTGTGGCAGGAACTCCACGCGACCCCCGATCCGCTAATCAGCGCACGCGCGGCCTTCACGACGCACTATCGTTTCGACGATGGCGAGACGCTATCCGCAAAGAGCGAGTTGCGCTTTCGCTCGCGCGATGAGTTGGCGCGCCTGCTCGATGACGCGGGTTTTGCGCAGATCGATTGGTATGGAAACTGGGATCGTGCGCCGGTGACGGACGAGAGTCCCGAGTTGATCGCCGTGGCGTCGTGAACGCTCGGACGCGAGCGCGCCACGTTGGCGTGGCGAGTAGCCACGACAACTTCACGACACGCGGTGTATCCTTGGTCGCGGCCTCGGCGCGAAGGCTCGCGCAATCGGCCGGTTTATCGACAAGGAGAACACGATGCTTAAGAAAACGCTCTCGAAAGCGCTATTGCCCGGCGCATTCGCGCTCTCGATGCTCGCTGGCGCGGCACATGCGCAATCGTCGCGCGTCTACTTCGTGGAGCCGAAAGACGGCGCCACCGTCACGAGCCCCGTGCATGTGAAGTTCGGCGTGGACGGCATGAAGATCGCGCCAGCCGGCACGATGACGGAAGGCACCGGACATCACCATCTGCTCATCGACAGCGGTCCCTTGCCCAAGGGCACCGTGATTCCCGCGAACGATACCTCGCTGCACTTCGGTAAAGGCCAGACGGAAGCCGATGTGAAGCTGGCGCCGGGCGATCACACGCTCACCATGCAGTTCGGCGACGGCCAGCACAAGTCGTATGGGCCGGAGATGAGTTCCACCATCAAGGTTCATGTGAAGTAACGTGAGGGCGGCGGGGGCAGCGGCGATTCCTTGCGGAATGGCCGAGGCCGCCGTCGCGATTCTTTCGTCCCTACACCGGCACGCCGCATCCGCATCCAGCCGACGATTGCATCAGCCGCATCACGTCCATGCGTTTCGGACCAGCAACGCCGCCGCCCTCATCCATACGGCCAGGGCCTTCGCCGACGACCGCGCGCGCACGCCGCGTTTCCGACTCGCCATCCTCGTCCATTCAGCCAGCGCCCCAACCCTCGGGCCTAACATCGGTACAATGGCCGCTTCCCCGGTATCGCACTGTTCGCATCCATCCCCATGTCGCTTTATTCCATTACGGACGCGCAGCTCGCGTTCGGTCACGTCGCATTGCTCGATCACGCGGATTTTTCGCTCGAAGCGGGTGAACGCGTCGGTCTGATCGGCCGCAACGGCGCGGGCAAGTCGTCGCTACTCAAGATCGTGGCGGGGCTCGCCGCGCCCGACGACGGTCTCGTCACGCGTCAGAACGAACTCTCCACGGTCTATGTGCCGCAGGAACCCGAATTCGATCTCGACGCCACCGTGTTCGATGTCGTCGCCTCCGGCCTGACCGAAGCACGCGCGCTCCTCGACGAATACGACGCCGTCGCCCACGAACTCGCGGATACCCCCGAAGGCGTGCAGCACGACGCCTTGCTCTCGCGCATGAACGCGCTGCAATCGGCGCTCGATTTGCGCGATGCCTGGAACTGGCGCAATCGCGTCGCGACCACGCTCGCGCAGATCGGTCTCAACGGCGACGCGCGTTCGGGCGCGCTGTCCGGCGGCATGAAAAAGCGTGTGGCCCTGGCCCGCGCGCTCGTCGTGCAGCCCGACGTGCTCTTGCTCGACGAACCGACGAACCATCTCGACTTCGACGGCATCCGCTGGCTGGAAGACCTGCTCGTGACACTGCGCACGGGGCTGCTGTTCATCACGCACGATCGCGCGTTTCTGGATCGCGTGGCTACACGCATCGTCGAACTGGATCGCGGGCGGCTCTTGTCGTATCCCGGCAACTTCAGCGCGTACCAGACGAGAAAGGCGCAGCAACTCGAAGTCGAACAGGTGGAAGCGGCGAAGTTCGACAAACTGCTCGCGCAGGAAGAAGTGTGGATTCGCAAGGGCGTGGAAGCACGCCGCACGCGCAGTGTCGGACGCATTGCGCGGCTCGTCGAGATGCGCAACGAGCGCGCCGAACGCCGCAACGTGCAAGGCAACGTCAAGCTGGATGTCGGGCAGGGCGAGAAATCCGGCAAGATCGTCTCCGAACTGACCGATGTAACCAAACGCTTTGGCGGGCGCACCGTCGTCGATGCCTTCACGGCCACCGTCATGCGCGGCGACAAGATCGGGTTCGTCGGGCCGAACGGCGCGGGCAAGACGACGCTGCTCAAGCTGATTCTCGGCGAATTGCAGCCCGACGAAGGGCGCGTGCGTACCGGCACGAACATTCAGGCGGCGTATTTCGATCAGATGCGCGCACAGCTCGATCTCGACAAATCGCTCGCCGACACCATCAGCCCCGGCAGCGAATGGGTCGAAGTGAACGGCGTGAAGAAGCACGTGATGAGCTATCTCGGCGACTTCCTGTTCGCACCGGAACGCGCGCGCTCGCCGGTGCGCTCGCTGTCGGGCGGCGAGCGCAATCGGCTGCTGCTTGCGCGGCTCTTTGCGCGGCCCGCCAACGTGCTCGTGCTGGATGAGCCGACCAACGATCTCGACATTCCCACGCTCGAACTGCTCGAAGAACTGCTCGCGGAATACGACGGCACCGTGCTGCTCGTGAGTCACGACCGCGCTTTTCTCGACAACGTGGTGACGTCCGTGTTCGCCGCGGAAGGCGGCGGCAAGTGGCGCGAGTATGTCGGCGGCTTCTCGGACTGGCAGATTCAGCGCGAACGTTCGGAGCGTATCGCCGAGGAAGCCGCGCGTCAGAGCGCGAAGGAAGCGACGAAGGACGACGCGCCGAAGGAAAGCGCGGCCGGCCGCAACGCGCAACGCAGCGTCAAGATGTCGTTCAAGGAACAGCGCGAGCTGGAAGCGCTGCCGGTGCGCATCGCGGAACTGGAAGAGGAGCAAAAGCGCATCGGCGCGCAGCTGGAAGACGGTTCGATCTTCGCGAAGGACGCCAAGGAAGGCGCGCGTCTTTCGGAGCGGCACGCAGCGATCGACGAGGAACTCATGGTTGCGCTCGAGCGCTGGGAAGAGCTCGAAGCCAAGCGCAAGTAACACACGCATTTCAGCATGCCTGGCCGCGACCGCGCGGAATCGGCGCGGTCAGGGCTGGCCTTTTATTCGTCCGATGTGGGCGGCGCGGACGAAAACCGCTATTCTCCTAGCGCGGCCAAGGATCGGCGGGCGGGGCGAGCGCTCCGCACGAGCACATCCGGCCAGGCAGATAACGTTTCGAGCAATCGATCAAGCATTCGCCGGCACTTCGGGCGCATGTCGTGGCATTCCCGCGAGCACGCACGATGCCGGGTCAACGTTCAACTATGACCACGAAAAAATCCAGCGCGGCCGAGTCAGGCACGCAACACCGCGCAGCGCAACGAGAGCGCGCGATGAGCGCGAAAGCGGCCGGCTACAGCGAAGCATCGATCAAGGTTCTCAAGGGGCTCGAGCCGGTCAAGCAGCGGCCCGGCATGTACACGCGCACCGAGAACCCGCTGCATATCATTCAGGAAGTCATCGACAACGCGTCCGACGAGGCGCTCGGCGGCTACGGCAAGCAGATCACCGTCACGCTTCATACGGACAACTCCGTGTCCGTCGAGGACGACGGCCGTGGCATTCCGTTCGGCTTGCATCCGGAAGAAGGCGTGCCGGTGGTCGAAATCGTGTTCACGCGCTTGCACGCGGGCGGCAAGTTCGACAAGGCCGCAGGCGGCGCCTACACGTTTTCCGGCGGGCTGCACGGCGTGGGCGTTTCGGTCACGAACGCGCTTGCCACGCGCCTCGAAGTCACGGTCTGGCGCGACAACAAGATCGCGCAACTGGCGTTCGCCAATGGCGACGTCATCGAGCAACTCGTCACGCGCCCCGGCGACCGGGGCGCGAAAAAGACGGGCACGCGCGTGCGCGCCTGGCCCAATCCCAAGTACTTCGACTCCCCGAATTTCCCGCTCGGCGAATTGCAGCGCCTGTTGCGTTCTAAAGCCGTCTTGCTGCCGGGCGTGGAAGTGGCGCTCGTCATCGAGAAAACGGGCGAACGGCAGTCGTGGCGATACGAAGACGGTTTGCGCGGCTATCTGCTCGAAGGCATGGGCGGCAGCGACTTGCTGATCCCGCTTTTCGAAGGCGAACGTTTCGCGGAAAGCTCGCGTTCCAGCGAGGAAACCTTCGCCGAAGGCGAGGGCGCGTCGTGGGTCGTCGCGTGGAGCGAGGAAGGGCCGCTTCTGCGCGAGTCTTACGTCAATCTGATCCCGACGCCCGCAGGCGGCACGCACGAATCCGGCCTGCGCGACGGGCTCTTTCAGGCGGTTAAAAGTTTCGTCGAGCTTCATAACCTTCAGCCGAAGGGCGTGAAACTTCTCGCCGAGGACGTGTTCGCGCGCGTGTCGTTCGTGCTCTCCGCGAAAGTGCTCGATCCGCAGTTCCAAGGCCAGATCAAGGAACGCCTGAACAGTCGCGATGCCGTAAAACTCGTTTCGTCGTTCTCGCGTCCGGCGCTCGAATTGTGGCTCAACCAGCACGTGGAATACGGCAAGAAGCTCGCGGAACTGGTGATTCGCCAGGCGCAGGCGCGTACACGTGCCGGGCAGAAGGTCGAGAAGCGCAAGAGTTCGGGCGTCGCGGTGCTGCCGGGCAAGCTGACGGATTGCGAATCGACGGATATCGCGCGTAACGAACTCTTTCTCGTCGAGGGCGATTCGGCGGGCGGCTCCGCGAAAATGGGCCGCGACAAGGAGTTCCAGGCCATCCTGCCCTTGCGCGGCAAGGTGTTGAACACGTGGGAAACGGAACGCGACCGGCTTTTCGCGAACAACGAAGTGCATGACATCGCCGTGGCGATCGGCGTCGATCCGCATAGTCCGGACGACAAGATCGACCTGTCGAATCTGCGCTACGGCAAGATCTGCATTCTCTCGGACGCGGACGTCGACGGCTCGCACATTCAAGTGCTCTTGCTCACGCTTTTCTTCAAGCACTTCCCGCAACTGATCGAACGCGGTCACGTGCATGTGGCGCGTCCGCCGCTCTTTCGTGTCGATGCCCCCGCGCGCGGCAAGAAGCCCGCGCAGAAACTCTACGCGCTCGACGAAGGCGAACTCGAAGCCATCCTCGACAAGCTGCGCAAGGACGGCGTGCGCGAAACCGCATGGACCATCAGCCGCTTCAAGGGCCTCGGCGAAATGAGCGCGGAACAACTCTGGGACACGACCATGAACCCCGACACGCGCCGTTTGCTGCCGGTCGGCCTGGGCAATCTCGGCTTCGATCTCACCGTCTCGCGCATGACCATGCTGATGGGCAAGGGCGAAGCCGCGTCGCGCAGAAGCTGGCTCGAAGAGAAGGGCAACGAAGTGGAAGCGGACATCTGAGGCCCGCATTCTGGCCCATAGCGCCCGCATGCAACGCGCCCTGAACGCATAACAACGGATATTCGATGGGAATCACAGACGATCTCTTCGCCGATCAGCAAGCAGCACCGGAAGGCGAACAACTCACACTCGGCGATTACGCCGAACGCGCTTATCTCGACTACGCGGTGAGCGTGGTCAAGGGCCGCGCGTTGCCCGACGTGTGCGACGGGCAAAAGCCCGTGCAGCGCCGCATCCTCTACGCGATGAGCGAGATGGGGCTCGCGTCGGGCGCGAAGCCGGTGAAGTCGGCGCGCGTGGTCGGCGACGTGCTCGGCAAGTATCACCCGCACGGCGACCAGTCCGCCTACGACGCGCTCGTGCGTCTCGCGCAGGACTTTTCGATGCGCTATCCGCTCATCGACGGTCAGGGCAATTTCGGCTCGCGCGACGGCGATGGCGCGGCAGCCATGCGCTACACCGAAGCGCGTCTCACGCCCATTGCGCGCCTTTTGCTCGATGAAATCGATCAGGGCACCGTCGATTTCATGCCGAACTACGACGGTTCGTTCGAAGAGCCGAAGCTCTTGCCCGCGCGTCTGCCGTTCTTGTTGCTGAATGGCGCATCGGGCATTGCGGTGGGTCTCGCAACCGAGATTCCCTCGCACAATCTGCGCGAAGTGGCGCAGGCCGCCGTCGCGATGATCCGCGACCCGAAACTCGGCCATGCCGGCGTGATGGAAAAGCTGAACGGCCCCGACTTTCCGGGCGGCGGGCAGATCATCTCGAGTCACGCGGAAATCTCGACGGCCTACGAGACCGGACGCGGCAGCCTGAAAGTGCGCGCCCGCTGGAAGATCGAGGAACTCGCGCGCGGTCAGTGGCAACTCGTCATTACCGAATTGCCGCCGAGCACGTCCGGACAGAAGGTTCTCGAAGAAATCGAGGAGCTCACCAACCCGAAGATCAAGCTCGGCAAGAAGACGCTCACGCCCGACCAGTTGCAGACCAAGCAGACACTGCTCGGCTTGCTCGATACCGTGCGCGACGAGTCCGGCAAGGACGCGCCCGTGCGGCTCGTGTTCGAGCCGAAGTCGAGCCGTATCGACCAGACCGAATTCGTGCATTCGCTGCTCGCGCATACGAGCCTCGAATCGAACGCGGCGATCAACCTGGTGATGGTCGGCGCGGATGGCCGGCCGCGGCAAAAGGGCATCGTCGAAATCTTGCACGAGTGGGTCGGCTTCCGCTTCGTGACGGTGACGCGCCGCACGCAGCATCGGCTGAACAAGGTGAACGACCGCATCCATATTCTCGAAGGGCGGATGATCGTCTTCCTGAATATCGACGAGGTCATTCGCATCATCCGCGAGGCGGACGAGCCGAAGCAGGCGCTAATCCAGCGCTTCAACCTGTCGGACCGGCAGGCGGAAGACATCCTCGAAATCCGCTTGCGTCAGTTGGCGCGGCTCGAAGCGATCAAGATCGAGCAGGAGCTGGCCGACCTCGGCACCGAGAAGACGAAGCTCGAAGAGTTGCTCAATAGCGATGCCGCGATGAAGCGTCTGCTCATCAAGGAAATCGAGTCGGACGCGAAGCAATATGGCGACGATCGCCGCACGCTGATTCAGCAGGAAAAGCGCGCGACCTTCGAAGTGCGCGTGGTCGACGAACCGGTGACGGTGGTCGTCTCGCAGCGTGGCTGGGTGCGCGCGCTGAAAGGCCACGGACTCGATCCGGCGGGCTTTACTTTCAAGGCGGGCGACAGTCTTTACGCGGTGTTCCAGGCGCGCACGCCGGACACGCTCATCGCTTGGGGCAGCAACGGGCGCGTGTATTCCGTGGCGGTCGCCTTGCTGCCGGGCGGCCGTGGCGACGGCGTGCCAGTCACGTCGCTGATCGAACTGGAGTCGGGCTCGCACTTGCTGCATTACTTCGCGGCGACGGCGGAGCAGCCGTTGCTGCTGGCATCGAGCAATGGCTTTGGCTTCATGGCGAAGCTCGGCGACATGGTGAGCCGCAACAAGGCGGGCAAGGCGTTCATGACGATCGACGAAGGCGCATTGCCGCTTGCGCCGATGCCGGTCGTGCCGGGCGCGAACTATGTCGCGTGTTTATCTAGCACGGGGCGACTGCTCGTGTTCGGCATGGACGAGATGAAGACGCTCTCGGGCGGCGGACGCGGCGTGATTCTGATGGCGCTCGACCCGAAGGAAACCTTGCGTCAGGCGCTTGCCATCGATTCACGCGGCGTGGTGATGATCGGCACCGGACGCGGCGGCAAGCCGAAGGACGAGAAGCTGTCGGGCTCGCAGTTGCAATTGCATCTGGGCAAGCGGGCGAGAAAGGGCAGGACGCCGGATGGGACGTTGAAGGTCGCGGAGTTGAGGCCGGTGTTTGAGTGAGGGCGATTGCGGGTCCTTCGCGATGCCGGTTTGCTTCCGGCATCGCGCTCTACAAGACCGACCGGAATCTCGCGAGAGATTTACAAGTAGTGACGAGCCCCTGCTTCGACAGGATGTCGAGATAACGGTCCACGTCGAGCGAAGGGTTCCTTAGCTGTCTGCGTTGACGTTGGGCCGCGAGCACCACGGCGGCTTCGTCGAGATCGAAAAGATTGTCGACGAACACATCGGGGTGCTGCGCCTCGACGTCGTAGGTCGACAAGACTTCGTTTGGAAAATCGCGCTCGTTGAACGTAACGATAACGCTCGCGCCGCAGCGAATCGCCGCCGCCAGCACATGGCGGTCGTTGGGATCGGGAAGGTCGAGCGCGTCGATGAGTTCGTCGTAGTGGGTGACGAGTGCGTCTGGAATGGCGGCATCCATCAGGGCGGGCGTGCGGTCCACTTGTCGTGCCGACAAGTCGGGACGGTTACGCAAGAGATTGCGCTTCCATTCGTCGTGTATTCGCGCGCTCCATCGCGCTCTGAAAAGCCCGGACAAACCCAGCCACATCAGAAAGTCTCGCAACGGCGCCGGGTACGACACGCACGCATCATAAATAACCGTAAAGCGGGAACTCCTCATTCGTAACCCATTCCTAGTTCTTGTGCCTGTCGGGTTAATGCTTCCATGGCCTGCTCGCTTTCTTGATCGCGCTCGGCTTTGTAGCGCATGAGGTCCGTGAAGCGCACGCGGCGATGCTTCCCGGTCTTGCGAAACGGCAACGCATTGGATTCGAGCAATTTGACGAGATGCGGTCTGGAAACATTGAGCAGATCGGCGGCCTCTTGCGTGGTCAGTTCGGCGTGAACCGGGACCACTCTTACAGCGTTGCCGTCCGCGAGTTCGGCGAGGATATCGACGAGCAGTCGAAGCGCCGAAGTTGGCAATTCAACTTGATGCGCCTTTTCATGGTCATCGTAAATTTGAATGCGTTGAGTCTGAAATCCGGTCGAGAGATAGGCGGCAAGTGTGCGCTGTCCTTCGCCTGCCACCTGTACTTCGCGTTCGACCGGCAGCGTCGTCTCGGATATGGCTGGATGGGTCATGGCTGTTCTCATGCACGTTCGGAAGGCTTTCCATTTTATTCGAAATAAACGAAAATCGCAGCCAACAAAACGGCTACACATCGCGTCACTCTCGGCACCTTCCTCCCGAACCTAATCACCCGATAATCAAAAGACCCATGACCCACGCCATCGAAGCCGCCCTTTTCCTGCACCTGCTCGGTGTCGCCATATGGATAGGCGGGATGGTCTTCGCGCATTTCTGCCTGCGCCCGGCGCTCGGCGATCTCACGCCGCAATTGCGCCTGCCGCTCTGGGAAGCCGTGTTCGCACGCTTCTTCAACTGGGTCGCGGGGTCGGTGCTCGTGATTCTGCTCACGGGCGGCTTCCTGCTGTGGCAGTTCGGCGGTGGTCACGCGGCGTGGCCGCTGCACGCCATGGCGGGGCTCGGCATCGTGATGATGCTGATCTTCGGGCACATCCGCTTCGGCGTGTTTCCGCGCATCCGTCGCGCGGTGCAGGCGCAGAACTGGCCCGATGGCGCGCGCGCCGTGGGCACGGTGCGGCGCCTCGTCGTGATCAACCTGGTATTGGGCGTGGTGACGATCGGTACTGCCGTCTTGTCGCGCGGCTTTTGAGTCTCAAACGCCGCGTTCGTCGCTCAGCGCGGGACTCGGCGGCTCTTGACCCGCATGGCCCGCATCTTTCTCCGAGCGTGGCATGACCCCTCGTGTCAAGCCACATACGCCAAAGCGGTCGAGCAGCGCCTGCACGCCATCCGCCGGTACGGGCCGCGAGAACAGGAAGCCTTGCGCTTCCACCGGACCGAGCGCCGCGAGCCACACGATCTGCTCTTCGCGTTCCGTGCCTTCCACGACCACCGTCAGGCCGAGCGAACGCGCGAGATTCACGATGGCCGACACCATCACGCACACGCTGCGGTCTTCGGGAATCGCCTGGATGAAGGAGCGATCAACCTTCAAGGTATCCACCGAAAAACGGTTCAGATACGACAGCGACGAATAGCCCGTGCCGAAGTCGTCCAGCGCGATACGCACGCCAAGACGCTTCAACGCCATGATCTTTTCCTGCACGAGCTCGGGGTATTCAACCATCACGGTTTCGGTGATCTCGAGTTCGAGCTTGTCCGACGGAATGCCGCTCGCCTCGATGGATCGCGCCACCGTCTCAAGCAAGTCTCCCCGCCAGAATTGCACGGCCGATATGTTCACCGCGAGCGACAAGCCGGTGTAGCCCTCGCGCTGCCATTGCGCGAGCTGCATGCAGGCCGTGTGAACCACGAAGTCGCCCACCGCGACGATCAAGCCGGTCGACTCCGCAACCGGAATGAATTCGTTGGCGGGAATCAGCCCATGCTGCGGATGATTCCAGCGCACGAGCGCCTCGAACCCGGTAATGCAGCGCCGCGCCAGATCGATCTTCGGCTGATACACGAGAAAGAGCTGCTGCTCCGTCAACGCGACGCGCAACTGCTGCTCCCACTTCATCAGATGATCCGCGCGATGCGACAACTGCGGCGAATAGAACTGATAGCAGTTCTTGCCCGCGTCCTTCGCGCTGTACATCGCGAGATCGGCCTTCTTCAGCAGATCGATCTCGCTTTCGTTCGATACCGAAAAGAGCGCAATGCCGATGCTCGCGTGCAGCACGAACGCACTGCCGCGCACATCGAACGGCGTGGCGAACATGGTCGAGATGTCGTCGGCGAGCGTGATCGCGCGCTGCTCCACTTCCTCGCCCTTGACGACCACCACGAACTCGTCGCCGCCGATACGCGACAGCGTGCCGCTTTGTCCGACGGTTTCGGCGAGACGCGACGCCGTCATCTGCAGGACGATATCGCCCGCGTTGTGGCCGAGCGTGTCGTTGACGGTCTTGAAGTTGTCGAGGTCGATGAAGAGCAGCGCAAGCCGTCCGATGTTCTCGGTGTGCGCCACGTCCTGCCGCAGCCCGCGCAGAGTCGAATAGCGATTACGCAAGCCTGTCAGCAAATCGTATTCGACGAGATGCGTCATCTCGCGCTCGCGCCCGAGCAGCTTGCCGATGAGACCAGTGGCGACCGCGAAGAAGCCCAGCATCGCGAGCGAGATGAAGCCCGCCATCAGCAGATACACGTTGCGCGTGTGATTGAAGTCGACGAGTTCCTCGCGCTCCGAAAGGCCGACGAGCACGCCGAGCGGATAGCCGTCGATATGCCGGTAAGACACGATGCGCCTCACGCCGTCGATCGGATCGACATAGATGCCCGACGCGTGCTCCGAGGTCGGATACACGCCGCTCGCACTGAACTCGCCGTGGACGGGGCCGCTCGCGTTGCGCGCGCCGCTGCCCTTGGCTACGGCGTTCGGCGCGCGTGCATCGGAGGCCGCAGACGAAGCGCCAGAGGCGCCGGATACGCCAGCTACGCCAGAAGTGCCCGCGCCGCCGCCCGTACTGCGCGCGAGCACCGAGCCGTTGTCTGACACGACCGCAATCACGCCTTCATGCCCGATGGACGCGACGTTATAGAAATCGCTCGTGAAGTACGCCGGGTCTTCCGATACGACGACCACGCCCGCGAAGGAGCCATCGGAGTGATTCAACCGCCGCGTGATCTGCAGCGTCCAGATGCCGGAGACGCGTCCGCGCACAGGCCGGCTGATATAGAGCAGGTCGTCGTTGGAGTGGACGTGAACCTTGAAGTGCTCGCGATCCGACAAGTCGATGGGCTTCGGATGCGGATCGGCCGTCGTGGCGATGAGCGCGCCGTGTTCGTCGATGAGCGAGACTTGCACGAGCGTGTCGCTCTGCACGACGCCTTTGTCCACGGTCGCGATGAGATCGAACTCGCTGGGCGACTTCTCGTATTCGTACTTGACGAAGCGCGTGATCTGATCGACCTGATGGATCGCCTTGATCGTGTGCTGTTCGAGCGCGGAGGAGAGGATGGCGGCGGACGCCATGGATTCGTGCGTGGTGGATTCACGTTCCACCGAGAGCCGCGTGAAGATCACGGCCCACAACGACACCAGCACCAGTGTGCCGAGCACGGGAATGAGCAGCAGTGCGCGCCGCCGTCGCGCGCCCGGTGTCACGGAGCGCGCGGCGCTGGCCTTGATGCGCGAGCGCTTCATGGAAGGCGTGGGCCCGCGAGGGCATGCAACGCTTCGGCTGACGAAGAGCACGAGAGGTTGCAAGCTGCCGAGCGCGCGATGTGTATGAAGCGGACCATGTCTTCTTGCGTTGAGGCGAAACGAGCCACTATACCGCGCGAGTTGGGCGACCACGCTTCGAACGACGATGCATGGCGAATCTGGCGCCATGCGCTTCGCGTGAGAAGCGTTCGGCGCCCGGCGGTTACTTGAAGCCGTGCGGCAACTGAAGCAACTACAACACGGATTTGACGATGAGGGTGCGACTTATCTGACAGCATACGTTTGCGCCGAAGCGCAAGCGGCTGAATACGACACGAATCGCGCTCGAGCTTTTGTGGTCCCCGATTGTTCAGATATTAGCGAACAGACCGGAGTTCGGAAAGGGGCGTGGCCAAGGGGTATACGCGTGGCACGACTTGCCGATGAACCGACGTCCCGCAAGCAAAATGTGCCATCGAATATCGTAACGAAATGGCTGCCGATGCCTGCCGACGAATCGTTTCGGCAGGCGCGAATGTATCGGCGAGGCGCTTTCGCCGCGCACGCGTCTTCAGCCGTTCTTGGCAAGCATGCAAACAAAAAACCCGGCGCCTGATGACGCCGGGTTCTTGCGACCGTGCGGTGCGAAGGCGAAAGCGTCAGGCTACTTCGGCGATCAGTTCGATTTCCACGCATGCGCCAAGCGGAATCTGCGCCACGCCGAAGGCCGAACGCGCGTGCTTGCCGGCATCGCCGAAAATATCCGCGATGAGTTCGGACGCGCCGTTGGTGACGAGATGCTGCTCGGTGAAGTCTGGCGTCGAATTGACGAGGCTCATCACCTTGACGATACGGCGCACGCGGTTCAGGTCGCCCACATGCGCGTGCAGCGTCGCGATCAGGTCGATGGCCACGTTGCGCGCGGCGGCCTTGCCTTCTTCGGTGGAAAGCGTGTCGCCGAGCTTGCCCGTATAAACCTTGCCGTCTTTCTTGGCGATGTGCCCCGACAGATAAACCGTGTTGCCGCTCTGCGCGCTCATCACGTAGGCGGCGGCGGGCGCGCCCGCGGTGGGCAGGTCGATACCGAGTTCCTTCAGCTTGTCGTAAACGTTGGATGCCATCGATGACTCCTGGAGTGAATTGAAGCGCGACGCCAATGAAGCGCCGCGCGTGGATCAGACGCTCGCGCGCAGCAGTGCGCCGAGCCTGGCGACGCCTTCGTCGATCTTCGCGGGCGGCACCGTCACGAACGAAAGACGCAGCGTGTTGTGCTCGGCGTCGTTGGCGAAGAACGGACCGCCCGGCACGAACGCCACGTTCTCCGCGATGGACTGTTCGAGCAGCTTCATCGAATCGATGTGCTTCGGCAGTTTCACCCACACGAACATGCCGCCTTCGGGCCGGTTCCATTCGACACCGGCGGGCATGTGACGTTCGAGCGCGTCGAGCATGGCCTGACACTGGTCGCGATACAGCGCGCGGATGGTCGGCACATGTCGATCGAGAAAGCCGTCCTTGATGACTTCATGAACGATACGTTGCGTGAGACTCGGCGTATGCAGATCGGTTGCCTGCTTGGCCTGCACGAGTTTGAAGTGCAGTTCCTCGGGCGCGATGATGTAGCCCACACGCAGACCCGGCGCCAGCACTTTCGAGAACGAGCCCAGATGGACGATGTGATCGGGCGCCATCGAGAGCAGCGTGGGCAGCGGAGCGCCGGCGTAATCGAGCGCGCCGTAGGGGTCGTCCTCGATGATCGGAAACGCGGCGCTTTGCGCGAACGCGGCGAGCGCGCGGCGGCGCTCCAGCGGCAGACGGCGACCCGTCGGATTCTGGAAGTTCGGCTGTGCGTAGAGCAGGCGTGCATCGGCGGTGAGCGCGGCGCTCAGTCCTTCGGGGATGAGGCCGGCTTCGTCCGTCGGCATCTGCACGTAATGCGGCTCGAACATCGAAAAGGACTGCAGCGCGCCGAGATAAGTCGGCGTTTCGACGAGCACGCGGCTGCCGGGATCGACGAGCGTCTTGCCAAGCAGATCGAGCGCTTGCTGCGAGCCCGTCGTGACGAGCACCTGCGTCGGACGAATGGTCACGCCGTCTTTCGAATAACGCGCCGCGATCCATTCGCGCAGCGGCATGTAGCCTTCGGTCGCGCTGTACTGAAGCGCGGCGGCGGGCTGATCGCGCAAGATGCGTTCGGACGCGACGCGCATTTCCTCGACGGGAAACGTCTGCGGCGAGTGCAGGCCGCCCGCGAAGGAAATGACTTCGGGCCGCTCCGTGACTTTGAGGATTTCACGAATCGCCGAGCTGGTGAGCTTGCGGGCGCGTTCGGAAAGTTGCCACGGCGTGGCGCGCAGATCGGCTTGATTCATGGAATGTCTCGCTTGGGGTTTCCGGGGTTGACTACAACTGGCTGAAGCTGATCCTGAATCCGGCGGCAAAGTGCACGGCCGCCTGAAATGTCGATTATCGCCCAAGCGAACTTGCGTGCACGGTCTCGGGCTTTCGGCCTGGGTGCTTATCTTGCGCTGTTCGGGCTTGCCGCCGCAACGGGCAGCGGCGCCGCGCGCACCGCCGTCTTGCGCCCGAGCACGACTGTCACGATGACGGCGGTCGCGTAGAGCCACGTCGTCGCGCTTACCTGTTCACCGAAGAAGAGCGCGGAGAATGCCATCGTGAAGAAAATCTGCAGTAATTGCACTTGTCCGACGCGCGCGATGCCGCCCATCGCGAGACCCGCGTACCACGCGAAGAAGCCGATGAACTGCGAGAAGAGCGTCACGTAACCGAACGCGAGCCACGTGCGTAAAGCGAGCGGCTCGGGATGAGCCGCGTGATGCGCCCACGCGAGCCAGCCGACCGGCAGCACGAGGAAGGGCGCCGATAGCACGAGCGCCCAGCAGATCACCTGCCATCCGCCCATCTGTCTGGCGAGCCGCGCGCCTTCCGCATAGCCGAGCGCGCCGATGCCGACCGCGACGAGCATCAGAAGGTCGCCTGCCTGCACGCCGCCGCCGCCCGTCTGCAAGGCGAACGCGATGACGATCGCGCTGCCCGCGATAGCGCTCACCCAGAAGAGTTTCGATGGCCGCTCGTGCGAGAGCCACGCGGCGTAGATCGCGACGCACAGCGGCTGCAAGCCATTGACCACGGCGCCGTGCGACGCAGGGACGGTTTTCATCGCCCAGGCGGAAAACACCGGAAACGCGACGATCACGCCAAGAGACACGACCGCGAGGCTCTTGATCTGCGGCCAGGACGGCCGCTTTTCGCGGCACCACGCAAGCAGCAAGGCGGCGGGCAGCGCGGCGACGAGCGCGCGCCCGAGCCCGTTCAGAAGCGGATGCACTTCCTGCACGACGATGCGCGTCATCGGCAGCGTGAGGCTGAAGATGACGACGCCGATCAGGCCGAGCAACATGCCTTCGGTTTCGCGGGTTCTCATCGTTCCATGTCTCCTTTGGGGCGGGCTCTTGGGTTCGCTGTTAGTCGTCGTTGTCGTCGTTGCCGTCGGTAGGTGCGGCGTCGGCATCGACCGTGGCTTGCTCATTCGTCTCGGCTGGCAGTTCGCGCGGATCGCTTTGCATGCTGGATGCACCGCCTTCTTCGGCAGACGAATCGCCATCCAGCGCAACCGCCGCAGCCTTGTCTCGCACACGCCTTCGCTTGCCTGCCGCCTGCCGCGCCTGCTCGTTCGCAAGCCGCGCCGCCTCCACCGATTCCGCCGATTCGCCGAGCGTCACCATCGAGCCATCTGGCAGCTCGAAACGCGCGACGAGAGCGGGCGCGCCACGCGTTGGCTCGACTTGCATCAGATGCGCCGCGCCGAGCCATTCGAGCTGTTGCGCCACCGCATCCGCGTTCGGATGAAACCCCGTGAGCGATGCCAGCGCAATGCCCGTTTGCGGCAACGTATCGCTCGGATGACGCGGCGTATCCCATTGGATCAGCGCGGGCAACACGCCATCGCCCGCGCCTTGCCACGCGGGGAACGCGCCGTCGTCCGGCACCGTCAGCCCCCACGTATTGCCGGAGCGCGACATTGCCACCACGGGCGCGATGCGTTCCGGATACTGCTCCTGCCAGCGCACGAGCGACTTCGGCCGATCCACACGAAGCACCCAGTGCACGAGCTGCGGACCGTCTTCGAGGCGACGCTGCAATGCCGGGTCGTCGAGCGCGAAGAGGCGCGGGCGCGATGTGGCGGGCGAAGGCGCGTCCGGATCGATTGCGATCACTTCGATATAAGCGCCGCCCCACAGGCTCAAGAGCCGGTTGTGCGTGCGCATGAGCGGATGCGCGCCACCGGGCGCGGTCTCCACGCCGAACTTCGCGGCGATAAATTGCGCGCCCTCGGCAAGCGTGCGCGCGGCGATCACGAGATGGTCGAGTTTCAGCGGATGAGCGGTCATGGCACAAGCCCGAAGCGTCAATACAGGGGCCGATAGCATAACCGCTCGCCCGCGCCGCCCGAAGCGCACGGTTACGGAAAGGATGCGCCATCCAGTGCAGCCCGAATGCAGAATGTAGCTGCTGGCACCAGAACAGTAACGGTACAATCGGCGGAATACTGTTCTGTACAGTTTTGAGCATATTGAACACTTCGCCTGAACCGCACATCCGCCACGGAGGCCCGCATGTCCGTCCCGCTCGATCAGATTCCCGCTCCGCACGACGCCGCGCAGCTAACGCTCGTCGATCAGCTCGTGCAGTGGGGACGCCGCCGCATCGACGAACGGGTGTTCCGGCCGGGCATGCGCATGCCGTCCATCCGCAAGTTGGCAGTCGATAAAGGCGTGTCGCGCTTCACCGTGGTCGAGGCTTATGAGCGGCTCGTCGCGCACGGCTATCTCGATTCGCGGCGCGGGTCGGGCTTCTACGTGCGCGACCGTATCGTTGCCGTCGCGAGCCCGGCGCCGGAGCAGGCGCCCGTGCAGAACGCAATCGACGTGGTCTGGCTTCTGCGCAACATGCTGCACAGTTCGAGCCCCGAGAAGGGGCCGGGGCTCGGCTATCTGCCGAACCGGTGGCTCGACGGCGAGCTCATCACCAACGCGCTGCGCTCGATGAGCCGCATGTCCGGCGCGCAGATGCTCGGCATGGGCACGCCGCATGGTTTTCTGCCGCTGCGGCTGCAGTTGCAGACGCGTCTCGCGGAACTGGAGATCGGCGCGACCGAGCAGCAGATCGTAATGGTGTCGGGCATCACGCAGGCCATCGACCTGATTTCGCGCCTTTACGTCAAGCCGGGCGATGCGGTGATCGTCGGCGATCCCGCGTGGTTCCAGATGTTCGGCCGTTTCGCATCGCAGGGCGCGCGGCTCGTCGGCATGCCGTACACGCCGGATGGGCCCGATCTCGACGCGCTCGAATCGCTCGTCGCGACCTGGCGGCCGAAGATGCTGATCATCAACTCGGTGCTGCAGAACCCGACCGGCACGTCGCTCACGGCGGCGCAGGCGTTCCGCATCCTGCAACTCGCGCAGCAGTACGACTTCATGGTCATCGAGGACGATATCTACGGCGATCTGTGTGCGCCTTCGTATCCGGCAACGCGCCTTGCATCGCTCGATCAACTCAAGCGCGTAATTTTTCTCGGCAGCTTTTCGAAGACGCTCGCCGCGAATCTGCGCGTGGGCTATGTCGCCGCATCGGCGGAAGTGGCGAAGGCGCTCGCCGATCAGAAGATGCTCGTCGGCATGACGACGCCCGAACTCAACGAACGCGTGCTTTACAAGGTATTGACCGAAGGGCATTACCGGCGGCACGTCGAACGGCTGCGCGGGCGGCTCGACGCCGTGCGTGACAAGACCGCCCGCATGCTGGAAAAGACCGGTCTGAAGCTGTTCACGACGCCATCGGCCGGCATGTTTCTTTGGGCCGACACGGGTGTCGATTCGGAAAGTCTCGCGGCGGCGGGGCACGAAGCCGGCTTTTTATTGACGCCGGGCAGCCTGTTTTCGCCGAATCAGTCGCCCACTACGTGGATGCGCTTCAACATCGCCAACTGCGGCGATCCGGCGTTGCCGGAGTTGCTGGCGAGTCATCGGGAAAAGGCGGCGCGGCGGGGTTCCTAGGCGAGCGGCTCGGCTGAATGGGTGTCGTGGAAAACCGCGCACCCCAGCCGCACGTCAACTCTCCCGATGCGGCCGATTCCGAAGACGAGGCAAATGCCGCCGGTCCGATGGCGCATTCAAAAACCCCGCCAGCACGTGTTCGAAGAGCGCAAGCGCACCCGGCATCAACCGATACCGACGCTCATAGAGCCACGCCTGTCCGCTGCAAAACTTTAGCGCGTAATAGTCGGCAAGCAGGTTGCCTTGCGCTTCCATGTTGTAGTCCGCGAGACCTTTGTCGGCCGCGAGCGCATAGCGATAAGGCAGGCCGATACGAATCGCCCCGCGCAGCCTCACCCAATAGCCGAGCTGGAACTGCCACACATGCGTCATCTCGTGGATGAACCACATGCGCTCACCGAGGTCGCAGGCGGAGAAGTCGTGCTGGTAGCATGCGCGTGGAAAATAGAGGTTGCCGTTCGGCGACATCGCGGTGTGTCGCGGTTGCAGTCCGAACGGCAGATAGCCGCGAGCGTGAACGCGGACCGTCGAATAATCGATCGAAGCGCCGAACACGCACCGCGCCAGCGCGATCTCACCGGGCGTGAGCGGCCGTGCGCGTATCAAGGGCTTCGGCGTGTGAAACATGGTCGGGCGATCGGTCGTGCTAAAGCGTCATCCTAACCGGCTTTTCACCGGCCCTTGAAATAGCCCGTCCCGCCCATATATCGGACGAATTCTGCGCGTGTACGCGGCGCATGCCATGCAAGTGGCTTAAGATCGCACGCCGCGCATTCCGAACCGCATCTATAAAACTCAACCAGAGGACTCGACCATGGCGCAAGAAACCATGAGCTTTCAGGCGGAAGTGAAGCAGCTTCTGCAACTGATGATTCATTCGCTCTACAGCAACAAGGAAATCTTCCTGCGCGAGCTGATCTCGAACGCATCGGACGCGGCAGACAAGCTGCGCTTCGAGGCAATCGAAAACAGCGCGCTCTACGAGAACGATCCGGACCTGCGTATCCGCGTGTCGTTCGACAAGGCGGCGCGCACCGTCACCATCGACGACAACGGCATTGGCATGAGCCGCGAAGAAGCCATCTCGAATCTGGGCACGATCGCGCGCTCGGGCACGAAAGAGTTCTTCTCGAAGCTCTCCGGCGACCAGCAAAAGGACGCCGCGCTCATCGGACAATTCGGCGTGGGCTTTTACTCGGGCTTCATCGTCGCCGACAAGATCACGGTGGAATCGCGCCGCGCCGGTCTTCCGGCATCGGAAGGCGTGCGCTGGACGAGCGCGGGCGAAGGCGAGTTCGAAGTCGAGAATATCGAGCGCGCGCAACGCGGCACGACCATCACGCTGCATCTTCGTCCGGAAGAGGACGAACTGCTTTCGAGTCACAAGCTCAAGTCGATCATCCAGAAGTATTCGGATCACGTCGCGCTGCCCATCCTCATGAAGAAGGAAGAATGGGACGCCGAGAAGAGCGAGATGGTCGAGAAGGACGAAGACGAGACCGTCAATCAGGCGAGCGCGCTGTGGACGCGTAACAAGAGCGACATCACCGACGAGCAATACAAGCAGTTCTACCAGCATATTTCGCACGATCACGACGACCCGCTCGCGTGGACGCACAACCGCGTGGAAGGCCGCAGCGAATACACGCAACTACTGTATGTGCCGAAGCACGCGCCGTTCGATCTGTGGAACCGTGAGCATCGCGGCGGCCTCAAGCTCTACGTGAAGCGCGTCTTCATCATGGACGATGCCGAGCAATTGCTGCCCGCGTATTTGCGCTTCGTGAAGGGCGTGGTCGATTCGGCCGATCTGCCGCTCAACGTCTCGCGCGAGATCCTGCAGGAAAGCCGCGACGTTAAGGCAATTCGCGAAGGCGTGAGCAAGCGGGTGCTGTCGATGCTGGAAGAAATCGCATCGTCGTCGGCCGAAGCAACCGAGGACGCCGACCGAGAAAAGTACACGAATTTTTGGAAGGAATTCGGTCAGGTGCTGAAGGAAGGCATTGGCGAGGATTTCAGCAACCGGGATCGCATCGCGAAGCTGGTGCGTTTTGCATCGACGCATAACGACTCCGACGTGCAAAACGTCTCGCTCGCCGATTACGTCTCGCGCATGAAGCCCGAGCAGACGAAGATCTATTACGTCACCGCGGACAGCTGGCAGGCCGCGAAGAACAGTCCGCATCTGGAAGTGTTTCGCAAGAAGGGCGTGGAAGTGCTGTTGCTGACGGATCGCGTCGACGAATGGATGCTCTCCTTCCTCAATGAATTCGACGGCAAGCCGCTGGCGAGCGTCGCGCGTGGCGACCTCGATCTGGGCGCGCTGAACGACGAGGAAAAGCAGCAGCAGGAAAAGGTCGGCGAGGAATTCAAGCCGCTCGTCGAGAAGATGAAGGAAGCGCTCGAAGGCAAGGCCAAGGACGTGCGCCTGACCTTCCGCCTGACCGACTCGCCGAGCTGTCTCGTGGCCGACGAAGGCGACATGAGCGGCTACCTGCAACGCATGCTG
This sequence comes from Caballeronia sp. HLA56, assembly GCF_054655155.1. Classification (NCBI taxonomy): domain Bacteria; kingdom Pseudomonadati; phylum Pseudomonadota; class Betaproteobacteria; order Burkholderiales; family Burkholderiaceae; genus Caballeronia; species Caballeronia sp. HLA56. The sequence continues at coordinate 2,502,862 of NZ_BAAHOB010000005.1, read as the reverse complement.
AAGGCAGCGGGCCAGAACGCACCGAAGATGGAGCCGATTCTCGAAGTGAACCCGGAACATCCGCTGGTGAAGGCGCTGCAGACCGATGGCGCGAATTTCGCGGATTGGTGTCATCTGCTGTTCGATCAGGCGTTGCTGGCCGAAGGCGGATCGCTGGAAGATCCGGCGAGTTTCGTGAAGCGGACGAATGCGTTGTTGTTGGCGCGTTGAGGTCGAGGGTTAATTGTTGAGGTGAAGGACGCGCCGCCGAGTGAACGGCGGCGCGCTTTTTTTGCGGCTACGACTTCTTGGCCCGCTCGGGCACGGAAGCGGACTGAAGCGTTGTCGTTAGCGCGCGTGAAGCTCGACCTTTGGATGCGCGCTGCCGGAACGGACCGGCAGCGCGTATTTTTACTTGCGCTCCTTGTTGGATTGGGCGAGCACGGAAGCAGCCAGCGTCTTCGTTTCCTTCGAATACTTCGCGCTTTTCAGCACTTCGCTTGCCTTGTGCTCCATCGCGCCGCTTGTTTGCTTCGCGCTATGGGCCTGTGATAGAGCCGACGCGGCAAGACTCTTTTTGATCTCCGATGCTTTCGGATCATGAAGCGTCTCGGATGCCAAATGCGCCACCTTGTTCGACGTCTGCTTTGTGTTTTTAGACATTTAGATATCCTTTTATAAATGCGCTGATCGTGAAATCCACGGTCTGCAATTCAGTGTGCTGCGTTGCGCGCCGCCATTCCATACGATTTGTCCGAAGGGCCAGCGCGGTTTTATAATTAACGCCATGCTGACCTGCACCGATCCCGTCGACCGCCATTGGCGCAGCGCGCCGCTCGCATCGCTTACGAGGCATCAAAAAGACTGGCTCACACGCGGCGGCTCCCTGACCGCGCACTTGCGCGCGCTAGGACAAGTCACTGTGGAAGTGACGCGCGAATGCGTCGCCGCGCCGTGGCTTGACGAATGGCAAGCGCTCGGCGTCACGCCGCGCACGCCGGTGTGGACGCGCGAAGTCGCGTTGAAGGTCGATGGCGTCGCAGTTGCAGTCGCGCACAGCATCGTCGCGCTGTCGCACAGCACGGGCATCTGGCAATCGATGCGCCGCCTGCGCACCCGCCCGCTCGCCGAACTTCTCTACAGCGACAGCAGCGTGTCCCGTTCCGTACTCGCAAGCCGCGTCGTCACCGCGCGGCATCCGCTGCATGCGCTGGCCTTGCGCGAAACGCCGCCCGGACATGCTCTGCACGCGCGCCGCTCGGTATTCCTGCGCTACGGCGCGCCGCTCATGGTCACCGAATGCATGCTCGATGCGCTCTGGGCGCGGCTCGCGGAATCGGCAAGACCGCGGGGTGTTCATCATCGTGAGCATGCGCGGGCGTTCGAGCACCTGAGTTCGCATGCGAAGCGCGTCGCGGACGAGAAAGCCCGATGACGCTGACCGGATTCGCGCCCGTGGCCGACCGCGCCACGCATACGCTGATTCTCGGCAGCTTCCCGGGCGTCGCATCGCTGACGGCGACGCAGTACTACGCGCATCCGCGCAATCAATTCTGGCGGCTCGTGGGCGCGGTGATCGGCGAACCGCTGCATGAATTGAGCTACGAGAAACGTCTGCAACGCCTGCTTGCTCATCGGATCGGCTTATGGGACGTGCTTGCCGCATGCGAGCGCCAGGGCAGCCTCGACAGCGCAATCCGCAACGCCGCCGCGAACGACTTCGACGCATTTCACACGCGCTTTCCCGCGCTCGGGAAAGTCTGCTTCAACGGCAAGACTTCGGGCCGCTTCGAAGCGCAGGCGAGCGCCGCGGGTTACGCGACGCTCGTGCTGCCTTCGTCGAGCGCGGCCAATGCTATGCTCTCGTTCGACCAAAAACTGCGCGTCTGGCGCGACATTCTCAGCACACAATGAAGAATCTGATCAAGCGCGCATCCGCCGAAGCACGCGCGTTCGGCCGCAACAAGGACGCGGCGAAACAAGACCGCCGCCGCATCAAGGGCGATGACGACGATCTCGCCAACGCGCCGCGCATCGACGCGCCGCGTAAGCCGCGCTTCACGCCCGTGACGTTCTCGGAAGAGGGCGGCGTGCGTTATCTGCACTTCGGCACTGAATGGATCCAGGGCGCGATGCGCATCAAAAAGCCCGATCACCTCGAACTCGAATACGCGCAGCAGATGATGGCGTGGCTGCTTTTCATCGAGACGCCGGCGCGCATCGTGCAACTCGGGCTCGGCTCGGCCGCGCTCACCAAGTTCTGCTATCGCTTCCTGAAACGCGCGCAAGTCGAAGCGGTCGAGTTGAATCCGGCGGTCGTGATCGCCGCGCGCGCCATGTTCGAGCTTCCGTACGACGACGCGCGCCTCACCGTCACCGAACGCGACGCGTGGGAGTTCGTCAACGACCGCGCGAACCACGGCACCATCGGCGCGCTGCAGATCGATATCTACGACGCCAGCGCCCGCGGTCCCGTGCTCGACAGCGTGTCGTTCTATCGCGCGTGCCGGGCGTGTCTCACGCCGGATGCGGGCGTCGTCACGATCAACCTGTTCGGCGATCACCCGAGCTTCGTGCGCAACATGCGGCATCTGAACGAGGCATTCGCCCATCGCGTGATCGCGCTGCCGGAAGTACACGACGGCAACCGTATCGCGCTCGCCTTCGCCGGTCCCGCGCTAGACGTGCCGTTCGCCGCGCTCGAAGCCCGCGCCAGGCTGATCGAAGCGCAACTCGGCCTGCCCGCGCGCAAGTGGGTAAAAGGCCTGGCCGAAATCGCGAAGCTGCCGATGACCGGTTCGTTCGCCATCTGATCCCCGGATCCGCTCCAGCCAATCCAGGCAGGCGATCCCGGCGAATTTTACGATCTCATTTCTTATCAGGGGATTAGTCGGGATTCCCCCTGCTTGACCCGCGTTTTTCGGTCCATATACTCCTCCTGTTATTTCGGGGCGCTTTCAGCGGCGTGCCATGCAAGATGGCAACCGGCCTTTCGAGCGAGCGACCGACCGTCCTCGCCTGGCCGCGCCCAAAGCGAATGCTCAAAACAATAGGGAGACCGTCATGGCTCACGAAGCTGCGACCGGCACAGGACAACCACGCAACAAGCATTGGCTCTGGCTTCTGATCCTTCCGTGGATCGGCGTGGTTTGGGTGCCGTTTTACAACAAGATCGAGCCGGTTCTGTGGGGCTTTCCGTTTTTTTACTGGTATCAGTTGCTGTGGGTGCTGATCAGCGCGGTCATCACGGCCGTCGTCTATAAGAAGACCAAGGCGCTGTCCTCGGGTCGTGCCACGCCCCGACAAGGAGCCCCGCGATGATGAATCTCACCGCGACTTTCGTCTTCGTCCTGTTCTTCGTCGGCGTGACGATTCTCGGCTTCATCGCCGCGCACTGGCGCAAGGGCGATCTCGGCCAGCTCGACGAATGGGGCTTGGGCGGCCGGCGCTTCGGAACCGTCGTCACGTGGTTCCTGCTCGGCGGCGATCTCTACACCGCGTACACCTTCGTGGCCGTGCCGGCGCTCGTGTTCGGCGCGGGCGCGACGGGCTTCTTCGCGCTGCCTTACACCATCCTGATCTATCCGTTCGCCTTCGTCGTGTTTCCGAAGCTGTGGAGTATCGCGAAGCGGCACGGCTACGTAACCGCCGCTGACTTCGTGCATGCACGCTACAACAGCCGCATGCTCGCGCTGGCGATCGCCGTGACGGGTATCGTCGCGACCATGCCGTATATCGCGTTGCAACTCGTGGGCATCGAAGTGGTGATCGGCGCGCTCGGCTTTTCGACGCAAGGATTGCTCGGCGACATGCCGCTCATCATCGCGTTCGCGATTCTCGCGGCCTACACGTACACCTCGGGCCTGCGCGCGCCCGCAATGATCGCCGTGGTGAAGGACGTGCTGATCTACATCACCATCATCGCCGCGATGATCATCATTCCCGCGCAGCTCGGCGGCTTCGGGCACATCTTCGGGGTCGTGCCGCCCGCCAAGCTGCTCTTGAAGGCGCCCGATACCGCGAGCCTCAACGGCTACAGCGCGTACGCGACGCTCGCGGTGGGTTCGGCGCTCGCGCTGTTCCTGTATCCGCACTCGGTGACGGCGATTCTTTCGTCGAACTCGGGCAACACCATTCGCCGCAACATGGCACTGTTGCCCGCGTACTCGCTCGTGCTCGGGCTGCTCGCGCTGCTCGGCTACATGGCGCTTGCCTCGGGCGTGAAGGACATGCCGGAATACGCGTCGTACTTCAAGGCCTACGGCGCGAACTTCGCCGTGCCGGCGCTCTTTCTGCATTACTTCCCGTCGTGGTTCGTGGGCGTGGCGTTCGCGGCCATCGGCATCGGCGCGCTGGTGCCCGCGGCGATCATGTCGATCGCCGCGGCCAACCTCTACACGCGCAATGTGCATCGCGAGTTCGTCAACCGGTCGATGACGCCCGAGCAGGAAACCAACGTCGCCAAGCTCGTCTCGCTGATCGTGAAAGTGGGCGCGGTGGTGTTCATTCTCGCGCTGCCGCTCACTTATGCCATCCAGTTGCAACTGCTCGGCGGCATCTGGATCATCCAGACGCTTCCCGCGCTCGTGCTCGGTCTCTATACGCGCGTGCTGGATCATCGCGGTTTGCTGATCGGCTGGGCGGTGGGTATCGGCACGGGTACGTGGATGGCCGTATCGCTGCAACTCAAGGGCTCGATCTTCACCGTGCATATGTTCGGCTACGCCGTGCCGGGCTATGCGGCGGTGTGGGCGTTGATCGTCAATCTCGTGGTGTCCATCGTCGTGAGCCTGCTGGTACGCGCGCTCGGCCTCAAACGTTCGGATGACCGTACGCGTCCGGAAGATTATCTGGACATCGTGGAAGGTTGATCGCGCGATTCCTCCGCGTTTGATACCCTGAACGCCCGTAACCGCCTTCCGGCTGTTGCGGGCGTTTCGACTTCGGACCACGAGCGACCATGCCCTTACAGACTTCCGTGTCACCCCGGCGCATGCAGGCAAGGCGGCTCATGCACGGGCTCGCTTCGCCGTATTTTCGATACCGGCATGCGAACGTGATCCACGCGGTGCGCGTCGCGCTCGGTATGGCAACCTCGTTTCTGGTGACGACCGGCATCAACGTGCCGCATGGCGTGTGGGCGTCGGTGTCGCTGCTGGTCGTGATCGGCGGCTTGCAGCACTACGGCAATATCCGCAAGAAAGCCGTTGAACGGGCACTGGGTACGGCGCTCGGCGCGGGCATCGGCCTCTTTTTGATCCTCGTGCATGCGCTGTTCGGCTCGCTCCTGCTGTTTTTCTTTCTAATGTCCCTGTTCGCGGGCGCGTGCGCCTACTACGCAATTGGCAAGGCGGGCTATGTCGCGCTGCTGACCGCGATCACAATGGTCATCGTCTCCGGTCATGGCGATCTTTCCTTCGATGTCGGGCTGTGGCGCACGGCCAATGTGATGATCGGCATTGCCATCGCGCTGGCGTTCTCGTTCGTGCTGCCGCAGTACGCAACGTATTCGTGGCGCTATCGGCTGGCGGACAACCTGCGCGAATGCGCGCGGCTTTACGGCGCATTGCTCGATGGCAAGCCGCTGTTGCCCGAGGAAACCACGCGGCGCTTTCTCGCGATGAGCCAGCGTCTCGTGCAGGCGCGCGGCTTGATGGAATCGGTCGCAAAGGAAACACATGTGCCAATTGCGCGGCTAGAGGAGATTCAGCGCCTGCATCGTTCGATCCTGGCGGCACTGGAAATGCTGGCTTCGTCGGCGGGGGAGAATTTCGGCATCGACTGCACGCCGCGTGAGCAGGAGGCGCGGCACAAGCTGCTGCGCATGTCGCGCGCGCTGCGTTTCGGGCGCGTGGGTCTTTTGCACCGAAGCGTGGACCTGACCGTATTCACGCCGATGCCAGGAGAAGCGAACGAAAGGGATTTATCGACGCAGGGCATGCACTGGCTCGCGATGCGTTTTGCGGAGCAGGTGGAACGCCTGCGCTTGCGACTGAGTGAGATCGAGCGGCAGTGGAACATAGAAGGCGCACGGCCGCTCAACGATTGACTGTGCTCGTCTCGCGCCTTCAGTGAGCGGGCTGTCACGCCTGCGCGGGTGCTTCCTCGGTGGTATTGACCACGTTGATGAGCCAGGGCACGCCGAAACGATCCTTCAGCATGCCGAAGCCTGCCGTGAAGAACGTGGCCTGCCACGGGGTCAGCACTTCGCCGCCTTCGACGAGCTGGTTGAACATGCGTTCGCCGGAAGCCGCGTCGTCGGCGGCGATGGACAGCGTGAAGCCCTGATAAGCCTTCGACGGCTGACCGAACTGGCCGTCCGACACCATGATGGCGTTAGGTCCCACGCTGAAGAGCGCGTGCATGACCTTGTCCTGCCATTCGGGCGGAACGCTCGCGCTGTCGGGCGTGTCGCGAAAGCGGATCAGCGCATGAATCTCCGCGCCGAGTGCGGTTTGGTACAGAGCGAGCGCGTCCGCGCAGTCGCCGTTGAAGAACACATAAGTATCGAGTTGCATGACTGACTTTTTAAGCTCTTACGTTTTGCCTCAGAGCCTCGCAGTCTATTGCAACGCGCGTTTATGGAAACTGGGAAAAGGTCAATTTAGGTCAAAATAAACGGGAATAGTGCGTTTACAGAAACACTGACCCATGACAACAAAATGGCGCAGTGTGAGTGCGCCATTTTGTTGTACTGCATGCGGGGAAGCGCCCGGCTTATTGAAGCGCGGTAATCAGCTTTTCGAGCTTGATTGCATCGGCAGCGAACGCGCGGATACCTTCCGCGAGTTTTTCGGTGGCCATGGCGTCGTCGTTGACGAGGAAGCGGAAGGTCGGCTCATCGACGCTGATCTTCTCGACGTTCTCGTTCTTGACCGAATCCGCGGAGAGCTTGCGCTCAACCTTCTCGTCGCTGTCGGCGAGTTTCTTCAGGAGATCGGGGCTGATGGTCAAAAGATCGCAACCCGCGAGTTCCGTGATCTGGCTCACTGTGCGGAAACTCGCGCCCATGACTTCCGTCTTGTAGCCGAACTTTTTGTAGTACGCGTAGATGCGGCGCACCGACTGCACGCCCGGATCGTTAGCGCCGCCCATTTTCGCTTCGTCCCATTCGGCGCCCGCCGACTTCTTGTACCAGTCGTAGATGCGGCCGACGAACGGCGAGATCAGTTGCGCACCGGCTTCCGCGCACGCGACGGCTTGCGCCAGCGAGAACAAGAGCGTCATGTTGCAGTGGATGCCTTCCTTTTGCAGCACCTCGGCCGCGCGGATTCCTTCCCACGTGGACGCCAGCTTGATCAGCACGCGGTCCTTCGAGATGCCCGCTGCGTCGTACAGCTTGATGATTTCGTGTGCCTTGTCGATCGAGCCTTTGGTGTCGAACGAAAGGCGTGCGTCGACTTCGGTCGATACACGGCCCGGAATGATCTTCAGAATCTCGGTGCCGAACGCGACGAGCAGATTGTCGATGATCTGACCCATCGGCTTGTCCTTGTGCTCCTTGACGGTCTTCTCGAGCAGCGGCTTGTAGTCGTCCTTCTGCACGGCCTTCAGGATCAGCGACGGATTGGTCGTGGCGTCCTGCGGCTTGAACGCGACGAATTGCTGGAAGTCGCCGGTATCGGCGACGACGGTGGTGTATTGCTTGAGCTGGTCGAGAGCGGATGTCATGTCGAGTTGTCGGCGCAGTGCGCCTTGTCAATTGCGGTGGCCCGCGGTTTGCCCTTGAACGCGACGCCGCATGCGATGCTTCGGCTGCGGCGCGCCCCTGATTTCTCACTTCATCATTCTAGTCCCGCGCACGGGTTTCACGCTTGAAAGCGCGCACGCGGCATGCCCGGCTTCGACCGGAGCTGCACGGCGCGGTTCCTTACAGCGCGGTCACTCGATGCTGTACGCCAGCTCGTGCCAGCGCCGCACCGTGCCTGAACCGATCTGTCCGCGTGGAAAGCGCATGGCGCGTACTTCCTTTAGGGCGCGCGCGTCCTTGGCCGTATCGCCGCAACTTTTTTTGAGCACGACATCCTGGACGGTGCCGGTGTCGTCGAGCAGGACGCGAACGATCGTCTTGCGCTTTGTCGCGCCGGCGGAGATGCCGCGCGCCAGTAATTTGTCGATCAGAGACATGACGGTGATGCAGAAGTAGTTGCAATGTCTCGGCCAGATAATGCCGGCCGATACCGTCATTTTAGGCGCTCGGCCGGCGCGCATTAAGGATCAGATGCGTCACGACGCCCGCGATTAAACCCCAGAATGCGGAGCCGATCGACAGCAGGGTCAGCCCGGAAGCCGTCACCATGAACGCGACGAGCGCTGGTTCGCGCTGGCGCACGTCGTGCATGGCGTTGGCGAGTCCGCTCATGATCGAACCGAAAAGCGCGAGCGCCGCGACCGAAACGACCAGCGCTTTCGGGAACGCCGCGAACAGCGCCGCGATGGTCGCACCGAACGTGCCCGCGACGAGATAGAAGACGCCGCACCAGACCGCCGCCGTATAACGCTTGTCGCGATTTTCATGCGCTTCGCGGCCGGTGCAGATGGCGGCTGTGATCGCCGCGAGATTGACGCCGTGCGAGCCGAACGGCGCGAGCAGCAAGGAAGCGATGCCGGTGGTCGAAATGAGCGGCGCGGAAGGCGTGTCGTAGCCGTCGGCGCGCAAGACGGCGATGCCCGGCACGTTTTGCGAGGCCATCGCCACGATGAAGAGCGGAATGCCGATGCTCACGATTGCCGAGACGGAGAACGACGGCATCGTGAAAACGGGGTGTGCGAGCGCCACATGGAAGCGCGAAAAGTCGAGCAGTCCGAGCGAACCCGCGACGGCGATTCCGGCGATGAGCGTCGCCGGAATGGCGTAACGCGGCGCCAGGCGCTTGGCGATGAGGTACGTGAAGAACATCACCAGCACGAGCGCCGTCTGCATTTGCGCCGCTCGAAAAATCTCGATGCCGATTTCGAACAGAATGCCCGCAAGCAAGGCTGCGGCGATGCCCGACGGAATGCGCTTCATGAGCGTGTCGAACCAGCCCGTCACGCCGACCGCGGTCAGGAGCGCCGCGCACACGATGAACGCGCCGATGGCCTCGCCATACGCCACGTTCGGCAGCGACGAGATGAGCAAGGCCGCGCCCGGCGTCGACCACGCGACGACGATAGGCGCGCGATAGCGCAGCGACAAGCCGATCGTGCACAGCGCCATGCCGATGGAAAGCGCCCAGATCCACGACGAAATCTGCGCGTCCGACAGATGCGCGGCCTGGCCCGCCTGGAACATCAGCACGAGCGAACTGGTGTAGCCGGTCATCATCGCGACGAAGCCGGCGACGATGGCGGAAAGGGAGGTATCGGCAAGCGGGCGAAGCGGGGCGGGCGTGGAGGAAGAGACGTTCATGCGTGGTGGATGGTTATTTGGACAGCGTGCGCATCGCGCTTTCGAGGCCTGCCATGGTGAGCGCGTACATGCGGTTGCCGAGGACATGGCGGATTGCGGAAACGGACTGGCGATATTCCCACAGCCGCTCGGGCTCCGGGTTCAGCCACGCATGATGCGGGAACTGATCGGCAAGACGCCGCAGCCACACCGCGCCGGCTTCGGCGTTGTTGTATTCGACCGAGCCGCCCGGTTGCAGCACTTCGTAGGGACTCATGGTGGCGTCGCCGACGAAGATCAGCTTGTAGTCCGGCGTGAACTTGTGCAGCACGTCGAAGGTCGGCGTGCGTTCGGCATGCCGGCGCCGATTGTTCTTCCACAGATAGTCGTACACACAGTTGTGGAAGTAAAAGAACTCGAGATGCTTGAACTCGGCCTTCGCCGCCGAAAAAAGCTCTTCGACGCGCTTGATGTGATCGTCCATGGAGCCGCCGACATCGAGCAGCATCAGCACTTTCACTTTGTTGTGGCGCTCCGGCACCATCTTCAAATCCAGCCAGCCGGCGTTGGCTGCCGTGCTGCGAATGGTGTCGGGCAAATCGAGTTCGTCCGCGGCGCCTTCGCGCGCGAAGCGGCGCAAGCGTCGCAAGGCGACCTTGATGTTGCGCGTGCCGATTTCCACCTGATCGTCGTAATCGGCATAGGCGCGCTCGTTCCACACCTTGACCGCGCTGCGCTCGCCGGGCGAATCGCCGCCAATGCGGATGCCTTCCGGGTTGTATCCGCCATGTCCGAATGGCGACGTGCCGCCCGTGCCGATCCACTTGTTGCCGCCTTCGTGGCGGTCCTTTTGCTCGTCGAGCAGTTCCTTCAGGCGCTCCATCAGTTTATCGATGCCGCCCATTGCCTCGATGCGCTTTTTCTCTTCCGGCGTGAAATCGCGTTCGAGCCGCTTCTTGAGCCAGTCGAGCGGAACCTCGAAGGCTTCGTCGGGCAACTCGGTGATGCCATGAAAGTACGCGCCGAACGCGCGGTCGAACTTGTCGAAGTACTTCTCGTCCTTGACGAGCGCCATGCGCGCGAGGAAATAGAACTCGTCGAGCGAGGGCGAGATGACCTGGGCCTTCAGCGCTTCGAGCAAGGTCAGGTATTCCTTGACCGAGACGGGCAGCTTCGCGTCGCGCAGCGAGTAGAAAAAGTCGATCAGCATGGCGCGCTCTCCATAGCGAGGTGAATCAGCGGTCGAGCCGATACTTCAGATGCGCGCGCACCGCGGGCCATTCCGACTGAATGATCGAGAACACGACGGTATCGCGCAACACGCCGTCGCGTCCTATCTGATGGTTGCGCAGAATGCCGTCTTGCTTCGCGCCAAGCCCCGCAATGGCTGCACGCGAGCGGTGATTCATGAAATGCGTGCGGAACTCGACGGCGATGGCATCGAGCCTTTCGAAGGCATGCGTGAGCAGGAGCAGCTTGGCTTCGGTGTTGAGCGCGGTGCGCTGCACGCGCTTTGCATACCACGTATGGCCGATTTCCAGCCGCCGATGCGTTTCGTCGACCGCGAAATAGCGCGTGGAACCGACGACATCGCCAGTCTTCGCATCGATCACCGCGAAGGGATGCGCGCCAAGACGGTCGCGCATGTCGAGCGCCGTGTCGATATATGCGCGCGTCTTGTCGGGCGAGGGCACGAAGGTGTACCAGAGTTTCCACAACTCGCCGTCGGAAGCAGCGGCCGTGAGCGCGGCTTCATGTTCGACGGTGAGCGGCACGAGCTTGACGTGCTCGCCTTCGAGCGTGACGGGTTCGATCCAGCGGCTCATGCGTTCTTTTTCCAGGGCTTGGTTAGCGGTTGTTGCGGTTCATGAACAGAAGCCGCTCGAATAGCGCGACGTCCTGTTCGTTCTTCAGAAGCGCGCCGTGCAGCGGCGGCACGATCTGCTTCTGATCAGTCGAGCGCAGCGCTTCAGGCGGGATGTCGTCGGCGAGAAGCAGCTTCAGCCAGTCGAGCAGCTCGGAGGTGGACGGCTTTTTCTTCAGGCCCGACACGTTGCGCAGTTCGAAGAAACTCTGCATCGCGGCGGCGAGCAGCTCCTGCTTGATGTCCGGGTAATGCACTTCGACGATTTCTTTCATCGTCTGCGCATCCGGGAACTTGATGTAGTGGAAGAAGCAGCGGCGCAGGAACGCGTCGGGCAGTTCCTTCTCATTGTTCGACGTGATGATGACGAGCGGGCGATGCCGCGCCTTCACGAGTTCCCGCGTCTCATAGACATAGAACTCCATGCGGTCGAGTTCGCGCAGCAGGTCGTTCGGAAACTCGATATCGGCCTTGTCGATCTCATCAATCAGGAGCACCGTCTGTCGATCCGCTTCGAAGGCCTGCCACAGCACGCCCTTGACGATGTAGTTGCGGATGTCCTTCACGCGCTCGTCGCCGAGTTGCGAGTCGCGCAGGCGCGAGACGGCGTCGTATTCGTAGAGGCCTTGCTGGGCCTTGGTGGTCGACTTGATATGCCATTGCAGGAGCGGCATGCCGAGCGCGCTTGCCACTTCCTCGGCAAGCATGGTCTTGCCGGTGCCGGGTTCACCCTTGATGAGGAGCGGGCGTTGCAGCGTCACCGCGGCGTTCACCGCGAGTTTGAGGTCGTCGGTCGCGACGTATTGCGATGAGCCTTCGAAACGCATGACGAAGTCCGGTGAGGAAAAAAATCCCAGTATAAGTCAGAAGACCTTTTGGCATCGGGGCTTGCCGGGGTATCGTGTGAGCCGCTTCAGGCACGCCGGAGCACGCGCGCCGGCCCTGCATCCGAAGTCGGGCGAAGTCAATCGGAATGTTTGTGCAGGGACCAATTGTCGCAGGCGGGTTAGCTGCTTTTCAGCCGATTCCCCTTGTCAGCAGGGCTTTCGCGCGATCTCCCCTTGTGGACGGTGGGGAGGTCGCGCGGTACAATTAGCCCGATTTTTTTGGCCTGCGTGGCTAAATAGCGAAAACAGTCCCGAGAAGGTTGTGATGCGCTCGGCGCGGCCTTGGCCCCAGGCGGTAGAAGCGCGCCGGATTTCCCCTCATGCTAGGTTAGAAGCTATGAACAATTTTGTCGGCAAATGTGCCGTGATTGCAGCGCTGTCGGGTCTTGCCGGCTTCGCGACCCAGGCGTCGGCCGACGTCGTGGGCAACGCAAAGGCCGCTGAGGGCAAGGTCGCGATGTGCATCGGCTGCCACGGCATACCCGGCTATCGCACGGCGTATCCCGAAGTTTATGAAGTGCCCATGCTCGGCGGTCAGAACGCGCAGTACATCGCCAATGCGCTGCATGCCTACAAGAAGGGCGACCGCCACTTCGACACCATGCGCGCCATCGCGACTACCTTGTCCGATCAGGACATCGCCGATATTGCCGCGTACTACGCCGCGCAAACTCCCCAATCGAAGAACAATCCCGACAAGTGATCCGTGCTTTTTAGCGTTTGACTCGATGCGACGCGCGCGCACTCATGCGCCGACGTCGATACGGCAATCCGGTATTGCATGGACACAGGAGAATTCATGATGCCCTCTCAGGCACTCCACACAAGCTTCAAGGCGGCATGCGCGGCAGCGGCGCTCATCGGCATGGCGGCGTTGAATGTTGCGCACGCGGCGGACGTCGGCAACGGCAAGGCACTGTCCGAGAGCCACAATTGCTCGGCCTGCCACGGCCCTAACCTCAATAAACCAGTGAGCGGCGAGTATCCGCGTCTCGCGGGTCAGCATGCGAGCTATATCTACTGGGCGCTCCGGCAGTATCAGATTGGCGGCGGAAATCCGAATTTCGGCCGCAACAACGCCATCATGGCGGCGCAGGTGCAGAACCTGTCGCAGAGCGACCTGAAGGATCTCGCGGCTTATATCGAATCGCTCGATGGCAACCTCGTGCTGAAGAAGTAAGCGCGCTTCGGTTCGTTCGCATCAAACGAAACACCCCGCATCGAGCGGGGTGTTTTGCTTTGTCGCGCGGCTTCGAAGATGTTTAGTCCGGCGAAGTTAGTCCTTTGAAGCTCGACGCTCGATGAGCGCGAGGTATGCGTCGGTATCTGGCGGCGTGTTGCTGCGCTGCGCTTCCCAGATCACCTGCCCGAGGCATTCCATGATGGCGTGCTGCGCCTCGTGCGTGGAACCGAGCCGCGCGGCCAGTCGCTCGTGCGCTCGACGAATGCCAGGCGGCTGATCGATCGACAACTGTTCGGTGATCGCAAGATGCATCGACAGATGCAGAAACGGGTTGCTCTGGCCGCGATCGGGTGAATAGTCCGCGCCTTGTGCTTCAGGATCGATGAGCGCGTCGTGATATTCCGGATGCTCGCGCATCCAGTCGGCGGCCATGCTTTCGAGCGGCGTGAGAATCTCGCTCGCGCGCTCCTTGCGCCAGGTTTCGGTGAAGAACTGACGAACTTCGTCGCGGCTAGGGTTGAACATAAGGTATTGATTCGATTGCGGGATTCAGACCGCTATTGTAGAGCTAGGGGTAGGAGTTCTGCTTGAGCGCTGGGGCAATTGGCGCTTGGCTGCCCGGCGATTCAAACCACCGGCGCCGGCGTCTTCGGCCGATATTCGCAAAGCGGCTCGATCGCGCAATGCCAGCACTCCGGCACGCGCGCCTTGCAGACGTATCGCCCATGCAGGATCAGCCAGTGATGCGCGTGCTGCAAAAATTCAACCGGGACATACTTCTCCAGCGCGGTTTCGACCGCCCGCACGTCCTTGCCCGGCGCCAGTCCCGTCCGATTGGCGACGCGAAAGATATGCGTGTCGACGGCAATGGTCGCTTGCCCAAACGCAATATTCAGCACGACATTCGCTGTCTTGCGTCCGACGCCTGGCAGCGCTTCGAGCGCCTCGCGATTGTCGGGCACTTCGCCGCCGTGTTGCTCGATCAACATCCGGCACGTCGCGATCACGTTCTTCGCCTTGGTCCGATACAGCCCGATCGTGCGGATATAGTCCGTCACGCCTTCCTCGCCGAGCGCAAGCACTTTCCCAGGCGTGTTGGCGACGGGGAACATCTTGCGCATCGCCTTGTTGACGGAGACATCGGTGGCTTGCGCCGAGAGCATCACGGCGATCAACAGTTCGAATGGCGTCGTGTATTCGAGCTCCGTCTTCGGTTCCGGGTCGATGCTTTGCAACGTTTCGAAGATGGCGCGGCGCTTTTTGGCGTTCATCGGGAGTTCGGGGGATCGTTGTTCGCGTCTTCCTGCATGGCGAGCCGCCGGCGGCGCTCCTCGGCGGCATCGATCTGCGCTTGCACGGCGGGGCTCACGTTGTCCGTGTTCTTCGGGCCGGTGCCTGCGCGCGCCATCTCTTCCTTCTTCTTGCGTGCGCGGTCGAGCGCGGCCTGAATGATCGCGCGTTTCCTGGCTTCGGGGTCGTCGGCTTGCGCGGCGGCGCTTGCGGCTGCTTCAGGCCGTGCGGAAGATCCCGCCGCTTGCGCCCGACGCGCCGATGCACGCGCTTCGGCCGCCGCGCGCTCACGTTCGTCGCGCGCCACGCGCCGGTCATGACGCTCGCGCGCCGCGTCGGCTTCCGGTTGAGACCACGCATTCCAGCCGGTGGCGTCGCCGGTCACGGGAATCATCGCGATGCAATCGACGGGGCAGGGCGGCACGCATAGATCGCAACCCGTGCACAGTTCGGGGATGACCGTATGCATCTGCTTCGGCGCACCGACGATTGCATCGACAGGGCACGCCTGCATGCAAAGCGTGCAACCGATGCACACGTTCTCGTCGATCACGGCAACGGGACGCGGACGTTCAACGCCATGCGTGGTGTCGAGCGCAATCACGGGCTTGTCGAGCAATCGAGCGAGCCGCGCGATGCCTTGTGCGCCGCCTGGCGGGCACTGGTTGTAGTTTGCATCGCCCGCGGCGATGGCTTCCGCATAAGGCCGGCAGGCGGGATAGCCGCACTTGGTGCACTGGGTCTGCGGCAGCAAATCTTCAATGCGCTCGGCGAGCGTCTTTGAAACGATAACGGTCACGAAGGGGTCGCGATATGGCTTGGGGAGTCGAGGCAGGGAGGAGCGCAAGAACGGCTCGACCACAATCAAACACGTATGACGGTTGCTCGCTGCCTGCATTCGGCGCGCTTATTCCGCTTTTGACGACGGTACGCGCTCGGGTTTAGGCGTCATTATCGCCGAAGTCGCAAATAGTCGTGCTGCGAACGCTTAATCCCAATTGCCAATGACGTGGCGATGTGCGCATAATCAAAGCGCTTTACCGTTTGACCGCAGGACGGTGTTCCCCAATAACCATGGGCAGCGCCCGTTCACGTCATGTACCCAAACGCGGGCCGCGTGACGCTCATCCGGACAACGCGGCTCCTGAATCATGCCACCATGAATCAGCCGAAAATCAAAAGAGATCCTGAAGGCACCCGTCGCCGTATCCTGCTGGCTGCTGCAGAAGAGTTTGCAGCGGGAGGACTGTTCGGCGCGCGCGTCGATCAGATCGCGCGCCGGGCCGAAACCAATGAACGCATGCTCTATTACTACTTCGGCAGTAAGGAGCAGCTTTTCACGGCAGTGCTGGAGCACGCCCTCGGCTCGCTGGTGGAAGCCGAGCGCACGCTCGACCTCGACGGCGTGGCGCCCATCGAGGCCATCACGCGCCTTGCCCATTTTGTCTGGGATTACTACCGTGATCATCCGGAATTGCTGAGGCTGATCAACAATGAAAACCTGCATGAGGCGAAATACATCAAGAGCTCGAATCGCACGCGCGAATTGATCTCGCCCATGCTCGAAACGGTCACCGCAATTCTGGATCGCGGCCAGAAAGCGGGGCTTTTTCGAAACGATGTCGACCCGTTGAAGTTCTATATCACGCTGTCGGGGCTCGGCTACTACATCGTATCGAATCGATTTACGCTCGAAGCCACATTTGGACTCGACTTTAGCGAAACGTCGCAGCGCGAACAAATGGTGCGGATGAATACGGAATTGCTGCTGGCGTTTTTGACGCGTCGTTAATCGTCTGACACGCGGCCAATAAAAAGTCGCGCCTGGAAACGGGCGCGACTTTTTCGTCTTTTACGGAACCGGTTCTATGAAGCGGCGCGTAGTCGAACTCGGTCACTGAATCTCAGGCCGGCACGGCTTCCTTCTTCGGCGCCTTGTCGTGTTCGAGAATGAACTCGCGCAGTTGCGGATACACCATCGTGCGCCAGCGGCGTCCGGAGAAGATGCCGTAGTGACCAGCTTTTTCCGCCGTGAAGTGCCGCTGATTCTGCGCGGGAATGCCCGTGCAGAGATCGTGCGCGGCGCGTGTCTGACCGCTGCCGGAGATGTCGTCCAGTTCGCCTTCAATGGTGAACAGGGCCGTCGCCGTGATGTCTTGCGGGCGCACGCGCTCGCCGTTCACGTCCCACGTGCCTTCGGCAAGACGGAACTCCTGGAACACGATACGGATGGTCTCCAGGTAATACTCGGCGGCCATGTCGAGCACGGCGTTGTACTCGTCGTAGAAACGGCGATGCTGCTCGGCGTCGTCGTCGTCGCCGCGAAGAAGGTTCTGATAGAAGTCCCAGTGCGCGGTAAGGTGGCGCTCTGGATTCATCGCGACGAATCCCGCGTGTTGCAAAAAGCCCGGATACACCTTGCGGCCCACGCCCGGATAATTCGCCGGCACCGTATAGATGACGTTGTTCTCGAACCACTCGTACGAGTGCTCGTTGGCGAGCGAATTGACCGATGTCGGGCTGCGGCGCGCGTCGATCGGGCCGCCCATCATGGTCATGGTGCGCGGCGTGTCTTCACCGCGGCTCGCCATCAGCGAAATGGCGGCAAGCACCGGCACGGTCGGCTGACACACCGAAATGACATGCAGGTCCTTCGCACCGATATGGCGGATGAACTCCTGAATGTATTCGACGTAATCGTCCAGATGGAACGCGCCATTTTCGACCGGCACCATGCGCGCGTCCAACCAGTCGGTGATGTACACCTTATGGTCTTGCAAAAGCGTGTTCACGGTATCACGCAAGAGCGTTGAATGGTGCCCGGAAAGCGGCGCGCACACCAGCACGATAGGCTGCTCCTTCAACTTGGTGACGGTGGCGCTGTCGTCGGCGAAGCGCTTGAAGCGCAGCAGACGGCAAAACGGCTTTTCGACAACCGTCTGCTCGACGATCGGAATGTTATGGCCGTCCTTCACGATTTGGTGAATGTCGAACTGCGGCTTTTCGTAGTCTTTGCCGAGCCGGTACAGCAATTCGTAGCCGGCAGCAAAACGGCTCGCGCCGGGAACATAGGAAAGCGGGCTCGCCGGATTCACAAACGACTTCGATGCGGCCTGGGCCCAGGCGGTGAGGGGCGACAACATGGCCCGCTGAACTTCGTGGATTTGGTAGAGCATGGTTGCCCCGTGAAAAACCGGTCTGCGTGTCGATCCCGGCAAGACTTCCGGCGATCAGGCTCAACGACGCTCGATAATCCCCGCGTGCGGCGGGCTGTCGCCGCACGCGAGGCACTGTCTCTTCCCTTACTACAAACGTCTGATGCTTGATACTGGGCAACTTCTGGGCATGTAACGACACGCCCGGCTCGGAGCTTGAGCCGAAGCAGAATTTTCTGCGCAGCAAACGCACGATTCCACTAAACGGTTAAAAATACCAGCTTTTGCTTCGCTACGCGCAACAGTTAAATTTTGTGCGTTGCACCAATCTTAACTGCATGGCATTCGTATTCCAAACACGACTTTGCCTATTTCTTGGCCATCGCGGCTTCCAGCGCTGGATTTGCCTTGAGATTTCCGTCTTTTGAGTCGCCAGCAGGTTGACCCGTCGCTTCGGCCATCTCTTCTTCGTGCCGCATCAGATTCATGCCAGTGTGCACCAGCGCCACGTGCGTGAAGGCCTGCGGAAAGTTGCCAACCATGCGCTTCGCTATCGTGTCGTACTCCTCGGCCAGAAGGCCTACGTCGTTGGCGAGGCCGACGAGACGCTCGAACATCTGATGCGCCTCATCGAGCCGCCCTTGCAGCGCGAGGTTGTCGACCAGCCAGAAGCTACAAGCCAGAAACGTGCCTTCCCCAGGCGGCAGACCATCGGCGACTTCGGTCGTGTGATAGCGCTTGACCAGCCCATCGTGCGTCAGAGTGGTTTCGATTGCATGTACGGTTCCGGCCACTCGCGGATCATCGGGCGGCAAAAAGCCGAGCAATGGGATCAAAAGAAGGCTCGCATCGAGCGCATCGCCGTCATACGTCTGCGTGAACGAATCGATTTGCGGATTCCAGCTTCTCGCGCAGACGGCGGCATGCACGCGCGCGCGCATCTCGCGCCAATGATCCACCGGACCTTCCAGATCGAACTTTTCCGCCGATTGAATCGCGCGGTCGTAGGCCACCCACGCCATCACCTTGGAGAACGTGAAGTGCTTGCGGCCGCCGCGCACTTCCCAGATGCCTTCGTCGGGCATCTCCCAGACGGTGTCCAGGTGCTGAAGCATGGCGCACTGGATCGACCATGCGGTTTCGTCGCTTTGCAGGCCACCGACGCGCGCGAGATGCAACGCGTTCATCACTTCGCCATAGACGTCGAGCTGCAACTGATTGACCGCGCCATTGCCGATGCGCACCGGTTGCGCGCCTTCGTAGCCCGGCAGCCAGGGAATCTCGTATTCGGGCAGACGCCGCTCGCCCGCGATGCCGTACATGATCTGCACCTGATCGGGCGAACCCGCCATCACGCGGCCCAGCCACGCGCGCCAGGCGCGGGCTTCGTCGTAGTAGCCGCCGCGCATCATCGCGAGCAGCGTGATGGTCGCGTCGCGCAGCCAGCAATAGCGATAATCCCAGTTGCGCGTGCCACCGAGCTGTTCGGGTAGCGACGTTGTCGGCGCGGCAACGATGCCACCGGTCGGCTCATACGCCAGCGCCTTGAGCGTAATGAGCGAACGGCGTATGGCGCTGGCCCACTTGCCCTTGAGTTCACTTTGGCTAGACCATTCGCGCCAGTAATTTTCGGTGCGTGCGAGTTGCGTGTGTGGATCGTGCGCGGGCGGCAGCCGCAAATGCGATTGCGAATAGCACAGCGAAAAGGGCACGCGTTCGCCCGCGCCAACGTCGAAGTACGCGGTCGTGCGCATGTTCTCGCCGACGAGATCCACGGGCGTGCGCAGCACGGCGAGATCGGGACCTGCAATCGCGCGAATGCCGCTTGCGTCGGGCAGACGGCTGACCCACGGAATCGCCGAGCCATAGTCGAAGCGCAGCACCAGTTCCATCTTCATGCGCACCGAGCCGCGTTTGCCCACGACGATGCGCACCAGTTCCGAATGACCGTTGCGCGAAGGCATGAAGTCGACGATCGTCACCGCGCCATCGGGCGTCTCGAAGTCGGTTTCGAGGATCAGCGTGTCTTCGCGATAACGACGCCGGATGACCGGCGCTTTACCGTCGGGCATTTCCGGCGCGAGCAGCCATCGGCCATGTTCGGGTGTGCCGAGCAACGCCGAAAAACACGAGGCTGAGTCGAAGCGCGGCCAGCAGAGCCAGTCTACGGAACCGTCACGGGAAATAAGTGCTGCGGTGTGGCCGTCGCCGACCATGGCGTAATCTTCGATCAATGCTGGCATGCGGACATCTTCCTGCTGGCGGCGCCCGAGAGCGCCGAGGGTTGGAATGAGAACGACACAGACATGTAAGACGCAAAACGCAAACCCTTGGTCTGGCCGCATTCTGCCGCATTCGTTCACGGTGAGCAGGAAACCGGGCGAACGCTCCTCTATCGCAGCGGCAACGGCGCGTCCCGCAGGGCTGGCGGAAACGCCCGCGTAACTCGCCGATGAAAACTTGCCGGAACGATCGGCCAATGTTTAAATGAAGTCTTACGAACGGCCTTCAGGTCGCGTCGTTCAACTGCGCGTCGGGACCATGTCGCGCTGTCATCGACCATTCTTTCGCACCACGGTCTCACGCTTCGCACGTCGCATACCGGTTCATCACTTCGTGATTTCGGGGAACAGGACACCATGCACAATCCGTCGAAAGCTGACTGCATCGCCATTCTTTCCGCAGCAAGCCGGTTGAGCGAGCCCGACACTTTGCTCGCGCTCGATCCCGGGCATCTCGGTTTGTCGCGCAACGCGATGGAAACCGCCGCTGTCTTTCTCACCGAGCGCGGCTGCTTCAGCGGCTATTCCTTCGACGCGGCGGGCGTCGCGGTAGGCGCGCTGTCCTTGCAAGGCCGCCTGCGGCTGGAACAACTCGCCAACGGTTGAAACGCGAAGACTTTCGCGTCCAGTCCTAGGACATGCGCGCGGTTCAAGCCGCGCGCATGCGTTCGTCAGAAATGCGCCGAGCCCATGCCGAATAGCCCGATCAGTCCAATCACGATCAGATAGATCGCGACGATGAAGTTCAGCAGTCGCGGCATCACGAGGATGAGAATCCCGGCGATCAGCGACACCAGCGGCCCAAGGCTTACGTGAATGTTCATCGCAGCAACTCCTTTTTGTTGTTGGTTCGAATGGTTGGGTTTAGCCTGTTGCGGTTTGCCCGGTGGCACGGTGGGAGCAAAACTTGCTCGCGCCACGCCAGCCAGACGATGCCGCAGCCGTTCGCGCATCGCCCTCGATAACAAGCATCAGAAGACGATGAGGAGCTTTCATGCACCCGAGCCATCCGTTGCCGGAACGGTTGTCCGCCGTCGCGGCGAGACGCACGTCGCAAGTGCCGCGCCCGCTACAGAATACGCTCACGAGTTCGCTCTTGGCTTCATTCAAGCCGCGTAGGTGGGCCCGGGGTTTCGCGTTGATCCTGTCGATCGCGGCCACGCATGCCGTGGCGCAGACGCCCGCAAGCGCGACGCCGGCCGCGGGCGCCAGTGGCGTTGCGGTTTCATCGGGCGGCGAGGTGCTCGATCTGCTCATCGGCACTTACACGGGCGGCGGCAAGAGCGAAGGCATCTATGTTTATCGCTTCGATACCGGCAATGGCGAACTGACGCGCGTCGCGTCGGCGCAGACGGTGAACCCGTCGTATCTCGTCGTGAGTCGCGATCACAATTACGTGTATGCCGTGAACGAACTGCCCGGCGACAACGGCCGGGCTTCGCAACGCGGCGGCATCAGCGCGTTTCGCTTCGACCGCGCAACCGGCCAGTTGAGCTTTTTGAACCGCGTGTCGGCGGATGGCAACGACCCGTGTTACCTCGCGCTCTCGCCGGATGGCAAATATCTGCTGACAGCCAATTACTCGGTGGCCGCCAATCCCGGCGGCAGCTTCGCGGTGTTTCCGATCAACGCCGATGGTCACGTCGGCACCTCCGTGCTGACGGTGCATCACGAAGGCAACGGGCCCGTGAAAGGGCGGCAGGACAACTCGCACGTTCACTCGACCGTGTTCTCGCCCGATGGCAAATATCTCTTTACGCAAGACCTGGGCGTCGACAAGGTGTTCGCGTACCGCTACACGCCCGATGGCAGCCGCGGCCTGTTCGGTCCGACCGATGCGCGTTACACGCCGATCAAGGCTGGTTCGGGCCCACGGCATCTGATTTTCGATACCGGCGGCAAGCATGCGTATCTCACGACCGAAATGAACGCGTCGGTGCTCGTCTTTAACTATCGCGACGGCAAACTCAGCGAAACGCAGAGCGTGCCGATGACCGCGCCCGGCTTCAAAGGCAAGATCGGCGGCGGCGCGGTGCATCTGTCGCCCGATGGACGCTTTCTGTATGCGACCAATCGTGGCGACGCGAACGAGCTCGTCGCGTTCGCGGTCGATCCGAACAACGGCCATCTCAAGCTCTTGAAACGATATCCGACGCTCGGCAAGACGCCGCGTGAGTTCGCGATCGACCCGAGCGGGCGCTGGCTCATCGTCGGCAATCAGGACAGCGACAGCGCGTTCTTCTTCCGGCGCGATCCGGCATCGGGCGAACTGGCATCGGACCCGAAGCGGGTTTCTATCGGCTCGCCGGTCGATTTCAAGTTCGTCTCGCCGTCTTGAGAAGTTTGCGCGGTGTCGTTGTCGATCGCGGCAATGGTCCGTTCCAGGCTTTCGTCACGTGACCGACACGCGAAGCCGTCACGGTTTCATCTCTGTGAACGGTCTTCGCGCTTCTCATGCGGCCCGTGCAACCGATGGCAACGGCGGCGTTGTGTTCTTCCGGGTCCGCCACGAGTTCTAGTACGATGCTGCGTCGGCTCGCGCAGCCTGGCATTTGGAACCGAAAGGTATCCTGATGAAATCGAAAGACAACGGAAATTGCAGGGAAAGCAAGATTGAACACGACTTACACTTCCGGCCGCGCCGGGCGTCCTGAACCGGGCCCGCAACCTGACAAGAACGAAGCGGCGCCGCCCGGCTTTATCAGCGCGTTTCGCTTTGCGGGCGGCCAGGCGCTGCGGCTTTCGTGGGACGAAGCGCGCGATGCGATCACGGGCGACGGACCGACGTGGCTCCATCTCTCGGCCAACGACGATACCGTCGAAGGCTGGCTCGAAGGCGTGAGTTCCATGCCCGATGTCGCGCGCGAATTTCTGAACGGCGAGGACAAGCGCCCGCGCGTGCACATGGGACCGAATTTCATGTACGGCGTGGTCGCCGACTTGGAGCTCGTCGCGGCGACGCCCGCGGGCGCGGAGCCGGGCGCACGCGAGGCGATTCGCGCGACTGGCGCGTTGCGCTTTTACGTCGACCGCAACCGCATGATTACGGTGCGCGCGCGTCCCTTGCAGTCGACCGACCGGCTGCGTCATGCCGTGCTCGAAGGCGCGATGTTCCGCGATACCGTCGATCTTTTCGCGGGTCTGATCCGCGCGCTCAACGAGACCTTCGCGGACCGTATCGATGAAATCGGCGACCGTCTCGACGATGTCGAAGAGGGCGTGCTCGAAGGCGGCCATTCGAACTGGCGCGTCGAACTCGGCGTGGTGCGGCGGCGGCTGGTGGAGGTCAAGCGCTTTATCGACCCCGAGCGTAACGCGCTTACGCAACTCGTGACGCGTCGGCTTGAATGGGCCGAACCGCGCTCGATGGAAGCGCTCGTGCAAGCCATTCAGGTGCTCAACGGATTGGGCGGCGGGCTCGAAGGACTCTACGAACGCGCCAAACTCTTGCAGGACGAAATTGCCGCGTTGCTCTCCGAGGACATCAACCGCAAGCTCTTGTGGCTCGCGATCATGTCCGCGTTGTTATTGCCCGCCACGCTCGTGACGGGCATCTTCGGCATGAACGTCGCGGGCTTGCCGGGCACGCACAATCCTGCTTCGTTCTGGGTGGTGGTCGGCGTGATGGCGGGATGCGCCGCCATCACGATCTTCCTGTTGCGCCGCTTGCGGCTCTGGTAAAAACGCTTAGTCGGCCGGGCCCGGCGGTGCGAGCACTTCGCGATTGCCGTTGCTGCCCATCGAGGAGACGAGCCCGGCCGTTTCCATCTGCTCGACAAGCCGCGCCGCGCGGTTATAGCCAATACGCAGTTGCCGCTGCACCGACGAAATCGACGCGCGCCGTGTGCGCAACACGAACGCGACGGCTTCGTCGTAGAGCGGGTCGGCTTCGGCCTCGGGCGTTTCGCCGAACAGGTCTGGCGACGCGCCTTCGGACGTCGGCCCGGACAGAATGCCTTCCTCGTATTCCGGCTCGCCAAACTGCTTCAAATATTCGACCACGCGATGCACTTCGTCGTCCGCGACGAACGCGCCGTGTATGCGTTGCGGGTAGCCGGTGCCGGGTGGCAGGAACAGCATGTCGCCTGCGCCGAGCAGCGATTCCGCGCCCATCTGATCGAGAATCGTGCGCGAATCGATCTTGGACGACACCTGAAACGCCACGCGCGTCGGAATGTTGGCCTTGATGAGACCCGTGATGACATCGACCGAAGGCCGCTGCGTCGCGAGAATCAGGTGGATGCCGGCCGCGCGCGCCTTCTGCGCAAGACGCGCGATCAATTGTTCGATTTGCTTGCCCGCGACCATCATGAGGTCGGCCAGTTCGTCGATGATCACGACGATGAGCGGCAGCGTCGATAGCGGCTCGGGTGCATCGGGCGTCAGCGAAAATGGATTCGTGAGCTTCTTGCCGGCCGCTTCGGTGGCGCGGATCTTTTGATTGAAGCCCTGCAGATTGCGCACGCCTACCGCCGACATCAGCCGGTAGCGCTTTTCCATTTCGCCGACACACCAGTTGAGCGCGTTCGACGCGAGCTTCATGTCGGTGACGACGGGTGCGAGCAGATGCGGAATGCCTTCGTAGACGGACAGTTCCAGCATCTTCGGGTCGATCATGATGAGGCGCACGTCCTCAGGCGTCGCCTTGTAGAGCAGCGAAAGGATCATTGCGTTGATCGCGACCGACTTGCCGGAGCCCGTCGTGCCCGCGACCAGCATGTGCGGCGCCTTGGCGAGGTCGGTGACGACCGGATTGCCGACGATGTCCTTGCCCATCGCGATGGTGAGATTCGACTTCGACGCGCGGTACACGTCCTGTTCGAGAATCTCGGACAGACGGATCATCTGGCGTTTTGCGTTCGGCAGTTCGAGGCCCATGCAGGTTTTGCCGGGAATCGTTTCGACGACGCGGATCGACGTGAGACCGAGGCCTCGCGATAGATCCTTCATGAGGCCGACGATCTGACTGCCGCGCACGCCGAGCGCCGGGTCCACTTCGAAGCGCGTGATGACGGGGCCAGCGGACGCGCCGACGACCGTGACGGGCACCTTGAATTCCTGCAGCCGTTGTTCGATTAGCTGGCCGGTTTCGGCGAGTTGCTGTTCGGAGACTGGTTCGGCGTCTTCGGATGCGGGTTCGAGCAGGTCGAGCGTGGGCAATTCAACTGCGGATGCGTGCGGCGCGTGGAATTCGAATTCGGTGGGCGCGAAACCGCGTACCGGCGGGCGCGGGGCGCTTGCTGGCAACGTTGTTGCGGCGGGTGGCGCTTCGGCTTCGGCCTCTTGCAGCGGGACGGCGATGGGGAAGCGCACGATGTTCGATGGCTTTTCCGGCGCGTCGAAGGCTTCCTCGCGCGCGGTCTCGTGGACGGGCGACGTCGAAGCGCTTTGGATCGATTCATCTCGAAGCGACGCGGGCGCGTGCCGCACGGTGTCGTCGCGCGGCAACGCGGGTGCGCTTTGGCCGGTTTCGTCGCCAGGCAACGTGGATGCGCTTCGGAATGTGTCGTCGGGAGGCAATGCCGTCGCGTTTCGCACGGAGTCCGCACCAGACGGATCGGGCTGGTCGCGAGCATCGCCGAATGCGTCCACGAGCGGCGGCGGCTCGTCCATCGGCAGGAACGACGGCAGCGGAGGTGGCTCGTATCTCGGCGACGATGACGGCTCGTCCAGCCACGGCGGTGCAGGCGTTTCGGTGTGACGCGTTGGCTCGACCAAGTCAGGCTCGGCGTGCTCCGGCGTGAACTCGCGATGAATCGGTGGCGTAGCGGGCGTTGCGGGCGCGTCCAACGAAACCGCTGCCGGTGCTTGCGACGCAACGTTGGCTCCCATGCGTGAGAAAACGAGCGTGCTTGCCCCAACGGAGGTGGCATCGTCTGAAATGGCGCCGTTCGCGTTCAGACCGCCGTCGATCAACGTGTCCGCTGGCTTCGGAGAGAAGTCGACAGGTTCCGTACTCGTTGGCGCTCGCGTCACGGCGTCGCTCGCAGATTGCGATGTGACTTGCGAGCCAGACGCTGCGGCCATATCCGCCACCATCGCTTCAGGTTCACGCGCGAGCCCCGTTCCGGCGAGCGACGTCCATAACGCGGCGTTCTCCTCGATAGATCGCAGCGTCGCCTGAACGGACTCGGGCGGCGGAGGTGGTTCGAGCGGCGGAAGTGCCGAACGCGCCAGCGCGTCGGCGGGCGCTGGCAGCGAACGCCCAGCAAAGTCATGCGTGGCCGGTGTTGCGGTCGGACGAGCGGGCGGCGCGCGCCGCACGAGCCCAGGCGAAGTCTGCCCCGCACGACTCTGTGCGGGCGTCGGACCGCGTGCATTGCCTCCTGCCGATACTGAAGCGGTGCCGCCCCGGGCCAGTGCAGCCGATGCAGCCGGAGCCGCACCCGCCCGAGAAACATTCCCGCGCGGCTCGACCGCAACCGATGAGGCAGTATTGCGCGACGCAGAAGCCGCAGCCATTCCCGCGGAAGTTCGCGCCGACGCTGTCGTGCCATTCGCGCCTTGTGCCGGCCGCGCCCCCGGCGACACCGAGGCACGCGGCTGCGTGGACGGATTCAACCATCCACCGGGCGCGACCGGCTCGATGGGCATCGGCCGACCGGACGCGCTTTCCGCTTCGAACGCGGATCGGCTGAGACGCACGGCGGCATAGTTGGTCGACGCGGTATTTCTCGCCGACGCCTGATCGCGATTCGCGCCGCTCTTGCCGATCGAAGGCGGACGCCACGCGGTAGGCCGCCGATAGCGTCCGCGTTGCTTGCCGGTCGGCAAACCGAGCGTGGGCTCATCCTGCGGCACGCGCACGGACGAGGCATCGAAACGATCCGCGCCGATGCCGCGCACGGGGATCTCGCGCGTCGTCTTGGTCTTGTCGCGCGCACGACGCTCGAACCAGCCGGATGCATCGCGTCGCCCACGGCGTTCCTTCTTCGGCTGCAGCTCGCGCTCGTTTTTTTCGGGTGGTGTCAGCCAGCTCTTCGGCAAATCGAAGCCGAACGCTTCATCGAACCAGATCAGCACCGAGCGCCACGAGAACTCGACGAGCCACGGCGCGAACATTGCCAGCACGAGGGCCGCAACGGCAATCGCGCCAGCCGGATAAGCCAGATTGACGAGAAGCAAGGCAAGCGCCCGACCACCGCGATTGATATTCGCCTGCGTTTCGACGCCACTTGCAAGCAGGCCTTCGAGCACGCTGCTCGACAGCAATACGCAGATGAAGCCGACCCACAGCCGGATCGTGCCGGGGCCGCGCAGTCCGCTGCCGCTCGGGAGCACCGATTTCACGATGCGCCAGAGGAGTGGAAGGATCCAGACGACTGATGCACCGAACCAGCCGAGAACTACCATTTGCATGCTAGAGATAGAACCAATGTTGGGTGAGACGTATAAGACAGGACCAGACTCGCTGCCCGCTTCGGACGCATGCGCGTTCAACCAGGCAGTTTAACGGTTGCGGCGTGCGCCGATAGGTATGGCGCGAGCACGCAACACCTCGCGCTTACTTTGGCCGCGGCGCGAACGTGAGCACCTGTCCATCGGCGAGCGTCAGTTGCAACGCTGGCGGCGGGTTCATCTGAACGCCGCTTCTGGCGACATGTGCGAGTCCATCCAGATACGGCTGCTCCAACGCACCGCCCGTGCCGGAGACGCAGGCCATGCGCGTACCGGCGAGCGGGCCGAACGTGAGCTTGCCGTCTTTCAGGTCATAGGCGCCCGCGAAGCGGTTGCAACCGGAAAAGCCGCTCGCGCGCCGATGGCCGCTCGCCGTCGAAAAGTCGAGCGTGATGGGCTGCGCGCTGCCCGCGTCCTGAGGAAGCGCACGCGGCTTGCCACTTGCATCGGTCCACCGCGTGAGCTGCCATTGCGTGTCGTCGAGCAATTGCGTGGCGGCGGGATTGTAGGGATCGGTGGGCGGCGCGCTCGTGTCGGGATGCTTGGGGAGCGCGCAGCCGGCGATGAAACCCGTGGCGAGCAGCAGCACACCGGCGCGCCGCGATGCACGTGTGAGCCACGCCGGCGCTCCCCGAAAAAGCGGCGACGAAGACGGTGTGCGGATGAAGTGCGTGGGCATCGGGGAGTCCTGAAACTGGCGAAACCGTAAGGGTATCGCACTCGTCCTACGATTTGTCCAGCGCTCGATGCAACAAAATGATCGGCAGCGCTTTCCTCCCGTCGACGATCTTCGAAAAGCACGCGAATGCCTTGCAACTGAGCAGCGATACCGCTTGTCATACTGCTCTTGGCGCCTGTCAATAGACCGAATGGCAGAGCTGTTGCACTAAGCGGTGCGTGTTAACATCCGGGCCATTCTCGCCTCATCGAATGTTCGAGCAACAGGCGCCACCGAATCCGATTTCTGGAGCACTCATGCACACCGACTCGCAACGCGACCCCGCTACCGGCACGAATGCCGCGACCGACGTCGAGCGCCGCATCGGCACGCCGCTTTCGGCGCATGCCACGCGCGTGATGTTGCTCGGCGCGGGCGAGCTCGGCAAGGAAGTGATCATCGCGTTGCAGCGGCTCGGCGTCGAGGTGATCGCGGTGGATCGCTATGCGAACGCGCCGGGGCATCAGGTCGCGCACCGGGCGCATGTCATCGACATGACCGATGCCGTGGCGCTGCGCGCGCTCGTCGAGCAAGAGTCGCCGCATCTGATCGTGCCCGAGATCGAGGCAATCGCCACCGACGCGCTCGCCGACATCGAAGCCGCTGGCATTGCCACCGTGATTCCGACCGCGCGCGCCACGCAATTGACGATGAATCGCGAAGGCATTCGCCGCCTGGCCGCCGAGACGCTTGGCTTGCCGACCTCGCCGTACGCGTTCGCGCAGTCGCTCGAAGAGATGAAGGAGGCGATCGCGAAGATCGGTTTTCCGTGCGTGGTGAAGCCCGTCATGTCGTCCTCGGGCAAGGGACAATCCGTGCTCGGAAGCGACGCGGATGTCGAGCCCGCCTGGAACTACGCGATGGCGGGCGGGCGCGTGAACCACGGGCGCGTGATCGTGGAAGGGTTCATCGACTTCGAGTACGAAATCACGCAACTCACCGTGCGCGCGGCCGACCCCGCGACAGGCGAGACGGCGACCTTTTTCTGCGAGCCTATCGGCCACGTGCAGGTGGCGGGTGATTACGTCGAATCCTGGCAGCCGCAGGCGATGAGCGCCGTCGCGCTCGCCCGCTCGCGCGATGTCGCGGCAAAGGTGACGACCGCGCTCGGCGGACGCGGCCTCTTCGGCGTGGAACTCTTCGTGCGCGGCGATGACGTATGGTTTTCGGAAGTCAGTCCGCGTCCACACGACACGGGTCTCGTGACGCTCGCCACGCAGCGTTTCTCCGAGTTCGAACTGCACGCGCGCGCCATTCTCGGCTTGCCCGTCGATACCGCGCTGCAAACGCCGGGCGCATCGGCGGTGATCTACGGCGGCCTCGACGAAGCGGGTATCGCCTTCGAAGGCGTGGCCGAAGCGCTTGCGGTGCCGGGCGCGGATCTGCGCCTCTTCGGCAAGCCCGAGAGCTTCGCGAAACGGCGCATGGGCGTCGCGCTCGCTACTGGCGTCGATACCGGCGAAGCGCGTGAGCGCGCGAAGCTGGCGGCGTCGAAAGTAAAGCCCGTATCGAGTCGACCGGGCTGACCATCGCCTGCAAATGGCAGGGAGAAGATAGTGAAGCGAATCATCATGGCCGCGTTGATCGTGGCGTGCGCGGGACTTTCGGGCTGCGGGCTGGCCGCGGCTCCGTGCCGGATCGCGTCAGCGGGTTTGAAGATCGTGCCGGTGGTCGGCCATGTCGCGGCCGCGCCCACGGACGCCTGCGCGGACGTGATCGATCCATGATCTTCGGGCCATCCATCAAGGCTCGCCGAGCCGCTTCCCACGATTTCCGGACCCGATGATGAAACGATCTCTCGTACTTTCGGCCGCGCTTCTTATGGCGTCCACGATTGCCACGACCGCGCGCGCGATGCCGCTCACCGTGCCGCAAATCCAGACCGCCTCGACGCAGACCACGCGCTACGACTGCAAGGATGGCAAGAGCGTGTCGGTGCAATACACCAACGCACGCAATCACCAGAGCTTCGCGGCATTGACGGTGGATGGCCGCAAACTGCTGTTCGTCAACGTGATCGCGGGTTCCGGGGCCAAATACGTCGCGGATCAATATACGTGGTGGACCAAGGGACCGCAGGCCAATCTCTATGACGAGATGGCGGCCAAGGACTCGCCGCCGCTACTGGCCGATTGCGAGGCGCACAACAAGTAAGCGCGGCCTACGTCGTGCGCCTCTGTCGCATGAAGCGCGGAAAGGGGCGGATCGACGCCGGATGCTACAATGTGCGGCTTTCCGGCTAAGATTTTTGCCCTGCAGCGTCGTGGTTCGCATCGGCTCGCGTGGCCTTCCACTTGAGCGTGCGTCGGCCGCCTTGAAGGCGTCATCGAAGCCGTGTTCCATCGCAGCGGGCCTTGTGCCCGAACCTGCGGCGTTCCGCAGGCCGCGACCATCGGCCGAATCTGCGTCAGGCGCTCGTTTTCCTGCCCGGCGCGCTTCAAGTGCATGGCAAGCGCCGCGCACAAATGCTTGCGCGGACAACCCTCCGCGTCACCGAAATACTCACGCGTAATCGACCGAACGCCCGCTTACGCACCGCTTCAAGCGGATTTTTAGCGAAAGCCCAATAGTCACCATGTCAGATTCCGTCGCCACGAACCCGTCCACCGCGCCTACGTTCGATCAGTTCGGCCTGGCCGCCGACATCCTCAAGGCAGTGAGCGAGTCCGGCTATACCACGCCCACGCCGATCCAGGAGCAGGCCATTCCCGTCGTGCTCGCGGGCCGCGATGTGATGGGCGCGGCGCAGACCGGCACGGGCAAGACCGCGAGTTTTTCGCTGCCGATCATCCAGCGTCTTTTGCCGATGGCCAATACGAGCGCCTCGCCCGCCCGCCATCCCGTGCGCGCGCTGATGCTTACGCCCACGCGCGAACTTGCCGATCAGGTCGCCGCCAACGTGCAGACCTACTCGAAGCACACTGCGTTGCGCAGCACGGTGGTGTTCGGCGGCGTCGACATGAATCCGCAGTCGGATGCGTTGCGCCGTGGCGTGGAGATTCTCATCGCGACGCCGGGACGGCTGCTCGATCACGTTCAGCAAAAGACGCTCAATCTCGGCCAGGTGCAGATGCTCGTCCTCGACGAAGCCGACCGCATGCTCGACATGGGCTTTCTGCCGGACCTGCAGCGCATTCTGAATCTGCTGCCTAAGGAGCGTCAGACGCTGCTGTTTTCGGCGACGTTCTCGCCTGAAATCAAGAAGCTCGCGGCAACTTATTTGCGCAACCCGCAGACCATCGAAGTCGCGCGCAGCAACTCCACCGCGACCAACGTGCGGCAGATCGTCTTCGAAGTGCACGAGAGCGACAAGTCGGGCGCCGTCGCGCAACTGATCCGCCAGCGCGGATTGAAGCAGGTCATCGTGTTCTGCAACAGCAAGATCGGCGCGAGCCGGTTGGCGCGCGTGCTGGAACGTGATGGCATCGTCGCCACCGCGATTCACGGCGACCGTACGCAAGGCGAGCGCATGCAGGCGCTCGACGCGTTCAAGCGCGGCGAGATCGAAGCGCTCGTCGCAACCGACGTGGCCGCGCGCGGGCTCGATATCGCCGAATTGCCGGCGGTCATCAACTTCGACTTGCCGTTCAGCGCGGAAGATTACGTGCACCGTATCGGTCGCACGGGGCGCGCGGGTGCGTCGGGCGACGCGTTGTCGCTGTGCAGCGCGAACGAACGCAAGCAGCTTGCCGACATCGAAAAGCTGATCAAGCGTCCGCTCGAAGTGATGACGCTCGAAGTAACGACGCCGGTGCGTCGTGAAGGCGCGCGGCGCGACGAGCGGCCGGTCCGCCCGGAGCGCAGCGAACATCGGCATGGCGCGCGGGAAGAAGCGGGTCCGCGCCGGCGCACGTCGGGGTCGTCGTATGATCGGCCGCGCGGGCGTCAGCAGCCGGTGGACGAATTCTTCCTCAAGCCTTACGAGCCCTCGCCCTCGGCGGTGAAGCGGCATGAGGAAAGCGTCGAGCCGGAGCGCAAGAGCGCGCCGAAGCAGCCGTTGGCCGCGTTGCTTGGCGGGTTGGGTGCGTTGCGTAAGTCGACTTGAGTTGGCGCGTGAAGCTCTAAGAAACGGTGGTCTCTGCGACTGCCGTTGAACCGTTAAGCACGGTATGTGTGGGATGAAAAGGGCAACCGGTTAGGTTGCTTTTTTTTGTGCCGCTCCTTGACCACTTAAAGGCCGCAGCCAACGTTCTGAGGCGACAACAGACCCAATCTCGTACCGCACTCGTCAGTCGAACGCTTACGCGGCGCGAGCGATTCGCCCCTCAGAAGCGAACGCATGCCGCTAAGTAATCCCGAACTGACGCGCCCACTGCGCGGTCGCATCCGCATAAAACGACTCGAGCGAACCGGCGGCGGCCACTTCGATACTCAAATGCCGCGCCGCCTGCACCAACGCATCCAGCGGCGCGTCACGACCAAGCGGCGCCGCGCCCGTCTGCTTGCTGAGTTTTTCGCCCGCATCGTTGCTGACGACAGGCACATGCAGATACGACGGCGTCGGCACATCGAGACATTGCTGCAGGTAAATCTGCCGCGCGGTCGAATCCAGCAGGTCTGCGCCGCGCACGACATGCGTAATGCCGGCTGAAGCGTCGTCGACGACGACAGCCAGTTGATACGCCCACAGCCCATCCGCACGCTTCAAGGCAAAATCGCCGACTTCGGCCGCAAGATCTTGCGTTTGTATTCCCTGCCAGCGATCCACGAAACCGACGCGCGCCGCGTCGCCGTCCGGCACGCGCAGTCGCCACGCGCGCGCGGGACGGCCATGCAAGCCGCTTCGACAAGTACCGGGATAAGCGAGTGTCGCGTGACGAGCATGCGCATGAACGAGCGAGTCGGCGATCTCGCGTCGCGTGCAGCCGCAGGGATAAACGAAGCCGGCGGCAAGCAAGCGCTCGAATGCATCTTGATAAGCCGCGTCGCGTTGACTTTGCCAGACCGGCGGTTCGTCCGAATGCATGCCGAAATGCGCGAGCGTTGCGAGAATCTCGTCGGCCGCGCCAGCCACCGTACGCGGTGCATCGACATCTTCTATTCGCACGATCCAGCTACCGCGATGCGCCCGCGCATCGAGAAAACTGGCAAGCGCGCTGACGAGCGACCCCGCGTGCAGCGGCCCGGTAGGCGAGGGCGCGAAGCGGCCACGGTAAGTCATCTACAGGGCTTGTTCAAGGTTTAGGCGGCCTTCGCATCCGGATGACACGCGGGGCAAGTGGCGCCCGGCACGTACAACGGCGACTGCTGATCTTCCACGCTGACCACCGCGCGGCAGCCGAAGCATTGCGAAGTGGAGGTCTGCTGCAGGTTCGGATCGAGCGCCGTGCGGTAGTCGAACACAAAACATTCGCCCGAGTAATGCGCGCCGCCCACTTCCTCGAAGTATTTGAGGATGCCGCCCTCGAGTTGATAGACGTGATCGATGCCCACTTCCTTCATGTGAATCGCAGCCTTCTCGCAACGAATTCCGCCCGTGCAGAACGACACCACCGTCTTGCCTTCCAGATCGGCACGGTTTTGTTCGATCACCTCGGGAAACTCGCTGAATTTCGTGATGCGGTAGTCGAGCGCGTGGTCGAACGTGCCGACGTCCACTTCGAAGGCATTGCGCGTGTCGAGCATGACGACCGGACGGCCTTCGTCGTCATGACCACGGTCGAGCCAGGCCTTGAGCGTCACCGGATCGACGGCGGGCGCGCGGCCGAGTTCGGGCTTGATCGCGGGCTTCTTCATGGTGATGATCTCGCGCTTGAGTTTCACCAGCATGCGGCGAAACGGTTGCTTTGCGGAGAGGCTTTCCTTGAACTGCAGATCGGCGAAGCGGTCGCCGAAGAGCGCGTCGCCCCGAATGTAATCGATGAACTCGCGCACCTCCGCGACCGGCCCCGCGATGAAGAGGTTGATGCCCTCCGGCGCGAGCAGAATCGTTCCCTTCAGGCCAAGCGCGTTGCAGCGTTCGGTGACGAGCGGGCGCCACGCGGCGCTGTCGTCGATGGAAACGAATTTGTAGGCGGAGAGGTTCAGAATGCTCATGATCGGATAACGCGGCAAAGCCGGTAAAAATGGCGGCAAAAAGCGGATGCTGGGACGCCGCGCAACTCCGTATTATCCCGCAAATGGCGCAGGTCTTTTCGCAGGCGCGGGCCGCCGCGTTCACGCCGTTTGCGCCAGCGCAATTTCGAGAATCGCCGAGGGCTTGTCCGTTCGGCTAACGCGCGCCCCTTAGCCGTTTTCGCGATGGGCCGCATGTACAATATCGTCATGTCAGATCCCCGCTTCGTTCATCTTCGCGTCCACTCCGAGTTCTCGATTGCCGACGGCATCGTGCGGCTGGACGACGTCGTCAAATCCGCCGCGAAAGACGGTCAGGGCGCACTCGCGCTGACCGATCTCGCCAACGCGTTCGGCCTCGTGCGCTTCTACAAGGAAGCGCGCAGCAAGGGCATCAAACCCATTGCCGGCTGCGATGTCTGGATCACCAATCCCGCCGATCGCGACAAGCCTTCGCGGCTGATCCTGCTCGTGCGCGACAAGACCGGCTATCTCAACCTGTGCGAACTGTTGAGCCGCGCGTGGCTGACGAATCAATATCGCGGGCGCGCAGAAGTGCTCGTCGAATGGCTCGAAGAAGGGCTGGCTGAAGGTCTGCTCGCCATTTCCGGCGCGCAGCAGGGCGACATCGGCATGGCGTTCGCGGCGGGCAACGCGGCAAGCGCGCAACGCAACGCCGAACGCTGGTCGGCGCTCTTTCCGAACGCGTTCTACATCGAACTGCAGCGCGCCGGTCAGCCGGGCGAACAGGCTTATTTTCAGGAGGCCGTCGCGCTCGCCGCAAAGCTCGGGTTGCCTGTGGTCGCCACGCATCCGCTGCAATTCATGACGCCCGACGACTACACCGCGCACGAAGCGCGCGTGTGCATTTCGGAAGGCGATATCCTCGCCAATCCGCGTCGTCAGAAGCGCTTCACGACCGAGCAGTATTTCCGCACGCAGGACGAAATGTGCGCGCTTTTCGCGGATATTCCTTCCGCGCTCGCCAATACGGTACAAATTGCGAAGCGCTGTAATCTCACGCTCGAACTCGGCAAGCCCAAACTGCCGCTTTTCCCCACGCCGGACGGCCTCACGCTCGACGACTACCTCGTGCAGCTGTCGAAGGAAGGCCTCGAGGTGCGGCTCGCGCAGCTTTATCCCGATGAAGCCGAACGCGAGGCACAGCGCGAGACTTATTACGCGCGGCTCGAATTCGAGTGCGGCACGATCATCAAGATGGGCTTTCCGGGCTACTTCCTGATCGTCGCCGACTTCATCATGTGGGCGAAGAACAATGGCGTTCCGGTGGGTCCCGGCCGCGGTTCGGGCGCGGGCTCGCTCGTCGCTTATGCGCTCGGCATTACCGATCTCGACCCGCTGCGCTACAACCTGCTGTTCGAACGCTTCCTGAATCCCGAACGCGTGTCGATGCCCGACTTCGACATCGACTTCTGTCAGGAAGGGCGCGACCGCGTCATTCAGTACGTGAAGCAGAAATATGGCGCGGATGCGGTTTCGCAGATCGCCACCTTCGGCACCATGGCGGCGAAGGCGGCGGTGCGCGACATCGGCCGCGTGCTCGATCTCGGCTACATGTTCACCGACGGCGTCGCCAAGCTCATCCCGTTCAAGCCGGGCAAGCACGTGACCATCGCGGACGCGATGAAGGAAGAGCCGACCCTGCAGGAGCGCTTCGACAACGAAGACGAAGTGCATCAATTGCTCGAACTCGCGCAGCGCGTTGAAGGGCTCACGCGTAACGTCGGCATGCACGCGGGCGGCGTGCTGATCGCGCCGGGCAAGCTCACCGATTTCTGTCCGCTCTACACGCAGGGCGAAGACGGCGGCGTGGTCAGTCAGTACGACAAGGACGACGTGGAAGCCGTCGGTCTGGTCAAGTTCGACTTTTTGGGCCTGACCACGCTCACCATCCTGGACTGGGCCGAGCGCTATATTCGCCGGCTCGATCCCTCGAAGAGAGACTGGAATCTCTCGCAGGTTCCGCTCGACGACCCTGCTTCGTTTTCGATCCTCAAGAAAGCGAATACCGTCGCCGTGTTCCAGCTGGAAAGCCGCGGCATGCAGGGCATGCTGAAGGACGCGCAGCCGGACCGCTTCGAGGACATCATCGCGCTGGTGGCGCTGTATCGTCCGGGCCCGATGGACCTGATTCCGAGCTTCTGCGCGCGTAAGCACGGGCGCGAGATCGTCGAGTATCCGGACCCGCGCGTCGAACCCGTCCTGAAGGAGACCTACGGCATCATGGTCTATCAGGAGCAGGTGATGCAGATGGCGCAGATCATCGGCGGCTATTCGCTCGGCGGCGCGGACTTGCTGCGTCGCGCGATGGGCAAGAAGAAGCCCGAAGAGATGGCCGTGCATCGCGAGTTGTTCCGCGAAGGCGCGGCGAAGAACGGTCTCACCGCGCAGAAGGCGGACGACACCTTCGACCTCATGGAGAAATTCGCGGGCTACGGCTTCAACAAGTCGCACGCGGCGGCTTACGCGTTGCTCGCTTATCACACGGCGTGGCTGAAGGCGCACCATCCGGCGGAATTCATGGCGGCCAATATGTCGCTCGCCATGGACGACACCGACAAGGTCAAGATTCTGTTCGAGGACTGCATCGGCAATGGCATGGCCGTGCTGCCGCCGAACATCAACCAGTCGGCGTATCGCTTCGAACCGGTCGCCGAAGCGGACGGCAAGCGCTCGAAGACCATTCGCTACGGTCTGGGCGCGGTGAAGGGCAGCGGCCAGAACGCAATCGAAGAAATCCTGCGTGCGCGTGAAGATGGGCCGTTTGCGGATCTCTTCGACTTCTGCGAGCGGATCGACCGGCGCGTCGTGAATCGCCGCACGGTCGAAGCGCTGATCCGCGCGGGCGCGTTCGACTGCCTGCACGAGAACCGCGCGCAACTGCTGGCCTCCGTGCCGCTCGCCATGGAAGCTGCCGATCAGGCCGCCGCCAACGCCATGCAAGGCGGTCTCTTCGACATGGGCGACGCGCCGCTCGAAAAGCATCAGCTCGTCGATGAACCCATGTGGTCCGACAAGAAGCGCTTGCAGGAAGAAAAAACCGCGCTCGGTTTCTATCTGTCGGGCCATCTTTTCGACGCCTACAAAGGTGAAGTGCGCCGCTTCGTGCGTCAAAAAATCGGCGAACTGAAGGAAGGGCGCGACAAGCTCGTCGCGGGCGTGATCTCGACCACGCGCACGCAAATGACCCAGCGCGGCAAGATGCTGATCGTCAATCTCGACGACGGCACCGGCCAGTGCGAAGTCACCGTGTTCAACGAGCAGTTCGAAGCCAACAAGGCGCTCTTCAAGGAAGACGAGTTGCTCGTGGTGCAAGGTCAGGCGCGTAACGACGCCTTCACCGGCGGCATTCGCTTTACCGTCGATACCGCGATGGACCTCGAACGCGCGCGCAGCCGCTACGCGCAGTCGGTAAAGGTCGAGATGAACGGCAACGCGGATTCCTTGCGTCTGCGCCGCGTGCTCGAAGCGCATGCGGCGGGTGCGGAAGCGCCGGCGGCCGTGGCGCCGCCCGCGCGCGAGAACGGCAGGCAGCGCCAGTCCGCACCCATCCCGAACGGCTTGAACGTGAGCATCGTTTATCGCAGCGAGCATGCGGAAGGCGAAGTGCGGCTCGGCGATGCCTGGCGCGTCAAGCCCACCGACGAACTCATTACCGCGCTGCGCGGCGAGTTCGCGGGCAGCGCAATCGAAATCGTCTACTGATGCGCATCGGCATCTCGGCGAACGCGCTTAAACTGAGCGGCGGGCTCGAACGCTACGCCATGGACCTGGTGCGCGGTCTTGCCGCCGCCGGCTTCGAGGGCCGCCAAAAGCCTGCGTTCTTTGCCCGCAAGATCGACTCGTCGTTGCCGGAGAGCAAGCTCGTCGAGGCGCATCGCATCAAGGTGTCGTTTCTGCCGGGCAAGCTGCGCGACGTGTATTTTTCGTGGGCGCTCAAGCGCGCGCGCAATAAGGCCAGGGTCGACGTGCTGATCGGCTGCAATCGCGTGGAAGGCTCGGAGATTGCCATCTGCGGAGGCACGCATATCGGCTTTCTGCGCGCAACCGGGCGTCGCGAAAAGCGGTCGGATACGCGGCAGATCGCGCTCGAACGCAGGCAGTATCGGGACGCGCGCGTGATCGTCGCGCACTCGGACATGATGCGCAACGAGCTTCGCGGGCTTTACGGCATCGACGAACGGAAGATTCGCGTGCTTTATCCGCCCGTGGATGGCGCGCGTTTCGCCTTAGCCGATGAAACCTCGCGCGCCCGTCTGCGCGAACGGTTCGGTTTCAAGGAAAACGAAATCGTGCTGCTCTTTCCTTCGAGCAGTCACGAGCGCAAGGGTTTGCCGCTGATCGAGAAGGCGCTCGGCGGCGCAGGCTTGCCGATCGTGATCGCCGTCGCCGGGCGCGCGCCCGAGAAGAGCGCGCCGAACGTGCGCTATATCGGCTACGCGAAAAATATCGAGGACGCTTATCGCGCGGCGGACTTCACCATTCTCGCGTCGAGCTACGAGCCGTTTGGGCTCGTGGGCATCGAATCGGTCATGTGCGGCACGCCGGTGATCTTTCCGGCCTGCATCGGCTGTGGCGATGCCATCGACGAAAGCGCCAAGCACGTTTTCAAATC
Organism: Caballeronia sp. HLA56; assembly: GCF_054655155.1. Classification (NCBI taxonomy): domain Bacteria; kingdom Pseudomonadati; phylum Pseudomonadota; class Betaproteobacteria; order Burkholderiales; family Burkholderiaceae; genus Caballeronia; species Caballeronia sp. HLA56. Next base: position 2,464,046 of record NZ_BAAHOB010000005.1, on the reverse strand, counting down.
TGGCGATGCGGACGACCTGCGGCGCGTCGTCGCTGCGGCAATTGCTTCACGACGCCGCGTATCCGGCAATGCCGTTCGTTATGACGCGAGCGTCGCGTCGCATGTGAATGCGCTGCTGGCGCTGGCGGAAGAAATCAGCGGCGGTCGTTGAAGCCGCTGAGCCAAGCCGTGGCGCCTATCGTCTCTCGTTCAGATGCTCGAGCTTCAAGAACCGGTAATACACCGTCTGCGCATTGAAGAGCGCGATCATGAAGCCCGTGCGCCCATCGAGAAAACCGCGGCGCAGAAAATACGTTCGCAAAAAAGCCCACGTGCCGCGTGTAAGCGCAACCCCGAAACCGCCGCGCTTGCCTGCCGCATGACGCTGCACGGCGCCAGCGGTCGAATAAGCGTCCAGCTTGCGCAGCACGGTCTCGAAGTCTTCGTAGGAGTAGTGCATCAGCCGGCCATTGAGCCTGATCGCGGGCTCGTTCGTGGAAAATACCAGACGCTCGTGCACGAGATCCGACGAGAAGCGCGCCGCGCCCCGCTTGAACAGCCGGGGAATCCAGTCCGGATACCAGCCGCTGTGTCTCACCCACGTTCCGCAAAAACTCGATAACCGGTCGACCGAATAGACATCCGCTTGCGGGCGAGTGACGGCGGCTCGAATCGATGCGGCGAGTTCGGGCGTCACGACTTCGTCGGCATCGATAGACAAGACCCAGTCGGTGGCGAGCGCATCCAGCGCGCGATTCTTCTGCGGCCCGAAGCCGGGCCAGTCGCGCGCTTCGATCACGCGCGCGCGATGCGCCTGGGCGATACCCACGGTGGCGTCGGTGCTGCCGCCATCGACGATGACGATGTCATCCGCGAACGAAACCGAGTCGAGACATTGCGCGAGCCGCGCGGCCGCGTTGTAGGTGATGATGGCGATGCCAAGCGTTGGCGATTTCATGTTGCCCGAGTCCGGCCTCTGATTCTTGTCGTGGTCATGTTCGATTGGAAAAGCCTAGCCGCGCAAATGCCATTTCACGAAGAAGAACGGCGAAAGCAGCCACGGGCACGTCGCATACACGAACATCTTGATGCGAAATCCCGGACTGACTTCATTCGATCCAGCCAGCAACGCGACCTTGCGCGCCAACGACGCGTCGCCGAACACGGCGCTCACGTAGCGCTCGCGCGCCGACTTTCGCGCCAGCATCGCGCGCATCCGAGCGCCGACGCCGACCTTGTCCGCGTCGCTTTCGAGCTGACGCGTCTCGCCCGATCCGTTGATATTCGCAAGCTTGATACGCGCGACGAATTCCGCCGGAGTGCGCCATTTGCGCTTGCTCGACAGCCCGCCGCGCCGGTACAGCACGAGCGGTTCGTGCAGCGTATGCGCGCCGTGACTCATGATCGCGCGAAACGCCATGATCTGGTCTTCGCCGTAGATGCCGGGCGCGATCGGCCCGAACTCCTCGAAGAGACGCCGCGCCCACGCATGCGCCGCGCCGACCAGATGAGGCCGCCGTTCCATCCAGTCGTCGAAGCTGCGATAGTCGTCGAGGTCCGTTACGCGCAGGATGTCGTGCGTATTGCCTTCGGCATCGAGGTCTTGCAGGTCGGTCGCGATGAGGTCGTGGCGCTTGCCGCTTGCGAGCCACACTTCCATGACGCGCGTGACGCGTTCCGGTCGCGAGATATCGTCGCCCGCCGCGATAAAAAGCATCTCGCCCGATGCGCGCGCCGCGAGCGCACTGAGATGCGCGCTGATACCCGTGTTCTTCTCGTTTCGATACAGCCGCACCGTATGCGGCCCGCGATATTCGCGCACACAGCGCTCGGCGACGGCGTAAGTGGCGTCGGAGGAGGCATCGTCGGAAATGAGGATTTCCAGCGGCGACCAGGTTTGCGCGAGCGCCCCGGCAATCGCGTCGGCAACGGTTTCCTGCTGATTGAAGGTAATGAGCAAGAGACTCGCGAGCGGCGCGTTCTGCTCTGGCTGTGATATTCCTGACATGTACGATTCTGAGTGCTTCAAAGGCCCGGCGCGTCTTGGCCACGGCGTTGCGCGCTCGCGGAGAGCGAATCTCATGCCAGACGGCAGCGGCTATAATAACCCGCGATTTGGGGATAGGCGACCGGGCCGGCCGGTCAATCCCGCTTAAGGTTCATCGATTTGGAAAAAACTCTGCGCTACATGATCGCCAGCATGGTCTTGCTGGCGCCCGCGAGCACACTCGTCGTGCGAGGAGGGACGGGCTACTGCTTCTTCGTGTTGCTTGCCATCGCGCTCTTCGCGGGGTTCAGCAAGCCGTTTCGTCTGAGGCTCGGTCTGCTCGTCAATGCGTTCCCGCTCTATACGGTGGCCATGCTGTGCTTCATGGTTTATCTGCCGTTGCAGCAAGCCATCGAAGGTTATTATCTGCCGCGCGAATTCGACGGCATGTCGCGCTTCGCACTCGCGTTGCCGATTTTCCTGCTGCTCGTCAACGTGCCGATTCGGCAACTGAAGGCGCTCGGCTGGGGCTGCGCGCTCGGTGCCATCGGCGCGGGTTTCTGGGCCGTGGACAGCGCCATCCACATGACGGTGACGGAACTCGATCGCCTCGGCAACGATTTCACCAATCCGATTCCCTACGGAAATACCGCGCTCCTGCTCGGCTTTCTTTCGGTGATGTCGATCCGCTGGGATCGTTATCCGAACGTGCTGGCGAAGCGCCTCGGCATTGCACTGAAGCTGCTCGGACTGGTGGGCGGCATTTACGCGTCGTATCTGTCGGGCACGCGCGGCGGCTGGCTTGCCATTCCGCTCTTTCTCGTACTGTGCCTGCTCAATTTCGGCTGGATCAAACACCCTCGTCACTGGCTGACCGCGCTCGGCGTCGCCGTTCTGGCGATGGCGCTCTTGCTCGCCTCGCCGATCGGCCGTGAACGTGTGCAGGCGACGCGCTCCGACATCGCGCGCCTGTCGCACGGCGCGGCGGCGGACAGTTCGCTCGGCGCGCGGCTGCAGTTGTGGACCGCGTCGATTCATCTGTTCGAGGCGAATCCGGTCTTCGGCGTCGGCAAGGGACATCTGAAGAATTCGCTCAAGGGCATGGCCGATGCCGGCGAGGTATCGCCGCTCGTCGTCAATCAACGCGCGCACAGCGAGTTTTTCTCGACGATCGCGGAATTGGGCGCGTCGGGCGTGGTCTGTCTTGCGTTGCTGTATTTCGGGCCGCTCGTGTATTTCCTGCGCTACCGGAAGTCGCCGCATCCCGATGTGTCGACGGCGGCGTATTGCGGGATCGCGGTCTCGGGGTCGGTTATCATCTTCGGACTGAGTATCGATGTATTCACAGTCGTGATGAGCACGTCGCTCATCGCGCTCTTCTGGGCCGTGCTGCTTGCGGTCATCACGCACGACGCGCGCGAGCCGCTTGGCAAGCCGGGGCGCGGACCGATCGGCTGAATTCGGGCCGGCCGGTTTCATTCTCCGGCTGACGAGAAATCACAAAAGTAACCAACGAGCGCCGCGGGAAGAGCTGGAAAGCGCCGGGCGAAGTGGAGATACGCTCTTGAAACGAGAAGGTAGTTTGCGCAAGCCGATTGGCGGCGCGGAAAGTTCGTCGCCGACCGCGGTCATGCGGCGCCTGTGGCCCTACATCCGCCCGCTCATGGGCATGGTGTTGCTCGGGCTCGGCACGATGGGTATCGTCGCCGCGACCGAAGCCGGCATCCCGATGCTGCTCAAACCGTTGCTCGACCACGGTTTTGGCTCCAAAAGCAGCGATCACGCGAAATGGCTCGTGCCGGCCGCGGTGATCGGACTCGCGCTCGTACGCGGCGCGGCGCAGTATGCGTCGGGCTATTTTCTGTCGTACGTGTCGAACAAGATCCTGCTGCAACTTCGCCTGCAGATGTTCGAGCGCATGATCCACACGAGCGCCGGCTTCTTTCAGCGCGAGACGGCCAGCACGGTCATCAATGCAGTCGTGTTCGAGGTCAACCAGATTCTGAGCGTGCTATCGAGCGTCGTCGTCACGCTTGTGCGCGATTCGCTCACGGTCGTCTTTCTGCTCGGCTATCTGTTCATCCTCAACTGGCGGCTCACGCTGATCGTCGCGGTCATCCTGCCGGTGATCGGCTGGCTCGTGAGCAAGATCAACCGACGATTGCGGCGGCTCAATCGCGAGCATCAGACGCTGACCAACGAGTTGTCCTATGTCGTCGAGGAAACCGTCGCGGGCTACAAGGTCGTCAAGGTGCATAACGGCGAACCGTACGAAATGGACCGCTTCACGGAGATGAGCCAGCGCCTGCGCGGCTACTCGATGCGCATGCAGGTTTCCGGCGGCCTCGCGCAGCCGCTCACGCAGTTTCTTGCGTCGATCGCGCTCGCGGTGGTCATCACGATTGCGGTCGTGCAGTCCACCAACGATCAGACCACGGTAGGCGGCTTCGTTGCCTTCGTCACGTCCATGTTGCTCGTTATCTCGCCGCTCAAGCATCTGATTGACATCAATCAGCCGATGCAGCGTGGCATGACGGCGGCGGAGCTGATCTTCGGCCTGATCGACGAACCCGAGGAGCCGAAGGGCGGCGGGCGGCGTCTGGAACGCGCGCAAGGCGAAGTCGAGTTTCAAGATGTCACTTTCAGCTACGGTTCGCTGGACCGCATGATTCTCGACCGCGTGTCGTTCAAGGTTGCGCCCGGCGAGATGGTCGCGCTCGCGGGGCCGTCAGGCAGTGGCAAGACCACGCTCGTGAATCTGCTGCCGCGCTTCTTCGATCCACGCGGCGGGCAGGTGCTCGTCGATGGCGTGCCGATCACCGACTACGACCTGCACGACCTGCGCGGCCAGATGGCGATGGTGAGCCAGGATGTCGTGCTGTTCAACGACTCCATTGCGGCGAACGTTGCTTATGGGCAGAAGCCCGATCGCGACCGCGTGTTCTCGGCGCTGATGGCGGCGAATCTCATCGATATGGTGCAGGCGCTGCCTGATGGCATGGATACCTTGATCGGCGGCAACGGAATGCGCTTGTCCGGTGGACAGCGGCAGCGTTTGGCGATTGCCCGCGCGATCTACAAGGACGCGCCGATCCTGATCCTGGACGAGGCGACATCGGCGCTTGATTCCGAATCGGAACGCTACGTGCAGGCCGCGCTCGAAACGCTGATGAAGGGACGCACGACGCTCGTGATCGCGCATCGCTTGTCGACCATCGAGCGCGCGGACCGCATCCTCGTCATGGAAGGCGGGCGAATTGCGGAGCAGGGCAGCCATGCCGAACTGTTGCGCAAGGAAGGACTGTATGCGCATCTGCACCGGATTCAGTATCAGCAGCAGCCGGCTTGATCGGCTTATTGACCATCGGCGCTTGTTCCCGACTTCGGTCAACTATTGATACAAACGCTTCGATTAGCCTTGATATGATCCGCGGCCCAATCCGTGGGACCGGATCATTGAAAGAGAAGCGAAGATGATGTTGCAGTTCGTTGTAGAAGCAAAAACGCGCAGCCGGCCGAGCCTTGCGTCGATGGCTGCGGTGGTTCTCATCAGCACCGTTCTTGCTGCCTGCTCGGGCGGCGGCTCTAGCGCTCCCTCGAAAGATTCGACGGATACCACGGGTACGACGGACCCGTCGGGCAAGAGCGCAACGACCGCGGCCGCGCTGCCGGCCATGTCCATTAATACGGATGGCCGTGTTCCAATCGTCGATAAAGATGTTTATCTCGGCGCCGATCTCGGCATCACCGGGCCGGACGATGTCGATCCCTTCACAGGCAGGACGAGCATCAAGGGCCATGGCAACAGCACGTGGACGGCGGACAAGAAGCCATATCGCTTGAAACTCGACAGCAAGGCAAGTTTTTTTGGGCTGCCGAAGGATAAGAACTGGATTCTGCTCGCGAATTACTTCGACAAGACGCTTTTGCGCAATCGCACGGCGTTCGAACTCGGTAGGCGTTTTGGCATGGCGTGGACGCCGCATGACGTTCCCGTCGAACTCACGCTCAACGGTCAGTATGCGGGCGTGTATGACGTGGTCGAGTCGGTGCGGGTGGACAAGAACCGCGTGAATATCGCCAATAGTGACAACGCGGGCGCGCCCGAGAGCACAGGCTTCCTGGTCGAAATCAACGAGCGCATGGACGAAGACGTTTGCTGGCGCACGACGCACGGCATTGCGCTTTGCATCGACAGTCCGGATTCGGCATCGGACACACAGGTCGCCTTTATCAAAAACTATATGCAGCAGGCCGAAGACGCGTTGTATTCCAATTCGGGAAAATACGAGCAGTACTTCAATGTCGCTTCGCTGATCGACTGGTATCTCGTCAATGAGATTTTCAAGAATCAGGATGCGCGGGATTTTGCGAGCATCTACCTCTACAAGGATGCCGGCGGCAAATTGAAGTTCGGGCCATTGTGGGACTTCGACATTGGCGCGGGCAACATTAACTTTTCCGACGCGCAGTATCCGGAAGGATGGTGGGTTGCAAATGGTCAGTGGATTTCACGCATGAAGCAGATCGATCCGAGCTTCGAGACACGTGTTCGGGCACGGTGGGATCAACTGAAGGCATCGCAAATCGATACGATCGTGAGTTATGTCGATGAGAACGCGCAGGCGCTTCAGGCAAATGGCGCAGCTAAGCGCAACTTTGATAAATGGCCGGTGCTTGGGAAGAAGCTTTGGCCGAATCCGGTGGTGACGGGTACTTATCAGGGTGAGGTAGCTTATCTGAAAGATTGGCTCACGCGGCGGATTGCCTGGTTGGATGGGAATCTTTGAGGGTGGAATTGCAGGAGCGTCAAGCGCTCCTGTTTGCTATTTGCTGTTTGCTGTTTGCTGTTTGCAGCATCGATACAGAAGAGCCGCTCGGCTCAGTCGTCTGGAAAACCATACCAGCCATCCATTAAGGCGCTGATTTCGATGTCGACAAATTCTGGTCTGCCTTCGAATGAAGCTTCGTAATGACGAAGGGCCGCTATTCGGCCCTTTCGTTGCTTAGTTATGCGTCGATGAACAAAAGGTTCGAACGCGCGCCCCTGCGTGTTTCTTTAGAGGTTGTATGAGTTAGTCCTACATCAACACAATGTCATACTGCTCCTGACTCAAATTCGACTCCACCTGCAACGAAACCGGCTTGCCGATAAAGTCCATCAACATCGCCAGATGCTGTGACTCTTCTTCCAGAAACAGATCGATCACCTGCTGAGAAGCCACCACGCGAAATTCGCGCGGATTGAACTGCCGCGATTCGCGCATGATCTCGCGCAACACGTCATAACACACGGTTCGCGGCGTCTTCACCTGCCCCTTGCCCTGACAAGTGGGACACGGCTCGCACAACACATGCGCAAGAGATTCCCGCGTGCGCTTTCGCGTCATCTCCACGAGCCCGAGTTGCGAAAAGCCATTGACCGTCACGCGCGTACGATCCCGCGACAGCGCGCGCTTCAATTCGCTCAGGACCTGATCGCGATGCTCGACGTTCTCCATATCGATGAAATCGATGATGATGATTCCGCCCAGGTTCCTCAACCGCAATTGCCGCGCGATGGTGTGCGCCGCTTCGAGGTTCGTCTTGAAGATGGTGTCGTCGAAATTGCGCGCGCCGACATAGCCGCCCGTATTCACGTCGATGGTGGTCATGGCCTCGGTCTGATCGATCATCAGATAACCGCCCGACTTCAAATCGACGCGCCGCGACAGCGCCCGCAAAATTTCCGCCTCGATGTTGTACAGGTCGAAAAGCGGCCGCTCGCCCGTGTAGTGATGCACGCGCGATGCCACCGCCGGCGTGAACTCCGCCGCAAAATCCGCCAGCATCTGATACGTCTCGCGCGAATCCACTTGAATGCGCGTGGTCTCGTCATTCACGAAGTCGCGCAACACGCGCTGCGCCAGATTTAGATCCTGATAGAGCAAAGTGGTCGGCGGTACGCGCTGCCCTTGAGCAACTATCGTCGCCCAGGTCTTGCGCAGATACGAGACATCGGCGGCAAGCTCTTCACTCGATGCATCTTCGGCAATCGTCCGCACGATATAGCCGCCTTTTTCATCGGCGGGCAGCACGGCGGTGAGACGCGCGCGAATAGCTTCGCGCTCCGTCTCGCTCTCGATCTTCTGGGAAATCCCGATATGCGGTTCCTGCGGCAGATAAACCAGCGTGCGCCCCGCAATGCTCACCTGCGTGGAAAGCCGCGCGCCCTTCGTGCCGATAGGGTCCTTCACGACCTGCACCATCAGCGCCTGTCCTTCGAAGACGATCTTCTCGATAGGCACATGCGGCGACGATCCATGCGGCTCGCCCGCCACGCGCGGATGCCATATATCCGCAACATGAAGAAACGCGGCGCGTTCCAGACCAATGTCGATGAACGCCGACTGCATGCCCGGCAACACGCGCACGACCTTGCCAAGATAGACGTTGCCGACGCGGCCGCGCGAGAGCGTGCGTTCGACGTGAAGCTCCTGAACGGCGGCTTGCTGCACCAGTGCGACGCGGGTTTCTTGCGGTGTGACGTTGATCAGGATTTCTTCGTTCATGGCCTGTTTAGAATTCGACGCGTGCCACGCGCAAGAGTGCTGCGGTTTCGAAAAGGGGCAAACCCATGATACCCGAATAGGACCCGTCGATTCGCTCGATAAATGCTGCCGCGCGGCCTTGAATGCCATATGCGCCGGCCTTGCCCAAAGGCTCGCCCGTCGCGGCGTATCGTTGCAGCGCAGCACGGTCGACCGGCGCGAGACGCACCGTCGAGCGCGAGAGCGCGGCGTGACATGCGCCATCGCCATCAACGACGCTCAGTGCCGTCAGCACTTCATGTTCGCGACCCGCGAGCTTCGTCAGCATCGCGACCGCGTCTTCTTCATGCGCGGGCTTGCCAAGTATTTGTCCGTCGATGGTCACGGTTGTATCCGCGACGAGAATGGGCGCTGTCCCATGATCGCCCGCGACGAGACGTGCGCGCGCCGCATGCGCCTTCAGCATGCAGACACGCTGAACATAGGCATGCGCTGCTTCGCCGGGCAGCTCGGCTTCGAGCGCTTCGGCGTCTTCATCGGGACGAGGCAAGAGGAGTTCGAACCGCACGCCCAGTTGCCGCAGCAACTCCTGGCGGCGCGGGCTTTGAGACGCAAGATAGACGAAGGGATAAGTAGACATTCGATAGCGGGTCTCGACAAGCGCGCCGGCCTTCGACACCACCACGGAATATCAGGGCATCTGCCGTTACGCGCGATGATAAGGATGATTCTGCGTGATGCTCCACGCACGGTAAAGCTGTTCGGCAAGCAGCACGCGGACCATGCCGTGCGGCAGCGTGAGACTCGAGATACGCAGCATGAGTTCGGCGCGCGCCTTCACTTCGGGCGCGAGGCCGTCTGCGCCGCCGATCACGAACGCGACATCGCGGCCGTCCTGTTGCCAGGCGGGCAGGGCGTTCGCGAGTTGCATCGTGGTCCAGTCGCGGCCGCGTTCATCGAGCGCAATCACGCGGGCGTTCTTCGGCAGGGCGGCTTCTATTCGCTGCTTCTCGGCAGTCATCACGCTTTCGGCATTGCGGCCGGACGAGCGCTGCTCGGGCTTGATCTCTTTGAGCTCGATGCGCAATTCGGGCGGCATGCGCTTCGCGTATTCGTCGAAGCCATTCGTGATCCAGTCGGGCATCTTGTGTCCGACTGCGAGAATGACGAGCTTCATCGACGCGCTGCGCTTTAGGCCTGCTTGCGCGCGATCTTGCGGGCGGGACGCTTGACGGCCGGTGCGGCATCTTCCTCGTCTTCGTCCTCGTCGGCTTCGACGTTCGCGCCGCCGAACATGCTCGGCTTGCTCAGTTTCACGCGCACGGGTTTGTCGCCCCAGACTTCTTCGAGGTTGTAGTACTGGCGCAGCGCCGGTTGCAGAATATGGACGACCGCGTCGCCGCAGTCGACCAGCACCCATTCGCCGATCTCTTCGCCTTCCGTGCTGATGATGTCGCCACCGGCTTCCTTCACCCGCTCGCGCACGCTGTTGGCAAGCGCCTTGGTCTGCCGGTTCGACGTGCCGCTCGCCACGACCACGCGGTCGAACAGCGACGTCAGGTGAGTGGTGTTGAACACTTTGATGTCTTGCGCCTTGACGTCTTCGAGACCGTCGATGATCGCGCGTTGAAGCTTTTGAATTTCCATGATTACCGTTGATACAAATGATGTTGAACAATGTAGTCCCATACGGCGGATGGGACCTGCGCGCGGACTTCGTCTTGCGACGCGCCTCGTGCGCCTTCGTGTGATGCGCTCGCTTCCTCGCGGATCGCCGTGGCGGATACGTCGATGAGAAGCGTGGTGTCGATCAGCATGTGACCGTGCGTGCTGGCCTGCAAGACTTCCGGGGATGCCTCGCGTGCTTCGAGTTCGGCGGCGACGGGCGCGGGCAGCGACGCGACATCGAAGCCGGGACGCGTCTCCACGCAGACATGCGCGAATTCGAAGAGCCGTTTCCAGTCGCGCCAGGTATTGAGCTTGACCAGTTGATCCGCGCCGATCAGCAACGCAAGCGATGCCTCGGCGCCTTCCTGCTCGCGCCAGCGCGCAAGCGTCTCCACCGTGTAGGTCGCGCCTTCGCGCTCGACTTCATCGGTGGCGACGGTGATCTTCACGCCCTCGATGTGCAGCGACCGCGCCGCCGCGCGCGTCATCGCCAGCCGGTGATGCGGCGCCGATACGCCTTCCTTCTGCCACGGCTGCCCCGCGGGCAATAGCACGAGTTCGGTCAGGCGTAAGAGCGCGGCGAAGCGGCGCGCGAGCGCCAGATGCCCTTCGTGAATCGGATCGAAGGTGCCGCCCAAAATGCCGACGCGCTTTTTGCAAGGTGTGCCCGGCGCGATCACAGCCATTGCCGGCGCACCAGGAAGTCGGAATAGAGTCGCGCTTCCGGCGTGCCGGGCTCGGGCGCCCAGTCGTAGCGCCAGTTCGCGACCGGCGGCATCGACATGAGAATGGATTCGGTGCGCCCGCCGCTTTGCAGACCGAAGTGCGTGCCGCGATCGAACACGAGGTTGAACTCGACGTAACGTCCGCGCCGATACGCCTGAAACGCGCGTTCGTGCTCGCCGTAAGGCGTGTCGCGGCGCTTGTCGATGATCGGCAGATACGCTTCGAGAAACGCGTCGCCGACGCGCCGCATCATCGCGAACGAACGCTCGAAGCCGGGCTCGGAGAAATCGTCGAAAAAGATGCCGCCGATACCGCGCTGCTCGTCGCGATGCTTCAGATAAAAGTACTCGTCGCACCACGTCTTGAAGCGCGGATACAACTCCACGCCGAACGGGTCGAGCGCGTCGCGGCAGACGCGGTGGAAATGCCGCGCGTCGTCCTCGTAGCCGTAAATGGGCGTCAAGTCCATGCCGCCGCCGAACCAGAAGATCGGCTCTTCGCCGGGCTTGACCGCCGTGAGCATGCGCACGTTCATGTGCACGGTTGGGCAGTGCGGATTTCTCGGATGCATCACCAGCGACACGCCCAGCGCCTCGAAACCGCGCCCGGCGAGTTGCGGACGCGCGGCGCTAGCGGAGGGCGGCAGCGCGTCGCCCGCCACGTCCGAGAAGCCGATGCCGCCGCGCTCGAAAAACTCGCCGCCTTCGAGAATGCGCGTCACGCCCCCGCCACGCAGATGCGCGCCGGGCTCGCGAGTCCAGGCGTCGGTCGCGAACGAACTGCCGTCGAACGCGCCGAGGGCATCGGCAATACGCGTCTGCAAGCCCGTCAGGTATTGACGAACGGCGGCGATATCGTGGGCTGCGTCGTGCTGGTTCGTTTCATTCATCGATTGCTGCAATGCGCCATGACAGGCGTTATGTGGATTCTCTAAAAACGCGCTGCCGGACGCGGAGGTCCGGCAGCGCGGGAAAAACGGCTCGACTTCAGGCGAAAAGCCTTATCCGTGCTTGCGGTTCAACGCCCGGTAGCCAATGTCCCGGCGATACTGCATGCCATCGAACGAAATCTGATTCACTGTATCGTAGACCACGGACTGCGCGCCGCGCACGGAATCCGCCAGACCCACGACACACAACACGCGCCCGCCTGAAGTGGTGAGCTTGCCGTCCGCGAGCGTGGTGCCCGCATGGAACGTGACGGCGTTGTCCGTTTCAGGCGGAATGCCGTTGATGCGGTCGCCCTTGCGCGGCGTCTCCGGGTAGTTGTGAGCCGCGAGCACGACGCCCAGCGCCGTGCGCCGGTCCCAGTCGAGCTCCACGCTGTCCAGCTTGCCGTCGATGGCCATCTCCACGACCTTCGAGAAATCGCCCTTGAGGCGCGCCATGATCGGCTGCGTTTCGGGGTCGCCCATGCGGCAATTGAATTCGAGCGTCTTGGGCGTGCCGTTGGCGTCGATCATCAAGCCCGCGTACAGAAAGCCGGTGAAGCGGATGCCGTCGTTTTCCATGCCGCGCACGGTCGGCAGGATGATCTCGCGCATCACGCGCGCGTGCAGTTGCGGCGTGACGATCGGCGCGGGCGAATACGCGCCCATGCCGCCGGTGTTCGGGCCCTTGTCGCCGTCCAGCAGACGCTTGTGGTCTTGGCTGGACGCGAGCGGCAGCACATGCTTGCCGTCCACCATGACGATGAAGCTCGCTTCCTCGCCGGACAGGAACTCTTCGATCACCACGCGCGCGCCTGCGTTGCCGAGCTTGTTGTCGGCGAGCATGAAGTCGATCGCGTCGTGTGCTTCCTCTGCGCTCATCGCGACCACCACGCCCTTGCCGGCAGCGAGGCCATCCGCTTTCACGACGATCGGCGCGCCTTTCGTGTCGATGTAGGCATGCGCGGCGGCGGCGTCGGTGAAGGTTTCGTAGTCGGCCGTCGGAATGTTGTGGCGCTTCATGAACGCCTTCGCGAAGTCCTTCGAGCTTTCGAGCTGCGCGGCTTCCTTTGTCGGCCCGAAAATCTTGAGCCCGCGCGAACGAAACAGATTGACGATGCCCGCGGCGAGCGGCGTTTCCGGTCCGACGACGGTCATCGCGACATGCTCGCGTTCGACGAAATCGGCGAGCGCCGAAGGCTCGGTGATGTCGATATTGCGCAGGCGCTCGTCCTGCGCGGTGCCGCCGTTGCCGGGCGCCACATAGACGATCTGTACGCGCGGCGACTGGGCGAGCTTCCAGGCCAGCGCATGTTCGCGACCGCCGGAACCAACGACGAGTAACTTCATTTGAATCCCCGAAAAGCTTGAGTGAAAGCAGTAGCCGTGCGCTGACGCCGGGCGGACCAGGCCAATGCCGGAGTCCACGCCGTCACCGGCATGACAGGTCGAAGGCGGCTCGCGCGGACTTCAGGCTGCGTCACCTGCCTTCTCATCAAGCGAAAGCCGTTCCAGCATCGCGGCCCGCCGAGCGCGGCGGACGGGCGCAACGGCGGCGCTTATTCGTCGTTGATGGCGGCGTTTGTATAGACTTCCTGCACGTCGTCGAGATTTTCGAGAGCGTCCAGCAGTTTTTGCATTTTCAGGGCGTCGTCGCCGCTGAATTCCACTTCGCTTTGCGGCTTCATGGTCACTTCGGCGAGTTCCGCCTTGAAGCCGGCGGCTTCGAGCGCGTCCTTCACCTTCTGAAAGTCGTTGGCGGGGCTAATCACTTCGATGCTGCCGTCGTCGTTCGTCACCACGTCGTCCGCGCCTGCTTCGAGCGCGGCGTCCATCAGCTTGTCCTCGGGCGTGCCCGGCGCGAACAGGAACTGGCCGACATGGTCGAACATGAACGATACCGAGCCGTCCGTGCCCATGTTGCCGCCGAACTTCGAGAACGCGTGGCGCACTTCCGCGACCGTGCGGGTGCGGTTGTCGGTCATGGTGTCGACGATGATCGCCGCGCCGCCGATGCCGTAGCCTTCGTAGCGGATTTCCTCGTAGCTCGCGCCATCGACGCCGCCGACGCCGCGCTGGATCGCGCGGTTGATGTTGTCCTTCGGCATGTTGGCGTCGTACGCCTTGTCGACCGCAAGCCGCAGCCGCGGGTTCGAGTCGACTTCGCCGCCGCCCATGCGGGCCGCGACCTGGATTTCCTTGATGAGGCGCGTCCAGACCTTGCCGCGCTTTGCATCGGCTGCGGCCTTCTTATGCTTGATGTTGGCCCATTTCGAGTGACCCGCCATTACCTTTCTCCATCGCGCGCGGACGTCGTGCCGCGCCTTGGTTTGCTGTGATGCTGTAGATGTCTGTTCGATGCGCTGCTGCGTCTTTTTAAACGGCAGCCGGGTTCGTGCGTCGGGCGCGCGGCCCGAAGGCAAGCCAGTCAGGCTCGCGGCAAGATCCGCTTAGGAACAGACCGAAATTTTATCATGCTGGGATGGCTTGGCAGGCGGCTTGCGTCGATTGGGGAAAACGAGCGGGCGAAGGCGGATTCGGGGAAAGTGCGCCGCGCAAAAGCCATCGCACAATAAAAAAACCGCCGCGCATGTCGCGCGGCGGTCTCGAGACTTGATCTGCGAAAACGGGTTGCGATCAGTTCTTCGTCCCGAACAGCCGGTCGCCTGCATCGCCGAGACCGGGAACGATATACGCATGATCGTTCAGATGCGAATCCAGCGAGGCGACGTAAAGCTTCACGTCCGGATGCGCGTCCTGGAACACCTTCACGCCTTCGGGCGCCGCCACCAGCGCTACGAACACGATATTCTCGGACAGCACGTTGCGGCGCTTCATTACGTCGACGGCGTGGACGGCCGAGTAGCCGGTCGCGACCATCGGATCGCACAGAATGAAGACGCGCTCTTCCAGGTCGGGCGGCAGGCGCACGAGATACTCGACCGGCCGGTGATCTTCCGCGCGATAGACGCCGATATGACCGACGCGCGCCGAGGGGATCAGGTCGAGCAGCCCGTCCGACATGCCGATGCCCGCGCGCAGCACCGGCACGATGGCGAGCTTTTTGCCCGCGATCACGGGCGCGTCGATCTCGACGAGCGGCGTTTCCACGCGCTTGGTCGTGAGCGGCAGATTGCGGGTGATCTCGTAGCCCATCAGCAAGGTGATTTCCCGCAGCAGTTCGCGAAACGTGCGCGTGGACGTGTCCTTGTCGCGCATGTGGGTGAGCTTGTGCTGGATCAGCGGGTGATCGGTGATGAAGAGATTGGGAAAACGGCTGTCCTGTTTCATGGGTCTCGCGCGTTCGCGCGTCCTGCTGATGTGCTGCTCGTGTGATGGGGTGCCGTCATGGGCGATGCGTGAGCGCTGCGCTCACGCCGCGCGCCGGGCGGACAGTGGCGACAGTTTACCGAAAACCCCGCCGTTGCCTAAGAACATTTGCCGCGTTTATCGGCAAGCCGCATGGGCCGCCCGACGTTGCCGCCCCGATTCTCTTAGAATTGCGCGGAAGGCGTGACGGTCATCTCACGCGCTCCGAACTGAAACAGTCGAGACAACCTCTGGAGGATGGACGATGGACATGGGAATCGCAGGGCGCACCGCGCTCGTCTGCGCGGCAAGCAAGGGACTCGGGCGCGGTTGCGCCGAGGCGCTCGCAGCCGAGGGCGTCAATCTCGTCATCACCGCGCGCACGGCGGAAACGCTCGAAGCGACGGCCGCCGCCATCCGCGCGGCCTATGGCGTGGACGTGAAGACCGTGGCCGGCGACATCGCCACGCCCGAGGGCCAGGCCGCCGCGCTCGCCGCGTGTCCGCAGCCGGACATCCTAGTCAACAACGCGGGCGGGCCGCCGCCGGGCGACTTCCGCAATTTCACGCACGACATGTGGATCAAGGCGCTCGAAGCCAACATGCTCACGCCGATCGAACTCATCAGGCAGACCATCGACGGGATGATTGGGCGCGGTTTCGGACGCATCGTCAATATCACGAGCTCGTCGGTGAAGGCGCCGATCGATGTGCTCGGGCTCTCCAACGGCGCGCGCTCCGGGCTCACGGGCTTCGTCGCGGGTGTGGCGCGCAAGGTGGCGTCCACGGGCGTGACCATCAACAATCTGCTGCCCGGCACCTTCGACACCGACCGCGTCGCTGTGACGTTCGAAGCGCAGGCAAAGGCGCAGAACATCAGCATCGACGAGGCGCGCAAGCGTCGCGCGGACGCGCTGCCCGCTGGACGCTTCGGCGAGCCGGACGAGTTCGGCCGGGCCTGCGCGTTCCTGTGCAGCGCGCATGCGGGCTACATCACCGGGCAGAATCTGCTGATCGATGGCGGCGCTTATCCGGGCACGTACTGAACGCAGCCGCGCAGCGCGCGCATCAGCGCGAAAGGCGCACTTGATTCTCGACACATGGCGAACTGAACCGACGGAGACATTCAAGCGATGACCAAGGCAATCCGATTCGACAAGACAGGCGGCCCCGAAGTCATGAAGTGGGTCGACGTGAACGTGGGCGAGCCGGGCAAGGGTGAAATCCGCGTGAAGCATCACGCGGTCGGGCTCAATTTCATCGATGTGTATTTCCGCACCGGGCTTTATCCGATGCCGCTGCCCAACGGGCTCGGCATGGAAGGCGCGGGCGAAGTCACGGCGGTGGGCGAGGGCATCACGCAATTCAAACCGGGCGATCGCGTGGCGTATGCGTCGCGTCCGCCGGGCGCTTATGCCGAGGAACGCGTGATGGCGGCGGATTTCGTCGTCAAGCTGCCGGATGCGATCAGCTACGAAGATGCCGCGTCGATCATGCTGCAAGGACTGACCACGCAATATCTGCTGCGCCGGACCTATCGCGTGAAGGCGGGCGAAACGGTGTTGATCCACGCGGCGGCGGGCGGCGTCGGCCTGCTCGCGGTGCAGTGGGCGAAGGCGCTCGGCGCGACGGTGATCGGCACGGTCGGTTCGGACGAGAAAGCGGAGATCGCGAAGGCGCATGGCTGCGATCACGCGATCGTCTACACGCGCGACAACTTCACGCAGCGTGTGCGCGAGATCACCAACGGCGCGGGCGTGCCGGTGGTCTACGATTCCATCGGCAAGGACACGTATATCGCGTCGCTCGACAGCCTCTCGCCGCTTGGATACTTCGTGAGCTTCGGCAATTCGTCGGGTCCGGTGCCGCCTATCGATTCATCCGAACTCGCCGGGCGCGGTTCGCTTTACTTCACGCGTCCGACGCTTTTCAGCTATATCGCCAAGCGCGCCGATCTGGATGCCATGGCGGCGGAACTGTTCGAAATCGTGTCGTCGGGGAAGGTCAGGACGAACGTGCGGCAACGTTATTCGCTGGCCGACGCGCCCCGCGCGCATGAAGACCTCGAAGCGCGCAAGACGACGGGCTCGACCATTCTTTTGCCTTGAGCCTTTCCCGCGTGACGGATTCTCACTGAAACTAAGAAATAGAACAGCATCGATATGAGCGAGCCGTCCGTCACCGTCGTCCTGATCGAGGACGAAAAGCAGATTCGCCGCTTCGTACGCGTGTCCCTGGAAGCCGAGGGCATGACCGTGCACGAAGCGGAGACCGGCCAGCAAGGTCTGATCGAAGCGGCGACGCGCAAGCCCGATCTCGTGATCGTCGATCTGGGTCTGCCGGATACCGATGGCCTCGACGTCATTCGCGAACTGCGCGGCTGGACCGAATTGCCGGTGATCGTGCTCTCGGCCCGCACGCAGGAAGCGGAAAAGGTCGCCGCGCTCGATGCCGGCGCCGACGACTATCTCACCAAGCCGTTCGGCGTTTCCGAGTTGATGGCGCGTATTCGCGCGCATTTGCGGCGGCGCAATCAGGCGGCGGGCAGCGAGACGCCGGCCGTGCGTTTCGGCGATGTCACCGTCGATCTCGCGTTGCGGCGCGTCACGAAAAACGGCGAGAGCGTGCATCTGACGCCGATCGAATATCGCCTGCTTGCCACGCTCGTGCGGCATGCGGGGCGCGTCTTGACGCATCGGCAATTGCTGAAGGAAGTGTGGGGACCGTCGCATGTGGAGAGTCCGCATTATCTGCGCATCTACATGGCGCATCTGCGGCAGAAGCTCGAGCGCGATACGGCGCAGCCCGAGCATATCGTCACGGAAACGGGCGTGGGATATCGGCTCGTGGGAGTCGTGTGACGTGCGTCGTTCGAATTACGCGGTGACCGCGGCGTAGGTATCGAGCACGGCGTCGAGCGGTTCGTTTCCGCCGACGAAGCCGATGACCCGATCCCGCACGCCAAGCGCCACGCAACGCAGCGCAATGCGCGCGACATCCTCGCGCGACACGTCGGGCATCTCGACCGTGGTCTCGTCCGCGAGCGCAATCGTGCCGCGCGCGGGTTCGTCGGATAGCGGGCCAGGACGCAGGATCGCGTAAGGCACGCCGCGCCGCATGACGTAGGCATCGGCTTCGCGTTTCATGCGCGAGTAATGACGCAGGGAAAGCGGATTGCGCTCCGGATGAAACGCGGTCAGCGCGCTTACGACGACGAGTTGCCGCACGCGCCGGCGCTTTGCGTAATCGGCGGTGCGCATGACGGCGTCGCGATCGATCGCGCGTTCCTCGTGCACGCCTTCGCTCTCGGACGACCCCGCCGCGTAGATTACGTGCGTGATGTCGTCGAAGACATGCGAGAAATCCTGATCGAGATCGCCGAGCACGATTTCCGCGCCCAGCGCCGCGAACTCGCTCTTGTGCGCGGATTTGCGAAGCAGCGCCCGAAAAGGCGCGGCGTGGTCATGAAGACCTTGCGCGATAAGCCGGCCCGTGCGGCCGTGCGCGCCGATCAGCAGAACTTTCATCGTCTTCATTGAGTTCGCTCCCTTGCGGTGGCCGGCTCGACAATCAAAGTAGGCGATTTCGGCGCCTTGTGCTATCCGTGCTTGCGCGGCCTCGCGTCACTCCACCGCGCTTGCCGGCCGCGCATTGCCACGCCGCCGCGCGCGCCGTTCCTCTGCGCGCACGCGGAAGCGGTCCATATACAGGTAAACCACCGGCGTCGTATAGAGCGTCAGCATTTGACTTACGATCAGCCCGCCGACGATTGCGATGCCAAGCGGCGCGCGCATCTCCGATCCTTCGCCAGTTCCGAACGCGAGTGGCAGCGCGCCGAGCAGCGCGGCGGCGGTCGTCATCATGATCGGGCGAAAGCGCAAGAGACACGCTTCCTCGATGGCATCGCGCGAAGTCTTGGCGCCGTGCCGCGTGGCCTCGATAGCGAAGTCCACCATCATGATCGCGTTCTTCTTCACGATGCCAATCAGCAAAATGACCGCGATCAACGCGATGATGCTGAACTCCGTCTTGAACAGCAGCAGCGCAAGCAGCGCGCCGACGCCCGCCGACGGCAGCGTGGAGAGAATCGTGATCGGATGGATATAACTTTCATACAGAATGCCGAGCACGATATACACGGCCGCGAGCGCCGCGAGAATCAGGATGGGCTGGTCGTTCATCGACTGCTGGAACGCCTGCGCCGTGCCCTGAAAACTGCCGTGGATGGTCTGCGGCACGCCGATTTCCGCCATCGTTTCGTAGATCGCGGCGGTGGCCTCCGAGAGCGACTTGCCCGGCGGCAGATTGAACGAGATGGTGGAAGCCACGAACTGGCTCTGGTGATTGACGGAAAGCGGCGTATTGCCCGGCCCGAATTTCGCGATGGCCGAAAGCGGCACCATCGTTTCCTGCGATGTGGAAACCGCCGCGCCTGACGACGAACTCGACTTGCCGCTCGCCGCGATGGCGTTGGTCGCCGAATTCTTGACCGAAGCGAGCGCCAGCGCGGCGGCTGTGTCGGAACTGCTGGTGGACGAGCCGCCCGCGCCGGTCGAACCGGTCGCCGAGGTGGACGCCGTCGAGTTGGCGCCGGAAGTGGTGGTCGAATTAGTCGATGACGTGCCGCTCGCCGTGCCGCCCGACGTGCTGATGTAGATCTGCTTGAGCATCTCCGGGTCCTGCCAGTATTTCGGCGCGACTTCCATCACCACGTGGTATTGCGACAGCGGGTTGTAGATGGTCGAGACCTGGCGCTGGCCGAAGGCGTCGTAGAGCGTGTTGTCGATCTGCGCTGGCTTGATGTTCAGACGCGCGGCCGTGGCGCGGTCGAAGGTCACCATCGCTTCGAGACCGCCTTGTTGCTGGTCGGAATTCACGTCGGTGAGTTCGGGGCGCTTGAGCAGCGCTTCTGTGAGCTTGGGCGCCCACGTGTAAAGGTCGCTCGTGGTGTCGGACAGCAGCGTGAATTGATACTGCGCATTCGACTGCCGCCCGCCCACGCGAATATCCTGAACGGCTTGCAGGAAGGTGCGCGCGCCCGCGACATCGGCAAGCGGCTTGCGCAGACGGTTGATGACCTGATCCGCCGACACCTTGCGTTCGCTCTTCGGCTTGAGCGAGATGAACATGAAGCCGGAATTGGTCGTGCGCCCGCCCGTGAAACCGGCGACGCTGTCCACGGCCGGGTCCGATTCGACGATTCGCATCATCTCCGAGAACTTGCCTTTCATCGCCTGAAACGAGGTGCTCTGGTCCGCCTGAATGCCGCCGACGATACGCCCCGTGTCCTGCTGCGGGAAAAAGCCCTTCGGCACGATGATGTACAGGTAGACGTTCAGCCCGATGGTCGCGAGCAAAATGAGCAGGATGAGCCGCGGGTGCCCGAGCGCCCAGCCAAGCGTTCGCGCATAGCCGCGCTGCATGCGCTCGAATTGGCGTTCGAGCCAGAGCGCGAGCCGGCCTTCTTTCTTCTTCTGATGCGGCTCTTGAAGCAGACGCGAGCACATCATGGGCGTGACGGTGAGCGACACCACGAGCGATACGGCGATCGCCAGCGACAAGGTCAGCGCGAACTCGCGGAACAGGCGCCCGACGATACCGCCCATCAGCAGGATGGGCAGGAACACGGCAACGAGCGAAATGCTGATGGACAACACCGTGAAGCCGACCTCGCGCGCGCCGAGTATCGCGGCCTGCATGCGCGGGACGCCGTTCTCGACATGCCGCGAGATGTTCTCCAGCACGACGATGGCGTCGTCCACCACGAAGCCCGTCGCGATGGTCAGCGCCATCAGCGAGAGATTGTCGAGCGAGAAGCCGAGCAAATACATCGCCGCGAAGGTGCCGATGATCGATATCGGCACGGCGACGCTTGGAATCAGCGTTGCGCGCCAGTTGCGCAGGAACAGGAACACGACCATCACGACGAGCGCCACCGCGATCACGAGCGTGAGTTCGGTGTCGTGCAGCGAGGCGCGGATGGTGGTCGAGCGGTCCGCTGTCGGGGTGATCAGGACATCGGCGGGAAGGGCGGCTTGCAGTTGCGGCAGCATGCCCTTCACGCGGTCGATCGTCTCGATGATATTCGCGCCCGGCTGACGGTACAGAATGACGAGCACCGCGTGCTTGTTGTTGATGAGGCCGAGATTGCGCAGGTCTTCCACGGAATCGACCACTTCGCCGACGTCCGAAAGATGCACCGCCGAGCCGTTGCGATATGCGACGACCAGATCCTTGTATTGCGACGCCTTGCTCGCCTGATCGTTGGTGTAGAGCTGGACGTGGTTGTCCTTGAATTCGATTGCGCCCTTCGGACTATTCGCATTCGCCGATGCCAGCGCCGCGCGCACGTCTTCCAGCCCGATGCCGTAGTGAAACAGCGCGCCCGGTTCGAGCTCCACGCGCACGGCCGGGTTTGCCGAGCCGCTCACGTCCACTTCGCCGACGCCCGGCACGGTAGAAAGCGTCTGCTGCAGCACGGTCGCCGCGGAGTCGTAAAGCGCGCCCGCGGTTCGGGTAGGCGAGGAGAGCGCGAGCACCAGGATGGGCGCGTCCGCCGGGTTCACCTTGTGGTAGGTCGGGTTGCTGCGCAGCGCGGTTGGCAAGTCGGCGCGCGCGGCGTTGATGGCGGCCTGCACGTCGCGCGCGGCGCCGTCGATGTCGCGGTTCAGGCCGAATTGCAGCGTGATGCGCGTGGTGCCGACCGCGCTTTGCGAAGTCATCTCGCTGACATCGGCGATGGAGCCGAGATGCCGTTCGAGCGGACTCGCCACGCTCGTCGCCACGGTTTCGGGACTTGCGCCCGGCAACTGCGCCTGCACGGAGATGGTCGGAAAATCGACTTGAGGCAGCGGCGCGACCGGCAGCTTCACGAACGCGAACATGCCGGCGAGCGCAATGCCCACCGCGAGCAGCGTCGTCGCAACGGGCCGGTCGATGAAAATGCGCGACATGTTCATGGCTTACTCCGCGTCGGCGGCGGGCCGCGGCTCGTGCATGCCGCCGCCGAAGCGCGCGCGCAACCGGCGGCCGAGCGAATCGAATGCCAGATAGATCACGGGCGTGGTGAAGAGCGTGAGCAACTGCGAGACGATGAGACCGCCGACAATCGCGATACCGAGCGGATGCCGCAGCTCCGAACCCGCGCCCCAGCCGATCATGAGCGGCAGCGCGCCGAGAAGCGCGGCCATCGTCGTCATGAGAATCGGGCGAAAGCGCAGCAGACACGCCTGGAAGATCGCGTCGCGCGGCGACTTGCCTTGATCGCGCTCGGCTTCGAGCGCGAAGTCGATCATCATGATGGCGTTCTTCTTCACGATACCGATCAAGAGCACGATGCCGATGATGCCGATGATGTCCAGATCGTGCCCGGTGACCATCAGCGAAAGCAGCGCGCCAACGCCTGCGGACGGCAGCGTCGAGAGAATGGTGATCGGGTGGATGAAGCTCTCGTACAGCACGCCGAGCACGATATACATCGTGACGATGGCCGCGAGGATCAGGAACAGTTCGTTCGAAAGCGAAGCCTGGAACGCGAGCGCCGCGCCCTGAAAGCGAATCTGGAACGACGCGGGCAGGCCGATGTCGTTCTTCGCCTGCTCGATGGCCTTGACCGCCGCCCCAAGCGATTCGCCCTTGGCCAGGTTGAAGGAAACGGTCGTCGCCGGGAATTGGCCCAGATGCGTGACGAGCAAAGGCGCTGCGCGCTCGTGGAACTTGGCGATGGTGTTGAGCGGCACCTGCCCCGTCGTCGAAGTGGACGACGGCAGATAGATGCCGTTCAGGATCTCGCTGTAGTGCGCGTCCGAAGGCTCCGATTCAAGGATCACGCGATACTGGTTCGACTGCGTGAAGATGGTCGAAATGATGCGCTGGCCGAAGGCGTCGTAAAGCGCGTTGTCCACCGTCGCGGGCGTGATGCCGAAGCGCGCCGCCGTCGGCCGGTCGATCTCGATATACACCGACTGGCCGTTCTGCTGCAGGTCGGTCGCCACATCCGTGAGAATGGACGTATGTTGCAGCCGCTCGACGAGCTTGGGCACCCATTCCGCGAACTCGGACGGGTTCGGGTCGGTCAGCATGAACTGATATTGTGTCGGACTGACGGTGGAATCGATCGTCAAGTCCTGCACCGGCTGCATATACAGCTTGATGCCGGGAATGTCCGCGACGTCGCTCTGAATGGAACGGATCACGTCGCTCGACGTGTTGCTGCGGTCGTCGCGCGGCTTCAGGTTGATGAGCATGCGCCCGCTGTTCAGCGTGATGTTGGTGCCGTCCACGCCGATGAACGAAGTCAGGCTTTCGACATCCGGGTTCTGCAGAATCTTTTGCGCGAGCGCCTGCTGCTGCTCGGCCACGGCCTGATACGACGCGGCCTGCGGCGCTTGCGTGATCGCCTGGATCACGCCGGTGTCCTGCGTGGGAAAGAAGCCCTTCGGAATGAAGATGTACAGCACGGCGGTCAAAACGAGCGTCAGCAGGGCGACGACGAGCGTCGCGGCTTGCCGCTCCAGCACCCATTCGAGCGCGACGGCGTAGCGGCCGATCACGTAGTCGATGAACTTGTGGGCGCGCGCCTCGAAGCGCTTGCTGTCTTTGGGCGGCGTGTGGCGCAGGAGTTTTGCGCACATCATCGGCACGAGCGTGAGCGAGACGATAGCCGAGATCACGATGGTCACGGCGAGCGTGATCGCGAACTCGTGGAACAGACGGCCAACCACATCGCCCATGAAGAGCAGCGGGATAAGCACCGCGATCAGCGAAACCGTCAGCGAAATGATGGTGAAGCCGATCTGCTTCGAGCCTTTCAACGCTGCTTCGAGCGGCGGGTCGCCTTCCTCGACATAGCGCGCGATGTTTTCGATCATGACGATGGCGTCGTCGACGACGAAGCCTGTCGCGATGGTCAGCGCCATCAGCGAAAGATTGTCGAGTGAAAAGCCGCACAGGTACATGATCGCGAGCGTGCCGACCAACGACAGCGGCACGGAAAGACTCGGGATGATGGTGGCGTAGACGTTGGCGAGAAACAGATAAATTACCAGCACGACCAGCACGACAGAGAGCGCGAGTTCGAACTGCACGTCGCGCACCGACGCGCGGATGGTGGTGGTGCGGTCCGTGACGATGCGCACGTCCAGCGCCGCCGGCAGCGATTGCTGCAAGCCTGGCAGCAGCTTCTTGATGCCGTCCACCACTTGAATGACGTTCGCGCCCGGCTGACGCTGCACGTTGAGGATGATGGCGGGCGTCGCGTCGACCCACGCGCCGAGCTTGGTATTCTCCGGACCTTCGACGACCGTGGCGACATCGGTGAGCATGACCGGCCGGCCGTTCTTGTATGCGACCACCGCGCTTTGGTACGCGCTTGCATCGGTCAACTGGTCGTTCGCGTTGATGGTGTAGTTGCGCGACGGGCCGTCGAAATTGCCCTTCGGCGTATTGACGTTGAGGTTGGCGATAGTCGTGCGCAAGTCGTCGATATTCAGCCCGTACGAGGCCAGCGCGCGTGTGTTCGCCTGAATGCGCACGGCGGGGCGGTTGCCGCCGCTGATCGACACGAGACCCACGCCCGCGACTTGCGAAATCTTCTGCGCGAGGCGCGTGTCGGCGAGATCCTGGACCTTGGTGAGCGGCAGTGTCTTGGAACTGATCGCGAGCGTGATGATCGGCGCGTCGGCGGGGTTCACTTTCGCGTAGATCGGCGGGGCGGGCAGGTCGGACGGCAGCAGATTACCCGCCGCGTTGATGGCGGCCTGAACTTCCTGCTCGGCGATATCGAGCGGCAAATCCAGACTGAACTGCAAGGTAATGACCGACGCGCCCGCCGAACTCTGCGACGACATCTGGTTCAGGCTCGCCATCTGCCCGAACTGCTTTTCGAGCGGCGCGGTGACGCTGGAGGTCATCACATCCGGCGACGCGCCGGGGTAAAACGTCTGCACCTGGATGGTCGGATAGTCGACCGCGGGCAGCGCGGACAGCGGCAGAAAACGTAGCGCGACGAGGCCGACCAGCATGATCGCCGCCATCAGAAGCGCCGTGCCGACCGGACGCAGGATAAAAAGGCGAGATGGATTCATGCGGCTCTGGTTGCTCTTGGCTTAACTGTCACTGCTGCGGTTGCTGACGACGATGCCCGCCATGCCGCGCACCCGAAGCTGCCGACGCGGCAGCCGCCGCCGATGCACCTGAAGCGCCGGATGCGCCCGAAGCACCCTTGGCCTTGTCCGCCGGAATCGTGATCTTCGCGCCTTCCTTGAGCCGGTCGGAGCCGTCGATCACCACGCGCTCGCCGGCCTGCAGACCGGTTTTGATGCTGGTGCGCTCGCCATCGACGGGACCGGTTTTCACGTTGCGCACCGTCACCGTATTGTCCGGCTTGACGACATACACGAACGATCCCGACGAGCCATTCAGCACCGCCGAAGTCGGAACGATAAGCGCGTCCTTGATGACATCGACGAGCAGCTTTGTGTTCACGAACTGGTTCGGAAAGAGCCCGAGTCCTTTGTTGTCGAAGGTCGCGCGCAGCTTGACGGTGCCGGTGGTGGTGTCGATCTGGTTGTCGAGGGTTTCCAGATAGCCCGATTCGAGCGCAACCGTATTGGCGCGGTCATATGCCGTCACCGACATCTTCGTGCCCGCATGCAGCGGCTTCAGGATGGCGGCAAGGTTGTCTTCCGAGGTGGTGAAGATCACGCTGATCGGCTGCAATTGCGTGATGACCACGACGCCGTTGGTGTCGCCCGTCGTCACGTAATTGCCGGGATCGACCTGACGCAGGCCGACGCGTCCCGACACGGGCGCCGTGATGCGCGCGTAGGTGAGATCGAGCTTGTAGGTATCGACGTTGGCCATGTCCGACTTGACCGCGCCTTCATACTGCTTGACGAGCGAGCCTTGAGTGTCGACCTGTTGCTTGGCGATGGAGTCTTGCGAGAGCAGCGTCTGATAACGCTGCAAGTCGAGCCTCGCGGTCTGCAACAGCGCCTGATCCCGCGCCAGCGTGCCTTCGGCGTTACGCAGCGAAATCTCATAAGGACGCGGGTCGATCTGCGCGAGCACGTCGCCCTTCTTGACCATCTGGCCTTCCTTGAAGGCGACGTCCATCAGCGTGCCATTGAGCTGCGTCTTGACCGTGACGTTGGCAAGCGGCGTGACCGTGCCGAGCGAATTGATGACCACCGGCATCTCGCCTTGCGCGACGGTCGCGACATGCACGGGCTGCGGCTGATTCATCGCGTTCGCGCCGCCGCCGCGACGGCCGCCGCCCTGACGTGCATCCTGTGGTTGACCCGAGGCACTGTTGCGGCTCCACGGATGCCACCAGGCGACGGCTCCCGCGACAATCAGCAAAGCGATCACGAGCGGGACGAGCTTGCGCCGCCTTGGCGGGCGTTCCCCGAGCGTGGTCGTGGCAGGTCGATCAGGCGAGTTGGACGGTTTCTGCGGTTGTCCGGGAGAATTCTTTTGGTCGTCCATCGGTTCTGTGGCTGGTATTTCAAGTGATTCGTTGGAGCGCCCAAGGCGGCGCGCGAACGCCAGGCAGGACAGCGCAATCTGCAAGCCGCATCGAGGCCAGGACCTGAAAGCGGGCGATGAGCACATGAAGCTTTTTCGCGACGCGTTCGAAGCGCTGCCGCGCATGACGAAACCGCAACGAAGAGACACGACGCATACAAGCCGCACCAACGCCGCGCGGTCGTGCGAAGCATGATGCTACGTCCCGCATCGAGGCCCGTCCACCTACCTTTCTTTCGGCTGATTACGAGTGTTACACGCGGCCTGACATGGCTTTCGCACGATGCGAGCGCAGGCCGGCCGAACCCGTCGATGGGTCGGCCGGCCAATACGTCAGGGGTGTCAAGTCTACTCGGTGGCGCGCAAGTCCGTAGAGGCAGCCATCGCGATGGCCGCCGATGCGGCGCCGGACGTGCCGCCGATCTCGTGCGCGATTTGGCTCACGCAGCGCAGCAGCGCGGGCGCGACTATTTCGATGAGCGTCTCTTCGGGACACTGATGCGCCGCGCCGCCGCAGTTCACGGAGTAACGCTCCTCCGACGGACCGATGAAGCCCGCCGCGACCGCGTTGAGCCCCAGATGCCATTCGCCGATCGAAACCGCGAAGCCATTGCGATGCGTGTCTTCGATACCGTGCCGAAGTCCCATCGCGATGAGCGGCCAGTCGTCGCCGGATGCGATCTGCAGACTACCGATGAGCGTTTCGCGATCCGCCTGCGACAGCACGGACAAGTACGCGCGCCCCACGGCGGTACGGGTGAGGTCCATCCTTCCGCCCACTTCGAGACGTGAGACGAGCACGGCCGAACGCGGACGGATGGCATCGATAACGACCATTTCCAACCGGTCCCGAACCGCCAGATGCACCGACAGGCTGGTTTCCTCGGCGAGCGCGATGAGGTAGGGGCGCGCCCGAGCACGAATATCGAAATTGCGTAAGAATCCGTTGCTGAATTCCAGAACCGAGGCGGTCAGCACGAAACGCTCGCTGTCGGGCAGCCGCAGCAGCAGGCCTGCGCCGACGAGCGTTGCTGTGATACGCGACACGGTAGGTTTGGGAATGCCGGTCCATTCGGTCAGCTCTCGGTTGCTGACAGGGGCATCGGCGGCAGCGATACGGCGTAGAACGTCCAGACCGCGCGCAAGCGCCGTGACTTCTTCGCCCTCTCTTTCTCTCGGTTTTTCCCGGTCTGGTAGCCGGCTTTTTAATGTGTGCATTCTTATTTTCTGAAACGTAGTTTCGGATGCGGACTGACGCTAAATAACCCGGATGCCACTTAAACTTGCAAGCGGTGCAAGCCTCTCATCGATAAGCAGCAGACGGAATGAAACATTTCTCTTGATAGGGGTTTGCAAAGATTACCTTGGGCAGAAGTTCTGCGCCGGAGATTTTGCTTGACTTGGGCAGCAATCCCATAAAAAATGGAACCGAATTTCGAAACTGGTGGGGCGACGTGCACAGTTGCTTTCCGCTCCCCGCTTGAATGACCGGCTCTCAGGTTCTAGCACGGCCCTCGGAATGGCTAGAACTTTTAAGGCGCTATGGAAACATAGCGCCTTTTTTTTCGCCCTATGTTTGCGGTAACAAACGCACTGAATATACGCTGAAAGCAGAAATGGCGTCGGACTGGAAGCAAGTTTGCTTCGGCGCGAAGGGTTGCGGAGACGCTGGAAGAGGGCGAGGCGCGCGCCCGAAGGCCGGGCGCGTGGACCGATAGCGGCGCGCGATGCGCCGCCCGGTGAGTCGATTCAATCGAATTCGTTGAACACACGGCGCTGCCGAAGCAGGCGCTTGCCGCGCATGATCCAGTACACGCTCGCAAGTAACAAAAGCAACGCGACGCTCAAAACGAATACCGGCGAAATGCGTTCGGGCGCTGGCTGACTGGTGGCGATCAAAAGCGCCGCGAAGAATGCCGCCGCCGCTTGGTAGTAGGCGCGCTTGGCCAGACTGCGGCGCATCTGGTGCGTGGTAAAGCGGGAGACAGGAGGACGGGTGAAAGGCTCGAAAAGCAGGACCCCGGCGAAGAGGGCCACGACGAAATTCATATAAAGCATGGGGGCAACGTTGGCGCGAAGAGATGTGGACTGGCGGCGAATATATGCGAGTCCCATGCCTCTCAAAACCAGAAGTGTCCTAAATGTAGAGGGAAAACTCTATTACATTCGCGGGGAGTTAGAGGGTGTTCAAAAGTTAGGCAAAGCCGAGAAGAGCCGGTAAGGGTTTTCCAAGGTTCCCTCGTGATGCAAGCTTTACAAAACGCTTCTTATCCAAGTGCCAATTCGAGCTTTCGCGCTTAGGCAAAATGCGCTCAAAACGTTGCCATCCAGGGTCAGCGTATGATGAGCGCCACTTCCAAGAGGAACAAATCGCGCTCAGGCGTGCGGACTTCGCATCGAGATTCATGCAGCACTCAGGCACCACATCTGGAAGGAACGACCATGCAGACTTCGCCCATGACCCGAATCGGGATCGCGCTCGCCGCGCTCGGTGTACTTGCCGCGTGCGAAAAGCACGATGCATCGGCAGGACAGGCGGCGGGCGCGCTCAACAACCTCGCGAGCCAGACCCAGCAAAAGTTCGATCAGGCGGCGAGTTACGTCGACCAGAAGGTCGATTCCGCCAAACAGACAGCTCAGCAGAACATCGACAACGCCGGCTCGATGCCCGATATCTCCGCGAGCAGCGTCGCGGCGACGGCGCGTGCGAATCTGCAGAACGCGGCGAGCGCGACTAACGCCGCCATCACCGACGCGGCCAGCGCGACGGGCGCCGGTTTGCAGAACGCGGGCCGCAAGTTGCAGGACTGGTCGAAGGATGGAAGCGCATCGGGCACGTCGGGTAACGCGGGTACGTCGGGCACTTCGGGCGCGAGCCCGACCACCGACACGAGCGGCGCCCGCACGGAAATGGACAAGTAAGCAGCCGGCGTCGACTTAACATTCCGTTACGTCCGATTCGGCCGATGCCTTCACCGCAGCCGCTAAACTGGCGGTCTTTCGGAAATCGAGACAGTTATGAAGTCACGCAAGCTCGCGCATGACGGCGCGCTGGCGATCGTCGCGATATTTTGGATGGCCGCGCTTGCGCTTTTCTCGCCCGCCGCGTTCGCGGCTCCGGCGCTCACGCTGCCTTCGTTCGAGGAACTGATCAAGCCCGCCGCACCCGCATCCGCTCCCGATGCGGCTTCCGGCGTGACAGACCCGGCCGTATCGGATGCCGACATGGTGCGCTCGCTCGATACGGTCATCTCGACGCTCGACAGCGATCGTCAACGCGGCGCGCTCGTCGCGCAATTGAAGAAACTGCGCGAAGCCAAGCGCGCGGCCGAGACGGCTGGCGCGGCACCGGGCGCGGTCGCGGTCGATTCAGCCGCTGCGTCAGGCGCAAGCGCGCCCGCGGCCACGCCGTCGACGGCATCGTCGGTCGTGGCGAGCATGGTGCAGAACGCGGGCTTGCTGGGCGCGATAGCATCGGCGCTCACGAACATCGAAGCCGACGTGAAGCGCGGCAAAACGCCGATCGCGTACTGGGGCGGGCGCTTCAACGCGGCCGGCAACGAACTCTTCACCATCGTCACGAGTCAGAGCCGCGAGCCGTTTGGCCGCACGCTTTTCAATTACTTCGCGATGCTCGTCGGCTGGGGCGCGTGCGCGTTCGTCCTCGTCTATGTGCAGCGGCAGGTCCACGCGCGTTACGGCATCCAGGCCGGACTGCATTCCAACCCGACCACGCGCGAATTGCTGCTCTTCGCGCTGCGGCGCGTCGCGCCTTATTTGTTCGCGTTTCTCGTCGCGCTGGCCTTCGTGCGCATGATGCCGCTTTCGCTCGGCCGCACGCTCGCGATGGTCACGGCCTACGCCATCGTGGCGGGCGCGGTGTTCTCGGCGATCTGCCTCATCATGTTTTCGCTGTTCGGCTCGGCACACCGGCGTGTGGCGGTGAACGTGCTGATCATCCGCGCGCGGCGGCTCCTGTTCCTGATCGGCACGTTCGGTGCGCTCGGCGACGCGGCCGCCAACTACGACGTCGCGCAGCAACTCGGCACCAATCTGTCCGCCCTGATCTCGACCTTCGCAAACATGGGCGCGGCGGCGCTTACCGCGTATTTCGCGCTGGCGTTCCAGCGGCCGGTCGCGCATCTGATCCGCAGCCGCACCTACGAGCAGCGCAACACGCGCAAGGCCGCGACCGAGACCTTCGAAGTGGTCGCTTCGTTGTGGCAGGTGCCGTTGCTGCTGCTGGCGTCGGCGTCGGTGGTGGCGACGCTCGCGGGCATCGGTACATCAGAGAACGTGTTGCAGATGGCGATTGCGACCGCCGGACTGCTCGTCGTCGCGTTCTTCCTGTCGGCGATCGTGATCCGCATCACGCGGCCGAAGTCGCAGAAGCCGCGCCGCCAGTCGGCTTACGTGCGGCGGCTCGTGAAGTTCGCCGGCACGATGATCGTGACCGGCGTGTGGCTCGTATTCCTCGAACTGTCGTCGCGCTTCTGGGGTTTTTCGCTCGCGCACATGGCCGAGGAGAGCGTCGCGGCACGCGGCATCACGCGCGCGTTCGCCATGATCGTGCTGACGTTTTTCATAGTCTGGCTGGTGTGGATCCTGATCGATACCGCCATCCAGGAGACGTTGCGGCCCGATTCCACGCGGCGCGGCACGCGCGGCCCGAGCATGCGCGCGCGCACCATGCTGCCGCTCGTGCGCAACGTCGTGTTCGTCGTGCTGCTGATGATCGCGGGCATCGTCACCGCGGCCAATCTCGGCCTGAACGTCACGCCCTTGCTGGCGGGCGCGGGCGTGATCGGGCTCGCGGTCGGCTTCGGCGCGCAATCGCTGGTCGCGGATCTGATCACGGGGCTTTTTATCATCATCGAGGACACCATTTCCGTCGGCGATTCGATCGAGGTGGAAGGCGGCCACGCGGGTATCGTCGAAAGTCTGACGATCCGCACCGTGCGCCTGCGCGACGGCCAGGGCGCAATCCACGCGATTCCCTTCTCGCAGATCAAGACGGTGAAGAACCTGTCGCGCGACTTCGCCTACGCCGTGTTCGAAGTGCGCATGCCGTTTTCGGCGGATGTCGACGAAATCACGCAAATGATTCGCGAAGTCGGAGTCGAGCTGATGGACGATCTACGCTACCGGCGCGAGATGCTGGGTCCGGTGGAGGTCTGGGGACTGGACCGTTTCGATCCGAACTGGATGGTCGTGAAAGGGCAGATCAAGACGCGGCCGCTGCAGCAATGGAGTGTGGCGCGGGCGTTCAATCTGCGCATCAAGCGGCGGATGGACGAGGCGGGCATCGAGATTCCCGTGCCGCGGATGCATGTGCAGATGAGCCGCACCGACCTGCATGCCGCGTTCGAGCCGCACGCCGATGGCCGCGCGCAGCGCATTTGGACGGGCGAAGAGCGGCTGCTCGAGGACGAGGAATTCGTGGATGCCGATCCCTCGAAGGCCCGCGATGTCTCGCACGAACCGCGTCCCGCGCCGCCGCCGACGGACCAGTCCGTGCAAATTCCGCCGCAGATTCCCACGGCGGAGCCGGGCAAAGGTTGAGGCAAACGCGTCATCAGGCCGCGAGCAAGTCGTTCACGTGCGTGGCAATCTCGTCGCCCGCGACGCCGTAGATATGCAGCGAGATCGCGCGCGCGGTGGCATCGGCGGGATTTCCCAAGCGGTGAATGGCGCCTCGGCCCGCCTGCACGAAGGAGACGTCGCCGGCATCGCGCGCGTGACGCCGCGTTTCGATGGCTGATGCCGAAGGCGCGTCCCAGCGATAAAGCGTCTCTTCAAGCGTCCCGTCGATCACCGCATAGCCGCACCACGTTCGATGACCGTGCACCGGACTCGCCTGTCCCGGCTCCCAGACGAGCGCGGCGATGGCGTAGCGGTCAAGCGGATCGGCCGCCAGCAGATGACGGCGATAGCCGCGCGCGCCGCTCTCACGCTGATCGAGACGCAGCAGGCTCGTATCGGACGAAGCGCGCCGCAGAGCCGCACGCACGCGCGATCCGAACGACAAGGCATCGGCGGAATGGAAGGCGGCATCGATTTCATCGCAGAGCCGGTTTAGCGCCGAACCGCCGCGTGGCGACGCCGGCGCTTGATCCCGAGGCCGCGAAAGGCGGCTGAACGCTTCGAATTTCATGATGACGGCACCGGTTTTCGTTGTGTTTCGCGAACAACATTTATACCGGCTTGCGCCCAGAATTAGTTTCCATATAATTCCGCTCGAAGAACCAAAAATAGAATAATTTCCTATCGGGGGTGCGCTGTGGGAATGGACCTTATCGATCGCAAGCTGCTGGAATTGCTGCAGACCGACGTGACGATGCCTATCGCCGAGCTTGCGCAGCGCGTGAATCTTTCGCAGACACCGTGCTGGAAGCGCGTGCAGCGCTTGAAGGAAACCGGCGTGATCCGCGCACAGGTGGCGCTATGCGATCCGAAGAAGCTGGGTGTCGGCACCACGGTGTTTGTCGCGGTACGCACGAATCAGCACACGCAGATCTGGGCCGAGGACTTCACGCGCGCCGTGCGCGACATTCCGGAGGTCGTGGAGGTGTATCGGATGAGTGGCGAGACGGACTATCTGCTGCGCGTGGTGGTATCCGATATCGACGATTACGACCGCGTCTATAAGCAGCTCATTCGCGCCGTGCCGCTCTACGATGTCAGTTCGAGCTTCGCGATGGAGCAGATCAAGTATTCGACCGCATTGCCGGTGCGTCCCACGCTCGAATCCTGAGGCGTGACTTGTTTTCAGATGGCGGTTGGCGCTTGCCCGCGCCATGCCACTTCGGTCCGCACCAAGCGCCTGCCTGTGGAAGGCGCGGCATGATCGATTCGCCAAAAAAAAGCCGCCCGTGGAGGGCGGCGTAACGCGTCCAGTCACTAGGTATTCCGGTCTAGCCCTTACTGCCCCGGCCGGAATCAGACGCGCATGGAATCGAAGGAAGTATGGCCGGTGACGCGGTGCCCCTCAAGCGGGACCGTGCAGCAAAGAATTTCGCGGTGCTTGGCCGTCTTCCGAAACGGCGCGCGTGGACATGCGGCAGATCGAGGAACGGTCGGCGCAACGCAACTGAAAACCAGTGCGGGTACTATCACGGGTTGATGACGAAACGCGCCAGGAGACGCAACATCCGCCATGACCGATGA
Organism: Caballeronia sp. HLA56; assembly: GCF_054655155.1. Taxonomy (NCBI): domain Bacteria; kingdom Pseudomonadati; phylum Pseudomonadota; class Betaproteobacteria; order Burkholderiales; family Burkholderiaceae; genus Caballeronia; species Caballeronia sp. HLA56. Next base: position 2,430,227 of record NZ_BAAHOB010000005.1, on the reverse strand, counting down.
CCGCAACGACCGCCGCCCGGACAGCACCCGCAACGGCGCGCCCAAGAAGAAGAATCCGACATTCGGCGTCGGCGCGTTTATCGTCGTCGTGGTGTTGCTCGTGATCGGCACGCTCGCGTATAACGCGATTCGCGAGAAGCGCGACTTCGATCAACAAAACGCGACGCCTTCGCCAGCGAGCGATGCGCGGCCGGCCGTGCCGGCGATCGGAGCGTCGCAGTAGCCGAGCCCCTCAAACCGGCAAGCGAATCTGCGCCGCATCCTTGCTGATCAGCGCGGAAGCCGTAAGCATCTGCTTGCATTGATGCGCAAGCAGTTTGAGATCGTGAAGGGTATCGGCGGGCAACGCCTGCGTGCGTTCGGCGTTCGTGACCATGGCGTCGAGTTCACGGCGCAGTTCCTTGATGTCGTCCGCATTCGCCGGTGTCGCTTCTTCGCGCGCGGGCTCCGGCAGCGCGCCCTGTGCATCGGACAGATTGTCGCGCACGATTCCGAAAGTCCGTTGCAACGGTTCGAACGCCTGACCTTCGGCTTCGTTGATCGTTTGCAGAAGCGGCGCCGCTGCCGTGATCTGCGACGCGAGCACGTGACTTTGCACGAGCAGATCGTTGAGTTCGGCGACGTATTTTTGCTGCGCCTTGGGCTCCAGCATCATTCGCTGGAACGCTTGCGCGAGATTGGCGAACGCAATGTGCACGTTCTTGCGCGCGAGCCGGTAGCGGAAGTCGCGGTCCAGCGCGGTGGCGGCGACGGTCGCGGCAGCCGATGCGCCCTTGCTGGTGGTCGCCGCCGTGCTCTCGCCGATGCTCACCGACGACAGCTTTTCCGCCGTTGCGCTCGCGGCACGTACCGCCGATGCCGTCACGAGATTCGGATCGAGCGCGGGAGTGTCGACGGTGGATTCGTTGGCGGCTTCTTTCGCGATCACGATGGTCGATACGGCGGCGTCGTCTAGCGTCTGTGTCGCGGTGGCCGTGGCGACGGCGGCCGGTGCAATCGAATCTTGCATGCGGGTGCTTGTACCCGCACCCGCACCCGCACCCGCACCCGCACCCGCACCCGCACCCGCACCCGCACCCGCACCCGCACCGCCACGCGCTTTACTCTCCGCTTGCCCCGCGCTCGCGCTCTTGGCCTTCCACCACCAACTCGCCTCGAGGTAATTGCGCGTCGCGCCAAGCAGATCCTTCACGAGCTTGCCCATCAGCCGATATTCCCAATACGGGAACAGATGGCTCGCCGCGATTGCAATCGCGCAACCAACCACCGTATCGATAGCCCGTTCGCCGATCAGCCGCATGCTTCCCGGCGCGAGCAGATGAAACATCAAGAGCACATACGACGACGTGAACACCACGCTCGCCGCATAGTTGAAGAGCAGCAGGCTGTAGCTCATCACCATCGACGCGAACATCACGATGAGCAGAATGTGCGGCTCCTTCACGAGCAGAATCAGCGCGATGGTCAGCGCGCAGCCTATCGCCGTGCCGATGATCCGCTGCGTGTTGCGCTGCTTCGTGAGCGAATAGCCGGGCTTCAGAATGATGACCGTGGTCATCACGATCCAGTACGCGTTCGTGAGCGGCAAGAGCCGTCCCAGCCAGAAGCCGATGCCCACCGCGATCGTGACCCGAAGCGCGTGCCGGAAGCTCGGCGAGGCCATCGTGAGATTCGAGAAAATCTGCATGAACGGCACGCGCCGGCTCGATATGAAACGCGACAACGCATGGTCGATCTGCACTTCGGTTTCGATCAGGCTCGCGTCATCGCGCGTGCGGCGGCGCATCTTGTCGATCAGGCGCGTGGCGCTCCACAAACGGCGGAACACCGCCGCCGCGGCCGCGTAGGCTTCGGCGTTCTTCTCGGGCATGCCGTGCTTGCGCATGAGTTCGAGTTCGTACTCGATAGCGCGCAGCTCCGCCTTCATGCTGATCTGCCTGGGCGCGGAACTGTTCTGCAATACGGCCAAGCCGATTTCTTCGAGATCCGCGCTCGCCTTGCGCATCAGGTCGCGATAAAAGATCAGCACGTCCGAGCCCGCGAACGTCTTGCGCACGAGCGGATAGTCCGTATGCGCGCCGACGAAGAACTCGTGCAGATCCACCACGTTGATGAACAGATTGAAAAGCCGCGCGCGCCGCGCGTCGAGCTTGCGGCTTTTTACTTTCGGCAGATTGCGCAGCACGATGTCGCGCGCGGCTTCCTGTTGCTCCACCGCCGCAATCTGCTTTTCGATGAGCTTTCGGTAGCATTCGTCGAGATCGGCGTCGTTGTCGTAAAACTCGGCGCGCGCCTGCAAATATTCCGCGCAACTGAAGATGCTCTGCGCCAGCGCCTGCTGTTCGATGCGATACACGAGCAGCCGGCTCACGAGCGTGGCCCAGTACGTGTACCAGAGGCCGCCCAGCAAGATCCACGACGCGTTGACGAGCGCCTGCATCGGCGTGAAGTGCTCTTCCAGCGTGACCACCATCATGAAGAGCGTGGCGAAGCTGATCTGCGGCCAGCGGTTGCCATAGACGACGATCAGCGAGAGCACGAAGGTGAGCGGCACGACCGTGAGCCATAGCGTCAACGGATGCGCCGTCGCAATGCCCGTGGCGAGCGCCGAGAAGAAGCCGATCACCGTGCACGCGAGCATCTCGTTGTGCTTGTATTTGAGCGGACCCGGCATGTCGATGACACACGCGCCAAGCGCGCCCGTCGCGATGGTGAAGCCCAGCTCGCGATTGTGAAACACGATGAGCATGAGCACGGCGGGCAGGGACACGCCCAGAGCGATCCGCAAGCCGCCGAAGAAATACTGGCTGTAAATGAACTTCCTGATTTCGAACGAATAGCGCATCGACTTCCTGGTTTGACGCTCGTTATGACCACGGGCGAAGCACGCTCCGGACCCAGGCGGTCAGGCGGGTTGAGTCTATCGCACTTGTCATGCACTTATAACTCACTTGCGCTTCGTTCGGAACTCGTCCGAATGGCCAGCTTTTCGGCGCCTCGCGGCCTTTGTTATGCTCACGTGAAAAGCGCCGAACACATCTTCAAGGGAGCCCACCGATGAGCGACAGCATCGCCGTGCCGCCGCACGAGATCGAGCTGACGGCCGTGCGCGCGCAGGGTGCGGGCGGGCAGAACGTCAATAAGGTATCGAGCGCCATTCATCTGCGCTTCGACATCCGCGCATCGTCGTTGCCGGAGCACATCAAGGCGCGGCTGCTCGCGCTGTCGGATAGCCGCGTGACGCGCGATGGTGTGGTCGTCATCAAGGCGCAGGAATATCGGACGCAGGACATGAATCGCGCGGCGGCGCTCGCGCGGCTCGACGAGCTGATTCGCAGCGTGAGCATCGTGCGCCGCAAGCGCATCGCGACCAAGCCAACGCGCGGTTCGCAAGTGCGGCGCGTCGAAGGCAAGGTCAGGCGCGGGGCGATCAAGGCTGGGCGCGGGCCGGTGCACGGCGACTGAAGCGGGAATTCAAGCGGGATTCGAGCGGGAGTTGAAGCGGCGCGTCAGCCGTGCTGCTCCGCGGGCGATACATCGAGCGGCCCGAGCATGATCGTCTTAAGCCTGCCGCGTCCGAGCACGCGCGCGAGTTCCGCGAAGACGCAATAGTTGAAGACGAGCGTGACGAGCAAAATCTGCACGGCCCAGAATTGCGGCCAGTTCAGATGGTCCAGCAAGTCCTGGTGCGCGGCCGCAAGACTATGCGTCTCTTTCCAGAACTCGAACAAGCGCTCCAGGTAATGGAGCACCAGCGCGACGAGCGTGTAAATGACGGTTTTCCATCCCGCATTCCAGATGAGCGGGCGCTCGGGATAGCGATTGATGAACGGCAGCATGTCGGCGAGTAGAACCGCCTTGCCGAGAATGAGCGAGGCGACGAGCACGGATGCCGACGCGGGAATCGACAGGCCGGCGCCTTTCACCATGAGCGCGTGCACGACCATCACCACGTGCAGCACGACGAAGAAGAACAAGGTGGGCGGCAGCATCTTCATCAATTCGTGCCTGGCCTTCGCGAAAAAGTCGTGCATGGTCTGCTCCAGGAAACGCATGGATGCGCATGCCGGCGCGTTGCACGAAATGCAACGCGCATCTGAACAATTCGATGAATCTCGCACTGCGGCAGCGGCTGCGCTGTTTGCAGTCTAGTTCAGCCTACGAGCTTGCGGCGTCCTGAAAACGGCAGGCGCTTGATCGCGCCGGTGGCGAGCGCGGTGCCCGCAAGGACGACGGCACAGCCTTCGAGCATGACGAGCGACACCCGCTCATGCAGAAACAACGCGCCCCACAGAATGCCGAAGAGCGGAATGACGAAAGTGACGGTCATCGCGCGCGCGGGACCGACGACCGCGACCAGATGGTAGTAGATGAAGTACGCGATACCCGTGCAACCCACGCCCAGCGCGAGCACCGCCGCCCATGCAGGCGCGGAGACCGGCGCGGCGGGCCACGTGACGAAGGCGATAGGCGCGAGCACGAGCGTCGCGCCGATCATGCTGCCCGCGGCGTTGGTCATGGCATCGACGTCCATCAGATACTTTTTCGCGAAGTTGCCCGCAACACCATATAGCGCCGATGCCGCGAGCGCCGCGGCCGCCGCCAGCACGCCCGCCCCGCCCGATCCCGCCGATCCGGGCGAGCCTTCTATCTGATTCCACACGAGCAGCAGCACCCCCGCGAAACCGATCGCCGTACCGATAGTGCGCAAGGTCGTGAGCCGGTCCTTCAGCCAGAGATAGGCGACGAGCGCGCCCCACAGCGGCGTCGTCGCATTGATGACGGATGTGGCGCCAGCCGAAAGCGTCAACTCAGCATAAGCGAATAGGCAGAACGGCGCGGCCGAATTGAGAATGCCGACGATGAGTAGCGGTAGCGCACGCTTGCGCATGATCGCGAGACTGCTCGAAAACTGGCGGCGGCCGAGCAGCATGGCGACGAGAAACACGGCGCCGATGCCGACGCGCAAGGCCATGAGCGGCGCGACGCCGAACTCGGCGACGCCCACGCGGATAAAGAGAAACGACGCGCCCCAGAGCGCGGCGAGACAGACGAGTTGCAACAAATTGACGGGTGACATGACGATGCGGACTTCAGTGTTCCAAGGAAAAGTCCGCGCATGTTAGCACCGCGCCGTGCGCCGTCGGTCATCGCGCCGATGAGACCGCAAGGAACAATCAATGTGGCGGAATCATCCACGTCAACACGTTCTGCTGCAGCCACACGAGAATGCCGAGAATGATGGTGAGCAGAATCGAATGCTTGAAGGTGCGCGCGAAGACGAGTCCTTCCTTGCCCTTGAGTTCGGTCGTGGCGACGCCCGTCGAAATGTTTTGCGGCGAGATCATCTTGCCCATCACGCCGCCGGACGAATTGGTCGCGGCCATCAGCACAGGATTGAGATTGAGTTGATGAGCGGCGACCACCTGAAGGTTGCCGAAGAGCGCGTTGCCCGAGGTATCGCTGCCTGAGAGAAACACCGCCACCCAGCCGAGAAAGGCCGACACGAGCGGGAAGAACGGCCCGACCGAGGCCACCCCGAGTCCGAGCGTGTAGTTCATGCCCGAGTAGTTCATGAGATACGCGAGCCCGACGATGGTCGCCACCGTGAAGATGGCAATGCGCGTTTGCACCCAGGTATCGACGATAGCGTGGCCGAACTCGCTTGCCGGCAGCTTTACCAGGAGCGCGGTGATGATAGCCGCCACGAGAATCGCCGTGCCGGTGGCGAGCGGCTGGAAGTCCCAGATCGCGCCGTAGGGCTGATTGTAGAGCGTGATGTAGACCGCCTTGTCGAGCCCTGGCCACGGGACCTTCACGTCGCCGATGAGGAATATCTTGGCTACCGTCCAGACGATCACCACGACCGAGACGACGATCCACGGCATCCATCCCTGAGCGGCCGAGACGTTGCCGCGCGCGTTGGCGAGGCGATCGACGTTCACCGCGAAGCGTTCGTCGGGCGCGGGCTTCCAGACGCGCAGGAACGCTATGGTGAGGATCAGCGAGACGAGCGAGGAGAGGACATCGGTGAGCGAATAGCTGATGTAGTTCGACGTGACGTACTGCGTCAGCGCGAACGCGCCGCCCGAGACGAGCAGCACGGGCCACACGCGCAGCATGTTGCGAAAGCCCGCGTAGATACCGATAACATAGAACGGCAGGAAGAACGCGAAGAACGGCAACTGGCGGCCGACCATCTTGGCGAGTGCATCGGTGGGCAAGTGTGTGACCGCGCCGAGCACGGTGATCGGTACGCCGAGCGCGCCGAACGCGACTGGCGCCGTGTTGAAGATCAGCGTGAACGTGAGCGCTTCGAGCGTCGGAAAGCCGAGCAAGATCAAGAGCGAACTCGTGATGGCGATCGGCGTGCCGAAGCCCGAGATGCCTTCGAGCAATGCGCCGAACGAAAAGCCGATGACCACGAGCACGATGCGCCGGTCGTTCGGCAGGTTGTCGATCATCCACACGCGAAACGCTTCGAAGCGTCCCGAGCGTTGCGCGACGTTGTAGAGCAGGATCGCGGAGAACACGATCCACATCACCGGCCAGAGCGCGAACACGGCGCCGGCCGCGATGGAGTCGAGCGCGAGTCCAAGCGGGAAGTGCCAGCCCACCATCGCGATGATCAACGCGACGATCAGTCCCGCAAGCGAAGCCTGCCACGCGGGACGGCGCGCCCAGCCGAGCATGACGAGTACGACGATGATAGGCAACGCGGCAACGATGAAGGAGAGCGCGAGCGAACCCGCGATAGGCGTGAGGATCTGATGGAACATCGGGTCTCCTGTGTCTCTATTCTTGGATGGATGCCGCGGTCTTCGCTGCTGGTTCGAGTGGTATCGAAGACTTTAAGCAACCGCATAACGCGCTCACTAAGAATAGGGCGAGGATGGCCCTCGTCAAGGCTTGAATATTGGCGTAAGGATGCCGGATGGAAGCGGAAAGGGACGTGACGCATCTGCTCCGTTCGGACGGTTGGTCACGCGTTTCGCGGGATGCGGCGCTCAGCTCTCGACGGTCGCTGGAGTAGCCGTTGTTCGTTGTGCGGCGCTGGAATCAAGACGCGATGCCGGCACTTGGCGAAATACCCAGAGCGCGAGCAGCCCAAGGGATGCGACCATCCACAGCAGGAAAAAAGCGAAGGCCATCATGTCCAATCCCCGAGAACGATAGGTAACGCTTGGGCTGACACCCGCGCGGTCCAATAAGTAGGGATACCATTTAGCGATAATCGTGCCAAAGCACCGGCGTAATCCGCCAGGGCCTTGTCGGATAAGGAAAGTGGCCGATCGTACAGAGTGGCAAGGCAAGCGAATTGCGTCTGCATTGCCGGAAAATGTTTCAGAGTTGTTACTTTTGTCGGTAATAGCGGCGCAGAGTGCGACATCGACGCCGCATTCGAGCGTGGTGTTTCCTTATTCAATGGCCATGGCCGCCACCGCCATGTCCACCGCCGCCTTGCCAACTGCCACCGCCGCCGTGCCATCCGCCGCCACCGCCGTGCCATCCACCGCCGCCGCCATGCCATCCGCCGCCATAGCCGCGTCCCCAGCAACATCCGCCGCCGCCCCAGTAGCCGAAGCCGATCGACACCGACGGATAACCGTAGCCGTAATAACCGGGGTAAGCAGCATATGCGGGATAAGCGGCGTAAGCGGGATAAGGTGCGTACGCGTAAGGATAGGGATAAGCCGGCGCATACGGCGTGCTCGTATAGATCGTCGAGTAGTCGACTGTCGGCGCGGCCACTGCGTACTGAGCTTGCGACGGCGCGTTAGCGGCACTGACGCCCGAAGCACCTTGCGCCGGTAACGCGAACTCACGTTGCGTATAGGCAGCGGGAACCGGCGGATAGTAATAAGCGGGGTAGTCGGGATACGGCAGGTAGCATCCGCCGAGAAGCAATCCGGCAGCAAGCGAAGCGGCCGCTGCCCTGTAACCGAAGATGATGCGCGGGGAAATCATGATGCTGCTCCTTGCTTGCGGCTTGCCGGACTCTACCTATGCGATTGCGAGGAAGGGTCCGTTAAGAAGGAGCTTACTCGATCGTTGCGGCGTGCGCGTCGCGCGTCCGCTAACAAACCTCGGCGTGTATCAATCCTGAAACAGCCCTCGATCGAAGCGGCGGCAAGCATCGCTGCTTGCCGCATAAGATGACTGTGGATCGCCCGCTTACTTCCCGACTTGATTGCCGATAACCCCGCCTACTGCCGCGCCCCCCAACGTCGATAACGCGCTTCCGCCGATCACGGCCCCACCCGCGGCGCCAACACCAGCGCCAACAGCCGTATCGCGTTGACGCGTCGTCATGTTGTCGCAGGCCGTGAGTCCGGCGAGAAGGGAAACGACCACTGCTGCGGCGCCGATTTGTTTGATGATTTTCATGTCGACTCTCCAGAACGATTGATCAATGAAACGGCCGCGGCTTTGCCCACGCGTCCTGCCGTTCGATCACGATCTGGCTTTCATCGACGGACGCCGCAACGTTTTTTTCGCCGGTTCGTTCGTTTATCAGCAGGAAAGATGCCCGAAACGGTGCACGCGCGCGCCATGCAAAAACGGCCTGCAAGGAAGCACAGGCCGTTGCGTACAGTCAGCGTTTGCTTCAGGTCGGCTGATAAATCTCCGCGCCCTTCTTCACGAACTCGATGGCCTTGGTCTGCATGCCCTTGGCGAGCGCATCGCTTTCGGAGACGCCTTGCTTGGCCGCGAAGTCGCGCACGTCCTGCGTGATCTTCATCGAGCAGAAGTGCGGGCCGCACATTGAGCAGAAATGCGCGACTTTGGCGGAATCCTTCGGCAAGGTTTCGTCGTGAAACTCGCGCGCCTTGTCGGGATCGAGGCCGAGGTTGAACTGGTCTTCCCAGCGAAACTCGAAGCGTGCCTTGGATAGCGCGTTGTCGCGCACCTGCGCGCCTGGATGACCCTTCGCCAGATCGGCCGCGTGCGCCGCGAGCTTGTACGTGATGATGCCGGTCTTCACGTCGTCCTTGTTCGGAAGTCCGAGATGCTCCTTCGGCGTGACGTAGCAAAGCATGGCGGTGCCGAACCAGCCGATCATCGCCGCGCCGATGCCCGAGGTGATGTGATCGTAGCCCGGCGCGATGTCGGTGGTGAGCGGCCCGAGCGTGTAGAAGGGCGCCTCGTCGCACCATTCCAGCTGCAGGTCCATGTTCTCCTTGATGAGCTGCATCGGCACATGGCCGGGGCCTTCGATCATCACTTGCACGTCGTGCTTCCACGCGATCTGCGTGAGTTCGCCGAGCGTCTTCAGTTCGCCGAGCTGGGCTTCGTCGTTCGCGTCGTAGATGGAGCCGGGACGCAGGCCGTCGCCGAGCGAGAACGAGACGTCGTACTGCTTCATGATCTCGCAGATGTCTTCGAAGTGCTCGTAGATAAAGCTTTCCCGATGATGCGCGAGACACCATTTCGCCATGATCGAGCCGCCGCGCGAGACGATACCCGTCATGCGGTTGGCCGTCAGCGGCACGTATTGCAGGCGCACGCCCGCGTGAATGGTGAAGTAATCGACGCCTTGCTCGGCTTGCTCGACGAGCGTGTCGCGAAAGATTTCCCAGGTCAGGTCTTCGGCCTTGCCGTTGACCTTTTCGAGCGCCTGATAGATCGGCACCGTGCCGATCGGCACCGGCGAATTGCGGATGATCCACTCGCGCGTCTCGTGAATGTGCTTGCCCGTGGACAAGTCCATCACCGTGTCGCCGCCCCAGCGGATCGCCCAGGTCATCTTGTCGACTTCCTCGCCGATCGACGAACTCACCGCCGAATTGCCGATGTTCGCGTTGATCTTCACGAGGAAGTTGCGCCCGATGATCATCGGCTCGCTTTCCGGGTGATTGATGTTCGCGGGGATGATCGCGCGGCCGCGCGCCACTTCATCGCGTACGAACTCGGGCGTGATGGCCTTCAGGGCGTCCTTGTCGAACGGCACCGCGCCGAACGACTGGCCGGGATGCTGACGGCCCATCATCGCGGCGAGCTTTGCGCCGTTCGGACCGCTCGTCTTGAGGCTTTCGAGGTATTCGGCGCGGCGCTGATTCTCGCGAATGGCGATGTATTCCATCTCCGGCGTGACGATGCCCTGCCGCGCGTAATGCATCTGCGACACGTTCTTGCCGGGCGTCGCGCGTCGCGGATGACGATGCAGATCCGGGAAGCGCAGCTCGGCCGTTTTTGGATCGGCGGCGCGCTCGCGGCCGAATTCGCTCGAAAGACCCGCGAGTTCCTCGGTGTCGCCGCGCGCTTCGATCCAGCCGGCGCGCAACGCGGGCAAACCGGAGCGGATGTCGATCTTCGCGTCCGGATCGGAGTAGGGGCCGGACGTGTCGTACACGTACACCGGCGGATTCTTTTCGCCGCCGAAACTGTCGGGCGTGTCGGACTGCGTGATCTCGCGCATCGGCACGCGGATGTCGGGCGTCGAACCCGTCACGTAGACCTTGCGCGAGTTGGGCAGCGGCGCGATGGCGGCTGCATCGACGATGGCGTTTTCGGACAGGAACTTGGGATTCGCATTCATGTGCTGTTTCTCCTTTTCAGTCGCAGGGACGGTAATTGACAGCGAGCACGCGGGCGATCGAATGAACGACGAACAAACGAACGCCGGCGAGCTCGGCTGATTCAGGAGCTAGACAGGGAGGAACGAGATGGAAAGGTGCGGGCCCGAGAAGACGTGGCGCGTGAGAGAGATACCGTGCGCCGAGGCCCGAACGCTTCCCTGCGCTGGCATTATCCAGATCAGGTTCAAAGGGTATTTCTCACCCACATTGCACGGGCCATTCAGTCGACGCAGCCGGACGAATCGCGATGTGCAACGCAGGACCCCCGCGTTAGCAGGCGTCACCATACATCGTGGCGTGGCATCTTGGCAACCGTTCGCGAAGTTTGCGCTGAAGCGCAGGCGCTTACTGCATAATGGCGAGCGCGCGATTTTCGGTACTTACCCGGATGTCGTCAGCAGTCGCCCCGCCTGTCGCTTCCGCACTTCTTTCGCTCCGTCATGCCGTCCATCGTCAGTCCCGCCTCGTTCGTCACCTGGCGCGCGCGTTCTTCAAGCTCATGCCCCGTTCGGTCGATTGGCGGCAGTCCCCATTGCAAGTCTCTTGCCCCGATCCGGGCGCGCTTCGCGGAGTAATGCATGTCTGCCGTACCTCCGCGTCTGCCGCTCGGTTTTCCCGACCGCTTTCCGTTTCGCGCTCCTCGCAGCCTCAAGGGACGCGTCGCGCTCGCGTTGGCCGTCGTTTATCTCGTGTGGGGATCGACGTATCTCGGCATTCACCTGGCGCTCGAATCGTTTCCGCCGCTCATGCTCGGCGGCCTGCGTAACCTGTGCGCTGGCGTCGGTCTCTTCGTGATTGCCGTGCATCGCAAGGCGGTGTGGCCGACGGCGCGTGAAGTACGTAATGCAGCGATCGTCGGGACTTTGCTCGAAGGTTTGTCGAGCGGGATGATGGCTTACGGCATGCGCACGGTGGGAACCGGCACGGCTGCCGTGATGGTGGCTACCGTGCCGCTCTTCGCGACGATCTTCACCGCGCTTGCCGGGCGCAGTGTGGCGAAGGGCGAATGGTTTGCGGTGGCGCTGGGTCTCGTGGGTATCGTGTTGCTCAATCATGGCGATCCCTCGCCGAGCTCGACCGTCGGCACGCTTGCCATCTTGTGCGCGGCAATTTTTTGGGCGGGCGGGGCGCATCTGGCAAGCCGTCTCTCGCAGCCTTCCAATCTGCTGATGTCGACTGCGTTGCAGATCGGGCTTGGCGGGCTTATCGCGACTGTCATCGCGTTCGTGTCAGGCGAGCGCCTTGGCCCAGTGAGCATGGGCGCGGGGTTTTCGTTCTTGTATCTCGTCGTGATCGGTTCGATGGCCGCGTATGTCGCTTATAACTTTCTCATTCGGAACACGAGCACGATTGTCGCGACGAGTTGTCTTTACGTGAATCCGGTCGTCGCGGTTTTATTGGGCGCTTTGTTGCTCGGGGAAATCATCACGCAGTGGACGGTTGTCGCCACGGTCGTGATTTTGATGAGCGTTGCGTTGTCGTTCTGGTTTGATTATCGGCGGCGCGGGTTGATTTGAGCTGCACGCCTTCCGCCTTTCCTTTTGTAAAAACCTCCTCCGCGCGCTGCATTCGCTCGTATCCGGCGCCGCTTTAGTCGGCCTTCCAGCTCGGCCCGAGCAATTCTTCTAACGAATAACAAAGCCTTGCGGCGCAAGGCTTCCCGTCATATCTGCCGCCTCTGCGCACCGATGCAGGGCATGCGCATTGCTCAATGCCGTCACCCTCGAACGACAGTTTCATCGGCATGACACGAAAGCCTGTCGTTCAAGGGAATAGAAGCAAAAGAGAGAAGGGGTCTTCCGAGGCGCGCCGGGCAATACGCATGATCACTTAAGCGTGGTGCTCGCAGCGCGGACCGGACAACAAAATCAATGATTAAAGCTAAGGAAGGTGGAAACATGAAGCTCATCCGCACAGTCACCGCGCTTGCCGCTGTCGCCTCGCTCCTGTCCGCTTGTGGCGGCTCCGACGACGTAGGCAAGGAACTCGGACTCACGAATCCAGAAGTCCACTTCATCCACGCGATCCCGAGTGCCCCCAACGTCGATTTCTACGACAACGGCAAGGTGCTGCAAGCGAATCTCGGCTACCAGACGGTGACGAACTTCGCAAACATCGATACGGGCCAGCAGAACTTCTCCTACGCCGCCGTCAACACGACGACGCAACTCGCGACCGACACGAGCATCTCGAATGCCGCCAAGGGTCACGAGTACACGGTGATCGCGCTGCCTGACGCGGGTTTCCTGCCGTCCATCGCCGTGATCGACGATCCGTTCGACAAGGGTCTGCTCTCGAACAGCGCGCGGGTGCGCGGCTTCAATGCGTCGGCGAATGCGCAGACTCTCGATCTGTATCTGGTCGCACCGGGGACGAACATCGCGACCGTCAATCCGACGATGGCGGGCGTCGGCTTCAAGAACGCCGTGCCGGCAACGACGCAAGACTCGCTCTACGTCAACGGCGGGACGTATCAGCTGGTCGCGACGCTGCCGGGTTCGAAGACGCCGGTGTATGCGTCGGCATCGTTCAATCTGAGCAACAACGCTGATTGGCTCGTGACGACGCTGCCTTCAGGCAACGCGCTGTCGCAAGTGATCCCGAACAAGATTCGCGTGCTCGTTGCACAGGGCGGCAATACCACGACGCCTGCAATCGAGTTGCCGGACACGCTGTAAGTTGAAGCGCCCGGGTAACAGGGCGCAGTTATTGACGAGCCCCACGCTGCCACACGCGTGGGGTTTTTTCATTCGAAGAGGAGCGGGTTTATGACCCTCGCAGACATCCGGCCGCCTACCTACGTGCGAACGTCGCCGATCACGCGAGGCAAGCAAGCCTCAGGCGCCACGCATCCACGCTCTCTCACGTACTAAAGATAAACGAAAAAAATCCCGCCAAAAAACATGACGGGACGACAGAAAATCAGCACGAAACATCAACGCGATGAGCGCCTGGCTCACCGCGCCGCGGCCAATTTACTTATGCTCTTCGGCCGAATTCGAAATAGCCTGACCGCCCTTCGAGATATCCTGGCCCGCGCCCGACATGGTATTGCAGCCCGCGAGCGCGGCGGTGCCGGCGATCAGCAGCAAAGCGATGATTCGAGTCATGTGTGTTCCCCTTGAATTAGAAATTCGGGTAGCCCTTCGAGGCTTCCGTTGTGATCAATCATAAAAAAGCGGCGTAGTCGCCGCTGTAGGCGCACACGGGTTTTTGGTGTCGGCCGTCTCTGCTATTGGCGTAAGTATCGTCCTACGTAATCAGGCAAGCGGAACGGCCGCCGGCGCGCTTGCATCGATGAACGTGCCCGCGCTGCGCTCGCGTGGCATCGACACGCTGATGCGCGTGCCATGCGGCGCCACGCGTTCGATCTCGAAGCGCCCGCCGCGCGCCGACACGCGCTGACGCATGCCGACCAGTCCGTGCGTCTGCGTGCGCTTCAAATCCTGCGGACGTATGCCGATGCCGTCATCCGCGATAGCGAGCGCAACGTCGTCACCATCGAGCGCGAGCGCGATTTCGATGCGGTTCGCGCGCGCGTATTTCGCCGCGTTCGTGAGCGTCTCCTGCGCCACCCGAAAGAGCGCGATCTCGATAGCCTCGCCGAGCTTTACATCGTCGCCGGGAAGATCGAATTCGACGCTCCAGCCGTTGCGTTGCGCGGCTTCATCGGCGAGCGAGCGCAGCGCGGTCACGAGACCGAAGTTGGCAAGCACGGTCGGCCGCATGTCTTCGATAATTCGCCGCTTGAGCGCAATTCCCTGGTCCAGATTGCCGATGGCGCGCGCGAGCTTGTCGGACATGGCGGGTTCGCTCGTCCTGAGCTTGCCGCGCACCCACGCGACATCCATCTTGCTCGCGGTAAGAATGGAGCCGAGTTCGTCGTGCAGTTCGCGCGCAAGTTCGGTCTTTTCGTTTTCGCTCACGGATTGCAAATGCCACGCGAGTGCTTCGAGCTGACGCGTGCGTTCGAACACGAGCCGGTCGAGTTCCTCCTGCTGCGTAATGAGCTTCTTCTGCACGCGGTCCTGCTTGTCCAACTGGATACCGAGATTGCGGAACAGCAGCAGGAACAGGACGATGTTGAGCGCGCACAACGCGCCGACGCACAACGTGGAAATGCGCTGATCGGCGCGGCTTGCATCGAGCGCGTGCTGCGCGCGTTGCTCTTCGTTCAGCCGCAAGAGGGCGAGCGCGGCATCGAGCGTGGCGCTGGTGTCGGGCGACGGCGTCGCCACGACGCGGGCGCGCATTTCCGCATCCGCGGGCGTCTTCGACAGATCGGCGAGATGCGCCTCACCTTGCGCGATGTTCTCGTCGGCCGCCGCGCGAATCTGCGCGAAGCTCGCAAGCGCGGCGTCATCGCCGATGCGGCGGTAATAGCTATCGAGCGATGTCAACGCGCGGCGCACGCGCCCGGCCGTTTGCGCGAAGTGGCTCTTGTAGGTGTCGTCGGCGGCGAGCGCGAAACCGCGTTCCTCGGCGCTGAGCGTGGCGATATCGGCCGCCAGCGACGATAACTGCGCGGTGGCGCTTTTTGCATCGAGCGCGGTCTCGTACTCGGCCGCGATGCGCATGCGCCCCGATTCCAGAATCACGAGCCCGCCGACGGTAATGACGATAGCCACCGTCATCGCGACCGCCCAGCTATAGCGATGCATCCATTCGTTGATATGCGTCGCGCGCCGGGCGAGTCCCTGTGGAGTTTCAGATGCTGCCGGCGCGGCGTCTTTTAGAACGTGGCTCATGGTGTGTTTCTGCGGTTCCGGCGGGCGTCGTGAGCCACGCCGGCAAAGCCGTTTGAAAGCGGATGTCGGTGGATTCCCACAGCAAAAAAGGAGCCAGCCCGGATGCGCGCGCCTAAAGGCCCGGCTAGCATGGGTTCGTCATCATTTTTCAATCATTCCAACGGGGAACGATCATGCTGAAGTGGGCATTGTTTTTCGCGATCGTGGCCGTGATCGCCGGTCTTCTCGGGTTCACGGGTGTGGCGGCGGGCGCTGCGACCATCGCCAAATTCTTGTTCGTGCTGTTCCTGATTTTGTGCGTCGTGTTCCTGGTACTCGGTTTCGTCGTCACCAAGAAAATAGTCGATTAGCGACCAACTCACTCGCGCCCGAACCTGAATCAGACCATCAAAAGCAAGTCAGGGGGATTCCATGCTTCATTACGCTGCCGTTTTCTTCGTCATCGCGATAATCGCGGCCGTGTTCGGCTTTACCGGCATTGCCGCGGGCGCCGCGGAAATCGCCAAGATCCTTTTCTACATTTTCCTGGTGGTGTTCGTCGTCACGTTGCTGCTGGGCGTGTTCCGAACCTGACGTACGCCTGAAAGCCTTGCTGCACCGGGCCGCTCGCGCGGCCCGCGCCTTTTGCGAAGCATTGGTGGGAGCAGGCATGGCGCGTGCATCGGAGCTTTTTGATTGGATAGCAGGGCCCTATGAACAAAGCGGCACGCGTAGGCCTGCTCCAGCGAACGTCTTTCATCAAATATCAAGGAGCGAACCAAATGTCCAAATCGTCTGCTGTACAAGCCGCGCCGACTCAATCGCGGGACGCATTCGTCCTCGACGTGGAAAAGATCCGCGCCGATGCGCGCACGCACATGGACGAGGGCCCGGTCACGCCGAGCTACGGCGCGGACCGCGAAGTCGTGCTCAAGCTGCTGAACGACTCGCTCGCGACAGAAATCGTCTGCACGCTGCGCTACAAGCGTCACTATTTCATGGCCAAGGGCATTCATTCTGAAGCTGTGGCGGCAGAGTTTCTCGAACACGCCAACGAGGAACAGGAACACGCCGATACGCTCGCGGAGCGCATCGTCCAACTGGGCGGGGCGCCGAACTTCGCACCCGACAGCCTGAAGTCGCGCTCGCATTCCGAGTACAAGGAAGGCTCGGACCTGATCGACATGATCCGCGAGAATCTGATCGCCGAGCGGATTGCGATCGATACGTATCGGGAGATCATTCGCTATCTCGGCGACAAGGATGTCACCACGCGCCGTATCTTCGAAGACATCCTGGCGGTGGAAGAAGAGCACGCCGACGACATGGCCGATCTGCTGGAAGGCCGTAACGGCTAAATAGCAGGGCATGCCGGCATGACGTCACGCGATGCGCGGAACTCGTCCGAGACCGCGCATCTTTTGCGTGGGCGCATGCGTACAATGGCGGCTCATCCCTGATTTCAAGCGCGAATGATCCGAGTCCTGATAGCCGACGACCATGCGATCGTACGCAGCGGTTTCAAGCAGTTTGTCGCGGACGAACCCGATATGGAAGTGGCGGCGGAAGCCTCCACTGGCGACGAAACCATCGCGCACGTGCGCGTTCAGGCGTTCGACGTGGTGTTGCTCGACATCGCGATGCCAGACAAGAACGGCGTCGATACCTTGCGTGTCATCAAGCAGATTCGTCCGGAGCAGGGCGTGCTGATGCTGTCGGGCTATCCCGAGAGTCAGTACGCGATCAACTTGTTGAAGGCGGGCGCGAACGGTTATCTGAACAAGGACGCGGCGCCGGAAGAAATCGTCCGGGCGATTCGCACGGTGGCGCGCGGGCATCGGTATCTGTCGGAATTCATCGCCGACGCGCTCGCCGACAAGCTCGACAAGCCTGCCGCCGAACGCCCGCACGAGGCGTTGTCCGAGCGCGAGTTTCAGGTCTTCTGCAAGCTCGCGGCCGGGCGTATTCCGACTGAGATCGCGGAAGAACTGCATCTGTCGGTGAAGACGGTGAGCACGTACCGCGCGCGCGTGCTCGAAAAAATGAGGCTGGCGAACAACGCGGATCTCACGTATTACGCAATCAAGAACGGCCTGATCGAATAGCGCGACGCGCAGTCGGACGGCAAGCTGAACCGGAGGGCGCCCGAAGTGGGCAAGCACATCATCACCGACGACCGTGCGCAGCAACGCGAAGCGCGCGACACGCCGCTCGCGGTGCTGCTTATCGAGGATTCGCCGCTGATCCGGCGCAGCCTGACCGAAGCCATCGACGCGCTCGGTCCGTGGCGCGTGACCGCGTTCGCCGAGGCTCCGGACGAAGCCATCGCGCTCTTGTCGTCGCAGCGGTTCCATGCGGTGATCATCGACTTGCAACTCAGGCACGGCTCGGGCATCGAGGTACTGGCGTGGTTGCAGGAGAGCGGCAAGGCATCCATACACGACGAGGCCTTTGTCGCGGTGCTCACCAATCACGCGTTGCCGACGTATCGCGAGCGCTGCCAGCAATATGGCGTGCGCCATTTCTTCGATAAATCGCTGGAGTTCGATCGGGTGCTGGATGCGCTTTGCCGGCACGCGCGGGAAAGACAAGGTGAGCGCGGTTAGCGATCCCCGCCGCCGGAGCCCGCCAACGAATCTGCCGCTTCCCGCCCGCGCCAGTGACTGAACGCCGCCAGCGCCGTCGCAGCCAGCCCGACGACGCAAACGCCTGTCCATCCCATTGCGTGCCAGGCGAGCGACGCCAGCGCCGATCCCAACGCCCCGCCGATAAAGTAAGCCACCATATAAACCGTATTCACGCGGCTGCGCGCCTCCGGCTTCAATGCGTAAATGCGCGACTGGTTGGATATCTGCGCGGCCTGCACGCCGATATCGAGCACGATCACGCCGATGACCAGCCCCGCGATGCTGCGCGCCGAAAACGCGAACACCACGAACGACAGCGCAACGAGCCCGATGGACAACGTGATCACCGCGCGCGGCCCACGCCGGTCCGCCGACTTGCCCGCAAGCGGCGCCGCGAGCGCGCCCGCCGCGCCGACGATACCGAATAGTCCCGCGGCCTGCGGTCCCATGTGAAACGGCTCGCCAGCGAGCAGGAGTGTGAGCAGCGACCAGAACGCGCTGAATGCTGCAAAGAGCGCGCCGCCCGTGAGCGACGCTTCGCGAAGCCCGGGATTCTCGACAGCGAGATGCCACATCGACACGAGCAGCTTGCCGTAGGGCAAGGTAGACGTCGGACGGCTCTTCGGCAGCCGCGCAACGACGACGACCGCCAGCACGATCGTCGCGACCACGGAAGCGCCGAACACCGCGCGCCAGCCGAAGTATTCGGCAACGAAACCCGACACCGTCCGCGCGAGCAGGATGCCGAGCAATAGACCGCTCATCACCGTGCCGACGGCATGACCGCGCTCGGCGGCTGGCGCGAGTTCGGCGGCGAACGGCACGGCTTGTTGCGCGATGGTCGCGACGACGCCAATGGCAAGACTCGCGGCGATCAGCACGGCGAGCGTCGGCGCGACGCACGCCACCACGAGCGCCACGCCGAGCGCGGCCAGTTGGAGCAGGATCAGAAGCCGCCGGTCGAAGCGATCGCCGAGCGGCGCTAGCACGAGCATGCCGAGCGCGTAGCCGAGTTGCGTCGCGGCGGGCACCGCGCCGATCAGATACGCGCTGCCGGGAAACGAACCACGGAAATCGCCCAGCAGCGGCTGATTGAAGTAGATGTTGGCGACCGATACGCCCGCGATGGTCGCAAGCAGCCAGAGCGTGGCGCGCGAATAGTGCTGATGATGACTCGAGGAATCGGACGAAGCGGTCATGGTTGCCTTGAGTTGAGCGCGAGAACGGCGGCGAGCCGCCGTGGAGATGCGCGCTTCCGGTCGCCCGCCTTACTGCGCGGCATCGTCCGTGGGCTGCGGCTTCTTCACGAGCCTGGCGGGCGCGAGCCATTGAAAGCCGGTCAGCGTGTTCTCGGCGAACGTGCATTCGGCGGCGGCGGGCGTCTGGACGATTTTCGTGGCGGGCGGCTTGGGCTGCGTCGGGAATTCGCCGCGCACGACGACGCGCGAACCGTGGTAGCTTGCGCCCGATCCGGTGAGCTTCAGTGGCGCGCTTGCGGCGTCGGGATACTCGGCGCGCACGCGGTCCTTGCACGTTTCGACGTTGCGGTAATAGGAAGTGCAGCCGGACAAGAGCACGAGCGGAAGGCAGACCAGCAAGAAGAGGCGGGAACGGGTAATCATTGGTGAACAGGGTGAATGCTCGGCCGCGCGAGGGCGCATCGGAGCGAAATCAGGGGATGGCGAGCTTTATAACATGCGGGCGCGGCTTGCGTGACCGCATCGGCGTCGTGCTCGTTGGCGTGCTTGCCTGTCGTGCATGCGGCGCGCGGCGGTAGCACAATCGGCGAATAGCGTTTCGTTTTGTGGAGGCCATCGTCATGCGCAAAGATATCGAAGCCGGCGAATATCTGCTGGCGCTCAACGCGGAAGAAAGCGAAAACGAGTCCGGCGCGGGCTATGCGGTTCGTGTGCGGGTGGCGCGCATCGACGGAAAAGCGGTGCACGGCTCGCGGTTGGTCGATGATTCCGGCGAGATGATCGGCCCGCACGGTCCGTTCGAGACGATAGCGGGAGCCCTCGCGCATGGCGAGGCGTGGGGGCGCCACTACATCGCGCGCGTATTGGCGCACGGGTTGTAACGGCGGGTGGCGGCGCAGGGAGGGATGTCGTCCCCGCGAGGCGAGGGTGCGCGCGCGAATTATCGGCCGCTAGACTTGGCCTTACCGCTCGGTCCTGCGCCGATCGGCTCAAGCCAGTTTGCGGAGATTGCCATGACGCCCGTTGCGCTTTACGTCACGCCGAACTATATCGCCTCGGTTCGCCGGGGAAGAGGACGTGAATGTTTTGGAGGCACCGTGAGGTTTATCGGTGTGGATGCGTTGCCGTTCGATATCGAGCATCTCTGCCTGCTCGACCGCGAAACGCCGATCGAAGCCTTGTTCGATGCAGTGAGGGATGCAGAACGCTTGTTGAATGCGGTGTGATCCGCGATATCGATGCAGCAGGCAGGCGAAGGAAAGCGCAACGGGGTTGATCCCGCAGCGGGGCGCGGTCTCGGCCCGCTGCGCTATTACCCGCGTGGTGGTTTCAATTGTGTTCGTGGTCGTTCAAGTCTGAACGGAAACAGCGCGCGCCGCGATAAAAGACGACTGGCTTTATGCTGTCGATTCAGCGTGAAACCATGGGCGAGTGGTACCGGGGACCGGACTTGAACCGGCAAGCCGTTAGGCGGCGGATTTTAAGTCCGCTATGTTTACCAATTTCATCACCCCGGCAGAGGGCGGACGCGAATTCTACCACTGCCATGCAGCGCGCCAAAACAGCGCGACGACAGCAAGTGAATGGCCCGCGCTCCGAGCGCATATCGACGAGAAAACATGACCCTCATCGGCCTCATCTCCGACACGCACAATCTCGTTCGCCCCGAAGCGCTCGAGGCCCTGCGCGGCTCTGCACACATCATCCACGCCGGCGACATCTGCAAGCGCGAAGTGCTCGATACGCTGGCGCAACTGGCTGCGCTGACCGTCGTGCGCGGCAATAACGATATCGGCGACGATGTCGCGATGTTGCCCGAGCACGCGCGCATCGACTTGGCGGGCGCGACAATCCATGTCGTGCACGATATCGCCGATGTGCCGAAAGCACTCGATGGCGTCCATGTCGTCGTGACCGGGCATTCGCACAAGCCGCTCGTCGAGAAGCGCAATGGCGTGCTGTTCGTGAATCCGGGTAGCGCGGGGCCGCGAAGGTTCAAGTTGCCGATCACGGTCGGTCTGCTCGAAATCGGCGAGACGGGTGACTCTGAGGACACGGACATAAAGGCGCGCATCGTTACGCTCATCGAATAAAAAAAGCCGGCGCTCTTGCACGCGCCGGCTTTTGTTCTAACGACTCAACCTCGATGCTCAAGCCCGAACGGTATTCTCGGGAAACGAGCCATCCATCTCTGCTGCCTCGCGATGACCGCGCAGAATCGCATGCGCTTCCGAATGCGATGCCACCGCGGGCGGCGAGCCCTTCAGCGGCTTTTTGGCCGTCTCGCGCAGCGCGAGGACCGAAACGATGCCGATGATCGACGCGCCCATCAAATAGTACGCGGGCATCATCAGATTGCCGGTCTTGTCGACGAGCCACGCCGTCACGAGCGGCGTCGTGCCGCCGAACAGCGACACCGACACGTTGAAGCCGATGGCGAGCGCGCCATAACGAATCTTAGTCGGGAACAGCGCCGGCAGCGACGACGGCATCACGCCCGTGAAACACGACAGAAGCGCACCGAGAATCATCATGCCCGCGAAGATCGAAGGCACGGTGCCGAGGCGGATCAGCGAGAGCGCCGGGATCGACAGCAGCAACAAGCCGACGCAACCCGCGAGCATCACCGGTTTGCGGCCGATCGTATCCGACAGACGGCCCGCGAACAGCGTGAGCGGCATCATCAGCACCATCACGACGAGCACGATGAAAAGGCCATGCGTCTCGTTGAACTTGAGCGTCGCCGAGAGATAGCTCGGCAGATACGACAGCGCCATGTAGTCGGTCACGTTGAAAATGAGCACGAGGCCCACGCACTGCAAGAGCGGCTTCCATTGCTGCACGAGCGTTTCGCGAAACTGCTGCTTGGTCGTTTCGTGCGACACGGCTTCGGCCTTTTCCGCCTCGCGCTGGAACGCGGGCGTCTCTTCGAGCTTCATCCGGA
The DNA here is from genome assembly GCF_054655155.1 of Caballeronia sp. HLA56. Lineage (NCBI taxonomy): Bacteria > Pseudomonadati > Pseudomonadota > Betaproteobacteria > Burkholderiales > Burkholderiaceae > Caballeronia > Caballeronia sp. HLA56. The sequence continues at coordinate 2,408,150 of NZ_BAAHOB010000005.1, read as the reverse complement.
TATACAAGCCGATCAGCCCGAGCGGACCCGCGATCATGAACGGAATGCGCCAGCCCCAGCTGAGGAGCGCCTGTTCGGACAACGCGGCAGTCAACACCGCGACCACGCCTGCGCCGAGCACATAGCCCACGAGCGTGCCGAGTTCCAGGAAGCTCGACATGAAGCCGCGCTTCTTGTCCGGCGAGAATTCGGCAATGAACGTCGCCGCGCCGCCGTATTCCCCGCCCGTCGAAAAGCCTTGCAACAAACGCGCGGCGAGCAGCAGCACCGGCGCCATCACGCCGATGGTCGCGTAGCTCGGAATGAGACCGATACAGAAGGTGCCGACGGCCATCATGATCATGGTCATCGCGAGCACGCGCTTGCGACCGATGCGGTCGCCGAGCGGACCGAACACCATGCCGCCGATCGGGCGCACGAGAAACGCGGCCGCGAACGTGCCGAAGGTGGCCAGCAACTGCGCGGCCGGACTGCTCGACGGAAAAAAGACCTTGCCGAGCGTCAGGGCGATGTAGCTGTACACGCCGAAGTCGAACCATTCCATCGCGTTACCGATAGCCATGGCGCCGACCGCGCGCTTGAGAAGCGATTGATCGACGATGGTGATGTCGTCGAGCGTCATATCGGACGCCTGGCTCGATGCGCCTCGTTTGCGCCAGAGGCCGTCATGTGAAGCATTCATAGTGCGAGAGACTCCGTGTTCAACCCCGCGCGCGCGATGCCAGCGCCGGGTGCGCCGCTCCGAGGGCGGCGACTACTGCCGATATCGGCCGGAATAGTGCAGTTTCGCGACGGCGCCGCATGCGTACTTTCAGCCAATGGCCGAAATCGATGGCTCCGCGCAGCCCTGAATGAAGTCAGCGCTGAAAAGTGCGTAGCAAATGCGGTGCCGGTGCCTCGCGGAAGAAGTCGCGAAATTGCACTCGGGAAATAGCAAACGAATTTGACGTGCGGACGGCGAACTCAGTGAGTTGCCGCGGGTGGGCCGCGACGTCGGCGAAAACCAAGGCTTGAAACGAAAAAGGCCGGCGCGACGTTTTGATGTCGCTCGAAAACCGACAAGCCTCTTTGTATGAAACTGTCACTGCCGCGTTCGGATTCAGGTTTTAAGCTCGAACTGACCGCGCGAATGATGGTGAATTGCTGTTGATAACGAGCAAGATGATAACACGATGACAGACGAAGCGCAAACCAGCCTGTCCGGGCGCTCGCTTGAAAACGCGCAATCCCTTGCTGGGCTTAGGATTACGCTTAGTCGAATCTGTCCTTAAGCGCTTGTTGAAAAGGACGAGCGCTCAACAAAAAACCGGCCACTCGGACCGGTTTTTGAGAGCCAATTAGGCTTAAATTCAGCTTTGCGGCGGCACATATCCCGTCGCGGTGTCGGCGCCTTCGCCGAAGAAGTACTTCTCCGTTTGCTTGAGCAAGTACTGGCGCGCGCGCGGGTCGGCCATATTGAGCCGGTTTTCGTTGATCAGCATGGTTTGCTGCTTGAGCCAGCCCTGCCACGCTTCCTTCGACACCGTTTCATAGATGCGCTTGCCGAGTTCGCCCGGCAGCGGCGGAAAGTCGAGTCCTTCGGCTTCCTTGCCGAGCTTTGCACATTGGATCATTCGGGCCATCGTCTGTTTCTCCTATTGAGTAGCGGAGCGCGTGCGTTCGTGCGCACGGCGCGTGCAATGTCGGTTCAAAGCTGTTTCATCAGGACGAGCGATTTGCGCTGCCAGTTGTAGAGTCGCCGGCGATCTTCCGGCAGATCGTCCACCGTGACCTTCACGAAACCGCGCTTGAGGAACCAGTGTTCGGTGCGCGTCGTCAGCACGAAAATGCGCGTGAGACCGCGAGCGCGCGCGCGTTGTTCGATGCGCTTGAGCAGGCGCTCGCCATCGCCGGAACCTTGCGCCTCGGGCGCGACGGTCAGACACGCCATCTCGCCGATGCGCTCCTGCGTGTACGGATAAAGCGCCGCGCAGCCGAAGAGCACGCCATCGTGCTCGATGACCGAGAAGTGGTCGATGTCGCGTTCGATCTGATGCCGTCCGCGCCGCACGAGCGTGCCGTCGGATTCGAGCGGCTCGATCAGCGTGAGAATGCCGCCGACGTCGTCCGGCGTCGCTTCGCGCAGACTTTCGAGATTCTCGTAGGAGATCATCGTGCCGACGCCGTCGTGCAGGAAGAGTTCGAGCAGCACGCTGCCGTCGAGCTTGTACGGAATGATGTGCGCGCGCGCCACGCCGCCGCGGCAGGCGCGAATGGCGTGCTTGAGATAAAACGCGGTATCGCCCTGAGGCTCGCCGCTTTCGTGAAGCCGGTAAGCGTCGTCGAGCGACATTTCCCGCACGAGTTCGTTTTCCTGATCTTCGAGGCCGGGAATCTCGGTCACGAAGATGATCTTGTCGGCGCGCAAGGCGATGGCCGCGGCGGACGCGACGTCTTCCATCGACAGATTGAACGCTTCGCCAGTTGGCGAAAAACCGAGCGACGACAACAGCACGAGCTTGTTGCTCGCAAGCGACTGGCGGATGGAATCGCCGTCGATCTTGCGCACGACGCCCGTGTGCTGGAAGTCGACGCCATCCAGAATGCCGACCGGCCGCGCCGTCACGAAGTTGCCCGACACCACGCTGATGTGCGCGTGAGCCATCGGCGTGTTCGGCAAGCCCTGGCTGATGGCGGCTTCGATGTCGAGGCGCACTTCGCCAGCGGCTTCCTTCGCGGATTCGAGCGCGCGCGCGTCGGTAATGCGCAGCCCGTGCGAGAACGACGATTCGACGCCGTGCAGACTCAGTTGCTCGTCGAGTTGCGGACGCGAGCCGTGCACCAATACGACGTGGATGCCCATGGCGTGCAACAGTCCGACGTCCTGGACGAGCGCATTCAGGCGGCCTTCCTGCACCAGTTCCCCGCCAAACGCGACCACGAAGGTTTTGTTTCGGAACGCGTGAATATAGGGCGCAACGGAACGCATCCAGTCGACGAACTGGGCGTGGGGATTCGGCGCTTCGGCTTCGACTGCGGCCGGCTGCGACGGGATGGCGAGGTCGGTAGGGGAATTCATGCCGGGATTATAATGCGATGCTATGCCGAATGTTTCCAGACGCCCCACCCAAGGCGGCAAGCCGCCATCCGCCGACAAGTCGCTCGATACCCAGGAGCAGTTGAAGAAACTGCGCGAAAGCTTGCTGCGCGACGCGCAGACAGGCGAGGACGAGGCTGCCGGTCTCAGCAAGAAGGAACTGGCCGCGCGGCGATTTGCGGGCGGCGGTGCGGTTGAGGGCGCGGTTGGGACTTCGGGTTCGCACGGGCAGAATGCGAAGTCGCCGACGCCGGTGGCTTCGCAGCCTCGGCGCGGCGCGCAGCAAGCGGCCGGAGGGGCTGCCGCCAAGTCGCAAAAGCCGAAGCCGCAGTCTCCGGTCACGCAGGAGTCGCGAGGAGTCGCACCGCAAAGTCGCGTGGAGCGCAAAGCGCCGCAGGAACCGTCGTCGCGAAAGCTGGATGCATCGGCTGATCGGAACACGTCGCTCGCGCGCCCGGCAAGCGCACGCGATATCGCCAAACCTTCCTCTTCGCGCGATGCAAGTAGTTCGCACGATGCTCGCGGCGAACAGCGCAGCACGCAGGCGCGCCAAACGACTTCTGCTTCAACCGCGCGGCCGGTCGAGGCACAAGGCACCCGACCTTCAAAAAACGATTCTCGCGCGGAGACTACGCGTGCCGAACACAGCGCGCGCGACGAACGGCACAAGGCCGAGGCGCGGCAAGTCGATCGAAGCGCACCACCGGACAACCGATCCCATCGAGAGCAGGCCGCAGCGCAAACGCACTCGAGTGCGCGCAACGCGCAAGCCGGGCAGGTTCGCCACGTAAGCGACGAGCGTTCACCACGTGAGGCGCGCGCGGCGCGAGCCAGCGAACCACGCGCCAAGCAACAAGGCGAAGTCTCCGCAGTTCAGCCCGCGAGGCAACACAACGTACGCCCACCGCGCCGCGAGGGGCGCGCCGTCACCCCCAACCCCATCCCGCCGATCACCTTTCCCGAGGCACTTCCCGTCTCCGCCCGTCGCGAGGAGATCGCGCGCGCGATCGAAGGGAATCAGGTCGTGATCGTGAGCGGCGAAACCGGCTCCGGCAAAACCACGCAGCTCCCCAAGATCTGCCTCGCGCTCGGACGCGGTCTCGGCGCGGGCGGCAGCGGTCTCATCGGTCATACGCAACCGCGCCGGATCGCGGCATCGGCGACGGGGCGGCGTATCGCCGAGGAACTCGCAACGCCTTTCGGCGAAGTGGTCGGCTACAAGGTGCGCTTCACCGACAACCTCGCGCCGGGCGCATCGGTCAAGCTCATGACCGACGGCATCCTGCTCGCGGAAACGCAAACCGACCCGCTGCTGAGCGCGTACGACACGATCATCATCGACGAGGCGCACGAACGCAGCCTGAACATCGACTTCCTGCTCGGCTATCTCAAGGAAATCCTGCCGAAGCGCCCGGACCTCAAGCTGATCGTCACGTCCGCGACCATCGACGCGCAACGCTTCGCGCGCCACTTCGGCAGCGACGAAAAGCCCGCGCCCGTGATCGAGGTCAGCGGGCGGCTGTATCCGGTCGAGGTGCGCTACCGGCCGGTGGAGGAAGACAGCGCCGCCGTCAAATCGGCGCAAGGCACGCTGCAAAAGCGCAACGACCGCAAGGCGGACCGCGATTTGATGGAAGCCATCGTCGATGCCGTCGATGAACTCTGCCGCGTCGGTCCCGGCGACGTGCTCGTGTTCCTGCCCGGCGAGCGCGAAATTCGCGATGCCGCCGAGGCGCTGCGTAAGCACCATCCGCCGCATACGGAAATCCTGCCGCTGTTCGCGCGCCTTTCCGCTGCCGAACAGGAGCGCGTGTTCAAGGCGTCGAACGCGCGGCGTATCGTGCTCGCGACCAATGTCGCGGAAACGTCGCTGACGGTGCCGGGCATTCGCTATGTCGTCGATACCGGCATGGCGCGCGTGAAGCGCTATTCGTATCGCAACAAGGTCGAGCAGTTGCAGATCGAGTCGATCTCGCAGGCCGCCGCCAATCAGCGCGCGGGCCGGTGCGGGCGCGTCGCGGACGGCGTCTGCATTCGTCTCTACGACGAAGCCGACTTTCAGTCGCGCGTGCGCTTCACCGATCCCGAGATCCTGCGCTCGTCGCTCGCGGCGGTGATCCTGCGCATGAAGTCGCTGCATCTGACGGCGATCGAAACCTTTCCGTTCATCGAGCCGCCGCCGGGTCGCGCGATCGCCGACGGTTACCAGTTGCTGAACGAACTCGGCGCCGTCGACGACGACAACGCGCTCACGCCGCTTGGCCGCGAACTCGCGCGGCTGCCGCTCGATCCGCGCGTGGGCCGCATGATTCTCGCCGCCCGCGATCATAACGCGTTGACGGAAGTGTTGATCATCGCGTCGGCGTTGTCGGTGCAGGACCCGCGCGATCGTCCGATCGAAGCGCAGGAGCAGGCGGATCAGGCGCATCGGCAGTTCGTCGACGAGCGCTCCGAGTTCCTGCAATGGACGCGCATCTGGAAGTGGTTCGACGAAGCCATTGCGCACAAGAAGTCGAATCGACAGTTGACCGATGCGTGCCGCGCCAACTTTCTCTCGCATCTGAGATTGCGCGAATGGCGCGACGTGCATTCGCAACTTCTCACGGTCGTGCGCGAACATGGCTGGCGTCTGAACGAATCCGACGCGACGTTCGAGCAAGTGCATCTTTCGCTTCTCACGGGGCTGCTCGGCAACATCGGCATGAAGGCCGACGACGAGCCGCATTATCTCGGCGCACGCGGCATCAAGTTCCATTTGTGGCCGGGTTCCGCGCTGCTGAAGAAAGCGGGCCGCTGGGTGATGGCGGGCGAACTCGTCGAGACGAGCCGGCTGTACGCGCGGACCATCGCGAAGATCGAGCCGGAATGGCTGGAAACGGTCGGGCCGCATCTGTTGCGCAAGTCGCTTTCCGAGGCGCATTGGGAGAAGAAGGCCGCGCAAGTGGTCGCGTATGAACGCGCGACGCTCTACGGTCTCACGGTCTACGGGCGGCGGCGCGTGAGTTACGGCCAGCAGGACCCGAAGTACGCGCGCGAGTTGTTCATTCGCGGCGCGCTGGTGGAAGGCGAGTTCGACACGCGTCTGCCGTTCTTCGCGCACAACCGCAAGCTGGTCGCGGACATCGAGCAACTGGAACACAAGTCGCGCCGTCAGGACGTGCTCGTGGACGACGAACTCATCCACGGCTTCTACGATTCGCTCGTGCCCGAAGGCATCTGGACCGGCGCGGCGTTCGAACGCTGGTATCGCGACGAGCAGCGCAAGGAGGGCGGCAAACAACTGCTGTTCCTTTCGCGCGACGACCTGATGCGTCACGAGGCCGCCGGCGTCACCACCGACCTGTTCCCGAAGCGCATGACGATGTCGGGCATCGAAATGACGCTCGCGTATCACTTCGAGCCGGGCGCGCCGCGCGACGGCGTGACGCTCACGGTGCCGCTTTATGGCCTGAATCAGATCGATGCGCGCCGCGTCGAATGGCTCGTGCCCGGCATGCTCAAGGAAAAGACGCAACTGCTCCTGAAGTCGCTGCCGCAAAAGCTGCGCCGGCATGTCGTGCCCTTGCCGGATTACGCGGCGGGCTTTGCCGAGCGCAACGCGGGGCCGAGGTTCGGCGCGGGTGCCTTGGTCGATGCGCTCATCGCCGATATTCGGGAGCAGACGCAAGTCGCCGTGAAGAGCGCGGATTTCAAGCTCGAAACGCTGCCTGCGCATCTCTTCATGAACTTCAAGGTGATCGACGAGCACGGCCGCCAGCTCGCGATGGGCCGCAATCTCGCGCAATTGCGCGCGGAACTCGGCGGTCAGGCGCAGCAGCATTTCCAGAAGCTGACGGCAAGCGCGGCTTTCGATGCACTTTCCGCCGATTCGCCAAACGCGCTGCAGACGCAGGCCGCGAGCGCGTCCACCGGCACCGCGCTCTATGAAAACCTCACGACGTGGAATTTCGGCAAGCTGCCCGAGCTGCTGGAAATTCGACGTCGCGGGCAGACGCTGTTCGGCTATCCGGCGCTCGTCGATCGCGGCGCGCATTGCGACGTCGAAGTGTTCGATTCGCCGGAGGAGGCGGCGCGGATTCATCGCGCGGGCTTGCGGCGGCTCTTCTGGCTGCAATTGCGCGAGCCCATCCGCTATCTGGAAAAGAATCTGCCGGGGCTGCGCGAAATGTCGATGCAGTTCATGGCGCTCGGCACCGCCGACGAGTTGCGCGATCAGATCGTCGATACGGCGCTGGATTGCGCATGTTTGCAAGACCCGCTACCCGACGACGACGTGAGCTTCCACGCTCGCCGCGATGCCGCGAAAGGCCGGCTCACGCTGCTCGCGCAGGAGATCGCGCGGCTGGTCGGCGCGATCCTCGGCGAATACGCGGCGCTTCTAAGGAAGCTCGCGCAGGCGAAGCCGTTCGCCCAGGCTTACGCCGATATCCAGTCGCAGTTGAACGCGCTCATCGGCAAGCGCTTCGTGATCGACACGCCTTACGCGCAACTCGCGCATTTCCCGCGTTATTTGAAGGGCATCGGGCTGCGAATCGACAAGCTGAAGGCCGATCCGGCTCGCGATGCGCGTATTTCCACGGATCTGCATCCGCTCGTGCAGCAATATCAGCGCGCGCTCGCGCAACGCGGCGGCGTGGCGGACGCGCGGCTCTCGGAATATCGCTGGCTGCTGGAGGAACTGCGCGTGTCCCTGTTTGCGCAGGAACTGCGTACACCCATGCCCATTTCGGTGAAGCGCCTGCATAAAGTCTGGGAATCGATGCAGCGCTAAAGACGAAGCCGCGCAATGCCGATTTTTTCGCCAAAAAAACGGCATTTCTTGCGCCGTTAAACGAAATTGCGCAAAAACAGGCGTTTCGTCAACGCGACGACAAGCGCAAACGTTCTACAATGACGCCTGCCTTCGGACGTCTACTTTTTCATGCGCTCATCTTTTCTGTCTGGCCGCTTTCGGGCGGTTGCCACACGTGCCGCGCTCGCTATCGGCGCGGCCTTCATCGCCACTGCGGCATTCGCCAATAACGTCATTGTCCTGAACTCGGCTGAAGCCACGCTGAGTCTTATCGACGAAAACACGCGCCAGGTCGTCGGCACCGTGCCCACGGGCAAGGAACCGCATCACTTGATGCCCACGCCGGACGCGTCGTCACTGATCGTTGCGAATTCGGTATCGAACAATCTCATGTTCGTCGATCCGAAAACCGGCGCCGTGCAGCGCTGGGTGCAGGATATCGAAGACCCGTATCAGATCGGCTTTTCGCCGGATCGCAAGTGGTTCGTGTCGACGGGTCTGCGGCTCGACCGCCTCGATATCTATCATTTCGACGGCAAGAATTTGACCGTGGCCAAGCGCTTGCCGCTCGCCACCATGCCGAGCCATATCGCGTTTTCGAACGACAGCACGACCGCGTTCATCTCGCTGCAGGTGTCGAACGAAATCGCCGCGATCGACCTGGCGACGCAGACGGTCAAGTGGAAGATGAAAGTCGGCCCGACGCCCGCGGGCGTATGGTTCACGCCGGGCGACAAGTATTTGCTCGTTGGTATGACGGGCGCGGATTACGTCGCCGTGGTGGACTGGCGCAATCAGAAGATCGTCAAGACCATCACGACCGGCAAGGGTGCGCATAACTTCCGCTCGCTCGTGGACGGCAAGCATGTGGCCGTGTCGAACCGGGTGGCGAACACCATCAGCATCATCGACGAAGACACGCTCACGAACGTCGGCGATATCACGGGCCTCTTGCCGGGGCCGGATGACATGGAACTTTCCGCCGACAAGAAGTATCTCTGGGTAACGTTCCGTTTCGCGAAGCATGTCGGCGTGATCGACCTTGCGGATCGTAAGCTGATCCAAACCATCAAGGTTGGCCGTTCGCCGCACGGAATCTACTTCTTCAATCGCGCGCCGGTGACCTCGCCTAACGGCGCCTGAGGCTGCCCGCGAAAGCAGAGGGAAAAGGGCGCTTGCGGGCGCCCTGTATTACGATTGAGTCAGGCCGTATTGAGTCACACGGAGCATCATGTTTCATTCCATTCTTTCGTCGCTCGACAGCTTCGTCTCCGCCCTGCAGACCATGCTCTACGTGGACGTGGTCCAGCCGTTCCTGTTCAAGGTCGGCCTCATGGACTATGACGAAGACACCTACGACGCTCTTTACTGGGTGATCGTCGGCGTGCTGGAAGTGCTCGCGATGTACGCCGTGCTGCGCCCGCTCGAAGCGCTGCGCCCGGCCGAGGAATGGCAGGATCGCAAGGGCGTGCGTATCGACGTGCTTTATACGTGGATCGTCAAGCTCGGCATTCTGAACCTCTTTTTCTTCTTTACGTTCCAGCCGGTTTTCGATTCGCTGCAAAGCTGGCTGCGCCTGCATGACATCCCGAATCTGGAAATCGACAATCTCTGGCCGGGCGTGACCACGCAACCCATGGTCACGTTCGTGATCTATCTGGTGCTGCTGGATTTCGCCGGTTATTGGTATCACCGGCTGGAGCATCGCATCGGCATCTGGTGGGAACTGCACGCGGTGCATCACAGCCAGCAGCAAATGTCGCTTTGGTCGGACGACCGTAACCATCTGCTCGACGACATCCTGCAGGCGGGGTTCTTCGCCACTGTCGCGCTCGTGATCGGCGTGGAGCCGTCGCAGTTCGTCGTGCTGGTCGCCATTACGAACCTCATGCAAAGCGTGCAGCACGCCAATATTCGCCTGCATTACGGCTGGCTGGGCGACCGGCTCTTCGTGAGCCCGGCGTTTCATCGTCGTCATCATGCAATCGGCTTCGGCCACGAAGGCACGGCGTACGGCTGCAACTTCGGCGTGCTGTTCGCGTTCTGGGACATTCTCTTTCGCTCGGCTTCGTTCGACCGCACCGTGGAGCCGACCGGTATTCGCGATCAACTCGGCGCGCCGGGCGTCGCGCCCGTGCGTTACGGCGACGGCTTCGTCGAACAGCACTGGCTCGCGTTCAAGCGGATCGGCGCGCGTTTGTCTTCGCGTCGCGCGAGTTCGGCTTCCGACAAAAGCTCGGCGGCTGTCTGAGTCTCCATCACCAGCGCCCGTTCGGTGCGCTGGTTTATGCTGTCGTTTCTACTCTCTTCGTCGAATCACGCATGAATGACTTGCTGCGTTCGTTCGTGCGCGCCATTGCGCATGCCTTTCACCCACGCATGCTCTGGCTGACTTTCATGCCATTTGCGGTCGCCACGCTGAGCTGGGGCGCGGTGCTCTGGTTCTTCTGGCAGACGCTGACAGGCGCGGCAACCGGTTGGCTCGACGGCTGGGCGCTCACCGCCGCGATGTACCGCCTGTTCGATGCCGTCGGCTTCTCCTCGCTGCATGCGGTGATCGCGCCGTTTTTCGTCGTCATCATGGCGATTCCGCTGATCTTCGTGACCGTGCTGCTGCTGATCGCCACGCTCTCCATGCCAGGCGTCATCAAGCTGCTCACGCGCCGGCCGGGCGGTCATTACGCGCTGCTCGAAGAGCGTCACGGCGGCTCGTGGTATGGCAGTCTCGGGCACTCGGTCATCACCACGCTCGTTTGCCTGATCGCGCTCGTCGTCACGTTGCCGCTGTGGCTCATTCCACCGTTTTTCGCGCTGATTCCACCGCTCTTGTGGGGCTGGCTCACCTATCGCGTGATGACTTACGATGCGCTCGCCGTGCACGCGAGCGCCGAGGAACGCCGTGTGATCGTGCGTGATGCGCGCTGGCCGCTGCTTGTCATTGGCATCGTGAGCGGCCTGCTCGGTTCGGTGCCGACCATGTTGTGGGCCTGGTCGGTATGGCTCTTGCCACTCTTTCCCGTGGTCGCGGCTGCGACCATCTGGGCATACGCATTCATTCTGGTGTTTTCGGCGCTCTGGTTCGCGCATTACTGCCTGCACGCGCTCGAACGACTACGGGCGAATGCGGCGCCTCAAGTGCCGGCCATCACCGTTCCATTCTGAGAAGGAGCATTCATGGGCATTGGCGTCATCATCATCGGCGACGAGATTCTTTCAGGCCGGCGCACGGACAAGCATCTGCCGAAAATCATCGAATTGCTGAGCGCGCGCGGGCTTTCGCTCGATTGGGCCGAATACCTCGGCGACGATCCCGCGCGTATCACCGCGACGCTCGCGCGCACCTTTGCTTCGAGCGATATCGTGTTTTCGACCGGCGGCATCGGCGCGACACCCGACGATCACACGCGTCAATGCGCGGCCAAGGCGCTCGGCCGGCCGCTCGAACTGCAACCGGAAGCGGCGGAACTGATCCGCGAGCGCATCCGCGAGACGGCCGGCGACAAACCGTATGACCTCGATTCGCCGGAGAATCTGCATCGGCTGAACATGGGGACGTTTCCGCAGGGCGCGGCGATCATTCCGAACAGCTACAACAAGATTCCGGGCTTTTCCGTCGGCGATCATCATTTCGTGCCGGGCTTTCCCGTCATGGCGTGGCCAATGATCGAATGGGTGCTCGATACCAAGTACGCGCATCTGCATCACGCGACGCCTTATATCGAGCGCTCGTTGCTCGTGTTCGGGTTGCCGGAGTCGCGCATCACGCCGCTCATGGTGACAATCGAACGCGATTTCGACGGCGTGCGCGCCTTCAGCCTGCCGAGCGTGGGCGATGCCGCGCGCGGCGCGCTCTATGCGCGTTCGCATATCGACCTCGGCGTGAAGGGCGAGCCGGATCAGGCCAACGCCGCGTTCGAAGTGTTGCGCGAGGGCGTGCTCGCCCTGGGCGGCGAAGTGGTCGAAGCGCCGCCGGAGGACGCGGCGTGATTCTGCTCGAAGTCATCGCAACGACCGTTTCCGACGCGCGCGCCGCCGAGCGTGGCGGCGCCAATCGGCTTGAACTGATCACGGCGATCGGCGAGGGCGGGTTGACGCCGAGCATCGGCCTGATCGAGTCGGTGGTGGAGGCGGTGCGCATTCCGGTGAACGTCATCGTGCGGCCGCACAGCCGTTCTTTCGTCTACGGTGCCGACGATTTCGCGGTCATCGAACGCGACGTCCGCGCAATCGCGAAGACGGGCGCCAACGCGATCGTCGTCGGCATGTTGAACGCACATGGCGATGTCGACACCGAAGCGCTAGAGCGCGTAATCGATGCCGCCGACGGTTTGCCGCTCACCTTCCATCGCGCGATCGACGAAGCCCGCGATTTACCCGCTGCGTTCGAGACGCTTTTGCGCTTCGACGCCGTCACGAACTTGCTGACATCGGGCGGCAAGCCATCCGTGCTGGAAGCCGGACCGGTTATCAAGGCGCTCGTCGCGCAAGCGGCGGAAACGCATTGCACGGTGCTCGCGGGCGCTGGTTTCATCGTGGATGCGGTCGCACCGTTCGCCGCCGCGACAGGCGTGAAGGCCGTGCATTTCGGCTCTGGCGTGCGCGTGGATGGAAAAGGCTCGGAGCCGGTCGACGAATTACGCGTGGCGCGCGTGCGGGTGTTGCTCGACGCAGGCGAGTGAACGAACGGCGACGCTTATGCGCCCATCCAAGGCAAGCCGCGAAAGCACCATCCCGACACCGTCTTCCGATGCCCTTGCCCGTTTTTGTCTCCCTCGAAACCTTCGAGCAGGTCATACGCTTTCATGAACCCTTCTTTCTGCGCGGCGACCGCGGCGAGCTTGGAGCGCGCGGCGCTGCGGCACAGAAAGAGCACCGGCGTATCCGGAGTGGCGACCTGCCGCAATTGTTCGATAAACTCGCCGTTCGGCACCGAGCCGGGATAGCGAATCCATTCGATATGCGCGTACTGCGCGCCATCGACAGCGGGACGTCCGACCCAGTCGAGTTCGGCGCGTGTGCGGACATCGACGAGACGCGTACGCGGGTCGAGTTGCAGCAGTTCGAAGGCTTCGGCGGGAAGGAAGGCGCCCGCGTAGGTCAGCTTGTTTTCCGTGGCCCGTTTCGCGGCCTGGCCATAAAGTTGTTCGAGCGTGCTCATGGCGCGTAGTCTCCGGTAAAGCGCAAAAATTCATTTTAGCGTGCCAGACTCTGAGCGGTGCCGAGGGCTGGAATCGCGACAACCTTACTGCGTCAAATTGGTGCAAGATAAGACGAATGCACGAAAATCGGGCGCGCCTCGGTAGATCCGAATTGTCGCGCACCGAATTAGTGCGAACGGTCGGCTTACGACTAAGCGGCCGGCTCGATAAAGCATCATCGTTTCACAAAAAACGCGCGCCGCTTCAAATGCTTAGCGCAAGTTTGGTGCGCTTGGCATGGAAGCTGCTTTTCAAACCACGATTGTTTCAGCGGTACAGGATTCGGTCGGGGCGGCGAAAGGTTTTCGCCGACTTTTGTTAATCAGGAGATAGGTAATGAGTAAATCCGTGGCCGACGTCATTCAGCTCGTCAAGGACGAAGACGTCAAGTTTGTCGATTTCCGCTTCACCGACACGCGCGGCAAAGAACAACACGTTTCCGTGCCGGTCTCGGCATTCGACGAAGACAAATTTGAAAGCGGCCACGCTTTCGACGGTTCGTCCATCGCCGGCTGGAAGGGCATCGAAGCATCGGACATGTTGCTCATCCCCGATGCGGATACCGCGTTCATCGACCCGTTCTACGAAGAGTCCACGCTGGTTCTGACCTGCGACGTGGTCGAGCCGGCCGACGGCAAGGGCTACGAGCGCGACCCGCGTTCGCTGTCGAAGCGCGCTGAGGCATATCTGAAGAGCTCGGGTCTCGGCGACACCGCGTTCTTCGGTCCGGAGCCGGAATTCTTTATTTTCGACTCGGTGCAATGGAACACGGATCAGTCGGGCACGTTCGTCAAGATCGGCTCGGAAGAAGCGCCGTGGTCGTCGGCGAAGGAATTCGAAGGCGGCAACACCGGCCACCGTCCGGGCACGAAGGGCGGCTATTTCCCGGTCGCGCCGGTCGACACGTTCCAGGACATGCGTTCTGAAATGTGCCTGTTGCTCGAACAGATCGGCATTCCGGTCGAAGTTCACCACCACGAAGTGGCGGGCCAGGGCCAAAACGAAATCGGCACCAAGTTCTCGACGCTGGTTCAGCGCGCGGACTGGCTGCAGCAGATGAAGTACATCATCCACAACGTGGCGCATACGTACGGCAAGACGGCGACGTTCATGCCGAAGCCTATCGTCGGCGACAACGGTTCGGGCATGCACGTTCACCAGTCGATCTGGAAGGACGGTCAGAACCTGTTCGCGGGCAATGGCTACGCGGGGCTGTCGGAATTCGCGCTGTTCTACATCGGCGGCATCATCAAGCATGCACGCGCGCTGAACGCGATCACGAACCCGGGTACGAACTCGTACAAGCGTCTCGTGCCGCACTTCGAAGCGCCTGTGAAGCTGGCTTACTCGGCTCGCAACCGTTCGGCATCCATCCGCATTCCGCACGTGAGCAATCCGAAGGGCCGCCGTATCGAAACGCGCTTCCCGGATCCGCTCGCGAATCCGTACCTGTGCTTCTCCGCGCTGATGATGGCGGGTCTCGACGGCGTGCAGAACAAGATTCATCCGGGCGAAGCCGCGGACAAGAATCTGTACGACCTGCCGCCGGAAGAAGATGCAAAGATCCCGACCGTGTGTGCCGGCCTCGATCAGGCACTCGACGCACTCGACGCGGATCGCGAGTTCCTGACGCGCGGCGGCGTGTTCACGGATTCGATGCTCGACGCGTACATCGAACTGAAGACGAACGAGCTGCAACGTTATCGTCAGTCGGTGCATCCGGTCGAGTTCGAGATGTACTACTCGCTGTAAGCGCCGCCAACGCATGACGTCGATGCGCTTCGTAGACGGCTGGTCGATGAAGCGCGCGGCGCATGCCCTAGGCGAACACGAAAAAGGGACGGCGCGCCGTCCCTTTTTTTAATCGCCGCGTGGCTGACGCGCGTCACATGCAGTCACAAAGAAAGAAGAAGATCGAGTTTCACGAGCGACCTCATTGGCCACCCTTTTTAAAGCTCGATGGTGCTTAAGAATCTGATCAAGGCCCGCAAAGGGCATGCCGACGCACTCTCCGACGACACCCAACTCGCGGGAACCGGTCTTCTGCCGGGACTCGAAGCGTTGCCGACCGTCGTGCTCGTGCTCGACAAACGCACGCAGCGCATCGCGTACGCGAACCCGTCGGCGGAGTCGATGCTGGAGATGTCGCGCAAGCAACTCACGCAGACGCACTGGCCCAATCTCTTCGCCAACTCCGAGGAACTGGCGACGACCATCGCATCCATCGCGGAAAACCGCTTCAACGCGACGCGGCTCGATGCCATGCTTGAACGCCCCGGGCGCGAGGCGTTTCACGTGCATGCGATCGTCGCGTATCTGGAAGTCGCCACCGATTACGTGCTGCTCGAACTCTTCGAGAACGAACGGCATTTGCGCACCGACCGCGAAGAGCGCATTCACGATCTCACGGCGGTGAACAAGCAGCTCATCCGCAACCTCGCGCACGAGATCAAAAACCCGCTCGGCGGCATTCGCGGGGCCGCGCAACTGCTCGAATTCGAACTCGGCGCACGCGAACGCGACGAGTTGCGCGAATACACGCAGGTCATCATCAAGGAATCGGATCGGCTGCAGACGCTCGTCGATCGCTTGCTGGAACCGCACCGGCATCCGCATATCGTGGGCGATGTGAACATCCACGAAGTCTGCGAGCGCGTGCGCGCGGTGATCCTCGCGGAGTTTCCGCGCGGCCTCACCATCGAACGCGATTACGACGTGAGCGTGCCCGACCTGCGCGGCGACAAGGAACAACTGATACAAGCGCTCCTCAACATCGTGCGCAACGCGGCCGAAGCGTTGAGAGAGCGCATCTCGCAAGGCGACGCGAAGATCGAACTGCGTACGCGCATTGCGCGCAAGGTGACCATTGGCAAAAAGCTGCACAAACTGGCATTGGACTTGCATATCACTGACAACGGTCCCGGCATTCCTAGTGAGATTCGCGACCGGATTTTCTTTCCGCTCGTGTCGGGCCGGGAAGATGGCAGCGGTCTGGGTCTTACGCTCGCGCAGTCGTTCGTGCATCAGCACGACGGGCTGATCGAAGTGGAGAGCAAGCCCGGTTGCACCGAGTTCGCCATGCTGTTGCCATTCGGAAACTGAGGATCATCGACCTGAATCCAAACGACGCACATTCCTGGCCGCCAATTTACGACGCGATTGCGCTCCAAGCCTTGAAGCCTGACCGTTTCGACGGGCTCACACCGAACCACACGAAGACTTCTCGCCGAACGATATGAAGCCGATCTGGATAGTAGACGACGACCAATCAATCCGATGGGTGCTTGAGAAAGCACTCGCACGTGAGAACTTCACGACGCGCAGTTTCTCCGGCGTGCGCGATGCGCTCGCCGCGCTCGAGCACGACAGCCCGCAAGTGCTCGTCTCCGACATCCGCATGCCAGGCGGTTCGGGCCTCGAATTGCTGCAAACGGTGCGTGACCGCTTGCCGGGCTTGCCAGTCATCATCATGACGGCGTTCTCGGATCTGGATAGCGCGGTGGCCGCATTCCAGGGCGGCGCGTTCGAATATCTCGCGAAGCCTTTCGATGTCGACAAGGCCGTCGAGCTGATCCGCCGCGCCGTCGACGAGTCCATGCGTGGCGAGTCCGCCTTCGACGAGCGCGTGACGGAAACGCCCGAGATGCTCGGCCAAGCGCCGGCCATGCAGGACATGTTTCGCGCCATCGGCCGATTGTCGCATTCGGCGGCGACCGTGCTCATCACGGGCGAATCAGGCACCGGAAAGGAGCTTGTCGCGCGCGCCTTGCACCGACATAGCCCGCGCGCGAACGGACCGTTCATCGCGCTGAATACGGCGGCGATTCCAAAGGATCTGTTGGAATCCGAACTATTCGGTCACGAGCGCGGCGCGTTCACCGGCGCGCAGGCCATGCGGCAAGGGCGTTTCGAGCAAGCGGAAAACGGCACGCTGTTTCTCGATGAAATCGGCGACATGCCGTTCGACTTGCAGACCCGCTTGCTGCGCGTGCTCTCCGATGGACAGTTTTATCGCGTGGGCGGACACAATCCGCTCAAGGCGAACGTGCGCGTGATCGCGGCGACGCATCAGAATCTCGAATCGCGCGTGCGGCAGGGTTTGTTTCGCGAGGACTTGTATCACCGGCTCAACGTGATTCGCCTGCGCTTGCCCGCGTTGCGTGAACGCAGCGAAGACATTCCCTTGCTCACGCGGCATTTTTTGCAGAAGAGCGCGCGTGATTTGGGCGTCGAGCCTAAGCGTGTCTCGGACGAAGCGATTGCTTACCTGGCGTCGCTGCCGTTTCCGGGCAACGTGCGCCAGTTGGAGAACTTGTGCAACTGGCTGACGGTGATGGCGCCCGCGCAAGTCATCGAGCAGAAGGACTTGCCACCCGACCTCACGCCGCGACAGGACTATGCGTCGGCGGAGAGCATTGCGGTGTTGCCCGATGGCGCGATGACGGCGGGGCCCGCAGTCACCAACGGCGTCGCGGCGCCGTTGGCCGGAACGCCGGCTGGCGTTTGGGAGAACGGCTTGCGCACGGAAGTCGCGCGCCTTTTGCGTGAGAATTCGGCCGACGTCATGGAGGAACTCGCGCGCCGTTTCGAGGCTGCCGTGATTCGCGAAGCACTCGACTTCACGCGCGGCCGGAAAGTAGAAGCGGCCGAGCGTCTGGGCATTGGCCGCAATACCATCACGCGCAAGATTCAGGAACTGCATCTGGACGCGTGATTTGGAGCAAATGGGGTCAGCCGAGCGTCGCGATCACCGGCGCGTGGTCGGATGGCTGGTCCCATTTGCGCGGCGCTTTATCGACTTCGCATGAAGTGCATAGCGCCGAGAGTTCCGCCGACAACAAGATATGGTCGATACGCAGACCCATATTGCGGCGGAAGGCCATCATTCGATAATCCCACCACGTGTAGAGCTTTTCGGGCTGCTCGAACTTGCGGAAGGCATCGGTCAGGCCGAGTTCGACGAGTTGCACGAAGTGCGCGCGCTCCTCGGGCGATACGAGATTCTGTCCTTCCCACGCTTTCGGGTCGTGCACGTCGCGGTCGTCTGGCGCGATGTTGTAGTCGCCGAGTAACGCGAGCTTCGGATGATGCGCCATCTCACCGCGCAGCCATTCACGCAGCGCGTCGAGCCAGCGCATCTTGTAGGCGAACTTCTCGGTGCCGGGCGCCTGGCCGTTCGGAAAATACGCCGACACAATGCGCACGCCTTCCACCGTCGCCGCGATCACGCGCTGCTGCAAATCCTCGAAACCGGGGATATTGCGAATGACGTTCACCTCGTCCACTTCCATGCCGTCGCGCACCAAAATGCCGACGCCGTTATAGGTCTTCTGTCCCGCGAACCAGCTTTTGAAACCGACAGCCGCGAGTTCGGCGCGCGGAAACTTTTCGTCGGGGAGCTTGAGTTCCTGAAGACACAGGACGTCGACGTTGGAGGAAGCCAGCCAGTCGATGACGTGCTGCTGGCGGACTTTGAGCGAGTTGACGTTCCAGGTGGCGATTTTCATGGGGACGACGATTATCTTTGGTTCTGGTGAGGTCGAGTGCGCCGGACTTCGTGCGCAAGGCAATTCAAGTGCGGATAGCCATCCCGAATGATACCGCCATGTCATGGCGGATCGGCTTCGGCAGCCTGGCGCGTGCTTCGCAAAGCTGCGGTCGAAGCGCCTCTTTACACCATTTTTACACCGCCCCCTCCAACCTTATCCAACCCTTTACGCGTCCTCCCCTAATCTCCACCCTATCCGAAAACCGATAGGGGAGAACGTCTCAATGGACCTGCTTTACCTCGCCGGCATAGCCCTGTTCTGGGCCCTGTGCGTGGCCCTCACGCGTGGCTGCGCGCTACTGCGCAACCGCGTTCAGGGAGGCCGCGCATGAACGCCTGGATGATGTGGCTCGCCGCCGCCTCGACGCTGCTGCTCTTCGCGTACCTCGTTTATGCGCTTCTCGACGCGGAGAACCTCGAATGAACGCCAATTCGCTGATGCAGACAGCACTCTTCATCGTCGTGCTGATCGCGCTCGCCATCCCGCTCGGCCGATACATCGCGAACGTGCTCGATGGCTCATCGGTGATCGTGAGAAAGACACGACCCGTCGAACGATTCATCTATCGCATGGCTGGCGTCGACCCCGAAGCGGAAATGTCGTGGAAGCACTACGCACTCGCCGTGCTGCTCTTCAACGCGCTCGGCACGCTCGCGTTGTACGGCTTGCTGCGCGTGCAGCATCTGCTGCCCGCCAACCCGCAAGGCTTCGGCGCGATGACGCCCGACGCCGCCTTCAACACCGCCGTGAGCTTCGTGACCAACACGAACTGGCAGGACTACGGCGGTGAAAGCACGCTCGGCTATCTCGCGCAAATGCTCGGCCTGACCGTGCAGAACTTCCTTTCGGCGGCGACGGGCATTGCTGTCGTCATCGCGCTGATTCGCGGTTTCAAGCGGCATTCGGTGCAGACCATCGGCAACTTCTGGGTCGATCTTACGCGCACCACGTTGTACGTGCTCGCGCCGCTTGCGGTCGTGGTGTCGGTGTTGCTCGTGAGTCAGGGCGTGATCCAGAACTTCAAGGCGTATCGGGACGTCTCGACGCTGCAAGTCACGACGTATCAGACGCAGTCGACGGACGCGCAAGGCAAGGCCGTCACGCAAACGCTCAAGAACGACAAGCAAACGCTGCCGATGGGCCCCGTCGCGTCGCAGGAAGCCATCAAGATGCTCGGCACCAACGGTGGCGGCTTCTTCAACGCGAACTCCGCGCATCCGTACGAGAACCCGACGCCGTTTGCAAACTTCGTGCAGATGCTCGCCATGCTCGTCATTCCGGCGGCGTTATGCGTCGTCTTCGGGCGCATGGTCGGCGACAAGCGGCAAGGCTATGCGGTGCTCGCGGCCATGACCATCGCGTTCGCCGCGGCCTGCTGGAGCGAGATCGCGGCGGAACAGTCGGGCAATCCGGTCTATGCGTCGCTGCATGTCGATACGACCGCGTCCGCGCTGCAATCGGGCGGCAACATGGAAGGCAAGGAAACGCGCTTCGGCATTGCGCAATCGGGCATCTTCACGGTGGCGACGACCGCGGCCTCATGCGGCGCCGTCAACAACATGCACGATTCGCTGACGCCGCTCGGCGGGCTCGTGCCGATGCTGCTCATCCAGCTTGGCGAAGTGATCTTCGGCGGCGTCGGGTCGGGGCTCTACGGCATGCTCGTGTTCGCGTTGCTCGCGGTGTTCGTCGCGGGGCTGATGATCGGCCGCACGCCCGAATACGCAGGCAAGAAGATCGAATCGTTCGAGATGAAGATGGTGTCGATCACCATTTTGCTCACGCCGTTCATCGTGCTCGCGGGCACCTCGATCGCCGTGCTGAGCGTGGCGGGAACGGCAGGTATCGCCAATCCCGGCGCGCACGGCTTCTCCGAAGTGCTCTATGCCTTCAGTTCCGCCGCCAACAACAACGGCAGCGCGTTCGGGGGCCTTTCGGTGAACACGCCGTTCTATAACGTCCTGCTCGGCATCGCGATGTGGTTCGGCCGCTTCGGCTCGATCATTCCGGTGCTCGCCATCGCGGGATCGCTCGCGGCCAAGAAGCGCCTCGCGGTGACGGCGGGCACGCTGCCCACGCACGGACCGCTCTTCGTCGTGTTGCTGCTCGGCACGCTGGTGCTGGTCGGCGCGCTCACGTACGTCCCCGCGCTCGCGCTCGGGCCGGTCGTCGAGCATCTCGGCATGATCGCCGGCCACTGAATCTCGAGGAAAGCATGAATCAAATGAATCAAGCGCCGCTGCATCGTCCGGACAATACCGGGCAGACGCGCACGGCGGCCCGTTCGATGTTCGATCCCGCGCTCGTGAAGCCCGCGATCGTCGATTCGTTCGTCAAGCTCGCGCCGCGCACGCAGTTGCGAAACCCCGTGATGTTCTGCGTGTACGTCGGCAGCATTCTCACGACCGTGCTCTGGATCGCCGCGCTCGCGGGCCAGGCCGAAGCGCCCGCGGGCTTCATCCTCGCGATCGCGTTATGGCTGTGGTTCACGGTGCTCTTCGCCAACTTCGCGGAAGCGCTCGCGGAAGGGCGCTCGAAGGCGCAGGCGGCGTCGTTGCGCAACGCCAAGCACAACGTGGTCGCCAAAAAGCTCAACGAGCCGCATCCGAAGTCGCCGATCCGCATCGTCGCATCGACGGATCTGCGGCGCGGCGATGTCGTGCTCGTCGAAGCCGGCGACGCGATTCCCGCCGATGGCGAAGTGATCGAAGGCGTGGCATCGGTCGATGAATCCGCGATCACGGGTGAATCCGCGCCCGTGATCCGCGAGTCGGGCGGCGACTTCTCGTCGGTGACGGGCGGCACGCGCGTGCTGTCGGACTGGATCGTCGTGCGAGTGAGCGTGAATCCGGGCGAGGCGTTTCTCGACCGTATGATCGCCATGGTCGAAGGCGCGAAGCGTCAGAAGACACCGAACGAAATCGCGCTCACCATCTTGCTCGTCGCGCTCACGCTCGTCTTGCTGTTCGCCACCGCGAGCCTCTTGCCGTTCTCCATGTTCGCCGTCGATGCCGCGAAGGCGGGCCACGTAGTGAGCATCACCGCGCTCGTGGCCTTGCTCGTCTGCCTGATCCCGACGACCATCGGCGGCCTCCTGTCCGCCATCGGCGTGGCGGGGATGAGCCGCATGATGCAGGCGAACGTCATCGCGACCTCGGGCCGCGCGGTCGAAGCCGCCGGCGATGTCGACGTGCTCCTGCTCGACAAGACCGGCACGATCACGCTCGGCAACCGGCAGGCGTCGTCGTTCGCGCCCGCGCCGCGGGTCGATGAACGCGAACTCGCCGATGCCGCGCAACTCGCCTCGCTCGCCGACGAAACGCCGGAAGGACGCAGCATCGTGGTGCTGGCCAAGCAACGCTTCAACATCCGCGAACGCGACATGGCCAGCTTGCACGCGACGTTTCTGGCGTTCTCCGCGCAGACGCGCATGAGCGGGGTGGATCTTCCCGACCGCGAGATTCGCAAGGGCGCGGCGCTCGCGGTGAAGAAGTACATTGAGGAACACGGCGGGCGTTTTCCGCAGGAAGTGCAGAGCGCCGTGGATGAAATCGCGCGACGCGGCAGCACGCCGCTCGTCGTCGCGGAACGCATGCTCGAAGGCGGCGCGCGCGCGCTCGGCGTGATCGAGCTGAAGGACATCGTGAAGGGCGGTATTCGCGAGCGCTTTGCCGAACTGCGCAAGATGGGCATCAAGACCGTGATGGTGACGGGCGACAACCGCCTGACCGCCGCCGCGATTGCCGCCGAAGCGGGCGTCGACGATTATCTCGCCGAAGCCACGCCGGAGACGAAGCTCGCGACCATCCGCGCGCATCAGGCCGAAGGGCGGCTCGTGGCGATGACCGGCGACGGCACCAACGACGCGCCCGCGCTCGCCCAGGCCGATGTCGCCGTCGCGATGAACACCGGCACGCAGGCCGCGAAGGAAGCGGGCAACATGGTCGATCTCGATTCGAATCCGACCAAGCTGATCGAGATCGTCGAGATCGGCAAGCAGATGCTGATGACGCGCGGTTCGCTCACCACGTTTTCCATCGCCAACGACGTGGCCAAGTATTTCGCGATCATCCCGGCCGCGTTCGCGACGACGTATCCGCAATTGCGCGTGCTCGACGTGATGCATCTCGCGTCCCCGTCGTCGGCGATTCTCTCGGCGGTGATCTTCAACGCGCTGATCATCGTGTTTCTGATTCCGCTCGCGTTGAAGGGCGTGAAGTATCGTGCGCTCGGCGCAGCTTCGCTCTTGCGGCGTAATTTGCTGATCTACGGGCTGGGCGGCATCGTGTTGCCGTTTCCGGTCATCAAGCTGATCGACATGACCATCAGCGCACTCGGCTGGCAATAATGGAGATGAACATGAAGAACCTCTTGCGTCCCGCGATCGTGCTGCTGTTCGCGCTGACTGTCGTGACCGGCTTGCTTTATCCGGCCATCGTGACGGCGCTCGGACAGGCGGCGTTCTCGCATCGGGCGAACGGCAGCATCATCGAGCGAGATGGGAAAGCGGTCGGTTCGGAACTGATCGGCCAGCAATTCGATGCCCCGCGCTACTTCTGGGGCCGTCTCTCGGCGACCACGCCGAACCCGTATAACGCGAGCGCTTCGAGCGGCTCGAACCTCGGTCCGACGAACCCCGCGCTCGCCGATGAAATCAAGTCGCGGATCACCGCGCTCGACGATCCGGCGTCCGCGCCTGTCGACCTCGTGACGTCGTCGGGCAGCGGGCTCGATCCCGAGATCAGTCCGGCAGCGGCGGCGTATCAGGTCGAACGCGTGGCGAAGGCGCGCGGCCTGCCGCGCGCACGGGTCGAAACGCTCGTCGCGCAGTCAACGTCCGGTAGACAGTTCGGTCTCTTCGGAGAGCCGCGAGTGAATGTGCTTAAATTGAATCTCGCGCTCGACGATGTTCGATGATCGATCACGCTTGAAGCAATCCGCCGCCCACGATGATCCGTCCCACTCCCGATGAACTCCTCGACAAACTGCAACGTGAGGAAGCGCAGCGTCAGCGCGGCCGGCTGAAGATTTTTTTCGGAGCATCGGCGGGTGTGGGCAAGACGTTCGCCATGTTGCAGGCCGCGCGGCGTTTGCGCGAAGAGGGCGTCGACGTGGTCGCGGGCGTCGTCGAAACGCATGGGCGGAAAGAGACGCTTGCGCTGCTCGAAGGAGTCGACGTTCTGCCGCCTGCGCGCATCGAGTATCGCGGGCGGCTTCTCGCCGAATTCGATCTCGACGCCGCGCTCGCCCGCAAGCCGCAACTGATCCTCGTCGACGAACTCGCGCACGCGAACGTGCAAGGTTCGCGGCATCTGAAGCGCTGGCAGGACGTGCAGGAACTGCTCGATGCGGGCATCGACGTATACACCACGGTCAATGTCCAGCACCTCGAAAGTCTCAACGATATCGTCGGGCGTATCACCGGCATTCGCGTATGGGAGACGGTGCCCGACCGCGTGTTCGATCGCGCCGACGAAGTCACGCTCGTCGACCTGCCGCCCGAAGAGTTGCTCGACCGTCTGCGCGACGGCAAGGTCTATCTGCCGCAACAGGCCGAGCATGCGGTGCGCAACTTCTTTCGCAAGGGCAATCTCATCGCGCTGCGCGAACTGGCGTTGCGGCGCACCGCCGATCGCGTGGATGCGCAGATGCGCGAGTATCGTGCCGATCAGTCCATCGAGCGTATCTGGCGCGCGCGCGAACGGCTGATCGCGTGCATCGGTCCGGGCCCGGAAAGCGCGGCGCTGGTGCGTGCGGCGGCGCGGCTCGCGAGTGCGCTGAAGGCGGACTGGCTCGCGGTGTACGTGGAGACGCCGCGCCTGCAACGCCTTCCCGATGACAAGCGTCAACGCACCTTCGACGCCCTCAAGCTCGCCGCCGAACTCGGCGCGGAAACCGTCACGCTGGATGGCGCCGATGCGGCGGCCACGCTCATCGCTTATGCGCGCATGCGCAACGTGTCGAAGCTCGTGGCGGGTGCGTCCTTGCCCGGCGGATGGCGCCGCCTCTTCGATACGCCGATGACCGAGCGCATCGTGCGGCAGGCGGCGGATATCGACGTGACGCTCGTGTCCACCGGTCCACGCGACGAACCGCGCACGAACTACGCAATGTCGTTCACCGCGCATTCGCCGCCGCATGCGTACCTTCTTGCGCTCGTCATCGGTGCGGCCATTACGGTCGTCGCAAACTTCCTGGAAGCGCGCCATTTCGCGATCACCAATCTCGTGATGCTGTATCTGCTGGGCGTGATCTTCGCGGCGGTACGGCTCGGACGCGGGCCGGGCGTCATGCTCTCGTTTCTCTCCGTCGCCGCGTTCGATTACTTCTTCGTGCCGCCGACGCTGTCGTTCTCCGTGACGGACACGCAGTATCTGCTGACCTTCATCGTGATGCTGCTGACTTCGCTCACCATCAGCCATCTCACGTCGAGTTTGCGGCGCGAGGCGCGCATTGCATCGCAACGGGAACGGCGCACGAGCGCCATGTACGCGATGACCAAGGAGCTTGCGGCCGCGTTGATGACCGAACAGATCATCGAGATCGGCACGCGCCATGTCGCGGAGATTTTCCAGGCGAAGGTCGCGATTCTGCTGCCCGATGCCGCCGAACAAGTGCGCCAGAAAGTGGGCGAGCCGAATCCCGACACAGCGCTTGATGCCGCGCGTCTGGATATCGATATCGCGCAATGGGTCTACGATCAGCAAAAGCCGGCGGGACATGGCGCGGAAACGCTGCCGGCCGCTGCGGCGCTCTACTTGCCGCTCAAGGCGCCGATGCGCACGCGCGGCGTGCTCGCGCTCGTCACGGGACGCGAGGCCGAATTCGCCGTGCCGGAGCAGCGGCGCATGATCGAAACCTTCGCGGCGCAAATCGCGCTGGCGCTGGAGCGCGTGCACTACGTGGAGATCGCGCAGGACGCGCTCGTCAACATGGAATCGGAGCGCATGCGCAATGCCTTGCTGGCCGCGATATCGCACGATCTGCGCACGCCGCTGACATCGATCGTCGGCTTTGCGTCGTTGCTGGAGGGCGGGGCGTCGGAAGCGTCGTCGCGCGAACTGATCCATGCGATCCACGAGGAAGCGTTGCGCATGAGCGGGCTCGTGACGAACCTGCTCGACATGGCGCGTTTGCAGGCGGGCGCGGTGCGGCTGAACCGTCAATGGTCGATGCTCGAGGAGACCGTCGGCGCGGCCCTCAACGTCATGCGCAGGACGCTCGCCGGCCGTCCGGTGCAGGTGCGCGTTCCCGCCGATCTGCCGCTTCTCATGCTCGATGCCGTGCTGATGGAGCGGCTCTTCGCGAACCTTCTGGAGAACGCGGCGAAGTACACGCCTGCGGGTTCCGCCATACGCATAAGCGCGGCGGCCGAGCGGGATGGCGATGGCCGCGTCGTGCGCGTGTGTATCGACGACGACGGTCCGGGCGTGCCTGCCGGTAGCGAAGGGCGCTTGTTCGAGAAGTTCACGCGTGGGGAGAAGGAGTCGGCGAAACCGGGCATCGGGCTTGGGCTTGCGATCTGCCGGGCGATTGTCGAGGCGCATGGCGGGCGCATCGGCGCGGAGAATCGTGCCGATGGCGGCGCGCGGTTCTGGTTCACGTTGCCGGTGGAGGAGGCGATGCCTAGGGACATGCCGCAGGACGAGGAGGCTGAAGCGCCGCAGCGGGATGGCGATATGGCGGGTTGAGCGGTGGGATGGCTCGAGCCGGAAATCTCGCATGTCGGGCGCGGTCTTTCGATTAACGAATACCTTGCGGCTCCGTAGACGAACCGGACGGGTTCTCACGATATCGGACGCGCAGACGACGAGCGGTGCTGCCCGGCTCAATAGGGTCGTCGCCATTCACGAATGCCATGAATCAGCGGGCACATTCGGCTTTCTGTAGGCCTCGGCCGTCTGGCGGCGTGCCGAAGCCCGCGCCTCCATGCGATCATGCCATTCGCCGCCACGCTCAAAAAACGCCATGACCGATCCTCAACCGACGCTCGAAGGACCGCGCGTTCAGCTTCGCCCGCTGCAACGCGATGACGCCCAAGCCTTGCTCGATGCCGCCGCCGACGGCGAGCTCTGGAATCTCGCGGTCACCGTCGTGCCGAACGCCGACACCATCGCCCGCTATATCGATGCCGCGCTCGCCGGTCGCGATGCCGGCACCGTCATGCCATTCGTGATCGTGCGCCGCGATACGGGCAAGGTTGCCGGCAGCACGCGCTTCTGGAAAGTCGATCGCGCGAACCGCAAGCAGGAGATCGGTCATACGTGGCTCGCGGCATCGGCGCAACGCACGGGCATCAACACCGAAGCCAAGCTGCTCCTGCTTACGCACGCGTTTGAAACCATGCAGTGCGTGCGCGTGCAGTTCACCACCGACGAACTCAATGCGAAGTCGCGCGCGGCGATACTCGGCATCGGCGCGAAACAGGAAGGAATCGTGCGGCACGAGCGCATCATGCCCGATGGCCGCAAGCGCAACTCGGTGCGCTTTTCGATCATCGACGACGAATGGCCCGGCGTCAAAGCGACGTTGCTTGCCAAGCTCGAAGGCCAGGCGTAGCGGGGTCTTTCTCCGCGCGTGCATGAAGGCGACGAAGCGGTGCGTGAGCGCGTCGTCGCGTGCGCTTTGCCATGCACGGCGATGCGCCTTTTCGCTAGTACGCCGCTCTGCCGCGCGAGACGAGCACGCGCTTGTAACGCGCGTCATCCGGCAAGGTCGGCACGTCGTCTTAACGTGGCATCTGTCCTCCAAACGCCGCAACATCGCAACGCACAGCCCACTAGCGCGTTTTGCGCGTCATCCAAACAAGCCCGCACGGCTTTTCTGTCCCGCTACAATCGGACGAACAGCCTTACAGCGGAGGGTTCTTACATGGATCTCATCATTCGCCGCGCGGCGCTCGTGCGCGGTCGCGAATTGGTCGACATCGGCATGGAAGCGGGGCGCATCGTCGCCATCGAGCCGCATTTGAGCGCCACCGCGCGCGAGGAAATCGACGCCGACGGTTCGCTCGTCACCGCGCCTTTCGTCGATGCCCACTTTCACATGGACGCGACGCTCTCCTACGGCTTGCCGCGCGTGAACGCGTCCGGCACCCTGCTGGAAGGCATCGCGCTGTGGGGCGAACTCAAGCCCGAACTCACGCAGGAAGCGCTCGTCGAACGCGCGATGCAATATTGCGACTGGGCGGTCGGGCGCGGCTTGCTCGCCATTCGCACGCACGTCGATGTCTGCGATCCGCGTCTGCTCGCGGTCGAAGCCTTGCTCGAAGTCAAGCGGCGTGTGAAGCCGTATCTCGATTTGCAACTCGTCGCGTTTCCGCAAGACGGCGTGCTGCGCAGCGCCGGCGCGTTCGAAAATCTCAAGCGCTCGATTGCGCTCGGCGTCGATGTGGTCGGCGGCATTCCGCACTTCGAACGCACCATGGCCGACGGTGCGGCGTCCGTGAAACTGCTGTGCGAATACGCGGCGGAGCAGGGTTTGCGTGTCGACATGCACTGCGACGAATCGGACGATCCCATGTCGCGTCACATCGAAACGCTCGCCGCCGAAACGCACCGGCTCGGTCTGCAAGGCCGCGTGACCGGCTCGCATCTTACGTCCATGCATTCGATGGACAACTACTACGTGAGCAAGCTCATCCCGCTGATTCGCGAGTCGGGCGTCGCGGCGATTGCCAATCCGCTCATCAACATCACGTTGCAAGGCAGATCGGATACGTATCCGAAGCGGCGCGGCATGACGCGCGTGCCCGAGCTGATGGCGGCAGGCGTCGATGTTGCCTTCGGACACGACTGCGTGATGGACCCGTGGTACAGCCTGGGCTCCGGTGACATGCTTGAAGTGGCGCACATGGGATTGCACGTCGCGCAGATGACGAGCCAGGATGGCATGCGCGCCGCGTTCGATGCGGTGACGACGACGCCTGCGCGCATTCTGGGCATCGAAGGTTACGGGCTGGAAGTGGGATGCAACGCGGATTGCGTCGTGCTCGACGCACGCGATCCGATCGAAGCCATTCGCCTGCGCGCGGCGCGCGTGGCCGTGGTGAGGCGAGGAAAGGTCGTGAGCCGAAGTCCCGCCGTGCGCGCAACGCTTGCGCTGGAGGGACGGCCGCCAAGCGTCGACTTCAAACTCTGGCGCTAGGCGGACAAGAAAGCGGTAAAAACGAAGGGGGCCGAAGCCCCCTTTTCGATTTATCCCTCCATGCCGTTATGCCTCAACAGCGCGTCGATGTTCGGCTCGCGTCCGCGAAACGCCTTGAACGAATCCATCGCGGGACGGCTGCCGCCGACTTCGAGAATCTCCCGGCGATACCGCGTTCCCGTCTGTGCATCCAGCACCGAACCGTTCGCGAGCTTCGCGGCTTCCTCGAACGCGGCGTAGGCATCGGCGGAAAGCACTTCGGCCCACTTGTAGCTGTAGTAGCCGGCCGCATAACCGCCCGCGAAGATATGGCTGAACGTGTTCGGCCAGCGCGAAAACGAGGTTTGCGGAATCACGTGGAACTTCTCGTTGATCTCGCGTGCCAGGTCGTTGACGTTCTGCGTGCTGTCCGCCGGATCGTAAGACGTGTGCAGGACGAGATCGAACATGGAGAACACGATCTGCCGCAAGGTGCCGAGACCGCTCTGGAAATTCTTGGCCGCCAGCATCTTGTCGAAGAGTTCGCGCGGCAGCGGTGCGCCCGTTTCGACGTGCGACGACATGTCGGTCAGCACGTCCCACTCCCAACAAAAGTTCTCCATGAACTGCGACGGCAATTCGACCGCATCCCACTCGACGCCGTTAATGCCCGACACGCCCATTTCCTCGATACGCGTCAGCATGTGATGCAGACCGTGGCCGAATTCATGGAACAGCGTGATGACTTCGTCGTGGGTGAAGCACGCAGGCTTGTTGCCGACGGGCGCCGAGAAATTGCAGGTGAGATAGGCGACCGGCGTCTGCACGCCGCCTTGCGCGCGCTTGTGGCGTGAGCGGGCGTCGTCCATCCATGCGCCGCCGCGCTTGCCTTCGCGCGCGTACAGGTCGAGGTAGAACTGCGCGACGAGCGTGCCGTCCTGGTTTTCCACACGGAAGAAGCGCACGTCCTTGTTCCAGACGGCGGCTTCGTCGCGGCGAATCGAGACGTTGAAGAGCGTTTCGGTGACCTTGAACAACCCCTTGAGCACGGCTTCCTGCGGGAAGTACTGCTTCACTTCGTTCTCGGAGAACGAATAGCGCTTCTGACGCAGACGCTCCGCCGCGAACGCGATGTCCCACGGTTGCAGTTCGGGCATGCCGAGTTCGGTGGCGGCGAACGCGCGCAGTTCCATCCAGTCGTTTTCGGCATAGGGACGCGCGCGCTTTGCGAGGTCTTCCAGGAACGCGATCACTTGCGCGGGCGACTCGGCCATCTTCGGTGCAAGCGACACTTCCGCGAAGTTCTGGTAGCCGAGCGTGCGCGCTTCTTCGAGACGCAGCGCCAGGTTCTCCACGATGTTCTGCGTGTTGTCCCACTCGGCCCGGCCCTTGCCGTAGGTCTCGCCGAGTTCCGACGCACGCGTGACATACGCGCGATACATCGCCTCACGCATCGGCCGATGCTCCGAATACTGCAGCACCGGGAAATACGACGGGAAGTGCAGCGTGAACTTCCAGCCTTCCTTGCCTTCGCGCTGGGCGGCTTCGTGTGCCGCTTCGATCACGTCGTCGGGCAGGCCTGCAAGTTCGCTTTGCTGCGTGACGTAATAGGCATATGCGTTGGTCGAATCGAGCACGTGATCCGAAAACGCCTTCGAGAGCGCGGCCTGTTCTTCCTGCAACTGGGCGAAGCGCGGCTTGCGGTCCTCGGAAAGCTCCGCGCCGGACAGACGGAAGTCGCGCAGCGAGTTCTCGAGAATCTTCTTGCGTTCGGCGGAAAGGCTCTCGAAGTCGGGGCCGGCCGCAATCGCCTTGTACTTTTCGTAGAGGGCGAGATTCTGACCGACGCTCGCCGAGAACTCGGTCACGCGCGGCAGATTCGCGGCGTGAGCGGCACGCAGTTCGGGCGTGTCCGCCACCGCGTTCAGATGGCCGACGACACCCCACGCGCGCGACAGCTTTTCCGATTCGAGTTCAACTGCCTCCACGATATCCGTCCAGGTGGCGGGCGTCTCGGGCGCGCTCGCGCGATCGACGGCGCCTTTCGCGGCGGCGAGCAGCACGTCGAGCGCGGGCGTCACATGTTCGGGCTTGATGTCCCCAAAACGCGGCAGGTCGGAAAAATCGAGCAGCGGATTGGCTGCGGCGTTCGTGGTGGCTTGGATGGTATCGCTCATGACTCTCCCTTACTTGCTATTACATGCTGATTCGGGTGCGGGCGCGAGGCGCCCAAACCTTCGTTCGTTTGCTCTATTCGAGCATTATTTAAGGGCGGCGTGGGCAAAATCCAATGGTTTGTTTTTAAGGGGCCGATTAATGGATGAAATTCTTTTCGTACCAGATCCGGCCGCTTGGTCGCTTGGTCGCTTGACCGCTCAGTCGAGCGCCGTGCGTTCGGCCGCTTCGACGGTGTTGACAAGCAACATGGTGATGGTCATCGGTCCGACGCCGCCCGGCACCGGCGTGATGAAGCCGGCCACTTCCTTCACGTTCGCGAAATCCACGTCGCCGCAGAGCTTGCCGGCATCGTCGCGATTCATGCCGACGTCGATCACCGTCGCGCCCGGCTTTACCATGTCGGCGGTCAGGATATTGCGGTGGCCCGTGGCGGCCACGACGACATCGGCGTTGCGCGTGAAGCTGGCGATATCGCGCGTCTTGCTGTGGCAGATGGTGACGGTCGCGCCCGCTTCGAGGAGCAGGAGCGCCATGGGCTTGCCGACGATATTCGAGCGGCCGATCACCACCGCGTTCGCGCCCTTCAGGTCGATGCCGTGCGCCTCGAACATCTTCATCACGCCATAGGGCGTGCACGGACGAAAGAGCGGCTTGCCCGTCAGGAGCGCGCCCGCGTTGGCGACATGGAAGCCGTCGACGTCCTTTTGCGGCGCGATCGCTTCGATCACCTTATGGCTGTCGATATGCGCGGGCAGCGGCAATTGCACGAGAATGCCGTGGATCGCGGGATCGGCGTTCAGCTTGTCGATGTGCGCGAGCAATTCGTTCTCGGCGAGCGTCGCGGGAAAGCGGTCGAACACCGAATGCAGGCCGTTGTCGTGGCACGCCTTGACCTTGTTGCGCACGTAGACCTCGCTTGCCGGATTGTCGCCCACCAGCACGACCGCGAGGCCGGGTTTTTGGCCGCGAACGGTGAGGGCGGCGGCGCGCCGGGCGACATCGGCGCGAAGAGTCTTGGAGAGGGCGTTGCCGTCGATAAGTTGGGCAGTCATGGCGAATCGGATTCGGATCGAGGATGGGCGAGAGAGATGTCCGGGCGTCGGACTCGCAGCGCCCGGCGCGATGATGCCGCGTTTGTTCGCGGGCATCGCCGGGTGTCTTCGCACCCTGGGGAAGGGCGAAATTATACCGCCGAGGGCTTCGTGGCGTTCTGGGCGGTGCGCGTCGCCGCTCCGATTCGGCGACGCGCGCATCGTTCAGGCCGGCCTTCTCACTGGGCGACCGGCTGCCACGACGAATCCGGATCGAACGACTTGATCGCCGCCGCCGTGCGCGGCGTCGCTGCGCCCAGATTCTTCTCGTACACCTGCCCGTCCTGATTGACGATGAACGACATCACGCCCGTCTGCCCATACTTTGCCGGCCACGCGATCATGGCGAAACCCCGGCTCAGGTTTCCGTCCTGCAGGTAGTTCATCGCGCCGCCTTTCGCATGCGGCCCCTGCGCCGTGAGAATGCGGTAGTGGTAACCGTAGTAGGCATCGGCCGTGTCGGTCTTGTCGGGCATGGTGGCGGCGAGCGGGCCGAGCGGGCTTTCGGGTTCACCGGGCGCGGCGTCCCAGTAAAGGCCGTCGTGCGTGCCGTGCGTGCTCAGAAAGCGCAGCGCGTAGTGGTTCGTGAGCTTCCGAAAGTCGTTTTGAGCATCGACGAAAGCGAGCGCGACCTGGATCACCGAACGCTCGTTGCGGCCAATGCGCCGCGTCAGCACTTCATCGCGCGCGGCGGGCATGTCGAAGCGCCAGCCCTGGGCCGCCTTCACGAGCGGGATCGGCAGCGTCCAGCCGCTGTCGCCCACTTCCACGTGCGCGCTGCGACGGCCGCCGAGCGGCTTGGCATCTTCGACGATGCGATGCCCCTTGGCCCACGAGCCAAGGTACTGATAGATATCCTGCTCGCCGATGCTGTCGGTCGGCACATACTGCGCGTGGTCCTTGCCGAGCACCTTGGAAAGCGCGATTTCGTCGTTGGAGGCGATGGCATCGGTGAGCGCCTCCGCAGCGGCTTCTGGCGACGGGTAAATGGCCTGCGCGTGCGCGAGCATGGGCACCGACAACGACATGAAAGCGAGTGCGGCGCAGAAGGCGCGTGAAAGTGCGAGTGCTTGGTTAAACGTCATCTCAGGCTCCTGTAGCGGATGGGGACATGGGCGCGACACGATCAACGGCGATGAAAACCTCCGCCGCCGCCAAGTCCGCCACCGCCGTGAAAACCTCCGCCGCCGAAGCCGCCTTCGCGCTGCACGCCGCCGCCGCCCGCACCAAGGCCTGGGCGCTGCACGCCGCCGCCGTTGCCGCCCACGCGATTCTGCTGACTCGCGAACGACTGCCTGCTCGCTTGCCCGCGCTGAGCGTCCTGCCGGGCCGTGTTGCCGTCGCCCGCGCCGCGCAGCGCGTTATCGCGATTCACGCTCTGCGCACGCTGCCGCACGTCGTTGTTGTCGAGCGCGTTCTGACCGCCGCCTTGCCGAATGTTCTGCACGCGCTGACTCGCATTCTGGTTGAGGTTCTGGCCGGTGCGCTGCTGCAGCGTCTGCGCGGCCTGCGCGCGGGCGTCGTTACGGCCGCGATACTGATCGCGGTTGGCCGTGCCGAGATTCTGATTGTTGAAGTTGTTTTGCCGGTTCGCGACGTTGTTCCGGTTGAACTGCGGGTCGTTGCGGTTCCAGTTCACGTTATTGCTGTTCGCGTTCAGGCGATTGTTCACGTTGATGTTGTTGTACCGATTGACGTTCACGTTCACATTGCCGTGGTTCCAGTCGCAATTGCCCCACAACGAATTCGCAACCGCGATGCCCGCGCCGAACGCGAGCCCCGTCGCGAATCCGGTGGCGATCGCATA
Organism: Caballeronia sp. HLA56; assembly: GCF_054655155.1. NCBI lineage: Bacteria > Pseudomonadati > Pseudomonadota > Betaproteobacteria > Burkholderiales > Burkholderiaceae > Caballeronia > Caballeronia sp. HLA56. The sequence continues at coordinate 2,374,334 of NZ_BAAHOB010000005.1, read as the reverse complement.
GCCGGGCGGCGGCGGCACATACACCGGCGGATACGCGGGATACGGCCACGCGCCGTATACGACCGTCGGGTTGTAGGTCGGCACATAGACCACCTGCGGATTGGCAGGCTGAATCTGAATAGTCTGCTGCTCGACCACGATCTTCTGCTGCTCCGTGCTCTTGAGATTGCCCGCTGTCTGCGCGGCGCGGCGCAAGCGCTGCACGGAGTCCATCACGTCGCTCGGCTGCGCAATGAACGCGTTGCCAAGTTGCGTCATCCAGTCGGGCTTGGATGCCATCGTCGCGAGCGCCTGCGGGAAAGCAACGAGCGATTGCACGCTCGGGTCCCACGGCTCGGACTGCACGGCCTTGACGGCATCGTCGCCCTTGATGTTCGAGTTGGTCTTCGACCATTGCGCGGCCTCGGTGACCTCTTGCGGGTACGTCGACGCCATCAGCACTTGCGCGAGCAGCGCATCGGGATAAAGCGCGACGGGCGCGGTGAGCGCGTCGAGTTGCTGATTGCCGAGCTTGGGTGCCGTACTGGCCGCGCCTTGAGTCTGCGCAAGCACGGACGAGCAATGCAGCGCGGCGAGCGGCATGGCGGCAAGCGCCGCGCACAGCGTGAGCATGCGGACTTGCCGCGCGGGCCGGGTCAAACGGGTGCGATGAGCGGTCAATTTAAGTTCCTCCGTTGCACGGTATTCGATGCTTCGGGCGCGACCTTGGCGCCCGACAGACACGCACACGCCGCCGCATGACGCGACATGCGCGCGAGAGATGAGCGTGAACCAGCGGGATGGATTGGCTGTACGAAAAGTAAGAGCGAAGCCGATGAAAGGCAATGGCGCGAAGCAAGCACCGAGGCAATCACGCTGCTTTTGGCAGCACTCAATTCAAACGTTTGCCCGCGTGCCGAAGCACCGTTTGAAAAGGCGACGAATGCGTTGTCGTGCATGACCTCGTTCCCGTAAGGAGGGTGCGGTCAAGTTACGGGCCGCCCTTGTAATGTGTCAACGTGATCCACGAAATATCACGTTTTGCATGCGCGGACAACGAAGGAATGCCGAGAGAAGGGCGCGTGAATTGAAGCGCAAATACGCATACGGCCAGCATCGAATGCCGGCCGTATGGTTGAAGGTTGCCTTTAGGCAATGAACTACGGTTATTGCTGCTGCGGCTTGTTTGAAAGCGCGAGACGCAGAAGGTCGGCAACGGTATTCACGGAAAGCTTCTCCATGATGTTCGCGCGATGCGCTTCCACCGTCTTGATGCTGATGCCGAGATCGTCGGCGATCTGCTTGTTCAGCCGCCCGGCGATGATCCGCTCCAGCACCTGATGCTCGCGCGCCGTGAGCTTGCCAAGCCGCTCGGCGGCCGCGCGTTGCTGCTGCACGCTGCTGCTTTCGTTGCGCGCTTTTTCGAGCATGCGCTCGACGAGTTTGCGCAGTTCGGCTTCGTCGAAAGGTTTCTCGATGAAATCCATCGCGCCTTTCTTCATCGTCGAGACGGCCATCGGCACATCGCCGTGACCGGTCACGAAGATGATCGGCAGAAGCGAATTCTCGGCGATCAGCTTTTCCTGCAACTCGAGGCCGGTCATGCCGGCCATGCGCACATCGAGAATCAGGCACGAAATGGCGCCCGAATGCGCGATCGGCAGATAGACGTCGAGGAACGATTCCGCGCTCGAAAAACACTGCACGCGATACCCGTTCGCCTCGAGCAGCCAGCGCAACGAATCACGCACGGCTTCGTCATCGTCCACGACAAAGACGGTTTCCTGAGTGGTGACTGGACTGCTCATAGTTCTCCCGTAACTGTTTGTTGTCTCGTATGTTCGCTTTGCGACCCGGCGTTGCCGCCCGAGTCCGTGCCCGACCCATCCACTTCGCCGATCGGCAGGCTGCAATGGAAAGTCGCGCCGGTCACGTGTCCGTCCGATTCGACATTGTTCACGACCCAAAGGCGGCCGCGATGCGATTCGATGATCGAACGGCAAATGTTCAGCCCCATGCCCATGCCATCGGACTTGGTGCTGTAAAACGGTTCGAAGAGACGCTCGGCGGTGGCTTCATCCACACCCGGGCCCTGATCGACTACGCTGATGCACACCACGCCGCCGTCGAGCCGCTGCACGATCACGCGGATGACGGGATCGACGGCATTCGGTTTTGCATCATGCATTGCTTCGGCTGCGTTTTTCAACAGATTCACGAGCACTTGTTCGATCAGCACGGGATCGACATAGATCACCGGCATGCGCGAGCGGATTTCCGTGACGATGCGAATCTTGCGTTTACGCGCCTCGATTTCGGCGAGACCGACTGCATCCGCGACGATATCGGCCACGCGCGTCGCCTGCCGCTTCGGCTCGCTGCGCTTCACGAACTCGCGAATGCGCTTGATGATCATGCCTGCGCGCACCGCCTGCTGCGCGGTTTTTTCGAGCGCGGGCAAGAGCGATTCCTGTGTCATGCGCCCGGATTTCACCAAGGCGACGCAGCCCGAACAATAGTTGTTGATGGCCGCGAGCGGCTGATTCAGCTCATGCGCGAGCGACGACGCCATTTCACCCATCGTCATCAAACGGCTCGTGAACTGCAGCTTCTCTTCCTGCTGATGCGCGAGTTCCTGCGCCTGCTTGCGCTGCGTGATGTCGGTCGCGATCTGCATCTGCGCGAGATGGCCGTCCACCCACTGAATGTACTGGCGGCGCACTTCGAACCACTTCTGGATGCCTTCCACATAGACTTCCTGCGCGTCGGCCGAGCTTTCGGTCAGCGCGGTGGCAGGCAGTCCGGCGTAGGTATCGACCATGTCGATGGTGTCCGACGAACTCAGCTCCGAGGAACCCGAAGCGCTATCGAAACCGGCGCCCGCAAGCTGCAAGTGCCCGTCCGGACGAATGCCGAAGAGATGCCGGTAATAGCGGTTCGCGAACAGCAGTTCGGCTTCGTCGGCGGCGAGAACGGAGACGGCGGCATCGAGACTTTCGAGCACCGTGGTGAAGCGTTCGTGGGCGGCGGCGAGCTCTTCGCGCGCGCGCTTGGGTTCGGTGATGTCCGTCATCGACGACATCCAGCCGGTCTGGCGGCCCGAACTGTCGATCAAAGGCGACACGTAAAGACGCGCGTGGAAGAACGAACCGTCCTTACGGCGCACGCGCAACTCGAAACCGGAAGAGGGCGCCTTGCCGCGCAGCGTCATGTCGAGTTGGCGCTGCATCTCGGGATAGGCATCGCGCGGCCAGTATGGAAACGGCGCGTTCTTGCCGACGAGATCGCTTTCGTCCCAACCCGTCATGCGGCAGAACGCGGGATTCACGTGCGTGATGCGGCCGTGCATGTCGAGCACGCGCATGCCGATCAAGACGGAGTTTTCCATCGCGCGGCGGAAGAACGCTTCGGCGTAAAGCGCCTGTTGCGCCTCGAAGCGCTGACGCGTGTGCTTCCAGAGACTCCACAAGCTCCAGAGCACGAAGCACGACAGGCCGGCGACGAGCCACACCAGCGTGTTGTTCGTGAAGTTCGTGAGCTGCGGATACGAATACACGCGCACCGACAACCCCTGGCCGGGCGGATCGAGCGGCAGATCGTAAAACATGTCGCGCGGCAGGCGTGGACGGCTCGATGTCGTCGCGAGTTCGCGATTGTTCAGATCGGTGATGGAGATCTTGTACTTCGCCGACAGCTCGCTCGGAATGTCGTGCTTCAAAATGCCTTCGATGGAAAACACCGCCGCGATGGACCCGAGGAATTCGCGGTCGCGAAACACCGGCGTTTGCAAGGTGATGTAGCCGTTGCCGAGGTCGTCGTAGAGTAAGGGCGAATAAACCTGGCGACGCGTCGTGCGCGCTTCCTCGAAGGCGGCCTGCACCGCTTCGTCCATCTGCGTGTCGTTGGGTTTGGCGAGCCGCGACCCGAGTACCGGCAGCGGCGTATTGGGCCAGCGCGGTTTGTGCTGGCTCGTGTACCAGTTCATGTAGAGGATCTCGGGATGCCCCTGCATGATGTCGGTGGAAGACGTCTGGAATGTCTGAGGGTCGCCATGACCGCTTGCGATGTCTCGCGATAACGCCTGGATCTGCTCTTGCGCACCCGTCATCGAAAGACGAATCTGTTGCTGGGCCCAGGCGACGTTCCGATATAGCGTGTCTTCCTGCTGCTGCTGCTCGCGGCGGTTGAGACTCCAGAGAATCAGGCTCATGACGACCAGAAAAACGAGGATCGAGATGAGCGGCGTGAGTAAATAGGAGTTCGACCACCACGGTCCGTGGTGCCAGCGGGTGGGCGACGAGTCGGTCGGCTTGCGCGCGACCCGCGCCGAGCGTGCGAGAAGCCGATCGGTCAACATGGAAGCGATTGTAACGCAGCGTCTGATTGTTAATTAGCGTAAAAAGGTGCTAGAGACGGCTCAATTGCGGGAAAAGGAGGAGAAAAGTCTGATTAAAAAAGCCTTATCGGACGGTGCATTGCAGCAATTTTCCGCATTATGAGATCATCTCTCATGATTCGAAAAATTCCTTGCTACAAAGTCTGGACCCTATTTAGAATTGCCGGCACGCGGCCAGTGCCCGGTTTTCGGCGGGCGACTGTCGGCGGTTCTTAGAGCGATCCTCACATCAGGAGACGAGCATGTCCGCTGTACCCGACGAAGTTCTCAAATATGTCGCCAATGCCAAAGACGACGATCCTCAGGAAACCGCCGAGTGGCTCGACGCACTCGACGGCGTCATTTCGGCAGTCGGTCCTGATCGCGCGCACTACCTGATCGAAAAGCAGATCGAATTCGCCCGTGTGCATGGCGAGCATCTGCCGTTTTCGGCGAATACGCCCTATATCAATACGATTCCCGTCGCCGGGCAGGCCAAGATTCCGGGCGACCAGGACATCGAGCACCGCATTCGTTCGTACACGCGCTGGAACGCCATCGCCATGGTGTTGCGCGCGGGCAAGGACACCAATGTCGGCGGTCACATCGCTTCGTTTGCTTCGGCGGCGACGCTCTACGACGTCGGCTTCAATCACTTCTGGCACGCACCGTCGAAGGAACATGGCGGCGATCTCGTGTTCGTGCAGGGTCACTCGTCGCCGGGCGTCTACTCGCGCGCGTTCCTGCTCGGCCGTCTGACCGAGGCGCAGCTCAACAACTTCCGTCAGGAAGTGGGCGGCGAGGGGATCTCCTCGTATCCGCATCCGTGGCTGATGCCGGACTTCTGGCAATTCCCGACGGTGTCCATGGGCCTCGGCCCGATCATGGCCATCTATCAGGCGCGTTTCATGAAGTACATGGAAGCGCGCGGTATCGTGAAGACGCAGGGCCGCAAAGTCTGGGCGTTCCTCGGCGACGGCGAAACGGACGAGCCGGAATCGCTCGGCGCAATCGGCATGGCCGGGCGCGAACGTCTGGACAACCTCGTGTTCGTCATCAACTGCAACTTGCAGCGTCTGGACGGTCCGGTGCGCGGCAACGGCAAGATCATCCAGGAACTCGAAAGCGAATTCCGTGGCGCGGGCTGGAACGTCGTCAAGGTGATCTGGGGCAGCCGCTGGGACGCGCTCTTCGCACGCGACAAGACCGGCGCGCTCATGCGCCGCATGATGGAAGTGGTCGACGGCGAGTACCAGACCTACAAGTCGGAATCGGGCGCGTTCGTGCGCGAGCACTTCTTCAACACGCCGGAACTGAAGGCGCTGGTGGCCGACTGGTCCGATGAAGACATCTGGAACCTGAACCGCGGCGGCCACGATCCGCACAAGATCTACGCAGCTTACGATCAGGCGCAGAAGTCGAAGGGCTCGCCTACCGTGATCCTCGCCAAGACCATCAAGGGTTATGGCATGGGCGAACACGGCCAGGCCATGAACATCACGCACCAGCAGAAAAAGCTGCCGATCGACACGCTGAAGAAATTCCGCGACCAGTTCCGTCTGCCGTTGACCGACGAACAGATTGCCGACGTGCCGTATCTCACCTTCGAGGAAGGCTCGAAGGAACTGGAATACATGCGCGCCCGCCGTCAGGAACTGGGTGGCTATCTGCCGTCGCGCCGCGAGAAGGCGGAGTCGCTGCCGGTGCCGGAACTGTCGGCATTCGAGCCGCTGCTCAAGGGCACGGGCGAAGGCCGCGAAATCTCCACGACGATGGCGTTCGTGCGAGTGCTCAACATCCTCTTGAAGGACAAGGCCATCGGCAAGCGTATCGTGCCGATCGTGCCGGACGAGTCGCGTACTTTCGGCATGGAAGGCCTCTTCCGCCAGATCGGCATCTGGAATCAAGACGGCCAGAAGTACATTCCCGAAGACTCCGACCAGCTGATGTTCTACAAGGAATCGGAAACCGGGCAGATTCTGCAGGAAGGCATCAACGAAGCCGGTGGCATGTGTGACTGGATCGCGGCCGCGACGTCGTATTCGACGCACGGCGAGATCATGATCCCGTTCTACATCTTCTACTCGATGTTCGGCTTCCAGCGCATCGGCGACCTGGCCTGGGCGGCGGGCGACATGCGTTCGCGCGGCTTCCTGCTGGGCGGCACCGCTGGGCGCACGACGCTCAACGGCGAAGGCCTGCAGCACGAAGACGGCCACTCGCTGCTGTGGGCAGCATCGATCCCGAACTGTGTGAGCTACGACCCGACCTTCGGTTACGAACTCGCGGTCATCATGCAGGACGGCCTGCGCCGCATGGTCGCCGACCAGGAAGATGTGTATTACTACATCACCGTGATGAACGAGAATTACGAGCATCCGGCGATTCCGCAAGGTGAATCGGTTGCCGCGGACATCATCAAGGGCATGTACGCGTTCAGGAAGGCCGAAGGCGCGGCAAAGGGTCCGCGCGTCCAGTTGATGGGCGCGGGCACGATCTTCAACGAAGTGATCGCCGCCGCCGACTTGCTCAAGAACGACTGGGGCGTGGCCGCCGACCTGTGGAGCGTGCCGAGCTTCACGGAACTGGCTCGCGAAGGTCAGGCAATCGACCGCTGGAACCTGCTGCATCCGGCCGACGAAACGCAAGTGCCGCATGTCACCAAGCTGCTCAAGGGCGCGCAAGGTCCGGTGATCGCGTCGACGGATTACATCCGCGCGCTCGTCGACCAGATTCGCGCCTATGTCCCGAACAAGTTCGTGGTGCTCGGCACCGACGGCTACGGCCGCTCGGACACGCGCGAAGCACTGCGCCACTTCTTCGAAGTCGACCGCTACTGGGTCACGCTGGCCGCGCTCAACGCGCTCGCCGACGAAGGCACGATCGAGCGCAAGGTCGTCGCTGAGGCGATCAAGAAGTACAACCTCGACCCGGCTAAACCCAACCCGATGACCGTCTAAAGGCATCGCCCCCGTGCGTTGTGATGCGGCGCGCTCCCGAAGCGGGGGCGCGCCGCATGCAACACAGGAGACACTAATAATGAGTCAAGCGATCGAAGTCAAAGTGCCGGACATCGGCGATTTCAAGGACATTCCCGTGATCGAGGTTCTGGTCAAGGTGGGCGATGTCGTTGAACAGGAACAGTCCCTCGTCACGCTGGAATCCGACAAGGCCACCATGGATGTACCGAGCTCCTCCGCGGGCACGGTCAAGGAAGTAAAAGTCAAAGTGGGCGATAACGTGTCGGAAGGCACGTTGATCGTCGTATTGGAAAGCGGCGCTTCCGCGCCCGCCAAAACCGACGCGCCCGCCAAGCAGGAAGCGCCGGCCGGCACGACCACGCAGTCGCAACCCGCGCAAGCCGCTCAGGCTTCGAGCGGCGGCGGATCGGTGGAAGTGAAGGTGCCGGATATCGGCGACTTCACGGATATCCCGGTCATCGAAATCGGCGTGAAGGTTGGCGACAAGGTGGAGAAGGAGCAGTCGCTCGTCACGCTCGAATCCGACAAGGCGACCATGGATGTGCCTTCGCCTGCCGCCGGCACCGTCAAGGAATTGAAGGTCAAGCTCGGCGATACGGTGTCAGAAGGCACGCTGATTCTGATTCTCGAAGGCGGCGAAAGCAGCCCGGCCGCTTCCGCGCCGAAGCAGGAAGCGCCGAAGCAGGAAGCGCCGAAGCCGGTCGAAGCGCCGCCCGATGCGCCCGCCAAACCCGCGCCCGCGCCCGCCCAGCCGTCCGCGCTCGCACAGGCGCCCGCTATTCCCGCAGGCGATGGCACACGCACGTCGAGCCACGCGTCGCCTTCGGTGCGCAAGTTCGCGCGCGAACTCGGCGTCGATGTCACGCGTGTGCGCGGTTCCGGTCCGAAAGGCCGCATCACGCAAGGCGACATCACCGCGTTCGTGAAGGGCGTCATGTCGGGTCAGGGAGCAGCGCCCGCCGCGGTTGCCGCACCGGCTGGCGGCGGTGGCGACCTCAACTTGCTGCCGTGGCCGAAGATCGACTTCACGAAGTTCGGTCCTGTCGATCCAAAGCCGCTGTCGCGCATCAAGAAGATCTCGGGTGCGAACCTGCATCGCAACTGGGTGATGATCCCGCACGTCACGAACAACGACGAAGCGGACATCACCGAGCTCGAAGCGCTGCGCGTGAAGCTGAACAAGGAAAACGAGAAGTCGGGCATCAAGATCACGATGCTGGCTTTCGTCATCAAGGCAGTGGTTTCCGCGCTGAAGAAATTCCCGACCTTCAACGCGAGTCTCGACGGCGACAACCTCGTCTTCAAGAAGTATTTCCACGTTGGCTTCGCGGCCGATACACCGAACGGCCTCGTCGTCCCGGTGATCCGCGACGCCGACAAGAAAGGCTTGATGGATATCGCGAAGGAGATGACGGATCTCTCGAAGCTCGCGCGCGAAGGCAAGCTGAAGCCGGACCAGATGCAAGGCGGCTGCTTCTCGATTTCTTCGCTGGGCGGCATCGGTGGCACGAACTTCACACCGATCATCAACGCGCCGGAAGTGGCCATCCTGGGTCTGTCGCGTGGCGCGATGAAGCCGGTGTGGGACGGTAAGCAGTTCGTGCCGCGCCTTACGTTGCCGCTGTCGCTGTCGTATGACCACCGCGTCGTCGACGGTGCGGAGGCGGCGCGCTTCAACGCCTATCTCGCGGGCATTCTGGCGGACTTCCGCCGGGTGATTCTCTAAAAAAGTGGCGCGTGTCTTCCTCGCTCGATTGTGCGGGCAAGACACGTGAGACGCTGGGACCGGCGCGTGCTTCGGTGCGCGCGCCTGCTCCAACCGCTCTTCTTCGCCATCATCTTGCATGGGACCCGGGTCAGGCGCTTCAGGCACCGGCTCTGGTCGACATAGGGGACAAATATGAGTCTCGTCGAACTAAAAGTACCCGACATCGGCGACTTCTCCGATGTCGATGTCATCGAAGTCAATATCAAGCCCGGCGACGCCATCGAAAAGGAACAGGGCGTCATCACGCTCGAAACCGATAAGGCCACCATGGAAGTGCCCGCCGACCAGGCAGGCACGATCAAGGAAGTGAAGGTCAAGCAAGGCGACAAAGTCTCGCAAGGCTCGGTCATCGCGATGATCGAGACCGAAGGCGCGAGCGCCGCTGCAGAACCGAAGGCCGAAGCGCCGAAGGAAGCGTCGTCCGCAAAGCCGGCTGCACCCGCGCCCGCGGCGTCGGGCGGCGGCGCACAGGACGTGAAGGTGCCGGATATCGGCGACTTCAAGGACATTCCGGTCATCGAGATCCATGTGAAGCCGGGCGATACGGTCGAGAAGGAGCAATCGCTCGTCACGCTCGAATCCGACAAGGCGACCATGGATGTGCCTTCGCCCGCCGCGGGCACCGTGAAAGAACTGAAGGTGAAGCTGGGCGACAACGTCTCCGAAGGCAGCGTGATTCTGACGCTCGAAGGTCAGGGCGGAGGCGTGAGCGAAGTGCCGACCAAGCCGACGGCCGCGCAACCGCAGCCCGCCGAAAAGGCGAGCGCCGCGCCCGCGCCGAAGGCAGGCAGTTATTCGGGCAGCGCGGATGTCGAGTGCGACATGCTCGTGCTCGGCGCAGGCCCCGGCGGCTATTCGGCGGCGTTCCGCGCAGCGGATCTCGGCATGAGCACCGTGCTTGTCGAACGCTATGCGACCCTGGGCGGCGTGTGTCTGAACGTCGGCTGCATTCCGTCGAAGGCGCTGCTGCATACGGCGCTCGTGCTCGACGAAGCCAAGCATCTCGAATCGCACGGCATCACGTTCGGCAAGCCGAGCATCGATCTGGACAAGCTGCGCGGCTTCAAGGAAGGCGTCGTCAAGAAGCTGACCGGCGGTCTCGCGGGCATGGCGAAGGCGCGCAAGGTACAGGTGGTGACGGGCGTCGGTACGTTCGTCGATCCGAACCACATGGAAGTGCAGGGCGACGGCGGCAAGAAGGTCGTCAAATTCAAGAAGGCGATCATCGCGGCGGGTTCGCAGGCGGTGAAGTTGCCGTTCTTCCCGGACGATCCGCGCGTGGTCGACTCGACCGGCGCGCTCGAACTGCGTCAGATTCCGAAGCGCATGCTGGTGGTGGGCGGCGGAATCATCGGGCTGGAAATGGCGACGGTTTATGCGTCACTCGGCTCCGAAATCGATGTCGTCGAAATGCTCGACGGTCTGATGATGGGCGCCGACCGCGATCTCGTGAAGGTCTGGGAGAAGTACAACGCGAAGCGCTTCGCCAACGTCATGCTGAAGACCAAGACGACCAAGGCGGAAGCCAAGGACGACGGCATTTACGTGACGTTCGAGGGCGACAAGGCGCCGACCGAAGCGCAGCGTTACGACCTCGTGTTGCTGGCCGTGGGCCGCAGTCCGAACGGCGGGAAGATCGGCGCGGACAAGGCGGGCGTCGCGGTGACGGATCGCGGCTTCATCAACGTCGACAAGCAACTGCGTACGAACGTCGAGCATATTTTTGCGATCGGCGATCTCGTTGGCCAGCCGATGCTCGCGCACAAGGCCGTGCACGAAGGCCACGTCGCGGCGGAAGCGGCGCATGGCGAGAAGGCGTACTTCGATGCGCTGCAAATTCCGTCGGTGGCTTATACCGATCCGGAAGTGGCGTGGGCCGGCAAGACCGAAGACCAGTGCAAGGCCGAAGGCATCAAGTACGGCAAGGCGGTGTTCCCGTGGGCCGCTTCGGGCCGCGCGATCGCCAATGGTCGCGACGAGGGCTTCACCAAGCTGATTTTCGATGAAGCGACGCATCGCGTGATCGGCGGCGGGATCGTCGGATTGAACGCGGGCGATCTGATCAGCGAAGTGTGTCTCGCGGTCGAGATGGGCGCGGATGCCACGGACATCGGCAAGACCATCCACCCGCATCCGACCTTGGGCGAATCCATCGGCATGGCGGCGGAGTTGTACGAAGGCGTCTGTACGGACTTGCCGCCGCAGCGCAAGAAGTAAGCGGCCGCAAGAGGGTGTCGAGCGAAGCGCGCTTCTTCACGGAAGCGCGCTTTTGCTTTGAACTGCCCGCTCGAATGCGTGAAGCGAAAGCCGTTTTTCCGAACCAACAGACGACAAAAAACCCGGCGCGAGGCCGGGTTTTTCGTGATTCTTGCTTCGTCAACCGGGCGAACCCGGCTTCGAACTTACGCAACCGTCTTCTTGGCGGTGCGCGTAGCTTGTTCGGTCGCTTGCGTAGCGGCCTTCGTGGCGGCCGTGGCGGCTGCGTTGAAGTTGCTTTCAGCGATTTCGACAGCTTGCTTCGTTGCCTTGTGAACCGTTTCGTACGTCGTGTTGGCGGCGGTGATGGCCGACTTCATGACTGCGACTGCGGTTTCCGAACCAGCCGGTGCGTTCTTCGCGACGTTGTCGACGAGCGATTGCACCTTGCGGTTTTGCTCTTCGTACTGAGCTTCAGCAACGCGAGCGAATTCAGCTTGCGTGGACGATGCGATTTCATACAGATGACGGCCGTACGACAGAACCTTCTCGGCGACCGGCTGCGTGAGGCTTGCTTGCAGCGAGAGGAGTTCTTGTGCGTCCTTGACCGACAGCGCGCGCTGGGTGTTCTCCTGGCTTTCGGCCAGGGTCGACTTCACGACTTGCAGATTCAGTTCGACCAGCTTTTCGATACCTTCGAATGCCTTGTTCGTGAGGCCGAACAGCGTGTCGAAGTTAGCTTTTTGTGCGGCGGCGATTTGCTCGGGGGTCAACAGGGTCATCTCAGGCTCCTGATAGTCGACCCATCAACGCGGGTCGTGGTTTGGTAGATCCGGCGCGCCGTTGCGGCCGGTTACTGCAAAGTGCGATTGGTGCGTCGCAACATGAAGCCATTTTAGAGATATTCCGATAGATGTCAAGCGCTTTTTGTGCATTGCACAATAGGCCGAAAGATCTTGTTAAACAATGGCTTAAGTTAGATCTCACTGGCATGCGCTGCTGCGTGGTGAAAACCCTATGCACCGCCGCAGGGCGTGGCGTTGCGAGACGCTCTTAACCGGAAAGGAGCGTTATGAAGGCACGCTAGGAAGACAGAATCATGTCCCGTCGATGCACATGCTGGAAACTCGCATCGGCAAGAAAGATGAGATGTTTCTGTAGTAAGTCCTATTTTTAGGATGACGCCGTACACCAAATTGTTGAAGAGACGTTAACATTTCGACTGTCGGTTGCGTTGTTGTTGTGTTGACGCCGCATCCGTCCACCGCACGCAGCCTTCTTCGAATTTTCGCTTCGCTGTCTTCCAGACCCGAATCCGCGATTCCTGGCTCAAGTTGCAGAAAGTTTTGCCGATAGTGCGCTTGTCGTCCCGTATAAAAGCGCACTGTGGGCAGCACTGCTGCAATGCGCGATCGTTTTTTCCGATCAAAGCGCGCGTTGTGTAACGATAAGCAATCGTGGCTTACAACTCGGTTTAACGAGTGCGGATAAGTGCTTAATATTGCTTAAATTTCGTAGCTTCACTACACTTGGCGGTACTCTCCAGCCGCCCAACAGAACACTAATGAAAACCGAAATGTTTTCGTCGTTTAAGGTGGTTCATGGCGTAGCGCTGCGCTCCGCGTTGTCGATCGCCATTTCCATCGCCGTAGCGACGTCCTTTGCAGCGGCTCCGGCTGAAGCCCTCGCAATAACCGCCACCGCAACCAAATCCGTCAAGAAATCCGCGAAGTCCACTGCTTCCGCCGAGAAGGCCGAAAAGCCTGCTCGTGTGGCGAAGACATCGGCGAAATCGGGCCGTGCCGCCCGCGTAGCCAAGGTCGCCGCCGAAGACGACGACGTACCCCGGGCTTCCCGCAAGCGTCGAGTGAATTACCGCATGGACCCGCGCTCGCGCCGCGCCGCAGTGCACTCGGTGGCGTATCAGCCGCGTGCCACCTCGGTCGGTTCGGCGTTCGGTCTGCATGAAACGCCCGACAGCCTGGCGCTGCGTTCGAGCGTGGCCTATGTGGTGGACCAGAACACGTCCGAAACGCTTTTCGACAAGAATTCGCGCGCGGTCGTGCCTATCGCGTCCATCACCAAGTTGATGACGGCCATGGTCACGCTCGACTCGCACTTGCCGCTCACCGACGAAATGACGGTGACCGACGAAGATCGCGATTACGAGAAGTTCACGGGCTCGCGGCTTGCCGTCGGCTCGGAGCTCAATCGCGAGGATATGCTGCATATCGCGCTCATGGCATCGGAAAATCGCGCGGCGGCCGCGTTGTCGCGCTATTACCCGGGTGGCCGGCCGGCTTTCATCGCGGCAATGAACGCGAAAGCGAAGTCGCTCGGCATGACCGACACGCATTTCGAGAACTCCACGGGTCTCACGAGCCTCAACGTTTCGAGCGCACGCGATCTCGTGAAGATGGTGAACGCGGCGTATCAATATCCGCTCATCCGCAAGTTCTCGACGGATCGCAGCTACGAAGTCTTCACCGGCAAGCGCAATCTCGCCTACAACAGCACGAACGCGCTGGTGCGTAATGCGTCATGGGATATCGGTTTGCAGAAGACCGGCTTCATCAACGAAGCGGGCGAGTGCCTGGTGATGCAGGCAACGGTCAACGGCCGCCCGGTCGTGATCGTGCTGCTCGATTCCTACGGCAAGTATTCGCGTTTCGCGGATGCCGGCCGCCTGCGTTCGTTCCTCGATACGCTCGGCGAACCGCGCATCATGAGTGCGGACATGGGTAGCGGCACGAACCCCTAAGCACGTTTGAATAAGCAGAAAGCCGGATGGGTCTCTCGACCCGTCCGGCTTTTTGTCTTTGAAGCAGCGTTTCTAACGCAAGATTCAGCGTGATGCGGCAGCAACCGGCTCGGGGTGATAACCAAGCGAGCGCGAGATCTCCAGCGCCGTATGACTGAGTTGCTTGAGCCACGCGTCTTGGAGACGATCGGCCGGCGCCGACAACGACAAGCCCGCGACGAGCCGCCCGGTATCGTCGTAAATGCCCGCCGCGATACAGCGCACGCCCAGTTCGAGTTCTTCGTTATCGCGCGCGCAAGCCTGTTGCCGCACGAACGACAGCTCACGTTCCAGCTTCGAAAGATCGGTGATGCTGTTCTGTGTGTGGCCCGAAAGACCCGTGCGCATGGCGTAGGCGCGCACGCGCGTGGTTTCGTCGGCGGCGAGGAAGAGTTTGCCGACCGAAGTCAGATGCAGCGGCGCGCGTCCACCGATCGCGCGCACGACCTGCATGCCGGAGCGTTCGGAATAAGCCCGCTCGATATAGACGATTTCATCGCCCTGACGCACCGAGAGATTGACCGTCTGTCCCGTTTGCCGATGCAGTTCGCGCATCGGCGGCATCGCGGCCTCGCGCACCGAAAGGCGCGCCTTGACCAGATTGCCTAGTTCGAGCAGACGCATGCCAAGCCGATACGTGCCTGGATCGGAGCGGTCCACCAGCCGGCACAGCACCATGTCGTTCAAGATGCGGTGCGCCGTGGAAGGATGCAGATCGGTGCTTTGGGAGAGTTCCTTCAGGCTGACGGGATCGGTGTGGCCGGCAAGCGCGTCCAACAGACGCATCATGCGTTCGATCACCTGAATGGAGGTTTTGGATTCCGGGTTCGTATCGCTCATCGTGGAAATCGGTTGATGCGTCAAACTACGGATGCGCAATTGTATCTCATAATGTGAAAACGCGGTCGGCGGTTGGGGAGTGTCCGAACCACCGCCGCTTCGCGGATAATCGGCGTGCGTCTTAGAAAATCTCGATAAAACAGGAAACGCTCCACCATGCAAGTCGGACTATTCGTCACGTGCCTCATCGATATGATGCGGCCGAAGATCGGCTTTTCGGTCATCAAGCTGATCGAGCGCGCGGGTTTTACGGTGAGCGTGCCGCCCGCGCAAACCTGCTGCGGCCAGCCCGCGTATAACTCCGGCGATCGCAGACTTGCACGCGATCTCGCCGAAAAGACACTGCGGGAATTCGAACAATTCGACTACGTGGTGGTGCCGTCGGGTTCGTGCGGCGGAATGATCTGCGCGCATTATGGCGATCTCTTCCGCGACGATCCGCAACTCATGAATCGCTTCGCGCGCCTGCAACCGCGCGTCTTCGAACTCACCGATTTTCTCGTGAATGTTGCCAAGGCGCGCATGGAGCCCGGTGTGTTCGAAGGCGCCGTGACCTATCACGATTCCTGCTCGGGCCTGCGTGAACTCGGCGTGAAGGCGCAACCGCGCGAATTGCTCGCACAAGCGGGCGTGCCCGTGACCGAGATGGCGGGCTGCGAACATTGCTGCGGTTTCGGCGGCACGTTTGCGGTGAAGTACGGCGACATTTCGACGGCCATCGTCGATGAAAAATGCGCCAACATCAAGGCGAGCGGCGCGGCTACCGTCGTGCTGGGCGATCTCGCCTGCATGCTGAATATAGAAGGGCGCTTGAGGCGCACCGGCGACACGAGCACGCGTGTGCTGCATATCGCGCAAGTGCTTGCCGGCGACGCATCCGACTCCATCCGCAACTGACGAACGAGCGAGCCCATGCAAGTCCAGACGATGCACTTCAAGGCGCGCGCCGGCAGCAAACTCGCCGATGAGCGTCTGCAGCAGAACCTCACCAAGCTCTCGACCAAATTCGTGAGCGCGCGGGCGAGCGCGGTGCTCGATATCGACTTCGAGGCGACGCGCGCCGCGCTAAAGGAGCGCCGCAATCGCGCGCTCGACAACCTCGACGTATGGCTCGAAACCTTCGAACGCGAGGCGACGCGCCGTGGCGCGACCGTGCTCTACGCGGAATCGACGCAGGATGCGGCGCGGTTGGTCGCGGACATCGCGCGCGCGCATGGCGTGAAAAAGGTCATCAAGACCAAGTCGATGGTCTCGGAAGAGATGCAACTGAATCGCGTGCTCGGCGAAATGGGCGTGCAGTCCATCGAAACCGATCTCGGCGAATATATCCTGCAGATCAACGACAACGAGCCGCCGAGCCACATCATTGCGCCCGTGGTTCACAAAGACAAGGAGCAGATCGCCGATCTCTTCGCGAAGACGCACGGCAAGCCGCGTCTCACGGACATTCCCGACATGACCCGCGAGGCGCGCGAAGTGCTGCGCCCGCATTTCATGTCCGCCGATATGGGCGTGACGGGCGGCAACTTTTTGATCGCGGAAACCGGCTCGGTGGCAGTTGTCACGAACGAAGGCAACGAAGGCATGTGTACCGTGATGCCGCGCGTGCATGTCGCGGTGACAGGCATCGAGAAGATTCTGCCGACGCTCGAAGATCTCGCCACCGCAATGCGTCTGCTGCCGCGTTCGGCGACCGGGCAGACCATTTCCAATTACTTCTCACTGCTGACCGGCCCCCGCGCGGCGGCCGAGCAGGACGGGCCCGAGCATATGTATTTCGTGCTCGTCGATGGCGGGCGCACCGGGCTTATCGGCGGCGAGTTTCAGGAGATGCTGCGCTGTATTCGCTGTGGCGCGTGCATGAATCACTGCCCGGTGTATCAGAAGATCGGCGGTCATGCGTATGGCTGGGTTTATCCCGGACCGATGGGTTCGGTGTTGACGCCGGCTTATGTGGGCATCGACAAGGCGCTCGATCTGCCGCAAGCCGCAACGCTATGCGGCGAATGCAACAGCGTGTGCCCGGTGGGCATTCCGCTGTCCGACCTGCTACGTAAACTGCGCGAAAAGCAGACCGAACGCGATCTGCGCCCCTGGACCGAACGCGTGGCGCTCGCCGTGTGGGGTTACTTCGCGCTTCGGCCAGTCGCTTATGCGCTTTTTACGAAACTCGCGGTGCGCGTGCTTGAAGTCATGGGCGGAAAGAGAAAGACGATATCGCGCATGCCATTCGGCGCCGGATGGACCGAAACACGCGATATGCCCGCACCGGTCGGGCGCACCTTCCGCGAACTGTACAAGGCGAAGGGCACCCATCTCGGGTAAGCGTGTTTCCATGAAAGCGACGTGAAAAAAGCCGCGCCGGTTCGACCCGGCACGGCTTTTTAGCGCTCCGCGCAATCGACGCGTTATCCGCCGATCGGCCCGAGCGAGCTTCGCTGGTTGCCGCCGTGTCCGCCACCGCCACCGGCGCCACCGCCTTGATCGCCACCGCGATGGTAGCCGCCATTGCCGCCACCGTTTCCGCCAGGATTCGCGGCGGGCGCCTGCGGACGTCCTGGCGGGACGCCGCCGACGGCTCGCGGCAACGGCGCGCCTCCGCCTGCCTGTTGAGGCGGCGGTCCGCCCACCGGACGGCCTCCACCGGCTTGCGGTGGCTGACCACCACCCGGCTGATGTCCGCCGCCCGCTTGTTGCGGTTGATTATTTCCTTGCGGCGGGCGCCCACGTGGATAGTCCCCGCGATTCCAGTTGCCCGATGGCGGACGACGCCAGCCTGGACCGTCATCCCAATAGCGGCCGGGGCCAGGACCGTAGTAAGCGGGGCCAGGACCGGAGTAGTAGCCGCCGCCCACCGCTACGCCGGGCTGAACGACCACCGGCGCGCCGTACGCGTCGTAGCCATAGCCGGGATCGGCGTAGCCCGCGGCGGGATATCCGCCACCGTAGGATGATCCATCGGGATAGACCGCGCAGCCGCCTAGTACCAAAGCCGATGACGCGATCAAAAGTCCAGCAACTGCGGATTTCATGTCGTTGATTAGTTCGTTGCAGTGATAACAATAAGACACCCGGTGTGCTCCGATGTCCCCAAGAACTTTGTAAGGTTTTATGACGATTGGCCCGTTCTTGTTGCAATTTCAAGCCGTGGGTTGACTACCTTTCGTTGGCCGCCACGCAACGAAGCTTTGCTTTTCAGCGTCTTTTTAAGATGTCGGCGATTCCGTAAAATTCGATAGTCGCTTAGTGGGCATCATTCATGCGCTTGATGCGACGACGAACAGAGGTAATCCCATGAAAAAAACAATATCGACCTATTGGCCGGCCGCGATCCTGTTGCCGCTCGTACTGACGTTCTGCATGCACGCGGGCGAGCCCCGGTTAGCCGTCGACCGTCACGGGCGTTCGGGCGTGGCAAGCGTGAGCGCGGAATTGGCGCGCGCAATTTCCTACGGCTTAGTCGATGACGACGACGCAAGACCCAACGCGCCGGCACGTCCCGAATCGATATAGACGCCGGCGAAACGCCGCGCACAGGCCACAAAAATGGCGCCCTTCATGAGAAGGACGCCATTTTCTTTTGCAGCAAACGCGCGTGCAATGCCTTACTTCAGCACGCTTGCCACTGCGTTGGCGACGACATCGATATTGCGCAGATTCAGCGCAGCCACGCAGATGCGCCCCGTGCTGACCGCATAGATGCCGAATTCTTCCCGCAGACGGTCCACTTGCGGCGCGGTCAGGCCCGAGTACGAGAACATGCCGCGCTGACGGTCGACGAAGGAAAAGTCGCGATCCACGCCAGCGCCCTTCAGACGCTCGACGAGGCCATTACGCATGGCGCGGATACGATCGCGCATCTCGCCCAGTTCCTGTTCCCACAGCGCACGCAGTTCCGGCGATGCCAGCACGGCCGCGACCACCGAGCCACCGTGCGTCGGCGGGTTCGAATAGTTGGTGCGAATCACGCGCTTCAATTGCGACAGCACGCGCGACGACTCTTCCTTACTCGACGTGATGATGGACAGCGCGCCAACGCGCTCGCCATACAGCGAGAACGACTTCGAGAACGACGACGACACGAACACGTTCAGATCCGACGCGGCGAAGAGGCGCACGGCGGCGGCATCGGCTTCGATGTTTTCGCCGAAGCCTTGATACGCGATGTCGAGGAACGGCACGAGGTTGCGCGCCTTCACGACTTCGACGATCTGCGCCCACTGCGCGTCCGTCAGATCCACGCCGGTCGGGTTGTGGCAGCACGCGTGCAGCACGACGATGGTGCCGGCCGCGTAGCCGTTCAGCGCGTCGAGCATGGCCGCGAAGTTCACGCCATGCGTCGCCGCTTCGTAATACGGATAGTTGACGACCTCGAAGCCCGCACCTTCGAAGAGCGCGCGATGGTTTTCCCAGCTCGGGTCGCTGATCGCGACTTTCGCGCCCGGATTCACGCGCTTCAGAAAGTCCGCCCCAATCTTGAGCGCGCCCGTGCCGCCCAGCGCCTGCGCCGTGACGATACGGCCCGAAGCGATCAGCGGCGAGTCGCGGCCGACGAGCAGCGTCTGGACGGCCGAGTCGTACGCGGCGATGCCGTCGATAGGCAGATAGCCGCGCGGCAGCGCTGCATCGACGCGTGCTTTTTCAGCTTCGCGAACGGCGCGCAGAAGCGGAATCTTGCCTTCTTCGTTGGTGTAGACACCAACGCCCAGATTGACCTTGGTCAGGCGCGGGTCGGCGTTGAAGGCTTCGTTGAGGCCCAGAATCGGGTCGCGGGGAGCGAGTTCGACGGCAGAGAAAAGAGACATGATCTATCGGCAGTGGAAGGAAGACGTGCGGCGGGAAGAACGATGCTTGGGCGCTCGAAAAAGCGGCGCTGACGTCGTTGGCGGCGCGGTCGTGCGGGGCGCCCCCTCGAAGCCCAGTCGCATATTGTATCGAATCCGGCGCTGCATTTCGGATCGAGCCTTATTCTATGTACGCGCTTTTTTCTCGCGAGCAAGAATAAGCGCATGGGCGCTGGCCGGTTGAACGCCTTGTCCGGCATGCGCGCAAGCCTCGATTGGACGGCATCGACGGAACAGCGGCGCCGCCTCGCGCGCCATTGCTTGACTTCCACCCAACGGTCCCAACCTGCTCGATTCCGCCTCCGTGAGGCCGCCCGCGCCACTTTCGCCGCAGCCGCTAGAATAGGTGTTTGCTCCGGCGCCGACTAAGAAGATTCCCCTCTCCATGTCCGATACCCTTATCGAAACGCCCGACGCACTGGACGAATCGAAGTTCGCCACGTTCGAAGGCTCGCCGTTTCAGCTCTATCAGCCGTATCCGCCCGCGGGCGATCAGCCCGAGGCCATCAAGACGCTCGTCGAGGGCGTGGACGACGGTCTCTCGTTCCAGACGCTGCTCGGCGTGACCGGCTCGGGCAAGACCTTCACGATGGCCAACGTCATCGCGCGTCTGGGCCGGCCCGCCATCGTTTTCGCGCCCAACAAGACGCTCGCCGCGCAGCTCTACGCCGAATTCCGCGAGTTTTTCCCGCGCAACGCGGTCGAGTACTTCGTCTCGTACTACGACTATTACCAGCCGGAAGCGTATGTGCCGCAGCGCGATCTCTTCATCGAGAAGGATTCGTCGATCAACGAGCATATCGAGCAGATGCGGCTCTCGGCGACCAAGAGCCTGCTCGAACGCCGCGACGTAGTGATCGTGGCGACGGTGTCGGCCATTTACGGTATCGGCAATCCGTCCGAGTATCACAAGATGATCCTCACGCTGCGCGTAGGCGACAAGCTCGGCCAGCGCGATGTCATCGCGCGGCTGATCGCCATGCAATACACGCGCAACGAGGCGGATTTTCAGCGCGGCTCGTTCCGTGTGCGAGGCGACACCATCGACATCTTTCCGGCGGAACACGCGGAAATGGCGGTGCGAGTCGAATTGTTCGACGACGAAATCGAGTCGATGCAGCTTTTCGATCCGCTCACCGGCCGCGTGCGCAACAAGATTCCGCGCTTCACGGTGTATCCGTCGTCGCATTACGTGACGCCGCGCGACACCGTCATGCGCGCGATCGAAACCATCAAGCTGGAACTGCGCGAGCGGCTGGAGTTTTTCCATAGCCAAGGCAAACTCGTCGAGGCGCAGCGGCTCGAACAGCGCACGCGCTTCGACCTGGAAATGCTGCAGGAACTGGGTTTCTGCAAGGGCATCGAGAATTACTCGCGGCATTTCTCGGGCTCGGCGCCCGGCGAACCGCCGCCGACGCTCGTCGACTACCTGCCGCCCGACGCCATCATGTTGCTCGACGAGTCGCACGTGCTGATCGGCCAGTTGAACGGCATGTATAACGGCGACCGCGCGCGCAAGGAAAATCTCGTCGACTACGGTTTCCGCATGCCGTCCGCGCTCGACAACCGGCCGCTCAAGTTCAACGAATTCGAGCGCAAGATGCGCCAGGCCGTGTTCGTCTCCGCGACGCCCGCCGACTACGAACAGAAGAAAGCGGGGCAAGTGGCCGAGCAACTCGTGCGGCCGACGGGTCTCGTCGATCCCGAAATCGAGGTGCGGCCCGCGCGCTCGCAGGTCGACGACGTGCTCTCCGAGATCAACGCGCGCGTCGCGGTGCACGAACGCGTGCTCGTTACCGTGCTCACCAAGCGCATGGCCGAACAGCTGACCGAATTTCTCGCCGATCACGGCGTGAAGGTGCGCTATTTGCACAGCGATATCGACACGGTCGAGCGCGTGGAAATCATCCGCGATCTGCGGCTCGGCACGTTCGATGTGCTCGTCGGCATCAACTTGTTGCGCGAGGGTCTGGATATTCCTGAAGTGTCGCTCGTCGCCATTCTCGACGCGGACAAGGAAGGCTTCCTGCGCGCCGAGCGCTCGCTGATCCAGACAATCGGACGGGCGGCGCGCAACGTGAACGGCAAGGCGATCCTCTACGGCGACAACATGACGGACTCGATGAAACGCGCCATCGACGAAACCGAGCGGCGCCGCGCCAAGCAGGTGGCGCATAACCTCGAGCGGGGCATCACGCCGCGCGGAGTGGAAAAGCGCATCAAGGACATCATCGATGGCGTCTACAACGCCGACGACGCACGCGCCGAACTGAAGGAAGCCCAGACGCGCGCGAAGTTCGAGGACATGACCGAGAAGCAGCTCGCGAAGGAAATCAAGCGGCTGGAAAAGCAAATGATGGATCACGCCAAGAATCTCGAATTCGAAAAGGCGGCGCAGACCCGCGACCAATTGGCGCTGTTACGTCAACGCGTGTTCGGCGCGAACGTGGGCGATCACATCACCGGCATCGGCGGAAAGTAAGGCGAAAGAAAGAAAGTTTTCATCGTTCTGTCTCAAGCGACGCGGCGAGCCGGAAGGCGCACCGCGTTTTTTTATCGGCCGCGAATGGACCGCGAATTGGCTGCAAAGCCCGCCGGAGCCTTGCCGCAGCAGGCTTTTGTAAGCCCGCGCTAATTTGTCCCGAGTGGTGAAGGGTGCTAAACTGACGAACATTGAGAATGGTTCGTATTAACGTTTTCCAGATTCTGGAAGCGGTTTTCTGCTTCGCGCTAACGAACCGGCACCACAGTCATTTTTTTGCGCCGGCGCGCCTTTTTAGAGCGCCGGAGTTCGGTGGAAAGGGCGCGCCAATGTCACGCGCGCCATCGATAACAACAGGAGTGTTTGATGGGTTCAACGTTGATGCGCGGCCTCGTTGCCGCCGCGGGCCTCACGGCGATGATGGCGGCTTCCGCTGCTGAGTATCCGATCGGCAAGCAGCATATCGAAGGCGGCATGGAAACGGGCGCCGTCTATCTGCAGCCAATCACGATGGCGCCGGAAGGCATCATGCGCAAGGCATCGGATTCGGACATCCACCTCGAAGCGGACATTCACGCGGTCAAGAACAACCCGACCGGTTTCGCCGAAGGCGACTGGATGCCCTATCTGAACGTGACGTATGAACTCACGAAAACCGGCTCGACGCAGTCGGTCAAGGGCGACCTGATGGCGATGGTTGCAAGCGACGGCCCGCACTACGGCGACAACGTCAAGCTCTTCGGTCCGGGCAAATATCACCTCAAGCTGCATATCTCGCCGCCTTCCGAAACCGGCCACATGGCGTTCGGCCGTCACGTCGACAAGGAAACCGGCGTGGGTCCGTGGTTCAAGCCGTTCACGATCGAATACGACTTCCCGTTCGCGGGCATCGGCAAGAAGGGCGGGTACTAAGCTCGCGCACGGCGTTCGCGCGTTCCGGCAGGGGTTTGCAGTTTGCTGCGCCGCCGGACGCGTACCAATCAGGAAGTCCGCATGAAATTGAAAAGCCAGCTGATGGCGATGTTGCTCTCGGTCGCAGCGGGTCTTGGCGTGGCGCACGCCGCCGATCTGCCGACCTTCAAGCTCGAAATGAACGACGGCAAGCTGAACCCAGCGCGCATCGAAGTACCGGCGGGGCAGCGCATCAAGATCGAAGTGCATAACGTCGGCAAGGGCGCGGCCGAGTTCGAAAGCGTGCAGTTGCGCAAGGAGAAGGTGCTCGCGCCGGGTGCCGATTCGTTCGTGGTGATCGCGCCGCTCGATCCGGGCGAATACAAGTTCTTCGACGACTTTCATCAGACCGCGCAAGGCGTGATCGTCGCCAAGTAAATGTCTGTGCCGCGCGCGTGTTTCGGTGCGCCCGCGCGGGCAAGTGAAGCAACGCAAAGGGGTTCAAATGGGGCAGGTACTTTTCATCGTCTGGCGTGAGAGCGTCGAAGCTTTGCTGGTCGTCGGCATTCTGTACGCATGGCTGAAGAACGGCGACCAGCAGGCGCGTCGCGGCCTGCCTTATCTGTGGTTCGGCGTGGCTGCGGGGCTGGTTGCCGCCATCGCGCTGGGCGCCGCGCTCATCGGCTTCACGGAAGTGCTGTCCGGCAACGCGCAGGATTACTTCCAGACCGGCATGGTGCTGATCGCGTGCGTGCTCATTGTGCAGATGGTCCTGTGGATGAAGCGTCACGGCCGCACGCTCAAGCGCGACATGGAAAGCTCGCTGCAAAAGAGCACGCAGGACGGACAGTTCTGGGGCATCGCGGTGCTGGTTGCGCTGGCTATCGCGCGTGAAGGCAGCGAGACGGCCGTGTTTCTGTATGGCGTCGGCTTCGGGCAATCGGGACACGTCGATGCTTCGCAGTATCTCGCGATCATCCTCGGCTTCGCGCTCGCGCTCCTGACGTTCTACGTGCTGCAACTCGGCGGCAAGATCTTCTCGTGGCGCTCGTTCTTTCGCGTGACCGAAATCATGCTGCTGTTCCTCGCCGCCGGCCTATTCGAGACGGGCGTCGACAAACTGATCGACATGGAAGTGCTGCCGGTCATCGTCAATCAGGTGTGGAACTCGTCCGCGCTGCTCGACGACTCGAGCACCTTCGGTTCGCTCGTTGCCACCCTCACGGGTTATCGCGCGCATCCGGCGGGCATGAACCTGGTTGCCTACGCGGTCTACTGGATCGTGATCTATCTTCTCCTGCGCCGTTCCAATCATCAGATGGCGCAAAAACAAAAGGCGGCGAGCCGTCCAGCATGAGCTCTGTTCTGCAACGACCCGGCCGGCTGCAACAGGCCGGTCAATGGATGCAACGGCACGGCAACGCGATCCGCGGAATTCAGTGGGTCGTGGTTGCCGTGTACGCGTTTCTGATTCTCGTGCCGGCTGTCATGCCGCTGCCCGATGGCTCGGCGCATTTGTGGAATAACCTCACGCTTGCCGCGCAGTTCGTGTTCTGGGGCATCTGGTGGCCGTTCGTGCTGCTGTCGATGGTCATGCTCGGCCGAGTGTGGTGCGGTGTGCTGTGTCCGGAAGGCGCGCTCACCGAGTTCGCGAGCAAGTTCGGCCGCGGTTGGGCGATTCCGCGCTGGATGCGCTGGGGCGGCTGGCCGTTCGTCGCATTCGGACTCACGACCATCTACGGACAGATGGTGAGCGTCTATCAATATCCGAAAGCCGTGCTGCTCGTGCTCGGCGGCTCGACCGTGGGCGCGATGATCGTCGGCGTGCTGTATGGCCGCGAAAAGCGCGTGTGGTGCAAGTACCTCTGCCCGGTAAACGGCGTGTTCTCGCTGCTCGCACGGCTTGCGCCGTTTCACTACAAAGTCAGCGAAGACGCGTGGCGCCGTTCGTACAAGGAAGGCGAGCACGGGCATCGGGTGATTCCGATCAACTGCGCGCCGCTCGTGCCCCTGCGCAAGATGGAAGGCGCCGCCGACTGCCACATGTGCGGCCGATGCAGCGGCCATCGCGATGCTATCGCGCTCACGTGGCGCTCGCCGTCGGAGGAAGTGGTCGAGCTCGGCAACAAGGCGGCGAATCCGTGGGACACGGCGCTGATTCTGTACGGCTTGCTCGGCATCGCGATCGGTGCGTTCCACTGGACCGTGAGCACATGGTTCGTCGATCTCAAGCAGATCTTCGCGAGCTGGCTGATCGATCACAACATCCTCTGGCCGCTCGATACCAACGCGCCGTGGTTCCTCTTCACGCATTATCCCGAGCAGAACGACGTGTTCTCCTGGCTCGACGGCACGATGGTGATCGGCTATATCGTCGCGACGGGTCTCGTCTACGGCACGGCGCTGCTCGCGCTGCTGGCGCTCGGCACGCGCATGCTCGGCAAGATGAACGCGGCGCGGCTGCATCACCTGACGCTCTCGCTGATTCCGCTCGCGGGATGCGGCGTGTTTCTCGGCTTGTCGGCGACCACGGTCTCGCTCCTGCGCGCGGAGCATCTGCCGCTGTGGTGGGTGACGGACCTGCGCCTCGGGCTGCTTGGCGTCGCCAACTTGTGGAGTGCCTGGCTCGCGTGGCGCGTCTCGGCTCGTTATTCCTCGACGCTTGTTCCGCGCGCACTCACGATGGTATGGTTTGTCGCGGCGCTCGCCGTCGCGGATAGCGCCTGGTATCTGATGTTCTGGGGCTTCAGCCGATAACGCCATTAGGTGAGAATCAAGTGAGAACCAAACCCGTACTGACCGACGAAGACGTCCTGCTGATGGCCGCCGCCGCCGAGGCGCACGCCAAGGCGCACAACTGGAACGTGACCATCGCCATCGTCGATGACGGCGGGCATCTGCTGCATCTGCATCGGCTCGAAGGGACGGGCGCGAGCACGGTCGAGATGGCGACTGGCAAGGCGCGCACCGCCGTGCTCGGCCGGCGCGAAACGAAGGTGTACGAAGACACGATCAAGCAGGGCCGCACCGCGTTTCTGAGCGCGCCCATGACGGCCATGCTCGAAGGCGGCGTGCCGATCTTCGTTGGAACGGATATCGTCGGCGCGGTGGGCGTGTCGGGCGTGAAATCGGATCAGGATGCATCGATCGCGCGGGCGGGCATTGCGGCGCTTGGCATCGAAAACGTCTGAAGCGAGAACGTCGAAGCGCGCGTTCGAATTTTTGAACCTGTCCGCATTTTTGTGTGCGAGGCGGTTAGCGGAGTCACCCGCGTGCGTTGGTGAAACGCTCTCCAAACAGGATGGCAAACTGGTTCATCGCGGACGACCAGTCGAACGCCGCGCGTACTGACTTTGCCAGCACGTTGCGCAATGCCAGCCACAGCAGCTTGATGGCGGCCTCGTCATTGGGGAAGTGGCCGCGTGTCTTGATGATCTTGCGTAGTTGCATGTTCAGACTCTCAATGGCGTTTGTGGTGTAGACGACACGGCGTATGTCCGGCGGAAACACGAAAAACGGTGTGACGTTCTCCCACGCCCGTCGCCACGACTGCACGATAGTCGGATACTTCGCACCCCACGGGCCTTCGGCAAAGGCCTCCAGGGCCTGCTGAGCGGCCTGTTCACTCGCGGCGGCATAGACCGGCCGCAGCGCTGCGGCCACGCTCTTGCGGTCCTTGTAGCTGGCGTACTCCAGACTGTTGCGGATCAGATGCACGATGCAGGTCTGCACGGCCGTGCGCGGGTACGCCGTGCCAATCGCCTCAGCCAGTCCCTTCAGGCCGTCGACCACCGCGATCAGGATGTCCTGGCAGCCCCGGGTCTTCAGTTCGTTGAACACTTTCAGCCAGAACTTCGCCCCTTCGGTCTGTTCGATCCACAGGCCGAGCACATCGCGCTGGCCGTCGGCCTGAATGCCCAGCGCCAGATACACCGCCTTGTTGCTCACCACGCCGTCGCCACGGATCTTCACACGCAGCGCGTCGAAGAACACCACCGGGTACATCGGCTCAAGCGGACGGCTTTGCCAGGCGAGCGCTTCAGCCATGACTTCGTCGGTGACCGAGCTGATGAAATCGGGCGAAACCTCGGTGCCATAGGCTTCGGCCAGAAACGCCTGGATCTCGCGCACACTCATGCCGCGCGCGTACATGGCGATGATGCGCTCGTCGAAACCGGTAAAACGGCGCTCGTGTTTCGGAATCAGGATGGGTTCAAAACTGCCGTCACGATCACGCGGCAGATCGACCCTGAGCGGGCCATAATCGGTGATGAGCGTCTTGCCGCTGGCGCCGTTACGTTCGTTGTCCTGGCCGTCGGGTTTCGGCTGCCCCGCCAGGTAGCCCAGATGCATCTTCATCTCGGCGCCCATTGCGCGCTCGATGAGTGCCTTGTTGAACGCCAGCATCAGGTCCTGGACCTCGGTGGGCGTCATCGGGCCTTTGACCAGGTCATCCAGCAGACCTTCCGGAAGGGCAGGCAGCGGCCCTCGGGCCGCTGCCTGAGAAGCGACGGTGCGTTTCTTCTTCATCGGCATATCCATGACTTTTACCTCTCATAATATGCCTCGCCCACAGAATTACGGATAGGTCCAAATTTTTGCCATAGCCCGCGCACAATAAAAACGGCACGCCTTCGCATTGAAGGCGTGCCGTTCGATCAATCAAAATGCATGGCCTCGTTCGGGCACATGACATCGGCGGGAACCAAAAAAAGCGGCTTCGCTTGCTATCGACGACTGGCTGGTGTTTGCACGAAGGGGTCTAAATTCTCGCGTGCAAGTCGTCCTCGCTGGCTAAGGCCAAACACCTCTTTGGCGAGGTGGTCCCCACAATACACGGTACTGCTGTTCTGCCTTACCTCTTTGCCGCTTACTTCGTCAGGATCAGCTTGCCCAGACGCGTCGCGCGCAACTGATAGGTCTCCCCGTTATGCACGATCGCGATATGACTGCGCCCCTGCAGTAACGTATCGCTGCGCAACGAACGATCGCCGGCTGCATCGGCTGAATCCGTCGATGTCGTCGATGCCCTCACCGACGTCACGGCAGCCGTCTTCGGGCGCGTGATGGCTGCATCGCGAACTGCCGGACGGCGAAGCCTGAGCGTGGTGGATCGCAGCGTGTCGGTCATGTCGTTTGAGTGCGTTCGTTGATTCGATGGGTCTATAGTAAATGATAACTATTCCTATTTGCAACTAGAGTTTCCTATGGATGCGCGGCCGCCATAGCCGCGCTTCATGTAGTACTTGAACTTTCTAGTGCAGGGGTGTTTCGTCGTGGCGCCCGTGCGCATACTGGCGAATCAGCCGCACCGTGTCGATATCCGATTCCCGATAAGCCGACTTGACGATCTCTTTGGTCTGGCGATCGTCAGGCGTCGCGTCGTCGTTTTCGGGCAGGGTAGTGCTGTACGTGAATCGCAGAAACAGTTGCAACTCGTCGGGCTGCTCGATCGCCATGGTCAACGAGCCGCCGACATGTTCGGCAGTCGGCAGGATGTCGTAACGCACGCTGCTATCCGGTGTGAGCGTGACGCGGTCCCGCACCACGGCCTGACCGTAGTGCAACTCGCGCTCCATGACGTCGCCCTCGCGCGAGAGGATGTCGCAGCTATCGAGGCCGAGCACGAAAAGTTGCGGCTGCTCGGCGCGCAGCACGAGTCCTTCCCACAGTTGTTCGCGCGTGAGCGACTCGACGAGCGGATTGGTCGGATCGTTGATCTGGATGAGATGTTCGAAATTCAAAACGACGTTTCCCTGGATAGTTCGATGTACCCGTGCGGGCTGTTTTCAGGAAGTCAGGAAGCGAGCCCCGAGTCGATGCGCACCGCTCCGGACAGAACCTTGTGCATCGGACACGCATTGGCGATTTGCAAGAGGCGTTCCCGCTGTTCGGCATCGAGCGCGCCCGTGAGCGCGATCTGCCTGTCGATGATCGTGCCGTCCGCCGTGCTCTTCATTGACAATTCGACGTGCACCGCTTCGAGCGGCCAACCCTTGCGCTTCGCGTACATGCGAAGCGTGATCGAGGTGCACGCACCCAGGCTCGATAGCAGCAGCGACGCGGGCTCCGGACCGGTATCCGCGCCGCCGAGGCTTGCGGGCTCATCGGCGACCCAGCCATGCGTGCCGTCGCGCAGTTGCACCTGATAGTCGGCAGCGCCGATGCTGGCGGTCACGGAAGATCCGGAAGACATGCGTCGCTCCTATGAATGGCGATGTACGGCAAGAATAGCGGCTCGAATAAGAGCGGCGCGGCACGAACGGTCATTGTGACGCAATGCGCCCGTTCGTGCCGCGCCGTTTCATCGTGCCGATATGGTTCAGCGATGAATACCGCTCGGTGTGCCTAGTGCGTGATCGCGCCCATGCGGCCTGTCTGATAGTCGGTCACGGCCTGGCGAATTTCATCTTCCGTGTTCATGACGAACGGACCGTAGCGCACCACAGGTTCCTTGAGCGGCACGCCGCCGATGAGCAACACTTCGACGGGTTCATCGCCGGCGGCGAGGATGATCGTGTCGCCATCGTCCTTGAACGAGATCATCTGCTGCTTGCGCACCGGTTGACCCTGCGGCCCATAGAGACCGACGCCCGACAACGGATACGCGAACACGCGAAAATCCCGCGGCACGTGATGCTCGACTCTTGCGCCAGGTTGCAGCGAAAAGTGCTGATAAAGAATCGGCGTACGTGTTTCGATGGCGGCTTTCACGCCGAGCGCTTCGCCCGCGATGACCTTCACGCGCACCTTGCCGTCGTCGCTCGTCGCGACGGGAATCTGCGCCGACGCGATCTCTTGATAATGCGGCGTCGTCATCTTGTCGCGCTTCGGCAACTTCACCCACAGTTGCAGGCCGTGCACGCGGCCGCCGCGTCGCGTGAATTCCTCGCCAGGCATTTCGCTATGAATAACGCCCGCGCCGGCGGTCATCCACTGCACGTCGCCCGGACGTAATGTGCCGGAATGGCCGGCCGAATCCTTGTGACCGAACTCGCCTTCGAGCATGTAGGTGACCGTTTCGAAGCCCCGATGCGGATGATCCGGCGCGCCCTTGGCTTCGCCCGGAGCGTAATCGGTCGGGCCCATTTCATCGAAGAGAAGGAACGGGTCGAAGTCCATCAGAAGACGCGTCGGAAACGGGCGATGCACGACGAATCCGCCGCCTTCAACCGTGCGCGTTGCGGGAATGATGCTGGAAATGGTACGGCTCATGATCGGAATGCCTCGCGTCACCAAAAGGGAAATAGCGATATTTGTAGAACGTGGGGATATTATATGTGCCGGATTTAGCGATAAAAGACCTCGTGGCGCAATGGATTGTCCCGCCACGGATAACGAACTCGAACGAACCGAACGTCCCATGAAAGTCGATTCGCACGATCTGAACGATCTGATGTACTTTTCGCACGTCGTCGAACACGGCGGTTTTTCGGCGGCCGAGCGCGTGCTGGGCATCTCCAAGTCGCGCTTGTCGCGGCGCGTGTCGGAGCTGGAGGCGTCGCTAGGCGTGCGCCTTTTGCAGCGCTCCACGCGCAAGCTTGCGCTGACCGAGGCGGGGCAGCTTTTCTATCAACACTGTCAGGCAATGCTCGTGGAGGCGCAGGCCGCCGTCAACGTGGTGCAAAGCCTGCGTGACTCACCGCGTGGCACGGTGCGCGTGAGCGTCCCGGTGACCATCGCGCAGACGTTTCTGTCGGCGGTGATGCCCGACTTCATGCATCGTTTCCCCGAAGTGCGGGTCGTGC
This sequence comes from Caballeronia sp. HLA56, assembly GCF_054655155.1. Lineage (NCBI taxonomy): Bacteria > Pseudomonadati > Pseudomonadota > Betaproteobacteria > Burkholderiales > Burkholderiaceae > Caballeronia > Caballeronia sp. HLA56. Next base: position 2,343,430 of record NZ_BAAHOB010000005.1, on the reverse strand, counting down.
TGCGCGTAACCAATCGCGTGGTGGATCTGTTCGAAGACGCGATCGATGTCGCCTTGCGCGTGCGCTCCGAGCCGCCCGTGAGTTCGAACGTGGTCGCGCGCCCGCTGTGGCGCACCGAGCAGATGCTGGTCGCCGCGCCTTCGCTTCTCAAATCGAACGCGCCACCGATGACCGCCGCCGAACTCGCGCAATACGACACGCTCGATGTGCCATCGGCGGATGGCCGCCATGTGTATCGACTGATCGCGCCCGATGGCACGCGTCACGAGTTCGAGCACGAGCCGCGTCTCGTCACCGCCGATCTCTCGATGATCCGCGAAGCCGTCATGCGCGGCGTCGGCATCGCGGCGCTGCCCGAGATGATGTACGGCGCGCCGCTCAGAACCGGCCAGCTTTCGCCCGTGATGCCCGGCTGGACGTTTCCGTCGCCGCAACTCTATGCGGTTTTCCTGACGCGGCAGGGCATGGTCCCGGCCGTACGGGCGTTCGTCGATTTTCTGGTGGAGTCGATCGAAGGCGGCAAACGCTTCCCCGGAGAATGTCCTGTCAACGAACAGCCGGAACGCGAAACGGTTTGATCGCAATCGGCGCGCGGCATCATTTATGTCATTGAAGCGCGCGCTTGCGATGGACAGATTCAATCGCCGAAACCTTGTTTGCGGGAATGGCCGGCGTTATATTGAAATTCCTTTCGCTAAGGAGCTTCTTATGCGGAAACTGACGGCTACTCTGATAGTTAGCCTGATAGGGCTGATCGCGCTGTCCGTGTCAACGACGGCTGCCGCATGTGGCGATTCTTCCGGCTCGGGCTATTCGAGTCCCAAGTAATTGCCTTGCCCGAATGCGCCGAGTGCGCAATAAAAAAGGCCTTCATCCGACGATGAAGGCCTTTTACTTTTTGCGGCTGTGTTGCGCGCTGCTTTAATTGCCGCCGGCTTTCGGTTCGGTCACGAAGCCGATTTTCGTGAGTCCGCCCGCCTGGGCCGCGGACATGAGATCGGCCACGCGTTCGTACGCCACCTTGCGATCCGCGCGCAGATGAATCTCCGGCTGCGGGTTTTGCTGCGAAGCCTGCGCAATGCGCGCCTTGAGCGTCGCGTCGTCGATTTTCTGCTCGTCCCAGACGATCGTGCCATCGGCTTGAATCGCGACATCCACATGCGACGGCTTTTCGTCTTGCGGCTGGCTGCTTGCATGCGGCAGGTCGATCTTCACGGCGTGATGCATCGCGGGGATGGTCACGAGGAAAATGATGAGGAGCACCAGCATGACGTCGACGAGCGGCGTCATGTTGATCTCGCTCATCATGCCGTCGTCTTCATCGCCGGCGAAAGGGCTCATGGCCATCTTGAACCTCCGCTTACGATGCGCGCGTCGCGAGACGCAGGCTTTCGGACGTGGCGTCCTTGGTGCGCTTGGACGACGACAGCTTCGAGCCGGTCACGAAGAAGGCATGCAAGCCGTGCGCGAAGCGGTTCAGCTTCGTCACGACGCTCTTGTTCGCGCGCGTGAGGGCGTTGTAGCCGAGCACGGCAGGGATCGCGACGAAGAGACCGAAGGCCGTCATGATGAGCGACTCGCCCACCGGACCCGCCACTTGGTCGATCGACGTCTGGCCCGTCGCGCCAATTGTCAGGAGCGCGTGATAAATGCCCCAGACAGTACCGAACAGCCCGACGAACGGCGCCGTACTGCCGATCGATGCCAGCACGGCGAGCCCTGCTTGCATGCGGCCGACGCTTTCATCCATGACGTCTTTCAGGCATCGCGTGATCCACTCCGACACATCCATGCGGTCGTGCAGATGCGGCTGCGTCTGATGATGATGCTCGGACGCTTCCTGACCGGCCAGCGCCAGCGCGAGGTACGGGTTGTCAGCCGGATTCGACGACTGGCTGCTGATTTTCTTGATACCGTCGTTGAAGTCGTCGGAATGCCAGAAGGCCTGATCGGCGTTCTTCGTGAGGCGCTTGAGACGCAGCACGTTCCATCCCTTGACGACGATCACGGTCCACGAAAGCACCGACATGATGACGAGCGCCAGCGCGATACCGCGTGTGACGAAGTCGCCTTGCGCCCAGACGTGCGCAATCCCGTAGTTGTTCATTTCCAGTTCCTGTTTCTATAAAAAGCCGGTCAGTCGTTCAGACTGAATACGAATGGCACCGTGGCGGTTGCCCGAATGGCTTCGCCATTCTCTTTGTAAGGACTGCACGCGCTGCTGCGCACGGCGTCGAGCGCCGCGTCGTCGAGGCGCTGCGAGCCGCTGCTCTTTTGCAGCGTCACATTCTCGATTTTGCCCGTAATACCGACCGTCAGCTTGACGAGCGAGGTGCCGGTTTCGCCGCGACGCCGCGACATCGCCGGATAATCCGGCTGCGCGATGTTGCAGCTCAGACGCGCGACGTTCTTTGGCGCGGCCAGATCCATCGTCGGTTTTCCGATCGCGGGCGCGGCCGGCGCGGCGGGCGCTGGCGCGGGCGGTGTCGGGGCCGGCGGTGTGGGATCGGGCGCGGGCGCGGCGATTTGCGAGGGCGTCTCGCGCACCGGCATCGGCGTGGGCTTCGGCTCGACCTTGGGTTTGACCTTCGGTTTGGGCTGCGGCTTTGGAACCGGTTTCGGCGGCTCGGGAGTCGGTGGCGACTGCACGGCGACAGGCTGCGGCGCGGGCGCCGGCGTTTCGCTGATCAGCTGCGCGGTGATCGTCTTCGCTTCGACGGGGCGCGGCAGCGGCTCGCGATGCATGGTGAGCGCCACGCCGAAGAGCGCGGCGTGAATCGCCAGCACGGCGACGCACGCGGCCACCACGCGCGGGTTCAAATTGCTCGGCGTCGTCGTGTCGAATACAGCGGGGGAGGTTGTCGGGGACTGCATTCTTATTCGCTGCTTGCGGTGTTGCCAGTAGCGCGGCCATCGAAGTTACGTAGGTTCGCTGGTTCGGCGCGGAAGAAACCAAACGACATCATTTTCTGAAAATAATGAGGGATATGAATAGAGTGGCCACGAAACCAATCAGCAATTCCATCTTTCCCTCCTTAAGGGCAAAGAGTTGCGTGGCTGGCGTAGGTGATCGGAACCTGGCTTGCGATAAGCGATCAAGAAACCAAGCGGCGCGCTTCGCCGACAGCGGGGCGCCGAGCGCTATCTCGGTCGCGCCCGCGTAACTTCAGGCAGCCTGGCGTTCGTAGAACGTGAGCGGCGCGACTGGCGCATGTTCGCGCTGTTCCATTCCACAGCGCGACGCGCAGACACCGCTCGTCGCCATGACGTTGCGCACGCTTGCTTCGCACTTCCCGCAGCATAGCGCGACCCCAAGCTCGAACTGGAGCTCGTCGAAGGATTTCATTCCATCGGCGATGGCGGAGCGGATCTTACGGTCGGAAACTGCTTTGCAGACACAGACGATCATGGTCGTTCGCGATAGCTTGCGTTAATGCGAATTATTATCATTCAGTAAGACGCTCTTGGCAAGCCGGGTTCTGTGTTTTTTGTAACACAGCGCGTGTGTTAGCCGATTTATTGCTTAGGAGCGTTTGCTGGCGGGGCTCCGACGGCTATGACGCCCCGGAAAAACCCTTAGACGATGTCGGGTTCGGCAAGGCGCGTGCGTCGCGAAGGGATCAGCACGTGCTCGACGCTGGCGTCGAGATGCAGAAGCGATGCCGCAAGCTGACGCTGGGATTCGCCGTCGGCGGTCGAGCAGAAGCGCGGCATGGATTCCACCGCAGCCGATGAGTTTTTCAGCGCGTTCGTTTCCAGCAGACGGTCGAGCTGGCGCGCGATGGCGACGCTGGTATCGACGAGTTGCAGCCGTTCGCCGGCGATCTCGCGAATGGCGCGGTCGAGAAACGGATAGTGCGTGCAGCCGAGCACCAGAGTATCCGCGCCGGCTTCGAGCATGGGCGCGAGGTAGCCTTCGAGCAGCGCCATGAGTTCCGGCGACGACGTATCGCAGCGTTCGACGGCCTGCACGAGACCGTGTCCCGGCTGGCAGATGAAGCGGCAATCGCCCGCATAACGTTCGAGCAGCAACTGGAAGCGCGCGCTGCGCAAGGTCACCGCGGTTGCCAACACGCCGACGACGCGCGTCTTGGAAACAGCGGCGGCGGGCTTCACGCCCGGTTCGACGCCCACGAGCGGAATGGAAAGCCGCTCGCGCACGAGCGCGATGGATTGCGCGGTTGCCGTATTGCATGCGACGACGAGCGCTTTGGCGCCTTGCGCGACGAGCCATTCGCCGATAGCCATGGTGCGGTCGACGATGAAATCGTCATCGCGCTCGCCGTAGGGCGCGTACAGCGAGTCCGCGACATAGACGAGCCGCTCGTGCGGAAGCAACGCCCGCACCGCACGCAGCACCGACAAGCCGCCGAGACCGGAATCGAAAATGCCGACCGGCGCGCTCGCGTTTGTCGGAGCACGCGCGTTCGGCATGATTGTGGGTACGACAACTACTGACATTGCGGACAGATCTTTACTCGCCTTCGCCCATCATAGTCTGCTGGTAGTTCTGGATGCCAACCTTGTCGATCAGATCCAGTTGCGTTTCCAGCCAGTCGATGTGTTCCTCGGTGTCGTTCAGGATCTTGTCGAAGATATCGCGCGAGACGAAATCGCGCACCGATTCGCAATAGGCAATCGCCTCCTTGCACGTGGACTGCGAAATCTGTTCGAGCTTCAGGTCGCACTCGAGGATTTCCTTGGTCTCTTCGCCGATAAGTAGCTTGTGCAGGTCTTGCAGGTTCGGCAGACCGTCGAGCATGAACACGCGCTGGATGAGCCAGTCGGCGTGTTTCATTTCGCCGATCGATTCGTCGTACTCATGCTTGCCGAGCTTTTCCAGGCCCCAGTGCTTGTACATCCGCGCGTGCAGGAAGTATTGATTGATCGCGGTCAGTTCATTCTTCAACTGCGCGTTCAGATATTCGATGACTTTAGCGTCGCCTTTCATGATTGTTCCTTTTCATAGCGTGGGGCATCCCGCAAAGATAAACGTTCTTAACGGCTCTGCCAAGGATGAGTGAATCTTTTTTGATTGCGATAAAACTGAGAATGGAAATCCTTCTCGATACCGCTTCTCCAAAACAAAAGAGCCGGACGCGCGGTCCGGCTCTTCATTGGCCGCGATCCGCGCGGCCTCGATCGATCAGACCGTCGCGACGGGAATCTTGCCGATCTTCGCCTGCCATTCGGCGGGACCCGTCTTGTGTACCGACGTGCCTTGCGAATCGACGGCGACCGTCACCGGCATGTCCCGCACGTCGAATTCGTAGATGGCTTCCATGCCGAGGTCTTCGAACGCCAGCACCTTCGCTTCGCGGATGGCTTTGGAGACGAGATATGCCGCGCCGCCCACGGCCATCAGATACGCCGCGTTGTGCTTCTTGATGGCCTCGATGGCGACAGGCCCGCGTTCGGCCTTGCCAATCATCGAGATGAGGCCGGTTTGCGCGAGCATCATCTCCGTGAACTTGTCCATGCGCGTGGCCGTGGTCGGGCCGGCGGGACCGACGGCTTCGTCGCGCACCGGGTCGACCGGGCCGACGTAATAGATCACGCGGTTGGTGAAATCGACCGGAAGTTTTTCGCCCTTGGCGAGCATGTCGGCAATGCGCTTGTGCGCCGCGTCGCGGCCCGTGAGCATCTTGCCCGACAAGAGCAACGTCTGACCCGGCTTCCAGGAAGCCACTTCTTCCGGCGTCAGTGTGTTCAGATCGACGCGCTTGCTGGTTTCCGTATTCGGCGCCCAGGTCACGTCCGGCCACGCGTCGAGCGGCGGCGCTTCGAGCTTCGCCGCGCCCGAGCCGTCGAGCGTGAAGTGAGCGTGACGCGTGGCCGCGCAGTTCGGAATGATCGCGATGGGCTTGGACGCCGCGTGCGTCGGCGCCGCCATGATCTTCACGTCGAGCACGGTGGCAAGCCCGCCCAAACCTTGCGCGCCGATACCAAGCGCATTCACCTTCTCGTGCAGTTCCACGCGCAGTTCTTCGATCCAGTCCCGCGGTCCGCGCGCGATGACGTCCTGAATGTCGATGGGGTCCATGAGCGATTCCTTGGCCATCAGCATCGCCTTTTCCGCCGTGCCGCCGATGCCGATACCGAGCATGCCTGGCGGACACCAGCCCGCGCCCATCGTCGGCACGGTCTTGATGATCCAGTCGACGATGGAATCCGACGGGTTCAGCATCGCGAACTTAGACTTGTTTTCCGAGCCGCCGCCCTTGGCCGCGACCTGCACGTCGACCTTGTCGCCCGGCACGATCTCGTAGTGGATCACGGCGGGCGTGTTGTCCTTCGTGTTCTTGCGCGCGCCTTCGGGCGGGCTCACGATGGACGCGCGCAGCACGTTGTCCGGGTTCAGGTAACCGCGGCGCACGCCTTCGTTGATCATGTCGGTGACGCTCATCGTCGCGCCGTCCCAACGCACGTCCATGCCAACCTTGACGAACACGGTCACGATGCCCGTGTCCTGGCAGATCGGACGCTTGCCTTCCGCGCACATGCGGCTATTGGTCAGGATCTGCGCGATGGCGTCCTTCGCGGCCGGGCTTTCCTCCAGCTCGTAGGCGCGGCCGAGCGCCTGAATGTAGTCGAGCGGATGGTAATAGCTGATGTATTGCAGCGAGTCGGCAATACTCTGGATCAGGTCTTCCTGCTTGATGACGGTCATGGCTTGGGCTTTTCGGGGACGAATATATTTGTGCGTTCTGATGACGCCTGAGGCTCAGTCGAGCGCGCTTCGGGGCGCGACTTCGCTGTGAAAATGTGCGGGATGCGTATGCGTGGTCAGCTTGTCGACGTACGCCATGATGAGCGCCGAGAACAGGAAGGCCATGTGGATGATCACCTGCCACAGCACCGTATGAAACGTATGCTGGTCCGGGTTGATGAAGGTTTTGAGAAGATGGATCGACGAGATGCTGATGAGCGCCATCGAGAGCTTGACCTTCAGCACGCCCGCGTTGACGTGGTCGAGCCATTCGGGCTCGTCGGGATGACCTTCCACGCCCAGACGCGACACGAAGGTTTCGTAGCCGCCGACGATCACCATGATCAGCAGGTTCGAGATCATCACCACGTCGATGAGGCCGAGCACGACCAGCATGATGTTGGTTTCATCGAGCGTCATTGCGTGCGTGACGAGATGCCAGACTTCCTTCAGAAACAGCACGACGTACACGCCTTGCGCGACGATCAAGCCCAGATACAGCGGCACCTGCAGCCAGCGGCTCATGAAGATGATTTTCGGCAGCGCCTTCATCGAGCCGGGTTGGACGCGCGAGTCGGGTGTGTGCTTGGAAGCGGGCATGGGCGGCTTGTCGGTCGGCTGTCGGACGAGGAAAGGGAAGAAGCAACGAACAGGAAACGCGCGCGGGTCGTGGACCCGCGCTCAGGAAGCCCGCCATTGTAGCAAGTTGTATGTGACGATCCGCCCGGCTTTCAAAATGCGCGCGTGTCGGCGCGACTACTCGGCAACCGATACCGCCGCGCGCGTCTTCATGCTCGCGAGCCCGATGCCCGCGACCACACAGGCGAGTGCGATGCCATGCGCGAAACTCGGCCGCTCCCCGAGAAACGCGATGCCGTAGATCGCGGCGGCAATCGGCAGCACGGCGCAGAACACGCCGGCGAGACTGCCGTCGACATGGCGGATGCCTTTCATCCACAGCCAGAACGAGAAGATGCTCGCCGAGAGTCCATACCAGAGTACGAGCGCCCAGGTGAGCGGTTCGACGCCGCGCCAGTCGAACGCAACAAACGAAGCCGCGCCGAACGGCAGCATCAGCACGAAGCCTATGCCATGCGTATAAGCGCAGATGTCGATGGCCGGCAGCGTTTGCGTCAGACGCCGCGACAGGATCACATAGAGCGACTCGCAGCACACCGCGCCGAGCACCATCAGATTGCCCGTGAGCGAGCCCGCGCTGCCGTCGGCGTAGGCATCGCCACTTTGCGCGACGTTGATGACGAGCACGCCCGCAATCGCAAGCGCGATCGATGCGAACGCGCGTCCGCTCGGCTTCTCCTTGAGAAAGAGCCACGAGAAGAGCGCGACGACAGCCGGAATCGTGCTCGTGATGACGCCCGCCGCGACCGCGCTCGTGCGTGCGACGCCATTCAACATCAGAAGCGTGAAGCCGAATGTGCCGAAGAATGCCTGCAGAAAGAGGTTGATCCATTCGCCGCGCGCGACCTGCCTCATCTTGGGGAGCCGGAAGAGCGGCCAAAGGACCAAGAGGGCGATCACGAAGCGCAGAAGCGCGAAGAGCGGAACGGGAACGGACGCGACGATGGACTTGCCGATACCGACGTTGCTTCCGACGAGCAGCATGGCTGCGATGAGTAAAAAGGCGTAGCGATTCAAGCTGGAATCCGCACTGCGAGTTCAGTTACGATTGTGGGGACGCATTGTAATCGAAGCCGCCGCGACTCCGCGTATACCCCGTGCCTCTTGACCGGCGCGCGTAAGAAGCGGGTAAGTTGAACGGCATATCTTGGAGTACATGCGGGATGGCAGCGCTTTACGAGCGACGCCGTTTCTGCAAAGGAGACAAGGTTCGGCCGGGAACGAAGCACGCTTTCCGGCTTTCGAACTTCATAACATGCGGCACGCGATAGCAACGAAGCGCGCCGCCGGCTTTTGGAATCACCATCAGAGAGGTTGTCGATGTCTGCGATCGAATCGGTTCTTCAGGAAAAACGCGTGTTCCCGCCGTCTGCGAAAGCATCGGCGGGCGCGGCCATCTCCGGCATGGAGGCTTACAAGGCGCTCGTCGCCGAAGCCGAACGCGATTACGAAGGTTTCTGGGCGCGGCTCGCGCGCGAAACGCTGTCATGGCACAAGCCCTTTGCCCGCGTGCTCGACGAATCCAAGGCGCCGTTCTACAAGTGGTTCGAAGACGGCGAGTTGAACGCTTCGTATAACTGTCTGGATCGCCATGTCGAAGCGGGCCGCGGCGGCGACAACGCCATCATCTTCGAAGCCGACGACGGCACGGTCACCAACGTCACGTATCAGGACTTGCTCGACCGCGTATGCCGTCTGGCCAATGCACTCAAAAAGCGCGGCGTGAAGAAGGGCGATCGCGTGGTGATCTATCTGCCGATGTCGGTGGAAGGCGTGGTCGCCATGCAGGCTTGCGTGCGGATCGGCGCGACGCATTCGGTCGTGTTCGGCGGCTTCTCGTCGAAGTCGCTCAACGAACGTCTCGTCGATGTCGGCGCGGTCGCGCTCATCACCGCCGACGAGCAGATGCGCGGCGGCAAGGCGTTGCCGCTCAAGAGCATCGCCGATGAAGCGCTCGCGGCCGGCGGCTGCGAGGCGGTGAAGAACGTCATCGTGTATCGCCGCACGGGCGGCAAGGTGCAATGGACCGAAGGACGCGACTCCTGGCTGCACGACGTAGTCGAGAATGAACCGGCGACGTGCGAGCCGGAATGGGTGAGCGCGGAGCATCCGCTCTTCATTCTGTACACGTCGGGTTCCACGGGCAAGCCGAAGGGCGTCCAGCACAGCACGGCTGGCGTGTTGCTGTGGGCCGCGCAGACCATGAAGTGGACCTTCGACATGAAGCCGGGCGATGTCTTCTGGTGTACGGCGGACATCGGCTGGATCACGGGACATAGTTACATTGCGTACGGGCCGCTCGCCATTGGAGCGACGCAAGTCATGTTCGAAGGCGTGCCCACGTATCCGCACGCGGGCCGTTTCTGGGAGATGATCGCGCGCCACAAGGTCACGATCTTCTACACGGCGCCGACTGCGATCCGCTCGCTCATCAAGGTCTCGGAAGCGGATCAGAAGGTCCATCCGAAGAGTTTCGATTTGTCGAGCCTGCGCATTCTCGGCACCGTCGGCGAGCCGATCAATCCCGAAGCGTGGATGTGGTATCACGAGAACGTGGGCGGCGGGCAGTGTCCTATCGTCGACACCTGGTGGCAGACCGAAACCGGCGGCCACATGATCACGCCGCTGCCGGGCGCGACGCCGCTCGTGCCGGGGTCGTGCACGTTGCCGTTGCCGGGCATCATGGCCGCTATCGTCGATGAAACCGGCCAGGACGTGCCAAACGGACAAGGCGGCATTCTGGTGGTCAAGCGTCCGTGGCCGTCCATGCTGCGCAACGTCTGGGGCGACCCGGACCGCTACAAGTCGAGCTACTTTCCCGAGGAACTCGGCGGCAAGCTGTATCTCGCGGGCGATGGCGCCGTGCGCGACAAGGACACCGGTTATTTCACGATCATGGGCCGTATCGACGACGTGCTGAACGTCTCCGGTCATAGGCTCGGGACGATGGAGATCGAATCGGCGCTGGTTGCGAACCCGATGGTCGCGGAGGCGGCAGTCGTCGGCCGTCCGGACGACACGACCGGTGAAGCCGTCGTGGCGTTCGTCGTGCTCAAGCGCGATCGTCCTGAGGGCGATGAAGCGAAGCAGATTGCGAACGAGCTTCGCAATTGGGTTGGCAAGGAGATCGGACCGATTGCCAAGCCGAAGGACATTCGCTTCGGTGAGAATTTGCCGAAGACGCGTTCGGGCAAGATCATGCGGCGTCTGCTGCGTTCGCTCGCGAAGGGCGAGCAGATCACGCAGGATGTTTCGACGCTCGAGAATCCGGCTATTCTGGATCAGCTCGGCGAGGCGCGTTGAGGGACGGTTTGCGATGTGTCGCGCACGTCAAGGCGCGCGCCGCATCGCGTTTAGCCGCATGCCGTGATTGCGGTTCAGCTCGATCGACGAGGGCAGGTACGTGAGCCTCTCCGTCTCCGTGCCATTCCATTCGGTCGTCTCGGCAGCGGACTTGTCCAGCCAGGGCAAACGCAGTTAGATTCGAACTCGATCCGCGTCCGCCCATCCCATCCCGCTGTAGTCCCCGATTGCCGATACCATGCGGTTTTGGTAAATAACCGCATGGTCATGCCGCCGCCCGCCGATTCCGCGCCACCCACGCTTCCCGCTCCGCCGCTCGTGCCGGCGGCAATGGCGCGCGCGCATCGGGCGTATTGGCGCTTCAATATCGCGTTGATCGGCGTGCTGCTCACGATCGGTTTCGTCGTCTCGTTCGGCGGGCCGCTTTTCGCGCAGCGTCTCGCGCACGTGCGCGTCGCGGGCTTTCCGCTGCCGTTCTACTTCGGGGCGCAAGGCGCGATACTCGTCTATGTCGCGTTGATCCTCGTCTATATCGTGCTGATGCAGATTGCCGATGCGCGTCTGTTGCGCGCGGCCGCGTTATCGGCGAGACAAGACGCAATGGACGCGGCCGCGCGATGAAGCTCACGAACCGGCTGATCCTCGCCTACGCGCTCTATACGCTCGGTTTTTTGCTCTTTATCTTTCTGATGGAGCGCGTCGAGCGCACGACCGGGCCGGGCATGTGGATAGGCTACGTGTTCCTGTTCGTGCCGATCGCGGTGTATGCGGTCATCGGACTGCTTTCGCGCACGTCCGATCTCGTCGAATACTATGTCGCGGGCCGGCGCGTGCCGTCGGCGTTCAATGGCATGGCGACCGCGGCGGACTGGCTGTCGGCGGCGTCGTTCATCGGACTCGCGGGATCGATCTATGCAAGCGGCTACGACGGCCTCGCCTACGTGATGGGCTGGACCGGCGGCTACTGCCTCGTCGCGTTCCTGCTCGCGCCGTACGTGCGCAAACTCGCGCGCTACACCATTCCCGACTTCCTCGGCACGCGCTTTTCCAGCAACCTCGTGCGCGCGCTCGCGGCCATCGCGGCGATACTCTGCTCGTTCGTCTATCTCGTCGCGCAAATTCAGGGCATCGGATTGATCGCGTCGCGCTTTATCGGCATCGAGTTTTCCATCGGCATCTTTTGCGGGCTCGCGGGCATTCTCGTGTGCTCCTTTCTCGGCGGCATGCGCGCGGTGACGTGGACGCAGGTCGCGCAGTACATCATTCTGATCAGCGCGATGCTGATTCCCGTGTCGATGATCGCGCATCGCGAAGGCCTCGGCTGGCTGCCGCAACTCAACTATGGCCGCGTGATGGAGCGAGTCGAAGCACTCGAGCGTGAAGTCGCGGCGTCACCCGACGAAGCGCGCGTGCGGATGGATTATCGGCGTCAGGCGGCGCGAATGCAGCAGCGTATCGACGCGCTGCCGAAGTCGTTCTTCGACGAACACGGCCGTCTCGTCAACGAAGTCGCGGACCTGCGCCGGCATAACGGACCGCTGCGCGAAATCAACGAGCGCGAGCGCGAACTGGCTTCGTTCCCCCGCGATCCCGCAGATGCGAAAGTCAAGTGGGCGCGCGAACGCGATGCTCTGACCGAGCGCGTCGCGGCTCCGGTTTCGATGGTCGAAGCCTTCGCGCCGGACTCCGCGAGCGATGAGACGCCGCGCTCGCATCAACTCAACTTCTTGTCGCTGCTGCTGTGCCTGTCGATCGGCACGGCCAGTCTGCCGCACATCCTCACGCGCTATAACACGACCACATCGGTGGCATCGGCGCGGCGCTCAGTTGGCTGGACCTTGTTCTTCGTGGCGCTGTTCTATCTGACCGTGCCGGTGCTCGCGGTGCTCATCAAGCACGAGATTCTGACGGGCATTGTCGGCCACCGGTTCGCGGACCTGCCGCAGTGGGTCACGCAATGGCGGCGCGTGGAGCCGTATCTCATCCATATCAGCGATGTGAATGGCGATGGCATCGTGCGTTGGGCGGGAATCCAGATGCAGCCCGACATGGTCGTGCTTGCCGCGCCGGAGATCGCGGGCTTGCCGTACGTGATATCGGGATTGATCGCGGCGGGCGCGCTGGCGGCCGCGCTCTCGACGGCGGATGGCTTGCTGCTGACCATCGCGAATGCGCTTTCGCACGATGTCTATTACTGCATGGTCGATAAGAACGCGACCAGTCAGCGGCGCGTCACCATTTCCAAGATCTTGTTGCTGGGCGTGGCGTTGCTGGCATCGTGGGTGGCGTCGCTCAATACGGGAAATATTCTCTTTCTGGTGGGAGCCGCGTTTTCGCTGGCGGCATCAAGTTTGTTTCCAGCGCTGGTGCTCGGTGTGTTCTGGAAGCGCACCACGCAGCGCGGCGTGGTCGCCGGGATGATTGCTGGGCTTGTCGTGTGTGTGTATTACATCGTGTCGACGTATCCGTTCTTCGTGCAACTGACCGGCTTCGCTGGGCATCGCTGGCTTGGCATCGAGCCGATCAGTTCTGGCGTCTTCGGTGTGCCGGCCGGTTTTGCGGTGGCGATCGTCGTGAGTCTTCTCGACCGGAAGCCGGATGCTTACACGCGCGCGCTCGTCGATTACATTCGACATCCGTAGGGGGTGGCGGGGCGGCGGGAAGTTGGTATAATCGCGGTCTTCCGGAGAGATGGATGAGCGGTTTAAGTCGCACGCCTGGAAAGCGTGTATAGGGTAAAACCTATCGGGGGTTCGAATCCCCCTCTCTCCGCCAGAATAACGTTAAAAATCAAGTGCTTAGTTTCACGCCAGTGCGATTTATTCAGCTATTTTCGGCATGTTTCGTCTCCGAATCGCACGCTAATCGCAGCGCCTCCGCAGCGAATTTCTCTACCGCCTTACCGCCTGCATTAGGGTCCGCGCTCGGCATCCAACGAGCATAGATACGCACTGTCGTGTTCTGGTTTGCGTGGCCCATTTGCCTAGCTACCCACATGGGGTGTTCACCCGCAGAGAGCATCATAGATGCGTACGTGTGTCGCGTTTGATACGGCTTGCGATAACGTACCTGCGCCTTGCGCAATGCTCTCGTCCAAACTATCCGAACCGGTGAATCTCCGGTCCAACGGGCGAGGTTACGCGGGTCTTGGAATACCTCTTTATTCGCTAGGTACGTATGTTCCTTCTGCGCCTCCAACGCGGCCCGGGCAGGTGGCAGGAGCTTAACCTCGCGGCGGCTTGTCTTGGTCTTTGTGTCCTCCGCTTCCTCGGCGGTTTGAGTCAGCGCGCGCCTTACCACGACAACGCCTTTAACCCAATCCACGTCTGACCAGTCCAGAGCCACAAGCTCCGAAGTTCGCAAACCAGACCAGAAAGCAAACCGGGCCATGTTCGCGGCTTGAGCGGGTAGGGCGGCAATAACCGCCCGCTGCTCCTCGGCGTCAAATGGGTCTATGTCGTCGTGCTCTTTGGGCGGCTCTTTCTTGCGGTACGTCCAACCGTAGAGAGGATTGGTGGCAATAAGGCCGTCTTGTACCGCGTCGTCCAGTGCCTTGCGTGCAACGCTTTGAATGTTAGAGAGGCGCTTGTTCGTGCAGTCCATCTTATCGAGCCAATCCCGAAACGCTGTACGCGAGAGGTCGGCTAGGGTGCTCTTGCCGAAACGTGGGATAAGGAGGTACTCGATAATCTTGCGGTAGCCGTCTACGGTGCTGGACTTAAGGAATTTCTTCTGCCTATCCAGCCAAGCCTCCAAGTAATCGGCCACGGCCTTGACCTCGCCCTTGTACTCGGCAAACATCGAGGCCCGGGCCGAGTCCGGGAACGCCTTGGCATAATTGAAAATGCCGCGTTCGATGTTGAGGAGAATCTCGGCCCGGATTCGCTCGGCCTGCTTGAGGCCTGCCGTAGTTGGTTTGATCTGCAAGCGCTCTCGGCAGACTACGCCCTTGTAGGTAAAGGAGATTTGTACACTGCTGTCTGAAACCTTCCTAACTCCCCGCCCGTCTCTACCCATTTTTCATATCCTTTAACGTCTATCAGTTGTCGTCCGCCCGCTCGAACTACTACCTCGCCCGGCAACCAAAAACCTTTGCTTATCTTGCTGCGTATCGCATGCTCCGAAAATCCCGACATTTCCGCGAATTTGGAGATAGTGACGTAGCGCAGTCCGAATTACTCACCCGAACGCACCGACAGGTGCATAGATTCATTCATGTTTTCTCCTTTGTGGTTCCTTGGCAGGGAATGCTAGGTCGTAGACCTTCAAAAATTCAAGAAAATACTGCCCAATGTAATGCCTTGCGTGATTTGCTGCCCATATACGCTTTCTGAGTTCGTGCCTAGGCTCAATCTCACTCCAGAGCCGGTCTAAAACACCGTGTACTAACTCATGTGTGTATTTGAATGTAGTATCTTTCTCAGGGTCGTAAGATCTATCTTTCCTCCGACGGTCTTTGTAGTAGGCCTCCGTTAATGGCTGAAAAATAGTTGATATCGCGTTGTGTCTAGCCAATCCAGTTTGCGTCTCTAACTCTAATTTGATCTTCTCTTCCTCAGATAAGCCTGGATCGGCCAATAAGTCATCTACGGCTTTTCTTAACTTCCTGGTGTCAAAAAGAAGGTTTAAGTTGATATCAGGCGTGCTCATAAGACCTCCACTGGAAAATATCCAGTCTAGGACATAAGAAGCGGGTGCTATCAAGCTGTCAGTTAATGGTTATTTACGTTGACAGAAAACGTCTCCAATCCATAAAGATAAATACCCTATAAACCATAGGCGATGAGCAACGTCGCGCCAAAGAACGCCACCGCTTGGGCCCACGGAACCCAGGCGGACCGATTAGCTAGCCGCTCGGTCTCATCCTTAAGTCTGAGGATTTGTGCTCGTACAGCCTTCACTTGCTCTGATAGTTGGTTTGGGTCGGCCAAAATGATCCTCCGTAACAAAAGACTGTGTTCTATCTTTAGATGAAGTCTTGCCTTGCAGGTGAACACGCTGCGATCACAGACAGATCGTTCAGATCAAATGGATAAGCTAGCTAGCAGCGATACCGCACGTTGGGTCTATTTCTCAGGAGAAACCGCATGGTATCCGGACAGATTTTTAGCATTGGGGCGTTGGTCGCGGGGACGCCGCTCGATCTGACGTTGGATTATCGATACGACGAAACGGCTTATGATGTAAGCATGACATTCGGCCTTGTTCTACGAAGCCCAGCCTTGCAGCGTGCTCTGGAGGTAGGAGCATCTACCGACTTCGGAAACGATACGGTCCAACTTAACGCATTTGGTTTGCATGATCCGCTAACAGCGTGTCTTGTAGCATGTGCCAGTGCCGCCGTGGTAAAGCCGTTGATCGATTGCTACCGTTCGCGCATTACGCCGCAGGAGTATATCGACTGCCTACGTAAGCACGGACACGCGGCCGTAGGGGACGTCATCGACTGTGCAATTAAGTGTTTCGGTTCGAACCCGTAAGAATCGGGTTTGAAGAGCGCTATTCTGGTAGCGGGAGTAGTTTACGCTAGCCAGTCTGGCTCCTGTCCGCCACGCCTACGAGGTCCTTAATCTCCGCAAAGTTAGCGGCGGCCATAATGCGCTATTGTTGAACGCTCTTGCTCTTGGCGGGGGACGTAACTTCGCCCTTACCGTTCTTGCGCTCCCCGTACTTGCCCGGAATGTAGATGCTGTCCCAAAGGGCCTTATTAGCGAGGTCCCACACGAACGCCTTAAGCTCTGTGATAGCGGGGTCAACGGCTACCGTCTTGGTCTCGCTCGTCTTCGTCTTGGTACGTCACGCCGCGCACGTTATAGCCATTTGGTCCCTTAAGGTTTGCAAACGTAGCCTTGCCGTCCGCGCTCTTTTTGTGGGATACCTCGACGCGGAATAGCTTGCCGAGCATTTGCACCAAGTGGGTAGCACCGCCGCCGTGCGCTGCGTTCATGGCCGCAAACAACTTATAGAAGTTGGCTTTCTCGTTAGGGCTCTTGGTTTCCTTGACCGTAATGCGGTGCGGAATCTTAGTTCCGTCCTCCGCTACGCGCGGCGGGTGGTTCGGGCCGCTCAACTCAAAAACCAGGTCTACCTTTTCGCGCGGTACTGTCTCTCCGAGCAGGTTTATTAGTGCATGCTTGCCAAGCATATAGAAAACAGCTAGACAGGCGTAAGCGATGCCCGTATTGGGCGGGGTGTGTTGCATTCGACGCGCGCAAAGCGCGTATCCGGGCCGATAGCGGCGGCCTCCTCGATCGATGCTGAACGGGTGATTCGAGGGTCTTGTCCCGCATCCTAGATGATCCTAGAGAATTTACATATAACCTGAATTCAACAGAGTGGGTTGCCCACATTATAAGCCGGATGCTCTATCATTTACGGTATCGAAATGCATATGCTCTCAGATGACAAACACCGCAATTGATGAATCATCGCCCTTCGAGAGGGATTTGCTTGGTCGAAAAGCTGCGGCCGAGTTCCTAACTAACTTTCTGGTAGGGCGGCATCGCGTCGCCGGTAGCGTTCCCGGCAATGAGAGCTTTGTCTTGAATGTTAATGCCGAGTGGGGCCTTGGTAAGACGTACTTCCTTATGGAGTGGGCCAAGATGCTTCGCAAGCACGGCCATCCCGTAGTCTACTTCGACGCTTGGGAGAATGACTTTTCAAGCGATCCGTTTGTCGGCTTCATGGCCGAGATTGAAGGTCAGCTGACTGCTGGAATGACGTTAAAGCAAAATGTGCGTGCGAAAGCACGCAATGTGATAAAGAAGGGAGCCCGCGTAATAAAGGCATCGGCACCTTCGATTGGTTTCGCAATCGTTAAAAATTTTACCGGGATCGACGCGGACAAACTAATTGAGGCTGCAAAGAAATCATCTCCCGACGTCACAGCGGCAATTAAGCGTGACCTAGAAAAAGAAAACAAGGACGTGCGTTCTGCGATTACAAATTTCAAGTCTGCGCTGGCGGATTTTGCGCTCTCCGCGAGAGACGAAAACAATGCATCTCTGCCAGTTTTTCTAATGGTCGATGAATTAGATCGTTGCCGGCCTTCGTTTGCAATAGAGCTACTCGAAAATATAAAACATATCTTTAGAGTGCCGAACGTCTACACGATCATTGCCACTGACTCGACGCAGTTAGCTCATTCTATCAGCGCGATTTACGGTCAGAAATTTGATTCGAAGAAATATCTTCGACGATTTTTTGACCATGAATCGCGGCTCGATAGTCCATCGTACGACGATCTAGCTGCTGCTATATTCCAGCAGCGCAATATGCTAAACGACGAACGTCTTGTCAACGTTTTTGTTCATTCCAATTCGCGCGAGTCGAGCCCTCGTGTGTTGTCTCTGCTTGCGCAAGCTCTCCGGCTGACGACTAGAGACTTTCAACGATCTATCGACATCGTAGATTCAATACGAGTCACTCGGAAACAGGACCTTAATCTCTTTTTGCTCGCGCTGCTAACCATGCTATATGTTGGCCATTCGGATGCGTTCGACCGGTACCTCCAAGACCCGGGGCCCGCTGCCGTCCAACAGTATTTGAAAGAAAGAGGCGATATGCGTATCACGGTGCAGGAAACCGTTGCTGCCTCAAATTCCCAGTTGGTAAGGCAAGCGGCAATTATAGATTGGTCGTTGCGTTATTTGCGCGGAATTTGGACCGACGATATTTATAACTTTTCGGATGACTGGATGGGAGTCCAGTATGCAATACAAAATATTAACAGCAAAACAGAGTTAGCCGACCTTCGCAAGTACCAAGACTTAGTTTCTGGTATGGGGCATTTCAGTATGTGAAGAAAGAAGTGACAATCGAAGTGTGATCGCAACCGCAAAGTAAAGGGGACGTTATGGATTTTGAACCGTTTATTGCGGGGGTAAGAGCCACAGGATTTCCGTTTGAAAATTTTGTTGCTGAAAAACTTCGTGAGCACAAGTGGCAAATCATTTCTAATCGATATTATGTGGATGACGATGAAAATAAGCCGCGCGAAATTGATATACTTGCTTACAAAGCGTCCACTTTACCTGATTTTGATTTGAGAACGGCGGTTATTATTAGTTGTAAGAAAAGTGAGGCCGCGCATTGGGCGTTCCTCACGCGCGCCGCAAACCACAATGATCCAAATTCTAATTGGCAGCCGTTCCACTACTACACGGATCACAAGCCGCTTGCATATCAGTTGTCTCGCGACACATGGGAAGAAATGTATCATAGTAGTGTGCGGAAACTTGGAGTTAAAGAGACAATGACGGTGCCTGATCACGAAGTATTTGCGATGCAAGAGCTTTTGACGGAACCGAAAAAATTAGGTGTAAGTCGCGGTGACGCAAGCATTTTCGCTTCGGTACAATCAACGATCAAAGCTTTGCTATATGAGAAATCGGCGCGTGGCAATAAACGCCGTAACAAGCCGAGAGTGTACCAGTTCAACTCTGTATGCCTAACAGACGGCAAGTTTATAAAACTTCATTTTGATGGTGAAGAGATTAAAGGCGATGAGATTGATTCAATGTCGCATATCGCACGGTATATCGCAAAGCGCGAAGACGTGTCTGCTAGAGTATGCTTTTCAACGAAGGATAATCTAAAGGAGCTCTTGGACGATTTAGATCGCCTTCATCGGGCCAATGTCAATGTGATGAGGGAAACCAACGCCGCACCTTACGATGGCGTACTTGAAGACTACGCTCGACGAGTGGTGTTAATTGACGATTTCCGAAATAAGTTACACTTAGCTGCGGTTAGGGTGCAAGGCAATCTTGGGTCCAGCTACTATAAGGCATTGAGAAAGGCCAACATATGGTCGCGCAATGATTCCAATACCTTCACTATTGGAGTACCAACGGACGACGAGCCACTTGATTTAGAAAAGCTCAACCAAAAGCCTTACTTGGATGCAGCGAAGACGGCAATCAAGGATGTTTATAGGTCTGAAGTTGAATGCGTCTTTGACGAGGATTTTCCATTTTGATTGTTTTGACTAAATCAACCGAGGATTATTTAAAAGCTAACGCGCCCATACCATGCATGGCTCTCGGCTTGAGTACCTCAAAAACTCTGGCCGACTCCTCGATAATCTCCTGCTTAGTGGGGTTGCCTAACATCTGCAAGTCGCTAGCCAAGGTCTGAGAATTAATCATAATGCGCCGCCGCTCTAGAATTTTGGCTAGGCGTTTTTTAAGCCGGGACTTATCTGTGCTCCGCGTTTCCGGGTAAGTATGATTAATCCATAGCTCTAATGCTGTGTTAAGATCAACTACCAAGCCACCCCTTCGGTTACGCATCTTGAGCATATAGGCAATAAATGCGCGCTCTTTAGGAGCACACTGCTTAATCCGGCCGATTGTGTCTATCATCCGGTCTGATATGGATTTGGATAAGGGAATGCGGATACCGTCCTTACGAGCAGACTGCTTCGTTATTAGCTCTCCTGTAGTTGTATCAAGCCAAGTATCAGGCTCCAGGTATGTAACGGTGGAGCGTTCGGCTTGCTTGTTAATAATCCAACCCGCACGCTTAAGCCTAGGCCTAGGAACCACCTTATATCTACCAGACCAAGGAATGTATCTAGAATCCTCCAACTTAATGTATTTAGGACGGTTATTGGCTAGCTTACCAAGATACTGATAAGGATGATCTACGCTAGCAGGTTGCTCCTTGAAAGTAGCATGATGCTTATCTATCTCCTCTTGAGTAAATCTGTATTCCGTAAATAGGTGAGGATATTTAAACCTATCCGGGTCAATTGCATTAGCCGCAGCATCCGCAATTACTTGGTCCAAGTTGAGTGTCATAGGGTACCCGTGGAGTCCTCCGTGAGGATCGCTTTCTATATATTAGGCAGAATGCTGGAGAGCCTTGTCCCATATGGGTTTGGGCTTTTTAGAATTGCTGTTTTACAGCAGATTTTCAGCAAATTTGCTCGGCCAATTCGATGCTCGGCCTCTCCAATATTTGGCCCGTTTAGGCCTACCTTGGAGGTCTATGTAGTCCATTGATATGGATGCACGTTTAACCCTTATTGTTAAGCTCACTATGTCATTGGCCTTAATCCTAACGGACTCGTACCAAGTCCAGAAGTCGTTAGGTAGCTCCTCGTACCATAGTGGGTCTATCCTTGGTTGGTCCATGTAACTCCTACAATCTGTAATTATTAATGTAGAAAATAAAAATAAGAATTAAAAGCACGAGAAGGGTTATAGACTGCCTATGGATTTGCCCCCGTAGTTCCGGACACCATCTCACACCAAGGTTGATGAATCGGCTTTACGTCGGAACTCGCGCGGCGAGCGGTATTTCAGCGCGCTATGCGGGTGTTTGTCGTTGTAGTGTTCGAATGCGACGGCCAAATTGCGCACGGCGGTCGCCGCGTCCGGCTTCGGCATGAACGCAACGTAATCGCGCTTCATCGTCTTGACGAAGCTTTCTGCCATGCCATTGCTCTGCGGGCTGCATACGGGCGTGGTCAACGGCTTGAGACCAATATCTGAAGCGAACGCGCGGGTCTTTTCGGCAATGTAACCCGAACCGTTGTCGCTGAGCCATTCGATTTGCGCGGGCGTTTTGCGAACGTTCCCGAAACGATGTTCGACAGCCGCCAGCATGACATCGCGCACAACGTCGCCGCTATGACCGCCTGTCGTCGCTGCCCAGCTGATCGCTTCGCGGTCACAGCAATCGAGTGCGAACGTCACGCGCAGCGGCGCGCCGTTGTCGCAACGAAACTCGAAGCCGTCAGAGCACCATCGCTGATTGCTTCTGGGCACCGCCACCGTACCTTCATGCCGACGCTCGATGCTCGGCCTCGCAGGCCTCCTGTGAAGCAACAAATCGTGCTGGCGCATCACGCGATAAACACGTTTCGCATTCACTGGAGCCTCACACCGCAATTCCCGCTCGCTTCGCAGCAGGCCCCAGACGCGTCGATAGCCGTAGCTGGGCAAGTCAGCAACGAGCAAACGGATTTCGTCGACAATGCCAGCATCATCCGTTTTGCGTGCGCGCCGGCCATCCTGCCAGTCAGCAGTCCGGGCGAGCTTTACCGACACATTTGAGCGCGCTACACCGAGAACGTCACAGACCTGCTTCACTGGCCGTCCCCCGGTAATGAGGGTGAGCGCGCAATCCATTTTCGCGACTTCATCACCTCCACGGCTTCCCGGAGAATCTCGTTCTCCATGGTCTTCTTGCCCAGCAGGCGCTGGAGCTCCTTGATCTGCTTCAGTGCGTCGCTCAACTCGGACGCCGGCACAACTTCTTCTCCAGCGCTCACTGCCGACAGGCTGCCGTCCTGATGCAGCTTGCGCCACTGAAACGGCTGATTCGGATTGATGCCGTGCAGCCGAGCCACCATCGAAACTGTCTTGCCCGGCTCGAACGTCTCCCGAACCATCGCCAGCTTCTCATCAGCCGACCAGCGCCGTCGGCGCTC
The DNA here is from genome assembly GCF_054655155.1 of Caballeronia sp. HLA56. Classification (NCBI taxonomy): domain Bacteria; kingdom Pseudomonadati; phylum Pseudomonadota; class Betaproteobacteria; order Burkholderiales; family Burkholderiaceae; genus Caballeronia; species Caballeronia sp. HLA56. The sequence goes on along the minus strand of NZ_BAAHOB010000005.1, from coordinate 2,321,339 downwards.
AGGTCCCGTCAACACTTCCATCACTTCGTTCTTGTTGTGAGTCATATACACAGTCTTATGCCTACCCGCTATTGTAAGTGGGAGACTGTGTCCGGTCTTTCAGGGGGCTGTTCCAGCCTATATTTTGAGCATTACCATTAACTGTTGTGACTATACCAATGATTATCGCTAACTCGGCTATTGACAAGCCGATAATCATAGAAAAGGCGGGGGTATGCGTAAATATTAGGCAATTTCCGCGTGACACCGATCGGCCAGTTGCAAAACAACGCTAAGTCCAAATAAAAGCAGCAAGAAAGGACCTTAGCTCTTGCTTCCGGCTTCTTGCGGGCCAAAGCGGCTATTATTCTTATCTCCATTTCAGCCGCCGCGCCATGAACCTTCTAACCCTGCTTCGTGAGCATTGGCTTGCGCTTTACCTCTCGGTTGGCGCGGCCTTGGTCGTGTTCGCGTTGTTATGGGGCGGGTGGCCCTTAGCGAGTTGGAACAACGGGGGCGGAAAGCCACTCGCGGACGGCGGGGCTTACGGGATGCTCTGCCAATGCTTGTTTCTCTGGCCGCTTATGCTGCTCGGGCGTACGCTGCAAGTGGTGCTATCTAACTCGACGCGAGATAAACTCTTCCAATTAAGTGCCGCTGACCTGCCCGTTTTTCTAAGACCACTGCGTTCTAGCAATAACGGCTTGGGTTGAATTGGTTTCTAAGCGCTGGCGATACGCCAGCGGCGTGTCGTAGTTCAAGCTCGAATGCGGTCGAACCTCGTTGTAATGCCGTCGCCAGTCGTCAATCACGATCTTGGCTTCAATCCGATTGCGAAACCATTCCATAGCAAGACATTCGTCACGGAATTTACCGTTGAAGCTTTCGTTCGTGCCGTTCTGCCATGGCTTGCCGGGATCGATTAACGCCGATTCGATCTTCTCCGATACCACCCACTTGAGCAACGCTGCGCTGACGAATTCGGGGCCGTTGTCGCTTCGCATATAGCGTGGCGCGCCGTGAACGCTGATTAGCTTGCTCAGCACCTCAATGACTCTGGCCGATCGGATCGAGCCAGACACATCTATGGCCAAACATTCACGCGTGTACTCGTCGACGACCGTCAGACACTTCAGTTGCTGGCCGTTGGCACACGCGTCAAAGACGAAATCGTAACTCCATACGGCGTTGCGAGCGCTCGGAGCAAGCGGTCGAGGACGCGAACCGGCAACGCGGCGTCGGCGTCGTTTGCGAGGCACTTGAAGACCGGCTTGCGCCCACAACCGGCTGCACCGCTCCTTGCCGATGACGATCCCTTCGCGGCCCAGCATGATGCGGATGCGCCGCGAGCCGAAGCGGGGATAATCACCCGAGAGGCGTCGCATCATCTCCACGATCGGGCCGTTCTTGCCCGGCATGAGGCTGATGTAACCGAGATTGGCGCGACTGACGTGAATCAGCGCACACGCACGTCGTTGGCTCAGCCCGCGCGAAATGGCATAGCGGGCTTGCTCGCGGCGTGCCTGTGCGCTTACCATTTTTTTGCGGAAATCTCCCTCATGACCTCGATTTCCAGGTCACGCTCCGCCACGAGCTTCTTCAGTCGATTGTTCTCGAGCTCTAACGCCTTCAATCGCTTGACGTCGTAACTGACCATTTCGCCAAATCGCTTGCGCCACGCGTAAATCGACGCGTCGCTGACACCGTGTCGCTTTGCCACCTCGGCAATCGGCGCACTGTCCGCCTCCCGCAAGATCCGAACAATCTGCTCATCGCTGTATCGACTCTTCTTCATGACGCGCTCCGTATGGATGCGCCGTTATCCTAGATCAATTCGGTCTCAAGTTACCGGGGCAGGTCACGTTGACTTCAGCAAAAGCCGCCCAGCCCCAACGGGTACCTCAAGCTACATGGTTATCAAACAGTTCCTTTCCGGACGCTTGCACAGGGCAGGCCCGAAATGAGTCTCCAAGTATTGGCGTACAGCGTGAAGCGCGAGATACGTGGGCGTTCAGCGAAAACCGCATGACGGGTCAGTCGCGCTTGACTGAAGTGCTTATAGCTTAAAGACTGTAGCTTCGTCCGAAACTATTAGAATTGGAAGGCGAGCGTACAGTCACTCTTCAATCGTAGTAAGTGCTCGGTGTGCACGAGCCTTGGACTCACTAGTTAACCGGTCGCAGGCTACACGCCCGCCGCTGTATTCGATACGAACGTTACTTGGCGTATGAGCTTTCAATCGTCCTTTAAAAATTCCTAACCTTTGACGACCTTCTATAAAACGACTCTGGAAGTGCTTTTCCGAGTCGCTGAATGACTTCCGGCTCTCCCCAGTCGATACGATGCGCGAACAGGGGAACGGGCTAGTCGCGCTGGACGAAGCCTACGACTCAACAAAGGTGACTCGAGGTCCGAGGGCACGTGCAATCCCGGCAAGCAAAGCTGGTGGGAGAGTTCCGGCATTCCGAATAGTCAAGGTCCCGGACGCGGTCTCCCATAAGCGCGCGATGGCAGGGAGTCGATTTGACGGAACCGAAGTCGCGTCGACCGACAGGTTTGATCCGGCATGAGCAATGTCGTCGAAGACCTGAGGCGCGATTAACATGTTTTTCCTCCTTTATTTGTTCAGTTTCTTTGAACCATTGTTGAATCGGCCCTGAAGGCGTCGAACGGAGCGCATATCGGCGGCCGCGTACGAATGACTTTTCCTCGATCATAGAACGCCTTGTAATTTTGGGGCTGTTCGTTCTCGGCTCCTGTAAGGAGCGCTGCTAGCTCGGGATCGGAGGCCGGAAGACTGTTCGCATAAGCCCACCCCAGATCCCGGTAGGCACGAAACAATTCCACACTATTGCTGTACGTTGTGAAGGTAGTGCTGTTTTGAGGGAAGACCCATTTGCGCGCCTTGTCGGCTTCCGATTGCTCCTCTTTGGTCAAGACTGGGGCGCCGGGCGGTTCGACAATGGTGTCATGGACGTATTGAATTAGCCCACAGGGATACGCCGCGTTCTTCCCGTCCGCAAAACCTCGTGGATACGCGCCGAGGCATGGCGTTGCTTTGCCGTTCGACTCTTCGCCACCCGTGCGACGGAATACCTCCTGGGTTATGTTGGTCCACTCGTCCTTGTCCAGCGCGGCCATCATGTAATAAATCTTGATCCCATCGAGTTGCTTCGGGAAAAGTTCCTTGTGATCTAGCAAGTTCTCACCTCGAGTTAAAAGATCTATTCGCTTTCTTGTTAACTTCGGATCTTTGCTTGGATCTTCGATCATCCGCACTTCGCCCAACCATACGCGCCGCTTCCAGTTAAATGGAGTGATATTTTCACTGTCTTCAACGGGACTTGCCTTCACATCGTTGGTTCGAGACGCCTCAACCGATTGGATTGATATGAACCTATGGTCTTTGTCCCAGGTGCAGCGCTCGGAAAGGTCGAAGTCAAATCTATCTTGTGATTCCTCTTTTTTGCGAGGATCGCCCTTGAACGTCATTGTGTAGCCGTGTTGTACAAGGTAATAATTAACGGAGCAAAGGGAAGACATTGACATAAAGCCGTCCGAGTTGGGATCGCGGTGCCAATCATTTTCGCCATTCGCAACGATGATATGCCGAACGCTCCGACGAAGCAGCGAAACCATCCCAAGATTGTCACCAGACTGTCCCCCATCAGAAAGATGGATTGTCGGACCTTCGTGCCCTGTGTCGGGATCGTCGTAAAAGTAGAATGGCCACGGAAGGAACGAGTGCTTCACCCTTGACCAGTTGCTCGTGTTGTAATTGATTATGTCGAAGCCCCATCGGAGATTTAGTACTTGGAGCACGGCATTGACAGTAGCCCTTGAATAGCGCAACGAGCGCTGGGCGGTGTCCGCGAAGGCCGCGGACGAAAGCACTGCCATGGGCACCGTTAGTCCCACAAGGTCCGGGGAGCCTCGCACGTAGTGGTAACGTCCAGAACCAAACTCATCGAACGTGATCTCAAAAACGTCAGTGGGAAGGTTGTACGCCTCGCGACTCAAATTAACGCCGACGTTGCCAGAAGTTCCCGTTGCCTGCAGTATCCATTTAGGAAGATAACCGCCGATTTTTCTCTTGATCTCGTCATGGGGCTGAGTGTATATCTCTGCGAGATCCGAAAAAGTAAAACAGTCGACGATCTTTTCGAACGCAGGGTCTCGGGACCCGGCTGGCAGCATCTTACCTGGCTCAGGAGCGTAACCATACGTTCGGACGATTCCAAACAGATAGTCGTACTGGGTAGGGGATAGGCGTTTGCGCCAATCAAAAACAAGATTGGAAAAGTAGTGAATAGGCGCTGCCATTAACGACTCGGCTGCCATTGTTCCGAACGACCGCGCGAGCTTTCCAGTATCACGATCATCCGCCGTATTGACGGAGCGGGACGAGACCAGGATATCCTGGTAGCACTCTACCCATCCCTGATGTACGCCATCCTTCAGGTCCGAACTGATTTTCGTCGGTTCGTACGTTCCAGAGAAAGGTGCATAGCTCGGCGTTGTTAAGTGATAGCAAGCGTCATCCGCCATGTCAGGGAGGCTAAAGACAATGCCCTCATCTCCAGCGTCGATTGACCGAATCTCCACGTTGTAGGGCTGCTTCGATGCCGAATAGCGTGCATCGACAAAGAATCGTCGCAGCCTCGTTTCCTCTTCACCGTTGGACACATTCTTGTCTGTGGCAAGAATGTACGCTTTGGAATACATATAAAATGCACTGTATCCTGAGCCAGACACCGAGGAGAGGTATTCGGTCCTGAAAATCCATGGGGTTGGATCCCCGTCTATGAAACGCTTCAGTACGCCCATTGCAAAGGGCGCTGCCTTAGATCCTCCTCCAGACATAGCCAAACCAATGCTAGGAAGATCCTTGCTACTGGGCTTTAGCTCGCGAACCGCCCCCGACCCGTCCGTACCCGACGTTTCCTCGATGATGCAATCGATATCCCGGTCGTCGTCACATTTCTTAAGAGCGTCGTTTATGAGCGGCGTGACTCCCCCAACGGCGCATCCGGCAAGCAACAACACGTGCAGGGATGCACACAAAATTGCAAGTTGCATTGTCTCGTCCCCAATAATTCGCCGACCGACTAGGGCAATAGTTTCAAGAGGAGGATGTTCACGTTGTGGTTTTGTATGTTAGGAATGGGTGCGGCGAAAGGGTTATCGGTGCTTTCCCGATCCCGCCCCAGGCAAGCTAAAGAACCGCTTGAAAAAATCCACATGAGCGCCAAAAGCCCAGTCGGGGCACTGTCATGTTCACCTCTCCCAATGGAGTTTTTTGATGATGTTTGTCACGCCGCAAGTAGGCCCGGTCCGGCTGGATCGCCGGCGTTGACTCATTTCGGACGCGCAATTGACCTTCCGATGCAGTGACTTCCTGCGAAGGGCCGCACCCGAAACAAGGCCATGACGCTCCATATTGGAGAGTTCATGCGCCGCTTCCTGCTTCACGTGCAGCCGCCAGGGGCTATCGAATACGGCACTCTGGGCTGTAGCTGTTCGCCACTCCGGTGCGCCGCCCAAATCTGGGAACGATTCGTCGTGCTCGGCAGGCGTTCAAACTCATGCCATAACTACACGAGCCGGGTCGTTGTCGAACGACTTTCGTCTGGCGGCACTCCGGTGCATATTTCACGAGCGGCGGCTGCAATGGTGGCGTGGGAATTCTTTTGCAGGCGTGGCGAGCCTCCTAGACCGGGCGGCAGAGTCGAACCCGCGCATCTCACTCTCGATCGATGTTGCCCTTGGAAAATCCTTCATGCCGTTGCTGAATTTGGGCCTTACACGTGCAAGGTGCCGATAGCTCCAAGCAGTCTCTACCCGCAGCTCGTTGGGCTGGTATTTCGACAGCAGCGGTAAACACACGCCGCGCTTGCTCTGCAGGCCCAAGACGCTTGGGTAGGATCGCCAGTTTTGTCACTGCCTCCGTCGGCCGGCTCAACACGCTCGCCTCGCGCGAATAGATCTACAATCGTTCGTCGAAGGTCCCCAAACGCGAGATTGGTGCCATTCGCGTCACGGGTGGGCTAGCTCTGTCTCCCGAAAGCCATAGTGTCTTAACCGTTTAGACTCGTCGGCCACTCCCGGAAGCGGACATCAACCGCACCGCATCGTCAACGACGGTCGTGTGACATGTAGCAGCCGTCCGACGACCGAATGGCGAATGTCGCCAAAGGCCGATCAACAGTCCTTGCTTAGATGCGTCCAAGGTTACTGATTCTGGCCATGAGCAAGTTGATGCCACTCGATGGAGAAGGTATTAAGGCATACATATAGATCGTGATTGTGCATTTTAAAGTTGGTTGCATATGTGAGCCATTGAGAGAATTAGAGTTATCGCAACAGCGACGTTCTCGAATGTGACTGGCCCTCCGAAAATTGGGCTGCGCACCATGATGACCCCGATCAATCGTCCTTTCAAGTATCGAATGCTTCGTCGAATCAATGGGATAAAAGGGGAATTCGTGATCCTCGACGCGAAGTGAATGACTTAATCTGGACCGAGGCGAGTTGACACTTCCATTGCGCTCGGAATGGAAGCAAAGCTGTCACCGCGATCGCGCCTGAGCCCGCCGCTATGAGGCGAGGGTAGTGGCAGATTTATTGTGATCGACGCTTAGCTTGAGCCACGCTCGGCGGCAAGGGACGGCCTATGCCGTGCGCGCCGAACACGCACACGCGACTGTCCGCGACCCTAGGTTCGCGAGGCATGAGCAGGCCAAGTCCGCCACAAACGTGTATCGCGAAGTGTCGTGGAGCAAGTTCCGGCAGATTCTCGGCAACGCGGCGCAGAGCGGCATGTTGATTCTCGTGGTGATCTCTTCGGCCATCGTATTGGGCACGCTGCCTTATATATTCGTCATGATGGCCGTGCTCGCGCTGATCGGCGTGTTTCCCTCGTTATCGACGATGCTGCTCGGCGCTGGCTGATTCGCACGCGCTTCTCGGACGCTTCGAGCGTGCCTCAAGGAGTTCTCATGCAAATACGAAAGCTGTCCGGCTCGTTGGGCGCGGAGATATCCGGCCTCGACCTGGCTCGTGGCGTGTCGCGTGAACAGGCGGCAGCGTTGCGCGGCGCATTTAACGAGCATCTCGTGATCTTTCTGCGCGAGCAAGACCTGAGTCCGCAGCAGTTTCTGGACTTTGCAAATGCTACGGGCGAACCGATCGAATATTCATTCGTGAAGGGCATTGAGGGCTATCCGACGATCATCGAGGTGAAGAAGCTGGAGACGGAGCGCGTGAATTTCTGCGGGATATGGTTTTCGGATACGACATATCTCGAGGTGCCCCCAATGGGCTCGATGCTGCTTTCACGCGAAATTCCGCCGTATGGTGGCGACACTGACCTGCCCGTTTTTCTAAGACCACTGCGTTCTAGCAATAACGGCTTGGGTTGAATTGGTTTCTAAGCGCTGGCGATACGCCAGCGGCGTGTCGTAGTTCAAGCTCGAATGCGGTCGAACCTCGTTGTAATGCCGTCGCCAGTCGTCAATCACGATCTTGGCTTCAATCCGATTGCGAAACCATTCCATAGCAAGACATTCGTCACGGAATTTACCGTTGAAGCTTTCGTTCGTGCCGTTCTGCCATGGCTTGCCGGGATCGATTAACGCCGATTCGATCTTCTCCGATACCACCCACTTGAGCAACGCTGCGCTGACGAATTCGGGGCCGTTGTCGCTTCGCATATAGCGTGGCGCGCCGTGAACGCTGATTAGCTTGCTCAGCACCTCAATGACTCTGGCCGATCGGATCGAGCCAGACACATCTATGGCCAAACATTCACGCGTGTACTCGTCGACGACCGTCAGACACTTCAGTTGCTGGCCGTTGGCACACGCGTCAAAGACGAAATCGTAACTCCATACGGCGTTGCGAGCGCTCGGAGCAAGCGGTCGAGGACGCGAACCGGCAACGCGGCGTCGGCGTCGTTTGCGAGGCACTTGAAGACCGGCTTGCGCCCACAACCGGCTGCACCGCTCCTTGCCGATGACGATCCCTTCGCGGCCCAGCATGATGCGGATGCGCCGCGAGCCGAAGCGGGGATAATCACCCGAGAGGCGTCGCATCATCTCCACGATCGGGCCGTTCTTGCCCGGCATGAGGCTGATGTAACCGAGATTGGCGCGACTGACGTGAATCAGCGCACACGCACGTCGTTGGCTCAGCCCGCGCGAAATGGCATAGCGGGCTTGCTCGCGGCGTGCCTGTGCGCTTACCATTTTTTTGCGGAAATCTCCCTCATGACCTCGATTTCCAGGTCACGCTCCGCCACGAGCTTCTTCAGTCGATTGTTCTCGAGCTCTAACGCCTTCAATCGCTTGACGTCGTAACTGACCATTTCGCCAAATCGCTTGCGCCACGCGTAAATCGACGCGTCGCTGACACCGTGTCGCTTTGCCACCTCGGCAATCGGCGCACTGTCCGCCTCCCGCAAGATCCGAACAATCTGCTCATCGCTGTATCGACTCTTCTTCATGACGCGCTCCGTATGGATGCGCCGTTATCCTAGATCAATTCGGTCTCAAGTTACCGGGGCAGGTCAACACGCTGTTCGCGAATCAGCAGCTCGCCTACGATGCCCTCTCCGACACGATGAAGCGCTTGCTCGAAGGATTGAAAGGGATCAATTCGTCGGCGAAGGCGGACGTGTCGCGCACTCGCAAGGACTGCATCCGCACGAACGGGCGCGGCGAAAAGCCGAAGGATCTGGTGTCGCTGCATCCAATCGTGCGCACGCATCCGGAGTCGGGCCGTAAAAGCCTTTATGTAAGTGTCGCGCATACCGTGGGCATCGACGGCATGACGAGCGACGAGAGCGCGCCACTGCTCGACTTTCTGTTCCGGCATCAGGTGAAGCCCGAGTTCAGCTGCCGCTTCGCGTGGACAGCAATTGCCGTTGCATTCTGGGACAACTGCTCGGCGCAGCACAACCGTGTGAACGGTTATCACAGGTTCGGGCAGGTGATGCATCGGATCACGCTGAATGAAGACCTGCTCGTTAAAAATGTAGAAGCATATGGCCGTTAGACATGCTTTGCGCCGCGAGTCGTTTGGATGCTGGCTGGGCCCCACTGAACACTTTCGGTTCACGGACGCTGGGCAAGCGTGCGAACCAAAGTTCATAGGTCATGCGAATCGAAATCGTACCGATACGGGATGACCCTTATACAATTGCTGTTGCACGGTTCTATTCTTCTTTGAACTCCTTGCGTGTCCATAAGCCACAGTCCACTGCAAGCAACGAAGTCAATAACGAATTCGTCTGAGAAAGGGACCGCCATGCACGAGTCCATGCGCCGTATTAGCGCCAACGCGGAAGCGCTCCCTTTCCGCACGGCCCGGCTTCGCACGCGCCAGCTCTCCCCGCCACGTTGAGTTAGACCACTGAACGCTCTGGTTCCGCTCTTGCCGTGAGCGGAGCGATTCAACACAGGCTTTCCGCCCATGCCGTCACCGCCTTCGCACGCGTGCGTACGGGCGAATTATTGCAATGCGCTTTCTGGACAATCGCCGCGAGCGCGGTTCTGCGCTGTCGTCAGACCGGCATGGCAACCGACATGGCCTCGGCTGTCCGGAGGTGATGCAACAAGCGGAGCGATCGTGACTACGACTCACAATGAACCTGTTGAGCCATCCGCGCGCGTCGTCCGGGCCAATGTGGCTTTGGAAAAAGAGGAAGAGAAGTCGAAAAGCGCACGAGCCACTCAAGGTGGCGATGTTGCGGACCGCGGGGATCGGGTGGGTCTGGCGCTTTCGGGAGGCGGAATTCGGTCTGCGACCTTCTGCCTTGGCGTCATTCAAGCATTTGCCCAACGCGACAAGCTCAAGGACGTCACTTACCTTTCCACGGTTTCGGGTGGCGGATATATAGGATCGTGGCTTTCTGCGTGGATTCACCGTAAGGGCTTCAGCGTCGTCAATCAGGCACTCAAGCTCAACTCGCCGCGCGACGGCGGATACGTCGAAGCCCCGGAGGTGAGCTGGTTACGAAGCTACAGCAATTATCTGGCTCCAAAGCTGGGCATGCTGTCCGCCGACTCGATGACGCTTGTCGCCACCTGGCTTCGCAATGTCTTGTTGAATCTCTTCATTTTCATCGCGTTTCTTGCTATCTGCTTTCTTATTCCGCGGCTGCTCGTCTGGCCCGCGGAGAAAGCAATGCATCACTACGTCGAGGAGCTTGCTTACGCGTCCGCATGGCTTGGATTCTTTCTTTTTCCAACAGGAATCTCGCTGCACCTGTCCAAAGTCATGAGCAAGAACATGGATGGACAGATCGAACTCGTGAACAGAACCTGGGGTGTATTGCTCCTGGTCATTCTTCCTGGCGTGCTGACCGCGCTGTTGGCGACCTTTCCCCTGTTCTCGCCCATGACGAGCCACCCCGGGCTTCGCGCTCCGAATCTGCTGAGGCTCGCGGCGGTTGCGCTCGCGCTTCTCGCCGCTTCGGGATCGCTATGGTTCGTCTACATGCTCGCTGAGAAGCATCGCCTGGTCGACACCGTAGGTGAGGCGCTTGTATTCCTCATGGCGTACGGTATCACGATTGTCATAGGATTGGGCCTGGTGGTCGGATTTCAGCAAGGCTTTGCGCTGCTCAAAGGGGACGTGGGCAAGCCTCCATATTCTGACAGTATCGTCAGCGCGGCGTTGCTTTCGTTTGGACCGCCTGCCCTCCTGATTACATTCGGTGTCGTCGGGTGGGTGATAGTCGGTCTTGTAGGGCGAGCTTATCGGGAGCGGACGCGCGAATGGTGGGCGCGCATGAACGCCTGGGTCGTCATCGTCGGACTGGTGTGGGTCGGACTGTTTGCCTTGTCCTTCTACAGCGCGTCGATCGCGAGATGGGCATACCATGCAGGGTTGACCTGGATCACCCCCGTGGCGGGCGCTGGCTGGATCGGAAGCCTAATATCGACCCTTGTCGCCAAGCGTGCGCCGGAGGGTGAGCGAACATTCCGCAACCGCGTCAAAGAGGTTGCATTGAATGTTGCGTTGGCAATCGTTGTGGTTGGCATCTTGTTCGGCGTGGCAGCGGGAGTCGGCCTCACTTATGAAGGACTGGCCGCTCCTCCAGAAAACAGCACGCCTCAGCCAACGGCGTCGAAACACTCATCGAATCCAGAGCCCAAGAAAGCAACTGCGGAGGCCACAGTCGTCCTTGAGGTAAAAGGCAAACAGGGAAAGCCGGCAAACATTTCGCTCGCTGAAGAGCCGTCACCCGAAAAGTCGTACGCCTCGCAATTCGAAAAGAGCTTTGAGCTTCAGGAAAAAGGATCGTTTCAGTGCTTCAAGTTCTCCACTTTGGAATTCACTTTCGGTAAAGCCGATCAATGCCGCGAGGGCTTCCATCTACCCATCGATTGGCTGATGTTTGCCGTATGCACGCTTGTGCTCTTCACGTTCGGTTGGCGCGTGGACGTGAACAAGTTTTCTCTGCACAACATGTACAAGAACCGGCTCATACGCTGTTATCTCGGCGCCAGCCGTCATGACAAGAGAAGGGCGCATCCCTTCACGGGTTTCGATGAAGCAGACGACTTGCCGATCGCCGACTTGGGCCGATGCGAGGTCAGCGGGAAACTGGAGGGGCCGGTGCATATTCTCAACGCGGCGCTCAACATCACGCATGGCCGGAACCTGGCGTGGCAGGAGCGCAAGGCGGCGTCGTTCACGTTCACGCCTTGGTACTGCGGCTTCGAAATGGGGCCGAGCACAGGCGATGCAGACGTCTCGCTTGTGCCCGGCGCGAGTGGCATGCGCACAGGCGGGTACCGAAACTCGGACCGATGGGCTTCGACGCGGGAGAATGAGGTTGAGCGCGGTGAGCGCCGGCGTAAGTTCACGCTCGGAACCGCCATGACGATCTCAGGCGCCGCCGTCAGTTCGATCAGCGGCAAGAATACGCGTCCCATGCTCGGGTTCATCATGACAATCTTCAACGCGAGGCTCGGCAGATGGTCGCCGAATCCGCTCTGGACGAAGGGGTGGACACGTTCAGGACCCTCATGGGGACTTCTCTGCCTCCTGAAGGAGCTGTTCGGCTATGCCACCGAAGCCAGTAAGTATGTCTATCTGTCGGATGGCGGACACTTTGACAACACGGGTGTCTACGAGCTCGTGCGTCGACGCTGCAAGACAATCGTCGCCGTGGATGCCACTGCGGACGTGGAGCGAGCGATGGGCGATCTGGCGGACATCGTACGAAAGTGCCGTGTCGATTTCGGCGTGGACATCGACTTCGACTTGTCGGAGCTAGGCACCTCGAGGTCTCAGCAGAGCACGAGCAAAGGCTTCGTCGTGGGATGGATCTGGTATCCGACGAGGCGACACTCATCCATGTTCGGCAATGTCGACACCGCAGATGAAAAGGGGTTCTTGGGAACAATCGTAATCATCAAGCCGACGTTGATCGCGCTCGCCGATCTGGGCGTTGACGTCTTTGGTTATTCGAGGACCAGCGAAAGCTTTCCGCAGCAGAGCACGGTCGACCAGTTCTTTTCAGAAAGTCAGTTCGAGAGTTATCGAAGGCTTGGGGAACTCATCGCGATCAGGTGCCTGCAAGATCCGGCGTTTCCGCTTCACTGAACCGGGGAGCTCAAGTTGGATACCTCAGATGCAAACCATGAGGGGGTCCCGACTCCGTCAGGAACAGCGGGCATCGAGCGCTCCCGGTTAATCGCTTTCGCGAAGCGACGCTGGCTGGCGATTCTCGGCACCGTCATCGTAATTTGGATCGGAAGTGCTGGTTACTTCAACAGGAGTTCTCTGGGCACCAATGCTGGTCCCTGCATCAGCTACGCGCTTGCGCAGACGTCGGACGCCACACAGTGCAGGAAAAACCTGGAGCACGCAATCTACAGCGTGCCTCGCAATGACGCAGAGCCCCGACCGCTTTTTGAGGTCACAATACCGGCCGCTCTCATGTGGATCGACAATCTGTTCGTCGATGCCTATACGCTTTTCTTCATTGCGTCCGCCGGGCTTGCGTACAAGAAACTCACAGGCGTCAGGTCGGAGCCGATGGCCCTTTGGCGGTTGGCGCTCACATGCACCTGCGTTCTCGCCTTGCTCGGCGCACTCGCCGACCACGTCGAGAACTTTTGGATCCTCGCGTATATGGAACCTCGCTCCCAAGGCTTGCCAAATCCTTCCGACACAGAGCTCAGCCGGGTCGCCTGGGTTTCCGCGTTGAAGTTCCAATTCTTTGTCCTCAACGGGGCCGTGAACGCAATATGGTGGACGAGGGTAGTCTTCATTCGTGTCTGGGAACAAGGACGGTACGCCGAGCTCGCTGCCCTGCTTGCAGAGGGAGAAGAAGGAAGTCTTTATGAAAGCTCGGCCTGACATGCAAGGATTCGATCGTCCAATGGCCAGGAGCGCTATTCGCATGTTCAAAACCGCCTGAACGGACAGCACAGCGCTGGCTTGGTGTTTTCCTGTTTCACTTTGTCATGGGACACAGTGCCGAAGGCGTTTTTATCTGGAGCTTCTCGGATTCGGCGATTAAACGTTGGGAGACCAAACTTCGCGTGGTCGAGAACAACCTCAAGGAAGCGCCTCAGGACGACGGCGAATTGAACCGCTTCTTGATCGCACTGTGCAACGAAGGTTATCTGAGCCGGAAGGGCATGCGTTATGAAGTGACCTGTTCGGCGTTTCACAGCAGTGCAGCGACTGCTGCAAACAAGCTCAACACCGATAACGCGCCCGTTGCGGTCAAATGAAAGCGCGCTGCATCGGAAAGACATTCCCACTGCTGATCCAAATCGGGTTCAAGGCGATTTTGGAGGCTATCTTGGCGGACTGACGCGGGCATGTGTTCTACCTTGAATAGATCTCGGGAGCAAGCCGGCCTGTATTGAAGAGGCCGATACGCGTGAGTCACCTGTTCGTTCAGTCACAGCGATTCGTGCCGAGAGACAACTGCCTTCACAAGAAAGAGGAGAGCGTCATGAACGCATGCTCTAAGTCGTCCTGCGCCCGCCTCTACGCATTCGCGCTCATATGCATCGTCATGATGGTCGTTTCCGGCTGTTCGCTGTTCAACAGAAGCGGTCTCGCACCGCTCGTTGCCACGCCGGCGCAGAATCCCGACGCCGATCCGGGTTGTAGCGCATCGGACGCTCCAGTCAAGATCGCGTCCGCTGCTTCACCCGTTGCGACATCCGCTGCCGCCGCGCGACTGCAAAGCGCCTTTGCGACAGTGAGAGAGGAGACCTGGTTCGGGCCTATTGGACGAATCGAGCTGGTCAGCTTCAAGGCCGAATTCGATGAGGCGTGGCTCCTCGTCGTAAAAGCGAAGGCGCAGAAGACCGGGAGAGCGGCTCAAGTGGCTGGCCCTGCACAGGGCGTGCAGAAGGACATCGCCGTACCACAAGGCCAGGTCGATGTGCCGTTAGCCATGCGACCCGACGAGGTCGAAGGCATGCTGCTCGATAAGCTGCCGTGGGCAAGTGAAACCGGAATCAAGCCCGACGAGCAACTTCAAAAACGTCTTGCCACTTTGGTGCGGCGGGCCCGAATGATTGTCGACGAGATATCGATTGCAAGTACCGCGCGAGCTGATCTCAACACGCTCCTCCCAACGAGGGAGAAGCCCGCCACGCAGCCGGGCGAATTCAAACCGACTGCAACAGCGGGATCGAAAGTTCCACTCAAGACATTCACGACCGCAGGCAAGGGGGACCTGTTCGGCAAGTTGACCGACCTCGCATCTTTCCGGGCGTTTCATCTGATGGCGCTCTTGAGCGCGGCGCATATCCACGAGATGCTCCGAGGGACGGATAACATCGATCAGCACGCGCTCGAAACCCAGGTTCGCCTGTTCAACGTCGCGCGCTATCTGTCGGCTTACTTCGACGCCTATTTCCGGGGCGGCCAGTTTATCCAGTTCGATATCGACGAGACGTCATTCGTTACGTCGTTGTCCGGCAGCATCGCAGGCAAGGTCAAGACGGGAATGTCGGCCGGCGACATTCAGAAGCTGATATCTCCCGCATTCGACGATTTGTGCAAGAGCGTCAGCACGAAGTCGGGCGCGTGCGGGCCGAGATTAGGATCTAGCGCGTTCGTTACGCGTGCGGGGCTGAGTGTCCAGTTCGCGGGAATCTCGTATGCATTCGCGGATAAGGGCGGAGTGGGACTCACGCACAGTTATCCACAGCTGTCGCAGTTCGGCCCGCAGATGATACGGGTATTCGTCGAGGCAATCTTCGACGCGAATGGAAGGCATCTCAAAGGCGCACCCAATTCCACCGCATGCCAGGCGAGCCAGAAACTCTTCGATGCGTCGGAGTGCCTGATTGCCACTGACCCGGCCGATGAGAAGTTGCAACAGATCGACATGCTCGCTTCCGGTACGGAGGCGCTGGCGACGACGGGCACCGGCGTACTGGTGCGGGGCTTCGCGATGGCATCGTCGAACAACGAACTCATCGCGCAGATGCTGGAAACGCTTGCAGGCGTTAATGCCCGGAAGATTACGGAGCGCGTGCTGTTTCTAACAAGCTATGGCGCGGCGTGCCCGATCAGGCCCGTGTCGGTCCGGGTGGACAACGGACACACGGCCGGCGATGACGGAGGCCCGGCCGACGTCTCGGTGGCCGAGGACTAGGTGGGGCGGCGAACGGTCTCATCGCGGGAATGCGCAGAGAGCGACTAGTGCGTATTGGCCGGATAGGACCACCTACGCCATCTCCTTCCACGTGCCCGCCACGAGGTCCCGCACGGTGGAGCCGGCACGAAGTAACGGCCTCGCACGCGCTCGATCAGACACACATCGCCCAGTCGCAATGTGACTTCGGTCACAACGGCTACGTGATTGTCTGCGCGAGTTTGTCCAGCATCGGAGAACTTAAGACGAACGTGGCAATGCAGCTTGATGCGCGGCGTGACCATGCGGCCGCCTGCATAGGCGGTCAGCAAGGGATAGCACGTGAGCGCGACTTCGTCGGGCAAGACTCGCGTGTTACCGAGCGCTCGCTGAAGCATGTCGAAGAGTGACAGGGACAAGAGATGCGGCAGGGCAGTGCGCGTTTCGGCGACAAATCGCAACCACGCGTCGCGGCCTCCGTGCCTGATTAGGTTCAAGCGGACGCGGGCGAGTTGCGGAGCGGACGCTTTGCCAATGTCGAACTCATTCCATAGCCCATCGGGCACCAGATCGCGCAGAAACCATGCAACGGTCGGCTGTGGCGGGATCGAACGTGGATAAGGGACAACGTCGATGCTCATGGTCTGCGTCTCCTGATGATGGATGCGCGTGACGGATGTCCTGCCCTGCGCACACGTATCTTCGGTCTTCCGGCAAAAGCAACCGCGACATGGACGTCCTGTATGTCATGCCTGGCGATACCGGGCGCGGCGACGCCGTCAGAATCTTTCTTCGTCGCGCGCGTGAATAGCCATCGTCCAAGCGCGGCGAGCAAGGCGCCGAGGCCGAGGGAACCGGCGGCGCCTGCAATCGCGATCGTAGGAGGGATTGTTGTTGCCGGCGATACAGGCGGTGGTGGGTAGGGCGGAGAGGGCGGGCGCACGATCTCGACGTTCTGAGTGTAGGTCGAGGTGTCGCTGTCGCTCAGCTGTATGCGAATGCTGATGTCGGAATCACCTCGCATGGATGAGCACACGGCAAGCCGATGCGCCGTGCCGAGTTGGGCGAGCCCTTCGCAAATCGGGGCAATGTGTTCCGGCAGCGGGGCTCCGATCGGAAGGCAGTCCTGGCCATCACACGGGGAATGGATTACCACCGACGATGTCAGCTCCGGTTCGAAGTGGACCAGCAGGCGCGGCTGCGGAGCGATTCCAGCCGCATCGACCGGTTCCCGCTTCTCCCTGCGCAATGTAATGCGCGTGTAGGGTCCGTCCGGGCCCATGCCGTCGAGGTCGACGTTGCATCCGTGACGCAGCAATAGCGCGTATGCCCTGTGGCGTCCGCCGGACGAGCAACTGAAGAGGCTCTTTTCATTGAGGGCGCTTTCCAGCGCGCTCTGGTCGCTGTCCCGACACGACGACTGCCCGAAATCGATGACCCGCCGTCCCGTGCGGCTATTGGTTTTTAGTTCGCGTGCAGGCCTTGCATTGGAATTGACCCAGAACGCATCGGCAGCGAAGTGGCAGCCGAGCCGGCTCATCTTTCGGTGCAGAACGAGCGGTGTGCAGTTGTTCCGTCTCGCGCATTCCGCGAGCGTTTGCCTGATGGAATCGGCATCGCAGTGAGGATAGGCAGTGCATGTGGCCGTGCAGTCGACGCCGTCAGCACAATGCGTGTTTTGCCACTGACCAAGCGGATCGGCGTGACATATGAGAACCGGCGCGGCGGGCATGCCTCCAGCCGCAGCGCGTCCTTTCTCCGGCGCGTCGGCGAGCAGCGTGATGAGAAGGAAGAAGACGGCGATCTGCGCGCGCATCGTGCAGCCCTCGCTACACCTTGGTGAACAATCCGCGCCGCTTGCCTTTCGCAACCAGCTCGATACCATCCGATTCAGCGAGTTCGCCTGGCGACCTTGCCCCAGTGGCGTACATGAGGAGCTGAAGCATCTCCCACTCGCCGAGCTTTCGATAACTTTCGAATTGCGATTCGTTGAAGAACTGGTCCGCCGTGGGTTCATGCGGAAAGTCCGGGTGTTTCTGGGCGTACTGCTCGATGTCCGGCGGCTCCGAACCGTAAATGCAGGGTTTGAGATAGATCAGCTGTCCATTGGGGCCGGGAGTGGGGCTGTCTTTGTCGAAGCCCGAATAGCGAATCGTGAAGCGCGCATGGCATAAGCCCACTGCGCGGGCCGAGCGCGGGAAGAGCATGACCGGCTCTTGCTCTGCGCTGATTTCTATACCCATGTCGATACGTATCTTGCGAATGGCGCTGTAGAGGTCCTCCATTGCGAAGTGTGCATCCTGGCTTGCATCGACGAGGAGGATGAATCTGCAGCGCCGATGCACCATTTCCCAGAGACCCATGTTGTCGAAATGGCCACCGTCGGAAAGGTGAATCCAGTGATCGGTGTCGGTGGTTTGGCCCGCCGCCTCCTGTAGAAGCCGCCAGCTCGAAGAAGACGGATCTTTCCTGATCCAGTCGGCAAACTTGGGGTTACCGAGCCACCAGCCTAGCCGCACGTTGAGCACCGACATCAGGAACGCCAGTGGACCACTGCTGTTGTACCCCATGTTCGGATTGAAGGCAGCCCCGGATATCGCCATGGCGGTGCCGAGGTTGACGTTATCGGCGAAGCGGTGGATGTCGCGGTAACCCAGCCGATAGTTGCCCGCCCTCAATGCGGTCATCGTGAAACTGTCGGCTTTACGTTCCTGCCACGCCAGTTCCGTGCCCTTGACGAGATTGAGTGCGGTATTGACGACAAGGAACGGCGGCTTGCTCGGCTGATGATTCGAGTCGAATTTCTTTGCACATTTGTAGAGCGCATCTTTGACGTGCGAAAAAGGAATGTCGTCTTTCGAATCGAAGCCGGTGAAGAGGGCAGGCTTTCGCGGGTCGTTCAGACTGCGAAAGCCGCCATAGAAGGCACGAATGAGACGATCGCGGTAGAAACCGTGGAGGCTGAACTCGTTCATGCGGATCACAAAGCCAAGGCCAAACGCGACAAGGGCGGTGAAGAGAAGAATAGAGAGCACGGTCGACAGTCTCTCGGTGTCGAACTGGCCGACGAGGGCGTTGAAGTAGGAAACGAACGAACGGTCTACGCACTGCGCCTTGGGGATCTTGCAGATGCTGTCGGAGACCGGCAGCTTGAAACCCGGGAGATCGTATTTCGGCGAGGCAACGGTTAGCTGCTCGTCCGGCTTGAGATTCATGCACTGGCAACGGACAGGCATTTGCCATCCGGGAAACATGGCTGTGTGCTCGAAGGTCTTCCATGCGCCAAGGGAAAGAAGAATGGCCAGAAGCAACATGCCGATGCCACCCACCAGCGTCATGCTGATCGGCGTACGTGTTTCAGGCTTGCCCGGTGTGGACTTGCGGTAGCCGAACCAACCGCTCAGCGCAACGGAAAGGCCGCTTCCTGCGGCGGTGGCGCCTGGCACTGAATCACCGAGAAAACTGAGCAGAGCAGGAACTGCGATGACCAGAACCGCGCATACGATCCATGCCGTCATCAGCATGAAGGAGAAGGCATGCGCCCGCGCCTGATGTTCACGGCGATCCGCAGGTTCGGTGTACGAGCGCACCGCAGCCTTGACCGCCTCGCCGATCAGCAGCGCAAGAAGCAACAAGGGTGGGGTAGCCAATGCGCGCACGGTAGTGGACAGCGCCAGCCGCTCGATGTCGATCTTGTTGGGGCTCCAGTTCGAAAGACCCCAACGAATCCAGAGAACGAGGCCTATCTGTGTGAGGGCGGCAAGAAATGCTGCGCTCGGCATCACCAGACGGCTTCGGCTTTTGTTCGGGTCGACGTTAAGCGTGGCGAGTACCATTTGGGTGCCGACGATTGCTGCGGCCGCCGCCATGTAGTGCCAGAAATGCCTGAGGAGGGCGAGTGAATCCCCGGAAAGCGCGTGCCCGAGATCGCGCAGCCAGGGTAATTGACTTGCGCTCAACGCGGCAACGAGAGCGGTCCAGAACCGCGCAAGGATTGGAAAGGAGTCGCCTAGCAGTCCGTCATCGACATCGGACCACATCATGCTGGAGAGAAGGATGCATCCGGTTATCAGCAGTAACGCGCCGAACGCCGCGCGTGCGTCCCCATCTCCTGGCCAGCGGAGTTTATTGGCGTACACCTTCCCGACGGATGGTGATCCATTCGGCGAGCCTTGGAAATAGTAGGACGCGCCAACGACGCCCAGCAAGGCCCCGACGAGACCCGCCATCGAAGCACGGCAGATGGTCGCAAATCCCAGGTCGAAAGGCCCGTCGAGTCCAATGAATGCGTGTTGCTGTCCGAACAAGACCGCAAGCCAGGGCAGTGCGAGGAACAACGCGAACCACGGCCAGAATATCAGCCAGGTGACCGCGAGATTTCTCAGGTACGTTGCGACCACTGTCCATGCATCGGCGGAAAACAGAGACAGTTGCCGAGCCAGATAGTTGCTGTTCATCCGAAGCCATGTAAGCGGGCCTTCGTGCTCGAACGTGGTGCCGCTCATGCGGTCCTTGATGTAATCTGCGCGGCGCAGACGTGACAACTGCTCCTCGGCGTACTGCAGAGCGTGTTGAGCCTTGCAATCGTCGGTTGGCTTGCAATCGGACTCGGCGATGCCGGCCATCCAGCGCGTCAATCCCGTTCCGATATAGCCGCCGCCGGACACCGTCGACAGGTAATGGAAACGGCCAAACAGCCGATAGGTGGCCAGCGTCTGAATCACGCCAAGGCAGAACGATGCGCTTCGAATGCCGCCGCCTGACAGGCAGAGTGCGCTCAGTCCGACATTGTCTGCGTCGGTGTGATCGAGCATGGTCTTTTGAACGTCCGACGCCGGCTTGTAGGACATGCGCTTGCCGACGATATGTTCATATTCCTCGGCAAGCGCGCGTTGTCCAACGGTCGGTTGATCCGTCAGCGCCTGCACGAGGAAATCCCGCGTCCCGCTGCGCAATACAAGCTTGAGCTGCATAGCCGCCTGCATGGCGCCAACGTGATAGCGAGCGACGAGCTTCGGATGTCGCAGCACGCGCGCGAGGTAATCCCAGTCCAGCATCGTCACGAGCCAGCGCAATCCGTCGTGATGACGACTGCCGACACGGTATGCCAGATAGAGAACGATGACCTGGACCTCTTGCGGAAGATTGCGAAAGACGCTGAGGCGGCGGTTCGAGACAGCCGATTGCGTCACGGGGACTGGACTGAACCACGAGGCGACTTCCTCGTGCAGTTGCGGCAGCAATGTCCGGCGCAGATAGGCGTCGAATTTTCCTTGATCGACAAGTGCGGCTACATGACGACTCTTGGGGGCATCCAGGAATGCGCGGGATTTCTGCAATGCTGCCTTCTGCATCAGCTTCCTGGAATGACAATGCTCTACGATGCGCTGCACCTCTTCGTCACTCGATGCCCCATAGCCCCGTCCGATATACGTCTCGCCCGCGCGATACGCACCTTCGAGAAACGGCGTGAACAGCCCGGTATAAACGCTTTCGCGGTCCGAACCGAGACCGGTAAGCAGGCGCAAGATGCGGCCGGTTTTTGGTGGGCTTTCGGTGATCAGAGCCCGGGCCAGCGCACGCCTTGGATCGAATTCGAGCACGTCGTGAGTTTGCGTCTTCGATTTCCGGGTCATGTCCGCCTCGTGATCAACGGCTTTTCGGATCGCGGCGTCGGAGTATCGACGGCGAAGCTGAAGCGCATGTCCACATCCTGTGGACATGCGCTTTCCCCAGCGAGCGCGCGTGGACGCAGGCGGGGTAATCGCGTCCATGTTTCAGGGCGCGACGGACGCGGTCGAATCTGGAATGGTGTCGGGCGACGCCAGGCCTATATCGTCCGAATCAACCGGGCACTTCGCTCTGGCGGACCGAGCTGACGGGCGAATGCTTTGACTGGACGACGCGGAAGGATTGCACCGATGACGCATCGACTTGAAAGCGGTTGCATGATCGGCTCCTCGACGCTCAGAGATCGTTATGTTTCGATGCGAAGTACTGGCAATAGCCGACCCGGCGATGCAACCCCGATCCCGATGTATTGCTTCTTTTTTGTGCCGAGATCATGACGCCGATTCAAAGAAAATCATAGAAGTCGACGCGCGCAGTTAAATCAGGGTGAACCCTGTATTTGATCGCCTGCATTTTTCATAGGAATCCGACGCATGCGTGCATAAGAAGTTCTTATGCAAAACGAAACAAGTACTCAAAAATGACTGGAGGCGATTGCGAACGAAGGAGAGTCGTCAAAAGAAGAAACGTCGATGGATCTGAAGTGTTCGGAAGCCGCTACGTCGAGATCAATCGGGATAAACGCGATGCATGCGTTGTCGGGTGTTTTGCCTATCCTTACAGCAACGTTTCCATCGAGACGAGTTTGCTCAATGAGCCCGACGAAGCTTGACGATTCCGAATACTGCGCTTAACGACCTGCCGGCGCCTTTGGGATGACGCGATGAAATCGACGCTGCTGATGCTGATGCTGATGTTTGCATGCGTGATGGATTGCTCCGTTGCGCATGCGATCTCGCTTGCTGCTTTCGATGATGAACGGCTTCCGGAATCGGCTGGCGATACGCCTCCGTCAACGCTGACTGTCACGTTTCTTGGCACCACCACTTTGCTATTCGATGATGGAGTCACGCAAATTCTCGTCGACGCCTTTCTCTCGCGTCTGCCTGTCGCGAAAGTTAAATTTGCTCGCATCAAGACCGATCGCAACGAAGTGGAGCGTGTTCTCGATGAAGCGAAGGCGGACCGGGTCCAGGCTGTCTTCGTCTCGCATTCGCACTACGATCACGCGTTCGATGCCGGATATATCGCTCAACGGACAAAAGCGCCGTTGTTTGGAACTCAAAGCACGCTCTACATCGGCCGCGGTGCGGGTCTCCCGGATGCGCAGCTCAAACCGCTGGTCCGGTGGCAGCCGGTGAGTGTGGGCGACTTCGAAGTCACGCCTGTTCCTTCGCGGCATTCTCCAGCCTATCCCTTCATCAATGACAATCTCGGGAAAGAGATTCGCGCTCCCCTGAAACAACCGCAACGGGAAAGCGCCTTTGTGGAGGGCGGAACCTACGACTTTCTGATCGTGCATGGAAACCATCGCATGCTGGTAGTCTCATCGGCCAACTATGAGCGAGGCGAACTCTACGGCGTTCACGCAGAGGTTGTCTTTCTCTCGATCGGAGCGATCGGTACACGCAGCATCGCTTATCACGACCGCTATTACGACAACGTGATTCGGTGCACGCGTCCTTCGCTCGTCATTCCGGTGCATTGGGACTATTTCTTCGTGCCGCTTTCTGGCAGATTGCCGGCTTTGCCCGGCGCCAATACGACCTTGCGATACATGCGCGGCCGTCTTCACGAGGACAACATCCGCATGGGAATCATGCAGGGTCAACAGAAGGTGATGCTATTCGACGCCAAGTCCACGGTGCCTTCTTATCCGGGACCTGGCGCGGGCTGCGAGCAGAGGGGTTGAGTGCCGATAGAACTGTTTCAGCTCCGGGTGCATGCTCAAGGCGTATTCGGCCAAGATCAATTCGGAGCCGGCCATCCGAACTGGAATCGCGATTCCTGCAACTAGTCTGAGTAACTTACGTAGCTCCGCTGCGCAAACTCCATGCGCGCTTCCAGTCGACGAGGTGATCTATGGTCGCTCGCATCGCATCGCTCCTGATTGCAGTGACCCTGATGCAGGTAATGGGCGGTTGTGCAACGCATGATGCCTATCGGACGAACGTTGGATATGCGGAAGCCTCGCGGACGGACTGTCGTGCAGACACCGAGGGTTATGTTTCCAAAGACTGCGAGCATGTCACGCCTGAAATCTCGAAAGATAAATATGAACTGCATTTCGTCGAGTTCGACGATCAGGGTTGGAGCTTCGCCGACAAGACGGCAACGGCCAATGAGCACCCTTCGCCACAGATCGACCAGCTCATGCTCCGTTTGAGAACGTTGCTCTCGGGCGGACAGAAAGTGAAGATCATATTGTTCGTCCATGGCTGGAAGCACAACGCATGGGTTCGCGATGACAACGTCCGCGACTTCCGCAGGCTGCTGGAGCGCGCCGCGGCGGACGAGCTTTATCACGAGGGAAAGAATGATCCCAGGCGTATGGTGGTGGGCATCTATGTCGGATGGCGAGGCAATCCATCGAGTTTCGACAATGACAATCCGCTTCTGAATGCGACCTTCTGGACCCGCAAGGACGCGGCTTCGCGCGTGGCTAGCGGATCCGTGCGGGAACTGTTCGCGCGGCTCAGATCGATGCGCAGGTACTACAACATCATGGCGCTGCAAAATAACGATCCCGTGCCTCCCGTGCGCTCGCTGATGATCGGCCATAGCTTCGGCGGATTGATACTTTACACGGCGACATCGGGGCCCCTGATCGAATCGCTCACGTCGAAGACCGATCTGGCCGGGCTTCGTCAACCGAAGCTCAACTTTACGCTGGGCGACGATGAAAATCAGTCGTTCGAATCCGTCGATCGAGTGGCGGACATGATCGTCCTCGTCAATCCCGCTTTCGAGGCTTCGCGTTTTCAGACGCTCTACACGGTAGCGCAGCGCCGGACTTCCGCAGGGCGTTACGAAGCGCCGGTGCTCGTTTCGATCACCTCAGCCACGGACGATGCCACGCGTCTTGCCTTTCCGGCGGGACGTTTCTTCAACACACTCTTCGAACGGCCGACATCCTCGGATCAGCAGGCTAGCGCGATCAAGCAAACGCCTGGAAACATGGCGGATTATGTGACACACGAACTCAAGAAGCCTGTCGATGGAACATTCACCGAGCCTTGCCACGGCTGGACCAAAACCCAGGATCTGCTGACGATGAAGAACGGCGAGCTCGACAAGGTGGTCAGTATGAACAAGTCGCTCGAAAACGAGCAGGCCGATAAGCAGATTGAATCGGTCGCGCGCTCGCAGCGCAAGCACGAGCGCTGGACGCGAACGTTCTGCGGCGGCGCGACGCTTGAGGTCGCGGAGGGCACCGGTACAGGAAACATCGATACCGTGGTATGGAACATCAAAGCGGAGAGTACGATCATCGATGGACACGGCAATGTGATGAATCCCGCCTTGCTCGAAGTAGTCCGGCAGATTTTCAGTGATACGGACGATAGTCGGAAGGCGCTCCGGCGAGCCGTCTCGATGAATCCGGAGCGTGGCGCCGGGACTGCGCGGAGCCAGGCGCAAGCTGACTAGTCACTTGCGGCAAGCGACGATTGGCAATTCGCGAGTCGGCCGATAACGCCGCCCATGTCGGAACGAGAAGACCTGCTGTCGGGAGATGCCATGCGATGCAAAGCAAGACGCAACTTCATGAAGCTCGCCGCGGGCACGCCGCTGCTGGTCGGCGTCAAAGGCCGCGCGGAGCCGGCCAGGTCGGTCTTGCCGGATCAGACCATGCAGAAACTGAGGTTCTCGAGCTATCTGTTCAGCGACGAAAGCTATGAGCACGTCGTCTATGTCAAAGGCACTGGACCCGATGTGATCGTCATGCACGAGCTTCCCGGGTTTGACGAACACACTGTTCGATTCATTGATCGATTGTCCGAAGCGGGTTTTCGCGTGCATGCCCCGCATTTGTTTGGCCCAATGCTTTGGGAAGCGCCTAATCTCAACTATGCGCGACTTTGCATCAGCAAGGAATTCGGTCATCTCAAAGCCAACCAGTCCGCACCCGTGTGTGACTGGCTGCGTGCGCTCGCGCGATCCCTCGGCGAGGAAAACCCGAGTGCGCGGATAGGCGTGATCGGCATGTGTCTTACTGGCGCCTTCGTCATTCCAATGGTCATCGAGCCGAATGTGCGAGCCGGCGTCGTTTCACAGCCGGCGATACCTTTGTCGTTGCGTTACTCGGTGTTTCGAACGGGCGAGGGCGAGTGGATGCATCAGGTCAATGTATCTGATGAAGACTTCCAGGCCGCGACACAGCGCAGCAAGCGCGACGCCGTGCCGCTCGTGATACAGCGTTTCACTCATGACCAGATCAGTCTTCACCCACGCGTCGAGCGCATCAAGCAAGCGTTCGGAGAAAATGCGACGCTTGATGAATACGCGGATCCGAGGCCGATGGATAACGAGCGCGACTTCCCACATGCCTTGTTGACGAAGGAATATGATCTCGCAAAGTTCGAGCAGGCCAATGAGGCTGACAATTCGACACGAATTGCCTTCACGAAAGTGGTCGACTTTCTCAGGCGAAACCTTTCCTCATCAACCGTGTGAGAGGCGCGCCGAGGGCATCTGTGGAGCTGGGCGTTAGTCGCGTTCGTCGCATTGGCTCCTCTAACGGTGAAACGTAGGGCCAGTATTGTCACGCGGTTGGTCGGTCTGATCACCGATGCCAGGCAAGCCAAGTCGATTCTTTCGGCAATCCAGGCAGACTGCGTCGCGCTGGGCCACACCTTCAATGACGATCCGCGCTGGCCGTGGCATGCCGCCGGGCTGCTCGGCGAAATCGAACAGATTCGTTATCCGCGCCAGTGTAAGCAGGGCGGCTGGAGTAGCCCCTTGAATCTCAGGACACGAGACACCCCTTAAAATAAGAGGGAATCTTGTGACTAGTTTCAAGCCTAGGCAAATTGTGGAAAGCATTGAAGTTCTGACCGAGCCGGAGCGCCGTCGTCGACGTTCGGTCCAGGAGAAGGTGGCCATCGTGCAGGAAACCCTGGAGCCGGGAGCAACGGTTTCAGCGGTTGCCCGGCGGCACGGGGTCAACCCAAACCAGGTGTTTGCGTGGCGCAAGCAATACGAGGAAGTCAGCCTGGCTGCGGTGAAGGCTGGAGAAGCCGTGGTACCCGCTTCGCAGTTGGCCACAGCGATGAAGGAAATCAGGGAACTGCAGCGTCTGCTTGGCAAGAAGACGCAGGAGGCAGAAATCCTGAAGGAAGCAGTCGAGTATGGCCGCTCAAAAAACTGGATTGCGCGCTCGCCCTTACTGCCCGGGGACGACCAATGAAAACGGTCTGCGATGTTCTCGGCGTGGCGCGCTCTGCTTTGGCAGTCAGAAAAGCCCGCTCTCCAGACTGGCAGGACGGCCGCCGCGCCCGACAGACCGACGACACGGAACTGGTCGCTGCAATCCACGAGCATGTGGCGGGCTTGCCGACTTATGGATACCGACGAGTCTGGGCATTGCTGCGACGTAGTCACGAATTGACCGGTGCGCCGTGCGTGAACGCCAAGCGGGTCTATCGCGTCATGCGTGACCATCAGTTGCTGCTCCGGCGCCTTGGCCAGCGACGCGATACCCGCCGACATGATGGACGCATTGCCGTTGACCAGAGTAACGTCCGCTGGTGCTCGGACGGCTTCGAGTTCCGTTGTGACGATGGCTCGCCGTTGCGCGTGACGTTCGCGCTGGACTGCCATGACCGGGAAGCTATTAGTTGGGCAGCGACTACTGGCGGCCATAGCGGCGACGTCGTGCGCGATGTGATGCTCGCAGCGGTCGAGCAACGCTTCGGCACGCCGCAGGCAGGCGCACCCATCGAATGGCTGTCGGACAACGGCTCTGCCTACATCGACCACCGTACGCGCAGCTTTGCCCGCGAGTTGGGTCTGGAACCGTTGACGACGCCTGTTCGTTCGCCGCAGAGTAACGGTATGGCCGAGTCGTTTGTGAAGACAATCAAGCACGATTACATTGCCTTTATGCATAAGCCTGATGTGCCAACAGCGCTCTCACATCTGGCTGGCGCCTTTGAGCATTACAACGAACGCCACCCGCATAAGGCACTGAAGTACCGTTCCCCCCGGGAGTTCCGGCGAACCTCTGCATCATCAACTTAACGGTGTCTGCGTGTCCTGAGTTACAGGGGCAACTCCAGTGGAACAGCCCCCTGAAAGACCGGACACAGTCTCCCACTTACAATAGCGGGTAGGCATAGACTGTGTATATGACTCACAACAAGAACGAAGTAATGGAAGTGTTGACGGGACCTGAGCGCCGACGGCGCTGGTCGGCTGATGAGAAGCTGGCGATGGTTCGGGAGACGTTCGAGCCCGGCAAGACAGTTTCGATGGTGGCTCGGCTGCACGGCGTCAATCCGAATCAGCCGTTTCAGTGGCGCAAGCTGCATCAGGACGGCAGCCTGTCGGCAGTGAGCGCTGGAGAAGAAGTTGTGCCGGCGTCCGAGTTGAGCGACGCACTGAAGCAGATCAAGGAGCTCCAGCGCCTGCTGGGCAAGAAGACCATGGAGAACGAGATTCTCCGGGAAGCCGTGGAGGTGATGAAGTCGCGAAAATGGATTGCGCGCTCACCCTCATTACCGGGGGACGGCCAGTGAAGCAGGTCTGTGACGTTCTCGGTGTAGCGCGCTCAAATGTGTCGGTAAAGCTCGCCCGGACTGCTGACTGGCAGGATGGCCGGCGCGCACGCAAAACGGATGATGCTGGCATTGTCGACGAAATCCGTTTGCTCGTTGCTGACTTGCCCAGCTACGGCTATCGACGCGTCTGGGGCCTGCTGCGAAGCGAGCGGGAATTGCGGTGTGAGGCTCCAGTGAATGCGAAACGTGTTTATCGCGTGATGCGCCAGCACGATTTGTTGCTTCACAGGAGGCCTGCGAGGCCGAGCATCGAGCGTCGGCATGAAGGTACGGTGGCGGTGCCCAGAAGCAATCAGCGATGGTGCTCTGACGGCTTCGAGTTTCGTTGCGACAACGGCGCGCCGCTGCGCGTGACGTTCGTACTCGATTGCTGTGACCGCGAAGCGATCAGCTGGGCAGCGACGACAGGCGGTCATAGCGGCGACGTTGTGCGCGATGTCATGCTGGCGGCTGTCGAACATCGTTTCGGGAACGTTCGCAAAGCGCCCGCGCAAATCGAATGGCTCAGCGACAACGGTTCGGGTTACATTGCCGAAAAGACCCGCGCGTTCGCTTCGGATATTGGTCTCAAGCCGTTGACCACGCCCGTATGCAGCCCGCAGAGCAATGGCATGGCAGAAAGCTTCGTCAAGACGATGAAGCGCGATTACGTTGCGTTCATGCCGAAGCCGGACGCGGCGACCGCCGTGCGCAATCTGGCCGTCGCATTCGAACACTACAACGGCAAACACCCGCATAGCGCGCTGAAATACCGCTCGCCGCGCGAGTTCCGACGTAAAGCCGATTCATCAACCTTGGTGTGAGATGGTGTCCGGAACTACGGGGGCAAATCCACGCAGTATTTTCATCTTCCAAGAACGATGCTTACGCTTAAGCGCTTTGGTGTGAGCAACGTTAGTGGTGCATATCCGCGATTCTGGGAGGCGCGGGACGCTTATTCCGTCTTGCGCGAAGTGCCAGCTCTAGTTTGGTATGTCATCCGCCCGATCTAGTATCAGTCCAGCCGGTGTCTGGCGGCACAGTTAAACAGGTTTGCTAGCAGTCGGACTGGTTGGCGCAACCAGCCGGCGTGGCGCAAACGTGTCTTGCCCACGCTTCCATCATTGGGCGGCGCAACTCTAGCAAATCGGTTCGGTGATAAGCCGCTTCAACCTTGTTCGCAACGGTATGAGCCAGCGCGCGTTCCACGAGGTCACGGGCGTAGCCGTTCTTGCTGGCCCAATCGCGGAAGCTGCTGTGGAATCCGTGCGCCGTGGCGATACGTCCAGGCGTGTCGCTCTTCGCACTGACGCGGCGCAGGAAGGACGTAAGAACAATATCGCTTAGAACCTTGCCGCGTGGCGAAGGGAATACAAGCATTACATGGAGCTTCTGCTCCTTCAACCGCCTGACGCGCGCCAGCGTCTGGAACGCGGACGTTGTCGTGATGAGAATCGAGCAAGGCGAACATAACGGCTGCAAAAGAAAAAGCCCTCAAACAATCAAGGGCTTGAAATTGTGGCGGAGAGGGACCGCCTGTATGCAGGCCAGCATGTTCCAACGAATTCCGCAATCCTTTATGAAAATCAAAGGGTTGTCTTCATTTTCCCCAAGCGATGCACTTCACGGAACACAAGCGATCGCCATTTCTCACGCGCGATCCAACCGGAAGTTCTCATCCGCGGGGAAAAGCCGCACTCCTAAGCGTACGTCCTTGAAAAATTTAGTCAAATTCGCATCACTCGATGCTGGAAAGACTAACCATCGACGGTACTCCGCGCTAAGGTTCACGCGCTGCAACTCCCTATCAACTCAAGGAATTGAAACATGAGCATCTTCGGTGACATCGTCAACAAGATTTTCCACAAGGCAAAGCCCGCCGAGCAAGCGCCCGCAGTCGAAGCGCAACCGGTCCCGGCTGATGTCGCACAAGCCGACGCGGCGCCGGCTCCTGCCGCACTGTCAGACATCGACGTGGCCGCCGTCATGGACAGCTTGGCGCGCGAAAGCGGCCAGACGCTCAACTGGCGCGTATCGATCGTCGATCTGATGAAACTTCTGCAAGTAGACAGCAGCCTCTACCATCGCAAGCAGTTGGCCGCCGAGCTGAAGTACAGCGGCGACACCAACGACTCGGCGACGATGAACATCTGGTTGCACAAGCAACTGATGCAGGCATTGGCTGCCAATGGTGGCAAGCTGCCGTCGGATATGCTCGCTTAAACGCAAGCAAAGGACAGTCAGCAGAACAAGCCCGCTATTGGAGTCATTTCCGATAGCGGGCTTTCTCTTAGGACAGACACGGGGAAAAGGGGGCGCCGTAAGAACGATGGCTACGACGGCAAGGCCAGGCCTCTAATAATGCTCGATTGAATCGCGCACATGGCAGGGCGGGGCCAACCGTGTATCCATCTCTTACGACATCCAGAAGAATAGTCGATCCTGCTCCGGTGTCGATATCGGATTAATCGTGTTTCTGCAAACGTTTCATCGTCAAATTGCCGAAGAAACGTACGCTCCGTGCTTACCGTTGCCGCGGCGCAGTCGCGAAAGCCTCGATCGGATCGCGCGACGCGGCCGCTTTTTCCTCGCGTTTCCTGGCTGATGACTCCGGTCGCGCGAACGCGGCGATAGGATCGGACTGGTTTGCGGTATCGACGTGCTGTGACGTATCCGCCACTTTTCGTTTTGGTGACACCGTCTTCGCCGCATGTTGCGGCGTGCTTTGTCGCGCGCCCGCCGTATTGCTAACCCATTCTTCGCTGTAGGTCGCGAAGGCCGACGATGCACAGGTCAACGCCAGGAATCCGAATGAAACAATAAGAGCGCTAAGTGTTCGCATGATTTCGTGATTGTTTTCCAATTGGCGGATGCACCATGACGCTGCCTGGTACGTGGACATGGGCGCGTAACGGTTGAAATCGTTGCAGTGAGAAGCCCCGCGCGTGCGGGGCTGTGAGTCGCTCGACTCGATACCGCGTGCTTTTGCTCGCGGTTAAGTCGCTTAGTGAGCGAGCATTGCTTGCGCAGCCTGCTCTGCGTCGAAATGCAATGCGGCGTTTGCCGCCTGTTCCTGCGCCATGAATTCACGCGCCGTCTGAACGCCCTTTTCAAAGGACGCGCGAGCCGTGTGCTCTTCGAGCGCGGCGATCAACGGCATCTGTTCTTCTGCGACGGAGTGGAGCAAGCTCAGGATGTCGCGACGCATGGTTTCCGGATACGAGCAAAAGTGTTCGAAGCCGCCCGGCGCTGCGACGATGTTGACGAGCGATGACAGCAGGCGCGCACGATTGGCGCAATGCTCGCCGATAGCCATGGAGTGGGAAGTGGTGACGCGGCCGTTGGAGTCGACGGAAACTTGCAGGTCCTTCATTATTGTGAGCCTCTTTATGGTTTGTAGGAGGTATGCATTTAAGCGACTCACGCTGCAAAAAACCTTCGGACATTTCTTAATCGTTGTGACGGAGACGATAATTAACGTTTGGTAGGTCCGATGGCGACCACGCCAGACCGTTCGCGAGTGTCGCGCCCAAGCCGCCAACAGTTATGGACGCTTTGTCCAGAAACGCGCGTGTCAGCGCGCCGCATGAATACGCGGCGCGCGG
Organism: Caballeronia sp. HLA56; assembly: GCF_054655155.1. Classification (NCBI taxonomy): domain Bacteria; kingdom Pseudomonadati; phylum Pseudomonadota; class Betaproteobacteria; order Burkholderiales; family Burkholderiaceae; genus Caballeronia; species Caballeronia sp. HLA56. The sequence goes on along the minus strand of NZ_BAAHOB010000005.1, from coordinate 2,289,804 downwards.
TTCTATGTCACGCACGACTACTGCTTCATCGTCCCAGTAGAATTCGCGCCCTTTGCGGGCGCCTGCGTCGCATCGGGCGCCATGCCCTTCTCGCGCTGTTGCATGAGCGTGCCGCTCCCCGCTGTGCCCGACGGCACGCCGCCCTGGGCCGAGTCGTTCATGTTCTTGCCCGGCGAGACGCCAGGTTGCACCTGCTGCATTTGGGAAGGACGCTGATTCAACTGATCGCGCGACATCTCCTGCGCCAGCGTGGCGGTGCTGACTAAGGCGATGAGAGCGCCGGCAATCAATGCGGTAGATTTCATGTTTGTCTCCTTGAAGTCCGGCGCGAGAGGTGCGCCGTGTGCCGACTTCATAAGCATCGCGCGTGCCGCGTCGAAACGGCGGCTTTCTTGTCTTAAATCATTCGCAAAGACTAGGATTTATGGACGGGCAAAAGCCGCTGTTGGTTCGTTACAATTCGTGGTCCAGAAGATCTGGAACGGATCGAAATCCGTTTCAATCAACAGAATGTTACGGAGTTTTCCATGTCGATTTCCCTGAACGAATTAATGGCATGGAGCGCACGCATGCCCGATCCATCGAGCGAAGAAGCGCGAATGCTTCAGACCATGATTGCGCGCCGCGATAGCGAATTGCGCTTGCGCATTGCCGATCTCATCTCGAAAATAAGTGAGCGTGAGAATTGGCGCTTGCATGTGTGCGCCGCGACTGCGCGACGTGTCGAGCAAACGCCTGCCGATGGTCTGGAAGCGGTTTATCAGTTTTTCGTCGGCCGAAACGAAGGCACCATCCGTGCCGATATACCAGCGCCCGAGCCGCTTCCGGAACCGCCGGTGAATACGCCGGTTGCCGTCGAAAACGTCAGTCGTCTGTCCGCGTCCACGCACGCTGCACCACCTTCGCTGGTACATGGCGTTGCGCCCATCGAACATTTGTATCGCCACATGTCCACGCTTGAGGCCAGCGTCGCCAAGACGCCCGGCATTACATGTGGCGTACAGGGCATTCGAATCATGCGCATGGTTGCTTTAATGTCCAAGGCACGGTCCGCGCAATTAGCCAAGTTGCGCATGAGTGGAACTCAGGCAATCTACCGCCATATGTGATTAGCGTCGCCGGAAGAGTCACGGCGTTTCACGGAATTGCATTCACGGAAACGTCACGAGTCACTCCTACGAGATACATGAGAAGCCTTGGCCTTTTCAAGGCGTCGATTGAATCTACCGACGCCTCGGCTATACTAAGTTTTCCGCAGTTCAATCGTATTGAAGATTAAAGCGTCACTGAGCGATGCATATTAGTGGCGTTTCAATCTTCAAGCTCGCAATTCATCGCGAAGCAATTTCAAGTCGCGAACTTCGAATACGGATCGCGTGACATCTGGCGATCGGAGCGAGGGGCAGCCGGGGAGTCAATGTGAAGAGTCTGCTCAGCAGAAGAGGCACCTTACTCGATAATGCGCCATCGTTTCTCTTACGGCCAAAAGCGCCTGATTCCTTTCGAATGCACGCCCCTCAGCCGCATGACGATGACGATGACACTGGTGCCGAGCCGCCTACCGTCGCCAATACATCCGCCGCGCAAGCAACGCGCGTCACGCCTCTTCGGCCGATAGGCGCATCGGCGCAGCAAGTCAATTCGCAAGCGTTGCAGGCTGCTCAAATAGCAGAAGTCGAATGGCTGATTCAGCAATCATCGTTATCGACGTTTCGCGCTTTTCAAAGTTTTGCGTTTTCGACCACTCTCCTGTTCTACCCGCGTGACCTGACGTACTATTCGGTGCTTTTCCACGACGACGCTGTGTGGCGAGTCCTGAAAGCAGAAGATGCCGATGCCGCTGAAGCCGCGTTCCGTCACTTCGTCGAGCAAGCCATGCGACTCGCCGAAGCCGAAATGCGGCGCGCATACCTGGAAGCACAGAACGAACAGTACACACGGTTGATTGCAGAATCCGAAGCGCAAGTCGAGCGTGTGCGGGTCGATCTGCAGCGTGGCAATAGTCAGGATCAGCAAGTCGCAGCCAGACAGCAGGAAATACGACGCGAGCTTGCTCAACTAGAAGGCCGGCGAGTCTCGGCACAGGTGCAGCTCAGCAAGCTTCAACGTCAGCTTCATCAACTCGAAACGACCTGCAACGAAGTCGTCCCGCACCTTCCGTCGCGTCGTTGAGTTGTTCCATAGTGGGGCAAAAAAAGAGTGCTGGCGGCAATAAGCTAAAATGGCGGTTTTGGCGGCTAGCTAATTTTTTCGGCATACTCGCCGCCGTATCGCGAAATGTAGGTGCTCAGCCCGCGTCCAGTGCTAGCTAGCCGTTTCATTTTCTCGACTGTCGTACGCCCCGGCGTGCAATAGTCGTATAAATAGGTCCCGCCGTTGACGAAGCGTATTTTTATGCCGTCGTGCAGGATTTCGAAAGCCGCAATGCCCGATTTGCCCGAAAGATTTGCATAAGGCTGCATGAGTAGTTTCCCGCATGCTGGATCTGGCGCGGCCGTGTGGCCGTGTAATGCGAGTCCGACAGCGCGCGTGATCCTAAAGTATTGCCGGCGTCAGCCGTTATCGATTTCATGCAACCGCCGCGGCCGGGGCCGACAGAGTGTCATGGATAAAGATCAGATACCGTTTCTGGATTCGAGCGATCCACACTTCGAACACGCTCGTGCGTTGAGCCTGTCGGTCGGAGCCATCCGGCGTGCACAAGGCAAATGCAATCCCAACGACTTCCCCGTGGGCTCGCTCGAATGGCATTTCGCCATCGAAGACTTCGCCGGCGATGTCCTGAAGGCGCTGATGGGCGAGACCGAAGGCGTCGACGTCCACGTCAGCGAGCGCCGCCGCGACTAGGCGGCTCGCCGAAATCCGTCCGCCCCTCAGAGCTTGACGCCGCCCGCCTCGGGCGCGTCGACGCCGGATGGCGGGATCGCGCCCGTCGGACTCACATCGTCCGGCCGCGTCTCATTGGTCCAATAAGGCTCTCGTCCGTAGTGCTGATGCACCGTGGTCGCCCAGACGCGGTCGGCCATGGAAGGCCACGCATCCTTGTCGAAACCGGGCGAGCTGCGCACTTCCTCGGCAGTCGCGGTTAGCCGAAAGCAGCGATTGTCGGTATCCAGCGTCAGCGCGCTCCACGGAATGGCCAGCAGTTTGTTGCCAATGCCAAGAAAGCCCCCGCTCGACAGCACCGCATACGCAATACGTCCGCTGCTCACATCCAGCATGATTTCCTTCAGCGAGCCGACGTCGTGACCGTCGCTCGACAACACCGAATTTCCATCGAGCGTACTCGCGGCCATCACGTCCGGGCCAGGTCCGGCGGCGGTCGCGGCGCCTTTGCCTATGATCGTCGCGCCGCCTGAGGCGGGTTCCATCGGTTGGTTCATGATTCGCTCCTTACGCGTGAAAAACGTTGCGCGGTGTCGGTTTTCAAAGGTGCATGAGCCGCTCTTTTTCTTCAACTAAGAAGCAACGTTCGTTCCCATCGATGCCTGTTCGAATGCGCGCTAATGGCGTCTGCTAAGCTCGGGCTTCTTTTCCCCGATGCCTCCTTAGCCCATGATCGATGTCGAGGAACTGCTTGCGGTTGCCTATAAGAAGGAACGTGAACGGAGCCGCCGGCTGTCCAAAGGCGCTTCGTTGTCCGAGCACGAAGCGCTCATCAGGACGATGACGAAAGTCGCCGGTTCGCAAAGCCTCGCCGATTTGATCGCGACGCGACGTGCAGCGCAGCGGAAGTTCGCCGATGCCGTACGAACGCGCGAGGCCGAGCGTGCGAGCCGCGCGAACCGGAAACCCGTGGTCACCGATGCGCCCGCCTGGCGCGGCTGGTTCGACGGCTCCGCGCTGCCGAATCCGGGGCGCGTCGGCATTGGCGCGGTATTGCAGAGCCCGCAAGGCGAGGTCGTCGAAATCAGCGCGGAAGCGGGACGCGGCGACAGCAGCGTTGCCGAATATCGCGCGCTCATCGCGCTATTGGAAGCCGCCTTGCGCGAAGGCGCGACGGAGATCGCGATTCACGGCGACAGCCGCGTCGTGATCGACGATATGCACGCCAGCGAAGGCGCGGGCATTCGCTCCCTGACTCATTTTGCGCGCGAGGCGCGTGCGCTCATCGCCCGGATCGGCGCGGTCCGCCTCACGTGGATTCCGCGCGAACGGAATGCGAGCGCGGACGTGCTGTCGCGTCGGGCGCTCGACGGAGCGTCGATTCAAATGGACACGCACGACGCTCAGCCGAGCTCGCGCACGTCCGCTATGGCCGCGCTGCCGAACGCATCGCTCAACAAGTAGGCGATCAGCTTCTCGGACGATTGTCGCGGCGTCGCGAGCTGACCGTCGCGCTTGAGGGCATCGAAACGTTCTCGCAGCGGAAAGCGTTCGAGTCCGGTCGAGCGGATTTCGGCCTGCATGTCCGTATCGACGACACCCGGCGCGACGCTGCAAATGCGCAGCGTGCGATCCCCGGCTTGCTCCGAATCCAGTGCGACCGCGCGCGCGTGATGATCGAGCGCGGCCTTGGTCGCGCAGTACACGCTCCAACCGGGATAGGCGTTGCGCGCCGCGCCGCTCGAAATATGCGCAATGCGTTTGTCCGTAACGTGCCCAGCCTGTGCGGCGAAGGCTGCGGCGAACATCAGCGGAGCGGCAACGTTGACGCTGACCGCGCGCGCGATGGTCGCGGCGTTCTGATCCGCGAGCGCGCCGATCGGTGCCAGCATGCCCGCATTGTTGACGAGGAGCGCCTGGTCCGCGTCGCCGATGAACGCGCGCAATGCGTCGCCTTCCAGCCAGCGGCCGAGGGCATCCAAGTCGGTCAAATCCAGTTCCACCTCTTCGAGCTTGCCGGAATAGCGCGCGGCGAGCGCGGCGTTTGTGTTGCGCGAGAGGGCGAGAAGCCGAATGTCTCGCGCGAGCAGCGTTTCGGCGAGCGCCGCGCCAAGGCCGCGCGTGTGGCCCGTCACGATTGCGATGGTGTTTTTCGACATGGGGCGTGATCCGGTTGTCCGTGAGCGCCTCGATTCTAGCGGCAAGCAACACGGGTCGCTGACTATGCTGAAGAGGGCGAAATCCGCAACCTCAATAAAGCAGAAAAAAGCGCGTTCGTTGGTTCAAGGTCACAGAGGGCTTTGCTGACGCTTTTCGACCTGACAACCTCGATTGCAGAATCGACAATCGCTCTCAGAATCAAAACGAACTATCGGAGCTATTCATGCCAATCCGTCCGCGAAACTGCCGCGATACTTCTTCGGCCGTCGATGCTGGCCCGACGCCATCGAGCGCGCTGTTCGGCGTCCAGGCGGCGGTGGCAACCATCATCGCAGTCGTCGGGACGCCGTCGGCGGCCTGGGCGCAAAGTTCGGTGCAGCTCTATGGCGAAATCGACACCGGCGTGGCTTATGTCAGCAACGTGGGCGGGAAGTCGCAGTATCGGCTGACGAGCGGCACGATCGATGGCAGCTATTGGGGGCTGCAAGGCTCGGAGGACCTCGGCGGCGGCGCGCGCGCCATCTTCCGGCTGGAGCGCGGGTTCTCGTCGGTATCGGGAGAGGGCTTGAACGATCATCCGATGTACGTCGGACTCGGCACCGACACGCTCGGCACGGTGACGTTCGGGCATCAATACGATTCTATCCACGATTACCTCGCGCCATTCACGTTGACAGGTGGCACTGGCGGCACCGCGTTCGCCCATTTGCTCGATAACGACAACGCCAACAATTCGTACCTTGCCGCGAATTCCGTGAAGTACACGAGCGCTTCCTATGGCGGCCTGAGCTTCGGCGGGTTGTACGCGTTCTCTAATGCCGCCGGCCAGTTTGCGGAGAATCGCGCGTACAGCATCGGCGCGAACTATTCGCTCGGGTCGTTCAGCGCGGGCGCTGCCTATCTGCATAACAACGGACGCGGCGACACCACGAGCGGCGCGTACGACGCATTGGCGCTTCCCGGCGCGGCCAGCACGGTCTACTCGGCGAACGTTCAGCAGCAGAATACTTTCGGCGTGGGCGCAAACTATGAACTCGGTGCGGTCACGCTGGGCGGCGCCTTTTCACGCACCGTCAATTCTGGCGTAACCGATGCCGACACCGGCAACGTCATGCCATCGCTCGGGCTGAACAACTACGAGATCAACGGCATTTACAAGCTCACGCAGTCCATTGCGATAGCGGGCATGTATGTTTATACCAGCGGCGGCGGTGCGCACTGGCATGAGGGCGCGCTGCAGGTGGATTATCTGCTGTCGAAACGCACCGATGTTTATCTCGAATCGATTTACCAGAGATCATCGTCGCAGGCGCCAGCGGTGGTTTATGGCAATGATCCGTCGAGCGGCCGAAATCAGTTGATGTTCACGACGGGAATTCGGCATCGTTTTTAAATGTGGTGCTGCACATTTTTACGTAATTCGAACGATTATTACGCTCGTAATTGCGATGCTGTTTATGACATCGCAAAGTCTTGTTTCCCCAAGGATTCATGGCGATATGCGCAATTAAAATTGCAGCGGTTGTCGTGCAGCGCGAGATTGGCAAGAGAATGTCGTGCAATCCGCCGTTGGTCTGCCATGCAATACCGGTGCGTCGGAGTTTTGTCGGCATCCGCTGCGGCGACTCGCGCAATAGCCTGTTTCTCAATTTCCCCCATGATCCACATCGCGGATTTGCGATAATCACCCATTTTCCCGCTCGAACTCGCCTTACAGTTATTTGACTTTTTCCTGATCACCCTTTGAAGCGACGTTTCTCGCGCCGCTGATTCGCCCATCGTTGTTCAAGGATTTATCGATGATTACTCGCCCGCCCGGCACGTCTGAGACGCGCTCGTTCACCACGGTTTTTTTGATCGAGATGTGGGAGCGTTTTGGTTATTACGGCATGGCTGCGTTGCTCGTACTGTTCATGATTGACAAGATTGGTTTCGCCGACGAGCACGCCAATCTCACATGGGGCGCATTTACCGCGCTGGTTTTCTCCGCGCCGTCCATAGGCGGCTGGATTGGCGATAAAGTGCTCGGCGCGCGGCGCACGATGACGCTTGGCGCAATCGTGCTTGCGCTCGGTTATTTCATGCTGGCGCTGCCATACGACGCGCTCGGGTTCATGTATGCGTCGCTTGGCGTGATCGTCGTCGGTAATGGGCTTTTCAAATCGAATGCGGCGAATCTCGTGCGACGTATTTACGAAGGCGATATCGCACGTATCGACAGTGCGTTCACCATTTACTACATGGCGGTGAATATCGGCTCGACCTTCTCGATGCTCGCCACGCCGTGGATCAAAGATCATTGGGGCTGGCACGCGGCTTTTGCGGTGTGCTGCGGCGGCATGCTGCTCGGACTTCTGAATTTTGCGCTGATGCGACGCACGCTCGCGCATATCGGCTCGGCGCCCGACGAAGCGCCTTTGAACTGGAGGCGCTTGTTCGCGGTCATCGGCGGCGGCGTGATGTTGGCGCTGGCAACAGTGTTCATCCTGCAGCACAAGGCCGTGGCCGTGACGTGCGTGTATGGCGCGGGCGTCGCGATTCTCGCGATCTTCGGCTACATGCTGAGCGTGTGCGATCGTAGCGAGCGCGCGGGACTCGTCGCCGCGCTGATCCTCGTGTTTCAGGTCATCCTGTTCTTCGTGTTCTATCAGCAGATGTCGACGTCGCTCACGCTGTTCGCCCTGCGCAATGTCGATCCTTCGTTTTCCATTGCAGGCCAGCATCTCTTCAGTTGGAGCGCGGCGCAGTTTCAGGCGCTCAATCCGATCTGGATCATGCTGCTGAGTCCAATGCTCGCGCTGGCGTATACGCGCCTCGGGCGTAGCGGCCGCGACATTTCCGTTGCGGCGAAGTACGCCCTTGGCTTTGTCGTCGTGGCAATAGGCTTTTTCGTCTTCGGATTGAGCGGGCGCTACGCGGTGGAAGGGCGCGTGTCGTCGTGGTTCATGGTGGCGGGGTACGGACTCTACTCGCTCGGCGAGTTGCTGGTGTCGGGCCTTGGTCTCGCGATGATCGCGCGTTACGTGCCGGCGCGCATGAGCGGCTTCATGATGGGCGCGTATTTCGTGGCGACGGGCGTGTCGCAGTATCTCGGCAGCGTGGTCGCCAATCTGGCGCGCATGCCGAATGGCAATCTCGATGCGGTGCAGTCGTTGCCGCTTTATACGCATCTGTTCTTCGGACTGGGATGGCTTGCGACGGCCGGCGCGGCCATCGCATTCATCTTGCTGCCATTGCTCAATAAACTTTCGCGGGAGCACCATCGAGCGTTGCAGTCTGGCGAAGAAACGCACGCAAGCGAAACACTTCTGCGTGTTTCATCGACTTGATGAAAACTCCGTTTGACGTAGCGAGCAAATTGCGCCTATAATTCAATTCTTCAGACGCGGGGTGGAGCAGTCTGGCAGCTCGTCGGGCTCATAACCCGAAGGTCGTAGGTTCAAATCCTACCCCCGCAACCAAGTTTCAAAGCAAAGAGCCCGGTTAAAGCCGGGCTCTTTGCTTTTGTGCGTTTGTTTGGCTTTTGTGCGCCGTTATCCTGATTGCAAGGCAAAACCAAAACACAATTCCGCGTCGAAAAATTCTTTTCCGACAAGCACGAAAAGCCTGCATGAGCATTAACTCATGCAGGCTTTGTGCATTCTTGCCAGCCGTTGTCCGAAGGACGCACGTCGAGTGCGCGTACCACCCGCGAGCTTTCGCACCGATGACCAGACGGCCACTCAAAAGCGAAACCGCGACTAATCAGACTCAGGCTATGACCGGCTATCGGGCCGCTGTACCAGACAACTCAAACGACTCCAAATAGCTTTGATGCAGGCGAGGGCTCAAGCCCCACGTCGATCAATAGAATTTCTTCGGCAATTGCGCGCGACGGATCTGCTTGCGCAGGCGAGCGACAGCAGCAGCTTTCTTGCGCTTGCGCTCGGTGGTCGGCTTTTCATACGCCATGCGCGACTTGAGTTCTTGAATCAGGCCCGTGCGCTCGACGGTACGGCGAAAACGGCGCATGGCGACGTCGAAAGGCTCATTCTCTTTCAGCAGTACTTTTGTCATTGAATTCTCGGTTGATCTGGCCCTGCCAGAATTTAGGGCAAAGCGCAATTGTACACTTTTTGAGAGCCGGCCTGCATCCTCTTTCCACACGGACATGCTTGGCGGCGGCTCGGGATGTTCATCGTAGGTCGTTGAATCAAGACGACAATCCCGGAATACCCGGGTTCGCGGAGTCAGAATCCGCGCGAGCGTGAAGGGCGCGGCGATGGCACGATCTCACGCGCTTCGGGCTGCTCGATCACCACATCCGACGTCGCAAGCGCCACGCACGGCAGAACCCAGCGTTCGGCTTTTTCTTCCGCCGTGAGCCCTGGCCACTCTATTCGATACCGCACGTCGCCTTCGATCAGGCGGCACATGCACGCGCGGCACGTGCCGTTACGGCAGGAACTCGGCAGCGCCACGCGTGCCTTTTGCGCGGCTTCGAGCAGCGAGACGTTTTCATCGACCGAGACGACGAACCCGGCCGGCTCGACGCGCATTACGAACGCGCTCAAGTGCGCACCTCGACATTCGCGCGGCCATGGGTGAGGTCGCGTAATTCGGCGGCAGCGGGTTCGCGTGCGACGGCCGCCATCTTGACGACGAGCCGCACGCGCATGCCGTAGGCGCTTTCCACGAGTTCGGCGGCGTTCTGTTCGATCCAGCGTCGCACGCGCGCTTCATCGGCGTAATCGATGTCGATCTCGACGACTCCTTGCTCGATGCGCTCCACACGCTCGGCCAGTTGCATGGCGCTGGCGATGGCATCGGTGTAGGCGCGCACGAGCCCGCCCGCGCCGAGCTTGATGCCGCCGTAATAGCGCACGACGGCGGCGAGCACGCCATCGACTTCGTGATGGCGCAGCACTTCGAGAATCGGGCGGCCTGCCGTACCAGATGGCTCGCCGTCGTCGGACATGCCCGACTGGCCGCCCGCCAAGAGCGCCCAGCAGACATGCGTCGCCGATGGGTGCTCCGCGCGCAGCCGTTCGAGTTCGCGCATGGCCGCGTCGCGGTCGGCGACGGGAATCGCGAGCGCGATGAAGCGGCTTTTGCGGATATCGATGTCAGCGCTGACGGCGGAGGCGAGTGTGTAGGTCGGCAAGGCGTGCTCAACTCTTCCCGTCGATGACCGGCGCCGACGCATCGAGCGCACGTTGCATCAGCACGGAGTCGACCCATCGGCCATGCTTGAAGCCGACATCGCGCAGCACGCCCACATGTCCGAAGCCGAGACGCGTATGCAGCGCAATCGACGCCGCGTTGCCGCTGTTGCCAATGACCGCGACCATCTGACGCCAAGGCCCGGCCTCGCATCGGTCGATCAGCGCGCTGAGAAGCGTGTAGCCGAGACCGCGGCCATGAAAGCCCTCGGCGATATAGATGGAGTCTTCGATCGTATGCCGATACGCCGAGCGCGCCCGATACGCCGACGCATAGGCATATCCGGCCACTTCGCCATCGATCTCGGCGACGAGATAAGGCAAGCCCGCAGCCACGATGGCCGCCTGACGCGAACGCATTTCATCGGGCGATGGCGGGACTTCCTCGAAGGTGGCGAGCGCATGGTCGACGTAATGCGCATAGATGCGCGCGATGGCGTCGAAATCGCCGGATGCGGCGTCGCGAATGATCGGCGCGGTGGCGCTCTGTGCGTTCATCGTCGTTTCTGGAGCAAAAGTGATAAGCGGATTCTCGCACGACCGGCCGAGGCAAAAAAAGGGCCTGCGGGCCGTGCGCCAACCCACCAAGCCGGCGACTTATAGGTTAAAGAAAGCGTTGAACCGGGCGGGCGCTGCCCCCTACACTTAGTCGTCTGTCCGGGACGGCGGACGGCGCTGCCCTGCGCGCGCCCCGCCAAGTCGAGCATCCGAACGAAAAACGCGCTCAAAGCGCGTGCGGCGTAAGACCAGTATCACCCAACGCGCCGCGGACCATAACATGCAATGAACAAATTCCAACGTGGGGCGCTGGCGGCGCTTCTGATCGTCATCGTGGTGACTGCGGCGCTCGCACCGGCGGGCATCGGCTTTTTATTGGCGGAGCGCAGCCGCCGGCAGGAGCGAGTCGAATTGCTGAACACCGCCGCCGCCGCCGCGCTGTTTCGGGCGGAAGACGTAACGCGCCGTCTGTCGGGCGCGCTCGGCGAAATCGGCAAGGTGAGCGCCACGCCATGCTCGACGATCTATCTCCACGAACTCAGGCGCATTGCGCTGACACATACACAAGTGCGCGATGCGGGCGCCTACGATCACGACGGCCGCTGGCAATGCTCGTCGCTTCTGGGCGCGGTGTCGGCGGGCACGCTCGAAGGGCTCACGCTACCGGCTCCGGACTGGCGTTCGCGCGACGGCGTGAGCGCCTGGTATGCGCTCTCGCGTTTGCCGGGCGGCAAGGAGTCGCTGGTCATGGGCCGCGACGGTTTCTACGTCGCCGCCGATCCTTCGCTCTATCTCGATGGTCGCGACAACGCGAGCGCGCCCGCGAGTCTCGCGGTCATCAACACCGAAGCGAGCCGCGTGATCGCGCGCACGCCCGCCACCGATACCGCCGCCATCCTCGCCGTTTATCGCACACCATCGCCCGGGCCTGACTGCGCGTCGTGGGTCGTGCGCCGGTCCGTGTCGCTGCCGCTCGCGGTGGTCGTGAGCGCGCCGCATCAGACCTTCAGGCAGCGTGTCTCCACCTTGCCGTGGGGATGGCTGCTCGGCGGCATGGGCGCGGGTCTCGCGTGCGCTGGCTGGGCCGCATGGTTCATCGTGAGAAGGCTCTCGCCGCGCGGTCAGTTGAGCGACGCGGTGCGGCGGCATCAGTTCATCGTCGCGTATCAGCCTATCGTCGATCTCACCACGCGGCGTTGCGTCGGCGCGGAAGCACTCGTGCGCTGGAAGCATCATGACCGGATCGTGCGGCCGGATCACTTCATTCCGCTCGCGGAGCATGGCGGGCTGATCCAGGCCATCACCGATCAGGTGCTCGACACCGTGCTCTTCGAACTCGGCGAGTTTCTCAAGCGCTATCGCGATTACTACGTGTCCGTGAATCTGTCCGTGCCGGATCTCACGACGCACCGTTTTCTCGACGTGCTGCGCCCGGCGGTGGCGCGGGTCGGCGTGCGGCCGCAGCAGATTCGCATCGAAGCGACCGAGCGCAGTTTCCTCGATGCCGCCGCCGCGAAGGAAGTCATCAGCGCGTTCCGCGATGCGGGGCACGCGGTCTATCTCGACGACTTCGGCACCGGTTATTCGAGCCTGTCCCACTTGCAGAATTTTCGCGTGGATGGCCTGAAGATCGACAAATCGTTCGTCGATACCATCGGTCAGGACGCGGCATCGAGCAGCGTGGCCTCGCATATCGTCGACATGGCCGAGACGCTCGACGTGCAGGTGATCGCCGAGGGCATCGAGCGCGAGGAACAGGCGGCGTATCTGCAAGCGCGGGGCGCGAAGTTCGGTCAGGGCTGGCTCTTCTCGCCGCCGCTCTCGGCTGCCGAGTTCATCCGCTACGCAAGCAGGACGCGCGGACACTGAGCGGGTTGGAATCGCCGGTATCGTCCTCATCTGGTGGGCTGACCTCAAGGAGCCACGACCATGAACGACCAGACAGCAAGCGCTTTTCTTCGCGATGTCCGTCATCCGCTGCTCACGCTTCATCGCAGCGTGCTCGCGCACATGCGCGCGCGCCACGAGGCCGAGTTCGGCGCGGTGTCGCCCGGCGAGTTCCTGCAGATCGTGATCAACGGTTCGGCTTATAAATGGCTCTCGCCCTTGTCGGCCGCGATCGCCGCCATCGACGACGTCCTCGACGACCGTGAAGCCACGCCCGAGGCGCGCATCGAGCACGCGAAAGCGGTGGCCGCGATGTTCCGCGCCGAAACTCGCGACGCCGCCTTCGCCGAACGTTTCCTGCCGCTGCTGCAGGAAAGCGCCGATATCGCGGTGGCCAACGGCCAGGTCGCGCAACTCGTGCGCGCGCTGCCAGCGGATTGAACGCGACGCGGCCACGATAGGTCATCGTCTGGACGCCGACGCGTCTATCGAAAATGCGACCTGAAAGCGCGATTTTTCAACCTCATGCGTGCGTGGGTTCCGATCCGCGCTCGCGTACGCAGCGGCGTCTCGACTGCCTTCACACACGGATGCTGCATCGCACTATAAGCCAGCTTGCGCTTTGAGCGATTATTTTTAGCTTGCGAGGATCGCCGCCAATCGAAGAACAAATTGGAGGCGCTCCTTGTCTTTACACGGTTTCGGTCCGCTCCTATGGGCGGGCGCCAGGGAAACGCTCGCGCTCGCGGTGCTGTCGCTTCTCGTGGCGGTGCTGCTCGGACTTGCGGGCGCGACGGCCAAGTTGTCGCGGCATGGGGCGCTGCGCGCTATCGCCACCGCCTACACGACACTCATCCGCTCCGTTCCCGATCTCGTCCTCATGCTGCTCTTGTTCTACAGCATTCAGATCGCGATCAATCGCGTCACCGATGCCTTCGGCTGGGACCAGTTCGACATGGACCCCTTCACGGCCGGCGTGCTGACGCTCGGGTTCATCTACGGCGCGTACTTCACCGAGACCTTTCGCGGCGCGTTCCTCGCCGTGCCGCGCGGCCAGCTCGAAGCGGGTAGCGCCTACGGCATGAGCGGCATGCGCGTGTTCGGCCGCATTCTTTTTCCGCAGATGATGCGCTTTGCGTTACCGGGCATCGGCAACAACTGGCAGGTGCTGGTGAAGGCGACCGCGCTCGTGTCGATCATCGGGCTCGCGGATGTCGTCAAGGCGGCGCAGGATGCGGGCAAGAGCACCTTCGACATGTTCTTCTTCATCCTCGTCGCGGCGCTCATCTATCTCGCGATCACGAGCGCTTCGAATCTGGTGCTGATGGCGCTGGAACGCCGCTATTCCATTGGCGTGCGGCACGCCGAACTCTGACCACTCACGCTCGCCATGATCCAGATCCTTGCCGAATACTGGCGCCCGTTCCTGTACTCCGACGGCATGCGCGCGTCGGGTCTCGTCGTCACGTTGTGGCTGCTGGCGGCATCGATCGCGACGGGCTTTTGCGCCGCCGTGCCGCTCGCCTGCGCGCGCGTGTCGAAGCGCCGCTGGCTCTCGACGCCCGTGCGTCTCTACACCTACGTGTTTCGCGGCACGCCGCTCTACGTGCAGTTGCTGCTGCTCTACACGGGCATGTACAGCCTCGAATTCGTGCGCTCGCAGTCGCTTCTCGAAGCGTTCTTCAAAAGCGGCTTCAATTGCGCGATCCTCGCCTTCGCGCTCAATACCTGCGCCTACACGACCGAGATCTTCGCGGGCGCGATTCGCGCGATTCCGCACGGCGAAGTGGAAGCGGCGCGCGCCTACGGCATGAGCGGCTTCACGATGTATCGCCGCGTAATCTTGCCATCCGCGCTGCGCCGCGCCTTGCCTTTGTACAGCAACGAGGTGATCCTGATGCTGCATGCCACGACGGTCGCGTTCACCGCCACCGTGCCCGACATCCTGAAGGTCGCGCGAGACGCCAACTCCGCCACGTATCAGTCGTTCGAATCGTTCGGCATTGCGGCGCTGTTGTATCTCGCGATTTCGTTCGCGCTCGTGGCCGCGTTCCGGCGCGCGGAGCGGCGCTGGCTCGGCTATTTGAGACCGGCGAGCCGTTGACGAGCGGTAAAATCCGAAGCCATGCATCACGACAAGCCATCATCCGAGGAGAAAGCGTTGGAGCCTACCGCCAAAGACGTCGCGACCAAGCTCGTCGCCAGTGACATTCACAAGCGCTACGGCGACAACGAAGTGCTGAAGGGCGTGTCGCTCTCGGCGCGCGCGGGCGATGTCATCAGCATCATCGGCGCGAGCGGTTCGGGCAAAAGCACGTTCCTGCGCTGCATCAACTTTCTGGAGAAGCCCAACGCGGGGCAGATCGTGGTCGACGGCGAACCCGTGCGCACGAAGGCGGACAAGGCCGGCAATCTCGATGTCGCCGATCACAAGCAGTTGCAGCGCGTCCGCACCAAACTCGCGATGGTGTTTCAGCACTTCAATTTGTGGTCGCACATGACCGCCATCGAAAACGTGATGGAAGCGCCCATCCACGTACTCGGTTTGTCGAAGAAGGAAGCCGAGGACCGCGCGCGTACGTATCTGGAGAAAGTGGGTTTGCCGCCGCGCGTGGAGAAGCAGTATCCGTCGCATTTGTCGGGCGGCATGCAGCAGCGCGTGGCGATTGCGCGCGCCCTTGCCATGCATCCCGATGTCATGCTCTTCGACGAACCTACGTCCGCGCTCGATCCCGAACTCGTCGGCGAAGTGCTGAAGGTCATGCAGAAGCTCGCGGAGGAAGGCCGCACGATGATCGTCGTCACGCACGAGATGGGCTTCGCGCGCAACGTGTCGAATCACGTGATGTTTCTGCATCAGGGACGCACCGAGGAAGAGGGCGCACCCGCCGATGTGCTGAGCGCGCCGAAAAGCGACCGCCTGCGTCAATTCCTGTCCGGCAGTCTCAAGTAAGGTGGGGCTGTCGCCGCCGGGTTCCGCGGGCTCGTCCGGGCCGTTGCAGGTCGTGATCGTGGCGCTGCCGCCGGTATCCATGAGCGGCATCGCGCCGATCATCGACAGTCTTCTGCTCGCCAACGAGATCGACGGGCACAGGCTTTACGAATGGCGGATCTGTTCGTGGGACGGCCGGCCGGTGCCGCTCTCGGGCGGCGCGCACATGCCCGCCGATTGCGCCTTCAACGACGCGGTGCAGTGCGACTGGCTCATCGTGATCTCGGAGCGCTACCAGCAGTTCGCCGACTACCGCCTCTTTCTGGCAAGTCTCGCGCGCGTGGCGCCCCGCACGCCGCTCGTTTCCGGCATCCATCACGGTGTCTGGTGGCTCGCCATGGCGGGACAACTCGCGCAGCATCGCGTCGCGGTGAACTGGGAAACGTATCAGCAATTCACCGAGCAGTTCGAGCGCGCCATCGTCTCGCAGCAGATCTTCGAGATCGACCGGAATCGCGCGACCTGCGCGGGCGGGCAAGCGAGCATCGACTTCATGCTGGCGATGATCGCGCGCGATCACGGCCAGGATCTTGCCGAACGCATTGCCGATTCGCTCGGCGTCGGCGTGTTGCGCGCGGGCACGGAGCGGCAGCGCATTCCGTTCGTGACCGCGCCGGGCGAGCGTCATCCGCGTCTTAACGACGCCTTGCAGCTCATGGAAGCGAATATCGAAGACCCGCTCGCCACCGATGAAATCGCGAACCTCATTGGCATTTCGCGGCGGCAGCTCGAACGGCTGTTCCGCCAATACCTCGGCGCGATGCCATCGAAGTACTACCTCAATCTGCGGCTCACCAAGGCGCGCACGCAATTGCAGCGCACGAGCAAGTCGGTCGTGCAGATCAGTCTCGCATGCGGCTTTTCTTCGGCGGCGCATTTTTCGAATGCTTATCGCGACCGTTTCGGCGTGACGCCGCGCGAGGAGCGCCGCAACTGGATCGAGAAGCAGCGCGGCGGCGTGGTCGACGAACCGCGCGGCGGCGCGCTCATCGAACCGCCCGATGACAGCGGCCAGCATAATTGACGAGGTGCCTCGCGGCGCACGCCATCGACCGAAACGGAGCCTGTCCGCCGGTCAATGGACGCATCGAGCGAATCACGAAGTTTTGCACCGCCGCTTTTTTTACAAAGTCGCCGCCGGCAAGGTATAGACGCTCGTTTTTCTCATTTGCATCGTGTACTTGGTCGTCATTCCGTCCGGCCCCGACTTGGGATCGCTCAACGTTCCTTTTTCCGCCAGGACGCGGACCGAGACGGTGCCGTTCATGTCCTTGGAGATGACCGCTTCTCCAGTGCCTACCACGCTCTTCGAGTTGTCGGGTTCGAAGTAGTCGAACATCGACATTCGTTCAGCGGAGTTGCCAGTACTCGGATTCGTCAGGCTTCCCGATTTGCCGTTATAAACGATCACCGAGAATGGATACTTATTGCCGACGTTCATCAGGTCTTGACCGCCGGGCGAGGCAGAAGCAACGACCGGGCTATCTGGGCGCATTGCGTTGTGCGCTCGGACGATTTCAGCGGCGCCGTCCGCAGAGGTCGTCCATCCTGGACCCGCGCGATTGGTGCCGGCGTGGTAAGCATAAAAGTTCCGTCCGTCCGATGCCATCACCACGGAACATCCGGACAGGGTGCCTGTAGTCACGAGGACGGTTCCCCCGCGCGGAATCTTCGAGTACGGCACCGCGATCGCACCGACTCCCTCCCGGCCATTGTCGATACTGATGATCTGATCGGTGTTCTTGAGCGAAACGCCTTTCTTGTCCCAATAAGTGCCGGTGAACATCTTCATTTTGCTGTCGTACGAGGTCGCATCCTTTGTCTCGCCTACGTTCAGCACGTCGCGACGTTGATCGTATCGCGCTTCGGTGGCGTCCATCGGCGCGGCCATGTCGGAGACGTCTCTGTCGTGCCGATAGTATTCGAACCGGACGCGCAACGAATTCATTCGTTGCTGTTCGGCCGCCTGATCGGTGGGTGCACGTAATTTGAGCGGGCCTTTTCCGGCCAATTTCTCGACATCGCGCTGGCCGAGCTGGCGGGCAGGCGGCCGTGTCGTGCTGCCGCCCCCGGCTGTCGAAACGCCGGAGGTACCGGGTTGTTCCGGGCGCATGCGCGGTGGTTTGGTCGGCCCCAACAGGTACCCGATGCGCCCGTCCTGGAGATGTACAGGCCGCTTGACGAACGGCGTCGAAGGTGTTGCAGGCGGCGTCTCGTTTCGTGCGCTTTGCACGGCTCCCAAGTCCGGCCGCACGTTCAGCACGTCGAGCAGCTCGTGCGCCGATTCTTTCGTGAGTGGCTTTCCTTCCTGGACTTGATTCAAGCCGCCAGTCAACACACCGGCGACTTTCATGACCCTGCCAGCAGGCGTCAATGCGTTGGCCTGGTCTAAAATGCCGGTATACCATTCTATGGTCGATGCCTCTTCGGGAGTAAGCGCTTCTCCTCTTGCCAGCTTCTTACCGAGGTCATGCGCGTTCTTCACGAAGGACGTGAAGGGATTTTTGAGAGCCTCGGACGTCATTTCTAGAACTTCGGCTTGCGTATAGTCCGTCCGGATAATCGGGCCGCCTACATATCTGATCTGCACTTCGTCTTGAGTATGGGTGGACGGTGTGTCCAGCATGCTATTGAGCGCGGGATCGATACGCGCAAGATATTCCGTTGCGACAGCGAACCGCCTCAGAGAGACGACCTCGTCCGCCGTGAGATCCTGATGAGCCTGCAATTTGCGTTCTATCGCGAGAACGTTATTTCCCAGCATGCCGAATCGATTGGTGATTGTCTGCGCGACCAAGTCGGGGCGAAGCGTGATCCAGCTTCCTCCCTTCGCGGAGACAGAATATCCGTTTGGCGTATAGCGCGTGAATACGTCCTGCCCGTGAAACTTGGGTGGCGTTGTTGACGGCGTTTGCGGGCCTCCCGTCGTGCTTGCGCCCCCAGGCGAAGTATTTGCGCTTCCCACACGGGGCGGCGGGGCCGCCAGCGCTCTCGTACCGGCCGGCATCAGCGATTCCGGCGGCAAGCCGCTCGTATCTTGCGTCAGTTCATCATTCGATACGCCGTACATATACCCAGTTTGCGAATTCACCTGCATATGGACCTCCTCAACGAGTTGTGGTCAATCCTTTTGTTACAGCTCGAGCGTACGAGATGAGGTCCGGCAGGGGTGATACGCGATCAATGCGCCGGATAAATCGCGCAATCCTGCGATAGGGAAGCGTGCTCCAAGGCATTGCGCTGCGGTCTTGGACGCGCCGTTCCGCGAAAAGCCCTCGAAGCATGTCGCGAACGCGCAAGACGGATGGCGCGCGATTGCCTAATATCGGAGACATTGCAATGGCAGACGAGGAGCACAGCATGAGCGAGATCAAGGTAAGCCGCGATACGTTCGACGAAGTCATGGTGCCGGTGTTTTCGCCGGCGAGTTTCGTGCCGGAAAAAGGCCGCGGCTCGCGCGTGTGGGATACCGAAGGAAAAGACTACATCGACTTCGCGGGCGGCATAGCGGTCACGGCGCTCGGTCATGCGCATCCCGAACTGCTCAAGGTCTTGCACGAGCAGGGCGAAAAGCTCTGGCATATCGGCAACGGCTACACCAACGCGCCGGTGTTGCGCCTCGCGAAACGCCTCACGGACCTCACTTTCGCGGATCGCGCGTTCTTCGCCAACTCGGGCGCCGAAGCCAACGAAGCCGCGCTCAAGCTCGCGCGCCGTTATGCCATCGACACATTCGGTCCGGAGAAGATCGGCATCGTCTCGTTCACGCAATCGTTTCATGGCCGCACTTTCTTCACGGTGAGCGTGGGCGGCCAGCCGAAATACGCGGAAGGCTTCGGGCCGCAGCCGCAAGGCATTCGGCATTTGCCGTATAACGATCTCGCGAAGGCCGTCGAAGCCATCGGTCCGGACACGTGCGCGGTGATCGTCGAGCCGGTGCAAGGCGAAGGCGGCGTGCTGCCCGCCGATCCCGCGTTCCTCGAGGGTCTGCGCCGAGCCTGCGACAAGCACGGCGCACTCCTGATTTTCGATGAAGTGCAGACGGGCGTCGGCCGCACGGGCACGTTCTACGCATACATGCAGTATGGCGTGACGCCCGACATTCTCACGAGCGCGAAGGCGCTGGGCAACGGTTTTCCCATCGGCGTGATGCTGACCACCGAAGCGATCGCAAGCCATTTCTCGGTCGGCGTGCACGGCACGACGTATGGCGGCAATCCGCTTGGCGCGTCGATTGCGGAAAAGGTCGTCGAACTGATCAGCGATCCAAAGGTGCTCGCAGGCGTGGAAGCGCGCAGCCGCGCGATCAAGGCGCATCTGCAGCGGATTGGCGAGCGCTTTAACATGTTCAGGGAGATTCGCGGTCGCGGTCTTCTGATCGGCGCGGAACTCAACGACACTTACAAGGACCGCGCGAAGGACGTGCTCAATGCGGCAGCGGCGAATGGCGTGATCATGCTGATCGCCGGCCCCAACGTGCTGCGTTTCGCGCCGTCGCTCATCATGCCGATGGCCGATCTCGACGAAGGCTTCGCGCGTATCGAGCAGGCAATCGGCCAGCTCGTGGGCGCGTCCGCCGTCACTCGCTAATAGGACCCGATGATGCTATTCGTTCGTCCCGCAAGACTCTCCGATCTCGACGAGCTCGAACGGATGGCGCGTGCGGCGCAACCCGTGCTGCATTCGCTGCCGCGCGACCGCCGCGCGCTCGAAACGCGCGTTGCGCTCTCGGAAGATTCGTTTCGCGCCGAGGTGGATTTGCCCGGCGAGGAGTTCTATCTCTTCGTGATGCAGGATTCGGCGACGGGCAAGCTGCTCGGGACATCGAGCATCGTCGCGTCGGCAGGGTACTCGGAGCCGTTCTACGCGTTTCGTAACGACGCGCTGATCCACGCATCGCGCGAACTCAAGGTGAATCGCAAGATTCACGCGCTCACGATGTCGCACGAACTCACGGGCAAGAGCCGTCTTACGGGCTTTTATATCGATCCGTCGCTGCGCACGCCCGAAGGCGAAGCGGCGGCGCATTTGCTGTCGCGCTCGCGCATGTTGTATATCGCCGCGAACCGCAAGCGCTTTTCGAGCGAAGTCTTCTCGCTGATGCTCGGCGTCAGCGACGACACCGGCGCGTCGCCGTTCTGGGAAGCAGTGGGACGCAAGTTCTTCAGCCGCGACTTCGAGCAGGTGGAACTCGAATCGGGTGGACGCAGCCGCACGTTCATTGCCGAAGTCATGCCGAGTTATCCCATCTATGTACCGCTCCTGCCGGGCGAAGCGCAGCGCGTGCTCGGCGAGCCGAACGAAAGCACGCTCCTTGCATACGACATCCATCTGGAAGAGGGCTTCGAGCCCGACCGTTTCGTCGATATCTTCGACGCTGGCCCGGTGTTGACGATAGCCGTGGACAAGAGCGCATCGGCGAGTTCGGGCGAATTGCGCACGGTGCGCGATGGCGCGCTTGCCGGTTCACGCGCCGCGCCGTATCTCGTGGCCGCGGGCGGCGCGCACGAATTTCGCGCGATCGTCGCACCATTGGCGGGCACGCGGTCCGACGGCGCGGCCTTGAGCGCCGACGCGCGCGCGGCGCTCGGCGTGCAGGAGAAAGAGACGGTGCGTGCCGTGCCTTTGCATCAGGCTTCGGGAGAATTGCAATGATCGTCGTGCGCTCTGTGCGGCCGCGAGATGTCGACGCACTCGTCGCGCTGGCCCTCGAAACGGGTCCGGGCCTGACCACCTTCAAGCCGGATCGCGAGGCGCTCGCCGCGCGCGTCGAACGCGCGCGCCGCACGCTTGCGGATGCCGCCGAGGCTTTCGAGGCAGGCTATCTCTTCGTGATGGAAGACACCGCGACGGGCGATATCGCGGGCGTTTGCGGCATCGAAACGGAAGTCGGACTAGAGCAGCCGTTCTACAACTATCGCGTGGCAACGGTCGTGCATGCGAGCAAGGATCTGGGCGTATGGACGCGTATGTCGCTGCTCAACATCTCGCACGACCTCACCGGTTACGCGGAAGTGTGCTCGCTGTTTTTGAGCCCGCGTTATCGCACGGCGGGTGTCGGCGGTTTGCTGTCGCGCTCGCGCTTCATGTTCATTGCGCAATTCACTTCGCGGTTTCCGCAGCGTCTGTGCGCCGAGTTGCGCGGTCACTTCGATGACAACGGCGAGTCGCCATTCTGGAACGCGGTCGGCTCGCATTTTTATCAGATCGATTTCAACGAAGCGGACTATCTCAGCTCGCATGGCAAGAAGTCGTTCGTGGCGGAACTGATGCCGCGTTATCCCGTGTACCTCGACTTGTTGCCCGATGCCGCGCGCGATGCGGTCGGCATCACGCATCGCGATACCGCGCCCGCGCGCAAGATGCTCGAAGCCGAAGGGCTGCGCTACGAGAATCACGTCGATATCTTCGATGCCGGTCCCGTGCTCGAATGTCACGTCGCGGATTTGCGCACGGTGCGTGAAAGCGTGCTGGCCGAAGTGAGGATCGGCGTGCGCGATGCCGCCATCGAAAGCGATGCGCGCAGTCTCGTGTCGAACACGCTGCTCGAAGGGTTCCGCTGCGGCGCGACCGTCGGCGCGGTCGATGACGGCGAGTTCCTGCTGACTCAGGAAGAAGCCGATGCCCTGCGCGTAACCGCAGGCGATGCCGTGCGCGTGCTCACGTCTTATCCGCGGGCCAAGTAAAGAGAAACGACATGACTATCCAGAATCAGTTGTATATAGGCGGCGAGTGGGTGGAAGGCAAGGGTGCGGCGTTCGCCTCGCGCAACCCGGCGACGGACTCGGTCGTCTGGCAAGGCAACAGTGCTTCGGCCGACGATGTCGAGCGCGCGGTTTCATCGGCGCGGCGCGCGTTTGCGTCCTGGTCGGCGGTGAGTTTCGATGAACGCGTCGCCATTGCGCGCCGCTTCGCCGCGTCGTTGAACGAGAACAAGGAAGCGCTCGCCGACGCCATCGGCCGCGAGACCGGCAAGCCGTTGTGGGAAGCGCGCACCGAGGTGGCTGCGATGGCCGCCAAGGTCGATATCTCCGTGCAGGCCTATCACGAGCGCACCGGCGAGAAGCGCGCACCCATGGCCGATGGCGTCGCCGTGTTGCGGCATCGGCCGCATGGCGTCGTCGCCGTGTTCGGGCCGTACAACTTTCCGGGGCATCTGCCCAATGGTCATATCGTGCCGGCGCTCATCGCGGGCAACGCGGTCGTGTTCAAGCCTTCGGAACTCGCGCCGGGCGTGGCTGCAGCGACGGTCGCTTTGTGGAGCGAAGCAGGCTTGCCCGCCGGCGTGTTGAATCTCGTGCAGGGCGAGAAGGACACGGGCGTGGCGCTGGCGAATCATCGGCAAATCGACGGGCTTTTCTTCACCGGCAGTTCGGATACGGGCACGCTGTTGCATCGCCAGTTCGGTGGGCGGCCGGAGATCGTGCTCGCGCTGGAAATGGGCGGCAACAATCCGCTCGTCGTCGCGCATACGGACGACGTGGACGCCGCCGTGCATCACACCATTCAATCGGCGTTCTTGTCGGCGGGACAGCGTTGCACGTGCGCGCGCCGTCTCTTCGTTCCCGACGATGCCTTCGGCGAGCGCTTCATGCAGCGCTTCGCCGAAGTGAGTGCGAACATTCGCGTTGGCGCTTACGACGAAGATCCGCAGCCGTTCATGGGCGCGGTGATCTCGGCGCGCGCGGCGGCGCGGCTCGTCAAGGCGCAGGCGCATCTGATCGAAGCGGGCGCGGCGCCCGTGCTCGAGATGAAGCAGCGCGCGGCGCATCTGGGCTTCGTCACGCCGGCTATCCTGGATGTGACCCACGCGGCCGACGTTCCCGACGAAGAGCATTTCGGGCCGCTCGTGCAGGTCACGCGCTACCGGACTTTCGACGAGGCCATCGAACGCGCGAACGATACGGCCTACGGTCTCTCGGCGGGCTTGCTCGCCGACGACGAAGCCGCGTGGACGCACTTTCAGCGCACCATTCGCGCGGGCATCGTCAACTGGAACCGGCCGACCAATGGCGCTTCGTCGGCGGCGCCGTTCGGCGGCATCGGGCGCTCGGGCAATCAGCGGCCGAGCGCGTACTATGCGGCGGATTACTGTTCGTACCCGATGGCATCGGTGGAAAGCGCGCAATTGCAGATGCCCGCGAGCGTGTCGCCGGGACTCACGTTCTAAAGAACCGCGAAGGATCAAGGATGTCTTCATTCGAAGCGAACTTCGACGGGCTGGTCGGCCCGACGCACAACTACGCGGGGCTGTCGTTCGGCAACGTCGCGTCGCGCAGCAACGAGAAGTCGGTGGCGAACCCGAAGGCCGCCGCGAAGCAGGGCTTGCGCAAGATGAAGCGGCTGGCGGACCTCGGCTTCAAGCAAGGCGTCTTGCCGCCGCTCGAACGGCCTTCCGTGCGTCTTCTGCGCGACGTCGGCTTTTCCGGCGACGATGCCACGGTCATCGCGCGCGCCGCTCGCGAAGCGCCCGAACTGCTGGCGGCGGCCAGTTCCGCATCGGCGATGTGGACCGCCAACGCCGCGACCGTCAGTCCTTCCGCCGATACCGCCGATGGCCGCGTCCACTTCACGCCCGCGAATCTCGCCGCGAAGCTGCATCGCGCGATCGAGCATGGCGAAACGCGCCGTTCGCTCGCCGCGATCTTCGTCGACGAAGCGCGCTTTCGCATTCATCACGCGCTGCCCGGCACGCCCGCGCTCGGCGACGAAGGCGCGGCGAATCACACGCGTTTTGCGCGCGAATATGGGGAGAAGGGCGTCGAGTTCTTTGTCTACGGACGCAGCGAATATGCGCAGGGACCGCAGCCGCAACGCTATCCCGCGCGGCAGACGCTGGAGGCGAGCCGGGCCGTCGCGCGTCTGCATGAACTCGATGAGTCGGCGACCGTTTTCGCGCAGCAATCGCCCGATGTGATCGATGCCGGCGTGTTCCACAACGATGTCATCGCGGTCGGCAATCGCACGACGCTGTTTTGCCATCAGCGCGCGTTCGTCGATCAACACAGCGTGTACGACGAACTGAGCGCGAAGCTCGCGGCGCGTGGCGCGGTCTTCACGGCGCTCGAAGTGCCGGAGAGCGAAGTGAGCGTCGCGGATGCGGTCTCGTCGTATCTTTTCAACAGTCAGTTGCTGTCGAACGTTCAGGGCAAGCAGGTGCTCGTCGTGCCGCAGGAATGCCGCGAGAACGAGCGCGTGGCCGCGTATCTGGATTCGCTGGGCGAGCGATCCACGCCGATCGACGAAGTGCTCGTCTTCGATCTGCGCGAGAGCATGAAAAACGGCGGCGGCCCGGCGTGTCTGCGCTTGCGCGTCGTGCTGAACGACGTGGAGCACGCGGCCGTCAATCGCGATGTCTGGATGAACGACGCGCTCTTCACCCGCCTCGATGCGTGGATCGACACACATTATCGCGATCGCCTCGCGGCCGCCGATCTCGCCGATCCGCAATTGCTCGATCAGTCGCGCACCGCGCTCGATGAATTGACGTCTATTCTCTCGCTCGGATCGATCTATGACTTCCAGCGCTGATGCCTTGCTGCTGAACGATTTCTTGCGCTTCACGCTGTCGGGCGCGCAGCCGTCGCAAACCTTCGGCGTCGCGCCTTCGGGCGTGCGCTGGACCTGGCAGGACGATGGCGTGCTGTTACTCGAACCCGCGGCGAACGAGGCATCGCAAAGCGTGATTGCATCGGCGGGCATTCATGGCGATGAAACCGCGCCCATCGAAATGCTGTCGCGGCTTGTTGCCGATATCGCGAGCGGCGCGGCGCCACTTGCCGCGCGCATGCTGGTGATTCTCGGCAACATCGAGGCGATGCGCGCGGGTGAGCGGTATATCGACGACGATCTGAATCGGCTTTTTAGCGGCCGCCATGCGAAGTTCACGCAGAGCCGGGAAGCGCCGCGCGCGGCGTCGCTCGAAGCGAGTGCGTTGGCGTTCTTCGAGGGCGTCACGCATGCGCGATGGCATATCGACATGCACACGGCGATACGCGCCTCGGTATTCGAGCAGTTCGCCTTGCTGCCGCACACCGGCGCACCGCTCGCACGCGCGATGTTCGACTGGCTGCGCGATGCGCGCTTGCAGGCGGTGCTTTTGCATCGCGAGAAGAACAATACGTTCTCATATTTCACGGCGCAGGCTTGCAACGCGCTTGCCTGCACGCTGGAGCTCGGCAAGGTGCGTCCTTTCGGCGCGAACGATCTCACGCGTTTTGCGGCATCGGATGCGGCGTTGCGTCGTCTGGTAGGCGGTGAGCGGCCGGACGCGGATGCGCCTTTGCGCGTATTTTCCGTGGTCGCGCAGATCGACAAGCAAAGCGATGCGTTCGTGCTGAACGTGGCTGGCGACGTGCCGAATTTCACGGCGTTTCCAGCGGGCACCGAACTCGCGCATGATGGGGATTACCGGTATCGCGTATCGCACGATGAAGAGCGGATCGTGTTTCCCAATGCTCGGGTCAAGGCGGGATTGCGCGCGGGGCTGATGGTCGTCGATACGACCGAGGCTACGCTGGCTGCGCTCGATTGAGCGCTGGCGTTTGCGGTGGCGCTTGCACGTTTGTTCGAGCGTCGAGTCGTGCTTGTGGCCGGCACATCAGTCGCGATTATTGGGCGGCACATTGCCGACATTTCTATCGAGGTGGGTGGCACGCCTTCGCGATCTGTCGCGTGTTTGCACTTGTGCGTGGGCTTGCCCGTGCATTTGCGTTTGGGCTCTAGCTTGAACTTGCCGCATGCACTTGACCGCGCACCCGACCGTCCATTTGTACTTGCATGAACGCGACCACCACTTGCAACTTCCCCGTCCACGTTATCTCCACAGTCTGTTGCCGCGACCGCGCTACAATCGCGGCCCTGTGTTTGATGCGGCGCAGCGATCATCGCCGAGACGTTTGAGCATGGCTTTCCGTGCAGCGATGCTTCGGACGCTGGCGGCATGCGGCATCTAACAGAGACGAACGAATCGACCTGGAAGGAGATGGACTTGATTAAACTGCAATGGCTCAATCGCAGGTTTGCCGCGCTCGCGCTCGTGAGCGTTTCCGCGGCGGCAGGCATGGCAACGCTCGACGCGCATGCCGCCGACAGCATGAAGGAACTGCGCTTCGGCGTGGAGGCGTCTTACGCGCCGTTCGAATCCAAGACGCCGTCGGGTGAACTGACGGGCTTCGATATCGACATCGGCAACGCGGTGTGCGCGAAGCTGAAGACGAAATGCGTGTGGGTCGAAAATTCGTTCGACGGCCTGATTCCGGCCTTGCAGGCGCGCAAGTTCGACGCCATCAACTCGGACATGACGATCACGGACAAGCGGCGCGTCGCGATCGACTTCACCGATCCCATTTATACGATTCCCAACCAGCTCGTCGCGAAGAAGGGCAGCACGATCCTGCCGAGCGTCGATGGTCTGAAGGGCAAGCGCGTGGGCGTGCTGCAAGGCTCGATTCAAGAGACATACGCGAAGGCGAAATGGGCGCCGGCGGGGATAGATGTCGAGTCGTATCAGGCGCAGGATCAGATCTACGCGGATCTCGCGACGGGCCGTCTGGATGCCGCGTTCCAAGATGCCGAGGCGGCATCGAAGGGCTTTTTGAAGCAGCCGCAAGGCGCGGGTTTCGCGTTCGCGGGACCGGCGGTGTCGGATAACAAGCTGCTCGGATCAGGCGTCGGCTTCGGCGTGCGCAAGAACGATAAGGCGCTGAAGGATGCGCTCAATCGCGCGCTGAAGGAGTTGAAGGACGATGGGAGCATCGACCGGTTCGCGGCCAAGTACTTCGATGTGAAAGTGGTTTTGAAGTAAGGCTTGGTCTTGCTTGAGAAAGCCCGTTTCTGGCGAAAGCGGAACGGGCTTTCGTACCTTACATCGCCCCAATCACCACCGTACAAGTCGTCCCCGCTGCGAGCAGCACGCCCTCCGGCACATCATCGATCTTCACGCGCACAGGCACGCGTTGCGCAAGCCGCACCCAGTTGAACGTCGGGTTCACATCCGCGAGCAACTCACGGCTTTGGGGATTGTCGCGATCGTAAATGCCGCGCGAAATGCTCTCGACGTGACCCGTGAGCTCGCCGCCGCTCATCAAACGAATCTGCGCCTTGTCGCCGATCTTCACATGCGGCAGCTTGGTCTCTTCGAAATAGCCATAAACCCAGAACGAATGACTATCGACGATGGCGAGCTTCGCCGCGCCCGCCGTCGCGTAGTCGCCGCGATACACGTTCAGATTCGTCACATAGCCATCCACCGGGGAAAACACCTTGGTGCGTTCCAGATTGAGCTTCGCGGCATCCAGCGCGGCATTCGCCTGCTGCAACTGCGCCTCGGCAGTCGATGCCGTCTGCATGGAGTTCTCGCGTGCTTCCTTCGAGACGACCAGCGCGTCCATGTCCGCGCGACGCGCCGCATCGGCCCGGCGCATGCGCAACTCGGCCGCGCGCGCCGCGACGTTCGCCTGCGCCTGCTCGACGGCGATCTGGTAATGCGACGGGTCGATCTCCAGCAGCAAGTCGCCTTTCTTCACGAACTGATTGTCGTGCAACGGCATCTGCACGACCGCGCCCGACACGTCCGGCGCCACGTTGACCACATCGGCGCGCACCCGTCCATCGCGCGTCCACGGATCGTTCATGTAATGCACCCACAGCATGCGGCCAATGACGAGCGCCGCAGCGAAGATGGCTATCGTCATGACGTAGCCGACGAGTTTTCTGATCAGCATGATGCAACTCTCTTGAATATGTTGTTGGCGACGAAGCGGTCGAGAATCATCGATACACCGCGAGACCCAGCACGCCGCACACGCAGACGAGCAGGCTCGCGCGAAACAGCGCCGGATGCCAGACCACGCGATACAGTCCTGTCAGCGCCAGCACGCGGTCGATGATCCAGGTGACAAGCCCGCCCGCGAGGCACAGCAAAAGCAGCGTCGGCACGTAAGCTTCGAGAATCGCGGTATCACGCGGCATGGGACGCTCCTTCAGGCGAAATCGGTTGGAACGCTGCGAACGGCGATTCCGGGTCGAGCAGTGCGGTACGAATGAAATGCAGATGACTCACGATGCGTTGCAGCCGATGCCGCTCTTCACGCGGCGTATCCGAATCCGAAGCCTGCGAAGCAAGCCTGGCCTGCATCTCGTCGATGGCGTGTTCCGTCGCGACGAGCGCGCCATCGAAACGCGCTTGCCGTGGCCGATCGAAGAGCCGCGCCACCGCATCGAGCGTCGGGTTCACGACGCGTTCGAAGCCCGCCATTTCGCGTCGCAAATCGATCACCGCATTGCCGAATTCGAGCACCGCGAAGAGCCACTGCAAGGCCTCGCGTTGCAGCGCGGGCTCGTCGGAAGCGAGCGCGTTGATCTGCGAAAGCAGGTCGCGCGTGCGGCTTTCGAAATGCGTCGTCAGTTGCGCGAGACGTCCGCGCCGCGCGCTCACTACTTCGCGGCGCAGGTCCGCGAGCAGCAGACGGCGCAGCCACGGCGCATCGGTCGGCAGGAGCACGGCGAAGGCGATCGCGGAGACGATCATCGACAAGACGAGCGCGATGGCGTCGTTCATGAAGCCGGTCGGATCGTAATGCACGAGGTTGTCCGGCCCCGCGAGAAAGCAGAAGAAGATGCAGTAGCCGATGCCCACGCCCGCGAGCGAGCGACGCGTCGTCAAGAACGCGCCGAGCATGAGCGCGGGCACGAGCGCCGCGCACATCAGCACGAAGCCGTCGATATGCGGAAACACGCCGAACACGACGATCATGCCCGTGATGCTCGCGAGCGTCGTGCCGATAGCCATTTGCGCGGCCATCTGCTTCGGCCGTGGCGAGGACGACGCCAGCGCGCATACGGCAGCGGCGTTGAGCACCATCGTGCCGCCGCTCGGCCACGCGCTCGCGATCCAGAACGCGCTCAGGACGAACATCACGACCGCGCCGCGCAGGCCGGAAACCGCGGCCGCGAGCAGATTGGTCTTGGGCACGTAACGCGCGACCCAGCGCTCGCGTTCATGCGACGGCGCCGCGAGCGACGCGTAGGTGTCGGCATACGCGAGCATGTCGTCGACGAAACGATAAAGCAGCTCGGTCGCGGTATCGAATTCGAGTGCGGTGAAGCCGGGCGCGGCTTCGAGCGAGATACGCGTCGCGCGCACGCGCTTGGGCAACGCGGCCTTGTAGTCGCGCAATTGCGCGGCGGCGTGCGCGGCGTCGGCAGCGTTGCGCACCGGCTCGCCCGCAATCAGCAACAGCGGCGGCACTTCGTGAATGAACGGTTCGAGCGCATCGATGGTCGTGCCCGACGCGTTTGCGCGCAGCCGGTTCATCAACTGATGCAGCGCGTGAAAACGCGTGGATGCGCTCATGAATTCGCTATTCAGCCGCGCGAGCCGCCCGCCGCGCCGCCGCGATTCGGGATGCTCGAAAATCGCGACACTGCGCGCCGCCTCGAAGCCGACGATATCCGCGACGAAGCTCAGATTGGTGCGTTCGATTTGCGCGCGCTCGAGCTTGCCGGACATCGCGTGACAGACGTAATCGACGAATTGCGTGAAGCGCCGTCGCACCGTGGTGCGGATCTGCTCGCCCGCGAGTTGCGGAAACACGAGCGCGCTCACGGCGCCCGCGCACACGATGCCGAGCGACACTTCGCCCACCCGCGTCAGGGCCGACAGATACGCGCCATCCGGATGCTGCGCCGCCGGTATGCCGATCAGCGCCGCCGTGTATCCCGCGAGCACGAAGCCATACGAGCGGAAGTTGCGATTGCGCGCCGCGCCCGCCGTGCAGATGCCGACCCAGAGCGCCGTCGCCGAGAGAAACAGCACCGGCTGCTGCGAGAACAGGCTGATGAATGCGAGCATGACGACGAGACCGACCATCGTGCCGCAGAAACGGTAGAAGCTCTTCGCGAGCACCATGCCGCTTTGCGGCTGCATCACGACGAAGACGGTGGTCATCGCGGTGCGCGGCTGCTGCATGTCGAGCCGCATGGCGATCCATAGCGCGATCAGCGCCGCCAGCACCGCCTTGAAGATGTAGATCCACGCGAGGCCGTCGGTGCGCGCCCAATCCGCGAAGGCGTTCACGAGCGATGCGCGCTTGTCGATGAGAACAGTGGCCATGAACGTTCTCCTCACTTCACCGAGGACGACGCGCCGAGCGACGAACCGAACGGGCCGATATGCTTCGCGGGCGCGAGCGCCGTTTCTTGCGGACCATTCGAGGGATCGTCGATGCCGCCGCCGAGCGCGGAGGTGAGCGTCGCATAGGCTGCGAGCCGTTGCGCCCGCACGCGTGCTTCGCCGTCCTGCGCGCGCAGCAATTGCGCTTGCGCGATCAGCACGTTGACGTAATCGGTCAGGCCGCGCTTATAACCGGCGTTGGCGAGGTCGTAGTTCTTGCGTGCGGCGGCGACCGAGCGCCCCGACGCTTCCAGCTGCGTGTCGAGCGAACGCACGCGCACGACCTGATCGGCGATGTCCTTGAGCGCGGCGACGAGCGTCGCGTTGTAGTGATCGACGGCCACGTCGTATTGCGCCGACACCGCGCCGAGTTGCGAGCGCAGCCGTCCGCCTTCGAAGATAGGCAACGACAGCGCCGGGCCGAATGTATAACCCGTCGCCTTGCTCGTGAGGAAGCTGAGCAGCGCGCCGCCCGCGAAAGTCTGCGTGAGCGACGCCGCGAGATTGATGTTCGGATAGAACTCGGCCTTCGCGACATCGATACCGCGCGCTTGCGCCGCCACCATCCAGCGCGCCGCGACGATATCGGGCCGATGACCCACGAGTTCGGCGGGCAGCGACGAGGGCAAGGGCAGCGGCGTCGCGAGCGCGAGCGTGGGACGCGTGAGCGCATCGCCCGCGCCGGGACCTTCGCCTGCAAGCGCGGCGAGCTGATGGCGCGCGAGCTCAATCTCTTCCTGATGGATATCGACCTGACGCTCGTACTCGGGCAACGGCGTTTCGGCCTGACTCACTTCGAGCTGTGTGCCTATGCCGCCTTTCAAACGCCGCTCTGTGAGATCCGCGATGCGCTGCTGCTGCGCGAGCGTCTGTTGCGCGATATCGAGCAGCGCAAACGCCTGCGAAAAGCCGATGTAGGCGCGCACCACGTTGGTTTCGAGTTCGAGCTGGGCGGCGCGGGCATCGGCGGCGCGCACGTGGGCGACATCGAGCGCGCGTTCGGCGGCGTTATCGTCGCGGCCCCAGAGATCGAGGTCATAGGAGAGCGAAAGGCCGGCGGTGTCGTCCCACGTAGTCGTGCCGCCGTAGTAGCCGGGGCCGTAGAAGTCGTTCTCCGGCCAGTGCTTGCGTTGCAGGCTCATCGCGCCATCGACGTGCGGCAAAAGCGCCGAGCGCGCCACGCCGGCTTCCTCGCGCGCCTCGCGAACGCGTGCGGCGGCCATCGCCAGTGTCGGGTTGCCGCCGGTTGCGCGTGTAATCCAGGCATCGAGCTGCGGATCGCGATACGCGCGCCACCATTCCTGGCCGGGCCACGCGGCGTCCGCATTGGCGGCGCGAATGGCGTTGCCGACATCGAGCGTTGCCACGTCTTTCAGCGGATCCTGCGGCGCGACCTTGCCCGTACTTGCGCATCCGGCGATTGTTAAAAATGCCGTAAGAACCGCGGCATAAGCGGCATAGCTGAACGACCGGCTCCGCACGATTCCCTCCCAAAATTGAATAGAATTTGAGAGTGAATTATATTTTTGCAGGGATTGTCGAATAACCAGTAACGATGTAAAGCATTCTTACTGAGATTGCGATAATCGCTGTTACTGGTCATGTAACAATTCGATCTGCACAAACGCCGAAAAACGGGAAAGCGTCATGGATACGCTCCAAAACATGCGCGTGTTCGCGCGCGTCGTCGAGGCGGGCAGTTTCACCGCCGCCGCGCAGCATCTCAATACGACCACCGCCTACGCGTCGCGCGCCGTGTCCGACCTCGAAGCGCATCTGCGCACGCGGCTGCTCAATCGCACGACGCGCCGAATCGCGCTAACCGAGGCGGGCGAGCGCTATTTGCAACGCTGCGAGCAAATTCTCGCTTACGTCGATCAGGCCGAAGCCGAAGCCAGCGACGCCCACGCGCGCCCGGCCGGCAAACTCAAGGTGCATTCGATGACGAGCTTCGGCGTGCACTATGTCGTGCCGATGATCTCGCGCTATCAGCAGCGTCATCCGTCCGTGCAGGTCGAGCTGACTTTGGCGCAACGCGTGCCGGATCTACTGGACGAGGGTTACGACGTGTCGGTGGTGCTGGCTTCTGAGTTGCCGGATTCCGCATTGGTGTCGGCGCGGCTCGGCACGGTGTTCAGCATTGCATGTGCGTCACCGGCGTATATCGAGAAGCACGGCACGCCGCATGTGTTGTCCGATCTGGTGCGCCACACCTGTCTGCAATTGATGACGCCCGTGTTTCCGCCCGACCGCTGGGTCTTCGACGGTCCGAACGGGCAGGAAACGGTCAGTCTCGGCGCTTCGCCCTTCACGGTGAACGTGGCCGACGCCATGGTGACGGCGATCCGGGAAAACATGGGCATCGGCGTATTGCCGACGTCCTCCGCGCTGCCCGCCTTGCGCGCAGGCACTTTGGTGCGTGTGCTGCCGCAATACACGATGCAGGAACTGACGGTCTACGCCCTGTATCCGTCGCGCCAGTATCTGGACGCCAAGATCCGCACGTGGGTGGAGTTTCTGCGCGCGGCGCTGCCCGACACGCTCGCCGCCGATTCCGAGTCGCTCAAGGAGTTCGTAGTAGGCTGAATATGCTTGCCGTCAGTGCTGTCGGCTCCGGCGCGCTGACCGAAGTCCGGTTACGAAATAAGCTGCGGCGCAACACTTGCTTACTCCTGATTCACCCGCATTTGCTACTGTCTGTCCACGTTCACTGCATTTATCTTGGGGACTCGTCTGATGAGCACGCCACTTATGTTCGCTCTTGCCGCGCTTGTGTCGTTGATCGCCGTTCCGGCGTCGCGCGAGCTTTTCAATGCCATGCGTGCCCAGTCGGAAGAAGAGGCAAGAAAGCGCCTGATCCCGATTCGCGTCGAAAGCAACCGCGACCGGCGCACCCGCTGAATCTAAAAAAGCGCTTCCAGCGGCTCGATGAGCCGCGCTTCGTCCGTGGTGGCGCGGTTCACATCGGTTGAAACGCGGTGCCAGACGAAGTGCGAAGCCGGCATGCCGTCGGACTTCACGAGCCGCGCCAAATCCTCCGCTGATGCGTCCGGGTCCAGCCAGCGCCGCGCCGTGGCTGCGGAGAAAACCAGCGGGCGGCGGTCGTGGACGTCCACGAGGCCTTCGTCGGCTGCTGCCGTGACGATCACGAAGCCTGCGCCGGGCTGCGCGGCGTCCTCCTCGCGCGTGACGCTCGTGAGCGCGGCGAGGAACATGGGCTCACCGTCGGCGCGTCGAATGTAATACGGTTGCTTGAAGGGCTTCGCGGCGGCGGGGTTTGTCGACAATTCGCCCGGACGCGGCTCGATTCGCCATTCGAACCAGCCATCCGCCGGCACGAGAATGCGCGCTTTTTTCCACAGATTGCGAAAATAGGCACTGGTCGACGCCGTCTCGACGCGCGCGTTGATGGTCTGCGGCAGCTTCTTTTGTATCGCCCACGGCGGGCAATATCCCCAATGCACGGCGCGAATCGATTCGTCGGGATAGACGGCGAGCGGATGCGTGCCCGGCGACAGGTTATAGCCGGGCCGCCGGTCGGCGGCATCGACGAGTACGAACGGGTTCTTCAGATGCAGACGTTGCGCGTAATGCATCGGCAGTCGGTACTGGCTGATTCGGCCGCACATGGCTTGGCTCCTGTTATTCGCGTTGCTCCGTCAGATTTCGACGACCTTGTCCCAGGCGAACTGTTCGTTTTCCCAGCGCCCGGAGCGACGGTCGAAGTAGCCGCGCGGATTGCAGACCACGCGCGTCCCATTCGCCGTGTAGTCGAACGACGTATGCGTGTGGCCGTGAATCCAAAGCGCGGCGGGCGTGCGGGCGAGCGTCGGCAGATGATTGACGAAGCCCGCCGACACGATATCCGTCGCATACCGCTCGGACAGACTTTCGCGCAACGGCGCGTGATGCGTGACGACGATCGTCTGGCCCGCGAACGGTCTGGCCAATTCGTTTTCGAGCCACGCGCGCGCTTGCTCGTGCAGCGCGAGGGAATCTTCCGGTGCGAACGCGCGGGGTTCGCCGTTTTGCTCCGGCCACGCGAGCTGGATCAGCCCTCGATAATCCAGCATGACCTTGATGCACGCTTCCTGCGCGCGGCCGATTTCTTCGTCGCTCGACCCGAACAGCGCGAAGTCGGTCCAGAGCGTCGTGCCGAGAACGCGCCACGCGCCGCGCCGGTCGACGAGCGCCGCGTTGTTCAGGTAATGCACGTTGTCCACGCTTTGCGCCGCGTCGAGCATGGCGACTTCCATCGCGCCGAATTCGGCGTCGTAGTACTCGTGATTGCCCGGCACATAGACGATAGGCACATCCGAACCGAAATTCTCCACCGCCCAACGCACGCCCTCGGCGTGATTGTGGATATCGCCCGCCAGCACGACGAGATCGGCTTCGGCATAAGGAATCGCGAGCGGCTCGTCGTTTTCCAGATGCAGGTCCGACAGCACGCGTATCTTCATGCGATGTTCTCCTTCCTTGTCCCGGCTTGCGCCCAGCGCACGACCTTGCCCGGATTCATGCGATTCTCGGGATCGAGCGCGGCCTTGATGCTTTGCATGAGGCGCACCTCGACGGCCGATTTATAGTGCATCGCTTCGTCCACCTTCAGTTGCCCGAGACCGTGCTCCGCGCTGATACTGCCGCGATGCGCATGCACCTGGTCGTAGACGAGCGCGTTGATCGGCGTCTGGAACGCTTCGAGAAATTGCTTCTGATCGACGCCTTCGGGCGCCTGCACGTTGTAATGCAGATTGCCGTCGCCTAGATGTCCGAAGGTCACCATGCGCGCGCCGGGCGTGGCTCGAGCGATGATCGCGTCGGTTTCCTCGATAAAGCGGCCGATGCTCGAGATCGGCACCGCAATGTCATGTTTGATGTTCAGCCCTTCCTCCGCCTGCGCGAGCGGGATATGCTCGCGCAAATCCCAGAATGCCTGCGACTGCGCGAGGCTTTCCGCGACCACGGCATCTTTGACGATACCTTCTTCCATAGCCTGTTCCATCAGCCTTTCGAAGAGCGCGCGGGCGTGTTCGTCGCTTTCGCTGTCGGAGAGTTCGAGCAGCACGGTTTGCGCGTGCGGTTCGCCGAACGGATACCGAAGTTGCGGAAAATGCCGGCCGACGAGGCGCATCGAGAAGTCGGACATGAGCTCGAAGCCGGTCAGGAGCGCACCTGCGTGACGTTGCGCCATTGCCAGGAAATCGAGTGCGGCGTGCGGCGAGGCTAGACCCGCGAGCGCTGTCACGCGCGCGACCGGCGCGGGATGCAATTTCATCACCGCCGCCGTGATGATCCCGAGCGTGCCTTCCGCGCCGATGTACAGATCGCGCAGATCGTAACCGGTGTTGTCCTTGCGCAAGCCGCGCAGGCCGTCCCAGATATCGCCTTGCGGCGTCACGACTTCGAGGCCCAGGCACAACTCGCGCGTGTTGCCGTAACGCAGAACGCCCGTGCCGCCCGCGTTGGTCGAGAGGTTGCCGCCGATCGTGCAACTGCCTTCGGCCGCGAGACTCAGCGCGAAGAGACGTTGTGCGCTTTCGGCGCGTGCCTGGACTTCGGCGAGCACGACGCCCGCTTCGACGGTAATGGTGTTGTTATGCGGATCGATACCGCGAATGCGGTTCAGGCGGCGCAGGCTCAACACCGCTTGCGCGCCGCTCTCGTCGGGGGTTGCGCCGCCCGCGAGTCCCGTGTTGCCGCCTTGCGGCACGATGGCCACGCCGTGTTCATGCGCGAGTCCGACGACGGCGGCGACTTCCGCGGTATCGGCGGGAAGCAGCACGGCGCACGCATTGCCGCGATAGCGCTTGCGCCAGTCGACGAGAAACGGCTCGGTGTCGTGATCGTGCGTGAGAACGTGGGACGCGCCGAGCAGTTCGGTGCAGGCGGCGATGAACAGGGCGTGAGAGGCAGTCATGGATGAGGGCAGATTGGACCGTGTAGCGTAGTCGACAGTATCGCGCAGCGGGGCGCGGCTTGCGCCTCGGCCGAATGGCATAGGCCGCGCGCAGCGTTTCGATCCGTGCTAAAAAGCATCACGTCCGTATGGAAAAAAGCGAACGATTTAGCGTTTTCTTGCACGCGCCGCACGTTTGAAGGGGGCGACGAAGCCGAGCGCGCAGACGAAGAATGCGAACGCAAGCAAAGTTTCGAGCCAGGCGAGGCGCGCGGAGAGGCCGGTATCGGTCATGCCGCGCACGATGCCTTCGGCGAAGTAGAGCAAAACGAGCATCGAAGCCCATTGCAAGGTATAGACGTTGCGCTTGATGACACCGGGCAGCGCGCATGCAAGTGGCAGTGCTTTCAACGCGAGTACCCATGCGCCGGGACGCAGCGGCGCGAGCCACAGCTCCCAGAGAAGCGAGAGCACGATGAGCGCGGCAAGACTCGTCAGCGCACCGATGGCAAGCGGCGCGTTCGTTCGCGGCTCGGTCAGCGAAGGTGCGGTCATGTTGGGCTTAAGCGGGCTCAAACGGACTTAAGCGGCCTTCGCGCCACGCACGAGGTCGAGCGCGGTGCGCGCGAGCCTTGTGCCGAGCGCGACGGCGAGCGCTTTCTCGTCGGCGGTGATGCCGTGGTGGCTGGCGTCGCCCGTGCGCGCATGATGCGATGCGCCGTAAGGCGTGCCGCCGCTTTGCGTGGTAGTCAGGCGCGACTCGGTGTAAGGAATGCCGACGATCAGCATGCCGTGATGCAGAAGCGGCAGCATCATCGAGAGCAGCGTGGTTTCCTGGCCGCCGTGCAGGCTGCCGGTGGAGGTGAAGACACTCGCCGGCTTGCCCGCGAGCGCGCCGGACAGCCACTGCGGCGTGGTGCCGTCGAGGAAATATTTTAGCGGCGCGGCCATGTTGCCGAAGCGCGTGGGCGAACCGAGCGCAAGACCCGCACATTCCTCCAGATCGCGCAGCTCGGCGTAAGGCGGGCCGTCGGCGGGAATGTCGGGCTGCGTGGCTTCGCAGACGGTGGACACCGGCGGCACCGTGCGCACCCGCGCGGCCATGCCAGGAACGCTGTCGACGCCCTGGGCGATGGCGAGCGCAAGCTCGCGGGTCGCGCCGTGGCGGCTGTAGTAGAGCACGAGGATGTCGTTCATAAGGCTTTTTTAGTGAACGGCTATTATAGGGATTAGCCTGTTTTTAGGGGCGCGCAGGGCGATAGCCGCACGCGGCCTCGCTTGGGAGAATGCGTTTGCGGCACGTTTTCATCGATCTCGCGGCAGTCAAGCGTCTCGCCGGTTTCGTCGCGCGGCGTCTTGGCGAGGATCGCGTCGCGCAGGTGGCGGGCAGTCTCACGTTCACGAGCGTGCTGTCCGTCGTGCCGCTCGCAACCGTCGCGTTCGCGCTCTTCACCGCGTTTCCCATTTTCGGTTCGTTCCAGTCGTCGTTGCAGGACTTCCTGGCGGCGCACCTGATGCCGACGCAGATCAACACGCAGATCTTCAATTATCTGAACCAGTTTGCCGCGAAAGCGAAGGGCTTGACCACGGTCGGCCTCATTATCCTGTTCGTCACCTCGGTGATGACCATGATGACGATCGAATCGGCGCTCAACGTCATCTGGCGCGTGAAGAAGGCGCGCCCGTTCGCGCAACGCGTCATGGTCTATTGGGCCATCATCACACTCGGGCCTATTCTCTTCGGCTGCAGTCTGTCCATCTCGTCCTACGTGTTCGCGCATTCGATCGCGTTCGCGGGGTCGCACAATCTCATGCCGCCTATCGTCGAATGGGCGCTCACGGGCGTTTCGTTGCCGCTCACGGTGTTTGCCTTCACCATCATTTACGTGTTCATGCCGAACTGCAAGGTCGAATGGCGCGATGCCGTCATTGGCGGGCTGATTGCAGCGGTGGCGTTCGAACTGGGCAAGCGCGGCTTCGGCTACTACGTGCGGCGTATTCCCACTTACACCGCCGTGTATGGCGCGTTCGCCGCGCTGCCGGTGTTTCTGCTGTGGGTTTATCTCTGCTGGATGATCGCACTCGTCGGAGCAATGGTGACGTCCGCGTTGCCGGCCATTCGCATCGGGCAATATCATCGGCGCGACTTTCCGGGCAGCGACTTGCTTTACGCGCTCGAAATACTCGCGCGACTCGTCGAATTGCGCGACGAAGGCAAGCCTGGCTACACGGCGATGGAACTCGCCAAGATGGCGCGTTGCGATCTGGATACCTCCACGCGCCTGATCACGCGGCTCGATGCGCTCGGCTGGATCGGCCGGCTCGAAGACTCGAAGATGCCGCGTTTCGTGTTGATCGCCAACCCGGCGCACATCACCATGACCATGCTGTTCGACCAGTTCGTGATCGACCGGGAGGAACTGGATTATCAATTGCGTCTCGATGCCACGCATCTCGATCGTACGGCGCTGATGGAAGCGCTCGAAAACGACAGGCTCGAAGCCACGCTCAACTCGCTCGTTGCGGCGCGCGCGGCGGCGCTCACAAACCCGCGCCTGCTCGAAACACCGCGTTCTTCCATGCCGCAGCAACCGGCCTGAGTGCGCGGTTCAAAGCGAGATCCTGCCGATGCAGATGTCCTTGAACATTACCCAGTCGCCCATCAGGCTATAGACCGGATGGCGAAAGGTGGCAGGGCGGTTCTTTTCGAAAAAGAAGTGGCCGATCCACGCAAAGCCGTAGCCGCAGATCACGGCGGCCGGCAGCCAGAGCCAGTCGCCGGTGGCGATGGCCATGGCAATGCAGCCAATCACGCCGAGTGAGCCTAAAAAGTGCAGCCTGCGCGATGTCAGATTGCGATGCTCGTCCAGATAGTACGGATAGAACTCGGCGAAGTTCGCGAAGTGTTCTCCGTGTGTCGTCTGCGCCATGATCGCCTCCCGGTCGATGCGGTGCCTTCCACCTGACGAAAGCGCCAGCAAGATTCATTCTGCGACGGCGCGCGTGGTGGTGCAAGCGATGCAAGGCTTTGATACGCGTGAGGCGTTCAACTTCTTGCAGACCACGCGCTCACCGGTTTTTCCATGCACTTCGGCGCCGAGACGAACGACGCGTCCGGTTACTCGGCTATCCGCGCAAAATCGTCACTCGGACCTAAAGCGCTTACCGCTTCCCCACACATTTCGGCGCCAAGACAAACGACGCGTCCGGTTCCTCGGCCAACAGCGCAGAATCGTCAATCGGTTCGAAAGCGCTTACCGTTCCCCCGCACACTTCAGCGCGAACGCAAACAACGTGTCCAGCACGGCATCCGGTTGCTCGGCCATCAGCGCATGACCGCCGTCCAATTCGACCGCGCTCACCGTTGCGCCCGCACGCTTCATCGCCTCGACGAGCGGGCGGGAGGCGCGCGGCGGCGTCATTACATCGCGCTTGCCGCTCAGTACGAGTACCGGACACTGCACCGTTGCAGCGCGTTCGAGCGCATCCGCGTAACCGTCGCACGCGCTGAAATCGGTGTGAAAAAGCTGCGCCTCGCCTTGAGCGCTGATGCGTTCCATCAGGCGCTGGTTGACGCCTCGCAACCAGAATCCGGGCGCCGGAGCCGACGGTTTCGCGGCGATGGTCGAATGCGACCATTGGTTGACCATATCGATCGCTTCCGGCTCGTGTTCGCGCGCGGCATCGAGAAGCATGTCGGAGACGGCCATCGGTGCGGCCGTGCTGACGAGCGCC
The DNA here is from genome assembly GCF_054655155.1 of Caballeronia sp. HLA56. Classification (NCBI taxonomy): domain Bacteria; kingdom Pseudomonadati; phylum Pseudomonadota; class Betaproteobacteria; order Burkholderiales; family Burkholderiaceae; genus Caballeronia; species Caballeronia sp. HLA56. Next base: position 2,249,431 of record NZ_BAAHOB010000005.1, on the reverse strand, counting down.
AGTCCGAGCGCGCGGGCCGGATGGCGCGCGGCGGCATCGAGCGCGATCAGCGAACCCATGCTGTGCCCGACGAAAATGGCCTTGTCCGTATGGGCTGCATCGAGAAGGTGAATCGTCCAGTCGGCGAGCGCGGCGATGGTGCTCAACGCGGGCCCGGCGCTACGGCCATGCGCGGGCAGGTCGGGCGCGAGCACGCCGAAACCGTGATGCGCGAAGTAACGCGTCTGCAAGCCCCAAACGCTGTGATCGTGCTGCGCGCCGTGCAGGAAGACGATCGTTGGCCTGGCGGCATCGAACGGTTTGCCGCCGGTGTAGGCGTAGGCCGGGCGCCCGGCGATATCGAACATCATGCGCGGCTCCCAAGCGGCGCGGCGCGTGAGCCTTCGCTGCTTTTGCCGCTCTCTGCGCTTTCGGCCGCCTTTTGCGCTGCCTTGAGCCCGCGCTTGAGATCGTCGATGAGATCGTCCGCATCTTCCAGTCCGATAGACAAACGAATACGTCCCGGACCGATACCCGCCGCGGCGAGCGCCGCCGCGTCCATTCGAAAGTGCGTGGTCGAGGCGGGATGGATGACGAGCGAGCGCGCATCGCCGACATTGGCGAGATGCGAAAACAGCGTCAGCGACTCGATGAACTTGCGCGCCGCCGGCACGCCGCCGCGCAGATCGAAGCTGAACACCGCGCCCGCGCCGCGCGGCAGAAGCCTCTTGGCGAGCGCATGGTCGCGATGCGTCGGCAGTTCGGGATAAGCCACGCCTTCGACTGCCGGCGAACTCAGCAGGAATTCGATCACCTTGCGCGTATTAGCAACGTGCCTATCCATGCGTAACGGCAAGGTTTCGATGCCTTGAAGCAACTGCCACGCAGCCTGCGGATGCAGACACGCGCCGAAGTCGCGCAGCCCTTCGCGCCGCGCGCGCAACAGGAACGGCGCAACCGTGCTTTCCTCGGCGAAGACCATGCCGTGAAAGCCGTCGTAAGGCTGGGTGAATTCGGGAAAGCGTCCGCTCGCCGCGAAGTCGAACGTGCCGCCATCCACCAGCACGCCGCCGATGGTCGTGCCATGACCGCCCAGAAATTTGGTCGCGGAGTGGTAGACCAGGTCGGCGCCGTGTTCGAGCGGTCGCAGCAGGTAAGGCGTGGTGAAGGTGGAATCCACGAGCAGCGGCGCGCCGTGCTCATGCGCGATCTCCGCGACGCCCGCGATATCGAGCACGTCGAGCCCCGGGTTGCCGAGCGTTTCGCCGAAGAAGAGGCGCGTTTCCGGACGGGCCGCTCGACGCCACGCATCGAGATCGTGCGGCGCGACGAAGGTGGTCTCTATCCCGAAGCGCCGCAGCGTGTAGTGCAGCAGATTGTGCGAGCCACCATACAGCGCGCTCGATGCCACGACGTGCGAGCCCGCGCCCATCAGTGTGGCAATGGCCAGATGCAGCGCCGCCTGGCCGCTCGCCGTGCCGATTGCACCCGCGCCGCCTTCCAGCGCCGCCACGCGTTCCTCGAAAACCGCCACCGTCGGGTTCGAGATGCGGGAATAGACATGCCCCGAGCGCTCCATGTTGAAGAGCGCGGCGGCGTGATCGGTATCGCGGAAAGTGAACGACGTGGTCTGGTAGATCGGCGTGGCGCGCGCCCCGGTCACGGGGTCGGGCGCGGCGCCCGCGTGCAGCGCGAGCGTGTCGAAGCGGTTGGCGGGCATGGTTGGCGGCCTGTGTGGAGCAGGTCAGGAAAATAGCGGTCGATCATCGTAACATCCGCCTCGCGCGGGAAAACCGAGGGCGAACACGCGCACATCGAATGGGGAATCGGCCCGCAAAGCCTTATCCGAATGGCTAGACACGGCTGCTTTGCTTTCTTTTTGCGGGCCTTTCCGATAGCATCGAAACATGGTTTCAAGAACGTTCGGCAATTGAACAGGCATTTCGCGAGGAGACAGTCATGCGAGTCAGCGACATTCTGAAAGTAAAGGGCAACGCGCTATTCACGGTCACGCCCGACACGCCGCTCGCCGAAGCAATCGACGCCATGGCGGCGCATGACATCGGCTCGCTCGTCGTCATGGAATACGGCGATCTGGCCGGCATGCTTACCTTCCGCGAAATCATCGTCACCTTGCGCGACAACGGCGGCAGCGTCGGCACAACGAGCATCCGCAAGATCATGGACGACCATCCGCTCACCTGCACGCCCGAAACGGACGTCAACGAAGTGCGGCGCATGATGCTCGAGCATCACGTGCGTTACTTGCCGGTCATGGAGAATCGCGCGCTGATGGGCGTGATCTCGTTTTATGATGTCGCGCGCGCGGTCGTCGAGGAACAAGGCTTCGAGAATCGCATGCTGAAAGCGTATATACGCGACTGGCCTGAGCAACAGGAAGAAGCGCGCTGAGCACCTGCCCGATCCAACGCTTCGACGCTTCGCGTGACACCCCATGGAAGCGCGCCCCGGTGGCGCGCTTTTTTTCGTCCGGCTCGAACGCCTTTGCAGGCTTCGAGCTTCTTTTCCCGTGACATCCGCATTCGATCGCGCGGCGCCATCCAAGCCCGGTTCGCGATCAACTCCGGATCAATTTTTGTAGATAGCCATGAGTAGTAAAAATCCGTCGCGTGCCTCGTCGCGCGCATCCCGCGCCGCACGCCACGACGAGAAAGGCCAGTTCGGTCTTTTGCGCGAACTCCGTTTCGCGCCGTTCTTCTGGACGCAGTTTCTAGGCGCGATGAACGACAACGTCTTCAAGGTCGGCTTCACGTCGCTCGTCACGTTTCAGGCGGCGCGCTTTTCCGGCGTCGATCCGGGCACGGCCGCGTTCCTCATTTCGGCCATCTTCATCGTGCCGTTCGTGCTGTTCTCCGCGACCTCCGGCCAGATCGCCGACAAATACGACAAGGCCACGCTCGCGCGCCTGGTCAAGAGCTTCGAGATTCTCGTCATGTTGATTGGCGGCGCCGGCTTCGTGCTGCATAGCGCGCCGCTTTTATACGTCTGCACATTTCTGATGGGCGTGCACTCCACGGTGTTCGGGCCGGTGAAGTATGCGTATCTGCCGCAGCATCTGGAGGCTTCCGAACTCGTCGGCGGCAACGGGCTCGTGGAAATGGGCACATTCGTCGCGATTCTCATCGGCACGATCGTCGGCGGGGCAGCGGCGGGTGCGGTCGAACACGGGGCGATGGTGCTCGCGGCTGCGTGTCTCGCGTTCGCGATCATCGGGCGCGTCGTATCGAGCTTCATTCCGAAGTCCAACGCGTCGCAGCCGGACTTGCGCATCAACTGGAATCCGGTCTCGGAGACGTGGCGCAATCTCAAGCTCGCGAAAGCCGACCGTACCGTGTTCCTGAGCCTGCTCGGCATTTCATGGCTGTGGTTCGTCGGCGCGACTTTTCTCACGTCGTTCTTCAACTTCGCGAAGGACGTGCTCTCCGCGAACCCCGATGTCGTCACCATTCTCCTCGCGACGTTTTCGCTCGGCATCGGCACGGGTTCGCTCTTGTGCGAGAAGCTGTCGAAGCGGCGCGTCGAGATCGGACTGGTGCCGCTCGGGTCCATCGGCATCAGCGTGTTCGCCATCGATCTGTTCTTTGCCAGTCATCGGATTGCGCCGGCGGGGCATCTGCTCGGCGTTGCGGAGTTTCTGCTCGCGTTGCCGCACTGGCGCATTCTCGCGGACCTCTTTCTCCTTGCCATGTTCGGCGGCTTCTACAGCGTGCCGCTCTACGCGCTAATTCAGGCGCGCAGCCAGCCGACGCATCGGGCGCGCATCATCGCCGCGAACAATATCCTGAACTCGTTCTTCATGATCGTCTCGGCGTTGATGGCGCTCGGGCTCACGGCGCTCGGCGTCGGCATTCCCGGGCTCTTTCTCGCGACCGCGCTGCTCAACGTGGTTGTCGCCGCGTACATTTATTCGCTCGTGCCGGAGTTTCTGCTGCGCTTCATGGCCTGGGTGCTGGTGCATACGTTCTACCGCATTCGTCTCGTGGATGCCGAGCGCATTCCATCGCGCGGAGCGGCGGTGCTGGTGTGCAATCACGTCAGTTTCGTCGATGCCGTCGTCATCATGGCCGAAAGTCCGCGCCCGATCCGCTTCGTGATGGATCACCGCATCTTTCGCTCGCCGGTGATCGGCTGGCTGTTCCGCCATGTGAAGGCCATTCCGATCGCGCCCGCGCACGAAGACGCGGAATTGCTCGAACGCGCGTACCAGAAATGCGCCGAAGCGCTCGAAGAGGGCGAGCTCGTGTGCATCTTTCCCGAAGGCAAACTCACGCGTACGGGCGAGATCAATCCGTTCAGGCACGGCATTTCGCAGATCCTGCGGCGGCATCCGGCGCCGGTCGTGCCGGTCGCGCTGCGAGGCTTGTGGGGCAGCGTGTTTTCGCGTCATGAAGATGCGCGCTGGCCGCGGCCTATCCAACGCGGCGTCATGACCCGCCTGACGCTGGCGGTAGGCGAACCGATCGCGCCGGACGAGGCGACGCCGGAACGTTTGCAGCAGATCGTGACGGCGTTGCGCGGGGCGCGGCGCTAGATGCCACTGGCATAATGTCGGTTTCCCCGGCACTTTTCTAAGGTCGACGCTCATGTCCGGCAATACCCTTGGCACGCTTTTCACCGTCACCAACTTCGGCGAGTCGCACGGACCGGCGATCGGCTGCGTGATCGACGGCTGCCCGCCCGGCATGGCCCTGAGCGAGGCCGATATCCAGGTCGAACTGGACCGCCGCCGTCCCGGCACGTCGCGCCACGTGACGCAGCGCCAGGAAGCGGATCAGGTCGAGATTCTCTCGGGCGTATTCGAAGGCGTGACCACCGGCACGCCCATCGCGCTGCTTATCCGCAATACGGATCAGCGCAGCAAGGACTACGGCAATATCGTCGAAACCTTCCGCCCCGGTCACGCCGATTACACCTACTGGCAGAAATACGGCGTGCGCGACTATCGCGGCGGTGGCCGTTCGTCGGCGCGTCTGACGGCGCCGACAGTCGCGGCAGGCGCGGTCGCGAAGAAATGGTTGCGCGAAAAGTTCGGCGTGGAAACGCGCGGCTACATGAGCGCGCTCGGCGAGATTCCCATTCCGTTCGTCGGTTGGGAACATGTGCGCGAGAACCCGTTCTTCGCGCCGAATGCCGACGTGGTGCCGCAACTCGAGGCGTACATGGACAACTTGCGGCGCGACGGCGACTCGGTCGGCGCGCGCATCGAAGTGGTCGCGAGCGGCGTGCCGGTCGGCTTGGGCGAGCCGCTTTACGATCGACTCGATGCCGACATCGCCAAGGCGATGATGGGCCTGAATGCAGCGAAGGGCGTCGAGATCGGCGCGGGCTTCGCGAGCGTGGCGCAACGCGGTTCGCAGCATGGCGACGAGATGACGCCCGAAGGTTTCGCGACCAACAATGCGGGCGGCATTCTCGGCGGCATTTCGAGCGGGCAGGACATCACCGTGTCGATTGCGATCAAGCCGACATCGAGCATTCGCACGGCGCGTCAGTCGATCGACAAATCGGGCGCGCCCGCGACTGTCGAGACCTTCGGCCGTCACGATCCGTGCGTGGGGATCCGCGCGACGCCTATCGCCGAGGCCCTGCTTGCGCTCGTGCTAATGGACCACGCGCTGAGGCATCGTGCGCAGAACGGCGATGTCGTCGTCGGCACGCCGAAGATTGCGGCGCATACGCCGGCTAGTTGATCGCGCGTTGATTGCGCTTTTCTGAACGGGAGGCTTGACCGCGACGGCATTATCCTCGCCGATAAAAGCACGGCGCCGGTTCAAGACCGGCGCCGTACGACAGCCGCGCCCACGCGCGGCCCACCATCTCACCCGATTACATATTCGGGTAATTCGGCCCGCCGCCGCCTTCAGGCGTCACCCACACGATATTCTGCGTCGGGTCCTTGATATCGCATGTCTTGCAATGCACGCAGTTTTGCGCGTTGATCTGCAGACGTTCGCCGCCATCGTCCGTCTTCACGAACTCGTACACCGCTGCCGGGCAATAACGTCCTTCCGGACCTGCATAGGTCCGCAAATTCACGTTCACCGGCACGCTCGGGTCTTTCAGCGTCAGATGCGCCGGCTGATTCTCTTCGTGATTCGTGTTCGAAATGAACACCGACGAAAGTCTGTCGAACGTCAGCTTGCCATCCGGCTTCGGATAAACGATCGGCTTGCTCTGCGACGCGGGCTTCAGCATCTCGTGATCCCAATGCTGATGATGCAGCGTCCACGGCACGTTGCCGCCCATGACCTTCTGTTCCAGCCCGACCATGAACGTGCCGAGGTACAGGCCCTTGCTCATCCACTGCTTGAAATTGCGCGCGCGATGCAGTTCGGTCTTGAGCCAGGAAGTATCGAAGGCTTCTGGATACGCGCTCAACTCGTCGCTCTGACGGCCCGCCTGCACCGCGTCGAAGGCGGCTTCGGCGGCCATCTTGCCGGACTTGATCGCCGCGTGGCTGCCCTTGATGCGCGATGCGTTCAAAAAGCCCGCGTCGTCGCCGGCCAGCGCGCCGCCCGGAAACACGAGCTTTGGCAACGACATCAGGCCGCCCGCGGTAATGGCGCGCGCGCCGTAGGAAATGCGCTTGCCGCCTTCGAGGAACGGGCGAATGGCCGGATGCGTCTTGTAGCGCTGAAACTCTTCGAACGGCGAAAGGTACGGGTTTGAATAGCCGAGCCCGACCACGAAGCCCACCATCACCTGATTGTTGTCCATGTGATAAAGGAACGAGCCGCCGTACGTGTCGGGATCGAGCGGCCAGCCCGCCGTGTGGATAACGAGCCCCGGCTTGTGCTTGACGGGATCGATCTCCCACAATTCCTTGATGCCGATGCCATATACCTGCGGATCGGCATTCTGATTGAGCTTGAACTTGTCCATCAACTGACGGCCGAGATGCCCGCGCGCGCCTTCGCAGAAGAGCGTGTACTTCGCGTGCAATTCCATGCCGAGCTGGAAGTTCTCGGTCGGCTCGCCATCCTTGCCGATGCCCAGATTGCCGGTGACGACGCCTTTCACCGCGCCACTGTCGCTGTACAGCACTTCGGCGGCCGGAAAGCCCGGGAAGATCTCGACGCCCAGTTCCTCCGCCTGCGCGCCCAACCAGCGCGTGACGTTGGCGAGACTCACGACGTAGTTGCCGTGATTCTTGAAGTTGTCGGGAAGCAGCCAGTTCGGCACCTGCTTCGCGCTGTCCTGCGTGAGAAAGAGGAAGCGGTCTTCGGTCACTTCGACGTCGAGCGGTGCGTTTTTTTCCTTCCAGTCGGGGATGAGTTCGGACAGACCGCGCGGGTCCATGACCGCGCCCGACAAAATGTGCGCGCCGATCTCCGAACCTTTTTCCAGCACGCACACGCCGATTTCGACGCCTTTTTCTTGCGCAAGCTGCTTTAACCGGATAGCCGCCGACAAACCGGCTGGCCCGCCGCCGACGATGACGACGTCGTATTCCATCGATTCGCGGGGACCGTACTGCTCGATAAGGCTCGCCGGGGTCATCAATGCTCCTCTGTACCGTTAGAATGGCCTTTTAAGATCGCGTATTGTCAGCGAACGTCAGGCAGGCTGCAACCGACCTTGTCTGATCGAGTACGATCGTACTATTCTAGACGGCGCCGCGAAATCGGTGTCGATGCCACTAGCGGACTGGCGCATGCCGCGTGCCGCGTAAGGCCGAATCAACCGTAAAAGAAGGAAGCACAATGGGCCGTTCGATCAATCTGGAAGGCAAGGTCGCGCTGATTACCGGCGCGTCCAGTGGACTTGGAAAGCGTTTTGCGCAAGTACTGTCGCAAGCCGGCGCGAAAGTGGTGCTGGCGAGCCGCCGCACCGAGCGTCTCAAGGAATTGCGCGCGGAAATCGAGGCATCGGGTGGCGCGGCGCATGTCGTGTCGCTGGACGTGACCGACTATCAGAGCATCAAGTCCGCGGTCGCGCATGCGGAGACGGAAGCCGGTACCATCGACATCCTCGTGAATAATTCGGGTGTGTCGACCACGCAGAAGCTGACCGACGTCACGCCCTCCGACTACGAATACGTCTTCGGCACCAATGTGCGCGGCGCGTTTTTCGTGGCGCAAGAAGTAGCCAAGCGCATGATCATGCGCGGCAGCGGCGCGGCCAAGCCGGCGTATCGCATCATCAACGTGGCTTCGGTGGCGGGACTGCGCGTGTTTCCGCAGATCGGCCTCTACGCCATGAGCAAGGCGTCGGTCGTGCAGATGACCAAGGCCATGGCGCTCGAATGGGGCCGCCACGGCATCAATGTGAACGCCATCTGCCCGGGTTATATCGACACCGAAATCAATCACCATCACTGGAAAACCGAGCAAGGCCAGAAGCTCGTGTCGATGCTGCCGCGCCGCCGCGTGGGTTCGCCCGGCGACCTCGACGGCCTTCTGCTCTTGCTCGCCGCCGACGAATCGCAGTTCATGAACGGCGCGGTCATCTCGGCGGACGACGGTTTTTCGCTCTGAACGCGCGCTATCTTGACCAGGCAAACATGAGCAACAACCCTTTTCATACCGTCTTCGAACTTTCCATGCCTATCCGTTGGGGTGACATGGACGCCTTCGGGCACGTCAACAACACCGTCTACTTCCGCTACATGGAGCAGGTGCGAATTTCGTGGTTCGAAGAGCTCGGCATCGTCGGATCGAACGCCGAGGGACAAGGGCCGGTGATCGTCAATGCGTCGATGGAATTCCTGCAGCAACTGCATTATCCGGGCAACGTGATCGGCCGCATGTCGGTCGGCAAGCCTGGACGCAGCAGCCTGGAAACGCACTTCGAGCTGTATCGCGACGACGCGCCCGGTGAGCTCTTTGCAAAGGGCGCGGCCAAGATCGTGTGGGTGGATTACAAGGCGGGCAAGTCCGTGCCGCTGCCGGACTTGCTTCGTCAGATCATCGAGACGGCTGCGCCCGCACTATGAGCGTGCGCGCTCAGTTGCCGAGCAGGCGCTGCAGCAACTCCGTCGCGTTGCCCGTATCGTATTTGCGCATGAGCCGCGCGCGGTAGATATCGACCGTGCGCGGGCTAATGTCGAGCACGCGGCCAATTTGTTTGCTCGTCTTGCCGGTCACGAGTTGCGCGGCGATCTCCCTTTCGCGCGGCGTCAGTTCTATGGCCACACGCCGCGTCGCGCTCAAATCCTCGAAAGTCCAGACGCCTGCCGCATGCGGTGCGTCGCGCTCCAGCGCGCGGCCGGTGACGTGGCACCAGAACATTTCCCCATCCGAGCGCTTCATGATGCGATCGTCGCTGTAGGTGCCTTGCGTGCTGATATGCGCGGCAATACGCTCGCCGATGCGCGCAAACTCGTCCGGACTCGGATAAAGCACCTGAAACGACTCGCCGATGAGCGCCGCGCGCTCGAAGCCGAACATGGCGCAGACCTGCTCGTTGCAGTCCTCGATGATGCGCTCGCGCGAAAGCACGAGGCCAACGGGCGCGAGATGAAACGCGGTTTGGTAGTCCAGTTCAGGCATGAGGAAAAGGTGCGCCCGTGCTTCGCTCCCGGACGGAACCAAAGGGCGCGGGCAAAGACTTATGTATTTTTGCGTATTGTGCCGGATGGATCGCTAAGCGTAATCTTTGCCCAAGTCTAAACGCCGCCTTGCATGCCACGGCGGCCAAGAAAAGCCGGTTTTCAGTCGGGTTCACAAATGGAAGGGACAATCAGATGAACAAGGTCTATCCCAGCGCGAAGGCGGCGCTCGATGGCATCGTCAAGGACGGGCAGACATTCGCCGTCGGCGGTTTCGGGCTGTGCGGCATTCCCGAAGCGCTGATCGCGGCGTTGCGCGACTCGGGCGTGAAGGACATCACCTGCATCAGCAACAACGCGGGTGTCGACGGCTTCGGGCTCGGCCTCCTGCTCGAAACACGTCAGGTCAAGAAAATGATTTCGTCTTACGTGGGCGAAAACAAGGAATTCGAGCGGCAGTATCTGGCCGGCGAACTTGAACTCGAATTCACGCCGCAAGGCACGCTCGCCGAAAAACTGCGCGCGGGCGGCGCGGGCATCCCGGCGTTCTTCACGAACACGGGCTTCGGCACCGTGATCGCGGACGGCAAGGAAACGCGTCAGTTCGGCGAAAACCATTACGTGCTCGAGCATTCGCTGACAGCGGACGTCGGTATCGTGAAGGCATGGAAAGCCGACAAATCGGGCAATCTTATCTATCGCCGCACGGCGCGAAACTTCAATCCAATGTGCGCCATGGCCGGCAAGATCACCGTGGCCGAAGTGGAAGAGATCGTCGAAGTAGGCGAGCTCGATCCCGATCACATCCATACGCCGGGCATCTTCGTGCAGCGGCTCGTCCTGAATGCGCACCCTGAAAAGCGCATTGAGCAACGTATCGTCCGCGCGAAAGGAGAATGACCATGGCTTGGACTCGTGATCAGATGGCCGCGCGCGCGGCGAAGGAATTGCAGGACGGCTTCTATGTGAACCTCGGCATCGGCTTGCCGACGCTCGTTGCCAACCATGTGCCGGACGGCGTGGAAGTATGGCTGCAATCGGAGAACGGCCTGCTCGGCATCGGCCCGTCGCCGACCGAAGAAGAAGTGGACGCCGATCTCATCAACGCCGGCAAGCAGACGGTGACCACGCTGCCGGGCTCGTCGATCTTTTCGTCGGCGGATTCATTCGCGATGATCCGCGGCGGCCACATTAACCTGGCGATTCTCGGCGCCATGCAGATCAGCAAGACGGGCGACCTCGCCAACTGGATGATTCCCGGCAAGATGATCAAGGGCATGGGCGGCGCGATGGACCTCGTAGCGGGCGTGAAGAAGGTCGTCGTGCTGATGGAACACGTCGCGAAGGGCGACCAGCACAAGATTCTCGAAGAATGCTCGCTGCCGCTGACGGGCGTGGGCGTGGTGGATCGCATCATCACGGACCTCGGCGTGATCGACGTGACCGAGAATGGTCTCAAGCTCGTCGAACTGGCCGATGGCGTCAGTGCTGAGGAGATTCAGCAAAAGACCGGCGCGCCGTTGGATGTCAGCGGCGTGAAGTAATCGGGTTGAAGTAAAGCGGCGTCTTTCGACGTGGAAAGGCGGGTGGAGCTGCGAGGCTTCGCCCGCTTTGTTTTTGATCACCGTGGTCAAGGGGTCGTCCGTTCGGCCGATGTTCAGTCGGTTTCGCGCGCGGCGCTTACAATCGATTCGACATCTTCCTGCGAGGAATACCCATGACCACATCCATCGTCGTCGAAGCGCCACATCCGGCGGCCGCCGTGCCGCGCCAGCGTTTCGTGCAGTGTGCGAGCCCGGCCGGCCTGCATCGCATGGCCTACACCGAATGGGGCGATCCGGCCAATCCGCGCGTGCTGATGTGCGTGCATGGCCTGACGCGCTCGGGGCGCGACTTCGACAAGGTGGCGCAGGCGCTCGCAAACGAGTATCGCGTGGTGTGTCCGGATGTCGTCGGGCGCGGTCTGTCGGACTGGCTCGCCGACCCGCGCCATTACGGCGTGCCGCAGTACGTCGCGGACATGGTGACGCTCATCGCGCGTCTGAACGTGGAAACGGTGGACTGGTTCGGCACCTCGATGGGCGGACTCATCGGCATGGCGCTCGGCGGCTTGCCGAATACGCCGATTCGCAAGATGCTCATCAACGACGTGGGACCGCATATCGAACCCATCGCGCTCACGCGTATCGGGGAATATCTCGGCAAGCCCACGCGCTTCGCCTCGCTCGATGAAGGCGTGCGGCACGCCGCCGCGCTTGCGGCTTCGTTCGGCAATCTCACGGACGAGGAGTGGGCAAGCATCAATACGCCGCTTCTGCACGAGAAGGATGGTGCGTGGCGCTTCCGCTACGACCCGGACATCGCGAAGCCGTTCAAGGCGTCGACGCCTGAACAGAACGCGGCGGGTGAAGCGTACTTGTGGCATGCGCTGGCCTCGTTCAAGACGCCGGTGCTCGTCGTGAGAGGAGAGCATTCGGACTTGCTGTCGCGCGAGACGGTCAAGCGAATGGTGTCGAAAGGGCAGGCGGTCACGAGCGTCGAAGTGGCGGATACCGGACACGCGCCGGCCTTCCTCGCGGCGGACCAGATCGCCACCGCGCGCGCCTTCTTTCTCGGAAATGACGCGGGCGCGGCATAATATCAGGCTGAGCGCCTGGCGCTTTATCCCAATTTGCATCTTCATCGAACAGGAACGCATATGGCAGTTACTCGTCATCACGTCGGCGCACGGCTTTCGGAAATCGCCATCCACAACGGCACCGTGTATCTCGCGGGCCAGATCGCCGAGGACACCGACCAGGACATCACCGGCCAGACGCGCGAAGTGCTCGGCCATATCGACCGTCTGCTCGAAGAAGCGAACAGCGACAAGTCGCATCTGTTGTCGGTGCAAATCTACGTCTCCGACATGGTGCACTTCGCCGCTATGAACGCCGTGTGGGACTCGTGGGTCGCCGCGGGCAACACGCCGCCGCGCGCTACCGTCGAAGCGAAGCTCGCGAACCCCGCATGCCTGGTGGAAGTCGTCGTCGTGGCGGCGCAGCGCTAAGCAGGTTCGCCAAAGAGCAGTCATTCGCGCATGACCGAGTCCGCCGTTATCGCCGACACCTTGCCGGAGCCATCCATCGACGATGCGCTCGCGTTCATCCGCGAGCACGCGAAGGATGCGCGCGTCTCGACGGGCGAACTGCTCACCGAGCACGCGGAAGGCACGGCGCGCATCATGCAGACGCTCAACGTCGACGCTCACGCGATCGCCGCTGCGGCGCTCTTCGTGTTGACGCCGCATTTGGACGACCCGGAAAAGGTCATCGAGGAGCGCTTCGGCGCGGAAGTGCAGCGGCTCGTCGGCGATGTGCGCAAGCTCTTGCGTCTCGGCTCCGTCAGTTCGCGCGCCACGCTCGCGGACTTGCCCGAGAACACGCGCGACGCACAGGCCGCGCGGCGCGCGCAAGTCGAATCATTGCGCAAGATGTTGCTTGCTTTCGCGCAGGATATTCGCGTGGTGCTGATTCGCCTCGCGTCGCGCCTGCAAACCTTGCGCTATCACGCGGCCAACAAGATCGATCCCTCGCCCGATGTGCCGCGCGAGACCATGGAAATCTACGCGCCGCTCGCAAACCGTCTCGGCATCTGGCAACTCAAGTGGGAGCTCGAAGACCTGTCGTTCCGCTTCGAGGACCCGGTCACGTACAAGCGCATCGCGAAGTTGCTCGACGAGAAGCGCGTGGAGCGCCAGTCTTATGTCACGGACGCCATCGCGCGGCTGCAAACTGAACTCGATACCGCGCAGATCAAGGCCGAAGTCAGCGGCCGGCCAAAGCACATCTACAGCATCTGGAAGAAGATGCGCGGCAAGCATCTCGACTTCTCCGAACTGAACGATGTACGCGCGTTTCGCGTGATCGTCGGGGACATCAAGGACTGCTATACCGTGCTCGGCATCGTGCACAACTTGTGGCAACCGGTGCCGCGCGAGTTCGACGACTACATCTCGCGGCCCAAGCCGAATGGCTACAAGTCGCTGCATACGGTCGTGATCGGCGACGACGGGCGCGCGTTCGAAGTGCAGATCCGTACCTACGAGATGCATCAGTTTGCCGAGTATGGCGTGGCGGCGCACTGGCGCTACAAGGAAGCGGGCACGCGCGGCTATGCGGGCCAGGTCACGGCAAGCGAGAAGTACGACGAGAAAATCGCCTTTCTGCGCCAGTTGCTTGCCTGGAAGGACGATGTCGAAGGCGAGCAGCCCGGTTGGCAGCAGTTGCGCGACGCCACGCTCGACGACGACCACATCTATGTGCTGACGCCCCAGGCGCGCGTGATCGCGTTGCCGCACGGCGCGACAGCGGTCGACTTCGCGTATCACCTGCATAGCGAGCTTGGGCATCGCTGTCGCGGCGCACGTGTCGATGGCGTCATGGTGCCGCTCAACACGCCGCTGCAGAACGGGCAGACGGTCGAGATCGTCGCGGTGAAGGAGGGCGGCCCGTCGCGCGACTGGCTCAATCCGCAGCTCGGCTATCTGCACAGCCCGCGCGCGCGGCAGAAGGTGCGCGCGTGGTTCAACACGATCGATGCGGCGGAGAACATCGCGGAAGGTCGCGCGATCGTCGAAAAGACGCTGCAGCGCGAAGGGAAGACCTCGGTCAATCTCGATCAGCTCGCGAGCAAACTCGGCTTCAAGGCGCCCGAGGATCTCTACTCGGTCGTCGGCAAGGACGAATTCAGCCTGCGCAATATCGAACAGGCCTTGAGCGATACGCCGCCCCCCGAGCCCGAACTCGAGACGCCCGAGCAGTTCGAAAAGCGCAGCAGCGGACAGAGCGTGGCGCTCGGGGCATCGACGGGCGTGCTGGTCGTCGGCGTCGATGCGTTGCTCACGCAACTCGCGCGTTGCTGCCGCCCGGCGCCGCCGGACCCTATTGCGGGGTTCGTCACGCGCGGCAAGGGCATGTCGATTCATCGTTCCGATTGCGCGACGTTCCAGCGCATGGCGCAGCGTTCGCCCGAGCGCGTGCTGCATACGACGTGGTCGGCGCAGGTGATGAACGGGCGCGGGTCGTCGGTGTATCCGGTGGATTTGTCGGTCGAGTCGGCGGATCGGCAGGGACTATTGCGCGACATCACGGAAGTCTTCGCGCGCGAGAAAATCAACGTGATAGGCGTGAAGACGCAAAGCCGGCGCAACGTAGCCTACATGCAGTTCACCGTGGAAGTGTCCAACGCAATGCAGATTCAACGTGCGTGCACCTTGCTCGGGGAAGTCGTGGGCGTGATCCGCGCGGCGCGTCGAGCCTGAACGCTAGCTACGGCCGGGAGCGTCACTGCGCGAAAAGTTGAACGGATCGACGAATAATTTTTCGATTCATCGCACAGATGCACTTGCCAAAAATCGAAACGCTCCATATAATCTCACTTCTTTCAGGCTCGTAGCTCAGCTGGTTAGAGCACCACCTTGACATGGTGGGGGTCGTTGGTTCGAGTCCAATCGAGCCTACCAACGAAAACGAAGCCTCGGTCCGCCGAGTCTTCAATCCGCAAGAAGCGCATTGCGCACAAGGCGAAAAAATATGGCACGTCGAACGTTGACCGAAACAACTTCGGAGCGACGCTAGTCGAGGACCTAATTCGCCTTCTGCCAATCTGTTTGCGGTATGTGTGAAAAGTGAATGCGGCCCCTCGATAGCGGGGCCGCATTTTTTTTGTCTCTCGGATTTTGCACGGTATCGAGCGGCATGTTTTAGTCGAACTCGCCTGGCGTGAGCTGGCGTCTTGGAGAACGAAATGGTTTCGGTACGTTTGCCTGATGGGTCGGTCCGTCAATACGACCACCCGGTGACCGTCGCGGAAGTCGCGGCATCGATCGGCGCGGGTCTCGCCAAGGCCGCGCTTGCCGGCAAGCTCAACGGCGAGCTCGTCGACACGTCGTTTGTCATCGACCAGGATTCGTCGCTCGCCATCGTCACGGACAAAGACCCGGAAGGCGTCGATGTCGTTCGTCACTCTGCCGCGCACTTGCTGGCCTACGCGGTCAAGGACTTGTTCCCCGAGGCGCAGGTGACCATCGGGCCGGTCATCGACAACGGCTTCTATTACGACTTCGCGTACAGCCGTCCCTTCACGCCCGAAGACCTCGAGAAGATCGAAAAGCGCATGCAGGACCTCGTCAAGAAAGACGAGCCTGTGTCGCGGCGCGTGGTGTCGCGCGACGAAGCGGTCGAGTACTTCAAGAGCATCGGCGAGAAGTACAAGGCGGAGATCATCGAATCAATCCCGGCTTCGGACGAAATCAAGCTCTATTCGCACGGCGGTTTCACCGACCTGTGCCGTGGTCCGCACGTGCCGTCCACCGGCAAACTGAAGGTTTTCAAGCTCATGAAGGTCGCGGGCGCGTACTGGCGCGGCGACTCGAAGAACGAGCAGTTGCAGCGTATCTACGGCACCGCCTGGACCAAGAAGGAAGACCAGGAAGCGTATCTCCACATGCTCGAAGAAGCGGAGAAGCGCGATCATCGCAAGCTCGGCAAGCAGCTCGACCTGTTCCATTTGCAGGACGAAGCGCCGGGCATGGTGTTCTGGCATCCGAAGGGCTGGTCGCTGTGGCAGCAGGTCGAGCAGTACATGCGCCGTCGGATCAATGAGGCCGGCTATCTCGAGATCAAGACCCCGATGGTCATGGACCGCTCGCTGTGGGAAGCGTCCGGTCATTGGCAGAACTATCGCGAGAACATGTTCACGACCGAGTCCGAGAAGCGCGACTATGCCATCAAGCCGATGAACTGCCCGGGCCACGTGCAGGTGTTCAATCACGGGCTGAGGTCTTATCGCGATCTGCCGCTGCGCTACGCGGAGTTCGGATCGTGCCATCGCAACGAGCCGTCGGGCGCGTTGCATGGTCTCATGCGCGTGCGCGGTTTCGTTCAGGACGACGCGCACATCTTCTGCACGGAAGATCAGTTCATCGCCGAATCTATCGCGTTCAATACGCTCGCGATGAGCGTGTACAAGGACTTCGGCTTCGATCACATCGACATCAAGTTGTCGCTGCGTCCGGAGCAGCGCGCCGGTACCGACGAAACCTGGGATCGCGCGGAGCAAGGCCTGCGTGACGCGCTGACCGCGTGCGGCCTGCAGTGGCAGGAACTCGCGGGCGAGGGCGCGTTTTATGGTCCGAAAATCGAGTACCACATCAAGGACGCGCTCGGCCGGTCCTGGCAATGCGGTACGCTGCAGCTCGACATGGTGTTGCCGGAGCGTCTCGGCGCGGAGTACGTCGGCGAGGACAACAGCCGTCGCCGTCCGGTCATGCTTCACCGCGCGATCGTCGGGTCGATGGAGCGTTTCCTCGGCATCCTGATCGAGCACCATGCCGGTGCAATGCCGCCGTGGCTCGCGCCTGTGCAGGCAGTCGTGCTGAATATTGCCGAAAGTCAGGCCGAATATGCGGCTTCTCTGGCCCAATCGTTGCAAAAACAAGGGCTTAGAGTTGAGAGCGATTTGCGCAATGAGAAGATTAGCTATAAAATACGCGAGCACACGTTGCAAAAGGTTCCGTATTTGCTGGTCGTCGGAGACAAAGAGCGTGATGCACAAACCGTAGCCGTGCGTGCTCGTGGCGGTGTCGATCTGGGCGTGATGCCGGTCGACGCATTCCTCGAACGTCTGCAGCAGGAAGTGCGGGCGTTCAAGTAAGTCACTCGCAGCGCGGCTTGTTTTTTCATTTTTAGAGGAAACGTAACATCGCTACTGATAAGTCGTCACATCGCATCAACGGTGAAATCACTGCGCCGGAAGTGCGCTTGGTCGGAGTGGACAACGAGCCGCTCGGAATCGTGAAACTGGCCGAGGCTTTCCGTCAATCGGAACAGCTCGACGTGGATCTGGTCGAAATCGCGCCGCAGGCTTCACCGCCTGTCTGCCGTTTGATGGATTACGGCAAGTTCAAGTACTCGGAAGCGAAGAAGCAGCACGAGGCGAAGCTCAAGCAGAAGATCGTGCAGGTGAAGGAAGTCAAATTCCGCCCCGGCACGGACGACGGTGATTACAACGTCAAGCTGCGTAACCTCACGCGCTTCCTCGAAGACGGCGACAAGACGAAAATCACGTTGCGTTTCCGCGGTCGGGAAATGGCGCACCAGGAAATCGGCATGCGCATGCTCGAACGTCTGAAGACGGATCTGGACGAATACGGCCAAGTCGAGCAAATGCCGAAGATGGAAGGGCGTCAGATGATCATGGTGCTTGCCCCGAAGAAAAAGGGTAAGTAACGAGCGTCGTAAAGCGTTGGATCGCGCGCCGTTGAAAAGCGTGAGCGCGGCATCGCAGGTGGTTTCAGGGCTGGCGTCACTTTGGTGACGCCGCTCATGAAAAGCGGTAGCCACAAAAGGCTGTCCGCACATAAGTGGAGCGTGGGTTTCGAAGGGCGGCAAGGGGTCCGATGTTTGTTTGACGGATCATCCGCACACCCATGACCATCTAATAAACTGGAGTAGTTTCATGCCGAAGATGAAGACCAAGAAGAGTGCTGCAAAGCGCTTCGTGGTGCGTCCGGGCGGTACCGTCAAGCGCGGTCAGGCCTTCAAGCGCCACATTCTTACCAAGAAAACCACCAAGAACAAACGCCATTTGCGTGGCACGACGGCCGTTCATGAGTCAAATCTGAACTCCGTCCGCGCAATGTTGCCGTTCGCTTAACCCTTAACCGACACTCATAGGAGCGCAACATGCCTCGAGTAAAACGTGGGGTTACCGCACGGGCCCGTCACAAGAAGATCATCCGTCTGGCCAAGGGTTACCGCGGCCGTCGCAATAACGTCTATCGCATCGCCAAGCAAGCGGTAATGCGCGCAGGGCAATACGCCTATCGCGATCGCCGCAACAAGAAGCGTGTGTTCCGCGCATTGTGGATCACGCGTATCAACGCGGCGGTGCGTCAGCACGACATGACGTACAGCGTGTTCATCAACGGCCTGAAGAAGGCTTCGATCGAACTCGACCGTAAGGTGCTGGCCGACATGGCTGTGTTCGACAAGGCTGCTTTTGCTGCGATCGTGAATCAGGTGAAAGCCGCCGTTGCAGCCTAATTGCGAAATTAGTACTGCGTGGTTCGCCTGAGCGTCGTCCGGTTGTTCAGGGTGGCGCGAAGGTAGAAAACGGGGCTCTCACCGAGCCCCGTTTTTGTTGGTCGGACGGTTTTGCTTATCGCATGTGAGGCGTACGAACCAATCGTGCGCATAAGCCAAACCGTAATTCAGTTAGAACTTCGACGTTGAAAAGATGGGATCAATGGATCTGGACCAGATTGTCGCCGACGCAAAAAGCGCCTTTGAAGAAGCCTCCGACGCCGCCGCGCTCGAAAACGCGAAGGCCCGCTTTCTCGGCAAATCCGGCGCGCTGACCGAACTGCTGAAGGGTCTCGGCAAGCTCGATCCGGAGGCAAAGAAGACCGAAGGCGCGCGGATCAACGTGGCCAAGCAGCAAGTCGAAGCGGCGCTCAACGCGCGTCGTCAGGCGCTGGCCGACGCGCTCCTCAACCAGCGGCTCGCCGCCGAAGCTATCGACGTTACCTTGCCCGGACGCGGCGCGAGCACGGGCACGCTGCATCCGGTCATGCGCACGTGGGAGCGCGTGGAGCGCATCTTCGGCACGATCGGCTTCGATGTCGCGGACGGTCCCGAGATCGAAACCGACTGGTACAACTTCACGGCGCTCAATAGCCCTGAGAACCATCCGGCGCGCTCGATGCAGGACACCTTCTACGTCGATGGTAAAGATGCCGAAGGCCGTCCGCTGTTGCTGCGCACGCACACGAGCCCGATGCAAGTGCGCTACGCGCGCATGAACAAGCCGCCGATCAAGGTGATCGTGCCGGGCCGCACGTATCGCGTGGACAGCGACGCCACGCATTCGCCCATGTTCAACCAGGTCGAAGGCCTGTGGATCGAAGAGAACATCAGCTTTGCGGACCTGAAGGGCGTCTATACCGATTTCCTCAAGAAGTTTTTCGAGCGCGACGACATTCTCGTGCGCTTCCGCCCGTCGTATTTTCCGTTCACGGAGCCGTCGGCCGAGATCGACATGATGTTCGAACACGGCAAGAACGCGGGCAAGTGGCTGGAAATCTCCGGCTCGGGTCAAGTACATCCGACCGTCATCCGCAACATGGGGCTCGACCCGGAGCGCTATATCGGTTTTGCGTTCGGTAGCGGCCTCGAGCGTCTCGCCATGCTGCGTTACGGCGTGCAGGACTTGCGTCTGTTCTTCGAGAACGACCTGCGTTTTCTGCGCCAGTTCGCTTAAACGCCGCACGGCCCGCGGAGCCCGGTTTGGCAACAGCAACCGGGCGAGAGACACCACCTCATTCGAACGTAGACACACATGCAATTCCCAGAATCCTGGCTCCGAAGCTTCGTCGATCCCGCACTCACGACCGACGAACTTGCGCACGCACTCACGATGGCCGGTCTCGAAGTCGAAGACCTGCGGCCGGTCGCGCCGCCGACCAAGAAGATCGTCGTCGGACAAGTGCTGGAAGTGGCGAAGCATCCGGACGCCGACAAGCTCAACGTCTGTCAGGTCGATGCCGGCACGGGCGAGCAGTTGAACATCGTGTGCGGCGCGCCGAACGTGACGCCCGGTATCAAGGTGCCAGTCGCGCTGGTCGGCGCGGAGTTGCCGCCTGCCGAAGCCGGTGGCGCGCCTTTCGCGATCAAGCTCTCGAAGCTGCGCGGTGTCGAAAGCCAGGGCATGCTGTGCTCGGCGCGCGAACTGAAGCTCTCGGAAGACCATAGCGGCTTGCTGATCCTTCCGGCCGATACGCCGATCGGACAAGACATTCGCGAAGCGCTCAATCTCGACGACACCGTCTTCGAGATCAAGCTCACGCCGAACAAGGCGGACTGCCTTTCGGTTTTTGGCGTCGCGCGCGAAACCGCCGCGATCACGGGCGCGACGTTGAAGTCGCTCGACATGCCGCCGGTCGAGGTCAAGCTCGACGAAAAGCTGCCAGTAAAAATCCTCGCGCCGAATCTGTGCGGCCGCTTTTCAGGTCGCGTGATTCGCGGTGTGAACGCGCGCGCGAAGACGCCGCAATGGATGGTCGAGCGCCTCGAACGCGCCGGTCAACGCAGCATCTCGGCGCTCGTCGATATCTCGAATTTCGTGATGCTTGAACTCGGCCGTCCCTCGCACGTGTTCGATCTCGACAAGATTCACGGCGGTATCGAAGTGCGTTGGGGCAAGAAGGGCGAATCGCTCAAGCTGCTCAACGGCAACACTGTCGAACTGGATGAAACCGTCGGCGTGATCGCGGACGGCGCGCAGGTCGAAAGCCTCGCGGGCATCATGGGCGGCGACAGCACGGCTGTCACGCTCGATACCACCAACATCTATCTCGAAGCCGCCTTCTGGTGGCCGGACGCCATTCGCGGCCGTGCGCGCAAATACAACTTCTCGACGGACGCCGCGCATCGCTTCGAACGCGGGGTCGATTACTCGACCACTGTCGAGCATATCGAACGCATTTCGCGACTGATCCTCGACATCTGCGGCGGCGAGGCCGGCCCGGTGGACGATCAGACCGTCAACGTGCCCGAGCGTCATCCGGTGACCATGCGCGTGTCGCGCGCGCACCGCATTATCGGCGTGGACATTAGCGTGGACGAGATCGCACAGATTTTCACGCGTCTGAATCTCGCTTTCGAGCGCGACGGCGATACCTTCAGCGTGACGCCGCCGGCTTATCGCTTCGATATCGAGATCGAGGAAGATCTGATCGAGGAAGTCGCGCGTATCTACGGTTTCGAGAAAATTCCCGCGCGCCCGCCGGTTGCTGCCAGCGAAATGCGGCGCACGAACGAAACGAGGCGCTCGATTCACACATTGCGTCATGCCGTGGCCGCGCGCGACTATTCGGAGACCGTGAACTTCAGTTTCGTCGATGCCGACTGGGAGAAGGATTTCGCCGGCAACGACAATCCGGTGAAGCTCATCAATCCGATCGCGAGTCAGCTTTCGGTCATGCGCACGACGCTGTTCGGCAGTCTGATCGACGTACTGCGCTACAACCTGAACCGACGCGCGGACCGTATTCGCGTGTTCGAAGCAGGGCGTGTGTTTCTGCGCGATGCATCGGTCACGGCGGGCGAATTGGCTGTCGAAGGTTTCGCGCAACCGAAGATGATCGGCGGTCTCGCCTACGGTCCCGCGCTCGACGAGCAATGGGGCGCGCCGTCGCGCAGCGTCGACTTCTTCGACGTGAAGAGCGACGTCGAAGCGCTGTTCGCTCCCGTCGTACCGCGCTTCGTGAAGGCGGAGCATCCGGCGCTGCATCCGGGACGCAGCGCGCGTGTCGAAGTGGCGGGCCGGGCGGTGGGCTGGATCGGCGAACTGCATCCGCGCTGGCAGCAAAAGTACGACCTGCCGCATGCGCCGATCCTCTTCGAAATCGAAGCGGACGCGTTGATGGATCGCGCGCTGCCGGCGCCTTCGGAAGTGTCGAAATTCCCGCCCGTGCGGCGTGATATCGCCGTCGTCGTGGATCAGAAAGTACCGCTCCAGGCGTTGCTCGACGAGCTTGAAAATGCCCGTTCCGAACCTGCCTGCAAGCACGTCACAAGGGTTGCGCTTTTCGACGAATTTCGTCCAAAATCAAATACTTCCGGTGGGTTGGCGGAGCACGAGAAAAGTCTTGCCTTCCGTGTTACGTTGCAAGATACTGGCGGCACGCTTCAGGATGAAACGGTCGATACGGCCATCAAAACGCTGGTGGATCGCCTGGCTCGAGTACACGGCGCGCGGTTGCGCGGATAGCCTGCGGTTGGGCATGTAGTTGGCCTGCAGTTGGCTTAGTCCGTCTTCATCGTCGTCCGCCGTTTTACCCATATGAACCAAATGAACTCGAGTGATTTCGAAGCCCTTCTTTCGGCGCAGCGTAGCGCCATGACCCGAGATATCCCGACTTCGGGCGCCGTGTCCAATGACACGCCCACGCTCACGAAAGCCGAACTGGCCGAGATGCTGTTCGACCATGTCGGCTTGAACAAGCGCGAAGCGAAAGACATGGTCGAAGCCTTCTTCGAAGTCATTCGCGACGCGCTCGAAAGCGGCGATAGCGTCAAACTCTCCGGCTTCGGCAACTTCCAGTTGCGCGACAAGCCGCAGCGTCCGGGACGCAATCCGAAGACTGGCGAAGCCATTCCTATCGCGGCACGGCGGGTCGTCACATTTCATGCAAGTCAGAAGTTGAAGGCGCTGGTGGAAACGGGAGCGGAGTCAGGTCTCACACGTTGAATTCGCTCATGCGCTGAACATCGCGCGAATCGCTTTTGCTTGCCGTGCTTCATCGACATCACTCACCAAGATGGTTGATCGACGATGGAAAAAGTCGTCTTGCCTCCGATCCCGGCCAAGCGTTATTTCACGATTGGCGAAGTCAGCGAGCTGTGCGGTGTCAAGCCGCACGTGCTGCGCTATTGGGAGCAGGAGTTTACGCAGCTGAGGCCGGTCAAGCGGCGCGGCAATCGGCGCTACTATCAGCATCATGAAGTGCTGCTGATCCGGCGGATTCGCGAACTGCTGTACGAGCAGGGATTCACCATCAACGGCGCGCGTAATCGGCTTGATTCGCAAGGCCGCCCGATCAGCGATGACGCCGAAGCCGAAGATATCGAGGGCGTAGCGGCTGCGCCTTCAGCGGGCGTCGATGTCGATCAGTTGCGCAAGGAGATCACGCAGGTGATCGATTTGCTCGGTGGCTGAATGCCGCTTGTCTTGTAGGAATGACCAATGCCGCGACGGACTCGCGGCATTTTTTTGGTCTGGGTGCATTGCGTTCCGAGTGCGACTACGCGAAGAACATGGGCTGTATGGTGCCGTTCTACCCGCGCGATGGCGAATCACAAAGCATGGGTTGAATCTATCAGCCGACGGTCAGGTTCGCGCTTGGAGCCTCTACACCAACCGACCAGTACACAAGGCTCGGCCCCATACCCATAGGCGGATAGATACGCCAGTCATCAGGTCCGTGATGGAAGAAGTACAGCGCAAAGCGCCCGCCATTCTTGTATGCGCTCACACATACATAGCGGCTCCCGCCCAGATAGATGCGGCCGAACCGTGTAACGCGCGCGGGTGACACCGAAACGAACCATCTTGCGACTTCGAGACGCAAGCTGGAAGTTCGGACTGACAGCGGTTGCCTTTGAACGACAGGCGCGAGAGCAAGCGAAGGCATCAGGCGGCGTTCCTTATACGTCACTTTAAGATTAGAGCTTAAGGGCCTGAGTTACAAGTGGTTTTTGTGCCTTTTAAGTCTGAGTAAAAGCGGGCAGTTGCCTTAGGGAGACGATACTTTCTCGTTTCTGATCTACAGTGAAAACCGATGAATCCAAGCGCTTCGGAACAAACTCCTGACGGTTTCGGCGAGCATACCGCAAACGTTTGCTTTTCGAACTACTTTTCAGCGTGCAAAGTCATGCGCAATTGAGAAAAGCAGCGACAAGTTTTCAAGTGCTGTGAAGCAAGCGGTGCCATAGCGCTTCGGAAAGTTTGATTAGGGCGACAGTATTGTGAAATGCGTCGACTGTTCGTCGTTATCCATACGCCGCAGAATCGCGATGCATCGACCGGACAAAATAGCGCTTCTGTGCGGACTAACGGTGGATGAGTCCGTCGAGGTTCTAACCGCCGGTTCGGTGCCTTGCTTTTTTATGCGGTGAACCGGTAGTTAAGCGTCGCGTCAAAATCGCGTTAAGGCAGGCACGGTCAATCATCGCGAACGCCGCGAGTTCAGTGTTTTTTGCTTTGCGTGCAGCGCGTGAACCTATCTGAACGTTTTAGCGCGCGCATTTTCGCGTATGAACTTCGGCATGGCGACTGCCGCCCATTTTTCTGCACACGTGCGGGAGAGCACGGTCAGAAGAGGATAAGCAACTCTCGGGTTTCGCACGACGAGTCGGCCCATCTCGAGCAGCACGGCAATTCTCTGGCGGCGATGCATTCGTAAAGTCCAGGATGTGCGACGGTGGTCCCTGTCCGACGGTCGATTGACAAAGGACGGTATTCGCTGAGCAAGAGGCTTCACCACTACAGGCGCCTCGCGCCGAGTGACCATTGCATTACGACAACGCTTGCAATCGCTAGATCAGCTCTGTTGAGCAAGACGGCACTGTCGACTGACCACCTGATGTGCGGCGTCGATAGCTTCCAGGAACTGTTGCATGCCTGCCTGACGTGCCTCGCCATTGGCGATGAATTGCAATGCCTCAAGGGCATCCACTTGCAGCAGATGGCCGGACGTGTTCGCCAGGTCTTTGATTTCAGCGTGCTTGCGTTCTAGTTCCTCAAGCACGGCCTTGGGCCAAGGCCGTTCAGGATCAGTCTGATACATGACTCGGAACACAACGCCCGAAAGCTCGGCGAGCGTTCCGAGCACTTCACGATAGACATGTGCGAGTGCATCCGCTGTCACCTCCGGCTTCTTGTCTCGACGCCCGAGATAGTGGAGGCTGGCGGTGGCACCGCGGACGACAACTGAGAGAATGGCTGACACGGCACGCCCCGATTTTTTATTTAATGATCATGATCGGAATATGAGGCAGTCTGGTTAGAAGTTGAGTGCGCCACTTAACGAAACGCCGCAATCAGCGTCAGGCCTGTCGAAAGTTTGGCGTGATTTGCATGACACTCGCGTGCCTCGCAGTCTTTCAGGTGGCGATCAAGGTGCAACGGCAAACAACTGCGTGTGCCTAACAATCGTGGCCGCTCGAACTGATCCGATGATTTGTCGATAGATTGCGCGAAGAAGCGGTTGTCCGCATCGAAGCGCATGGGTCAAATGATTTTTGGCAGTAGGATCTGCTCGGCGATAACGGGCAAGGCGATTCCGCACAAGAGAGTACAGCTAGGATCGTGGAGTTGCCCCTGTAACTCAGGACACGCAGACACCGTTAAGTTGATGATGCAGAGGTTCGCCGGAACTCCCGGGGGGAACGGTACTTCAGTGCCTTATGCGGGTGGCGTTCGTTGTAATGCTCAAAGGCGCCAGCCAGATGTGAGAGCGCTGTTGGCACATCAGGCTTATGCATAAAGGCAATGTAATCGTGCTTGATTGTCTTCACAAACGACTCGGCCATACCGTTACTCTGCGGCGAACGAACAGGCGTCGTCAACGGTTCCAGACCCAACTCGCGGGCAAAGCTGCGCGTACGGTGGTCGATGTAGGCAGAGCCGTTGTCCGACAGCCATTCGATGGGTGCGCCTGCCTGCGGCGTGCCGAAGCGTTGCTCGACCGCTGCGAGCATCACATCGCGCACGACGTCGCCGCTATGGCCGCCAGTAGTCGCTGCCCAACTAATAGCTTCCCGGTCATGGCAGTCCAGCGCGAACGTCACGCGCAACGGCGAGCCATCGTCACAACGGAACTCGAAGCCGTCCGAGCACCAGCGGACGTTACTCTGGTCAACGGCAATGCGTCCATCATGTCGGCGGGTATCGCGTCGCTGGCCAAGGCGCCGGAGCAGCAACTGATGGTCACGCATGACGCGATAGACCCGCTTGGCGTTCACGCACGGCGCACCGGTCAATTCGTGACTACGTCGCAGCAATGCCCAGACTCGTCGGTATCCATAAGTCGGCAAGCCCGCCACATGCTCGTGGATTGCAGCGACCAGTTCCGTGTCGTCGGTCTGTCGGGCGCGGCGGCCGTCCTGCCAGTCTGGAGAGCGGGCTTTTCTGACTGCCAAAGCAGAGCGCGCCACGCCGAGAACATCGCAGACCGTTTTCATTGGTCGTCCCCGGGCAGTAAGGGCGAGCGCGCAATCCAGTTTTTTGAGCGGCCATACTCGACTGCTTCCTTCAGGATTTCTGCCTCCTGCGTCTTCTTGCCAAGCAGACGCTGCAGTTCCCTGATTTCCTTCATCGCTGTGGCCAACTGCGAAGCGGGTACCACGGCTTCTCCAGCCTTCACCGCAGCCAGGCTGACTTCCTCGTATTGCTTGCGCCACGCAAACACCTGGTTTGGGTTGACCCCGTGCCGCCGGGCAACCGCTGAAACCGTTGCTCCCGGCTCCAGGGTTTCCTGCACGATGGCCACCTTCTCCTGGACCGAACGTCGACGACGGCGCTCCGGCTCGGTCAGAACTTCAATGCTTTCCACAATTTGCCTAGGCTTGAAACTAGTCACAAGATTCCCTCTTATTTTAAGGGGTGTCTCGTGTCCTGAGATTCAAGGGGCTACTCCAGATCGGCAAAGCGTCGATGCCGCAAGCGGAGCCAGTATCGGACACGCCTACAGGAGTTTTGTAGAGAGGGCAGTGCGGCTTCATCACCCGTGGTCCTTCAGAGACGCATTCCTCATCGTTGAACGAGAAGCAAATGAACAAGACGCCAAACGAATCCGCCATCCCTCAAACCGAATTCTCAAACAGCATTAGAAAATCATTTATATCTGTGCTTTTCATCAAGAGCGGATTCAACGTCTCCGGATTGTGCTCCCACCAACGTGAGTCGAGTAATCGGGCTGTCACCTCTGGCTCGAAGCGATAACGCAGAACGCGCTGCGGATTACCGACGACTATCGCGTAAGCAGGAACATCTTTGCTGATCGTGGCGCCCGCCCCGATGATCGCTCCGGTGTGGATCGTAACGCCTGAAAGGATGGTGGTGTTTGCGCCGACCCAGACATCGTTGCCAATGACGACGTCTCCCTTCCATCTATTGGAAGCATTTATTTGATGCAGCGTCGTGTTCGTAGACAACGAAAGCTTCGGATGCTCGCCGCCTAACACGAATGTTGCTCCCTGAGCAATTGAGCAGTAATGCCCAACCTCAAATGCACACGGAGCCCCCCAGTAATAAACGGTTGGTCGGTTTATATGACTGTGGTTACCGACCGCGACTCTGATTTCCTGAACTGGGAAAAAGAACCGTCCGTCAGTCACTTCCGGTGGCGGTAACGGAACCTCGACTGCTGGTTGCGGGGCCTTTCTCGAAAAAAATTTAGATAGCGGCTTCATGCTTCATCACCTGTCTCGCGCGCTGGGGCCGTTGTGAAAGTCGTCGTTGTCAAGCCGATTAGCCGGACGGCGCTGTGCACACAAATCCTTCGTATCCACACTGTTGGCCCGTGCTAGAAGACACTTGAGCTTGGCTTGTGGCGCTACTACGAGCCGCCGTCACGCAGGCAGGCATGATAGCAAGCGGGCCGAAATGACTTTGAATTCCTTGATGTGCGGGACAGAGCGGATCTTCCTCTCGCCATGACAAAGCCCGCTGCAAAGCGTGAACGCTTCCTCGCTATGCGGGCGAAAGTATCTGACGGTCAGTGGCGCAACGATGCCGCGGAAGTGGCGCGGCGGAAGGTAAAGAGGCGTCTCAAGTCTGGCGGGACGCGGAAGTGCGCAGGCATCCGACTATGAAACCGCTCATCCCGCTGCTAGTTATCAAATATGAGTTCTTCGAGGTTGATGGCTATCAGCCAGCTCGGGGGAGACTACGAACGCAGCGACTTGCTGATCTTCCGTCGCCCAACACAACGACTAGCCTTAAAGTTCGGAGGCCCGGGCCAGTGCAAGCGTGT
Source organism: Caballeronia sp. HLA56 (assembly GCF_054655155.1). Lineage (NCBI taxonomy): Bacteria > Pseudomonadati > Pseudomonadota > Betaproteobacteria > Burkholderiales > Burkholderiaceae > Caballeronia > Caballeronia sp. HLA56. The sequence continues at coordinate 2,221,361 of NZ_BAAHOB010000005.1, read as the reverse complement.
CGATGTACTCGCGAATGCTCGCGACTTTGCCATTGCGAACGATGATGGCAAAGATCCAGTGGTCTTCGAAGGTCTTGTTCGTGGCTTTGATTCGGCCCGTCGCGAAGCCGACGACCAGAACCCGGTCACCCTGAGCAACGAATTCGGGCGGGGCGGGGTAGGACGTATCCACCATCTCGGACGCCTTCTGCAACAGGTTCGCCAAGTCCGCGTGTCCACGGTGGGTGCCGGCCAGCGCCCACTCGCCCGGAACGATCCACTCGATGTCTTCTGCGGAAATGGCCAGCAAAGCTTGCTTATCGCCGCTGCCCAGCGCGGCAAAAAAATCCTTCACGACCTGGACGTTCGCTTGTGTGCTCATCGGTATCTCTCCATGTTTGTGACACAGGCCCGCAACTGGAACAGTTCGCGCTCTTACGTCGGACGGCCGCTGCTCCATCGATGTGCCGCGCGGTTTGCAGTCCAACACGCGGCACTTAGGACCCACGCTTTCCGCCGTCGACCAACAAGCCCACTGAAGGGGCACTGCGAACGACGTTAGCCAGAGCCGCCACAACACATCAAAGTTGCGCCAAGCCGCCATCGACGGCCACCTCGCTGGCGGTCATGAAGCTGCTGTCCGACGACGCGAGAAAGGCAGCCACCGCTCCGATCTCGGCCGGATCGGCCATGCGCTGAAGCGGAGTCATCGAGGCGAAAATCTTCTGGCCTTCCTCGCCCAGCGCTTCCTTCGCGAGTTCGGTTGCCGTCGCCCCGGGTGACAACACGTTCACACGGATGCCGGTGCCTTTCAGGTCCTCCGCCCACGTTCGCGCGAGGTTGCGCACGGCCGCCTTGCTCGCGCTGTAGGCGCTCATTCCAGGAGCGCCCGTAGTGCCGGCGCTCGATCCGGTCAGGATGATCGAACCGCCATCGCGCATCAGCGGCAACGCCTTCTGGACCGTGAAGATCGAACCCTTCACATTGGTGTCGAAGGCTTCGTCGATGTGCTCGGCGGTAATCTTGCCGAGCGCTAGCTGGCTTCCCGCGCCGGCATTCGCAAAGACGATATCGAGGGTCCCGCGCTCGTCCTTCACCGCTGCATAAAGTCGGTCGAGGTCGGCCTCATCCGAGACCGAGCCCTTTACCGCGCGGGCATTGGGCCCGAGGTCGGCCACGGCATCGTCGAGTGCGTCTTGCCGACGGCCGAAGATGAAGACGAAAGCGCCTTCCTCGATGAAGCGCTTCGCTGCCGCGCGGCCAATGCCCGTGGCACCACCGGTGATGACAGCCGTCTTTCCGTTAAGTCTGGTCATGTCGTGCATCCTTCTTTCAAGTTGTACGGAAGCAGGAATCGCTTGCTTGAAACAAGTATGCAGTTGGACTAACCTAAGAACAAGTATGCACCTTTTGGTAACCACGAAATGACCGACTGTTCTCCGACCTGTGGTGGCCGCTACTCTTACGGGCTAGCCGCGACCCTCAGCATCATCGCGGGCAAATGGAAGCCACTGATCTTGTACTTCCTGCTCGACGGCCCGAAGCGCTACGGCGAACTCAAGCGCAATGTCCACGGCGTCAGCGCCAAGGTGCTGATCCAGCAATTGAAGGAACTCGAAGCCGATCGCGTCCTCGCGCGGACCGACTATCAGGAGGTGCCACCGCGCGTGGACTACACGCTGACGCCGCTCGGTCGAAGCCTGGCCGACAAGATCGTCCCGCTGTGCACTTGGGGAACCGAGAATATGGCGGAAATGGTGAACATGCTCGCTGAGCGCGACAGGTTGAGATAAAAGACAGCCGACATCCACGTTCAACGCGCTATCAAAACGTGCCCGCGCTGTTTTCGCCACTCAAAGAGCAGGGAAGTAGTGGCCATTGTCGAGGTCCTCGATCAGGCCGGGCTGGGCAGGCTTCCAGCCGAGAGCCTGACGCGTGATGAGATTGGACGCCGGAAGGTCCAGCGTGACCAGGTTTGTCAGGAAGCCAAAGTATCCCGGCAGCATCAGCACGTCGATGGGAATGCTCACGGCCGGCAGGCCCAGGCGGCTGCCGATGGCCTCGGCGATCTCGCGCAAAGCGATGCCCTCGCCCTCGATGCCGTGCCAACTTTTGCCAGCCGGACCTTTCTCCAGCGCGAGACGGAACAAGGTGGCGAGGTCGCGGCCATGCACGGCCGGCCACAAGTTTGCGCCGTCTCCCGGATAACCGATGACGCCCTTGTCCTTTGCGAGCGCAATCAGCAACGGGAGGAAGCCTGCATCGCTCGTGCTGTGCGCGATGGGAGGAATCCGCACGACCGAAGACCGCACGCCCCGCTGCGCGAGTGCTATCACGGCGAGCTCCACGACGTTACGAACTCGCAGGGTTCCTTTGTATGCATCGCCGGCCGGAAGGGCAGGGTCATCCTCGCTGACGGGCCGGCCGAGGCTTTCCCATCCGGGTGAGCCGATGCTCGCCGACACGACCAGCGGCTTGCCGGTTCCGGCCAGTGCGTCGCCATACGCAAGCATGATCCGGAGTTCCGCGGCGGCCACGGCATCGAGCCCGCCAGAGGGAAGCAGGTCTTGTCTATGCGCGACATGGATGACACCGTCTGACTCCGACGCCGCGGCCTTCAGTTCACTAAGATCGGAGATATCGCCGCGACGCACCTTTGCGCCGAGCGCGGACACCGCCGCCGCTGATTTGTCCGACCTGGCGAGGCCGGTTACCTCGTGGCCGGCGGCGATGAGCTCGGGAATGATGTACGAACCGATATGGCCGGTCCCGCCCGTGACGAAAACGTGCATGTTATTGCTCCCTCTAGAAGATGTGATGCGAGATGTCGTGGCGCTGGTGCAATCAGCCGAACAGGCTGACGCCGATTGAGAAGTTGGCGTGCTTGACGGAGTGAGTGAGCAGTCCCAGCGACAGCAGGCTGACGTGCTCCAGCGTCTTCGCCATGAGCAGCGGCCCGGTATCCATCGGGCGCAGTCCGAGGCTCGCGACGAATGCCGAGACGCGTGCTTTCGCCTGTGCATCGTCCCCGGCGATGAACACGTCCAACAGGCGGCCCTCTACTGGACCGGCAGCCAGGACGTGAGAAAACAGGGTGTTGAACGCCTTGACGATTTTCGCGTCGGTAGGCGCGGCCTTGGCGATCTCCCGCGCGCCGAAGCTGTCGCCCGGAGTCACGAAGCTCACGTGATCGGAGGCAATGGGATTGGTGATGTCCACGAGAACCTTGCCTGCAAGCTCGTTCCCGTATTGCTTCACCACGTCGAGAACGGCTGGGTAGGGAAGCGCCAGGATGACCATGTCCCCGGCCGGGGCGACGCCGAACGTTCCTGTCGTCGCGTTGGCTCCAAACTCTTCGGCAAGCGCCCGCGCCTTGGCAGCGTCGCGGCTAATTACCTCGACTGTGTGTCCCGCCTTGGCGGCAAGGCCGCCGATCGCTGCGGCCATGCCGCCTGTACCAATGATGCTGATCGTGCTCATGCAGTCTCCTGGTGAGTTGGGTGGTGCTCGTAACCACTAGCAACCATCCTATTCACATAACTTGCAAAAAACAAGTAAAGGAGGAAATTTACTTGCTTCATGCAAGCGATGTTAATATTTGGCCATGAAGACGACATCCAAAGAAGACCTTCGATCCCATTGCGCGGTGAACTACGGCGTGGAGATCTTTGGCGACCGGTGGTCGCTCTTGATCATTCGCGACATCGTCTTTGTTGGCAAGAAGACGTATGGCGAGTTTCTGAGATCGGAAGAGGGAATCGCGACCAATGTCCTTGCGTCCCGCCTTGCGTTTCTTGAGGAACAAGGAATTCTCTCGAGGGCGCCCAGCCCCGACGATGGGCGCCGTGACTTCTACACGCTGACCGAGAAGGGCTTGGACCTCATCCCTGTCGTGCTGAACATCGTCCTATGGAGCGCGAAGTACGATTCAAAGTCGTACGTTCGGCGAAGTAAGGCTTTCATTGCCCGATTAAGGCAAAGTCCCCTGCTGGTGAGCGAAGAGGTAAAGACGCTGGTTCGGAATGGCGGATGTATGTTTCCGGAGAGCAAGGAATAGACAGGATGGCAAGAAAGCCGTGCTACGTCGATAGACGATGCGCGCATGGCTAGCCGAGAGGTGCGGCGAATAGCGGCCCGATGTCGAGAACGGTTCTGGAGACCGTGATTGAGGTTCAGTGGCCTGAGCGGGCGAAAAGTCGCGCCGGCTTCGGCTCCATTCCGTACGCGGTCTAAGACATTACGGCGAGCGCGATAACGGATGCAGAGAAAGCGCGACCACTACATCGACGCACTTCAGTCCGCCGTAGCACACGCCACGCGCGCGCAGGACGAGATGACGATTCAGCCGCGCAGGAGTTTCATCTTGACTGTACGCAATGCGCTTCGGCGGCGTTCTTTTGGAAGCCGTCAGAATCGCTTCTTCCGCCATGGACATACAAATGAGAAAGCCCGCGTAATCAAAAGATTACGCGGGCTTAATTTGGTCGGGGCGAGAGGATTTGAACCTCCGACCACCTGCACCCCATGCGGCGATGCACTGCTACAAAAATCTAACAGTTAAGTGTGTTTGTCTAACTTGGTGCGTAAACGTTGAGCAAGTTCTGGCGCGGGTTTGCGGAACGTTTTCAGGCAAGTTAGACAGTTTTTTAGCTCGCTCGACGCAGAGGGACAGGCGTTACTCGCTCGACTTCGCGAGACTTCGTGTAGTGCGCCGTCATCTCTGCCGTCGTGTGTCCGGCGAGCGCTTGCGCTGCATCTGCACCTTCAAATCATTGGCCAATGTGCAGACGATGCCGGAAAGCGATCTGGACGCTGAAGCGGCAAAGCTTGGCATTGTGCGGAAGGACTGATCATGCGATACCTAGTCCTTCTACTGGTTGTCTCTGGATGCGCCGCACAGCCGCCTGCTCCGCAAATCCAATACGTCACACGCACGGTGAACGAATGTGCGTGGGCGTCAAAAGCCATCTATCGCTCGTCGTACCCCATTGAAGTGAAGCAATGGATGGTTGCGTACGAAACTGCGTGCCAAACGAACTGCCCGACATCCAAATGAAAAAATTCCTTGCCGCGCTCCTTGTTGGCTTCGCTTCGATTGCATTTGGAGCGACGCTTACGCCCATTCAATTGCTCAACCCTGCAGGTTCCACGGCCGGCCAAGTCATCATTTCAAACGGCCCAACTACGGCGTCGGCATGGGGAGCTGTCACGCTAACGGGTATCACTGGAACGCTTGGAATCTCGAACGGCGGAACGGGCGCAAACCACGCAACATCGGCACTTGCTAATCTTCGCGCTGCGCCTTTCAACAGTCCAACGTTCACAGGAACACCGACTGTTCCGGGCTACCTGACGACAACTTCAGCCGCGTCTACGTACGCGCCGATCGCCAGCCCGACCTTTACCGGCACGCCTGCAGCACCTACACCGGGTGTCGTGGCGAACAGCACGACACTTGCAACCACTGCATGGGTACGTCTGCTTCTGGCTTCCCCTGGCACGATCGGGAACACAGCGCCGAACACAGGTGCGTTCACGACGCTCAGCGCCAGTGGAGCACTCACGCCGTCTCGGACGGCCGGCATCGTCGGCACCACGACGAACAACAACGCGAACGCTGGCAGCGTCGGTGAGATTATCGAGAACACAGCGACTGGCGTTGCAATCAATACGACAGGGGTTTCGCAAACGCTGACGAGTGTCAGTCTCACTGCAGGGGATTGGGATGTCACGGGCAGCTTCCAGGTAACGCCAGCAGCTACGACCGTGGTTACCAGCTACCAAGCCGGTATCGCTCTCACGAATAATGCTTTGCCTGGCTTTCCGAATCAGATTCAGTTGACGCAATCAAAGTCGGCAGGCGTGATTGATATGTGGGCGCTTCCGACTAGACGTGTCAGCGTTGCGGCCGGGACGACGGTGTATCTGACTGCCAATATCGGGTTCACCACTTCCACGTGTGCAGCGTCGGTACACATCCGAGCACGGCGTGTTCGATAGCGCAGGATGCGTGATTACCCGTAGAGATACGGTTTAGAGAATTAAATTGCGGCTATACTGGCGCCCATTCCACCGGGTGCCAGTAGCATGTCCAACGTCGAAATACAAGGTTCGGACCATTTAATAGGTTCGATACCGCTCAAGCAGTCCAGCGCGGCCACCGGCCCGCGCGAGCCGTCCACTCCCACCATTGTCAACCTGCAGGCCATGCGTGGCATTGCGTGTCTGCTCGTTTTCATCGGTCATGCCTTTTTGCTGCAGCCTGGCATCGGCTTCGACAAGATGGGGCCGTACTTCGGCGGGATCGCGTCGAGTGGCGTCGACATCTTCTTCGTGATCTCGGGCTTCATTATCAGCACGGTCGCAGTCCGCAGCGCCCGCAACGGGGTAGGGCATCGCGGCATAGTCGCGTGGAACTTCGGTGTCAAACGACTGACTCGGATCTACCCTGTTTACTGGATTGTTTTCGCGCTTGCGGTTCTGCTGAGTCCGTATATCGCTTACTCGCCGCCGCAAGTCCCGCGCGAGCCCCTGATCGAACAGGCGCTTCTCCTGACGCACTTCAACAGCCTCATCATGGCCGCGTGGTCGCTGACCTTCGAGGTCTATTTCTACGTGATCGTGACGGCAGCGCTGCTCATCTCGCCGCGCCGTTTGCCGTGGTTGCTTGCACTGTGGGCGGCCGTCATGTCGTTCATCATCATTTATGGTACGTTCGTAAGGCACGAGTGGATCACCGCCGTGCCGACCTCGCCGCTGATTCTGGAATTCATTTTCGGAATGGTCATCGCGTTCCTGATCGACAGGAAGCTGATGGGCTTCGCTGCAACTGCGATCGTGCTCGGCCTTGTCGGCTTTGTAGTTGGACTCGAAGCGATCCGCTTACGAGGATGGTGGACGCTTGGACCGTGGTGGAGAACGTTGGGCAACGGTCTGCCGATGGCGTTCGTACTTTACGGAGTGATCGTGCTTGAGATGAAGGGCGGATGGAAGTTTGCCAAGTTCTGGAGCAAGTTCGGCGACGCTTCGTATTCGATCTATGTCTGGCACCAGTTCATTTTTTACACGGTGCTCAAGGGGCTGGAACTTGCCGGCGTGATCCCGAAGGTTCCCGGGCTGATTCTGATTGCTGGATGGATTGTGATCGCGCTGGCAGTTGGTTTCGCCAGCTACCGCTACATTGAGATGCCGATTCAGTCTCGGCTCAATGGACTGCTGCTACGCCGCGTAGCGCGCTGATCGGTTCGACGCCCGGCTTGCCCGGGCGTTTCATATTGACATTGCGGTGTCGGATTCGGCTTCCTGCAGTCCAAGGCGCCACGACTTCCACTCAGGCGTGCCGCGCACATACGGGTTGTCGAATCGGCCCGCCATTCCTTCTTTGTATGCTCGCTGCTTGACGTCCCAAAGGACGACCTTCGGCCGCATCAATCCGAACGCTTCAAGTATCGATCTGATCATCACATTGCTCCCGCGTTGGAAACGGACAAATGGTAGCAGACGTCTGTTTTGGCGCGTCAGCGCCACTTCCTTGGTTGTTGCGGGTCTTCGTCGTCTCGACGTTGCGTGTTTGTACCGTCTCAAGAAGAAGAGCAAACCGCTGTCGAAACATCCGTCAAGTTAGACAAGCGTGCCCAAGTTAGACAAAAGGCTCTCCGGCCAAAAGCCGGAGAGCCTTTAAATATTGGTCGGGGCGAGAGGATTTGAACCTCCGACCACCTGCACCCCATGCAGGTACGCTACCAGGCTGCGCTACGCCCCGAAAGAGCGAAAGTATATCAGAGCGAAACGAATAGTAGAACTGCTTCGACGAAATTCGTGTTCGAACTCGTCGAATCTACTCGAAAATGCTCACAGCCTGAGTTCAGACTGCGTGTAAGGGGAAGTCTTGATCGAAACAGGCGCGTCATTGTTACGAAGCGTCGGCACGCGCCGCTTGCGCGCAAGCGCTGCGCGCTGACGCTTGCGAAAGCGCTGTGCCAACAACGCCGACACGACACAAGGAATCAGGTAACTCAACACGCGTTCGCTCCACTTGCTCCGCGTCGCGATGCTTTCATACTGCGTGTGATCATGAAAACTCGCGGACGCAAAGACCATCGTCAGTACGAAGTCGAGAGCCATTGCCAGAAAGCAGAAGATAAACAACACCAGTGCGCCATTCCACAGCAGCTTGCCGTGACTTGCGTTGATCGTGCGGCAGACGAACATCACCGCGCACAGAAGCAAGAGGTTGAACAACAAGGGGAGCCAGGGAAAGAAGTCCATGTGCGCTATGCCAATGATGATGCGTGAAAGAGCCAGCCTCCCCAGCGGCGATCGTCACAATCCGTGATAACCAGATCGTGGAAGGCCAAAGCGGGAATTGGGCGCGATATTCACACACGGCAAGCAGCGCTTGAATACGAGTATTCTTAATCTACGACTAATCCGAATTCTGTCGTGATTCGGTCACTTCCTTGGTTCTTGATCGCTCAGCGAGTCCGATAAGAAATCGATGAAGGTTCTGACCTTCGTCGTCATGTACTTGCGGCTCGTGTACACCGCATACACCGACGGCGCGAACGCTTCGTAGCCCGGCAGCACGCGCAGCAAGTTGCCCGCGCCCAGTTCGGGATCGACGATCCACGCCGGCAAATACGCCAGGCCCATCCCGGCGCGCACGAGCTGGAGCGCCATCGACGTATCGTTGGTCTTCAGCACCGGCTGATTCCTGACCGTGAACGCGCCGTCCGCGCCCGTCAGCGTAACCGTCTCGATATTGGTGTAAGTCGGCAGCACGACGCGATGCCGCGCCATGTCGTCCGGATGCCGCACCGGCCCATGCCGTTCGATATACGCAGGCGATGCCGCCAGCACGAACGGCATCCGGCACAACGGCCGTACGATGAGCGAGGGCGACGGCTCGGACGTCGCGCGCAAGGCCATGTCGTAGCCTTCCTCGACCAGATCGACGAAGCGGTTCTCGAGGCGCAGATCGACGAGCACATCCGGATAACGCGCCTGATAAGCCACCAGCAAATCCGCGAACTTACGATTGGCGAACCAGCCCGGCGCGGTCACCTTGAGCACGCCATGCGGCTGCGCCGTCTGCGTGCCGACCGCGGCTTCTGCCGCGCGCAGGATGTCGAGCGCCTCGCTGCACTGTTCGTAATAAACGTTGCCGGCTTCGGTCAGGCTGAGATGCCGCGTCGTTCGATTCAGCAACCGCACGTTCAAATGGCGTTCGAGGTTGGCGACGTGTTTGCTCGTCATCGCGGTCGAGATGTCTAGCCGTTCGGCCGCCTTCACGAAACTTCCGGCTTCGACGACCTCGCGGAATACGCGAAGACTGGTGAGCGCATCCATCGATCATTTCCTTCGAGGAAACAAAACGCCAATGTTAGCCGGATTTATCCGCGGATGAGGGCAACTCGGACGCAAGCCGGAGCGGGCGTTAGACATCGCCGCACGTCGAGGAAAAGCTGCCCGTCACTTCGGCCATTCGTCGAGTGCGTCGTTGAAGAGCGAGGCGACGACGCCACGCAGCCAACTCGTGCGTGGATCGTTATGAAACTTGCGATGCCAATGCTGCCGCAGATCGAACCTCGGCAGCGCGAGCGGCGGCTCGGCGAGCGTGATCGACGCGTGTTCGGCCACATACGCGAAGCCGATCGCATGCGGCACCGTCGCGATGAGATCCGTACGCGACAAAATGAACGGCAAGCTCATGAAGTGCGGCGTCTCCAGCACGGCGCGGCGCCGCACGCGTTCCTTGTCGAGATGATTTTCGAGTATCTCCTGACTGCGTCCCTCCGCGCGCACGACGGCGTGGCCGCATGCGCAGAAGCGTTCGAGCGTGAGAGGCTCGTGCGCGAAGGGATGATCGCGCCGCATGAGACAGATGAACCGGTGCGAAAAGAGCCGCTGCTGGAAGAAGTTGTTGCCGCGCAGATCGGGAAAATAGCCGACCGCCAGATCGATCGAGCCGGCTTCGAGTCCGCGCTCGACATCGCCGTGTGAAGCCGACACAGACCGCAGATTCGCTTGCGGCGCCTCGGTTGCGAACGCCTGCAACAAGCGCGGCAGAAACACGATCTCGCCGACATCCGACAGCGCTATCGAGAACGTGTCGGTGCTCGATGAGGGATCGAAGTGCTGCGTATCGAGCAAACCGCGTTCGATCCGCCCGAGCGCCTCGCGCGCCGCCGGCACGAGCGCCAGGGCGCGCGGCGTCGGTTCCATGCCGCGCGAGGTCCGCACGAACAGCGGGTCGTTGAAATATTCGCGCAACCGTCCGAGCGCCGTCGACACGCGCGGCTGACTCACGCCGAGCCGCTCGGCGGCGCGGCTCACGTTGCGCGTCTCCTCTATCGCGACGAGGAACGGGATCAGATTCAGGTCGAGGTCGGTCATGCGGCCGTCGTTATCGTCCGGCGGAACATTCGCCTCGCGGATAGTGGAGTGTCGCGCGGATCATCCACGCCGCGCAACCATGTCCGACACGCGCTGCGCCGCTTCCTGCAGCGGCGTCAGGAACGACTTCACCATTTGCTTCGCGCTCTTGCGCTGCGCGTTGCCGGAGAGGTTCAGCGCGGCGATCACGCGGCCTTGCCGGTCGCGAATGGGCGCCGATAGCGAGATCAATCCTTCTTCCAGTTCCTGATCGACGATAGCCCAGCCCTGGCGCCGCACGAGCGCGATCGATTCCCTGAGCGCAGTCTTGTCGACGATGGTGTGCGGCGTGCGCGCGACGAGTTCGCTGGCATCGAGTGCTTCGTCGAGTTGTGCGTCGTCGAGCGCGGCGAAAAGCACGCGGCCCATCGACGTGCAGAACGCGGGCAGACGGCTGCCGATCGACAGATTTTGCGTGATGATCTTGTGGGTCGGCACGCGCAGCACGTAGACGATCTCCGCGCCGTTCAACACCGCCGCCGAGCAGCTTTCGTGAACTTGCGCGACGAGTTCTTCCATGACCGGCTCGGCGAGATTCCAGAACGGCATCGACGTGAGATAGGCGAAGCCCAGGTCGAGTATCTTCGGTGTGAGCTGGAAGAGGCGGCCATCGGCTTCGACATAACCGAGCGTCTGCAACGTAAGGAGAATGCGCCTTGCGCCCGCGCGCGTTAAGCCGGTCGCGGCGGCGACATCGGTGAGCGTTTGCGCCGGGCGGTTCGCGTCGAACGAGCGGATGACCGAGAGCCCGCGCGCGAACGATTGCACGTAGGCGTCGCCGGGACGCGCGGGGTTATCGGATGAATCCGCGTCGGCATTCGTTGGAGTGGACATATTGAAAGCGTGAAGACCCGTACAAACCCGCACTTCGCGCATGCTTCGTTGACACGACAAAGAACCGGGGACTAACATGCCAATGTTCGCTTAACGAATCCATGTTCGCATATCGAACATTTCGAAGCAAGCTTGTCGGCGCACAGGTAAACCCCGAGATGCGTTTGCTTCAAGCAGCCGCTGACACGCAAGTCGGTTCGACACAGGAGAAAGTACGGCAATGATCAACAAGATTTTCGACTCGCTCGCGTCGGCGGTGGCGGATGTGCAAGACGGCGCGACCATCATGATCGGCGGTTTCGGCACGGCGGGCATGCCCTCGGAACTGATCGACGCGCTCATCGAACAGGGCGCGCGCAATCTCACCATCGTCAACAACAACGCGGGCAATGGCGACACGGGTCTCGCCGCCTTGCTGAAGGCGAAGCGCGTCAGCAAGATCATCTGTTCGTTTCCGCGTCAGACCGACTCGCACGTCTTCGACGCGCTCTACCGCGCGGGCGAAATCGAACTCGAACTCGTGCCGCAGGGTAATCTCGCGGAGCGCATTCGAGCGGCGGGCGCGGGCATCGGCGGATTCTTCACGCCGACCGGCTACGGCACGAAGCTCGCAGAAGGCAAGGAAACCCGCGTGATCGACGGCAAGCACTACGTGCTCGAAGCGCCGCTACACGCCGACTTCGCGCTCGTGAAGGCCTATAAGGGCGACCGCTGGGGCAATCTGGTCTATCGTAAGACGGCGCGCAACTTCGGGCCGATCATGGCGAGCGCCGCGAAGACCGCCATCGTGCAGGTGTCGAAGGTCGTGCCGCTCGGCGAGCTTGACCCCGAAAACATCGTGACGCCGGGCATCTTCGTGCAACGTGTGGTCGAAGTGCCGCAGGCGGTGCATGCCGCCGAACTCGAAGCTGAACTTGCATCCTGAAGGATCGAAGCCATGAAGAAACTTTCCCGTGACGAAATGGCCCGCCGCGTGGCCGCGGACATTCCCGAAGGCGCGTATGTGAACCTCGGTATCGGCGTGCCGACGCTCGTCGCCAATCATCTCGCGGCGGATCGCGAAATCTTCCTCCATAGCGAAAACGGCCTGCTCGGCATGGGTCCCGCGCCCGCGAAGGGCGAAGAGGACGACGAACTCATCAACGCCGGCAAGCAGCACGTCACGCTGTTGACGGGCGGCGCGTTCTTCCATCACGCCGATTCCTTCGCGATGATGCGCGGCGGCCATCTCGATTTCTGCGTGCTCGGCGCGTTCCAGGTCTCGGCGACGGGCGACCTCGCCAACTGGCACACCGGCGCACCCGATGCGATTCCCGCCGTCGGCGGCGCAATGGACCTGGCCATCGGCGCCAAGCAGGTGTACGTGATGATGGAACTGCTCACGAAGCAAGGCGAGAGCAAGCTCGTGGCCGAGTGTTCTTATCCGGTGACGGGCGTACAGTGCGTGGATCGCGTGTATACGGACCTCGCCGTGTTCGACGTGACGCCGGAAGGCTTTGTCGTGCGCGAGATGGTGGAAGGTCTGTCGTTCGACGAACTGCAAAAGCTGGCCCAGGTGCCGCTGCAATACGTGCCGCTGTCCGAGGCTGCATAAACGCTTCGCCTGAGAGATAACTGGAGTTGACCGATGAAAGAAGCTTTCGTATGTGATGCCATCCGCACGCCGATCGGCCGTTACGGCGGTTCGCTGTCTTCCGTGCGTGCCGACGACCTGGGCGCCGTGCCGCTGCGCGCGCTCGTCGAACGCAACAAGGAAGTGGACTGGGAAGCCGTCGAGGAAGTGATCTACGGCTGCGCGAATCAGGCGGGCGAAGACAATCGCAACGTCGCGCGCATGTCGGCGTTGCTTGCCGGCTTGCCTGTGGGCACGCCCGGTTCGACGGTGAACCGCCTGTGCGGTTCGGGCATGGATGCGGTCGGCATCGCGGCGCGCGCCATCAAGTCGGGCGAGGCGAGCCTTTTGATCGCGGGCGGCGTCGAGAGCATGAGCCGTGCGCCGTTCGTGATGGGCAAGGCGACGAGCGCGTTCTCGCGTCAGGCCGAGATTCACGACACGACCATCGGCTGGCGCTTCGTCAATCCGCTGATGAAGAAGCTCTATGGCGTCGACTCGATGCCCGAAACCGCCGAGAACGTCGCCGACGACTACAAGGTGAGCCGCGCCGATCAGGACGCGTTCGCGCTGCGCAGTCAGCAGAAGGCATCGCGCGCGCAGAAGGACGGCACGCTCGCCCAGGAAATCACGCCGGTCAGCATCGCGCAGAAGAAGGGCGACGCGCTCGTCGTGTCGCAGGACGAGCATCCGCGTGAGACGAGTCTCGAAACGCTCGCGAAGCTGAAGGGCGTGGTGCGTCCGGACGGCTCGGTGACGGCGGGCAACGCTTCGGGCGTGAACGATGGCGCCGTCGCCATGCTGATCGCCGACGAAGAAAGCGCGAAGCGTCATGGCCTCACGCCGCGCGCGCGCATTCTCGGCATCGCGACCGCGGGTGTCGAACCGCGCGTGATGGGTATCGGACCGGCGCCCGCATCGCAGAAGCTGTTGGCAAGCCTTGGCATGACGATCGACCAGTTCGATGTGATCGAACTGAACGAAGCCTTCGCCTCGCAAGGGCTCGCCGTGCTGCGCATGCTCGGCATTGCCGACGACGATCCTCGCGTCAACCCGAACGGCGGTGCGATCGCGCTCGGACATCCGCTCGGCGCGTCCGGCGCGCGGCTCGTGACGACCGCGAGCTATCAGTTGCAGCGCACGGGCGGGCGCTTCGCGCTCTGCACCATGTGCATCGGCGTGGGCCAAGGCATTGCGATGGTCATCGAGCGTGTCTAAGGACATGTTCGCCTCGACCGGTCGTCTCACGGATCTCATCTGCGGCAACGAGGCCGCCAACGCGCTATGGTCGGCACGCGCGACGGTGCAGGCCATGCTCGATGTCGAAGCGGCGCTCGCGCGTGCATCGGCGGAGCATGGCGTGATTCCGGCGAGCGCGGTCGATGCGATCGTCGCCGGGTGCAATGCCGACAACATCGACGCCGGCGCATTGATGACCGGCGCGGCCGCCGGCGGCAATCTCGCGATTCCGCTCGTCAAGCAATTGACCGCCGTGGTGAATGCCGGCGACGCCGAGGCCGCGAAGTACGTGCATTGGGGCGCGACGAGTCAGGACATCATCGACACGGGCGTCATGCTGCAACTGCGCGCCGCATTCGAACTGATCGATACGGATCTGCGCGAACTCGCCGCATCGCTCGCGCAGCAGGCGCAGAAGCATCACGCGACGCCGATGATCGGCCGCACATGGTTGCAACAGGCGCTGCCAATCACGCTCGGTCTCAAGTTCGCGCAATGGCTGGATGCGGTGACGCGTCATCGCGGGCGTCTGTACGAACTAAAATCGCGCGTGTTCGTGCTGCAATTCGGCGGCGCGGCGGGCACGCTGGCGAGTCTGCGCGACAAGGCCTTGCCGGTGGCGCAGTCGCTCGCCGATGAACTTCAGCTCGCCCTGCCCGCGCTGCCTTGGCATACGCAACGCGATCGCATCGCGGAGGCGGCGGCGTTTCTGGGCATGCTCACGGGCACGCTTGGCAAGATCGCGCGCGACATCTCGCTCATGATGCAGACCGAACTCGGCGAACTCGCCGAGCCGGCCGCCGCAGGCAAGGGCGGGTCGTCCACCATGCCGCACAAGCGCAATCCCGTGGGTTGCGCGGCGGTGCTTACTGCCGCGACGCGCGCGCCCAATCTCGTCGCGACGGTTTTCGCGGGCATGGTGCAGGAACACGAACGCGCGCTCGGCGGCTGGCAGGCGGAATGGGAAGCGCTGCCCGATCTCGCGCGGCTTACGGCGGGCGCGTTGTCGAATATCAAGGGCATCGTGCCGGGTCTCGAAGTGAACGTCGCGCGGCTCGCGCGGAATCTCGACGCGACCAACGGTCTCGTGCTCGGCGAAGCGGTCATGCTCGCGCTCGGCGACGCCATCGGCCGGCTGGATGCGCACAAGCTCGTCGAGCAGTCGTCGAAGGCGGCGGTGGCAAGCGGCCAGTCTCTCTTCGATGTGCTCGCCGCGAACGAAACCGTCACGCAGCATCTTTCGCAACAACAGTTGAAATCCTTGCTCGATCCGGCGAACTACGCCGGTCAGGCACAGGCCTTCGTCGAGGCCGCGCTCGAGCTTCATCGCGCGAACGCGTGAGCGCACAAGATTCAGGAGCGATACAGCATGCCCCTTGCCGCTATCAACGGTACCCGGATTCACTATCGAGTCGATGCCCGCGCGGGCCATGACGCCCCGTGGCTCGTGCTGTCGAATTCGCTCGGCGCCGATGTCTCCATGTGGACGCCGCAAGTCGAAGCGTTCGCCGAGCACTACCGCGTGGTGCGTTACGACACGCGCGGCCACGGCCATTCGGACGCGCCAGCGGGGCCGTACACCATCGATCAGTTGATCGGCGATGTCGTCGGGCTGCTCGATCATCTCGGTATCGAACGCGCGCATTACTGCGGTCTGTCGATGGGCGGGCTCACGGGCATCGGGCTCGCCGCGCGTCATCCCGAAAGTTTCTCGCGCGTGGTGCTGTCGAACACGGCGGCGCTCATCGGCTCGGATGCGGTGTGGACGCCGCGCGCCGCGAAAGCGCGTGAAGCAGGCGGCATGTCGTCGCTGACCGACGCCGTGATCGCGCGCTGGTTCACTGCGCCGTTCATCGAGCGCGAACAGCTCGTGCTCGCCAACATCCGCGATGTCTTCCGGCATACGGAGGGCGAAGGCTACGCGTCGAATTGCGAAGCTATCCGCGACGCCGACCTGCGCGCCGAAGCGAAGACCATCGCGCTGCCGGTGCTCGTGATCGCAGGCACGCACGATCTGTCGACGACAGCCGAGCAGGGCCGCGAACTGGCGGGTTATATCGAAGGCGCGCGCTACGTCGAACTGGACGCGGCGCATTTGTCGAACATCGAGAAGCGCGACGATTACACGCGCGCCGTGCTCGACTTTCTCGGAGAACAACCATGACTGATGACGAACGTTACGAAGCCGGCATGAAGGTGCGCCGCGCGGTGCTGTCCGATGCGCACGTGGACCGCTCGCTTGCCAACCGCACCGATCTCACCACGGATTTCCAGAACTTCATCACGCGCTATGCGTGGGGCGAAATCTGGACGCGCGATGGCTTGCCGCGTCATACGCGCAGCCTTCTCACCATCGCGATGATGGTCGCGCTCAATCGTGGCGAGGAACTCGCGTTGCATCTGCGCGCCGCGAAGAACAACGGCGTGACGCAGGACGAGATCAAAGAAGTGCTGCTGCAGACGGCCGTGTATTGCGGCGTGCCGGCCGCGAACTCAGCGTTCCATCTAGCGCAGAAGATCTTCGAGGAAGAGGCGCAGAAGAAGTAAGGAGCTCTCCGCCTGTTGCGGCATGTCAAGCCGAGGGCCGTTCATCGCGAACGGCCCTCGGCTTTTCAGAACGCGTAATACGGCCCGTTTCCTGCGGGCGTCGCGCGTCCTTCGAGCGCCGTGAACACGCGTCTCCCAAAGAAGAATGGCAAGCCCCAGTCGAAGTATCCGCTCGACGGTCCGGCGAGATTGCTGAACGCAAAATTGCCGCTTGCGATCAACGTGGTCGATTGCGCGACGCTGAACGAGACGTCGGTCGTGATGCCGCTCGTCGAACGCACGGTCGCGCTCAAGGCTTGCGTCGCCGCCGGGCAATACCACGCGCCGCATGTCGTGATGCTCGTCGAAGGGAAGAACAACCCATTCGATCCGCTGTCGATGAAGCTCATCCCATACTGACTGCCGCCGAAGCTCGTCGACACATAGCCGGAAGACGAACTCGATTTCAACACCGTCGCCGAGCCGAGTAGATTGTTCGCCTGCGAACCGATGCCGAAGGTCATCGTCCCCGTGACCGCGGATGCGCCTGCGGCTGGAATGGCGGGGAGTTCGATCAGCACGCCGTTGTTGTCGGCGGCGAAGTTGGCGACCGGATTGGTCACCTGCTGCGCAACCGGCAAGCTGCTCGCCGTGCAACCGCCGCCCGCGTTGCAGGTGTAGTACCAGCGCGGCATGGCGGAGGCGGCGCAGCCCGCGCCGCAATCGGCGGTGAACGGACCGACGCCGAGAATGCCGTTGCCGCGCAGCTTCGATGCGTCGAGCATCGGCAGGCCGGACTGTGCGCAATCGGCGGGCGCCGTGGGCGTCGATGCATCGGCGATCAACTGCACGGAGGTTGCCCCCGCCACTTGGCCAGCGAGCCGCACATCGGCGGTGCGCACGGCGCCCCATGTGTAGCCCGTGCCAAACACCGAGCATTCGGCGACGAACCCGTTCGAACCGCTTGAAGCGACGAGCGGCAGCGCGATTTGCGAGTTCAGCGCCGACGCCAGCACGCGCAGCCCGTGCGAGCCGGTATCGACCTGGATGTTGTCGATGGTCTGGCAAGTATTCGTGCCCGGCACGCAGATAGTGACGCTCGTCTGCAGCATGTTGCGCGTGCGAGTTGGCGTGCTGGTGACGGTGATGGTCTGCACGTTCGGCGTGGTCGATTGCACGACGGTGGTGGAGTCGGCGCTCGGTGCGGATGCCGCGCTGGCGCTGCTGGCGGCGCTTGCCGCGGCCGGAACGCTTGCCGTGCCCGGCGCGCTGGCCGTCGCGGGCGCGCTGGCTTGTGCAGGCGCGGCGGGTGCCGGCGTGGCGCTGTCGGAACCGCCGCCACCGCCGCATGCGGTCAAGGTCAGTGCGGTGACGATAAGAAGCGTGAGATGCGTGCGAATAGGCATGCGTGCCTCCATCGTCATTGAATATCGGCGGTGGATACGCCAACTGGAAGCGCGCTCACGAGCCATGCGCGGCCACTGAACTCACGCAGCCGCACGTGATTTTCGACGACGAGATCGCCATTCGCGATGCGCGTCGCGTGCAGACCGGCATCGCCCGACGAAGCGTTCGCGCCGTCCTTGAAGCGCTGAAAGTACGCGCCGAGCAGCGCTTCGGTGTCGGGCATGGCCGGTCCGCGCCAGGAGATTGCGTACACGGCGCCGCTGGCCGCGACGTATTCGCGCACGACGATGCCGTTCGCGTCCGTCGTTTCGACGTAATCGAGCAGGCCGTGCGTCGATCGATGCGCGACGACACCTGGCGAAAATACGGCGCTGCGCGCTATCGCGCCGAGTTGCGCTTGTGCAGGTGCGGCCATCGATCCGCCGAGCGCGATGCAGGCCGCCGCGAGGTAATGAGGATTTCTTAGCGTATGTCTTGGCGTAGTCACGTGTTCCTCTCTCAGTTTCACTCAGATAAGTCTTAATTTTGAGAGCGATTCTAGAGGGAAGAAGGGGATGGGCGATACCGTCGCCCGAGGCACTCGAAAGCCGCGAAAAGCCTTCGAAAGACGGGCGTGGTGCCTTGAAAATCAGTACGTTACGAAGCTCGAAAAGCCAAATTGCCTATTTCTGAGACTGTCATAAATTGTCATTTCGAGGCGAAGACGATCTAATGGCATGGGTGCATCCATGCCTTTTGACCGCAACAAAAGTGCATTCGCTGCCGATGGCAAATTGCCAACAAATATAGGCGACAAAAAGCATCCAGTTTCCGTGGATCAATATCGCGACGAGCGTCGCGGAAAACGAAACCAGCCTCTTTTTGCCAGAGACACCGCCAGACCGGTAAAATGCTGGGTTGATCCACGGAAGAACCCGTGGCGTTGCGGAAGGACTTTCCAGACATGACAGATTTTCGTGTAACCAGGCGGGTTGCTGCGGTCGTCGCAGTGGCAGGAATCGTGGCGGGTTGCGGCACGTCTTCACCTAACGCGATCAACTACAAGAGCGATCAGCGCTCCAAGCAGGAAACCCTCGCGAATCCGCCGAACCTGCTCGACGAAGCCGTCGATCAGCGTTCGCTGCCGCCACAGGGCGGGCAGACATCCCTTTCCGATCTGCAGCAAGTCCAGAAGGTCGCACCCACCGCGCCCACGGTGGTGCCGCCAATCACGGGCATGCGCATTCAGCGCGATGGCGCCGAGCGCTGGCTCGTCGTCGACGACCGCGCGCCCGATCAGGTCTGGCCGCAGATCCGCCGGTTCTGGCAAGAGCAGGGCTTCTTGCTCGTCGTCGATCAACGCGATAAAGGCGTGATGGAAACCGACTGGAACGAAACGCATCCGCAAATTTCAGATGGCCTGATTCGCGACACGCTCTCCAAGGCCACGGGCAATTCCTATGTCACGGCCGAGCGCAACAAATACCGCACGCGTCTCGAAGCGGCGCCCAACGGCGGTACGTACGTGTTCATCAGCCAGAAGGGCATGCGTGAAGCGTTGACCGGCGTAAACAACGACACGAGCCAGTGGCAGGCGCGTCCGAACGACCCCGCGCTCGAAAACGAATACTTGCGCCGTCTGATGACTTCGCTTACCAACGCGGACACGCGTCAAGCGGGCGGCACGTCTTTGCCGGGCGCGACCGCCGCGGCGGCGAGCGCCAAGGCTGGCGACAAGAAGGCTGCATCGGTTGCCGCGCAGAACGCGGCCAACGCAGGCAACAGCCCCATTCGCAACGAAGCCGTACCCGAAGCCACGACATCGGAACTGACCCTGCCCGAAGCCTACGACCGCGCGTGGCTGCGCGTGGGCATCGCGCTGGATCGGGCGAACTTCACCGTGGACGATCGCGACCGTGGGCGTGGCGTCTACTACGTGCGTTACGTCGATCCGAACGACAAGACATCGGCCGAGCAGGGCTTTTGGAGCCAAGTGTTCCACGGCCGCAAGGAAATGGTCGCGAAGCAATATCAGGTCAACGTGCGCGCGGTCACCGAACAGCAAACACGCGTCGCAATCGTCGACGACAAAGGTCAGCTCGATTCGTCGCCACAAGCGCGACAGATCATGGCCTTGTTGGCCGGTCAGATCGGCTGAACATCGCGTTCGCAGCCTTCGGGCTCTCATCGTGTGCAAACCGCCTTGTCATCGAGGCGGTTTTTTTTCGTCAACCTTTCTCGGCGCGACAAGTTAAGCCGATAGCGAAAAAATCGGTCGTGCGATTGAACGCATATGCGAGCGTTCCGCGCTTATTGCGCAGAGGATTCTTTCTATCGCGCTATGTGCGCAAAAGCTTATAGAAAACGACCGAGCGGACAGTACATTACGTCATCGGCGAACACGGCACCGCGAAGCGCCGGTACAGGACAAACGAATAATGGTTCGCGTTCTCGCGAACCCCGATGGCCCCGTCGCCTATCCTCGTAGGGCGACGGTTTTTACCCGCGTTTCATTCGGAACGCGGGTTTTTTCTTTGTGGATCGAAAACGGCAGAGTGCGCCGCGCGCGGTTATGCTTCGCGTTCCATCCCAACATTGAAACGAGGAGAACGCTTATGTCGGAAGTCGCAGTCGTCGCTATTTTTGTCGCGAAGCCAGGCAAGGAAGAGGAACTCAGGAAAGTGCTCGAAGCGAATGTCGAGCCGACTCGCAAGGAACGCGGTGCGTTGCAATACGACTTGCATCGCGATGTGAAGGAACCGCGCCGCTTCATCTTCGTCGAGCGTTGGGAAAGCGAAGAGGCACTCGCCGAGCACGGCAAGTCCGCGCATATCCAGGCGTTTCGCGCCAAGTCGCCGGAACTGGCCGAGCACGGCGAGGTTCACGTCGCAGGCAAGATTCTCTGAACTGCGGCGTGAATGAACGGCGCGGATGCCGTTGGGTCGTTAGTGCGTTTCGTGCGGGACGTCGAGGATCAGAATGATGGTCCAGTCCGCATCGCCGTCGTGATGATATTGACGCTCGGCCACGATAAACGGTTGCTGTTTGCCTGACGGCCCGAGGAAAAGCACATCGCCTTCCATCGGCAGACATTCGACCGGCGGCAGTGCCAGATAGGCGTCCTTGCTGGCGTTGCGCGGCATCAGTTTCTCGATTTTGCGCGATGCCGCCTCGGTCCATTCGATATCGATCTGGATATTGCTCATGCTGTCGTTCGCACGGTCAGTGCGCTCCACGGTTGAATCGTTAAAAAGACGATGCGCAATGTAGCACACGCCATGCGCGATTCGTTCGCCACGTCTCAATGAACAAACGGCCCGCAGGCCGTTTGTTCGCAATGCACGTTCGCGATGAACGACTCAACCTTCGCGGGTCAGATCGCCTCGTAAAGCGGCAGGGTCAAAAATTCGGTGAACTGCGCCGAAGTCGACATCTCTTCGAAGATCTTGGCCGCGCGTTCGTAAGGCTTGGTATCGCTGCCCGCGCCGCCGACCAACTGCTTCACCTTCTCGAGTTCGTCGATGGTGATCTCCCGCACCATCGCTGCCGTGACCTTGCGGCCATCGTCGAGCTTGCCCTTCGGCGAACGAATCCACTGCCACACTTGCGAACGCGAAATCTCGGCGGTCGCGGCATCTTCCATCAGATTATGGATCGGCACGCAGCCATTGCCCGCGAGCCACGAACCGAGATAGTGAATGCCCACGTTCACGTTATTGCGCAAACCGGCTTCGGTGATTGGCTCTTCGGGACGGAAATCGAGCAGATCGTGTGAGCTCACCTGTACGTCGTCACGTTGCTTCGCGATCTGATTCGGCTTGTCGCCGAGCACTTTCACGAATTCTTCCATCGCAATGGGCACGAGTCCCGGATGCGCAACCCAGCCGCCGTCGTAACCGTCGGTGGCATCGCGCGCCTTGTCGGAACGTACGCCGCCCATCGCTTTTTCGTTCGCGGCGGGATCGTTCTTGATCGGAATCAGCGCCGCCATGCCGCCGATAGCCGGCGCATTGCGCTTGTGGCACGTCTTCAGCAATTCGAGCGCATATGCGCGCATGAAGGGCACGGTCATCGTGATCTTGGCGCGATCGGCGAGGCAGAAGTTTGGATCGTTCTTGAACTTCTTGATCGCGGAAAAGATGTAATCCCAGCGGCCTGCGTTCAGGCCGGAGCTATGTTCGCGCAGTTCGTACAGAATCTCGTCCATTTCAAAGGCGGCGAGAATGGTTTCGACCAGCACGGTCGCGCGAATCGTCCCGCGCGCAATGCCCACGCTTTCCTGCGCCGCGATGAAGATGTCGTTCCACAGACGCGCTTCGAGATGGCTCTCCATCTTCGGCAGATAGAAGTAAGGGCCGCTGCCGCGCGCGATCAGTTCCTTCGCGTTGTGGAACAGGAACAGCGCGAAGTCGAAGATGCCGCCCGAGACGCGCTCGCCATCGACCGTCACGTGTTTCTCATCCAAATGCCAGCCGCGCGGACGCACGATCAACGTGGCGACCTGGTCGTTGAGCTTGTATGACTTGCCGTTCTGTTCGAGCGAGATGGTGCGGCGCACGGCCTCCATCAGATTGAGCTGGCCGGTGATCTGGTTGTCCCAACTCGGCGCGTTCGAATCCTCGAAGTCGGTCATGTAAGAATCCGCGCCGGAGTTGAGCGCGTTGATGATCATCTTGCGCTCGACCGGACCGGTGATCTCCACGCGACGGCATTGCAGGTCCTTCGGCAACGGCGCCACTTTCCAGTCGCCTGCGCGAATCGATTCGGTCGATGCGAGGAAGTCGGGACGCTCGCCTGCGTCGAGCCGCCGGGTACGGTCGATACGCGCGGCGAGCAGTTCGCGGCGACGCGGCTCGAAACGGCGATGCAGCGATGCAACGAGCGCGAGCGCCTCGGGCGTGAGGACGGTTTCGAAGCCCGGCTTGATCTCGGCCGCGATGCGCATGCCTTCGGGCAACGAGAGCGGATGCGATTGCGATGTCTGCGTCATGTTCAAATCTCCTTGGTCGGTCAGACGGTTTTGCTTGTAGCGGTAAAGCGGTAAATCAGTTGCGCGGCGCCCGGCGCGCACCACGTAAGGGAATGTCCTGTGGCTTGCATCCACCTTCGACGAATTCGATCAGTTCGGCCATGCCGCGTCCCGTTGCACGTGGCGCGAGCCCGAGTTCTTCAACCGGCAAGCCGGCGCGATTGATCCAGAACGTCGTGTAGCCGAACCAGGTCGCGCCCGCGATATCCCAGCCGTTCGACGACACGAACACGATCTCGCGCGCCGCCGCGCCGAAAGCGCGCGTGCCGAGTTCGTACGCGGCGGCGGCGGGCTTGTAGGCGCGCACCGCATCGACGGAAAGCACGTGGTCGAAGAGGCCCGTCATGCCCGCGCTTTTGATGGCGATATCGAGCATCGGCGGATTGCCGTTGGACAGGATCGCGAGGGGAATGCCTGCGCGCTCGCGCCATTGTTTGAGCGCGGTCACGGTATCGGGGAACGCGGACAGGCAGGCGTATTCGTCCATCAGACGCTTCTCGGCGGCGCTGGTGAGCGCATCGGCAAGACCGAGGCGGGCGGCGGCGTGGCGCAGGGCATCGATCGTGATGTCCCAGAACGGCGCGTAATGGCTACCCGACGGATCGGCGAGCGTGCGCAACTGCGTGTATTCGATCTGCTTTTGCCGCCAAAGCTGCGAGAGCGGTTCGCCCTTGCCGGGAAACAGTTGCTCGGCCACCGAGACGACCGAGTGAACGTCGAAGAGCGTGCCGTAGGCGTCGAAAATCACTGCGCGGGGAGATGGGTGTGTCGTTATGGCCGACATAGCCGTGCGCTCCATGTAGAGGTCGGGTTGGATTGTATTGGTGATCGTAGTGAAGGAAAAAGCATCGCCGGATCACTTGATCTTTTACTTTTTAATACCTAATCTGAGCGCGAGTCCCGCATTTGACGAAAAAAACGCATGGATCGATTCAAGCAGATTGAGACGTTCGCGGCCGTCGCGGCAAAAGGCAGCTTGTCGGCGGCGGCGCAGGCGGAAGGCATCGCGCCCGCGGTGATCGGCAGGCGGCTCGACGCGCTGGAAGAACGGCTCGGCGTCAAGCTGCTCGTGCGCACGACGCGCAAGATCACGCTGACGTTCGAAGGCTCGGCGTTTCTCGAAGACTGCCAGCGCATCATCAACGACATGCAGAACGCGGAATCGAGCGTGTCGGCGGGCGGCGTGAAGGCGAGCGGGCATCTGCGCGTGTCGGCGCCGGCGGGCTTCGGGCGGCGTCACGTCGCGCCGCTCGTGCCGAAATTCACGACGCTGCATCCGGACGTTTCCGTGAGCCTCGATCTCACCGACCGCATGGTCGATCTCGTCAACGAAGGCTTCGACTGCGCCGTGCGTCTCGGCGAGTTGCCGGATTCGTCGCTCGTGTCGCTCAAACTCGGCGAGAACCGGCGCGTGTGCGTGGCGTCGCCCGACTATCTCGCGAAATTCGGTGAACCCGCGGACCTCGCGGCGCTTGCGCATCACAACTGTCTCGCGCTTGGGGCATCGGCGAATCAGCAGCGCGGCTGGGTGTTTCAGCAAGATGGCAAGGTAGTGACGATCAAAGTCTCCGGCACGATGGAGTGCTCGGACGGCGCCGTGCTGCACGAGTGGTGCATGGAAGGGCGCGGGCTCGCGTGGCGGTCGTGGTGGGAGGTGGGCGAGGATATCGGCGCGGGACGCCTCGAGAGCGTGCTCGATGCGTTCGCCGCGCCGCCTATCGGCATCCACGCCGTTTTTCCGCAACGCCGGCACTTGCCGTTGCGTGTGCGTCTTTTTCTCGATCTGCTCAAGCATACGTATAACGCTTCGGGATACTGGGGATGAACCGCCCTTGATCGCGCGTTTGCGGCACTAGAATGAAAGCACGCACCGACGCCCGAAGGAGGACGCCATGTTCAAACACATCCTTGTGCCGACGGACGGTTCCGAACTGTCGCAAAAGGCCATCGACGGCGCGATCGACCTCGCGCAATCCGTTGGCGCACGCATCACGGCTTACGCGTGCCTGCCGCAATACCCTTATTCGCCTTTCGCCGATGTCGCCGTCGAACCACCCGACGACTTCCACACGCGCGCCGAACGCGAAGCCCGCGATCATCTGCGCGCCGTCGAACGCGCGGCGATCGCGGCAGGCGTGGCGTGCGACAGCGTGACGAGCATCGACGCGGCGCCGTATATCGGCATCATCGAGGCGGCGGAGGGCAACGGCTGCGACGTGATCCTGATGGCCTCGCACGGCAGACGCGGGCTCGGCAGTCTCCTGATCGGCAGCGAGACACAGCGCGTGCTCACGCATACCAAGATTCCGGTCATCGTCTATCGGTGACAGGTCACGGTGAAATGAAAAACGGCGGCCATGTCGCCACGGCCGCCGTCGGTTTCACTGCGCTCCCTGATTCAGCCTGCCGCTTTTACGCGACCTTTTTGTCGAAGAACTGCTCGTCTTCCGTCGATCCATGCAGCGCGGTCGTCGATGCGTCGCGTTCGACCGTTTGCGTGACGGCATCGAAATAGCCGGTGCCCACTTCGCGTTGATGCTTGACCGCCGTGAAACCCTTGTCGGCGGCAGCGAATTCGGCTTGCTGCAGTTCGACGAATGCGCTCATCTGCGAGCGGGCGTAGCCGTGCGCGAGGTTGAACATCGAATAGTTCAGCGCGTGGAAACCCGCGAGCGTGATGAACTGGAACTTGTAGCCCATTGCGCCGAGTTCGCGCTGGAACTTGGCGATGGTCGCGTCGTCCAGATTCTTCTTCCAGTTGAACGACGGCGAGCAGTTGTACGAGAGCATCTTGCCCGGGAACTGCTTGTGGATGGCTTCGGCGAATTTCTTCGCGTATTCCAGGTCCGGCTTGCCGGTTTCGCACCATACGAGGTCCGCATACGGCGCGTAGGCGAGGCCGCGCGACACTGCCTGATCCAGCCCCGGACGCGTGCGATAGAAGCCCTCCACGGTGCGCTCGCCGGTCAGGAACGGCTTGTCGTTGTCGTCGATGTCGGACGTGACGAGATCGGCGGCTTCGGCATCCGTGCGCGCAATGACGAGCGTCGGCGTGCCGCAGACGTCGGCGGCGAGACGCGCGGCCGTCAGCTTCGCGACGTTCTCACGCGTGGGCACCAACACCTTGCCTCCCATGTGGCCGCACTTTTTCACCGACGCCAACTGGTCCTCGAAGTGCACGCCCGCTGCGCCGGCTTCGATCATCGCCTTCATCAGTTCGAAGGCGTTGAGCACGCCGCCGAAACCGGCTTCGGCATCCGCGACGATCGGCGCGAAGTAATCGACGTAGCCAGCATCGCCCGGATTCTTGCCTTCGGACCATTGAATCTGATCAGCGCGCGTAAGCGTGTTGTTGATGCGCTTCACGACGAGGGGCACCGAGTTCGCCGGATACAACGACTGATCCGGATACATCTCGCCCGCGACATTGGCATCGCCCGCGACTTGCCAGCCGGACAGGTAGATGGCCTTGAGGCCGGCTTTCACCTGCTGCATCGCCTGATTGCCAGTCAATGCGCCAAGCGCGTTGACGAACGGCTCTTCATGAATCGACGCCCACAGCTTTTCAGCGCCACGCCGCGCGAGCGTGTGCTCGACCGGCACGGAGCCGCGCAGACGCACCACGTCCTCCGCCGAATAGCTGCGCTTGACACCTTTCCAGCGCGAATCCGTTTCCCATTCCTGATGGAGTTGTTGGGCTTGCTGTTGACGTGAGGTCATGGCGTTTCTCCTTGAGATTGAACTGAGTTCCTTGGCGATTTGAGCTTCGTGCGCCGACGTCGGCGGCTTCGTTTGCTCAACTCTTATATAAGAGTCTAGGCAAATTGCCGCCCGCAACACAGTCCCTGCAGAGAGATTTGCGTATAAATATTTTCGTTAAAATACAGGGAGATGGAATAATATTTCCACGATGCGAAATACGGTTTTCCATCTTGCAATGCCCGACGTTGTGCCGCGCAGCACGTCTTTTGCGACGCAAAAGATCATTGCACATCGTGAAATATGGCGAGCGGACGAAAAAAAACCGACGCGCGAGGCATCGGTTTTTTTTGTGCTATCGGGCAAACGGCTTTTATAGCCGCTCTGCCCTTTAAGCGATCAAGGCTTAGCTGCCGCGGCGCGGGGCGCGCGGACCATCGCTGCGGCGGGCGAAACCGTCGCGCTGGCCACCGAAACCGCCATCGCGCGAACCGCCACGATAACCGCCTTCGCTGCCGCCGGCGTTGGTGCCGCGATAGCCGCCGCCTTCACCGTGATAACCGCCTTCGCGCGAACCGGTGCTCGGCTTGTTACCGTATCCGCTGGCGTTGGATGCGCCGTAGCCACGGCCACCGCCGTTACCGCTGCCGCCATTGCCACCGCCGCTGCCGAAGCGACGACCGCCGCCATTGCCGCCGCCCGGACGACCACGGCCGCCAGCGCCGCCACCGAAACCACCCTTAGGCGGCGACTTGCGCGGCTCGAAGCCGACCACGACGTTCACCGGCAGCGGCGAACGCACGAAGCGCTCGATACGCTTCAGCGCGCCGATTTCAGCGTAATGCACGAGGCTCACCGCGATGCCGCTGCGGCCCGCGCGACCCGTGCGGCCGATACGGTGCACGTAGTCTTCCGCGAACTTCGGCAAATCGTAGTTGAACACGTGCGTGATGCCGGGAATGTCGATACCGCGTGCAGCCACGTCGGTCGCGACCAGCACGCGAACGCGCTTTTCTCGCAGCGCGCGGATCGTGCGATTGCGTGCGCCTTGCGGCAGGTCGCCGTGCAATGCGGCGGAATCGAAGCCAGCGTCCGACAGACGGTTGGCGATCAGGTCCGCGTCGCTCTTGGTCGCCGTGAAGACGATTGCCTGATCGAGGCCTTCGTCGCGCAGCAAATGGTCGAGCAGACGATCCTTGTGATCGCGGTCATCGACGTAATGCACGTGTTGCGCGATGTTGTCACGCGCTTCGAGCTTCTGAACGATCTCGATGCGCTCCGGGTCCTTCAACAGACGGCCGGTGAGCGAAGCGATCTTGCCGTCGATGGTGGCCGAGAACAGCAGCGTCTGACGCGAAGCCGGCGTGGCGGCAACGATCGTTTCGATGTCGTCGATGAAGCCCATGTCCAGCATGCGGTCGGCTTCGTCGAGCACGAGCATGTCGAGAGTCGACAGGTCGATACGGCCACGTTCGAGGTGATCGATCAAGCGACCCGGCGTGGCGACGAGAATCTCAGGGTTCTTCGCAAGCAGCATCAATTGCTGGCCGTAAGCCACGCCGCCGAGAATGCTGACCGTACGCAGACGCTTCAGATGACGGCCATAGGTCGTCGCGGCAGCGGAAACCTGCATGGCGAGTTCGCGGGTCGGCGTGAGCACGAGCAGACGCGGGCGCGCGACGGGTTGCTGACGGCGCACCGGCTTGGCATTCGGGTCACGCGGGGCGCGCGGTTGCTGCGCCTGGAGCTTTTCCATTTGCGCGAATTTTTCGATGGCGGGCAGCATGAACGCGGCCGTCTTGCCCGAACCGGTCGGGCTGGAGACGAGCAGATCGCGGCCGGCGAGCGCTGCGGGAATCGCGCGCTGCTGAACCGGCGTCGGCGACTGATAGCCTGCGGCGGTCAGCGCGGAGACGATGTCGGCGGACAGGCCAAGCGACTCGAACGTCGGGCCTTCGGGTTGTGCCACGGCTTGTACTGCGGGTGCTGCGGGGAGGTCTAGTGCTTGTGCTGCGATGTTGTCCAACGGGCTGGGGGTAATGCTCGAAGTCATGTCGATCCTTGAAACGGGAAATGAGGCGTCGGCGCCAATCGGCATACCCAGGTCGTTGGATTCAGCGAGCGAAGAAACAGCGAGCAAATCGAAAAACGGGGGCCACTCGCACGCATAAGCGGCGAGAATCTTTTTAGAAGCTGTATAGGATACGGCAGACCCGAGGGGCGCTGACGTCAGCCTGATGCATGACGGGCCGATAGATGCGAACAACACAACGCGCTAATACAACACGCAGACGGCCTGGCAGGGAGGGGACAGTTTCTAAACTGGATTGGGGCAAAACGCTACGAAACGCTTTGTTGCTCGGAGGATCACCGATCTTGCTTGGGTCTTTCTCGGGTGATGCAACTTACAGTCAAGCGCTGACCGCTAGTATATCGTAGTTTGTTGCACCGCGCCACATGATGAAGCATCTGCGCGCCAATTTCGGGCATTAAAGCGCGCCGGCATACTTGGTTCGTGAATTAGTCAGCGTCGCCGCGTCTGAGCGAATCGACCAATTCCACGTAACGCCGCTTGGCGTCGTCGGCGGGTGTGCCTTTGAGCGCGGCCCAGGCTTCGTACTTGTACTTGCCGGCGATATCGGTGAAGCCTGGCTTGTCGCCTTGAACGTCGCCGAGACTGCCTTGCTTGAATAGCGCATACAGGCGCAGCAGCGTGAGATTGCCGGGGCGCTCGGTCAACTGCGTGACATCATTCTGCGCCTGGGCGAATTGCTGATCGATCTCGGTCATGTGCGTTTCTCCTGCGAGTCTTTGGGCTGCCGATCTTAGCAAGCGCATTCTCCGAATGGGTCGAGGTTTTCTTCGAACCGAGCGAAGCCTCCAGAGACCACGCATCGCCGAAAACGCGTCGCGCCGATTCAGATGGCGCGAAAGCGTCGCGGGTCCCGCATTACAATACCGGCTATGACACGCACCGTTCTGCTCGCCCTCGATACCTCGACGGAGTTCTGCTCCGTTGCGCTCTTGCTCGCCAATTCTTCTTCTCCTTCCGATACCGTCGCCCCGCAATACCTACACGACGATCTACGCGTCTGGTATCGCCACGAGGCGACGGGCGCGGTATCCAGCACGCGGCTGCTGCCCGCGGTGCGCGAGTTGTGCGAGGACGCTGGCGTCACGCTTGCCGAATGTTCGGCGATCGCGTTCGGCGCGGGTCCGGGCTCGTTCACGGGATTGCGCACCGCGACAGGCGTCGCGCAGGGTTTGGCGTTCGGCTTGAACGTGCCGGTCGTGCCCGTGAGCACGCTCTTCGCATGCGCACAAGCGGCGCGCCTGCACGACGCAGCGCTGCCAGCGCGCGTGCTCGTCGCACTCGATGCACGCATGGACGAAGTCTACTGGGCCGACTTCGAGTTCGACGATGCAACGGGCGCGTGGCGCACGCTGCATCCCGCATCGCTCGATGCACCGGCGGCCGTACCGCTTCCCGATGTCCCCTTTGCGCTCGCGGGCAACGCCGCAACGGCTTTTGGCGAGCGTTTTCCCGCGCTTGCAGCCGCGACGGTCGTCGATCGTCATGCCTTGCCGCACGCGCTTCCCGTCGCGCTGATCGCGCTTCGCGAATGGCGCGCGGGACGGGCGATTGCACCTGAACTCGCCGCACCCGACTATATCCGCGACAAGGTGGCGCAGACGACGGCGGAGCGCATGCAGGCGCGCGCCGCATCGGGCGACGGGGCGCTGCGGTGAGCGGCGTGCTGCTGGCGGACCGGTATCTGACGCCGATGACCGAGGCCGATCTCGACGAAGTCGCCGCCGTCGAAAAGATGGCGTACGAGTTTCCGTGGAGCCGCGGCAATTTTCAGGACTCGTTGCGCAATGGTTATTACGGCGTGTGCTTGCGGCATGTGACGGGCACGCTCATCGGCTATTGCGTGCTGATGCCGGTCGTCGATGAAATGCATCTGCTCAACCTGTGCGTCGCGCCGAGTGCGCAGCGCGCTGGAGCGGGGCTCACGCTGTTGCGCGAGGCGGTGCGCATCACGCGTACGGAAAAGCTCGAAGGCGTGTTGCTCGAAGTGCGGCCGTCGAACCCGCGTGCCATTCAGCTTTACGAGCGCTTTGGCTTCGTGGCCATCGGGCGCCGGAAAAATTATTATCCCGCGCGGCACCGTTCGCGCGAGGACGCAATCGTCATGCGTCTGTCGTTTCCGAAGGAGAGTGCGCATGGCGCTCGATGATCTGCTTGTGGAAGAACTCGGCTTCGGGCCGGTGTGGGTGCGGCGGCGGGTGAGCGAGGCGGGTGGCGCGTCTTCGGCTTCCTTGACGTTGCCATCGGAAGTTGCAGTCGAGGCGCGGCTTTCGCGTTCGTCGCGTGGCGAAGTGGCAAGTCCGGATGCGGACGAGGCGGCATCGTTGGCTTCGAAAACATCGGAGGCGCGGTTGACGCCTCTTCCGGCGGCCAATCCACGCGACGCATCAGCGACGCGTCGGGGAGATGTGGCGAGCCCAACCTCGCGCGATTCGCTGCCGAACCAAGCGCCTGAAGGTCTTGCGCAAGACGCATCGCCTGATGCCTTGGCCCACCAACCGCGCTTACGCGAAGCCGAAGCCGAAGCCGAAGCCGTCACTCGCGCCGATCGCGAACCGGCACGCGCCGCAC
The DNA here is from genome assembly GCF_054655155.1 of Caballeronia sp. HLA56. Lineage (NCBI taxonomy): Bacteria > Pseudomonadati > Pseudomonadota > Betaproteobacteria > Burkholderiales > Burkholderiaceae > Caballeronia > Caballeronia sp. HLA56. Next base: position 2,189,960 of record NZ_BAAHOB010000005.1, on the reverse strand, counting down.
GCGAACCAAGCCCGCCTCAAGACCACGAAGCCCCTTTCGAAGCCTACGACGATCTCCCGTGGACCGACGATGCGCCGTTTTACGCACCGTCGCCCGCCGCAGCCGACGCCCCGAGCGACATCCATACGCTCGATTGGGACACGCTCGCCGCGCGCGTTGCCGGTTGCGAACGTTGCCGCCTGTGCGAGCGCCGCACCAACACGGTGTTCGGCGTCGGCGACCGCGAAGCGGATTGGCTGCTCATCGGCGAGGCGCCCGGCGAGAACGAGGACAAGGAAGGCGAACCGTTCGTCGGCCAGGCCGGCAAGCTGCTCGACAACATGCTGCGCTCGCTCGAACTGTCGCGCGAGTCGAACGTCTTCATCACCAACGTGTTGAAGTGCCGTCCGCCCGGCAATCGCAATCCGGAACCCGAGGAAGTCGCGCGCTGCGAGCCTTATTTGCAACGTCAGGTCGAGCTCGTCAAGCCGAAGATCATCGTCGCGCTCGGGCGCTTCGCGGCGCAGAGTCTTCTCAAGACGGACGGCAGCATCGCGTCGATGCGCGGCCGCGTGCATGAATATCGCGGCGTGCCGGTGGTGGTCACGTATCACCCCGCGTATCTGCTGCGCAGCCTGCCCGACAAGGCCAAGGCCTGGGCGGATCTGTGCCTCGCGCGCGGCACGTACCGGGATGCGCTCGCCGCGCTCGGCGTCGAGGCGGGCGCGCAGGAAGGACGAAAGGGCGGCCGCTGATGTCGGCGCCATCGCCGGATTTCGCGCGCATCGTCGATGGTTTCGGCGACACGACGGTGCGGGATCTGGCGTGGCTGCTACTCTCGCCGGACTTGCTCGACGAGCATCATGCGGGCGCGCGGCTCGCTCATCCCTTCGACTCGGAAGCAATGCGGCGAACGACGCTCGCGTGGCTCGCCGAACTCGATGCCGCGCCCGACGCGCTCCACGCCCACACGCGCAACCCAAAGAGCACTCGGCTCGGCATCTATGCGGAAAGCCTGCTGGAATTCTTCCTGGCGCACGGGCCGGCGGCGCGCCTGATCGCCGCGAACGTGCAGATACGGCGTCAGCGTCGCACCATCGGCGAATGCGATTTTCTGCTCGAAACGGCGGACGGCGCGCGGCTGCATTGGGAACTCGCGGTGAAGTTTTATCTGCATATCGGCAAACCTGTCGCGCAAAGCGGTGGCGAGATCGACGCGCCGTCCGGTGCGCGTTTGCCGGATCGCTTCGTCGGTGAACACGCCGCGCAAGGCGGTGTCGATATCGACGCGTCGTCAGGCGCGCGTCTGCCAGGCCGCATTGTCGGTGAATGCGCCGAGCAAAACGTCGGCGCTGACGCCGCGTCGCCAAGTTCACGACTTTCCGACTACGTGGGACCGAACTTGCAGGATCGCTTCGATCTGAAACATGCGCGCTTGCTGACGCATCAGTCCACGCTGACGGCGCGTCCTGAGTTCATCGCGCTGGGTTACGAAGGACCGTGGGAGCCGCGCTTGTTCATCAAGGGGCGTCTCTTTTATCGCGATGAAGGCGTCGCGAGCGCGCCTGAAATCGGCGAGCAGCATTTGCGCGGCTGGTGGATGACGGCATCCGACTGGCGCGAGAAGCGTGGCACGGCAAGCAATGCCTGCGATGAGTGCGCGTGGATCGTGCAGCCACGACTCGCGTGGCTGGCTTCGCGGCGGCTCCGCGCAGACGATGCGAACGCGTTGTTGGCCGAGGCATCGGTGATTCATGCGCGTCTGCAAGAGATTGCCATGCCGACGATGATCGCGGCTTATCGACGCGATGAAGCGGGCAACTGGAGCGAGGAATCGCGCGGCTTCATCGTGCCGGACGACTGGCCGGAGCGCGCGCGGATCTTTGCGGCGGCGCGGTTATAGAGCGTTCAGGCGCGCGCCGACCGCTACCACCAGCGATAAAAATGATGCACCGGCCCGACGCCGTGCCCGACATCGAGCCGCGCGCTCGCTTCGATCGCTCCCGTGAGATAGCGCTTCGCTTCAGCCGCCGCGCTCGCGAGATCGTCCGTTTGCGGAATCAGCGCCGCAATCGCCGACGACAACGTGCATCCCGTCCCGTGCGTATTCTTGAGCGGCACGCGCACACCGTTAAGCCGCATCGAACCGCTTGCCTCGACGAGCCAGTCGGGACTATCGGCCGAAACAAGATGGCCGCCTTTCATCAGCACCGCGCGCGCGCCGAGCGAGCGCAACGCTTCGCCCTGACGGACCATTTCGTCTTCGTCGACGGCCGGCGTCGAGCCGAGCAGCGCCGCCGCCTCCGGCAGATTCGGCGTCACCAGCGTGGCAAGCGGAAGCAGTTCGTCGCGCAACGCCGCCACCGCTTCCGGCGCGAGGAGCGCGTGATTGCTCTTGGAAATCATCACGGTATCCAGCACGACATGCGTCGGCTTATGCCGCCTGAGCGCATCGGCGACAGCGCGCACGATATCCGCGTTCGCCAGCATGCCGATCTTCACCGCGTCGATGCGAATGTCGTCGAACACGGCATCGAGTTGCGCGGTGATGAACGCCGCTTCCGGCGCATGCACGGCCGTGACGCCGCACGTGTTCTGCGCCGTGAGCGCCGTGATGACGCTTGCGCCGTACGCGCCGAGCGCGGAGAACGCTTTCAGATCGGCCTGGATACCCGCGCCGCCGCCCGAGTCGGAACCGGCGATGGTGAGCACGTTGGGGATGGTTTTCGTATCGGCCATAAGGTGACGGTGAGGTTCAGGCGCGTTCGATGATCTCGCGCAAGACGCGCGACGCGTCGCGGGGATCGGCCGCCTTGCAGATTGCGGAGACGACGGCAAGACCCGCGGGTTTCGCGCGCATGACATCCGCGGCATTGTGCGTCTGAATGCCGCCGATCGCCACCGTGGGCAAACGCGCATCGGCGACGAGCGCAGCCAGGCCATCGATACCGCATGGCGCCGATGCATCGGTCTTCGTCGGCGTGGCGTACACCGGTCCCGCGCCGAGGTAATCGACGGTTCCTCGTAGCGCGTTCGCCGCGTCGAGTTCGGCGCGATCGGCCACCGACAAACCGATGATCGCATCCGCGCCCAGCAAGCGCCGCACGGCGTCGGCCGGCAGATCGCGCTGCCCGACATGCACGCCATCGGCCCCGACTGCAAGCGCGACATCCACCTGATCGTTGATGATGAGCGGCACGCCATGCGCACGCGTGAGCGGCAGCAGATCGCGCGCGAGCTCGTACCACGCGCGCTTGTGCCACTCGGGCGCGCGTAATTGCAAGATGGTCGCGCCGCCTTCGAGCGCCGCGCGCGCCACGGCAAGCGCCGCAGCGTGTCCGCCGCACTGCACGGGATCGAGCACGAGATAAAGCGAAAGATCGAAGGAAGGCCGCATTTGCCGAGCGATCAGGAAAGCGCGACGTCACGCGTGACGAGCGTCTGCCCGAACGCGTTCTCGTCGAGTGAGGCCAGCCGGTCGAGATACGCGACCGCGAAACTGCCGGGCAGGGCGGCATCGCGCGCGGCGAGTTCGCCCGCAATCGTCGTATGGGCGATGGCCGCGACCGTCGCCGCGAAGTGTTCATCGCGCGATGTCGCGGTGGCGATGAACGCCGCGACCGTCGCCGAGAGCGCGCAGCCCACGCCGGTTACGCGCGTCATCAGCGGCGAGCCGTTCGACAGCGCGACGACCTGCCGGCCATCGGTGATGTAGTCGGTGGCGCCCGTCACCGCGACGACTGCCTGTGTCCTGAGCGCGAGGATCTGGGCGGCGTCGAGCGCGGCGTCGGTGGCGGCGGTGCTGTCCACGCCGCGTCCGCTTGCAGCGCCGCCCGAGAGACTGATGATCTCGGATGCGTTGCCGCGTATGACCGCTGGCGTGAGATCGAGCAGTTCGAGCGCGAATTCCGTGCGGAACGTAAGCGGGCCGACCGCGACCGGGTCTAGCACCCACGGCGTGCCGGCGCCGTTGGCGGCATCGACGGCGGCACGAATCGCGCGGGACTGCGGGACATCGAGCGTGCCGAGATTGACGGAGAGCGCGCCCGCGATCGGCGCGAATTCACCGACTTCCTCGCGCGCGACGACCATGGCCGGCGCGGCGCCGATGGCAAGCAGCACGTTGGCCGTGAAGTTGGTGACGACGAGATTCGTCAGGCAATGCACGAGCGGCGCATGACCGCGCACGCGCGTGACGAAGGAATAGAGATCGGCGGAAAGCATGATGGAAGAAGATTAGCCGATGCTACGAGCAAAGCGTGCCGCGCGCCTTCAATGCCGCGCTTCGCCGATCAGCGCGACGGAATCGAACGCGCGCTGATTCGCCTGATGCCGCCGCATGACGAAGTACATCATCAGGCACACGAAGGTGCCGAACAGCACGATCACGAACTGGATCGGCACGTCGAGCCACACCAGCACGGCGTAGAGGCACAGCATGACGAGCACGGAGAGATTCTCGTTGAAGTTCTGCACGGCGATCGAATGGCCCGCCGACAAGAGCACGTGCCCGCGATGCTGGAGCAGCGCGTTCATCGGCACGACGAAGAAGCCCGACAAGCCGCCGACGATCATCAGGAACAAATAGGCGACGAGCAGATACCCCGGAAAGTGCATCTTGCCGAAGTAGATGCCCCAGTGCGCGGGAAAGAGGTGGCGCGTGTAGAACGCCATCAGCATGACGGCGATGCCCATCATGATGCCCACCGGCAACACCGACAGCGAGCGCTTGAGCGGCACGCGCGCCGCCGCGAGCACCGCGCCGACCGCGACGCCCACCGCGATCACCGCCTGCAAGATGGCGGCCTGCGAGAGCGTCATGCCGAGCGACACTTCGGCCCATTTCAGTACGATGAACTGCAAGGTCGCGCCCGCGCCCCAGAAGAGCGTGGTGACCGCGAGCGAGATTTGTCCGAGCTTGTCGTGCCAGAGCGTCACGAAGCAACCGGCGAAATCGGTGATGAGCTTGATCGGCCGCGTTTCCTGCTTCGGATAACGCGCGCCGGTGTCGGGAATGCGCAGGTTGAAGATCGCGGCGATTACATACATCAGCACGATCACGAGCATGGCGGCTTCGGCGGGCGTATTGACTTTCGGAATGTGCAGACTGAGCAGATGCCCGGCGATATGCGGACTGATGAGCGCGCCGCCCATGACCGTGCCCAGGATGATCGACCCGACCGTGGTGCCTTCTATCCAGCCATTGGCGGCAACGAGCCGGTCGGCGGGCAGCAGTTCGGTGAGAATTCCGTACTTCGCGGGCGAGTAGGCCGCCGCGCCGAAGCCCACGATGCCGTAGGCCAGTAGCGGATGTGCGCCCACCAGCATGGTGATGCAGCCGACGACCTTGATGGAATTGGTGACGAACATCACCCGGCCCTTGGGCCGCGAGTCCGCGAAAGCGCCGACGAAAGCCGCGAGTACCACGTAGGAGAGCACGAAGAACAGCTTCAGGAGCGGCGTCATCCAGTTCGGGGCGTGAAGGTCTTTCAGCAGTGCAATGGCAGCAATCAGGAGAGCGTTGTCAGCCAGCGATGAGAAAAACTGCGCGGCCATGATGGTGTAAAAACCTTTTTTCATCTGATCCGAAGCTTTCCTCACTGCGGGTGATCCGCCCCGCCCGCCGGACATGCCGCTTGTCTTGCGATCGGGCTTATGCCTTTCGAAATGGGTTGTGCGCACGGCTTTATAACACGAAAATAGGCGCATTCTGACTAGCAGTAATCTCGATGACGCTCGAAAAACAGACGATCGTCCGCGAGTTTGTTCTTAAGATACTGATTCGCAAGGCGTCTTTGAGACCCGCAGCACGCAATGCCACGCTGGCGTATGCTCGCCCTTCCGACTGCCCGAACCGCAATTCCACACACGCTCATGCCGCGCCCCCTTTCCGCCACCATTCACACCGCCGCACTCGCCAACAATCTCTCCGTCGCACGAAAGCACGCGCCGAAATCCAAAATCTGGGCTGTCGTCAAGGCCAATGCTTATGGCCACGGACTTGCGCGAGCGTTCCCCGGACTTCGGGCAACGGACGGCTTCGGGCTTCTGGACCTCGAAGAAGCCGTAAAGTTGCGTGAATTGGGTTGGGCCGGGCCGATTCTTCTGCTCGAAGGCTTCTTCCGGCCGACCGATATCGACGTGATCGACCGCTACAGCCTGACCACGGCCGTGCATTGCGACGAGCAATTGCGCATGCTGGAAATGGCGCGGCTGTCCAAGCCGATCAATATCCAGTTGAAGATGAATAGCGGCATGAACCGGCTCGGCTACGTGCCCGAGCGGTTCCGCGCCGCGTGGGAGCGGGCGCGGGCGGTGCAGGGCATCGGACAGATCACGCTCATGACCCATTTTTCCGATGCCGACAGCGAACGCGGCGTCGCGCATCAGCTGGCGGCGTTCGAACGCGGCGCGGAAGGCATTGCGGGGGCGCGCAGCCTGTCGAACTCGGCGGCGGTCCTGTGGCATCCGGCCGCGCACTTCGACTGGGTGCGGCCCGGCATCATTTTGTATGGCGCGTCGCCGTCGGGCGTGACGGCCGATGTCGCGAATCTCGGGCTGCGTCCGGCCATGACGCTTTCGTCCGAGCTGATCGCCGTGCAGACGGTCGAGGCGGGCAGCAGCATCGGTTACGGTTCCACTTACACGGCGGGACAGGCCATTCGCATCGGCGTGGTGGCGTGCGGTTATGCGGACGGTTATCCGCGCGTGGCGCCGGAAGGCACGCCCGTTATCGTCGATGGCGTGAGGACGAAACTCGTCGGCCGCGTGTCCATGGACATGCTCACGGTCGATCTCACGCCGGTTCCGCATGCGGGCATCGGCTCGCGCGTCGAACTGTGGGGCCCGAATCTGCCTATCGACGATGTCGCCTCTTCGTGCGGCACCATCGGCTATGAATTGATGTGCGCGATCGCGCAACGCGTGCCGGTACGCGCGGAATGACCCAGGCATCGAACTTCAACCGGACTTATAGCAAGGCAGCGCGTGGCAAAAGCAGCGAAAGCAAAGACGCTCTATATCTGTAGCGAATGCGGCGGACAAGCGCCGAAATGGACCGGCCAGTGTGCCGCGTGCGGGGCGTGGAATACGCTCGTGGAGTCGGTGGAGCAGGGCGCTTCGGCGCATCGCTTCCAGGCGCTCGCGAAGAGTTCGCCGGTGCAGCGGCTCGCCGACATCGAGGCCTCCGACGTGCCGCGTTTCACCACGGGCGTCGGCGAGTTCGACCGGGTGCTCGGCGGCGGTCTCGTGCCGGGCGGCGTGGTGTTGATCGGGGGCGATCCGGGCATCGGCAAATCGACGTTGCTTTTGCAATCGCTTGCGGAAATTGCCCGCGAGCGGCGCGCGCTCTACGTGAGCGGCGAGGAATCCGGCGCGCAGATCGCGTTGCGCGCGGCGCGGCTCGGCCTGACGGGCGCGCGGGACAGCGCCGTCGGCGACCTCGGCTTGCTCGCGGAAATCCAGCTCGAAAAAATCCAGGCGACCATCGACGAGCAACGGCCGGAAGTCGCGGTCATCGATTCGATTCAGACCATCTATTCCGAAGCGCTCTCCTCCGCGCCCGGCTCGGTCGCGCAGGTTCGCGAGTGCGCGGCGCAGTTGACGCGCATCGCCAAGCAGACCGGCACCGCGATCATCATGGTCGGCCACGTGACCAAGGAAGGCAGCCTCGCGGGGCCGCGCGTGCTGGAACATATCGTCGATACGGTGCTGTACTTCGAAGGCGATACGCACTCGTCGTTCAGGCTCGTGCGCGCCTTCAAGAACCGCTTTGGCGCGGTCAACGAACTCGGCGTGTTCGCCATGACCGAGCGGGGCTTGCGCGGCGTGGCGAATCCGTCGGCGCTCTTTTTGTCGCAGCACGAGCAGAGCGTGCCGGGGTCGTGCGTCCTGGTGACGCAGGAAGGCTCGCGGCCCTTGCTCGTCGAGGTACAGGCGCTCGTCGACACCGCGCACGTGCCCAATCCGCGACGCCTCGCGGTCGGGCTCGAACAGAACCGGCTCGCGCTCTTGCTCGCGGTGCTGCATCGGCACGCGGGCATCGCGTGTTTCGATCAGGACGTGTTCCTGAACGCCGTCGGCGGCGTGAAGATCACCGAACCCGCGGCCGATCTCGCCGTGCTTCTCGCCATCCATTCGTCGATGCGCAACAAGCCGCTGCCGAAGGGCCTCATCACGTTCGGCGAAGTGGGACTCGCCGGCGAGATCCGGCCTTCGCCGCGCGGACAAGACCGGCTCAAGGAAGCGGCCAAGCTGGGCTTTTCGGCCGCGCTGATTCCGAAGGCCAACGCGCCGAAGCAGCCTATCGACGGGCTGAACGTGATCGCGGTGGATCGGATCGAGGAAGCGATCGACCGCGTGCGCGACCTGGAGTGAGCTCCTGGCGCGCTTGGTCGGAGCTTCGTAATGCGGCGTAAAAATGTCGCGTCGATATGTAACCTGATTCGCGCGCGATCTTCTTATCCTTACAGGGCTACGGAACCGGCCGGCTTCGTCTGCTGTCTCGACACAGGCGAAGTGATTGCAAGGATCGAGAGGACCACGCTTTGAACCACATCAAATCAACGCGGCCCAAGCCCGCGTTTCATCTGCGCGGGTGCCGTGTCTCCGCGCCGCTGCAGCAGCCTTTCGGTGGCGGATGCCGGATCGTCGAATGGATCGACGGTGAAGGGCAGATTTCGCGCCGTGTCGTCGCGGCCGATGCCACCGAGGACGAAGTCGTCGCGACTATCCGCCGCCATGTGACGGGGCGCAAGCACGTGCTCGTCGATGACGAACGGCAACCAAGGCAGACCTTGCCGCGAAGGTGAAATTCGTGGCGGCGGCGTGGGTGAACGTGTTGCGTGTCGATCTGTGAAGGGTTCGCGCTTCCTACGAAGCACGGTGGCGTTCGAAGGCTTGCGGCGCGCCAGGCACGCGAAGCTACGTGAGTCCGGCCGCTGGATGAGCGCGCCGCAAAGTCATCACCCGATCTGCTCAAGCTCTTCATGCGCTTCCAGCCACTCCATTTCGAGCGCCTCCAGCCGCGCGCCGACTTCGCCTTGCCGGCGAATGGTGTCGGTTAGCTTCGTTTTCATCGCGGCCTCGTAACTCGCGGGATCGGCGACGAACGCATCGAGCGTGGCTTTTTCCGCATTCAGCGCATCCATTTCCTTTTCTATCTTCGCAATGCGCGACTGCAGCGGCTTCTTCAGATGCGCGAGCTTCTGCCGCTCCTGCGCCTCCAGACGGCGCTGTTCCTTGCGGTTCTGCGTGCTGTCCTGCGTGTCTGCGTTCGTGGACGACGCGCCATTCGCGTCCTTTGCCGCCGCGCGCGTTTCGGCGGCGTGTTGCAGCAGCCAGTCGCGATAATCGTCGAGATCGCCGTCGAACGGACTTAGACGATGCTTCGCCACCAGCATGAAGGTGTCGGTCGTCGCGCGCAGCAAGTGCCGGTCGTGCGACACGAGGATCAGCGTGCCTTCGAACTGCGCGAGCGCCATGGTGAGCGCGTGGCGGGTTTCGAGGTCGAGGTGATTGGTCGGCTCGTCCAGCAGCAGCAGATTCGGCTTCTGCCAAATGATGAGCGCCAGCGCGAGCCGCGCCTTTTCGCCACCGGAAAACGGCGCGATTTTCGCGGTCGCCATTTCGCCCGAAAAGTTGAAGCTGCCGAGAAAGTCGCGCAGTTCCTGCTCGCGCGTGTCGGGCGCAAGCCGCGCGAGATGCTGAATGGCGGAGTCGTCGGGACGCAGCGTTTCGAGCTGATGCTGCGCGAAGTAGCCAATCTGCAAGCCCTTGCCTTGCCGCACGCTGCCGGACAGCGCGGCAAGCGTGCCGGCGAGCGTCTTGATGAGCGTCGATTTACCCTGCCCGTTCGCGCCGAGCAAGCCGATGCGCTGACCGTTTTGAATCGACAGCGTCACGCCTTCGACAATCGGAATCTCGATGCCCTCGGTGCGATAACCGCAGCGCACGTCTTCCATCACCATCATCGGATTGGGCGCGGCGTCGGGCGCGCGGAACTCGAACGTGAACGGCGAGCTCGCATGCGCGGGCGCGATCAGCTCCATCTTCTCCAGCGCCTTGACACGGCTTTGCGCCTGCTTGGCCTTGGTCGCCTTGGCCTTGAAGCGGTCGATGAAACTCTGCAGATGCGCCACCGTTCTCTGCTGCTTTTCGTAGGCGTTCTGCTGCAAGGCGAGCTGCTGCGCGCGCAGCACTTCGAACTGGCTGTAGTTGCCGCCGTAGCGCTTGATCTGACGATTCTCAAGATGCAGCGTGACATTGCAGACCGCGTCGAGAAATTCGCGGTCGTGCGAAATCACGACGAGCGTGCCGGGATAACGGCCGAGCCAGTCTTCGAGCCAGATGATTGCATCGAGGTCCAGGTGATTCGTGGGTTCGTCGAGCAGCAAGAGGTCGGACGGACACATCAGCGCCTGCGCCAGATTCAGGCGCATGCGCCAACCGCCCGAGAAGCTCGTCACCGGTTCGCGTGTCTGCGCGAGCGTGAAGCCCAGGCCGAGCAACAGCGTTTCGGCGCGCGCGGGCGCGGTGTAGCCGTCGGCATCGGCGAAAGCGGCGTGGGCTTCGGCTTCGGCCGCGCCGTCATGCGCCGCCGAAGCCGCCGCGATGCGTGCCTCGATAGCCCGCAGTCGCGTGTCGCCGTCGAGCGTGTAGTCGAGCGCCGTGCGGTCCACGGCGGGCGTTTCTTGCGCGACATGCGCAATGCGCCACGAAGGCGGCAGCGCGAAATCGCCGCCGTCCGCGTGCAACTCGCCGCGCAACACGGAAAAGAGCGTGGATTTGCCCGCGCCGTTCGCGCCGACGAGACCGGCTTTCTCGCCCGGATTGAGCGTGAAGCTGGTCTCTTCGAAAAGCGGCTTGGTGCCGCGGGAGAGGCTGAACTGGTTGAAGCGAATCACGGGAAATGGCGGCGCGGCATGAGGGAAACCGCTATTTTAGACTGCGGCCACGAAGCGCCGGGGGTCGTCCGTTCGGCCAATGGCGGTAAGTGGCGCGCGGTAGTAGCATCGCCTTTCTTCGAATCTTTCCAGCGGGAGCAACTCATGAGTGCAGCAAGCGACGACATTTACGCGTTCAAGGCCGAGACGCTGGGCGGCGAGACGGTGAACATCGACCAGTATCGCGGCAAGGTGCTTTTGATCGTGAACACCGCGAGCGAATGCGGCTTCACGCCGCAATACAAGGGTCTGCAGGAAGTCTATGAGCGCTTCGCGGCGCGCGGTTTCGAAGTGCTCGGTTTTCCCTGCAACCAGTTCGGCGCGCAGGAACCGGGCGATGCCACGCAGATCGGCAGCTTCTGCGAAAAGAACTACGGCGTCACGTTCCCGATGTTCGCGAAAATCGACGTCAAGGGGCCAAATGCGCATCCGCTCTTCAAATATCTGACATCGAAGGAACCGGGCGTGCTCGGCACCGAGGTCATCAAGTGGAACTTCACGAAGTTTCTCGTGAACCGCAACGGCGACATCCTGAAGCGCTACGCGTCGCTGACGAAACCGGAGTCGATTGCCGAGGACATCGAAAAACTGCTGTAGCGCCTTAGAGGATAGGCGAGAAGAGGCGCGCGACGTGCATGGCCATGCGTCGCCAGGACGCCGCGCCGCGATAGTCCTCGCGGTCGATCTCATACGAAAGCGCGAAGTCGGCGAGCAGCATGCTTTCGACTTCACGCGCGAAAGCGTTGTCGACGGTCAGCACCATGACCTCGAAGTTGAGGCGAAAGGAGCGGTTGTCGAGATTGGCGCTGCCGATGGCCGCGCCGACATCGTCGACGAGCACGACCTTTTGATGCAGAAAACCCGGCTTGTAGCGGAAGATGCGCACGCCCGCCTGCAACAGATCGTAGGCATACAGCTTCGATGCCGCGAACACCACGCGATGATCGCGCCGGCTCGGAATCAGGATGCGTACATCGACGCCACGCATCACGGCAAGGCGCAGCGCGGAGAACACGGCTTCGTCGGGAATCAGATAGGGCGAGGTGATCCAGACACGTTGGCGCGCCGCGTTGATCGCCTCGACGAAGAAGAGCGAACAGGTCTCCTGTTTGTCGGCCGGGCCGCTCGACAACACCATGCAGTGCATGTTTTCGTCCGAATGCGGCGCGGGGCCGAGCTCGGGCAGGCGTTGCGTGGCCCAGTACCAATCTTCCGTGAAAACGAACTGGATGCTCGCCACGGCGGGGCCGCGCACCTCGACGTGGGTATCGCGCCAGGGCGTGAGGCGTGGATTGCCGCCGAGATACTCGACGCCCACATTGTGTCCGCCGACGAACGCGCGCTTGCCGTCGACCACCACGATCTTCCGGTGATTGCGGAAGTTGATCTGGAAGCGGTGCACGAACTTGCGCTTGGCCGCGAACGGATGCGCCTGTACGCCGCTCGCACGCAGCGCATTCACGTAGCGATGCGGCAAGTCGAAGCTGCCGATGCTGTCGTAGAGAAAATAGACGCGCACGCCCGCTTTCGCCCGCGCGATGAGCATTTCCTTGAGCAACTCGCCGAGCGCATCGGCGCGCACGATGAAGAACTGCACGACGACATAGTGCTCGGCCGCTTCGATGGCGGAGAGAATCGCGGAGAACGTGGCGTCGCCGTTGACGAGCACGCGCACCGAGTTGCCGCGCAGGAACGGCATGCCCGAGAGGCGCTGCAAAGTGCGAATGGTCGGATTGCCGAGATAGCTCGCCGGTCCCGGCGCGATCTCGCCGCGCACGCCCGACGCGTCGAGCAGCGCGCCGGCTTCGTCGCGATGATTCGGGAGCGGCTGAGGCGCGTCGCTGCGATCCGTCGAGTCCCATTCGGCGGGTTTCGAGCGGCTGCGCAGAATCTCGATTTCGAGCCGACGCGCGTCGATATAACCCGCGAACTTGCTGCGGCCGAGAAACAGATAAGGAATGAGCGTGAAATAAGGCATGGCCACGAGCGACACCGCCCACGCCACCGCGCCCTGCGAGGTGCGCGTATTGATGATGGCGTGAATCGCCGCGATCACGCCGAGCACATGCGCGGCTATCACGAGCGTGCCGAGGTGTAGCCAGTCTGCTGCTTGCATGGAATGCCGTTGGTCCGATGACGACGCGTGCAGCCTGCACGGCGCGACAGCAAATGCGCTGCCGCGAGGATGCGTCATATTACCGAACCTTGGGCGCAAGTCGCGGCCCGAAAAGGACCGCGCTTGCGTTGAAACAACGCCGCTGAAGGCTCAGGCCGGCAGGTCGGCGGCCTGGATCAGGAACACGTTGTCGTCGCCGGCGCTGGTCGAGAGCCAGATCAGATCGAGACCGCCGAGCGCCGCTTCGACATTGGCGCGTTCGTTGCCGATCTCGACGACGAGCACGCCGTCTTCGGTCAGCCACTTGCTCGCCTCGTGCACGATACGCCGCACCACGTCCATGCCGTCCGCGCCGCCCGCGAGCGCGAGTGCCGGCTCGTGGCGATATTCCTCGGGCAGCGACTGCATGGCGGTGGCGTTGACGTATGGCGGGTTCGTGATGATCACTTCGTAGCGCGCGTCTTGCGGCAGCGGCGCATACAGGTCGCCTTCGTAAAGCGAGATGCGTTCGTCGAGTTCGTAGTCGTCGACGTTGCGGCGCGCGACCGCGAGCGCATCGGCGGAGATGTCGACGGCATCGATATCGGCGTTTTCGAACGCCTGCGCCGCGAGCACCGCGAGGCAGCCCGAACCCGTGCAGAGTTCGAGCACGCGCGTGACCTGGTCGGGGTCGGCCACGTAAGGCTGCAAGCCGTCCTGCAGCAATTCGCCGATGAACGAACGCGGCACGATCACGCGCTCATCGACGTAGAAACGGTGTCCGTGCATCCACGCTTCCTGCGTGATGTAGGCGGCGGGCACGCGTTCCTTCGCGCGGCGCTCGATCACTTTCATGACGGCGTCGATTTCGGTGTCGAGCAGGCGCGCGTCGAGAAACGGGTCGAGCGTGTCGAGCGGCAGATGCAGCGTATGCAGAATCAGATACGCGGCTTCGTCATTGGCGTTGGTCGAACCGTGGCCGAACGAGAGTCCGGCCTGTGTGAAGCGCGTAACGCCAAAGCGCAGCAAGTCGCGCAGGGTGGTGAAGGGCAGCGCCATCGAATGGCTCCTTGTGTGACGGGTAGAGGCTTTAAGCGACGAGTTGTTCGAGCACGCGGCGGTAGATGTTCTTCAGCGGCTCGATGAATCGCACTTCGACATGTTCGTCGATCTTATGGATGGTGCCGTTCGGCGGACCGAATTCGATCACCTGCTTGCAGATGCGCGCGATGAAGCGCCCGTCCGACGTGCCGCCCGTGGTCGACAGTTCCGTCGCCACGCCGGTTTCGTCGCGGATCGCTTTTTCGAGCGCCTCGGAGAGTTCGCCGCGCGGCGTCAAGAAGGGCAGGCCGCTCACGGTCCAGGTCAGGTCGTAATCGAGGCCGTGCTTGTCGAGAATGGCTTGCACGCGGCTTTGCAGACCTTCGACCGTGCTCGCGGTCGAGAAGCGGAAGTTGAACATCAGGTCCGCGTTGCCGGGAATAATGTTGGTCGCGCCCGTGCCGGAATGCAGGTTCGAGACTTGCCACGTGGTCGGCGGAAAGTATTCGTTGCCGTCGTCCCAGCGCTCCGCCACGAGTTCGGCAAGCGCCGGTGCGAGCGCATGCACCGGATTTTTCGCGAGATGCGGATACGCGATATGCCCTTGCACGCCCTTGACGACGAGCTTGCCTGTCATCGAGCCGCGCCGGCCGTTCTTGACCATGTCGCCGAGCGTGGCGTTCGAAGTCGGCTCGCCGACGATGCAGTAATCGAGTCGCTCGCCGCGCGCCTTCAAGGCTTCGACGACCTTCACGGTGCCGTCGGTGGCGGGGCCTTCTTCGTCGCTCGTGATGAGAAAGGCGAGCGAGCCGCGATGCAGCGGATGGTTCGCGACGAACTCTTCGCTCGATACGACGAACGCCGCAAGCGAGGCCTTCATGTCCGCCGCGCCGCGCCCATAGAGCTTGCCGTCGCGCTGCGCCGGGGCGAACGGCGGCGAGGTCCATTGTTCGAGCGGGCCTGTGGGCACGACATCGGTGTGGC
Source organism: Caballeronia sp. HLA56 (assembly GCF_054655155.1). NCBI lineage: Bacteria > Pseudomonadati > Pseudomonadota > Betaproteobacteria > Burkholderiales > Burkholderiaceae > Caballeronia > Caballeronia sp. HLA56. The sequence continues at coordinate 2,174,918 of NZ_BAAHOB010000005.1, read as the reverse complement.
CGGCGAAGGCAAGCAGCTTGCCTTGCGATCCGTCCGTGCCGCGCTTGACCGCCCACAAGTTCGTGACGCCGCCCGAGGCGATGGTTTCGCAGTGAAAGCCGATCGCGGCGAGGCGTTCGATCATCAGCGCCTGACAATGCTGGTCGTCGGGCGTGACGGACGCGCGTTCGATCAATGCTTCGGTGAGGGATAAGGTGCCGGACATGGTGTCTTGACGTTGATGCGATAAAAAATGCCGGCGCAGGGGGCCGGCACTCGTGGCGCGTCAGTGACTCGGAAAAGCGAAGTCACCGCACGGGATCATGCGAAGATCGTCTCGTACTGCTCGGCCGAAAAGCCGAGCGTCTTCACGCGCCCGTTCACGACGACGACCGGCCGCTTGATGATCGACGGCTTGTGGATCATGAGCGCAATGGCGCCCGAGGTGGTATCCGCTTCGGCCTTGTGCACGTCCGACAGCCCGCGCCAGGTCGTGCCGCGCTTGTTGATGAGCTGGTCGAGCGGCACGTCTTTCAGCCAGTCCTGCACCAGCGCGTTCGACACGCCGGCTTTCTTGAAGTCGTGAAACTCGAACGGCACGCCATGTTCCTCCAGCCACACGCGTGCTTTCTTCACCGTGTCGCAATTGGGAATGCCGTACACGACCGTTGTCTTCGCCACGATCAGTCGCCTCGCAGCAGTTCGTTCAGGCCAACCTTGGCGCGCGTCTTGGCGTCGACCTTCTTGACGATGACCGCGCAATACAGGCTGTGCGAACCGTCCTTCGAAGGCAGGTTGCCCGCGACCACCACCGAGCCCGCCGGAATGCGGCCGTAGCTCACCTGACCGGTTTCGCGGTCATAGATCTTAGTGCTCTGGCCGAGATACACGCCCATGGAAATGACCGAATTTTCCTCGACGATCACGCCTTCCACCACTTCCGAGCGCGCGCCGATAAAGCAGTTGTCCTCGATGATGACCGGATTCGCCTGTAACGGTTCCAGCACGCCGCCAATGCCCACGCCGCCCGACAGATGCACGTTCTTGCCGATCTGTGCGCACGAACCGACGGTGGCCCAGGTATCGACCATGGTGCCTTCATCGACATAAGCGCCAATGTTGGTGTACGAGGGCATCAGCACCACGTTCTTCGCGATGAACGAGCCGCGCCGCGCGATGGCCGGCGGCACCACGCGGAAACCGCCTGCCGCGAAGTCTTCGGGCGTGTAGTTCGCGAACTTCGAGGGCACTTTGTCGTAGAACTGCGAGTAGCCGCCGGCGGGCATCGGCGCGTTGTCTTCCAGACGGAACGACAGCAGCACCGCCTTCTTCAGCCATTGATTCACGACCCAGTCGCCGTCGCGCTTTTCGGCGACACGCAACGCGCCCTTGTCCAGTTGTTCGATGGCATGGGCAACGGCTTCGCGGACTTCCGCGGGCGCGGCCTTGGGCGACAGTTCAGCGCGGTTTTCCCAGGCTTGATCGATGATGCTCTGAAGTTGTTGCGACATAGTTGGTATCGAGGATGATGGAGAGATGGACTGGCCGCGCCCGTCACGGCGAGGCGGGTGCCGTGACCGGCGACAGCGTGCGGCAGAATTCGACGATACGGCGGGCGCCTTCGACACATTCCTCGACGCCGGCGACGAGCGCGATGCGCACGAAGCCTTCGCCCGGATTCGTGCCGTGCGCCGTGCGGGCGAGAAAGGACCCCGGCAGGACCGTCACATTATAGTCGGCGTACAGACGCGCGGCGAACTCGGTATCCGTGAGACCGGTCTTGGCGACGTTGGCCCACAAATAGAACGCGGCGTCGGGCAGACACACGTCGAGCACCTCGGCGAGCATGGGCGTGACGGTTTCGAACTTCCGCAGATACTTCGCGCGATTGTCGCGAACGTGCGTTTCATCCTGCCACGCGACCACGCTCGCTTTCTGAAACACCGTCGAAAGCGCCGCGCCATGATAGGTGCGATACAGCAGGAAACTTTTGAGGATAGCGGCGTCGCCAGCGACGAAGCCCGAGCGCATGCCGGGCACGTTCGAGCGCTTCGACAAGCTCGACAGCATGACGAGACGCTCGAAACCGCGATTCAGCTTGTGCGCGGCTTCGAGGCCGCCGAGCGGCGGATTGGCTTCGTCGAAATAGATTTCCGAATAGCACTCGTCGGAGGCAATCACGAAGCCGTGCTTGTCCGACAGCGCGAAGAGTTCGCGCCAGTTGTCGAGCGTGAGCACGGCGCCTGTCGGATTGCCCGGCGAACACACGTAGAGCAGTTGCGTGCGCGCCCAAATTGCTTCGGGCACCGTCGAGTAATCGCACGCGAAGTTGCGCGACGGGTCGCTATTGACGAAGTAAGGCTCGGCGCCCGCGAGCAGCGCCGCGCCTTCGTAGATTTGATAGAACGGGTTCGGACAGAGTACGATGGGCGGCTCGCCCGATGCCGCCGCGTGACTCGCGCCGCGGCTGTCGACAACGGTCTGCGCCAGCGCGAACAAGGCTTCGCGCGAACCGGAAACGGGCAGCACTTCGGTGGCGGGATTGAACGAAGGCAGACCGTAGCGCGTCATCACCCACTTGGCGATGGCTTCGCGCAAGGGCGCGCTGCCGAGCGTTGCCGGATAGCTCGCCATGCCGTCGAGCGAATCGATGACGGCGTCGCGTATCAGCGCGGGCGTGGGATGCTTCGGCTCGCCAATACCGAAGCTGATCGGCGTGAATCCGGCGCGCGGCTCGATGCCGTGAAAAAGCAGACGCAGCTTTTCGAACGGATACGACTGAAGTTTCTGGAGTAGTGGATTCACGGCGTGACCGGTTTGCGGTTATGCGGTTAAGCGTCTGTACGTATGTATGAGCGAACGGCATCCGACGCATGCGTGCAGCGGGCTTGAAGAAGAGCTTCGTCGCGACACGACGAACACGCGAAATGCACACGCAAGAGCACGAGATTATAGCGCGCGGCCTTATGCCGGACGCGTTGCAGCAAAGGACAAACGAATAATGAGCCTCATGAAAGGCGCACTGGTACAGCCGGTTGATCACGATGAGATGCGCGCAATCGCGCAGCCGGCCGGAGTAACACGATGAGCAGCCGCTTCCACGACGCCGGCCCGACGCTCGCCATCATGATCGGCGCATCGGTCTGGGGCCTCGTGTGGTATCCCATGCGCATGCTCGCCGCCATGGGCCTTTCCGGCACCGCCGCCAGCGCAAGCACGAGCGCAGTCGCCTGTCTCTTCGTGCTGCTGTTCCGGCATCGCTCGATCAAGAGCCTTTCGTGGCATTGGCTGCTCTTCGCGCTTGGACTCGCGGCGGGCGTGACGAGCATCGGCTTCGTCTGGGGCGCTATTCACGGCCAGGTGATGCGCGTGCTGCTGCTGTTCTATCTCACGCCCGCCTGGACCGCGATCTTCGCGCACTTCATCCTGAAGGAACGCCTGACTCGCGTGGATGCCGCGCTGTCCTTGCTGTCGCTCGCGGGCGCGGTCACCATGCTGTGGTCGCCCGAACTCGGCCTGCCGTTGCCCGCCAATCTCGCGGAATGGGCGGGGCTCATGGGCGGCATGGGCTTTTCCATCAGCAACGTGCTGGTGGTGCGCATCACGCGCACGCTTCCGGCAATGAAGCCGGAGATGCGCACGGCGGTGATCTTCGGCGGCGCGGCTATCGTCGCTTCGCTCGTCACCGTGTTCGAGCCGATGCCCGCGCCGCCTTCAGCCGCGCAATTGGGCACGGTCGCGTCGATCGTGCTGGGCCTCGGCGTCGTGCTCGCGGTGAACAACATGATCGTGCAGATCGGCCTGGCGCGCGTGCCCGCCAATCGCGCGTCGATCATCATGCTGTTCGAACTCGTCGTCACCGCGCTGTCGTCGTGGCTCTTCGCGCATGAAGTGCCGGGCCCGCGCGAGTGGGCCGGCGGCGCGTGCATCGTGGCGGCTTGCGTGCTGTCGGCATGGGTGCATCGGCAGCGAAAAGAAGCCGCTGAAAATACATCGCGCGATGAAGGCGCAGGCAAAAAGAAATCGAGACGGGCGATGGTATGATGGTGACCGCTCGCCGGGTAGGGCTTTAAGCTCATGCCCGGGCCTCGACTGCCTTCAAGGCGAGCATGATCGACGGGCCGCTGTGCGGCCTGTCTGCTATTTACCTCCGTATTCATCTCAAACAGCGAAATCGCCGTGCGTCTGACCTCGATCAAACTCGCTGGCTTCAAGTCCTTCGTCGATCCCACGCATTTCCAGGTCCCCGGCCAGTTAGTCGGCGTGGTCGGTCCGAATGGCTGCGGCAAGTCAAACATCATCGATGCCGTGCGCTGGGTGCTCGGCGAATCGCGCGCGTCCGAACTGCGCGGCGAATCGATGCAGGACGTCATCTTCAACGGCTCCACGGCGCGTAAGCCGGGCAGCCGGGCAAGCGTCGAACTGATCTTCGATAACGGCGACGGCCGCGCCGCCGGGCAATGGAGCGCATACGGCGAGATCGCGGTCAAGCGCGTGCTCACGCGCGACGGCACCTCCAGCTACTACATCAACAACCTGCCCGCGCGACGCCGCGACATCCAGGACATCTTCCTCGGCACGGGCTTAGGTCCGCGTGCTTACGCGATCATCGGCCAGGGCATGATCGCGCGCATCATCGAGGCCAAGCCTGAAGAACTGCGCGTGTTTCTGGAAGAAGCCGCGGGCGTGTCGAAGTACAAGGAGCGCCGCCGCGAGACGGAGAATCGTCTGCACGATACACGCGAGAATCTGACGCGCGTGGAAGACATCGTCCGCGAGCTCGGCGCGAATCTCGAGAAGCTCGAAGCGCAGGCGGTCGTCGCGACGAAGTACAAGGATCTGCAGGCCGAAGGCGAGGAAAAGCAGCGCCTGTTGTGGCTTTTGCGCAAGAACGAAGCGGGCAACGAGGCCGAGCGGCAGCAACGCGCTATCCGCGACGCGCAGATCGAACTCGAAGCCCAGACCGCGCGTCTGCGCGAAGTGGAAGCGCAACTCGAGACGCTGCGTGTCGCGCACTACAGCGCGAGCGACGCCATGCAAGGCGCGCAAGGCGCGCTCTATGAAGCCAACGGCGAAGTGAGCCGGCTGGAAGCGGAGATTCGCTTCATCGTCGAATCGCGCAATCGCGTGCAGGCTCAGATCGCCGCGCTCAACGCGCAGCGTGAGCAATGGCAAATGCAGGCGCAAAAGGCGCGCGACGAAATCGGGACGGCATCGGAAGCGCTCGCGGAAGGCGAAGAGAAAGCAGTCATCGCGCGGGAAAACGCTGCCGCAAAGCATGACGAACTCCCGGCGCTCGAAGCCCGGTGGCGCGACGCGCAGACGCATCTGAACGAAGAACGCGCTGGCATCGCGCGCGCGGAGCAGGCGTTGAAGCTCGAAGCGGCGCATCAGCGCAACGCGGATCAGCAGCTTCAGCAGTTGCAGCAGCGCGAGGAGCGGCTCAGGACCGAATCGAAAGGACTCGACGCACCCGACGAAGCGCAACTCGAAGAACTGCGCATGCAGCTCGCCGAGCATGAGGAAGTACAGAGCGAAGCGCAGGCGCGTCTCGCCGATGCGCAGGAAACCGTGCCGCGTCTGGATGCCGAGCGCCGCGCGGCGCAGGAGCGTGTACAGGCCGAAAGCGCGCAGAATCATCAGCTCGAAGCGCGGCTTGCTGCCTTGCGGCAGCTTCAGGAAAGCGTTCAGACCGAAGGCAAGATCCAGCCGTGGCTCGACAAGCACGAGCTCGGCGCGCTGCCGCGCCTCTGGAAGAAGCTGCATGTCGAAGCGGGCTGGGAAGCGGCGCTCGAATCGGTGCTGCGTGAGCGGCTGGCGGCGCTCGAAGTATCGAATCTCGACTGGATCAAGGCTTTCGCCGCCGACGCGCCGCCCGCCAAGCTCGCGTTCTATTCGCCGCCCGTCGCCGGCAAGCCGCTCGACACGCCGCAAGGCTTGCGGCCGTTGCTGTCGCTCGTGCGCATCGACGACCCGGGCTTGCGCGCGGTGCTGAACGAGTGGCTCGCCACGACCTTCATCGCCGACGACATCGGCCAGGCGCTCGCGGCGCGCACGCAATTGCCGGAAGGCGGCGCGTTCATCGTGAAGGCAGGGCATGTGGTGACGCGTGTCGGCGTGCAGCTGTACGCCGCCGATTCCGAGCAGTCGGGCATGCTCGCGCGTTCGCAGGATATCGAAAATCTCACGCGGCAAGTGCGCGCGCAGGCATTGCTCGCCGACGAAGCAAAGGCCAACGCGGTACGCGCAGAAGCCGCGCATACCCAAGGCTCGCAAACTCTTGCCGATGCCCGCGCCGCCGCCGAACGCGCGACGCAACGCGTCCACGCGCTGCAACTCGATGTGCTGAAGCTCGCGCAGGCGCATGAGCGCTACACGCAGCGCAGCACGCAGATTGGCGAGGAACTCGAGGAAATCGTCGCGCAGATCGAGGAACAACGCGCGCTGCGGGCCGAATCCGAGGCGGCGTTCGAACATCACGACACGGAGCTCGCGCAATTGCAGGCGCGCTTCGAAGACAACCAGATGGCGTTCGAAGCGCTCGACGAAACGCTAACGGCCGCCCGTCAGGAACTGCGCGAACTGGAACGCGCCGCGAGCGACGCGGGTTTCGCCGCGCGCGGCCTTGCCGCGAAGATCGAGGAATACAAGCGCAACATCGACACGGCGCACGACCAAAGCGAACGCGTGGCGGCATCGCTCGAAGATGCGCGCGCCGAACTCGAAACCATCAACGAACAGACGGCGCAGACGGGCTTGCAGGACGCGCTCGAAGTCCGCGCGGCACGCGAGGAAGCGCTGCACGCCGCGCGCGTCGAACTGGACGATCTGACGGCGCGTCTGCGTGCCTCCGACGAACAGCGGCTACTCGCCGAACGCTCGCTGCAGCCGCTGCGCGACCGCATCAACGAATTGCAGTTGAAGGAGCAGGCCGCGCGCATCAGTGGCGAACAGTTCGTCGAACAGTTGCAAGCAGCGGGCGTCGACGAAGCCGAACTGCAGGCGAAGCTCACGCCGGACATGAAGCCTTCGTATCTGCAAGGCGAAGTCACGCGTCTGAACAACGCGATCACGGCGCTTGGGCCGGTCAACATGGCGGCGCTCGAAGAACTCGTCGCGGCCACCGAGCGCAAGCAGTTCCTCGACGCGCAATCGGCGGATCTGAACGACGCCATCGGTACGCTGGAAGATGCAATCCAGCGAATCGACCAGGAAACGCGCGCGCTGTTGCAAGGCACGTTCGACGAAGTAAACCGACACTTCGGCGAACTGTTCCCGCGGCTGTTCGGCGGTGGCCAGGCCAAGCTCATCATGACGGGCGACGAAATCCTGGACGCTGGCGTACAGGTCATGGCGCAGCCGCCCGGCAAGAAGAATTCGACCATTCACTTGCTGTCAGGCGGCGAGAAAGCGCTTACCGCGACCGCGCTCGTGTTTGCGATGTTCCAGTTGAACCCGGCGCCGTTCTGTCTGCTAGACGAAGTGGACGCGCCGCTCGACGACGCCAACACGGAACGCTTCGCGAATCTCGTGCGCGCGATGTCGGTCAAGACGCAGTTCCTGTTCATCTCGCACAACAAGATCGCGATGGAAATGGCGCAGCAACTGATCGGCGTGACGATGCAGGAGCAGGGCGTATCGCGCATCGTCGCGGTGGACATGGAGTCGGCGGCGGGCTTCGCCCAAAACGGCTGAAGCGCGCGACGCAGCACCAGGATTTGAATGAGTGGCAGGCCGGACGCTGATCCGGCCAGGCGCGCAGGCGCGGAGTGGTGCGCAAAAGACCCGAGGCGTGATGCCGGAACGCGGTCCGATGCGTGCGACAGATCGCGCGGCGCTTCGTAACCCAAAAGAACGATGGAGCGTGCATGGACGAGTTGACACTCGGTTTGATCGGAGCAGGAGCCGTGGTGGTGGGCGGCGTGGTGGTGTATAACGCGTGGCAGAGCGCCAAGGTGCGCCGCAAGATGCCGCGTCCGATGCCCGACGAGGCAGCCGACGCGCTCGCGCGTCAGGAGACGGACGACGAGCAACCGTTTATCGAACCGGTGCGCCAGCCGCGTCGCGAGCCGGTTTCGAGCGAGAGCGAAGCGCGCGTCGAGCCGAGTTTTGGCGGCGTGAGCCTTGCGGCCGAGCCGGCGCCCGTCGCGCCCGCGCCTATCGCTCCGGCTGACACCGCCGTCGATCTGCAGGCTGAAGCCACCGCCGCCGATGAAGCGGAACTCGCGAGCATCGACGAAGACGGACGCAACGAGCCGACCTTGCCCGCCACGAACACCATTTCGTCGGCGCCGCCGGCGCTGGTCGATCGCCGCATCGATTGCGTCGTGCCCATTCGCCTTGGTGGACCCGTTGCGGGAGACCGCGTGTTGCCGCTGGCGCAGCGTCTGCGTCGCGCGGGCACCAAGCCCGTGACGATCGAAGGCAAGCCCGAGGGCGATTCGACCTGGGAATTGCTGCGCAACGGCGCGCGTTATGAAGAGTTGCGTGCCGCCGCGCAACTGGCAAACCGCAGTGGCCCGCTCAACGAACTCGAGTTTTCCGAATTCGTGACCGGCGTGCAGCGTCTGGCCGATGCCATCGACGGTTCGCCCGAGTTTCCGGACATGATGGAAACCGTGGGTATGGCGCGCGAGCTGGACGCCTTCGCCGCCCAGTGCGACGCGCAGCTCTCCATCAATATCCTGTCCGACGGTGCGCCGTGGTCGGCCAACTACGTGCAGGCGGTGGCCTCGCAAGACGGGCTTTTGCTCTCGCGCGACGGCACGCGTTTCGTGAAACTGGATGCGAAGCAGAACCCGGTTTTCATGCTCCTTTTCGGCGATACCAACTTCCTGCGTGACGACCTCACGTACAAGGGCGGCCAGATGATCACGCTGGTGCTCGACGTGCCGGTGGCGGACGAAGACATCCTGCCGTTCAGGCTCATGTGCGATTACGCCAAGTCGCTGTCCGAGCGTATCGGCGCGCGGGTCGTGGACGATCAGCGCCGGCCGTTGCCGGAATCCGCGTTGCTCAACATCGAAAAGCAGTTGATGACGCTGTACGCCAAGCTTGAGCAGGCGGGCATGCCAGCAGGCTCGCCCGCCACGCGGCGGCTCTTCAGCCAATAAGCGCGAGGTCTCACGGCGCGCTCGTCTTTTAGCGTGCAGCGGGCTTCGTAATTGCGCCCCCGACCGGGGCGCTTTCTTTTGCGCGCGCGGCATCGCACGTTTCGTCACATCCTGGCCGTTTGGCCGATGCCACGAATTACCGATCTTCTGAGACAATCGAACGGTCGTTGGCAGACTTAATTCACTTTCCCAAGTATTTGTCGCATGTCCGCTAAAACGAAAGCCGAATCCGCCGCTGCCAGAAAGTCGGGCGCAGCCGTCCCCAGTGCCGATCGTCCGGCCGAGCGCGCGGCGTGGTTGCGCTCGGAACTCGAACGCGCGAATTACGCCTACTACGTGCTCGACCAGCCGGATCTGCCCGACGCCGAATACGACACGCTCTTCAAGGAATTGCAGGGAATCGAGACGGACCGTCCCGATCTCGTCACGCCCGATTCGCCGACGCAACGCGTGGGCGGCAAGGCGGCGGAAGGTTTCGAGCCCGTGGTGCACGACGTGCCGATGCTTTCACTCAACAACGGTTTCGCCGACGAAGACATCGCAGCGTTCGACAAGCGTGTGTCGGACGCGCTCGCGCACGCGCCGGTGCAATATGCGTGCGAACTGAAATTCGACGGCCTGGCCATTTCCCTGCGTTACGAGGACGGCCGCTTCGTGCAGGCGTCCACGCGCGGCGACGGCGCGACCGGCGAAGATGTGACGGCCAACGTGCGCACCATCCGCTCCATTCCACTCACACTCAAGGGCAAGCACGTGCCGAAGCGGCTCGACGTGCGCGGCGAAGCACTGATGTTCAAGCGCGACTTCGAACGGCTCAACGCACGTCAGCGCGATGCCGAGCAGCGCGAGTTCGCCAATCCGCGTAACGCCGCGGCGGGCAGTTTGCGTCAACTCGATCCGAAGATGACCGCGCAACGGCCGCTATCCTTTTTCGCGTATGGCATTGGCGTGCTGGAAGGCGCGGAGATGCCGGATACACACGCCGGTCTGCTCGACTGGTACAAGGAAATGGGCTTGCCGGTGAACGCGGAACGCGGCGTGGTCGATGGCGCCGAGGGCCTGCTCGACTTTTTCCGCAAGACGGGCGAAAAGCGCGAGCAGCTGCCGTACGACATCGACGGCGTGGTCTACAAGGTCAACCGGCGCGACGAACAGGACAAGCTCGGCTTCGTTTCGCGCGCGCCGCGCTTTGCGCTCGCGCACAAGTTTCCGGCGCAGGAAGCGCTCACGCAGCTGCTAGCCATCGATGTACAGGTGGGCCGCACGGGCGCCATCACGCCGGTTGCGCGCCTGGCGCCGGTCTTCGTCGGTGGCGCGACCGTCACGAATGCGACGCTGCATAACGAAGACGAAGTGCGCCGCAAGGACATCCGTATCGGCGACACAGTGACCGTGCGCCGTGCGGGCGACGTCATTCCCGAAGTGGTGGGCGCGATTCTCGACCGCCGTCCGGACGACGCGCGCGAGTTCGTCATGCCGACCGAGTGTCCGGTGTGCGGCTCGAAGATCGAACGTCTGCCCGACGAAGCCATTGCGCGTTGCACGGGCGGCCTTTTTTGTCCGGCGCAGCGCAAGCAGGCGCTGTGGCATTTCGCCCAGCGCCGTGCGCTCGATATCGACGGCCTCGGCGAGAAGATCATCGATCAACTGGTCGAAGAGAATCTCGTGCGCACGCCCGCCGATCTCTTCACCCTCGGGTTCTCGACGCTCGCCGCGCTCGACCGGTTCGCCGACAAATCCGCGCAAAACCTGCTCGATTCGCTCGACAAGGCGCGCAACACGACGCTCGCGCGTTTCATTTACGCGCTCGGCATCCGCCACGTGGGCGAGTCGACGGCAAAAGATCTGGCGAAGCATTTCGGCTCGCTCGACCCAATCATCGCCGCTTCGGTCGAGGAATTGCTGGAAGTGAACGATGTCGGGCCGGTCGTCGCCGAAGCCATCCATAATTTCTTCAGCGAAGAGCACAACCAGCACGTCATCGAACAATTGCGCGTCAAGGTGTCGTGGCCGGAAGGTCCGCCCGCACCGAAAGCGCCGCTGGGCGTGCTGGCGGGCAAGACCGTGGTGCTGACGGGCACTTTGCCCACGCTCACGCGCGAAGATGCAAAGGAGATGCTGGAGGCGGCCGGAGCGAAAGTGGCCGGTTCGGTATCGAAAAAGACCGACTACGTGGTGGCGGGCGCGGAAGCAGGCAGCAAGCTTGCGAAAGCGGAGGAACTCGGGGTTCCCGTTCTCGACGAAGACGGCATGAAGAAGCTTTTGGAAGGAGTTACCCCATGATCCGAGAAATCCTGAAGATGGGCGATCCGCGGCTGTTGCGTATCGCCGAGCCGGTCGAGAATTTCGACACGCCGGAACTGCACACGCTGGTGCAGGACATGTTCGATACGATGCGCGACGCCAATGGCGCGGGCCTCGCCGCTCCGCAGATCGGCGTCGATCTGCAGGTGGTGATCTTCGGCTTCGGACAGAATCCGCGCTATCCCGACGCGCCGTCGGTGCCGGAGACGGTGCTCATCAACCCGATCATCACGCCGAACGGTCACGACATGGAGGAGGGCTGGGAAGGCTGCCTGTCCGTCCCCGGCCTGCGCGGCGCGGTACAGCGCTTTTCGATGATCCGCTACCAGGGCTTCGATCAGTACGGCAACGCCATCGAGCGGCTGGCGGAAGGTTTTCACGCGCGCGTCGTGCAGCACGAGTGCGACCATCTGATCGGCAAGCTTTATCCGATGCGTATTACCGACTTCTCGAAGTTCGGCTTCACGGACGTGCTGTTTCCTGGGCTCGATCCGGTTGGCGACGACTGAGAACGTGCGGACGCGCGAGGGCGCGTTCCGCATTTGCACACATTAAAAAGCCGCTCCTTGCGAGCGGCTTTTGTTCAGGCGAAGGATTTGGGCGTTCCGCTAACGGCAGGCTGGCGGAACAGCGCGACATGTTCAGGGTTCGCGGACGCTTGCAGACGTCCGTCCGGCAGGCGCGCAACCACGATTTCGCCGATGCCGGGGCTCATGACGACCACTTCATCTCGCAGGGCGAGCAAGGCGTCGAGCCGTCGACGGCCGCTGACGATTTCGAGGCCGCTTTTCGTTTCTCGGACAATGATCTCGACTGACATGGCGATTCTCCTTCGATCAGTTAAATGCTGAATCCTTGGTGCGCTGCAGGACGGTAAAAAAGTCTCTGCGTCACACTTGCCTAACGGAATAATGACTTATTTTCTTTAGGCGGTAATCAGCAAAAAAATAAAACTGGCGATCGATACCGCGCCATCAGGGGATGCAAGTCGAGACGTCGCTTTTTTGCGACGCAGCCGCGAAGCGGAGAGGATTGCGAGAACGGTCGTTCGTGGTTCGCTCCGAACGATGATCGTCCGGAGCGAAAACGCGCAATCAGAAGCTCTCGTCGGCGCCGAGATAGCGCCAGTGACCCGGCGGCAGCGCGCCCAGCGTGACGCGGCCCATGCGGATGCGTTTCAGACCGACGACTTCCAGTCCGACCAGTTCGCACATCCGGCGAATCTGGCGTTTTTTGCCTTCGTGCAGCACGAAGCGCAACTGCTCGCCGTTCTGCCAACTGACTTGTGCGGTCTTGAGCGGGACGTCGTCGAGCGACAGGCCGTGACGCAGCAGCGCGAGTTGTTCTTCCGGGAAGTGCTGATCCACATCGACTTCGTGTTCGCCGTAGCGCACGCGCACGAGGTACTCCTTGTCGACTTCGGAATGGTTGCCGATCAATTGCTTCGCGATGCGGCCATCCTGCGTGAGTACGAGCAGCCCGGTCGAATCGATATCGAGTCGGCCGGCCGGCGCGAGCGTGCGCAGATGACCCGGTGCGAAACGAATGCCGCTGCGGTCGTCTTGCCAGTGATTGGCCGGATTGATGAGCGTGACGGCGGGCTCGTAGCCGTCTTCTGCCTGACCCGATACGTAGCCGACCGGCTTGTGCAGCAAGATCGTGACGAGCAGCGACTGTGCAGAACGCGCGGCGGGCAGGACATCGATTTCCTGATCCGGGCGGATACGCGTGCCGAGCGTATCGGTGACTTCGCCATCGACGAGCACCCAGCCTTTTTCGATCCACTCGTCCGCTTCGCGGCGCGAGCAGAGGCCGAGTTCGGACATCACCTTCGACAGGCGGACGAGGCCGTCGTCGTGAGCGCGGGGCTTGTGGGCGGGTTCGGTGGATGCCGGGATGGCTTCGGCGTGGAGTGGGCGGTCGTCGCGTGATGCGGGACGACGGTCGCCCGCGCCGCGCTTGTCGAAGCTTGGGCGTGAATCGTCGCCACGCGGTTTGAACGTGCGTCGTTCATCGGTGCCGGGCGTGCGGTCGTCGCGCGTAAACGGACGGCGTTCGGAACGGTCGCTCGGGCCGCGCTTATCGAAGCTCGGACGCGAATCGTCGCGCGGCTTGAAAGGGCGTCGTTCATCGCCACCGGGCGTGCGGTCGTCGCGGGCAAACGGCCGACGCTCCGACCGATCGCTCGCGCCGCGCTTGTCGAAGCTCGGACGCGAATAGTCGCGCGGCTTGAAAGGGCGTCGTTCATCGCCACCGGTTGGGCGCTCATCGCGCGCAAACGGCCGCCGTTCGGAGCGATCGCCCGCGCCGCGTTTATCGAAGCTCGGACGCGAATCGTCGCGCGGCTTGAAAGGGCGTCGTTCATCGCTGCCGGGCGTGCGGTCGTCGCGCGCAAACGGACGGCGTTCGGAGCGATCGCTCGCGCCGCGTTTATCGAAGCTCGGACGCGAATCATCGCGCGGTTTGAAAGGGCGTCGTTCATCGCTGCCGGGCGTGCGGTCGTCGCGGGCAAACGGCCGACGCTCCAACCGATCCCCCGCGCCACGCTTATCAAAGCTCGGACGCGAATCATCGCGCGGTTTGAAAGGGCGTCGTTCATCGCCACCGGCCGGGCGCTCATCGCGCGCAAACGGCCGGCGCTCCGACCGATCGCTCGGGCCGCGCTTATCGAAGCTCGGACGCGAATCATCACCACGCGGTTTAAACGCGCGTCGCTCGTCGCCGCCCGAAGAACCGGGCCGACGCTCCGACCGATCCCCCGCGCCACGCTTATCGAAGCTCGGCCGCGAATCATCACCACGCGGTTTAAACGCGCGCCGCTCATCGCCGCCCGAAGAACCGGGCCGACGTTCCGACCGATCCCCCGCGCCACGCTTATCGAATCCCGCGCGCGAATCGCCCCCCGCACCGCGTGGTGTCGACGGCCGCTCGTGCGGCGTTTCAGGCCGCGTGGTCTTGCGGGCGGTGGAACTACCGGTGCGAACCGGCGACCGCGTCGACGATGTCGGACGCGGATGTTTGGCTGTCAGTTTGACGCGCATAAAATTTCAGGCTGCGATCGCGCGCAGCAGTTCGGTCTCGATCTGGATCTGGGTGCGATTGTTCGACAAGCTCTTGCCGTCGAGCAAAAACACGTCCTCGACGCGTTCGCCAAGCGTGTTGATTCGCGCTGCCTGCACGCCGATCCGGTGTTGCGCCAGAACGCGCGCGATCGAATAAAGAAGGCCCTGCCGGTCGTTGGCCGACACGGAAAGGATGTAGTACTGGCCACGCTCGTCCGGGCGCAAATCCACACGCGGCGTGACAGGAAAGGTGCGCACGAGCCGCGATACGCGGCCCTTCGACGGCTCGGGCAAAATGCGCTCGTCCGCCAAAAGCGTGCTCAATTGTTGTTCGACGAGATTCGCGATGTCGCGATAACTCCCGTCGTGATCGGGATGCGCCACGAGAAAGTTATCGAGCGCGTAGCCATGTCGCGTCGTCGTCACGCGGGCATCCAGCACGGAAAGGCCATTGTGGTCGAAGTACGCGCAGATGCCGGCGAACAGATCCGGCCGGTCCTTCACGTACACCAGCACCTGCAGCGCCGCGCCGATGGGCGACGGCCGCGCGCGCACGATCGGCGCGTCGCTTTCGACATGCCGGTACAGCACACGCGTTTGCCACGCAATATCCGCGGCATCGTGACGCAAGAAATAGCCGACATCCAGTTTGTCCCACAGTTCGCGCTGCGCATTCTCCGGCACGGTCTCCAGACGCAGGAGCGCGAGCGCCGCCTCCTGACGCGACTTGAGTTCCGAGTGCGCATCCGGCTGCGCGCCGCCGAGCACGGCGAGCGTCGCGCGGAACAGGTCTTCGAGAAGCTTGCCCTTCCAGTTGTTCCAGACCTTGGGCGACGTGCCGCGAATGTCCGCCACGGTCAGAAGATAAAGCGCGGTCAGCCGCCGCTCGGTCTTTACCACGGAGGCGAACTGCTTGATGACTTCAGGGTCGCTCGTGTCCTGCTTCTGCGCGACATGGCTCATCGTCAGATGCTGCTGCACGAGCCATACGACGAGGTCGGTGTCTTCCTGACACATGTCGTGTTCGCGGCAGAAGCGACGGGCATCGGCCATGCCGAGGGTCGAATGATCGCCGCCGCGACCTTTCGCGATGTCGTGGAAGAGCGCCGCGACGTAGAGCACCCACGGGCGCTCGAAATTTCCCATCAACTGACTGCAAAACGGATACTCGTGCGCATGCTCCGCTATTGCAAAGCGGCGCAGGTTGCGCAGCACCATCAGGATGTGCTGATCGACCGTATAGACATGGTAAAGGTCATGCTGCATCTGTCCGACGATGCGCCGGAAGTTCAGCAGATAACGCCCGAGCACGCTCGTCTGGTTCATGAGACGCAGCGCGTGCGTGATGCCCTCGGGCTGCTTGAGAATCTCCATGAAGAGACGCCGGTTCTCCGGGTCGCGCCGCCAGTCGCGGTCCATGAGTTCGCGCGCGTTGTAGATCGCGCGCAGCGTGCGCGCCGAGAGTCCCTTGATGCCGCGGGTCTGCTCGTAGAGCAGGAACGCTTCGAGAATGGCGTGCGGTTCGCGCTCGAAGACGTCGTCGCGGGCGATTTCCAGCATGCCCTGCTTCTCGACGAAGCGCCCCGAAATGACGCGCGTGATACCGCTCGTCGACGGGAACAACTGCGCCTCGACGTTCTGAATCAGAATGGTCGCGAGCTGCGTGACGGCCTTTGCCGCCCAGTAGTAGCGGCGCATCAACTGCTCGCTTGCGCGCTTGGCGGTCGTCGGTTTGAAGCCGAAACTCTCGGCGAGCGGTGTCTGCAAATCGAAGACGAGAATGTCCTGGCGACGCTTCGCAATCACGTGCAACCGCGCACGCAAAGTCTTGAGAAACGCTTCGTTGCGGCGCAGTTCGCGCGCTTCGCGGTCGGTAATGAGACCGCGCAGGTCGAGTTCGCGCCAGCTACTGCCGAAACCGGCTGCGCGCGAAATCCAGAGAATGAGCTGAAGATCGCGCAGACCGCCCGGACTTTCCTTGATGTTCGGCTCGAGGCTGTACGGCGTGTCCTGAAACTTCGCGTGGCGCTGACGCATTTCCAGCACCTTCGCCTGGAAGAAGCCGCGTGGATCGAGCGTCTCCTTGTAGCGCGCGGAAAAGCGTTCGAACAGCTCCGCGCTGCCGAAGATGCGCCGCGCCTCCAGCAGCGACGTGAGGACGGTGACATCGCCGCTCGCTTCCGCGATGCATTGCTCGACCGAACGCACGCTGCTGCCGATATCGAGCCCGAGATCCCACGCCATGCCGATAAACCGCTCGACGCGCGCGTTGAGCGGGCCCACGTCTTCCTGATCGCCGCCGGCATCGGGCAGAAGCACGAGGATATCGACGTCCGAATACGGCGCGAGCTCGCCGCGCCCATAGCCGCCGACCGCGACCAGCGCCGCGTCCGCCGGCATCTCGCAGGCGGCCCAGGCGCCCTTGAGCGCGTCGTCGGTGGCGCGCCCGAGCGCGTGCATCAACGGTTCGACGTTCGAAGCCGTCTGAAAGCGTTCGATGAGCGCCGACTTCGCCGCCTTGTAGGCAGCGCGCAGCGTTTCACACGGCGTGGCGACAGGGACTGTGACGCTCATGGGCTCGG
Source organism: Caballeronia sp. HLA56 (assembly GCF_054655155.1). Taxonomy (NCBI): domain Bacteria; kingdom Pseudomonadati; phylum Pseudomonadota; class Betaproteobacteria; order Burkholderiales; family Burkholderiaceae; genus Caballeronia; species Caballeronia sp. HLA56. Next base: position 2,157,878 of record NZ_BAAHOB010000005.1, on the reverse strand, counting down.
ATTCAGGAAGGAAGAAGGCCGCGCACGCAAGCGCGGCCGGGGCGCGGCGAAGCTCAGGAAGCCGTGGCCGCGATCAAATGCGAGGGCGCCTGCGTGCCCGCGGACACGGTCAGGACTTCGTAACCGGTCGGCGTGACGAGAACGGTATGTTCCCACTGCGCGGAAAGGCTGCGATCACGCGTCTTGACGGTCCATTGATCCGGCATCGTGCGGATTTCGCGGCGACCGGCGTTGATCATCGGCTCGACGGTGAAGATCATGCCCGCTTCCAGTTCGATACCCGTACCCGCGCGCCCGTAATGCAGCACCTGCGGCTCTTCATGGAACACCTGGCCGATGCCGTGACCGCAATATTCGCGCACCACGCTGTAACCTTGCGCCTCGGCATGCTTCTGGATAGCCGCGCCGATGTCGCCGAGATGCGCGCCCGGACGCACCTGATCGATGCCGAGCCACATGCAATCGAAGGTGGTTTGCACTAGACGCTTCGCCAGAATGGACCCTTCGCCGACGATGAACATGCGGCTCGTGTCGCCGAAATAGCCGTTCTTGATGACGGTGACGTCGATATTGAGCGCGTCGCCGTTCTTGAGCACTTTTTCGCCGGGAATGCCGTGGCAGATTACGTCGTTGACGGAAATGCAGGTGGCTTTCGGGTAAGGCGGATAACCCGGCGGCTGATAGTTGAGCGGTGCGGGCACCGTGCCCTGTTCCTTCACCATGAGTTCGTGGCAAAGGCGGTCGAGTTCTTCGGTGGTCACGCCAGCAACGATATGCGGCGTGATGAAATCGAGCACTTCGCTGGCGAGCCGGCAGGCGACGCGCATTTGCGCGATATCGTGATCGTTTTTCAGCGTAATGGACATGACTAGGCTCAGAAATGCGAGTATGCGGCCGTGAGCCGCGAAATCGGCATTATCGCACCTTAGAGAGGGCGCCGCAGCCCGAATCAAAGGCATGCGGGGCATGGATCGGGCTTCCCCAAGCGCTTTCGGGCACCTGCAAGCGGCTTGAGCTAGTCAATCCTCACATGCTATAGTTACGGGCTAAGTCCTATCCACACTTTTATTTAGGTGTAGTAGGGCTTGGAAAGTAGGTTGAAAGTTAAGGTGGCGGGACGTCTCGCTTCTCTTGCCGACAATCGTTCGATTCGCAAGCCGGCGCACCCAGGGTGTCCGGCGTCCGGTTAGCTAGAAGCACCGGGCGCGGGATGCGGCAGCCGGCTTAAGACCCAACCCTCGCGGAGAATTTCATGGCAGTCACGATGCGTCAAATGCTGGAAGCAGGTGTCCACTTCGGTCACCAAACGCGCTTCTGGAACCCCAAGATGGCCCCGTTCATTTTCGGTCATCGCAACAAGATTCACATCATCAACCTCGAAAAGACGCTGCCGCTCTACAACGACGCGCTGAAGTACGTGCGTCAGTTGGCAGCGAACCGCGGCACGATCCTGTTCGTGGGGACGAAGCGTCAATCGCGCGACACCATCGCTCAGGAAGCCGCCCGCTCGGGTATGCCTTTCGTCAACGCCCGCTGGCTCGGCGGCATGCTGACCAACTTCAAGACCTTGAAGGTTTCGATCAAGCGCCTGAAAGACATGGAAGCATCCGTCGAATCGGGTGAAACCGAGCGCATGAGCAAGAAGGAAGCGCTTCTGTTCGAACGCGAAATGCAGAAGTTGCAGAAGTCGATCGGCGGCGTGAAGGACATGGGCGGCATTCCGGACGCGATCTTCGTGATCGACGTCGGCTACCACAAGATTGCCGTGACCGAAGCCAAGAAGCTTGGTATTCCGGTCATCGCCGTGGTCGACACGAACCACTCGCCGGAAGGCATCGACTACGTCATTCCGGGTAACGACGACGCCAGCAAGGCCGTCGCGCTGTACGCTGAAGGCGTGGCCGACGCGATCCTCGAAGGCCGTGCGAACGCGGTGAACGACGTGGTCCAGGCTGTCCGTGAAGGCGACGGCGACGAGTTCGTCGAGGTCAACGCAGAGGCGTAATCGAGCCCTGTGGCCGATATAAAAGGGGGCTTTGCGAAAGGCCCCTTTTTTTTAAGCCGCGGCACTCGGGAGCGCGACATTGCGTTCACGCACGTCCAGTACCCTTTCCCGTGGCGGATTCAAGCGGCGGGACGTATCAAACAGACTCAAGGAGCGAATGATGGCGGCAATTACCGCAAGCATGGTGGCAGAACTGCGCGCGAAGACCGACGCGCCGATGATGGAATGCAAGAAGGCGCTGACGGAAGCCGACGGCGACATGGCGCGCGCCGAAGAGCTGCTGCGCGTGAAGCTCGGCAACAAGGCGAGCAAGGCGGCATCGCGCGTGACGGCTGAAGGCATCGTCACGTCGTATATCGACGGCGGCGTGGGCGCGCTCGTCGAACTGAACTGCGAAACCGACTTCGTTGCCAAGAACGACGACTTCCTGGCCTTCGCCAAGACGATCGCCGAACTCGTGGCCAAGAACAATCCGGCTGACGTGGCCGCGCTCTCCGCGCTGCCGCTCGAAAGCTCGACGGTCGACGCCGTGCGCCTCGCGCTCGTCGGCAAGATCGGTGAAAACCTGTCGATTCGCCGTTTCGTGCGCTTTGAATCCGCGAACAAGCTGGCCTCGTATCTGCACGGAGCGCGTATCGGTGTTCTGGTCGAGTTCACGGGCGCGGACGAGCAAGTCGGCAAGGACGTCGCCATGCACGTCGCGGCCATGAAGCCGGTCTCGCTGTCGTCGGACGAAGTGCCGGCCGACCTGATCGCGAAGGAACGCAGCATCGCCGAGCAAAAGGCCGCTGAATCGGGCAAGCCGGCTGAAATCGTCGCCAAGATGGTCGAAGGCAGCGTCCAGAAGTACCTGAAGGAAGTGTCGCTCCTGAACCAGCCGTTCGTGAAGAACGACAAGCAGACGATCGAACAGATGTTGAAGGCCGCAAACGCGTCGGTGCAGAAGTTCGCGCTGTTCGTGGTGGGCGAGGGCATCGAGAAGCGTCAGGACGACTTCGCGGCGGAAGTGGCTGCGCAAGTTGCTGCCGCCAAGCAAGGCTGAGTTTTAAAGTGAAGGCGCTCGGCGGTATGGCGGCGCCGGGCATCGAAAGGCAGTAAGGCGGCAAGGTATCGCGCGGGCGCGGCGAATTCGGGAAAACCCGTATGCGTCGCGCCCGTCGCCCGATCCGGCCGCTTGCGGTAAATATTGTTTCACCCCTACAGTTCTACGTTGTTGCAACCCTCCTCGGCGCGATCGGAAACTCATATGCCCACAGCCTACAAACGCGTACTCCTCAAACTCTCCGGCGAAGCCCTCATGGGCGACGATGCCTTCGGCATCAATCGCGCAACAATCGAAAGGATGGTGGCGGATGTCGCTGAAGTAGTGCGGATGGGCACGCAAATGGCCGTCGTGATCGGCGGCGGCAACATCTTCCGTGGCGTGGCGGGCGGCGCGGCCGGCATGGACCGGGCGACGGCCGACTACATGGGCATGCTCGCGACCATGATGAACGCGCTGGCGCTGCAAGACGCCATGCGTCACGCCGGCATCGAAGCGCGCGTTCAGTCCGCGCTGCGCATGGACCAGGTGGTCGAGCCGTACATCCGCCCCCGCGCGATTCGCCAGCTCGAAGAAGGCAAGGTCGTGATCTTCGCGGCCGGCACGGGCAACCCGTTCTTCACGACCGACACCGCTGCCGCCTTGCGTGGCGCGGAAGTGGGCGCCGAAGTAGTGTTGAAAGCAACCAAGGTCGATGGCGTATACTCCGCCGACCCGAAGAAAGATCCGAGCGCCACGCGCTACAGCACGATCAGCTTCGACGAAGCGATCGGCCGCAATCTGCAAGTCATGGACGCCACGGCTTTCGCGCTGTGTCGCGACCAAAAGCTGCCGATCCGCGTGTTCTCGATCACGAAGCCGGGCGCGCTCAAGCGCATCGTGCAAGGCGACGACGAAGGTACGCTCGTCCACGTGTAAACTCTCGCGTTGAGAGTGGTCAACGAGAAGTTCAAGCGACGTTGAAAGGGCGCCGCGCCGCGGCCGGTGTGGAGCACGCCGGAAGATCGCGCGAAGGCGCCTAGATTGCCAGTAACCCAAGGTTTCGGAGGTTCAAATGAGTGTGGCTGACATTAAAAAAGGCGTCGACCAGAAGATGACGCGGTCGATCGAAGCGTTCAAGGCCGATCTCGCGAAGATCCGCACGGGCCGCGCCCACACGGGTCTGCTCGATCACATCCAGGTCGACTACTACGGCTCGAATGTGCCCATCTCCCAAGTGGCGAACATGACGCTCGTCGACGCCCGCACGATCGGCGTGCAGCCGTGGGAAAAGAAGATGGTCGGCGTCGTCGAAAAGGCGATCCGCGAGTCGGACCTCGGTCTGAACCCGGCAACGCAGGGCGATTTGATCCGCGTGCCAATGCCCGCGCTCACCGAAGAGCGCCGCCGCGAGCTGACCAAGGTCGTGAAGAGCGAAGGCGAATCGGCGAAGATCGCTGTGCGTAACCTGCGCCGCGACGCGAACGAGCAACTGAAGAAGCTCGTGAAGGACAAAGAGATTTCGGAAGACGACGAGCGCCGCGCAAGCGACGACGTGCAGAAATTCACCGACAAGTTCGTCGCCGAAATCGACAAGCTCGTCCAGACCAAAGAAGCCGAAATCATGACGGTGTGAGGCCGTAGATACGGTCTTGCCAGCCTCGACCATTTAGATTGAGGCTGGCTCTCACTTCTGTCGATTTCAAGATTCAACGGCCATGACCTATACCAGCTCTACCGTTCGCGTGCCCGATGTCGCGGCTGTCCCGCGCCACGTCGCGATCATCATGGACGGCAACGGCCGTTGGGCGACCGAGCGGCGCCTGCCGCGCGTCGCCGGTCACACCCGCGGCGTCGATGCGGTGCGCGCCACCGTCGAAAGTTGCGCGCGGCGCGGCGTCGAATTCGTCACGCTGTTCGCGTTCAGTTCCGAAAACTGGCGCCGTCCGACCGAGGAAGTGTCGTTTCTCATGCGCCTGTTCGTGACCGCGCTCGAGCGCGAAATCGGCAAGCTGCACGCCAACGGCATCCGTCTGCGCGTGGTCGGCGACACCGCCATGTTCGACGACCGCATCCGCGCGCTCATTCAGCGTGCCGAGACCAAGACGGCGCGCAATACGCGTTTGACGCTCACCATCGCCGCCAATTACGGCGGGCGCTGGGACATCATGCAGGCGACGAAGAAGCTCATCGCGCAATCGCTTGAGCAGGGCGTGCCGGCGCGCGTGGACGACGAATCCTTCGCCGAGCATCTCGCCATGGCTTACGCGCCCGAGCCGGATCTCTTCATCCGTACGGGCGGCGAGCAGCGCATCAGCAATTTTCTGCTGTGGCAACTCGCCTACACCGAGTTCTATTTCACCGATACCTACTGGCCCGATTTCGACGCCGAAGCGCTGGATCGCGCCATCGCGTCGTATGGCGAGCGTGAACGCCGCTTCGGGCGCACCAGCGCACAAGTCGAAAACCAATCGCAGAAGGCCGACACCCTTTCATGCTAAGAACCCGTGTCATCACGGCAATCGTCCTGCTTGCGGTCCTCGTGCCGGTCACGTTGTTCGCGCCGATCGGCGTATTCGGGGCGTTGATCGGTTTTGTCGTCGTCTTCGCCGCATGGGAATGGGGACGGCTCCTCAAGCTCAACGGCGCGGGTCCGGTGGCCTACGCGCTCATTGCGGGACTCGCGCTCATTTTCAGCACGTTTCTCGGCGTCGCGCCCAAGGCGCTCTTCGAAATGGCCGCTATTTTCTGGGTGTTGGCCGGGCCATATGCGCTTTTGCGCAAGCCCGTGCTTTCGGCGGGTGCGTGGCGCGGCTTCCTGCTTTTTGCCGGAATCGTCGTGTTCGTGGCCTGCTGGCACGCGGTGGTCGCGGCCCGCACCGTGGGCGTGGCTTTCGTGCTATCGCTTCTTCTAGTAGTCTGGCTGGCCGATGTGGGCGCATACTTCGCCGGCAAAGCCCTTGGCCGCCACAAGCTGGCCCCGTCCATCAGTCCGGGCAAGACCTGGGAAGGCGCGATCGGCGGCTGGGTCGCGGTGATGGTCATCGGCACGATTGCCGCCGCCACCGCGTTCGAGGCCCCGACCGTATTCAGCGCGTTCGTCGAACATCTAGGCTGGGCGCGCGCGCTCCTCGCGCTGAGCGTGCTGGTTGCGTTCAGCGTGGTCGGCGACTTGTTCGAATCGCTCCTTAAGCGCCAGGCGGGCGTCAAGGATTCGAGCGGTTTGCTGCCGGGTCACGGCGGCGTACTCGACCGGATCGACGCGTTGCTGCCCGTACTGCCGATTGCATTGCTGATGCTCGGCTAGAGAAGAATTCATGCAAAAACGTCTTACATTGCTCGGCTCCACGGGCTCGATCGGCGACAGCACGCTCGACGTCGTGGCGCGGCACCCGGACCGTTTCTCGGTCTACGCGCTCACCGCGCATCGCAACGGCGACAAGCTCGTCGAACAGTGTCTGCGCTTCACGCCCGAAGTAGCCGTGGTCGGCGACGCGGAAACGGCTGCGCACGTGGCGGGCGCCTTGAACGCCGCGGGCTGCAAAACCGAGGTGACGCACGGCGAAGCCGCGCTGGTCGAGGTGGCGCGGGCGTCGCAATGCGACACGGTGGTCGCGGCCATCGTCGGCGCGGCGGGCCTTGCGCCTACGCTCGCGGCGGCGCGCGCGGGCAAGCGCATCCTGCTTGCCAACAAGGAAGCGCTCGTCATGTCCGGCCAGATTTTCATGGATGCGGTGCGTGACAACGGCGCCATCCTGCTGCCGGTGGACAGCGAACATAACGCCGTGTTTCAGTGCCTGCCGCCCTGCGCGGACAGCGAGGCAAAGCTGCACGGCGGCGTATCGAAGATCATCCTGACCGCATCGGGCGGCCCGTTTCGCACGCGCGAGCCGGCAACGCTCATCGACGTCACGCCGGACGAAGCCTGCAAGCACCCGAACTGGGCCATGGGCCGCAAGATTTCCGTCGATTCCGCGACCATGATGAACAAGGGCCTCGAAGTCATCGAGGCTCACTGGCTCTTCAATTTGCCCGGTTCGCGCATCGAGGTGCTGATTCATCCGCAAAGCGTGATCCATTCCATGGTCTCGTATGCGGATGGCTCCGTGCTCGCGCAACTCGGCAACCCGGACATGCGCACGCCGATCGCACATGCGCTGGCGTTTCCGGATCGCGTCGATTCGGGCGTCGCGCCGCTCGATCTCGCACAGATCGCCACGCTCAGTTTCGAGAAGCCGGACTTCACGCGCTTTCCGTGTCTCGCGCTCGCAATCGGCGCGCTGGAAGTGGGCGGTCTGGCAAGCGCGGCGCTGAATGCCGCAAACGAGGTCGCGGTGGAAGCGTTCCTCGCGCGCCGCATCGGTTTCATGGCGATCGGCGATGTCGTCGATCGCGTGCTGAACTCCTTGCCAAACGGCAGCGCTGCATCGCTCGACGACGTCCTCGCCGCCGATGCGAACGCGCGCCGTCTGGCGCATCGGTTTGTCGCGGAACTCACCGCCAGCGCGCCAGGCGCCGAGTCCATCGCCCATTGAGGCCGTCATGAACTTTCTGACCGAAATCGTCGCCTTCGTCGTTGCGATTGGCGTACTTGTCGTCGTCCACGAATTCGGTCACTACAGCGTCGCGCGCATGTGCGGCGTCAAGGTGCTGCGTTTTTCCGTGGGCTTCGGCAAGCCGCTCGTGAGCTGGGTCAGCAAAAAGACCGGCGTCGAGTGGACCATTGCCGCGTTGCCGCTTGGCGGTTACGTGAAGATGCTCGACGAGCGCGAAAGCGAAGAGAGCATCGCGCCCGAGGACCTGCCACGCGCCTTCAACCGGCAGCCGGTCGCCAAGCGCATTGCGATCGTCGCGGCGGGGCCTGTCGCGAACTTCATTCTTGCCATCGTGCTGTTCGCGGCGGTATTCGCGGGCGGCGTGTCGGAGCCCGAAGCAATCGTCGCGACCCCCGTGGCGAACACGGCAGCCGCGCGCGCGGGTTTCGAAGGCGGCGAAAAGATCGTTTCGATGCGCGACGCGGACAACGGCGGCGAAACGCACGCTATTCGCTCGTGGTCGGATCTGCGCTGGAAGATTCTGGATGCATCGTTCGATCATCGCCGCATCGTGCTTTCGGCGAAGACGCACGAAGGCACGTACGACTTTCCGCTGAGTGTCGGCACCATTTCGGATGCGGACGCCGAGCAGGACTTCATGGACAAGCTCGGCTTCACGCCGGGCGGTGGCACGCTCACGGTCGCGGGTGTGGAGGCGGGCAGCGCCGCGCAAAAGAGCGGTCTGCAGGCGGGCGACAAGCTGCGCGCAATAGACGGCCATAACGTCGATAACGCGACGAGCTTCATCGACTACGTGAAGGCGCACGGCGCGAAAGCGGTCACGCTCACGATCGAGCGTGCGGGCAAGCAGCAGACGGTGCAGGTGACGCCCGACGTCAAGCACGATGCGGCGAGCGGCAAGGATATCGGCCGTATAGGTGCTGCGCTCGCCAATCAGTTGCCTAGCGTCGACGTGCGTTACGGACCGGTGGAAAGTCTGCGTCTCGGCGTGAATCGCACGTGGGACATCAGCATGTATTCGCTGCGCATGTTCGGGCGGATGATCACCGGCGAGGCGTCGCTCAAGAACCTTTCGGGACCGGTCACGATTGCGGACTATGCAGGAAAGAGCGCGCGTTTGGGTCTGGCGGCTTTCGTTTCCTTTCTCGCGCTCGTGAGTATCAGCCTCGGTGTGTTGAACTTGTTACCGATTCCGGTTTTGGACGGTGGGCATCTGTTATATTATTTGGTTGAAGCCGTTACCGGCAAGGCGGTGTCCGATCGCTGGCAGCTGGTTCTGCAACGGGCGGGGCTGGTGTGCATCGTCGCTTTGTCGATGATCGCGTTGTTCAACGACCTGGCTCGCCTGATCCGTTTCTGATCCACTTTGACAATCTCTGGCGGCGTTGTTCGAGCGACCGCCGGAATGAATGCAGCTTTAAATACTGGGGAAGCACGTTGTTCAAACCTCATCGCTTTGTTCCTAAGACGGCTGTAGCCGCGGCGCTTGCCGCAACGGGTATCACGGCACACGCCGTTACGCCGTTCGTCGTGCAGGATATTCGGATCGAAGGTCTTCAGCGCATCGAACCGGGTTCCGTGTTCGCCTATCTGCCGATCAAGCAAGGCGACACGTTCACCGACGACAAGGCCTCCGAAGCGATTCGCGCCCTCTATGCAACGGGCTTCTTCAACGACGTTCAAATCGCAACCGAAGGCAATGTCGTGGTCGTGCAGGTGCAAGAACGGCCGGCCATTTCGAGCATCGATTTCGCGGGTCTGCACGAGTTCGACAAGGACACCATCACCAAGGCGCTGCGCTCGGTCGGCCTGTCGCAAGGCCGCTCCTACGACAAGGCGCTGCTCGACAAGGCCGAACAGGAACTGAAACGTCAGTACCTGACGCGCGGCTACTACGCGGCCGAAGTCACCACCACCGTCACGCCGGTCGACCGTAATCGCGTCACCATTCTGTTCTCGGTGGCCGAAGGTCCGAGCGCGAAGATTCGCCAGATCAACTTCGTCGGCAACAAGGCCGTGAGTTCCAGCACGCTGCTCGGCGAAATGCAGCTCTCCACGCCGAACTGGTTCTCCTGGTACACGAAGAGCGATCTCTACGCGAAAGAAAAGCTCACGGGCGACCTCGAAAATGTCCGCTCGTACTATCTGAATCACGGTTACCTCGAGTTCAGCATCGACTCCACGCAGGTGTCGATCTCGCCGGACAAGAAGGACATGTACCTGACCGTCGCCTTGCATGAAGGCGAGCCGTACAAGGTCAGCAGCGTCAAGCTGTCGGGCAATCTGCTGAGTCGCGACGCCGAGTTGAGCAAGCTCATCAAGATCAAACCGGGCGAACTGTTTTCGGCCGAGAAGCTGCAGTCCTCGACCAAGGCCGTCGTCGACAAGCTCGGTGAATACGGCTACGCGTTCGCACAGGTCAACGCGCAGCCGGAAATCGATCAGGCGCATCACACGGTGGCGCTCACGCTGCAAGTCGATCCGAGCCGCCGCGTGTATGTGCGCCGCGTGAATATCGACGGCAACACGCGTACGCGGGACGAAGTCGTGCGTCGCGAAATGCGTCAGCTGGAAAGCTCGTGGTTCGATTCGAGCCGCCTCGCGCTCTCGAAAGACCGCATCAACCGTCTCGGTTACTTCACGGATGTCGATGTCACCACCACGCCGGTGGAAGGGACCAACGACCAGGTGGACGTGGACGTGAAGGTCGCGGAAAAGCCGACCGGCGCCATCACGCTGGGTGCGGGTTTCTCGTCGACGGACAAGGTGGTGCTCTCGGCGGGCGTCTCGCAGGACAACGTGTTCGGCTCCGGCACGAGTCTCTCGGTGAACGTGAACACCGCGAAGACCTACCGTACCTTGACGGTCACGCAGGTCGATCCGTACTTCACCATCGACGGTATCAAGCGGATCACGGACGCCTACTACCGCACGTATCAGCCGCTCTACTACTCGACCGATTCGAGCTTCAAGATCGTGACGATGGGCGCGGACACGAAGTTCGGTATTCCGTTCTCCGAGCAGGACACGGTCTTCTTCGGCGTCGGCGCCGAGCAGAACACCATGGACGTCGACTCGGCCACGCCGCAGTCGTACATCAACTACGTGAACGAATTCGGTCGCGTGGTGAACAACTATCCGCTGACGGTTGGCTGGTCGCGCGACAATCGCGACAGCGCGCTCGTGCCGAGCCGCGGTTACTACCTGCAATCGAACGCGGAGTACGGCACGCCTATCGGCAACACGACCTACGCTAAATTCGACGCGCAGTTCCAGTATTACTACTCGTTCGCGCGCGGCTTCGTGCTCGGCTTCAACCTGCAAGGCGGTTACGGCAAGGGCCTCGACGGCCAGACGTACCCGATCTTCAAGAACTACTACGCGGGCGGTATCGGCTCGGTGCGCGGTTACTCGCCGAGTTCGCTGGGTCCGCGTGACGCGAAAACGGGCGACCCGATCGGCGGTTCGCGCATGGCGGTGGGTAATATCGAACTCACGTTCCCGCTGCCGGGAACGGGTTATGACCGCACGCTGCGCGTCTTCACCTTCCTCGACGCCGGCAACGTCTGGGGCGACCCGAATCAGGGCGGCACGAGCGCCGGCGCGAACGGCTTGCGGTATGGCTATGGTGTCGGTCTTGCATGGATCTCGCCAATCGGCCCGCTCAAGCTGAGCCTGGGCTTCCCGCTGCAGAAACATGAAGGCGACCAGTATCAGAAGTTCCAGTTCCAGATCGGCACGGCGTTCTAAGCTGCGTCGCGACGAGAACAGAGGCTTCATTCATTTCGACGTAACGTGAGGAACACTTTGCGAACCGGTAAGCTTTCGAAACATATGGCGCTGGCGCTTGCGTTGTCGATGGTTCTCGGCCTGGGTGCGGCTGCGAGCGCGAGCGCTCAGGAAGCGCGCATCGCCGCGGTCAACTCCGACCGCATCCTGCGCGAGTCGGCGGCGGCGAAGGCTGCGCAGTCGAAACTCGAGCAGGAGTTCTCCAAGCGCGACAAGGCGCTGCAGGACATGGCGCAGCGCATGAAGGCCATGTCCGACAACATGGACAAGAATGGCGCCTCGCTCGCGCCAACCGACCGCGCCGCGCGCCAACGCGATCTGGCGCAGCTCGACGCCGACTTCCAGCGCAAGCAGCGCGAGTTTCGCGAAGACCTGAATCAGCGTCGTAACGAAGAACTCGCGGCGGTGCTGGATCGCGCGAACAAGGTCATCAAGCAGATCGCGGAACAGCAGCATTACGATCTGATCGTGCAGGAAGCGGTGTATGTGAGCCCGCGCATCGATATCACGGATCAAGTGCTGAAGGCGCTGGCTGCGAGCACGCAAAATGGTACAAGCGGCGCAAGTGGCGCAAGCTCGAACTGACACGGAGTAACTGAACGCATGGCATCAGGCATGGCGATCACGCTCGACGAACTGGTCAGCCGCTTTGGCGGCGAGATAGTCGGCGCGGGCACGCAAAAGGTCGAGGCGCTTGCGCCGCTCGACAAAGCCGGCCCCGCGCAACTCGCGTTTCTCGCCAACCAGAAGTATCTGGCGCAAGTCGAGACGACGCGCGCCGGCGCGGTGTTGATCTCGCCCGCCGATCTGGAGAAGGTGGGCAATCGTGCGGGCACGAATTTCATCGTCACGGCGAACCCTTACGCTTATTTCGCTCGCGTCGCACAGGCGTTTATCGATCTTGCAACGCCCGTCTCGAAGCCCGGCGTGCATCCGAGCGCGTATGTCGATCCGGCTGCGCACGTCGCGGCGAGCGCGGTGATCGGGCCTCATGTGACGGTGGAAGCGGGCGCGTTCGTCGGTGAGCGCGTGAAGCTGGATGCAGGCGTGGTCATCGGACGCGGCGTGAAGTTGGGCGACGACGTGCATCTGTATCCGAACGTCACTGTGTATCACGGCTGCAAACTGGGTGCGCGCGTGATCGTGCACGCCGGCGCGGTCATTGGCGCGGATGGCTTCGGCTTCGCGCCGGATTTCGTGGGCGAAGGCGATGCTCGCACCGGTACCTGGGTGAAGATTCCGCAGGTGGGCGCGGTGGACATCGGCGAGGACGTGGAAATTGGCGCGAACACCACGATCGATCGCGGCGCCATGGCGGATACCGTCATCGAAGAAAGCGTGAAGATCGACAATCTCGTGCAGATCGGGCACAACTGCCGCATCGGCGCGTACACGGTTATCGCCGGTTGTGCGGGTATCGCGGGCAGCACGAATATCGGGCGGCATTGCATGATCGGCGGCGCGGTGGGCATCGCAGGGCACGTCACATTGGCGGACTACGTGATCGTCACGGCGCAGTCGGGCGTCTCCAAGTCGCTAACGAAGCCTGGCATGTACACGAGCGCTTTCCCGGCGGTGAATCATGCCGACTGGAACAAGAGCGCGGCGCTGGTGCGCAATCTGGACAAGCTGCGTGATCGCATCAAGGCGCTCGAAACGGCGTTGGGCGAGAAAGCAGGTAAGGGCGACGCGGGCGGCGCGGAGTAAGCAAGCCAAGATCCGCTGGTTCAAAGCACTGGCCGGCAACCTTGATACGGGCAGTAAGCCGGCGACGTCAGCAATTTCAGCAGCGCAAGGGGTTGGTATTCTCCACCGAGGCAGCGTCGAAACGTGCCGTGAGCAGGCCGAGTCAAGCAGTGTAAAAGCGTCGAGGGTTCGTATCATCGCCGGCGCATAAACGAAACGCGCAGTAAGCGAGCCGGGTTCAACGGTTTCAAAAGGCGTCGACGGTCCATCCCATCATCGAGGCAGCAACAAAACACGCAGCAAGCCGCATCGAAGATAAACACAAAGGCATTTCCGGCGGGCGCAAGATTCGTTCAACGCGTCCGCAGTCAATTTCCGCGCACAACACGCGCGCGAGCAGAACGACCATGAGCACAGAAAAAATCAACCTCGATATTCACAAGATCCTCACGCTGCTGCCGCATCGGTATCCGATCCTGCTCGTGGATCGCGTACTCGAACTCGAGCCGCACAAGAGCATCAAAGCGCTGAAGAACGTGACGATCAACGAGCCGTATTTTCAGGGTCACTTCCCGACGCGGCCCGTCATGCCCGGCGTGCTGATTCTCGAAGCGCTCGCGCAGACCGCGGCGCTCCTGACTTTCGCCGAGGAACCGCACGATCCGTCGACCACGCTGTATTACTTCGTGGGTATCGACGGCGCGCGCTTCAAGCGCGTGGTGGAACCGGGCGATCAACTGATCCTCAACGTCAACTTCGAGCGGTACATGCGAGGCATCTGGAAGTTCAAGGCGCGCGCCGAAGTTGACGGCGTGACCGCTGCCGAGGCCGAGCTCATGTGTACCGTGAAGAACACGGCCGCCTGAGGCCGCGTTCACCGTCAAGACACAGGCAGCACGAACAGCTTGAGGCGATAAGCGCATGAGCAAGATTCACCCTACCGCGATCATCGAGCCGGGCGCTCGACTCGACGATACCGTCGAAATCGGACCGTACGCGATCGTCGGCCCCCACGTCGTGATCGGCGCGGGTACGACGGTCGGTTCGCACAGCGTGCTCGAAGGGCACACGAGCATCGGCCGCGACAACCGCATCGGCCACTACGCGTCGATCGGCGGGCGTCCGCAGGACATGAAATACCGCGACGAGCCCACGCGTCTCGTGATCGGCGACCGCAATACCATCCGCGAATTCACCACGCTGCATACCGGCACCGCGCAGGATCAAGGCGAGACGTCCATCGGCGACGATTGCTGGATCATGGCTTACGTGCACGTCGGCCATGATTGCCGGCTCGGCAACAACATCATCATGTCGAGCAACGCGCAACTGGCGGGCCATGTGACGGTCGGCGATCACGCTATCGTCGGCGGCATGTCGGGCGTGCATCAGTTCGTGCGTATCGGCGCGCATTCCATGCTGGGCGGGGCTTCCGCGCTCGTGCAGGATGTGCCGCCATTTGTCATCGCGGCGGGCAACAAGGCCGAGCCGCACGGTATCAATGTCGAAGGGTTGCGCCGGCGCGGCTTCACGCCCGACGCCATTTCGGCGCTGCGCCAGGCGTATCGCATCGTCTACAAGAGCGGTTTGTCACTCGAAGAAGCGAAATTGCAACTGAAGGATCTGGGCAAGGCAGGCGGCGAGGGCGATGCTCCGGTCAAGGCGTTCTCCGATTTCATCGCGACGTCGCAGCGCGGCATCATCCGCTAAGCGCGCCCGATGACGCCAATCACCCACTCGCCACGCATTGCGATGGTCGCGGGCGAGCCTTCCGGCGACCTGCTCGCGGCGTCGCTGCTTCAAGGTCTGCAAGAAAGGTTGCCTGCCGATACGCGTTACAGCGGCATCGGCGGTCCGCGCATGGCCGCGGCGGGCTTCGAAGCCCACTGGCCCATGGACAAGCTGTCCGTGCGCGGCTATGTCGAAGCGCTGCGCCATATTCCCGAAATTCTCGGCATTCGCAACGAACTGAAGCGGCAACTGCTCGCGGAGCCGCCGTCGGTGTTCATCGGCGTCGACGCGCCCGATTTCAATTTCGGTCTCGAAGAGCCATTGCGCGCAGCGGGCATTCCGACGGTGCACTTCGTCTGCCCGTCGATCTGGGCGTGGCGCGGTGGCCGCATCAAGAAGATTGTGAAAGCGGTCGATCACATGCTGTGCGTGTTTCCGTTCGAAATCGCGTTAATGGAAAAGGCGGGCGTGGCGGCGAGCTATGTCGGCCATCCGCTTGCCGATGAAATCCCGCTCGAACCGGATGTCGCCGGCGCGCGACGCGAACTCGGTATCGCACAAGGCGGTCCGGTGATTGCCGTGCTGCCGGGCAGCCGCCGCTCGGAGATCGCGCTGATCGGCCCGACCTTTTTCGACGCCATGGAACTCATGCAGTTGCGCGAGCCCGGCGTGCGCTTTCTGATGCCGGCCGCGAACCCCGCGTTGCGCGAGCTTCTGCAGCCGCTCGTCGATGCGCATCCGAATCTCTCGCTGACGATTACCGACGGCCGCGCGCAAACCGCCATGACCGCCGCGGACGCCATCCTCGTGAAAAGCGGCACGGTCACGCTCGAAGCCGCGCTGCTCAAGAAGCCGATGGTCATTTCCTACAAGGTGCCCTGGCTCACGGGCCAGATCATGAAGCGTCAGGGCTATCTGCCCTATGTCGGCTTGCCGAACATTCTCGCGGGGCGCTTCGTGGTGCCGGAAATCCTGCAGCACTTCGCCACGCCCGAAGCGCTCGCCGACGCCACGCTCAAACAGTTGAACGACGAAGCGAACCGCCGTACCGTGACGGAGATTTTCACGGACATGCATATCGCGCTGCGTCAGAATACGTCGCAGAAGGCGGCCGACGCGGTCGCGCGAGTGCTGCAAACGCGGAGAGCCGGATAATGGCGCGTGAGACAAAAGCGGTGCGGGCGACACTCCAAAGCGGGCTGGACTTCAGTTCGCCTTTCGACATCGTCTGTGGCGTGGATGAAGCGGGGCGCGGTCCACTGGCGGGGCCGGTCGTGGCCGCCGCGGTGATCTTCGATCCCGCGAAGCCACGCATCAACGGTCTCGACGATTCGAAGGCCTTGAGCGCGAAACGCCGCGAGGAGCTTTACGAGAAGATCGTCGATCGCGCGCTTGCTTTTTGCATCGCGTCGGCAAGCGTCGAGGAAATCGACACCATCAACATCCTGCATGCTTCCATGCTCGCCATGAAGCGCGCGGTCGAAGGGCTTTCCGTTGCGCCGACGCTCGTGAAAGTGGACGGCAACCGCTGCCCGACGCTGTCGATCCGCTCGGAAGCCGTGATTGGCGGCGACGCGCTCATCAAGCAGATTTCGGCGGCATCGATTCTAGCCAAGGTCACGCGCGACCGCATGCTGCTGGAACTGCACGACGTTCATCCTGTCTACGGATTCAACGCGCACGCGGGCTACGGCACGCCGCAACATCTGAAAGCGCTTCATGAGCATGGGCCGTGCGAGCATCATCGGCGTTCGTTCGCGCCGGTGCGCGAGGCGCATATCCGTTTCGGCTCGATGCTGCCGGCCATCGCGCCCGAGGTGCTGCAAGCCGCCGCGACCATCAACGACGACCCCGATGCACGCGCGTTCTGAATCTTGAAATCGATCACCTCGCGGGACAACCCGCTCTACAAGCGTCTAAAGGCGCTCGCCGGTTCGACCGCGCAGCAGCGCCGCAGCGCTCACGCGCTCCTCGAAGGGCTCCACCTCGCTTCAGCCTATCTCGACGCCGCCGGTCAGCCGGAAACCTGCGTCGTGACCGAAGGCGCGCTCTCCCATGCCGAAGCGCGGGAGATCGTCGCGCGCATCGAGGAAAAACGTGTGATCGTGCTGCCGGATGCGCTCTTCGGCCAATTGTCGAGCGTCGTGCGCGGCGTTGGCATGTTGTTGCTCGTTGAGAAGATCGATGCCGCGCTGCCCGACCGCGTCGAGGCAACCTGCGTGATTCTCGACGGCATTCAGGACGCGGGCAACGTCGGTTCCATTTTGCGCAGCGCGGCGGCGGCGGGTATCACGCGCGTTTTCTGCGCGCCGGGAACGGCTTATGCGTGGTCGTCGAAGGTCTTGCGCTCGGGCATGGGCGCACACTTTCTGCTCGATATCTTCGAGGATGTCGAACCGGCAAACCTGGTTGCGCGCCTGGATGCGCCCGTGACCATCACCGACTCACATGGCGCGGTCGCGCTTTACGATTGCGATCTCGTGGGTCCGCTCGCATGGGTCTTCGGCAACGAAGGCGCGGGCGTGTCGCAGGTCTGGCGCGATGCAGTCACGCATCGCGTGACGATTCCACAGCCGGGCGGCATGGAATCGCTGAACGTGGCGGCTGCGGCGGCAATTTGTCTTTTCGAACAATGCCGCCAGCAGCGGCGCTGATCAGTAGTACGACGGCCGCTCCGGCTTGATCTCCTGCAGAATCGTGGTGGCGATTTCCTCGATCGACTTGTGTGTCGACGAAAGCCATTTCACGCCTTCGCGCTTCATCATCGATTCGGCTTCGTTGATCTCGTAACGGCAGTTTTCGAGCGCCGCGTACTTGCTGCCCGGCCGGCGCTCGTTGCGAATCTCCGAGAGCCGCTGCGGGTCGATGGAAAGACCGAACATCTTCTCGCGATGTTCCAGCAAGGGCGTCGGCAGTTTGCCGCGCTCGAAATCTTCCGGAATCAGCGGGTAGTTCGCCGCCTTCACCCCGTATTGCATTGCCAGATAGAGGCTCGTCGGCGTCTTGCCACTGCGCGAGACGCCCACGAGAATCACGTCCGCTTCCGTGAGATTGCGGTTGGATTGACCGTCGTCGTGCGCGAGCGAGAAGTTGATGGCCTCGATGCGGTTCTTGTATTCCTCGGTGTCCGCGTTCTGGTGGACGCGGCCCATGGCGTGCGTCGACTTGATTTCCAGTTCGTGTTCGAGCGGCTCGATGAAGGTCTGGAACATATCGAGCACGAGCGCATTGCAGCCCTTGACGATCTCGTTCGACGCGCTGTCGACGAGCGTTGTGAAGACAATGGGCCGCCGTCCGTCCAGTGACACCACTTCGTTGATCTTCTCGACGGTCGCATGCGCCTTGTCGATCGAGTCGACGAACGGCACGCGCACCAGCCGGAATTTCTGGTCGAACTGGGCGAGGATCGAATGCGCGAACGTCTCGGCGGTGATTCCTGTACCGTCGGAAACGATGAATACGGATGGCGGCATCGGCGATATGGGGAACGAGTTGGAAGGCACGTGCTCGAAGGTAACGCGCGAGCACGGGAGCGGAAAAGGCCTGTGTTAAGGTAACTGGATTCGGGGTGTGCGCCGCCGAACCATCGGGCGTCAAAGACCTCGATTTTGCCGTCTATTTGCTGATTATGCCGGGACAAAATTGAGAAATGGCACGGTAGAATAGCGGCAACCTGTTCGATAAGCAATTGCGTATGGATTGATTGGGATTTTCGTCAAAACGAGGTTGCTTCGCTTATTTTTGCTTCAAAGAAGCATGAATCCGAGCAGTTTCAGACGTCCCTATCCATACCGCGATGGCTTATCAAACAGGTTGTACGAGATGCGTCTCGCGCTTCCAATGAGCGCCGCCGCATATGAGCCCACTCGTGCGATCGTGAATTTCATCCACCTTAGGGGCTTGTATGACTAACGCAGTTAATGTTGCGAACGATGTCGCAAAGGATCAGGCGTATGTAGTTCCATTCGAGCAGTTGCGAATGACCGACGTGGAAATCGTCGGTGGCAAGAATGCGTCGCTCGGCGAGATGATCAGCCAGCTTTCCGAAGCCGGCGTTCGCGTGCCCACGGGCTTTGCCACAACTGCACTCGCGTTTCGCGATTTCCTGCATCACAACAATCTGACCGAACGCATTGCGAAGCGTCTGGAGACGCTCGACGTCGACGACGTGAAGTCGCTCGCCGAAGCCGGCAAGGAAATCCGCCAGTGGATCGTCGACGCGCCCATGCAGCCGCGTCTCGAAGACGAAATCCGTCGTGGGTTCGACGTCCTTCAGAACAGCTCGCCCGAAGAGCTTTCGTTCGCCGTGCGTTCCTCGGCGACCGCTGAAGATTTGCCCGACGCATCGTTCGCGGGTCAGCAGGAGAGCTATCTGAACGTCGTCGGCATCGAAGACGTGCTCGACCGCATGAAGCACGTGTTCGCGTCGCTGTACAACGACCGCGCCATTTCTTATCGCGTCCACAAGGGCTTCACCCACGCTGAAGTCGCGTTGTCGGCGGGCGTGCAACGCATGGTCCGTTCGGACGTGGGCGCAGCGGGCGTCATGTTCACCATCGACACGGAATCGGGCTTCAAGGAAACCGTGTTCATCACGTCGAGCTACGGTCTCGGCGAAACGGTGGTGCAGGGCGCGGTTAATCCGGACGAGTTCCACGTCTTCAAGACCACGCTCGCGCAGAACAAGTATCCGATCATCCGCCGTTCCATCGGCTCGAAGCTCATCAAGATGGAGTTCACGAAGGCCGGCGAAGCGGGCCGCGTGAAGACGGTGGACGTGCCGCACGAGCAGCGCAACCGCTTCTCCATTTCCGATGAAGACGTGATCGAGCTCGCGAAGTACGCGGTGATCATCGAGAAGCACTATCAGCGTCCGATGGACATCGAGTGGGGCCGCGACGGTCGCGACGGCAAGATTTTCATTCTTCAGGCGCGTCCGGAAACGGTGAAGAGCCAGGCCGCGGGCAAGGCCGAGATGCGTTTCAAGCTGAAGGGCCAGTCGAACGTGTTGACCACGGGCCGCGCAATCGGCCAGAAGATCGGCGCGGGTCCGGTGCGCGTGATTCACGACCCTTCGGAAATGGAACGTGTGCAACCGGGCGACGTGCTCGTCGCCGACATGACCGACCCGAACTGGGAACCGGTGATGAAGCGCGCATCGGCCATCGTGACGAATCGCGGCGGGCGCACGTGCCACGCGGCAATCATCGCGCGTGAATTGGGCGTGCCGGCAGTGGTTGGCTGCGGCGACGCAACGGACTTGCTGAAGGACGGCGCGCTCGTCACGGTATCGTGCGCGGAAGGCGACGAAGGCAAGATTTACGACGGCCTGCTCGAAACCGAAGTGACCGAAGTGCAGCGCGGTGAACTGCCGAAGATTCCGGTCAAGATCATGATGAACGTCGGCAATCCGCAACTTGCGTTCGACTTCTCGCAGTTGCCGAACGCGGGTGTGGGCCTGGCGCGGCTCGAATTCATCATCAACAACAATATCGGCGTGCACCCGCGGGCTATTCTCGAGTACCCGAATATCGACGCCGATTTGAAGAAGGCCGTTGAAAGCGTTGCGCGCGGTCATGCGTCGCCGCGTGCGTTCTACGTCGACAAGCTGACCGAAGGCATCGCCACGATCGCGGCGGCGTTCTATCCGAAGCCCGTCATCGTGCGTCTGTCCGACTTCAAGTCGAACGAGTACAAGAAGCTGATCGGCGGTTCGCGCTACGAGCCGGACGAAGAAAATCCGATGCTCGGTTTCCGCGGCGCATCGCGCTATATCTCGGACGACTTCGCCGAAGCGTTTCATATGGAATGCATCGCGCTGAAGAAGGTGCGTGAAGACATGGGACTCGACAACGTCGAGATCATGGTGCCGTTCGTGCGCACGCTGAAGCAGGCGGAGCGCGTGGTCGGTCTGCTCGACAAGTTCGGGCTCAAGCGCGGCGTGAACGGCCTCAAGCTCGTGATGATGTGCGAGGTGCCGTCCAACGCGATTCTCGCCGAAGAATTCCTGCAGTTCTTCGACGGCTTCTCCATCGGTTCGAACGACTTGACGCAGCTTACGCTCGGGCTCGACCGTGACTCCGGCATGGAACTGCTCGCCGCCGACTTCGACGAACGCGACGAAGCCGTGAAGTTCATGCTGAAACGCGCAATCGAGACGTGTCTGCGGCTCAACAAGTACGTCGGCATTTGCGGTCAGGGCCCGTCGGATCACCCGGACCTCGCCGAATGGCTGGCAAAGCAGGGCATCGAATCCATGTCGCTGAACCCGGACACCATCATTGACACCTGGCAGCAATTGGCGACTACTTTGTCAAAATAAGTAAGCCGTGCCTTTCCGTGTGCTGACGGAGAGGCGCATCATGCTATAAAAAACACCCCGGACCTTTCCGGGGTGTTTTCGTTTGGAGACGAGCATGGCGACGAATGGACTGATCTGGTGGATCGCAGCCGGTGCGTTGATCGTAACGGAGTTGTTTACCGGCACGTTCTATCTGCTGATGATCGCGCTCGGGTTGATCGCGGGCGGTCTTGCGCATGCAATGGGCGCGTTGCCGCACGTGCAGTTCGGCGTGGCGGCGGTCGTCGCGCTGGTCGCGGTCGCCGTGTTGCGGCGTTCGCGTTTCGGCAACTGGAAGCGGCGCGACGCCACGCGCGATGCGGCGGTGAATCTCGACATCGGCGCGACGCTCGAGGTCGACGAATGGCGCGATGGCCGCGCGCGGGCGATGTATCGCGGCGCGCAGTGGGACATCGTGCTGGCGCCGGGCGAGTCGGAAACGGCGCGCTGGTATCGCATCACCGCGCTCGACGGCAGCCGGCTCGTCGTTGCCGCAAAAGGCTCCTGAGCGCAAACCGGTCGAAACTCGATCAACAAGAACCCAAGGAGTAGAAAATGATTTTCGCGCTAGTCTTGCTCGTCATCGCAATCGTGATTGTGGTGAACACGGTCAAGATCGTTCCGCAGCAGCATGCATGGGTGCTGGAACGTCTCGGCCGCTATCACGCGACGTTGACGCCGGGCCTGAACATCGTGCTGCCGTTCATCGACCGCATTGCGTACAAGCACGTGCTCAAGGAGATTCCGCTCGAAGTGCCGAGCCAGGTCTGCATTACGCGCGACAACACGCAATTGCAGGTGGATGGCGTGCTGTACTTTCAGGTCACGGATGCCATGAAGGCGTCGTATGGATCGAGCAACTTCGTTTTTGCCATCACGCAGCTATCGCAGACGACGTTGCGTTCGGTCATCGGCAAGCTGGAACTGGACAAGACTTTCGAGGAGCGCGATTACATCAACCAGAACATCGTCGCTTCGCTGGACGAAGCCGCGTCGAACTGGGGCGTGAAGGTGCTGCGCTACGAGATCAAGGACCTGACGCCGCCGAAGGACATCCTTCACGCGATGCAGGCGCAGATCACCGCCGAGCGCGAGAAGCGGGCGTTGATCGCGGCATCCGAAGGGCGCAAGCAGGAGCAGATCAACATTGCTTCCGGCGCGCGCGAGGCGGCGATTCAGAAGTCCGAGGGCGAGCGTCAGGCGGCGATCAATCAGGCGCAGGGCGAGGCAGCGGCCATTCTCGCGGTGGCCGAGGCGAACGCGCAAGCCATCGAGAAGATCGGCGCGGCGATTCAGACGGCGGGCGGCATGGAAGCGGTGAACCTCAAGGTCGCCGAGCAGTATGTCGGCGCGTTCGGCAATATCGCGAAGGCGGGCAACACGCTCATCGTGCCGGGCAACATGTCCGACATGGGCTCGATGATCGCATCGGCGCTCGCTATCGTGAAAGGCGAGGGCGGGGGCGGCATCATCAGGAAGAGCTAAAGCAGAAGGGGCGCTTTCGGGCGCCCCTTTTTGCATGCGGAATCAACGCGCGGCCGTTCGCATGAGACGCGCGCGTTCGCGGTCCCAGTCGCGCTTCTTCTCCGTCTCGCGCTTGTCATGCAGCTTCTTGCCCTTGGCAAGCCCGATCTCGCATTTCACGCGGCCTTCCTTGTAGTGGAAGTTGAGCGGCACGAGCGTATGCCCGCGCTGCTCGACCTTGCCGATGAGCTTGTCGATCTGATCGCGATGCAAAAGCAGCTTGCGCGTGCGTACCGGGTCCGGGTTGATATGCGTCGAGGCTTCGGGCAGCGGGCTGATATGCGTGCCAATCAGGTACAGCTCGCCTTGCTTGATGACGACGTAGCCTTCCTTGATCTGCCCGCGGCCCGCGCGCAGCGCCTTGACTTCCCAGCCTTCGAGCACGAGACCCGCCTCGAAGCGTTCCTCGATGAAGTAATCGAAGAAGGCTTTTCTGTTGTCGATGATGCTCATGAATGGAAAGTGCCCAACTCGTTTAAAATCACAATTTTAGCAGCGCGCCGTCTGTGGGACGATCCCATGCGTCCAGCGCAGTTGCCGCCCAATCAAGCCACCCGCCGCGCCCTTTATGGCAGACGTCCAAAAAACAGTATTGATCCGCCATTCAGCGGAAGAAATGTTCGACCTCGTCACCGATGTCGCCGACTACCCCAATTTTCTGCCGTGGTGCGGCGGCGTGGAGATCGGGCGGCAGGACGAGAGCGGCATGGAAGCGAAGATCGACATCAGCTTCAAGGGCATCAAGCAGCACTTTGCCACGCGCAACGTGCAAAAACGTCCGACCAGCATCGATATGGTGTTCTTAAGCGGCCCTTTCAAGAAGTTCACGGGCTATTGGCGCTTCACGCCCCTGCGCGCGGACGCCTGCAAGATCGAGTTCGCGCTCCACTACGAGTTCTCGAACCTCATTCTGGAGAAGCTGATCGGGCCGGTGTTCAGCCATATTGCCAACACCTTCGTCGATTCCTTCGTGAAGCGCGCGGATCAACGGTACGGCAAGAAATGAGCCTTCGTATCGACGTTTGCTACGGTCTTGCCGATGGCGCGAGCTTTCTCGCGCACCTCGATCTGCGCGAAGGTGCGACGGTGCGAGAGGCCATTGAAGTGAGCGGGGTCTTGAAGCAGCATCCGGAAATCGATTTGTCGACACAAAAGGTCGGCGTGTTCGGCAAGGCCCAGCCGCTCGATACGGCGTTGTCGGATTTCGATCGCGTGGAGATTTATCGGCCGCTCAAGGTCGACCCAAAAACCGCGCGCTTGCGCCGGGTGGCGAAGACACGCAAGGCCGGTTCGATCGAAGGCCGCAAGTGGCAGTCGAAGGATTCGCGTTAGCCGGCGCCTTTCAATGCGCAGGCGCTTCCTTGCCGACGCGAGGCGTCACGACGCTGTGCTGACGCACCGACCAACTCACGCCCGCAGTCAGCAAAGCGATGGCGCAGAGTTCCGGCACGCGCGGCCAGCGGCCATCGTAGACAAAGGCATAGAGCAGCGCGAAGAGCGTTTCGAACGCAATCAGCTGACCGGACAGCGTCAGCGGCAAGCGCTTGGACGCCGCGTTCCACAAGATGTTGCCGACCCACGAACCGCCCGCCGCCAGGGCAAAACTCACGAGCCAGAACAACTGCCAGCGTTCGGGCGACACGGCGGCCTGCACGCTGCCTGCGGGCAACATCCACATGATCGCGCCGAGGATTGCGCCCAGCACGCCCGTCACGATTCCCCACAGCACCGACCATTCGTTGCCATCGAAACGATGGTTCGCCTGCACGTAGCGCGCGTTGACGACCGCATACCAGGTCCACGCGGCGAGCGCCCCGAGCGCGCATGCGAGGCCGGCAAGACGTGTCGGCACGCTGCTCGTCTCGACGCTGCCATGCTGCAAAAACACGTCGCGAAACACATCCAGATTGATGCACGCGATGCCCGCCAGGATCATCGACAACGGCCCGGCGAGGCGCCGCAATTCCACCGCGCCATGATCGCGCCGCCCCGCGAGCGTGACGGTGACGGGCAGAATGCCGACGATCAGCGATGTCGGCGCGACGCCGACCAGTTGCACCGCGCTTGCAAGCAGCATGTAGTAAAGAAGGTTGCCGACGAGCGCCAGTTTTACGAGCGCGAGGAGATCGGCGCGCGTGAGCTTGGTCATCAACCGCCGCGCGATAGGTAGCGCCACCGCGAGCGACACGGCGCCATACATCAGATACCGTCCGACGCTCAAAGCAAGCGGCGAGAAATCGGGCAACAGCCGCGGCGCCAGAAAAATGAAACCCCAGATTGCTCCGGCCGACATTCCGTACATCACACCGCGCTGCATCCCGACTCCCTGACCCGCGTCCATTCGATGTAGGCGAGGGTAAAGGCGCGCGCCAGCCACGTCTTGTCTAATTCTGCATATGCCAGGAGCGGTCAGAACGCCCGCACGCCCGGCCCATAACTTGCGTGCGTTCGGGCTAAGCCGCTGTTCGGGCAGTGAAAACCCGAGGAACTATCGGTATAATCTGCTTTTGCGCCCATAGGATTTGCCATGCGTCTGATCCAGAAAGCACTCACGTTCGATGACGTGCTCCTCGTGCCTGCGTTCTCCAGCGTACTTCCGCGCGATACCAGTCTGAAATCCCAGCTGACTCGCAACATCTCCCTGAATATGCCCCTCGTGTCCGCCGCCATGGACACGGTCACCGAAGGCCGGCTTGCCATCGCCATGGCGCAGATGGGCGGCATCGGCATCGTTCACAAGAATCTCACTGCCAAAGAGCAAGCGCGCGAAGTCGCCAAGGTCAAGCGCTTCGAGTCGGGTGTGGTGCGCGACCCGATCACCGTGCCGCCGGAAATGCGCGTACGCGACGTCATCGCGCTCACGCAGCAGCATGGCATTTCGGGCTTTCCTGTCGTGGAAGGCGCGAAGCTCATCGGCATCGTCACTAACCGCGACCTGCGCTTCGAAGAGCGCATGGAAGAGCCCGTGCGCAACATCATGACGCCGCGCGAGCGCCTCGTGACGGTCAAGGAAGGCACGCCGCTCGCGCAAGCCAAGGCGCTGATGCATAGCCATCGCCTGGAACGCGTGCTCGTGGTCAATGACGCGTTCGAACTGCGCGGCCTGATGACCGTGAAAGACATCACGAAGCAGACCGAGAATCCGGACGCGTGTAAAGACGAAGACGGCAAGCTGCGGGTGGGCGCGGCAGTGGGCGTGGGCGCGGACAACGAGGAGCGCGTCGAGCTGCTCGCGGCGGCGGGCGTGGACGTGATCGTCGTCGATACCGCGCACGGCCACAGCCAGGGCGTGCTCGAACGCGTGCGCTGGGTGAAGCAGAACTACCCGAAGGTGCAGGTGATCGGCGGCAACATCGCTACGGCGGCTGCCGCCAAGGCGCTCGTCGAATACGGCGCGGACGCGGTGAAGGTCGGTATCGGTCCGGGCTCCATCTGCACGACGCGGATCGTCGCGGGCGTGGGCGTGCCGCAGATCACGGCAATCGCGAACGTCTCTGAAGGATTGCGCGGCAGCGGCGTGCCGGTGATCGCGGACGGCGGCGCGCGCTTCTCGGGCGATGTCGCCAAGGCGCTTGCGGCTGGCGCGAACGTCGTCATGATGGGCAGCATGCTCGCGGGCACGGAAGAGTCGCCCGGCGACGTGTTCCTGTTCCAGGGCCGCCAGTACAAGGCGTATCGCGGCATGGGTTCAGTCGGCGCGATGAAGGACGGCGCGGCGGACCGCTACTTCCAGGACAACTCGGCGAACATCGACAAGCTCGTGCCGGAAGGCATCGAAGGCCGCGTGGCCTACAAGGGCTCGGTCAACGCCATCCTGTTCCAGGTCATCGGCGGTGTGCGCGCGAGCATGGGTTATTGCGGCTGCAGCACCATTGCCGAGTTGCACGACAAGGCTGAGTTCGTTCAGATCACGGCGGCCGGCATGCGCGAGTCGCACGTGCACGACGTGCAGATCACGAAGGAAGCGCCGAATTACCACGTCGACTGAACATATTGACTAACCCGGGGATCGATCATGAAACCGTTGCTGCGGGCCGTGCTGATCGTCAATGCGCTGATCTTTCTGGCGTTCGGCGTATTGTTCCTGCTGACGCCGTGGACCGGCCTGTACGCCGCGCTGCAACTCGACCCCATCCTCGTTCAGCCCGCCTTCGCCGGGCAATTGCTCGGCGTGGCGTTGCTCGGACTGGCGTGGCTTTCACTGCACGCGGCTATCGACGGCGCGTTGACGGCGCGGGCTGCAAGAGTTTCGGGCCATGTGGAGTGGCTTTCCGGCGTGATCGTGCTGGTCTGGCTGCTTGGGTTGCGCACGCCGGAAGTGGCCGGCTTCGGGCAGGTGAGCGCAACGCTCGTTGGCATCGTGCTCATGGTGCTAGGTCTTGGCAGCGTGCGTTTGTCGTCGGCCGTGCGGCGGCGTGAGCGTCTGGCGGCGGCAGGCAAGGCTTCGGCCACGCGGGCAGAACAGAAGGCGGCGGACAAGCGCGAGCAAGGCATACCGTTGGACACCGCGACACGTCCGTTGGCGCGCGCGCCGGAAGCTACGGCCATCGATCCAGTTTCAGGCCGCACGGTCGATTCGTCCGGGCGTCCGCTTGATACCGCGACGCCGCTGTCTCGCACGCGTATGGACGGCGGCGCGGTCGATCCGGTCACGGGCCGCACGTTCGACCCCGTCGGTGGCCGCGAAATCGATCCGGTGACGGGCAAGCGCATCGAGCCTGTAATCAGCGGCGTTATCGATCCGGTCACGGGCAGACGCGTCGATCCGCTGACCGGTGCAGATGTGCGCCAGACGCCGCTCTGATGGCGTGCAGACGGCAGATCATCGTCGGGCAGTACCGCAGTAAGACAAGCACGGTCGGCCTTTGCGCCGACCGTCGATTTATTGGCAGCCGGACTTCGCGCGAGATTCGCGCGCAGCCGGCACAAGACCCATTCGTTCACTTAGCCTTTGGCCGCAGCCATGCACGACAAAATCCTGATCCTCGATTTCGGCTCCCAAGTCACGCAACTGATCGCGCGGCGCATCCGCGAATCGCACGTCTACTCGGAAATCCATCCGTACGACGTCGATGAAACCTTCATCCGCGAGTTCGCGCCGAAGGGCATCATCCTGTCGGGCGGCCCGAACTCGGTCACCGAGGCGGGCTCGCCGCGCGCGCCGCAGGTTGTGTTCGATCTCGGCGTGCCGGTGCTCGGCATCTGCTACGGCATGCAGACGATGGCCGATCAGCTTGGCGGCAAGGTCGAACTCGGCAGCGTGCGCGAATTCGGCTATGCGGAAGTGGCTGCGCTCAACCACACGGGCTTTCTTGAAGGCATCGAAGACTTCAAGAGCGCCGAGGGCGAGGCGATGCTGAAGGTGTGGATGAGTCACGGCGACAAGGTCGCCGACTTGCCGGCCGGCTTCAAACTCATGGCCTCGACGCCTGCGTGTCCGATCGCCGCGATGGCCGACGACGACCGCCGCTTCTACGGCGTGCAATGGCATCCCGAAGTCACGCACACCGTGCAAGGCCGCGCGATGCTCGATCGCTTCGTGCTTGGACTGTGCGGCGCGAAAGCGGACTGGGAGATGGGCCATTACATCGACGAAGCGGTCGCGAAAATTCGCGAGCAGGTTGGCAGCGAGCATGTCATTCTGGGCTTGTCGGGCGGCGTGGATTCGTCGGTGGCGGCGGCGCTGTTGCATCGCGCGATCGGCGATCAGCTGACTTGCGTGTTTGTCGATCACGGCCTCTTGCGTCAGAACGAAGCCGAGCAGGTGATGTCCACGTTCGCCGATCACCTTGGCGTGAAGGTCATCCACGTCGATGCGAGCGCGGAGTTTCTCGCGAAGCTCGCGGGCGTGACGGACCCGGAGGCGAAGCGCAAGATCATCGGCGCCGAGTTCGTCGAAGTGTTCGATGCGGAATCCCAGAAGCTCACGGATGCCAAGTGGCTCGCGCAGGGCACCATTTATCCGGACGTGATCGAATCGGCGGGCAAGGGCAAGAAGGGCGCGCATACGATCAAGAGCCATCACAACGTCGGCGGCTTGCCGGAGACGCTGAACCTGAAGCTGCTCGAACCGTTGCGCGAGCTGTTCAAGGACGAAGTGCGCGAGTTGGGCGTGAAGCTTGGTTTGCCGCACGCGATGGTGTACCGCCATCCGTTCCCGGGACCGGGACTTGGCGTGCGTATTCTCGGCGAAGTAAAGCGCGAGTTCGCTGACCTTTTGCGTCAGGCGGACGCGATCTTTATCGAAACGTTGCGCAATACCATCGACAAGGAAACGGGCAAGTCGTGGTATGACCTCACGAGCCAGGCGTTCGCGGTGTTCTTGCCGGTGAAGAGCGTTGGTGTCATGGGCGACGGGCGGACTTATGAGTATGTCGTTGCCCTGCGCGCCGTGCAAACGCTGGACTTCATGACTGCGCATTGGGCGCATCTGCCGCATGAGTTGCTTGGGCATGTGTCCAATCGGATCATTAACGAAGTGCGGGGGATTAACCGGGTGGTTTATGACATCTCGGGGAAGCCGCCAGCGACGATCGAGTGGGAGTGAATCGACGTGTCTTTATGGGCCATCGCCGGGTAATTAACCCTTTACGAACCGGCGGACGATGCCCTGACAGCTGAACAATCTTGGGTGGCGCGGGATCAAAGCTTTTGGGAGGGGACGGGTTGACAAGCCCGTCGCTGCCTTGAGCTCTATGCTGGAGTGCCACCGCTAGAGCAGGCGTGCAGCTTGCCCTTGCTTCGTCAGCAGTGATACCGCTTTTTTGTCGAAAGAAACGAAGGTCTCCGCCCCAAGCCAGCTACCATCGTAGGCGATGACCCCATCAGCAAAATCTCCGCCCGCATCCAGTAACGCAAGTCCTGCCTCGGCGCCCGGACGATTAACCACGACATTGCTTGTGCTCAACAGCGTGCGAATTGCGAAAGCGATATCCGCACGAGTAACGCCGTATTGGCCGCGCAGCACCCAAACAACCTCGCATAGCGTTTGCAGGCTAACCGCCACCATGTCGGCCGTATCCAAAAGTGCGACAGCGCGCGTTGTTTGAATTGCGTCATCGTCCACAATGGTGCGAAGCAGGACGTTCGTGTCAGCTGTCACCTTCATGCCTTGCCAGCCCCTCGGGTCGCGCCACAAGCGGCAATCGCGTCGTTAATTTCCTCGATAGTTAATCGAGCGCCGTTCGTCTTGCCCTTAAGAATGCCCCGCAGTTCCCGAAATGAACCCTTTGTTTGAGCGGCCGTCAATTCGGCCCGGCCGTCCGGCAGCAGGTTCAACTCGATTCTCTCGCCGGGCTTGATACCCAAGTGCTGCAGTACCTCTTTCCGAAACGTGACCTGGCCCCGCGCGGTGACCGTCAGTGTGCTCATGAGATACCTCCATAGTTGATGATCGATTGTAATGCAAAACTGCATTACAATCGAGTTTGAGACAGCGTCAGCGCTGCCACTTCCACTGGCACAAACAAAACCGGCACCCTGAGGTGCCGTTTCTCGGCTTTACGGACTTTGCTTTCAAAACAACCTCAACAACCCATCCAGCCCAACGAAATTAAACGCGAGACTAGCCGCCTCCCTCACCACCGGCTTTGCGCGAAACGCCACCGACAGACCCGCTTCCGCCATCATCTTCAAATCGTTGGACCCATCGCCCATGGCGATCGCGCGTTTCGGATCGATGCCGAGCTCCAAGCACGTCTCGCGCAGCGTGCGCGCCTTGACATCCGCGTTGACGATCTCGCCTAGCACCTTGCCCGTCAATTTGCCATCGACGATTTCGAGCGTATTCGCGCGCGTGTAGTCGAGGCCGAGTCGCGCTTTCAGCCGCTCGGTGAAGAACGTGAATCCGCCCGACACCAGCAGCGTTTTCAAGCCCGCTGCCCGCGCGCCGGCGAGCATGCGTTCCGCGCCCGGCGACAACTGCAGACGCTCGTCGAACACGCGTTGCAATGCGGTCGCCTCCAGTCCCTTCAACAGTGCGACGCGGCGCGTGAGACTCTCGTTGAAGTCCTTGATCTCGCCGCGCATCGAGGCTTCCGTGATCGCCGCGACTTCCGCCTTCAGCCCGCAGAAATCCGCGATCTCATCGATACATTCGATCGTGATGAGCGTCGAATCCATATCCATCGCGACGAGGCCGAAGTCGGTCAACTTCGCGTTTGCGTCGATGAACGCGTAGTCGAGCGCGTGCGTGCCGCAATAAGCGTCGATGTCGGCGCGTTGCAGCGGATCGGCATCGGTCAGGCGCAAGAGCGTGTCGTCGATACGCTGCGTTTCGCGCGAACGGGCGAGGGCGGCGAGCGGCTTCAGATGCGCATCGGAGATAAGACTGGGGCTTTGAATGACGAGGTTCATCGCAGGCGGATTGTGATAGGCGCAAAAACCAACATTGTACGGGCCACACGCGAGTGAAGACCGGCTAGCCTGTTCCAAAGCCAAAGCCAAAGCCAAAGCCAAAGCCAAAGCCAAAGCCAAAGCCAAAGCCAAAGCCAAAGCCAAAGCCAAAGCCAAAGCCAAAGCCAAAGCCAAAGCCAAAGCCAAAGCCAAAGCCAAAGCCAAAGCCAAAGTCGACTACCGCTGCACGCTTGCCGGATCGACGTCCCAATACGGCGGCTCGCCGAAGCGCTCGGCCAGAAAATCGATGAAAGCCAGCGTCTTCGGCGGCACGAACGCGCGACTCGGATACACCGCCCAAATCGCGACCGTCTGCGCGCACGGATAATCATCGAGCAGCGTCACGAGTTCGCCGCTCGCGAGCAGCGGCGCCACGCTCCACGTCGACTTCAACGCGATACCGACGCCCGCCGCGATCGCGTCCCGGATCACTTCGCCGTTATCGGTCACGATGCGCCCCGACACGCGTACATCGATCACGCCCGTCGGCGTATGAAAGCTCCAGTCGCGCTGGTCGGATAGGATCACGCACTCGTGCTCCGCAAGCTCGGCCGGGTGCCGCGGCCGGCCATGCGCCTCGATATACGCAGGCGACGCGCACAGCACGCGCCGGTTGCTCGCCAGCTTGCGCGCGACGAGCGTCGAGTCCTTCAACGCGCCGATACGAATGGCGAGATCGATGCCCTCATCGACGAGATCGATGATCTGATCCGTCATGCGCAGCTCGATGCTCACACCCGGATACAACCGCAGAAACGCCGGAATCAGCGGCGAAACATGCTGACGCCCAAGCGACGACGGCATGGTCACCCGCAGCCGTCCGTGAGGCCGTTCGCGTGCGCGGCCCACCGATGCACGCGCGGCCTCGGCGGCATCGAGCAGTTCACGCGCGTGGGCCGCGAAAATCTCGCCTTCCTGCGTGACGCTCACGCGCCGCGTCGTCCGATGCAAAAGCCGCGCGCCGAGCATGCGCTCCAGCCCCGCGATGCGCGCGCTCGCCACCGCCGGCGAGAGGCCGAATTCACGCGCCGCCGCCGACAAACTGGCAAGCGCCGCCGCGCGCACGAACAAGCCGACGTCGAGCAGATCGAGACGTTCGCGCGCGTCGGAATCGGCGTGGCTGGCAAGCGGTTCGCTAATCATTCGATGGATTTCCCAAAAAATGTTTCAACGATTATGACGGTTTTACGGAACGCCGGCGGCGGCTAAGATGACTACACCTCATGCAATCAAACACGGAGCTCAAACATGAAAGCCATTGGACTGACTCGCTATCTGCCGATTTCGAATCCCGAATCGCTCGTCGACATCGAGCTCGACAAACCTGCAACTTACGGGCGCGACCTGCTCGTGAAAATCGAGGCGATCGCCGTCAACCCCGTCGACACGAAAGTGCGCGCGCCGAAGGACAAGACCGAGGCCACGCCGCGCGTGCTCGGTTGGGACGCGGCGGGCGTCGTCGAAGCGGTCGGCGCCGAGGTCACGCTTTTCAAGCCGGGCGATGCCGTCTATTACGCAGGCGACATCACGCGGCAAGGCGCGAACAGCGAATTTCATCTGATCGACGAACGCATCGTCGGCGCGAAGCCGAAGTCGCTTGATTTCACGTGCGCGGCGGCGTTGCCGCTCACGACCATCACCGCATGGGAAGCGCTCTTCGACCGCCTGAACGTGTCCGCCGAAGGCAAGGACGCGGGCAAGACGGTGCTGATCATTGGCGGGGCGGGCGGAGTGGGTTCCATCGGCATTCAGTTGGCCAAGCAGGTTGCGAAGCTGAACGTGATCGCCACCGCATCGCGGCCGGAATCCGCGCAATGGGCGAAGGAGCTGGGCGCGGATCACATCGTCAATCACTTCGAGGACATCCCTAAGCAGCTGAAGGACGCGGGCTTCCCGCAAGTCGATTTCGTGCTGATCTTCAACGACACCGACAAGCATTTTCCGGCAGCGGCGGAAGTGATCAAGCCGCAAGGCGGCATCTGTACGATTGTCGAGAATGCGAAGCCGATCGCGGTCGAATTGCTGAAGGCGAAAAGCGCGGCGTTCCACTGGGAGTTCATGTTCACGCGCGCGATGTTCCATACGCCCGACATGATCGAACAACACAAGCTGCTCACGGAAGTGGCGCGGCTGATCGACGCAGGCGCGATCCGCACGACGCTCGGCCGTGACCTCGGCAAGATCAATGCGACGAATCTGCGCGAGGCGCATCGCCTGCTGGAAGAAGGGCGCGCGATCGGCAAGCTCGTGCTGACCGGTTTTTGACCAACTTCAACGAAGCGGGCCATCGTTCAAGTGCACACGGGTTTTCCATTAGGAGACCCGGGCATGCTCGGCGCTAGACTGATTTCGCCTTCAGTCATCCGGCGCGTCGTTCGCGGCGCGCCGGAATTCCCCAAGCGTTTAAACGGAGGTGCCGGCATGAATCGTCGCCCGAATTTCAGTCGCATCGTTTCAGCGTTCGCGCTCGCGTTGGGCGTGATGGCGAGCGCGCATGCGACGCCAGGCATCAAGGTTCTCTCCGAAGCGCCCAATGACGGGCCGATCAAATACAGCGTGAAGATGGTGTCGAAGAGCTTCGGCAACGAACAGGAAACGCGCACCATCCGCTCGGGGCAGAGCGACGACTTTACCTGGCAGGGCGCGGCGCCCGCTGGCGCGCAGCCAGTGCCGGATGGCTGTCCGCAGGCGGCATCGGTGCCGCATAGCGCGGACGGCGCGGCCGTGCGCCAGGTGCAGATTCGCTTTGCGCCGGTCATCGCGGATAACGGCGCGGCGAATGTGCAGATCAGCTTTCGAGCTTATGCGCCGAAGGGTGTGAATAAGGTCACGGTCGGCGGCAAGAGCTTGCAGTGTCCCGTCGATAATCGCTTCAGCCAGGTCGTGCGGTTTTCCATGTCGACTTCGACCGGCTCCAAGAAGACCGTTACGCTCGATGATGGAACGCAACTGACGATTACGGCGAGTCGGAAGTAGGGCGCTGATGGCGCGGGCTTGTTTCGCGCTGATCGTGACTCGCTGCTTTGATCGGCATGCAGACGGCGGGGCGGTGGCTTATGCATCGGCCCCGACGATGATCTCAGTGCAATCGGTCCGCGTGCGTCTCAGGTGAGGTCAACGAGGCTCTTGCCAGAGGCGACGTCGCGACCGCATGCACAAGCGCACTCAAGCGCACTCAAGCGCACTCAAGCGCACTCAAGCGCACTCAAGCGCACTCAAGCGCACTCAAGCGCACTCAAGCGCACTCAAGCGCACTCAAGCGCACTCAAGCGCACTCAAGCGCACTCAAGCGCACTCAAGCGCACTCAAGCGCACTCAAGCGCACTCAAGCGCACTCAAGCGCACTCAAGCGAAGCAACTAACCGTCCATTTCCTCGCCATCTAACTACTTCGACGTACACCGCTGTCACCGATACATCTCCGTAAAGCTTACAGCCAGCAGCGCCATCCGCGGATCAGATCCAACAACGCAATCAAAGCCCGCCGCCAACCTACCTGATTTGGCACGCTTCCTGCGGTACACCCCGATGCCCGCTTCAAACGCAGCTTTCAACCGCGCGTGAAGCGCACCCCATCGACCGTTCCGCCAGCGAGGTTTCGCGATGCCGCACATGATCTGGAAGGGTGCGATCAGCTTCGGGCTGGTCCACGTGCCCGTGCAACTGTATCCCGCCACGCAGTCGGACAAGGTCGGCTTCAATCTGCTCGACAAACGCTCGATGGACCCCATCGGCTACAAGCAGATCAACAAGAACACCGGCAAGGACGTGACACGCGACAACATCGTGCGCGGCTTCGAGTACGAGAAGGGCAAATACGTCGTGATGACCGATGCCGAAATCCG
Organism: Caballeronia sp. HLA56; assembly: GCF_054655155.1. Classification (NCBI taxonomy): domain Bacteria; kingdom Pseudomonadati; phylum Pseudomonadota; class Betaproteobacteria; order Burkholderiales; family Burkholderiaceae; genus Caballeronia; species Caballeronia sp. HLA56. The sequence continues at coordinate 2,122,988 of NZ_BAAHOB010000005.1, read as the reverse complement.
CGCGGCCAATCCCGAGTCGACTCAAACGGTCGATATCCTCGCTTTCGTCGATGCCCCCGAAATCTCGTTCCTCTCGCTCGACACGCCGTACTATCTCGCGCCCGATCGGAAAGGCGAAAAGGTCTATGCGCTCCTGCGCGACGCCTTGAAAGACACAGGCAAGGTCGGCATCGCAAGCGTCGTGCTGCACAACAAGCAGCATCTGGCCGCATTGATTCCCGTCGGTCCCGCGCTTGCGCTCAACACCTTGCGCTGGGGCGACGAAGTACGCGATTTCAGCGACTTCAAGTTCCCCGATGAAGACACCAAGAAAGCGGGCGTATCGCCGAAAGAACTCGACATGGCCAAGCGCCTGATCGACGACATGAGCGACTCGTGGGACCCGACGAAGTATCACGACACCTTCAAGGACGACATCATGGCGCTCGTCGACCGCAAGGTGAAGGAAGGCAAGGTCGCGGAAGTCATGAAGATCGACGAGGGTAGCGGCGGCGAAGGCAAGGCATCCGCCGATATTCTCGACCTTTCCGAACTGCTCAAGCGCAGCCTGAAGAAGGGCGGCGCGGCGCCGGCCAAGCGCGGCGCGGCTGCATCGAAAGACGACGATTCGGGTGAAGAACCCGCCGCGAAGCCCGCGCGCAAGGCTACGCGGCGCAAACGTGCCTGAAGCGTGGAGCGTGCCGGCCGCGCCGATGACGCTGCGCGGCGGCCCGTTACGCGGTCTGATGAAGCAGACAGAGCGTGGCGACTAACCCCGCAACATCGGCGACGTTTGACGCAATCACACACAGCACCACGACTACCAAGCCTCCCATAAACGGAGCCACGAAAACGATGGCCGGCAAACTCGAAACCTATCAGCGCATGCGGCGTTTCAACGAGACGCCGGAGCCGTCCGGGACGCAGAAGGCTGCCGCGAAGAAACGCGCAGCCAAAAAAGCCGCCGCGGTCGAGACGCTCTCATTCGTGATCCAGGAACACGATGCGCGCCGCTTGCACTACGACTTTCGCCTGGAGCTCGACGGCAGCCTCAAGTCGTGGGCCGTGCCGAAAGGCCCGAGTCTCGATCCGACGGTCAAGCGCCTTGCGGTTCATGTCGAAGATCATCCGATCGATTACGGTTCGTTCGAAGGCGATATCCCCGAAGGAAATTACGGCGCGGGCAGCGTGATCGTCTGGGATCGCGGTCGCTGGGCGCCGCAAGCCGGCAGCTTCGACGAAGCCCTGGCCGAATATGAAAAAGGCAAGCTCAAGTTCGTGCTCGATGGCGAAAAGCTGCAAGGCGGCTTCACGCTCGTGCGCAGCCACATGCGCGGTAGCGGCGACAAGGAACAGTGGCTACTCATCAAGGAACGCGACGACGAAGCGCGTCCCGAAAGCGAATACGACATCCTTCTGAAGCGGCCCGGCAGCGTCTTGTCGGAATCGCTCGGCGCGCGGGGGAAGAATGGCGCGGTCGTCGAGCGCACCGAGCGCAAGACCAAGCCTGCCGCCAAGAAAGCGGCCACCAGAAAAACCGTCAGCAAGACAGCGAATGGGCGCGAGCATCCGGATATCGTCGCGAACCGGAACGCGGAGTCGTTGCGCACGCTCTCGCATGACCCGGCGATAGAAGGCGCGGTCAAGGCCAAGCTGCCCGCGACCTTCAAGCCGCAACTGGCCACACTCGTCGATACCGCGCCGCCCGGCGAAGACTGGGCCTATGAGATCAAGTTCGATGGCTATCGCGTGCTCGTGCGGATCGAGACGATCAAGGGCAAACGCGATATCCGCATTTTCACGCGCAACGGCAACGACTGGACGGCGAAGTTCAGCAAGCAGGTGAAGGCGCTCGAAGCACTCGACATAGAAGACGGCTGGCTCGATGGCGAAGCCGTCGTGCTCGACGATCGCGGCCTGCCGGACTTTCAGGGTCTGCAAAACGCGTTCGATGTCGGACGTCCGCAAGATATCGTCGTGTACTTCTTCGATCTGCCTTATCTGAACGGGTACGACTTGCGCGAAGTGCCGGTCGTGCAGCGCCGCGCCATTCTGAAGGCGATCGTCGAACCGCTCGCCGATCCCGTGCTGCGCTACTCGGAAGACTTCGCTTTTCACGCCGACGATCTCCTCAAAAGCGCCTGCGACATGGCGCTGGAAGGGATCATCGGCAAGCGGATCGACTCGACTTATGTCTCCGGACGCAGCGCGTCGTGGATCAAGCTCAAGTGCCGGCGCCGGCAGGAGTTCGTGATCGGCGGCTATTCGGAACCGGCGGGCACGCGCGGCGAGTTCGGCGCGTTGCTGCTCGGCGTGTACGACGCCAAGGGCAAGCTGCAATACGCGGGTCGCGTCGGCAGCGGCTTCGATCACGCCACGCTCACCGCCGTAAAGAAGGAACTAGACAAGCGCGAAACCAAAAGCATGCCGTTTGCGAGCGAGCCGCAGGAGCGCAGCCGCACGCCGGTGCATTGGGTCAAGCCCGAACTCGTGGCGGAATGCAATTTCGCGGAATGGACCAAGGAGCGCATCGTGCGACAAGCATCGTTCGTCAGTCTGCGCGACGACAAGCCGGCCAGGCAGATCGTCAAGGAAGAAGCGGTATCGGCGCAAAAGGTGGAAGACGAGGGCGCGCCGAAGAAGACGGCTGCCAGGAAAACCGCCGCGAAGAAAGCGCCCACGAAAACCGCGGCCAAAAGCAAATCGGCCGCCGAGGTCGAAGGCGTCAAGATCAGCCATCCGGATCGCGTCATCGACAAGTCCACGGGGCTTCGGAAAATCGATGTCGTCGAGTATTACGCGTCGGTCGCTCAATGGATGCTGCCGCATCTGCACGACCGGCCCGTGTCCCTCGTGCGCGCCCCGGAAGATATCGGCGGCGAATTGTTCTTTCAGAAGCACAGCGCGAGGCTCGCGATTCCGCACATCACGCAGCATGCGGATATCGATCCGGGACATCCGCCGCTGCTCACCATCGAATCGGCGCAAGCGCTCGTCGGCACGACGCAGATGGGGACGATCGAACTGCATACGTGGAACGCGCTGGCGTCGAACATCGAGAAACCGGATCGCATGGTGTTCGACCTCGACCCCGGCGAAGGCGTCGGCTGGAAGCGCATGGTCGAAGCCGCGAAGCTCACGAAGGAACTGCTGGCCGAACTCGGACTGACTTCGTTTTGCAAGACGAGCGGCGGCAAGGGCTTTCATGTGGTCGTGCCGCTCGCCAAACAGTCGGGATGGGACGAAATGAAGGGCTTCTCGCAAGCCGTCGCGCAGCATATGGCGAGTACCTTGCCCAAGTTCTTTTCCGCGAAGATGGGCATGCAGAATCGCAAGGACAAGATATTCATCGACTATCTGCGCAACAACCGCGGATCGAGCACGGTGGCGGCGTTCTCGTTGCGCTCGCGGCCGGGACTGGGCGCTTCGATGCCTATTGCCTGGGACGAAATCGACGAGGTCACGAGCGGCGATCAATGGAACATCGGCAACGTGGCCGAGCGCATGAATTCATTGCGCGCCGACCCGTGGGCCGACTACGCGAAGGGCCGCCAGCGTCTTACAGCGGCAATGAAAAAACAGCTTGGCATCGACGCTAAAAGCAAGACCAAGTGAACGCATCAAGGAGAGGGACCATGAAGCCAGTCAAGACAGCACCCGAAAGCGCGCCCGAACGCGGCCGCGAAATGTCGAGCAAGGACGAACAGACGCAAGTGGACGACGATTCATCGAACGCGGCGCTGCCGCACGAGGCGGATCAAAGTGTCGACTCGCAGGATGAGCACGAGCCGCGCGAAGTCGGCAAGCAGGCGCATGACGATGTAAAGCGCGGTCTCGTCGATACCGACCGGCGCGGCGGCGGCGCGTATCAGGAAGCCACGCAGCGCGACGATCACGCGAACGAGAATAGCGGCGGCGGCAGCGGCGGCCGAGGCGCGAATTGAACCAGATGGTGAAACCACGAGTCTTGCACTGACATTGCGTGAGACGGTTGCGTAAAATGATTTTTGTTTCGAAAGCAGAACACGTCGATCATGCGTTTTCTACCGGATCATTCAGTGCCGCGCGTTTCATCCGGTAAGCGCTTCCGATGCAAGCCTCGTTTGCTTGCTTGAACATCCATAGCGTCCTCAGCCAACCCGACGGAACATGCCCCAAGATCTATTGTCCCGGCTCAAGAAGGAAACCGCCGTATGCCATACGCGGCTCGAGAACGCGCTCGACCTCATGCAGGACAGCCTGCAACGCGCCGAATACATTGCGCTGCTCGAACGCTTCTACGGCTACATCGCGCCGTGGGAAGACGTCGCGGGCGCGCAGATGCCCGAGTCGCTGCAAGTATTTTTCGATGAGCGCCGCAAGGCGCCGCTCATCGCCGCCGATCTCGCCGTGCTCACCGGCGAGCGCGTGCCCGTGGGTTCGGTCCCGCGTGCTCACGCGCTTTACGATCTGCCGCAGATCAAGAGCGTCGCGAGCGCGATCGGCTCCATGTACGTGATGGAAGGTTCGACCCTGGGCGGGCGTTTCATCGCGCCGCATATTGCCAAGCTGCTTGATCTCGAACCCGGTTTCGGCAACGCCTATTTCGAAGGTTACGGTTCGCACACCGGCAGCATGTGGAACGCCTTCCGCACGACCGCCGCGGCGACGGTGCCCGAGGCGCAATACGACGAAGCCGTGCATGCCGCCATCGCGACCTTCGAGAGCATGCAGGCGTGGCTGTGCCCGGAATCCGCGGAGGTCGAAGACCTTCAGGCCGTGAGCGGAGTGGCCACATGAGCGAGGCGGCAAGCGGACCAGCCGGTTCTGCGTCCTTTCACGGCGACTCGCAAGGTCCGCCGGATGCCGTCGCGCGCCGCCTGACGCTCGACTCCGGCATTGCGAGCAAGGACTGCGACGCCGAGCCCATCCATGCACCCGGTGGCATCCAGCCGCATGGCTATCTGCTCGTGCTGGACGACGCTCTGCGCATTCTGCAGGCAAGCGAGAATCTGGCTGCGCTCACGGGCCGCGACATCGAGACGCTGCCTGGCGAATCGCTCGAAACAGTGCTGGGCGATGTGGGCGCGAAGCGCATTGCGAAAGCCGCCGCGACGGCGGAGATCGACGACGCGCCGCTTTACGTCGGCCCGGTGGATGCCGCCAAAGCGGACCATGCCTCCGTGCGCCTGGATGTGACGGTGCATCGCCATGAAGGCGCGCTCATCGTCGAGATGGAAACGGCCGCAATCGGCGACGCCGCTTTCGCGTCCATGTATCCGCTCGTGCGCACGTTCGCGCGCGGTTTGCAGGATGCCGGCACCGTGCAGGAACTCGCGGAACTCGCCGTGCAAGAAGTCCGCGCGATCACCGGCTTCGGTCGCGTCATGCTTTACAGCTTCGACGAGGAAGGCCGCAGTCATGTTCTCGCGGAAAATCGCGACGAAAGCTACGCGTCCTTTCTGCATCAGTTCTTTCCGGCTTCCGACATTCCGCGTCAGGCGCGCGCGCTGTATATGCGGCACCGGATTCGCCTCGTCGCCGATGTGAACTATCGCCCCGCGCGCCTCGTGCCGGCGCTCAATCCGCTGACCGGCCGCCCGACTGACCTCACTTACGCCACGCTGCGCAGCTTCTCGCCCGTGCATCTGGAATACATGCGCAACATGAACACGCATGCGTCGATGTCGGTATCGATCGTCGTGCGCGGGCGCTTGTGGGGCCTCATTTCCTGTCACGATCACGATCCGCGCATCGTGTCGTTCAATACGCGGCTGGCGGTCGAACATCTGGGGCACATGCTGTCGCTGCAGATCGAGGCAAAGGAAGAGCGCGCCGAGGGCGAATATCTCGCCGAACTGCGTCGCACGATGGGCCGTCTCGTCAGCGCGATGGGCGAGCACACCAATTTCGTGGCCGGCCTGCAGGCGGCGCCGAAGGACGTGCTGGGCTTCGCGCGTTCGGCGGGCGCGGCTATCGTCTTCGATGAAAACGTCACGCTCATGGGCGCGACGCCCGATGAAAACACGGTGCGCGCGCTCACGCACTGGCTCGCGGAAAACACCACGGGCGTGTGGGCAAGCGACTCGCTCGCGCGCGAATGGCCGCCCGCCAAGGCGCACGAGGACAAGGCGTGCGGCGTGCTCGCCGTGCCGGTATCGCAGATTTTTCGCAACTATTTGCTGTGGTTTCGCCCCGAGGTGATGCAGACCATCAAGTGGGCGGGCGAGCCGGTCAAGATTCGCGACGCGGAAGGCGCCAGCGCCCCGCGCACGAACTTCAGTCCCTGGCTCGAAACGGTGCGCGGGCATTCCGCCATGTGGCGTCAGGGCGAGATCGAAATCGCCAACGAATTGCGCGGCGCGCTTCTGAATATCGTGCTGCGCCGTGCCGAGGAACGCGCGGAACTCGCGACCGAACTCGCACGCGCGAACAAGGAACTCGAAGCGTTTTCGTATTCGGTATCGCACGACTTGCGCGCGCCGCTGCGCCATATCGCGGGTTACGGCGACCTGCTGCGCGAACTGGAAGGCGAGCGCATGTCGGAAAAGAGCCGGCGGTTTTTGAACAACATGCTGGATTCGGCGCGCTTCGCGGGCACGCTCGTCGACGATCTTCTAACCTTCTCGCAGATGGGCCGCGCGGCGCTCAGACCCGCTCCGGTCGACCTGAACCAGCTCGTCGGCGTGATCGTGCGGGAGTTCGAAATGGATGCCTCTGAGCGCCGGATCGAGTGGGTCATCGGCGATCTGCCGCGCATCACGGGCGACGCCGCCTTCCTGCAACTGGCGCTGCGCAACCTCATTTCGAACGCGGTGAAATATACGAGAACGCGAGAATCGGCGAAAATCGAGATATTCGCCCAGAAAAGCGGCGACGAGTACATCGTCGGCGTACGGGACAATGGCGTCGGCTTCGACATGAAATATGGAGCCAAGCTGTTCGGCGTGTTCCAGCGGCTGCACCGCGCGGAGGAGTTCGAGGGCACCGGTATCGGCCTCGCCAACGTGCGGCGGATCATCGAACGGCACGAGGGACGCACGTGGGCGGAAGGGCGGCTCGGAGAAGGCGCGGTATTCTATTTCTCCCTGCCGGTCGTGTTTCGACATGTCACGGGCCGCGAAGGCGTCCGCCTGGGTTCCGGCGCGCCGTCGGGAACCTGAATATCAGCGTCAATACCAGACCATGCTTAAACCGATTTTGCTTGTCGAAGACAATCCGAACGACCTCGAACTCACGCTCGTGGCGCTGGACAAAAGCCAGCTTGCGAACGAAGTGATCATCGCGCGCGACGGTCAGGAAGCTATCGACTATCTCACTTGCGAAGGCGACTGGAAGGAGCGCACGCCGGGCAATCCCGCCGTCATTTTGCTCGACTTGAAACTGCCGAAGATCGACGGGCTCGAAGTGCTCGACACGATCCGCTCGACCCCGGTTCTGAAAAGCGTGCCTGTCGTCATGCTCACGTCCTCGCGCGAAGAGCAGGACCTCGTGCGCAGCTATGAACTTGGCGTCAATGCTTATGTAGTCAAGCCCGTGGAGTTCGCGGAATTCGTCGAGGCGATCAGCGATCTCGGCGTGTTCTGGGCCGTGCTCAACGAGCCGCCGCCGGGTTCCACGCGCTTTCGCCGACCGCCGTCCGCGCAATGACCGACGTGAACCTCGTGAACTTCGTGACTGCCAATATCGACCGCATCGTGCGCCGCCGCGCGTTTTCTCGCGAGGCCGCCTAGACCATGCAGCCCCTGCATCTGCTTCTCGTGGAAGACAACGCACTCGATGCGGAGCTGACCATCGCTCAGCTCGAGCGCGCCGATTACGCGGTGGATGCGTCCATCGTCTACGACTCGGCGAACTTCATCGCGGAGCTCGCCGCCAAGCGCTTCGACGTGATCCTCGCGGACTTCGTCATGCCCACGTTCTCCGGCATCGAGGCGCTGAGCATCGCGAGCGAGCGCGCGCCGGATACCCCGTTCATCTTCGTGTCCGGGCTGCTCGGCGAAGAACACGCCGTCGACATGCTCAAACGCGGCGCGACCGACTATGTGCTGAAGCAGCGTCTGCAACGGCTGCCCGCGGTGGTGCGCCGCGCCATGCGCGAGAGCGACGAGCGTGCGCAACGCATTGCGGTGGAGCGCGCGCTGCGCGAGACGGAGACGCACTTTCGCATGCTGATCGACGCGTTGAAGGACTACGCCGTCATCACGCTGGACCCGGAAGGGCGTATTCGCACGTGGAACGCGGCGTCGGAGCGCATCCTCGGCTTTCCGGCGCAAGACGTGCTCGGCCAGAGCGCGAGTATCTTCTATAACCAGGAAGACCGCGAAACCGGCGTATTCGAGGACGAACTCGACATCGCGCGGCGCGAGGGCAGCGCCAGCGACGACCGCTGGCTGTGGCGCAAGGACGGCCACTCGTTCTTCGCCTCGGGCGTGACCACGGCCATCCGCACGGAAAACGACGAACTGATCGGCTTCTCGAAGATCGTGCGCGACGCCACCGACGCGCACATGGCCGCCGATGCCTTGCGGCTCGCCAAGGATCAGGCGGAATCCGCGAATCGCGCGAAGGACCATTTCCTGGCGGTGCTGTCGCATGAATTGCGCACGCCGCTCACGCCGATTCTCGCCGCCGTGCGTCTGCTCGAAATGAAGCATTCGCTGTCGCACGAGGCGCATCCCACGCTTGAACTGATTCGCCGCAATGTGGAACTGGAGGCGCGTCTGATCGACGATCTGCTCGATCTGACGAGCATCGCGCGCGGCAAGCTGAGTCTGAATTTCGCGAGCGTCGCGCTCGATACCTTGCTCACGAGCGCACTCGACATGTCGGAAGCCGACATGCGCGCGAAGAATCTCACGCTCGACACGCGCTTCGACGCGCACCAGTTCGTCGTTTTCGGCGATGCCGCGCGGCTTCAGCAGATCGTCTGGAACCTGATGAAGAACGCGGTGAAGTTCACCCCGGCGGGCGGGCGGCTCGAAGTACGGACGTGGAATCCGGATCGCGCGACCATCGCGGTATCGGTGACGGATAGCGGCATCGGCATCAGCGCCGAAGCATTGCCGCGCATTTTTTCCGCGTTCGAACAGGCCGACGATTCCATCACGCGTTCCTTCGGCGGGCTGGGCTTGGGCCTGGCTATCGCCAGCACGCTCGCGCAGAAGCATGGCGGCACGCTCTCGGCCTACAGCGAAGGCCGCGATGCGGGCGCGCGTTTCACGCTCACGTTGCCGCTCGCGAAAATGGAGCCGCAGCACGAGGCCGAGCCGCTCGTCGAGGCAAAGCGGCACGAACACGGCCGTTCGCTGCGCGTATTGCTCGTGGAGGACAACGAGCAGACTTCATCGGCGATGGCGGAAGTGCTGGAGATGCTCGGTCACGTCGTTACTGTCGCCAGCACGGTGGCAGTTGCGCTCGAACGCGCGAAAGAGGCGTCGTTCGATCTTCTTGTGAGCGACATCGGCTTGCCGGATGGCACGGGTCTCGACATCGCGCGCGCGTGGCGCGAGCTGCAGCCCGACAAGCCCGCCGTGGCCATCACGGGCTACGGCATGGACGAAGACATTCGACGTTGCCGGGAAGCAGGTTTTCGGGATCATCTGACGAAGCCCGTCAACTTTTCGCGGCTCGAAGGGCTCATTCAGACGCTGGCCGAAACGCCGGACGCCTGAGCTGCAAAAAAATCCGGCCGAAGTCCGGATCGATGTCGATTGACGCCTGGCTTGCACGTTGTAGGGTAGGAGAGCGGCGCCGATTCCCGGCGCGTCTCGTCACTTCTACGGAGCCAGCCATGTCCACACCCGCCGTCAACCCCATTCCGCCTGGCATGCGTTCGCTGACCCCGCACCTCACGTGCGCGGGCGCGGCGGAGGCGATCGACTTCTACGTGCGCGCCTTCAACGCCGTCGAACTGGGCCGTCTGCCCGGACCGGACGGCAAGCTCATGCATGCCATGGTCAAGATCGGCGATTCGGTGCTGATGCTCGTCGACGAGAACCCGACCTTCGGCATGCTCGGCCCGAAGGCGATCAAAGGGTCGCCGGTGACCATCCACCTTTATGTCGAAGATGTCGATGCCACGTTCACGCAGGCCATCGATGCCGGCGCCGAAGTCACCATGCCGGTTGCCGAGATGTTCTGGGGCGACCGTTACGGCCGGCTCGTCGACCCGTTCGGGCATCAGTGGTCGTTGGCATCGCACGTACGCGACGTGAGCCCCGAGGACATGCAAAAGGCGATGACCGCGCCGCGCGAATAACGCGCCTTTCAAGGAGAGACTCATGAACAAGATATCGCCATGCCTATGGTTCGACGGCAACGCGCAGGAGGCCGTCGACTTCTATCTGAGCGTGTTCAAGGACGCGCGCATCGTTGAAACCATGCTGCATAACGAGGCCAGTCCGGGCACGCCGGGCAGCGTGCTCGCCGTTCTGTTCCAGTTGGAAGGCGAAGACATCATGGCGCTCAACGGCGGCCCAGAATTCAAGTTCACGCCCGCCCTGTCGTTGTTCGTCAAATGCGACAGTCAGGCCGAGATCGACCGCTACTGGGACAAGCTTCTCGAAGGCGGCCAGGCGATGGCCTGCGGCTGGCTCACGGACCGTTTCGGCGTGACGTGGCAGATCGCGCCGAGAAAGCTGCTCAAGATGCTGCAGGACCCCGACCCGGACAAGGCCAATCGCACGATGACCTCGATGAGAACGATGGTGAAGCTTGACCTCGACGAACTGGAGCGGGCATATCGCGGAGCGTGACGCGAAAAGGAAGCGCTTCAGGCAGAGCGCTTCTTCGCCTTCCTCTCCACGAGCTTCGCGGCCATGAAGCGGTGATCCGGCGAGAACAGCCGCCGATACGTCAGCACGACTGCGCCGACCACGCCGAGCGCCGAAGCCGCCGCGATCAGAAACATGATGACGATCTGATAGCGAACCGCCTGCAATGGCGATTGTCCCGCCAGCACCTGACCGGTCATCATCCCCGGCAGACTGACGAGGCCCACGACGGTCATCTGGTTGAGCGTCGGAATCATGCCCGCGCGCACGGCCTGCCGCGCGGGCCCTTGCGCGGCTTCCCAGCGCGTCGCGCCTAATGCGAGCGACATCTCCACGGCCGCGCGTCCGGCGGTCAGTTCCTCCGTCATGCGTTCGATGCCGAGCGACACGCCTGTGAGCGTATTGCCGAGAATCATGCCGAGAATGGGTATGGCGTATTGCGGCTCGTACCACGGATGAATGCGGATCACGACGAACAGCCCGAATGCGCCGATCAGCCACGAACTCGCCCAGATCGACACGATGCTGTCGGCGCGTTGTCCGGCGTAGGTGCGCCGTCCGCGATTCGAAGCGGACAGTCCCGCGATGATGGTCATCAACGCCATGAGCGGCAGCACGACATACCACCGGCTGAAGGCAAACACCCAGCCGAGCACATAGCCTATCAGCAGCAATTGAACGACGGTGCGTATGGCCGCGATCGCGAGCTTGCGTTCGAGCCCGAGATTGAGCGCGACCGACAACACGCCGTTCACCACGATCAGCGCCGCCGCAAGCGCGATATCGAGGAGACTGAGGTTTTGATAACCGTTCATGGCGCGCTCGCTTCGGTGAGGACGCCCGCGTTCATCGACAAATGACGCGTGGCCACGCGCGCGGCCTGTTCGGGGTCGTGCGATACCCAGATGCTCCCGCGCTTGTTCCCCGGTTTGCCGTCCGCTTTGTCCGCCGATTCGAACCAAGCGTTGACCAGCGCTTCGATCGAGCGCGCCGAAGCCGGATCGAGCGATGCCGTGGGCTCGTCGAGCAGCAGCACGTCGGGCGCGAGTTGCAGTACACGCACGAGCGCGGCGATCTGCGCCTCACCGCCGGACAACTCGCTCGCGACCTTGTCGAGAAAGTCCGCGCCGCGTCCCGCCGCTTCCGCAAGTTGCGTGGCCATCGCGCGATCGAAGCGGGCATCGCGATAAGCCTTGAGTGTGTACGGATAACGCAGGTTGTCCTCGACACTTCCGTCCAGCATCGCGGGCCGTTGAGCGATGTAGGCCACGCGTCGTCGATAAGCCGGAATGCCCGCGCGCGCGATACGCTCGCCGCGCCACGTCACGTAACCCTCGTCGCAGGCATCGAGCAGCGCGAGGGTACGCAAGAAGACGCTCTTGCCCGATCCCGACGGTCCCGTGATCGCGGCGCGCTCGCCTTCGCTCAGCACGAAATCCGTGGGATGCAAAAGGACGGTGCCGCGCGCGGTATCGCGCCGTGCGACGCCGACGGTTGCGACGAGTGAAGAAGAAGGCATCGGGCCTCGTGGGGCGTTATCGAGCCGTCATCTTACGGAAAAGGCCGGGCGTTGCCCATGACATGCGGCGCACATGACACACGTCGACCGTCACGCGGGCACACTCTGTGCTGCGCCACACACAATCAGAAAAAATGGATGGAGAGGTCATGGCGCAGGCCCGCACGAGCAGAAAAATCGGAAAGATCGTCGCATGGTTTTTTGCCGTTCTGGCGGTACTGATAGCGGTGATCGTGGTTATTTTCCTGACGTTCGACTGGAATCGCCTGAGGCCGTGGGTCGATGACAAAGTCTCGCAAGCTATTGGGCGGCAGTTTCATATTACCGGCGATCTGAAGGTGGGCTGGCGCCGTCCGCCTAACGAAACGGGCTGGAAACGCTGGGTGCCGTGGCCGCGCTTCTCGGCTGAAAAGATCACCATCGCGAACCCGGACTGGGCGCGCAACCAGTATTTCGCCACGCTCGACGAAATCGACTTTCAGGTGGCCGTGCTGCCGCTGCTCGCGCACGACATCGTCATTCCCGCGATCAATCTGGTGAATCCTTCCATCGATGTCGAGCGGCTCAAGGACAACCGCAACAACTGGACGTTCAAGTTCAAGCAGTCCACCGAACCTTCGACGTGGAATCTCAAGCTCGGCGATATCTCGCTTGCAAAAGGCACGGTCGGCGTGCACGACGAAGTGACCAAGGCCGAGATGCAGGTCGATATCGATACGCTCGGCCAGGCCGTGCCGATCGGCGAAGTGATGAAGCAGCAACAGGAGGCGTCGAGCAAATCGTCGGCGGAGATGGTCGGCAAGAGCGGCGCGGCCAAGCTGGGAAAGCAGACGGATGCAGCGGCGGCTTCGGAGGCGTCCGCCGCTTCGGCTGCATCCGCGGCTGCGGCGGCGAATGCGTCGGCGCCGAATCCGGCGAGTACGTCGGCCAATCAGAGCATCACGACGAAAGAAGGCGTGAAGCCGCCGATTCCGCCGTATGCCTTCGGCTGGACGGTCAAGGGCACCTACAACGGCGGCAAGGTTTCCGGCGACGGCAAACTCGGCGGCGTGCTCGCGGTGCAGGACGCGGCGCGCCCGTTCCCCGTTCAGGCCGATGTGCGCCTGGGGGACACGCATATCGCGTTCGTCGGCACCGTGACCGATCCCGCGCATCTCGCGGCGCTCGATCTGCGGCTGTGGATTCAGGCGGTCAGCATGGCGCATCTGTATCCGTTCACGGGCGTGACCCTGCCGGAAACGCCTCCTTTTGCCACGGAAGGGCGTCTCACCGGTCAGTTCAAGGAAGACGGCAACGTATTCCACTACGAGAACTTCACGGGCCGCGTGGGTGGCAGCGACATCAACGGCTCGCTCGTCTATGCGGGCAGGAAGCCGCGACCGCTGCTTCAGGGCGAACTCGTGTCGCATCTGCTGCGTTTCGCGGACCTCGCGCCGATCATCGGTGCGGATTCGAACGCGAGCAAAGCCAAGCGCGGCGAGACGGAAAAGCAGCCGTCGGCGAAGGCGTTGCCGACCGAGGAGTTTAAAACCGATCGCTGGAAGGCCATCGATGCCGACGTGAAGTTCACCGGTCAGCGCATCATCAAGGACCCCGACCTGCCGATCACGGATCTCTATACGCACGTCGTGATGAAGGATGGCGTGCTGTCATTCGAACCGCTCAAGTTCGGCGTGGCGGGCGGCGCGTTCTCGTCGAACATTCATCTGGATGGCAGTGCGGCGCCTCTTAAGGGACGCGTGTCGGCGGAGGCGCGGCATCTGAAGCTCAAGCAGCTGTTTCCGACCGTGAAGACCATGCAATCCGCGCTCGGTGAAGTGAACGGCGACGCAGCTTTGTCCGCCACCGGCAATTCGCCCGCCGCGCTTGCTGCAACGTCTAACGGCGAGATAAAGGCGCTCGTGACGCAGGGCACCGTGAGCCGGCTGTACATGGAAGCGGCGGGCCTGAACGTGGCGAACGTCGTCTACGAGAAGCTCTTCGGCAAGCGCGATGTGAACATCAACTGCGCCGCGACCGATTTCGTCGTCACGGATGGCGTGCTCGACTCGCGCGTCTTCGCACTCGATACCGACGACGCGGTCATCAACGTCGACGGCAACATCAATCTGAAGAGCGAACAGATGGATCTGGGGATTCATCCGCATACGAAGGGCTTCCGCATCTTTTCGTTGCGTTCGCCGCTGTATGTGAAGGGCACGTTCAAGGACCCGAAGGTTGGCGTGAATGTCGGCGCGTTGGCGGTGCGCGGCGGTGCGATGGTCGGTCTTGGACTCATCAACCCGTTTGCCGCGTTGATCCCGCTGATCCAGCCGAGCAACAACAAGCCGTTGCCGTGCGCGCAGATGCTGGCCGACATGCGCAATGCGCCAACAGCGCCGCCTGCCGGACAGAAGCAGACGACCAAGGCGGCGCCGGCTTATATGTCGTCGGGTGCGGCCGCGGGCTCGGCTTCCAAGCCGCCGGCGAAGAAGGCCGTGCCGGCCGCGCCGGCCAGTGCGGCGCAGTATCGCGGAAGCTAAGAGCAACGTACTGCACAGGCTTGTCCACAGAATCTGTGGACAAGTCGGGCAAGGATCGAGCTATTCGTTTGACACGTAGAGCATGACTTGATCCGCACCGCACGGCGATTTGCGAACAGAATCAAGAAATTAGCTGAGTCGCCAAGCGCTTTTTCACAGGCATTTCCCCGTTTGCGGGGGATAAGTTATGCAGAGGGCGCGGGCAGGTTGGCGCGACTTGGAGCGCAGGGTGTTTTTCGTTGCGCTTCAAATGCTTAGACGAGTTCACAGCGGGTTTTCAACAGGGTGGTCCCCAATTGCTGGGGACAACTTCGGCTTTTTGAGACGCCCTTCCTAGACCGAGATTCCCGGACCGCCATTGCTTCCGAGCAACTGCTCGACGGAATTCGCATCCTTATAGTCTTGTTCGGGCAGACCATCGAAAACAGCGATCACATCGTTGCTGACACCGGCTTCGCGCGCGGCATTCACTAGTGCGTCCTTGTTGGCTGGGAACGCGGCATAACGCAGGACTTCGGCGATTTCATCGTCGATGGGTTCGTCGTTCAGGCTCTGAGTTCCGGGTGTATCCGACATGGAATTCCTGTAGATGAAGAAGTGAGCGCTTCAGGTCTGTACCTGAATCGTCTGGCTTGCCATGCCGTGACTCGGCGTACGCGATTTCGGCAGCGGCACATGACGCCAGTGCGCGTGGTCGAGACTATCTGCCGCGATTTCGGGCGCGGGCGGCGCGACCGGCCCGGCGTTCACACGCAAGGCAGCGCGCGTTGCGGCCACTACGGCCGAATCGTCTGTCGAACTCGTGTGCAGAGGCGCGGCGTAACACGACGCCGAAACCAATGCCATCGTCAACAACGTTGAGGTCTTCATCGGGCAACCCCTCCTCACGTAGGCAGCGAGAAGCATCAAGCAAAGCCTATGCCGATACGTCCCTCGCGCACCGTTCATGCGTGGATGCCAATGAAGCAGACCTCGCACGGGCGCAACGAGCGGTGCTCGCGCGCAAACACTTCGCGTGATTTCTAACTTATGAGTAATCCGCTTCCACCCAGCGTTGCGGATCGGCATGCGCCGCGAAATTGCACAGCCGCGCACTTTTAGCGCTGCGTCGGATTCAGACGGAAGTATGCGTCGAGAAGAGAGGTTTTGTACACGACACCGAGCAGCAGCGGTTCGCTCTTTTTTTCGATGACAGGAAGCCGCTCGCCCTGGAAAGCGAGGAAGTGCTGCAGTGCTTCGCCGAGCGACATGTCGGGTGTGAGCACGTCGAATTGCGGCTGGAGGTAATCGGCGGCGGTACGCGCGGATGTGTCTTGCTTGTCGAGAAGATCGGACGTAATGTCCTTGAGTGCGACCACACCGCGGAAGCGCCCCGCGTCATCCACGACATACAGATACTTCACGGGATATTCGAGGAACACGCGCGTCATGTCGTTCACGTTTGCATCGAGCGGGACGACGGTATCGGGCGGCTTGACGAGTTCGCGCATCTGCGTGGCCGCGAGGCGCAGACGCTCCTTCTCTTCGCGCGTGCGACGCAGGGTGACTTCGTACATCGACGTCTGCTCGGAGGTTCGGGCAATGAAATATGCCACCACGCACGAAAGCATGAGCGGCAACACCACCGAGTACGACAGCGTCATCTCGAAGATCATGAGGATCGCCATGAGCGGCGCGTGCGTGGCCGCGGCGAGAAACGCGCCCATGCCGACCATGGCGTAGGCGAATGGCTGTGAAGTCGAATGCGGCCAGATGGCGTGAACGCCGAGACCGAAGAGACAGCCGAGCACGGCGCCGACGAAAAGCGTGGGCGTGAAGATACCGCCTACCGCGCCCGAGCCGGCCGTCGCGGCGGTGGCGAGGAGCTTGAAGACGAGCACCAGCAAGAGCGCGGACCACGTCCACGGCTGATGCAGAAGCGAGTTCACCACTTCATAACCGTTGCCCCAGACTTCGGGCCACCAGATCGAAATGACGCCGACGATCAGTCCGCCGAGCGCGAGACGAATCGGCAAGGGCAGCGGCAACTTCGCAAAGCGCTTGCGCGACTCTGCGAGCAGCCGCAGGAAGTGTGGCGCGAGCGCGCCGCACAGCAAACCGAGCACGACGAAGAGCAGCACTTCGAGGCCCGCGATGGGCGGAAACACCGGCATCTGGTAAGGCGGCCGATACCCGGCGAACTCGCGCATCGTAATGTTGGCGACGACCGACGACACGACGATCGGCCCGAAGCTCTCCATGACCATGGAGCCCAGCACGATTTCGGTGACGAAGAACGCGCCCGCGATCGGCGCGTTGTATGCGGAGGTGATCCCGGCCGCCGCGCCGCACGCCACGAGCAGTCGCAGGCGCGGCGGATCGAAGTGGACCCAGCGTCCGATAAGCGATGAAGCGAGCGCGGCGAGCTGCACCATCGACCCTTCGCGGCCGATGGAACCGCCGCTCGTGATCGTGAAAAGCGACGACAGGCTGCGCCAGATGCTTTGCCACACGGGCACGACGCCATCGCCGATGGTCACCGCTTCCATGTAATCCGTGTTCGCGTGCTTGTCTTGACGAACCCGTGCGACGATCAGACAGAAGCCCGCGATCAGCCCGCCCGCCGCTGGCAACACGATACGCAGCGGCCACGGCAGGCTTTCGGCCATCTTGACGAAGTTGCCGGGTTCGCCGCCGAACGCCCGTTGCAGCGAATCGATGCCTTCACGAAACGCCGATGTCGCGAACGCGCCCGCAACGCCGACGACGACTGCCCAGATGAGCATGGTGTGCGCATCCGACAAACGGAAGAGTTGTTGAGCGCGCGTGCGCAGCCGAAGCAGGAACGAAAGCACGGATTATCGTAGAAAGCTTAGAAGCAAATGGAATAAGGCCGACGCAAGGATAGCATTGCGCATCATCCGTCCACTTTCGAGCGCGCGAAAAAAAGCCCGGCTATCGAAGACAGCCAGGCTTTTCAAGTGAAGCATCCAGCGCTTCGGTCTACGCGCTCACCACTTCGGCGCGAACGAAGGATTCGCGTTGCGCTTGCCTTCGTCGAGCTTGTCGATCTTCGCGATGTCGTCGGCGTCGAGCTCGAGCTTTTGCGCATCCCAGTTGATCTGTTGATGCTCCGGATTCGTCGATGCCGACAGCACCACGATATCGCGCGCCAGAAGCCAAGCGAAGGTCACTTGCGCGGGCGTCGCGCCGTGCTTCTTCGCGATGGCCTTGATGGTCATGTCGTTATGCGCGCGGCCTTCGCCGAGCGGCATATACGCGGTCACTTTCACGCCGAGCCGTTGAGTGGCTTCGAGCAACGCGCGGTTCGCGAGGAACGGGCTCACTTCGATCTGGTTTGTCACGATCTCCTTGCCGCCCGGCGCCTCGAGCGCTTGTTCGAGCAGCGGCGCGGTGAAGTTCGACACGCCGTAATGACGGATGAGGCCGAGCTTCTGCGCTTCCTGAAACGCGCCAAGCGTTTCGGCGATAGGCACCGCGCCCTCGGGCGACGGCCAATGCACGAGCGCGAGATCGATCGTGCCGATATCGAGCTTTTCGTGACTGTCCTTGAGACTCGCGATCAGCTTGTCGTGCTGCAGCCGGTCCCACCAGACTTTCGTCGTCACCCAGACGTCTTCGCGCGGAATGCCTGACTCGCGCACGCCCGCGCCGACGGCGGCTTCGTTGTTGTAGAACTGCGCGGTGTCGATATGACGAAAGCCGATCTGCAATGCGCTTCTGACGGCTTCGGTGGTCTTCGCGGCATCGACACGGAATGTGCCGAGGCCGAAGGAGGGAATCGTTTCGATCATGCTGGCTCCTTGTTTCGTTGAGGCGATCAGTGAACTCAGTGACGCGTCTTACTTCGCGTCCTCATCGAGTTCGGGATAGTGCCTGAAAATGCCGGATTCGTTGAACGGGATGCGCCGTTCCGAATCGACATAAGCGGCGATATTGGGCCGTTGCAGCACGGCGTCATGCAGCGCCGCGACACGCGGATAGTGCTTGCCGAAGGTCTTCATCGCGCGCGGGAAGGCGTAGTGCAGGCCATCGACGAGTTGAAAGACGGAGAGATCGACGTAGGTCGTCGTGTCGCCGACCATTTGCGTGTCGCCGTGCGGATTCTGCTTCAGCACGCGCTCGAAATAACCCATGAATTTGGGCACGCGCTGGTCCAGGAAATTTTTCGAGCGCGTTTTTGCGGCTTCTTTCTGGTCTTCGTAATAGAGATCGGTTGCGAGCGGATGATGCGTGTCATGCACTTCCGCGACGATATCCGCGATGGTCAACTGCAAGCCATGCGCTACGTAGCGCAGGCCTTCGTCCTTCGGCGCGAGCTTCAGCTTCGGGCCGAGATACAGCAGGATATTCGCGACATGCGGCACGATCAGATCGCCGTCCTTCAGAAACGGCGGCGCGAACGGAATGTGCGGCTCGGTCTTGCTGCCGAGGTGCTTCATCATCGCGTCCATGCCTTTCTTCGAACGCGCGACATCGATGTATTCGGCGCCCGCGTCTTCGAGCGCGAGGCGCACATATTCGCCCCGGCCTTGCAATCCGTCCCAGTAATAGAGTTCGTAAGCCATGCGTGGGCTCCTTGTCAAACGTGCTGTGCTTTTGACGCCATGCGCGGCGGATGCTTGGGTTGGCAAGTTAATCGCGTGCTGCTTCCCGCGGGTCGAGCACGCGAACGAGTGCTCAGGCGAGCAACACGCGTACCCGCCTGGGGCCGTGGCGGCGCGGGCCGCGATGTAAAATGAATCCTTTGCTCGAGGGCCGATTCGCGATGCCCGTCAGAGAGCGAACGACTTCGAAGCGGAGAGAAGATGGACAAGCAAGGCTTCACCACTGGCATCGTACACGGCGATCGTGACGCGGGCGTCGAGCATGGCGGCGTGCGTCAACCCATCCATACGTCGGTTCAGTATGGCTTCGAACGCGTGGAAGATCTCATCGGCGTGTTTCAAGGCACGAAGAAGGGCGGGTTCAACTATGCTCGTCAGGGCACGCCGACCACTGCGGCGCTCGAGCGCAAGATCACGAAGCTCGAAGGCGGCGCGGGTTCCATCTGCTTCAGCACCGGCATGGGCGCAATCTGCGCGGTGTTTCTCACGCTTCTGCGCGCGGGCGATCATCTCGTGTCGAGCCAGTTCGTCTTCGGCAATACCAATAGCGTGTTCGGCACGCTGCGCACGCTCGGCATCGAAGTGACGGTGGTCGATGCAGGCGATGTCGCGAACGTCGCCAACGCGCTCAAGGCCAACACGCGCATGGTGTTCGTCGAGACCATCGCGAATCCGGGCACGCAGATCCCGGATTTGAAAGGTATCGGCGAACTGTGTCGCGAACGCGGGCTCGCTTATGTCGTCGATAACACCATCACGTCCGCGGCGCTTTTCAGGCCGAAGGATGTCGGCGCGAGCCTCGTCGTCAACTCGCTGACGAAGACGATTGCAGGACACGGCGCGGCGCTCGGCGGTGCGGTCACGGACACGGGCGTCTTCGACTGGAGCACGTACCCGAATATCGCGGATGACTACCGGCGCTCGCCCGCGAAGGAGCAAGGGCTTCTGCAAATTCGCAAGAAGGGTCTGCGCGACATGGGCGCGGCGTTGTCGTCCGAGCAGGCGCATCAGATTGCGCTGGGCGCGGAGACGTTGGCGTTGCGAGTCGGCAAGAGCAGCGATAACGCGCTCGCACTGGCGCAGTTCCTGCAGAAACACGAAGCGGTGGGTCGCGTGCTTTATCCGGGTTTGCCGAGTCATCCGCAATATGAAGTCGCGAAGAGTCTGTTCAAAAACGGCTCGTGGCTCTTGTCATTCGAGTTGCGCAATCCCGAACGCATGATCGACTTCGTCAACGCGCTGCAGATCCCGATCAAGGCGACCGGTCTTGGCGATACACGCACGCTCATCATCCCCGTTGCACCGACCATCTTCCACGAAGCCGGTCCGGACGTACGCCGCGCAATGGGCATTTCGGACGGCATGCTGCGCTTGTCGCTGGGTATCGAGGATATCGACGATCTCATCGCCGATTTCGAACAAGCGTTGAAGCACGCGTAAGCCGCGAAAGCGGGCTTCGAATGCAAAAAAGCCGTCGGTTCAGTCGACGGCTTTTTTGTGTCCAGCATCGATACGATCAGCCGAAAAGACGCTCCACGCCATACGTGATCGCAAGTCCACCGCCGATCAACCATGCATACAGGATCGCGCCGGTTGCAATCGCACGCGGACCCGCTTCGCGAATCTGCGCGATGCGCGTTTCCATGCCGAGTGCGGTCATCGCCATGGTGAGCGCGAAGGTATCGAGCGTGTTGAGCGTGCCGGTCGCGCTGGCGGGCAACACGTGCAGCGAATTCACCACCACGAGCGCGAGGAAGCCGAAGGCGAACCAGGGCACCGCGAGCTTGCCCGTGCCGCTTTGTGCGCTTTGATCATGACGCTTGCGATTGATCCAGAAGCCGACCACGAGCAGGACCGGCACGAGCAACATGACGCGCGTCATCTTCACGATTGTCGCGATATGCGCCGCTTCCGGGCTCACGTTGCTTGCCGCGCCAACGACCTGCGCGACTTCGTGAATCGTGCCGCCGAAGAAAAGGCCCGTGCCGAGCGTGTCGAGATGCAACCAGCCTGCGTGAATCGCGAGCGGATAGAGGAACATGGAGAGCGTGCCGAACAGGACCACGCTGCCAACGGCCATCGCGCTCTTGTGGGGCTTCGATTGCAAGGTCGATTCGAACGCGAGCACGGCCGCGGCGCCGCAGATGGCGCTGCCGGCCGCCGTGAGCAAGGCGGTATCGCGGTCGAGCTTCATGACCTTCATGCCGAACCATGTGCCGATGGCAAGCGTACTCACGACCACCAGCACAGATACCGCGAAACCCGACAGCCCGACGTGCGCGATTTCTTGCAGACTCACGCGCAACCCGAAGAACGCCACCGCGATGCGCAGCAATTTGCGCGCGGAGAAGTTCACGCCCGCCGCCCAGCTTTCGGGCATGCCGTGGCGCAGCGCGTTGCCGTAGATCGTCCCCGCGGCAATGCCGACGATCAACGGGCTGATGCCCAATCCAGCGATGAACGGCAGCGCGGACAGATGCGTCACGGCTGCCGCGAACAGCGCGACGAAAAGAATTCCGTTGAGCTGCCCACGCGTGGACGATGCTTCGGCGATTGACGGTGCGGCGGGTACGGCGGACATGGGGCGTCCTTTTGAGATTGCGTTGCGATGTGCTAATCCTAAATCACTCATATGCATATGAAAAATCGTGATTTAGGATGCAATGTATCGGTTGATCTGATATTTTTGCAAGATGACCCCGGATCAGCTGATAACCTTCGCTACTGTTGCCGAGCACGGCAACATCAGCCGCGCAGCTATTGCGTTGCATTTGTCGCAGCCTGCCGTGTCGGGCCAACTTCGACTTTTGCAGGACGAATTCGGCGAATCGCTTTATCTGCGCGACGGCCGGGGCGTTCGCCTGACCGCAGCCGGCAAACAGCTGCTCGTCCACGCGGAGCGTGTGCGCGAGAGCTTCCGGCAAGCACACGCGCTGCGGGACGCGTTGCGCGGGCTCGAGCGCGGCACATTGCGTATCGGTGCGAGCACGACGCCCGCGAGCTACCTGCTGCCTTATCTGATCGCCGCATTCCACAAGCGCTATCCCGACGTGACGCTGACGACCATCGACGGGAACACGGCGGAAATCGTCGCTGCGCTAGGTTCGCTCGATATCGCGCTCATCGAAGGCCAGCCAAGTGGCGAGTTGCCGTCGGGCACTACGGTGACTGCCTGGCGCGACGACGAGATCGTGGCTATCGTTCCGCGCGGTCATCCGCTCACTGAAAGACAAAACGCCACGTTGGATGAAATCGGCGGCTATCCGCTCGTGCTGCGCGAAAGCGGCTCGGGCGTGCGGCAGATCGTCGAGCGCGCGTTCGCCCAGGGCAAGGTGGCCGTGCGCGTCGCGCTCGAAATCGCGGGCGTCGAGGGCGTCAAGGAAGCGGTGCGGGCGGGCATGGGTATCGGCTTCGTCTCGGCAATGTCGATCCGGCATGAGGACGGCATGCTGCAACGCGTACACGTCGGCCCGGCGCCGCTCACGCGCCGCTTTTCAATCCTGTTTCCTCATGCCGACGCGCCTTCGCGTGTCGCCGCGCGCTTTCTCGAACTCTGCCAGGACGCCTCGATGCTCGGCTAGGGAATTCCACTATGGCGCAACGCGCACCGCCAAGAGCACTATTCGTCTTCATTGGGACGCTGCGGCGTCCTTTTCAAACTGCAATAATGGAACCGGTTCCAATCGCTAGTTTTTGTCAGTTTTCACTGGAAAAGAGGCGTGATTTCATCTGATGTTTCAAAAATCGGCATGCGCCCGGATGTCGTCGTAGTCGCCAGCGCCTTCGGCTCGGACACCGTTCGCACCGATGGTCACGCGGTGTGCGCCGAAGCAGCCGCGCGCGCTGGCGCCCAGGGTTTCGAAGTGCGCCGCGAACTTTTCGCCGACGAATCCGATGCCAGTTTCGACGCGCTCTCGCGTCTCGGCGCGCGCATCCGCGCACTCGGTTTGTGGGCCGTCCACTCGACGCCCGCAACCTTGTTTCGCGACGATGGCGCTCTCGATGACAGTGCGCTCGCCCAGGCCATCGGCGAGGCGCATGCGCTGGGCGCGCGCATCGTGAAGCTGCAATTGGGCGGCACGGAACGCGGCGTTGCGACCGATGCGGCAACGCTCGATCGGTTGCTGAACGCGGTGGCGTCGTCGCCAGCGCGGGTGGTCGCCGAAAACGGCCAGTTGAAGGCGGGCGGCACGATCGGCGCGTTCGAGGCGTTGTTCGCGGCTTTGCCCGCGCAGGCGCAAAACGGGCTTGCGATGACCTTCGACACTGGCAACTGGCGCTGGCCGGATCAAGACCCGCTCGATGCCGCCGTGCGTCTCGCGCCGCACGTGGCCTATATCCATTGCAAGGCAGTGACAGGCGAGGGCGCGCGACGTTTCGCCATAGCCCCGTCGCAAGACGATGCGCACTTCGCCGCGCTCCTCGCGCAATTGCCGCGTGACGTGCCGCGCGGAATCGAATATCCCTTTCTCGACGCCGATGACGCCGCCGTTCAGGTCGCGCGTATCGCGGCATTTTGAATACAAGGTACCGCATGCAATCACAACGAAACGCCCTCGACATCGTTACGTACGGCGAGGCGATGACCATGTTCGTCGCCGCCGAAACGGGCGATCTGGCAAAGGTCGGCCAGTTCACTAAACGCGTCGCGGGCGCGGATCTGAACGTGGCTATCGGGTTGTCGCGGCTCGGCTTCAAGGTGGGCTGGATGAGCCGTGTCGGGCGAGATTCCTTCGGTCAATACGTGCTCGATGTGCTCGCGGCCGAAGGCATCGATGCGCGCCGCGTGAGTATCGACGAGCGCTATCCGACTGGCTTCCAGTTGAAGGGCAAGTGCGACGACGGCAGCGATCCGGCAGTCGAATACTTCCGCAAGGGCTCGGCCGCAAGCCATCTTTCGCTTGACGATTACGCCGCTGATTACGTGCTCAACGCGCGGCATCTGCACCTGACGGGCGTGGCGCCAGCCATTTCCGCGAGTTCGCGTGAACTGGCTTTCCACATGGCCCGCGAAATGCGTGCAGCAGGCAAGACTATTTCCTTCGATCCGAATTTGCGCCCGACACTCTGGCCGTCGCGCGACGCGATGGCGCAATCGCTCAACGCGCTCGCGGCGCTTGCCGACTGGGTGCTGCCGGGTGTGAGCGAAGGGTTGACGCTGACGGGCTACGAGAAACCCGAGGACATCGCGAAGTTTTATCTCGATCAGGGCGCGAAGGGCGTGGTCGTGAAACTAGGCGCATACGGCGCGTATTTCCGCACCGTCGATGGCGATGCCGGCATCGTGCCCGCGGTGCCCGTCGCGAAGGTCGTGGATACCGTCGGCGCGGGCGATGGCTTCGCGGTCGGCGTAGTGAGCGCGCTGCTCGAAGGCCGCGACGTGCGGCATGCAATCGCGCGCGGCAACCGCATCGGCGCGCTGGCGATTCAGGTGATCGGCGACAGCGAGGGCCTGCCCACGCGCGCCGCGCTCGACGTGCTCGAAGCTCAGGATGTGGGCGCTGCCCTCGACGCGGCGTGATCATCAGAGACTCAATCGAACTGTGTTCGGAGACAACCATGCAAGCATCTTCAACCCCGACTCTCGCCGTGCGCCGCTGGTGGATGATCATGCCGATCGTCTTCATCACGTATAGCCTTGCATATCTGGATCGCGCGAACTATGGCTTTGCGTCGGCGGCGGGCATCAATCAGGATCTGGGCATCAGCAAGGGACTGTCGTCGCTGATCGGCGCGTTGTTCTTTCTCGGCTACTTCTTCTTTCAGATTCCGGGCGCGATCTACGCCGAACGCCGCAGCGTGAAGAAGCTCGTCTTCTGGAGCCTGATTTTATGGGGCGGTTGCGCCGCGCTGACGGGCATGGTGAGCAACATACCGTCGCTGATGGCGATCCGCTTCGTGCTCGGTGTCGTCGAAGCGGCGGTGATGCCCGCGATGCTCGTCTTCATCGCGAACTGGTTCACCAAGTCGGAGCGTTCACGCGCGAACACGTTTCTGATTCTCGGCAATCCGGTGACAGTGCTGTGGATGTCGGTCGTCTCGGGCTATCTCGTGAATTCGTTCGGCTGGCGGCACATGTTTATCGCCGAAGGTTTGCCTGCGGTGGTGTGGGCGGTGATCTGGTGGTTCATCGTGAAGGACAAACCCGCGCAGGTGACGTGGCTCACGGACGCGGAAAAGAGCGATCTCGATGCCACCTTGCGCGCCGAGCAAGCGGCGATCAAGCCGGTGAAGAACTATGGCGAGGCATTCAAGTCTCCCGCTGTCATCAAGCTGTGCGCGCAATACTTCTGCTGGAGCATCGGCGTGTATGGCTTCGTGCTCTGGCTGCCGTCCATCCTCAAGAGCGGCTCCACGCTCGGCATGGTCGAGACGGGCTGGCTATCCGCAGTGCCTTATCTCGCCGCGACCATCGCCATGCTGCTCGCTTCCTGGGCCTCCGACAAAACGCAGGCGCGCAAGGCCTTCGTATGGCCATTCCTGCTGATCGGCGCGGTGGCGTTCGCGGGTTCGTATCTGCTTGGATCGAACCACTTCTGGGCTTCGTACGTCTTGCTCGTTATTGCAGGCGCGGCGATGTATGCGCCTTATGGGCCGTTCTTCGCGATCGTGCCTGAACTGCTGCCGAAAAACGTCGCGGGCGGTGCCATGGCGCTCATCAACAGCATGGGCGCGCTCGGTTCGTTCGTGGGTTCCTATGTCGTCGGATACCTGAACGGGGCCACTGGATCGCCGGCTGCGTCATACGTCTTCATGAGCGCGGCCTTGCTCGTGGCCGTGGCGTTGACGCTGGCCGTGAAGCCGCCAGCGGTGGTGAGTCCGCGCGTCGCCGTGGGGTCGTGATGTCCAGAGCTCCAGAGCGCTGCTGTCTATGCTTTAATGGAAAGCACGAACGCAGCGGCCGTCATCCACTCTTACCATGAGCCTGCAAAGGCCTGAAAACTCCATGAGCCGAAAGAAAATCGTAGCCTACAAGTCTCTGCCATCCGATGTCGAAGCGTACCTTCTCGATCATGCGGATGTCGTACATGTCGATCCGGCCGATCATGATGCATTCGTCGCGGCGCTCAAGGATGCCGACGGCGCCATCGGTGCGAGCGCGAAGATCACGCCCGCGATGATCGAAGGCGCGACGCGTTTGAAGGCGCTTTCGACGGTCTCGGTAGGCTTCGATGCATTCGATGTCGACGACCTGACCAAACGCGGCATCGTGCTCACGCATACGCCTGACGTGCTCACCGAATCGACCGCGGATACGGTCTTCGCGTTGATCCTCGCCAGCGCGCGCCGCGTGGTGGAACTCGCGGAATGGGTCAAGGAAGGGAACTGGAAAGCGAGCCTGGGCGAAGAAGGTTTCGGCGTGGATGTGCAGGGCAAGACGCTTGGTATCGTGGGGCTCGGTCGCATTGGTGGCGCGGTGGCAAGACGCGCGTCGCTGGGCTTTCGCATGAACGTGCTTTACACGAATCGCAGTTCCAACGAGCAAGCAGAGAAGGACTACGGCGCGAAGCGTGTCGAACTCGACGACCTCCTTGCGCAATCCGACTTCGTGCTTCTGCAAGTGCCGCTCACGGCTCAGACGCGTCATATCATCGGCGCGGCGCAGCTCAAGAAAATGAAGAAAAGCGCAATTCTCATCAACGCATCACGCGGACCGACCGTCGATGAAGCGGCGCTCATCGAAGCTCTCAAAGACGGCACGATTCGCGCGGCAGGCCTCGACGTGTTCGACAAGGAACCGCTGCCCGTCGATTCGCCCTTGCTCAAGCTGAAGAACGTCGTCGCGTTGCCGCACATCGGCTCGGCCACGCATGAAACGCGTCACGCGATGAACCTCAACGCCGCCGAGAACCTCATCGGCGCGCTCGATGGCACGCTCACGCAGAACATCGTGAATCGCGAAGTCCTCAAGCGCTGAACGCGGATCGGATCGCCGGGCAGCCACGATGCGCTAACATGCGCATGCCGAGGCCAACGACAACGATGTCGATACCGCTCGCCCGATGTCGGGCGTTCGTCAAGCCATCACGACCACCATGTCCGACGATCCCACTTCAAGCAACCGGCCGCGCGTTTTCGGGGCGCGCCGCGCGACCATCACCGATGTCGCACGCGAAGCCGGCACCGGCAAGACCAGCATCTCGCGTTATCTAAACGGCGAGACGGGCGTGTTGTCGCCCGATTTGCGCGAGCGTATCGAGGCGGCCATCGCGCGGCTGGACTATCGACCGAATCAGATGGCGCGCGGCCTGAAGCGCGGGCGCAATCGACTGATCGGCATGTTGCTCGCCGACCTGACCAATCCGTACTCCGTCGAAGTGCTGCAAGGCGTGGAAGCCGCGTGCCATGCGCTCAACTACATGCCGCTCATCTGCCACGCGGCCAATGAAGTCGACATGGAGCGGCGTTATCTGCAACTGCTTACGACGTATCGCGTCGAAGGCGTGATCGTGAATGCGCTCGGCGTGAAGGAAGCGTTGTTGCAAGGCTTCACGCAAGGCGGTATTCCGGTCGTGCTGGTCGACCGTTCGGTGGAAGGCATCGTTACCGATATGGTCGGGCTCGACAATCCGGCGGCCGTTGCACTGGCAACCGGACATCTCATCGATGAAGGCTTCGACGAATTGCTCTTCATCGTGCAGCCGGTCACGCATGTCAGTTCGCGGCGTTTGCGCGAGGCCGCGTTTCGCGAAAGCGTGAGCGCGCGTGCTGCAAACGGCGCGACGCTCGTGATCGATCTCGCCGATGCGGCATCCACGCTCGATGAAATCGATCGGCGCATCGAAGGTGCGCGCGCGGCAAACCGGCGCGTCGCGTTGTTCGCGGCGAACGGTCCGGTGGCTCTGCGCGTCGCGGTGCATCTCAAGGAACGATACGGCGCGGACTGGCAAGCGGGCGTCGCGCTGATGTCCATTGACGATTCCGAGTGGGCGCAACTCGCCGGCATGACGACGGTGCGGCAGCCGACTTACGATATCGGCCGACGCGCGGTGGAGTTTCTTCATGAGCGGCTCGGCGGCGCGGTCATGCCGCCACGCGAATGTCTGTTGCCGGGAGAACTCGTCGTGCGCGCATCGACGACGAGAGCGAGACACGAAGCATCACAAGGAACCTGAATGGTCAGTCTATCGACGTTGCTGTGCGTGGGATTCGCCACGCTCATCATCGCTGCATTGCCGGTTGTGTTGTATAAGCTCGCGAGGCCGCGTTTTCAGCTCGTGCCGCGCGAGGCGATACTCGGCATTGCCGTGTTTGCGCTTTTCGCCATGGTGATCGAGCGCGCGCTGCACGGCTTCATGCTGGGCAATCCGGCCACGTCCGCGTGGCTGATGAATCCCGCGGTCTTCGTGGTCTATGGCGCCATCACTGCGGGCCTGTGCGAGGAAGTGGGCCGCTTCCTGGCGATGAAGTGGCTCATCTCGCGCGAGCCCGGCGCGCTCGATCGTTCCGGTCCGGCGCTCGGTTACGGCATCGGACATGGTGGCGCGGAGGCGTGGATAGTCGGCGTGCTCGTACAGGCGCAATGGATCGTGTATGCGATCCTGGCCAACAACGGTACGCTCGATGCGCATTTCGAAAGCGCGCCGCTCGATGCAGTAGCGCGTATTCACTTGGTGCTCATGAGTCTCTCGCCTGTGTCGGCGGCTATCTTCGTGGTCGAGCGGGCGAGTGCGTTTGCCTTCCAGCTCGGCTTTTCGGCACTGATGTGGCAGATGCTGCGCGAACGGTCGCGTCATGCGCTTGGCGTGCTGATTGCGGCCCACGCGCTCGTCGGCATGCCGGCCGCGCTCTTTCAAGCGCGCCTGATTCCGCTCGCCGCCGCCGATGCCGTGTATCTCGTGCTCGGCGTGATCGTCACCGTAGCGCTCGTGCGCTACTATCGCGCCGCAGTCACGCGCCAATCCTGATTCATCGAGTATCCATGGACGACTACCAATACGACTGCCCGAGCGCGGACATCGACATGCTTGCGCATGTCATCAGCGATCTCTTCCCCGAGCAGACGCAATTCGCCGAACGCCTCGACGACGAAGGCCGTACTTCGCTGACGATTCATTACATCGCGATGCGTTTCGGTTCGACGGCGCGGCGCATTGCCATCGACGTGCGTTTCGATGCTGCCGCGCTGGCACGATATCGAGCCATGCCGGTGAGGATGCATGCTCGAAGCTATGCAGTGTTACGTGCCTATGTGGAGGCGACGCTGGGTTCGCTGGAAGAAGCATACGCGAATGGCGAGGCGGTCCCGCGGCAGCTTGAAATCGAGATGGGAGAGGATTTCGCGTGAAGGGGCAGGTTGTATTCTGTATGCCGACAGGTTGCGTTTTGTATTCGAGATTTGAGCGAGGTGGGGCGGAACGGGTGATCGATGCACATGCGAATTGGCTTTTCGCTTTCGCATCTTGCACTCGGATGTGCGTGCGCTATGCGGCTGTCCGCGTCGGATGCGGCTATCTAAATTCTGTATGCCACGCCTTGGCATTTCGCATTCGAAGTCTGCGTGGATTTATTGAACCTGGTTGAGGCTGTCCGTCATACGTGCGATTTGAATTCCGTATGCCACGCTCCTGCACTTCGCATTCGAATTCCGCGTGATTTGCACGCCCGATGGCCATCCCGTCGAACGCAGCAACTTGCATCCTGCGTGCCACGTCCCTGCATACCGCATTCAAACTTCGCGATAAACCTTGGCGAAGCGCGCCGCCTTCACGACGCCATAGTCGCCCGGCGCATACTGCATGACCCAATCGCCCGCCTCGCCGGTGAGCACGTCGCCATTGTCTGACCGCGCGATGGAAAAAGGCTCATGCATCTCCCGCGCAAGAACCACGCTCGGCTTGTTGCGGTAGGTTCCAGCCTCGCCATGCGCGATGCCGCCTTCCGGCACGTACTTGGGATCGAACCGGTCACGCGACACGACCCAGCGTTCACCCGTCGCGCCAGTGACGATAGCGTCATCGGGCGCATAGCGATTCGGGCCTTCCAGGCTCATCAACTCGCCCGGCGCAGCGGCGAATTCCACGGTCACGGCTTCGTCCTTGACGACGCGGCGCGCGGCAGCATCTGTTGTGAGATCGAGGCGGGATAGATGGAGCATGATTAGTCGGCCAATGCGGTTGCGGTGCGGGATCGTAACGGCAATCGGATGATTTTGCATCCAGAATACGAAAAACCCGCTTCGTTCGCCATGATGACGCCCGATGCGGGTTTTGGCAAAGCCGCCGAATGCCAAGCATTCAAGCGCTTACGCGCTGCGGCTTAAGGCTTCGTCGTCGATGCCGGTTGTGCTGCGCCCGCGCGCGACGGATGACGAGCGCGTGCATTCTTTGCGCGATCATGATGCTCTTGACGGAAGCTCGTATCGGCAAGCTTCTTCTGCTCCGGCGAAAGGCTTGCGTAAAGCGGCTCGAAAGCCTCAACCAGACGTTTTGTGCCGTCTGCATTCGCTTGCGTGATCTGCTCGTATTGCTTCATGTCATCGAGCGCGGACATGGTGTCGCGTTGTGCAACGCGTTGGCGGTATAGATCGCCCACCGTGTGCGCGTTGTCGCGCATCACGTCGGCGAACTTCGACCACTGATCTTCCTGCTGCGATGTGATCTTGAGGCTTGCATGCAATTGGGCGATACGTTCTTCCACGCGAGCTTCGCGCTTCGTGGCGCCGGGCGCCGATGCCGCCGTCGTGGCGGAGGCAGATGCCGCGGAGGGCGCCGCGGTCTGTGCGAACGCGGCGCTAAGCATGCAAGATGCCGCCAGTGCTAAAAATGTTTTTTTCATTCCGAAACCTTAGTCGAATTAAGAGAAAGCGCGCTTGCTGGTTGATCTCAGTCAAGGCAGAAACGTGGTCGGCGGTTATTAGTAACACGCCTGCCTGACAATTCACCTCGATTGCCACAACTGCTTACATCCGATACTTCTCTGGAAAATTCCGTAAAGGAAGCTCAAGCAAGATCGGGCGGTGACGTCGGCGATAATCCTGCTTGCGGCCGATTGCATACCGCATGCGGTACACAAAACGCATAACGCAATACAAACGCCAAACATCACAGCGAGAAGGACGACATGAGACCCCCGCGCCTCGACCAGCTCGACGACATCGACCGTAACCTCGTCGCGCTATTGCAGACGAACGCGCGTGAAAGCGTTGCCGATCTCGCTCGTCATCTGGGCGTGGCGCGCACCACAGTCATCGCGCGCATGGCGCGGCTCGAAAAGAACAACGTGATAACGGGCTACGGCGTACGGCTAGGCCAGGACGTGCTCGACGCCAGTATTCAGGCTTACGTCGGCATCAAGCTCGCGCCAAAGTTCGGCCGCGACGTGCAAAAACGCTTCGCGCGCATGCCGGAGATGCAACTGCTTTGCGCGGTAAGCGGTGAATTCGATTACGTCGCCTGGTTGCGTGCGGACTCGCCCGATCGCCTGAACGACTTGCTCGATGAAATCGGCGCACTGGAAGGTGTGGAGCGCACCACCACCTCGATCATTCTGGCGCGCAAGATCGACCGTTCGAGTTAGGACGATACAAAACGCAGCGGAATATCGTCAAAACGTCGAAAATTATCGTCGATAGGCATCATTTTGCGTCTAGGATCAATATTCGTCGGTCCCTAAACTGTATTCAGCATGCCTTCCCAGGCGACACAAAATGCAAAATACACTAGGAGAACAACGATGAAAGTAGCGTTAGTCGGCGCCGGATTGATCGGCAAGAGCATCGCCCACTTGCTTCGTGACACGGGAGACTTCGAAGTCGTTGCATTCGATCGCGACGAACAGGCGCTCACCGCGCTCGAAGCGGAGGGAATCGCGACTCGCCGCGTCGATTCCGCCGATACGCCCGCGCTGCGTCAGGCGCTCCACGGCTTCGACGCACTCGTCAACGCCTTGCCGTATTACCTTGCCATCAGCGTTGCATCGGCGGCCAAGGCGGCGGGCGTCCATTATTTCGATCTGACCGAGGACGTGCGCGCAACGCATGCAATTCGCGCCATCGCGGAGGGTTCGGACGTGGCCTTCATGCCGCAGTGCGGGCTCGCGCCGGGTTTCATCGGCATCGTCGCGCATGATCTGGCCGAGCGGCTCGATAACGTGCGCGAAGTGAAAATGCGCGTCGGTGCGCTGCCCGAGTTTCCGACCAATGCGCTCAAATAC
Source organism: Caballeronia sp. HLA56 (assembly GCF_054655155.1). NCBI lineage: Bacteria > Pseudomonadati > Pseudomonadota > Betaproteobacteria > Burkholderiales > Burkholderiaceae > Caballeronia > Caballeronia sp. HLA56. The sequence continues at coordinate 2,090,452 of NZ_BAAHOB010000005.1, read as the reverse complement.
AACCTGACATGGAGCATCGACGGACTCATCAACGAGTACTGTCAGCCATGCGAAGCGATCCGCGATGGCCGCACGCAATGGGTCCAGCCGCTCGAAGGCGTCGAACATTTTTCGCTGGATGGCATCGAGTACGAGGCCTTCAATACTTCGGGCGGGCTCGGCACGTTATGCGAGACGCTGGCGGGCAAGGTGGAATCGCTCGACTACAAGTCGGTTCGATACCCCGGCCATCGCGATCTGATGAAGTTCCTCCTCGACGATCTGCGCATGTCGACCGATCGCGACGGTCTCAAGGCAATGCTCAAGCGCGCGGTGCCATCGACTTCGCAGGACGTGGTGCTGATCTTCGTCACGGTAACGGGCATGCGCGGCGGCCCATCGGGACAACTCGTGCAGAACGTCTTCACGCGCAAGGTCTTTGCCAAGGAAGTCGGCGGCATGCCGATGAGCGCAATCCAGATCACGACGGCGGGCGCCATCTGTGCCGAGCTCGATCTGTTCCGCGAAGGCGTGCTGCCGCAAAGCGGGTTCGTGCGTCAGGAACAGGTGCCGCTCGCGGCGTTTTTGAATAACCGTTTTGGAAAGCTCTATCAAGGCGCGAATATGGTTTCGAGCGCGCCGCGGATGGCGACGCTCTGAACCAGCCACTTCAGATACGCCTCGTCGGTCTGCGAGGCAATAGCGGACATGAGAGCGGACATGAAGACAGCGCCACTTCGGCATTTTGCATGCACGCTGCCACACCTCAAGCCTGATCGATTACACGCTGATACCGCTTCATCAAGGGCGTCGCCGTGACGCCATGAATGATCACCGACGCCACGATCACCGCGATGACAAGCGGAACGAGCGGCTTGGCCACGTCCTTCGGCGCCTGCTCGATTGCATACAAGAGATAGTAGAACGAGCCGACACCGCGTATGCCGAACCAGCTCATCAGCCGCCGTTGCGCGCCATGTGCGCCCGATCCGATGAGCGATGCCTCCACCGACAGCGGCCGCGCCACGAAGAACAAGCAGCCGATCAGCAAGGCCGCTTGCCACGTGAATAGCTCACGCCAGATAGTGGCGAGCACGGCGCCGACCATCAGCATGATCGCGACTTCGGCGATACGTTCCAGTTCGATCGTGAAGCCATGCACGCGCTCGGCCATGAAGGCGTGCGCGCGGGCCGGATCGGATGCAGTGGCGCCGACATCGTCGGCGTCGATCGTGCCGACCGCTTCGCGCGCGGACTTGTCGCCGCTCGCTTTCTGTTCTACGCGTCGCATGGCGAGTCCCGCCGCGAATACGGCGAGAAACGCATACGTGTTCAGCAATTCGGCCACGCCATACGACAAGGCGATCAGTCCTAGCGCATAAAAACCTTCCGGACCGAGCGCCTGTCCGTGGCGCGTGCGCAGATAAGCCACGAGCCGCACAGCCAGTTCCCCGAGGAACCAGCCGCTGCCGAGCGCGCCGGCAATGCCCCACAAAGCCTGCAACGCGAAGCTCCAATGCAGCACCGCTGCAGGCGACGCTTCGAAACGGCATACCGCGATGCCGAGCAGCGCGAAGGGCAACGCGATGCCATCGTTCAGTCCGCCTTCGCCCGTCAGCGAAAAGCGCAACAAGTCGATGTCGCCAGGCTTTTCAACCTGGACATCATGAGCGAGGACAGGGTCGGTCGGCGCGAGCATCGCGGCGAGCAGCAGCGAAGGCCCCCAGTTGAAGCCGAGTACATACACGCAAAAGACGGTGAGCAGGGCGACGGTCAAGACCATCGCAACCACGCCGAGCCGTAGCGGCAGTATCCAGATGCGGTCCGTGGGCGGCACGCGCAGACGCAAGCCGATGGCAAAGAGCGACGCGAGCATCGCGACTTCGGTGATGCGTCGCAAAACCGTGGCATCGGTCGCGAGATCGAAATGCAGCATGTTCGCCGCGCCCGGCCCCAGCACGAAGCCAATGGCGAGGTAGCACATCGCGGTGCTGATCGGCAAATGCCGGAATGTCGAACTGGCGAGCCCCATGAAAATGAGCACGCCGCCGACGATGAGAAACCACATCGTCTCGGTCATGGAAGCCCTGTTCGATTGTTTCGAGGATGGCGGGGAGCCGTCTGGATCCTCGTTTGCATTCTGCATGCAGGATCAATGCAAGCGGCTGATAAGACAACAGCAAGCACGTCACATGCCCATGCCTGCAGCAAACCTGCTTGGGCCCGACGATCCGCGTAATATTGGCTGGCTAATTTGCTTTTTGCATGCTGTATCCATTTGGTTCGGCGACACCGGTCCAGCGTGCGCATTCAGGAGATCAAGGCATGTCACAGCACTTCGATGCGGTCGTCATTGGTACCGGTCAGGGCGGCTCGCCGCTTGCCGTGCGGCTGGCACAGAGCGCAAAACGAACCGCCGTGATCGAGCGGCATCTTTTTGGCGGCACGTGCGTGAATGTCGGCTGCACGCCGACCAAGACCTATGTGGCGAGCGCGCGCGCCGCGCATGTGGCGCGCACGGCGGCAAAGTACGGCGTGATCGTCGGCGGCGACGTGAAAGTGGACATGGCGCGCGTCAAGGCGCGCAAGGACGAGGTCATCGCCGGCTCGCGCAATGGCATCGAGGCGTGGCTGCGCGGCACGCACGACATCACCGTATTCGAGGGACACGGGCGCTTCACCGGTCCGCATGCGCTGCAAATCGAAGCCGCCGATGGCTCGCAGCAGGACATCGACGCGGACATGATCTTCATCAACACGGGCACGCGAGCGTCGGTGCCGAAGATCGACGGGCTCGACGGCGTGCCGTATCTCACGAATTCATCGATTCTCGAACTGACCGAAGTGCCCGAGCATCTCGTCATCGTGGGCGGCAGTTATATCGCGCTCGAATTCGGGCAGATGTTCCGACGCTTCGGCAGCCGCGTCACGCTTCTGGTACGCGGCGAGCGCATCCTTGCGCGCGAAGACGAGGACGTCGCGCTTGCGATGCAGGACGTGCTCCAGCGCGAAGGCATCGAGTTTCGCTTCGGCACGGAACCGCGTCGCGTGGAAACGCAAAACGGCGGCGTGCAGATCGTCACCGAGGGCGAAACGATCGATGCCTCGCATCTGCTGTTCGCCACCGGCCGCACGCCGAATACGGACGATCTCGGTCTGGAAGACGCGGGCATCGAGCCGGACAAGCACGGCATCATCGAAGTGGATGGGCAATTGCGTACGCGCGTCGAGGGCGTATGGGCGCTGGGCGACGTGAACGGACGCGGCGCGTTCACGCACACGTCGTGGAACGATTACGAGATTATCGCGGCCAACTTGCTGGATGGCGAAACGCGCAGCGTCGATACGCGCATCATGGCTTACGCCGTGTTCGTCGATCCGCCGTTCGCGCGTGTCGGCATGAGCGAGGCGGAGGTCAGGAAGGACGGGCGTGAGGCGCTCATCGCCACGATGCCGATGTCGCGCGTAGGCCGCGCGAAGGAACGCGGTGAAACGGATGGCTTCATGAAGGCGCTCGTCGATGCCCGCACCGAGCGGATTTTAGGCGCGCAGATCTACGGCATCGAAGGCGACGAGGTCATTCATACGTTCATCGACATCATGAATGCCGACGCTTCCTACAAGACGCTGCAACGCGCCATGCACATTCATCCGACGGTGAGCGAACTGGTGCCGACGCTTCTCGGCATGCTCAAGCCATTGAAGTGACTATCAAACCTTGACGGATGGTTCGGCGGTGCCGGCCTCGGCTTTCTCCGCTCCACGCGTCTCCGGCATCGCGAGCCAGACGAGCAAGACGGCGAGCGCGCCCGCAGCGGCGAGGCCGAAAAAGCTCATCGACGTGCCGAAGCGATCGGCGGCAAAGCCTGCGGCCGCGGTCGACAAGGTTGCTCCGACGCCCGCTGCCAGCCCGAAGAAGCCGATGGTCAGGTTGTAATGCCCGCGCCCGCCGGCGACATCGGCGGCGATGAGCGGCAGCATCACGCCGAAGACGGCCGCGCTGATGCCATCGAGCATCTGCACCGGCACGAGCAGATAAGGGCTGCTGACGCCGGCGAAGAGAATCGCGCGCAGGGGCAAGGCGCAGAAGCCGATGATCAGAACCGGCCGGCGGCCCCAATGCTGCGCCTTGCGCCCGACCCACGGCGAGAGCGCCGCGACGATGAACTGCGGCACGATGATGCACGCCGCGATCACCAGTTGAACGTTGTCGCCCATGTGCGCGGTGACTTCGCCGGCGGCGAGATTCAGCATCGCCGCGTTCGAGAGATGGAACAGCACCACGCAAGCCGCGAAGATCAGCAGGCGCCGGTCTTTCAGAAGCTCGCGCAAGGACTCGCGCTCTTCGCCTTCCGGCGTCAGGTTCGGCTTGCCCGCAGGCATGCGCGGCACGACGGGCGGCGCATCGTAATGAATCATGCGCAAGGCGAAGATTGCCGGCAACGCGAGCGCCGCCGTGAGAAAGAACACCGAGCGCAAGGACAGATATTCTCCGAACGCGCCCATCAACGCGGCGGTCAGCGCGCTGCCTATGGACGCCCAGCGCGCGTTGCGGCCGAGCCGGTCGCCGAGATCGGCACGCGAGACGAGTGCGAGCGAAATCGCGGCCATCGCCGGGACCAGCATGCAGCTCGCGAAGCCGTGCAGCACTTCGGCGGCGAACACCGGAATGAAGGTCGGACTCGCTGCGAGCAACAACGCACTCGCGATGATCGCGACGATGGCCGAAAGCGCGGCGAACTTCTTGTTGCGCATGGCATCGACGAGCGCGCCCGCGGGCAGCTGGCTCGCCATCGCGCTGATGGTGCCGACCGACAGCATGAGGCCGATCTCACCCTGCGTCCATTTGTTGGCAGCGAGATAAGAGGCGATGAAAGGGCCGAAGCCCGTCTGCACGTTGGCGACGAAGAAGTTCAGCCAGTCGAGCGCGCGCAGACTTCGTGCAATTACCATGTTGTGATTCGGTTATCGATCTCGTGAATCTTCATGTGCGTCTTTTGCGTCATGTGCGTCGTCTGCGTCATTTGTTCGGGCGCGCGCCGGACGATGCCGACGACTGCGCCGCCACGGACCCGGATGCGGTCGTGCCGGTAGACGAGTTCGAGGCCGGCACGCCCGCCGATGCCGCGGCCGCCGGCGAAGAAACAGGCGCGGCGGGCGCGGCTACGACCGGCGAAACGATCTTGATCGGTTGCTCGGGCGAGTATGTCGGCGAGGCCTTCAGTTGCGCTTCGGTGAAGTCCATCTGCAAGCTCGCTTGCTTGTTGCGCGTCACGACATGCAGATCGCCCCAGTTCGCGGCCACATGGCGCTTGTCTTCCGCGAGCGAATTGCTCAGGTCGAGCACGAGCGCTTCGGGCTCGCCTTGCGAATCGACGAGCACGTCGACCACCCGTCCGATACGCGCGCCGGTCTTCTGGGTCACGGTCGAATCGACGAGTTGCAGGTAGCTCGGCGGTGCTTCCGCGACCGGTTGTGGCTTCGGCGCGGGGTCGGCGGGCTTGCCCTTGACGGCGGGCGCGGGCGGCACGAAGGTGATCGGCGCGGTCTTCGAGTTGGGCGCGAAGCGGAACGCGGTCCACGGGAAGTTGACTTTTCGGTCGCCTACGCCGAGGAAGCCGGCGAGGTTCACCATCATGAGCTTCGGCTTGGCGGCGGTATCGATATACAGGTCCACCGCGCGGCCCACGACCTTGCCATCGGCGCGCTGCACTTCGGCATCGAGCAGGCCGTGCAGCTGATCGTGCTGCAGGATACGCGTGGAGATGATCGGCGGGGGCGGAGGCGGCGGCTCGGGCGCCTCTTGCGGCTGCACGATCACCGGCTCCGGCGGCTTCGGTTTGACGATACGGCGTTTGGGCTTTGGCGCGGGCGCGGGCTTCGGCGTCGATGCGGGCTCGGGCACGGCGGCGACAGGCGCGGGTTCCTCGGGCTCGGTGCTCTCGGTTTCGTCCGGCGTCGGAATATACGAATGCTCGACGATGGGCGCGGGCGTCTGCACCGGCAAGAGTCCGCAGGCGGACAGGGCGAAGGCCGCGAAGATCACCGCGAGCGTTGCAAGCGGGAATCGCTCATGCCGCGCAGGGTGCCGCATCAGCGATGCGACAGCGCGCCAGGCGAGGCGCACAGCGAGCATCCCCGCTACGAGGCCGAGCGCGGCGAGGCCGGTCGTCGACGCATCGCTTCGATGCGAGAGTCCGCCTGTCATCACAAAAGCTCCATGGTTCCGTGTCACCTGTCGATCGGAGCGGGCACTGCGCGCCTCGCTCCGGTGCCATGCAAGAGGGCGGCTTCGTTACCGTGCATTCAGCGCGGCCTTGCCAGAGAGCGTGTCACGCGCGCCGTCACACATCGGACGGGCGTGTATGCGTGCTCGCCGCCTGCGCAAGACGCGTGGCAGTGTCCGGCGCGCCCATTTTTTCGGCGGCGTCGCGTGCGGAGAAACCGCCCTTGTCGCGCGCATCCGGATTGGCTCCACGCGCGATCAGGTATTCGACGATCTCCACGCGATTGAACATGGCCGCGATCATCAACGCCGTGCGTCCGTCAGGCGATGCGCCTTCGACATCGGCGCCATGTTCGAGCAGCGTCTCGATTACTTGCTTGTAGCCCTTGAAGGCCGCGCCCGCGATTGGCGACTGGCCGTTATCGTTGCGCAGGTTCGGGTCGGCCTTGTGTTGCAGCAGCACGCGCACGGCATCGGCGTGGCCGTGATAGCTCGCGAGCATGACGAGGCTATCGCCCTTGTCGTTGCGCAGGTTCGGCGGCAGGCCCTTGGCAAGCAGCGCGTCGAGCATGGCGGCGTCGCCTTTGCGCGCGACTTCGAAGACTTCGGTCGCGAAGGCGATCATTTCGTCGTCCGGGCCGTCGGCGGGGCCATTTGCCGGCGAAGCGTGCTGCGGGGCGTTGCCCGAAGGCGTATCCCTGGTTGGGTCGTGCGGCATGGTCAGCTCCATGGTTTCGCGTTATCTGAATCGCGCTGCGGGCAACCGGCTGCTCATCGGGTAAGCTTGAGCGCCGCGCGGAAATCTTCCGGGAGCATACACGGGGTTGCGTGCGCGCTTCATAACTCCGGCGCGCGGCGGCCTTGGCAACGCTCGTGCGACGGGGCGGGCAGCAGGAATCGCGCCAACTCTTTCAGCGTGTGCCACCGAAGCCCTGACGCTCAACGAATCCAAACTCAACCGCGCTCTTCGATGACGACCACTTCCCCCGATGACGATGCCCGCGTGCGCCGCCGCGCTCCCGCCGCCGAACGCAATCGCGATGCGATTCTATCGGTCTTGACGCGCGTGCTGCCGTCCGCTGGCGTCGTGCTGGAGATCGCGAGCGGCACCGGTCAGCATGCCGTGCATTGCGCGGCGGCGTTGCCCGGCATCGTGTGGCAGCCAAGCGATGCGGATGCCGCCGCGCGCGCATCCATCGACGCGTGGCGCGAGCATGCGTGCCTCGCGAACCTGAACGCGGCGCTCGCGCTCGATGTGCGTGAGGACGACTGGCGCATCGGCGAGGACGCGGGAATCGCGGCGGTCGTGTGCATCAACATGATCCACATCGCGCCGTGGGAGGCCGCCGAGGCACTGTTTCGCGGCGCGTCGCGGCATCTTCCGGCGGGGGGCGTACTTTACCTGTATGGGCCGTATCGGCGCAATGGCGCGCATACCGCTCCGAGCAACGAAGCGTTCGACACGGAGTTGCGCGCACGCGATCCGCGCTGGGGCGTGCGCAATCTGGAGGCGGTGGAGGCGTTGGGTAGATCGGTGGGCTTTGCGCTCGAGGAAGTCGTGCCGATGCCGGCGAACAACTTCAGTCTGGTGTTTCGGCGAGGTTAGATCAGGTCGATCGGTTTGCGAGGCCCGACCGCGCCGCGAACCATCCGCGCCAGGGCACTGTCGCCATCAACGAGGCGAGGACGATCAGGCCGCCGCCGATCCATCCCGTCGCCGATACATGCTCGCCCAGCCAGACGCTTGCGAAGAGCGCGCCGAACGCGGGTTCGCTGCCCATCAAAAGCGATACACGCGTCGGACTGCTGCGGCCGATCGCATAGTTTTGCGCGAAGAACGCGAAGAGCGTGCACGCGATCACGAGATACATCACCGAGCCCCAGAACGCGCCGTGTCCCGCGAACGACGGCAAGGGCTGCCATTGCGACGGCACGAAGAAGAACGCCAGCAGCGCGCTGCCGCTCGCGACGACGCCCGCCTGCACCGCCGTCACGGTGAGCGCCGGAAGCGGCGAGGCGCGCATCACGCGCTTGGTCACGCACACCGAGAGCGCGCGCAGCACGGCGGCGACCAGAATCAGCGCATCGCCGGGATTGAAGCTGAACGCGCCATCGCCGGCGAGCAACCACGCACCGCCAAGCGACACCGCGACCGCAAGCCACTCGGTCGCGCCGGGCTTGCGACGCAGCATCGCCCATTCGACGAGCGGCGTCATCACCACGCACAGACTGATAAGAAACGCGGCGTTCGCGGCGCGCGTGAGCATCACGCCAAAGGTCTCCGCGAGGAAGATGGCGAGCAGCAAGAGGCCGCAAGTCAGCACACCCATGAGCGTTTTCAGGTCGACACGGCGCAAGTGGCGCAGGTTCACGCTCAACAGCACGAAGGTAATGCCGAACCGCAACGCGATGAGCGCCAGCACCGGATAAAAACCGAGCGCGTTTTTGACGACGCCATAGCTGCTTCCCCAAACCATCGCCACCACGAAAAGCAGCAAATCGGAGACAGGAAGCAGGCGGCGAACAGGCGATGCGAGGGTCATGCGACGTCTCCGGTAAGTGCTGACTGGCAGTGCCCAGCAGCGAGCCGTCATTGTCGAATGATGCGTTCATCGCGATAATCGGGTCTGGACGCACAGATTAATTGTCGCGGATGCACAAATGAACCCTTCGGATCTTTTCGACTTGCTGCCGGACATGGCGGTATTCGCACGCGTGGTCGATGCCGGCAACTTCTCGATTGCGGCGCGGCAATTGGGCAGCACGCCATCGACGGTGAGCCGGCAAATCAAGCGGCTCGAAGACGCGCTCGCCACGCGCCTGCTCGAACGTTCGACGCGCAAGGTGCGCGTGACGGAATCGGGATATCAGGTGTATCGGCATTGCCGCGACATGGCGACGGCCGCGTCCGGCGCGGTGGATGCCGCCGGGCAACTATCCGGCAAGCCACAGGGCAAGGTCTCGCTATCGGCGCCCACGGCATATGCGAAGTCGGTGATTCATCCGCTCGTGCCGGGCTTCCTCGCGGCTTATCCCGAAGTGGATTTGCAGCTCGTGTTCAGCGATCACGACATCGATCCGCTCGCGAGCGACGTCGATCTCGTCATTCGCGCCACCGACGATCCGCCGCAAGGTCTCGCGGCACGGCGCATCGGCCGCGTGCGATGGCTGCTGTGCGCGGCGCCTCGTTATCTTCAGACGCGCGGCGAGCCCGCGCATCCGCGTGATCTTGGGCGTCACGATTGCATTCCGCTCGGCGAGACCGTGGACGATCATCGCTGGCGGTTTGCGCGCGGCGGTGAGACGGCGACGGTCGCGGTGCACGGCCGGTACATCGCCAATCACGCGGGCGCGCGGCTCGACGCGGCTGAGAACGGCATGGGCATTGCGACTCTGCCGGAGTTCGCGGCGCGCGAAGCGCTCGCGAGCGGCCGCGTGCAAGCCGTGCTGGTCGATTGGGAGGTACAGGCGCGCGCGTATCGGGGACCGGTGTGGCTGCTTTATCCGCCCAATCGCTTTCTGCCGCCGAAGGCGCGCGCGCTGATCGATTATCTGCACGCCCATCTCGGCGAGTCAGACTGACCGAACCGGCTTGACATGGCCCACATTGACGAAACGCAGGCTGCACGCGCACCGAATCGGGCCGCGCCGTGTAGACTGCCAAAGGTCGTTCATCGCGCCGCGCATCATGCGTGGCGCTCAATCCGATCTCCTTTTCCGGAGGCGTCGTACATGCACGCAGCGTTGCCGCAGGGCGAACAGGAAGCCGGTTCGGTCGATACAACAACAAGAGCGCCGCGCGATCTGCGCCGCGTCGATATTCATCCGGATCACTGGTATCCGCTTGCATGGTCGCGCGAGGTCAAACGCGGCAAGACGCACGCCGTGAAGTTCGCGGGCGATCCCATCGTGCTCGTGCGCAGTGAGTCGGACAAAGTGTTCGCGCTGGAGGACCGCTGCGCGCATCGGCAAGTGCCGTTGTCGGCGGGTGTCGTGGATGGCGAATCCATCCGCTGTTGCTATCACGGCTGGACTTACGACTGCACCGGCCGTTGCACCGACATTCCGTATCTCGGCCGCGAACGCTTGCCCAACGGCGTGCGTTCCTATCCGTGCCGCGAGGAAGCGGGGCTCATCTTCGTCTTCACCGGCGACCCGGCCAAGGCCGACGAAGCCAAGTTTCCCAACCTCGTCTCGGCGAGCGACAAAGCCTACAAGACACGCCGTTTCGGCAAGCCCGTGAAGTGCCATTACAGCTTCATGCATGAAAACCTGATGGATATGAACCATCAGTTTCTGCATCGGCGGCAAATGGGCAGCATGCGCGCGCGCTCGGTCGGACGACGTCGCGGCGACGACTGGATTGAAGTCGATTACACCTTCGCGCGCGAGGCGGGCAAGCAGCCTATCGGGGAGGCGCTCGTGTTCGGCCAGAAACGCGGCACCAAGGCCGACGATTCGCACAAGGACGTGATGACGATTCGCACCGAGTATCCGTACCAGACGCTCAAGATCCACACGAAGGACGAGACGATGGTAATGGACCTGTGGATCGCCTATGTCCCGCTCGATGCCGAACAGCGCACCAACCGCACCTTCGGCTTGCTGTCGATCCGCCGCCCGAAACTTCCCGGCGTGCTCGATGCCGCGTGGCCGTTGCTCGTGTGGTTCACCGAGCGCATCTTCAAGGAAGACCGGTGGATCGTCGAGCGCGAGCAGGAAGCACATGACAGGCAGGGCGCGGATCACAACCACGAAGTGTTTCCGGTCATTCTCGAATTGCGCGCTTTGCTGACCGAGCATGGCGTGGCGCACCGCGCCGGTTATGGCGATGCCAAGCGCATCCATTTCATGCAACCGGTGATGGACTTGCCGACGTCGTGATGCCACCGATTGCGGCGGCATCGCCACGGCGCTATACAAGAAGAAGGTCATTCGTCTGGAGGACCATCACATGAACGGCGACCCGACTGATCCGCGCAATCTGAACGATCCTCGCGCAACCGACCCGGCCGTTGGCGAAGCGCATCCTGGCGTCGAGCATTTCGATGCCGCGCTTTCACACGTCGATGAATCCGTCGCGGCAGGCAGGATGGCGGCCGGCGCGGCAAAGGGCATTCTTTACAGCATCATCGAGACGCTCGGCACGCTCGTCGGCGACCCGGATTTGCCTGCGCATGCGCGTTCGGGCTATGAAGGTTTGCTGGAAACAGCGCGCGAACTGCGCTCGAAGATCGACGACTGAGCCATCCGCGCGCAGTCTCATGAACCGCATGGTGACCATCCATGCGGCTTTCCCAACAATCGATTAGTGATTTACATATTTCCTTCGGCACCGTAACGGCTTTCGTCGGGCCGTAAGCCGTGGTCAAACTCAGTCGCGCCGCGTGACTGGCCCTGTGCAAATCCTTTCAGTCGTGTCTTCGGCCCAGGCCGAATCCTCGGGCACGCTTCCCTTCTCCGCGTATCAAATTTTCACATCGAGTCCTATCCAGTAAGGCTTTCAGGCGATCGCGCCGGCTTCGTCACAGCTTTGCCCGCTCTCGTCACATCTCGATTTTCGTCTCGCAGTTGTCAGCTACCGGTCAGTTTCATGACCGGATGCCCAATATTTGCGCGCCAGAAAATACTGGTTAACCACACAGTGCAAAAAAAAGACACGAATCTGCCTGATTCTTTCGCATTGCATCCGTAAGCCATACACTTGCCAGCGATGAAATGTTACGAATTTATAAGGCGGTTCAGCGTTAAGCGGCATCCGTTACCGGCTCACTAAAGATCAGAAGATTTGCCATTCGCACACAGGAGAAGAAATGAAGGGTTTCCGCTTGACCAAGGCTGCCATCGTCGCCGCCACCGCCTTTGCCGCAGCAGTCCCGGCGTTCGCTCAAAGCAGCGTGACGCTTTACGGTATCGTCGATGACTCGATCGTCTACCAGAGCAGCCAGGGCGCACTTGGCTCCAACAGCGGCGGACGTTCGAACGTCAAGCTGGCATCGGGCATCTGGGCGGGTAGCCGCTTCGGCCTGAAGGGCGCCGAAGATCTCGGCGGCGGCAATAAGGCAATCTTCCAGTTGGAATCGGGCTTCAACATCAACAATGGCGGACAGCAATACGCCAACGCGATGTTCGGTCGCCAGGCTTGGGTCGGTCTCACGAACCCCACCTACGGTACGTTGACTCTTGGTCGCCAATACACGTCGTATTACACGCTGATGGCGCCGTATAGCCCGACGAACTGGCTGACCGGATACTTCGGCGCGCACCCGGGCGATCTGGACGAACTGGATACGATCTACCGCGCGAACAACTCGATCGTCTACACGTCGCCGAAACTCTTCGGCTTCACGGCAAGCGGCTCTTACTCTCTGGCTGGCACGCCGGATAGCGCCTATCGCGGATCGACGTGGTCGGGCGCCTTGCAGTACGCGCAAGGCCCGATCGGCGCGACGGTCGCGTTCACGCGTATCAACAACTCGACGATCGGCGGCGGCGTGTACGGCGCGGATTCGACGACCAACACGGGCGGCCAGTCGGGCATCTCGGCAGTCACGAACGGTTATCAGGGCGCGCAAGCTCAGAACCGCTTCGCGGTTGGCGGCGGCTACACGTTCAACAGCCAGTGGGATATTTCGGCGACGTACACGAACGTTCAGTACATCCCGGGTATCAACTCGAAGTTCACCGACACGGCGATCTTCAATACGGCTGGCACCGTGCTGCACTGGAAGGCAACGGCGGCATGGGACTTTGCCGCTGGCTACAGCTACACGTGGGCAAGCAAGGCGAACGGTATCGACGATGCAGCGTCCTACCATCAGTTCAACCTGAGCCAGTACTACTCGCTGTCCAAGCGCACGGGTCTGTATGCACTGGAAGCATTCCAGCGCGCCAACGGCCGCACGCTCGGCACGCCGACGTTCACCGCTGCGGGCGCGACGAATCGCCAGATCAACGCCACGGCTTCGATCGGCGACGGCTTCCAGAGCGCTCCGTCGACCTCGCGCAGCCAGTTCGCGGCAGGCGTGGGTATCATTCACCGCTTCTAAGCCTTCGGGCTGCCGAGCGGGTTGTACAAAGCTGCATGCAAAAAACCGGGCGCTTCGGCGTCCGGTTTTTTCGTTTACGTGGTCGATGTCGGGTTCATGTCGGGTTGCCAGGTTGCGGGCCTGCTGGCGCAGCCTTTGCTGCTAATGGTATTTCGCATGCAAACGTCGGCATTGAGTCTCGCTCAAGGGCCTGTAACGGAGATACGGACATGACCACCAAAGACGAATCACTCGATGAACAGTTGTTTCGCCTCTTCGCCGTCGAACAGCGCGTGCTGGCACAGAATGTCGACGGCAAGGTTATCGACATCGGTGCGATCGAATCCAAAGACGGAGAGTATTGGGCGAGTCTCGATGTAGGCGAGATTTCAGTGGAGCCCAAGCGCAGCCCGGAACTGGCGCTCAAGGCTTTGGTGGAAGAGCTGTCGTTCGATTATCTCGATGGACTGTTCACGAGCGAAGGCGAGACGGAAGTGAGCGGGCGGTTGCAGGATTATCCGAGCGTGGAATTTGCGCTCGATGAACCGCTGCCGCGCGGTTTGACCGATGGAACGCTACCGCAGGTGTTCTGATGAGCGTTTGCATGCTGCATTCTTAATGCGGCATGCAGCATGCAAAATCACGCGTGCCCTCGCGGCGATTCACCACCTTCGACAGACCGGGCCGCGGCGCTGCCAGCCGAAATTCTGGTCTTACCGCCAGACAGCGTTCCAGAAGCATGCCCCCGGGCCGGCAGTGCGTCGCGCGGGGGAAACATCGCGCCGACGAGGCGATCGACGAAATAGAAGAACTTGTCCGACGCGTACCCTGCAATGAACGCCAACGCAAGCGGCGATACGTCCTTGCCGCCCTCCAATAGCTTGCTGAAGAGTCCAATGGAAATGCCGACGATGATCGCGCTCGTCACATGTGCGCGATTCGCCACTTTCGAATGCTCGGGATGAAACGTGCTGGCAGACGACTCCGCGCTCAACTGCCGCAAAATCGCGGCGCACGCACCGAGCCATGCATACAGCACGGGCAACAAGAAGCCGGTCACAGCGCCGACAATGGAAAGAATGATGTCGTTTGCATACAGCGCCATCGCGCGGATGTCCTGATAGACGGCGATCTTCTGAAACCCTTGCTCGACAGCGTCGAGATCGGTCGGCGGATGCTCGTCCCCGGTCTGCGCGCGCGGTTTGGCCAGTAGCGGCAGTGTGATTTCGAGCACCTTCCGGGCGACGTCCGGATTGCATTGCCAGTCGCTGTCTACATTGCCGCCGGTGTATCGACGCGAATGCGAAGTGCGGTACGCGCTCTGAAAATTAAGCACGCTCTCTTGATCGTCGCAAGGCCGCTTATAAGGGCTGCGGATGACGCCGAGTCCAAGGCCGGTGGTCAACGCACTAATGCGGGACACGTCCGCGAAAAGCTGCCGGTTATTGGTCGCGAAGTTCTGCAGTTCCTCCTTGATCTGCAGAGCGGGCTGCGAGTTCTGCAGCGCGATGAGAGCGGCATCGTCCTTCTTTTTGACAGCCTCTTCGATAGCCACCGCATGCGCCTGCAACTGGTTGTGCAGTGTGAGCGCGGCCGCGTCGTTGCTCTTCACGACGTTGGCGATATCGCTCGAAATCTGATTGCCCACGAAGAGCAGGCACGACAACGACACCACCAGCACGGTGAGCGCAATCGCCGAGCGCGTATAGATGCGGATTGCACGACGCGCGCCTTCGCGTGCTTCGTTGCCGGCAGTCGCGGCGACGACAGGCGTCACCGCATGCGCGATACGGCTCATCGCGGCATAGAAGGCGCTCTCCGTTTCCGCGTTCCACGTGCGGTTTTGCTGGGCGGCGCGTGCCCTCGACATGGCTTCGACATCGTGTTCATCGAGCGGTTTGCCGTTTTGTGCGCCATACGAGACCATGTCGCGGCAGTGATCGAGATCGGCGACGATGCTGCTGCCCGGATAATGCGACGCTGCCGCGATACGGCTCATCGCACCATAAAACGCACTGGCGGTAGCGCGGTTCCACACGCCGCGACCGAAGGCGCAGCGCGCGTTACGCACGGCGTCGACGTCGGCGTTGTCGAGGATCGTACCGGTTGCGGCAGCGCGCGAGATGAGTGTTTCGCATTTGGCAAGATCCTCGGCCGCGCGCGGCCCGGGATCGCCGTGCCCGGCTTCCGTATCGCTCGGCTCGATATCTTCGCGCTCGCCTGCGCGGAGTTGCGGTGTGGACGGTACGCTCATTACGGTCTCCCGTCGATCAAACCGAATAGGCGACAGCCCTGACGCTGGGATCGCCAATTGATCGGATTACTGATCGATCGACTGCTTGCTCATTGACCAACTGGCAGCCTGCGAAGCTGTGCGCAGAGTTGCGGATAGATGTCCAGAAAACCGGGCGTATCGAGCCGCTTGGAAAGGCTTGGATCGATCGTCTCGTTGAGCGCCGTACCTGCAACACGTGGTGCCTTTGCGCAAACATCCCTTAGCACGGCGCTTTTGCTAATGAACTCGGCGTATGAATCGATTGGTTCGCACGCGTAAGCGGCTAACGGAATATCGATTGGCTTGTCGAACACGAGGCCATGCGATGCCGCCTTCTCACGCAGCCATTCGGCGGGAATCAGCGGTAGCAGATCTTCGGGCGTGCGTGGTGGACTCAGGTAGCCGCCGCCGACATTGGCATGCGCGCCCATGAACCAGCGCTGCTCGAGCGGCAAGTTGCCACGATCCTCGGAACCTTGCGTCCACAACGTCGGCGCATAGAGCGAGCGATATTCGTTGGCCGCGATCGCGTGATACGCGGCCTTCGTCGTGTTGGACAGCGTCGTATCGTGGAACTTGTAGTAGCTCGAAAATCCCGGCACCGGCAATGTGCCGACTGGAATGCCCAGCTCGCCGACCGTATCCCAGACGCCAACGAATGCGATATCCACATCGCGCGAGAACTGCTTGCGATACGCGACGACTGCGTCATCCGTGGCGCTCGCATTCTGATCACGATAGATGCCGTATGCCTGATCGATCGAATCTTGTCCCGTGTCGGTGGCGAGCCCGCATTTGCGGATCAGCCCGGCAAGACTGCGCGCCGAATAGGCGCCGCGACTGAAGCCGAGAATGAAGATCGATGCGCCCGGTTTGTAGCGTTCGCAAAGCCACGCATAACCGGCCTTGATGTTTTCCGATAACCCGTCGCCGAACGCGCCGCCGAGGAACTTGCTGGCCAGCGCGAACAACCCGTTACCTTGTGTCCCGACGCCTTGAACGTAGAGCGTTTCCTGCTCGTCCGTCTCGGGTGCGAGCTTGTAGAGCAGATATGCGTTGGTGCGATCGTTGGGTTCGTTCCAGGTGCCGTCGAAAAAGATGGCGAGATTCATGATGAAGGGTCTCCTTACCAAGTCTCGATACGCTCTCATACGTTGTCAGCGGTCTGACAAAAGCGCCTTGAGTAAGGGATAGGAAATCGCGGGGCAAGCTGCAAGCATCGGATACGCGAAAACGGCGCGCGGGCATGGAGCGGCTGTATTTTGGCGGATACGAGGGGGACCCATGCATCTTGCGCACGGACGGATCGACATGAATGTGCCATCCTTGATCCACGGCCGATGCGATAGGGCGTGATCGGGCCGTCGACTATTGCGGGGGTGAATCATGAAAAAAACGTTTCTTGCCGTGATCGTTTTTGCATGCGCTGCAACACTCGGTGCACCGGCATTCGCACGCGACGATGGTCCGCGCTTCGCGCAGGACCATCTCGATCGGTTGGTCGCGCAGCATGCGGACGCGAATCGGCATATCCGCGGTGGGACGCATGGCGCGGCGGCATCGGGGACGGTGTCATCGCAAAGTTTTGGCAACGACGCTTCCAAGTGATCGCTCGCGGCTTTCGCGACGGCTTGTGTGCCGGCCGGGTGCATTAGGCACCAACGTGTACGGCGCCGGAAGAGAGACGCTTTCGTGCAAGGCGAGAGCGGAGAGGCATTATGCATTGGGTCGACCGCATGCAAAATGCAAATCGTTAGGGCGTGTCTAACAGTAACATGCGACGCTCCGAAGGAAAGCCACGTTCGTGCGACGCGAAGATGGCGCAGGTTCCAGGCATCCGGTCCACCGCATTCAACATGCAATCGGCTGGCAAAGGTATGAAATTTGCGATGACCGCCCGAATGTTCCGCGGCGACATGCCGACGATCCTCCCCGTTAATTTCCCCGAGAGCCATGACACGGAAAGCCCTATCGATAGCTGTACTCTCTGCATCTTTTCTGGCGGCAGGCTGCGCGGGCATCGGCCCGAGCCGTCTAAAAGCCGATCAGGTCGACTATTCACGCGCACTCGGCGATGCCAAGAAGCGCGAAATTCTTGCCGCAATCGTCGGTTTGCGCTTCGCAGATTCGCCTTCATTCCTCACGGTGAGCAGCATCATTGCCGCCTACACGTTCGATACCACCGCTGGCGCCACGCTCAATGCGGGTTCTGGCAGCGTGCCGAACTACGCGGCAGCCACCGGAAGCGTGTCGTATTCGAACCATCCGACTTTCACCTTCACCCCTACCACGGGCGACGCCTACGCGAGCGCATACATCCGCCCGCTCGCACCCGCGCTCGTGATGCCGCTTGCCGAAAGCGGCATTCCGGTCGATCTGCTCTTGCGCATCACGGCGCAATCCATCGGCGGGTTACAGAACGGCACGGCGCTCGGCGGCCCGAATGGATCAGGCGCGCCTGAATTTTTCATGCTGATTCAAGCGCTGCGCCGTCTGCAACTGGCCGGCGAATTGAATATTGAATCACGTAATGGAAAGGATGGCGGCGTGTTCATCACGCTCGGCGCAACGCGCAGCGGCACTAACAAGCAGACCGTCGGCGATCTCACGCTCGTGCGCAAGCTGCTCAAGTTGTCCCCGAAGATGAAGACGTATGAACTCGTCTACGGCCAGGCGGCGGATCATGATCGCATTCCGATGGTCACGCGTTCCGTGCTTGGGATCCTGACCGATATCGGCGCGCAGATCACCGTGCCGGACGAGCAGGTGGGAACGGGAGCAACCAAGCCGACCATCGGGTTGATCGGCGGCGAGACGCGTCCGACCATCATCGTGCAAGTGGGCGAGAAGCCGCCGCAGGATGCGTATGTCAGCGTGCCCTATGATAAAACGAACTATTGGATCGACAGAAGGGATTTCGATTCGAAGTACGCATTTACCGTCGTGCAGAACCTGATGGCGCTAGCCGAAGTGACGGACACATCGAAAGCGCCGGTCGTGACGATCCCGGCCAACTGAGTTTGTGCGCGCGCTCGGCGTCTGCTCGTTATTGCTCTTCTAAAAGGCAGGTCGAGTGGCGCCGCCGCTATGAATGTCCTCGTGTCGCAATGTCGCGAAGCGCGAAATGAGATTGCCAGCACGGATAGGCCGCGTGCATTTGCCTTGGCTTTGCATTCTGCATCCAATGACGCGCCAAGCAACACAAGCAACACAAGCACACGCCAAGCGCAGACAACCCCAGCGCTTACTGCCCGAAAAACGTGCCGAACGCGCGAGGTTGAGTGCTCGTCGTGCGACCAGCTTGCGACGACCCAGCCGTGACCGAACCATAGTCATTCGACTGCGCTGACGCTTGCGCAACGGATCGCGTGCTCACACGCGCTTCGGCTGCCTGAATATTGGACGGATAGGTAGGATCGGCTGCGACCGGGTTGTAGCCGGCGTTCTTCAGTTGCGCGAGTTCGGCGCGAACCTGCGCGCGAGTAAGCGGCGTATCCGTTTGCGCGTAAGCAAGGACGGGGACGGCAAAAGCAGCGGCGATGGCAATCGCAGAAAAGAACGGTTTCATGGATGTCGGCTCAGTGGTGGATAGGTCGTGCTCTTCGAATAGCTTTCGGAACAGCGTTTGCACGGAGTGTAGAGAGGGCTGAGTCGCGGATCATCTATCGATCCGTTGAAGGATCTTTCTAGCGATGGCAACAATCCATGGATGCGCTTGAAGTAAAAATACCACTCACTGGCATACAAAATTAGGGTTTCACCTAGCCTATCGGCGTTCAAGACGTTCATCTTAAAATTAATCAACCGGACGGTCGGTTAATCGATATACTCGCTGCATCGCTTCTCAAAATAGAGCGGAGTCTCGCATGTACACGCAATCCCTCGATCTTCCGGGTCAGCCCGCGGTTTCGGACGCGACAGCCGAGGCTTCGTCGCAACAGCAACATTTCGATGCGGTGATGCAGGCGGATGGCAAGATCGAACCGCAAGACTGGATGCCCGAGGCGTATCGCAAGACGTTGGTGCGGCAGATTTCTCAGCACGCGCACTCGGAGATCATCGGCATGCAGCCCGAGGGCAACTGGATCAGTCGTGCGCCTAGCCTGAAGCGCAAGGCGATCCTGCTCGCCAAGGTGCAGGACGAGGGCGGCCACGGCTTGTATCTCTACAGCGCGGCTGAAACGCTCGGCGTCTCGCGCGACCAACTGACCGACGCGCTGCATGCGGGCAAGGCCAAATATTCGAGCATCTTCAACTATCCGACGCCTACATGGGCCGACGTGGGCGTGATCGGCTGGCTCGTGGATGGCGCCGCGATCATGAATCAGATACCGCTGTGCCGCTGTACTTACGGCCCTTACGCGCGCGCGATGATTCGCATTTGCAAGGAAGAGTCGTTCCACCAACGGCAGGGCTTCGATGCCCTGCTCGCGATGATGAAAGGCACGCAAGCGCAGAAAGACCTCGTGCAGCAAGCCGTGAATCGCTGGTGGTGGCCCGTGCTGATGATGTTTGGACCGAGCGACAAGGATTCCATTCATAGCGGCCAGTCGTTCGCGTGGGGCATCAAGCGAATTTCGAACGACGACCTGCGGCAAAAGTTCGTCGATGCCACCGTCGAGCAAGCGAAGATTCTCGGCGTAACGTTGCCCGATCCCGATCTCAAATGGAACGAAGCGCGCGGTGCGCATGACTACGGCGAGATCGACTGGGACGAATTCTGGCGAGTGGTCAATGGTGACGGTCCGTGCAACAAGGAACGGCTTGCGACTCGCGTAAAGGCGAATGACGATGGCGCGTGGGTGCGCGAAGCGGCGCTCGCTTATGCCGACAAACAAGCGCGCAAAGCGCAGGATCAGCAGAAACAGGCCGCATGAAGGAGACGACGATGAGCAAGGAATGGCCGATCTGGGAAGTGTTCGTGCGTAGCAAGCAGGGTCTAGATCACAAGCATTGCGGCAGCCTGCATGCGCCCGACGCGGGCGCTGCGTTGAGAATGGCGCGCGATGTCTATACGCGGCGTCAGGAAGGCGTGAGCATCTGGGTGGTGCCATCATCGGCTATCACGGCATCGGACCCGGCGGACAAGGGCGAATTATTCGAACCCGCGATCGACAAGATATATCGGCATCCTACGTTCTTCGTGCTGCCCGACGAAATCAATCACATGTAAAGGCGGGACATGACGACGCTCATTCCGACGCGCGAACATCTCGCTTACGTCCTGCGCCTCGCCGACAACGCGTTGATCCTCGGTCAGCGAAACGCCGAATGGTGCAGCCACGGTCCCGCGCTCGAAGAAGACATCGCGCTCGCTAACATGAGTCTCGATCTCATCGGACAGGCGCGCTTGCTTTATTCGCATGCGGCAACGCTCGAAGCCGAGATGACCGGCACGCAGAAAACCGAAGACGACTACGCGTACTTTCGTGGCGAGCGTGAGTTCGCCAACTATACGATTGCCGAGCTGCCGCACTATGGACCGTTCGCGGGCACGGTGCGAACCGAGCGCGATTATGCAGTGACCATCGTGCGCAACTTCCTCTATTCGGCGTTGATGGCTGAACTATGGACAGTCTTGCAGGCATCGGCTGATGCGCAGCTTGCCGCCATTGCCGCAAAGTCGATCAAGGAAGTGCGTTATCACTTGCATCATGCACGCGACTGGCTCGTGCGCTTCGGCGATGGCACGGAGGAATCGCATCGACGCGCACAGGCTGCACTCGACTATTTGATGCCTTACACACGCGAGTTTTTTGCGATCGATGCAATCGAGCGTGTCGTTGCACAAGCAGGCATCGCGCCGCTTGCAAGCGATTTCGAAGCGGCATGGCGCGCACAACTCGGCGACGCTTTAGACGAAGCTACACTCACCGCGCCCGCCGATGTAAAGCATGTCAGCACAGGCAAACTCGGCGAACACTCCGAGCATATGGGTTATCTGCTCGCGGAGATGCAAAGCCTCGCACGTCAGCACCCGGGCGCAAGCTGGTGAACACCATGCACGCCGATACTGTCTTGCAACACGTATGGTCCGTGCTCGAAGCCGTGCCGGACCCGGAGATCCCCGTCGTATCCATACGCGAACTGGGCATCTTGCGCGACGTGCGTCATGGCGCGGACGGCGTGCTCGAGGTCGTGATTACGCCGACTTACTCGGGATGTCCCGCCATGTCGCAGATCGCCGAGGACATCGCGTATGCAATCCATAACGCGAAGCTCGGGGCGCATCGCATTGAGACGGTGCTCGCACCGGCATGGACCACCGACTGGATCACCGATGAAGCGCGCGACAAGCTACGACGTTATGGCATCGCGCCGCCGACGGGGCAATGTGGAACTGCTGCACCGAATCAGGAGCAACCGCTGCGTTTCGTGCCATATAAGCCGATGAAGCAGGAGCCGGTCGCGTGTCCTCGTTGCGGTTCGACGCATACGGAAAGGCTCGCGCAATTCGGCTCGACGGCGTGCAAGGCGCTGTACCGATGCGTCGATTGCCGCGAGCCGTTCGATTACTTCAAACCGTACTGATCCGTTTCTTTTTCATCGATTCGACGCTCATGGCCACTCCGCAATTCCATCCGCTGCGCATTCGCGAGGTTCGTCCTGAAACGGCCGACGCGGTCACCGTCTCGTTCGATGTACCGCCACTGCTGCGCGACGCGTTCCGCTTCACGCAAGGGCAGTTCGTGACCTTGAAGACGCATATCGACGGCGAAGAGACGCGCCGCTCCTATTCCATCTGCGTGGGTGTCACGGACTACGATCGCGATGGAGAATTGCGTATCGGCATCAAGCGCGTGCGCGGCGGGCGTTTTTCGAACTTCGCATTCGACACGCTGAAGCCCGGCCACGAGATCGAAGTCATGACGCCCGATGGCCGTTTCTTTACGCATTTGAACGCGGACCACGCCAAGCATTACGTGGCGTTTTCAGGTGGCTCGGGCATCACGCCAGTGCTCGCCATCGTCAAGACCACGCTCGATATGGAACCCACGAGCCGCTTCACGCTTGTGTACGGCAATCGCAGCGTGGATGCGATCATGTTTGCCGAAGAGCTCGAAGATCTCAAGAACCGTTATATGAGCCGCTTTTCGCTCTATCACGTGCTCTCGGACGACTTGCAGGACGTCGAACTCTTCAACGGCGTGCTGGACGAAGCAAAGTGCCGTGCGTTCCTGCAAACGCTGCTGCCTCCACAAGAAATCGATGAAGCCTTCATTTGCGGTCCTGGGCCGATGATGGATGCGGCTGAAGCCGCGCTCAAGAGTTCGGGCGTCGCACAGAAACAGATCCATGTGGAGCGTTTCGGTACACCCTTGCCGCAAGCGGGCGTTCCGGCCGTCGAAATTACCGAGAACACGCCTGCGGCCGACCTTGAACTCGTCATCGACGGAAAAAGGCGCAAATTGCGTTTGCCCTATGAAGGCGTGAGTGTGCTCGACGTCGGACTCAAAGCGGGTTTGGCACTGCCTTATGCGTGCAAAGGTGGCGTGTGCTGCACGTGCCGCGCAAAAGTGCTTGAGGGAGAGGTAAAGATGGACCGGAATTTCACGCTCGAACAACACGAGATCGATGACGGTTTCGTGCTGACGTGCCAGTGTCATCCGGTTAGCGACCGCGTAGTCGTGAGCTTCGACGAACGCTAGACACGGCTTAGCGTGGCTTAAGAAAAACAATTCAGGAAATATCGGAAGAATTCTTTACGCATAAACCCTCGCAAGCGTTTGCACAAATTGTTTTGTAAGCTTTGTTTGTGTCATCGTACGGATGCTTTCAGCGCTTTAGTTGGCGCTTAGCGAAAAGTATTCGAAATAGCGAACATCAAACGGGGCAAGCGAAACTTCGATGTGGATTGTCAGACTCGCGCTTAAGCGCCCGTACACGTTCATTGTCCTGTCGCTGCTGCTGCTTATCATCGGCCCGCTCGCGATCATGCGCACGCCGACCGATATCTTTCCGAACATCGACATTCCGGTCGTTAGCGTAATCTGGTCGTACACGGGCTTGCCTCCCGATCAAATGGAGCGCCGCATCACGCTCAATTACGAGCGTGGGCTTTCGGTGGCGGTCAACGATATCGAACATATCGAATCGGAATCGCTCCCAGGCATTGCGGTTATCCGCATATTTTTTCAGCCGAACGCAAACGTGGATGAAGCGATCGCGGAAATTACCGCGCTTTCGCAGACGCAGCTTCGTCAGTTGCCACAGGGCATCACGCCGCCGAACATCTTGCGCTTCAATGCGTCGACCGTGCCGATCTTGCGGCTTGCGTTGTCGTCGTCGGAACTCACCGAGCAGCAGCTCTACGACTTCGGTAATAGCTTTCTCAAGACGCAGCTTGCGACAGTGCAGGGTGCATCCGTGCCGTTGCCTTATGGCGGCAAGCAGCGGCAGATCATGGTCGATATCGACTCGCGCCGGCTGCAGGCAAAGAATCTTGCCCCCACCGATGTCGTGAATGCCATCAGCGCGCAAAACCTGATCTTGCCGACGGGCACGACCAAGATCGGACCGACCGAATATCAAGTGGGACTCAATGCGAGCCCGGATACGATCGAAGGTCTCAACGACATTCCGATCCGAACAGGGCCTGGCGGCACCATCTATATTCGCGACGTGGCGCACGTGCGCGATGGCTTTCAGCCGCAAACGAATATCGTGCGACTTGATGGCACGCGTGCGGCGCTTCTGACGATCAACAAGAGCGGCAATGCATCGACGCTCGATATCGTGTCGCGCGTGAAGCACCTGTTGCCGACGCTGCGTGGCATGGTGCCCGAATCTTTGAAGATAGAGCCGGTCGCCGACCAATCGCTGTTCGTGCGGGCATCGGTAGAGGGTGTGTTGCGCGAGGCCGTGATCGCGGCGGGTCTGACCGCGCTCATGGTGCTGCTGTTTTTAGGTAGCTGGCGCGCGACGCTTATCATCGCCATCTCCATTCCCTTGTCGATGCTCACGTCGATCGTCGCACTCTCGGCGATCGGGCAGACCATCAACATCATGACGCTCGGCGGACTGGCGCTCGCGGTCGGTATTCTCGTGGACGATGCTACCGTCGCTATCGAAAACATCAGCCAGAATCTCGAAGAGGGCAAGGAACTGGAGCAAGCGATTCTCGATGGCGCGCAACAGATCGCCGTGCCAACGCTCGTTTCCACGCTTTCCATCTGCATCGTTTTCATTCCGATGTTCCTGCTTACCGGCGTTGCGCACTACCTCTTCGTGCCGCTGGCCGAAGCAGTCGTCTTCGCCATGATTGCGTCGTACTTCTTCTCGCGCACGCTCGTTCCGACGCTTGCGAAGTATCTGTTGCGCAACCACGAACACATGGGTGGCGATGTCGAATCGATGAAGGGTTCGCGCAATCCCTTCGTGCGTATTCATCTCGGTTTCGAGAGACGCTTCGAAGCGGTGCGCGGACGCTACCGCGCCTTTCTCGAAGCTCGGCTCGCGCATCCCGCGCGCTTCGCGTCGTTGTTCCTCATCTGCTGTCTGCTCTCGCTCGCCCTCGCACCGTTTCTTGGCCGTGACTTCTTTCCTTCCGTCGATTCGGGCGTGATCGCACTGCACTTGCGCACGAAAACCGGCACACGTATTGAGGAAACAGCGGCATTGACCGATCGTGTCGACAAGCGCATTCGCCAACTCATTCCGTCGCGCGAGGTGCATTCGATCATCGACAACATGGGCTTGCCGGTATCGGGCATCAATCTTTCGTATAGCAACACCGGCACCATCAGTTCCGCCGATGCCGACGTGCTCATCACGCTCAACGAAGATCACGCGCCCACCGACGACTATATCCGCCAACTCCGCAAGCGCCTGCCGCAGGAATTCCCCGGCGTGGCGTTCTCCTTCCTGCCCGCGGATATCGTGAGTCAGATTCTCAACTTCGGTGTGCCGGCGCCGCTCGATATTGCCATCACGGGCCGCGATGTGCGTGGCAATCGCGCCTTCGCCAATCACTTGCTCGAGAAGATTCGTCGCGTGCCGGGCCTCGTCGATGCACGCATTCAGCAGCCTTCCGATCTTCCATTCGTCAACGTTGAAGTAGATCGTACGAAGGCGCTTCAGGCAGGCTTTACGCAACGCGATGTCGCAAGCAATCTGCTCATCACGCTGTCGGGAAGTCAGCAGACGACGCCTACGTTCTGGCTCAATCCCGCGAATGGCGTGAGCTACAACGTCATTACGTCCGCGCCGCAATACGATATGAACTCGTTGCAATCAGTCGCGAATATTCCAGTGACATCGGCTAGCGGCAAGACGAATATTCTCGGCGCGCTTGCTTCATTGTCTCGCGGGTCGCGCGATGCCGTCGTGTATCACTACAACGCGCAGACCACCATCAATCTTTATGCAAGCACCGAGCGGCGCGATCTGGGCGCGGTATCGGATGACGTTCAACGCATCATCGACGAAGCGCGCGGCCAATTGCCCAAAGGCTCGTCAATCGACATGCGTGGACAAGTCGAAACGATGAACGGGTCTTTCTCGGGCCTGGCGTTTGGATTGATTCTCGCCGTCGTGCTGGTGTATCTGCTTATCGTGGTCAATTTTCAGTCGTGGCTCGATCCGTTCATCATCATCACCGCGCTGCCGGGTGCGTTAGCGGGCATTGTCTGGATGCTCTTCCTCACGCATACGACGCTGTCCATTCCCGCATTGACCGGCGCGATCATGTGTATCGGTATCGCGACGGCCAACAGCATTCTCGTCGTGAGCTTTGCGCGTTCTGCATTGCAGGAACACCGCGATGCCATGCGCTCGGCGCTCGAAGCCGGCTACTCGCGTTTCAGGCCCGTGCTGATGACCGCACTCGCGATGATGATCGGCATGGTGCCCATGGCCATCGGTCTCGGCGAGGGCGGCGAACAGAATGCGCCGCTCGGCCGCGCGGTGATCGGCGGCCTGATGGTCGGCACCATCGCCACGCTCTTCTTTGTGCCCGTGGTGTTCTCGATGATCTATAAGCGTATCGAAGCGAAGCGCGGCGGCGCAAAGCACCTGGATGGCAAGCCGCAAGGCCAGTCGTGATGCCGATATATACGGAGTTCGAATGAACGAGCAGTCAAACGAACGATCGACACGCAAGCGCGGGCGCATGTGGCTCGTGATCGCGCTCGTGGTCGTCGTGTTGCTGGTGGCGCAGGGTATCTGGTCACGCCATTCCGCGCACGCGGAACTGGAACGCGATGCCGGCGAGCACAGCGTCCAGACCGTCGAAATCATCAAGCCGACGCGCATGAAGCCGACACAGGACCTCGTGCTCGCAGGCGATATCCGTGCCTTCTCCGATGCCCCGATTTTTGCGCGCACCAATGGCTATCTGAAACGCTGGACCGCGGATATCGGCACCAAGGTGCGCAAAGGACAGCTGCTTGCGGAGATCGATGCACCCGAGATCAATGATCAGCTGCGCCAGGCTCGCGCCGATGCGCAGACGGCGCGCGCCAATTATTTGTTGGCGAAGACCACCGCCGATCGTTGGGTGCAGATGGCGAAGAACAACTCGGTCTCGCGGCAGGAGACAGATGAAAAGACCGGCGACATGCTCGCCAAGGAAGCTGCGTTCAACGCCTCGCAGGCGAACGTGTCGCGACTGGAGCAGATGGTTTCGTTCCAGAAGATCTACGCGCCGTTCGATGGCGTCGTGACGGCCCGCAACACCGATGTCGGCCAGTTGATCGATGCGGGCAGCGCGGGGATCGGCCGCGAGCTCTTCCATATACAAGATGCCACTACGCTGCGCGTGTTCGTCGATGTGCCGCAAGCCTATGCGCGGCTCGTGACCCCCGGCTTGCCGGCGGAACTGATCCTCAACGAAGAGCGCAATCGCAAGTTCGAGGGCGTCACGGTGCGAACGGCGGGAGCGGTCGATCCGGTTGCACGCACCATGCGTGTCGAAGTCGGCGTGAAGAATCCGAGCGGGGAATTGCTGGCAGGCGCCTACGCGCAAGTGCGCTTTCGCCTCACCAACGCTAGCGCGTCGTACACGCTACCCGGCAATGCGCTGCTGTTTCGTCCGGATGGCGTGCATGCGGCGAGCGTCGATGCGAACAATCGCGTGAAGCTGCTGCCGATCACGCTTGGAACCGATTACGGCACGCGCGTTTCGATCGCAGCCGGATTGTCGGGCGATGAGCGTGTGATCGTGAATCCCCCGGATTCGATCATCGATGGAGCGGCGGTGCGTATCGGACGCGCGAACGCCACGCCTGGTGCGAGTCAACCGAAGCAGGGCGGCGAAGCATCATGAGCATGCTGCATGCAAAATGCCGAATGCCAAGTTTGGCGGCGGTGCTGGCGCTAATGTTAAGCGGATGCGCGGTCGGGCCGGATTACAGCAAGCCCGACGTGGCGATGCCCGTTGCATACAAAACGGCAGAACCCGCCGATGCGCCCGTTCATGCGGACACACTGCCGCAAAACTGGAAAGCCGCGCAGCCCGCCGATGCCACCCAACGCGCTCCCTGGTGGGAAATCTACGGCGACCCGCAATTGAACGCTCTGGAGGAACGCGTCGCGAGCGCGAACCAAACGGTGGCGGCGGCATCCGCGCGTTTTCGCGGCGCGCGAGCGGCCGTCGCGCAGGCGCGTTCGGCATACTTTCCGACTGTCACGGCGAATGCTGCATTCAATCAGTCGCGGGCGTCGTCGAACATAATGTACAAGTCGAGCGCGGGCGTGACAGTGCCGGACTATCTGGTCGATGCGCAAATCTCGTGGGAGCCCGACTTGTGGGGCCGCATTTCCCGCGCGGTCGAAGGCGGACGTGCGGGAGCGCAGGCAAGCGCAGCCGACTTGCAAAGTGCGATCCTGTCGATGCAGGCCGAGCTTGCAAGTAACTACTTCGAGTTGCGCGGCACGGTGGAGGAAGAGCGGCTTTTAAAGGAGACGCTGCAAGCCTACGACAAGGCGCTCGTGTTGACGCGTGACCGGTTTGCAGGCGGCATCGCGGCTGAGTCCGATGTTGCGCAGGCGGAGGAGCAGTTGCGCTCGACGCAGGCGCAGTTGATCGATCTCGAAACCGCGCGCGCGAGCCTCGTGAATGCAATCGCGATTCTCGTTGGCGAGCCGCCGTCGAGTTTCACGCTCGATGTCGAGCCGCTCGATGAAGGGCATGCGCCGCGCCCATCGGCGGCACTCGCTGCGCTGCCGCTTTCCGTGCCTTCCGCGTTGCTGGAGCGACGGCCCGATATCGCGGCGGCCGAGCGCCGCGTCGCTGAGGCCAACGCACGCGTCGGCGTGGCGACGGCCGCGTTCTTTCCGAATCTGCTGCTTGCCGCGACGGGTGGCCTCGAAGCCACCAATTTTAGTTCCTGGTTGATGGCGCCAAGCCGCTTCTGGTCGCTCGGGCCGCAACTCGCTTTCACCGCACTGGACTTCGGTGGCCGTGCCGCGGCACGCGATGCGGCACGCGCGACTTATGACGAGAGCGTCGCTGATTATCGTCAAACGGTGCTCACGGCTTTCGGGCAAGTGGAGGACAACCTCAACGCGCTGGAGGTTTTGCGCCGTGAGAGCGAAGCGCAACGCGACGCGGTCGATGCAGCGAAGCGCGCGTTATCGAAGGTTGGCAATCGCTACGAGAACGGCGCGATCACGTATCTGAACGTAGTGGTGACGCAGGCTATCGTGTTATCGGATCAACGCACTGAGGTGCGTATCGAGCGGCGGCGCATGGCGGCCAGCGTCGCGCTGATCAAGGCGCTCGGCGGCGGATGGACGACCGCCGCGTTACCAGATGCGGAAGAAGTATCGCGGCAAGAGTGAGAGCGCATTTTGCATTCAGTCTTTTGCATTCAGTCTTTTGCATGCCGAATGCAATTGCCTGGCAGAAGCGCTCGCCATGTGAAACGCCGGGCCGAATTCGTCGCGTTCCCGGCGTATCGCCCAGCAGTCGAATACCTCAACCTTGCGCTTTCGGCCTGCAGATCATGAAGTATTGCGAACTCAACCACCAAGGCATATGCGGCACCGGGCTCATATGCACGGCATCGATATCGAAGCCCACGCTTACGAGATCGCGCAACTCACGGAAGTCGAAACCCTTATGCGTGATGCGCGGATTGATCGGCCGGCTTACGGACATGCCGACCATCGACTTGAGCACTTCGGAAGGCGTGTATTCCGACTTGAAGGAACGACTGCGGAGCATCCAGTTCGATACCTTCGGCGCGATCGCGAGGCCGTACATGATCGGCACCGAGATCACGAGCGCGCCGCTCGGCTTGAGAATGCGCGCGGCGTCATCGAGCAGCATGGCCAGTTCGTTGTCGTAGAGATGTTCGCAGACTTCGAAGGCGGTCAGCACGTCGACGCTTTGCGGCGTCACGTTGTTCAGCGACTCCGCGTATTTGACTTCGGGAAAGGTGGGCGCCATGTACGGATCGTGACCGACGAGCGTCACGTCCGGGCGCGCTTCGCCGAGCGTGTGCAAAAAGAGTCCAGGGCCCGCACCGAAATCGACCACCGTGCCGCGTTTCGCACATAGTCCGGTCACCAAATCGATCGCCATGTTCATGCGCGTTCGATGTGCATAACGCGCTAGCGGATTGCCGGATTTGACGGTTTGTTCTTCGTATGAAATTTCGCGCATCGGTGTGCTCCCCCTCGTTCGACTAGGCCATTGTTCCTGGAATTTTCTGCGCCGCGTTCTTTTATTTTTATCGTTATGTCGGTTGATATTGCCGGGACTCACTGAGTCACGCAATCGACGACAGTAGGCCTTTAGCGCCTAACTTCTGCCGGCGTCCGCCACGTGCGTCGGCCCTTGAGGCCTGTCTTGCAGCAGCGGAATCCAGACTACACGAAGAGCCACGCGCCGCATGCGATGAGGGCCACACTCCAGAGCCAATCGACGTTGACCCACCCCGTGCGTAGAAACCCGAGCCCCACACGCTCATGCACCGTCACGGCCAGCAGGGAGATGACGGCAATGACGGCAAGCATCGACGCCGTGTGGATGGCGAGCGCGAGGGCGCCCGCTTCGAGCGCGCCGCCGGCAAGCTTGCCCGAGCACAGGGGCAAGAGCGCCGGCACGAGCATGAGGCCCGCGCCGTGTGCGCTCGACATTACGAACGACCACAACGCGAGGCCCGCGAGGCCCGTGCGCATGCCAACCGAAGGCCGTCCACGATGACCGCGCCACAGCCGCCATATGCCCCAGCCGATCAGCACCAGGCCTGCACCACGCGCGAGCATCTCATGTCCAAGCATGGTCCCGAGCGTAAGCGCGCCAACCAGCACGAGCCCTACCGATAACGCATGACCGAGCGCAATCGGCACGAGCGAGATCAGAACGACGCGCCTGCTATGCGCATAGAGTCCGAGCGCGACGGCAAAGAGCCAGCCCATTGCGGGATTGAGTCCATGAAAGGCGCCCAATCCCGCAGCCGTGAGCCATAACGCCGACGAGGAGGTCACGGATAGCAGAACGAATCCGACGAGCAATCGCCGCCTTGCAGCCTGATCTGATGCGGCCTGTGCCCCTTCGGCCAGTCGATGAAGAAGTTCTTGTCGGTGCTAAGGCCGCCGTTCGGATCGGCGTCGAGTTTCACCATCCAGCCGTCGATACCTTCGGGATAAAACTGCGCGTCCACCGCGCCATAAAGCGAATTGGTGAAGTAGACGCGCCGACCATCGCGACTGACTTCGACCATTTGCGGTCCGCCATTGAGTGCACCGTTTTTAGCGCCGGGATGAGTGGCGCGCGACACGATCCCACCGATGCGGACCTTACCTGTGAGCTTGGGCGAGAAGGGATCGGAGACGTCATACTGAAGCATGTCGCCCGTGCCCCAGCAGGACACGTAGAGGAAGCGATCATCCATCGAGAGATCGATGTCGGAGACGAGCGGCGGCACCGCGCCGAAGCCTTGAAGAAGCGGCGGCAGAACCGAGGCATCGGCAGGTTCCGCGGGAATGTCGATGATCTTCTTGACGGCCCACTTGTCCTTGTCGCGATACCAAGTCCATATCGACGAGGACAGATCCTTCAAGCTGATGACGCAATTCACGAAGCCGTACGCCTTGGTCGGATCGTGCGCGGGGCGCAGTTCGAACACGAGTTGATACTCGTCGCCAAAGTCGATTTCCTGAATATGCTTGCGCTTGGTGAAGTCCCAGAAATGCAGTTTTCTGCCGTATTTCGCGCCTAAAAGAAGTTCGGGTACGAGGCCGCTCTCGAAGGTATCGGGCGTGCCCCATTCGCTCGTCACCATCGTGTCGTAACCGAGATGCCACCAGCCATCGTAGGCAAGCTGTTGCGGGCCGCGGTCCACTTCCCATCGGCCTAGTGGATCGAAGCTCTGTTGATCGAGCATCAGCACGCCGCCGGGCGCTTTGCCTTCTGCATTGCCCAATGCCGTGACGTAGATGCCTCCCGGTCCGCAATGCACGGTATGCGGACGCGTATAGCCCGTTTTCTCGGCGAGTTCATCGGGCTCGATCGTACGCACGATCTTGAGTTGCTTTGGATCGGGCTTCGTATCGACGATATGAATGCGCGACGAGCGCAGCCCCGGCACCACGAGATAACGCCTTTCCATATGCGGGTGCGGCGCATTGGGGCAAAGACACGAAGAGCAGGCGTTCCAGCCGAAGTGATGCAGTTCGTCGCCGGTATCGGGCATGGCGAGTTCGCCGACGATCTTCGTATAGTCCGGCGAATCGGGATCGACATCGACGACCGCCAGCTTGTCGGGCGTATTGCGCTCGGGGTCGAATGTCGCGACATAGGCGAGTGTTTCTCGCGGAGCCTTGGCTGCAAGGCGAGGCGAAGGATAGAAGCTCGGGTCGGGTTTCCATGTTGCCATGTTGCACGTCTCCGGTTAGCGGTCCTTGAGCGGCTCTTCTAAAGCGTTCTTGCGACTCTCTTACGTCTCTTCAAGTCTCTTCATCATAGGACAAGCGTGCGCGACTCGTTCCGTCAAGCTTCGAAGTATTTGCGCAATACAAAGCAACGTGCGCTTAAGGATCGCTCGGTCGCTCCAAGCTTTACCTCAGGCTGGCTTGAAAAATTCCATCGGCATGCACTGCGCCGTGAAGTTCGTTTAAGCGCATGATGCCTGGAAGCGCCGCACGCTCTCAAGCTGTGCAAGCGTCGCCCCTTGTTCCGCTAAGGAGGTTGCTTATGACCGAACCGATGATCAGCCTGATGGTGGGCATTGTCGTGCTGCTATGCGCCGCGGTGATTCTCGTGATGCATCATCGTCATCCGCATATCAACGTCCCCAAGGCACGATGGCTCGATACACATCCGCCGCGCGACTGGATGCGTCACAGACATTAAAGCTCGAAGTGTTTTAAGCACATGCGGCGCCGGCTGATTACCGGCGCTTTTTATTGCCTTGGCCTGGCTGCTATGAATCGCTTTAGCGTCTTGGCCCTTTCATCACTTCGGCTTCCATGGCGGCGTGCCATTCCTCGTTGTGCTCTATCGGCTCCATGTCTTCGTCGATGAACGCCGATGCACGCTCGGCCACGGAGCGCGTTTCCTCTTCATCGTCGATGTCGGCGGTATCGTCGTCATCGCCAGGAGGGTCGAGCATGTCCTTGATCATTGCGTTGAGTTCGGGTGTATCCCACGGCTCGTTCCGCTGCTTTTTCTTCTTGATGTAATGCCGCACTTCGGCGTCCTGCTCGGTGGTCAACGGCAGCCCGCGGAAGGTGCCTTGCGCGTCCAGGTTATCCATGATCGGTGCTCCTATTGCTGAGGCATTCAAGCGTTTTTGAGCCGTTCTAGTGTAACGCGCTTCGACCTCGTGCCACGTCGTATAAAATGGCGCGCTTTTCCCGAACGCATCGATACCTCGCCATGTGGTTCAAAAACCTCCAGCTTCACCGTCTGCCCGCACCGTGGAACATCACCCCTGAAAAGCTGCAGCAGTGGCTCGCGCCACTTGGCTTCAGTGCTGCATCGAGCGTCGAGAACGAACGGCGCGGCTGGGTTTCGCCGCACGGCGACGACTCGCTCGTCTATGCCGTCAACCGACAGATGCTCATTACGTATCGCGCCGAGAAGAAGCTCTTGCCCGCTTCGGTCGTGACGCAGTTCACTAAGGAACGCGCGCTCGAAGTGGAAGAACAGCAGGGCTTCAAACCCGGCCGCAAGCAGATGCGCGAGCTCAAGGAGCAGATCACCGACGAACTCTTGCCGCGCGCGTTCAGCATCCGGCGCGATACGCGCGTGTGGATCGACCCTGTAAATGGCTGGCTTGCAATCGACGCTGCGTCGGCGACGCTATGCGACGACATCATCGGTCTGCTCGTCAAGTCGGTGACCGATCTTCCGTTGATGAGTGTGCGCGTGGCACGGTCGCCCGTTTCCGCGATGACCGAGTGGCTCCTAACAGGCGAAGCGCCCGCGGGCTTTACGCTTGACCGCGATACCGAGCTGCGTTCTGCTGGCGAGGGCAATGCAACGGTCCGCTACGTGGGTCACGCGCTGGAAGCGGAAGACATGCGCCGTCATATCGAAGCGGGCAAGCAGTGCATGCGGCTTGCCATGACGTGGAACGACCGCGTTTCTTACGTCTTGACGCCATCGCTTACGTTGAAGCGGGTCAGCGCGCTCGACGTCATCAAGGAGACCGCCGATCCCACCGCGACCAACGACGATGAACGCTTCGAATCCGACTTCATGCTGATGACAGGCGAACTCGCGCGCATGCTCGGCGACCTGACCGATGCGCTCGGTGGCGAGGAAGACCTTCGTGCAGCGGCCTAGATAGAAGCGGAAGCAGATGCAGCGGGTGCGAGAGAGGCGAAGGCGTAGTTGTTCTTGCCGTTACGCTTGACTGTGTACATGGTGTCGTCGGCGACCGCGACGAGGCGCCAGTAGTCGCTCACCCGGTCCGGGTAGCTCGCGATGCCGATACTTGCTCGCACCAGCGAAAGACGCATCTGCATGTCGGTTTCGGTCACGCAATCGATGATCCGTTGCGCGATCGCGGCCAGCTCCTTGTCCCCGGAAAACTCGCGCACGAGCACGGCGAACTCGTCGCCGCCGATACGCGCGACGACGTCGCCACTACGCACGGTCTGGCGAAAGCGTCGCGATATCGCAATCAGGAACTCGTCGCCGATACGGTGACCGTGCGTATCGTTGACGCGCTTGAAGCCGTCGAGATCGATATACAACACGGCGATGCGTGCCGGTTCGGCGCCGTTCGCAAGGCGCGCGGCCGACTCCTCCAGTGACGCGAACAGCTTGCGTCGATTGGGCAGGCCCGTCATCGCGTCGTGCAGTGAAGCGTGTTCGAACTCATGCGACATGCCGACCAATTGTCGATTGCGTTTTGCATACATTCCGATCGCCGTGATCAACACGCCGAACACGATCGCCGATAACGCGATGAGCGTATGCGACACGCTCACGATGCGCTCGCGCAGATCGGCGCTGGCGCGGTCGCGCTCGGTGCGCCAGTAGGCGTAGACGGAATCGAGCGCGCTGCTGGCCGCGCGAAAATCGGCAGCAGGCGAGAGGACGTCAGCGGGCATTGGCGGCGCGGGCACCGGGCTCGAACCGATGAGCGCGTGCAGGCTTCCGAGCCGCGCGGCAAACTCGATGCGCGCCTGGCGGTACGCAATGTGGTGCTGTGCATCGCTCGCCGGCGTGCCCAGCAGCACCACCGAGGCGCTACGCGCGGCATCGGCACGCTCGACTGCTTCGAGCACGAGCCCGATGTATTCCTGATGTAATTGCACCGAAAAAATGGTGCGGACCTGAACCGCAAGAAAAAGCAGGCCGATGAGCAGCAGCGACAACGCCACGGCTGCAAGCGGAGCTGGCCCGCGAATGCCCGCACGCCGGGCGAGCGCCTGAACGGTATTCAAAATGCGATGCGGCAGCGGCCGATCCACGGCGTCTTCATCCGCGGGCATCGGTGGCGCTGCCGATGCTTCACGGACGGGAATATTCCTCTCGCTGACCGGCTGTTGCATTGCGTCGATAACTCACTCGATGGAAGAACGCGCCCACGCGCGCGAAGAGGCCGGTGTCCGTTCTGGCGCGCGCCGCGCGACGGCGTGCAGCCTGAGTCTGCCCGGCGCTCGCTTGGGCCGAAGCCGCACGGTTTCCGCGCGCCGAGGCAGTTTGCGACGGAGGTCGCGTTGCGGCCACCGCGCTCGGACGTTGCACGGTCGGCGCCGCTTGCGTTGGAGCGGCGGCGATGGCGGCGGCATCCACTGTGTCCGCGCCATAGACGGCGGGTGCAGTCGTGCTCATGGACGCATCGCGAACGGAGACAGGCGCCGCTTCCACTGTGCCAACGGCTTGCGTCTGCGTTTGCATCCGTGCAGGCACCTGAGCCGCGACGAAAGTCGGTTGATCGACACCTAACGTCTGGCGTGCGCTGGACATCGCTTCA
Organism: Caballeronia sp. HLA56; assembly: GCF_054655155.1. NCBI lineage: Bacteria > Pseudomonadati > Pseudomonadota > Betaproteobacteria > Burkholderiales > Burkholderiaceae > Caballeronia > Caballeronia sp. HLA56. The sequence goes on along the minus strand of NZ_BAAHOB010000005.1, from coordinate 2,054,563 downwards.
GCATAGACGCGTTGATCGTGCGAGAACCACATGCTGTAGGCGATGGTTCCCAGCACGCCGACGGCCAACGCGCCCGCCGACGCGCTCCACAAGGCGAGACGCCCAAAGCGCAATGGTGCGCGCTGCGCCACGGGCTCATCCTCCAAATCGAGCGGCGGTGTTTCCATGGCAATGACAGTGGGATCATTCGCGGGTCGTGCGTGACCCGCGATGCTCTGCTGGGGTAGTTCAGCGTGGTGAGGCATGACAGCGCTCTCCGGAACGTGATCGTCGGGCGGTGTCCAACTAGCGTTACACAACACGCTCGACACCGCCGTATAACAGTGGAATGGCGCGCACGCGATATGAAGGCCCGCGGGCGCACCCATTCAAACGAATGGCCCAACTGATGATGAGTACAGCCTTGAAGATCGATGGCTATGCAGCGACAGCCGACTGATCCTTCTCGCCGCAATGAAGCATGCCGAACGCCCGCGTTACTTGGCGCTCAACGATGGATGCAATTCAGTTTGCTTTGCACGATGCCCGCGTAAGGAGGGCTGGCGCCGCATTTTATAGGCGAAGTGCTTGGAGCGGCACCGTGCCATCGACATTTACAAGACGTGTCGCTCGCATTTGAATACTACCGTAGCAGAGTTCACGCCCGCGCATCGAAATGGGGAATTTAGCGCTATTTGTCGGACGAGACGGTCAAACTTATGTGCGATAGCGCACATAAAATGCAATCGGACCATCAGGCGAATAGGTTCAGCCCGTGCCGGTGTGAAACGGTTGCGGCTCGGTGGCCTGAGGCAGGCCGAAACGCTCGAACTCGGAGATTACTTGCGCACCGAAGAGCAACAACGTGGCGAGTGCCTCCAGACTAAACAGCACGACAATCGACGTCGTCAGCGATCCGTACACCACGCTTACCTGCGAAAGCGTCGCGAAGTACCAGACAAGCACGTGGCGCGTGATTTCCCAAAGAATGGCAGCGGTCACGCTGCCTATCAACGCGAGCCGCAGTGACGGACGTCCCACCGGCATCACGAGATAGATCGATGTCAGCACGAAAACCTCGCCCGCGAAGCCGAGCAAATACAGCAAAAGGCGCGACACGCCCTTGAGCGATATTTCGATGCCGAGGAAATAGAGGCTGTTCGTGCCCATCGCCTGGAGCCCGTTCGACACGAAAGTCACGATCAGCATGCCGACGCCCAAGAAAAGGATGTAGCAGTACGGTAGCAAGGCGGACAGGAGAAAGTGCCGACGGCGGACCGCCACGCGATGCACGAAGATCACCGACATCGCGTTCTCGAGCACGGTGAAGGCGAGCGAACTGAAAAAGATCATCGTGATGAGAAGAAGCCAACCGATGACCGCCCGATGCGCCAAAAAATTCGCGAGTTCACGCACGACTGCGCGTGCCTGTCCCGGCACGAGCCATTCGAGTAAATGGGAGAGCGTGTCGAGCAGTTCCTTCTGTCCGATGAATTTCGACAGCACGATCACGATGAGGATCAGAAGCGGCACGATCGACAAAAGCGCGTAATAGGCCACCGCGCCCGCGAGCAGCATGCCCTGATTGGCGCGAAATGCCTTGATCGTGCGCATGACGAAGCCGAACGGATGACGTGCGACGTTCGCTACGTGCGGGCCCAGTATCGGGCCGAGTATCTTCGACATGGAGCCTCCGCGGCGCGTGGCCCACGGCGCCATGTCGTTCTGAAAAGCAAGTAATGCTCCCGTCCGTGAATACTCTTGCTCAGCCGGGACGGCGCGCCTCGCTACGGGCGGCCGCTTGCTGCGCGGCTTCTTCGAAGGCGAGGTCGAGCAGTGTATCCACGTCCTGGGCGGGCAAGTCGGCGGCATCCACGTTGCGCAGACGGCAAAAAAGGGCAAGCGCCTCGGCGGCTGCGGCGAAGGCGTTGTTCATATCGCGGGAGTGTAGGCGTTTCTTTCTCATGCACCGCATAACGGCATGCGCGTCGCGGGACTTTAGCGTGTGGTGAGCGTGTCGTTGCTTGTCGGTGCAATGATGCGCGCGGCGTTAGGCGACACGGGCGTGGTGGACATCGACCTCGCGCCGTCGATGAATCTGCTCGGCTCAACGCAGCCACTTGCGCACGTCCTGCTCCCAGTCGGGCTGTCCGCAGTTCGGCGGGTTTTCCGGGCCCAGAACGGTGATGTAGCCTTTGCTCTTCATACAGGATTCGTAAGCGCGCACCTGTGTGCAGCGGTCCGCGCCTGCCTGTCGCGACTGCGTCTTGCAGGCGTTCATCGAGTTGTCCATGCCGCTGAAGTCGGCGGGACCGTCGTTGTCGGAAGCGGGTGGGTTGGCGCTCGCGGAGAATTCGACCGGGCCGGTCTGTGCGCAAGCCAAAAGGAATAGGGCGGTCGCGATTGAAAGCGCTCGGAACGGCAGACCCAGCGGGAAAGTTCTCATCTTCTCGATTCTCCAGGCGTTATCGATGTTTTGCGTGGTTGTTGTCGTGCACGTTCGAGGTGACATGGCCCGGTGCGCTGGCGTGCTTGATGGCTGTGGCGCAAAACGGGCAAAGTTGCCGGCGACGCTGGGCATTTTGTGTTTTGCATGCGGTGCACCTAATGCCAAGGGTGCTATTCGCAGTGCCGTTTGGGATGATGCCGTCGTGACTATTATCCGCGCGGAGGTTACTGCGTGTCCCGGATCGTGACGTGATGGCTTTCTGCGTTTGACACGCGGCGGACTTGGCGCCCGCCTGTTTTGCCGCAGTCCCTCCCTGGTGGGATGACGTCGGATGCATTGTTCCTGTGTGTAGAGCGAATCGTGCTTTGCGCTTGGCATTTTGCATGTGGTGCTTTGCATGCCATCCGCATCATTCACCATTCGCCATCCCTGCGCCAGGCACTGTATGCAAATCCCCGGTCCAGAGAAAGCCCATTTTCGCCGATACCTCTTGTCTTTGAGACGATCGAGTAGTCAATCGAGACGCTGCGACATTCGCGCAACGGCCTGACGGACCTAAGCTTTCTCCATCGACGGACACAAGAGCGCAGCACGCGTTCTTACCCGCGCATTCACGGAGAAGGGCAATGGACACCAATGATCGTATGAACAAGCGTCAACCGATGCCGGTCGCTTTTTTCGGCATTGCGGTGGGCCTTCTGGCCTTGGCGGGCGCATGGCGAGCGGCGGCGCATGTCTGGGCGATTCCGGCCGTCGTGCCGCCGCTCTTGACCGCGGGCGCGCTGTCGGTTTGGCTCGCTTTGATGATCGCGTATGCACGCAAGTGGCTTGTCGAGCGCGACGCGGCCATCGCCGAGATGGCGCATCCCGTGCAGTCGTCGTTCGCCGCGCTCGCGCCTGTATCGACGTTGCTCGCGGCGCAAGCGGTGCAGAACTATTCGCGGGAGTTGACGATCGCGTTGTTCGTCGCGGGTGTGGTGAGTCAGCTCGGCCTCGGCGCTTATCTTCATGGACGCTTCTGGCAAGGCGGCCGGAAGCCCGAACTGACGACGCCGGCCATCTATCTGCCAACCGTCGCGCCGAGTTTCGTCGCGGGAACGGCGGCAGCGAGTCTGGGTTGGACGCAGATCGGCGCGTTGTTCTTCGGGGCGGGTGTGTTCTCGTGGCTCGCGATCGAATCGATCGTGCTGCATCGCGCGGCTGTACACGATCCGCTGCCCGACGCGTTGCGTCCCACGCTCGGCATCCAGCTCGCGCCGCCGGTGGTGGGAGGCGTGTCGTATCTCGCGATTACGCATGGCGTGCCGGATCTCTTCGCTTACATGCTGCTCGGCTACGGTCTGTATCAGGCAATGATGCTCACGCGGCTCCTGCCGTGGATTCGTCAGCAATCGTTCACGCCTTCGTACTGGGCGTTCAGCTTCGGCGTGGCAGCGTTGCCGACGATGGCAATCCGCATGCTGGAACGCGGCGCAGCAGGCCCGTTGCTTTGGCTGGCTCCGGCATCTTTCATCGTGGCGAACGTGGTATTTGCGAGTCTCATCGTCGGGACCGCGCTGGCCCTGTTCAAGGGCAAGCTTTTTCCGATAGTGGCGACGCACGTCAAGACAGTTTGAGACGATGAGCCTGCGAGGTGCAGGCTCGTTCAGCACGAACATGCAACTAATGGTCGGCTTTTTGAACATCCACATTCAACTGTCGACGTCGTACCGTTCTCCAAAACTAGCTTCCAGTTTGGCCTCGACGTAATCACGCAGAAACGCTACCCAAGTCTTGATCTTCGCATCGAGGTATTGGCGCGAAGCGTACATCGCATACACCGTCATCTTTTGCAGTTCCCAGTCCGGCAGCACGCGCACCAGCGCGCCATTCGAAAGCGAGGGCAGGGCAGACAACATCGGCAAAGGCGCGATACCCAAACCGTTGGCCACCGCGACGGCGAGTGCATCGGCGGAATTCACGCGAAGGCGGCCAGGCGGAAGTTCGACATCGACTTTTCCTTGCGCGCCTTCGAACGTCCATCGATCCACCGGAAAGAATGTCGTGACGAGTTGAAGGCACGCATGCTTCGAAAGATCTTCCACGGTCATCGGCATGCCGGCCCGCCGCAAATAGTTCGGCGATGCGCACAGCACGCTCGGCATCGTGCAAATACGCGTGGAGACGAGCGCGGAGTCGGGCAGCGTCGAACTCGTGACCTGCAGGAAGACGTCGTAGCCTTCGTCGAGCATGTCGGGCACCTGCTGCGACAAGGTCAACTCGACCCGCACGAGCGGATGCTCTTCCAAATACTGAGAAAGCGCCGGTACGACATAGTGATGACCGAAGGTGATCGGCGCGTGCATGCGCAACACGCCGCTTGGCGACACTTGCGCGTCGCTGGCTTCCGCTTCAGAGAGGTCGACCAGCGAGATCACTTCCTTGCAGCGCGCCAGATAGCGATTCCCAGCGTCGGTCAATGCGACGCGGCGCGTCGTGCGATTCAAAAGACGCGTGCGCAGGTGCGACTCGAGTTCGGTGATCGCGCGCGACGCTTGCGCGGTCGTAATGTCCATGTGCTGCGCGGCGACGGTAAAGCTTGCCGCCTCGGCTACCCGGACAAAGATTCGCATGCTGCGCAAGAGGTCCATTGGCCGGCATCCTTTTTATCGAGCCGGAAATATCCCATGCACGATACGAGCGCGCAACCCGCTGACGGGTTCAACAGGGCACTGCAAGCTTCATTTCAGTGTTCACATCTGTTACAGCGCTTGTAACTCAAGCCTGCAAAGGCGTCGCTAACATGGATTCATGGCTGCGATGCGCGGTCGCTTCGGACGAGGAAAACATGAACGTGAAGAGTCTCATCGGACTGGGTATCGCGTCTTGTGCGGGGCTTGCTTGTGGATCGGCGCTGGCGGGTGTGAGCGTCGGCGTCAATCTGGGTGTACCGGTGGCGGTCTATGCGCCGCCTCCGCCCGTATATGTGGCGCCCGCCGCGCCGGTTTATGCCGCGCCGCCTCCGCCGCCTCCAGTCGTGTATCAATCGCCGCCCGTGGTCGCTTATCAACCGGCGCCCGTCGTCGTCGCGCCTGGGCCTGCTGTCATCGTCGGATGGCATGGCGACCGGTATTGGGACGGCTATCGGTACTGGAACCGGCGTGACTGGTACGCGCATCACGGTGGATATGGGTATCGCCGCTGGTAGACGGGGACGAACGGGGAGTCGCATCGATCATGAAAAACATTAATCGACAACACGGTAAGCGAGGTGCGGTTCGAACGCTCGCGACTGCAACTGCGCTAGTCATCGCGGCGGGGCTTGGCGGCTGCATCTATGCGCCGCCTTACGGCTATGCGCCTGCGCCCGCTTACGGCTATGCACCGGCGTATGGCTATGCCTACGGCCCTGGTTATTACGCGGCGCCGGCGGTTTCAGTGGGGATCGGCGTGGGCGGTTATGGGCATTGGCACGGGCATTGATGCGTGATGGTTGTGAGGGCGGCAGGAGACGCCATGACTTCGTTGGAACACACGTTGCTCCTCCGTCGTCAGACCCGGAGGATCACGTCATGTCCCATGAAACCAAAACCTCACTTTCCGCCAACGCGCGCTGCGAATCTTTCATGCTGGCGCCAAACGGCTGGGTACCGAATAACACGCGCTTGCCGGTTCTCTTCTGGCGTAATGCAATCGACTCGCGCGAGTTTGACATAGCCGGCTGTTTCGAATCTCTCTTTCAACAAAATGGCTGGCCGCCGCAATGGCGCGACGGGGTCTTCGACTATCACCACTTTCACTCTACCGCGCACGAAGCGCTCGGCGTGATCTCGGGCGAGGCGGAATTGATCATCGGCGGGCCGAAAGGCCGAGTCATCGCGATCCGCGCAGGCGATGCCATCGTTCTTCCCGCCGGCACCGGGCACTGTCTTTTGACGAGTGGTCGTCGCTTTCAAGTGGTGGGCGCCTATCCGCCGGGACAGCAGTGGGACATCCGCCGCGAAGGCATCAGCAAGGCGGAACGACAAGCGATGGAAGCGTTGCCGTTTCCCCATGACGATCCCGTGGCCGGCGAAGATGGCCCGCTCGTCCATCTCTGGCGGTAAAGCCACGCGTTCCTGGCGTCACTGCTTCGCCGCGGCTGCGCGTCGTGCGCGCGGCCACGCAACGCGCTTGACCACGCCCGTTGCAAGCCCTGTCCCGATCAGCACGATTCCGCACGCCACCGCCATCCCGACCGATACACGTTCCGCGAGAAACAGCGCGCCCCACAGAATTCCGAAGATTGGAATGACGAAGGTCACGGTAATCGCGCGAGCGGGCCCGGCCACGGCGATCAAATGGAAGAACAGCATGTAAGCGACGCCTGTGCATGCCACGCCCAATCCGAGCACCGCGCCCCACGCGTGCGTCGACACGCTCGCTGTCGGCCACCAGAACAGCGCAAACGGCAGCAGGACGAGCGTCGCGGCGCTCATGGTGCCTGTCGCGACGATCAACGAATCGACACCCATGAGATGCCGCTTAGTGTAACTGGCGGCGATCCCATAGAACAATGTCGCGCCCAGTGCGGCCAGGGCGGCGAGCGCAGTGGCGAGCGGTGCAACGGGCGCGGCGCCGGCATCGTGGACGAACATCTGATCCCAAACCAGCGCGAGCACGCCCGCAAAGCCGATGGCGAGTCCCGCAATGCGTAGCTTGCTCAGGCGATCGTCGAGCCAGATGTAGGCGACGAGCGCGCCCCACAGCGGCGTGGTCGCGTTGATGACGGAAGTGACGCCAGCCGACAGCGTCAACTCCGCATAGGCGAAAAGGCAAAACGGCGCGGCCGAGTTGAGGATGCCGACCATCAGAAGCGGCCATGCGCGCTCGCGCATCGCGGTGAGTGCCTGACGCATGCGGCCGCGAAGCACGAGCACCGCAAACAAAAACACTGCGCCGATGCCGACGCGCAAGGCCATCAACGGCGCCACGCCGAAATCCGTTACGCCGATACGAATGAAAAGGAACGAACCGCCCCACAGCGCGGCAAGGATGAACAACTGGACCAAATTGACGGGATTCATGGCGGGCTTCGCAAGAGGAGGGAAGAGCGAAGCCATGGTATCGGCGCTTGTTGGGCGGATGCTTCCGCGCGGCGTGAAACGAATCATGCAGCATCAAGCCCGCATTACCGATAAACGCTTCGTTCTTGTTCGCCGAATCGTAGGCTGGCCGTGTGGGCGTCGCAAACGAGCAATTCTCACGGATATGTGAGCCAGATTGCGATTGATTCGATATCGCGTGGCGCCATATCGTCAGGAGCGAGTTGCCGCGGCGCCCATTCGGTGCGACTCTTGCGTAAGGGTGACATGGGCGTCATGACAGGCTTGATGACTTGGTGGGACGACGTAAAAAGGAGAGCGCCATGGACAATGCAAACGGCAACAAGAAGGGAGTTGCGGCATCGGGCGAATTGCTGCCACTTCGGCAAAGGCGCGTGCACGGCGCACTCGGGTCCGCGCTCACGCCCGGTCTCGCACAGCATCAGGGCGTGATTCCACTCTCGCCCGGCGCGCCGCACAAACCGGCGCACGCGGCGCATCCGTCGCATCCGTCGCATCCGTCGCATCCGTCGCGGCACGTGCATGGCAGCGTGCTGGAAGGCGGCGACAGTCCGGCCGTGCTCGCTCAGCCCGCAGCAGTCACGGCGCAGCATCTAGGTAGCCGGTTTCATCCGCAGGCGGCCAAGAACAAGTTCATCGAGCATGGGCGGCGCGCAAAGGACGCCGTTGCGATGCGCTATCGCGATGTTACCGAAGGCGCCGACGACTACGTGCACTACAACCCGTGGAAGTCGATTGCACTAGCGGCAATTGGTGGACTGATCGTCGGCTTGCTAGCCGCCCGCTGAGCTTTTGTCGAAGTGCGGGCCTCGTCCTTGCTAAATCACGTAAATGGCGCGGTGCTTATCATTGCGTCATTCCCACATGAACCGACGACCCTTCAACACGCGCCCCGGGCGCAGCGAAATATGGAATCAGCGTACCGCCGTGGAAAGCGATCCACGACGCGTAATGTTCGTGCATTCCGAGTCCGATGTTGGCGAGTCTTTCGCGATGATGCTCGCCATGCGTGGCTTCGATGCCGTGCAGATCGCGGATGCGCAAAGCGCGCTTCATTTCGCTCACATGTGGCGGCCGCAGGTATTGTTCATCGATACACGCGTGAACGAGGCGCACGAGGTGCTGGCAAAGCACGACCATGCACTTGTACGCGCGTTGCGCGAATGTGGCAGGGAGGCATCGCTGGATCAGATGTTGATTGCGTTCGCGGCCGAGGAGAGCAGCGACCCACGCGACGTGTTGTTGAGCGCCGGCTATGACGGATTCTTCAGAATGCCGTGCCCCGTGTGGCGTCTTTTCGATGCGGTGACGCGTTTTTACGTGCACTGATAAGTGCATCGAGCGTCGATTCGTTCACCGAGGCGGCGCCGCCGCCCCGATGCAACGCGTACGCGTTTTGCTATTGCTTCGTACTGTTCCTGAAGTCGCCGGTTTCGAGTTCCACGGACTGGCCGTGATTGCGTTCGAGCGCTCGCCGCGCTGAATCTTCGATTTCGACGCGTCCGCCTTCGAACGCGCTGAGGATGGCATGGGAAGAGGTGCCGGTATTGCCGAAGTGATCGTTGAGCGCATCGAGAGAGACGCTGCACCAGACTTCACGTCCATCTACATTGGCTTCGAACGCAACTCGCGCTGCCGCCACGACGTGACGCCGCCCACTGAACTCTATCGTCATCCTTATTACCTCCGGTTGTTCGTTTGAGGCACGTGGACCGCAATGCTCGTGATCCACGCTTCAGGTCGCGCAACGGCAATGACGCTGATACTCGACTCAAGCTGCACAACTACGCGCCTGTCCCGTGCATCATACGCCGCCCGCCACGGGTTCGTGCTTCTGCAATGGCCGTGCCCGAACGCATGTGGACACGCGTGCAACGATCAGCCACAACACGCACAACCGCCGCGATGGCGCATGCCGTAGCTCCCCGAATCTTCGCTCGCGTTGGCGCCGCCGTTACCGCCGCGTCCAAGCGATGGCGCGCCGATGGTGACGCGCGCGCTGGTTTCACCGCAGCGTGGACAGGCTGCGGGTTCATCGCGTTCGGCGATACGGCGATTTGCTTCGAAAGTGCCGCAGTCGGCGCATTCGTAATCGTAGACAGGCATGGCTTCTATCGGGCAGAAGATGGAATGAACGACCAGTTTATCAAGTTCGAGCAAGCGACATTCCGCTTCACGCATTCTCGAATCTGCCAGAAAAACATTGAGTGGCACCTGCATTGCTGACAGCAGGTAGCACCAATCGCCACAGGAGGCCACATGAAACGCAATATCGTTATGATCGTCACCGCGCTTGCAGCAGCCGCGCCAATCGCGAGCTTTGCACAGACCGAAGCTGCCAGCACCACGCTTGCCAACGACCTTACGCAACCGGACAAGGATTTCGTGCAGGGCGCGTCGTCTTCGGGATCCACGGAAATCGATGCCGCCAAGCTTGCTCAGACGCACTCGCAGGACAAAGACGTGAAGAGCTTCGCGCGTCATATGATCGTCGACCATACCAAGCTGACCGTGCAGTTGAAAATGGCGGCGCCCAAAGGCGTGACCGTGCCCAAGGACAACTCGGATACTTCCGCGATCGATTCGCTAAAGGCACTGCACGGCAAGGCATTCGATACCGCATATATCCAGAAAGTTGGCGTGCAGGGTCACCAAGAGGCAGTGGCGCTATTCCAGAAGGAAGCAGACGGCGGCCAGAACGCGAAGCTGAAGGAAGCGGCGCAAAAGGCGTTGCCGACGATCCAGGATCACTTGAAGATGGCGCAGGATCTCGCGTCGAAGAAGGGCGTGCAGTAATCGTTCGTTGCGGCGTCAGCCCTATTGACGCCGCCATCCCCATGTTTTTTCAACGCGCCTGTTCGCGTAGCAGGCGCAAGCGCGCTTCGGCAATCGACTGGAAGCCGCCCCCGTGTTCGTCGAAGATCGATACCTTTCCCTGCCCGATGTCGTATACCCAACCCTGCACTTGAAGCTGGCCAAGCGCGAGCCGTCCCGCGACTGCCGGATGCGTACGCAAATGCGTAAGTTGAAGGCGGATGTTTTCTTCGACCATCGCCTGAACCATGCGCTCGTGTTCCAGCTTTCGCGCCCGTACCACACTGCGCGCCGCTTCTGCGTTGCGTAACCACGCGTGCACCGTAGGCATTTCATCGGCGATGGTTGCGCCCGAGGCGAGGCCCTTCATCGCGCCGCAGTCGGAATGGCCGCAGATCACGATCTGCCGCACGTTCAATGCGAGCACCGCGTATTCGACTACCGCCGACACGCCGCCGAGCATCTCCCCATAAGCCGGCACGATATTGCCGATGTTGCGGCACACGAAGAGCTCGCCGGGCCGCGTCTGCGTGATCATCTCGGGCGACACACGCGAGTCCGCGCACGTGATGAAAAGCGTGTGCGGTGCTTGCCGTCGCGCAAGACTCTTGAAAAGCGCTTCGCTATCGGGGAAGACGAAGTGGCTGAAATCGTCCGCGCCTTGAAGCAGATAGAGGAGGTCGGGCGTGTCGGAGCCGTTGCGTTCTTCACTCATCGATTTATCGGACATGGGCGCCTCGGGTTCTGGACAATGCGCGGCGTTGGTTCGCGCTCAGGCGAGAGCTTGCGGGGTTTTGAGATAGATCGCAAGTCGAAGGAGCGAAGGGCGGTGCCCAGGAGAGGGCGTGAGTGGGGGAATCGCTTTGCAGGCGAGGACGTTTCTTTATAGTTATTGACGAATTCGGACCGGTGGTTTGTTATCTTTGGGTCCGTTTTCTTTTGCGTGCCCGAGCATGTCCGCCAAATCCGATTCATACGGCGCAGCAGCGGCGTTTTACGCCAGCGAGCGGTTCGTTGAAGCGCTTGAAGCGCTGGAATATCAAATAAATCAGCCGTATGCGGATATCGAAGCGCTGAATCTCGCCGCGGTGTGTTGCTATCGGCTGAATCGACTCGACGAGGCCGAATCGCATTGGCGTCGTGCGGTAGCGCAAGATCCTCAATACGCCGGCGGTTATGCCAACCTCGGTAATTTGCTGATGCTGCGAGGCAGATTGGAAGATGCGGAAACTGTCTATCGCGAGGCGATTGCCATTCGTCCTGATTTCGCGGAGGCTCATTACAATTTCGGTAATCTGCTCGTCAAAAAGGGACGTCTTGTGGAGGCAGAGGCCGCGCTTCGTCAGGCGTGCGCCGCGCGCGCCGATTTTGCGGACGCACATTTCAATCTCGCGAATCTTTTGAAGAGTCAAAGTCGATTGGCTGAGGCTGAAATTGCCTTTCAACGCGCAATTGCTGCTAGAGGAAATTACGCGGACGCATTCAACAATCTGGGTAATTTATTGCGTGAATCAGGACGCCTCGTGGAAGCGGAGGCGGCTTTGCGGCAAGCCGTGGCGTGTCGCCCTGATTTTGCTGAAGCAAATTTTAATCTCGCTCAGGTTTTGAACGATCTGAAAGACTTTGCGCAAGCTGAGGCGTTTTACCGGCGCGCCGTCGAACTCCGACGAGACTACTCGGAGGCACACGTCGGTCTCGGCGCGGTTTTACATAAGCTGCAACGCGTGCGAGAAGCGCAAGCGGTATTTCTCGCGGCATTGTCGGTTTGTCCGGACGACACGAATGCGCTTATGGGGCTGGCCAATGCCTACCACGCACTCGATTCGTTGGAGGATGCGGAACGCATATATCGTCGAGTTCTCATTCTGGAGCCGGATAACATACAGGCAAGAACCACACTCGGTTATATGCTTCAAAAGCTGGAGCGCCTTTGCGATGCCGAGACTGAATACCGCAAGGCGTTGATTCTGGCGCCCGATGCTGCCGATATCCACTACAACCTCGGCATACTTTATGGTCATCAAGATCGCCTGAACGACGCTGAACGGACATATCGCCGGGCCATAGAATGCTGTTCGGATCACGTCGAAGCGCATAACAATCTTGGCCGGATTTTGCAAAGCCTCGGTCGCCTTGAAGAGGCTGAATCAATCCTGCGCCGGTCGATTGCAATCCGAGACGATATTCCCGAGGCTCATAATAACCTCGCCGGCGTACTCAAGGATATGGGCGCAATGGAAGAGGCAATCCAAAGCTTCCGTCGCGCCGTCTATTGCGGACCGAACGATGAATGTGTGCATCGAAATCTCAACTACGCGCTGACCTATCACGCAGAAACGCCACGCGAAATTCTCGAAGAATGTTTGCGCTTTGCCGCGCGACACGAAGCGCCGCTGCTTCGCCATGACATCGTCCATACCAACAATCGCGATTCTGAGCGACGGCTCAAAATTGGCTACGTCGCGCCAGACTTCGACGGACACTGCCAGGCCATGTTCACCGCGCCGGTCTTCGCGCAACACGATCACGCGGCGTACCACATCTTTTGTTATTCCAGCGTTGAAACGCCCGACGCGATAACACACCTGATCCGTCCGATGGCCGATACCTGGCGCGACGTTCACGCGCTCGACGACGAGCAATTGGCGCAACTCGTTCGCGACGATGGCATCGACGTATTGGTCGATCTGACGATGCACATGTCGCGCGGCCGTCCATTATTGTTCGCACGCCGACCGGCGCCTGTGCAAGTGCAATGGCTCGCGTATCCGGGCACGACGGGCAGCAGCGCCATCCGCTATCGCCTGACCGACCCGTGGATCGATCCGCGCGACACGGCCGATCTCGCGGATCGTTATAGCGAAGAAACCGTGTGGTTGCCCGAGACGTTCTGGTGTTTCGATCCGCGCGTCACGTCGCCGAATGCACCGGACGTGAATGCATTGCCAGCGTGGCGCAACGGTCATATTACATTCGGATGCCTGAATAATCCGTGCAAGGCGTCCGAGCGCACGTTGCGCATGTGGGCGGCAATACTCGCCGCCGTGCCCAATGCGCGCTTCATTCTGCTAGCCGGTCCGGGCCCGCGCGAACGTTTCAGTGAGCGTCTCGGCGCGTTGGGCGTCGATCTGTCGCGCGTTCGGTACGTGGGATATCAGTCGCGCGTCGATTATCTGCGGACCTATCAATCAATCGATATCGGCCTCGACACCTATCCGTACAACGGCCACACGACGAGCCTCGACGCCTTGTGGATGGGCGTGCCCGTGCCATCGCGCGCGGGCGACACGTCGGTCAGCCGAGCGGGTCTGAGCCTGCTGATGAATCTCGGCATCGGCGAACTCGTGGTTCATGACGACGCGGCGTACGTCGATGTCGTGACTCGCCTCGCCAACGATCTGCCGCGTTTGACCGAGTTGCGCTCGACGCTGCGCGCAAGGCTCGAACGCTCGCCGATGATGGATGCACCGCGCTTCACGCGCAATCTGGAAGCGGCGTATCGGCAGATGTGGCGCGCATGGTGCGCTTCGCCAGGCGCTTGAAAAAGAGCGTCGCTTCGGTTTTTACGAACCGACACCTCTGAAAATTCACGTTTTTCAATGTCGAATGCTGCGATAGTCTTGAATCATCGTAAGCAAAAAGAAAGGATTCGACATGAAATGCCCCGTGTGTCCCGCGACGGATCTCCTGATGACCTCGCGCGAGAGCATTGAAATCGATTATTGCCCGTCATGTCGCGGCGTGTGGCTCGATCGCGGCGAGCTCGACCGGCTCATTCAGCGCGACGAACAGGTCTCGCCGCAGCAAACGGCAGGGCGCGAAGCGTGGCGCGACAAGGACGACGATCGCGACCATCGCGTGCGACCGCGCTATGACGACTCGCACTCGAACTATGGACATTCACGCAAGAAGAAGTCGTTTCTTGGCGATCTGTTCGACTTCGGCTGAACCCGTCTTTCCCACTTTTCAGGCAATCCGACCCAACCGCGCGCTGCGCGAAGGAGATCAAGCATGGCAACGGTAAAGCAAGTACTCAAGGCCAAGAACGATGACACGGTGCATACCATCGACGTCGAAGCGAGCGTGTTCGATGCGGTCGTGCTGATGTCGAAGGCCGGCGTTGGTGCCGTCGTGGTCACGGTGGGAGGGCGCGCGGACGGCACGGTGTGCGGGATCGTCACCGAGCGCGACTACGCGCGCAAAGTCATCTTGCAGGACAAGGCATCACGCAATACGACCGTGTGCGAAATCATGAGTGCGCCCGTGTTATCAGTGAGCCTGCGCACGAGCACCGACGAATGCATGGCGCTCATGACCACGCGCCATGTCCGTCATTTGCCGGTGATCGAATGCGGCCGGCTGATGGGGATCGTTTCCATCGGCGACATGGTGCGGCAGTTGATCGATGAGCAGCAGTTCGCGATCGAGCAGCTGGAAACGTACGTTCGCGGAACCAGCGAAGAAATGCCCGCTTGCGCGCTTACCCGGCGCAGTCCAGTGCCGCAGACGTTGGCGCTGCGCTTCGCTTGATGCGCAAATCAGCGCGCATCCGCATTCAACAGACGCCCCAGGTTATCCGCCAAGCCGCGCCATCCGCCCAACTCGGTCGCACGTACGAGCCGCGTGGCCGGATACCACTTCGTTACCGTCGGATCGCGTTCGTACCGCCATTCAGCGACCTGATTGAGCAGCAAATAATTGCGTTTGCCGAGCGCGCCCGCGATGTGCGCCAGGCTGCCATCGTTGCCGGCGAACGCATCGAGCCGGTCGAGCAGGGCGATGGATTGCGCGAAAGTCGTGTTGGAATCGAGCGTCGTGAAACGGTTGAGATTGCGTGAACGCGGGTCGTCCAGCCAACGCTTGCGCTCGAAGCCGCGCTGCATGATGACCCAGTAGATGTCGCCGGAGTGGTCGAACAGCGCGTCGAGATCGGGCAAACACAGGCTCCGATGACCAAAATTGTCTGGCGATTCGGACGACGACCAGAAGATGCCTACGCAGCGCCTGCCGCGCGCGCGATGCCAGATCGTGTCGAGAATGGCGTCGGCAGCATCCGGCTCTGCGGGCTCGATATAGCGCCCCAACGGCATATGGCCGAGCGCTGGGAAGAGGGACGTGAAGAGCGCGAAGGGATCGGTCCACATGTCGCCTTCCGCCGATGCGCGTGTGAAGCCGGCCGCGCGCATCGCGGCAGCAAGCGCCTCGTGTTCGGATTCGGGTATGACGAGCCTGAACCGGCTGTCTTCATACTCGACTTTCACTCCCATGACTTCCAGCGCGCCTAGATAGCGCACCCATTGAATAAGATCCCCGTAACCGGATGCAATCGACTTGACGGTAATACGCGCGGGCAATTCACGCTGGCCGCTCCAGTATCCGTCGAGATTTAAATGCGGAAAGAGCACGCGCCGCGCTTCTGGCGACGACCACCATCGATGCATCGCCGCAACCCCGTGTTCGATGCCTTGCAGCCGCATCTGGCTGCGTGCCTGGTGATGACCGAGCACGTAGACTGAATGCTCGTCGACGCCATCCGCGCTCAAATCGAGCACGCGTTGATCCTCGCCGAGATAGTGCCAGCCGTAGACGCGCCACAAAAACGCGCCGATGGCCGGCGTCGTCGGCTTCTTTCCGAAGTAATCGATGGCGGTGAGCGCCGTTTCCTTCAGTCCCAAGTGGGAGCAGGCATCGGCGAGACAGTGAATCTGGTAGCCGAAGACATCCGACTCGCGCGTCAGGTAAAAGCAAATGTCGAGCGCCTTGTCGAATTGCTGCGCGCGCAAATGCGTTACCGCGCGCCAATGCCAATAATCGGCGCTATTGCTGTCGGTCGCGCGGCGTGCATCGAGAAACTCGAAGCATTCGTCGATGTCGCCGGCATATAGTTTCGGCGGAAGGTCCTGGTAGTTTTCGATCATGCGATGACTCTTATCGTTTGACGCGGACGCGCTCAATTGGCGTAACGGGGTAGTCTGGCACTTCGATGTCACTGTGTTTCGAAATTTCGATTAATCTTTGAGAAAGATGACAATTTTTGAATTAATCGGTGACGAACGGCTATTAAGTATAGGTGGATGTTGCATGCAAAAAACACGGCATCTCTATATAGTTTTGCCGGTGAATGGTGCTACTTCTAAGTCTTACCAAGTAATTGGCAACGGATTCAGCGTTGGCGCATTGTGTGATCATGGCGGCGAAGGGAGACTCGATGGATGGCCAGGATGCACGACGCTGCCCGCCAGCGGGTGCGAGCCGCTCCGTATGTTGTCGGGCTTGACGCCATCCGCGTAGCGCCTAAAAAACACGCAGAATCTCATCGCTACGAGATTGACTTGTCAACTGCGACCTTCGACAGCGCACAACAGAATGGCTGCGAATGCGGATTCTGCGTCATCAACGCGAAGCAGCCCTTCACTCCGGGCTGCGTGGCGCATAAACATTTTGTGCAAGGTCCGAAAATCAATTCCGCTTCGACGACATGAAAGGCGGCGAGCAGGTACTTCTGAATGCGGAGCGCAATCGGGATATTGCAGTCGAGACTCACCGGGACGGGCACGACACGAAGATTATCGGAACGACGAAACCACCGTCGTGAAGCACAACCGGACCGAGTCGGTTGGCCATGACGAAACGATCACCATCGGTATTGATCGTAGCGAGCGGGGGAACAACAACGAGAAGATTCCCATCGGCGCGAACCGGACCGATGCCGTGGGCGAGATGAAGTCATCACCGTTGACGCCAAGCGCACAATTCTCCTCAAGCCATGGAGACCGCGACCGGGCTCTTGCAACGCACACGGGGGGCATCGATGAAGCCGTTTGGGTGGACGCGACGCGGAGAGGTGACCATCGGCGCGTTTCAGGCGGTGCCGATGGTGCTTACGAAAGCGTGAAAGTCGGCGCGAAACAGACGATCGAAATGCAAGGAGATATTAACTGCG
The DNA here is from genome assembly GCF_054655155.1 of Caballeronia sp. HLA56. Lineage (NCBI taxonomy): Bacteria > Pseudomonadati > Pseudomonadota > Betaproteobacteria > Burkholderiales > Burkholderiaceae > Caballeronia > Caballeronia sp. HLA56. Next base: position 2,037,294 of record NZ_BAAHOB010000005.1, on the reverse strand, counting down.
ATCAAGTTATTTTCATTTCTAGCAGTAATCTATCTTTTGAAAATGCCCTATGGCAATTACGTAATTCAGCTTTTCCCGTATTTTGATCGAGTGCAAAGGACGTGAAATTACAGCTTCAATACTTCACCTCACGTGATAGGCTGCCAATCATTGATCTTTCCGCTTGTAACGGAGCAGGTAAAGTTTAGCGCGATTGGTTTTCCAACGACGAAAGAGATTATTTCCGAGATATCCATGTCCGGCGCCTTTAGGCCGCACCGCCAAGTACGCGACACGCGCCAGCAATCGACACCGTTGCTTTAGCAGTCTTAGCTTACTTTTTCTTCGGATAATCAGACATATTCAACGGTGCTCGAAAATCACAACTAGAAATGTCCTAATCAACATCTATCGCTTCCCCCTATTAAAACCCTGTCCGTGCCGAATAAGAATTAAGCCGTCGAATTTAAATCAACGTGATTCGAGAGCAGGCGCGACTCGCCGACAACAGTGTAAGAACTGTAGTCCTCGCAAGTGACGCGATGGATTTCAGACGCTAAACAAAACGCGCATGGAAGGTCGATTTTTTGAGCGCGCACCAGTCCATTTATCCGAACAGATCTCATTAAAGAAAATCAACGAGTGAGCGCCGGGGACCTGATGATCCAACTCGACAAATCCGATCAGGAAATCAAGGTCCGCGAGGTCCAGGCCCTGTTCGTGGAAATCGATGCGCAAAGCAAGCAGGTCGAAGCACAAATCCGGAAGTCGACCGCCGAGGTCCAATCGGCCAGGGCAGAGGTCGAGCGCGCCGAGGCACAAGCACGCCGGGCGCGCACCGATGCGGCGCGCTACAAGACCGTGTTCACCGAGGAAATGCGGGCGGTGTCAAGGCAAGAGCTGGATAATGCGGTGGCCGCCGCCGACGTGGCTGCCGCCGAGCTGCTCGAAAAGAAGGAACGACAATCCGCGGCGCAGGCCGGCATGGCTTCGGCCGTCGCGTCGAGAGACATCCTGCTCGCCAAGAAAAGTGGGCTGCTCGTTCAACTTCAGGACGCGCAACTTCAACTGAGCTATAACGACATCCACGCGCCAGTCAGCGGCGTCGTAGGCAGGAAGAACGTGGAGGTCGGATCCCGGATCGCGCTAGGTCAGCAGGTGCTTGCCATCGTGCAGGACCATGTGTGGGTCAATGCAAATTTCAAGGAAACCCAGCTTGGCCAACTAGTGCCGGGGCAGACTGCGACCGTTCACGTGGATGCCTTTCCGGCGCACGATTTCGTTGGGCATATCGAGAGCTTCTCGCCCGCGTCCGGCAATCAGTTCGCGCTGCTGCCGCCGGACAACGCAACCGGTAACTTCACCAAGATCGTTCAGCGCGTTCCCGTGCGAATTGCGCTGGAGCCGGCCTCCGTCGATGCCTACAAGTCGCGTCTTGCGCCGGGCATGTCCGCAGTCGTGGAGATTGATCTTCGGCAGGGTCGCCCCGCGCATCCTGCCGCAGTAGCCAGCCATCAAGGGCGCTCATGAAGACCGTCGGCACCGATATGTTCCAAAGCGGCCCCGGCAAGCCGTCATCACCAGACCCGCTTACCGACGATGCGGCCTTGCGTCGGACGTGGGTGGCGGTCTCCGCCGCGATTCTCGGCGTATTCATGTCCATTCTGGACATCCAGATCACCAATGCCTCGCTCAAGGACATCTTCGGCTCGCTGTCCGCCACACAGGACGAAGGCTCGTGGATGTCCACCGCCTATCTGGCGGCCGAGGTGACGGTCATTCCGGTGACGGCCTTTTTCATGACCGTTCTTGGTCTCCGTATGTACATGCTGGCCAGCGGATTTTTTTTCCTCGTGTTTTCCACCTTGTGTGGCTATGCGTGGAATCTGGAAAGCATGATCGTCTTTCGCATGCTGCAGGGCCTTGCGGGCGGCGCGCTGATTCCGATGGCCATGACGCTGCTGTTGACGCGCCTTCCGCCGGCCAGCCGCCCGACCGGCCTTGCGTGGCTGATGCTTTCCACCACCTTGGCGCCGGCCTTCGGTCCGACCATCGGCGGCGTGCTCACGAGTATGTATGGCTGGCCGTCGATCTTTTTCATCAACTGGGGGCCGGGCATCCTGTTGCTGATTGGCCTTGCCCACGGGCTCGACCACGATGCGGGCAAGGCTGGTGCGCTCCGGCAAGCCGACTGGGTGTCCATCGCGACAATGACGGTGGGGCTGGTCTCGCTGATCGTCTTCCTCGAAGAAGGCAACACGCGCGACTGGTTCGACTCGCGCTTCGTTCAGGTCTTCTTCGGGCTGGCGCTGGTGAACCTGAGCATCTGGATATACAGGATGTTCTCGCGCACGAGCCCTTACGTGAACCTGCGACTCTACGCGCGCCGGAATTTCGGCGTGTCGTCCATCGTCGGCGCCACGAGCGGCATGGCGCTGTACGGGTCGACATTTCTGCTGCCGTTGTTCCTCTCGCAGATCGCGGGCTACAACTCCTTTCAGATAGGCCTGGTCATCATGTGGATGGGGCTGCCACAAATATTCCTGATGCCTGTCGTGGCTAGGTTCGCAAAAGTCTACGACAACCGTCTAATCTGCGCGCTGGGTCTGATTCTGTTCGCCGTATCGTCGTTTATGAACACCAACATGACGGCGGACACTATGCGCGACCAATTAGTGGCCTCGCAACTGTTCAGAGGTCTGGGTCAGCCGATGATCGTGTTGACCTTGTCCAATTTCGCCACGGCCCGGATGGAACTGACCAACATGTCCTCGGCGTCCAGCCTGTTCAATATGTCGCGAATACTGGGTGGCGCCGTCGGGACCGCCATTCTCGCGACATTACTCACTACGCGGGAGAAATACCATTCGATGCGGCTTGGTGAATCGGTTTCTTTTTTTTCGAACAGTGTGGTCGAGCGAATCGGGCGTTTGTCGTCCGGCTTTCTGCAAAGCGATGCGGACTCGTCCAGTGCGACCAATCAGGCTTTCGCGGCGATTTCGCATGTTGTGCGCCGGGAGGCGTACGTCATGGCCTATAACGACTGTTTTTTCGTCCTGGGTGTCGTGTTGAGTGCGTCGGCCGTGGTCATCTGGCTGGCAGATAGAGTGGTTTCTGGAACGGGAAAATGAGCATCCGCAAGAACAAGTATCGGCTTCTTTTGTTGACGCTCGCGTTGTCGCAGGCGGGTTGTTCCACGGGTCCGCTGACTCCCATCGAAGGACCTGTCAACGCGCCGCAGCAGTTCAAGGGTGACTTCAACGGCGAGCGTATTCAGGGCAAGTGGTGGGAAAATTATCACGACCCAGTCCTCAACCAGCTCGTGAAAACGAGCTTGCGGGACAATCCCAATCTGGGTGTCGTTTATGCCCGATTGCGTGCTGCCCGCGAACAGGTCAATGCCGTCTCGTCCACATCACTACCGCGTCTTGATGCCGACGCCGGCATTGGCTACGCTCGCACTTCGCCCAATACCCCGTTCGGCCTAGCGCTTGGGCAGCAATCGATCAAAGGCAGCCAGTATTCGATCGAAACCAGAGCCTCCTGGGAACCGGACCTGTGGGGACGCGTGGCCAATGCCGTGAAGGCAGCCAATACCCGGGTCGAGTTGGCGAAGATCGACATCGATTCGTACATGTTGATTCTCTGTTCCGAAGTGGTTCAGTTTTATTGGCAGATGCGCTCGGCGGAGGCGGATCTGGCATTCCTGCAAGCTGTTCAGCGCTCACATGCCGAAACTGTTGGCCTGCTGACAACGCGCTATCGCGGTGGATTGGAGGGAGAACTCGACTTGGCCCGGGCCCGCGCCGAACTGGCGAACTCCACGGCCGACATGGAAGAAGCGCGCAAGCGGCGCGAGTTGAACGAGCACAGCCTCGCTACTCTGACCGCGCGGCCGGTGGCGGAGTTTTCCGTGCCGGCGATTCATCACGACGAGGCCACCGCCGACTGGCTTCCGCCACCGCCGCCGCGTATGGCTCCTGGCGCGCCCGCGACGATCCTTTCGCGACGTCCTGATCTGGCAGCGAGTGCGCAGGACATCCGGGCGGCGATTGCCGATCGAAACATCGCTGAAACGGCGTTTTACCCGACGATCAAACTGACGGGAGATTTTGGATTCGCGTCCAGGGATCTTGGTTCGCTGCTCAGCGGTCAACAGTTGTCGTTCGGCCCGCTGGCCATCTCCTTGCCGATTTTTGACGGCGGCAGGAACAAGGCAAACCTCGCGGCGGCGGATGCGCGCTACCAAGAGGCTGTGGCATCGCACAAGAGCAAGCTGTTGCTGGCGCTGAAAGAAGTCGACGATGCGCTGACTGAAATCGCGACGAACGAAACCGCTGTGACGGGACGACAGCAAGCGCTCGATGCTGCCAGACGAGCAATTGCAGTCGCCAAGGCCCGTCAGAAGAGTGGCTTGACCAACTACCTGGATGTGCTGGAGTCGGAGCGCACGATGCTGACCATCGAACGAGCCAGCCTGCAAAACCGCATGCGGGCGCTCGTCGCTAGCGTCGAACTAGTGCGTGCGGTAGGCGGGGGCTGGGACGCAGGGAGTGCGGTAACTCCCGGCCAGTTGGAGTGATGGCGTCGCCAGGATGCGCGTTGATGCGCCTCCTGGCGACGCGACGCTTCTACGACGATGCCAACGGCTTCGCCTTCTGGGCGGCGATCTTCTCCACAAGACCTGCGAGCCAGCACATGGGACACCCCTTGAGCAGGAAGAGGGCGGTGACAAAGCAAACCATGGAAAACAGCTTCACTGCCAAGGCGGAAAAAATCAGGAAATACATGCCCGCGCCGATGAGAAGGAGCGCTAGAACTCCCCTCAACAGATGAATGGTGATAGATCGACTGCAATACATGGATGCCTCCGAAATGAGTGTTGTCGATGCGTCTTCGGGAAGATTCGAACGGAGTTCGTTATCCCTTAAGTCTTCGGCCTACCATCGCGCACATTGGACAAAAACCGACGAAACCCATCACGACGAACGACACGCCCGCAACGACAAGCAGCCACTTGAGCCACGGCTCCATAGGGATGACGAACGCGACGATGGCGACAGCCACGCCAACGCAGGTTCGAAGGGCACGCTCCCACAGAGGCAGGTTTTTCTGAAAAAAAAGTGCAGACATATGCGTTTGTTCTCTTGTTCGATTAATGAGTTAAGACGGCAAGCTTTCTGTTGAGATGTGTGCGAAAAAGCTAAATTGAAGCTATCTTGAGCAGCTGATTCTGCGCCGATGGGAATACTTGCGCTCGCAAGAAATACATTTGCCACTTGCCAGCAAATCCGCTTGAAATTCGTTATGCGAAGCAAATATTAAATGCTAAGGATATGCGTCATACACGAACGATGTCAATGAGTTGATCGCGATCTTATTATGAGATAAAAAATGATTAGGTATTCTTATATACGTCATTTTTATCGATAGGAAAGGGAGGTTGCCGGGACGCACGCGAACTCGGCGATTCGCGGATTTTCACCGCCTGTGTTGTCGCCGATGTTTGCTTTAGTCAAGGCAAGGCAACGCACGCGTCGCCGACGTTGCGCTTAACTCGAGAAATGCTCGTTAGCATCAGGCGGCAATCGGCCACCTAAACTCTTTGCCGAGATAAAAAACGTCAGGCAGGTCAAAGGACGATCTACCCTATAGCTTTTTCAATTCCCGGATTGTGTCGCAGCAAGTTCGGAAGAGGTCGGGTCGGCCTTAAGCCACGTCATCAACATTTCATCGATTGGCGGCTAACGGGCGGCGGCCGGTTCGGTCGTGTATTCATCGACAAAGTTCGCGGTCGAAGGCATCACAGAAGCCATGCATGCCAGATTGGAGCCGCTGGACAGTCACACGACGGTGGTCGAGTTGGGCTATCTCCGCCCGGAGTTTCTTGATACGTCCTCGCTGCTCGCCACGCCCGACGTGATCGATAAGTACTACGAAACCCCGGGCGCAGTTCGACGCACGACATTAGAATATGCGCGCTACACGCATGTCGAGGCCAATTTGAAATGTCCGATATCCGGCTAAATTGAAATGTCCGGTTTGGGGTCGGTTCCTGCTTCCAAAGAAGACAGTTTCCCCACCGAGGCTGCCCGCATTTCGGCACTTCTGAGCATCATCGCGTTCAGGTCGATCTGCTTGAGTTCGCGTTGCTTGCGCGTGTTGTTGGCGCGCATCTTCGGGCGCACCTCTTCGCCCCGATTGGTGCGTGAGGGCGCTGACTTGATAGGGCGATTGTCGCGCTCCATCTGCACCTGCCTCGACAGCGCAAGGACGTGTCCAAGACGCTTGTTGTCGACCTCAGCGCCCTGGTCGACATGGGACAGGCGATCATAACGTCGACAGGGCAACGCCGCGCCATTCGCCCAAATCTCGATGCGCCCGTCCGGGTACTCGTACACATCGAGATAGCGATGGATCAAGGCGCGCGTCGCCGGCGAATCTTCAAGCAGGTACATCACGCGATCGTATTGCACCGTCAGCGAGGCCGAGACGCAACGAGATTCGCGTGCCGTCAGAATCGAATCGAGATCCTCGTCGGCACGCACCGGACGATGCGCGTCAAAGTCGCTCTTCGCGCGCTTGCCGAAACGGTCGTTGAAGTCGGCGATGAAGTGGGGCGCATAAGCATTCGCGGCCTCCCACGTGTCGATCTCGCGCAGCCGCAATTCCTTGACGAGCCGATCCTGCAAGGTCAAGTTGGCACGCTCCACGCGCCCCTTCGCCTGACTGCTGTTGGCGCACAGGGTCTCGACGTTGAGCTCGTACAAGGCCCGGCCAAACTGCGTGACCCCCTTGTCAGCCTTGCGCGAGCCCCGGTTGAGCGAGAACACACTGGCTTTATCGCTATACAGCGCCAAGGGCTTGCCGTGCTGCTCGATGTAGCGGCGCGTTGCCTCGAAATAACTGAAGGTCGATTCGGTGGCCGTGAAGTGCAGGGTCATCAGACGGCTGGTGGCATCGTCGATGAACACCAGCAGCGTGCACGCCGGCGCGCGATCTTCGAACCAGCGATGATCGCTGCCATCGATCTGGATCAGCTCGCCATAGCACGAGCGACGGTTGCGCGGCTGATGGATCCTTGGAGGACGCTGTCGACGTGGCGTCCAGAGTCCGGCGCCGATCATGAGCCGCCGAACGGTTTCCTTGGCCAGCCGAATGTCATGACACTCGCGCAGCTTCTCGCAGGCAAGCGTCGGGCCAAAATCGCTATAGCGCTCTTTGACGATGGCCACGGCCCGGACCGCCAAGCCCGCGTCGACACGATGATTGCCCGTTTGACCGCGCTTGCCGGAAACCAGGCCCGGCGCGCCTTGTTCGCGTAACCGCGCACTGAGACGCCGCACCTGTCGTGTACTCAGTCCAAGTCGCTCGGCGGCCCGCCACGGTTTGAGCAGTCCGTCGACCACTGACTGAATCACTTTGAATCGGTCCAACTCGCGCATCGACATGGTAATCGTGTCCGTTGCAGCCATCGCGGTCTCCTGCGCCGCAGCATCGGCGCGGGGTAAGCTTAGGCGGCTCGAAGCGGACATTTGAATCTGGCTAAAAGCAATGGGATGGACTCCTCCTCACCCCGCGGGAACAGGGCGCATGATTGCAGTTGTCTTCAACCGGTCAATCAGGAGGAACACAAGATGGACATCATTCGCGTCGGGATCGATCTCGCAAAAAATGTCTTTCAAGTTCACGGCGTGGATCGACGCGAGAAGACGGTCTGGCGTCGCAAGCTTGCACGCGATGAATGGCTGGATATCCTGCGCAAAACGGTTCCCCTGCATGCACAGATCGGAATGGAGGCGTGTGGCGGGGCTCACTATTGGGCACGGCGTCTCCAGATGCTTGGATATACGGTCAAGCTTATCGCTCCGCAGTTCGTGAAGCCGTACGTCAAGAGCAATAAGAACGACGCCAACGATGCTGAAGCTATCTGTGAAGCGATAAGTCGGCCTGGCATGCGTTTCGTCTCCGTCAAGACGGTCGGGCAACAAGACGTGCAGGCAGCTCACCGGGTGCGCACTGGACTGATGGAGCAACGAACCGCGAAAGCAAACCAGATTCGTGGCTTGGCCTCCGAGTACGGTCTCGTGGCTCCCAAACAGATACTTCAGCTACGACGCGCAGTTCCTGTTTGGCTCGAAGATACCAACTGCGGTCTGAGTGATCGTTTCCGTCGACTGCTCACGGGGATCTGGGAAGACCTGCGCTCACTGGACGATCGGATAGCACAACTAGACCGCGAAATCACTGCCATCGCGGCATCTGATCCCGTAGCGGTGCGTCTGCAGCAGTTGCGTGGCGTCGGTCCGATGGTCGCCACGGCCTTGTTGGCCGCAGTGGGCGATGCCAGGCAATTTGCCAATGGACGACAGATGGCTGCATCGCTGGGGTTGACGCCCAAGCAGAACAGTTCAGGCGGCAAGGAACGGCTTCTCGGAATCAGTAAGAGAGGCGATTCTTATGTGCGTTGCCTCTTGATTCACGGCGCTCGAGCGATGATCCAGATGGCCAAACGCAGGACTGATGCGCTAAGTCTCTGGGTCATGCGTATTGCGGCAAGCCGGCATCCCAACGTTGCCGCGGTCGCCTTGGCGAACAAGACTACGAGGATCGCGTGGGCGATGATCACACGGCAAACAGATTACCAGCCAAGGCTGGCTGCGCAGTAAAGTCGTTCGCGACTAGCGATACCTTCTTAAGATTGCAAAACAAGCCGCATGATGGCCAACAGGTCGAACCGGCGCTGATCGAACCCGCTAATGTCCGGGGCTTCGAGCCCGTAAAAGCGATTGGGAATCAGCGCGCGAATAGCCCATCAGGGTCCGCTGCCTCATTGAGGCGCAGCTTCATGAGACCGGATATACGTGAGCGATCGATACTAGGGCTGACACGCGGAGTGTTTGCAAACGAGGAGGAGTCCATATACGGACATTACAATCTAGCCGCTACAAACATAAACTGCGCTAATTTATCTTATGTAAACTCAAAGATTAGACACAGCAACCACGACCCCAACATCACCCCATTTCCTCCGCCCGCCTCAAAAGAAACGCCTGCTCCCGAGCATTCCTGGTCAACGCAGCCGCACGCGCGAACTCCTCGCGCGCTTCGTCTTTGCGTCCCAACTTTGCCAGCAAATCCGCACGCACACTCGGCAACCAGGGATAAGTCCTGAGCGCTGGCTCCTTACGCAAATCATCGACGATATCGAGCGCAGCCTGCGGCCCATAAGCCATGCTCACCGCGACCGCGCGATTCAGCTCGACCACCGGCGTGGGCGCCGTTTGCATGAGCGCGTCGTATAACGCGACGATCATCAGCCAGTCAGTCGCGTCGGCGCTCGGTGCGCGCGCGTGACACGCGGCAAGCGCCGCCTGAAGCGCATACACGCCGCGTGCGCCGCCCAGGGTCTCCGAGCGCTGCAAGGCCGTCAACCCGCGACGAATCAAAAGCGGGTCCCAGCGGCTGCGGTCCTGATCGGGCAGCAAAATCGGCCGTCCCTGGGCATCGACACGCGCCTTCGTGCGCGACGCCTGAATCTCCATCAACGCGACGAGGCCGTGAACTTCGCTCTCCGTGGGCATCAGCTCGGCGAGAATGCGTCCGAGACGCAGTGCGTCTTCACAGAGCGCGGGGCGCATCCAGTCGTCGCCGGCGGTCGCTGAATAACCTTCGTTGAAAATTAAATAGATGACTTCGAGCACCGACGCAAGCCGCGCCGCCCGCGCGTCCGCCTGCGGCACCTCGAACGGCACGCGCGCCGCCGTCAGCGTGCGCTTCGCGCGCACGATCCGCTGCGCGATGGTCGGCTCCGGCACCAGAAACGCGCGCGCGATTTCATCCGTCGTCAAGCCGCCGAGCAGGCGCAAGGTCAGCGCGGCGCGGGCATCGACGGAAAGAACGGGGTGACACGCCGTGAAAATCAGCCGTAGAAGATCATCGCCGATGTCGTCTTCGCGGGCCGCGTCGAGGGCATCGACGAAATCGGGCGTGATGTGCATCTCCTGGGCGTCGAGATCGCGGCCCAGTTCCTCGTGCTTGCGCGCGTGCAGCGTGTGCTGCCGCAGCCGGTCGAGCGCCCTGTTCTTCGCTGTCGTCATGAGCCACGCTCCCGGCTTGTCCGGCACGCCCGCATCGGTCCAATGCTCGAGCGCCGCGACTAACGCGTCCTGCGCGAGTTCCTCGGCAAGCGCGACGTCGCGCACCACGCGGGCCACGCTCGCAATCACTTTCGCCGATTCCATTCGCCACACCGCGTCGATAGTCTTGCGCGTCGCGATCGACTGCGCCGCCCGCCCGGCGTCCGAACGCTCGCTCACGCCGCTTCCGGATTCATATGCACGAGTTCCCAGATGTGACCGTCCAGATCCTCGAAGCCGTGGCCATACATGAAGCCGTGATCCTGCGGTTCGCGCGGCGCCCGCCCGCCCGCTTTCAACGCCTTCGCGACGAGGTCGTCCACTTCCGCCCTGCTCTCGCACGAAAGACACACGAGCGTTTCGGTGGCCTCGTGCGCATCGACGATCGCCTTTGCGGTGAAGGTCTGGAAGAACTTCTCGACGAGCAGCATCGCGAAGATGTTTTCGCCGATAACGAGGCACGCGGCGTCGTCATTGGTAAAAGCCGGGTTGAACGAGAGGCCGAGTTCCTTGAAGAAGGTCATCGAGCGCTTCAGATCGCGCACGGGCAAGTTGACGAAAATCTGTTGATGCATGGCGTAAGGCTCCGACGCTAATGGAAAGACGAGCGAAATTGCCGGCTTCATTGGGACGACGTTCGACGCGCCCGCCGATCGACAGGAAATCACCCGGGAGCAGCGAAACTCGCCTCAGAGATAGCACGGCCCGACTTTGCGGACCTCGATCGTGCACCACGCGGCCGCCGGGCACGTTGCGGCAATTTCAACTGCTTCGGCGTGCGTTTCGCAATCGAGCAGGAAAAATCCGCCGATCATTTCTTTTGCCTCGGCGAACGGTCCGTCGATGATTCTCGCGTCATCCGCCGATGCCCGCGAAACCCGCGACGCATCCTTGAGCGAAGTCAGCGACTCGCATGCGCGCAAAACGCCACGCGCTTTCAGGCCGTCGGCGAACTCTCCCATCTGCCGATACGCCTCGCGCCCCTCTTCCGGCGTGCGTTGGCTGCGTTGCTCCACGGGCTCGATCACAAGTAGCAGATAAGCCACATCCACCTCCACGAAAAGTTTTTTAGCGTCGCTCAAGTTAAACCGTCGTGGCGCTATCGGCAAGGCTGGCGTGGGTTTGCCATGCGAATTCAAGCAAAAATCTATCCTCATACGTAACATTTTGTTACTCAGTATTACTCAACGCTATTCAATCCATCGAGTAGTATTTGCTTCCGACGAGTCGGAAATGTCTTAGAAATGAGCAATAGTTACCTTGCATCGATTTCTTCTCATCATTAGTTCCAGCAGACCACCCGCTTTTCGTCACCCTTCTATCTCGCGATATCGAGCGATATAGCAAACGTTTGCGCGTTCAACCGTTCGTGTAGCAAAAGCGGGATGCGTGCATGTCGAAGCCGGTTGGATGGCGTATCAGAACCCAGCCCGCCTGTCGAAAACCAGATGCTTTTTGCATCGCTGGGCGTAATCGAAATAACGCCTGGTTTTATCTGCGCTTATGCGTTTTGAATCGATGACCAAAAGTCCTTTCCTGCTTTCGACGCTCGTTCTCGCTCTTGCCGGTTGCGGCGGCAGCGACGGCGGTTCTCCCGCCTCCACGAGCGCGGCTAGCGCCGGCCCCGCCGGCGTGGCAAACGCCTCCGCCGCCTCCGGCTCCGAAGCCGATGCCACCGAACAAGCGGTTGCCAAGGCTGCCTCGAATTTGCGTCTGACGTGTGCTTCGCCGGCGGTGTCGTCGGCATCGGCCGGCAACGGCAAGATCACCGTCGATACCCCCGGAGGCGACGGTTCGCGCATGTTCGCGATCAACGCCAAGTTCAAGGTCGCCGTCACCACGCGCGCCGGCAGCGCCGATACGCTCAAGTGGACTATCGCCGATGCGCTCGGCAAGACGGTCGCGAGCGGCAGTTTCGCGGTGCCTTCCGTTGCAACGACCACCACCCTCACCTGCTCGTCCACGCTCGCCGGCTACTTTGCCGCGTCCGCGACGCTCGCCAATGGCGGCGGCCAGGTGCAAACCTCGGGCACGCGTCCGAATGGCTTCGCGAGCTTCGGCGTGACGCCGGATCTGAGCGGCACGATTCCGGCCGTGACCTACACGAAGCAGGAACAACATCGCTTCGGCATGCAAGGCTTCAACGACAACGGCGTCATGCTGTCGGCGCTCGGCATTTCCTCGACTATCGACGATCGTCAGATGTCGGTGATGGAACCGAACGGCCGCAACACCTTCAACCCGAGCGCGAACAACCTCGATCCGTTCTACACGTCGGGCAAGGTCATGCGTCTCGTGCGGCTCGACGGCATTCCCGGCTGGGCAAGCGGTCACGGCCTGAGCCCGGACTACGGCTATGCGCCGGCCGATCTCGGCTACTTCTCGAACTACCTGTCGCGCGTCGGTCAGGAAACCGAGGCGATTCGCCAGAAGTACTATCCGACGATGTCGTCGAACTACTATCAGGTGACGTGGGAGCCGTACATCCTGTGGAAAGACACGGATGCCAACTTCGTCGCGCTCTACAAGGCCGCGTATCAGGGCCTGCATGCGAAAGATCCGCACGCGGTCGTGATGGGCCCGGCCGAGCCGTTCCCGTCGCTGACGACGGATCGCCTCAAGCGCCTCGCGCCCTTGGGTTACGCGCAATATATCGACGGCATCGCGACGCACGGTTATTACGATGCGGGCACGTCGCCCTCGCATCCGCCGGAGCGTCATCACACGGACCCGGACCCCGCCGATGCCGCGAATTCGCTGCTCAACGAGATGCGCAACCTGCGCGCGGAGATGGCGAAGGAATACAAGCCGAACATGAAGCTGTTCGTGACGGAAACGGGTATCAGCTATGACATCGGTTCGAGCTATGGCCCGAACTATCCGTCGCCGAACATTCTGTACGCACAGGGCGCGGTGGTGGCGCGTACGCATATCATCATGCTCGGCGAAGGCGCGGATCAAACCTATGTCTTCTTCGGCCCGGACTTCCCGGGCGAACCTGGCTACGGCACGTTCTTCGACCTCGACAATCCGCAAGCGGCATTCGGCACGACGAACATCAGCCCGAAGCCGGCCGCGATGCAAGTCGCCACGATGACCCGCGTGCTCGACGGCACGGTGACGCTCGGTCCGGTCAAGAACCTGCCGGCCGGCGTGTACGCCTATCAATTCCAGCAGCTTGGCAGCGGCAAGATCATCACCGCGTTGTGGACGCATAACAATGCAGTGTGGCCCGCGGCCGACGGCACCTTTAGTTCGAGCTACAACACCTCGTACAAGCTGCAGGTAGGTGTGCCTGGCACGGCGGGCACGGTGGCGTTGATCGATCCGATGGGCAACGTGTCGAGCGCACCGTACAACAACGGCGGCATCACGCTCACGCTGACCGAGTCGCCGCGTTATATCGTGTCGACGCTGGCGGACATCGCGAAGAACAATACGACGAAGCCGCTGGGTTATAGCGGCAACTAAGCGCGATCGAGATACTCGAACGAAGAGAACCCGTACCGTGGCAACGCGGTCCGGGTTTTTTATGACTTTGAAAATCCTGTCTCGATATTGACAGCGCGCCTGGTTCCAACTGATACTCCATTCCATGCACGCAGACCTCGTCCTCGCCATCGCCGCGATTAAAAACCCAATGAACGCCATTAAGCATGGCGGGTCATCGGGAGAACGTGTGCGCTAGCAGCCAAGGCTCAAGCAGACAAGTTGGTTCCGAAGGCCCCGCCGAAAGACGGGGCCTTTTGTTTGATGCGTGCTGGCCTTCCGTCTTCGGCTTACAACATGGAGAGCGAGATGGAAGAAGGTTCGGAAGTGCTACAACGCGGCGTGTTGCACGGCGTGGCAGCGGGCAAGCTGGATGCGAGCGGCGCACGCGTGGTGGTGTACGTCGAAGTCGCGCCGCATCAGACGGTGTCGTGGCGTCTTGCACGCGATGCCGACTTGCGTATCGCCGATGCATCCGTGTGGCTCACGCGTCATCAGGATCCCTACGATTACTGGATGAAGCCCGGCGATATCGTGCGCCTGAAGCGCGGCGAACGCGTGTGGTTGTCGTCGGAGAGCGAGCACGCGGTCGAGGTATCGCTGACGTCGTATCGCAAGAATAAGGCGCGCACTTGGGCGCGGATTCTCGCGCGCTTCATGCCGCGCGCCGCGAACGCGACCAGCTTCTGAGCGTGCGCTCAAGACGGGCGCTCAAGGCAGGCATTCAAGGCAAGACACAGCGAAAGTTCGCCGCGACATTGATGCTGCCCTTACCCAGGTAACGCGGATAGCCGGGGTAACGGCAGATCGGCCGCGTGCGTCCGTTGGTGGCCGGCGCAATGTCGCTGCCGATGAGCGTCTCGGGCGCCGTGCCATTCGTGACCCACTCGTCGAGCGCGCCCAGTTCGTCCCATGCGGGAATGAACACGCCGTTGCCATGCTGAAAACCCGGCACCATGTAAAGCCGCATGAAGGAATCGACGCTGTCTTGGCCGTACTTGTCGATGAGCTCGTTGAAGAACGCGATGGTCTGGTTCGGGCTGATGACTTCGTCGGAGAGTCCGTGCATTGCAATCAGCTTGCCGCCGTGCGCGATGAATGCCGCGAAGTCCGGGTTCATCGCGCCGACCGTGTAGGCGAGCGTGATGAGCCGTTGCTTGTAGCGCGCGGGATCGTTCAGGTCGAAATTGAGCGAGTTGAACGAGAGATCGCGCGTGACGAAGTGGCGGATATACGCGTCGCCTTGCGCGAAGAGATAGCCATTGGCGCCGAAGGTTGGCGGCGAAAGCAGCGTGGGTGAATCGCCGAGACCGAGCGTGCCGGAGAAATCGACGCCCTGAAACACGTTGTAGCCCGGATAAGTATCGACGTTATACGCGAGCGGATACGGCAGCTTCAGGCCATCGCGCAGGAGTTCGAGCGTCTCGATCTGCGCGTCGGAAAGACAACTGTCGCGCAGTGAAGGCCGCTGCCCGTTCGCGCAGCGCAACGACGCGATGATCTGCGGCTCGAGCTTCCGGCAAGCTTCCACATTGCCGACAATGCCATCGGCCGCGCCGTCGAGCTTGTCGCACTCATGCACGACCGTTTCGAACAACCGCCGCTGCTGCGCGAGGCCGACGAATCCGCCCGGCTTGGCATAGGACGCCTGCCCGACTTTCACGCCCATCAGCCGCACGCCCGAGAAGTTGATAGCCGGCGCATTGGCGATCACGCCGTCGTAATCGTTCGGAAAGCGTTCGATGACCGTGAAGCCTTCGCGTCCGCCGGTCGAGCCGCCCGCGAAGTACGTCTTCTCCGGCGAACGTCCGTAGCCCATCTGGATGAGCGCGAGCGCGACATCGCGGGTCTTCTTGAGATGCGCGAAGCCGAAGTTGACGATGGCTTCGTCGTTCACGGCGAAGTCCGCGCGCCCCGCGTTGCCCGAGTGCCCCGAGTCGGAGCCGAAGGTCGCATAGCCGCGCGCGAGCGGCGTCGAGTCGGGCGCGAAAGGCATGGGTTCGGTGCCGGAGACGAGCGTGCCGTTATAGCCGCCGCCGCCCATCTGCAACGCGCGGCCGTTCCATCGGCTTGGCAGATTCACTTCGAAGCGGATGTCGGGCGTGTTGTCCTGGATTGCCCGGATGATGCCCGTGACGCGGCAATACTCGCCGTTGCGATTGCCCGGCGCGGCGGCCTTCGTCACCGACGCGCTCTCGATCAGCGCGCCGCGCGTCGGCAGACCGATGATCGATGCGGGCACCGTCTTGCCACCGAGGTCTTCGCAATGCTTCGTGAGATACGTGGCGGCATGCGCGCCCGCAAACGGCAAGACGAGCGCCAAGAAGACGAGCAACTGCCGCCATGTCCTCATGGACAGGCCCGCGAGACAGCTAGATGAAAGACAGCAAAGACGTGACACGAGATGGGTTGGCCGCTTCGAACGCCGCTCAATATATAAGAAGCGATCGGCGAAGGCCAATCGCACCGGCTGCACGTTGTTGCGGCACAACCGCCGCACATCTCGCGCCTGCCCTCTTTCGCTTCTGGTCGAAGCGTTCATTCGCCGTCCCATTCGCCGCGCAGGTCGCTGCTTTCGAGCAACTGAAGCAGGGTCTCGGCGGGCCGGCTCAGATGTTTCGCGCCGAACGCGATGAACTCCACCTCCGGCAATCCCGGCAACGCTTCGCGATTCACAGGCGGCGCGAGTCCGCGTCCCGCCAGAAAATGCGAACGCACCGTGAGCCCGAGTCCGCCGCGCGCCGCCGCGATGCAGCCCGCATGGCTGCTGCTCGTGCAGACGGTTTGCCAGCTCGCGCCGGCCATGGCGAGCGCATCGAGTACCACAGCGCGCGTCACGCTCGGCTCGGCGACCAAGATGAGCGGCAAGGGCTGAGTCGTATCGACGATGGTGCCTGGCTTTGCAAGCCACTCCAGTCGGCCGCTGAACAGCCGCGTGCCGCGCGCATCGCCGATACGGCGCTTGCCGACGGCAAGATCGAGTTCGCCAGCATCGACGAGTTGATACAGCCGTCCCGTCATGCCAATCGTGATCTCCAGTTCGACATCCGGATGCGTGTCGCGAAAGGCGGCAAGCACGCTCGGCAGCGGCCCGAGCGCCAGATCGTCCGATGAACCGAGCCGCACGCGTCCGCGCAGCCGCGGCGAACTGAACTGCGATTGCGCATGCGCCATCGCTTCGAGAATCACGCGGGCGTGAACGAGCATGGCTTCTCCGTCGGCCGTGAGCGCGAGAGAATGGGTATCGCGCACGAGGAGCCTTCGTCCGACGCTTTCTTCGAGGCGTCGAATGTGCTCGGAGACGCTCGACTGGCGCAGACCGAGCTGACGGCCGGCGTCGGTAAAGCTGTGCGACGTGGCCACGGTCGCGAAGGTTGTCAGCCAGACGGGATTCAGCATGCGGCATTGTGATCGGAAATCACGATCACAGTCAATGCGGTTAGCGGTCTTCCCGATAGCGCGCGGAGTCGTTAACATTTCACAATGCGCGCTGACGGGCTTTTCACTGGCCTTTCATCAGGCTTTCGCGGCGCGCCGCATCCTGCCACTTCGCCCCTCAAATGAACAAACTGTCATCGCACACGGCTCTACTCTGGATCGTCGCCGTGGGCTTCTTCATGCAGGCGCTGGATACGACCATCGTCAATACGGCGCTGCCGTCCATCGCCCGCGATCTGCACGCGGCGCCGCTCGCGATGCAGTCCATCGTCGTTGCCTACACGCTCACGATGGCGCTTTTCACGCCCGCTTCGGGCTGGCTCGCCGACCGCTTCGGCACGCGGCGCGTGTACTTCGTCGCGATCACGTTGTTCGTGATCGGCTCGCTTGCCTGCGCGAGCGCCCACACGCTCGATCAACTCGTCATGGCGCGCGTGCTGCAAGGCATCGGCGGGTCGATGTTGCTGCCGATCGGCCGCCTTGCCATTCTTCGCACGATGACGGGCGAAGCCTACGTGTCCGCGCTCGCGATGATTTCGGTTGCCGGACAGGTCGGCCCTATTCTCGGTCCGACGCTCGGCGGCTGGTTCGTTCAGTCGTTCACGTGGCACTGGATCTTTCTGATCAACGTGCCGATCGGCGCGGTCGGCCTCTATGCCGTGCGGCGCTTTCTTCCCGACGACGCCATCAGGAACGCGCCGCCTTTCGATTTCGTCGGTTGCGGGCTCTTGTCCCTGTGCATGGTGGCGTTTTCGTTGGCGCTGGATAGTCCGGTGCAAACGCATCGCGGGCTCGTGTCGGCGGCGCTGTTCCTCGTGGCCGCCGTCTCGGCCTTCGCGTATATCCCGTATGCGCGAAGAAAGCGCAATCCGCTCTTTCATCTCGCGCTCTTTCGCGAGCCGAACTTCAGCGTCGGGCTGATCGGCAATCTGGTGTGCCGGATCGGGTCGAGCGCGGTGCCGTTCTTGTTGCCGCTTCTCATGCAGCTCGAACTCGGCTACAGCCCGCTGCATTCCGGCTTGATGATGCTGCCTATCGCGTTCGCGGGCACCTTGTCGAAGCGCTGGATCGCGGGGCTCGTCAAGCGCTACGGCTACGACAATTTTCTGCTGGTGAATACGGCGCTGGTGGGCGCGTCGATCATCGGCTTTGCGTTGTTTTCGCCGTCGCTGCCGCTCGTCGTGGAGATCGCCATTCTCGCGCTCTTCGGCGCCTGCAATTCGATGCAGTTCGCGGCGATGAACAGCGTCACGCTCAAGGGCCTTTCCATCAAGGATGCGGGCAGCGGCAACAGCCTCTTCTCGATGGTACAGATGCTTGCGATCGGCCTTGGCGTGTCGATCGGCGGATCGCTCGTGCAGGTGTTCGAGCATCAGTTCGGCTCGGGCGCGATCGGTTTCAGACTGAGTTTCCTGTGCATGGGCGTGGTGACGTTGCTATCGGGTCTTGTGTTCAGACGGCTCGACAACGCGCCGCGCGCCGCCGCGCCCGCGCCTGCCGCGCACTGATAGCGGCGTGCGCCCGGGTAGCCGCGAGCGCGCGGCACGCATAAAGACTATCCTGTCGATCGCTATTCAACCTCGGGAGCGCAATCGTGCAATATCGCAAATTCGGCAGCACCGGTCTCACCGTCTCGCGTCTCACCCTCGGCACGATGACCTTCGGTTTGCAGACGGAGGAAGACGCGTCGTTCGCCATCATGGATCGCGCGGCCGAGGCGGGCGTCAATTTCATCGACACCGCCAACGTTTATCCGCTTGGCGCGACGAACGACCTCGCGGGCCGCACCGAGGAAATCGTCGGACGCTGGTTGAAGGGCCGGCGGCATCAATACATTCTCGCCACCAAGGCCGTGCACGCGATGGGGCCGCTTACATGGGATCAGGGCGCATCGCGCAAGCATCTGCTCGATGCAATCGACGCGTCGTTGAAGCGTCTCGGCACCGACTACGTCGATCTCTATCAACTGCATAACGACGATCGCGACACGCCGCTCGACGAGATGCTCGAAGCGCTCGATATCATCGTGAGAAGCGGCAAGGCACGCTATGTCGGGGTATCGAATTTTCTGGCGTACAGGCTCGCACGTGCGCTAGGTCGCGCCGATGTACTGCGCACCGCCCGCTTCGTTTCCGTTCAGCCGCGTTATAACCTGCTGTTTCGCCAGATCGAGCGTGAACTGCTGCCGCTGACGGTGGAAGAAGGGCTCGCCGTGATCCCGTATAACCCGCTTGCGGGTGGCTTGCTGACGGGCAAGCACAAGCACGACGCCGCGCCTTCGGACGGACGCTTTACCGCGACGGTCGGCAAGGCGGGAGAAATGTATCAGCAGCGCTACTGGCATGAGCGCGAGTTCCAGACCATCGAAAAGCTGAAAGATGTGGCGAAGGAAAACGGCCGGTCGCTTGCGAGCACATCGCTTGCATGGGTGCTGGCGAATCCGGCGGTGACCTCGGCGATCATCGGTGCAAGCCGCGTCGAACAGCTCGACGAGACGCTCGCGACAGTGGATCAGCCGATCGATGCCGAACTCAAGGCGAAGCTCGACGATCTGACGGTGGAGTACCGATGGGGTGACGCGTTGCGTTGATCACCCTCGCCCCGGCCGCGCCCGATACAAGCCTTCGAGCGAATAAATCGCCAACGCCGCCCAGATCGCGCCATAGCCGATCAGACGGTCATGCCCGAACGCCTCCTGATAAATCACCACGCCGATGAGCAACTGCAGCGTCGGCGTGATGTACTGAATCAGGCCGAGCATCGACAAGGGAATGCGCCGCGCGCCGGCCGCGAACAGCAGCAACGGCACGGCGGTGATCGGCCCGGCCGCCGCGAGAAGCACCTCGATGCCCACGGACGCATCCAGGAAACCGCTATGTCCGTTCGCGCCGAGCACGAATAAATAAAGCAGCGCGACAGGACACAGCAACATGGTTTCGAGCGTGAGCCCTTCGAGCGCGCCGAGCTTCGCCGTCTTGCGCAACAATCCGTAGCCGCCGAAAGTCAACGCGAGCGCGAGACTGATCCAGGGCGGCGCGCCGTTCACCCAGGTGAGCCACAGCACGCCGAGCGCGGCGATGACAACGGAGAACCACTGCATCGGCCGTAACCGCTCGTGCAGGAAGGCCATTCCGAACAGCACGTTGACGAGCGGATTGATGAAGTAGCCAAGACTTGCCTCGACGATTCGCCCATCGTTTACCGCCCAGATGTAAATGCCCCAGTTCGTCGATAGCAACACGGCGCTCGCCGCGAAGCGCGCAAGCAGACGTTTGTCGCGCAGCACCGGGCCGAGCCAGCGCCACTGACGCCGCACCGTCAGGACGATGAAGAGGAAGATCAGCGACCAGGCCATGCGGTGCGCAAGCATCTCTAGCGCGCTAATCGAATGCAACGCCTTGAAGTAGATCGGAAACAGGCCCCAAAGCGCGAAGGCCGCGAATGCGTAGACGACACCAGGATTCATTGTTCGATACATAAAGCGCACCGTGGCACGCACGTGGAACGCGCATTGCTCTTGCATCCGGCTCGATTGAAACCGGAAGCGGTCCGCAAGGAATGAAAGCCGGATTTTAGTCGAGAGCGGTGTCAATGGTTGAACGCTGACCGAACCGCCGGTCTAAACAGCGCTCCAATGCAGTGCATGAATGACGTCGGCAGCCGCGTGCTAGCATGCGCGAACTCGAGCGGCGCTGCCCGCTCCCCTTCCGCTTAACCGGTCCCAATGAATAATCAGTCCGTCCATCAAAGCTTCTTTCATATCCTGTTGTTCGTCGTCACGCTCGCGCTTGCGTGGGTGCTCCTGCCTTTCTTCGGCGCGATCTTCTGGGGCGCGATTCTCGCTATCCTGTTTCAGCCAATGCAGCGCTGGCTCACCGTGCGCTTCGGCAAGCGGCGCAACCTCGCCGCGATGACGACGTTGGCTGCGGCGATTCTCATCGTCATCATCCCGTTGGCCGTGGTGGCCGTGACGCTCGTGCAGGAAATCGCGCTTGTCTACGCGCGCATCAAGAGCGGCGACCTGAATTTCGGAGTGTACTTTCAGCACGTGCTGCATGCGCTGCCGACTTCGGTGCAGCAGATGCTCGGGCGCTACGGTCTTGACGATATCCCTGGCATCCAGCGTCGACTCATGGAAGGCGCGGCGCAGATCAGTCAGTTCGCGGCGGCGCAGGCGTTGTCCATTGGCCAGAACACGTTCCAGTTCGTCGTGAGCTTCGGCGTCATGCTGTATCTGGTGTTTTTCCTGCTGCGCGATGGCGGCGAGATCGGCCGGCGCATCCGTCGCGCCTTGCCGCTCGATCCGGCGCCGAAGCAGCATCTGATCGCGAAGTTCACGACCGTCGTGCGTGCGACGGTCAAGGGCAATATCGCGGTCGCCGCCGCGCAGGGTTTGCTGGGCGGGCTCATCTTCTGGATTCTCGGGATCAACGGCTCGCTCTTGTGGGGCGTGCTGATGGCGTTTCTCTCGCTCCTGCCCGCGGTCGGCGCGGCGCTGGTCTGGGCGCCCGCGGCGATCTACTTCTTCGCGACCGGCCAGATCTGGCAAGGGCTCGTGCTGGTTGGATTTTGCGTGGTCGTGATCGGTCTCGTGGATAACGTCCTGCGTCCGATTCTCGTCGGCAAGGACACGAAGATGCCTGACTGGGTCGTGCTCATTTCGACGCTCGGCGGCATGGCGCTTTTCGGCATCAATGGCTTCGTGATCGGGCCGCTGGTTGCGGCGCTCTTCATGGCAAGCTGGGACATCTTCACGCAAGACGAGGAAGGCAAGGAAATCTGAAGCCTGCTTCGGACAAGAAAAAAACGGCTCCGCGAGGAGCCGTTTTTCTTTAAAGCTACCGATCAGCGCGCGTGATTCGGCGGCGTGTACCGACAGTCGAAGCGCTTTCTCACCGTGCCATTTTCATCGACGCTCTCCAGATAAACGTCGAACTGCCACAAGCGCGCCATGTGCTTGAGCACTTCGTCGCTGTCGTTCGACAGATGCCGGTTGTCCGTCATGAAGTGGCGCAGCGTGAGACTGCGGTCGCCGCGCGTGTTTACCGAATAGACCTGAATGTTCGGCTCGCGATGATGTATGTCGTATTGGCGCGACAACGCCTGCCGCACATAGCGATACCCGCTGCCGTCGTGAATGGCCGAGACTTCGAGCGAATCGCGCATGTCGTCGTCGAGAATCGAGAAGAGGCGCATTTCCCGGATCAGATGCGGCGACAAATACTGCGCGATAAAGCTCTCGTCCTTGAAGTTGCGCATGGCGTAGTGCAGCGATTCGAGCCAGTCGCTACCGGCGAGTTCGGGGAACCACTCGCGATCTTCATCCGTCGGGTTTTCGCAAATGCGGCGAATGTCGCTCATCATCGAAAAGCCGAGCGCGTACGGGTTGATGCCGCTGTAATACGGCTTCGTGACGGGCGGCTGATACACCACGTTGCTGTGCGAATGCAGGAACTCCATCATGAAGCCGTCTTCGAGCCGGCCTTCGTTATAGAGCGTGTTGAGCAGCGTGTAGTGCCAGAACGTGGCCCAGCCTTCGTTCATCACCTGCGTCTGCCGCTGCGGATAAAAATACTGCCCGACCTTGCGCACGATACGAATGACTTCGCGCTCCCACGGCTCGAGCAGCGGCGCGTTCTTTTCCGCGAAGTACAGCAAGTTTTCCTGCGGCTCCGGTGGATAACGGCTTTCGATTTCCTCGGCGGACTGTGCCTTGCGATTCGGCAAGGTGCGCCAGAGTTCGTTGACTTGCGACTGCAGATATTGCTCGCGTTCACGCCGCATCGCGGCTTCCTTCGCAAGCGAAAGTTTCTGCGGGCGCTTGTAGCGATCGACGCCGTAATTCATCAGCGCATGGCAGGAATCGAGCAGTTCCTCGACGCGATCCAGCCCGAAGCGCTCCTCGCATTCGGCGATGTAATTCTTCGCATACACGAGATAGTCGATGATCGCGTGCGCGTCGGTCCAAAGCCGAAAGAGGTAATTGCCCTTGAAGAAGGAGTTGTGCCCGTAGGCCGCGTGCGCGATGACGAGCGCCTGCATCGTCATCGTGTTCTCTTCCATGAGGTACGCAATGCATGGGTTCGAATTGATGACGATCTCATACGCGAGACCCATCTGCCCGCGCCGATAGCTTTTCTCGGTCGACAAGAAGTGCTTGCCGAACGACCAGTGCCGATAATTCACCGGCATGCCGACGGAGGCATAAGCATCCATCATCTGTTCGGCGCTGATGATTTCGAGCTGAATGGGATAGACGTCGAGCCCGTATCGGTTGGCGACGCGCGATATCTCGGCGTCGTATTCCTCGATCATCTCGACGGTCCAGTCGGACGGGCACGGCAGCGGCCGCTTTTCTGCAACATTCATCCTGCCTTCCTTGTGCGTCTCCTCGGACGCCTTGTCTTCGACTACTTCCTTGTCTGCTTCCTTCCCTTCTTCCAGTTCCAACGTCGATGCAACCGCACGATCGTCCGTGCCATCCGGTTGAGCCTTGCGCGCTTCCTTCTGCACATTCCGTTTCGTCATGCAGCCGCCTGTTGCTTTTCGAAGAGTTCGCGGAACACGGGGTAGATGTCCGCGGCGGAGTCCACCTTCTTCATGGCCAGTTCAGGCGCGCCGAGCGCAAGTTGCGCATATTCCACCCACAGATTTTGCTCTTCTGGCGCAACTTGAATATAGGCGAAATAACGTACCTTCGGCAGGATGTCGTCCGAAAGGAGCTTGCGGCACTTGGGGGAATCGTCGGTCCAGTTGTCGCCGTCCGATGCTTGCGCGCCGTAAATGTTCCATTCTGTCGGCGAATAACGCTCGTCCATGATTTTCTTCATGAGTTCGAGCGCGCTCGACACCACGGTGCCGCCGCTTTCGGTCGAATGGAAGAAAGTGTCTTCGTCCACTTCCTCGGCTCGCGTGTGATGGCGGATGAACACCACTTCGATTTTCTCGTAGTTCCGCTGCAGGAACAGGTAAAGGAGAATGAAGAAGCGCTTGGACAAGTCCTTGCGCTGCTCGTCCATGGAGCCGGAAACGTCCATCAGACAGAACATGACCGCCTTGCTCGACGGCGTGGGCTGCTTGACGCGATTCACATATCGCAGATCGAATGGGTCGATGAACGGGATACGCGTGATCCGGCCCTGCAGGATCACGATGTCCGCTTCCAACCGCGCGATGTCTTCGGGATCGGCGTTATCGCTCTTGAGTGCTTCGAGCTGACGTTCCATCTCGCGCAGTTGCGCGGTGAGCGGCATGCCGAGCGCGATACGCCGCCCGAGCGCGCTCCTCAGCGAACGCACCACGTCGATGTTGTTCGGCGTACCTTCCGCCGCCCAGCCCGCACGCACGTTCTTCCACGTGGGCACCGCGAGCAGTTGCGTCTTCACGAGACGCGGCAGTTCGAGATCGTCGAAGAAGTACTGCATGAATTCTTCGCGCGACAGTTCGAACACGAAGTCGTCCTGGCCCTCGCCTTCGTTGCTCGCGCTTTTGCCGCCGCCGCCCGAACCGCCTTGCGGACGCGGAATCTTGTCGCCGCGAATATAGTCAGCGTTGCCCGGATGAACATACTCGCGCTTGCCGCCCGGTCCATGACGGAACGAGGGCTCGGCGATATCCTTCTTGGGGATGGTGATGCTCTGAGTGCTCTGAATATCCTTGATGCTGCGATCGCGCACCGCGTCCGAAACCGCGCGGCGAATGTAGTTCTTGACGCGTCGCAGAAAGCGCTCGCGATTGGCGATGCTCTTGTTCTTACCAGCTAACCTGCGGTCGATGATCTGGTGCAGCACATTCAGTCTCCCGCGTTGATGGCGAGGATGCGAGGCGCTGCGCGAGCCTTGGGCCTGCCGCGAAGGGCATGCCAGCGTCTCTCTCTCGCAAAGTGCCCGCTTTGCCGCTCAGGAAGTCACACCTTGCGGCGCAAACTTCGGTCCCGAGCGGCGCGGACCTACATTACAGCATGCCGCCTCCTGCTTACGACGACTTGCGCACGCGCAGATACCAGTCGCAGAGCAGCCGGACCTGCTTCGGCGTGTAGCCCTTCGCGACCATGCGATTGACGAAGTCTTCATGCTTGCGTTGCTCTTCGGCCGAACCTTTCGCATTGAATGAAATGACCGGCAGAAGTTCTTCGGTGTTCGAGAACATTTTCTTCTCGATCACCACCCGCAGCTTCTCATAACTGATCCACGCCGGGTTCTTGCCGCCATTGGCCGCCCGCGCACGCAATACGAAGTTCACGATCTCGTTGCGGAAATCCTTCGGGTTGCTGATGCCTGCCGGCTTTTCGATCTTTTCCAGTTCCGCATTGAGCGAGGCACGGTCGAAACTTTCACCGGTATCGTGATCGCGGAACTCCTGGTCCTGAATCCAGAAGTCGGCATACGTCACGTAACGGTCGAAGATGTTCTGCCCATACTCCGAATACGATTCCAGATAAGCAGTCTGAATTTCCTTGCCGATGAATTCGGCGTAGCGCGAAGCCAGCACGTCCTTGATGAACGACAGATACTTCTGCTCCGTCTCCGGCGGAAACTGTTCGCGCTCGATCTGCTGTTCAAGCACGTACATGAGATGCACCGGATTCGCCGCGACTTCCGACGAGTCGAAGTTGAAGACGCGCGACAAGATCTTGAACGCGAAGCGCGTGGACACGCCCGTCATGCCTTCGTCCACACCGGCAAAGTCGCGGTACTCCTGATACGACTTCGCCTTCGGGTCCGTGTCCTTGAGGTTCTCGCCGTCGTACACCTGCATCTTCGAAAAGAGGCTGGAGTTTTCAGGTTCAGCCAAACGCGTGAGCACGGCCATCTGCGCCATCATCTTGAGCGTGCCGGGCGCGCATACCGCCTCGGCCAGCGACGAGTTACGCAGAAGCTTTTCGTAGATCTTGACCTCTTCGCCGTAGCGCAGGCAATACGGCACCTTCACGACGAAAATACGATCGAGCAGTGCCTCGTTGTTCTTGTTGTTGCGGAACGCCTTCCACTCCGACTCGTTCGAGTGAGCGAGAATCACGCCGTCGAAAGGGATCGCGCCGAAGCCTTCCGTGCCCTTGAAGTTGCCTTCCTGCGTAGCGGTCAACAACGGGTGCAACACCTTGATCGGCGCCTTGAACATTTCGACGAATTCGAGCATGCCCTGATTGGCGAGGCACAGGCCACCCGAATAGCTGTATGCGTCCGCGTCGTCTTGCGAATAGGTTTCGAGCTTGCGGATATCCACCTTGCCGACGAGCGAGGAGATGTCCTGATTGTTCTCGTCGCCAGGCTCGGTCTTGGCAATGCCGATCTGACGAAGAATGGAAGGATAGCGACGCACCACGCGGAACTTGCGGATGTCGCCGTTGTACTCGTGCAGGCGCTTCACGGCCCACGGAGACAAGATGCTCTTGAGATAGCGGCGCGGAATGCCGTATTGCTCCTCGAGCACGGGACCATCTTCGTCGTAATCGAAGAGGCCAAGCGGTGATTCGTTGACGGGCGAGCCCTTGATCGAATAGAACGGGACGCGCTCGGCAAGCTGCTTCAAACGTTCGGCGATCGACGACTTGCCGCCGCCCACCGGACCCAGCAGATACAGGATCTGCTTCTTCTCTTCCAGACCCTGCGCCGCGTGCCGGAAATACGACACGACGTTCTCGATCACTTCCTCCATTCCGTAGAACTCACGGAATGCCGGATACACCTTGATGACCTTGTTCGCAAACACACGCGAAAGCCGCGGGTCGAGTCTCGTGTCGACGAACTCGGGTTCCCCGATGGCCGTCAACATACGTTCGCCCGCTGTTGCATATGTGGCAGGATCTTCCTTGCAGAGCGCGAGATACTCTTCGAGCGAGAATTCCTCCTCGCGGGTTTTTTCGAAGCGGGTCGCGAAACTGCTGTAGATATCCATGCTACCTCCTCGCCGAAGTCAGAAAGCTATGCCGTGCGCAACGCGCGTAATCGAAACGACATCGCTTGAATTCATCCTAAACCCTTTCGAATTTTTTTTCACGCACTTGCGAAGCTATCCATCTGAGAAGAAGTGCTAGCTACACGAATTATTTTCGGTGCCCTACAATCCTCATCCCAATCTCCTCTTTTGCACATGGTCTTGTGCGGCGTTCTCGCCGCCTGTACGCATGACCGCGCTTTTGTCACTCATACCCTGCCTTCATCCGCCAGCATCGTGGGGCGCCGCACGCTGTTGTTTCCATCTCATGACTCATACGTGCGCGCATGCATGTCAGATGCAATAACGCGGCTGTCGTGACAATAACCGCGCGTGGCGTGTGGACTCTATGAACGCGTGGTGCGACGTGACATGAAGCGTCAGGTAAGAACGAGTTCGAGCTCGCCGATGCGGTCGATCGCGCCATGCACCATCGCGGGACCTTCCACGCGATAAGCGCCCGTATAAGAACCCGTGGTGATGGTCCAGAACGGTTCGACCGTCAGCCCCATGCGCGAACAATGATTGACGAGCCACGGCAGCAAGACGCGGGGATCGCCCGCTGGATTGCCTTGCGCGGCCGGAGCAATCGGCAGGCCATCGAGCGTCAATTCGATACGCGGCGACAAGAAGTCGAAGCCCGCCGATACGACCTCATAAGGCTCCATGCCGCTCACGATGACGCGCCGTTGTTCTGCGAATCGGCAAGTTGCGCGAGTGGGTCGACGTTGGGCCATTGCGCGAGGCGGCTATCGACGATTTCGAGTGCGACGGCCATGCCGCCCAGTGCGTCGAGGACTTCGGCGTGGCTGTAAGGGTCGCTACGCGGCGGCAGCGCGTAGGCGAAGCGAAACGCTATTTCGAGTTCCACCAGTACGTGAAAAAACGAGTCGAACGCGAGCCGCGCAGGCGATACATGCACGAGGTCTGCATCGATGGGTGCGCCTGCGGCGAGCGCATCGGGCGCGCGGGCGCCGATCTTCCATGCGCCGATGCGCGCGTTTGCCGCACGCAGCGTCTCGTGCTGAATGGCATAGGCCGTGGGCGCGTCTACGGGAATGTCGCGCGGCGCAAGCGTCTCGATGCTCCGATGCTGCCGGCGCGCTTCCACGAGCTGTGCGGCGAGTGTCGATCCGGTCATGTCGATAGTCCTCGTATGCAAGATGATGCGGTGGCATCAGTGTACGGGGACGCGCTCGATGATGGCGACAGGTGCGTCTTGCGTTCGCACCTCCGGCTTTAGACTTGGCGCCGCCATGCGCGCGACGGCGAAGTTCCGTTACCGCAGCGGGCTCAAAACGTCTCCCAATCCCCGCTTGCAGCCGCCACTGCAACCGCCGGCGTGGCAGCCGGCTTTGCTGCCTGCGAAGGCTTGGCGGGGACGGGGCGCTTGCTTGCCGCCACAGCCGCTGGCTTGCGCGTAACGCGCCTGGTGGCGCTCACCGAAGTCGAAGCCAAAGGCGCATCCGCGCTGAAACCCTCATTTACCTGAAACACCGCAACCGCCTGACGCAAACGTCCCGCCTGATCTTCCAGCGATTGCGCCGCTGCCGCCGCTTCCTCGACGAGCGCGGCATTCTGCTGCGTCACTTCGTCCATCTGCGTGACCGCGAGCGACACCTGGTCGATACCACTCGACTGCTCCTCCGACGCCGCCGCGATCTCGCCCATGATGTCGGTCACGCGCTGCACCGCGCCGATGATCTCGTTCATCGTGCGGCCCGCTTCATCGACGAGCGTGGTGCCCGACTGCACGCGCGCCACCGAGGTATCGATCAACTCCTTGATTTCCTTCGCCGCCGCCGACGAACGCTGTGCAAGCGAGCGCACTTCGCCCGCGACCACCGCGAAGCCGCGCCCTTCCTCGCCCGCGCGGGCCGCTTCCACGGCTGCGTTGAGCGCGAGAATGTTGGTCTGGAACGCAATGCCCTCGATGATCGTGATGATGTCCGCGATCTTCGACGAACTGCGGTTGATCTCGCCCATGGTATCGACGACCTGCATGACGACCGTGTTGCCCTTGCCCGCGATCTCCGACGCGTTGGCCGCGAGCGCGCTTGCCTGACGCGCATTGTCGGCGTTCTGACGGACCGTGCCGGTCAGCTCTTCCATGCTCGACGCGGTTTCCTGCAACGCGGATGCTTGTTCCTCGGTACGCGACGACAAATCGGTATTGCCGGCGGCGATCTGCTGTGTGGCCGACGCGATCGATTCGCTGCCCGAGCGCACGGTGCGAACCGTCGTCAGAAGGCTTGCGCGCATCTTGGCGAGTCCTTCGAGCAATTGCCCCATTTCGTCGCGCGAAGTGACCACGACTTCACGGCGCAGGTCGCCCGCGGCAATCGCCTCGAAATGGCCGAGCGCGGCTTCGAGCGGGCGCGCGATGGCGCGTCGGAGCGAAACCCACGCGAACGCCGCCGCGGCCAGCCCGAGCGCGATGGCAGACATCGCGACCGCGCGGAACCACAGAAACTGGCTCTGCGCGTCTTCGTAGCTCTTGTGCGAGGACTCGGACAGAAACTTGCGCAGCGTTTCGTTGGCGTTGGCGTAATCGTTGTAGATCGCCTGCATCGACTTGGCGGAAGCGATGATCGCGTCGTGGTCGTTGGCGGCAACGGCCTGGAGGCCCTTGTCGAGCTCACGCTGCAGTTCGAGACGTTTGGCCTGCGCCGCTTCCGCGAGGCGCGCTTCGCCGGGCTCTTGCGGGAGCGCCGTGTATTGCTTCCAGAAGCCATCGGCGCGCTCGCGCATGAGGCGTGAACGCTCGATGGTCGCCGCGACTTCCGCCGTGCCCGCGAGCAGCGCGCCGCGATCGAACACGAGCCGTTCGCGCATGGCGTACATCTCGGTGTTGCCGACGGCGATGGCGCTCGGCATCTGATTCGAGTAGGTATCGAGAAACGCGGTGTTCGAGTGATTCATGCCGCTGAGGCCGAGCGCCCCGATGGCGATCAGCAGCGCGCCGAGAAACGCCATCGAGATGCCGATGCGCGCCTTGATGGTCAAAGCCTTGTTCATGTGTCGTCCCATGCCGCTCGTCAATGCGGTCGTAGCCAGGTGAGGGCCGGCGCGCGCGGAGAGTCGCCGCAACCGATTCGCGTAGCGGCGCTTCTGCGCTCGCTCACTATGTAAACGGCGCGAAAGGGACTGGCTTGAGGATATTTATTTCATCAGATGAAAAGAACGGCGCAAGCTACGCGCCGGTTTTCAGCGAAACTGAACACTTATGCGGAAATTTCGCTGCGATGCGGAATCGAAGGCTGTGCGCCCTCACGCGTGACCGCAAGCGCGGCGGCGCGCTGGCCGAAACCGATGGCGTCGAGGACCGCCGAGCCGCGCGCGAGTTCCGCGGCAAATCCGCCGATGAAGGTATCGCCCGCAGCGGTGGTATCGACAGCCTGCACTTTCGGCGAAGGCAAGTGCTGGCCACCGTCGTCGCCGTTACCGTCTGATTCGAGCAGCGCGAAGACGCCCTGCCCACCGAGCGTCACGATCACGTTGCGCGCGCCTTTTTGCCGGAGCGCGTGCGCGGCGCGGCGCGCATCGTCGGGTGTGGAAATGGCAATGCCCGACAGCGTCGCGGCTTCGAGTTCGTTCGGAATCAGATAATCGACGAGGCCGAACCAGTCGGCCGGCAACTCGTTCGCGGCGGGCGCGGGGTTGAGGATGGTCGTGCGCTGCAGGCGCCGGCCGGCGGCAAGCGCCGCGCGCACCGTGTCCGGTGGGGTTTCCAGCTGGCAAACGATTACGTCGGCGCGCGCAAGAAGCGCCTCTTGAGACGCGATGCTCTCGGGCGTCACCTGCGCGTTGCTGCCCGCCACGATCACGATGGCGTTCTGGCTCGCATCGTCGACGATGATGAGCGCGACACCCGTTGGCGCGTCGGTGCTGAGAGCCACCGTGGCGCAGTCGATGCCTTCCGCCTCGAGACTCGTCTTGAGCGTCGCACCGTTGCTGTCGTCGCCAACGCAGCCGATCATCGCGACCTCCGCGCCCAGACGCGCGGCCGCCACCGCCTGATTACCGCCCTTGCCGCCCGGCACTTGCGCGAACGCGTGGCCTGCGAGCGTCTCGCCGGGTTTCGGCAGACGCGGCGCGCGTGCGACCAGATCCATGTTCAGACTGCCGACCACGGTGACGCGGCCTTGCTTGGCTATTGACTTGTCGCTCATTACGCTCCTTGTGTTGCTTCCAACTTCTATCCGGCGCGTCGCGCCTCGTGCACGACCGCCGTCGATTCGCGCCGCACGAGACGCGGTGCCACGACGCGCCGCCGCGTATTGCCCGCGAGCTTGCCGGTGATCCGCTCGATCAGCGTTTGCGCGGCCATTTCGCCGAGCGCGCGCACCGACTGTCCGACGGTAGAGAGCGCGGGATACGTGTACCGCGAGAGTTCGACATCGTCGAAACCGATGATCGAGCAATCCGTCGGCACGTTGATATGGCGTTCCGCGGCCGCCCGCAATGCACCGATGCCCATCATGTCGTTGCACGCGAAAATGGCCGTCGGCTTCATCGAGTCGAACAGTTGCGATGCTGCCGCGTAACCGCCTGTCGCCGAGAAATCGCTCTGCACGATCGCGTTCGGCTCGATCTCGATACCGCGTTCGGCCATCGCGCGAATGAAGCCATGCAGACGCATAGCGCTCACCGCCGTCGCGACCGGCCCGGTAATGCAGCCGATCTCCGAATGCCCGAGTTGCAGCAGATGCCGCGTGGCGAGATACGCGCCCTTCTCGTGATCGATCTGCACGAGATCGGCCGTGACGCCTTCGATATTCCGGTCAACGATCACGAGCGGTTCGCGCGATCCAGAAAGGCTGTGCGCGAGCACCGAATCCTCACCCGCCGATGCAATGACCAGCCCGTCGATGCGCTTTTCCTGCAGCACGCGCAGGTAGTGGCGCTGCTTCGCGGGATCGTCGTCCGAATTGCAGAAGAATACGCAATAGCCGTTCTTCGCGCAGCCGTCCTCGACGCCGCGCGCGAGTTCCGCGAAATAAGGGTTCGTCGCGTTCGGCACCAAGAGGCCGATGGTCGCGGTGGACTTCGCCTTCAGCGAACGCGCGACGGCCGAGGGCACGTAATCGAGTTCACGAATTGCCCGTTCTACCTTCGCCCTGACATCGGCCGATACCGGCCTCGAATTGTTGACCACATGGGACACCGTCGTAAACGACACCCCGGCAATGGCTGCCACGTCTTTTATCGTCGCCATACATCGTCCTTCGCTATCTTTGTGCTGCTGCTCTCTTATTTGAAATAGGCGTTCGGTGCGCACTGGCCTCGCGTGCGCTTTTTGGTTTCGCTGTTCCCGTCAGCTACGGCGTAATGCTGCCGCTTCCCCGATCGCCCTGGTCTTTGCTGCATGCTGCCTGTCATCCCGGCGCGCCCCGTGCGCGCCGTACTGCCTTACCCTTTGCTCCTTGGTCGAATTCGCCTGGCGCTCCCCGTCAAGCCCGCTTACGCCTGCTGCGATACGTGTCGAGCACGACCGCCACCACGATCACCGCCCCGGTGATGATGCGCTTGGTCGGTTCGTTCGCGCCGATCTGCGCGAGCCCCGCCGCCAGCACGGAAATGATCAAGACCCCGAAGAACGTGCTGATGACCGAGCCGCGCCCGCCCATCAGACTCGTTCCGCCGATCACCACCGCCGCGATCACCTGCAACTCCAGCCCCGCGCCGCCGTTAGGGTCGGCGGCTTCGAGGCGCGAAATCTGAAATAGCGCGGCGAGCCCGGAGAGAGCGCCCATCAACGCGAAAACGATTACCTTGTAAGGACGCGGATTCACGCCCGCAAGCCGCACGGCTTCCTCGTTCGTGCCTATTCCTACGAGATATCGGCCAAAAACCGTCCGAGTCAAGACCAGGTGCGCAATTATCATCACGGCGACCGCAATCACGAACGACGGCGAAATGCCGAAAGCGATCGGATTCGACAGAAAATCGAAGGCGTCGCCGATATACGCGGTCCGCGAATTGGTCATCTGGTAGGCGACGCCGCGCGCCGCTTCCAGCACGCCGAGCGACACGATGAACGACGGAATGCGCCACGCCACCGTGACGAGCCCGGTCAGCGTGCCCGTCAGCGCGGCGGCGGCCATGCCCATCAGCGCGGACGGCAACGCGGGCCAATGCCACTTCAACGCGGCGACGCTCACGACCGATGCGCCGAGCGCCAGGACCGACCCCACCGACAAGTCGATTCCCGCGATGATCAACACGAAGGTCATGCCCACCGACATCACGACCAGATCCGGAATCTGGTTGGCGATGGTGCTGAACGTCTCGTAGGTGAGGAAGTGCGAACTCAGCACCGAAAACAGCGCGATCATCGCGGCGAGCGCGCCGACGAGACCGAGGTAATTCGAAAAGCCGAGCCGCGTGCCGATGCCCTTCGGACTCTTCGGCGCATCGGCTGGCAGATTGGCTTGAGTCTGACCGGTCATTCAGTGCTCCACTTTTTGGTCCTGTTCGGGCGGCTTCGCGTCCGGCGCGAGCGGCTCGTGCAGCATGGCTTCGCGTTTCGCATAGCCCGCGAAGGCTGCGGCAAGCAGCGCATCCTGCGTCCAGTGGGCGCGCTCGAACACGCCCGTCATCCGTCCCGCCGACATCACGCCGATACGGTCGCAAATCAGCATGAGTTCGCGCAGATCGCTCGACACGACCACGAGCGCGCGTCCTTCGCGCGCCAGTGCGCCCATGAGCCCGTAGATATCGAACTTCGCGCCCACGTCGATGCCGCGCGTCGGTTCGTCGAACAGGAGCACGGTGCAGTCGCGGGCGAGCCAGCGGCCGATCACCACTTTCTGCTGATTGCCGCCCGACAGTTCCGAGACGGCCTGCGCCGGCCCGGATGTGCGGATACGCATGGCGTCGATCTGCGTCTGCGCGAGCGCGGCTTCGCGCTTCGTGTCGATCACGCCGTGACGCGACACCGCGTCGAGATTACCCAGTGAAACGTTCGCAGCGATAGGCAAGCCAAGCAGCAGGCCCTCGCCCTTGCGGTCCTCCGTGATGAGCGCGATGCCGTGCTTCACCGCATCCGACGGCGAATTCACGGCAACGGGCCGCAACGCCTGCCCGCCGTGCGCAATCGAGACCGTGCCGGAATCCGCGCGATCCGCGCCGTAAATCAGGCGCATGAGCTCGGTGCGGCCTGCGCCAATCAGCCCGCTCACCCCGAAAATCTCGCCCGCCTTCACTTCGAAGGAGACGTCGCGCACCACGCTGCCGCGCGTCATGCCGGCGACCTTCAGCGCCACGCCGCCGATTCTTCTTTCGCCCAGGTCGATACGCTCGCCGAGTTCGCGTCCGACCATCAGCGTCACGAGCCGATCGCTCGACAGTTCGGCCATGGGTCCGAGATGCACGAGACGCCCGTCGCGCAGCACGGCCGCGCGCTCGGCAACGCGGCGCAATTCCTCGAGCCGGTGCGAGATGTACACGAGCGCGACGCCGCGCGCTTTCAGGCGGTCGATCTGCTCGAACAGCAAATCGACTTCGCGCGCGGTGAGCATGGCGGTCGGTTCATCGAGGATCAGCACGCGGCAATCGCCGATCAGGTTGCGCGCGATCTCCACCATTTGCTGATGCCCGATGCCGAGCGCACCCACGAGCGTGTCCGGGTCGATGGCGTCGAGCCCGACTTGCGCCATTGCGTGGCGCGCATCTTCCGCGAGCTTCTTGCGGTCGATCCAGCCAAAGCCGCCTTTTTTCGGCAGGCGGTTGAGAAACAGGTTTTCCGCAATCGACAAAGTCGAAAGCAGATTCAGCTCCTGCATGACCATGCGCACGCCGAGCGCTTCGGCCTCGGTGCGGCTTTGCGGCGTGTACGGCTTGCCGGCGAGCGTCATCGTGCCGGCCGTGGGGTTCACCAGCCCGCCGATGATCTTCGACAAGGTGCTCTTGCCCGCGCCGTTCTCGCCCGTCAGCGCGAGCGCTTCGCCCGGCACGAGGTCGAGGGTGACGTCCGCGAGCACCGGCTCGACATAGGTCTTGCCGACGCCGCTGACTGTCAGCACGCTGGCATCGTTCACGTCGTTCGCTCCTCGAAAGGGGCGCCATGGAATTGGCTACGCATCCTCGCTGTGTGTTCCGCTTGGGGCCCGACGGCTTGGCGCAAAGCGTCGCGCAGGCAAGAGCCTACGTCGACGTTCAAACGCGCTCGTTCGTGCTTTATCGGCATGAAAGCCGCGAAACTTGAATGGACCGAAGCTCGCGCATTCATGCCGTAGTGAAGGTTTGCGCCCGCTCCGTGTTCCGGCGGGCGGAGCTGACTGCTGCATCGCCGCGTGCGACGACAGGCAGCAGCTCGTCATGTCATGCCTACTTCGTGATCAGTTCGACCGGCGTTTCCACGACCGTCGACAGCTCCGACTGCTTTTTCTTGCCGGAAATCGCCTTCAGCGCCACGTCGATCCCGAACACCGCCTGTTTTGCGGCGTATTGATCGGCGGTGGCGAGCACGCGGCCGTCCTTCAACATCGGCTTGATGGCCGTGATGTTGTCGAAGCCGACCACCTGCACCTTGCCCGCCTTGCCCGCCGCGCGCACGGCCGACACCGCGCCGATCGCCATGTTGTCGTTATCGCACAGGAGCGCCTTCACGTTCGGGTTCGCGTTCAGGATCTGCGAGGCGACCGCGTTGCCCTTGTCGATTTCCCAGTCGCCCGACTGCAGCGCGACGACCTTCATGCCGCCACCTTCCATCGCGTCCTTGAAGCCGGCGCTGCGCGCCTGCGAGTTGGTCGTCGTGGTCACGCCTTCGACGATCGCCACTTCATCGCCCTTCTTCAGATGCTTGGCCAGATAGTCGCCGACCTTCTTCGCGCCCTTGCGGTTGTCCGGGCCGACGAACGGCACGTTCAGATTCTTCGACTTCAACACGTCCGGGTCCAGCCGGTTGTCGATATTGACGACGATGATGCCCGCATCCGCCGCCTTCTTAATCACCGGCACGAGCGCCTTCGAATCCGCCGGCGCGATGATGAGCGCGTCGACCTTGGAGACGATCATCTGCTCGACGATGCGAATCTGCGCGGCGGTATCGGTTTCGTCCTTGATGCCGTTGGTGATGAGATCGAACTGGCCGGAGTTGTGTTGCTGATAATCCTTCGCGCCGTTTTCCATGGTCAGGAAGAACTCGTTGGCGAGCGACTTCATGACGAGCGCGACCTTCGGCTTGGCCGGCGTCTGCGCAAAGACGGACGACGATGCGAACGGCAGCGCGGAGCACGCGATCAGCGCGACGGCGGCCGACAGCACGCGGCGGCGGATGTTTCGATTCATGGATCTCCTCCAGTACTTTCGTTTTGAGTTGTCTGGGCGAAACTGATTCTGGTCAATCTCATAGCCTGACGAGCGTTGGCAAACGCGAATGTCCAGTCGCTGCTTTCAACGCTGTTCAACGTTTGCCCGCCGTCGATTCTCGTTGCGAAGCGGCGTCGGGTCAATCGGGCTAACGTGTAGTGGGCGCTTTGAACATGCGCCGAAATGATGGCTCGACCGCATTCGCAAGAAGAAAGCCGCCAGCCGCGGCCGTTGGCGGATGCAATGTGCTTGCGGTCAAGGGTTTCAAAGGTCTTCCACCGACTCGCCTTCGATCTCGTTGTCGATGATCTTGCGCGCGTAGTCGATGCCCGCGCGCACCGCGTCGATCGGGCTTTCGAAAGGTTCCTGATCGGGCACGCCGAACATCGCGGTGCGGCCGCTGTCGCCGTGCGCGCTGCGGGATATCGTCGTGACGATATCGAAATGGCGCGGACCGTCGTCGGGTTCGTCACGCTCCTTCGCGCGCCGCAAAGCCTGCACCTTGATTTCGAAACCCTTGTAGTGATCGGATAGCGGAGTGGACATGCGCGTGCTCCTTGTCGTTGGTGGCGGCCGTGGGTAGGACAGCCGCCTTTTCTGAATGCTGCACTAAAAACTCTCGAGGCGTCCATGAACATGCCGGTCTTACAGCGAGCTGCATACGCGCGCTCTTTTGCCTTATCGCGAAAGCCGTTTGCAAGGCGTATTCCCTCTCGTCTCCCGATTTCACCCGATGCCACACATCAGTGATATTCGGTTTGCCATAATGCACGGGCGGATGGCGCGTGCTTGTCAGGAGCGCATCCGGCATTCGTCGTCCAAAGAACAAACTTCATTCAAATCAGGGAGCGTCACATGATCATTCGAGCCACCGCCCTTGCAGCAGTCATCGCTGTTTCCAGCCTCACGATCAGCGCGAGCCCGGCGTTCGCCGCCAACAGCCAGCAATCGAAGATGACCGACTGCAACAAGCAGGCAGCCGACAAGAAAGGCGATGAGCGCAAGGCGTTCATGAAGAGTTGTCTGTCGTCGTCGGCGCCCGCCGCCGCGCCCATGACCCAGCAAGAGAAGATGACCGCGTGCAATGGTCAGGCATCCGGCAAGAAGGGCGACGACCGCAAGGCGTTCATGAAGAGCTGCCTCAGCAACAAAGGCTGATTGCCGGCATTGCGTAATGCGCCGCGCGGCATCGCGCGGCGCCCATCCTTCGCCACTTGCTGCTTGGGGATATTGCACTGCACCCAAGCAAATGATTCGCACCGTCGTCTTTTTCTCCTAAGATGGCGCGAAGGCGGCCCCCCAATATTCGAAGAAACACGCCATCGGCCGCCGCTCGTCTAGCGGGGCGTCATGCCTCGCACGGAGGCAATGGATGGCATGGAGACACAAGAACCGCTGGTTCAGGCGGTGGCTCGTCACGATCACCTTCTGGCTCGTGCCGGTGATGATCGTCGCGGTCAATGAAGTACGCGACGAAATGGCCTACAACACGGTCGATCTGCAAAAGTCGCTATCCACGTGGGAACTGACCGATGCCCAACGCGCATCGGGCGCCGCGGCCCGCTGTCATGGCGCGCCCGACGAAGCGCGGGCCGCCGGCTGTCCCGCCGACATCCTCAGCGCCAATGCGGGCAAGCATCAGGAAGCGCTCGACGAATACGATCATCGCAAGTCCACGCTCGCGGGTTATCTCTGGCATGCGTTCGTCGGCTACTGGGTCGTTCCTGCTGCATTTTTGTTCGTGCTCGGCATGGTGATCGGCATCATTCGACGACTGCTACGGCGCACGCCAGGCGAGCAAAACGCTTCGGCAGCCGCGCCCGCGTCCAAAGTAAAAACGACGAGTCACCCTTGAAGCCGGGTCGGGAACGGTCGTTGCTACTGGTGACAGCGGCTGCGGCGTAACATCGACGGCCGTGCGGTGAAATAAATGCAAGCCATACGGAAACGGTTCGGGCGAAAACGCGCTGTCAGGTCTTTCCAATCGAGCGGTTTCCGGGTGAGCGTTGCGCTGTATCGCATGACGAAGGTTTTAGTCGTGTAGCTACGCAACAACGATATCAGTGACAGATTGGGAGTAAGCTTTCTAAGTCAAAGTTACCGAAGGGAGCGGCGGCACTGCGCGCGGGTTGGTTCGAAGCAATTTTTCGGGTCATCCGGCGGGGTCTGGTGGTTGCACGGTGCTGTGCTATAACTTGGCGAACCTCACCCTCCCGATCTAATGGGGTTTCCCAAATTCCACGATGGAGAACAACGATGCAAAGACGAAACTTCATGCTCAAGTCGACGGCTGTGCTGGCACTTGGCGGCCTCACGCTGGCGGGATGTACGACCAATTCCAACACGGGTCAGGAAAAGGCCGCAGGCACCGCTGACGACCGCCGCTCCATCGACGCGGACGTCGACAGCGCAATCCAGCGCCTCTATTCGACCGTCGCCGGTTCGCGCGAACTGGTCGCCAAGTCGCGCGGCATTCTGGTGTTTCCGTCCGTCATTCAGGCTGGCTTCATCGTCGGCGCGCAATATGGCAAGGGTTCACTGCGCGTGGGCGGCGGCACGGTCGGCTACTACAGCACGACCTCCGGCTCATTCGGCCTGCAGGCAGGCGCGCAGTCGAAGTCGCTGATCTTCCTGTTCATGACGCAAGACGCGCTCGACAAATTCCGCAATTCGGACGGCTGGTCTGCCGGTGCGGATGCATCCGTGGCACTCGTGAAGATGGGCGCAAACGGCGCGGTGGATACGAACACGGCCACCAGCCCGGTCGAGGCGTTCGTGCTGACCAACGCCGGCTTGATGGCCGACGTATCGCTGGCAGGCACGAAGGTGACGCGTCTGAAGATGTAACAGCGTGCTCGCGCGGCCTGGCCGCGCGTTTTGCTGCTTTTGGCGTCGACAAAGCATGACCGCCGTGTGTCGCGACTTGACGGTCGCGACACACGGCGGTTTTTTTGTGCTTTCGCGTTGCGGACTTAAGTCGTCGCGCGATCGATCAGCTTGAAGCGCGAGCGCTTCTGCGCGCGCACGACGGACTGATACGCATCGATATACTGCCGCGCCATCCGGTGCGCGGTGAAGCGCTCCTCGAAGCGCTTGCGCACGCCTTCGCGCGACAGCGTATGCAGCCGATTCACGGCGGCTACCGCGCCGATCTCGTCTTCGACGATGAACCCCGAGACGCCCTCGTCCACCACTTCCGGCACCGCGCCACGATTGAACGCGATGACGGGCGTGCCGCACGCCATCGACTCGATCATCGCCAGACCGAATGGCTCCGGCCAGTCGATCGGAAAAAGCAAGGCATGTGCGCCCGATAAAAACTCGGCCTTCTGACTGTCGTTGATCTCGCCGATATATTCCACGTACGGCAACTTGAAAAGCGGCGCGATCTCACGTTCGAAGTATTCGTGGTCCGCCGCGTCCACCTTGGCGGCGATCTTGATCTTCAAGCCACAACGCCCGGCAATGCGAATGGCCGTATCCACGCGTTTTTCCGGCGAAATGCGCCCGAGAAATGCCAGATATTCCTGCTTGACCGGTTGCGGTTCGTAGAGCTTTTCCGGCAACGCGTGATAAACCGTCGTCACCCACTTCGCCTGCGGCAGCGGATGACGCTGCGCATCGGAGATGGACACCACCGGCGCGGTGTTGAAAGTATCGAAAACCGGCTGCTGCTCAGGCAGATCGAGCCGGCCATGCATGGTCGTGAGAAACGGCGTGTCCTGGCGCTTGAACAGCGAGAACGAGTAGTAGTCCATGTGGAAATGCAGGACATCGAAATCTTCCGCGCGGCGGCGCACCATTTCCAGCAGCAGCATGTGCGGCGCGATGCGGTCGCGAATGGCCGGGTCCAGACGCAACGCGCGCGGCCAGACGGCTTCGAGATTCGCCTTGGTTTGCGAGTCGCCAGTGGCGAAAAGCGTGACTTCGTGACCGAGCTCGACGAGCGCCTCGGTCAGATACGAGACGACGCGCTCCGTTCCGCCGTACAACTTGGGCGGCACCGATTCCGTCAACGGGGCAATCTGGGCAATTCTCATCGTTCTCGTCTCCCTGTCGGCCGTGAACTTCGTGCCGGCCGGCGTCAGCGCTGCAATGCTCGTTCTCGCGTCATGCGAAAAGGTCGCGCCAAGTTCCCTAAACGTTCGGGCAAGTCGCCTGAACGTGTGTCGAGTATGACAGTAGGCCGTAAGGTCTGGATAACGAGGTTTGCCCTAGGCGACGGCGCGCTCGTTTTGCGCGCTGGTTTGGCACGTGATGTCATTATCGATGGCTCATGCGTTAGCACCGCCGCCTATTTCACTTTCATCGCTCTGTTACAGGTCCGAAACAATCGTTTCGGATGGCGGTTACGGGTTCTTTTTCATGGCCGGCGCGGGCTTCTTGCGCGGTTTGCCACGAAGATCGGCAAGGAAATTGTCCCGCCACACGCCCAGATCGTATTTGCGCAGCGAAGTCATGTTGGTTTCGTAGCGCTGGCGGCGTTCCGCGAGCGGCATGGCGAGTGCGCGCGAGATGGCGTCGCTGGTGCCGACGATGTCATGCGGATTCACCATCACCGCGCCTGTCATTTCCGCGGCCGCGCCGGCGAATTGCGACAGCACGAGCACGCCCGGATCGTCGGGATTCTGCGCGGCGATATATTCCTTGGCGACGAGATTCATGCCGTCGCGCAAGGGCGTGACGAGCCCGACTTGCGATTCGCGGAACAGCGACATCAGCTTCCACCGGTCGTAACGCTGATTCAGATACCGGATAGGTGTGTAATCGAGACCGGAATAGCGCCCGTTGATGCGTCCTGCTTCGTATTCCAGATTCTGGCGGATCTGTTGATACGTCTCCACGTCCGAACGCGTAGGCGGCGCAATCTGCACGAGCGTGACATTGCCGCGCCATTCCGGCGACTTCTCCAGAAAATGCTCAAACGCGCGAAAGCGCTCGACGAGCCCTTTCGAATAATCGAGCCGATCGACGCTCATGATGAGCTTGCGCCCTTCCAGACTCTGCTTGAGGTCCATGACATCCTGACGCGCTTCGCCGCGCTCGGCCTGTTCGGCGATCTCGTCCGGAAACACGCCGATGCGGTAGACGCCCGTCGTGAGCTTGCGACCGAACGCTTCGACATGTCCGTCGGGCGTCGCCGTGCCGTGCGCGTGCCGCACGATGTAATCGTGGAACGCGGTCTGATCGCCCTCGGTCTGAAAGCCCACGACGTCATAACAGCACAGCGACTTGACGAGCTCCTCGTGAGGCGGAATGTTCAAGAGAATTTGCGGCGACGGAAACGGGATATGCAAAAAGAAGCCGATGCGATTCGTCACGCCCGCGCTGCGCAACGCCTCGGCGAACGGAATCAGGTGATAGTCGTGCACCCAGATCACGTCTTCCGGTTCGAGCAGCTTGATGAGTTTGTGCGCGAGCCACGAATTCACGCGCCGATACCCCGCGTATTCGTCACGATCGTAGACGGCGAGATCGTTGCGATAGTGGAAAACCGGCCACAGCATGGCGTTGGAAAAGCCGCGGTAGTACTGGTCGTAGTCCTTCTTCGGCAGGCCGACGGTGGCGAACGTCACCGCGCCGTCCTGCTGTAGCGTCGGCCCCTGGTTCGCGACGGTCTCGCTCACCACGTCCCCGCTCCAGCCGAACCACACGCCGCCGCTGTCTTTCAGCGCGCCGAACACGCCGACGGCGAGGCCGCCCGCAGAGCCCTTGGTTTCGGTCGGGGTAGCGACCCGGTTGGATACGACGACGAGACGGCTCATGAGTATTCCTTTTTCGTTTGCTGACTACGATGATTCGGTTGCGGTGCTTCGCTTGAGATTTCTATCGCTTCTATCGCTTCAGCGCATCCACCGGCGCGGTCGATGCCGCCGAGTTCGCGCGCGGATCGGGACCCGTGCGC
Organism: Caballeronia sp. HLA56; assembly: GCF_054655155.1. NCBI lineage: Bacteria > Pseudomonadati > Pseudomonadota > Betaproteobacteria > Burkholderiales > Burkholderiaceae > Caballeronia > Caballeronia sp. HLA56. Next base: position 1,995,093 of record NZ_BAAHOB010000005.1, on the reverse strand, counting down.
TCGCCCCGGCTCGCGACCGGGTCCGCCGCGGTATTCGCGGTGGTGGGCGATGCCGTGTTGGCGCGTTCCAGCGGCGGCGCGAAGTCTACGTGCTTGCTGTCGGTGGAGAGATCGGCCCGTGCGCGTGGCAGATACTGCGGATACGCCGCCTGCACGAAATTCAGCAAGCCTTCGCGCACCCGGCAGCGCAAATCCCAATTGAGCGCGGAGTCGAAGGAACTGACGAGCGCGCGCAATTGCATGGCGTGCTCGGTGGCATCGGTGACTTGCAGCACTTGCACGCGTCCGTCCCACTCCGGCGCGCTCGCCAGAATGCGTTCGAGTTCCGCGCGCAGCGGCGCGATCGGCATGCGGTAATCGACGAAAAGAAACACCGTGCCGATGATCTGCGAGCTATTGCGCGTCCAGTTGGTGAACGGATTCTCGATGAACCATTGCAACGGCACGATCAGCCGCCGCTGGTCCCAGATGCGGATCGACACATAGGTACCCGTGATCTCTTCGACGCGGCCCCACTCGCCCTGAATCACGACGACGTCATCGAGACGAATGGGTTGGGACAGCGCGATCTGCAAGCCGGCGATCAGATTGCCGAGCACGGGCCGTGCGGCGATACCCGCGACCAAACCCGCCACGCCGGCGGAAGCCAGCAAGCTCGCGCCGATCTGCCGCACGCTCGGAAACGCCATGAGCGCCCCGCCAAAACCAATGATCACGATTACCACCATGACCGAGCGCGCCAGCACGCGCGCCTGCGTGTGGATGCGGCGCGCGTTGAGATTGTCGTCGGTATCGAGCGGATGCGCCTGCACGATCGCCTCGCCCACCGCGCTCGCCGAACGCGCGGCGAGGAACGTGAGCGCACCGATCAATGCGACGGTTTCGATATCGCGCAATACGCCGATGAGCGGCAGCGTGTCCGGCGCCTCGAAAATCACGAAGCCGAACGCGAGCATGATGACGAGGACGAGCGCGGGCGCGTCGATGTAGCGCAACACCGTGCTCATCAGCGGATACGGCCGCGCGACGCGCGTCAAGACGCGCGCACCGATCCGATGCACCCCGATGGCGACGATCAGTGCGATGGCGGCGGCGCACAGCGCGCCGGGCCAGGTGCCGAGCGGACGCTCGGCCAGATCGAGAAAGCGGTCGAAAGAAAGCATGAGCGTCGCGGGATCAGCCTCGCAGGAAGGTGGATACGGCGGCCGCGTGCACGAGCCTCGCCACTATGCGCCATGTCGGACGCATCGTGCGCGGTTCGTGCTGCCGGGGTGCGTCTTTAGTCGGCGTCCAGGTCGGCTTCTATGTCTTCAAGTGCAGCGGCGGGCGGCGTCGAGCATCAAGCAAATTCGCTGCCCGCCTCGAAGCCTTGCGATCAACGTTCCGCCTTGCAGGGAAACGCCTTGCCAAGTCCGAGCGACACCATGGTCGTCGCATTGAAGCCGGACTTGTCGGGATTGTCCGCGATGTACTTGCGCACTGCATCGGTCAGTTGTTGCGGCTTGACTTCGGCGGGCAGGCAAAAGTATTGGCCGACTTGCGGGCCGGAGGTTCCGCCAATTGCCTCGATGGTGTTATACACGCCGTCCGCGGCGCCTTCGATATAGGCCGCGCAGGCAGTACGGGAGTTCGGGTCGGTCTTGGTGCAAAGTTGATTCAAATCGCTGCCAGTGAATGCGAACGCGCTGACGGGCGTGGCGAGAACACAGGCGAAGACGAATTTCCGCAGCATGGTCTTCCTTTTATGTGGAGCGGCGGCTCGAAGGGGCGCGGCGGCCGCGCCTGGCCGCCCGCTCCCCGTGGTTACGTTATTTTGCACTGTTTGTGCTGCTTGCGGCGCCCGTCGAGGCCGCCGGCATGGCGTCGAGGCGTGCCTGCAGGCCTTCCGCGACGTCCTTCTCGTTGTACTTCTTCGCGAAGTCCACAGCCGTCATGCCAAGCTGGTTCTTCACGCGCAAGTCCGCGCCTTCGTCGAGCAAAAGCTTGCAGGTGGACAGATGCCCGCCGCGCGCGGCCATCATGAGCGGCGTCGTGCCGTTCGGCGCGCCGGCATCGATATAGGCCGAATGGTCGAGCAGAATCTTCACGATATCGTCATGACCGTTGGTTGCCGCGTAGTGCAGCGGCGACCAGCCCTTCTTGTTCACTTCGGCATCCTTGGCGATCAGGAGATTCACGAAAGTCGCGTCGCCGTTGAGCGCGGCGAGCATCATCGCGTTTTCACCGGCCGGGTCCTGCTTCTCCAGATCGGTCTTGGGATTGTCGGCAAGCGCCTGGCCTACCTTGTCCGACTTCTCGCGCGCGGCGATCACGATGAGCGGTGCGCCCGTGTTGTCGACGGTATTCGGGTCCGCGCCCTGCGAAAGCGCCTTCTTGACCGAGGAGATGTCGTCGAACTTGACGTCCTTGATGAGCGCGTCCACGGACTCGGCCAACGCGGGTTGCGCGAACGCGCACGCGGCGAGCAGCACGCCGACCAACATTTGCCGCGTGCTCGAACGTGTGCTCGTGCGCTTGCTTTGTCCCGCTTCACGCGAGGAAAACATCGGGGATTTATTCATAGTGAACCTTTGGATTACCCTTGAAACAGTGGTTCTCGCCGAGCGTGCCGGTCAGACGGCCTGCGCGCGCGGCGGGATCTTGAACAGCCGGAAGAAGTTGTCGGTGGTGGCTTTCGCGACTGCTTCGTCCGTCTCTTCGCGCAACTGCGCGATGTGACGTCCGACATAGCTCACGTAAGCTGGTTCATTCGGCTTGCCGCGATACGGCACCGGCGCGAGATATGGCGAGTCGGTTTCGATCAGCAGACGTTCGAGCGGCACGCGCCGCGCCACGTCGTGCACGTCCTCGGCCTTCTTGAACGTGACGATGCCCGAAAGCGAAATATGAAAGTTCTGCGCGAGCGCGGCTTGCGCCACTTCCCACGTCTCGGTGAAGCAATGCATCACGCCGCCCGGCACGCTCGCGCGTTCTTCTTCCATGATACGCAGTGTGTCTTCCGCCGACGAACGCGTATGGATGATGAGCGGCTTGCCGGTCTCGTGCGCCGCGCGAATGTGGTTGCGAAAGCGCTCGCGCTGCCATTCCATGTCGGCGATGCTGCGGCCTTCCAGCCGGTAATAGTCGAGCCCGGTCTCGCCGATTGCGCAGACTTTGGGATGCCGCGCTAGTTCCACTAGTTGCGCGACGCTCGGTTCCGTTGCGTCTTCGTGGTCCGGATGCACGCCAACCGATGCGAAGATGTGCTCGTGCCGCTCGGCGATATCGAGCACCGATGGCAGCGTCTCCAGATCCACCGACACGCAAAGCGCGTGCGTGACCTTCTGCTCGCGCATCTTGTCGAGCACTTCGGGCAGCCGGTCGGCGAGGCCTTCGAAATTGATGTGACAGTGGGAATCGACGAACATCCGCTACTCCTTTGCTCTCGCGCCAAGCCGCAAGCCGAGAATGACGAGATCGCGCTCGACGCCGTCCAGAACCGCGACGCGCGGCAGCGTGCCCCACGACTCGAAACCGAAGCTGCCGAAGAGCTTCATGCTCGGCTCGTTATGTCCGAAGACGAAGCCGAGCACGGTATCCACATCAAGCGTCGGCGCGCGCTCCAGCGCCTCGTGCAACAACTGCTTGCCGAGCCCCTTGCCGCGCGCGCGTTCGTCGAGATAAATGCTCACTTCGACCGTGCGCGCGTAGGCCGGACGGCCGTAAAAATCGGAGAAACTCAGCCACGCGATGACTTCGCCGCCCTCTTCCACGACCCACAGCGGACGCTTGTCCGGTCCGTGCGCGTGAAACCAGGCAAGGCGGCTTTCGACTGGGACCGGATCGAGGTCGGCCGTGACAAGGCGCGAGGCGACCGTCGAATTGTAGATGGCGACGATGGCGGGCAGATCGTCCAGCGTGGCGTCTCGATATTGAAGACTCATGGCGTGATTGCGTTCAGGTTCAGGCGAAGATGCCGCGATAGCCCATGAAGAGTTCCTCGAACACGAGACGCGCGTTCAACGGATGATTCTCCACGGCGCGTTGCCGCGTGACGGTTTTCATGTAGCGCGAAAGCGCGGCCGGGTCGGCGCTGGCGGCGCATCGCGCGAGCGCCTTGGCCGCGCCCGGAAAATAGCGCGGACGGCCTGCCGTGCGCTCGGCGAGCACGTCGTAAAGCCAGCGTTGCAGCCAACCGAGCACCAGCGGCACCGGCAGTTTCTGCAGGTTTTCGCCGCACGCGAAGGCGTCGCAGTTCGGGCCGGCCGCAAGTTGCGCCAACGTGAAATCGCGCAGCGCGCGGTTCTCGTCGCTCGCGAGCGCAAGCGCGTTGAGCGGCGCGCCGCCCGCTTGCGCGAGAAGCCCGGCGGCATCGTCGATACCTCGTGACGCAAGCCACGCGCGCGCTTCGTCGAAGGGCGGCACGCTCATCGGCCACTGTCGGCAGCGGCTGATGATGGTTGGCAACAAGCGGTCGATACGCGCCGACACCAGCAGGAACACGACGCCCGAAGGCGGTTCTTCCAGCGTTTTCAAGAGCGCGTTGGCCGCCGCGACATTGAGCGCTTCGGCGGGATAAAGCAGCACGACACGCAAGCCGCCGCGATGCGATCCGAGACTGCAGAAGTCGAGCAGCGCGCGTACCTGTTCGATCTTGATTTCCTTGCTCGGCGCGCGGCTCTTCTTGCCTTCGTCGCCATCGGCTTTCTCGGCTTTCTCGGCTTTCTCGGCGGATGTATCCACGGAAGAATCCGCGCCTGCCGCCGCAAGCCCTGCAAGCGCCTCGGGCAACACCGCGCGGTAGTCGGGATGATTGCCCTGCGAGAACCACAGGCAAGCGGAACACGTGCCGCACGGCTCGCCGCTCGGCAGATGCGTTTCGCACAGCAGCCCCTTCGCCAGATGCTGCGCGAATTGCAGCTTGCCGATGCCCGCTTCGCCATGCAGCAAAAGCGCGTGCGGCCAGTTCGCGCGTAGCTGCTGGAGACGCTGCCAGTCGTTGGCTTGCCAGGGATAAATCATCGGCGGTTCAGTGGGTTAGGCGTTGCTTGAGCGTGGATCAAAGGCTCGCGATGACATCTTCGAGCTGCGTGCGGATATCGTCGATGGGCCGGCTCGAATCGACGATGAAAAACCGCTGCGGCGATTCGGCCGCGCGCCGCAGATATTCGGCGCGCGTGCGCTTAAAAAATGCCTCCGATTCGCTCTCGAACTTGTCCGGCGCGCGCGCGGCCGAACGGCGCTCGCTCGCGGTCTCCGTCGGAATGTCGAACAGAACGGTAAGGTCCGGCTGAAAACCGCCCTGCACCCAGCGTTCCAGGGCTTCCAGCTTGTCGCGCGGCAGACCGCGTCCACCGCCCTGATAAGCAAAGGTGGCATCCGAAAAACGGTCCGACAGCACCCAGTCGCCATGCGCGAGCGCCGGTTCGATGACCTGCGCGAGATGCTCGCGGCGCGCGGCGAACATGAGGAGCGCCTCGGTTTCGAGGTCCATTGGCTGATTCAGCAGAATGCCGCGCAACGTTTCGCCGAGCGGTGTGCCGCCCGGCTCGCGCGTCATCACGACCGAGCGCGCGTGCGCGGCGAGTTTTTCGGCGAGCCGCTCGCGAAACCACTCCAGATGCGTGGTCTTGCCCGCTCCGTCGATACCCTCGAATGTAATGAACTTGCCCCGCGCCATTCACTGACCCCGGATGTATTTGTCGACGGCCTTGTTGTGGTCGCCCAGGTTGTCGGAAAAGATGCTGCTGCCGTCGCCGCGCGACACGAAATAGAGCGCATTGCTCGCGGCGGGATTGAGCGTCGCGGTGAGCGCGGCCACGCCGGGCAGCGCGATCGGCGTGGGCGGCAAACCCATGCGCGTGTAGGTATTGTACGGAGTGTCGGTCTGCAGATCCTTTTTCTTCAGATGCCCGCCGTAAGCCGGACCGAGGCCGTAGATAACGGTCGGGTCGGTCTGTAGCGGCATGCCGATCCGCAGCCGGTTGGCGAACACCGCCGCCACCAGCGGCCGGTCGGTTGCGCGCCCCGTCTCCTTCTCGACGATCGACGCCATGACGAGCGCTTCGTAAGGCGTCTTGTAAGGCAAATTCGGCGAGCGCGTGTTCCAGGCTTCGGTGAGCCGCTGCTGCATGATTCGGTACGCGCGCTTGTAGACCGTGAGGTCGCTCGTACCTTTGTCGAAAAGATAGGTATCCGGGAAAAACAGTCCTTCCGCCGATGCCTTGTCCACCTCGGGCGCGCCGATTGCACGCAAGAGGTCTGTGTCGGACATGCCGGCGGTGTCGTGCGCGAGCGCGGAGTTGGCGTCGAGTTCGGCGCGCATTTTTTGCAACGTCCAGCCCTCGATGACGGTGGCCACGTACTCGTTGACGTCGCCGCGCGCGATCTTTTGCAGCACTTCATACGGTGTCACGCCGCTTTTGAACGCGTAATTGCCGGATTTGAGCTGCGACGAAAGCCCGAGCACGCGCGTCATCAACACGAAAAGCTCGGATTCGACCGGCACGCCGCCGCGAATCAACTGGGCGCTGACGCTGCGCAAGCTGCTGTGAGGCTTGATGGTGACGTCGAGTTCGGCGGGCGTGAGGTTCATCGGCCGATTGGCCCAGTAATAAACGCCACCTGCGAGCGCCGCCGCGAGCACCGCGACGATCACCACCGCCACGACGCATTTCTTGAAAAGGGACATGCCAGACACACTAGGAATAAGACCAATATAATAACTTGCCCGCCTGCGCCCCGGTCAGTTTGACCGGCCGGACCGACTGACAGGATTGACCGCACTTGACGCCATGAATTCCCAAACCCAGCTTTCCCCCGGTTCCGCTCCAAGCGCCATTCCCGCCGACGACTTCGAAGCCGTGAAGACAGCGGGCGTTTTCGTGCCGCTCACGCAGTTCGGCGTGATCGACATCAAGGGCGAGGATGCCGCTTCGTTCCTGCACAACCAGGTCACCAACGACGTCCAGCATCTCGACGCATCCACGGCGCGCCTCGCGGGCTATTGCTCGCCGAAGGGACGCCTGCTGGGTTCGTTTCTCATGTGGCGTTCAGCCGATACCGTGCGTCTCTTGATCTCGCACGATGTCCAGGCGCCCGTGCAAAAGCGTCTGTCCATGTTCGTGCTGCGCGCAAAGGCGAAACTGAGTGACGCGACGCCGGAACTCGCGGCAGTCGGCTTTGCGGGCGATGTGCGCGCGGCGCTCTCCGGCATCTTCGATGCGTTGCCCGACGGCGTGCATGTCAAGGTGGAAGGTCCGCATGGCGCGCTGATTCGTGTGCCGGATGCGGCGCATCGGGCGCGTTTCCTGTGGGTCGGCCCGAGGGCCGATATCGAAGCACGACTGCCTGAGCTCGGCGAGAAGTTGCGGCGCGCGGGACCGGCGCTGTGGGACTGGCTCGACATCCACGCGGGCGAGCCGCGCATCACGCAGGCAACGACCGAGCAGTTCGTCCCGCAGATGGTCAACTTCGACGTGCTGGGCGCGGTGAACTTCAAGAAGGGTTGCTATCCGGGACAGGAGATCGTCGCGCGCAGCCAATATCGCGGCACGATCAAACGACGCACGGCGCTCGCGCACGGCGAATCGGCCACGCCGGGCGCCGAGCTGTTCCATTCGGCCGATCCCGGTCAGCCTTGCGGCATGGTGGTCAACGTGGCGCCGGCCGAGGGCGGCGGCGTGGATTGTCTTGTGGAGATCAAGCTGGCGTCGCTGGATAACGGTTCGGTGCACGTCGGCGCCGCCGATGGCCCCGCGCTCGAATTCGTGCCGCTGCCCTACGCCTTTCCTGCCGACGCCTGAACGCCATGTGCCTGATCGTCTTCGACTGGCAACCCCAGACCGCGCCCGCCAACGGCCGCGCGCTGCTTACACTGGCGGCGAATCGCGACGAGTTCTTCCGCCGCGAGACCGACCCGATGCATTGGTGGAGCGACGCGCCCGGCGTGCTCGCGGGCCGGGATTTGACGGGCGGCGGCACGTGGCTTGGCGTAACGCGGGACGGGCGCTTTGCCGCGCTGACGAACTATCGCGCGCCGAGCGAGATTCGGCCGGATGCGCCCACGCGTGGCGCGTTGGTCAGCGAATTTTTGACGGGCGAGCGCGTCGAGCCTTTGACGTATCTGAAGCGCGTTGCCCTGGAAGGTCATCGGTACAACGGCTTCAATTTACTGTGCGGGGATTTCACACGACGTGAGCTCGGCTGGTACGGCAATCGCGCCGATGCCGAGCCGGTTTTGCTCGAGGCGGGCGTGCATGGGTTATCGAATAGCTTGCTGAATACGCCGTGGCCGAAGCTCGTCGCCCAGCGCGATGCTTTACGCGATTTGATTCACGCCGATGAGCGGCCATCGCTCGACGAGCTGATCGAAACCTTGCGTGACCCGCGTATCGCCGACGATCACGTCTTGCCATCCACTGGCCTTTCCATCGAGCGTGAACGCGTGTTGTCGGCGGCGTTTATCGAGAGCGATGGATACGGCACGCGCGGGACGACGGCGTTGCAAGTGTTGCCGCTGACGCATGGTATTGAGCTGCATGTCAAGGAACGCAGTGACGATGACGGTTCGCACAAGGTCGTGCGGCCGGGGGATTTTGTGCGGGCGTTCAGGTTTGAGGTGGCGTGACGCATGATCGCCGCGACCCACGTTTCAACAGTAAGAGCACTATCGCAGTAATCGCAATGGCGATAAATTCGCCATGTACTTTTCAGAATCTAATCAAGCCCTCACCCCAACGCCTTCCTCAACGCAGCCACCGCATCCGCATGCGCCCGCGCCACGTCGCGAACAAACCCGCCCATCTTGAAGAACTCGTGAATCATCCCTTCATACCGCATGAGTTCCACCGATACGCCCTGCGCTGAAAGTTTCTCCGCGTAAGCGACATCTTCATCGTAAAGCGGATCATGATCCGCAGCCGCGATCCACACCGGCGCCACGCCACGATAATCCGGCTGCCCGCCCGCCGCATCCAGCGGCGCAAAACGCCAGTCGTCCCGGTCGCGTTCATCGCGCACGTACTGCTCGAAGAACCATTGAATCGTCTCTGCGCTCAGCAAGTACCCTTCGGCAAGCCGCGCATGCGATTCGCTTCGCTGCAACGCGCTCGTCCCCGGATAAATCAGCATCTGCATTTGCAAGGCGATGCCTGCATCGCGCGCCAGCACCGAACACACCGTCGCGAGCGTGCCGCCCGCGCTGTCTCCACCAATCGCGATGCGAGCCGGATCGATCCCCAACGTGGACGCCTCGCGCGCGAGCCATTGCAAGGCGTCGAAGGCATCGTTCACGGCGACCGGAAACTTGTGTTCGGGCGCAAGCCGGTAATCGACCGATACCACCGCGCAGCCCGCGTCATGCGCGAACTTGCGGCACAGCGCGTCGTGCGTCTCGATGCTTCCCACCGTGAAGCCGCCGCCATGCAGATACATGAGCGCGCCAAGCGGCTCCGCCCAATTCGGCTCGATCGGATAATACGCACGCACACGAATGGACCCGCCATCGCGCATAGGAACGGGAAGATCTTCGACACGCGCCATGGGCAACGGCGCGACATCGAGAATGGGCGCGCTCATCGCATAGGCGGCGCGCGCCTCTTGCGGCGTGAGCGTGTGATAAGGCGCGCGCCTCGCGCGTGCGATCATCTGCAAGACTTGCGCGACCTGGGGATTGAGCTGCATTGTCATGCCGATGCCGAGGTCAACGCGACTTGAGCGACATGGGATCGCTCGGGTCGCGCAGCTGCGCGATGTCGTCCAGCCGCAGCTGCACCGAAGGCATGATGTTCGGATGCGTGACCACATAAAAACGATTCGCGCGGATGGCGTCGAAGGTCAGTTCGGCGACATCCTGCGCCGATAGCTTGCCGTGCTCCACCGCCTTTGCCAGTTGCCGCGCCGCGAGCTTCTGCGACGCCGTCATCTCTTCGTCGTTGACGAGCGCGCCGGGCCGCGCGCGTTCGGAATCGGCGATACCGGTCGGCACGAACGCCGGACACAACAAGGACACGCCGACCGACGCGCGCGCGAGCCGCAGATCGTGATAAAGCGTCTCGGTCATGGCCACGACCGCATGCTTCGACGCGTTATAGACGCCCATTGCGGGCGCGGCGAGCAGCCCCGCGACCGAAGCCGTGTTGACGATATGCGCCGGTTCGTTCTGGGCCAGCATGATCGGCGTGAACGCGCGAATGCCGTTGGCAACGCCCATCACGTTGACGCCGAAGACCCATTGCCAGTCGTTCGCGCTGCTCTCCCAGATGAAGCCGCCGGCGCCCACGCCCGCGTTGTTGAAGAGCAGATGCGCGCCGCCGAAGGCATCGAGCGTGGCGCGAGCGAGTGCATCGACGTCCGCGGGATTCGAGACGTCCGTTCGCACGCCGCGCACCTCGGCGCCTCGTTCGCGCAGCGATGTCACGGTTGCATCGAGCGCGGTGGCGTCGATATCGGCGAGTACGAGCTTCATGCCGAGCGCCGCGCCCTTTAGCGCAAACTCGCGGCCGAAGCCGCTCGCCGCGCCAGTGATCACGGCGACTTTTCCTTCGAAGCGGTCCAAGCGGGCTCCTTTCTCGCGTGGTGTGGTACTCGGCGCGTCAGATGAGCTTGACGAGCTGCTTGCCGAAGTTCTTTCCGCGCAAAAGACCGAGGAACGCTTCGGGCGCATTTTCCAGTCCCTGCGCAATGGTCTCGCGGTAGATCAGCTTCTTCGTCGCGACGCGTTCGCCGAGTTCCTTCAACGCTTGCGGCCACAATTCCATGTGCTCGCTCACGATGAAACCCTGCAGCTTCAGACGCTGCGTGAGCAGAATGCGCGGCGCCTGCAGCGGCAATGGCTTGCCGTCGTAGCCCGAGATCATGCCGCACAACGCAATGCGCCCGTGCGCGTTCATGCGCGGCAACACGGCATCGAGCACTTCGCCGCCGACGTTTTCGAAATAGCCGTCGATGTCATCCGGCGCCGCGGCTTTCAGCTCGTCGTACAAATGGCCCGCCTTGTAGTCGATGCACGCGTCGAAGCCCAGCGTCTCGACGACATAGCGGCACTTCTCGGCGCCGCCCGCAATGCCGATCACGCGGCAGCCCGCAGCCTTCGCCAGTTGCCCGACCACGCTGCCGACCGCGCCGCTTGCCGCGCTCACGGCGACCGTATCGCCAGCCTTCGGTTCGATGATGCGATTCAGGCCATACCAGGCCGTCACGCCCGGCATGCCGACCGGACCGAGATACGCGGACAGCGGAACGTGCGTGGTATCGACGGCATAAAGACCCGTGCCGTCCGATATCCCGTATTCCTGCCAGCCGTACATGCCGACCACGTTGTCGCCGACCTTGAACTTCGGATTGCGCGACTCGACCACTTCACCGACCGTGCCGCCGATCATCACTTCGTTCAACGCCTGCGGCGCGGCGTATGACTTGGCATCGCTCATGCGCCCGCGCATGTACGGATCGAGCGACAGATAGTGATTGCGCACGCGCAGCTCGCCTTCCCGCAGCGGCAAAAGCGGTGTTTCGACGAGCCTGAAATTGTCGGTCGATGCCTCGCCTTCCGGTCGCGATACCAGCAATACCTGGCGATTCTTCTGAGCGTCTGCCATTGCGAATCCTCCTGTTCGGAATGAATCAAGCGTCGCTCGGTCCCGGCGTGGCCTTGGGATCGGAACGCATTTTCTGTTTCACGATATCGCGGCCCACTGCGAGCCTGCGCATATATTTGAACGTGCCTAGCGCCTTCGCGACGAAATGCCCTTCGCTGTCGCGCACTTCGCCTTCGCAATACGCCATGGTGGTGGAGCGATGCAGCACGCGCCCGATGCCGCGCAATTCACCGCGTCCCGGCTGCATGAAGTTCACCTTCATCTCGACGGTAACGACGCCGATGCCATTGCCCGCGAGACTGCGCGCGGCGAGTGCCAGCGCGGAATCGAGCAAGGTCATGGTGACGCCGCCGTGCGCGATGCCCCACGTGTTCAAATGCGCATCTTCGAGCGCGAGCCGCACTTCCGCTTCGCCGTCGGCGGCCTTGACCAATTCCACGCCGAGCGAATCGATGAACGGGCTTTCGATGGCGACGTCATGTGGCTTGTCGGTCATGGTCGTCACACTTCGTAGTCGACGCATTGACGGTCTTCGCGCACCGCGGCAATGAAGTCTTTCAGCGCCACGTGCTTCGGATGCACCTGATAGGCAACGAGCGCCGCTTTGTCGTCGAAGTCGGAGACGAGCACGACATCGTAAGTGCAGTCGAAACCCGGTTGCGCCGTACCGACCTCGAAGTGTCCCTGCCCCTTAACGATGCTGCGGCAGGTTTCGAGCTTCTCCTTGAGCTTCTGCGCATTCTCCGCGCGGCTCGCGCCTTCCGCCGACTCCTTCAGCTTCCACATGACGATGTGACGTAACACGGCAACTCCTGGTCAAGAAAACGATGAAGGCTGAAGCGTAGCAAAGATTCGCCGGTAGCTTCGGAGGCTCACGCGAGCAAATAATCGGAGCGTATGCGTTCGATGCCCGCGTCGCGCATTTCGCGCCACGCTCGATCAAGCGAGCCGTCGAGATCGATCGCGCGGCACGCGTCTTCTATCACGCTCACTTCGAAGCCCGCGCGACGCGCATCCAACGCGGACCACGCAACGCAATAATCCGTCGCCAGCCCCGCGACCCATACGCGCTTCGCACCGACGTCGCGCAGATAGCCTGCAAGACCCGTGGGTGTCACGCGATCCGCCTCGAGAAACGCGGAGTAGCTGTCGACATGTTCGTGATGCCCCTTGCGGATCACGAGCCGCGCGTGCGGTAATTGCAGGCCGCGATGTAGCGCCGCGCCCTCGGTGCCCTGCACGCAATGCACCGGCCACAGCACCTGTTCGCCGTAAGGCATTGTCATCATGTCGAAGGGCGCGCGTCCTTCGTGATTCGCCGCGAACGAGACATGCGAGCGCGGATGCCAGTCCTGCGTCAGGACGACATGCGAGAACGCGCGCGCCAGGCGGTTGATGACGGGCACCACCTCATCGCCTTCCTTCACGGCGAGCGCGCCGCCGGGCATGAAATCGTACTGCACGTCCACGACGAGTAAAACGTCTTCTACGGGTTTCATCATGCTCATCTTCAAGGGTTGAACCGGCCGTTGACCGCCGCGAGTTGCGTCACGCGGGCGGCGGGCTGCCATGCGTCGCCGTTGGGCTGTTGCGCGTAGCGGCGCATGGCGCGTTCCACGGCGGCAAGGCCGATGGTGTCGGCGTAGAACATTGGGCCGCCGCGCCAGAGCGGGAAACCGTAACCCGTCAAATAGACCATGTCGATATCCGAGGCCTTCGAAGCGATGCCGTCTTCGAGAATACGCGCACCTTCGTTGACGAGCGCCAGCATGAGCCGCTCGACGATTTCATCGTCCGCGATATGCCGTCTTTCGATGCCTGCTTCCTTCGAATACGCGACGATCATGTCGTCGACCGCTTGTGATGGCAGCGCGTCGCGCTTGCCTGGCTCGTAGTCGTACCATCCCGCACCGGTCTTTTGTCCGAAGCGGCCCGCTTCGCACAGCCGATCCGCGATTTTCGAATAGCGCAACTCCGGCTGCTCGACATAACGGCGCTTGCGAATGGCCCAGCCGATGTCGTTGCCCGCAAGATCGCTCATGCGAAACGGCCCCATGGCGAAGCCGAAATGTTCGATTGCGCGATCGATCTGCGCGGGCAGCGCGCCTTCCTCCAGCATGAAAAGCGCCTGCCGCAAGTACTGTTCGACCATGCGGTTGCCGATGAAGCCATCGCATACGCCCGAGACCACGGCCGTCTTCCTGATCTTCCGCGCGAGTTGCATGACGGAGGCGAGCACGTCCTTGTCCGTTTTCGCGCCGCGCACCACTTCGAGCAGCTTCATCACGTTGGCGGGACTGAAGAAGTGCGTGCCGATGACATCGCCCGGACGTTTCGTGAACGCGGCGATTTTGTCGAGATCGAGCGTCGATGTGTTCGATGCGAGAATCGCGCCGGGCTTCGCGACTTCATCGAGGCGGCGGAAGACTTGTTCCTTCACGCCCAGGTCTTCGAATACCGCTTCGATGATCAAGTCCGCGTGCGCGAGGTCCGCATAATCGAGCGTCGGTTGAATGAGGGCCATGCGTTCATCGACCTCGTCTTGCGTGAGCTTGCCCTTCTTCACTTGCGCTTCGTAATTGCGGCGCACGTTCGCCAAACCCCGGTCGAGTGCGTCCTGTTTCGTTTCGAGCAACACGACGGAAAATCGCGCGTTGATGAAGTTCATGGCGATGCCGCCACCCATCGTGCCCGCGCCGATCACGCCGATGCGCTCGATCTTTCTGACGGGCGTGTTCGACGGCACATCCGCGATCTTGGACGCCGCGCGTTCGGCGAAGAACGCGTGCCGCAGCGCGCGGCTTTCCGGTGTCTGCACGAGCGCGAGAAAGCATTCGCGCTCGAAGGCGAGCCCGCGTTCGAAGCCTTCTTTCAGGCCTTTTTCGATGGCATCGATGCACTTGTGCGGTGCCGGAAAATGCTTCGCCGTCGCGATGGCGTTCGCGCGCGCGGCCTGGACGATTCGATCGGCATCCGTGTGTTCGATGGGGCGTTCGCGCACTTGCGGGTGCTTGCTGTCACGCTTGGCGACGTGCTGAGCGAAACGCACGGCGCCATCGAGCAAGTCGCCTTCGATCATTTGGTCGAAGAGCGCGGTATTCGCGAGTCGTTCGGATGATACCGGCGTCCCTGACACGATCATGCCAAGTGCCCTTTCGACGCCAACCACGCGCGGCAGCCGTTGCGTGCCGCCCGCGCCGGGCAGGAGGCCGAGCTTCACTTCGGGCAGCGCGATCTGCGCGCCGGGCGACGCCACGCGGTAATGCGCGCCGAGCGCGAGTTCGAGGCCGCCGCCCATCGCCACGGCGTGAATCGCCGCGATCACCGGCTTCGCGCTGCCCTCGATTGCTTCGATGACCGTCTTGAGCGTCGGTTCTTGCGTCGCCTTCGGCGTATTGAATTCGGTGATGTCCGCGCCGCCCGAAAACGCCTTGCCGGCGCCGATCACGACGATGGCGCGCACGTTGTCTTCGTCACGCGCGCGCTCGATGCCTTCCACGATGCCAAGCCGTGTCGCGTGCCCGAGGCCGTTCACCGGCGGGCTGTCGAGTGTGATGACGGCGACGCCGTCGTGGATCGTGAAGTGCACAGCCATGAAGATGTCTCCCGTACGCGCGTCTTTGGCGAGGTTATTGTGAGTGATCGCCGCAGAATACACAAAGGAGAACGATCGTTCAAATGCGCGTCGTCCGGCGAATGAAAACGCCCCGGATCGACCGGGGCGCGAGGTCAGCCGGAAGCGCTGGTATCAAGATGTCTTCTCACCCTTCTCCGGCAGCACATGCTCCCGATACAACGCGCGCAGCCGCACCTTCTGCAGCTTGCCCGTCGCCGTATGCGGCAACTCGTCGGCGAACACGACATCGTCCGGAATCCACCACTTCGCGACCTTGCCCTCGAAATGCGCGAGCAAATCCTCACGCGTGACGGTCGCGCCCGGACGCAGCACCGCGACGATCATCGGCCGCTCCGTCCACTTCGGATGCGAGCACGCAATGCACGCCGCTTCCGCCACCTGCGGATGCGACACCGCGATGTTCTCCAGATCGATCGAACTGATCCACTCGCCGCCCGACTTGATCACGTCCTTGCTGCGATCGGTGATGTTCATGAAGCCATCGGCGTCGATGGTCGCGACATCGCCCGTCGGAAACCAGCCGTCGATGAGCGGCGACTCGTCGCGCCGGAAATAGCGGTCGATGACCCACGGTCCGCGCACGTGCAGATCGCCGAACGACTGGCCGTCCCACGGCAGTTCGTGGCCGTCGTCGCCGACCACTTTCATATCGACGCCAAAGAGCGCGCGCCCCTGCTTTTCGAGCGAGATGCGCTGTTCCTCGGCCGAACGCTGCTTCTGCCGGAAACTCAGCCGCGCGAGCGTGCCGAGCGGCGACATCTCCGTCATGCCCCACGCATGAATCACCTGCACGCCGTAGTCTTCCTCGAAGGTCTTCAGCATGGCGGGCGGACACGCCGAGCCGCCGATCACCGTGCGCTTCAAGGTCGAAAAGCGCAAATCGTACTGCTTCATGTAGGCGAGGAGCGCCAGCCATACGGTCGGCACGCCCGCCGAATAGGTGACGCCTTCCGCTTCCATCAACTCATAGAGCGACTTGCCGTCGAGGTCCTTACCGGGGAACACCAGCTTCGCGCCGACGAGCGGCCCCGCATGCGGGATGCCCCACGCGTTGACGTGGAACATCGGCACGACGGGCAGGATGGAATCGCTCGATGACGCGCCCATCGCATCGGGCAAGGCCGCGCCATAAGCATGCAGCACCGTCGAGCGATGCGAATACAGCGCGCCCTTCGGATTGCCCGTCGTTCCCGACGTGTAGCAAAGAAACGATGCCTGACGTTCATCGAGCATCGGCCATTCGTAGACGCCATCCTGTTCGCCGACGAGACTTTCGTAGCTCATCACCGGCACGCTCAGGTTCGAAAGATGCTGCTCGATGCAAGCGGCATCGCCGAGTGCGATCCAGCCTTTCACGTTCGGACACTGCGGCGCGATCATCTCGACGAGCGGCGCGAAGGTCATGTCGAACAAGACGTACGAATCGTCGGCATGATCGATGATGAACGCGACCTGATCCGGAAAGAGACGCGGATTGATGGTGTGGCACACGGCGCCCATGCCCGCCACGCCGTAATAGCACTCCAGATGCCGGTAGCCGTTCCAGGCCAGCGTGCCGATGCGCTCGCCCTGCTCCACGCCGAGCGCGATCAAGGCCTGCGCGAGTTGCTTCGCGCGCTTCTCGCAATCGCGGTAGGTGTAGCGATGGATATCGCCTTCGATACGCCGCGACACGATTTCCGTATCGCCGAAGTGGCGCGAGGCATGGGACAACAGGGACGACGCGAGCAACGGTATTTCCATCATCTGGCCGTAAAGCGGCGACGTCATGGGTGATTTCCTCGGTGAGTCGGTTGGCGAGTCCGGGCTCGAGTCATTGGGTCGGTCATTGGCTTTGCGCCGCCCGATGCCCGGCCGGGTGCGGCCCTGCAGGCCTGCGGGCGCGGATTTACAATATCGTTTAACCAAAAGGCGCTCAATATGTCGTTTTCCCCAAGCAATGCCGTGCGTGCAGCGTCCGGCGAGAAGGCTTCCGGCGCTGATTCCATGGACGCCATCGCCGCCGCGATCAAGGTTGGCCAGCCCGGCTCGTTCGCGGCGCTCGGGGCCGCGTTCCTCACGCGCCTTCCCGCCACGCCGGTGCCCGATCCTTATCTCGTCGCGATCTCGCGCGAAACGGCGGACATGCTCGGCATCGATCCGGATGTCGCGGAAGGCAGCGAGCAAAAGCGCTTTGCCGAATACTTCGCCGGCAATCCCACGCGCGAATGGCCCGCCGGCGAACTGCCTTACGCAGCGGTCTATTCGGGGCATCAGTTCGGCGTGTGGGCAGGTCAATTGGGCGATGGCCGCGCACTTACACTCGGCGAGATCGAGCCAGACGCCGATCGGGACCATGAAGGCACACGCTTCGAACTTCAGCTGAAGGGCGCGGGCCGCACACCGTATTCCCGCATGGGCGATGGCCGCGCCGTGTTGCGTTCGTCGATCCGCGAATTCCTGTGCTCCGAAGCCATGCACCATCTGGGCATTCCCACGACGCGCGCGCTCGCCATCGTCGGCTCCGATATGCCGGTGCGGCGCGAGAGCATGGAAACAGCGGCGATCGTCACGCGCGTCGCGCCGAGCTTCGTGCGCTTCGGGCATTTCGAACACTTCTATTCGAACGACCGCGTCGACGATCTCAAAGCGCTTGCTGATCACGTGATCGAGCGCTTCTATCCGCATTGCCGCGATGCCGACGATCCCTACCTCGCGCTCCTCGACGAAGCCGTGCGCAGCACCGCCGATCTGATGGCGGAGTGGCAAGCCGTCGGCTTCTGTCACGGCGTGATGAACACCGACAACATGTCCATTCTCGGTCTCACGATCGACTACGGCCCGTTCGGTTTCATGGATGGCTTCAACGCGCATCACATTTGCAACCACACGGACACGCAAGGGCGCTATTCGTACAGCCGTCAGCCGCAGGTCGGCTATTGGAACCTGTTTTGTCTGGCGCAGGCGCTGGTTCCGCTCGTCGACGCGAACCTGCCGGAAGAAGGCCATGCGCAACGCGTGGTCGAGGAAGCGCAGAAGGTTCTCGAACGCTACAAGGCGCGCTTCGGCCCCGTGTTCGAAGCGAAGATGCGCGCCAAGCTCGGCCTCGAAATCGCGCGCGAAGGCGATGACAAACTCGCCAACGGTCTCCTCGAAATCATGCACGCGAACCGCGCGGACTTCACGCTCACGTTCCGGAACTTGTCGAAGCTCGCGAAATCCGATACCTCGAACGATTCGCCCGTGCGCGACCTCTTTCTCGACCGCGCCGCTTTCGACGCGTGGGCGGTGCAGTATCGCGAACGTCTCGCGCACGAAACGCGCGACGATACTGATCGCGCGGCCGCGATGAATTGCGTGAATCCGAAGTACGTGCTGCGTAATCACCTGGCCGAACAGGCGATTCGCCAGGCGAGCGAAAAGGATTACACCGAAGTGGCGCGGCTTCTCGACGTGCTGCGCCGTCCCTACGACGAACAACCCGAATACGAAGCCTACGCCGGCCTGCCGCCCGACTGGGCGAGCGATCTGGAAGTGAGTTGTTCTTCTTAGGATCGCCCCAAAATAGCTGGCCTGATCCGTTTTTCCGACTTTCGGCCGATAAAAGGAATGATATGAGCAGAGACGACACCACCGACAACACTGGCGCCACGGCGTATCCGCTGCAAAAGGACGATGCGGCGTATCGCAGCGAACTCAACGACATGCAGTATCAGGTCACGCGCCACGCGGCGACCGAGCGCCCGTTCTCCGGCGAATACTGGGACCACTTCGAGCGCGGCGTGTATGACTGCGTGTGTTGCGGCACGCCGCTTTTCGAATCCGCGACCAAGTTCGACGCGGGCTGCGGCTGGCCCAGCTACTTTAAGCCGATCAACGGCGAAGTGATCGAAGAGAAGACCGACCGCTCGCACGGCATGCTGCGCATCGAAGTGCAGTGCAAGAACTGCGGCGCGCACCTCGGCCACGTCTTCGAAGACGGCCCGGCGCCCACCGGTTTGCGGTATTGCATCAACTCGGCTGCGCTACAATTCGAATCCAAGTAAGCGCGGGCGGGTTGTGGCGGGCTAATCAATAAGCCCGTGCATAATTTTCTGCCGCATGGAACGCCCGCTTCTCGAGAGCGGGCGTTCGTTTCGCGCGCCGCAGCCTGCTCGCTGCCCACCTCATCGCCACGCCAATGAAATTTCTGTTCGATCTGTTTCCGATCATCCTGTTTTTCGTCGCATTCAAGATCTGGGGCATCTATACGGCAACTGCCGTGGCCATCGCGGCGACGCTCGTGCAGATTGCGTGGGTGGCGTTCCGCCATCGCAAGGTCGATCCAATGCTGTGGGTGAGTCTCGGCGTGGTCGTGGTGTTCGGCGGCGCGACGCTCGTGCTGCACAACGATACCTTCATCAAATGGAAGCCCACCGCGCTTTACTGGCTCTTCGCCGTGGCGCTGATCGTCGCGCAACTCGGCTTCAAAAAGAACCTCATCGAAGCGATGATGGGCAAGCAGATCGTCCTGCCGCATCGCGTGTGGGGACAATTGAACGTGGCGTGGGCGGTGTTTTTCGCGCTGCTCGGTATCGTCAATCTCGTGGTGGCGTTTCACTTCACCACGGACCAATGGGTCAACTTCAAGCTCTTCGGCGCGACGGGGTGTCTCGTGGCGTTTATCGTCGCGCAAAGTTTCTGGCTCGCCAAATACATGAAGGAGGATGGTCAATGAACGCTTCCTTCGATTTTCCGAACGCGAGCGCGGCCGAGAAGATCGCGCATCTCGAAGCGCGCCTCGAAGCGGCGCTCGAACCGCAAACCGTGCATATCGAAGACGACAGCGCGGCGCATGCCGGGCATGCCGGCGCGGCTTCGGGCAGTCATTACACGGTCACGGTCATCGCCGAATGCTTCGCGGGCCGCGCGCGAGTGGCGCGGCATCGACTGGTGTATGATGCGCTGGCCGCGGAAATGCAGCATGGCGTGCACGCACTGGCCATCCGGGCTTATACGCCGCAAGAGTTCGCAGAACAATTCGAATAGACTCCGCGCGGGCTTTGGCGCCTGATTGGCGCGCTTTTGCCTCGCCTCTCCCGCGTGTCGATTCACTCAGCTTCTTCCAGATCAACCTCTCAATCAAGCGCCTTTCGAGGTCGCTCGTTGCTCAGTTAGGAACCTCCGATGACTTTGAAAAAAACCCGCGTCTGGGTCTTGCTGGCTGCGTTCGCCGCGGCTCCCGCGTTTGCGCAGAACATCGCCGTCGTCAATGGCACGCCGATTCCCACGTCGCGCGCCGATGCGCTCGTGAAGCAACTCGTCCAGCAGGGTCAGCAGGATTCGCCGCAGTTGCAACAGGCGGTGCGCGAGGAACTCATCAACCGCGAAATCCTGATGCAGGAAGCATCGCGCGAAGGCCTGCCCATGCGTCCCGACGTGAAGGCGCAGATCGCGGTCGCGCAACAGACGGTCGTGCTGCGCGCGATGATCGAAGACTTCGTCAAGAAGAACACGCCGACCGACGCCGAGATCCAGGCGCGCTACGAGCAACTCGTGAAGCAGACGGGCGGTGGCAAGGAACTGCATCTGCATCACATCCTGGTAGAAAGCGAAGCGCAGGCGAAGGACTTGATCGCGAAGATCAAGGGCGGCGCGAGCTTCGAGGATCTGGCGAAGCAATACTCGAAGGACCCGGGATCGGGCAAGAACGGCGGCGATCTGGACTGGTCCGCGCCGCAAGCCTACGTGCCGGAATTCGGCGCCGCCGCCGAGAAGCTCAAGAAGGGTGAAGTAACGCCGCAGCCGGTGAAGACGCAATTCGGCTGGCACATCATCCGTCTGGACGATACCCGCGACGTCGCCCCGCCGCCGCTGGAACAAGTGAAGGCGCAGATCGCGCAGCAGATTCAGCAAGAGAAGCTGCAGGCGTTCGAGGAAGGGTTGCGGAAGAAGGCAGTGGTGAAGTAAGAGCGCTGATCGCCCTTCGTCGCTGTCGGACAAAGCCGCCTTCGGGCGGCTTTGTCGTTTTCGGTGCGTGTCTGCAATCGGCAAAAAAACACCCCGAAAAACCACTTCGGGGTGCTCTCATCCCACCGATACAACCGAACCTCACCCCATGAACCGCCGCGCGTTCTGAAACACGCGCAGCCACGGACTGCCGTCAGTGGTCCAGTCATCCGGTGTCCAGCTCATTTGCACATTGCGATGCACGCGCTCCATATGCGGCATCAAAACGGTGAAGCGGCCGTCGGGCGTCGTGACCGACGTGATGCCTTGCGGCGAGCCGTTCGGGTTGAACGGATACTGCTCCGTCGCGCGGCCGTGATGATCGACGAAACGCATGGCGACGAGTGCCTTCGCGGCATCGCCCTGTTGCGAGAAATCGGCGAAACCTTCACCATGCGCGACCGCCACCGGAATGCGCGAGCCTTCCATGCCGCTAAAGAAGATCGACGGCGAACTCTCCACTTCCACGAGCGAGAAGCGCGCTTCGAACTGCTCGGACTTGTTGCGCGTGAACTTGGGCCACGCCTCGGCGCCGGGGATGATTGACGCCAGGTTCGACATCATCTGGCAGCCGTTGCAGATGCCGAGCGCGAAGGTATCGGCGCGGCTAAAGAAGGCGGCGAACATATCGGAAAGACGCGGGTTGAAGCGAATGGTCTTGGCCCAGCCTTCGCCCGCACCCAGCACGTCGCCATACGAGAAGCCGCCGCACGCCACCGCGCCCGCGAAGTCGGCGAGTGTCGCGCGGCCTTCGAGCAGATCGCTCATATGTACGTCATGCGCATCGAAGCCCGCGCGGTCGAATGCATACGCGGTTTCGAGATGCGAGTTCACGCCCTGCTCGCGCAGGATCGCCACGCGCGGACGCGTGTTCGTCGCGATGAACGGCGCGGCGACGTCTTCCGCCGGATCGAAGGTCAACACGGGCGACAAGCCGGGATCGGCGGCATCGAGCAATGCGTCGTATTCGGCGTCGGCACAAGCGGGGTTGTCGCGCAGACGCGCGATGCGCCAGCTCACCTCGCTCCATGCGCGCTGCAACTCGGTACGCGGCGCATCGAAAATCTTCTTCGCGTCGCGATAGATCTCGACCGTGTCGCGCTCGTTCGGCTTGCCGATGACATGCGCGCACGCCGACAAACCATGCCCGCGCAACGCGCCGAGCACGGCATCGCGATCCGCCGCGCGCACTTGCACCACCGCGCCGAGTTCTTCCGTGAACAGCGCGCGGATCGTGCGGTCGTCGCGCCGGCCGCTCGTCTGCTTGGTCCAGTCTTTCGCGTCGCCGTAATCGGATTCGTGGTCGGCATCGAGTGTCAGCATGTCGACGTTGAGCGACACGCCCACGTGCCCCGCGAACGCCATCTCGCAGACCGTCGCCCACAGGCCGCCGTCCGAGCGGTCGTGATAGGCAAGCAGCTTGCCGTCGGCGTTGAGCGCCTGAATGGACGCGAAGAAGCGCTTGAGGTCTTCGGGATCGTCGACGTCGGGCACGGCATCGCCCACTTGCTGCGTCACTTGCGCGAGGATGCTGCCGCCCATGCGATTGCGCCCGCGCCCCAGATCGATGGCGATCAGCACCGTATCGGCATCCGCGACGAGTTGCGGCGTGAGTTGACGGCGCACGTCCTCGACCGGCGCGAACGCCGAGATGATGAGCGACACCGGCGACACCACTTCCCGTGAGCCGCCGCGTGCGTCCTGCCACTTGGTGCGCATCGACAGCGAATCCTTGCCGACCGGAATGCTGATGCCGAGCGCCGGGCACAGTTCCATGCCGATGGCCTTCACCGTGTCGTAGAGCGCCGCGTCTTCGCCCGCGCTGCCGCACGCGGCCATCCAGTTGGCGGAGAGCTTGAGCTTGCTCAACGATTCGATCGGCGCGGCAGCGATATTCGTCACTGCTTCGCCCACTGCCATGCGGCCGGATGCGGGTGCGTCGATGATGGCGAGCGGCGTGCGCTCGGCCATCGTCATGGCTTCGCCGCGATAGCCCGCGTAGTCCATGGTCGTGATGGCGCAATCGGCCACCGGCACTTGCCACGGGCCCACGAACTGGTCGCGCGCCGTCGTGCCGCCCACCGAACGGTCGCCGATGGTGATGAGAAACGACTTGCTCGCGACGGTCGGGTGCTTGAGCACATCGACGGCGACTTCCGAAAGCTGCAGGCCGGTGACATCGACCGGCGTGAAGCTCGGATGTTCGCGCGCAACGTCGCGATGCATTTTCGGCGGCTTGCCGAGCAGCACATCCATCGGCATGTCGACGGGTTCCTGACCTTCGTTTTCATCGTCGATGAGTTCGAGGTCGCGCTCGTCCGTCGCCACGCCAACCACTGCCACCGGGCAGCGTTCACGCTCGCAGATTGCCTCGAAGGCCGGCAGATCGGCGGGCGCGATGGCCAGCACATAGCGCTCTTGCGCTTCGTTCGACCAAATTTCGCGCGGCGACAGTCCGCTTTCCTCGAGTTGTACCTTGCGCAGTTCGAAGCGCGCACCCTTGCCCGCGCCATCGACGAGTTCGGGGAACGCATTCGAAATGCCGCCCGCGCCGACGTCGTGAATCGACAGAATGGGGTTGTGCTCGCCCAGTTGCCAGCACGAGTTGATGACTTCCTGCGCGCGGCGTTGAATTTCAGGATTGCCGCGCTGCACGGAATCGAAGTCCAGCTCGGCGGTGTTCGCGCCCGTGGCCATCGAACTCGCCGCGCCGCCGCCCATGCCGATGCGCATGCCCGGTCCGCCGATCTGGATCAGCAGCGTGCCCGCCGGCAGATCGTTCTTGTGCGTGTGCTGGTCCGAGATATTGCCGATGCCGCCCGCGATCATGATCGGCTTGTGATAGCCGCGCACGCGGCCCGCGACGTTCTGCTCGAAGGTGCGGAAATAGCCGCCCAGGTTCGGACGGCCGAATTCGTTGTTGAATGCCGCCGCGCCGATGGGGCCGTCGATCATGATCTGCAACGGCGACGCAATGCGATCCGGCCGGCCATACGCCTCATGCGTTTCCGACGGATTGCGCGAGACGAGCGGCGTGGCGGCATCGCGGGCGTTTTCCCACTTCTGACGCGCATCGGGCAAGTCGAGGTTCGATACCGTGAAGCCCGCGAGACCGGCTTTCGGACGCGCGCCGCGACCGGTCGCGCCTTCGTCGCGGATTTCGCCGCCCGAGCCCGTTGCCGCGCCCGCGAACGGCGAGATCGCGGTCGGGTGATTATGCGTTTCGACCTTCATCAGCGTGTGCGTCAGCTCGACCTTGCGCTGATACTGCTCGCTCTCGCCGCGCGGAAACCAGCGCTCCGCGACGCCGCCCGCCATGATCGCCGAGTTGTCCGAGTACGCGACGATCGTGCCTTCGTGATTCAGCTTCTCGGTGTTGCGGATCATGGCGAAGAGCGACAGATCCTGCTTCTCGCCGTCGATAGTCCATTCGCCGTTGAAAATCTTGTGGCGGCAATGTTCGCTGTTGGCCTGCGCGAACATCATCAGTTCGACGTCGGTCGGATTGCGGTTGAGGTTTTTGAAGGCATCGACGAGATAGACGATCTCGTCTTCCGCGAGCGCGAGGCCCAGTTCCGCGTTGGCCGCTTCGAGCGCCGAACGCCCGGCGCCGATGATATCGACCGTCTGCAAGCGCTTGGCGGGCAGTTCGTCGAAGAGATGCAGCGCCTGATCGCGCGAGGCCGCGACGCTTTCGGTCATGCGGTCGTGCAACGCGTCGGCAACGGCGGCGCGCGCTTCGTCCGACAGGGTTTTCTTGCCGCCGAGCAGACCGCTCTTCAGGACGACCGTGTATTCGACGCCGCGCTCGATACGCCGCACTTGCGTGAGGCCGCAATGATGTGCGATGTCGGTTGCCTTGCTCGCCCAAGGCGACACCGTGCCGAAGCGCGGCACGACCAGAAACGTTTCGGCGTGGCCGCGTTCCTTGCCTTCTTCGAGCGGCGCACCGTAGTGCATCAGCGCGTGGATGCGGTTGCTGTCCTCATCGGAAAGCGGTTCGGCCGAATTCACGAAGTGCAGAAACTGGCCGCGCACGCCGACGATGTTCGCGTCGATGCGCGCGAGCGTCTCGAGGAGGCGGGTCTGACGGAAATCGGAGAGGGCCGAAGCGCCGGGGAAACACGAGAAGTGAGCCATTGTGACGGTGCGTCGATGACGTCTGTGTGCCGCTAGGTGCCGCGCTCGAAACGCCGGAAACGGCCACGAGCGTGGATGAGCGACGTGAGGCGAAAGGAAGACCGCGATTATACCCTGGATGCGTCTCAAATTCGGCCGGCCCGACCGGCGCCATTGCCCGTCGCGCGTGCGCATCCCGCCGCGGACGTGACGCATGGCTTATCCTGAAATCGATCCTGCAGTGTACGCAGTGCAGAAACGTTCGCGACGGACATGCTGCGATCTGGCACCTATGGTCCCGGCGCGGCTCATTTGGCGCTATCATGGCGCGCTTTCTTCGGGTGTGGCGAGTCTGCCGCGCCCGCCGTCTCATCGTCGACATGCGCGGCGCGCCCGAGCTTGCGGCGCGGTGTGCGGCGCAAGTTCGCGCCTTCGGGCAAAAAAGTCATGGATGTCATCGTTATCGGCGGAGGAATCGCCGGCATCGCCACCGCTTACCAGTTGCATGCGGCCGGGCATCGCGTCTGCGTGGTCGAGCGCTACGCGACGGTCGCCCAAGGCGCCACCTATGGCCAGGGCGGCGCGCTTCTGCCCTCTCCGCTCGATGTCTGGTTCGGACCGACCTTCATGTCGTCGAACCGCGCGAAGCAAAACGGCATGGTCGTGAAGACCGGCTTTCATAGCGCCGTGCGCGATTTTCTGAAACAACTCGCCATGCTGCGCGAGCCGGACGCGTTCGCGGCGCAATATGCGTTGCTGGAACCGCTCGTCGCGTTGTCGCGCCGTACCGTCGCGGAAATCGAGAGCGCACTGCAACTCGAATTCGAACAGCGGCGCGGCATGTTGCACGTGTTTCGTCACGCGCGCGAGCTGGAGGAAGCGCAACCGGCCATCGATCTGTTGCGGCAGTTCAAGGTGCCGCATCGCGTGCTGACGCCTGAGGAATGCGTCGCGGCGGAGCATTCGGTGCCCGAATATCCCGAATTCGCAGGCGGCGTTTTGCTGCCCGAGGAGCGCACGGCCAATTGTCCGCTCTTCACCAAGCAACTGAAGCAGGTGCTCGAAGACGGCGGCGTGCAGTTCCGCATGAATCGCACGGTGACGGCGCTGCGTCTGGACGATAAGCGCGCGGCCGTCGAACTCGCCGATCCGGACGCAAGCCGCAACAAGCGCAACGAAAATGTCGAGTTGATCACGGCGGACGCCGTCGTGGTCGCGGCGGGAGCCGAGACGCCCGCGCTCGTCAGGAAGTCCACGCCGTGGCTCTATCCGCTGCGCATGCATACGCTCACCGCGCCGATTGCGTACGAAGAGCGCGCGCCGCATCTGACGGTCGTCGATTCGATGAAGCGCATCACGATGACACGTGTGAACCAGCGTCTGCGCGTGGCGGGCGCGGGCGTATTCCAGAGCGCATCCAAGGCCGACAAGCCGCTCGATGCGAGCCTCGCCCGTCGTGCCCTCGACGTGCTCGGTCAGGGCACGCACGACTGGATTCCGGGCGCGGGACGCGTCTCGGCCGCGCGTCCGTGGGAAGGCCTGCGGCTCTTTTCCGCCGATGGCCTGCCGGCAGTCGGCGCGACACGGCATCCGCGTGTGTTCGTGAACGCGGCGCATGGTCCGGCGGGCTGGGGGCTCGCGTGCGGGTCGGCGAAGGTGGTGGCGGACCTCCTGTCCGATGTGACGTCCGAGGTTCCGGAACAGACGCTTGCGGCGTTGAGTATCGAGCGGTTTTGAAGAGCGCGCGTCCGTGCTCGCGTGCCGCGGTGCTCGTGGCTGCGTCGGCCTGGCATTCGGTTTGTGCGAGCCGCGCGCGTCTTTGAGCGACTCACGAAACTTGCGATCCTGGTCGAGCCGAATCGCCACATGCTTCAGGCACGAACGGTGCGAATCGGCGCAATGTTCGCTGCACGCCTATCATCGTCGACATGACCGATCCCCGACCGCCCTACTTCACGCCCCGCGACGATGCCCTCGCGCTCCTGACGCTCACGGAGCTGCGTTCGCTCGAAGCGCGCGCCGCCGCCGCGCTGCCGCCTCACACGCTGATGGCCCGCGCAGGCGCCGCCGCCGCACAGCTTCTGCTCGATACGCGCGACTTTCATACGAAGAAGCCCGTCTGGATCGTCGCCGGCCCCGGCAACAACGGCGGCGATGCGCTCGTGATGGCCGAGCGGCTTCACCGCGCGGGCGTGACGGTGCGCGTTTGCATGCCGGTCGAGGTCAAGCCCGACGACGCCCGCTGGGCGCTCGAAGCGGCGCGTGCCGCAGGCGTGACGATCGACACCGAAGTCCCCGCATCGTTCGATGAATTCGGCTGGCTGGTCGACGGCATGTTCGGCATCGGCCTGACACGGGTGCTGGACGGCGTGTTCGCCGGCATTGCGACACGTCTGTCGCAAAGCGCGCGCGATGCCGACAGCCGCGACCACGGCCGCGTGCTCGCGCTCGACGTCCCGAGCGGTCTCGACAGCGACACCGGCGCACCCGTCGCGGGCGGTGCAAGCGTGCGCGCGAACGAGACGATCACGTTCATCGGCGCGAAGCCGGGCCATTTCACGGCGGAAGGCCGCGATCTGTGCGGCACGCTGCATGTCGCCACGCTCGACATCGAGCCGCCCGCCGCGCCTTCCATCGTGCTCAACGTGCCGGCCCTTTTCGCGGCCCACATGCCGCTGCGCGACAACGCGACCAACAAGGGCACATTCGGCACGCTTGCCGTGATTGGCGGCGATACCGGCATGTGCGGCGCGCCCATCCTCGCCGCGCGCATGGCGCTCTACAGCGGCGCGGGCAAGGTCAACGTGGCGTTTCTAGGCGAAGGTGCGCCGTCCTACGATCCGCCGCATCCCGAACTGATGCTGCATCACGTCGACGACTTCGCGCTCGAAAAAATGGACGCGCTTTCGATCGGCTGCGGCATGGGCAAGAGCGACCGCGCGAGAAAAGTGCTCGCCGATGTCCTGAAGCTCGACGCCGCCAAGCTGCTCGACGCCGATGCGCTCAATCTCGTCTCGAAGGACGACGCCCTCGCCGCAGAAGTCGCGGGACGCGGCGCCAAGGGCAATCCGTGCGTGCTCACGCCGCATCCGCTAGAAGCCGCGCGGCTCTTGCAAACCGATGCAAAGGCGGTTCAGGCGGACCGCATCGCGGCCGCGCGTCGGTTGGCAGCGCGTTACTCGGCGGTCATCGTGCTGAAAGGCTCGGGCACGGTCATCGCGTCGCCGGATGGCCGCGTCGCCATCAATCCGACCGGAAACGCAGGACTCGCCACCGGCGGCACCGGCGACGTGCTCGGCGGATTGATCGGAGCATTGCTCGCCCAAAAGTTGCCCGCGTATGAGGCGGCGCTGGCAGGCGTGTACTTTCACGGGCAGGCCGCCGAGCATCTGGCGAGCGAAGGCACCGGGCCTGCGGGACTGACGGCGGGCGAACTTGCGCCTGCCGTGCGCAGTCTCATCAATCGGCGCTTCTATAAACGACAGCAGCGCGCCTGATTTGTCCGAGGCTTGCACGGCGCCGCGATGACGCCTTGCAAGCATTCGTTCATGCATCGTCGCTATACTGCCTCTTGCTTCTTACATTCGAGCATCCGCGGCACCGCTGGTCGCGTACACGAACTGACTGACGCCACCCGCCAAGCCGCCTTTGCACGAACGTTTCCTTTGTCACTCAGGACTATCGAACCGTTATGACGCTCAAATCGCTACCCGCCTGGTCGGCGCTCCAATCGCACTACGATGCCATCTCCGGCGAGCGCCTGCGCGACTGGTTCGCGCCGCAAAACGACACCGCGCCCACGCGCGCCGAGCGCTTCACGTTCGACGGCGGCGGTATCAGCATCGACTTCTCCAAGAACCGCATCACCGACGCCACGCTCAAGCTGCTCATCCAGCTCGCCGAAGAGGCGAAGGTGACCGAGCGCCGCGATGCCATGTTCGCGGGCGATATCGTCAATATCACGGAACATCGCGCGGTGCTGCATACGGCGCTGCGCGTGCAAACCGACGACGCGCCCTTCGCCGAACAGGTCCGCGCCGAGCGCGCGAAAATGGCCGCGTTCGCCGACAAGGTCCGCGACGGCTCGTGGACCGGCTATACCGGCAAGCGTATCCGCCATGTGGTGAACATCGGCATCGGCGGCTCGGACCTCGGGCCGAAGATGGTCGTGCACGCGCTGCATCATCTGGCATCGAAAGAACTCGACACGCATTTCGTCTCCAATGTCGATGGCGCCGATCTCTGGAACGTGCTCCAGCAAGTCGATGCCGAAGAGACGCTCGCGATCATCGTCTCCAAGACCTTCACGACGCTCGAAACCATGACCAACGCGCACTCCATGCGCGATTGGTTCTTGAAGCAGGGCTGCCCGGAAAGCGAGCTTTCGAAGCACTTCGTCGGCGTCTCGGCGAACCCGGCGGAAGTGGTCAAGTTCGGCATCGCGAAAGAAAACGTCTTCGAGATGTGGGACTGGGTCGGCGGGCGCTATTCGCTGTGGTCGGCGGTGGGCCTGTCCATCGTGATCTCGGTCGGACCGAAGAATTTCGACGCGCTGCTGGAAGGCGCGTACGCGATGGATCAACACTTCCGCGAAGCGCCGCTCGACAAGAATCTGCCCGTGCTGATGGGCATGATCGGCATCTGGTATCGCAACTTTTTCGGCTCGCAGAGCGATCTGATCGCGCCTTATTCGCAGGCGCTGCACTATCTGCCTTCGTATCTTCAGCAACTGGAGATGGAAAGCAACGGCAAGTCGGCGACGCTGGCAGGCGGCATGGTCGATTACCCGACCGCTGCCGTGATCTGGGGCGAGCCCGGCACGAACGGCCAGCACGCGTTTTTCCAGATGCTGCATCAAGGGCCGACCATCATCCCGATCGATTTCATCGCCGTGCTCACGCCTGAGCATCCGCTCGTCGATCACCATGCGAAGCTGCTCGCCAACTGCTTCGCGCAAAGCGAAGCGCTGATGCTCGGCCGCACGCTCGAAGAGGCGAAGAAGGTCGCGGGCCCGGGCAAGGAAGAACTTGCCACGCATTTGAGCTTTCCGGGGAATCGGCCGACCACGACCATCATTCTCGATGCGCTCACGCCCGAGGCGCTCGGCGCGCTCATCGCGCTATACGAACACAAGGTGCTCGTGCAGGGCGCGGTGTGGGACGTGAACTCGTTCGATCAGTGGGGCGTGGAACTCGGCAAGATTCTCGGCAAGGTGGTCGAGGCGGATATCACCGCCGCGAGCGCCGATCCGAAGAAGCACGATGCCTCGACCTCCGCGTTGATCGAGCGCGCGCGCAAGGCTCTGAAGTATTGACGGCTGGTTGCGTCGTTAAGCCCGCATCGGCCGATGCGGGCTTTTTTATACGCTCAGGCCATTGACGAGCCGCCCTGCTTCGATCGTCACGGTGGCATCGCAACGTTCGGCGAGTTCGACGTCGTGCGTGACGAGCACGAGCGTCGCGCCGTTGCGTTCGTTCATCGCGAACATGAGATCGATGATGGCATAGCCCGTGGCGGCGTCGAGGCTGCCGGTGGGTTCATCGGCGAACAGCACCGCCGGATGCGTGACGAAGGCGCGCGCCAACGCCACGCGTTGCTGTTCGCCACCGGACAGCAGCTTGGGATAATGCGCCGTGCGTTGCGCGAGACCGACCTGATCGAGCAGCGAGCGCGCGCGCGCGGCAATCTGATCGTGCGGCAACTCCGCGCGCAGTTCGAGCGGCAGCATGACGTTCTCGAGCGCGGTGAGATGCGGCATCAACTGGAACGACTGGAACACGAAACCGACCGCGCCGCTTCTGAGCGCGGCGCGCTGGTCTTCATCGAGCGTGGAAAGCTCCTTGCCCAATAAACGAACCGAGCCCGCACTCGCGCTGTCCAAACCCGCGAGCAGGCCGAGCAGTGTCGACTTGCCCGAGCCCGATGCCCCGACGATCGCCACGCTGCTGCCCTTCGCGATGGACAGATCGATCTGATCGAGTATCGTGAGCTCGCCCGTTGCGTCCTTCACCCGCTTGCTTAAACCCCGAACTTCGATGACCGGCTCGATATTGTTTTGCATGGACACCCTGAAAAAGAACTGGAGCGCGCGTGCTTGCGTCGCCTTGACAATGCTTGCGGCAAGTTCCGCGCTGCATGCACAAGACGCAGCGACGAACAAGCCTGCAATCGTCGTGCTTGGCGACAGCCTTTCCGCCGAATACGGCTTGCCTCGCGATACCGGCTGGGTCAACCTGCTGCGCCAAAGGCTTGCGAAAGAGCGTCTCGATTATAGCGTCGCCAATTCGAGCATCAGCGGCGACACCACGAGCGGCGGACGCGCGCGATTGACCGCCGTGCTCACGCGTATCAAGCCGGCGGTGGTAGTCGTGGAACTCGGCGCGAACGATGCCTTGCGCGGCGTGCCGCTTGCCACCACCGAGACGAATCTGCGTGGAATAGTCGAGGCATCGCAGGCGGCGCATGCGAAGGTTTTACTCATCGGCATGTACGTTCCGCCCAATTACGGCCCCGACTATTCGCAAAAGTTCCACGCCATCTATGAACGCATCGCCAAGGACAAGAACGTGGCGCTCGTCCCTTTCCTGCTTGCCGGGATCGAAAACAAGCCGACGATGTTCCAGTCGGACCAGATTCATCCGACGGTGCAGGCCCAGCCATTGCTATTGGAAAACGTCTGGCCAAGTTTGAAACCCTTGCTGGGCGCAAGTGCGTCGTAACAACGAAGACGCCAGCCGCGACAGCTTTTCCAACAAACGCGGAACACGGCCAAGATTCAGTTATCTGAGACTTTCGCGTAACTCTTATAACCCCGCTCGCAAGAGAGCGCTCTACAAGGAGGTCACGTGAAATACTTCCCTCTGGTTGCATTGACCATCGCGATTTCGGCATGTGCCGCTCAACCGCCCGCAGGCGTGCAGCAAGTCGGCATGAGCGACAAGCCGGTCAAGGCGGTCGCCGAATGCGTCTCGCATGCATGGGCTGACAAGACGCAACAGCAAGTCGTGTCGCAAGATACGCTTGCCAACGATCAGGCCGTCGATGTCTATGTGCCGGGTCAGCAGCCGCCGAATGGCGCGGCTGCCGTGGTGCGTCCGAAGTGGTCCGGTCCGGGCTCGTGGGTGGGTTTCCGCGCATCGGGTGCCGCTGGCAGCCAGGCGACGGGCGACATTCAGGCTTGCCTGTAAGGACACTGTTGCTGGTTACATCGGGCAGCAATGAAAAAGCCCCGCGTCCTTTCGGACACGGGGCTTTTTTGTGCGACTGACGTTTTACTGCTTCTTATTGATTGGCCGCGGGCACCGGCGCCTGACTCAGCTTGACCTTCGAGCGCGCCTTCAACGAGTCGATATACGCTTCCATCTCGGCTTGAGCATAGACCTGCGCGATCTGCTGCTGCGCGCCGGCGAGACGATCCGCGGCCACCGCGTTGGCTTTCTCGATACCGTTGACGCGATAGATCGCATAGCCGTCCGTGCCGAGATCGACGCCGACGTACGCGGGCAACTTCGAGGCATCCGCCTTGAAGATCGCGCTCAACGCGGCAGGCGGCAAGCCCTGCGCGTCGTTGCGCGAGACGATGATCGGTGACGTAAAGCCATCGGTCGACTTCGATTTCTGCAGATCGGCAAGCTTCGTCTGGCCTTCCTTGAGCGCCATCGCAGCTGCGTCTTGCGCGACGACCTTCGTGCGTACCGCGTCCTTCACGGCGTCGAACGCGGGAACGGTCGAAGCCTTGTAGTCGGTCACGCGCGCGGCGATCAGCGTGTTGTTGCCTGCATCGACGGCTTGGGTGTTGTTGTGATCTTTCACCGAGTCCGGTGAGAACACGGCCGCCAGAAACTTCGCATTGTTGAGCGGATTGTCCTGCGGCAATTGCGTGTTGGGCTTCGGACCGACCGTAGCGGTCTGAACCGTGAGCTTGTATTTGTCGGCCGCGGGCTGCAGCGACTTCGCCTGTTCGTAGACGGTGTCGGTGAAGCCTTGCGCTGCTTCTGCAAAGCCCTTGCTGCCCTGTTGCGCGGCGTAGTCCTTCGCGAGCGCTTCCTTCACTTCGTCGAACGACTGCGTAACCGACGGCTTGACGTCCGTTGCCTGAATGATGTGGTAACCGAAGTCCGACTCGACGATATCGCTCACTTCGCCCTTTTTCAGGTTGAACGCGGCGTCGTCGAAAGCCTTGCCGCCCGCGATCTGACCGCGCGCGAAGTAACCGAGGTCACCGCCCTTCGACGCCGAGCCCGGATCTTCCGAATTCTTCTCCGCTACTTGCGCGAACTGATCGGGATGCGCCTTCACTTGCGCGAGCAGTTGTTCGGCCTTCTGCTTCGCCTTCGCCTTGTCGGCCGCGCTGGCGTCCTTCGGCGCGTTCACAAGGATGTGACTCGCGCGCACCTGACCTTCCGTGCGGTAGCGCTGGATGTTGTCGTCGTAGAACTTCTTGAGATCGGCGTCGCTCGGCTTCGATGCCGCCGCGAGCGTGGACGGCGACAGCACGAGGTACTGAATGGTCGCGGTCTCGGGCGTGGCAAAGTCATTGCGATGCGCGTCGTAGTACGAATGCAGTTGCGCGTCGGTGGGTTGAACTTTCGCGGCGTAATCCGCCGCGCGCAGCGACATGCCCTGCACCGCGCGACGCTGCTCGGACAATTCGGTCAAGCTCTGCGCGAGCGACTTCGAGGTGAACGAAGACTCCTGAATGCTTGCCGGGATTTGCTGATTTGCGATTGTGTAGCGCATGCGCTCGTCGTACTGCGCGGGCGTCATGCCCTGCATGGCGAGCATTTCCTTGTAACGCTCGATGTCGACGGAGCCGTCGGGCTTGCGCAGCGACGCGACGATCGGATCGGACAGCAGCGCGCGACGCACGGCGTCGTCGGATGCTGTCAGATGCAGGCGTTGCGTCTCGTCCGACAGCGCGCGCTGTTGCACGAGACTGTCGACCATGGCGGCGCGCGCTTCGGGCGTGTCGAACATGCGGGCGTCGAACTGAGCGCCCAGCATGGAGCGCGCGCGATCCACCTGCTGGCGGAAGGCGTTATCGAATTCGGGGCGCGTGATCTTGTGACCGTTCACGCTGGCGACGTAAGCGCTTTCGTCGAAAAAGTTGCTGAAGCCCTGAATCCCGACAATGCCGAGACCCGGCACGATGATCAGGATCAGCAGGGCCATCATCAGGCGCTGGTGATTACGGAAGAAGTCGAGCATGCGTAGCGCTGCGTGGTTAGAACAAAACGCTCGATATTACAACAGCGCGAGGGGAAAAGGCGACAAGTCGGGGTGTAAGGCTTCCGGTGGGAGCCGCGTTTGGTGGTCCATCTATGTACCAGGAAGCGGAAAATCCTTCGTACTCAAAGGCTTAACCGTTCATGCGGAAGATTCGGCGGCATTAGCGCAATGCCTGCAAATTTGGCGATGCACGAGACGCGTCGACGCTGGAAATTGCTTCGGAATCTTAATCAAGAAGCGGAAAAGAGAAAGTCCCGCAAGCTTGTGACTTGCGGGACTCTTTCAGTCGATCCTGGCGGAGCGGACGGGACTCGAACCCGCGACCCCCGGCGTGACAGGCCGGTATTCTAACCAACTGAACTACCGCTCCTTGGTTGATGCTCAACCCAAACTGCTGTGAACCGGAAACTGGTGGGTGCTGAGAGGCTCGAACTCCCGACCTACGCCTTGTAAGGGCGCCGCTCTACCAACTGAGCTAAGCACCCGTTCCGCGATTCAAGCGTTGCTGCTATTTGCTACTCCGCGCTGACCAGCAGCTCATGTAAGAGTTGCCGTATCCAGCCAGTCCGCTAGTTTAGCGCATCCTTCAGCGCTTTGCCAGGCCGAAATTTCGGCACCTTGGCCGCCTTGATCTTGATGGCCGCGCCCGTGCGCGGATTGCGTCCCGTACGCGCCACGCGCTTGCCCACGGCAAAGGTTCCGAACCCCACGAGCGTCACCGTTCCACCCTTCTTCAAGGTCGCGCTCACGCCGCCGATCACGGCTTCGAGTGCACGCCCCGCTGCCGCCTTTGAAAGATCGGCTTGCTCCGCGATATGGTCGATCAGGTCAGTCTTGTTCATTGTGATCCCCGAATCTGTAATGGCACGATGTAGGCGATGTCGTTTCGTATCGAAACGAGCAGCATCGATTTTTCGATTCGATGCGCGGCCATTAAACGCAGCCGAAACGGGAGTGTCAACGAGGGTTGCGCCTGATTTCATCTGCTTTGGAAGGACTGCTCGAATTCGTCGACGCAAACAAAAAGACCCCGCAAGCGTGAACCTGCGGGGTCTTTTTTACGACTTGGGCCGTAAGTGCGGCAGCGTCAATGAAGCGTGCTCAGTGCTTCACGAACTCCCCGACAGCCGTACCATCTTTCTTCGCTTCAGCGGCCACTGGCGGCTTGGCTTCTTCTTCCGGCAACGGTGCCGGCGCGCGTTCGAGCGCCAGTTCCAATACGCGATCGATCCAGCGAACCGGAATGATCTCGATGGCATTCTTCACGTTGTCCGGAATGTCGGCCAGATCCTTGGTGTTTTCTTCAGGGATCAGCACGAGCTTGATGCCGCCGCGATGCGCCGCCAGCAGCTTCTCCTTCAACCCGCCGATAGGCAGCACTTCGCCGCGCAGCGTGATTTCGCCCGTCATCGCGACATCCGCACGAACCGGAATACCGGTCAGCACCGAGACCAGCGCCGTCGTCATGGCGATACCGGCGGACGGACCGTCCTTCGGCGTCGCACCTTCGGGCACGTGAATGTGGATGTCCTTCTTCTCGAATGCCTCGTCCGACACACCGAGACGACGCGAACGCGAACGCACCACCGAGCGCGCCGCTTCGACGGATTCCTTCATCACGTCGCCGAGCGAACCCGTGCGGATCACGCCACCCTTGCCGGGCATGACCGCCGCTTCGATCGTCAGCAAATCGCCGCCGACTTCCGTCCACGCAAGACCCGTCACCTGACCGATCTGGTTTTCCTTCGCGGCCAGACCGAAGTCGTACTTGCGCACGCCGAGGAAGGTGTCGATGTTCGTGCCATCGACCTTCACCGCGCCTTCGGCCTTCTTCAGCAACAGCATCTTCACGACCTTGCGGCAGATCTTCGACACTTCACGTTCGAGCGAACGCACGCCCGCTTCACGCGTGTAGTAGCGAATGATGTCGCGGATGGCTTGTTCCGCCACTTCGATCTCGCCGTCCTTCAGGCCGTTATTGCGCTTTTGCTTCGGCAACAGATAACGCTGCGCAATGCT
The DNA here is from genome assembly GCF_054655155.1 of Caballeronia sp. HLA56. Classification (NCBI taxonomy): domain Bacteria; kingdom Pseudomonadati; phylum Pseudomonadota; class Betaproteobacteria; order Burkholderiales; family Burkholderiaceae; genus Caballeronia; species Caballeronia sp. HLA56. The sequence goes on along the minus strand of NZ_BAAHOB010000005.1, from coordinate 1,958,544 downwards.
GACCTTTTCGTCTTCCGTGTAACCCGAAAGGCGGATGACTTCCATCCGGTCGAGCAGCGGCGGCGGGATATTGAGCGAGTTCGACGTCGCGACGAACATCACGTCCGACAGGTCGAAGTCCACTTCGATGTAATGGTCCGCGAACGTATGGTTCTGTTCCGGGTCCAGCACTTCGAGCAACGCCGATGCAGGATCGCCGCGGAAATCCATCCCCATCTTGTCGACTTCGTCGAGCAAGAAGAGCGGATTGCGCACGCCGACCTTGGTCAGGCTTTGCAGAATCTTGCCGGGCATGGAACCGATATACGTGCGACGGTGCCCGCGAATCTCGGACTCGTCATGCACGCCGCCAAGCGCCATGCGTACGAACTTGCGATTCGTCGCACGAGCGATGGACTGCCCAAGCGACGTCTTGCCGACGCCCGGAGGCCCGACGAGGCACAGAATCGGCGCCTTCACTTTCTCCACGCGCTGTTGAACCGCGAGATATTCGAGAATGCGTTCCTTGACTTTTTCCAGACCGAAGTGGTCTTCGTCGAGCACGCGCTCGGCATTGGTCAGGTCGTTGTTGACCTTGCTCTTCTTGCGCCACGGCAAACCAATAAGCGTGTCGATGTAATTGCGCACGACAGTGGCTTCCGCCGACATCGGCGACATGAGCTTGAGCTTCTTGAGCTCGGCGTCCGCCTTCTTCTTGGCTTCCTTCGGCATGCGCGCGGCCGTGATGCGCTTCTCGAGTTCTTCGAGATCCGCACCCTCTTCGCCTTCGCCCAATTCCTTCTGGATGGCCTTGACCTGTTCGTTCAGGTAATACTCGCGCTGGCTCTTCTCCATCTGGCGCTTCACGCGGCCACGGATACGCTTCTCGACCTGGAGGATGTCGATTTCAGCTTCGAGTTGTGCGAGCAAATGCTCGAGGCGTTCGATCACAGGGAACATCTCGAGGATGTGCTGCTTTTGATCGAGCTTGAGCGGCAAATGCGCGGCGATGGTGTCCGCGAGACGACCCGCTTCGTCGATGCCCGACAGCGACGTCAGGATCTCGGGCGGAATCTTCTTGTTGAGCTTCACGTACTGATCGAACTGCGACACGATCGCGCGACGCAGCGCTTCAGTCTCGGCGCTGTCGGCGTGGTCGGGTTCGAGCGGCATCACATCGCAGGAAAACTGCGTTTCCTGTTCTTCGATGGACAGCGTCTTTGCGCGCTGCAAGCCTTCGACGAGCACCTTCACGGTACCGTCCGGCAGCTTGAGCATTTGCAGGATGTTGGCGACACACCCTACTTCGTACATGTCCTTTTCGGTCGGCTCGTCCTTCGCCGCCGTTTTCTGGGCGACGAGCATGATGTGCTTGCCACCTTCCATCGCGGCTTCGAGCGCCTTGATCGACTTGGGCCGCCCGACGAAGAGCGGAATCACCATATGCGGGAAAACGACTACGTCGCGCAGCGGGAGCAGCGGCAACGTGATGCGTTCCTGCGGGAGGAGTTGGGTTCCTGACATTTCATTTCCCCATTAATGGAATCGGTTCGTTCGTAAGTAAGGCCGTTAAGAGCTATTGCAAGCCTTTATCGGAAGGGAAAAGTCGTTAGTCGACGACCTGGTCAGTAACGTCCACAATAAACCGAAAAAATAAACAAAGGCCGTTCACGTTGCCATGAACGGCCTCTCGCCGGGACACAGCCTGCTTCAGTTCGACCCTGCTACTTTCGGTGCGTCTTCGTAGATGAGCAACGGCTTGCCGTCGCCGTCGATCGTGTTGTCGTCGACGATCACCTTCGAAACGCCCTTCATGGTCGGCAGCTCGTACATGACATCGAGCAACGCTTGTTCCAAGATCGAACGCAACCCGCGCGCACCCGTCTTGCGACGAATGGCTTTTTGCGCGATGGCCTGCAGTGCCGCCGGACGAATCTCCAGTTCCACACGTTCCATGGCAAAGAGCTTGTGATATTGCTTTACCAGCGCATTTTTCGGCTCGATCAGAATCTTCACGAGCGCGGCTTCGTCAAGCTTGCCGAGCGTGGCCACAACCGGCAGACGGCCGATCAGTTCGGGAATAAGACCGAACTTGATCAGATCTTCCGGTTCCACATCCCGCAGTACTTCGCCGGCATCGCGATCCTGCTTGCTTTTCACGCTCGCGCCAAAGCCAATGCCGGTTTTTTCCGTACGATCGGTAATGACTTTCTCGAGCCCGTCGAACGCGCCGCCGCAAACGAACAGGATGTTGGTCGTGTCGACCTGAATGAAGTCCTGGTTCGGGTGCTTGCGCCCGCCTTGCGGCGGCACCGAAGCCATCGTGCCTTCGACAAGTTTCAGCAGCGCCTGCTGGACGCCCTCGCCCGACACGTCGCGCGTGATGGACGGGTTATCCGACTTGCGGCTGATCTTGTCGATTTCGTCGATATAAACAATTCCGCGCTGCGCCTTGTCGACTTCGTAATTGCAGTTCTGCAGCAGCTTCTGGATGATGTTTTCGACGTCTTCACCGACATAACCGGCTTCGGTCAGCGTGGTGGCGTCGGCAATGACGAACGGCACGTTCAGCATGCGTGCGAGCGTCTGCGCGAGCAGCGTCTTGCCGGAGCCGGTCGGCCCGATCAGCAAGATGTTGCTCTTCGACAGCTCGATCTCGTCTTTCTTGTCGAGGTGCTTGAGACGCTTGTAGTGGTTGTACACGGCCACGGCGAGAATTTTCTTCGCGCGTTCCTGGCCGATGACGTACTGGTTGAGGATGTCGCTGATTTCCTGCGGGCTCGGCAGGTCGGACTTGGTCAGCCCGGCCTCTTCTGCCGCGCCGGCCGCTTCGTCGCGAATGATCTCGTTGCACAAGTCGATGCATTCATCGCAGATGAACACGGACGGCCCAGCGATGAGCTTCTTCACCTCATGCTGGCTCTTGCCGCAAAACGAGCAATACAGCAACTTTTCGCTGCTGGAACCTTTTTTGTCCGCCATAAATGTGTGAGCCTCCGGACACTCTTGTTACATGATACGCCCTTCGATCCGGCCACGCAGTTTCGCCTGTGTGGCCCGTCCGAAGCGCGTTTTGGCGCGTTTCGCGTGACGCCGCATGCGCCACTCGCAACAGCCGGCTTCGTGTTTCGTGAAAGCCGGCGCGGCGTCGTTCCGGACGCCTTAAGGACGCTTATGCAAAACCTGGTCAACGATGCCGTACGCTTGCGCGTCATCGCCCGACATGAAGTTGTCGCGGTCGGTGTCGCGTGCAATGCGCTCGACCGGCTGACCCGTGTGATGCGACAGCAATTGGTTCAGACGCTCCTTCAAGTACAGGATTTCCCGCGCTTGAATTTCGATGTCCGACGCCTGACCACGCGCGCCACCCAGCGGCTGGTGAATCATCACGCGCGCATTCGGCAACGCGACGCGTTTGCCCTTTGCGCCCGACGCCAGCAGGAACGCGCCCATGCTTGCGGCGAGCCCCATGCAAAGCGTGGTGACGTCGGGTTTGACGAATTGCATCGTATCGTAGATTGCCATGCCGGCTGAAACCGAACCGCCCGGGCTATTGATGTAGAGGCTGATGTCCTTGTCCGGATTTTCGCTCTCGAGAAACAGCAACTGCGCGACGACAAGATTCGCCGACTGATCATTGACTTCGCCGACGAGAAACACCACGCGCTCTTTCAGGAGGCGCGAATAGATGTCATAGGCACGCTCGCCGCGGCCGCTGGTTTCCACGACCATCGGAACGAGGCCGAGCGCCTGGGCTTCGAAGTCCCGCGATGCGTGGGACGCCAGTGTGTCGAGCAATTCAGCGCGAAAGGTCATGCAATTTCCTTGTTCGGAATAGGGATACTGATCGACGAAGGAGCATCCGGTAGAACGGCATGCGTACGCACAAACTTTAATGCAAAAAAGGCGTGAGGGCCGTCAGTCCGACGACCCGCACGCCCCCGGGCTCTACGCGTCAGGCTTGCGCCGTTGCGCTGGCCAGTTCCTCGAAGCTGACTTCCTTGTCGGTCACCTTGGCCTTGCCGAGAACGAAATCGACGACGTTGCTTTCAACGACGTACGCTTCCATTTCGGAGAGGCGCTGCTGATTCGAATAATACCAGCGGACGACTTCCTTCGGGTCTTCGTAGCTCTTGGCGAATTCGTCCACTTCCGCGCGGATCTGCTCGGGCTTGGCCTGCAGTTCGTTGGCCTTCACCAGTTCTGCCAGCACGAGGCCCAGCTTCACGCGACGCTCGGCTTGTTCAGCGAACATTTCGGCGGGGATCGGTGCGTCGGCAGCGTTCGGCACGCCACGTTGTTGCAGATCCTGGCGCGCCATTTCGACGAGACGTTCCTGGTCCTGTTCGATCAGCGCCTTCGGCACGTCGAGTTCGGAAATCTTGAGCAACGCGTCCATGACCTGATTCTTCACGATCTGCTGCGTGCGGCGCTTTGCTTCGCGCTCGAGGTTGTCCTTGATCTCGCCGCGCATTTTCGTGAGATCGCCGTCTTCGATACCGAGCGACTTCGCGAATTCCGCGTCGATTTCCGGCAGATGCGGCCACTCGATCTTTTTCACGGTGACGGCGAACTGCGCGGTCTTGCCGGCGACGTCCTTGCCGTGATAGTCCTCGGGGAACGTAAGGTCGAACTCGCGCGTTTCGCCGACCTTCAGGCCGGTCGCTGCTTGTTCGAATTCCGGCAACATGCGGCCTTCGCCCAAGACGAACGCGAAGTCTTCCGCGCTGCCACCTTCGAACGGCACGCCGTCGAGCTTGCCGATGAAGTCCAGCGTGACGCGGTCGCCTTCCTTGGCCGCCGTGTCCGCGCCGCCGTCGCCATGCTCGCCGCCTTCGCCGCGCGCGTGGAAGTGCACGCGCTGCTTGCGAAGGATGTCGAGCGTACGGTCGACTTCGGCTTCGGAAATGGTCGTGACGGTGCGTTCGATTTCAGCGGTGGCAACGTCGCCGAGCTTCACTTCGGGGTACACCTCGAAAGTGGCGTCGAATGCGTAGTCTTCCGCAGCGGCTTCGACCTTCGGCGCAAAGCTCGGCTGGCCCGCGACGCGCAGGTTTTCGGTGCGCGTGACGTCGAAGAATTCCTTGCCGACCTTGTCGCTCAGCACTTCGGCTTCGACCTGACCGCCGTATTGCTGCGTGACCATCTTGAGCGGCACCTTGCCCGGGCGGAAGCCCGGCATGCGCACGGTCTTGGCCAACTGGCGGATGCGCGAGTCCACTTCCTTCTGCACGGTGTCTTTCGGCAGCGAGATGGTGACGCGGCGTTCGAGCTTGCCGAGGTTTTCAACTACGTTAGCCATGGCTTCAATCGTCCTAGAGTATTCGGGTGTTCGGTGTTCGGTTCTTCCGCGGTTCTGGTTGCGCGGGTCCGGATGAGTTCTGCATGAGCCGCGCCGGGTGCGATGTCGGGCTTCGAAAACGCGCCGCCATGTCGAGACAAGGGAGCGCATCTCGCGACCGCCAGATGTTCGCCAACGCCGAGTCAGCCGGCAGAGCCAAGTATTCTAGCAAACAAATCGCGCGGCCTCTGACCACGAAACCCGCTTGGCCCGTTTCGAGCGATTTGCACGGTTTTTCAGCGCAATTCCGCTCGAAATACACATTTTGAGTCCATCGGCGCGACACTGCGATGGCGGTTATCGCACCTTCGCTATTTTGCTGCGGGCGGAGCGCTGATAAGCTTGCCGGCGCGTGATCACGAGAAGCGAAAGGAGCGCGCGTTGCGTTGCACGCTCGATTACCGCAACGCATGAAGCGCATGCGCCATACGCATGGCGACGCGCGATGCAATGCGCATACATCGGGCTTCGCTTCGGCTTTTCAACGTCCACTCACACAGAAAATATTCGAGACACCATGCCTAACGTCACGTCTGCCACGTCTGCCCCTGTCGTCGTCATCGCGCCCGATTCGTTCAAGGGTTCGCTTTCCGCCGAGGGCGTTGCCAACGCCATTGCAGAGGGCATTTTGCGCGCGCGTCCGGATGCCGAAATACGCACTCATCCAATGGCCGATGGCGGCGAAGGCACGCTCGACGCCATGCTCTCCGCAGGCGGCGAACGACGTCTGCTCAACGTGCGCGGCGCGGCTTCGGCCCGGCGCGACGCGGCGACCGGATTGCTGGCGGATGGCGGCGCGATCATCGAGACGGCCGAAGTAGTCGGCATCACGGACCCGGACGGCATGGCGACGCCCGTCACGGAGCGCAGCACGCTTGGCATGGGCGAGGCGATTCGCGCCCTGCTCGATTCGGGCGCGCGCACGTTCTACGTTGCGCTGGGCGGCAGCAGCACGAACGACGGCGGCGCGGGTCTGCTCGTCGGGCTCGGCTTGAAGCTTTTCGATGCGAACGGGCGCGAACTCGAGCCGGTGCCGTCGGCGTTGGCGAAGATCGCGCGTATCGATGCGTCGGGGCTTGATTCGCGCGTGAATGAAGCGGAGTTCATCGGCATGTCGGACGTCGATAATCCGCTCACCGGCGAGCACGGCGCGACCGCGATCTTCGGTCCGCAGAAGGGGGTGACGCCGGAGCAAGTGGCGACCATCGATGCCGCCCTCGCGCATTTCGCGGATCAACTCGAACCGGCGATGGGAATCGTCAAGCGCGACGAGCCGGGCGCGGGCGCGGCGGGTGGTCTGGGTTTCGCGCTGCATATGCTGGGCGCGCGCTTCGAAACCGGCGCCGAAGTGGTTGCGCGCGAGATCGGACTGGATGCGGCACTCGAGGGCGCTGACTGGCTCATCACCGGCGAAGGCCGGTCGGACGTGCAGACGCTGCACGGCAAGGCGCCGTTCATCGCCTGCAAGCACGCGCGGGACGCAGGCGTGCCGGCGACGCTTTTGTCGGGCGCGGTGGATTCGGCGGCGCTGCCGCGTCTGTCGGAGTTTTTCAGCGGATGCTTTTCGCCCGCGCCCGGCCCGATCACGCTCGATGTCGCGATTCGCGACGCCGCGCGCTTGCTGGCGAACGAAGCGGAGCAGTTGACGCGGTTGAGGTTTGGAGCGAAGTGAAGGGTCGGTGCTTGCGAAATGGCAAGCGCCAACAAAAAACCCCTTTAAGAAACAAAGGGGTTTGTTTGGTGCGAGGAGCGGGACTCGAACCCGCACACCATTGCTGGCGTCAGGACCTAAACCTGGTGCGTCTACCAATTTCGCCATCCTCGCAGCACGACTTCGAGCGGGGTTTCGTTTTGCCGCACAACCTTGGTTGCGTGGCGCCGCAAAGCGCCCGGCGCTGTTTCGCCGTGTTCGACACCGGTCCACTGTGTCGAGCCCAAGATTCTAACGCATTCGTCTGGTGATGTCTGGGAAAATCCGTGACAGCTTTCTAGGGGCGTGATTTCGGCTCAGGGAAGGCATTGAATCTTCAGGAATCCTCGACGTCGATTGTTGCCAGGTTCGAGGATAGTCGCGTCTGTTGTGAGCCACCCGACAGCGAACGATTCAGGGCTCACGCATCTGTTCACGGCTCAAAGCGTCTACTCCGGCGCGGCTCGTCAAATTGCGGCGCGCGATCGAGTGCGAGAAGCCGCAGCGTGCATCGTCAGACGGACACGCCGCCCAACTCCACCATGACCACTTCGCCTTTGGCCTGCGAGCGTCCGGCGAAATCGATACCCGATTGCCCCATCAGCTTCCTGATCTCGTCAGGCATCCTTTCGCTTGCTTGCGCTGCCGCAATCGGCCTGTCGATATGCGACAGAAACTGCCGCACGCTAGATGGCGGCAGGAACACGAAAACGTTCAGCGGATAAGACAGCTTTGCATCGCTGGCGCGGTTGGCCGTGATGTGCAGTCCCATGGTCGGCGAGACGTGCATCTGACGCGGACACACTCGAAAATCGAAGCCGAAATCGCTTGCCACGCTTCTCAGGAGAAACGGCAGGCATCTGTCTCCAAACTGCTTGTTCTCGGTCTTGCTGAGGGCCATGGCAGCCTCCGGTGCGCGCGCGGTTCGTTCACGAGCGTCCAGTGTTGCGCGGCGCGAAAACGGCGTCGGTGGGTCGGCGCACATCCGCGTCGATCACCGTGCATCGGGAAGACGTTCGCCGCGCCTGGCAGCGGAGCCTTTCGCGGGCGGATAAAATAGGCGTCGCGTCACGTTCATGCGTCAGAACAAATCAAAGCCGGACGCCCCGCCGCACTTGGCCTACCCCACAAGCTCAGTTCGTGAATTTCGACGATTATTGCCAGCAAAAAGCCGCGCCCGAAGGCTCGGGCACTTACTACGCGCTCCGTCGCGCGCCCACGGCGCGTCAGCCGCTTTTGAGCGCGCTCTACGCGTTGCGGCGCGAACTCGAAGAGACCGTGAAGGAAACGAGCGACCCGACCATCGGGCGGACCAAGCACGCGTGGTGGCAAAACGAACTAGGCAAGCTCGATGCCGGTGAACCCACGCATCCCGTGACGAAAGCCTTGCTGGCGCACGCGCCGTCCGCGGCGCAACCCGTGCTCGAAGATGCCGGCCGCGCGCTGATCGATGGCTTCGGCATGGATCTCGATCAGGCGCGCTATCTGGACTGGCCAGGACTGCGTCGCTATCTGGAGCAGACTGGCGGCGCGTTCGGAACGGCGGTCGCGCGTGCGACCGCGCGCGATCCGGCGCTGGCCGCGTCGTGGGCGGCGCCGCTCGGTTCGGCGCTGTTGCTGGCCGAGCGCGTGCAGGAGATCGGCGACGACGCGCGACATGGACGCATCTACGTCCCTATCGACGAACTGCAGCGCTTCGGCGTGACGGCGGCGGACATCATCAATCGCGAATACAGCGATAGCTTCACGGAACTGATGCGCTTCCAGACCGAACGCGCCCGACGTGCGCTCGAAGATGCGCTTGCCGAAATACCGCCGGCCGAGCGTTCATCGCAACGTGTTTTGCGCTCGCAGGCGGCGCTGTCGCTTGCGCTGCTCGACGAGATCGAGCGCGAGGGTTTTCAGGTGCTGCATCAGCGGATAGCGCTAACGCCAATTCGGAAGCTCTGGATTACCTGGCGGACGCGATAGGTGCGTGGACAGCGCCTTTCATTGCTGTTGATTCTTCGGCGCGTCGATTGGACGCGGGGCGCAACGGGCTAACGCCCTCACCGCGATTCGAAGGCGCTCGTGAATACCGCTTCCGCCAATCGTGTCTGCAAACGGCCAATGCACGCGAATAAACCGCAGCGCTTGCGCAGCAGGCCCAATGCGGCTAGCGATCGGGTCGAACGCGTGAGCGGCGGCTCTTCAATGGCGCGAGCCGGAAACGTAAGACCACTAGAACGAAGCAATAACATCTACGCCCGAATCAATGGCAGCGCGTCCGAAGACGGCCCCAGGCTCGCCACCGATTCGAGCTCCGCGCACGCGCTCAGAACCGTCGCATAAACCCGCCTGAAGTCGATGCTGACGCTCACGCCGCCATCGACGTCCAAGTCATCCAAACGCGGCGCTGCCCCATACAGCCCGCCGCTCACGCCTCCACCCAACACAAACTGCGGTGCGGCCGCGCCATGATCGGTGCCTCGTGCATCGTTTTCACGAGCGGAGCGCCCGAACTCCGAATGACTCATCACAAGCGTGCTGCGCCAGTCGCCCGACGCGATCAACGCGCGTCGCAACGAAGCGAGCCCGTCCGCAAGCTGCGCCAACACACGCGCGTGCTTGGCCGCCTGATGCTCATGCGTATCGAACCCCGGTAGCGTAAGACGCACGAGCGCGACCTTGTCACGTTCAGCGCGCCCGACGATGAAACGCGACGCCGCATCGCATGAAGCGGCAAACGACGCGCGTGCCTGCCCGATCCATTCGACCGCGCGGCTGGCATTTGCGAAAGGCCCCGCCTCCGCCGTGCCAACGACGCTCGCACGCGTTGCGTCCGAACGCGCAAGCCAGCCATCACGGCGATATTGGGCGGCGCTCGAAGCCGTATCCCAGATTTCGCGGGAGCGAAAATGCGAGCGGCTGGAGCTCGCATACCCCACGCCCTGGACGATGGCCAATTCGCGCGCTTCCCAAGCCGGCATCAACGCGAGCAAGGAAGGATGCAGCCCGGTTTGCTCATCAAGATGCAAGACATGCTCGCGCGGGATCGCAAGCGTCGGCCTGAGCGCGCGATAGCGATCATCGTTGAGCGGGATAACCGTGTTGAGGCCGTCATTGCCGCCGCTGAGTTCGACGAGCACGAACGTCTTGATCGAACGTCGCGCACGCGCCGTGGCGAATCCGTCCGCGCTCGCGCCACCTGCAAGCGCGCCGGCGATCTGCATGAAGCGGCGTCGGTTCATCGCGGCTCGCGCTCAACGCTTGTAGAGATCGCGGACGGCCTCTTCGATATGTTGACGCAAGAGGCGCCGCTCATCGGCGGTCATGACGGTATGGCGCGGAGGACGCGCGGGCGGTGCCTGATCGACCTGCTGAACAGGCTGCATCGTGGCGGCTTTGGTGTCGCGGTCGGGAAAATTGCCGTTCTTGGACGAGCGCTGCTGCGCGCGAATCATACGGCCGTCGAAGCGATTCGGCCGGGTGTCGGACGTGGTGTCGAAAGCGGTTGAGGGACGCGCGAAGCCCGGCGTCTGGGCGAAAACATGGTGCGTGCTCAGGATGGCGCAGAGCGCGCTGGCGAGAAGCGTTAGTTTGAAGATGCGCTCGACGCGCACGGGTCCGCGTTGCCGCGCTCCCAACATGTTTTTCCCTTCGTTGCTCGACAACCGGACAGCCTCATTCTTTTAGCGCACGTCTCAAAAGGCTTGGTCCGGCCAAATGACGCGCTGGTCTAATGGAGTATCTACCGAATGGCGGGCTTAGGTAAGGGAGTGTACGCATAGAACCTTTTGGGCGTGCCACAGTCGCCGTAAATTTTGTAACGGACTGTTACACTCGCTTTTGTTACAAACTCGACGATTGAACAAACGCGCTAAGATGCCGCCATGGAAACCAAGAACCCATCCAAAATTCTCGTCGTCGACGACGACCCGCGCCTGCGCGATTTGCTGCGCCGTTATCTGGGCGAGCAAGGCTTCAACGTGTATGTCGCGGAAAACGCGCCGTCGATGAACAAACTCTGGGTGCGCGAGCGCTTCGATCTGCTCGTGCTCGACCTCATGCTGCCCGGCGAAGACGGTCTTTCCATCTGCCGCCGGCTGCGCGGAAGCAACGACCGCACGCCGATAATCATGTTGACGGCGAAGGGCGAGGACGTGGACCGCATCGTCGGTCTGGAAATGGGCGCGGACGACTACTTGCCGAAGCCGTTCAATCCGCGCGAACTCGTCGCGCGCATTCACGCGGTGCTGCGCCGCCAGACGCCGTCGGAGTTGCCGGGCGCGCCGTCCGAAACCACCGAGGTATTCGAGTTCGGTGAATTCGCGCTGAATCTCGCCACGCGCACGCTTACCAAGAACGGCCAGGAAATTCCGCTGACCACGGGCGAATTCTCGGTGCTGAAGGTGTTTGCACGGCATCCGCGTCAGCCGCTCTCGCGCGAAAAGCTGATGGAACTCGCGCGCGGCCGTGAATACGAAGTGTTCGACCGCAGTCTCGACGTACAGATTTCCCGCCTGCGCAAGCTGATCGAGCCGGACCCGAGCAGCCCGCGTTTCATCCAAACGGTGTGGGGCCTGGGCTACGTGTTCATTCCCGACGGCGCGGCCTGATGCCTCATGCTTTGACGCGAGTCCGCCACGCTTTTTTTCCTCCATCGAGCCGAACCCGATAGACCCATGCGCATCGACAGGCGGCTACTGGCGCTTGCGTTCGGCGGCCTGTTCTGGCGAACCTTCGCGCTGATCGCGCTGCTCATCGCGGTCAGTCTCACGGCATGGTTCCAGAGCTTTCGAGTGATCGAGCGGGAGCCGCGCGCGCAGCGCGTGGCGCTTCAGCTCGTCGCCGTGGTCAAGCTCACGCGCACGGCCCTGCTCTATTCCGATCCCGATCTTCGTCGCGCGCTCCTGCAGGATCTGGAGAGCAACGAAGGCGTGCGCGTGTATCCGCGTGAGACCACCGACAAATACCGCCTGCAGCCGGATGAATCGCTCAACCGTCTGATCGAGCGCGACGTGCGCGGACGCCTTGGCAACGACACGATCATCGCGCAATCCGTGAACGAGATTCCCGGCGTGTGGATCAGCTTCAAGATCGACGACGACGACTATTGGGTTGCGCTCGACCGCGATCAACTGGATACCGTCACCGGTCTGCAATGGGCCGGCTGGGGGGTTTTCGCGCTCGCGCTGTCGCTCTTCGGCGCGGCGTTCATCACGAGTCTCGTGAACCGGCCGTTCGCGCGACTGGCGCTCGCCGCGCGCAAGGTCGGTTCGGGACAATCGCCCGAGCCCTTGCCGGAGCGCGGCATGGGCGTCGCCGCGGAAACCAATCGAAGCTTCAACCAGATGGTGCAAGACCTCGAACAGCTCGAAGCGGACCGCGCGCTGATGCTCGCGGGCATTTCGCACGATCTGCGCACGCCGCTCGCGCGTTTGCGGCTCGAAACCGAAATGAGCCCCTCGGACGAAGCCACCAAGCTCGCGATGATCGACGACATCGAACAGATGGACATGATCATCGGGCGCTTCCTCGACTACGCGCGGCCGATGCAGCGCATGCCCGAGGCCGTCGATCTCTCGATGATCGCGAGCGAACTCGTCGCGCGCTTCCAGGCCGACGAAGGCGTCGTGATGCGCACCGACCTCGCGCCCGGCGCGGTGATCGAAGGCGACCCGACGGATGCGCGCCGCGTGGTCGGCAATCTGCTCGAAAACGCGCGCAAGTACGGGCGCAGCGAGCAGGACGACATCGCGCGGATCACCGTGCTTACGCGCGTCACACATGGCAAGGTCGAACTCTCGGTGATGGACGAAGGCCGCGGCATCCCCGACGATCAGGTCGCGCTCATCACACGGCCCTTCTATCGTGTCGACGCCGCGCGCACGCAGGCGAACGGCACGGGTTTGGGCATGGCGATCGTGCAGCGGCTCGTCTCGCGTCAGCGCGGCACGTTGCGCCTGCGCAATCGCACGCCGCTTGCGGGCTTCGAAGTCACCATCGATTTCCCGGTGATGAAAGGCGCACGTTTCGACGGCGTCTGACACTCCCGCGTTTCCTGGAAATTCGTCAAAAACTATTTGAAGTTATAGTCAAATACTATTGCTTCGATTTAGTGATACGCTTAATATGGATTTGTGCAGCGCGATGGCATGACGATTGTTTTCATGTCCGCGTTACGAAGATTCAGTAGCCTCATTTTGCGTTTGTCCTTTCAACGAACACAGGAGTCACTGCATGAAGACCGTTGGCGATAAAGTCGAAGCATTCACCGTCACCGCTGCCAAGCCGGGTTTCAATCACCACGAAGAAAACGGCCAGTCGGCATTCGAAGAAATCACCGAGCAGTCGTTTCCGGGCAAGTGGAAAATCATCTACTTCTACCCGAAGGACTTCACGTTCGTCTGCCCGACTGAAATCGTCGAGTTCGGCAAGCTGGCAAAGGACTTCGAAGACCGCGACGCCATTTTGCTCGGCGGCAGCGTCGACAACGAGTTTGTCAAGCTCGCATGGCGTCGTGAGCACAAGGACCTGAACAAGCTAAACCACTACTCGTTCGGCGACGTGAAGGGCGAACTCATCGACCAGCTCGGCGTGCGCGACAAGGAAGCCGGCGTGGCGCTGCGCGCGACATTCATCGTCGATCCCGACAACGTCATTCAGCACGTCTCGGTCAATAACCTGAACGTCGGCCGCAATCCAGAAGAAGTGCTGCGTATTCTCGACGGCCTGCAAACGGACGAACTCTGCCCGTGCAATCGCGCGGTCGGCGGCTCGACGCTCTGATCGCACGAGCCTTTAAGCGCCTGAGGCAACGCCCGTAGCCCGCCCTCTTTCGAGCGCCCGCTTGGAAGCCGGCGGGCTTTATTGACGCCATCGAATAAGGAGAACGCATGGAATTCCTGTCATCGATCAAGGAGCTGGTGCCGGACTACGCGAAAGACATTCGCCTGAATGTCGACGGGACGATCGCCCGTTCGTCGCTGGAAGGCAACGACGCGGTCGGCGTCGCACTCGCCGCCGCGTATGCCGCGAAGGCGACGAAGATCGTGAATATCATCCGCGAGTCGGGTGTCATGGCGCCGGAAGAAGTCAATGCCGCGCTCACGGCGTCCGCGCTGATGGGCATGAACAACGTCTGGTATCCGTACCTGGAGATGGCCGACAACGCCGATCTCAAGACGCAGCCGGCTGGACTGCGCATGAACGCGTATGCATCGCACGGCGGCGTCGACAAGCGGCGCTTCGAGATGTACGCGCTCGCGGCGTCGATCATCGGCAAGTGTCACTTCTGCGTGAAGTCGCACTACCAGAATCTCGTCACCGAAGGCATGTCGACGACCCAGTTGCGCGATGTCGGGCGCATCGCGGCCGTGATCAACGCGGTGGCGCTCGCCATCGAGGCCGAGGCGAAGTAAGCCCTTGACGCCACGCGCGCGTGGCGTTCGATTTCAACTATCGATCGACGTGCGCCGCAACAGCACCGCGGCCTGCGCCTCGATACCTTCCTTGCGGCCGAGATAGCCGAGCTTTTCGTTGGTCTTCGCTTTCACGTTGACGCGATCGACGGCCAAGTCCAGGTCTTCCGCGATATTCGCGCGCATCGCCTCGATGTGCGGCGCGAGCTTCGGCGCCTGCGCGATGATCGTGCTGTCGATATTGGCGATGGCGAAACCCGCTTCCGACACGCGCTTGAACGCTTCGCGCAGCAGCACGCGGCTGTCGGCGCCGGCGAATTCCGTCGCGGTATCCGGAAAGTGCCGGCCGATATCGCCGAGCGATGCCGCGCCGAAGAGCGCGTCGGTGATGGCGTGCAGCAGCACGTCCGCGTCCGAATGGCCGAGCAGGCCGCGTTCGTAGGGAATCGTCACGCCGCCAATGATGAGCGGGCGGCCCTCGACGAGTTGATGTACGTCGTATCCCTGTCCGATTCTGAAATCCATCGATGCAACCTTGCTGTAGAAAGTGTGTGTCGGAGCCGTCAGGCCTTCGTGGCGAGCATCGCGCCCGCGAGCGCGAAGTCTTCCGGATAGGTCACCTTGAAGTTGCGCAGGCTGCCCTGAACTAATCGCGGCGAATGGCCGAGCCATTCGATTGCGCTCGCTTCGTCCGTGAGATCGTGACCGTCGTGACGCGCACGTTCGATCGCTTCGCGCAACATGCCGAGGCGGAACATCTGCGGCGTTTGCGCCTGCCAGAGCCCGTCGCGCGATTCCGTGCGGGCGACACGCGGGTGGTCATCCGCTGCATCGGGCATGCTCGGTGCGACCCGTTTCAGCGTATCCGCGACCGGCAATGCGAGAATGCCGCCCACGGCGTCGTGACGCAGGGCGCCGACGAGCTTGCGAATCAGTTCCGGCGTGATGCCGGGACGCGCGGCGTCGTGGACGAGCACCCAGTCGTCGTCGCGTGCGCCGAAATCGGCCAGCGCGACGAGACCGTTATACACCGATGCCTGTCGTGAAGCCCCGCCGCAGCGCTGCACCGCGAAGCGCAGGCCGGCAAAGCGGCGCGCATCGAAATGATGATCGTCGGGAGCAAGTACGACGAGGGTCTGCGAGAATTCGGAACACGCGTCGAAGGCGGATAACGTGTAACCAAGCATCGGGCGGCCCGCGACGGTCTGATACTGCTTCGGCATGGGTGCGCCGGAGCGGCTGCCGTTGCCGGCGCACGGAATCAGCGCGAACAGGCGCGAGGTAGTGGCGGGTGAAATCGTTGGCGCAGTAGACGGCGCATTTGACGAATTTGCAGTCGTAGTCACGGGCAGATCACTGAGCCAGGTCAAAGTGGAGCCCGGATTTTATAATAGGTCTTTAGCGACCACGTCCGGCCCGTCCTCGAAGAGGGCGAAAGAGCCGACGGTTAATTGCATATATATGTCCTCGAAAGCCGTCAACGCGCAGTCCAGTTCTCCCATCCCGCTCGTGAAAGCGGGTCAGCGCTTTGTCTTCGACGGCGCGCCCGGTTCATCCGATGCCCTCGCCATCGCGCGTTATTACACGGCTAATCGCGAGTTCGTGCGGCTCTTGACGGTGCTCTGCGCAAGCGCGGTCGATGCGCAACGCCTCGCAACCGAAATCCCCTATTTCGCGCCGGATGCCCGCGTGCGTCTCTTGCCGGACTGGGAAACGCTGCCGTACGACACGTTCTCGCCGCATCAGGACCTCGTGTCCGAGCGTCTCGCGACGCTGCACGATCTCGGCGAAGGACGTTGCGACATCCTGCTCGTGCCGGCGACCACGGCGCTTTATCGCATGCCGCCCGCGTCGTTTCTCGCGGCTTACACGTTTTCGTTTACGCAGGGCGAGCGCCTCGACGAAAGCAAGCTCAAGGCGCAGTTGACGCTCGCGGGTTACGAGCACGTGAGTCAGGTCGTGCGTCCCGGCGAATATTGCGTGCGCGGCTCGCTGATCGACCTTTATCCAATGGGCTCGCCGCTGCCGTATCGCCTCGACTTGTTCGACGATCAGGTCGATTCCATCCGCGCCTTCGATCCCGACACGCAACGCAGCCTGTATCCCGTGCGCGACGTGCGCCTCTTGCCGGGCCGCGAATTTCCGTTCGACGAAGCCGCGCGCACCGCGTTTCGCAGCCGCTGGCGCGAAGTGTTCGAGGGCGATCCGAGCCGCTCGCAGATTTACAAGGACATCGGCAGCGGCGTGCCGTCGGCGGGCATCGAATATTACTTGCCGCTCTTCTTCGACGACACCGCAACCCTCTTTCACTATCTGCCGGAGAACTCGCAACTCGCGTTCGTCGGCGACATGGATGCCGCGATCAAACGCTTCACGGCCGACACGAAGCAGCGCTACAACTTTCTTTCGCATGATCGCGAGCGGCCTTTGCTCGAACCGCGCCGCCTCTTTCTCAGCGACGACGACTTCTTCACGTTCGCCAAGCCGTTCGCGCAACTGAAGTTCCCGGCGTCGCCCGAAGGCGGCTGGGCCGTGCCGCTTCCAGGGCTTGCTATCGACCGCCACGCGGACGAACCGTTGCTCGCGCTGCGCCATTATCTGGAGCAGACCAAAAACCGCGTGATGCTGGTCGCGGAATCGGCGGGACGGCGCGAAGCCATCCAGCAATTGCTCGTCGATAACGGCTTGCGCGGCGAACTGCGCGACACGTTCCAGGAATGGCTCGGCGCGGATGCCAAATTCACGCTCGGCATAGCGCCGCTCGCGAACGGTTTTTCGTTGCCGGAAGCGAAGCTGTCTATCGTCACCGAGACCGAGCTCTACGGGCCGCTCGCGCGCCGCGCAGGACGCCGCCGCCAGGAACAGGCGAGCAATGTCGATTCGATGGTGCGCGATCTCGCCGAATTGAAAATCGGCGATCCGGTGGTGCACGCGCAGCATGGCATCGGCCGATACATGGGTCTCGTGTCCATGGACCTCGGCGAAGGCGAAACCGAGTTTCTGCACCTCGAATACCAGAACGACGCCAAGCTCTACGTGCCCGTCGCGTTGTTGCATGTGATCTCGCGCTATAGCGGCGCCGATCCCGAAAGCGCCCCGCTCCACACGCTCGGTTCGGGCCAATGGGAAAAAGCCAAACGCAAGGCCGCGCAGCAGATTCGCGATACCGCAGCCGAACTGCTCAACCTCTACGCCCGCCGCGCCGCGCGCGAAGGCTACGCGTTCAAGCTCGATCCACGCGACTACGTGAAGTTCGCCGAGAGCTTCGGCTTCGAGGAAACGCCCGACCAGGGCGCCGCGATTGCCGCGGTCATCGGCGACATGACGAGCGGCAAGCCGATGGATCGGCTCGTGTGCGGCGATGTCGGCTTCGGCAAGACGGAAGTGGCCTTGCGCGCGGCGTTCATCGCGGTGATGGCGGGCAAGCAAGTGGCGATACTTTCCCCCACCACGCTGCTCGCCGAACAGCATACGCAGACTTTCACCGACCGCTTTTCCGACTGGCCCGTGCGGATTGCCGAACTGTCGCGCTTCAAGAGTTCGAAGGAAGTCACGCAGTCGATCGCGCAGATCAACGAAGGCAGTGTGGACATCGTCATCGGCACGCACAAGCTGTTGTCGTCGGATGTGAAGTTCAAGCGGCTCGGGCTCGTGATCATCGACGAGGAACATCGCTTCGGTGTGCGGCAGAAGGAAGCGCTCAAGGCGTTGCGTGCGGAAGTGGATGTACTCACGCTCACCGCGACGCCCATTCCACGCACGCTCGGCATGGCGCTCGAAGGCCTGCGCGACTTCTCCGTGATCGCGACCGCGCCGCAGAAGCGCCTTGCCATCAAGACCTTCGTGCGGCGCGAGGAAGACGGCGTCATTCGCGAAGCCATGCTGCGCGAGCTGAAACGCGGCGGGCAAGTCTACTTCCTGCATAACGAAGTGGAAACCATCGAGAATCGCCGTTCCATGCTCGAAGCACTCGTGCCCGAAGCGCGCATTGCCGTGGCGCACGGCCAGATGCACGAGCGCGAACTCGAACGCGTGATGCGCGATTTCGTCGGCCAGCGCGCGAACGTGCTGCTGTGCACGACCATCATCGAAACGGGTATCGACGTGCCGAGCGCGAACACCATCATCATGCATCGCTCGGACAAGTTTGGACTCGCGCAACTGCACCAGTTGCGCGGGCGTGTCGGGCGTTCGCACCATCAGGCTTATGCGTATCTGCTCGTGCACGACCCGCAGTCGCTGACCAAGCAGGCGCAGCGCCGGCTCGAAGCCATTCAGCAGATGGAGGAACTCGGCTCGGGCTTCTATCTGGCCATGCACGACCTCGAGATTCGCGGCACGGGCGAAGTGCTCGGCGACAAGCAATCGGGCGAGATTCACGAGATCGGTTTTCAGCTTTACACCGATATGCTCAACGACGCCGTGCGGGCACTGAAGGAAGGCCGCGAGCCGGATCTCAACGCGCCGCTCGCCGCCACGACCGAGATCAATCTGCACGCACCGGCCATCTTGCCCGCCGACTATTGCGCGGACGTACAAGAGCGTCTTTCGCTCTACAAGCGGCTTGCGAACTGCGAATCGAGCGATGCCATCGACGGCATTCTCGAAGAGCTCGTCGACCGCTTCGGCAAGTTGCCGCCGCAAGCGCATGCGCTCGTGGAGACGCATCGGTTGCGGCTTGCGGCAAAGCCGCTCGGTATCTCGAAGATCGACGCCAACGAGAGTTCCATCGGCTTGCAGTTCGTGCCGAATCCGCCTGTCGATGCCATGAAGATCATCGAGATGGTGCAGAAGAACAAGCACATCAAGCTCGCGGGACAGGACAAGTTGCGCATCGAAACGCGCAGCCCCGATCTCGCGGTGCGCATTGCCACGGTGAAGGAAACGTTGCGCGCGCTCGGCGCGCCGGTGCGGCAGTCGGCGGCCGTGGCGCGTTAGGTTCATCCGGCGTGTTGGTATCTACGGGAGGCATGGCGCGCGCATCGACCGGAAGACGGATCAAGCGCCCGGCCCGACGCTTCCTGTCATTGCCGCTCTTTGAAAGGCAGTGACGGGAGCGATGCCGCAGCGCATATATTGACCAGAAGGTCAGCAAGCGTGGTTTCGGCTATGATCGGCTTCTACCCCGCAGGAGCGAAAAATGTCCCAAATCGCCGCTGAGGCGCAACAAGCCACGACCTCCGCCACGCCTCAATCCTTACCCTGGATCGAACGTCTCGTTTCCTTCGATACAGTCAGCCGCAATCCCAACCTCGGCCTCATCGAAACCGTGCGCGACGAACTGCGCAAAGCGGGTGTCGAAGCCAGCATCACGACCGATTCACGCGGCCAGTGGGCCAATCTCTTCGCCACGGTGCCCGCGCACGACGGTCAGACGAACGGCGGCATCGTGCTGTCGGGACACACCGACGTGGTGCCGGTCGACGGTCAAAACTGGAAAAGCGATCCTTTCAAGCCCGAAATCCGCGATGGTCTGCTCTACGGTCGCGGCACCTGCGACATGAAGGGGTTCATCGGCGCGGCGCTCACAATGCTGCCGAAGATGCAGGCGACAAAGCTCGCCAAGCCGATCCACTTCGCGCTTTCGTTCGATGAAGAAGTAGGCTGCGCGGGCGCGCCGCTCATGATCGCCGACTTGCAAAAGCGCGGCGTCAATCCGGATGGCTGTATCGTCGGCGAACCGACTTCCATGCGCCCGGTCATCGCGCACAAGGGCATCAACGCGTTCCGCTGCTGCGTGCGTGGCTTTGCGGCGCATTCGTCGCTTACGCCGAAGGGGCTGAATTCGATCGAGTACGCCGCGCGCCTCATCTGCTTCATTCGCGATGTCGCCGATGAATTCCGCGCCAAGGGCCCGTTCGACGAGTTCTACGACGTACCCTTCACCACCGCGCAGACGAGCACGATCAAGGGCGGCAACGCGCTCAACACCGTGCCCGCGGAATGCACTTTCGACTTCGAATTCCGCAACTTGCCGACCATCGACCCGGACCCTATCTTCAGGCGCATCGAAGCGTTCGCGCGCGACACGCTCTTGCCGAAAATGCAGAAGGAGCACGAGAACGCGGCCATCGAATTTTCGAAGATCGCCGCCGCGCCCGGACTCGACGCCACCGAGCAGGCCGCCATCACGCAACTCGTGCGCGCGCTCACCGAGAATCAGGAGAAGCGCAAGGTCGCTTACGGCACCGAAGCGGGACTTTTCGCGATTGCGGGCGTGCCGAGCATCGTGTGCGGACCGGGCAACATCGAACAGGCGCACAAGGCGAACGAATACGTGTCGCTCGACCAACTCGTCGCTTGCGAAGCGTTTCTCGGCAAGTTCATCCATAGCATGTCGGTCGAAGCCCAGGCGCGCTAATCATCGACCGTCGTACGATCCATCGAGCCATGTCCACAGCAACGCATTCCGACCATACGATCGACGGCACGCCCATTCCGACCCTCGACGAGATCGCCGAGCAGCATATGGCGCTCACGCCCTGGGTAGCGCGCACGCCGATCTTCGAGCGGCACGATTTTCCGACGCTCGAAGGCACACCCGTCACGTTCAAGTTCGAGCTGCTGCAGGCAAGCGGCACGTTCAAGGCGCGTGGCGCGTTCTCGAACATCCTCGCGCTCACCGACAGCGAACGCGCGGCAGGCGTGACGTGCGTGTCGGCGGGCAATCATGCGGTCGCGGTGGCTTACGCGGCGCAGCGCATGGAAGTGGGCGCGAAGGTGGTCATCACGAAGAACGCCAGTCCGACGCGCATCGCGCTTTGCCGGCGCTTCGGCGCGGAAGTCGTGCTGGCGGAAAATGTGATCGAGGCCTTCGAGATCGTGCGGCGCATCGAGGCCGAGGAAGGACGCTTCTTCGTGCATCCGTTCAATGGTTATCGAACGGTGCTGGGCACGGCGACGCTCGGTTACGAGTGGACGTCGCAGGCGCCGGATCTCGATGCGGTCATCCTGCCAATCGGCGGTGGCGGGCTGTCCGCCGGCGTTTCGACCGCCATGCGTCTCGCCAACCCTTCGCTGCATGTCTATGGCGTGGAACCGGAAGGCGCGGATGCGATGAGCCGCAGCTTCGCCGCCAATCACACGATCAAGCTGAGTTCCCTGCACAGCATCGCCGATTCATTGATGGCGCCGCATACCGAACAATACAGCTATGAACTGTGCAGGCGACATATCGACGAGATCGTCACCGTATCGGACGACGCGTTGCGGCACGGCATGCGGCAGTTGTTCAACGAACTGAAGCTGGCTGTGGAACCGGCGTGCGCGGCGGCGACCGCCGCGCTGCTCGGACCGTTGCGCGAGCGTCTGCAAGGCAAGCGCGTGGGCGTGTTGCTGTGCGGAACCAACACGGACCCGGCGACGTTCGCGACTCATTTGGCGAGTACGTGAAGTGCCATTGTAGACGCTGCGTGGAACTGAAGCATCTGGCAATTGCTGGCAATTGCTCGATGCTCACAGTGACATCGTAGGTAAAAAGCGGCTTGAAGCGGCGCTTGCCGTGTTCAGGCGAACACGCGGAAAAGCGCGGCTCTCGCGGTTCCTCGTCAACGAGAGCAAACTAACGCGCCTGCGTTCACAGTACCTCGGCCAGCCTTCTGCGCTCATTGCGCTGCATGAAGTAATTCGCGGCGATCACCCCGACCGTCACCAGCGCGATGAACAACGTCGCGAGCGCATTCATCTCCGGATTCAGTCCCAGCCGCACGCGCGAAAACACGACGAGTGGCAGCGTGGTCGATCCCGGTCCCGACAGAAACGCGGAAAGCACGAGATCGTCGATCGACAAGGTGAACGACAGCAGCCAACCCGCCACGAGCGCCTGCGATATCAGTGGCAGCGTGATCGCGAAGAACACGCGCAGCGGTGTCGCGCCGAGATCGAGCGCCGCCTCTTCCAGCGACGGATTCAGCTCCCGCACGCGTGACTCCACGATGATCGCCACATACGAGATGCATAGCATCACGTGGCCGATCCAGATGGTGAAGAGCCCGCGCCCCGCCGGCCAGCCGATCAGCTTGGCCATCTCCACGAAAAGCAGCAGCAACGAGATGCCCTGAATGACCTCGGGAATCACGAGCGGCGCGTTGATCATGCCCGTGTAGAGCGTGAAGCCGCGAAAGCGTCCCATGCGCGCGAGCACGAACCCCGCCCACGTGCCGATCACGACCGACGCGCACGCCGTCAGAAACGCGATGCGCAACGACAGCCATGCCGCCGCGATAAGCTCGTCGTCGTACCAGAGCGCCTTGTACCAGCGCAGCGAAAACTCCGTCCACACGGTGACCAGCTGCGACTCGTTGAACGAATAAACGATCAGGCTGAGGATAGGGATATACAGAAACGCGAACCCGATTCCGAGCGCGGTGATCTGCAGCGGACGGCTCGGCTTGATCATCGTTTCTCCTCCAGTTGCTTCGCCTGGAAGTGCTGGAAAAGCGCCATCGGCACGAGCAGGAGGAGCACCATCGCGCAGGTGACGGAGGATGCCATCGGCCAGTCGGCGTTATCGAAGAACTCGTTCCACATGACGCGGCCGATCATCAAGGTATCCGCGCCGCCGAGCAACTCGGGAATGACGTATTCGCCCACCGCCGGAATGAACACGAGCAGACATCCGGCGATAATCCCGTTCTTCGACAGCGGCAAGGTAATCTGCAGGAACGCCTTCCAGGGCTTGGCGCCGAGATCGTAAGCGGCTTCGAGCAAGGTGAGATCCATCTTCACGAGATGCGCGTAAAGCGGCATGACGAGAAACGGCAAGTACGAATACACCATGCCGATATAAACCGCGACATTCGTGTGATAAAGCTCGATTGGCGAATGGATGAGGCCGATCGACATCAGGAAGTTGTTGAGCAAGCCGTTGTTCTTGAGAATGCCGATCCAGGCGTAGACGCGTATCAGGAACGACGTCCAGAACGGCAGCATGACGGCCATCATCAGCAGATTGCGCGAGGCCGGATTCGCCCGCGCGATGTAATACGCCATCGGATAGCCGATCACGAGGCACAGCAAGGTCGAAACCGCCGCGACCAGCAGCGAATTCATGTAGGTCGCGAAGTACAGGCTGTCGGTGACGAGAAACGCGTAGTGCGAGAAATCGAGCGCGATATTCAGCACACCCTCTTTCAACGCCACGATATCCGTGTACGGGGGAATGCCGAGCTGGCTGTCCGCGAAGCTGATCTTCACGACGAGCAGGAACGGCACGAAAAATAGCAGCAACAGCCACAGGAACGGCCCGGCGATGACCGCGGTGCGGCCGCTCACGCCCATGCGGTCGAGCAGTCTCATCATCATGCCGTCAGCACCACGCCCGCCGACGCGCTCCAGCGCACGTAGACTTCATCGTCGAAAGTGGGGGAATCGATTTCGCCGAGCGCGAGGCTCGATACGTTCGCGACCACCGTCTTGCCGCTTTCGAGCGTCACGTGATAGAGCGTGTAGCCGCCCATGTAAGCGATATTCGTCACACGTCCGCGGCCCCAGTTGAACGCGCCCTCGGGCGGCTTTCTCATGAGCGCGATACGTTCCGGGCGCACCGAGATGGTCACCGGCATGCCGAGCGGCCCGGTAATGCCGTGGTTCACATAGAGCCTGACCGGCAGTTCCGGCGACTCCACGAAGATATGGTCTGGCTCGTCCTCGACCACGTTGCCGTCGAAGAGATTGGTCGAACCGATGAACTGCGCCGAGAAGCGGCTGTTCGGATACTCGTAGACCTCGTGCGGCGTGCCGATCTGCACGATACGCCCTTCGCTCATCACGGCGAGGCGCCCGGCCATGGTCATCGCCTCTTCCTGATCGTGCGTGACCATGATGCAGGTGACGCCCACCTGATCGAGGATGTTGACGAGTTCCATCTGCGTGCGCTGGCGAATCTGCTTGTCGAGCGCGGACATGGGTTCGTCGAGCAAGAGCAGCTTGGGACGCTTGACGAGGCTGCGCGCGAGCGCCACGCGCTGCTGCTGGCCGCCCGACAACTGATGCGGTTTGCGCTTCGCGTACTGGCCCATCTGCACGAGTTCGAGCGCGGCTTGCACGCGCTCCTTGAGTTCGCCACCGCGCACGCCTTCCTGCTTCAAGCCGAATGCGACGTTCGATTCCACGCTCATGTGCGGAAAGAGCGCGTAGGACTGAAACATCATGTTCACCGGCCGGCGATACGGCGGCATCTGCGCGAGGTCTTCGCCTTCGATCAGAATCTGCCCTTCGGTGACGGTCTCGAGCCCGGCGAGCATGCGCAACAGCGTGGACTTGCCGCAGCCGGAACTGCCGAGCAGCGCAAACAGTTCGCCCTTCGCAACCGACAGGTCGACGCCCCTCACGGCCACCGTCTCGCCGAACTTCTTCACGACGCCGACGACCTGCACGAAGTTGTCGTCCGACACGAGTCCGGTGGACGGAAAATTGTCCGGCGCTTGTCTGCCGGAATTAGGCGCTGCCTTCAACGCGCTCGACTGCTCACTCATGATTGCCTGTTCGACTCCTGCAACTTGTCCTTCATCGATGACTTCGTCTGCCCGGCTACGCGACGATCACGAACAAAGCCCCCGGAGGTCCAGGGGCTTCGTCGGTTCAAAGCATAACCCGCTTTTGCGAACTAGCGGCCGGATTTGAGTTCGGTCCACAAGCGCGTCTGCAGACGCTGGATTTCGGGCGGCAACGGCTTGAGCAGGAACAGCGTCTTGATGACATCCTGCGGCGGATAGACAGCCGGATCGTTCGCCACGTCCTTGTCGACATACTTGCGCGCTTCGAGGTTCGCGCTCGGGTAATACACCGCATTCGTGATCGCGGCGTGCACCTGCGGCGTCTCGATGTAGTTGATCCACTCGTGCGCGGCGTCCTTGTTCTTCGCGTCCTTCGGAATGGCCATCACGTCGAACCACACCGGCGCGCCGCCCTTCGGAATGTAGTACTCGATCTTGTAAGCCTTCTTCGCGTCCACGGCGCGATGCTTGGCAATGACGACATCGCCCGACCAGCCGTAGGTGAAGCACACGTCGCCGCCCACCAGGTCGTTGATATAGCCCGACGAGTTGAATTGCGTGATGTACGGGCGAATCTTCTTTAGCATCGCGAGCGCCTCGCGATAATCGGCGGGATTCGTGCTCATCGGGTCCTTTCCGATGTAATGCAGCGCGGCGGCGAACATCTGGTCGGGCGCATCCAGCACGGACACGCCGCACGCCTTCAGCTTCGAAATGTTCTCGGGCTTGAAGAGAATGTCCCAGTTATTGAGTTCGACGTTCGCGCCGAGTATTTTCTTTACCTTGTCGACGTTATAGCCGAGGCCGGTCGTGCCGTACGCCCAGGGCACCGTGTACTTGTTGCCGGGGTCCGCGCCTTCCACGAGCTTCATCAGTTCGGGATCGAGATACTTGAGGTTCGGCAGCTTGGACTTGTCGAGCGGCGCGAAAATGTTTGCCGCGATCTGCTTGCCGGCGTAGTTGCTCGTCGGCACGACGATGTCATAGCCCGAATTGCCCGTCAGCAGTTTGGCCTGCAGCGTGTCGTCGCTGTCGTAGTTGTCGTACTTCACCTTGACGCCGGTTTGCTTGGTGAAGTTGGGGATCGTGTCCTTGGCGATGTAATCCGACCAGTTGTACACGTTGAGCTGCGTGTCTTTCGCCGATGCCGTGAGGGACATCAGCGGCAACAGCGTCGCCGCGCACGCCAGCGCGCCCGCGAATTTGGCCAGCTTGGCCACGGGGGCCGCCAGTTTCTCGTTCATCTCGTTTCTCCCTTGTTCCGACTGTCGACGGCGTCGTGTCGGGCCCGGCTCTCAAGGAACGGCCCGCGAACCCCATAAAAACCCGAAAACTACCATTAAACCGAAGCACGACAAAAATAATGTCCGGCTTGTCGCGCGAATCTCACGTGCGTCGAGGGCAGCCGCCTGGTCATAAGGCCTGCCCGTGCCACGGTTCATTGATCTGCTGTACGGAAAGTGCGCGCATTTTAGCGTTTAATGACGCCGTGCGACACCTGATAAAACCACACTCGTCAAAGGGAACCACGCCGCGAAAGCATCGCGAAATGTCATTATCGATGGAAGGGACTTGAGGCATCCACGTGCGACCGTCGCTCGTAAAGACAGAAGAGCAGCGCGACGGCACGGGTTGAGCCCAATTCCTGCCTGACGAATAGCCAGCGGAACACTCGTTGCTAGCCAATTCGGATGTGCGTTGATTTTTCCCACGCATTCTCAACCGGCAACGCGTGCGCTCGTGCCGCGGCTTCAGAAGCCGTGACACGACAGCGCTGTTGCAACGCTATTCAAGGCAACCGACCGCATGAACACCAATCCGTCCGCGCTTGCGCAGCTTTCGGCTACCGAGCCCGACGTACCGCCTCAATCCGGCAATCGTCAAGACCGGCCCCGCGCGCCACGCGGCCGCTGGTACACGTTCGTCGGCGCGGGTTCGCTCGTCGCGGTCGGCTACATGGACCCGGGCAACTGGGCGACGGCGCTGGCGGGTGGCGCGCGTTATGGCTATCAGTTGCTCTTCGTCGTGCTGATCGCGAGTCTCATGGGCATGCTTCTGCAATGGGTGGCGTCGCGCGTGGGCGTCGTCACCGGCCGCGATCTCGCGCAGTTGTGCCGCGAGCGCTATAGCCGCCGCACGACGCTCGTGCTGTGGCTCGCGTGCGAAATCGCCATCATCGCGTGCGACGTGGCCGAAGTCGTCGGCAGCGCGGTCGCCTTGCAGATGCTGTTCGGCGTCTCGCTGACCGCAGGCGTGTTGTTCTCGGCGGTCGGCACTTTCATCATGCTCGCGTTGCAAAGCCGTGGACAGCGGCCGCTCCAGCGTGCCATCACGGCGATGATCCTTTTCGTCGGCTTCTGTTTCGTCGTCGAACTGGCGCTGGCGCATCCCGTCTGGAGCGATGCCTTGCGTGGCTTCGCGCCCCCGCGCGAGCTTCTGCGCGATGCCGGCATGCTCTGGCTCGCCGCCGGCGTGCTGGGCGCGACCGTCATGCCGCACAACCTTTATCTGCACTCGGCGCTGGTGAAGGAACACGCCCCTCACCACGACGACGCAACCATCGGCCGCGCGCTCAAGGGCGTGAATATCGATACGTTCGCATCGCTCGGGCTGGCGTTTATCGTCAATGCGTCGTTACTGGTGGTGGCCGCGTCGGTGTTTCATGCAAGCGGCCACTTCGATGTCGATGATCTCGCGGACGCGCATCGGCTCATCGCACCGCTCGTGGGAAGCCACTGGGCGGGCATTGCGTTCGCCGCCGCCCTGCTCGCGTGCGGCTTGAACGCAACGGTCACGGGCACGCTCGCCGGTCAGGCAGTGATGGAGGGCTTCCTGCAGCTGAAGATGGCGCGCTGGGCGCGGGCGCTTTTGACGCGCTCGCTTGCCATCGGCCCAGCGCTTTTCGCCGTCGCGAGCTTCGGGCAGCACGGTTCGAATACACTGCTCGTCGCGACTCAGGTCGTGCTGAGTCTGCAATTACCGCTGGCAGTGATTCCGCTCGTGCGCTTCGCTTCCGATGCCGGTCTTATGGGGCGCTGGCGCGTCGCCCGCGTGCCGCTTGCACTTGCCTGGGCTTGTGCAGGACTGATTCTTGCACTGAATGGCGCGCTGTTGTGGCAGATGGTGGGTTCTGTCTGAGCGAAAGGCGTTGGTATCGGCGTCGGCGCCTGGGCAATCCTTTCGCGGGCTTGAGCAAGAAATGCCTGCAAGCGCGATAGTGCGAGTGCCCAACCAATGACTCGGCACAGCGCGCCGCGTCAGCAGCCCTGCCGCACACCCCGACAACAAAACGCCAAACTACCCGATGCATCGTCCAAATTCGTTTGTTTTGCCGACACTCCTTCGTGCGGCTCATGCCCAAACCGGCGCTCGGCGCCGTCTTCGCGCCGCGACGTTCGCACTTGCCACGCTCAGTGCAGCGAGCACGGCGCATGCCACTGTCTCCGTGCTGCAACCGGCACGCGAAGCGGCGGCGTCGCAGCCGCTCGAAATCACGCTGCTTTATACCGATGACGGTAGCAAACCGCTTTCCATCGATGTGCCGAAGCAACTGACGGTGAATCTCACCAATGGCGATCTGCCGCCTGCGCCGCTCACGCTCGCCCGCGATCCGAAGGTGCCGGACCATGTGCGCCTCGCGCCTGGGCAGTATCGCCGGGTGCGCTTTACGGCTGCGTGGCCCGAAAGCGCGCGCGGCACGATGAAGATCGATCCGGTCGGCTTCGATGCTTCACCCATGCTCGTCACGCTCAACCGCGGCAATACGCAGACGCAGGTGGTCGCCGCCGAGAAACGCGAAGCGCAGGCGACGACGCCCGCGCAAATGGCCACCGCCACCGCCGCCGCGAACACGACGGCCGTGCCGACGACGACCATCGACACCATGCTGTCCGGCCGCCTTTCGACCTTCGAGCCGATGTACTTCGCCGATGGCGAAAACGGCGACAATCTCGCGAAGTTCCAGTTCAGCTTCAAATACCGGCTGCATCTGCCGGACGACCCGCGCTCGCGCGGCTTCCTCGACAATCTCTACTTTGCGTACACGCAGACGACCATCTGGAACCTCTCCGCGCCGTCCGTCCCGTTTCGCGATACGAGCTATCAGCCGCAGCTTTTCTACTACGTGGAAGACACGGGCGTGAAGAGTCCGTTGTTCACGCGCATGGGCGTGGCGGCGGGTATCGGGCATGAATCGAACGGCAAGAGCGGCGATGAATCGCGCGCGATCAACATCATGTTCGTGCGGCCGACGTGGGATTTTGGCGACCTGAACGGCGAGCATCTGACCATCTCGCCAAAGATCTATTACTACTTGTCGAGAAGCGGGAATCATGACATCGCGGATTATCGCGGCTACACCGACTTCCTGGTCAAATACGGCAGCCCGGATGGGTGGCAGCTCGCAACGACCTTGCGCAAGGGCACGAAGCACTGGTATGGCAGCGTGGATTCGCAGCTCACCTACCCGCTGGCTAAGCTGATCGGCAGCGCATGGGGCGGTTATGTGTTTGCGAGCTACTTCAACGGTTACGGCGAAGATATCCTCGATTACAACCAGCGTCGTCACTGGATCGCGCGAATAGGCTACAGTATTGCCCGCTAATGTCTTTCAATGCGCGCGTCATGGCTTTGGTCGTGGCGCGCGGCAATCAACGAATCCATGTCTTCGAATCTCCACGATCTTCCTGATAGTCCCTGCATCGGCGTGTGCTCCACGCTTTTCGACGACATCTGCAAAGGCTGCGGCCGCACGGCGGGTGAAGTGTCGAATTGGGTGTTTCTTTCCGATGCCGAGAAGCAGGCCGTGTGGGAGCGGATCAGGCGTGAAGGGACGGCGATGCGGTTCAGGAAGCCAACGTGAACCGGCTCGGCTAAAATGGTTGTGGCGGACCCGGACGAACAGCATCCGCCTCAGTCATGGCGAAACCCGGTATGGGCTGCCGATGCGGGGTTGCTGGTTTCCCGACACAACAAAACCAGCGCCATAACCAATGAAAAAGCCGCGCATACGTCTGTATGCGCGGCTTTTGTTTGCAATGCCGACTGCGGCTTTACTGAATGCCCTGACTCGACAAGAAGTCCTCGTAATTCCCACCGAAGTCGCGCAACGTGCCATCCGTCTTCACTTCGATGATGCGGTTCGCCAGCCCGCTCACGAACTCGCGGTCATGCGACACGAAGATCAGCGTGCCTTCGAACTTGTCAAGTGCAATCTGCAGCGATTCGATGGACTCCATGTCCATGTGGTTGGTCGGCTCGTCCATGAGCAGCACGTTATGGCGGCCGAGCATGAGCTTGCCCCAGATCATGCGGCCCTTCTCGCCGCCCGACAGCACCTTGACGTTCTTCTTGATGTCGTCCGCGTTGAAGAGCAGGCGCCCGAGCGTGCCGCGCACCATCTGGTCGTCATCGCCTTCCTGACGATACTGGTCGACCCAGTCGGTCAGCGTCTCGTCCTTCGGAAACTCTTCGTAAGTGTCCTGCGGCATGTAGCCGACGTTCGCGTTCTCCGCCCACTTCACGCGGCCGCCGTCCAGGTCGAGCGCGCCCCTGAGAGACTTCAGAAGCGTGGTCTTGCCCGCGCCGTTTTCGCCGATGATGGCGATCCGCTCGCCCGGCTGCACGCTCAGGCTGAAGTTCTGAAAGATCGGGCGGTCGTACTTCTTCGTGATGCCCTCGGCCACCACCGCGATGTTGTGCAGCTTCTTCTCGAACTCGAAGCGGATAAACGGATTCTGCCGCGACGACGGCTTGAATTCCTCGATCTTGATCTTGTCGATCATCTTGAGACGGCTGGTCGCCTGACGCGCCTTCGACTTGTTCGCCGAGAAGCGGCGCACGAAGTCCTGCAGGTCGGCCACGCGTTCCTTCGCCTTCGCGTTCGCGTTCTGCTGACGCTCGCGCGCCTGCGTGCTCGCCAGCATGTAGTCGTCGTAGTTGCCCGGCCAGAGCTTGAGCGTGCCGTAATCCATGTCCGCCATGTGCGTGCAGACCTGGTTCAGGAAGTGTCGATCGTGCGAGATGATGATCATCGTCGAGTTGTACTGGTTGAGCACGTCTTCCAGCCAACGGATCGAGTTGATGTCCAGGTTGTTGGTCGGCTCGTCCAGCAACAGCACGTCCGGTTTCGAGAACAGCGCCTGCGCCAGCAGCACGCGCAGTTTCCAGCCTGGCGCAACGTTGCTCATCGGGCCATTGTGATCGGCGATATCGATGCCGATGCCAAGCAACAATTCGCCCGCGCGCGCTTCGGCCGTATAGCCGTCGTATTCGGCGAACTTCGCTTCGAGGTCGGCGGCGCGCATGTAGTCGTCGTCGGTGGCGTCGGGGTTCGCGTAGATCGCGTCGCGCTCGGTCATCGCGGCCCACATTTCGGTGTGACCCATCATGACCACATCGAGCACGCGCATGTCTTCATACGCGAACTGGTCCTGACGCAGCTTGCCCAAACGCACGTTCGGCTCGAGCATGACGTTGCCCGAACTCGGCTCCAGATCGCCACCCAGGATCTTCATGAAGGTCGACTTGCCGCAGCCGTTCGCGCCGATCAAGCCATAGCGGTTTCCCTCGCCGAACTTGACCGAGATGTTCTCGAAGAGGGGCTTGGGCCCGAATTGCATGGTGATATTGGCGGTAGACAGCACGGCGCGTCCTTTGAATGATGTACGGCGAAAAACCTATGATTTTAGCAGATTTTGGTGGCGATTCTGGCCGGGAGCGGCATGAGGCTTGGCATTCCGGCAGATTACGCGGATCAAAAAACATCGGGGCGCCGGCCGAACCGGCCGCGCCCCGCGCTCAACCGCTCTCGATCCGCGCGCGGCGGATGCGCTTCAAGTCCGTTCAGCGATAAACGCCTTCACCACGGCTGCATCCGCAGGAACGATATCGAACCTTTGTGGCAGTTTTTCAAGTCCCACGAACGCGACGGGACGCTCCGGCTCGCGGTTTAACGCCTCGCGGATGGTCTCGCCGAATTTGATCGGCTGCGCGGTCTCGAGCACGATCATCGGCACGCCGGGTTTGAGGTTCTCGCGAGCAACCTTCACGCCGTCGGCGGTGTGCGTGTCGATCATCGTGCCGTAACGCTCGAACACATCGCGAATGGTGTTCACGCGGTCGTCGTGATCGCTCTTGCCCGACACGAAGCCGAATTGCTTCACCCGCGCAAAGTCGCCGCTCGCCGCGAGATCGAAGCCGCCCTTCTCGTCGACGTCGCGGAACAGTTGCAGCACGCGCGCCGGGTCGCGGCCGAGCAGGTCGTACACAAAACGCTCGAAGTTCGACGCCTTCGAAATATCCATGCTCGGGCTGGTCGTGTGATACGTCTCGTCCGCGCCGCGCACGCGATAGATGCCCGTGCGGAAGAATTCGTCGAGCACGTCGTTT
The DNA here is from genome assembly GCF_054655155.1 of Caballeronia sp. HLA56. Lineage (NCBI taxonomy): Bacteria > Pseudomonadati > Pseudomonadota > Betaproteobacteria > Burkholderiales > Burkholderiaceae > Caballeronia > Caballeronia sp. HLA56. The sequence goes on along the minus strand of NZ_BAAHOB010000005.1, from coordinate 1,926,246 downwards.
TCGTTGGTGGCGACCACGAGCTGATCGATCGGCAGACCCATCATGCGCGCGATATGCCCCGCGCAGACGTTGCCGAAGTTGCCCGACGGCACCGTGAACGACACGCGCTCGTCGTTGCTCTTCGTCGCGGCAAAATAGCCCCTGAAGTAGTACACGACTTGCGCGACCACGCGTGCCCAGTTGATCGAATTGACCGTGCCGATCTTGTGCTTCGCCTTGTAGGCGTGATCGTTCGATACGGCCTTCACGATGTCCTGGCAATGGTCGAAATTGCCTTCGACCGCGAGGTTGAAGATGTTCGGGTCTTGCAGCGAAAACATCTGCGCCGTCTGAAACGCACTCATCTTTTTATGCGGCGAGAGCATGAACACACGCACGCCGGTCTTGCCGCGCATGGCATATTCGGCGGCGCTGCCGGTATCGCCCGACGTTGCACCGAGAATGTTGAGCGTTTCGCCGTGCTTTTCCAATGCGTACTCGAAGAGATTGCCGAGTAGTTGCATTGCCATGTCTTTGAAGGCGAGCGTCGGACCATTCGACAGTTCGAGCAACGACAGCGGCGTGCCGTCCTCCACGCCGAGCGTCTTCAGCGGCGTGATCTGCGCGGCGCTTTCTTCGTGGCGCACGTTGTTGTAGACCTGCGCGACGTAAGTCTTGCGCGTAAGCGAACGCAGGTCGTCGGCGGGAATGTCATCGCTGAATTTCGACAGCACTTCGAAGGCGAGATCCGCATACGACAGAGTGCGCCAGCGCGCGAGTTCATCGGCCGAAACGCGCGGATATTCCGCCGGCAGATACAGACCGCCGTCCTTCGCGAGACCGCCGAGCAAGATGTCCGAGAACGTGTGGCGCTCGTTCGAGCCGGCGCCGCGCGTCGAGATGTAGTTCATGTCGCGTTCCTGTGCTTAATTCAGCGTTGCCATGCGCAGTTTCGTCACCTTGGAGACGACCGTGGAGAGCGCTTCGATCTGGGCGATCGCCGCGTTCGCGTTCTTTTCCACCGTCTCGTGCGTGATGAGGATGATGTCCGTCTCGCCCTTGTGCTCGCCGCCGACGTCTTCCGATTCCTTCTGCAGCAACGCGTCGATGGAGATGCCCTTGTCCGCGAGAATGCGCGTGATGTTGGCAAGCACGCCCGTCACGTCGGCGACACGCAAACGCAAGTAATAGCCGCTCGTCACTTCGTCGATTGGCAAGATGGGCGTGTTCGCCAGACTGCCCGGCTGGAAGGCCAGATGCGGCACGCGATGCTCCGGGTCGGCCGTATGCAGACGCGTGACATCCACGAGATCGGCGACCACGGCCGACGCCGTCGGCTCCGCGCCCGCGCCCTTGCCGTAGTAGAGCGTCGTGCCGACCGCATCGCCATGCACGACGACCGCGTTCATCGCGCCTTCGACGTTGGCGAGCAAACGCTTGGCCGGCACCAGCGTGGGATGCGTGCGCAACTCGATGCCCTTCTCCGTGCGCCGCGCGATGCCGAGCAGCTTGATGCGATAGCCGAGATCCTCCGCGTAACGAATGTCGATGGCCGCGAGCTTGCTGATGCCTTCCACGTACGCGCGGTCGAACTGCACCGGCACGCCGAACGCGATCGCGCTCATGATCGTGACCTTGTGCGCGGCGTCGACGCCTTCGATGTCGAAAGTGGGATCGGCCTCCGCGTAACCCAGATCTTGCGCGCCCTTCAACGCGGTCGCGAAGTCCAGCCCGCGGTCACGCATCTCCGAGAGAATGTAGTTCGTCGTGCCGTTGATGATGCCCGCGATGTATTCGATACGGTTCGCGCTCAGGCCCTCGCGAAGCGCCTTGATGATTGGAATGCCGCCCGCCACCGCTGCTTCGAACGCAACCATCACGCCCTTTGCGTGCGCGGCTTCGAAAATCTCCGTGCCGTGCACCGCGAGCAGTGCCTTGTTCGCCGTGACCACGTGCTTGCCGTTGGCGATGGCGCGCAGCACCAATTCGCGCGCGAAGCCCGTGCCGCCGATCATTTCGCAAATGATGGATATCGCCGGGTCGTCGACGACGGCGAGGAAGTCGTCGGTGACCGCCACGTCGGCTGCCGCTTGCACCTTCGACGGTGTACGCACGGCAATGCGCGTGATCTCGATGCCTCGTCCCGCGCGGCGCCTGATTTCTTCCTGATTGCGGCGCAGCACCGTGAAGGTGCCGCTGCCAACCGTGCCGAAGCCCAACAGTCCTACTTTGATCGGTTCCATACAGCGTGAGTCTTCTAAGAAAAGTTAAGCGGAGTGACGTTTGCGATAGCCGTCGAGAAAGCGCGCGATGCGGTTGATCGAGTCGGCCAGATCGTCGAGGTTCGGCAGGAAGACCACGCGGAAGTGATCCGGCGTCGGCCAGTTGAAGCCCGTGCCTTGCACGAGCAGCACGCGTTCTTCGAGCAGCAGGTCGGTGATGAATTGCTGATCGTTTTCGATCGGGTACATCTTGGGATCGAGCTTCGGGAACATATACAGCGCGGCCTGCGGTTTCACGCACGTGACGCCCGGAATGGCCGTGAGCATGTCATAGGCGAGCTCGCGCTGTTTGAACAGCCGCCCGCCCGGCACGATCAGGTCGTTGATGCTCTGATAACCGCCGAGCGCCGTCTGGATGGCGTATTGGCCGGGCACGTTCGGGCACAAGCGCATGGACGCGAGAATGCCCAGACCTTCGAGATAGTCTTTCGCGCGACGGCGATTTTCCTCGATGAGGCCCGACACGGCCATCCAGCCCGCGCGATAACCGCACGAACGGTAGCTCTTCGAGAGACTGTTGAACGTGACGGTGAGCACGTCCTCGGAAAGCGCGGCCATGGACGTGTGCGTCATGCCGTCGTAGACGATCTTGTCGTAGACCTCGTCCGCGAAAATGATCAGGCCGTGTTCGCGCGCAATGTCGATCAGTTCGAGCAGCAGTTCGTCCGAATACAGCGCGCCCGTCGGATTGTTCGGGTTGATGACGACGAGCGCCTTGGTGTTGGCGGTGATCTTCGAGCGGATGTCGTCGAGATCGGGCATCCAGCCATTGCCTTCGTCGCACATGTAGTGACGCGGCGTGCCGGCCGAAAGACTTACCGCGGCCGTCCAGAGCGGATAGTCGGGCGCGGGCAGCAACACCTCGTCGCCATCATTCAGAAGCGCCTGCATGGCCATGACGATAAGTTCCGACGCGCCGTTGCCGATGAAAATGTCGTCGAGCGTCACGCCCGTCACGCCCTTTTGCTGCGTGTAATGCATGATCGCCTTGCGCGCGGCGAATACGCCCTTCGAATCCGAATAGCCCGACGAACCCGGCAGATTGCGGATCATGTCCTGAATGATCTCGTCCGGCGCTTCGAAACCGAACGGCGCCAGATTGCCGATATTGAGCTTGATGATGCGATGCCCTTCTTCTTCGAGGCGCTTCGCGTGTTCGAGCACGGGCCCGCGAATGTCGTAGCAGACGTTTTGCAGCTTGTTGGATTTGAGAATCGGTTTCACGGGCGCGGCTCTTGTGTTTGGGCTGTCTGGTGGATTCGTTTTAAGGATTCGTTCTGGCGTTCTGTCGTTTCGGCGTTTCGATGCAGCAGGTGCTTCAGTCGATGCTCCGGCGGTTCGTGTCCGCTTCCGGAACGCGCACGCGAAGCGGGATGACACGAAGTGACGCGGGATGGCGACGAGCTGCGGCAGACTACGGCATGTTACTGGACTGCCGCCGCTTCTCGGGATTTCGAACCCTGGGCGAGGAACACCGCGCCGGATAGGGGCGCAGGCGTAACGGATACGGATTGCGTGTCGAAGGCGGCTTTTGGCGGCACGCGAGCGCAACGGGGGCCGCACGAGCGGTCCGCGCGGCTGGAAAGTTATAATTTACTGATTATGGCCCGGTTCCGCAATGCACCAAACACTGGCGCGAAGCGCCTTTTGGTGCGTTTTCCGCCGCCTTCTCGCGCTTTTTTCAGCCGCGTTCGGCGGATGCCGGGTTTCACTCCTTTCCTTGCCGGACCATCGTTTTGAAACTTCATCAAGACTCCAGCGGCGCGCTCAACACCATCACGAGCTACGGAGACGACTTCGTCGCAATCAATCTCGAACGCCATGAGGGCAGCGTGATCGTCATGCCCGAGGTGCCCGTCGTCAAATGGCTGGTGGCATCGTTCGACGCGCTCGCGCCCGAGCATTTCGAGGAACTCGTGAAAGCCGCGCCCGAAGTGGTCATCTTCGGCAGCGGTTCCAGATTGCGCTTTCCGCATCCGCGGCTCACGGCAGCGTTGACCAAGCATCGTATCGGCGTGGAAACGATGGATATCGGCGCTGCCTGCCGCACCTACAACATATTGATGTCCGAAGGCCGGCGCGTGGCCGCCGCACTGCTGATCGAGGAATGAGCGGAAACTAAGGCTCGGCTAAGGATGCGCCGCAATACTTCGGCGACAGGCGCCTCTTTGGCGCACGCGCTGGCGTCGCGACGCCCGGCGTGCGCCAATTTGACGAATCCGGCCTGGCAGTGCGATACACTCCCGCCCGGCGAACGTTGCGCCGAGCCTGAAAGGCGGTAACACAGCGTGCGCCACGGCCAGTCCGGCGCTCATGCGAGCCTGCACGCAAGCGACGGCTTCGCGCCCCGCGCGGCCGGTTGCGCCACTCATTCACAAGCGCCGCGCATGGCGGCATCGAACAGGTCGACTTCATGAACGATACGCCTTCGCGGCTACCGCTCACGCGTCTCTCACTCATTCTTCTCGTCGTTGCGCTGGCCGTCATCTGGTTCGGGCCGCTCGGGCTCAGGCATCTCGTGCCGAGCGACGAGGGCCGCTACGCCGAAATGGCGCGCGAAATGTTCGTCACCGGCGACTGGATCACCCCGCGCTACAACGGCTACAAATACTTCGAGAAACCGCCGCTGCAGACCTGGGCGAACGCGCTGACCTTTGCGTGGTTCGGCGTCGGCGAATGGCAGGCGCGGTTCTATACGGCGCTTTGCGGCTTCGCGGGCGTGCTGATGGTCGGCTACACGGGCGCGCGGGTCTTCAACGCGATGACGGGCTTCGCGGCCGCAGTGATTCTCGCGACCTGCCCGTACTGGAACCTGATGGGCCACTTCAACACGCTCGACATGGGCCTGTCGTTCTGGATGGGGCTCACGCTCTGCGCGCTTTTGCTCGCGCAACGCCCAGGGCTGGCCGTGCGCGAGGTGCGGCTCTGGATGTGGCTTTGCTGGGCGGCGATGGGCGCGGCCATGCTCTCCAAGGGGCTCGTCGGCGTGATCCTGCCGGGCGCGGTGCTGATCATCTACTCGCTCGTGGCGCGCGACTGGGCGCTCTGGAAGCGGCTTTATATCGGCAGCGGACTGATCGTGTTCCTGATCGTCGTCGCGCCGTGGTTCGTGCTCGTGCAGATGAAGAACCCCGAGTTCTTCAATTTCTTCTTCATCGTGCAGCAGTTCAAGCGCTATCTGACGCCCGAGCAGAACCGTCCCGGACCGTTCTATTACTTCGTGCCGGTGCTCATCGTCGGCTTTCTGCCGTGGCTGTCGATCGCGTTCCAGAGCGTGCGCCACGGTCTCAAGACGCCGCGCCAGCCCAACGGCTTCGCGCCCGTGACCATGCTGCTAGTCTGGTCCGCGTTCATTTTCCTGTTTTTCAGCGCCTCGCATTCGAAGCTGCTGTCCTATGTCTTGCCGATTGCACCGGCGCTCGCGCTCGTCTTCGGGCTTTATCTGCCGTCGCTGACGAAGCCGCGTTATCGCATGCATCTGATCGGCTATGCGGTGTTCCTGATCGCCGCGGCGTTCGGCGCGATCTTCATCGGCCGGGCGGGCAGCGCGAATACGCCCAATGCGCTGTATCGCGCGTTCCAGATATGGGTTTATGCGGGACTGGCGGTCGCGTTCGTCGTGACGCTCGCGGCGCTCTGGCTCAATCGCCGGAACGTGCTTGCGGGCGCGGCAGGGCTGGGCGCGGCGTGGCTGCTGCTCGGTACCATCGCGGGAACGGGTCACGACGTTTTCGGCACCGACAGCTCGGGCGTCAAGCTCGTGCCGGCCGTGAAAGCCGCGATGGCGAAACTCCCGCCCGGCACGCCCTTCTACTCGATCGCCAAGCTCGATCACACCATGCCGTTCTATCTCGATCAGCCGATGATCATGGTGCAGGAAGCCGACGAACTCACCTTCGGCGTGCAGACGGAGCCGCGGAAGTGGGTGCCGAGCATCGACCAATGGGTCAAGCTTTGGGACTCGCAACCGTATGCGCTCGCGCTGATGCCGCCTGGCCGCTACGACGACCTCGCCGCCCGCCATGTGCCGATGCAGGTCATCGCCCGCGACGCGCGCCGTGTGATCGTCGAGAAACCGCAACCGTGATGGCGCACTCTGCCACCTCGCGCGGCACCACGTCTGACACAGTGCGTGCCACGCGCGCAAACGGATTGCACGACCGTTCGGCCAACCCCGTTGTGGCGGCCCGGCTTTTTCCTTATTGTGTGAGACCAGCAAGACCGTCGGCACGATCAACCAGGCGCCAACCCGCGACTAATCCGCAATGAATCCGATTTCCTTCGCTTGTATCCTCATCGGCGTATTGTTGAACGCGTGCGCGCAGTTGCTGCTGAAGGCGGGCGTCAACGCCGTCGGGCACTTCGAACTCACGGCAAGCAACATTCTGCCGGTCGGTTTCAGGATCGCGACGCAATGGCCGATCATCGGCGGCCTTGCCTGCTATGTGCTGAGCGTGGGCGTGTGGATCGTCGGCCTGTCGCGCGTGGATGTGTCGATCGCCTATCCGATGCTCTCGCTCGGCTATGTCGTCAACGCCTTCGCGGCGTGGTATTTGTTCGGCGAGGTGCTCTCGCTGCAGCGGCTGATCGGCATCGGCATCATTCTGCTCGGCGTGGTCGTGCTGGCGCGCGGTTAGGCGCCGCGACCGGCGTTGAATTCACTCGTGCCGCCAATACATCAGATCAACTCCAATTTCTTAAGCAAATAGTCCATGACTCAGACATCGCGGCCGTTCCTGCCCTTCGTCAAGCCCGACATCGATGAAGAAACCATTCAGGGCGTCGCCGACGTGCTGCGTTCCGGCTGGATCACGACGGGCCCGCAGAACCAGCAGTTCGAGGCGGAATTGTCGGCGTTCGTCGGCGGCAGGCCGGTGCGCGCGTTCAACTCAGGCACCTGCACGATGGAAATCGGCCTGCGAATTGCAGGCGTCGGCGCGGGCGACGAAGTCATCACGACGGCGATGACTTGGGTATCGACGGCGAACGTCATCATCGAAGTCGGCGCCACGCCGGTTTTGGTCGATATCGACCCGGCCACGCGCAACATGGACCTGAACTTGCTGGAACGCGCCATCACGCCGCGCACGAAAGCGATCATGCCGGTGTTTTTGGGCGGCCTGCCGGTGGATATGGACCGGCTTTACGCCATCGCGCGCGCCCACAAGCTGCGCGTGATCGAAGACGCGGCGCAGGCGTTCGGTTCGAGCTGGAACGGCAAGCGCATCGGCGCGTTCGGCGATCTCGTTTCGTTCAGCTTTCACGCGAACAAGAACGTGACGTCGATCGAAGGCGGCGCGCTCGTCTTGAACGACGAGGACGAAGCCGAACTCGCGCGGAAGTATCGCCTGCAGGGCATCACGCGCACGGGTTTCGACGGCATGGACTGCGACGTGCTCGGCGGCAAGTACAACCTGACGGATGTGGCGGCGCGCGTGGGTCTCGGGTCGCTGCGCAAGGTGGAAAGCATCACGCAACGGCGGCGCGAACTGGCGCAGCTTTACTTCGATGCGTTCGACGGCGGCGCGGCCGTGAAACTCGGTCTAGGCTTGCCGCCGCGCAACTTTACGGACAGTAACTGGCACATGTTTCAGGTCACGCTGCCGCTCGATCAACTGAATCTCACGCGCGCGCAGTTCATGGGCGAGCTGAAGGAGCGCGGCATCGGCACGGGCGTGCACTATCCGGCCCTGCATCTGTTCACGCTGTATCGCGAGCGCGGCTTCAAGGAAGGCATGTTCCCGCACGCGGAGCACTTCGGCGCATCCAACGTGACGTTGCCGCTTTTCCCGCAAATGAGCGCGGAGGACATCGCGCACGTGGTCACTTCCATCGACGAGATCTGTGCGCAGCACGCCAGACTGCATGCCTAACAAGGACACCCAGCGCAACATGAGTCATACGGATTTCGCGGCGACGGCACCCGAGGTAACGGTCGTCATTCCGGTCTACAACGAGGAAGCCGGCCTCGCCGCCCTCTTTGAGCGCCTTTATCCGGCGCTCGATGCGCTCGACGCATCGTACGAGGTGATCTTCATCAACGACGGCAGCCGCGACAAGTCGGCCGCGCTGCTCGCGCAGCAGTTCCACGTGCGTCCGGACACCACGCGCGTGATCCTGCTCAACGGCAACTATGGTCAGCACATGGCGATTCTCGCGGGCTTCGAGCAATCGCGCGGCGAGATCGTCGTCACGCTCGACGCCGACTTGCAGAATCCGCCCGAGGAAATCGCCAAGCTCGTCGAAAAGATGCGTGAAGGCTACGATTACGTCGGCACCATTCGCGAACAACGGCAGGACAGCCTGTGGCGCAAGAAGGCATCGCTTGCCATGAACCGTCTGCGCGAGCGCATCACCAAGATTCGCATGACGGATCAGGGCTGCATGTTGCGCGCGTACAGCCGGCATATCATCGACACGATCAACCGCTGCGGCGAAATCAACACGTTCATTCCGGCGCTTGCCTACACCTTCGCGCAGAACCCGATCGAAGTGGGCGTGGCGCACGAAGAGCGCTTCGCGGGCGAATCCAAGTACTCGCTTTATAGCCTCATCCGGCTGAACTTCGACCTCGTGACGGGCTTTTCGGTCGTGCCGTTGCAATGGCTGTCGTTCATCGGCGTGATCCTTTCGGTCGGATCGGCGGGCCTGTTCCTGCTGCTGTTGATTCGCCGCTTCATGTTCGGCGCGGAAGTTCAGGGCGTGTTCACGCTTTTCGCCATCACGTTCTTCATGCTCGGCGTGATCATTTTCGCGCTCGGCCTGCTCGGCGAATATATCGGCCGGATTTATCAGCAAGTGCGCGCGCGTCCGCGCTATCTCGTGCAGACCATTCTCGAGCAGCGCGACGGCCTGCCTACGGCCAGCCAGCCGCGCCAGCAAGTGATCCATCTGGCGGTCGCCGATCGCGAGGACGAAGGCCGATGAAGCCGCGCGCCGTCGTATTCGCTTATCACAATGTCGGCGTGCGCTGCCTGCAGGTGCTGCTCGCGCGCGGCGTCGACGTGCGGCTCGTCGTGACGCACGAGGACAGCGCAAGCGAGAACATCTGGTTCGGCAGCGTGGCGCAGGTCGCGGCGGAACATGGCATCGACGTGATCACGCCCGCCGATCCCAAAGCGCCCGACGTGCACGACGCAGTCGCCCGCGCCGCGCCGGAATTCATCTTCTCGTTCTACTACCGGCACATGCTGCCCGTGACGCTGCTCGCGTTGGCCAGGCGCGGCGCGTACAACATGCATGGCTCGCTGTTGCCGAAATATCGCGGCCGCGTGCCGACCAACTGGGCGGTGCTCAACGGCGAAACCGAAAGTGGCGCGACGCTGCACGAAATGGCCGAAAAGCCCGACGCCGGCGCGATCCTCGCGCAGACGTCCGTGCCTATCCTGCCGGATGACACCGCCGCTCAGGTCTTCGACAAAACCGTGGTCGCCGCCGAGCAAACGCTCTGGCGCGTACTGCCCGCCCTGCTTGCCGGCGAAGCGCCGCGTCTGCCGAACGATCTCGCCGCCGGCAGCTACTACGGCGGGCGCAAACCGGAAGATGGCCGCATTGACTGGACGGCGAACGCACAACGCGTCTACAACCTGATTCGCGCGGTGGCGCCGCCCTATCCCGGCGCGTTCACGGACATGGGCGGCGAGCGCTTCATCGTCGCGCGGGCGCGCCTCGTTCCTGAAACCGGTGCGCCCGGCGTTACGCGCGAGCGGCTCGCCGCGCTCAGGGATTTGCCCTGCGGCCTGACGCTGGCGGATAATGCGCTGTTTGGCGTCTGCGGCGATGGCCGCGTCGTCGCCGTGCACGAGTTGCGTCATCGGCCATTGAATGCCGAAGCGCAGCCCGTGGGCGAGGAGCGCACCGTCGAACCCGCCGAATTCGACCGAATCATTCAATCCTCTCGTCATTCATGAAAAAAGTTCTCATCCTGGGTGTCAATGGCTTCATCGGCCATCACCTTTCCAAGCGCATCCTCGAAACGACCGACTGGGAAGTCTTCGGGATGGACATGCAAACCGATCGCCTGGGCGACCTCGCGAATCACGAGCGGATGCATTTCTTCGAAGGCGACATCACCATCAACAAGGAGTGGGTCGAGTATCACGTCAAGAAGTGCGACGTGATTCTGCCGCTCGTCGCCATTGCCACGCCCGCGACCTACGTGAAGCAGCCGCTGCGCGTGTTCGAACTGGACTTCGAGGCCAACCTGCCAATCGTGCGGTCGGCGGTCAAGTACGGCAAGCACCTCGTGTTTCCGTCGACCTCCGAGGTGTACGGCATGTGCGCCGACGAGCAGTTCGATCCGGAGAACTCCACGCTCTCCTACGGCCCCATCAACAAGCCGCGCTGGATCTACGCCTGCTCGAAGCAGTTGATGGACCGCGTGATCTGGGGTTACGGCATGGAAGGCCTCAACTTCACGCTGTTCCGCCCGTTCAACTGGATCGGCCCGGGCCTCGACTCCATCTACACCGCGAAGGAAGGTTCGTCGCGCGTGGTCACGCAGTTCCTGGGACACATCGTGCGCGGCGAGAACATCAGCCTCGTCGATGGCGGCGCGCAAAAGCGTGCGTTCACGGATATCGACGACGGCATCGGCGCGCTGATGAAGATCATCGAAAACAAGGACGGCATGGCGTCGGGCAAGATCTACAACATCGGCAATCCGGTCAACAACTTCTCGGTGCGCGAACTCGCGCACAAGATGCTCGCGCTCGCCGCCGAGTATCCCGAGTACGCGGAGACCGCGAAGAAGGTGCAGCTCGTCGAGACTTCGTCGGGCGCGTACTACGGCGCGGGCTATCAGGACGTGCAGAACCGCGTGCCGAAGATCGACAACACCATGCAGGAACTGGACTGGAAGCCGGAAGCGAGCATGGACGACGCGCTGCGCAAGATTTTCGAAGCGTATCGCACGCTCGTCGGCGAAGCTCGCGCGCTCGTCGAGCAGTCTTAAGGAACGGCGCGTGGCCCGTATCGTTCTCAAGATCGACGTCGACACCCTGCGCGGCACGCGCGAAGGCGTGCCCAATCTCGGCAGATTGCTCGACAAATACAGCGCCCGCGCGACGTTTCTGTTCAGCCTCGGGCCGGATCACACCGGCTGGGCGCTGCGCCGCGTATTCCGGCCGGGCTTTCTCAAGAAGGTGTCGCGCACGTCTGTCGTCGAGCATTACGGTGTGAAGACGCTGATGTACGGCGTACTGCTGCCAGGGCCGGATATCGGCCGCGAGGCGAAGGCCGAAATGCGCGCCATCCACGAAGCCGGGTTCGAATGCGGCATCCATACGTGGGATCACGTTTACTGGCAGGACAACGTGCGCGCGCGCGATCAGGCGTGGACCGTGTCGCAGATGCAGCAAAGCCATGCGCGCTTCATCGAGATTTTCGGCGCGCCGCCCGTCACGCATGGCGCGGCGGGCTGGCAGATGAACGGCTACGCGTTCGAACAGATCGACGCCTGGGGTATGCGCTACGCATCCGACGGGCGCGGCCATACGCCGTATATTCCAGTGCTCAATGGCCGCACGCTCGATCACATTCAGATGCCGACCACCCTGCCGACCCTCGACGAAATCCTCGGCGTCGATGGTGTCGACACGACCAACGTGGCCGCGCATCTCTTGCGTCACACGCAGAACAATCCGCGCGACCAGGTTTTCACGCTGCACGCCGAACTCGAAGGCCAGAAGCTCGCGCCGGTGTTCGAGCAACTGCTGGCGGGCTGGCGCGCGCAGGGACACAGCTTCGCCACGATGGGCGACTATCATGCGACGCTGGACCGCGCTTCCCTGCCCACGTACCCTGTCACGTGGGGCGAGATCCCTGGCCGCGCCGGCGAGTTGATCGTTCAGCCGGGCTGATCCGCTTCTGCTTGCTAGTCCCTCTGCTTCAAATAAACAACATCTGGCCAAGGTTGGGCTACGCGCCCGACCCTGGCCGACAAAGGAGAAACTTCGTGTCAGTCGCAGTCGATCAGCCCGTTCCCGACTTCACCGCACCCGCCACCGGCGGCGAGTTCACGCTCTCGAACCTGCGCGGCAAGAAAGTCGTGCTGTTCTTTTATCCCAAGGACAACACGCCCGGCTGCACGACGGAAAGCCTGCAATTTCGCGACCACTACGATCAATTCCAGGCCGCTGGCGCGGAAGTGGTTGGCATCTCGCGCGACAGCGTGAGATCTCACGACAACTTCAAGGCCAAACTGGAGCTGCCGTACACGCTGGTATCGGACGCCGACGAAGCCATCTGCTCGCTTTTCGATGTCATCAAAATGAAGAAGATGTATGGCAAGGAAGTGCGCGGCGTCGAGCGTTCCACGTTTCTGCTCGATGCAAAAGGCGTGCTGCGCCGCGAGTTTCGAGGCATCAAGGTGCCGGGGCACGTCGAGGCCATCGTCGAGGCTGTACAAGCAATTTGAGGCGCGCTATATTGGTCCGCAATGAGCGCCTGTCCACCCCATGACCTTCTACCGAGCGAAAGCTGCCGTACGCCTTTAGGCGCAATCGGCAGGAGCCCGGGCTATGCGAGGCATCTACGGCGGTACAGCGCACCAGACTCGAAGTCAGCCGCTGGTTCCGGTAGTCGGGACGGCGGCTTTTTTATTGGCGTCGCGCGAATGCCACAGTCGGCCACGAGGTTTTCCGGACCTTCGCACGACACCAGTGGACGCACACTCAAGGAGCAGATCGAAACTTAGGCGAACCGGCGTTTTCGACAAACGAAGCGCGCCGCCGGACGCAGACTGCGAACCACGATTCGCTGCGAGGGCGAACGAGCAGAATGCGACAGGCGGCGCGCAATATACGACCCGATTCCTTTCGAGGGAACACCATGCCTTTGCCTACCGCCCCGGCCAAGCTCGGCCATCTCCTCCCGGCTGAGGAATACAAAGCCAAAGCCCGGCCGTCGAAGCAGAAGAAACAGACGTCGTCATCCGGCGACGAGGAAAACGGCGCGGTCCAGACCGTCGCCGCCGAGCGTCCCGCGGCGAATGCCGCGCATACGCTGCGTTCCATCGCGAGCGAGGTGCTGACCCAGATTCCGCTCGAAGCGCCGAGCGAAGCCGTCATGGCCGCCGCGCCCGCACCCGCCACGCGCGCACGCCGCACCAAACAGACCGCCGCGCTCCTGCAACCGACGCCGAACGCGCGTCAGGCAGCCGATGAAGCCGCGCCCGCAACGCCTGTCGAACCCGCCGCGCGCGAAGCCCGTACCGGCCGCGCGGATGCACCCGTCGCGCCCGCGGCCACGACCGCCGCGCGCGCCGCGAAAGAGCCGGCCGCGCAGAACAAACGCCGTCAGCGCGGCGTGCAGGAAGCCGAATTGCACAAGCTTTTCGTGCTCGATACCAACGTGCTGATGCACGATCCGAGCTCGCTCTTCCGCTTCGAGGAGCACGACGTCTATCTGCCGATGATGACGCTCGAAGAACTCGACAATCACAAGAAGGGCATGTCGGAAGTCGCGCGCAATGCGCGTCAGGTGAGTCGCACGCTCGACGCGCTCGTCGCGCACGCGGGCGAGATGTCGGCGGGGCTGCCGCTCGCCGCGCAGGGTAATCGCGACGCGCTCGGACGGCTCTACTTCCAGACGACGCTCACCGATATCGAACCGGTCGAAGGCTTGCCTGTCGGCAAGGCGGACAACCAGATTCTCGGCGTCGTGCGCGCGTTGCAGAAAGAGCGCCCGGACCGGCAGGTCGTGCTGGTGTCGAAAGACATCAACATGCGTATCAAGGCGCATGCGCTCGGCCTGCCCGCCGAAGACTACTTCAACGATCAGGTTCTCGAAGACAAGGACCTGCTCTATTCGGGCGTACGCGCGCTGCCGCAGGACTTCTGGACCAAGCACGCCAAGGGCATGGAGAGCTGGCAGGACACGAAAACCGGCACCACGTATTACCGCGTGACCGGTCCGCTGTGTTCGTCGATGCTCGTCAACGAGTTCGTCTATCTGGAGCCGCAGAACGGCGAGCCGTCGTTCCATGCGGTGGTGCGCGAGTTGAACGGCAAGACGGCGCTCTTGCAGACGCTGCGTGACTACGGCCATCACAAGAACAACGTGTGGGGCATCACGGCGCGCAATCGCGAGCAGAACTTCGCGCTCAACTTGCTGATGAACCCGGAGGTCGATTTCGTCACCCTGCTCGGTCAGGCCGGCACCGGCAAGACGCTCATGGCGCTTGCCGCCGGCTTGGCGCAAGTGCTCGACGACAAGCGCTACAACGAGATCATCGTGACGCGCGCGACCGTGCCGGTGGGCGAGGACATCGGCTTTTTGCCGGGCACCGAGGAAGAGAAGATGCAGCCGTGGATGGGCGCATTCGACGACAACCTCGAAGTCCTGCAGAAAACCGACGATGCCGCCGGCGAATGGGGCCGCGCGGCGACGCAAGAACTGATTCGCTCGCGTCTCAAGGTGAAGAGCATGAACTTCATGCGCGGCCGGACGTTCGTGGATAAGTACGTGATCATCGACGAGGCGCAGAATCTCACGCCCAAGCAGATGAAGACGCTCGTCACGCGCGCGGGTCCGGGCACGAAGATCATTTGCCTGGGCAATATCGCGCAGATCGACACGCCTTATCTGACTGAAGGCAGTTCCGGCCTGACGTACGTGGTGGATCGCTTCAAGGGATGGACGCATAGCGGCCATGTGACGCTTGCGCGCGGCGAGCGCTCGCGTCTGGCGGATTACGCGTCGGATATTTTGTAAGCGCTTTTGACTTGACGAAACGGCCCGGTGAAGCGATTCGCCGGGCCGTTTCTATTCGTCCGATCGTTTCGCCACTGCAACACTTACGACGCAAACTTCATGTGATGTCTCAGGAAAACTTGCCGCACGTCCGTTCGGCGGTCTAGTATCGACAGACTGCCCTCTTTTGGCGAGATGCTGCTCGCCGTCTGCAATGCGTCGAATCTGGCTGCCGCTTCTTGTCTCCGTTCTGCTCGCCGCGTGTGGAAGCGTGCCGCAGGAGAGCGCGCGCAAGCCGGCGGCATCGTCGACAGCCGCGAATCGCACGTACAAGCCGCCTCCTGGTTTCCCGACTTTCGTCGACCATAGCGTCGGGCGCGAGGAAATCTCGATTCAGGCGATGGCGCTCGTGGGTGTGCCGTATCGATGGGGTGGGAATACGCCGGAAGCGGGCTTCGATTGCAGCGGACTCGTACGCTACGTGGTGGATCGCGCGGCGTCGGTGAATCTGCCGCGAACGACCGCCGAGATGAGCGGGCGCGGGGAATCGATCGAGCCGGACGGCGTTGCGCCCGGCGATCTGATTTTCTTCAACACGACGGGGCGGGCGCATTCGCATGTCGGGATTTATGTCGGCAAGTTGCGGTTCGTGAATGCGCCATCGACGGGCGGGACGGTCCGGCTCGATTATTTGACCAATCCTTATTGGGCAAAGCGTTTCGACGGAATCAGGCGCGTTGCGCCGCCGAAGAGCGGGCCCGCGCCTTTCGATGCGCCGACGTACTTGGCGTCGCCTGCTGGGTCTGACGTGCCGACGGCGGCAGGCGCGAGCGCTCAGGCTTCGGCTAATGGACGGTTATCTTCGACGCCTGCCGATTCATATGCTAGGGAAAGCGCGGCGGGGACGAGTAACGAGGCATATCAACCGCCTGTATCGGCATTGAATGCGGGGGAACGGCGAAGCACGGTGACCAATGCCGCACGATCCAACGCCGATGCGTTCGAGCCGCCGCCATCCAGGTTGAGTGCAGCGCAGCGGCAGGCGCTTGCGGCCGGCGCGACGGCCAGTTCCGCGCGATCGAATGCCGATGTTTCCGAGCCGCTCCCATCGACCTTGACCGCAGGGCAGCGACAGGCACGCGCGGCAACCGGTACTGGACAATCCAGTACCGATGCCTTCGAGCCGCCGCCACCTACTTTGAGCGCGGCGCAGCGTCAAGCGCTTGCGGCAGGTGCAACCACCGATACCGCACGATCCAGCGCCGACGCCTTCGAACCTCCGCCGCCCGCCTTGAGCGCCGCGCAACGCCAAGCCCGCCTTGCCGGTGCAATCGCGCCATCCGCGGTGGCAGGCTCGGCAAACGCTTCCCCCGATCCCATCCAAGCCGCCGCCGACGCCTTCGAACCGCCGCCGCCGACATCGAACGCCGCACGCAAGCAAGCGCGCGCGGCGCAGGCAACGAGCGATCCCGCCGATCCGCCCGCGCACGTCATCCGCGCATCGACCGGCTCGCTTACCGCGCCGCGTTCGAACCAAGCTGACGATCCCATCGCGCGCTTCGCCACCGGCAGCAACTGAGACTCACACGAGATTCACGGCGCGCGGCCGCGTCCCGAACACCGACTTTGAGGCCGGAATCTCTTCGTCGCGCTGTTCGCGTCTGCCGTTTTGTTCTGTCCGCGTTGCCCTATATCGCCGGATTTAGGCTTCATGGATAGAAATAGCCCTTCGGTTTCGGCACCGCCGCGCGCGGCTTAAGCGCATCCGATACATATCGAACCGAGCGAAACGCAACCCCATCGTCGTCCACAGTCCTCGCCCCTCTCTGCTATCGTGACTAGATCCCGCCGCGACAGGCGGCGCAATCAGAAGGAGCCAATCACCATGGACTTGGGTCTTGCCGGGAAAGTCGTCCTGATCACGGGCGGCAGCAAGGGAATCGGTTTTGCATGCGCAAAAGCCTTTGCAAGCGAAGGCGCAAAAGTCGCGATCGTCTCGCGCGATGCCGCCAACCTCGCGCGCGCCCGCGAACAACTCGCGAAAGAAGGTCATCACGTGCATCTCGCCCGCGCCGATCTGCACGAAGCGCACAGCGCCGAAGATGTCGTCGAGGAAGCGAGCGCCGCGCTCGGCCCCATCGACATCCTGATCAACAGCGCCGGCGCCGCGCGCCGCTACGATCCCGACACGCTTGACGCTGCCGCGTATAAAGCCGCGATGGACGCGAAATACTTCTCCTACGTCTATCCGCAGCAAGTGGTGCTAAAGCGCATGGCCGAACGCTTGCGCGGCGATCCGAACATCGAGCCGGGCGCGATCGTGAATATTGTCGGCATGGGCGGCAAAATCGCGTCGGACATTCATATTGCGGGCGGCGCGGCCAATGCGGCGCTCATGCTCAATACCGTCGGCCTTGCGCATCACTATGCCAAGCTCGGCATTCGCATCAACGCGATCAATCCGGGATCGACGCTCACCGAACGCGTCGAGGAAGCCCTCGCGCTCGAAGCCGAACGGCAAGGCACGACACGCGACGCCGTGCTCGCCGAGAGCCAGTCGAAGGTGCCGCTTGGCCGCTACGCGAAACCCGAGGAAATCGCCGACGTCGCGCTGTTCCTGGCGAGCCGTCGCGCGAGTTATGTATCGGGCGCAATCATTCCGATGGACGGAGTGTCGTCGCCGATCATCTGAGAGCGACGCCGCCGAGCGCGGCAATCGATTTGCGACAGATGCAAAACGGCCCCGTCGTGAACGGGGCCGCTGAAGAAACCGACTACAAGATACGGTGACCGATCCACCAACCGACCGCCGCGAGCACCGCGGATGCCGGAATAGTCAAGATCCACGCCCACACGATATTTCCCGCGACGCCCCAGCGCACCGCGCTGAATTTCTGCGTCGCGCCCACACCGACGATGGCGCCCGTGATCGTATGCGTGGTGGACACCGGAATGCCGAGGAACGATGCGACGAAGAGCGTGATCGCCCCGCCCGTTTCCGCGCAAAAACCACCGACAGGCTTGAGCTTGGTGATCTTCTGACCCATGGTGCGCACGATGCGCCAGCCGCCGAACAAAGTGCCAAGACCCATCGACAGGTAACACAAACCGATAACCCAGATAGGCGGCGCATCTGCCGCGGAAGAAGCGTAGCCAGTCGCGATCAGCAGCATCCAGATGATGCCGATGGTCTTCTGCGCGTCATTCCCACCGTGGCCGAGCGAATAGAGCCCGGCGGAAATGAGCTGCAAGCGCCGGAAGCGCCTATCTACCTTCGATGGCGGCGTGCGGAAATACAGCCACGACACGAGCAGCATGAAAAACGAGCCGAGCACGAAGCCGAGCAGCGGCGAAATGAAAATGAACGCGACAGTCTTCAGGAGACCGTCCATGTTGAGCGATCCCCAGCCCGACTTGGCGAGGGCGGCACCGACGAGTCCGCCGATCAGCGCGTGCGACGAGCTAGACGGAATGCCGTAGTGCCATGTGACGATATTCCAGCCGATCGCGCCGACGAGCGCGCCGAAGATCACGTAGTGATCGACGATATCGGGATCGATCGTTCCCTTGCCGACGGTCGCCGCGACCTTCAGGTGGAAGATGAAATACGCGATGACGTTGAACGCCGCCGCGAAAGCGACCGCTTGTTGCGGCTTGAGCACGCCGGTGGAGACCACCGTGGCGATGGAGTTGGCCGCGTCGTGAAAGCCGTTCATGAAGTCGAACGCGAGCGCGACTATGACGAGCAAGGCGACTGCCCAGATGGCGAGTTGAATCGAATGCATCGGTTGCTTTTGTTTTGACCAGCTGTGAAAAGCGCCGGTTTTGTCCTCTTGACCCGCCGCACGGAGCTTTGATCACGCGCTGGCGGGCATGGCCGGCGTGGTCAGGCGTTTTCCAGAACGATGCCTTCGATGATGTTCGCGACGTCTTCGCACTTGTCGGTGATCGTCTCCAGCAACTCGTAGATGGCCTTCAGCTTGATCAGCGTCTTGACGTCGTCTTCCTCGCGGAAAAGTTTCGACATGGCGGAGCGCAAGACGCGGTCGGCGTCGGATTCCAGGCGGTCGATTTCTTCGCAGATCTTCAGGATTTCGCTCGCGCGCTTCATGTCCGCGAGCAATTCCACAGCCTTCTGCACACGCAGGCATGTCGCCGTGCAGATGTGCGCGAGCTGGCTCGCCTCGGAAGTCACCGCGCGTACGTCGTAGAGCGAAATGGCCGTGGCGACGTCCTCCATCAAGTCGAGGATGTCGTCCATCGTCGTGATGAGCTTGTGGATTTCGTCGCGATCGAGCGGCGTGATGAAAGTCTTGTGCAGCAGATCGATGGTTTCGTGCGTGAGCTTGTCGGCGCGCTTTTCGGCCGTCTGGACGTTCTGCTTGTGGACCTCGGCTTCGTCGAGGTTATCGATCAGCAATTCGAGCTCGCGGCTTGCATCGATGATGCATTTCGCGTGCGCATTGAAAATCTCGAAGAATTTGCCCTCGGTGGGCATGAAACGACCGAACATGAAAATCCCGAAAAATGGGTCAATGAGACAGACATCAAACCGACATATTGTACCTTTGCCCGGCAGCCCACGCACCGCGCGCGAAGCGCCGCGCGGCGCGTGTCAACACGAAGTCTTGACATCGAGCAGAAGGGATGCGCGCGGCTTCGGGCGTTATTCGCCGTAAAAACTCTGCGCGCCGGCGAAATTGTCGAACTTCGTGTATTGGCCGTGGAAAGTCAGCCGCACGGGCCCGATCGGACCATTACGCTGCTTGCCGATGATGATTTCCGCCGTGCCCTTGTCCGGGCTGTCGGGGTTATAAACTTCGTCGCGGTAGATGAAGAGAATCACGTCCGCGTCCTGCTCGATAGCGCCGGATTCCCGCAAATCCGACATGATCGGACGCTTGTTGGGGCGCTGTTCCAGACCGCGATTCAACTGCGAAAGCGCGATCACTGGCACGTCGAGTTCTTTCGCGAGCCCCTTGAGCGAGCGCGAGATTTCCGAGATTTCGGTCGCGCGGTTTTCGCCGCCGCCGGAGCCGGACATCAGCTGCAAATAATCGACGATGATGAGCCCGAGCTTGCCGCACTGCCGCGACAAGCGCCGCGCGCGAGAGCGCAGTTCCATGGGGTTCAGGCCGCCCGTTTCATCGATGAAAAGCTGCGCCTCGCTCATTTTCTGGACCGCGTGCGTGAGCTTCGGCCAGTCTTCGTCGGTGAGGCGGCCGGTACGCATTCTGTGTTGATCCAGCCGGCCGACCGAGCCGAGCATACGCATGGTCAGTTGCGTGCCTGGCATTTCCATTGAGAAAACGGCGACGGGCAAACCATACTCCACCGCCACGTATTCGCCGATGTTCATCGAGAACGCCGTCTTACCCATCGACGGACGTCCCGCCACGATGATCAATTCGCCGCCGTGCATGCCCGACGTCATGCGGTCGAGGTCGACGAAGCCGGTGGGTGTGCCCGTGACATCGCTCGGATTGGCCGTGTGGTAAAGCGTGTCGATGCGCTCGACAACTTGCGTAAGCAGCGGTCCGATTTCCAGAAAGCCCTGCGTGCCGCGCGCCCCGTCCTCGGCGATGGAAAACACACGCGATTCCGCCTCGTCCAGAATCTGGCGCACTTCCTTGCCTTGCGGATTAAAGGCATCGGCGGAAATTTCATCGGCGACGGAGACCAGGCGGCGCAGCACCGCGCGATCGCGCACGATTTCCGCGTAACGGCGAATGTTCGCTGCGCTAGGCGTGTTCTGAGCAAGCGCATTCAGATACGCGAGCCCGCCCACTTCCTCGGCCTTGCCGGCCATGTTGAGCGCTTCGTAGACGGTAATGACGTCGGCGGGCCGCGTGGTCGAGATCAGCTTGCCAATGTGCTCGTAGATGATCCGATGGTCATAGCGATAAAAATCGCCTTGCGACATCACGTCGGCGATTCGGTCCCACGCCGCGTTGTCCAGCAGCAAACCGCCGATCACCGATTGCTCGGCTTCGATCGAGTGCGGCGGAACCTTCAGCGCGTCGAGTTGCGGGTCTTTGGACGGAGCGTTCATGGGGTGGAATTATCGATGAAATAGACGCAAGCGGACAATAAAAAAGGCAGGAACCTGAAACGGTTCCTGCCCTTCTTTTCTGCCGGACTCGGCTGGCTGGGCGTGAAGCCTTACCAGCGGTCCGCAGCAACCTTAGGCGTGCTCGCCCAGCACCGACACCGTGACGTCGACCAGCACGTCCGTATGCAGCGCCACTTGAACAGCGTGGTCGCCCACCAGCTTCAGCGGGCCTTGCGGCAGACGCACTTGCGCCTTTTCCACTTCTGCGAAGCCTTGAGCCTTCAGTGCTTCGGCGATGTCGGCGTTCGTGACCGAGCCGAACAGACGGCCGTCCACACCTGCCTTCTGCGAGATCTGAACCGTGAAGCCGTTCAGCTTTTCGCCTTGCTTTTGCGCGGAAGCCAGCTTTTCAGCGGCAACCTTTTCGAGATCGGCGCGGCGCACTTCGAATTCGGCGATTGCGTCTTTCGTTGCGCGGCGAGCCTTCTTGCCGGGGATCAGGAAGTTACGTGCGTAGCCGTCCTTGACCTTGACGATGTCGCCCAGGTTGCCCAGGTTGACGACTTTTTCCAAAAGAATGATTTGCATTTTGGCTTGTTCCTTATGCGTCGTCTGATTAGGCCTTGTGCAGGTCGGTGTACGGCAGGAGCGCGAGGAAACGCGCGCGCTTGATTGCCGTGTCGAGCTGGCGCTGATAGTGCGCCTTCGTGCCCGTCAGACGAGCCGGCGTGATCTTGCCGTTTTCGCCGACGAAGTCCTTCAGCGTTTCCGTGTCTTTGTAGTCGATGTACTCGACACCGGCTGCCGTGAAACGGCAGAACTTCTTGCGCTTGAAGAGCGGGTTTTGTTGCTGACGACGCTTGTCGAATTTCTTACCAGTCGGGCGGGGCATGTTCAGTCCTTTCCAATGTCCTGCAATTCTGTGATGTGAAACACCAGGGTTCGTGCGTTGCGGCTTTTTTTAGCCAGAAAGCCGGTGAAGCGTGTTTCCACGCCCATCTGACAGCTTTCCAGTCTGCCGCTCACCTCGCCGGCGGCTACGGCCGGCATTGTCAGTTCGACTTGACGGGCAATGCCCGCTTCGACGACTTCCGTTCGGTGATGCAACGTGCAGCTTGCGATTGGTACGCCGGCGGGCGTGTATCGCACCGGTTCGCGTTCCACGACGCTTGCTGTCAGTTGCAGCCTGTTCACTTAATTTCTGGTGGCTGACGAAAATCTTCGCCTTAAGCCTGCGCTTCGGACGGCTGCGAGGCCGCCTTCTTGGCTTCTTCGCGCTGCACTTCCTTCATCATCGGCGACGGGCCGGTTTCGGCCTTCTTCATCTTGACGATGAGGTGACGCAAAACGGCGTCATTGAACTTGAATGCGTGCTCGAGTTCTTCGAGCGTAGCTTGATCGCATTCGATGTTCATGCAGACGTAGTGAGCCTTCGCGAGTTTCTCGATCATGTAGGCCAGTTGGCGACGGCCCCAGTCTTCGATACGGTGGATCTGGCCACCGTGCGAGGTGATCGTGCTCTTGTAGCGCTCGATCATGGCGGGCACTTGCTCGCTCTGATCGGGATGCACGATAAATACGATTTCGTAATGACGCATATTCACTCCTTGTACTGAACTTTTGGATTAAAGCCACCCGGGCGTCGGACCGGTGCGGCAAGTGAGAAGCCCAAGACTATAACGCGATGCCTTCCCCAAGGCAAGCCAAATCGGCGGTTTCCGAAAAACTTTGGCCATGATTTCAAGCAGTTACGACGTGGCCGCACAAAGCCGCACGAGTCGCACAAAGTCGCACAAAGCCGCACAGAGCCGCACGAGCCGCACAAAGCCGCGCGAGCGACGCTCAAGCTGCGTGCGTTCCGGCGGGCAATGGTTCGCCGGGAAGCGCGAGCGGACGGCTCCAATAACCGTCCTGCGCGTAAATTTCCTTCAAATAATCAATAAAGTAGCGCACGCGCGCCGGAACGTAGCGCTGCTGCGGATAAACCGCGAGGATGTCGTAGTCGGGCAACTCGAAGTCGTCCAGCACGGTTTCGAGTTCGCCCGACGCCAACTGACGCTGAATCTCCCAGGTCGAACGCCAGCCGAGCCCGAGCCCCTCCGACGCCCAGCGATGCAGCAACTCGCCGTCGTTGCAGTCGAGATTGCCGGTCACGCGCACCGTCACGAGCTTGCCGTTACGGCGAAAGTACCAGCCGCGGTTCTGTCCGCCTTGCAAATTGAACGCAAGACAGTTGTGATTCGGCAAGTCTTCGAGCGTCTTCGGCCGGCCGTGCTTCCTGAAATACGCGGGCGTGCCGCAAACCACGCGGCGGTTGCTCGCGAGCTTCACGGCGACGAAGTTCGGGTCCACCGCTCCGCCGATGCGGATCGACAAGTCATAACCTTCGCGCACCAGATCGACGACGCGGTCGGTCAGATTGAACGACATCTGCAATTCCGGTTTGTCGACGAGGAAAAGCGGCGCGTGCGGCGCGACATGCATGCGCCCAAACGCCGCCGGCGCCGACACGATCAGATGCCCGCCCACCGCGCGCCGGCCGGCCGCGAGTTCGTTCTCGGCCTGATCCCACTCCGCGAGCAGATTCTTGCAGCGGTCGAGAAACGCCGCGCCCTCTTCGCTCACGACGAGCCTGCGCGTCGAGCGATACATCAGTTTGACGCCTAGGCGCTTTTCGAGCGCGTCGATGCGGCGGCCCAGGATCACCGGCGACACGCCCTCCTCCAGTGCCGCCGCCGCGAGACTGCCGGCTTCGGCCACGCGCACGAAGGTTTCGATCTGCTTGAAGCGGTCCATCTCTTTGTCTCCGGCCTCATTCGATACTTTTTGTTTGGTAAAAAACGACTGCGGTTGATCTTATCAAACCTTTTGCACGCGCCTAAAGTGCATCGGAAGCCTGCTGCCATGCGCACGACCAAGACAGCAACCCCGAATAGAGACCCCTGGAAGGAGACAACCATGCCCAAGATGAGAGCCGTCGACGCAGCCGTCCTCGTGCTGGAGAAGGAAGGCATCGACACCGCGTTCGGTGTGCCCGGCGCCGCCATCAACCCGTTTTACTCGGCGCTCAGAAAAGCCGGCAGCATCAGCCACGTGCTGGCGCGCCACGTCGAGGGCGCCTCGCACATGGCCGAAGGTTATACGCGCGCGGCTCCCGGCAATATCGGCGTTTGTATCGGTACGTCGGGGCCGGCGGGCACGGACATGATCACGGGCCTCTACTCGGCTCAGGCGGATTCGATCCCCATTCTCGCGATCACGGGCCAGGCGCCACGTGCGCGTCTGTACAAGGAAGACTTCCAGGCCGTCGATATCGAATCGATCGCCAAGCCCGTCACCAAGTGGGCCGTCACCGTGCGCGAACCGGCGCTCGTGCCGCGCGTGTTTCAGCAGGCGTTCCATCTGATGCGCTCGGGCCGTCCGGGTCCGGTGCTGGTCGACTTGCCGATCGACGTGCAGCTCGCCGAGATCGAGTTCGATATCGACACCTACGAGCCGCTGCCGATCTACAAGCCGAAAGCCACGCGCGCTCAAGTCGAAAAAGCGCTCTCGATGCTCAACGACGCCGAGAAGCCCTTGATCGTTTCCGGCGGCGGCGTGCTGAACGCAGCGGCGGAAGATCTGCTCGTCGAGTTCGCCGAAACGCTCGGCGTGCCAGTGATCCCGACTTTGATGTCGTGGGGCGCGATTCCCGACGATCATCCGCTGATGGCAGGCATGTGCGGTCTGCAGACGTCGCACCGCTACGGCAACGCGACCATGCTCGCGTCGGACTTCGTGCTTGGCATCGGCAATCGCTGGGCGAATCGCCATACGGGCAGCGTCGAGGTCTACACCAAGGGCCGTAAGTTCGTGCACGTGGATATCGAGCCGACGCAGATCGGCCGCGTGTTCGGACCGGACCTCGGCATCGTGTCGGATGCGAAGTTCGCGCTCGAACTCTTCGTCGAAGTGGCGAAGGAATGGAAGGCCGCGGGCAAGCTTGCGGACCGTTCGCAATGGGTCAAGGACTGCCAGCAACGCAAGAGCACGATGCTGCGCAAGACCCACTTCGACAACGTGCCGATGAAGCCGCAGCGCGTCTACGAAGAGATGAATCTCGCGTTCGATCGCGACACCTGCTTCGTCTCGACGATCGGTCTTTCGCAGATCGCGGGCGCGCAATTCCTGCACGTGTTCAAGGCGCGTAACTGGATCAACTGCGGCCAGGCCGGCCCGCTCGGCTGGACGATTCCCGCCGCGCTCGGCGTGCGTGCCGCGGACCCGCAACGCAAGATCGTCGCGCTCTCGGGCGACTACGACTTCCAGTTCATGATCGAGGAACTCGCCGTGGGCGCGCAGTTCAAGCTGCCTTACGTGCACGTGGTCGTGAACAACTCGTATCTCGGTCTGATTCGTCAGGCGCAGCGCGGCTTCGACATGGACTACTGCGTGCAGCTCGCGTTCGACAACATCAACGCGCCGGAGCTCGAAGGATACGGCGTGGATCACGTCGCGGTCGCCGAGGGTCTCGGCTGCAAGGCGCTGCGCGTGCACAAGCCCGAAGACATCGCGCCGGCGTTGAAACAGGCGCAGGCGCTCGCGGCGCAACATCAGGTGCCGGTCGTGGTCGAGATGATTCTCGAACGCGTGACCAACATCGCGATGGGCACCGAGATCGACGCGATCAACGAGTTCGAAGAGCTCGCCGAAACGCGCGCCGATGCGCCGACCGCCGTGACCGTGACGCCGCTCGACTGAGCGTCCTAGAACTGACCGACCATCAGGAATAAAGACATGCCGAAATTTGCCGCGAACCTGACCATGCTGTTCAACGAAGTCCCTTTCCTCGACCGCTTCGCGGCGGCGTCGAAGGCGGGCTTCAAGGCGGTCGAGTTCCTGTTTCCGTATGCGTACTCGACCGGCGATTTGCAAGCACGCATCGAGGAACACGACCTGCGGATCGTGCTGCACAACCTGCCCGCGGGCAACTGGGAAGCGGGCGAACGCGGCATCGCCTGCCTGCCGGATCGCGTGAGCGAGTTCCGTGAAGGCGTGCCCCGCGCAATCGAATACGCGAAGGCGCTGAAGGTGCCGCAAGTGAACTGCCTCGTTGGCATTCCGACGGCGGGGGTATCGAAGGAACAGGCGCGCACGACGATCATCGAAAACCTGCGCTTCGCCGCCGATGCATTGAAGAAGGAAGGCATCCGCCTGCTCGTCGAGCCGTGCAATGCTTACGATATTCCGGGCTTCGCGCTGAACCGTTCGTCCGAAGGGCTCGACGTGATCCGTGCGGTCGGCTCGGACAATCTGTTTCTGCAATACGACATCTATCACATGCAGCGCATGGAAGGCGAACTGGCCGCGACGATCAAGAAGAACCTGCCGTCGATCGCGCATATCCAGCTCGCCGACAATCCGGGGCGCAACGAACCGGGCACGGGCGAGATCAACTACGCGTTCCTGTTCGATCTGCTCGATTCGATCGGCTACGAAGGATGGATCGGCTGCGAATACAAGCCGCTTGCAAGCACCGAAGCGGGCCTTGGCTGGCTTCGCACGATCGCCGCCGCAAAGCCGCGCGCCGCCGCTTAAAACCCGAGACACAAGGAGAGCAAGAGAGTATGGCAACCATTGGATTCATCGGCCTTGGCATCATGGGCGCGCACATGGCGCGCAACCTTTTGAAGGGCGGTCACAAGCTCGTCGTGAACGGCAAGTTTCCGGTGCCCGACGACATCCGCGCACAGACGCAAGTCGCGGCCGATTCCACCGGCGTGGCGCAAGCGAGCGAGATCGTCATCACGATGGTGCCCGACACGCCCGATGTCGCCAACGTCCTCTTCGCCGATGACGGCGTGGCCAACGGCCTCACGAAGGGCAAGCTCGTGATCGACATGAGCTCGATCAACCCGCTCGATACGCAGGACTTCGCGAAGAAGATCAACGCGCTCGGCTGCGACTATCTCGATGCGCCCGTGTCCGGCGGCGAAGTCGGCGCGCGCGAGGCATCGCTCACGATCATGGTGGGTGGCCCGCAGAAATCGTTCGATATCGCGAAGCCTCTGTTCGATCTCATGGGCAAGAACATCTCGCTCATCGGCGACAACGGCGCGGGTCAGACCTGCAAGGTGGCGAATCAGATCATCGTCGCGCTCAACATCGAAGCCGTCGCCGAGGCCTTGTTGTTTGCCTCGCGTTCGGGCGCCGATCCGGAACGCGTGCGCCGGGCGTTAATGGGCGGGTTCGCCGCGTCACGCATTCTCGAAGTGCACGGCGAGCGCATGACGAAGCGCACATTCGACCCGGGCTTCCGTATCGAACTGCATCAGAAGGACTTGAATCTTGCGCTCGAAGGCGCGCGCAAGATGGGTCTCGCCCTGCCCCACACCGCGAGCGCGCAGCAGTTGTTCAGCGTGTGCGCGGCCAATGGCGGCAAAGCCTGGGATCACTCGGGACTCGTGCGGGCGCTTGAAATCATGTCGAACTTCCAGGTTGCTCAAGAACCGCAGAAGGCGAAAGCCGCGGCTTGAACGACCGGTACCGTGGGGCGTCCCGCGTATGGGCACGCGGGACAAATGCCGCTCTGGGCTGAGGGCGGCAAGTGGGGTCCGAGAGCGGCACCCGTCGGTCGAGCCGGGTAAGCCTTGGTCGGTCAGACGGTTTTCCGTCGGGTGTCCGCGTCGGATTGTTGGATCGCGCATGAACCAGCCATTGTCACAATCTCCGAACTATCCTTGAAGTGATGCGACTAACGAAGCCTTGCCCTGGCGCAAGCGCTCACCATCGACACTTAAGGAGTTCAGCAATGGGAATCCTCAGCTTTATCAAGGAAGCAGGCGAGAAGCTCTTTGGTGCAACCTCGCAAACCGCGCAGGCCGCGCCTGCGGCCGTGGATGTCGCGGAGCTCAATCTCAAGGCCGGCGAAGCCATCGCGACGTACATTCGTTCGCAAGGGCTCGAAGCGCAGGATCTGCAAGTGAAGTACGACGGCGCGTCGCACACGGTCACCGTATCGGGCGAAGCCGCGGATCAGGCCACGAAGGAGAAGATCCTCGTCGCGGCGGGCAACGTGCAGCACGTGGACAAGGTGGATGACCAACTGACCGTGCCGTCGCCCGCTCCGGAGTCGCAATTTCATACGGTCGTGGCCGGCGACAATCTCTGGAAAATCGCGGAGAAGTATTACGGCAGCGGCGCGAAGAACGATGTCATCTTCGAAGCCAACAAACCCATGCTCAAGAGCCCGGACAAGATCTATCCGGGACAGGTGCTACGCATTCCGGCTGCAAGCTGAAGCAACGAAAAACGCGAACTCCGGTTCGCGTTTTTCGTTTCGGTTTCAGTATGTCTCGAAGATGCGCTGCAGGCCGGGCGCATCGCTCACGCCTCTCGCGAGCGCCAGTTGCAACAGCACGCGCGCCTTGTACGGATTGAGCGTGCCCGCGCTGACGGTGCCGAGCGCATCGTCGGATGCGGCGCCGTTGCGCATCACATGACCCGAGCCAACGCGCGACGAACGCACCACCGCCACGCCTCGCCCAATGGCATCGGCGAAGGCTTGCGCGAGCGTCGAACTCATGGAGCCGTTGCCGGTACCCGCAAGCACGATGCCCTTCACGCCAGCGCCGACGAGCGCATCGACCGGAACGCGCGATACGCCCGCATAACTCGCGACGATTTCGACCATCGGCCAGTCTTGCGGCACGGTGAATTCGCTCGCGAGCGTGTGCGGCCGCACGACCGTGCGTTGAAACTCGACGCGTCCGTCCTGCACGAAACCGAGCGCGCCCGCTTCGGGCGAACGGAAGGCATCGACGGCATAGGTGCTCGTCTTCGTGACTTCGCGTGCGCTGTGGATCAAATTATTGAACGCGATCAGCACGCCCTGCCCCGCCGCCTGCCTCGAAGCGGCGACCGTGAGCGCGTTGAGCAGATTCAACGGACCATCGGCGGACAGCGCACTGGAGGGCCGCATCGCCGCGGTCAGGACGACCGGCTTCGCGCTCTTCACCGTCAGATGCAGCAAGTAAGCGGTCTCTTCGAGCGTGTCCGTGCCGTGCGTGACGACCACGCCATCGATATCGTCTTGCGCGAGCAGTGCATCGATCCGCCGCGAAAGCGTCGTCCACAGCGCGGGCGTCATGTCCTTGCTGTCGATGCTCGCAATCTGTTCCGCGTGAATGCGCGCGACCGAGCCGAGCGCGGGCACGGCTTCGAGCAGCTTGTCGACGCCGACCACGCCTGCTTTGTAACCCGCTGTCCTGGATGCATCGCCAGCTTGTCCGGCGATGGTGCCGCCCGTCGCGAGAACGGCGAGGCGCGGCAAGGTATCGAGAGAAGTGTTCATGCCGGCGATTGTAAATCAGCCGGGATGAACCTGAACTCGCTCAAGCCGCTTCGCGCAGTTGCGCCGCGATCTGCGCCTCGTCGAGTTGCGGCGCGAACATCTCGATCAG
Organism: Caballeronia sp. HLA56; assembly: GCF_054655155.1. Lineage (NCBI taxonomy): Bacteria > Pseudomonadati > Pseudomonadota > Betaproteobacteria > Burkholderiales > Burkholderiaceae > Caballeronia > Caballeronia sp. HLA56. The sequence goes on along the minus strand of NZ_BAAHOB010000005.1, from coordinate 1,896,799 downwards.
CCGGTAAGCGTAGGCCCGCAAGAACGCGCCCTTGCGCAAGCCGACGCGCGTCGTGCTCGCCTCGAACAGATGCTGCGTATCGAGCGCGACGAGTTCGCTGTCGCGCTTCGGGTCATACGCCATCGCCGCGACGATGCCGATACCCATGCCAAGCTCGACATACGTCTTGATCACGTCGGCATCGATGGCGGTGAGGACGATATCGGGAATGGCACCCGCGCTCGCGAAGGCCTGGTCGATATGCGAGCGTCCCGTGAAATCCTGATCGTAAGTGACGACGGGATACTCGGCGATCTGTTCCAGCGTGATGTTCTCGAGTCCGACGAGCGGATGGCCCTTCGGCACGACGACCGTGTGATGCCACGAGTAGCACGGGAACGTGACGATGTCGGGATAGCGGTCGAGCGCTTCCGTCGAGATGCCGATATCCGCTTCGCCGTTGATGATCATCTGCGCGATCTGCTGCGGACTACCCTGACGCAGCGCGAGATGCACCTTCGGGAACACTTCCGTGAACTGGCGGATCACCTTCGGCAGCGCGTAACGCGCTTGCGTGTGCGTCGTCGCCACGACGAGATGGCCGTTGTCCTGATCCGCGAACTGGCGCGCGACGCGGCGCAGGTTTTCAGCGTCGAGCAACATGCGCTCGATCAGCTGATGCACCTGTTTGCCAGGCTCGGTAAGACCGGTCAGACGCTTGCCGCGTCGGATGAAGATATCGACGCCGAGTTCGTCCTCGAGGTCCTTGATCTGCTTCGACACGCCAGACTGCGACGTATAGAGCACGTTCGCGACCTCGGTCAGATTCATGTTCTGACGCACTGCTTCGCGCACGAAGCGCAATTGCTGGAAGTTCATTTCAGCCTCTCTTTATGCCGTTGCTTTTGTTTGTTGTGCCCCGCTCGCATCGCCTGCCGGGAAGACGCGCAACGCGCGCGGCACGGCGGTCGCGCCGTCGCCTACGTCGAGTCGCAGCGTGCGCCACGACTCGCGGTCGAGTTCCGCTTCGAGAATGCGCCCCGAGTTGCCTTCGAGTTCCACGCGCACGGAGCCGCCGAGCGTCACCACGCGCCGCACGCCGACCACGATGCCGTCGCGATGCGTGCCATCGACGGGATAGATCGCCAGATCGTGCGGACGCACGTAGGCCAGCGCGCGGCCGCTGAAATGCGCGGGCACGGCAATGGCCTGCGTGGCGCCATCGGCGACGAAGCCGTTGGCATCGACATGACCTTGCAGGCGATTGGCCGCACCGAGGAACTCGTAGACGAACGAGGTCTGCGGATGGTCATACACGTCTTGCGGGCTGCCCACCTGCTCCACGCGCCCGTGATTCATCACGACGATGCGGTCCGCCACTTCGAGCGCCTCTTCCTGGTCGTGCGTGACGAAGAGCGTCGAGATATGCAGATCGTCGTGCAGACGGCGCAGCCAGCTACGCAATTCCTTGCGCACCTTGGCGTCGAGCGCGCCGAAAGGTTCGTCGAGCAGCAGCACTTTAGGTTCGACGGCAAGCGCTCGCGCCAACGCGATACGTTGACGCTGACCGCCCGACAGTTCGGACGGAAAGCGCTCCGCGAGCCAGTCGAGTTGCACGAGCTTCAACAATTCATGCACCTTCTCGCGGATGACGGCCTCCGTTGGCCGCTCGCGGCGCGGCTTCACGCGCAAGCCGAAGGCGACGTTCTCGAACACGGTCATGTGGCGGAACAGCGCGTAATGCTGGAACACGAAGCCGACTTGCCGCTCACGCGCGCCCACTTCGGCAACGTCCTCGCCGTTGAGCACGACCTGACCGGCATCGGCATATTCGAGGCCGGCGATCACGCGCAAGAGCGTGGTCTTGCCGCAGCCGGAAGGTCCGAGCAGCGCGACGAGTTCGCCCGACGGAAAATCCAGCGTGACGTTGTCGAGCGCGGTGAAGGTGCCGAAGCGCTTCTGCAGATTGCGAACGATGATGCTCATGATTGATCCACGCCTTCCATTTATACGGTTGCCTTCACGTCGCTCAGCGTGGCCGTCATGCGGCGCTCCGCGAGCAGCTTCAGCCCGAGCGTGACGAGTGCGAGCAATGCAAGCAGCGACGCCACCGCGAAGGCGGCCGAGAAGTTGTATTCGTTGTAGAGAATCTCGACGTGCAGCGGCATGGTGTCGGTCTGGCCGCGAATGTGGCCCGAGACCACCGAGACCGCGCCGAACTCGCCCATCGCGCGCGCGTTACAGAGAATCACGCCGTAGAGCAGGCCCCACTTCACGTTGGGCAAGGTCACGCGCCGGAAGATCTGCCAGCCCGACGCGCCGAGCACGTGCGCGGCCTCTTCCTCGTCGTTGCCTTGCGCCTGCATCAACGGAATCAGTTCGCGCGCGACGAACGGGAACGTCACGAAGATGGTCGCGAGCACGATTCCCGGCACCGCGAAGATGATCTGCACATCGTGCGAAATCAGCCACGGTCCGAACCAGCCCTGCGCGCCGAACATGAGCACGTAGATGAGGCCGGAGATCACGGGCGACACCGAGAACGGCAAGTCGATAAGCGTCGTCAGAAGAGCCTTGCCGCGAAACTCGAACTTGGCGATGGCCCACGATGCCGCGAGCCCGAACACCACGTTGAGCGGCACGGCAATCGCGGCGGTCAAGAGCGTGAGCTTGATGGCCGACCACGCGTCCGGGTCCTTGAGCGAATCGAAGTAATAGTCGATGCCCTTCGCGAAGGCCTGCACGAACACGGCGACGAGCGGCACGACCAGAAACAGCGCGAGAAACACAAGCGCGATACCCGTGAGTATCCAGCGCACGGCGCGCGGTTCGGTGACGGGATTGAGCCGGTTGGTCTCGCCGCGCGCGGCAGTGTTCACGGGAAGCGCCTTGCTGTTTGGCGTGCTCATGCGTGACCTCCGCCCGGAGTTCCGGCATGCAGCGAGGGCCCCGCGGCCACCACGGGCGCCGCGCCCGTCTTGCTCGTGCGGCGTTGCAGGAACCATTGCAGCGTGTTGATGAGGAGCAGCATGAGAAAGGACACGCACAGCATCACGACGGCGATGGCCGTCGCGCCGGCATAGTCGTACTGTTCGAGCTTGGTGATGATGAGCAGCGACGTGATCTCCGACTTCATTGGGACATTGCCCGCGATGAAGATGACCGAACCGTATTCGCCGAGCGCGCGCGCGAACGCAAGGGCGAAACCGGTCAGAAGCGCGGGAAAGAGCGCCGGCAACACGACGCGGCGAAACGTCAGCCAGCGCGTGGCGCCGAGACATGCGGCGGCTTCTTCCTGCTCGCGCTCGAAGTCTTCGAGCACCGGCTGCACCGTGCGCACGACGAACGGCAAGCCGATGAACGTCAGCGCCACGAGCACGCCGAGCGGCGTGAACGCCACCTTGATGCCGAGCGGCGCGAGATACTGCCCGATCCAGCCGTTGCTCGCGTACACGGCGGCAAGCGAAATGCCGGCGACGGAGGTCGGCAGCGCAAACGGCAGATCGACGATGGCATCGACGACACGCTTGAACGGGAACGTGTAGCGCACGAGCACCCATGCGACCAGGAAGCCGAAGATCGCGTTGATGACCGCCCCGCCGAGCGCCGCCGTGAAAGTGAGCCGATACGACGCCAGCACACGCGGCCCGGTGACGGCGCGAACGAACTGCGCCCAGTCGAGCGTCGCGGTCTTGGCGAAGGTCGCCGCAAGCGGAATCAGCACCACGAGGCTCAGGTAAGCCACCGTGATGCCGATCGTCAGCCCGAAGCCGGGTAACGCACTCGGCTTTCGGAAAGTGAACGTTGTCATCTTTGCTTCATCCTTGATCGTCCTGCCTTCGGCGCCCGGGGGATAAGCGCACTGTTTTTTAGTCTCGTCATGCGCGGCCGTCTTTGCGGCCGCTTTCATTGCGACTCGAGCGCCTCGCGGCGCCCGGTCTCTTGTCTGCTTACTGCGGCTGATAGATCGAATCGAACACGCCGCCGTCCGCGAAGTGCGTCTTCTGCGCTTTGGTCCAGCCACCGAAGGTGTCGTCGATGGTGTAGAGCTTGAGCTTGGGGAACTGCTTGGTCAGCTCGGTGGGCACCTTGTCCGAACGCGGACGATAGAAATTGCGCGCCGCGATCTGCTGGCCTTCGTCGCTATACAGATACTTCAGATACGCTTCGGCCAGCTTGCGCGTGCCGTGTTTGTCGACGACCTTGTCCACCACCGCCACCGGCGGCTCGGCCAGAATGCTCACCGAAGGAACCACGATCTGAAACTTCTCCGGACCGAATTCCTTGAGTGACAGGAACGCCTCGTTTTCCCATGCGATCAGCACGTCGCCCTGACCGCGCTGCACGAAGCTGGTGGTCGCGCCGCGTGCGCCGGAATCGAGCACGCCTGCGTTCTTGTAGAGCTTGGTCACGAACTCCTTCGCGGTCTCTTCGTTGCCGCCGGGCTTGTGTTGCGCATACGCCCACGCCGCCAGATAGTTCCAGCGCGCGCCGCCCGAGGTCTTCGGGTTCGGCGTGACGATCGACACGCCCGGCTTGGTGAGATCGTCCCAGTCCTTGATGCCCTTCGGGTTGCCCTTGCGCACTAGAAACACAATGGTCGACGTGTACGGCGATGCATTGTCCGGCAGACGCTTCTGCCAGTCCGTCCCGACGATGCCCTTGGAGGCGAGCGCGTCGATGTCGTAAGCAAGCGCAAGCGTCACGACGTCTGCCTGAAGCCCGTCTAGAACCGCGCGCGCCTGGCCGCCGGAACCGCCATGAGATTGCTTGAAGGTGACCGTTTCGCCGGTGTCCGCCTTCCACTTCTTCGCAAAGGCCTGGTTGAAGTCCTGATACAACTCGCGCGTCGGATCGTACGAGACGTTCAGAAACGACGTGTCCGCGTGCGCGGTGGCCGAGATTCCGAAACTGGCCGCCGTGATCGCCAGCGCGGCAAAGATTTGTTTCGCGCCGCCCTTCAATCCAGCCCTGATGCTATGCATTCCCCGTTCTCCGTCTTATCGAATTGACGGAATCAGTCTAAAGGCGAGCTTATATGATTAGAAATAATTGTTTCTCACTTTTTTAGATGCAAAAGTGCTAAAGCGAGGTTTTTCGCAGTCCGAGGGACGAATAGCGACGGTTTGAGCGCGCTGCAGCCTTGTCAGTAAAGGATCTGGCGATGAACTTCAAGTAAAGCTTGAAAAGCGCGAAATACTGTATAAAAATACAGTCATCTGTCCATCCATACAGTGCGCCGAGGCTCCAGCAAGTGACCAAACCCTCAAAACTTACCGCGCGACAGCAGCAAGTGTTCGAGCTCATCCAGCGAGCCATCGACCGCACGGGCTTTCCGCCCACGCGTGCCGAGATCGCCGCCGAGCTTGGCTTCAGCTCCGCGAACTCCGCCGAGGAACATCTGCGGGCACTGGCGCGCAAGGGCGTGATCGAACTCGCGGCGGGTTCGTCGCGTGGCATCCGCCTGTTGGGAGGCTCCGCGCGCATCGACCGTTCGGACGACCTTCCGCATCAGTTCACCTTGCCGCATCAGAGCATCATGCAGTTGTCGCTTCCGCTGGTCGGGCGCGTTGCGGCGGGCAGTCCCATCCTTGCGCAGGAGCATATTTCGCAACACTACGCGTGCGACCCTGCGTTCTTTTCGGGCAAGCCTGACTATCTGCTGAAGGTGCGCGGCTTGTCCATGCGCGACGCGGGCATTCTCGACGGCGACCTGCTTGCCGTACAGAAGCGCAATGAAGCGAAAGACGGGCAGATCGTGGTCGCGCGTATTGGCGACGACGTCACGGTGAAGCGCTGGAAGCGCCGGCCAGATGGCGTGGAATTGGTCGCGGAGAATCCCGACTACGAAAACATCTTCGTGCGCTCCGGCAGCGGCGACTTCGCGCTGGAAGGAATCGCGGTCGGGCTCATCCGCTCCGGCGAGTTCTAACGTACGACTCGAGCGCGCGGCGCGTCAACACCGCCGCCCGCTTCGCCTCCTCGCCCTCGCGCGACGCGGCACGTTTCAAAAATTACAAGCATGACGGCCACCGCTCGCGGCGTGCCGCGGTGCGTCCTATCGTCTGTCGTCTGTCGTCCGCCGTCTGGAGAGTCATCATGGAACGTTTCGCCCGTTTGCTGCCCTTTCGTCAGTTTGGCCGTCTGCGTCATTTGCGCTCGCTGATCTCATGCGCCGTGGCGCGACCTGAAGCGGCGCCCGATCTCTTCGACGAGATGCCCGCGTTGCCGTCGCGTCAACCCGCCTTCGCCCGTGTGTCGCTCAATAGCGCGGTGCATGCGGAATCGGAACAGCGCGCGCCGGTGCGGGTGTATCGCAGTGAGTCGCGGGTAATCATGGTCGGCAATATCGGCGAGGTGTCGCGCATGATCGACCGGTGTATCGACGAGGAACGCGCCGGCGTTAGCAGCGGCATTCTGGCCTGAGCGCGGTCGAGCGTTTGCCGAGTGAATTTGAGTTATGTGCAATGCAGGCAGTCCGCAATCTATCGGCTGCAAGGAATGAAGCTCGGGATATATCCGGCGTGAACATGGTCAATCGTTCTTTCATGTCACCCATGTCACGCCAGGGGTCGTTCCTTCGCATGTCCCGCACTACGCGTTGTTTCGTCGCCGCGCTCGTCATTCTCTTCATCGTTGCAGGGTTAAGCCTTGTCTATGCGTCGCCCTATATCGCGCTGAACCGCGTCAAGCACGCGGCCGATGCGCGCGATGCACAGACCGTCAACGAATACGTCGACTTCCCTGCACTGCGTGAAAGTCTCAAAGAGCAAGTCGGCGCACTGCTGACGCGGCGCGTCGATATCCAGACGAGCGGCAATCCGCTCGCGATCATCGGTGCAATGATCGGCGCGGCGCTCGTAGGGCCGCTGGTGGATTCCTACGCTACGCCCGAAGGCGTCGCCGCGATTTTGAATGGCATTCCGCCGCGGGGAGATCTAGGCGAGCATCCACCCGATGTCGTGCCACCGGTTCGAGACGGTCAGGCGGCGGCGAGTTCACCGCCGTCGGAAGCGGCATCGGGCATGGTTGCGACTCAAGAACCGCCGCGACAACCACCGCAGACCACGGCCGGATATCGCAGCTTCGATACGTTCGTGGTGACCTACCAGCACGGTGCCGGCGATGCGCGGTACTCCGCGATCTTTCATCGGTACGGGTTGATAACGTGGAAGCTGGTCGCGGTTGATTTGAACGGGTGAGTTCGTTGTTGGACAACCATTAAAGTGCCGGTAAGCGCTTCATGGCATTTTTTGCGGCGTTAAGCGTGCGCGGCCGTCACGCAAGGAGACGGCAGCTGGCGGCTGATAGCGCAAAACAGCACTGGCCCGACGCAGGCCAGCCTCATCGCGCAAACCTATCCTCAAACACTTACTTCGGCCCGGTCCGGCTTCGCCGCATAAGCCGCCTCATCTTCCGCTTCGGCCGACTCACCTGCCTGACAAACCGCAACCAATATGCTGCATGACACGCGATCGAGCAGCGGTGTGTTGCCCGCGCCCATCCACCAGCGCGCGAGACCGCTGCGGCATCGATGGCCGACCACGACCAGATCGACCTTAAGAATTTCCGCCAGCGTGGCGATTTCATCGATCGGATGCCCGAATGCGAAATGGCCCTGCGCCTGCAAGCCGCGTTCGCGCAGCCACTCCACGCCTTCTTGCAGGATATCGCGTGCGGCATCCTCGAACCGTCCGCATGCCATGTCGGTCAGAAGACCGGCGCTTTGCGCAATGCTCGAACGCATATCCACCACCGCCAGCACGTGCGTCTCCGCGTTCAAGGCAAGCGCGAGATTCGCGCCCTGACGCAACGCCTTGCGGCCCTCTCTGGAGCCGTCGTAGCACAACAGGATTTTTCGATAGCCTGACATCATGATCTCCCTGCCGCGTAGCCGATGGTGTCGGCAAATCGAGTGCGGCGCATCTTCATCATGGTAGGTCGCCTCATGCGTGGCAACGATGGAAAACGCTTACATGGCAACAAGCGCTAGCGCACACCGTGCCAGAGGCCTGAGCGCCTTGCCAGACAAGCGCGCGGCGCCATTTGCCAAAACAACAGGAAGACGCGATGCACGCTTCGATCACAGGAACGATGCATGCGCTTGCATGCAAAGCGCCGCGCTGGTGCATTGGATTACACTAGCCGGCTGAGTTTTCTCCTCGCAGGACCGCCGCATGACCGACATAAATCACCGAGCTGGCGCGAACTCGAACGCGGCGCCAGCGATCGAATTCAGCGAAGTCAGAAAACATTACGGCGAGCGAAGTGTCGTCGATGGCTTGTCGTTCGACGTTCAGCCTGGCGAGTGTTTCGGCCTGCTTGGCCCGAACGGCGCGGGCAAGACGACGACGCTCAAGATGCTGCTCGGCATTACATCGCCCGACAGCGGCACGATCCGTCTCGTCGGCGAACCCGTGCCAGCGCGCGCACGCTTCGCGCGGCAACGCGTGGGCGTCGTGCCGCAATTCGACAACCTCGATCCCGACTTCACCGTGCGCGAAAACCTGCTCGTCTTCGGCCGCTATTTCGGCTTGACAGGTGCGCGCATGGAAGCCATCGTGCCTTCGTTGCTCGAATTCGCGCGCCTCGAAAGCAAGGCCCAAGCGCGCGTCGGCGAACTGTCGGGCGGCATGCGGCGGCGGTTGACGCTGGCGCGCGCCCTCGTCAACGATCCCGACGTGCTCGTGATGGACGAACCCACCACCGGCCTCGATCCGCAAGCGCGCCATCTGATCTGGGAACGCCTGCGCTCGTTGCTTTCGCGCGGTAAAACCATTCTGCTCACGACGCACTTCATGGAAGAGGCCGAACGCCTGTGCGACCGGCTTTGCGTGATCGAGGAAGGCCGCAAGCTCGCGGAAGGAAGGCCGCGCGAGTTGATCGAATCGGTGATCGGTTCGGACGTCATCGAAATCTACGGACCCGATCCGCAGGCGCTGGCCGCCGAACTGGAACCGTTCGTCGCGCGCACGGAGATCAGCGGCGAAACGCTTTTCTGCTATGTCGACGACCCGCAGCCCGTGCATGCGCGCGTGAAGGGCCGGACGGACGTGCGCTATCTGCATCGTCCGGCGAATCTCGAAGATGTTTTTCTGCGCCTGACCGGGCGCGAGATGGTGGACTAATCAAGCGATGGACACTTTCGATCGATCAGGCGCAAGCATCGAGAAAACACGCGTGCGAGCCAAACACGCCGATACGCTCTCGCCCATGAGCAACGCGCTTCCCGCCAACGCGAGCAACTGGATGTCGGTATGGCGGCGCAATTATCTGGTGTGGAAGAAGCTCGCCATTGCATCGATGATCGGCAATCTTGCCGATCCGATGATCTATCTCTTCGGGCTAGGCCTCGGTCTCGGCTTGATGGTCGGCCATGTCGACGGCGTGTCGTACATCGCGTTTCTGGCGGCGGGCACGGTGGCGTCGAGCGTGATGATGTCCGCGAGTTTCGAGGCCATGTATTCCGGTTTCTCGCGCATGCACGTGCAGCGTACGTGGGAAGCGATCATGCATACGCCGCTCACGCTCGGCGATATCGTTCTCGGCGAAGTGATCTGGTCCGCGAGCAAATCGGTCTTGTCGGGCGTGGCGATCATGCTGGTGGCGGGCGCGCTCGGCTATGCGAGTTTTCCGTCGATGCTGCTCGCGCTGCCCATCATCGTGCTTACGGGACTCGCATTCGCGAGCACGGCGATGATCGTCACAGCCATTGCGCCGAGCTACGACTTCTTCATGTTCTATCAGACGCTTGCACTCACGCCCATGCTCTTGCTCTCCGGCGTGTTCTTTCCGGTCGCGCAATTGCCTGCTTTTGCGCAGCATGTGACGCAGGCGCTGCCGCTTTATCACGCGGTCGAGTTGATCCGCGCCGCCATGCTTGGCCGGCCCGTGCACGGACTCGCGTTGCATCTCGCGGTACTCGCGGCGTATTCGGTCGTGCCGTTCTTCCTGTGCGCGTGGCTGTTTCGCCGCCGCATGATGAAATAAAGGGCGATGAATCATCGCCCTTTATTCCGACAAACGACCACGGATTTACTTCACGCCGAACTCTTTGTGGCCGCCGAAGCCGAAGCGCATTGCCGATAGCATGCGCTCGGGGAAGGCTTCGGCATCGCGCGACCGGAAGCGCGTATAAAGCGCCGCTGACAACACTTGCGCCGGCACCGCTTCCTCGATGGCCGCTTCGATCGTCCAGCGCCCTTCGCCGCTATCGGCCACTTCGGTCGAGTAGCGTTCGAGCGAACCATCGCCCGCAAGCGCGCCCGCCGTCAGGTCGAGCAGCCACGACGACACCACGCTGCCACGCCGCCAGACTTCCGCGACGTCGGCCAGATCGAGCGTGTAGCGCTCGTTTTCCGGCAATTCGGTCGATTCCTTGTGCTTCAAAATATGGAAGCCCTCGGCATACGCCTGCATCAATCCGTACTCGATGCCGTTGTGCACCATCTTCACGAAATGTCCCGAACCGACCGGTCCGCAATGCATGTAGCCGTTCTCGACACGCGCATCGCGTCCGTCGCGGCCGGGCGTCAAGGGAATGTCGCCGCGTCCGGGCGCAAGCGTCGCGAGAATCGGATCGATACGGTTCACCACTGCGTCATCGCCGCCGATCATCATGCAGTAACCGCGCTCCAAGCCCCAGATGCCGCCTGACGTGCCGACATCGACGTAATGCAGGCCCTGCGATTTCAGCTCGGCGGCGCGGCGGATATCGTCCTTGTAGAAGCTGTTGCCGCCGTCGATGATCACGTCGTCCGGGCTCAGAATCTGCCGGAGATCGTTGAGCGTGTCCTCCGTGATCTTGCCGGCGGGCAGCATGAGCCAGACGACGCGCGGCGTGGCAAGTTTTGCGACCAGATCGCCGAGATCCTTCGCGCCGGTCGCGCCTTCGCTCGCGAGTGCGTCGGTTGCTTGCGGACTGTGGTCGTAGACGACGCATTGATGCCCGTCGCGCATCAGGCGGCGTCCGATGTTGCCGCCCATGCGCCCCAGTCCCACGATGCCAATCTGCATGTCCGTTACTCCTTGCCGTTGTGTTTGACGCGTTCGATCTGCTTTTTCGCTTCTTCGTAGACGCGTTCCGGCGTGAAGCCGAATTTGGCCTGAAGCGCCTTCAACGGTGCGGACGCACCGAACGTATGCATGGCGAGCACGGTGCCGAGCCGGCCGACGTAGCGGTCCCAGCCGAGCGTGCCGGCCTGTTCGACCGCAACGCGAGCATTCACGGCATTCGGCAACACCGATTCCTTGTAGGCTTCGTCCTGTTTCTCGAAGAGGTCCCACGAAGGCATCGATACGACGCGCGCCGCGATGCCTTCGGCCTTCAGCTTCTCGTAGACGCCCACGCACAGCGCGACTTCGCTGCCGGTGGCAAGCAACAGCACTTCGGGCGTCTTGCCGCCTTCGGTGTCGGCAAGCACGTAAGCGCCGCGCCGCACGCCTTCAGCCGACGCGTATTTCTTGCGATCGAAGGTCGGCAGCGGCTGACGCGTCAGCACGATGCACGACGGCTCCTTGTGATACGACAGCGCGACGCGCCATGCTTCGCCGACTTCGTTGGCATCGGCGGGACGCAGCGTGGTGAGGCCCGGCACGCCGCGCAACGAAGCGAGTTGCTCGATCGGCTGGTGCGTCGGTCCGTCCTCGCCCACGCCAATGGAATCGTGCGTGAACACGTAGACCACCGGCAGTTCCATGATCGCGGAGAGGCGGATCGGCGGCTTCATGTAGTCGCTGAAAATCAGGAACGTCGATGCATACGGCCGCATGTTGGACAGCGCGAGTCCATTGGCAACCGAGCCCATGCCGTGCTCGCGAATGCCGAAGTGCAGATTGCGGCCGTCGTAGCTCTTTGCCTCGAAACTGCCCGCGCCGTCGAACTTCAGATTCGTTTTCGTCGATGGCGACAAGTCCGCCGCGCCGCCGATCAGCCAGGGAATGGACTGCGCGATGGCGTTCAGCACCTTGCCCGACGACTCGCGTGTGGCGATTCCCTTTTCGTCCGGCTCGAAGGTCGGAATGCTCTTTTCCCAGCCTTCCGGCAGCTTCGCTTCGAGCATCAGCGTGAGTTGCTTCGCGAGATCCGGATAGTCCTTGCCGTAGGAATCGAACTGCTTCTTCCAGGCTTCGTGCGCCGCCTTGCCGCGCGCGCCCATGCCGTCGGCGAAATGTTGCACTACGCCGTCGGGCACGAGGAACTGCGCGTCTTCCGGCCAGCCGTACGCGCGCTTCGCAGCCTTGATCTCATCGGCGCCGAGCGGTTCGCCGTGCGCGGCCGCCGTGTCCTGCTTGTTCGGCGCGCCCCAGCCGATGATGCTCTTCACCACGATCAGGGTCGGCTTGTCGGTGGTCGCCTTCGCCTTGTTGATGGCCGCTTCGAGCGCGGCGGCGTCGTTGGCGTCGTCGACGTGCAGCGTGTTCCAGTTGTAGCCGTGAAAGCGCGCTTCGACGTCGTCGCTATACGCAAGGTCGGTGTGTCCTTCGATCGTGATGCGGTTGCTGTCGTAGATCCAGATGAGGTTCGACAGCTTCAGGTGCCCCGCGATCGATGCCGCTTCGTGCGAGATTCCTTCCATCATGTCGCCGTCGCCGCAAAGCGCGTAGACACGGTAATCGAATAGCGGCGAATCGCTTTTGTTGAAGTGCGCTTCTTTCCAGCGCGCGGCCATCGCCATGCCGACGCTGTTGCCGAGACCCTGACCGAGCGGACCTGTCGTGGTTTCGACACCGGTCGTCATGCGGTATTCCGGGTGGCCCGGCGTCTTGCTGTCGAGCTGACGAAAATTCTTGATATCGTCGATCGAGATGGCCGGCTTGCCGGTTGGCTTGCCGAACTCGTCGACTTCCTTCACGCCGGACAGATGCAGCAGCGAATAGAGCAGCATCGACGCGTGCCCGACCGACAGCACGAAGCGGTCGCGATTCGGCCAGAGCGGCGCGTCGGGATCGTAGCGAAGATGGTTCTGCCACAGATGAAACGCGACTGGCGCGAGCGCCATCGGCGTGCCGGGGTGACCCGAATTGGCTTTTTGCACGGCGTCCATCGACAGCGTGCGGATGGTATTGATCGTGAGCGTGTCAAGATCGGCGGAAGACTTCGGCGTTGCTTGAGACATGAGCGACGACTCCTTTGCTAAGGGCGCGCTGTGGCTGAGGGCGCCGCAGCGGGCAACCAGGACCATCGAGCAAGTGTAGTGCCTTACAGCCGGCACTGCATCGCAAGTGACACGTGCGGCGCGCCGTCGCCCTTATCTGGCGGTGATTCCGGGGCGCGGACAAGCGGCGGCGTTACGGCGGGATACGGACGCAATGCATCCTTGAAGCTTTGCAAAAGTAAGGCAAGGGCTAAGTAAGCGAAGCGCGCATCGCCGATATTGCGTGCGCGCGAACGGTCAATCGTGACACATCCGCGCGCAGGCCATCAGGTTTCGCGCCAAGGCCTTGTTCGCAAACGGTTTAAGGCGCGGCAAAGGCGTGACCGGAAGGACGGTTCAAGGCGCCGGGTTAGGCTGACGTTCATGAAGCGCTTCGATCTCGGCGATGATTTCGTCGGAAAGTTCGACGTTCACGCTGTCGATGTTTTCCTTCAGCTGTGCCATCGACGTCGCACCGATCAGCGTGCTCGTCGTGAACGGACGGCTGTTGACGAACGCCAGCGACAACTGCGCGGGCGTCAAACCGTGGCGCTTCGCCAGTTCGACATAGGAAGTGACGGCAGCGATTGCCTGCGGCTTGCTGTAACGCTGAAAGCGCTCGAATAGCGTGATGCGCGCGCCGGCCGGGCGCGCACCGCCTTCGTATTTGCCCGAGAGCCAGCCGAAGGCCATCGGCGAATAAGCAAGCAGGCCCACGCCTTCCTTGTGCGTGAATTCGGAGAGCCCGAGTTCGTACACGCGGTTCACGAGACTGTACGGATTCTGAATGCTGACGACGCGCGGCAAGCCCGCCTTTTCCGACGCGCGCAAGAATTGCGCGACGCCCCACGGCGTTTCGTTGGACAGCCCGATATGACGAATCTTGCCGGCCTTGACGAGTTCGCCGAGCGCGGCGAGCGTTTCCTCGATCGGCACCGTGTATTCATCGTCGATATACGGATAGTTCGGGCGGCCGAAGGTCATCGTGCTGCGGTCGGGCCAATGCAGCTGATACAAATCGATGTAATCCGTTTGCAGGCGCGCGAGGCTGCTGTCGACGGCTTCGACGATATTCTTGCGGTCGAACTGGTTGCCCGCGCCGCGGATGTGCCGCGGATTGTGCGGCTGGCGCGCGGGCCCGGCGATCTTGGTGGCAAGCACGATATCGGCGCGCTTGCCGCCGTTCCTCGCGAGCCACGTACCGATGTACTCCTCGGTGCGGCCTTGCGTTTCAGGGCGCGGCGGGACCGGATACATTTCGGCGGCATCGATCAGATTCACGCCTTGAGCGAGCGCGTAGTCGATCTGTTCATGCGCCTCGCTCTCGGTGTTCTGCTCGCCCCAGGTCATGGTGCCAAGCCCGATCAGACTCACGTCGACACCCGAATCTCCCAGCTTCCGATACTTCATTGCGTTCCCTCTTGTTGCCATTGTGTTGGCGTTGCGTTGGCGTCCTGTCGGCCTTTCGTCGGCGATGCAGTCGAACGGCGGGCCGCAACCGCAAAAATTACCATAGCCGTGCGAGATCTGCTGTCGTGGCTAAAATAGCGGGCCGCGTCACGGCTTTGCAGCGCATCCGAACCTACCCATTTTGCACAAGGAAGTCTCAGCCGATGCCCTCTCCCGCTGCTCAAACTGACAACGAACGCGCGCAGCGAGGCTCATCGCTCATCATTACGCTGGTCGCGGCCACGTTTTTCATGGAGAACCTCGACGGCACGATCATCGCGACCGCGCTGCCGCAGATGGCGCATTCGTTCAACGTGCATCCGGCCGAGATGAGTCTCGGCATCACCGCGTATCTGCTGACGCTCGCGGTGTTCATCCCGATTTCCGGCTGGGCCGCCGACCGCTTCGGTTTGCGCACGGTGTTCGGCAGCGCGATCGCCGTTTTCACGGCCGCTTCCGTGCTGTGCGCGACGACTTCGACCCTGCCCGCGTTCGCAGCGGCGCGCGTCTTGCAGGGCATCGGCGGCGCGATGATGGTGCCGGTCGGACGCTTGGCCGTGCTGCGCGCCACGCCGAAGAACGACCTCATGCGCGCCATCGCCATCATCACCTGGCCGGGGCTCGTCGCGCCGGTGATCGGACCGCCGCTCGGCGGCTTCATCACCACGTATTCGTCGTGGCGCTGGATCTTCTATCTCAATGTGCCGCTCGGCATCATCGGTTTCTTGCTCACCTTGCGCTTCATCGACAACGTGCGCGCGGATGCGAAGCGCCGCTTCGACCTCGTCGGCTTCGCGCTGTGCGGAATCGCCTGCACGACGCTCCTCTATGCGATGGAGCTGATCGGCCGCAACGAGACGTCGTGGCGCTACGCCGGGGTGCTCGTGATCGTCGGCGTGGTGGCGAGCGTCGCGTCGTGGTGGCATTTGCGGCGCGCGGCGCATCCGGTCGTCGATTTGTCGGCGCTCAAGGTAAGGACCTTTGCCGTGGCGATGGGCGGCGGGTCGCTGTTTCGCATCGCCATCAGCGCGGCGCCGTTTTTACTACCGCTGATGTTTCAGGTCGGCTTCGGGCTGAACGCCTTCGAATCCGGCCTGCTCACGCTCGCGGTGTTCGCGGGCAATCTTTCGATGAAGCTCATCACCACGCCCGTGATGCGGCGCTTCGGCTTCCGGCCGGTGCTGATCGTCAACGGCGTGATCGCCGCGCTTTCGCTTGCCGTGATGAGCTTGCTCACGGCATCGACGCCGACGTTCGTGATCGTCGCCGTGCTGTTCGCGAGCGGCTTGTCGCGCTCCTTGCAGTTCACGGCGCTCAATACGCTGAGTTTCGCGGATGTGCCGAAATCGCAGATGAGCGCGGCATCGGCGTTATCGAGCACGCTCTTTCAGATGACGATGGGCGTGGGCGTTGCGGTCGGCGCCATTGCCCTGCGCTTTGCCGAATGGCTGCATGGGCACGACGCGCAGTCCATCGCGACGGAAGATTTCAGCGTGGCATTTCTGATCGTCGGGCTGGTGGGATTGATCGGCGTGGTGGATCTGTTCAGCCTCAAGCGCGATGCGGGAGCGCTCGTGTCGGGGCATAAGGGGAAGGTTTGATGGATTCGTCCTGTGTTGGGTTTCGGAGCGACGCCGTCGAGATCAAGGCAGCGTTTTTTGCGGTGATCTCCTGAGCGACCTTTGCCTGGCCTCAAGTTTCGCTCCGACGCGCCGTAATCCGCGTTATGAACACGCACAGTCTCGACTCCATCGCCGCTCTCAGCGAAGCCGTAGCCGTCATCCGTCACGCGCGCGGGCTGAAGAATCCGAACGACCTGCCCACCGGCACGCCTGAATGGAAAGCCGCGAGCGATGCCTTCGCCGACGACTTCGTTCGCGCGCTCGACGGCGAACCGAGCGTGCGCGCCTGGTGGTGTTTCTGATCTTCCGATCGTCGATGCAAGCCGGCGCGTTGGACGCTGTTTCCCGCGCGAATCCGGCAATTCCTACGAGCCTCTTTTCCGAAATTCCGGTTTCCCGAGTCAAGTCTTCCTAAATCGCTCAACGTTTGCGCCTGGCTATCAAGACCACCGGCCCCCACGCCGAAAACTTGCATATCACCATGATCCTTTCGGGAGCCGCCTGTGAAGTGGGCCGTTTCTTTTCTATCTATCGTCGTTGTCAGTTCCTTGACCGGCTGCGCGCCGCTGCCGGCCGCCAATCCGGTCGCGCAGACCGATAAGCCGCCGGTCGCCACGGGCATCATCAGTTTCGAGATTCCCGCCGATGCCCTCGGCGCCCGCGATGCGCAGCTCAGCGCAATCCTCACCAAAGCCGGCTCGCTTGCAGCCGCGCAGAAGCAGCCGACCACCATTCTCGTCACCGCGCTCGCGCAGGATTTGCCCTATATCAATCAGGCAATCTGGAAAGGCGTGCCGGCGAAACGCACCGTCCGGCTGAGCCTCGAGAACCGCACCGCCGGCGCGCGCGAGCCGTACAGCGTGTCGATCAAACCAACGCAAGGAGGCTGACATCATGCGACGCACTCTCTTGGTCATCGGCGGCTTGCTGGTTTTTGCGACCGCATCCGCCGGTCCGCTCGATGTCAGCGCGCCCGGCGTACAAACCTTGGCCGCGCTCATGCCCGGCTCGCCGCGTGTGTATCCGCCGCTGCCGACGCTCGCCATGCTGCCGCCTTCGACCGGCGACGACGAACTTCCCGCCAAGCCATCTGCGAAAAAAAGCAGAAAGGCGCGCCCGGTCGCGGATTGCCGATGCGACGGTCCCGAACCGCGTCTCGTGGTATCAGGCGAATCGCGCAGTTATATGAAAGACATCGAACAGCGGCTGGACGCCGCGTTGATCCGCTGAACGCCAGATGGGCGGACAACAAACGCCTATCGACCGCTTCGTATAAGACCAACACGGGAGCCACGATTCATGTTTCCACCAGCGATAGCCGCCACGCGGCTTGCCCTCGCCGCCTGCGCGGCGCTCGGATTGTCGCTTGCATCCGGCGCTGTGCACGCCGATGACTGTTTCGAACTGGCGGGCGCGTATCAGGGCGTCAATCCGCTCGTGCTGCGCGCGGTTGCCTGGCGCGAGTCGAAAGGCGACGCCAGCGCGATCAACCGCAACGCCAACGGTTCCATCGATGTCGGCCAGTTGCAGATCAATTCGATTCATTTTCCCGACCTGGCGCGCCAGGGCATTCCGCATCGCGCGCTCGCCGATCCGTGCGTGAACGTGTTCGTCGCGGCGTGGCTGCTCAAGCAAAAGATGGTCAAGTACGGCAACACGTGGCGCGCGATTGGCGCTTATCACTCGGAATCGCCGAAACATCGCGATGCCTATGCACGAAGCATCCAGAGCATTCTCGTGAGCTGGGGCGAATTGCAGCCGGCGATGCCCTAAGCTTCGGCATCGACGATTCAGCGCCTTAGCGCCTTAGCGTTTGAGCCAGTCGAGCCAGCCAAGCGCGATCGCCGCGTTGACGATCACACCGGCCGTGGCCGCGATTGCCGCGATCATCGTCCAAAAGGCCGAACGGCGCGATGCCTGCGCGGATTCGCGGGCGAGTTGCGCGGCGTCGTTGGCCGAATTGACGGATGCGAACATCGCGCGAAACTGCTCGTCCTGATGCGCGACCTCCTTGCCGTGCAACCACGCGCGTTTGGATGCGGCTTCGGGGTCGCTCGTGGCGGCTTCGTCGAGATCTGCGCGGACGGACGCTTCGCCCGCGGCGTCGTAGCGGCGAAAGCGTGCTTCGCGGGTGCTGCCGTGGTCTTCTTCGGGTGGATGGCTCATGTGACGCTGGTTTTGATTGCGGCTTCGAGAACAGTCGATTCTGCCAGCAGTCCGAGGCGCGTCGTGTCCCGGTTCGCAGGCAGCAGACACGACCGCGCAACCACGCGCGGCCGTCGATCACCGCACCGGCTTCAAAGCTGACTCATCCCGCCATCGATCACTAGTTCAGAGCCCACGATGAACCCCGCCTCCGCCGACGCCAGCAGCAGCACCGTCGCCGCCACTTCGCTCGACTTGCCGAAGCGCCCGAGCGGAATCTGGCTTTGCAGTTGCGCGGCGGCTTCATCGGCGAGGCCGAGCTTGTCGTGCAAAGGCGTCGCGATGGGACCGGGGCTCACCACGTTCACACGCACGCCGCGCGGCAGCAATTCCGCCGAGAGCGTCTTCGCAAGCGAGATGAGCGCTGCCTTGCTCGCGGCATAGATCGACGAAGCGGGCATGCCGATATGCGCGTTGATCGAACCGTTCAGCACGATGGATGCGCCTTCGTTCAGTAGCGGCACGAGCGCCTGAATCTGAAAATACGGACCCTTCACGTTGATCGCGAAGGTTTCGTCCCACGCTTTCTCGTCGATGTCGACGAACGGAGCGAACGTGGCGACGCCCGCATTGACGAACACGGCGTCGAGCCGGATGTGCGCGTCGCCGAGATGCCGCGCGAGTTCCTGCGCGGCGGCGATGGTGCCCGTGACGTTGCGTATGGCGACGGCGTTAGCGCCGAGCGTCTCGCGCGCCTTGGCGAGAGAGACTTCATCGCGACCCGTGATGACGACGCGCGCGCCTTCCGCGGCGAATGCCTGCGCCGCCGCCAGACCAATGCCGCTGTTGCCGCCCGTAACCAGAACTGTCTTGCCTTCGAAGCGATTCATGACGTTCTCCTTTGAACGTTGATCAGTGTGAAAGCAGTATGGCGGGCTTTGCGAGCAATGCCGTGCGGGTAAATCGAGGAAAATGTGCGGAATTGTCGAACGAGTTTAGCGGCGCACGGCTGCGAACCGTGCGTATTGCCAATCCTAGCCTCAGCGATCGTTGCTCATGCCTTTTAGCTGATCGTTGCCGGCGTCGCGCGCGGCATCGGCGGTAGCGAAGTTCTCTTCCGATACGAGCGCGCGTCTCACTTCGCGCGCTTCGAAATCGACTAGCACGAGTACCCAGACGAATCCGCCCGCTTGCTCGGCCGTCTGCACGAACGCGCGGACGTTGCCTTCTTTTGACGATGTCATCCTGACCTCCTCCTTGGTGGAACCACGACACGCGCGGTGACGACGAACGTCGCTCAGGCTTCGAAATCCAGACCGCCAAGCAGCACGGAAGTCTCGGCCTGCGAGCGCGTGACCATATCGACATCGCGTGCGCCTTGCCAGGCCGCGAACTTGATGTCGAGTGCGTCCAGATAGCGCATAAAGCGCGCCTCCCCGTGCGGATGCATGAGACGCTCGATCTCCTCGTCGTCCCACGTGAGAAAGATGTTGAGCGGCAACGGATAACCACGCGCGCGCTCGTCGTCCGCATGCGGTGGGGTTTGAGCGCTGAGGTGCAATTTGGCAGGCTGGTGCGGATATTCGCCGGGAACGATATCGACGCGCACGCCGTGAAGCAGCGCCGCCACTCGCTCGGCGATACGCGGCATGAATTCGCTTTCGAAGCGAAGCGCCTGCTCCCGGTTCAACGCCCTTCTCCGTGTGCTTTCAATGCGTGCGGCACGCCGTCAGACTGGCGGCAAATCCTCGAGCGATTTTTCGATCTGCCCGTCTTGCACGCGCGCTTCGATGCCGATATGGCCGTTCGCGTAGGGCAGCGAGCTGACTTTCGGACCGAGAAAAGTGCGACCGCCGAGGGTAAAGAGCGTGCGGACTTCCTTGCCGCTCTTGATGGCGTCCACGACCTCCTGCACTTCCACGATGGTGGTGGGCGCGGCCCAGTCGTTGGTCGCGGAATCGAAGCTGCCCCAGCGCACGTTGGTCACGCGATCGTTGACCCAGCGCACGCCGTCTATCGCCAAGGTAGTCATGGCTGCCTCCGTTGCCGTGTTCGGAATGGTGGTTTGATGATGCTAGCACGGGGGAGGTGTGGGGGTTGGCTGGTTCGAGTGTCTGTCGAGACGTGCCTTTCGACAAAGCGCTTCGCCGCACTGCGGTAAAATCACACCTTCGCCTTAAACCGATGCAGACCGTGCCACGGTCAGTCGCTCCACATGTCCGCCGTTCAAAAAATCAGCCCCCGCCGCGTGTCCGTCGCTCCGATGATGGACTGGACCGACAGGCATTGCCGCTCGTTGCATCGGCTCGTGTCGCGGCACGCTTACCTCTACACAGAGATGGTGACCACGGGCGCCCTGCTTTACGGCGATGTCGCGCGTCACCTTGCGTTTACGCCCGCCGAAGCGCCGATTGCGTTGCAACTCGGAGGCAGCGAGCCGGCCGATCTGGCAAAGAGCGCGAAGCTCGGCGAGCAGTGGGGCTATGACGAAATCAATCTGAATTGCGGCTGCCCGTCCGAGCGCGTGCAGCGCGGCGCGTTCGGTGCATGTCTGATGAAAGAGCCGCAACTAGTAGCGGACGGCGTGAAAGCCATGCGCGATGCCGTGTCGATTCCCGTGACGGTCAAGCACCGTATCGGCGTCGATTCGGTCGAGGACTACGCGTTCGTGCGCGATTTTGTCGGCACCGTCGCCGATGCGGGTTGCGAAGTGTTCATCGTCCATGCGCGCAACGCGATCCTGAAAGGCCTGAGCCCGAAGGAGAACCGCGAGATTCCGCCGCTCAAATACGAATATGCGTATCAACTGAAGCGGGATTTTCCGCATCTGGAGATTTCGATCAACGGCGGTATCAAGACGCTCGACGAGGTCGAGGAACATCTGAAACACGTCGATGGCGTCATGTTGGGCCGTGAGGCTTATCACAACCCGTATGTGCTCGCGGGCGTCGATACACGCTTTTATGGCGCGACGACGGCGATTCCTTCACGCGAGGAAATCGAAGCCGGACTCATTGGCTATGCACGCAACGAACTTGCGCGCGGCACGTATCTCGGCGCGGTGACACGTCACGCGCTTGGGCTGTATCGCGGCACTGCCGGTGCGCGTGGATGGCGGCGCGTGCTTTCCGATAGCCGGCGGCTGGCAACCGGCGATCTTGCGATTTTCGACGAAGCGCGTGCTCATTTGCGCGAAGGTGTGGAAGCTATCGAATCCTGAAGCCGTCTCGCGAACGAAGATGCGTGAAAGGGCTAGGCAAGCGCAATTTTAGTTCGTATAATCTCGCTTCTTGATTGCTGAGCAACTTTCAGCAAGATGGAATCTGGTAGTTCAGTGGTGGCTGTAGCTCAGTTGGTAGAGTCCAGGATTGTGATTCCTGTCGTCGTGGGTTCGAGTCCCATCAGCCACCCCACGGAATCAAAGCAAAAAGCCCGGTCAATTGACCGGGCTTTTTGCTTTTCCGAAAGACGAAATCTTCCGCGAATTTTCAGCCGACGCGCCTGTCTCATCAAAGACCGCGGCGCTCCAGTCGCGGCTTCGATCGTGGAGACTCGACATGAAAAAAACGACCCTCGCGCTTCTCCTCATCTGCTCGGCCGTAGCGGTGCAAGCCCAAACTGCGCGCCCCGACGATAACGCCTCGATGGTCAAGCCGCCGAGCGCACCCGGCTCGCCTTCCGCCGAGACCACGCGCCCGAACAATCCCGACAACATGCCGGTGAAGCGCCCCAACCCGCCGCCCAACAGCGACCGCATGCTGCATCACAGTCCGGCGAGCGACGCCATTGCAAAGTAAGCGCGTCCGCGTCATATCTGCTTAGGCATCGCTTCGACACCGGCTTGCGCGCCCCTATAATGGCGCGTCACGACAACCAACGAGAGCCGCGGTTCGCCGCAAGCGGTCCTGCCAATGCATAAAGTCATTCTGCCGTTCGTTTCTGGTTTTCTTGCCGCACTCTTCTTTCGGGAATCGACGCTCGCGCTGCTGCATGCAGCAGGTCTCATCGATCAAGCCGGCTTTTCCATCAGCCCTTTTCTGCCGCTCGGCATTCCAACTTTTATCGCGAATGCGTTATGGAGCGCGGTGTTCGGCGTGCTGCTCTCGTGGCTCTTGCGCGTCGCGCCGGAGAACCGCGCGCCGTGGATTGGCTCGCTCGTATTCGGCGGCATCGTGCTGACCGCGGTCGGCGCATTCGTGATCGATCCCGCGCGCGGCATCTGGCCAAGCGGCAACATGCTGCCGCGACTCGCGCCCAACTTCATCGCCAACGCAATCTGGGGCTGGGGCGCGCTCGTCTTCATGCGCGCTTTCTCGGCCGGCAACGAGTCGCGTTGATCGCGCGTTCTCGCTAAGAACGCTCAGTCCTTGAGCAAACGCAGCGGATGCGTCGCCGGCGTCCAGGCACTCTCGAACATACGTTCGACATCCTTGACGCCCACCTCCTCCGCCCGCGCGATCTTCCAGCTCGGCTGATTGTCCTTGTCGACGATACGCGCGCGAATGCCCTCGATCACATCGCCGCGTTCGAACGTCGTGCGCGTGAGATCGAGGTCGCGGCGCAAGGTCTCCGCCATCGACGAATACCGCGCGCGATCCACCTGCTGCAGCGAGACATCCACCGACAAAGGCGAACGTTCGCGCAGTTCCGCCGCCACGCGCTCGGCCCACTCGCGCGCGGCGCCATCCGTCTCACGCGCGAGCGATGCGAGAATCGCGGCGCCATTGCCCGTGGCGAAATGCTTGTCGATAAGCGTGCGTCCCTCGGCAAGCGCGCTGCGGTCGAGCGTCGGGCTCACCTTGTATTTCGTCGTCTCGTTTTCGACAAAGCGAACAATCGCCACGCCATCGAGAAAGCGCTGATGCCGTAGCGATTCGATCAAGCCCGGCAACGCGCCATCGTCGAGATAAGCGTCGGCCATGCGCGCATAGAGCGCGTCGGCCGCGCCCATGCTCGCGCCCGTCGCGGCCAGATAACGCCCGATCGCGCCAGGCGCGCGCGCGAGAAACCAGCTCACGCCGACATCGGGAAAGAGTCCAATACGCGTCTCGGGCATCGCCATCTTGGTCGACTGCGTGACGATTCGCAGCCCGCCCGTATGATGCGCGCCTTGCGAGATACCCATGCCGCCGCCCATCACGACGCCGTTCATCACCGCGATATACGGCTTCGGGAAGGTGAAGATCGCGTGGTTGAGCTTGTACTCGTCGGTGAAAAACGCGTCGATCGAATCGCGGTCGCCCGCCTGCGCCGACTCGTAGAGAAAGCGGATATCGCCGCCCGCGCAAAACGCCCGCACGTGCGGGCTATACACCACGACGGTGCGGATTGCCTGGTCGTGACGCCAGGCGCGCAAGGCCTCGCTGATCGCGCGCAACATGGGCGCGGACAGCGCATTCAGAGCCTTCGGGCGATCGAGTGCAATGAAGCCGATGCCGTTGGCGGAGTCGATACGGATATCTTCGGTGGTCATCGTGTTGGAGTGTCGGGTCGGTTCGTTCTGTCAGTCAGTTTGGCAGGCCAGATGCCAGCCAGTACTCAACCTGCGGTCAACCTGTTGTTCACTACGCGAGCCACGCGTCGAGCGATAACTCGAGTTTCTCGGCCGCAGGCATTGCCCGCGATACGCCGCACAGCGCCAGCGCGACGATGCCATGCAAAGTCGCCCACAACGCCTGAGCGCAATCGGCCGGCAGTGTCTCCGGCGGCAGGCGCTTGAGCCGCCCCGCGGCGCGTAGTTCGACGAAGGCATCGGTCATCGACGAAAGCGCAGCCATGCCGTCATCGGTGCCATGGGTTCCATCGCCGCGGCGGTCCGCGTCCATGAACATCAGCCGATACGTCTCGGGCTCGGCCAGGCCAAATTCGACATAGACGCGCGCCATTGCTCTAAGACGCGCGGCGGGATCGGCAATGCTCGCTTGCGGCGCAAATGCCGCGCGCAATGTCGCATGTCCTTCCACGCACAAAGCGTGCGCGATGTCCGCGCGGCTCCGAAAATGCAAGTACAAAGCGGCAGGCGAATAGTCGATTGCCTGCGCGAGCCGGCGCATCGAAAGTGCTGCGAAGCCTTCACGCTTCACGATAGCTCGCGATACGTCGAGTATGCGCCCGCGCAAGGCATCCCGCTGCTCTTGCCGCAGCTCACGCGCCTTGCCCGGTGGTGTCGATATGTGTCGCGGCAGATCCATGCGGGATATTGTCGACATCGCCTGTCGGCTAGTCAAACCCGAATTTGCATGACGCGAATGGTCACCGCGCAAGCGGCGCGGCTAGCCAGCAAAACGATCAGACGATCATCTTGCCGCTGTCGCTATCGCGAGGCGCGGCTCGATAAAGCGGCTCGTCGGATTCGCCCAGCAGCACGGAGGCGAAGACGATGCATAGACCCAGAAAAACGACACCGACGGCTGCCCAGATGAGCCATAGTGCGTTCGACTCGATAAGCGAGTGGAAAAAGGAGAGAAACATGACGACCCCGCGCGACTTTTTATAATGGTTGCTCGTTGTGGCTTGCACGATGAAGCGCAGATCCAGAGCAAATGTCGTGCCGCACGAATCGCCATGCGTGCGGCCTGTAGCGAGATAGTACTCGCAAAGCGGAGATGCGCAGTCGAATTGACGGAACGCTAGCGTGCGCCGCTTTCAGGCGAGCACACGTCCTGGCGGAAAATGACCGCTCTTGAGAAGCACGGGCATGCCATTCGTGACTTCCAGATGCTCGCGCGCCACGGCTTCGATGCGCGCACGGCCTGCATCGAAAGCGTCGATCCAGCCGCGGCTGTCGTAAGTCTCGGCGCCGAAATGATCCTCCAGCGCTTCCACCGATATGGCGCACGGTACGCGTCGTCCGTCGACGAGCGCGGCGAATTCGATGGTGAGGTTGGAGTCGCAATAACCGGGTGCGTCCGGAAGGAAACGGATGTCCATGATGTTCTCGTGGCTCAGGCGCGGTTGCTGTCCGAAGAAACCGGCCCCGGAGTGTTACAGCACCGACGCAAAGTCGTTCAGGCGTTCCCTGCAGGATTGGTTTCGAGCAAAGGACCGAGGCGCTTATGGTAACTGCGTCGATGCGGCGCGGTCCAGCGGCGCGCAGTGTAAAGCGTCAGGCTGCGAGCACGTCCTCGTTCACATCGACGACGAGCAGCGAGCTCGCCAGCGGATCGGCGTAATTGAAATCGAGCAGGCGGCTCATGTCGCGCACCCGCTCGCATACGCGCTCACGCGCCTCCTCCGACAGATGCGGATAGTCGCGCAGTACCTGCGGCTCGAACCGATAATGCACACCCCAGGCGATGTTGCCCGGATGATTCGCCACCCCGCTCGTGCGCCAGCTCACGAACAACGCGGGCGTGGCTTCGAGGCCGATCTCCGCGATATCCGCGCCGCTCGGAAAGAGGTCGATCAGGCAGTTGGCGATGTCATAAAGCACCGCGTGCCGGAGATGAACGGGGCGCATCACGTCATCGGTTTCAACAAGCGGTCGATATACTCGCGCCCCGCCTGTTCGACGTGCGCAAGCGCGGCATCCTCGGTGGCGAAGCGCCGTTCCGGGCCGAGATCGACGAGCGCCTCGAAGCGATGCACATCGTCCGGACCACCACGCGCCAGGCTCACTGAGCCGACATAGATCGGCTTGAGCGCCTGTCCGGCGTTGTCTTCGTTGCGATCGCCATCGTGCGCCTGCACGAGCCGGGCGGACGCGCTGATGTAATACCCTCGGTAAGGACCGGTCACTCTTTCGGCCATCGTGTTGACCTCCTTTTTATGTTGGCGACGAATCACACGTCATGCGGCAATTACAACCGGCGTTTGCTATCTATCAGGCGCGCGATCCGGAAAATAGTTCACGCGAAACTGTCTTTACCGCTTAACGCCGTTCGTTCGATGATTCGCAAGCCTCGCGCCCGGTTCGAGCCACCGTGCTTTTTTACGGCGCGTGTAGCGTATGGGACAATGCGTATCCCAAAAAGCCGCCGACAAAATGTCCTGCGGCGAAGTCATTGCAATCACGAGGAAAAGATGAAGGAATTCGATCGGCGCTCACGTCGGCTCATCGCGCGCGCGGCGGCGCCTGGCATCGCCTTGATCGCGGTTTTTGCCATCGCCGGAACGAGCGGATGTGCTTCGTCCAACGATGCATCGCTCATCAGTCTTCCCGATGGCCAGACGGGCTACGCAGTGAACTGCAGCGGCGCCGATGCCGGATCGAGCTGGGCGAGCTGCTACGTGCTCGCGGGCAAGGCATGCGGCGCGACGGGTTACGACATCGTGTCGAAGGACAACGAGGAAGGCGGTCCGAGCGGCGGCGGCTTGAGCAACGTCGTGACGGCAAACGTCAAGAATCGCTCGATGATCGTACGCTGCAAGTAGCGGTGCCGCGCCGCGTCAATGCGCGCTCATCTTCGAAAACACGTTCAGCACGATGACGCCCGCGACGATCAGCCCCATGCCCAACATGGCGGGAATATCGGGCGTCTGCTTGAAGAAGAACGTGGCGACGAGCGTAATCAACACGATGCCCGCGCCCGACCACACGGCATAGACGAGGCCGACCGGCAAGGTCCGCAAGGTCAGCGACAGCAGATAAAACGACAACCCATAGCCGATCACGACGATGGTTGCGGGTAACGCGCGCGTGAAGCCATCGGAGGCGCGTAACGCGGAGGTCGCGACGACTTCCGCGACGATCGCAATCGCAAGCAACACATAAGCGGTGGAACGCATCGGCTGGTTCGGTCTCCGTTGAGTCTTTGGAATGCGTGACGACGCTCAGACGCGGCCGAGCGACAGTGCGGCGAAGTCATGGCCGAGCACCGCGCATAGCGCTTCGACCACCATCTGATGATCTTCGCGCTGAGGCAGCCCCGACACCGTCACGGAGCCGATCACGCCGACATTCGCGACGCGCAGCGGAAAGCCGCCGCCGTGCGCCGAGTAATCGGCGGCATTGAGGCCGTACTTGTCGGCGAGCGTGGTGCCCGCCTGTTGCAGCGAGAGACCGAGCCCGTACGAACTGCGGCGAAAGTGTTCGACAGTCTTCGCCTTGCGTTCTGCCCAGCGCGCGTTGTCGGGCGTGGCGCCATCGAGCGAAGCGAAGAACATGCGCTGACCGAACGTACGCACATCGATGACCACGACCGCGCCGCGCGCCATCGCCATCTCGCGCAGTTGCGTGCCGGTTTGCCAGGCTTCATCGGCATGAAACTGCGGGAACACAAGCGCGCGTTCCTGATGCGCGATGATCTGCAGATCGTGAGGAATATCCATGATGGCGTGTGTCCTTTGAAAAGGTTCGATGTGCGTTAGCGCTGACGAGCTTTAGGGGATTTTGACACGAGGGATACGCAGGCGTTGCGCCGCGTCTGGTCATGAAGTGGAGGTATTGCGACTTGCCTTACTTCCAGTACTGCGCCCATACATGTATGCAACTGCGTGCTGGAAAAGCAAAAGCCCGGCTTTAACCGGGCTTTTGCTTGAATGCTTGGTTGCGGGGGTAGGATTTGAACCTACGACCTTCGGGTTATGAGCCCGACGAGCTGCCAGACTGCTCCACCCCGCGTCCGTCGAAGAAAAGATTATAAGTCATCACTTACTCAAGCGCAATGGTCTTCATGCGTTCTTCTACGTAAGCTCATCTCACGCGGGCAGCAAAACTTCATTGGTTTAGTCGAAAGGCCATCGCGGGACGCATGGCATAATCGATCGGTCATCGAGCATTGAAAAAAGATTCGGGCACGGCATGCATTACTTGCGTCGCGGCATGATCAGAAAGCTAAGCGGGTTCGCTGCGCTATGCGCGATCCTGCTGCTTTCGTTCGCGTCGCTCGTATCGCAAACGCTGGCTGGCAAGCGCGTCGAAGCGCTCTTCTCGTCCATATGCGCGTCGAGCTCGAATGGCATCGCGCATACGGTCGATACCGCATTGCACGCGAACCATGACGCTCTTTCGCATCTGCAAGCGTGCGGATATTGCGACCTGCTTGCGCATGCGCCTACGCCGCCATCGATGCCGCACGGCTTCGCGGCATCGACTTTGGCCGACGATACTTTCGTCGCCAAGCAAAACAGCACCGCGCCGCATCGCATGCCGCCAGGCGTGGCGCTGCCTCGCGCGCCGCCTGCTCTCGCCTGATACGCGTTCCCCTCTTCCGACATGCCATACCTCGCGTTTGCACGCTTCGCGCGGCAAGCGTGAAAATCACAAGGATGCATCATGAGTACCCTATCCGCCTTGCGCGGCGCGCTGGCTTGCGCATTCTTCGCATCGGCGTCGTTTGCGTTCGCGCACGCGCTGCCGAAGCTGCAACAGCCTGGGCCCGGCGCGACCGTCAACGCGCCGCACGAAGTATCGATCGACTTCGGCGAAGCGCTCGAACCGACCTTCAGCAAACTGACCGTGACCAATGGTCAGGGCAAGCAGGTCAACACCGAAAAGTCCGTCGTCGATACGAAAGACAAAAAGCACATGAGCGTCGCACTTCACGACTTGCAGCCGGGCGTCTACAAAGTGCAATGGACAGCTGTCGCCGCCGATGGTCATCGCACGCAGGGCAACTATAACTTCACGGTCAAGTGAGAAAGCAATGAAGAAAATCGCTGTATTGTTCAGCGCGCTGACGTGCGCATCTTTCGCGACGCTGTCCCATGCCGCGCCGCTCGAAGCGCGCGATTGCTGGGTTCGCGCAATGCCGCCGAACCTGCCTTCGTCGGGCTACTTCACGCTGGCCAACAATGGCGACAAAGCCGTCACGCTCACGGGCGTCGATACCCCCGCGTTCGGCATGGCGATGATGCACAAGTCGGATACCAAAAGCGGCACCGCGACGATGGCCCCCGTCGATTCCGTCGATGTCCCCGCGCATGGCACGCTACAGTTCGCACCGAAGGGTTATCACGTGATGCTCGAACAGCCGGGCAAGCCACTCAAGATCGGCTCGACGATTCCGCTCACGTTCAGCTTCGCGGACAAGAGCACGCTCGATGTGAGTTGCGCGGTGAAGTCCGCGGCGACGGTCGGTAACTGAAGCACCGTCACCAAAAGAAAACGCGCCGGGTTCGTTTAGAACCACGGCGCGTTTTTTTATCCTGCCTTACCCATCACGGCTTATTGAACATATCCATGATCTGCTTGCGCTCATCGGTGGTGACTTGCGGCGCGGGCGGCGCCTGCATGCCCGCCGGGCCGACGCCGCCGGTAGTGTTGGTATCGCCCGCGGTCGGATTGACGTTGTCCATGCCGATGCTCGCAACGAAGCCCGCACCCGGCGTGCGATCGGCATAGAACAGTTCGCCGTCCACGGTAGTCACGCCGTCGGGCCGCTGCATCTGTTCCTGCGGGATGCCGCGCAACGCGCGTCCCATGAAGTCGACCCAGATCGGCAACGCAAGCTGCGCGCCGAACTCGCGGCTGCCCAGCGTCTTCGGCTGGTCGTAGCCCATCCACGCCACCGCGACGAGCTGATGCTGATAGCCCGCGAACCAGCCGTCCTTGGCGTCGTTGGTCGTACCCGTCTTGCCTTGCAGGTCGCTGCGCTTGAGCACGTTGGTGCCCGAACCCGTGCCCGCCGTCGCCACCGTATGCAACAGGCTATTCATGACGTAAGCGTTGCGCGGTTCGAGCGTCTGCGGCGCGTTCTTGCTGGCCGTGAGCGGATCGGCGCGCGAAATGACGCTGCCGCGCGCATCGGCGACTTCGCCGATCAGATACGGGTTGATGCGATAGCCGCCATTCGCGAACACCGAGTACGCGCCGCTCAACTGCAACGGCGTGACGAGTCCCGCGCCCAGCGCGAGCGGCAGATACGGCGGCGTCTTGTCCTTGTCGAAGCCGAACTTCTGCGTGACGAAGTCCTGCGCGTAGCTCGTGCCGATATACGACAGGATACGAATCGACACCAGGTTCTTCGACTTCTGCAAGCCGGTGCGCATGGACATCGGGCCGTCGGGTTGATCGTCGTCCTTCGGTTCCCAGGCGTCGCCACCGGGCGATGCGGGCGGAAAGTACAGCGGCGCGTCGTTGATGATGGTCGCCGGTCCCAAGCCCTTGTCGAGCGCGGCCGAATAGATGAACGGCTTGAAGCTCGAACCCGGCTGACGCCACGCTTGCGTCACGTGGTTGAACTTGTTCTTGTTGAAGTCGAAGCCGCCGACGAGCGCGCGGATCGCGCCGTCTTGCGGCACCATCGAAACGAGCGCGCCTTCCACTTGCGGCAATTGCGTGATCTGCCACGTGTCCTTTGCGTCCTTCGCCAGCCGAATGATCGAACCCGGCTTGATGGCAAGCGCCTTCGATGCATTGTTGCGCAGCGCGGCCGCGACGAAACGCAGGCCCTCGCCGGAAATGGTGGCCGTATCGCCGCCGACGAATTGCGCGACCACTTGCTTCGCGTTCGCCACGGTCACCACGGCAGCGACGAGTTCGCCGTTGTCCGGATGATCGACGAGCGCATCCTCGATGGCTTCGGCGCGATCGTCCGCGTTGCCCGGCAGAGCGATGCTGCCTTCCGGCCCGCGATAACCGTGACGCCGCTCGTAATCCATGATGCCCTTGCGCACGGCGCGATAGGCCGCGTCCTGATCGGCGGAATCGATGGTCGTCGTGACCGTCAGGCCGCGCGTGTACGCTTCTTCCTTGTACTGCGCGTACATCATCTGCCGCACCATTTCCGCGACGTACTCCGCATGCACGCCGTATTCGGTGCCACCCGACTTCGTGCGAAGTTCTTCGGCGACCGCCTGATCGTATTGCTCGCGCGAGATGAAGTGCAGATCGAACATGCGCTTCAGAATGTACTGCTGACGTACCTTCGCGCGCTTCGGATTGACCACCGGGTTATATGCCGACGGCGCCTTCGGCAAACCGGCGAGCATGGCGGCTTCGGCAAGCGTGATGTCCTTCAGGTCCTTGCCGAAATACACGCGCGCCGCGGCGGAAAAACCATAGGCGCGTTCGCCGAGATAGATCTGATTCATATACAACTCGAGAATCTGGTCTTTCGTCAACGCGCGCTCGATTTTGTAGGCGAGCAGCATCTCGTAGATCTTGCGCGTATAAGTCTTTTCGCTCGACAGAAAGAAGTTGCGCGCGACCTGCATGGTGATCGTACTTGCGCCTTGCGACGCGCCGCCGTGCGTGATGTCGCTCACGCCAGCACGCAGAATGCCGATAAAATCGACGCCACCGTGATCGTAAAAGCGGTAATCCTCGATGGCGAGCACCGCCTTCTTCATCTGGTCGGGAATGTCCTGAAAACGCACGAGGCTGCGGCGCTCTTCGCCGAATTCGCCGATCAGCACGTGATCCGACGTGTAGACCCTAAGCGGCACTTTCGGACGATAGTCGATCAGCGCATCGAGCGAAGGCAGGTTCGGCTCCATCACGACGAGCGCATAGCCGACGATCAGCCCGCCCACCACCACGCCGATAGCCGCGAGCCCCGCGAACCACAGCGCGACGCGCGCGAGCGGCGAGCGTCGGGAATCGCGCCCGTCGCGGCCATTCTTTCCATTGCGGCCGCCATTGCCGCCATTGCCGCCATTGCCGCCATCGCGTCCGTTGCCGCCGTTGCGTCCATTGCCGCCGCCGGCATCGTTGGATGAGTCGTTCCAGCGAGGTTCGCGATTCAGTCGCGATGAATTCGTAGAGTCGGGTCGTTTGATGATAGGCATGACTGGGATCGTTCCGCGCGCTTCGAAGCGCGCGCTCTGTGGCGCCTTGGGTATGTCAGCGCCTGAGCACTTTCAGAAAGACGGGACCAAGCGAATGGGCAGGCCGGCTTCGACCGTATGGGACGGGTAACCGTGAATAACAGCGCATTTTAAAGAATTCGCAGGCGACGCTACAAAACCCGTCGCGATTTTTTGTAAGTAAATGCCGATGTGGCGCCCGAAACCCGGTCTTCGGCGGAAACGATCGGGGTTGCACCGGGGTTATCCACCGAAAGTGTTGAGAGCCTTGTGGACAACCGTATGAGAAAATAGCCAAGTGGTTGATCGCAGAGCAGTTTTGCGAAATGCCCGAGGATCGTCGCCATGCGGTCGCGGCCGCACGCGCGAGCCCGCGAAACCGATATGATTGGTTTTAAGCCGCTCAGGTTCTAAGAGTGGCGCCAGAAGTTGCGGTAAAGAAGTCGTGCCGTTTGATGATAGGGAACGCGGTTCAAGCGCCCAACTTGTGCCAACGCGCTTACGCGCTTACAACCGCCCTACTGTTTGCGAGCTGCTCATGACGACCAAGCCTACCGAACGCATCGTTGTTTTCGTGACCCCGGCGCAGAAACTCGCCATCAGCAACACGGCGGATCAGCTCGGCATCAGCGTGAGCGAGCTGATGCGGCGTGCAGTGCTCAACTTCAACGCGACGAGCGAGCAGATCAAGGCAGCGGGTATCGTAGATCGCCTGCGCGCGCCCAAGGCGCCCGATCCACTGACCGTGGTCTTGCGCAGCGTCGCCGCCAAGGCCGCGGCCCGCGAGGCGCGGGAAGCAGCGGCAAGCGCCACCAAGCGCGCGGCCGCGAAGCCTGCGCACCTTCCTGTGCCCGACGAATCCGCAAGTCCCGACGAACCTCTGGACGACGATGCCTCTCTAACCGACGATGGCCGCGCGGACAACTGAAGCACGCGCTGTATTCCGCTTCGTTCGTTTGCACGACGTTACACTCCTTCACCTTGCTTAAGCCCCGATTAAGGCGCGGCATGCTCTAATAAGCGGGGTAAACCCGGTCGTCATCGGCTGGTCAACGACGCTTGCAATCCTGCGCCATGCGCCTCACATTCGAGCCGCGCGGGCTTGCATGCCGCGGTCTTCATCAAGGAGAAATACATGTCGCTTCTGGATTCCATCACGCGCACGGTCAAAGGTCTGCTCAACGACGCGGCCGACACCATGCAGGACCCATCGCGCGATGCGCGGCAGATCGTGCGCGAGCTCGACGACAGCATCGCCAAGGCTGAGAACTCGTTGATCGAAATCGAGGCGCAGGTCGCCACGCAGCAGAGCAAGCGCGACGTCGCGGCCGAGAAAGCGAAGAAGTACGAAGACGGCGCGAAGCGCGCGCTGCAAACCGGCGATGAAAGCCTCGCGCGCGAAGCTCTCGCCGCGCAAGCCAACGCCGAGACGGAACGCGATGCCCTCGCCGGCGAATTGCAGACACTCGTGCCTTCGGTGGAGCATTTGAAGCAGCAGATCGCCGACATGCGTCAACGTCGCAACGACTTGAACGCGCGCTCGAACATTCTGCAGGCCAAGCAGCAGATCGCCACCGCGAAAGACACGGCGGCGACCGCGCTGGGCGGCATCGGCGGAAAGAATCTGTCCGAAGACTTCCAGAAGCTCGAAGACAAGGTGCAGTTGGCCAACGCGCGCTCGGACGCGCGTCTGAATTCGGCGGATCAGAAGTCGGGCAAGGCGCTCGATGACAAACTCGCGGCGCTCAATCGCGATCCGTCCGTGGAAGACCGTCTCGAAGCGCTGAAGAAGCAGTTGAATACGCCGGCGCAGTAATATGTTCGTCAGTGCGCGGCGCGGCACTGGCGGCTCGCGCGCGCGTCGGACGAATCAGCGGGTATCGCGCTTGCATGCATGCATCCGCTTTCCCGATTGCAGCTCAGAAAGGAGACGGGTGCTTATCGCGCCCGGCCTGCAACATGAAAAAGACTCTGTCGGCTCTTGCGCTCTCGCTATCCCTGGCCCTTTGCCTGTCGGTTGCGTCTCCGCTCGCCTTCGCCGTGCCAACCGCGCAGCAAGTCGAGCAGTCGATGACGCAAGGCAACTGGCAAAAGGCCGATTCGCAGTTGAGCGAAGTGCTCGACGCGCATCCGAAGAATGCTCATGCGCATTATCTCTATGCGCAGGTGCTCGATCGCGAAGGCCGCTATAGCGACGCGCTTTCGCATCTTCAACAGGCGCAGTCGATCGATC
The DNA here is from genome assembly GCF_054655155.1 of Caballeronia sp. HLA56. Classification (NCBI taxonomy): domain Bacteria; kingdom Pseudomonadati; phylum Pseudomonadota; class Betaproteobacteria; order Burkholderiales; family Burkholderiaceae; genus Caballeronia; species Caballeronia sp. HLA56. The sequence continues at coordinate 1,862,546 of NZ_BAAHOB010000005.1, read as the reverse complement.
CGGCGCTTGGCTTCACGACGCCCGCGCGCTTCAACGAAACGCAGGCGCGCATTCAGGCCGATGCGAATCGCGCGAGCATCAGCCCAAACGCCGGTAACGAGACGCGCAGTTCGACCGGCGCGGTCGCGACCAATCCGTTCAATCAGGGCGCACAGGTCGCGCCGCAGAAACATGGACCGTCGATCGGCATGTGGATCGGCTTGATCGTGCTGATCGGTGCGATTGCGCTCGTGCTGCGCTGGGGAATGAAGCGCGCCCGCGTCCGTGACGATGGCCGCGCCGACGACGATCGTCGCACGCAACTCAAGCGCGCGACCGAACTGCTGAACGAAGTGCGTTCGCTCAAGCTCGACGTCCGGCTTTCCACGACGCCTGGGCATGAGGCATTGCTGAAGGAAGTGGAAGGCGCCGAGACGCAATTGCGTGAGATGGTCGAGGCGTTGTCGGATGCCAAAAACCCCGTGCCGCCGTATGCGATTCAGGATTTGGAAAATCAGGTGGCGAGTTTGAAGGCGCGCGCCGAAGGCCGTCCCGACCCGAACGCTGCCCAGGCCGCGGCGCAGGGACAGTCGGCGTATGCGCAAGAAGCGGAGCGATTCGGGCGCGGGCAGCAGCAGCCTTACGGGCCGCAGGGGCCTTATCCTCAACAGGGTCCGTATCCGCAGCAAGGGCAACAGCCACCGGTCGTCATTCAGCAAGGCGGCGGTGGATTCGGCGGCGGCATGGGCGGTTTGTTGACTGGCGTTCTGCTTGGCGAAGCGCTGTCGAACGGACGAGAACGCGTGATCGAGCGTGACGTGCCGGTGGAACGTCGCAACGACAACGGCGGCGGCCTGGACTTCGGCAATGGCGGCGGCGGCGGTGGCGGTCTCGACTTCGGCAACGGCTCGAACGATTGGAGCGATGGCGGTGGCGGCGTAGACCTCGGCAGCACGGACGATAGCTGGCGCGATACGTGATTCGCGCGGTTTGAAACTCGCGTTATGAGCCCCGCTTCGTGCGGGGTTTTTTTTGGGGGCGCTCGCTTGGCTTTTCGGCCGTAACGTTCAGCATGTGGAGCGTGCGCTAAAGCTCGATATTTCGAGCATTAGCAGCTATGGAGACCGACCCAGTCCGGCACATCGACGAGTGTTGCTGCCATAAACCCGCGCAAAAGCTCAATACATCAGGGACGCGAAAGGCTCACCCCCCGCCACCCAAAAACCGCAACAACGCCCACAAGAACTTGAAGAACCCAACCACGAATTCCCAAATGCGTTCGAGTTGATCCCAGGTTGCAACGCGCATCAACGCTTGCAGCATCATGCGCCAGGCGTCGCGCGAAGTCTTTCGTGCAACTGCACAGGGAAAAAGAAGCGAAATGGCATGGTTAAAAAAAGAGGCGGCTCTCCGCCGCCTCGTCGTCATCGAGGGAACTGCATGATAACCGCTTGCGTCCGGTCACTACGCAAGGGTCATCTCATTCCTCACGCGGCCGGTTTGTCTTCCGGCGCATCGGGCGGCACGTCATCCGTCAGCGCTTCTTCCAGTCGCTTGAAGATTCGCCGCGTCGCGCCGCGCGCATGCAAGGCCAACAGCAGCAGCGAACGCCCCGTCACCTGATACACGTTGCCCGAGTCGAAATCTTCCAGTTCCTCGCGAATCGGCGCGTTCGTATCGATGAGGCAACTCCACTGATCCGAGCCCGGGATATCAGGCAGCTTGAAATCCACGACATCGTGATATGAATTGACGATAAGCAGCAACGTCGCATCGGATGCCGGCTTGCGAATGCCCGTCGCCTGCGCGCGACCGTCGAGCACCATGCCAAAGCAGCGCATGTTCGGGTCGCCCCATTGCTCGTCCGACAGTTCCTGGCCGTCCGGACTAAGCCACTTAACGTCCGCGACTTCGAGATCCTGGCGATACTCGCCCGTCAGGAAGCGCTGACGCCGCAGCACGGGCAGCGTATGACGCAAGGTCGTCAATTTGCGGACGAACTCGGTAAGCGCGCGACCTTCGTCGTCGATATCCCAGTTCACCCAGCTGATATCGTCGTCCTGACAATACGCGTTGTTGTTACCCTCTTGCGTGCGGCCGAATTCGTCGCCGGCCAGGATCATCGGCGTGCCTTGCGAGAACAGGAGCGTCGCGAGCAGATTGCGCTTCTGGCGCTCGCGCAGCGCGCGAATCTCGGGATCGTCGGTCGGACCTTCCACGCCGCAGTTCCACGACTTGTTGTCCGAATGGCCGTCCTTGTTGTCTTCGCCGTTCGCGTCGTTATGCTTGTCGTTGTAGGAGACGAGATCGTTGAGCGTAAAGCCGTCATGCGCCGTGATGAAGTTCACGCTCGCCCACGGACGGCGTCCGCGCTTGTTGAACTTGTCGCCCGACGCGGTCATGCGCGTGGCGAGTTCTGGCGCTTCGCCTTCGTCGCCCTTCCAGAAACCGCGCACGGTATCGCGATAACGGTCGTTCCATTCCGCCCAGCCCGGCGGGAAACCGCCGACCTGATAGCCGCCCGGACCGCAATCCCACGGCTCCGCGATCAGCTTCACGGTCGCGAGGATAGGGTCCTGACGGCAGCTGTCGAGAAACCCGCCGCCTTCGTCGAATCCATAGGTCTCGCGTCCGAGAATGGTGGCGAGGTCGAAGCGGAAGCCATCGACGTTCATTTCCGTCACCCAGTAACGCAGGCTGTCGGTGACCATCTGCAAGACGCGCGGATGCGAAAGATTGAGCGTGTTGCCCGTGCCCGTATCGTTGATGTAGTAACGCGGCTCGTCCGGCATCAGCCGATAGTACGACGCGTTGTCGATACCCCGGAACGACAGCGTCGGCCCGCGTTCGTTGCCTTCGGCGGTGTGGTTGTAGACCACGTCGAGGATCACTTCGAGGCCGGCTTCGTGCAGGCGGTCGACCATCTCCTTGAACTCCGCGATCGCACCCGAACCGCGCGCAAAGAAGCGCGGATCGGCAGCGAAAAAGCCGATGGTGTTGTAGCCCCAGTAGTTCGTGAGTCCCTTGTCGAGCAGGTAGCTGTCGTTGACGAACGCCTGGATCGGCATCAGTTCGACGGACGTTACGCCCAGACTCTTGATGTAATCGACGATTTCCTTCTGGCCGAGCCCTTCGAACGTGCCGCGCATATGCTCGGGAATCGCCGGATGGCGTTTCGTGAAGCCGCGCACGTGGGTCTCGTAGAAGATCGTGTGTTCCCAAGGCACGCGGCCACGTGTCGGGTGCGTCCACGAGAACGTCTGATCGACGACCTGGCACTTCTGCATGAAGGGCGCGCTGTCGCGTTCGTCGAAGGTGAGATCGTCGCCTTCCGCGTTCAGCGTGTAGCCGAACACGGCGGGGTCCCATTTAAGTTCGCCAACGTGCGCCTTGGCATACGGGTCGAGCAGCAACTTGTTCGGATTGAAGCGATGTCCCGCTTCGGGCTCGTACGGTCCGTGCACGCGATAACCATAGACCGCGCCAGGCGCCAGGTCGTTGATGTAGACGTGCCAGACTTCGTCGGTATATTCGGGCAATTCGATGCGATGCGTCTCCTGCTCGCCCTTTTCGTCGAAGAGGCACAGCTCGACTTTGGTGGCGTGGGCGGAAAACAGCGCGAAGTTGACGCCTTTTCCGTCCCAGGTCGCGCCGAGCGGAAAGGGAGAGCCCTCGGCAATGCGGAGTTCGTTCGGCATGAGATGATGAGTTCGAATAGAGTGACGCGTAAAGCGTCGGGATGATGTGTCGCGTTGGGCGATTCCAGCGGACATGAGTGAGCACATCGCGTGCCCACGCGCACGCAGGCCCCTCCGGCGTGATGCTTGCTTCGGCGCAAGATTAGATCGACACGCCGACCGAGTGAGTGGGCGTGCCTTGTAAAAACTATCGGCGCGTAAGCGTCTGAAGGAGAATTCGCTTGCCCACGCGCCCGAACTCCTTGGCATCGACATCATCCGATACGCTTGGCACGGCCGAGGAAAGCCGCGCCAAGGGCCGCGCGCTGCGCGACGCCGTGCCCTTCGAAGCCCACGCGGGCTGGCAGCCCGAAGCCAACCGGCCGAACCCTGTCGAGCGCGTGCTCGCCGTCAACGCCGGCCGTCAAGAGCGGCTCATCCCGCTGCGCATGGCGCGCATGGCCGAGTCGCCGTTTGCGTTCCTGCGCGGGTCGGCCACGGTCATGGCCTGGGATCTGGCGAAGTCGCCCTCGATCGGGCACAACGTGATCATCGACGGCGACGCGCACATCAATAACTTCGGACTCTTTCGCACGCCGCGTCAGGACGTGGTGTTCGACCTCAACGATTTCGACGAAACGCTCGTCGGTCCGTGGGAGTGGGACCTGAAGCGCCTCACCGCGAGCATCAACGTGGCGGCGCGCGAAAATGGCGTCGATGCGAGCGGTCGCGAGCGCGCGGTGCGTTCGGCATGCGCGGCGTATCGCACGTCCATGGCTTCGCTCTGGCAGGTGAGCCCCTACGATCTCTGGCAAATGCGTTCATACGCGAGCGCCCTCCACATCGACGCGCCGACCAGGCTCGATGCCAGCGAGAAGGAAACCATCACGAAAACGGTCGAGCGCGCGATGAAGCGGTCGCACGCGACCATGCTCGCCAAGGTCGCCGAACCCGCTGGCAAAAGCTGGCGCTTCAAGGTCGATCCGCCGATTCTCACGCGCCTCGACGCCGCCGAGAAGAATCATGTGGTCGATGGCCTGAAGCCGTATCTGCAAACCATCGCGGGCGAATGGCGCATCATGCTGGAACGCTACGAAGTCGCCGATGTGGCGCATCGCGTGGTGGGCGTCGGCAGTGTCGGCACACGCGCCTATCTCGTGCTCATGCTCGGCCGGGCGCTCGGCGACCCGCTGTTCATCCAGGTGAAGGAAGGCATCGTGCCGGCCGCCGCGCCCTTCGTCGCGCCACTCGACGAGACGCAGCAGCATCAGGGGCGTCGCGTCGTGCAAGGGCAAAGGCTCATGCAGAGTTCGTCGGATGCGCTGCTTGGCTGGACGACCATCGCCGGGCGCGATTTCTACGTACGCCAGATGAAGCAGATTCGCGGCTCCATTCCGGTCGACTGGCTGCATGGCGCGACCTTCGATTTCTACGCGTGGTGTCTCGGCCTTCTGCTCGCTCGCGCGCACGCCCGCACGGGCGACGCCGCGCTGATCACGGGCTATTGCGGCACCTCCGACAAGTTCGACGCCGCCTATGCGAGCTGGGCCGAACGCTACGGCGCACAGACCGTCGCGGATCACGCGGCTTTCTGCGCGGCCATCAGCGTGGGGCACGTGAGCACGACCTGAAAGGCATGTCCCGCGCGCCGCGCGCACGTTCATCGAGCGAATTGACTATCATGCTCGTGTCTCTGGACGAAGCGCGCGCCTTATGGCGTTTCGTCTGTGGATCAATGGCATAGCCCTTGCTGCCGCTTTTAGCTCGCAAAAAACGTCTCACACCAACCGGAGGAAGCCGCGCATGAGCATGATCGACGAATTCAAGAACTTCGCCCTCAAAGGCAACGTGATGGACCTCGCCGTTGGTGTGATCATCGGCGGCGCTTTCTCGACGATAGTCAACTCCGTCGTGAAGGATCTGATCATGCCAGTGGTCGGTCTGGCCACGGGCGGGCTCGACTTCTCGAACCTTTTCATACGTCTGGGCCAGATACCGCCCAGCTATAAAGGCAATCCCGATTCGTATAAGGACTTGCAGACCGCGGGTGTCGCGGTGTTCGGCTACGGTTCGTTCATTACCGTACTGATCAACTTCATCATCCTTGCGTTCATCATCTTTCTGATGGTCAAGTTCATCAACAATTTGCGCAAGCCCACCGAAGCGCCGCCGCCGCCCGCCGCCACGCCCGAAGACGTGTTGCTGCTGCGCGAGATCCGCGACGAGCTGAAACGGCCGCGCGTCTGATTCGATCACGGCCGCAAGCCGGGTTTGTCGAGCGCGTGAGCGCATTGCATTCGGGCGCACCCACCCGTCAATTGGTGCGCCCCCCCGCTTTTTTCTTTCTTTAGGCTGTTCGACAGGGCAGCAGCGGGACTATTATTGAGATAGATGCTCAGAGGGATGCCAGCGGGCCGCCAAACGGTCATCGGCATGATTCGTGCGCCACGGGTGTGCACCGGTAGCAGAACCCGGCGTGCATTCAAGTTTGCGAATCACCGTGACCGGATCACATCGATGCGCTATAAAAGATCGACGTGCGGCACGCAAGACGGGAGTGGCCGCATGAGGACGCTGCGTTTCTTGCAAATCTTTTTCAGGCGAGTTTTTATGTCCTTCCCGAAAAAGCGTAAACGTGTGAAAGCTGATGGCGACGAGTCTTTCCTCGCCGTGGTGCGGCATTTCAAGCCGTTCGGTCAGCTCGATACGAAAATTGCACGCGCTCGCGCGCAAGACGAGCCTGTGCTCTACGCGCATGTGCTGCCAGGGCTCGATGTCCTGCTATGCAGCGTGCGCGGCGCTCAACCGCCCTATCCCGCCATCGACGAACTGCACAGGCGCTGTGTGGAGTCGATCACGAACGCGCTCGAACAGCCGCTCGACGGTCTGGAGAACGGCGGCTACTGGTACGAAGCGAACGGCTTCGGCTTCCTCGTGTTTGCGAGCCGCGCTCGCACGCAGATCTTGAGCGAATTCGGCGCAACCGTTTCGGCGCGCAGGCGGCGCGGCGCGCGTCGTCAGGATGCGGGCGACGCCGCATCGCGTCCGCTGCGCTGATTCCCGGCTGAATTCCTTCGATGTTTTCCCCCGCGCCTCGCTTTTTCGCGAGGCGCGCGTCTTTCATGCGTCGGCTGTGTGTTGGCGCACGCCTTGCTGCATCGACACCGCGAGTATTTCGCATTGCACCCGTTCGCCCCGAGCGATCGCCATGCTTTTCACAAGGAGAACATCATGACGGAACACGTCTACAAGCAGATCGAACTCACCGGCTCGTCGCAGGAATCGAGCGATGACGCCGTGCGCGTCGCACTGTCGAAGGCATCGAAGACGCTGCGCAACATTCACTGGTTCGAAGTGACGGAAACGCGCGGACATGTCGAAGACGGCAAGATCCAGCACTGGCAGGTGACGATCAAGGTCGGCTTGCGTATCGAAGACTGATTGCTTCAATTAAAAACCGCGCGTCGTGGCAGCACGACGCGCGGTTTTTCGTCTCGCAGCCTGCTCGCGAGGCTTACTTCGGCAACGAGCCGTCCACACCTTCCACGTACCAGTTGATACGCTGCATTTCCGGGTCGGTCAGCGTCTTGCCGGCCGGCACCTTTTCCGCGCCCGACTGATCCTTGATCGGACCCGTGAACACATCCCACTTGCCCGAGTGCAGATCGTCACGCTTCGCCGACACGGCTTGCATGGCCTTCGGCGGAATCGCGCTGCTGTTCAGGTCTTCGAGGTCCACGGCCTTCTGCGGCATGCCGAGCCACACCGGGTCGTTCTTCCACTTGCCATCGAGCACTTGCTGAATGACCGCGTTGTAGTACACGCCCCAGTGCGCGACCACGGAACCCAAATGCGCGTTCGGGCCGAACTTCTTCATGTTCGAATCCCAGCCGAAGGCGAACACGTGCTTCTCGTTCGCGGTGTTGAGCGTGGCGTTCGAGTCGGTGTTCTGCAAGAGCACGTCCGCGCCCTGACCGATCAGCGTTTCGGCAGCCTGCTTTTCCTTGCCCGGATCGAACCAGCTGTTGATCCAGATGACCTTCGTGTGGACCTTCGGATTCACCGAACGCGCGCCCATCGTGAACGCGTTGATGTTGCGGACCACTTCGGGAATCGGCACCGATGCCACGAAGCCCAACGTATTGCTCTTCGTCACATAACCGGCGGCGACGCCTGCCAAGTACGCGCCTTGATACATCCGCACGTCATATGTGCCGAAGTTTTTGGCCTTCTTGAAGCCCGTGGCCGTGAGGAAAATCGTGTCCGGGAAATCCTTCGCCACCTTCAACTGGAAGTCCTGATAGCCGAAGCTCGTGCCGAAGATGACCTTGTTGCCCTTGTTCGCCAGATCGCGGAACACGCGCTCCGAGTCGGCGGATTCCGGCACGTTTTCCACGCGCGTGATCTTGATCTTGTCGCCGAACTTCGCTTCGGCTTCCTTGCTGCCCGCGTCGTGCGCGAAGGTCCAGCCTGCATCGCCCGGATTGCCGAGATAGACGAACGCGACGCCCGGTGCATCCGCCGCTTGCGCGCTCGCCGTCGCGAGCGTGGCGGACAAAGCGACGGTTGCCGCGATTGCCTTCAGCCATGGTTTATTCATTGTGTTTCTCCTGGTCGATGTTGTTTGATGAGCCACGAAATGGAAAACGACGTGCGCCAGTTTCGTCGGAAAAAAATCGCAACGGAACCGTCTGACGGCGCGCGTGCTGCCTCCCTGCAACAGCGGAGAACCGCGCGCGCGTTGCCAAATCCACGTTCAGCTTGCCGCGAAGAACGGCTTGCCAAGCGATGCGGGCGCGTTCAGCTTGATGGTGTTCGGATTGCGCGAGATCAGCACCAGCACGACGATGGTCGCGATATACGGCAACATCGCGAGAAACTGCGTCGGCACCGGCACGCCGATGGCCTGCGCGTAGAACTGCAGCGCCATCACGGCGCCGAACAAGAGCGCGCCGATCAAAAGACGCCCTGGCCGCCACGTGGCGAACACGACGAGCGCGAGTGCAATCCAGCCGCGTCCGGACGTGAGCTGCTCCTGCCAGACGTGCAAATAGACGATGGAGTAATAGCCGCCCGCGATACCGGCCATCGCGCCGCCGAAGAGCGTTGCGCCGTAGCGCACGCCGACCACGGGAAAGCCCACCGAGTGCGCGACCGAAGGCGATTCGCCGACCGAGCGCAGCACGAGCCCCGCACGCGTCTTGTAAAGAAACCAGCCGATCACGCCAAACATGATGAACGCAAGATAGCCGAGCGGCGTAAGCGAGAAGATAGCCGGGCCGAGCACGGGAATGCTGGCAAGACCCGGAATCGGCATCACGTCGATGCTCGCGCGCACTGCCGCCGACGTGTACGGCTTGCCCACGTAGGCCGAAAAGCCGATGCCGAAGATCGTCAGCGAAAGGCCGGTGGCGACTTGATTCGCAAGCATGGTGATGGTGAGAAAGCCGAACAGCAGCGCCATCGCGATGCCCGCGAAAATCGACGCGACGATGCCGAGCCACGGATTACCCGTGATCGATGTCACCGCGTAGCCGGTGACGGCGCCCATCAGCATCATTCCCTCGACGCCCAGATTGAGCACGCCGGACTTTTCCGCGACGAGTTCGCCCGCGCCCGCGAACATCAGCGGAATGGCCGCGACGACCGCGCTCGAGGCGAGATTGCTGGCTTGATTGATATCCATGTCGTAGGTCTCGTCAGGAAGCGTGATGCGCGATCGCGCGGCGCCGGATGCGGTAATTGACGAACAGGTCGCAACCGAGGAGGCAAAAGAGCAGCAAGCCCTGGAAGACGCCCGCAAGCGCCTGCGGCAGTTGCAGCGAGGTCTGCACCGCTTCGCCGCCGAGGTAGAGCAGCGCCATCAGGAGACTTGCGAGCACGATGCCCACCGGATGCAGCCGTCCCACGAACACGACGATGATCGCCGTGAAGCCGTATCCCGGCGACCAGCCCGCCTGCAATTGCCCGATAGGCCCGGCCACTTCGCCCATGCCCGCGAGCCCGGCAAGGCCGCCCGAGAGCAGGAGCGAGGTCCAGATGGTCTTCTTGTCCGAGAAACCGGCGTAGCGCGCGGCGAGCGGCGCAAGACCGCCCACGTTCATGCGAAAGCCCGCGAAACTCTTGCGCATGAAAACCCACACGAGCGGCACCGCGATGGCCGTGAGAAACACCGACGCGTTGATACGCGTGCCCTTGAGCCACGTCCAGTGCCAGTCGCCGTAGAGACGCGGGAAGAGCGCGTCGTCGCCGAACATCGCCGAGATGGGGAAGTTCATGCCTTCGGGGTCGCGCCACGGGCCGCTCACGAGATAGATCAGCAACTGCGTGGCGACGTAGGTGAGCATGAGGCTCGTCAGAATCTCGTTGGTGTTGAAGCGGCTCTTGAGCAGCGCGGGAATCGCCGCCCAGAGCATGCCGCCCACGACGCCGCCGAGCATCATCAAGGGCAGCGTCCACCAGCCGGAGGTATCGCCGACATGGATGGCGATGCCGCCCGCGACGATGCCGCCAAGAAGCATCTGCCCTTCCGCGCCGATATTCCACACGTTCGCGCGATAACCGACCGCAAGCCCGAGCCCGATCAGGCACAAGGGCGACGCCTTCAGCACGAGCTCCGACCAGCCGTTCACGTTCGAGAGCGGTTCGACGAAGAACGCGTGCATCGCGCGCAGCGGGTCCTGCCCGACGAGACTGAAAATCAGGAAGCCGATGACGAGCGTCGCCACCGCGGCGACCACGGGCACGGCGAGCTGCATGGCGCGCGACGGTGTCGGGCGCGCTTCGAGTCGATAAGGGAAGATCATCTTTACTTGCTCAATGAGTCGAGTTCGGCTGCGGGCGCGCGCTTTCCGTCGAAGAGTCCGGCCATGAACAGGCCGACTTCCTCCGCGTTGGTTTCGCGCGTCTTGCGCACCGGCGACAGTTTGCCGCGCGCGATCACGGCGAGCCGGTCGCAGATGTCGAACAGTTCTTCCAGTTCCTCGGAGATCACCAGAATGGCGACGCCGCGCGCCGCGAGATCGAGCAACTGCTGGCGGATGAAGCCCGCCGCGCCGACATCGACGCCCCAGGTCGGCTGGGCGACGACGAGCACCTTCGGCTCCTGAAGAATCTCGCGGCCGACGATGAACTTCTGTAAATTGCCGCCCGACAGACTTTGCGCGAACGCGCCGCTGCCGCCGCAACGCACGTCGAAGGCCTTGATGCAGCGATCGGCAAAGCTCTTGACCGCGCGCGAGTTGACCCAGCCGCCGCGCACCATGCTCTGCCGGTGCGCGGTGAGCAAGCCATTCTCGGCGAGCGACATGGCCGGAACCGCGCCGCGCCCGAGCCGCTCTTCCGGCACGAACGCAAAGCCCAGACGCCGCCGCGCGCCCGCGGACAGCCGCGCGGCTGGCGTGCCACAGATCGACACGGCGTCCGTTGCGACATGGGAATCGCGAATCTCGCCCGAGAGCGACGCGAGCAATTCCGCCTGACCGTTCCCCGACACGCCCGCGATCCCGAAAATCTCGCCCGCCTGCACGGCAAAGGAGACGTTTTCGAGCGACGTGCCGAACGGATCGGGACTCGCCACCGAAAGGTTCTTCACCGCGAGCCGAACATCGCCCGGCGTGTGTTGGCGACGCTGATAATCCGGCAGCGAATGGCCGACCATCAATTGCGCGAGCGAGGCATCCGTTTCGTTGCGCGGATCGACATTGCCGGTCACGCGGCCGCCGCGCATCACGGTGGCGTTCTCGCAGAGCGCGCGGATTTCGTCGAGCTTGTGACTGATGTAGAGAATGCTGCACCCTTCCGCCGCGAGCCGTCGCAACACGGTGAAGAGCTTCTTGACCGCTTGCGGCGTCAGCACCGAAGTCGGCTCGTCCATGATGAGCAAGCGCGGGTTCTGCAGAAGACAGCGCACGATCTCCACGCGCTGACGTTCGCCGACGGTGAGACTGTGAACGTGACGTTGCGGATCGACATCGAGCCCGTAGTCCGCCGACACATCGCGAATACGCTTGGACAGCGCTTTCATGTCGAACTTGTCGTCGAGCGCGAGCGCGATGTTTTCGCCAACGGTCAGCGTCTCGAACAGCGAGAAGTGCTGGAACACCATGCCGATGCCGAGCTTGCGCGCCGCCGCCGGACTGCCGATTTCGACGACTTCGCCCTGCCAGCGAATCTCGCCTTCATCCGGACGCACCGCGCCATAGATGATTTTCATCAGCGTGGACTTGCCCGCGCCGTTCTCGCCGAGCACCGCGTGAATCTCGCCTGGCTTCACGATGAGGTTCACGCCGTCGTTGGCCTTGACGGACGGGTACTGCTTGCTGATGCCGGATAGCGCCAGGCGCGGTGGCGTATCCGTAGGGGTGATGGCGTTGCCCATGAGTTCACGGAGTGCGCCCGGCCACCGGCAGGCCGAGCTGGAAGAAAAGGACCGCAGACGGGTCTTGTGACACAAAGGTGTCGCATCAAACCATACCGCGGGCAGAATTTACAGAATTCGCGACACGAAGTCGATCTCTCAAAATTCGATGCAATGCGCCGCTCTCCCAGTCTTTGCGGGTAAGCCACACCTTGACGTAATCTCTCCGTCATATTAAAAATGATATGCAACACCCTACGAACGATCAGCCAGAACATATACTGGCTATAGCGGAGATAACATGAGTCAGCAGCGCGAGGCGATCGATACATACTTATTGCGCGTCTTGCACACTTTGCTGATGGAACGCAGCGTCACCCGTGCGGCCGTCAAGCTTAATCAGTCGCAACCTGCCATCAGCGCGGCGCTCCGGCGTCTACGCGACATCACCGGAGATCCGCTGCTCGTGCGCGGCAAGTCCGGGATGGTACCCACCGAATACGGTCTACGCTTGCTCGAACCCACGCAGAATGCCTTGCGCGAGATCGAGCGAATCAAGGTGCAGCAGCATAATTTCGACCCTTCCACGTCGGTGCGGTGTTATCGCATTGGCTGTCCCGACTATCTGAACGTTCTGTTCGTGCCGACGGTTGTCGAGCGCTTCCGGCAGGCCGCGCCCAATGCAACGCTCGAATTCCATTCGCTCGGACCCGCGTTCGATTACGAACTCGCGCTGGAAGACGGCAAGCTCGATATCGTCGTCGGCAACTGGCCCGAACCGCCGGAGCAATTGCATCTGTCGAATCTGTTCGTCGACAAGATCGTGTGTCTCGTCAGCAATCAACATCCGTTCGCCAAGCGCGGCGGTCTCACGCTCGATCAATATCTCAACGCGCCGCATCTTGCGCCCACGCCTTATTCGGTCGGGCAGCGCGGGGCGATCGACGTGCATCTGGCGCGCGAGCGGCTCAAGCGTCATGTCGTGGTCACGCTGCCTTACTTCAATCTCGCGCCTTATGTGCTGATCAAGTCGGATCTCGTCTTCACGACTACCCGCCTCTTCGCCGATCACTACGCGAGGTTCCTGCCGCTTGCCGTCGTGCCGGCGCCGCTCGACTTTCCGCCCATGCAGTACTACCAGTTGTGGCACGAGCGCTGTCATTACTCCGATGAGGTTCGGTGGCTACGCGGTCTCGTCGCGGAAGCAACGCGCTCGCTTATCGATCAGCCTTGAAAACGGTTCTTGCGGCGTTCTTGCGGCTCGGAACGCGCCATCCCGGCGCATTCCGAGCCGCCTTCCCGCGTTTCTAACGCCTACCCGTGACTCGCCAGTTCACCCGCGAGCCGGTTATGCCGCTCTACCACGGCGCCCAGATCCAGCGTCGTCAGGCGCCCTTCCTTCACTACGATTTTCCCGTCGATCACGCTCGTCGATACCTGCGACGGCGCGCAGAACACGAGCGCCGCCACCGGATCGTGCAGCGCGCCCGCGAACGCCGGCTGCGACAGGTCGAACGATACGAAATCGGCCGCCATGCCCGGCGCCAGCGCGCCGATGTCGTCGCGATTGAGCACCTTCGCGCCACCGAGCGTCGCGATTTCCAGCGCTTCGCGCGCGGTCATCGCGTCAGGGCCGAAGCCGACGCGTTGCAGCAGCAACGCCTGCCGCACTTCGCCGACCATCTGCGCGCCATCGTTCGATGCCGAGCCATCCACGCCCAAACCCACGGGCACGCCCGCGTCACGCATCGCGCGAATCGGCGCAATGCCCGACGCGAGACGCATGTTCGAGCACGGACAGTGCGCGACGCCCGTTCCCGTGCGCGCAAAGAGCTCGATGCCCGGCTTGTCGAGCTGAACGCAGTGCGCATGCCATACGTCGTGACCGACCCAGCCCAGGTCTTCCGCGTATTCGGCGGGCGTCATGCCGAACTTCTCGCGGCTGTACGCCACGTCGTTCACGTTCTCCGCGAGATGCGTGTGCAACGACACGCCGTATTCGCGCGCGAGCAGCGCCGAATCGCGCATCAACTCGCGGCTCACCGAAAACGGCGAGCAAGGCGCGACGACCACCCGCAGCATCGCGTAGCGGCCTTCATCGTGATACGTTTCGATCAGGCGCTGCGAGTCCTTCAGAATGGCATCTTCCTTTTCGACTACCGAATCCGGCGGCAAACCGCCGTCTTTCTGACCGACGCTCATGCTGCCGCGCGCCGCATGAAAACGCATGCCGATTTCGCGCGCCGCCTCGATGCTGTCGTCGAGCCGGCTGCCATTCGGATAGATATACAGATGATCGCTCGATGTGGTGCAACCCGAGAGCATGAGTTCGGCCATCGCCGTCTGCGTCGACACGCCGATCATCTCGGGCGTGAGATGCGCCCAGATCTTGTACAGATTCGTGAGCCAGCCGAACAGCTCGGCGTTCTGCGCGGCGGGAATGGCGCGCGTCAGGCTCTGATACATGTGGTGATGCGTATTGACGAGGCCGGGAATCACGAGATGACCGCGCATGTCGAGCACGTCGTCAGCGGTTTGCGGCAATTCGCTCGTCGGGCCAACCGCGACGATGCGATTGCCTTCGATATACAAACCGCCATCGGCGATCTCGCGGCGCGTCTCGTCCATCGTGACGAGCATTCGCGCGTTCTTCACCAGCAGACTGCGGGTTTTCGCTTGCATCTGTTTGCCTCCGAAGTTGGAATCGAAAAAGTAACTGGACCGTGTGTAAAGCCCCGGTTACCCAGCTTCGACGCCGTCTTCGGGACGCGGCATGATAAGCGCGCATCGCCACTTTCCGCAGCCAAAAATATCGCGGCAATGGCACAGCCGGCATAGTCGTCTTCAGGCCCGCAATATATTCGCGAATTTTGGCGCGGTTAGCATCGCCCGATAGCCGTGTGGAAGCGCGGCGCGGGCGTCTCGTGAAGAAGAACCAAGCTTACGCGCCGCTGTCATGCGCCGGGCATTATCTTTCCTATCGGGGCCGCACAGCGCGTCTCAAATTTCTACAATGCTGATCACGGCGCGCATCTGAAAAGCCGACGGGTATGTAGCCACTGACGTGGAGCCTCGATCCGCCGCCGCACCTCGGACTGAGTCCACGGTGCGGGTTTTTCGGATCGATGCGCGAGCCGGTCATCGCACAACTCAAGGAACATGCGAATGGGCAAGCTCACTACCCACGTCCTCGACACCGCGCACGGACGTCCCGGCGCGAACATCAAAGTCGAGCTCTTCGCGCTCACGAACGACACGCGGCGCGCCATCAAAACCACCCTCACCAACGACGACGGCCGCTGCGACGCCCCGCTGCTCGAAGGCGCCGAACTCGTCACGGGCGAATACGAACTCGTCTTTCACGCAGGCGATTACTTCGCCGCGTTCGGCGTCACGGTGCCCGAACCGCGCTTCGTCGATCGCGTGGTGCTGCGCTTCGGTATCGCGGATGCAGACTCGCACTATCACGTGCCGCTGCTCGTCTCGCCGTGGGCCTACAGCACGTATCGCGGAAGCTGAGCGCGAAGCCGAGCCCCAAGCGAGCGTTGAACAGAACACAACGGAACACACGAGCACATCGCGTTCGTCCCCAGACACGCTGACGATGTGCGCATAACGATTCGGTAGTGGAGGAGTAAATGGAAGGCTTTGTCACCGACTGGCTCAATCTGGCGTTGCGTTGTTTGCACGTCATCGTCGCGATCGCGTGGATCGGCGAGTCGTTCTACTTCGTGGCGCTCGACAACAGTCTCAAACCGCCGCAAGACCCCAACGCCCGCCGACGCGGCGTGTTCGGCGACTTCTGGCACGTGCACGGCGGCGGTTTCTACCACATGCAGAAGTACTCGGTCGCGCCGCAAGACATGCCGGAGAATCTGCATTGGTCGTTCTGGCCGTCCTACACCACGTGGATGTCCGGCTTCGGCTTGTTCTTCGTCTTGTACCTGCTTTCGCCGAGCACGTATCTCATCGACAAGAACGTGCTCGACATGGGACCGGTCGTGGCAGTCTCGGCCGCGCTCGGTTTCCTGATGGCCGGTTGGATCGTCTATGACACGCTGTGCCGCGTCTTCGGCAACAACGATCGGCTGCTTGGTATCTGCGTCGGCATCTATGTGCTGGTCGCCGCGTTCGTCGCGTGTCACGTGTTCGCGGGGCGCGCCGCGTATCTGATCACGGGTGCGATGCTCGCGACGATCATGTCGGCGAACGTGTTCTTCGTCATCATTCCGGGCCAGCGCAAGATGGTCGCCGCGATGCTCAAGGGCGAAACGCCCAACGCCATTTACGGCAAGCGCGGCAAGCAGCGCTCGGTGCACAACACGTATTTCACGTTGCCCGTGGTGTTCGCGATGCTGTCGAATCACTACGCGATGACCTACACGCACAAGTTCAACTGGGTTCTGCTCGTGCTCATCATGCTGGCGGGCGCGTTGATCCGTCAGTTCTTCGTGATGCGTCACCGTGGTCAGGTGCTCTGGTACATGCCGGTCGCGGGTCTCGTGCTGGTGCTCGGCGCGTTCGCGTGGACCATGCCTTCGCCGACGATTCCCGTGGCGCAAGCCGCAGGCGCACCGACGCTCAAGGTCGCCGATATCCAGCCGATCATCCAGCAGCGTTGCGCGACGTGCCACTCCGCGCATCCGACCATGATGGGCAGCGCGCCCGCCGGCGTCCTGCTCGATACATCGGCGGAGATCAAGCAGAACGCGCAGCGCGTGCATCAGCAGGCGGTGACGCTGAAGGCGATGCCGCTTGGCAACGTCACGCAGATGACGGACGCGGAACGGCAGAAGATCGCTGCGTGGTTCGACGGAGGCGCGGTGCAGTAACGCTATCGCCCTGCTCTTCGTTGTCGAGAGATAGCCCGATCGATTCGCTTCGATCGGGCTATTTGTTTTGGTGACGACTTGCCGCGGGCGCTCGAACATATCCACTCCCCTCGCGCGAGCCAAAAAATGCCTTTCGTCGAAAGAGTTTTTCTAACTCGGAACGGCATTTAATCTGCTTTGCCATAGCCTCGGCGCGTGGTTAATCTTGCGTCTGTTTTCGCGGTCGCAATCGTGCCGCAATCGTCTTTGGTCCGAGTCCACCACCACTTTGAAGGTTCGCTAAATGGCTGACATCACCCAGGCGCCTGTGATTTTGATTACGGGTGGAAGCCGTGGCGTAGGCGCGGCGACTGCGCGTCTCGCTGCCGCGCACGGCTACGATGTGGCGATCAGCTTCGTGTCGAACGAATCCGCCGCGCTCGCGGTCGCGGCCGATGTCGAAGCGCTCGGCCGCGGAGCGTTGGCCGTGCGCGCCGATAGCGCGGATCCCGAGCAGGTCGCTCGGCTCTTCGCGGCGATCGACCGCGAGTTCGGCCGCATCGATGTGCTGGTCAACAACGCCGCAATGCTCGCGCGCCAGTCGCGCCTGGAAGATCTGGACTTCGAGCGGATGCAGCGCATCTTCGCGGTCAACTCCGTCGGCCCTATTCTCTGCGCGCAGCAGGCGGTGAAGCGCATGTCCTACCGGCACAATGGACGCGGCGGCGTGGTGATCAACATCTCGTCGGCTTCGGCCCGGCTCGGCAGCCCGAATGAGTACGTCGACTATGCGGCGTCGAAGGGCGCCATCGAAACCTTCACGACCGGTTTTGCCAAGGAAGTCGCGCGCGATGGCATACGCGTCAACTGCATTCGCCCTGGGCACATTTACACGGACATGCATGCCAGCGGTGGCGAACCAGGACGAGTGGACCGCGTGAAAGACTCGATTCCGATGGGACGCGGCGGTCAGCCCGAAGAGGTCGCGCGGGCGATTCTATGGCTGGCAAGCGCCGAGGCTTCGTTCATCACCGGCACGTTTCTCGATGTCACCGGCGGCAAGTGAGCGATGCTTTTCGTCGCATGCATGTCGCTAGTCTCACGCGCACCGCGCGGCTGGCGCCTGACCCACTTGCGCCGCCGCGCGATCTCACGCTCAATGCGCCGCGAAGTAATCCTTCACCGCGCCGATGAACGTGTCGATGTCCTCGCGCGACACATCCCGATGCGTCACGAAGCGCGACGCATAGAGCATCTGCGTAAGGATGCCGCGTTCCTTCAGATACGCCTCCAGCGGCGCGCAATGCGCCTCCGGGATGCGTGCGAACACCATGTTCGTGGCATGCGACTGAATGCCGATGCCATCGATCTGCTTCAACCCTTCAGCGAGACGCGCGGCGTTATCGTGATCTTCGGCGAGCGCATCGACATGATGATCGAGCGCATAAAGACATGCCGCCGCGATCACGCCCGCCTGCCGCATGCCGCCGCCCAGCACCTTGCGCCAGCGATGCGCCACTTCGATCAACGCACGGCTTCCCACCAGCACGGAGCCGACCGGCGCGCCGAGTCCCTTCGAGCAGCAGATGGACACGGAATCGAACGGTGCCGCAAGTTCGCCCACCGGCTTGCCCGATGCGACCGCTGCATTGAAGACGCGCGCGCCATCGAGATGCGTGGCGAGTCCGCGTTCACGCACGAGCTGGGTCGCGGCAAGCACGTATTCCGCCGGCAGCACTTTCCCGCCGATGGTGTTTTCGAGCGCAAAGAGACGCGAGCGAGCAAAGTGATCGTCAATGGGTTTGATCGCGGCGGTGATCTTTTCGAGCGGCAACGAACCATCGGGCGCGTTCTCGATAGGCTGCGGCTGAATGCTGCCGAGCACGGCCGCGCCACCGCCTTCGTACTTGTACGTGTGCGCCATCTGGCCGACGATGTATTCGTCGCCGCGCGCGCAATGCGCCATCAGCGCGGCGAGGTTGCTTTGCGTGCCGCTGGGAAAGAACAGGCCCGCTTCCTTGCCGGTGCGCTCGGCGAGCGTGGCCTGAAGCTTGAGCACGGTGGGATCGTCGCCCCAGACGTCGTCGCCGGTTTCGGCGGCGGCCATGGCGGCGAGCATCGGCTGGCTCGGACGGGTGACGGTGTCGCTACGTAGATCGATCATGCGTGGTTCTCGCTTTTCGTGCGTGTCGGTGTCGGGGCGTATATCTTAGTCCCGCCGGACGCCGCGCGAAAAAAAAGACCGGTCAAGGGCACCGGTCTTCTTGCTCCGACTGAACGCACGAATGCGTTACCGCATGGCCTCAGCGGTCAGCCAGAGCGATTCCTTCAGGTCCTGCTCGTTGAGATTGCGCCCTTCCCCGCCGCGATCGACGACGATGAAATCGCTAACCTTGTCGAGCGCGAGCAGCGGATGATGCCAGACGCCCTTCGCATAGTTCACGCCTTGCCAGCCCTTCGTGACGAACGCGCGAATCTTCGATTCGTCCAGCTCGCCCGCCGGCGCGACGACGACGAGATACGTGCGGTCGTCGAGCGGCAGAAATGCCTGGCTGCCCAGCGGATGCCGTTCCATCATCTTCACTTCGAAAGGCAGCGTGCGCGGCTGCCCGCGAAACAGATTGACGAGCGTATGGCCGCCTTCATCCGTCACATCGACGCGGCACAGATCGTGAAACCGGATCGTCGTGCCGAGGTTGATCGGAATCTCTTTCGCGCCATCGAGTTCGATGACATCGCCGAAAGGCTCGAACGCAGCGCGCGTCAACGGTTCGATAGCGAGCTTCTTCATCATGCAAGCGTTCCGAAAAGACGCAGACGCGATACGCCGCCGTCCGGGAAAATATTGAAGCGCACGTGCGTCACGGGGCCGAGCGCCGCGAGCTCCGATTCGAAGAAATGCTGCTTGTCCATCGCAAGCTTTTGCTCGCCGAGAAGGACCGGCCAGAACATCGCTTGCGTGACGAGCGAGCTGTCCGTGCCGCCCTTCACGTTGGCTGCCTGCAGCGAGCAGCGATCCGGAAAATTGCCCTTGAAGTGCGCGGTATCCACTTCGACTTTCTTGATGATGCCAGGCTGCGCCAGCGCGACGATACACCAGTCGTTGCCAGGTTCGCGGCGGCGGCGCGTTTCCCAGCCGTCGCCCATGTTGACGCCGCGGCCGGGCATCAGCAGCGTGGAAGCGAGCCCGAAATGCTGGTTGTTCGTGCCGACGAGATACGCGCCGTTTTCCATCGCGGCCAGATCGAACAACTGATTGCGATCCGCGTTGCGCCAGTCGAGTTGCGGCTGACCATAAACACGCAATCGCGCGATGCCGCCATCCGGATAGACGTTCACACGCAAATGCGTGAACGGCTGCTCGACGGCCACATCCAGATAGTGATGGCTATTGCCCTGCAAGGTCGTCGACGGCACGATTTCCGTCCATTGGGTCGACTGATTCGGGGCACCGTCCGTGACATGCGCGCCTTCAATCGATGCCGCCGGCGGGAAGTTGCCCGTAAAGTGGCTCGTATCCAGATCGATGCCCTTGATCACGCCCGGACGCGCGAGCTTGACCACGCACCAGTCGTAGCCGGTCGTGCGCTTGCGGCGCGTTTCCCAGCCGTCCATCCACTTGCCGTGATCGTCGAACTTGCCGGGGATGAACACGGCGGGCTCGGGGTTCAGCATGCGTTCTTTCGGCGCGAAGAAATCGTCGCTCGCCTCCAGTGCCTGCGCGCCCAGACGCGGGTCCGCGAGATTCACATAACGGCGCGTGAATTCGGGCGCGTTGGGATCGAGTGTCGGAATTGCCATTGTCTTCGTCCTTGTCTTTACGGTGAAATGCGGATCAGTGCTGGATCAGGTCGTCTAGCCTGAAACGCGCGATCCGGTAAATCTGATCGAGACTCGCGCGAAGCTCCTCGGCGCGCTCGTGCTGCACACGCTTTTCGAAGTTCGCGATGATGCCGTGGCGGTCGTAACCCCTCACGGCGAGAATGAACGGAAAGCCGAACTTCTGACCGTACTGCTGGTTCAGCGACTGCAGGCGGTCGAACTCGTCCTGCGTGCAGAGATCGAGACCCGCGCCGCTTTGCTCGCGCGTGGATTCTGCCGTCAGTTCGCCGCGCACCGCCGCCTTGCCCGCGAGTTCCGGGTGAGCGTTGATGAGCGCAAGTTGCTTCTCCTCACCCGCCGTTTCGACGGCTTGCGACATGGTCGCGTGCAGGCTGTCGATGTCCGCGAACGGGCGCTTTGCCGCCGCGATTTCCGCGACCCACGGCGAATGTTCGAAGATGCCTGCGAGCACCGTCACGAAAGTGTCGGCGGGCATGGAGTTGAGTTGGTCGAGTGTGTATTGCATCGCCTTCATGCCGCCGTCCCGTTTGTTTGTTGATGAGGATGATGCTCGCGCCAGTGCTTCGCGATATCGACCCGCCGCGAGACCCACACGCGGTCGTGTTTCTCGATGTGATCGAGAAACTTCTGCAGGCCGCGGAAGCGCCCCGGGCGTCCGAGCAGCCTGCAGTGCATGCCGATGGAAAGCATCTTCGGCGCTTCGTCGCCCTCTTCGTACAGAACGTCGAAGGCATCGCGCAGATACGTGAAAAAGTGTTCGCCCGTATTGAAGCCTTGCGGCGTGGCGAAGCGCATGTCGTTGGTGTCGAGCGTGTACGGCACGATCAGATGCGGCTTCTTCTCGCCGCCCGTGACTTCGACTTCGGTCCAGAACGGGAGGTCGTCGCCGTAATAGTCCGAGTCGTAGAGAAAGCCGCCGTATTCCGCCACCAGCCGATGCGTGTTCGGGCTATCGCGGCCCGTGTACCAGCCGAGCGGACGCACGCCGGTGACACGCTCGATGGCTTCCATGCCAAGGCGCATGTGCTCGGCTTCGCGGTCGGGCGACATGTCCTGATAGTGAATCCAGCGATAGCCGTGGCAGGCGATCTCATGCCCCAGTTCGACGAAAGCCCTGGAAAGCTCCGGATGCCGCTCCATGGCCATGCCGACGCCGAAGATGGTGAGCGGCAACCCGCGCTTTTCGAATTCGCGCAGAATGCGCCACACGCCTGCGCGCGAGCCGTATTCGTAGATCGATTCCATGCTCATGTGACGCGACGGATAAGCTGCCGCGCCCACGATTTCCGACAGAAACTGCTCCGAGCCCGGATCGCCATGCAACACGCAGTTTTCGCCGCCTTCCTCGTAATTGAGCACGAACTGCACGGCGACGCGCGCGCGCCCCGGCCAGTTCGCCTGCACGGGATGGCGGCCGTAGCCGATCAGGTCGCGGGGGTAGTTCGGATCGTGTGACATGGCGAGGGATAGTGTCGATGGGCAAAAAATGCGTCGAATCAACGATTCTGCGGTGTTTCAGTGTAACGAAAAGCCCCGGACGCGCCCATACAGCGGCGCAGATAATCCGGGTCACGGCAGGTGTATGTAGATCGGCGTTTTTGCCATCAGCGCGGGCTGAAATCCGACAACACGCCGTCGTAGCGCTTGGTGAGCGGGCGGGCGAAGTCGCCGCGTTTGGCCGTATGGAGCTTGAGCGCGACGAGCGCTTCCGCCCATTTCACGGCCGCCGTCACGCCTTCGACGACCGGTGCGCCGATCGCATCCTCGACTTCGCGGCAGAACTCGGCCATGCCCGCGCAGCCGAGAACGATGGCGTCCGCGCCGTCTTCGTCGAGTGCGCGCCGGCATTCTTCGATGATCGTCTGGCGCGCGGCCGAACCGGGCTCGTCGAGTTCGAGCACGGCGACATCGGTGGCGCGCACGTTCTTGCAGAAGCGTGTCATGCCGTATCGCTCCGCGAGATGCCAGGCCATGCCGCAGGTGCGCTGCAACGTCGTCACGACCGAGAAGCCCGGTGCGATCACGCTCGCGGCATGCATGGCGGCTTCCGCGATACCGATCACCGGGCCGCGCGCAAGTTCGCGTGCTGCATACAGCGCGGGGTCGCCGAAGCAGGCGATCACGTAGCCGTCGATACCCTGCCGCTCACCCGCTTCCACTTCGGCGAGAAGTCCGAGCGAGGCGACGGCTTCGTCGTAATAGCCTTCGATGGAAGGCGGGCCCATCGTCGGACTGACCGCGATGATCTCCGTGCCGGGCGCGGCGACTTCGCGGGCGCAACGGCCCATGGCGTCGGTCATGCGCTGGGTGGTGTTGGGGTTGATCAGTTTGATGCGCATTGCGGTTCTCCTTGCTGCTTCTGGCTTGCTGCGGTTCTAAGGCTTTGCGTCTTGCATCTTGCATCTTGCATGCCTTCGGATGGGATGCGGTCTTTTGCATGCCATCCGAAGGCATATGGTCTTTTGCATGCTTCGATTGCTTCGATTGCTTCGCTCGCGGTTTCGACGCTTTGCATCTCGCGTTTTGCATGCCTTCGGTTGGCATGCGGTGTTTGCATGCCGCCCGCTGGCATCCGGCATTTGGTCCTTTAGATGCAGTCGGCCGGCATACAGTCCTCTGCATGCTTCGCTTGCTGCGCTCGCGGTTCTAAGGCTTTGCGTCTTGCGTCCTGCAGGCCTTCGGATGGCATACGGTCTTTTGCATGCCACCCGCTGACATCTTGTCTTTTGCATGCAGCCGGCCGACATACAGTCATTTGCATGCCAGCCGCCCGTCATCGCAATACGCGTCAAACCCGCTTCCGATCTGCCAACACGTAATAAAACACCGCCGCCAATCCCGCGCCGATGAACCACGAAAAGTTCGCGGAGCTTTCCAGCGACGGCAGCATCACACAAAGAATCGCGATCACCGCAGCGGGCAACAACGCCATCACCGCGCGGCGATTCACGCCCTTCGTGTACCAGTATCGACCGCTCTCTGAAGTCGTGTAGAGGTCATCGACCACGAGTTTGCCGCGCTTCATCAAATAGAAATCCACGATCAGGACGCCATAAAGCGGCCCGATGAAGCTGCCGAGAATATCCAGCGTGTAATGAATCACGGCCGGATTGTTGAACAGGTTCCAGGGCGTGATGAAAATCGATGCCGTCGCGGCCATCATCCCGCCTGCGCGCCAGCTAATCAGACGCGGCGCCACGTTCGAAAAGTCGAACGCCGGCGACACGAAGTTCGCCACGATATTGATGCCGATGGTCGCAATCGTGAACGTCAGCGCGCCGAGAATCACAGCCGTCGGATGATCGATACGGCCAACCGTTTCCACCGGATCGGTGATCAATTGTCCGAACACCGGCAGCGTCGCGGCAGTCGTGACGACGGTCACGAGCGAGAACGCCAGGAAGTTGACCGGCAAGCCCCAGAAATTGCCGCGCTTCACGCTGCGAAAGCTCTTGCAATAGCGCGAGAAGTCGCCGAAGTTCAGCATCGGACCGGAGAAGTAGGAGACCACCAGCGAGATCGCGGTGATCATCACCGGCACCACTTCCATGCCGTGATACTTCACGCCGCCCAGATTCAGCCCGATGTTCTGAATGCCCGCACGCCACACCATGTAGCCCGCAAGAATGAACATCACGACATACACAGCCGGGCCGGCGAAGTCGATGAACTTCTTGATCATCTCCATGCCGCGCCAAAACACGATAGCCTGCAGCACCCACAGCAACATGAAGCCCGCCCAGCCGAGCGCGGACAGCCCGACGAAGCCATACCGATGCACATCCGCGTAAGGCATGAGCGAGGGCACGAATTTCAGCACGACGATAACCAGCGCGCTCGATGCCAGATAAGTTTGGATGCCGTACCACGCCACCGCGATCAGCCCGCGAATGACCGCCGGAATATTCGCGCCGAGCACGCCGAAGGTCGCGCGGCACGCAACCGGATACGGCACGCCCGCGACCTGACTTGGCTTCGCGATGAGATTGCACAACACGTTGACGAGCCCGATGCCGATCAACAACGACACGAGCACTTGCCAGCTCGTGAGGCCGAGCGCGAACAGACTGCCCGCGAAAACATAACCGCCGACGCTATGCACGTCCGACATCCAGAAAGCGAAGATGTTGTACGCGCCCCAGGTCTGATTTTTTAGCGGAGCGAGGTCTTCGTTATAGAGCCGGTCGCTATAACCGGCAGGCATACCAGAATGGTCGCCGTCTCCTTGAAACTCGCTTTCGTACGGCGGCAGAGCTGAGCTGCCGGATGCACTGAACTGGCCCATGACGTCTCCTTCGATAGGCTGCTTGCGTGATGAAAAAAGGCAAATGCTCGTGCGTGACTGAGATCAGTCGGATACCTTCGCCGGCCTTCGGATTTCACTCGGGCTCTGACGCGGTACTCTTGGGATTTGCTGGTTCGCCGGGAGCGTGATGACAAAAACGCGCGGGCACTTGCCTTCGCGCCTGCCGCCACGGCGATTTTCATTGCGCGCTCTTCTATTTCCCGAGCGGTCATTCAGTGCAGCATGACGCGCGTTGGATGGCGCGTGCATTGCAGATTTAAGGCGTTGCTTGCTACCGGTCGACAGGGTCGACAGCGTCGAGAATCGGCGCGCTTTCGGCCGGCCGCGCAAAGACTTCTTTCAGATCGACCGCGCCGCGCGCTGGCCGCTCCAACATTTTCAATTCGACATCGCGCAGATGCTGCGCCATCAGATTCGCGGCTTTCGCGGCATCGCCGGCGTCGAGCGCGGCGAGAATCGCTTCGTGATCTTCGAACGAGCAAGAACTTCTGCCGAGCGATTCATACAGCGCCGAGATCAGCGTCGAGCGTGCAACGAGTCCGGATAGACATTCGCACAGCACGGTGTTGCCGGTGAGTGCGGCGAGCTCCGTGTGAAACTCGCCGGAAAGGCGAATCCACTGCGAAAAGTCCCGGCTCTCGAACGCACGTCGCTCCCGCCCGATAGTCATGCTGATCGACTTGAGCCGACGCATGCCGTGCCCCTTGCCGATGCGCTCCACCACCGCCAGTTCGATGATGCGTCGCATCTCGAACACCTCATGCACTTCCTGCAGCGACGGACTCGCGACGAAGGCGCCGCGGTTCGGCTCCAGATCGACCAGTCGCTCGTTCGCCAGTTGCGCGAGCGCCTGACGTACCGTGCCGCGTTTCACTTCGAACACTTCGCATAACTGCGCTTCGGTCAGCTTGGCCCCAGGCGCAAGCCGATGCTCGAGGATCGCGGCGCGGATGTTCTCGGCGATCGACTCGGCATTCGCTCCGCCATTCAGATTCGAAGCGATCGATGCTGCACTCGGTTTGGGTTCGGACATGATGTGCTCGCTTGCATGTTGACCATCTTAGAATCGACATAAAGATTGTCAACAATTTGTTGTAAAAAGCTGCGATGAATCGGGCGTACAGGGATGACCCATTGTTCGCACAGCCATTTCCCACGGGCATAAGCGAGGATTCATCGACGTTTTGTCAGCATTGTTCGCACTTTTTTGTCGACAATTGAGCACGGGAAGTAAGCCGATATCAACTCGCGTGGAAATATAAGAAAGACAGTTAGTTGCGATGCGCGAAGAAAAGAAAGGCGCTATGACAAGCGCCCTCGTTCCCCGATCAAACCAGATGCGGATAATCGGACATCGTCAACTTGAACCCGCGCTCGTTCGATACGAGATGCGCCGACGCGCCGAACGGCAACGTAAGCAGGTTATCGACGTGTCCGAACTGCAAGCCGGTGACGACGGGAATTCCCGTTACTGCCCTCACCTGATCGATCATCGCGTCGAGTGAATAGCCGTTGTCGTATTCGGACAAGCGTCCGCCCGAGAACTCGCCCATCACGATAGCCTGCTGCCGCCCAAGCACGCCCGACTGATGCAACTGATAAATCATCCGTTCAATGCGAAACGGATGCTCGTTCACATCCTCGATGAACAGAATGCCGCCCTCGACCGGCGGCAAATACGGCGTACCGACCAGCGACGCAAGTATGGCCAGATTGCCGCCCCACAACATGCCGCTGACATCGACGGATTGATGCTGCGGCTCATGACTCGTCACAGTCAGCGTGGGATGCGAGATCGCCTGCCAGAAATGCGTCATCGTGAAAATGCTCAGATGCTCCGCGCCGAAGTCGCCCGCGAACATGGGACCGCCGAAGGTCTTGACGCCCGCTTGCGCAAAAAGCGCGCATTGGATGGCGGTGAAATCGCTATGGCCGACGAGCGCGACAGGTTGATCGCGTAGCCTGTCGCGCAAGCCGTCGTAATCCAGACCATGAAGAATGCGCGACGCGCCATAGCCGCCGCGCACCGCGAGCACCACGTCCGGCAAACGACGCGACGGATCGGCGAGCCGGTTCAAATCGGCCGCGCGCTCGCTGTCGGTGCCGCCAAAACGCTGGAAACGGCGCCGCGTGGCATCGACGTTTTCAAGCTTGTGCCCTTGAGCTTTCAACCTGCCGATGCCGCGCTCGACAGCCGCCGGATCGTTCGGATAGCCCGAAGGCGCGATCAGATCGATGGTGCGTGATTTCACGTTTATCAGTTCGTTTTGTTGAAGGAAACGGCGAACTCGCCGCCCTGCCCGGCTTCGCGCGCGCGCCGCAAATCGCGTTCTTCGCGCGCCAGACGCCTTCGTTCCGCAAAGAAGTTCTTGAGCGACCGGCCGCATTCGTCCGCAAGCACGCCGCCTGTCACGCTGGTGTGATGATTGAGCCGCTCGTTGGCGAACACGTCGACCACGCTGCCGCATGCGCCCGTTTTCGGATCGGCCGCGCCGAACACCACGCGCGCGATCCGAGCATGCATGATAGCGCCCGCGCACATGAGGCACGGCTCGAGCGTGACATAAAGCTCGCAGCCCGGCAGCCGGTAGTTTTCGAGCGATTGCGCCGCCGCGCGCAAAGCGGCCATTTCGGCGTGCGCGGACGGGTCGTGTCCGCCAATGGGATGATTGAAGCCCGTCGCGATGACTTCATCGCCACGAACGATCACCGCACCCACGGGCACTTCGCCCGCGCGGCGCGCTTCGTCGGCGGCTTGTTGCGCGAGCGCCATGAAGCGGCGATCGCGTTCGTCGGAGGAATCGACGGATGCGGTGGAAAAGGAAGCGTCGGAAAGGTCGGGAAGATCGGGCGACAAGATCAGCCCATCTCGCTGCGGCCCTGAGCGCGCTCGGACAGCCGCTCGGCAATGCGCCGCCTGTATTCATGCGGCACGCAACCGCCGCCGCGCAAGGATTCGAGCGCCATGTCGAGCGCGAGCATCTTCACCTGAATACGGCAGCGCGCGGCCGGGTCGGTCACGCGGTCCAGCTCGTCCTGAAGCCCGCGCAGTGCGCGCAGCTGTTCGACGGCTGGCGGGACGAAACCCGCGTTCTTGAGAATACGATTGGCGACGCGCACTTCCTCCGGCACGAGGAGATCGTCGTCCAAGGCGAGGGGCGCGCCTGCGCCGGGAAGATCGTTGAATTCGCCGCGCGAGGCGGCTTCGTTGATCCGCTGTTCGACCAAAGCATCTAGCAATTTCATCGGGGGATTCGACCGGCTCTCACTGGTTGGCGGGCGCGGTCTGTCGCGATTTCCGTGGGTTAGCCTGAAGTCGGATGGCAGCCGGAAATACCACGCTTGAAGCGCTGTTCGGCAGATCCCGACAATCCAATTCCTATTCTAACAGCGGCTGGCACGCTGTTTTCATCGCGCGGCCAGAGCGCGATCGGGCTGCATTGTATACCGGCTTTATGCGTGATTTTCGCCACATTCGATGGCGTCGTTTCGACGAATGTGCTTTCGCGTATAGCCTTCGGTCGCCCGCATGAGGCTGCGCGTGTATTCGTGCTTCACGTCGCGCGCGCGGACGGCTTCCACATCGAGTTGCTCGACGATCTCGCCATTTTTCATCACCGCGACGCGCTGACAAAGAAAACCGACCACGGCGAGGTTGTGACTCACGAGCATCATCGTGAGCTTGCGCTCCGTGTGCAAGCGACGCAGCAAGTTGAGGATTTCGGCTTGCACGGAGACATCCAGCGCGGACGTCGGTTCATCGAGCAAGAGCACGCGCGGACCCACGATCAACGCGCGCGCAATCGACACGCGCTGCCGCTGCCCGCCCGACAATTGATGCGGATACCGAAATCTGAACGCCGGTCCGAGCCCGACCTCGGCAAGCGCGGCCAAAATGCGCGCGTCTTCATCGCCGATACCGTTGATCGCGAGCGGCTCGCGCAAGGTCTTGTCGACCGTGAAGCGCGGATGCAGCGCCGCGTACGGGTCCTGAAACACCATCTGCGGACGGCTATCGCTGACTCGCAGGCTTCCGCTCGACAGTGGCACGAGGCCGGCGAGTGCGCGCAGCAAGGTCGACTTTCCGCTGCCCGATTCGCCGACGAGCCCGAACACCTCGCCCTCCTCCACGCGAAAAGTCACGTCGCGCACGGCATCGACGTGACCGGTCTTCGTGCGGAAACGAATGCTCGCGCGGTCGATATCGATCATCGTGCGCTGTCTCCTTCGAACGATTCCGTGAGCCACGCCGGATCGCGCCGCAAGGTCGGCAACTCGGCGGGTGGATCGACGAGCGGCGGATTGGCGGCCAGCAGCCCGCGCGTGTACGGATGCTTTGCGTGCGCGAGATCCGCCGCCGCGCATGTCTCGACGATCCGCCCGCCGTACATCACTGCCACGCGGTCGCAAAACGACATCACGAGCGGCAGGTCGTGGCTGATAAAGACGAGTCCTGTGTCGTGACGCTCGATCATCTCGTCGAGCACGGCAAGCACTTGCATGGAGACGAGCACGTCGAGCGCGCTGGTGGGTTCGTCGGCGATCAAGAGGCGCGGGCCGGCGAAGACCATCATCGCGATCATCACGCGCTGGCCCATGCCGCCCGACAGCTCTTGCGGATACGCATCCGCCACGCGCTCCGGGTCGCGGATATGCACCGCCGACAACGCCTCGACGATACGCGCGCGCATGGCCTTGCGGCCGAGGCGTTCGCCTTGCCGCGCGAAGGTTTCGCGCATTTGCTGCGCGACGGTCATGACCGGGTTCAACGAGAATTTCGGGTCTTGCAGAATCATGCTCATCTGCGTGCCGCATAAACGCCGGCGCTCGTTCGGCTTCATCGCGAGCAAGTCCTGGCCGTCGAAACGCAGGGCTTTCGCGGACCAGTTCGCCCCTTGCGGCAAGAGACCGAGCAGCGCGCGGCCGGTAAGCGACTTGCCCGAACCGGATTCCCCGACGATACCCAACCGTTCACCGCGCTCGACCGACAACGAGACGCCGCGCACGGCGGGCATCGGCACGCCGTCGTGGCTGGCGAAAGAAATATCGAGTCCATCGATCTCGCACAAGGACATGTCAGCCTCCGTGACGCGGATCGAAGACATCGCGCAAACCGTCGCCGAGCAAATTGAACGCCAGGCTCACGGCGAGAATGGCGAGGCCGGGAATAGTTGCGACCCACCATGCATCGAGCAGCACATTGCGGCCAGAGGCAACCATGTAACCCCATTCGGGACTCGGCGGCTGCGCGCCCAGTCCCAGAAATCCGAGCCCCGCGACGGCGAGGATGATGCCCGCCATGTCGAGCGTTGCGCGCACGATCACCGACGACGAACACAGCGGCACGATATAGCGCAACAGAATGCGCGCGGGCGACGCGCCCTGCAGACGCGCCGCGTGGATGAAGTCGGCCTGCGCGAGCCGCAGCGATTCGGCACGCGCGAGCCGCGCATACGGCGGCCACGCCGTGATCGAAATGGCGATGACCGCGTTGAGCACGCCCGGCCCGAGCGCCGCCGCAAACGCGAGCGCGAGCACGATCTTTGGAAACGCGAGCGCGACATCGGTAATGCGCATGAGCACGGTATCGACGAAACCGCCGCAATAACCCGCCACCGTGCCCATGAGCAAACCCACGGGTACGACGAGCACCACGACCAGCATGGCGATACTCAACGTGAGCCGCGAGCCGTGCACGAGCCTCGACAGGATGTCGCGGCCGAGCTGATCGGTGCCGAACCAGTGCGCGGCGTTGGGCGGCGTAAGGCGTTCGGCGAGCACTTGCTGCAACGGGTCGCGCGTGACGACGAGCGGCCCGAAGATCGCCACCACGACGAGCAGCACGAGTATCGCGAGACCGAACATGCTGAGCGGATTCGCCGAGAACGCGCGCCAGCGCCGATAAGCGCGCCCGAGCGCCGCCTGACGCGGCGACGCAGGCGTGTCGGTGAGCAACCACGCGCGCCAGTGCGCCCGCGCGGGATTCATCGGCGTGCGCTCGACGGGCGAATGCATCGACAAGCGTCCTCCATGTCAGCGTGCGCGCGGATCGAACACGCGGTAAAGCGCGTCGGTCAGCAAGTTAAGCGCAATGAACGTCGCGCCGATCACGAGCGTGCTGCCGAGCACCGCGTTCATGTCCGCGTTCAAAAGCGCGCCCGTCAGATACGAGCCGATGCCCGGCCACGCGAACACGATTTCTGTCAGCACCGAGCCTTCGAGCAGATAGCTGTACGCCAACGCGATCACCGTCAGCAACGGCACCGCGATATTGCCGAACGCGTGCCGCCAGATCACGCGCCGCTCGGACAAGCCCTTCGCGCGCGCGGTCGTCACGTATTCCTGGCTCAGTTGTTCGAGCATGAACGAGCGCGTCATGCGGCTCAGATAAGCGATGGAATAAAACGCCAGCACGCCCGCCGGCAACGCGATATGCGAGAACGCGTTCCTAAAAACGTCCCACTCGCCCGCGAGGAGCGAATCGATCAGCAGACTGCCGGTGCGCGTATCGACCATGCCGTCGTACATCGGGTCGATACGGCCCGGACCCGAAACCCAATGAAGGCGCGCATAGAACAGCAACAGACCCATCAGCGCGAGCCAGAATACGGGCACGGAACTGCCCGCGAGCCCGATGAAGCGCGCGATGTGGTCGACCATGCGGTTGTGCTTCACGGCCGCAATCACGCCGAGCGGCACGCCGATGCAAACGCCGATGAAAGTCGAGAGCGTCGCCAGTTCGAGCGTCGCGGGAAACACGCGTTTGATGTCGTCGATGACGGGATTCGCCGTCAAGAGCGACACGCCCAGATTGCCGTGCAGGACATCGCGCGCGTAGATCATGAACTGCTCGATGAGCGGCTTGTCGAGCCCGAGCTGCAAACGCGCCGCCGCATACGCCGCCGCCGATGCGCGGTCGCCGAGAATGGCAAGCACGGGATCGATGGGAATCTTGCGGCCGATGAAGAACGTGATCGCAAGCAGCCCGGTGAATGTTACCGCGAGCATGATGATCCAGCGCACGAGTGCAAGCACGAAGCGCACGCCCCTTCGCCGGCCGCTCGCGGCGCGCATTCGGTCGAAAAACGTGGGCGTGACGGACATTCGCAGGCTGCTTCGCTGGTTATTGCTTTTTGATGTCTTTGTAAGAGACGAGATCGTTGATCGGCCCAACTTCCAGCCCGCTCACGCCCGGCCGCGCCGCCACCTGCGACACCTTCTGGAACATGATGACGAAGGGCGACTTCGCGAGCACTTCGCGCTGCATGGTCTCGTAGCTCTGCGCGCGCTTTTTCGTATCGCTTTCGGCGAGCGCGGCGTTCGTTTCCTTCGTCAGTTGCGCAATGTCCCAGGCGTTGCGCCACGCAAGCATTTTGTAGCTCGACGCATCCGAGTTGTCCGGATTCCACACGAAGCCCTGCGCGTTGCTATGCGGATCGATATAGTCCGCCGACCATTCGCCGATATAGATGTCATGCGCGCGCGCCCGGTAGCGCCCGAGCGTCTGCTTGTTGTCGCTCGGCATGAGTTGAACCTTGATGTTGGCAAGCGCGAGGTTCGCCTGCACCGCCTGCGCAATCTCGCTGTATGGATAGTCGTTGCGCACGTCCATCTTCACGGTGAAGCCATTCGCAAGACCGGCCTTGGCCAGCAACGCCTTGGCCTTCGCGACATCCTGGTGATACGGATTGTCATTGAGCGCGCCCAGGAATCCCTCGGGCAGGAAGGTTTCGTGCACCTTGTACGTCGTGCGGATGACGTTCTTCTGAATGCCCTGATAGTCGATCAGCCACTTCATCGCCTCCCAGACTTCGGGCTTCGCCAGATTCGGATTCTTGTTGTTGAGGCCGAGATACATGAGCGTTGCCTGCGGCACGGCGTTCACCTTGATCTTGCCGGCCTTGGCAAGCGTGTCGAGGTCGTCGGGGCTCAGATCGCGTGCCACGTCGATGTCGCCGTTCTCGATCATCAGACGCTGGCTCGCCGCTTCGGTCACATGGCGCAGCACGATGCGCTTCATGGCAAGCGGCGCGCGATACCCGTCGAAACGTTGCAATACGATGCTGTCGTTGGCCGTCCACTTCACGAGCTTGTACGCGCCCGAACCGGCCTCGTTCGTCTTGAGCCATTCGTTGCCGTAGTCGCTGCCCTTCTGATGCGATTCGAGCAGCTTGCGATCCACCACCGACGCCGGCCACGAGCCGAGCACGTTCAACACGAAAGTCGGCGCGTAGCGTTGATCGGTGGTTATGGCGACGGTCGTATCGTCGATCTTCTTCACGTTCTGCAGCGCGTTGGCCTTCGTGAGCCCGATGCCCGCAAGCACGGCGGCCGCGCCCTTGTCCAGCAACGCGGTGCGCTGGATGGACCAGGCGACGTCGTCGGCGGAAAGCGGATTTCCCGAATGGAACTTGAGGCCGGGGCGAATCTTGAACGTGAACGTCAGACCGTCCTGACTGACCGACCACGACTGCGCGACGTCGCCGTTGAACTTCGACGGGTCTTTCAGATCGACGCGCACCAGCCGGTCGTACGTGTTCGCGACGTATTCCTCAGGCACGAGTTCGTAGATTTCGCCGGGATCGAGCGAGGTGAACTCGTCGAGCAGCGTTGCCATGACGAACATGTCCTTCGGCGTGGCGGCCTGTGCGAGTGTCAGTTTTCCCGCGCCCGCCAAAACCAGAGCCGTTGCCAGTGCCGCCGCGACTGCCTTGCGCAAGACCATGTGCTTTTCCGTTCGAAGTGAGGTTGGGTTCACATCAGCCGCAACGGGCCGCTTTCTTCGTTGTCGATGAGAGCAAGTTCGCGCGAGCCCGGCAATTCGTAATGCCACCACTCGCTGGGAATATGCGCGAAGCCCGCGCCGTGCATCACGCCGAGCAGCAGCGTGCGGTTGTGCTGTACGTGCCTCGGCAAACCCGCGTGAAAGTGCGCGGACTCGGGGACCATTGCGTCGAAGCCAGTGCCCATGTCGAGCTCGCTGCCGTTTTCATCGACGAGCGTGAGGTCTACTGCCGTGCCGCGGCTGTGATTCGAGCCGCGCTTGAGATCGGCGATGAAGGTCGGGTCGGGCAGAAAGTCCCAGAGTACCTGCTGCGCTTGCGGCGGCCGATAGGCGTCGAAAATCTTGAGCGTCATGCCGAAGCTTTGCGCGATGGCGACCGCGCGGCGCAAGGCCGCCTCGGCGGGTTCGAGCAGCAGACAATGCTGCGCTTTGTAAATGGGTTTGCCGGTGAGATTGCGATCGGTCGCGTAGACGAGATCGATCTCCACCTGATGCGTCCGTGGCGTGATGTGCAGCAAGGAGAATCGAGTCATGTTTCTGGATGCGGGAGCTGCGGTCCGTTTCATTCCGATAGACGAACCTTAACCCGATAGAAAAATCCGCGAAACTGTTTGTTTGGGTGGTTTTGTTTCGGCCGACGGGTTGGGTCAGGCGAGCAAGCGCCACCGGGCGAGCATCTCACCCCAACGCCTTCTCCAACGCCCTTTCCACGTCCGCCCTCAGATCGCTCTCGCACTCCAGCCCGATATAAAGCCGCACCAGCACGCCCTCATGCGGCCACTTCGACGCCGTGCGCATCGACCGGATGTCGTAGGGCATCGCGAGGCTGTGCGCCCCGCCCCAGCTCCAGCCGATGGAAAAAAGCTCGAGCGCCTCGACGAACGCATCGACTTGCGCCGCGCCATGGCGCGCGTCGAACACGAACGAAAACAAACCGCCCGCGCCGCCCGAAAAGTCGCGCTTAAAGAACTCGTGGCCAGGACAATCGTCCAGCGCCGGATGCAGCACCGCCGCGACTTCCGGGCGCGTCTTCAGCCATTTCGCCAAAGCAAGCGCGGAACGGTCATGGGCCTCGTAGCGCAGTTGCATCGTCGGCAAGCTGCGCAACACGAGCGATGCGTCGTCGGACGACACACCCACGCCCACCCGCATGCGCGCGCGCTTGAGCTTCTTATGCAGCTCGAAATCGCGAACGATGGTCGCGCCCATCAGAATGTCGCTGCCGCCCGACTGATACTTCGTCAGCGCCTGCACCGAGATATCGACGCCATGTTCGAACGGCTTGAACGCGAGCCCCGCCGAATACGTGTTGTCGATCGCCGTCACGATGCCGCGCGCGCGCGCCACGGCAACCATGGCCGGCACGTCCTGAACTTCCATCGTCACCGAGCCGGGCGCTTCGAGCCAGATGAGCTTCGTGTTGTCACGGATGTCATCGGCAATGCCCGCGCCCTTCATCGGATCGTAGTAGGTCACCTCCACGCCGAAGTCGCTCGCGAGCCAGTCTGCGTGATCGCGATTCGGTCCATACACGTTGTCCGGCACGAGCACGTGATCGCCCGACTTCACCAACGCAAAGTACACGTTCGAAATGGCCGCGAGCCCGGACGGTTGCAACAGTGCGTGCTCGCCGCCTTCGATCGTCGCAAGCCGCTGCGCAAGCGCGACCGTCGTAGGCGTGCCGTGCAGCCCGTAGCGCCATTTCGAATCGTCGCTCCAGACGAGTTCGCGCATGGTGGCGAGGTCCGGAAACACCACGGTCGAGGCGCGCGTAACCGGCACTGAAAAGGACTCGAAGCCCGGCGTGATGCGGTCATCTGGCTGGACGATACGGGTTTGCAGGTCGCGTTCGGAGTTGCTTGAATCGGTCATGTCGAAGCAGAGTTGAGTGGTTGATGCGCGGGAGTGTCGCTAACGTTCGGCCGAGGAATAGAAGTGGGAAGGTTCGCGATGGGCGTCGTGTCGAGCACTGACGCCCGCTTCGAAACGACCATCACTCACCGATGATCACGTTACTCGTCCCGCCCACCGCATTACGCGGCGGCGCAGGTTCGAGCGAAGGCGCGGGCGGCGCACTGCGCGTGAGCGGCGCACCCTGCACAGCGGGCAGCGTCGCTCCCGCCACCGCTGGACGCAGATCGAATGGCCTGGAATTGGAATCGTCCGGGTCCATGCGCTCGCCCGACACGCTGCCATCCGCCGCGAACTTTCCCACCCAGTTGCCAGTGATATGCGTGCCGTCGTTCGATTCCTCGATCTCCAGCGTATCGCCATCGCGATCGCCAGCAACGAGGATCACCGACGAGCTGCCCGCGAACCGATATTCGCCATGCACGCCCGAGGGATCGTCGGTCTTCGCGCCGAGCCTCATTTCGATTTGCCGGTCGCCGAGCGTGCCGACATAACGCGGAAAGCGCGCGTATTCCGGGTTCGGCGTGAGCGGCTTTTGCGGTGGCAAGGCAAGCGTTTCGATAGCCTGCTGCGCGCCATGCGACTCGCCCTTCACGCTGACAGGCGCATTCGCCGCGGCCGTCGACGCATCCGGCGGCATTGGAGAATTACAGCCGGCAAACGCGAATGCGGCGCCTGCGATCGTCGCCCAGTGCAAGCGCTTCATTGTTTCGATCATCCTTCGTTCCTTGACCCAAGCTCCGAGCGTCAGATGCGCTCGAAAATCGCCGCGATACCCTGACCGCCGCCGATGCACATCGTCACGAGCGCATACCGCCCGCCAATGCGCTGCAACTCGTACAGCGCCTTCACGGTGATGAGCGCGCCCGTCGCGCCGATCGGATGCCCAAGCGAAATGCCCGAACCGTTCGGATTGACCTTCGCCGGATCGAGCTTCAGTTCCTGCGTGACCGCGCAGGCTTGCGCGGCGAAGGCTTCGTTCGCTTCGATCACGTCGAGATCGGCGACGCTCAGTCCCGCGCGCTCCAGCGCCTTTTGCGTGGCGGGGACGGGGCCAATGCCCATGATTTTCGGATCGACGCCCGCATGCGCGTAAGCGACGAGGCGCGCGAGCGGCTTCACGCCGCGCTTCTCGGCGACGCCGCGCTCCATCAGCACGACGGCCGCGGCCGCGTCGTTGATACCCGATGCATTGCCCGCCGTGACCGTGCCGTTTTCCTTCGCGAACACAGGACGCAGCTTCGAAAAATCTTCGGCCGTCGCGTTCATGCGCACGTGCTCGTCGCGATCGAAAACGGTGTCGCCCTTCTTCGATGCCAGCGTGATCGGCAGAATCTGTTCCTTGAAGTAACCGGCTTCGATAGCCCGCGCCGCGCGCCGGTGCGATTCGAGCGCGAGCGCGTCCTGCGCCTCGCGCGTGATGCCGTACTTGTTCGCGACGTTCTCGGCCGTCACGCCCATGTGGATCTTGTCGAACGGGTCGTTCAACGCGCCGAGCATCATGTCGACGACGCGTGCATCGCCCATGCGCTGGCCGAAGCGCGCGGCGGGCATGACGTAAGGCGCGCGGCTCATGCTTTCCGCGCCACCGCCGATGGCGATCTCGGCGTCGCCCAGCAAGATGGATTGCGACGCGGACACGATGGCCTGCAAGCCCGAGCCGCACAGACGGTTTACCGTGAGCGCGGGCGCGTGTTGCGTCACGCCGCCGTCCAGCGCGGCCACGCGCGCGAGATACATGTCACGCGGCTCGGTCTGGATCACGTTGCCGAACACGACATGGCCGACCTCGTCGCCCTGCACGTTTGCACGCGACAACACTTCGCGCACCACGCGCGCGCCGAGATCGGTCGGCGTGAAATCCTTGAGCGCGCCGCCGAAGTCGCCGATTGCCGTGCGTACACCGCTTACCACCACTACTTCTCGCGTCATGTTCTTGTCTCCTGAGTTTGCGTGGGTCTTTTACTCCGCGAGCGCGGACTCCACTGTCTTTCTGGTCGGAATCGGGGCTACCGCGCCGAAGCCTTGCGTCGATAACGCCGCCGCCACGTTGGCATAACCCGCCGCCGTAAAAGGGTCGTCACCCGCGACGATACGCGCGATGAACGCGCCGCCGAAGCAATCTCCGGCGCCGGTGGCATCGACCGCGTTCACGACGCGGCCCGGCACCACGCGCCGCTCATTGGGTGTCGCGATATACGCGCCTTCCCGGCCGAGCTTGAGCGCGACGACTTTCGAGCCGAGCGAGAGCAGGAAGTCGACGATGGCGTCCTTGTCTTCATGGCCCGTGATGACGGTCACGTCGTCCCAGCTCGGCAGGCAGATGTCCGTCATGCGCAGCGCTTCGAGCATCACCGCGCGGGCGCGCGCAAGCGGCCACAGCTTCAGGCGCAGGTTCGTGTCGAAACTCACCTTTGCGCCGTGCGAGCGCGCGTGATCCATGGCGGTAAAAGCGGCATCGCACGCGGATACGCCGATTGCGAGACTGATTCCCGACAGATGCACGACCTTCGCCGCCGCGATCGCGTCGAGCGGCAGATGCGCGCTCGCATAACGGCTCGCCGCCGAACCCGCGCGCAAGTAATCGAAGCGATGCCCGCTCTCGCCGTGCGACACGAAATAAACGCCCGTGGGCGCGGTATCGTCGATACGCACCGTCGATGTATCGACATTCTCCGTGCGCCAGAGATCGAGCAGCAGTTGCCCGAACTGGTCGTTGCCGACGGCGGACACGAAGCCCGTCGACGCACCTTGCCGCGACGCCGCGATCAGAAAGTTCGAGACATCGCCGCCGAAGCCTTGCAGATAGTTCGGCTGATTTCGCGTCGACTGGTTGAACTCGATCATCGCCTCGCCGAGCGCGAGCACCGAAGGCATGGAATGCGCCATGACTTATACCTCGCCCCAGAGATCGTGGCCGTCCGCGCCGGTGATCCTGACGGAGACGAAGTCGCCGGCCTTGTAGCGCTTCGACGCCTTCGTCGCCGGCGCGATATACACCACGCCGTCGATTTCCGGCGCATCCGCCGCCGTGCGGCCAACGCCGCCGTCCGTGCTCACTTCATCGACGAGCACGCGCAGCGTCTTGCCGACTTTCTTTTTCATGCGCGCGGCCGACAGTTCCTCGGCCAGTTCCATGAAGCGCGCGCGGCGTTCCTCGCGGACTTCGTCGGGCAGCGCGCCATCGAGTTCGTTGGCCGTTGCGCCTTCGACCGGCGAATACGCGAAGCAGCCGACGCGGTCGAGATCCGCCTCGCGGATAAAGTCGAGCAGCGTTTGAAACTGCTCCTCGGTTTCACCCGGAAAGCCCGCGATAAAGGTGCTGCGGATGGTCAGATCGGGACAAATCTCGCGCCACGTCTTCACGCGTTCGAGCACTTTCTCGGCATTGGCCGGGCGCTTCATGCGCTTCAGGACTTCGGGATGCGCATGCTGAAACGGCACATCGAGATACGGCAGAACGTGGCCGCGCAGCGGGCCTTCGGCCATCATCGGGATGACTTCGTCGACGCTCGGATACGGATACACGTAATGCAGACGCACCCACGCGCCGTATTGCGACGCGAGCTCGCCGAGCGCGCCGACGAGTTCGGTCATGCGCGTCTTGATAGGCTTGCCGTCCCAGAAGCCGGTGCGGTATTTGACATCGACACCGTACGCGCTCGTGTCCTGCGAGATGACGAGCAGTTCCTTCACGCCGGACTTGAACAGATTTTCGGCTTCGAGCATGACTTCGGCGATGGGGCGCGAAACGAGATCGCCGCGCATCGAGGGAATGATGCAGAACGTGCAGCGATGATTGCAGCCTTCGGAAATCTTGAGATACGCGTAATGACGCGGCGTGAGCTTGATGCCCGCGGGCGGCACGAGATCGGTGAACGGATCGTGCGGCTTGGGCAGATACGAGTGCACGGCGTTCATCACTTCGTTGGTCGCGTGCGGACCGGTGACGGCGAGCACTTTCGGATGCACTTCCTCGATGAGCCCCGTGCCGCTCGCGCTCTTTTTCGCGCCCAGGCAGCCCGTCACGATGACCTTGCCGTTCTCGGCGAGCGCTTCGCCGATGGCGTCGAGGCTTTCCTGCACGGCTTCGTCGATGAAGCCGCAGGTGTTGACCACGACGAGGTCGGCGCCGTCATAAGTGCCGGAGATTTCGTAACCTTCGGCGCGCAATTGGGTCATGATCTGCTCGGAATCGACAAGGGCTTTCGGGCAGCCGAGACTGACCATGCCGATGCGCGGCGCGGGCGTGCTAGTGCTTGATTTCAAAGAAGTATTCACGGGGACATCCGGAGAAAGACGCGCGCGGGCGACAGCGCGTGCCTCGGTCGAGGCGAATCTCGTATTTTAACCGGTTGTGGCGTGGAGAATCACTGACGGCCGGCCGCATACATCTTCACAGACGATTTCTCCCACGCGCGTATTAACTGGACGGAGGAGATTCCTGCCTGCGCCGAGAAGGGCGATTTCCTCAAGCGCGCGTTGCGCTGTCCGGTCAATGACGCACGATGGCGCCAGCACGCAGTCAAACGCGGCGGCTTCATGGCATTCAGCGAAGTCTCGACGGATTTCCAAGCGCATCCGCCGCTCGGCGCGGCGGTGGCTGAGTCGGCCCGTGCGCTCGGGCCATGAGCGCCTATTTCTTTTCGGTCGTCGGCGGCACGACAGGCGTCGGAAACGGAAACGTGTTGAACATCGTTTTCGCCTGGGTCTGCATCTGCTCCTGCATCTGCACGAACATGTTCTTCGACTGCTCGATGTAGCTCGTCATCATGCCCTGCATCATCGGCGCCTGCATGTTCATGAATTGCGACCAGACTTCCGGATTGAGCGCGTTGCCGTCGTAGATGCCCTTGCTCTGTTCGGACAGCTTCTGCTGGATGTCGATGAACGCCTGGATATTCTTCTCCAGATACGTGCCCATCATGCCCTGCATGGCATGGCCGTAGAAGCGGATGATCTGCGAGAGCATCACCGATGAAAACATCGGCAAGCCGCCGCTCTCTTCCTCGAGAATGATCTGCAGGAGAATGCTGCGCGTGAGGTCGTCGCTCGACTTCGCGTCCAGCACTTTGAATTCTTCCTGATCGAGCACGAGCTGCTTCACATCCGACAACGTGATGTAGGTGCTCGTTTCCGTGTCGTAGAGCCGCCGGTTAGGATATTTTTTGATGAGTCGTTCGGCGGATTTCTTTGTAGTAGTGGTGGTCATTTAACGCCTTTAAACGCAGGACTTTACTGCGGTGCCAGCCGCCACGGCTTGCATTGTCGCAATAAAGCGTTGCCGCCAGTTCGCCGCGTCGTTGATCTATCCGGCAAGCAGCAGCGTCCCTCTTCACGCCTTCACGCCTTCGCGCCTTCCGTGAGGGACGCCGCCACCCGTCAGCCCATGTGCAAGCCGCCGTTCAGCGAGAAATCCGCGCCGGTGGAGAATCCCGATTCATCGGAAGCGAGCCATGCGACGATGGAGCCGATTTCATCCGGCGTGCCGAGCCGGCGCACGGGAATGGTCGCCACGATCTTCTCCAGCACTTCGGGGCGAATGGACTTCACCATCTCCGTGCCGATATAACCCGGCGACACCGTGTTGACCGTCACGCCCTTGGTCGCCACTTCTTGCGCCAGCGCCATCGTGAAGCCGTGAATACCGGCCTTCGCGGTGGAGTAGTTCGTCTGGCCGAACTGCCCTTTTTGACCGTTCACCGACGAAATATTGATGATGCGCCCGAAGCCGCGCTCGACCATGCCGTCGATCACCTGCTTCGTCACGTTGAAAAGACTCGTCAGGTTGGTGTCGATGACCGCGGTCCAGTCTTCATGCGTCATCTTCCGGAACACGACATCGCGCGTGATGCCCGCGTTGTTCACCAGCACGTCGACTTCGCCGACTTCCGCCTTGACCTTGTCGAACGCGTTCTTGGAAGACTCCCAGTCGCCCACATTGCCTTCCGACGCGATGAAATCGAAGCCGAGCGTCTTCTGGTCTTCCAGCCATTTCACCCGGCGCGGCGAGTTCGGGCCGCAGCCCGCGACGACCGTGAAGCCATCTTTATGGAGCCGCTGGCAAATGCTCGTGCCAATTCCGCCCATCCCGCCGGTTACGTACGCTACGCGCTTTGTCATTCCTCACTCCATTTTCGTTATGCGGAACGGCGTTCGAACGACGCCTTCCGCTTGGCCCTTCCATGCCTTCAGGTGTTGCGCTCAGTCACGCTCGAGCGCAAGCGCCACGCCCATGCCGCCGCCGATACACAGCGACGCCAGACCCTTCTTCGCGTCGCGCTTCTGCATTTCGTGCAAGAGCGTCACGAGAATGCGGCAGCCCGATGCACCGATCGGATGGCCAATGGCAATTGCGCCGCCGTTCACGTTGATCTTCGACTGATCCCAGCCCATTTGCTTATGCACGGCAAGCGCCTGCGCGGCGAAGGCTTCGTTGATTTCCATCAGGTCGAGGTCGTTCACCGACCAGCCCGCGCGCTCGAGACAACGCTTCGACGCAGGCACGGGACCCATGCCCATGACCTTGGGATCGACGCCCGCATTCGCATAAGCCTTGATGCGCGCAAGCGGCGTGAGACCGAGCGCCTCGGCCTTCTTCGCCGACATCACGACGACCGCGGCCGCGCCGTCGTTGATGCCCGATGCGTTCGCCGCCGTCACCGTGCCTTCCTTCGAAAACGCGGGCTTGAGCGTGGAAAGCGCTTCGGCCGTGACGCCGTGGCGCACGAATTCATCGGTGGCAAACCGCAGCGGCTCGCCCTTGCGCTGCGGAATGGACACCGGCACGATCTCGTCGTCGAAGCGCCCTTCCTTCTGTGCCTTCTCGGCCTTGTTCTGCGACAGCGCCGCGAACTTGTCCTGGTCTTCTCGCGAGATGCCGTATTCCTTCGCGACGTTCTCGGCGGTCGTACCCATGTGGTAGTTGTTATAAACGTCCCACAGGCCATCGACGATCATGGAGTCGATCAGCTTGGCGTCGCCCATGCGAAAGCCGTCGCGCGAGCCCGGCAGCACGTGCGGCGCCGCGCTCATGTTTTCCTGACCGCCGGCGATGACGATATCCGC
Organism: Caballeronia sp. HLA56; assembly: GCF_054655155.1. Lineage (NCBI taxonomy): Bacteria > Pseudomonadati > Pseudomonadota > Betaproteobacteria > Burkholderiales > Burkholderiaceae > Caballeronia > Caballeronia sp. HLA56. The sequence continues at coordinate 1,819,807 of NZ_BAAHOB010000005.1, read as the reverse complement.
ATCGCCCGCGATGATCGCGTTGGCCGCGAGCATCACCGCCTTCAAACCCGAGCCGCAGACCTTGTTGATCGTCATGCCCGGAACCATGTCGGGCAACCCTGCCTTGATGAGCGACTGGCGCGCCGGATTCTGTCCCGAACCCGCGGTCAGCACCTGACCCAGAATGACTTCGCTCACCTGATCCGGCTTCAGTCCCGCACGCTCCAGCACCGCGCGAATCACCGTTGCCCCCAGTTCCGGCGCCGCGATCTTCGCGAGCGAACCACCGAACTTGCCGACCCCTGTACGCGCGGCCGATACGATCACTACGTCAGTCATTTCAGTTTCCTTTGGCATCAAATGAATTCGGTTATGCGTGCGACTTCGCGCCGTGTCAGAAGTCGCGTTCCAGCACGTAGCGTCCGGGCGCGGGCTCGATCACCGGATAAGTCTTCGAGCCTTGCGACGTGCCCGCCTTCACTTCCTCGCCCGCGTTTTGCGCGAGCCATGCGGACCACGTCGGCCACCAGCTTCCCGGATGTTCCGTGGCTGCCTCGAACCACGCGTCGGCGGTTTCGGGCAGGCGCTCCTCATGGCTGTCGAGCATCCAGAAACTGCGCTTGTTCTTCGACGGCGGATTGATCACGCCCGCGATGTGCCCCGACGCGCCGAGCACGAACTTTTGCGGGCCCGTCAGAATGGGCGCGGATGCATACGCGGACTTCCACGGCACGATATGGTCTTCGCGCGAACCGTAGATGAAAGTGGGCAACGAGAGCGTCGACAGATCGATCGCCTCGCCGCACACGGTCAGCGCGCCCGGCTCGCGCAGCTTGTTCTCCAGATACGTGTTGCGCAAATACCAGACGCACATCGGACCGGGCAAGTTGGTCGAGTCGCTGTTCCAGAACAGCAGGTCGAAGGCTTGCGGCGTGCGTCCCTTGAGATAGTTGTCGACGACGTAATTCCACACGAGATCGTTCGGCCGCAGATACGAGAACGTATTGGCGAATTCGATCCCGCGCATGAGCCCGGCGGGCGCGCCGTTCTTGCCGCCGATCGACTGCTCGCGCATCTGCACGTGTGCTTCGTCGACGAAGACGTCGAGCACGCCGGTGTCGGAGAAATCGAGCATCGAGGTGAGCAGGGTCATCGACGCGGCCGGCTCTTCGCCGCGCGCCTTCGCTACCGCGAGCGCCGTCGCCAGAATGGTTCCGCCGATGCAAAAGCCGAGCGTGTTGATCTGCTCCTCGCCCGTGATGTCCTTGATGACGCCGATGGTTTCGAGCACGCCCTGTTCGACGTAATCGTCCCATTCCTTCGCGGCGAGCGATTGATCCGCATTGCGCCACGACAGGATAAAGACTTGCTGCCCTTGTTCGAGCGCATAACGCACGAGCGAGCTTTCAGGCTGAAGATCGAGGATATAAAACTTGTTGATGCAAGGTGGCACGATCAGCAAAGGCCGCGCATAAACCTTCGGCGTGAGCGGCTTGTACTGGATCAGTTGCACGAGTTCGTTCTCGTACACGACCGAGCCCTCCGTCGAACCGATGTTCTTGCCAACCGCGAAGCGCGACTCGTCCGACTGCGAAATCTTGCCGCGCTGCAAGTCGTTGAGCAGGTTGAGCATGCCCTGGCGCAAGCTCTCGCCCTTGCTTTCGATGAGCGTCTTCTGCGCTTCGGGATTGAGCGCGAGATAGTTGCTCGGCGAAGCCGCAGCCGCCCATTGCTGCACCGTGAAGCGGATGCGTTCGCGCGTCTTGGGATCGCTCTGCACGGCGTCCGCGAGTTCTTGCAGATAACGCGCGTTCAGCAAATACCACGCGGCCGTGAAGGCATATGCCGGCGTGTTCTGCCACGTGGTGTCGGTGAAGCGGCGGTCCTTGAGCGATGCAGGGTCGATGCTCTGCTCGCCCGCCTGCTTGAGCAAAGCGGCGGCATCGCGCGAATAATTGCTTTGCAGTTGTTGCAGACGCTCGGGCGCGATGGCTGCCGTCGGAATCTTCGGCAATGTAGGCAAGCCCTGCATCGACGCGCCGAAGCCCGGCATGCTGCTCGCGAGCTTGGCGAATTCGGCCAGGCCGTTCATCTTCGCGAAGTCGGGCATTTTCGGCATGACGGTTGGAACCGCGCCGAATGCATTCGGAAATGCACCGGGCAAACCCGCACCGGACAAACCCGGAAACGCGCCCATGCCGGGAAACGAACCAAACGAACCGAACGCTCCGAGCGGCGGCGCGCTCGCGCTATTCGCAGCGGCTCTGTCATTCGTCTGCGCGTTGGTTTGCGCGTTGGTTTGCGCGTTGGTCTGGGGATTGAATTTCGCCCATTGCGCGGGATCGGCGACCGAGCGCCACGCGTTGAGCCATTGATCGAACGCTTGCTGTACGCCTGTCGGATCAGCGGGAACTTCAGCCGTCGAACTGCTGGCAGTACGGGAGCGGGCGGAGGACGCAGAGGAGGAACTAGATTTGGAAGCCATACCCGCTTTTGACCTGTAAGTCTCGCAAGACTGATTGCTGATGCAGGCATCGCCGGGCTTGTCTCAACCAGCGCGCAAGTGTCGATGCGCACTATGCGCGCCACAAGAGTCACCTAGCTACGCCGTGCCCGATTGAATGAATTCCGGGAACATTCTTGCTCTTAGGACTCAGGCATGTCAATGCTTCACCTGATTTTGCCGCAGTGCGATATTTTTTTAATTATCGTTTTCCCCATGCGAGATATTGCATTCGCATGGGCTTACGCAAGTTCCTGCGACTTAAAGCTGGCAGTTGTCGCTGAATGCAGATGACGAGCAGTTAATCGCCAAGCCAGATCATGGCGGCCATGCGCCCTGTCACGCGATCGCGACGATACGAATAGAAGCGTTCTCGCTCGCTCACCGTGCAGTGCGTACCGCCATGAACGCGCTTCGCTTCCACGCCGATATCGGCTAAACGCAAGCGCGCAAGCGTATAGATGTCGGCGAAGTATTTGCCTTGTGCGCCGGTCGGCTTGAACGCTGCCGCGGTGAGGTCGCGTTGATCCGCATTCGCGATCGACACGAAGGCATCGAGCACGTCCTCGCCCACTTCGAATGCAGCGGGACCAATGGCCGGACCGAGGTAAGCATTGAGGCGCGATGTCGGCACGCCCGCGAGTTGCGCCACCCGCGCGCCCGTCTTCTCGACGATACCGCCCGCAAGACCTCGCCAGCCCGCATGCGCGGCGCCGACCGCGCGGCCTTCGCCGTCGCAGAAGAGGACCGGCAAACAGTCCGCCGTCATCACCACGCAGACGACGCCCGGCCGGTCGGTCACGCTCGCATCGGCGCGCGTCGGACCGGCTGCGCGGCGCTCGATGACCGCGTGCGCATCTTCAACCGTCGTGCCGTGAATCTGTTCGAGCCACGCGGCTTGTCCGATGCCGGTCAACGCCAGCGCGCGACGGCGATTTTCGATGACGGCATCCGGCGCATCGCCGCTCGACAAACCAAGATTGAGACCGCCCGCGCCCGGCGTGCCGCCATCGAAAGGCGCCGCGCTCACGCCGCCCGCGCGAGTCGTCACGAACGCATGCACGCGCGGCGAGACGCGCCATTGCGGCCACACGCAATCATCCGCGCTCAATGTGACGTCAGTGCGATGGGTCATGCTTCGTCGTCCTCGGCATCGGCATCGTGTTCGCCTTCTTCGTCGTCGTATTCGTCGTCCCAGTCTTCGCCGTCGTCCATTTCATAGACTTGCGGGAAGTCGTCGTCTTCGTCTAGTTCGACTTCGTCGTCGCGCCCGAAGCCGAGTTCCGTGGCGAGCTTGGCGAGATCCTCGGGCACGTCCGCGCGCCAGTGCACTTGCTTGCCCGTTGCCGGATGAACCAGACCGAGCCGCCACGCGTGCAGCGCCTGACGCGCGAAGCCGTCGGGCAGCGGCGTCACCGAACGCCGGCCGCGTATGTGACCGTAGACCGGATCGCCCAGAAGCGGATGGCCGCTCGCCGCGCAGTGCACGCGAATCTGGTGCGTGCGGCCGGTTTCGAGATCGCAATGGATCGCGCTCACGGGCTGCCCGTTCCACTGCGTCCGGTCGATGGTGCGAAAGTGCGTGCGCGCCGGTTTCCCCGATGCGCCTTGAACCACGGCCATGCGCGTCCTGTCGCGCGAATCGCGGCCAATGGGCGCGTCGATGGTGCCGTCGTCCGGCATCCTGCCCCACACGAACGCGACATAGCGGCGCTTCACCGTGCGCGCCTGCAACTGCCGCACGAGGTCGGTCTGGGCTTCGAGCGTGCGCGCGACGACCATCAGCCCCGAGGTCTCCTTGTCCAGCCGATGTACGATGCCCGCGCGCGGCAGCCCCGCCGCCGCATCGCCATAACGATGTAGGAGACCGTTGAGCAAGGTGCCGCTCCAGTTCCCCGCGGCGGGATGCACGACCATGCCGGCGGGCTTGTTGATGACGACGAGCGTTTCGTCTTCGTACACGATGTGAAGCGGCACCGGCTCGGGCGTGAACGCGAGTTGCTCGGGCAACAGGTCGGGCACGAGCGCGATGGTCGCGCCAAGCGGCACGGGCTGGCGCACCTTGGCGCTGGCGCCATCGACGAGCACGCGCCCTTCCTCGATCCAGCCTTGCAGACGGCTGCGCGAAAACTCGGGGAAGATCTTGGCCAGCACCTTGTCGAGCCGCTCGCCTGCGAGTTCGTCCGGCACGCGCGCCTCGCGCGGCGCTTCCTCGTTGCGATGCCGCGCTTCCTTGCCGCGATGCGGCGTGCCGGCATCGGGCGCATGCGCGTCCGAATCGGTAGAAGCTGCGTCGTCGGGCTTGGCGCTTCGGCTATAATCTTTGAGTTGGTCTTTGGTACGGCGTGTACTTGAGCGGGTCATTTGAACGGGATATCGGGTTGTACCCGGTGAGTCAGTCTTCATCTCGGGCTGCAGTTCGGGACATTGCGCAAGACGTTCTTTACAGCGCGCGACACTGCCGGGCAAACTTCAATGCAGGCAATGCAAGGAAGCCGCGCCAGACCGTTGCGGACCGGGAAACCGGGCGGAATTCGAGGGATATCCAAACGGAAATCCCGAGCGAAAACCGCACCGGACACACAGCTAGACATAGCGAGATTCAGCCAGGAACAGCAAGCACTAATGCGAGCCTTCAACACCATTCATCAATCGATGCAGCAATCGATCAAGTATCTGGCGCTGGGCGCGAGCGTCGCCATTGTCACGGCCTGCCACGGCTTGCCGGAGAAGACCGACGAAACGGCTACGTGGAACAACAACAAATTATATACGGAGGCCCAGGACGCGCTTTCAGGCCGCGACTGGGGCAAGTGCTCCAAGTATTTCGAAGCACTCGAAGGCCGCGATCCGTTCGGTCACTTCGCGCAGCAGGCGCAGATCAACGTGGCTTACTGCAACTGGAAAGACGGCGAGACCGCATCGGCGGATCAGGCAATCGACCGGTTCATCAAGCTGCACCCGGATCATCCGGACATCTCTTATGCCTACTACCTGAAAGGCATGATTCACTTCAACGACGACCTCGGACTCTTCGGCCGCTTCTCCGGCCAGGACATGAGCGAGCGCGACCCGAAGTCGCTGCGCGAGTCGTATGACGCGTTCAAGGTCGTGGTCGATAAATATCCGCAAAGCAAGTATGCGCCCGACGCCGCGCAACGCATGCGCTATATCGTGAACGCGCTCGCTTCGCACGAAGTCCACGCGGCGGATTACTACTATCGTCGCGGCGCGTATGTCGCGTCCATCAACCGGGCGCAACTCGCCATTCGCGAATACAAGAACGCGCCGGCCACCGAAGAAGCGCTGCATCTCATGATGCTCTCATACGAGAAGCTCGATCAGCCGCAACTCGCCGACGACACCAAGCGCGTGCTTGCCGCCACGTTCCCCGACAGCCCGTATGTCACGGGCAAGCGTCGCGCGAGCGCGGAAAAGGCGTGGTATCAGATCTGGTAAGCAGAACGCGAGATCGTTCGGCTGGTCAGGCAAAAATGGGCGCTTCGGCGCCCATTTTGTTTGTCGATCAACCGCTCCCGCGCACTGTTGCAAGCCCTACTCGGCAAGCTCCGCCGACGCGTCCGCCGCTTCGCTGAAAAACGCCCGCGCGACTTCCAGTTCACGCGTGCGCTTGAACGGCGGCAGGCTTTGCCAGATGCGTCGGCCGTATGGTTTATCGACGAGCCGCGTGTCACAGATCATGAGCACGCCGCGATCCGTCTCCGCGCGAATCAGCCGCCCCGCGCCCTGCTTGAGCGTGATGACGGCCTGCGGCAACTGATGCACGGCGAACGGGCTCAAGCCTTTCTTCGTGAGCGCGTCGAGGCGCGCGGCAAGCACGGGATCGTCGGGCGGCGCGAACGGTAGTTTGTCGATGACCACGAGCGAAAGCGCATCGCCACGCACGTCGACACCTTCCCAGAAGCTCTGGCTGCCGACGAGAATCGCATTGCCATACGCGCGGAAGCGGTCGAGCAACTCGGTACGGCTCGCGTCGCCCTGCACGAGCAGCGGATTGTCCCAGCCGCGCCGCTCGATCACGTCGCGCAGACGCTGGGAGATGCGATCGACCGCGCGCAGCGTCGTGCACAGCATGAACACGCCGCCACCCGATGCCTCGATCACCGGCAACGCGGCGTCGAAGACGGCGTCGGTGAATTGCGGCGAGGACGGCTGCGGCAGATTGCGCGGCACGTACAAAAGGCCCTGCGACGGGTAATCGAAGGGACTCGGCAAGGTCATCGAACGGCGCGCGTTCAAACCCATTTGCGCCGCGTAATGCGTGAAATCGCCACGCACCGAAAGCGTCGCGGAGGTGAAGATCCAGGCACGCGGCACGCCCGCGCGCTGCTTCGCGAAGATCGGCGCGACCGACAGCGGCGTCTCGTGCAGTTGCACCGTGTGCGAGAACACTTCGATCCAGCGCACCATCTCGTTGGGCTCGTCGCGCGCGGCTTCGGCGGCGGTATCCGCGTCTTCGACCACTGCACGTTCGAGCGCGGTCGGCGGCTTGGTCCAGCCCGACAAAAGCCCTTGCAATTCGCGCGCGCGCCGCACCAGCGCCTGCAGCGACTCCGCGCGCTCGCCGTGTGCGCCGAGCGCGGCCGTGAGTGCATCGAGATGGGTTTGTAGCGTGTCGAGCGCTTCGAAAAGCGGATGTCCATCGGCGAGCTGGCCGAGCGAGAGGCGAATCGAATCTTCCCGGAATGCGAGCCGCAGGTCGCGCGCCGCGCGTTCGAGCGCCGCGCCGAGCTTGGTCCAGTCGGCGGCGTCGCGAGCGTGGGACAAACCTTCGGCCACCGCATCGCGGGCGAGTTCGAGCAGTTGCGTGGTCGAAAGCGTCTCGCCGAAAAAGAGCGTCGCCGTCTCGGGCAACTGATGCGCCTCGTCGAAGATGATGGTGTTCGCCATCGGCAAGAGTTCGGCCATGCCGGTGTCGCGCAGCATTACATCGGCGAAGAACAGGTGATGGTTCACCACCACGATGTCCGCCTGTTGCGCTTCGCGGCGCGCCTGCATCACGAAGCAATCCTTGTAATGCGGGCAATCTTGTCCAAGGCAATTGTCGCGCGTGGACGTGACCATCGGCCAGACGGGCGAGTTCTCGGGGACACTCGCAAGTTCGGCCTTGTCGCCCGTGCGCGTGATCTTGGCGAAGCGCACGATCTCCTGCAGATGCGACGTGTCCTGACGCGTCGGCAGCCGCCCGTTGTCGGCGGTGCGTTCGAGATAGTAGTGGCAAAGATAGTTGGCGCGGCCCTTCAGCATCGCGACGGTGACCGGCACGGCGAGCGCGTCGCGCACGGTCGGGATATCGCGCTGAAAGAGCTGATCCTGCAAGTGTTTGGTCCCGGTCGAAACGATGACCTTGCCGCCCCACAACATGGCCGGAACGAGATAAGCGTAGGTCTTGCCCGTGCCCGTTCCCGCCTCGACGATCAGCGTGTTCTCGCCGCCGTCGACGGCGCTCGTCGCGGTGGCGATACCCACGTCGTCGGCGGATGCCTCGTCTATCGCATGCGGCTTGTCCGATGGCCCGAGCTTGCGCGCCGGGCGGCGCTGCAATTCGAACATCGCGGGTTCGGGCATGGCGCGGCCGGACGCTTCCATCGCGGCGGCGACGGAGCGCGCCATGTCGATCTGCGACGCGCGCGGCCGATAGCCGTCGATCGCGCGCGCGAGAAGGCCTTCGGCGGAGAAGATGGCGTCGAGTTCCGTGCGGCGCTTGTCCGTGAGTTCGAGCGCAGCGCTTGCGCTGTCGCGGGGTTGTGCGGGTAAGTTCAAGGCGGGGCTAGATCCTGCGGTTGCGGTCACGGCGCATGGCGGCGCTTTGCTGCCTCAAGCGCCTCGACCCGCGTCGATGCGCTTCAATGCGCGTCGCCGTCGAGCTGCAGTTGCAGCAGAAGTATGGTGTCTTTCACCTTGAGCTTGCGCTTTTTCAAGCGCCTGAGCTCGAGGTCGTCGATACCGCCCATCTTGTCGATGAGCGTGGACAAGCCGTGATGCTCTTCCTGCAATTGCGTGATGCGATCGCGGAGCACGGTGGCATCCACGGCGGGTTGTCGGGGTGCGTTCAAGCGCTGCTGCATGCTCGCCTCCTTTCATCCTCATCGCCCGGGCGGTGCCTTGGGCGTCACTTACCTGGTTGCTGCTGTTGCTGCTGTTGCTGCTGTTGCGCCTGCTGGGCTTGCTGTGCCTTTTCCTGCTGCTTGCGCGCGGCTTCTTTCTGACGCGCCTCGACTTCCGCGCGATGCTGCGCGGCATCGCGTTGTTTCTGTTCGTAACGGTCCGCCTTCTGCTCGCGGTCCTGCGCGTCCTGCACGCCGCGTGCGCGCGCTTCCTCGAGTTGCCGCTGATAGTCCGCCTGCTTGCGGTCGTACGCGGCCTGATTGGCCGCGCGCTGCGGCGCCTCGGCCTGACGTTGCGCGGCGGACAGCGCGTTCTGACGCTGCTTTTCCTCGTAGGACTGCTGGCTCGACTTTTCGCTGGCGGCGCGTTGCGGCGCTTCCGCATCGTATTGTGCCTGCTTGAGCGCGGTCTGTTCGTCGCGCTGCTTCGTGCGCTCGGCGCGTTGTTCGTCGTCGAGAGCGAGCTGCTGCTGGCGAATCTGCTTGCGCTCTTCACGCATGGCCGTGCGCGCGTTGTCGAGACAGTGGTTCACGAAGAATTTGCCGTAGCAGTCGTGTTCCTTGACGCCGTATGCGTAGTCGTTCTGCGCGGTGCGTTTGTCGAGCGCCTTTTGCCGGCGCGCGTTGTCGGCCTTGAGCGCGTCTTCGGCGCTCGGTTCGGCACTGACCATGGCGGATGAGGCATCGCCGAGCGGCGTGGCGCGCACCGACGTGGTGGGGTCGATGCCCTTGGGCGTCTGCGCGATGGCATTCGGCGCGAGAACGAGCGTGCACAGAAACGCGCACGCGGCGCAGATGGACGCGAGCGGGGAAAGGCGAAGTTTGGGCAAATGAATGGACGGCAACGTGATAAAGACCCGATGCATTAAGCGATGCAACGACAGACGCAATGCAGCCTGCGCGATGCCGAAATTCTATCACCGTGAACCGGAGCCCTTCTCCATTTATGGCAAAATCCCCCGCTCAAGCAACCCGGCCGCAACCGGCAGCACGCCCGCTTTGCGAGGCGCAAGAAGTAGTCAGCGCGCACCAAGCGGGACACAGGGCGTAAAGCGCGCAACGCGTCGCACGAGATGCGCGCCCTGCGTCTTGCCGTTGCACAAGGCCAGCAGAGAGCAGACAGCGCAGACCATGACGCAAACCGTAGCACTCAAGATCGTACAGCGCATTGCCACCGAGCTTACCGTGCAGCCGCGCCAGGTGGCCGCCGCCGTGCAGCTTCTGGATGAAGGCTCGACTGTCCCGTTCATCGCCCGGTATCGCAAGGAAGTGACCGGCAATCTCGACGACACGCAACTGCGCACGCTCGAAGAACGCCTCCTGTATTTGCGCGAACTCGAAGACCGGCGCGCCACGATTCTTTCGAGCATCGACGAGCAAGGCAAGCTCACCGACGAACTGCGTACATCGATCGAAGGCGCGGACAGCAAGCAGGTGCTGGAAGACCTGTATCTGCCGTATAAGCCGAAGCGCCGCACGCGCGCGCAGATTGCTCGCGAAGCCGGCCTGGAACCGCTTGCACAGGCGCTCCTCGCCGACCCGACGCTCGATCCGCAGAGCGAAGCCGCGAAGTTCGTCGATACGGAAAAAGGCGTCGCCGATACCAAGGCCGCGCTCGACGGCGCACGCGATATCCTGTCCGAGCAGTTCGGCGAAACGGCCGAGATTCTCGGCAAGCTGCGCGAGCACCTGTTCAACCAGGGGCTTGTCATGTCGACCGTGGTCGAGGGCAAGCAAGGCGAGGAAGGCGAAAAATTCCGCGACTACTACGACTACAGCGAAACCATCCGCACGGTGCCATCGCATCGCGCGCTCGCGCTGTTCCGTGGCCGTAACGCGGGCGTCCTGAGCGTGAAACTCGGGCTCGGCGAGGAACTCGACGCACAAACGCCGCATCCGGGCGAAGTGATGATCGCGCAGCACGTGGGCATCGCCAATCGCGGCCGCGCGGGCGACAAATGGCTCGCCGACGTGTGCCGCTGGTGCTGGCGTGTCAAGGTGCAGCCGCATATCGAAAACGAACTGCTCACCAAGTTGCGCGAGGAAGCCGAGCACGAAGCCATTCGCGTGTTCGCGCGCAATCTGAAGGACTTGCTGCTCGCCGCGCCCGCTGGCCCGAAAGCCGTGATTGGCCTCGATCCGGGTCTGCGCACCGGCGTGAAAGTCGCCGTCGTCGATCGCACGGGCAAGGTTCTGGCCACCGACACCATCTATCCGCACGAGCCGCGCCGCGATTGGGACGGTTCGCTCGCGAAGCTCGCGCGCATTGCCAAGGCGACGCAGGCAGAGCTCATTTCCATCGGCAATGGCACGGCATCGCGCGAAACCGACAAGCTCGCGAGCGAGCTCATCGCGAAGCATCCCGAACTCAAGCTGCAGAAGATCGTCGTGTCCGAAGCGGGCGCGTCGGTGTATTCGGCTTCCGAACTCGCGGCGAAGGAATTTCCGGACCTCGATGTTTCACTGCGCGGCGCGGTTTCCATTGCGCGCCGTCTGCAGGACCCGCTCGCGGAACTCGTCAAGATCGACCCGAAAGCGATCGGCGTCGGCCAGTACCAGCATGACGTGAATCAGCGCGAACTCGCACGCTCGCTCGATGCGGTCGTCGAAGATTGCGTGAACGCCGTCGGCGTCGATGCCAACACGGCTTCGGTCGCGCTGCTTGCGCGCGTATCCGGTTTGAACGCGACGCTTGCACGCAATATCGTCGATTATCGCGATGCCAACGGGCCGTTTGCGTCGCGCGAGAATTTGAAGAAGGTGCCGCGTCTCGGCGACAAGACGTTCGAGCAGGCCGCGGGTTTTCTGCGTATCAACAACGGCGATAATCCGCTGGATCGCTCGTCGGTGCACCCGGAAGCGTATCCGGTCGTCGAGCGCATTCTCGCGAAAATAAAAAAGCATGTCGGCGATGTGCTCGGCAAGCGTGAAGCGCTCACGGGCCTCTCGCCCACCGAATTCGTCGATGACCGCTTCGGTCTGCCGACCGTGCGCGACATCCTCGCCGAACTGGAAAAGCCGGGCCGCGACCCGCGTCCGGAGTTCAAGACGGCGACGTTCCGCGAAGGCATCGAGAAGATCGCGGATCTCGAACCCGGCATGGTGCTCGAAGGCGTGGTGACGAACGTCGCGGCGTTCGGCGCGTTTGTCGATATCGGCGTGCATCAGGACGGACTCGTGCACGTTTCCGCGCTGTCGACGAAGTTCATCAAGGACCCGCATGAAGTCGTGAAGGCAGGCCAGGTCGTCAAGGTGAAGGTGCTCGAAACGGATGTGAAGCGGCAGCGCATCTCGCTGACCATGCGTCTCGACGATGACTTCGCGCCGGCAGCGGCAGGCAGCGGCGCGCCTTCGCAACCGCGTGCAGGCCAGCAGGACCGGCGCGCGGGCGGCGGGCGCGATGCGCGTTCGAATAATCAGCGCCGCGAGCCGGAACCGGGTGGCGCGATGGCCGCTGCTTTCGCCAAGCTCAAACGCTGACAGCCGGCACGCTTCAAACAAAAAACCCACGCTTTGCGGCGTGGGTTTTTTGTTTCCAGAAGCAAGCGCTCGTCAGATTTCGATCTTCGTGCCCAACTCCACGACGCGATTGGCCGGAATGCTGAAGAAGTCCGTCGGCTTCGCGGCGTTCTGATGCATCCACGCGAACACGCGCTCGCGCCACACCGACATGCCCGGCAACTCGGTCGGCACCACGGTTTCACGCGCCATGAAGAACGACGTGTCCATGAGTTCGAACGTCATTGCGTGCGTGCGCGTGATCTGTTCGAGCACGGCTTTCACGTCCGGCGTTTCATTGAAGCCATACGCGGCCTTCACGAGAAAGAGCCCGCCGCCAACGTCCTTCACTTCCATGCGATGCGCGCCATCCACATACGGGATATCGCGCGTGATGAAGTTCAGGAAAATGGTGCGCTCGTGCAGCACCTTGTTGTGCTTCAGGTTGTGCAGAAGACTCACGGGCACGAGCGAATCGCTGCCTGTCAGGTAGATCGCCGTACCCGACACGCGATGCGGCGGATGCGCGAGCAGCCCTTGCAGGAACGGCATGAGCGGAATACCGTCGGCGGCCGTGCGATCCTTCACGATCATGCGGCCTTTGTACCAGGTCATCAGCAGGAAGAAGAGTATTCCGCCGATGCACAGCGGCAGCCAGCCGCCCTGCCCGATCTTCAACAGACTCGCGCCGAAGAAGCCGATGTCGATCGTGAGCAGCACCGCGATCAACGCGCCGACGAGCCAGCGGTTCCAGCCCCAGAGATTGACCATCACCACCGAGAGCAGGATGGTCGTGACGAGCATGGTCGCGGTCACGGCCAGTCCATAAGCCGCCGCCAGATTCTCCGAACTCTTGAAGCCCACCACGATGCACAGAATGATGAAGAGCAGCATCCAGTTGACGAGCGGAATATAGATCTGCCCGATCGCCAGTTCCGACGTATGCAGGATCTTCATGCGCGGCACGTAACCGAGCTGAATAGCCTGACTCGTCAGCGAATACGCGCCCGAAATCACTGCCTGGGATGCAATCACCGTGGCGACGGTGGAAAGGATCACGAGCGGGAGCAAGGCCCAGTCTGGCGCCAGCAAGAAGAACGGACTTTCGATGGCCGACGGCGTGTGCATGAGCAACGCGCCCTGCCCGAAGTAATTCAGCAGAAGCGACGGCATGACGAGCGCGTACCAGCCGCAGCGAATGGGCTTCGCGCCGAAGTGGCCCATATCGGCATAGAGCGCTTCCGCGCCGGTCAGCACCAGCACGACCGAGCCGAGCACGATATACGCCTGCAACACGTGCGAGGCCATGAAGGAGATTGCATAGTACGGGTTGAGTGCGACCAGCACGCCCGGTGCGAGCACGATGTGATAAGCGCCCAGCACGGCGAGCGTGATGAACCACACCAGCATGATCGGGCCGAATAGCTTGCCGACCACTGCCGTGCCATGGCGCTGAATCCAGAACAGCAGGACCAGGATGACCATGGTGATCGGCAGCACGTAAGGCGACAGCTTCGGTGCGGCGAGTTCCAGCCCTTCCACCGCCGAGATGACCGACATGGCGGGCGTGATGACCGCATCGCCATAGAACATGCAGGCGCCGAAGATGCCTAGCATCAGCAGCACGCCCGACATGCGGCCCGGCTCCTTCACGCTGCGCAGCGCGAGCGTCATCATGGCGAACACGCCGCCTTCGCCGTTATTGTCGGCGCGCATGACGAAGAGCACGTACTTGACCGCGACCACCATGACGATGGCCCAGAAGAGCAAGGAGATGACGCCGAGAATGGACGCCTCGGAAAGCGCGATGCCGTGCGACGGGCTGAACGCTTCCTTCAGGGAATAGAGCGGACTCGTACCGATGTCGCCAAAGACGACGCCAATGGCGGCGAGCGCAAGAGATGGCAAAGGCTGTTTATGCTCTTGCGCGTGAGTCATGTTAGTCATAAAAGCGAGATGTCCGTCCAGGGCGGAGAGAAACGAACGCCATTCTATCTAACGTCGCGTGCAAAAACGCTGCCTCTCGTATTGCCCGATTGCCCGGCAACACGCGTGTGTGAGTTTAGCATCGCGTTTCGTGCGCGTCGGCTGAACGATTCAGGGCGCTTGGCTGCATCTGTGAAATTAGGTGACCCAAAGCAAAAACGCCGTTGCGCCCGGGATGAAGCGGGACGAACGGCGTCTTGCCCGTTATCGGGCAGCAAGAACGAGGCGACGAGTGGCGCTCACTCGCGGCTGTTCTGCAGGCCCCGCTTGATCCAGGCGCCGAGATTGTGCGGCCGTACCGTGTCCCACTCCTCGAACGGTTGATGAATCCACGGATTGGTTTCGAGAAACTGCACGTGATAGTCGGGCGTAACCTTCGAGCACGCCTTGTACCAGAGCACGGCCGAGCGCACCGCCGTAATGGCCGGATAGCGCTCCTTCAGATGCTCCTGCACGCGCGCGAGCGTAACGCCTGAGTCGACCAGATCGTCCACCAGCAAGACGTTGCCGGACAACTCGCCGCGCGTCATGGTGATGTACTGCGCGATGTCGAGATCGCCCTGCTCCGTGCCCGCGGCTTCGCGATACGAACTCGTTGCGAGAATGGCGAGCGGCAAGTCGTAAATGCGCGAAAGTTGGTCGCCGACGCGCAGCCCGCCGCGCGCCAGACACAGGATCTTGTCGAACTTCCAGCCTGAGTCGTGTACTTTGAGCGCGAGGACTTCGATCAACCGGTGATATTCATCCCAGTTGACCCAAAGATTTTTGTCGTCGTTGCGCGGGTCCGTCATCGCGATCATGGTAAGACTCTTTCAAATACGTACTACGGGTTATATATGAAATGTGGCCGCAAGGTAGCGGCCACATTCTTTACAGCGTCCGGCTCAGGTTGAAACGCTCGCGCTCAGACCTTGAACGGATGACGCAAGAGGATGGTTTCATCGCGGTCCGGTCCGGTCGACACCATGTCGATGGGCACGCCGGCAACTTCCTGCACGCGCACGAGATAAGCACGCGCGTTCTCGGGCAGACTGTCCCATTGCGTAATGCCGATGGTGCTTTCCTTCCAGCCGCCGAAGGTCTCGTAGACCGGTTCGCAACGCGCCACTTCCGAGGCGCCGCGCGGCAGGATATCGACCTCTTTGCCGTCGAGTTTATAGCCTACGCACAGCTTCACTTCTTCGAGACCGTCGAGCACGTCGAGCTTGGTGATGCACAGCCCCGAAATACCGTTGATCTGAATGGAGCGGCGCAGCGCGGCGGCGTCGAGCCAGCCCGTGCGACGCGGACGACCCGTGACCGAACCGAATTCCTTGCCGACGGTCGCCAGGTTCAAGCCCACCTGGTCCTGACGTTGCGCGTTGTCGGCATCGTACAGTTCGCTCGGAAACGGGCCCGAACCGACGCGCGTGCAATACGCCTTGGTGATGCCGAGAATGTAGTTGAGCCGTTGCGGACCGATACCCGCGCCCGAAGTCGCCGCACCCGCGACGCAGTTGCTCGACGTGACGAACGGGTAAGTGCCGTGATCGACATCGAGCAGCGTGCCTTGCGCACCTTCGAACAACAGATTGCGGCCAGCGTGGTTTTCGTCGTACAGACGGCGCGAGACGTCCGTAACCATGGGTTCGAGACGCGGCGCGTAACCGAGCATGGTGTCGAGCGTTTGCTGGTAGTCCACTTCGGCCGCGCCCAGGTACTTGCTCAGCACGAAGTTGTGGAAGTCCAACACTTCGCGCAGACGTTCGGAAAACACCGGCACGTCGAAGAGGTCCTGCACGCGCAGCCCGCGACGGCCGACCTTGTCTTCGTATGCCGGACCGATACCGCGCCCCGTGGTGCCGATCTTGCCCGCGCCGCGACGCGCTTCGCGCGCCTGATCGATCGCGACGTGATATGGAAGAATGAGCGTGGCGGCTTCGGAAATGAACAGGCGTTTCTGAACGTCGATGCCCGCGGCTTCGAGCTCGTCGATTTCCTTGAACAAAGCTTCCGGAGACAACACGACGCCATTGCCGATATAGCAGGCCGTGCCCGCGCGCATGATGCCCGAAGGGATGAGGCGCAGAATGGTTTTCTTGCCGCCGATGATGAGCGTGTGGCCGGCGTTATGACCGCCCTGGAAGCGCACGACGCCCTGGGCGTGGTCCGTCAGCCAGTCGACGATCTTGCCCTTGCCCTCATCACCCCACTGGGTGCCCACCACGACGACGTTGCGCCCCGGGTTCACATTCACTGCACTGGCAGACATGTTGATTCGTTAGCTGGTTAAAAACGTATTTTACCTATGTTCGCCACAGGTTCCGAATTTTTCGGGATACGTCGGGGTTAGGAAATCGGCATCCATTCGTATGACGCGCGGCTCACTTCATGCGCCGCGCTTAGGCGCCGCGTTCAGGCGCGCGCTTCGACGATCCATTGGCCGTCGCGCTCGATGAGTACGCGGTCGAAGGCGAATTCGTCGAGATCGTGCTCGTGGCCCGGCAGCGCCTGAATGACCACTTCGCCGGCATCGCGCAATGCGGCGACGGCGGCGCGTAGCGTGTCTTCGTGCTTCCACGGTGCAAGGATCGCGCTGCCGCGGGCATCGACGGGAGAAATACGCGCGACTTCACGCAGGTCCAGCGAAAAGCCCGTTGCCGGGCGCGCACGTCCGTAGGCGAGCCCGACATCGTCGTAGCGGCCGCCATGCGCAACCGCGTTGGGCACGCCGTCGACATAGGCGGAGAACATCACGCCGCTGTGATACGCGTAGCCGCGCAAATCGGCGAGATCGATCATGAGTTCGGCCCCGTCGACCTGGCTTGCGAGAAACGCGAGATCGTCGAGCGCACGCGCGATGACCGGCAGATTCGGCAGACGGCCGCGCGCGGTTTCGAGCACCGAGGCGTCGCCGTAGAGCGTAGGCAGCGCGCGCAACGCTTCGCGCGGCACCTGGCCGAGATGCGCCGTGAGTTCGTTGATACGCGGCACGTCCTTGCTCGCGAGCGCCTCATAGAGCGCTTCGCCAAGCGATGCAGCCGCCGGTTCCAGTTCCAGCAACGCGGCGAGCACGCCCGCGTGGCACAGATCAAGACGCACTTTCGTGAGACCCGCGAGATGCAGCGAATCGAGCATCAGTTGCTGGATTTCGAGGTCCGCTTCGAGCCCCGCGTGACCGTAGATTTCCGCGCCGATCTGAATCTGCTCGCGCGTCGCGTGCAGGCCGCGCGGACGCGTGTGCAGCACGTTGCCCGCATAGCACAGACGCGTCACGCCATGCCGGTTCAGGAGATGCGCGTCGATGCGCGAGACCTGCGGCGTGATGTCCGCGCGCAAGCCGAGCGTGCGCCCGGACATCTGATCGACGAGTTTGAAGGTGCGCAGGTTCAGATCGCTGCCGCCGCTCGTCAGAAGCGATTCGAGATATTCGAGCATCGGCGGCATCACGAGCTCGTAACCGTACGAACGGAAACGATCGAGCAGACGGCGTCGCAACTCTTCGATCTTGCGGGCTTCCGACGGCAAGACGTCGGCGATATTCTCGGGAAGTAACCAGGTGGACATCGATACGTTTCCTACGGGGCGCGCGGCGCGGCGTGACGCGGCGCGCTTTGACGAACGGATTTAAACAAGATAGGCCAATTGGCGCATCACGGTGTGCTCACGTTGCGATGAGCAGCAGGATGAGCCCGAGCACCATCGCAATCAGTCCGCCGATGCGGATGTGATGCGTCGGGCGTTCCGCGATGCGGCGAAAGGTATCGCGCCACGCGGTCGGAAAAACGAAGGGAAACATTCCTTCGATGATCAGCATCAACGCAAGTGCGAGCAGTAACGTCTCGGCCATGTTCCAAGGGAGAAAGGCGAAAGCGCGAACGGATCGCGCTTTCGCGGGGCACGATCAGCGCTTGGCCGTGGCAGCCGCGGAAGAAACATCCGCGCTGCCGCCGTTCGGGCCGCGCATGAAGCGGAAGAAATCGCTGCTCGGGTCGACCACCATCACGTCGCCTGGCTTGAAGGTCTTCTTATACGCTTCGAGGCTCTGATAGAACTGGTAGAACTGCGGATCGCGTCCGTAGGCGTCCGCCGCTATGGCTGCCGCCTTGCTGTCTCCTTCGCCCTTGATGGACTGTGCCTGACTGTATGCATCGGCGAGAATCGCCTGTTGTTCGCGCTGGGCGTCCGCCTTGATCTTGTCGGCGTCCGCCGTGCCCTTCGCGCGCTCGATGGCGGCGGCCTGCTGACGCGCCGCGATCATGCGTTTGTAGACCGAGTCGGCTACCACGGACGGAAAGTCGATACGCGTCATCTGCAGATCCACGAGCTGCACGCCGAAGGCCGCCGCCGCGTCTTCCACCGACTTCTGCGCTTCGCTTGCGAGCGTTTGCTGGCTGCCGAGCGCGTCCGTGAGCGAACGCTTCGCGAACGCACTGGCGAGCGACGTGCGCGCGAGCCCGACGATGCGCTCCTGCGCGGTCTGCGTGTTCTTCTCGTTGCTCTCGAACAGTTTGAGCGGATCGGCCACGCGATACTTGATGACGGTATTCACCAGCACGTCGTTCTTGTCCGACGTGGCGAAGCGGTCCGCGCCCGCTTCGTCGATGGTGAGCGTGCGGGTATCGACGAGCGTGAGCGTCTGGAACGGCGCGGGCAGCTTGAAATGCAGGCCCGGGCCGTCGAGTTTCGGTTCGCCGTCACCGTGGGAAGCCACGACGGCAGCATGCCGTTCGTCGACCGTGAAGATCATCGATGAACCGATGAACAGCACGATCACGACAACGACCACAAGCGCAATGATTCGATTCATGTTCTCGCGCTCCTTATTGCAGGTCGTCTTGACGATTGCGCGAGCGGAAAGCATCGCGGGAGCGCAGCGGGTCGCTTGCACTGCTTGCGGCACTGGCCGCGCTGGCCGCACTGGCTGCAGTCGTCGCGCTGGCCGCGCCGTTGATCGCTCCGTTGGCCGGCGCGCTCAACACGGCCGGCGACGACGCCACGCCCGGCGCACGCGCCTGTGCGCCATCGCCAGCGGGCGCGCTTGCGGCTGCGGCGGCACTGGCGGCATCGGCTTCTTTCACCTGCTGACGATTCGCCTCGACGAGCTTGTCCAGCGGCAGGTACACCACGTTATTGCCTGCCTTGCTGTCAACGAAGACCTTCGTGGTACGCGAATAGATTTGCTGCATCGTGTCCAGGTACATGCGTTGACGAATGACTGCGGGCGCTTTCGAGTATTGCTCGTAGACCTGCTTGAAGCGCTCGGCGTCGCCCTGTGCTTCGGTGACCTGGCGATTGCCGTAGGCCGTGGCTTCGTCGACGAGACGCGCCGCGTCGGCTTTCGCACGCGGCAGCAGCTGATCGGCATAGGCTTGCGCGGTGTCGCGAGCGCGCTCGTTGTCCTGACGCACGCGCGAAGCTTCCTCGAATGCCGCCTGCACTTGCGTCGGCACCTGCACGCTTTGCACGGTCACGCCCGTCACCTGCAAACCGGTGCGGTAGAGATCGAGCGAGCGCTGGATGGATTCGGTCAGACGCGCGCGCAACGCCTCGCGATCCTTGTAGAGCATGTCGTCCGTGCTGATGGACCCGGCGATCTCGCGAACTGCCGCCTGCGACGCCTGCGTGACGCTCTGGTCGGGATCGAGATTGCGGAACAGGAAGTCGGTCGGCGACTTGATCTGATATTGCACGGCGAAGCGCACGTCGACGATATCGGCGTCGTTCGTCAGAACCGAGGCATCGCGCACGTTGCCTTGCGCGAGCGCGGTGCCGCGACCCACTTCGACCGAGCGGACCTGCGAGATGTCGACGATATCGTGCGACTGAAACGGATACGGCAGGCGCCAGTGAATGCCTTGCGCCACCGTTTGCCGATATTTGCCGAACTGCGATACCACGCCGACATGACCGTCCTGTACGACAAACACGCCGCTGCCGAGATAGATGGCGATCAGCACGCCAATGACGATGCCAAGCCCGATGCGCGTGCCGCGGCCATTCTCGCGCGGCGCACCGCCGTTGGGCTTGCGCCCGAACAGACCGGCGATGCGACGGTTGAAGTCGCGCCACATCTCGTCGAGATCGGGCGGGCCTTCGTCCTTGCCGTTCGGGCGCTTGCCGTCTTGCGGACGCTTCGAGTCGTTCTTCACGCCGTTGCCTTCGCCCCGCCCCCAGCGCGGATCGTTGATCGAAAAGGCGGCATGCATGCGCTGCCTGTTAGTCCGCTCGTTGTAGTCGTTCACTCGGTGATTCACCATTAGACAGCCGGGGGTAGACATCCAGACAGATAAGCCCGGGCGATGCAATCCGGAGTTCCGCGAGCCGATCAGTGACCGTGCTCGGAAACCTTGTGGTCACGTTGTTCGGTCAGCCGGTGGTCTTCCGGCTGCGCGTTCGTGTCGTGTGTTTCGTTTGACCCGGACAGCGGGGATTGCGTTGCATCGGACTCGAGTTGCGGCGCTTCGATTTCAGCGAGCACGCTTGGTAAGGCCTCTTCGCTTTCGTCCGTTTCCGCAGCAGCGATTTCGGCGATGGCAGCGCGCAGCGCATCGAGCCCCTGGCCCGAGCGTGCACTCAAAAAGACGCGCGAAATATTACCATACTCGTCCCTTTCAACCGCTTCGCCACGGGCCGCCAGCTCAGGCACCGCGTCGATCTTGTTGAAGACGAGAACCTGCCGGATGGAATCCGCGCCGATGCCGCGCAATACCTCGTTCACCTGATCGATCTGATCGAGGCGCACGGCGCTCGATGCATCAACCACATGCAGCAGCAAGTCTGCGTGGATGGTTTCCTCGAGCGTGGCGCGAAACGCCGCGACGAGCTGGTGAGGCAATTCGCGGATGAACCCGACCGTGTCCGATACCACCACGTGCCCCGCTTCCTCGCCGAGATAGACGCGACGCGAGGTTGTGTCGAGCGTGGCGAAAAGCTGGTCGGCGGCGTACGCCTGCGCCTTCGTGAGCGCATTGAACAGCGTGGACTTGCCCGCATTCGTGTAGCCGACGAGGGAGACCGACATCGTGCGATTACGCGTGCGCTGACGACGCTGCGTACCATGCTGACGGCGCAACTTCTCGAGCCGGGTCTTGAGCGCCTTGATACGCTCACCGATCAGCCGGCGGTCCGTTTCGAGCTGCGTTTCGCCCGGACCGCGCAAGCCAATACCGCCCTTTTGCCGTTCCAGGTGAGTCCACGCGCGAATGAGCCGTGTCGACAGATACTGCAGCTGTGCGAGTTCGACCTGCAATTTGCCTTCGTGGCTGCGGGCGCGCTGCGCAAAGATGTCGAGGATGAGGCTCGTGCGGTCCACCACGCGGCGGTCGAGCGCGAGTTCGAGATTGCGCTGCTGCGCGGGCGCGAGTGCGTGATTGAAAATGACGAGTTCGACGTCGTTCGCTTCGCAAGAAAGGCGCAGTTCTTCAACCTTGCCGCTGCCAATGAACATCTTGGCGTCCGGAGCCGAACGGCGGCCGGTTAGCGTGACGGCGGGATGGGCGCCTGCACTTTGTGCGAGCAGGCTGAGTTCTTCCAGACTGGCTTCGAAATCGATCTTGCCGAAGTCGATGCCGACGAGCGCTGCATTGATCAAATTGATATTTTTCGGTTTTTGAAGCGACCGGCGAATTGTTTGTTGTTCGCTTTTTGTGAAAACAGCGCCGGTCGCGACGAGGTTTAGGACGATTCAGCGTCCGGGTGGAAATTCACCGGACGGGCCGGCACGACGGTGGAAATGGCGTGCTTATAGACCATCTGTGTGACCGTATTTCGGAGCAACACGACATACTGGTCGAACGATTCGATGTTTCCTTGAAGCTTGATGCCGTTGACCAAATAGATCGACACCGGCACGTGCTCCTTACGCAGCGCGTTCAAAAACGGGTCTTGTAACAATTGCCCTTTGTTGCTCATAGCAAACTCCGTGTTTTTTTGCAGGTTGGATGTATTGTCGGCGAAGAAAAAGAGATCCGCCGACAATCGCTACACTATAGCTGATTTTCGTTTCCGCACCAGCCTGGCCAAATGGCCGACCGGCCTGAAACGCTTGACTCACGCGGCTTTCAGCCTTTGTCCGCGTATGGGTTATGGCTTGACCGGAACTCTATGCGCAGTGGCGTCCCGACCAATCCAAAAGTTTCTCGGAAGCGCCCTTCCAGATAGCGTTTATAAGTCTCGGTAATGGCGTCGAGCGCATTGCCGTGCACCACGATGATCGGCGGATTTTGTCCACCCTGGTGGGCATAACGCAGCTTCGGACGAACTGGACCGCGACGGCGCGGCTGCTGAAACTCCACCGCGTCGATGAGCGCGCGCGTGAGCTTCGGTGTCGGCAACTTGGCCATGGCGGCGGCGTAGGCTTCATCGACAGACTTCATCAATGGGCTGATGCCGCTCTTCTCCAGCGCCGAGACGTAGTGAAATTTAGCAAAGTCCAAAAACTTGAGCTTGCGGGTGAGATCCGCCTTCGTGCGCTCGCGCACATGCGAATCCAGACCGTCCCACTTGTTCACGCCGACCACGAGCGCGCGGCCCTGTTCGACCACGAAGCCCGCGATGTGCGCGTCCTGATCCGAGATGTCCTGCTGGGCGTCGAGCAAAAGGATCACGACGTTGGCATCGGAAATGGACTGCAAGGTCTTCACCACCGAAAACTTCTCGATGGCCTCGAACACCTTGCCGCGACGACGCAAGCCCGCCGTGTCGATAAGCGTGTATTTGCGGCCTTGTCGCTCGAAATCAATATAAATCGAATCGCGCGTGGTGCCGGGCATGTCGAACGCGATTACGCGCTCCTCGCCGAGCAATGCGTTCACGAGCGTCGACTTGCCAACGTTCGGACGTCCGACGATGGCAATCTTCACGCCGTGCTGCGCCTTCTCTTCTTCGCTCTCCTCGGGCTGACCGGCATAAGCGATGTCGAGCGCGTCGTTGATCATCTCGGTGACGCCGTCGCCGTGCGCAGCCGAGATCGCGCGCGGATCGCCGAGACCAAGTTCGTAGAAGTCGGACGCGACGGCCGAATACTTCATGCCCTCGGCCTTGTTCACGACGAGAAAAAGCGGTCGGCCGGTCTTGCGCAGATAGTCGGCAATCGCCTTGTCTTGCGGCGCGAGCCCGTTGCGTCCATCGACGATGAACACGACGATGTCTGCCTCTTCCACCGCCTGACGTGTCTGCCGGGCCATTGCGTGCAGGATGCCGTCTTTCGCGACCGGCTCGAAGCCGCCCGTATCCACGACGAGATACGGCCGCTCGCCGCCCACGCGGCCTTCACCGTAATGGCGGTCGCGGGTGAGGCCGGGCAGATCGGCGACGAGTGCATCGCGCGAACGCGTCAGCCGGTTGAATAAGGTGGATTTCCCCACATTGGGGCGCCCGACGAGGGCAATCACGGGTTTCATCAGATGTTGTTCAAGGTTGAACGCAAGACGGCACACGAGGCGTGCGAACGAGACCTCTCGTTCCGCTCATGCCGCGCCACGGCTGCGCTTGTCGAAAATTAGCATGGATTCGGCTTGCGGCACGCGCGACGCGTCACGGCGTCAGTGTGTCAAGCCTGCGGCGCTGGGACGCCGCTGCGCCTCGTCAGAGGCAGTTTTGGCGCGCCGCCTTCGCGCGACGCGCTTTGATTCTTGCAGCCCACCGCGCGTTTTGCGTTCCGCTGGCAGGCTCTCGGGAGTGCGCGCGATTGCCGCGCCTCCTGCTTTCTCTTGCGGCCCGGTTCTGGCCGGACCTGCCGCGCGATCGGCTTCGAGCGCGCAATACCGCTCGATCAGACGATCACGCGCGTGTTAGTTGCTGGGACGAAAGCCGTAGATGCCGCCGTCGTGCGTCAGGACCACGAGCGTGTTGCCGGCGAGCACGGGCGGCGCGGTGATCGCGCTGCCGTCGGTCTTGGCGCGGCCGACGAGTTCGCCGTTATCCGCGCTCAGGAAGTGGACGTAACCTTCGAGGTCGCCAACAACGACCGCGCGACCGAGAATATACGGCACGCTGACCTGGCGGTTCTTCAGCTTGTCCGTTTTCCAGAGCTGCGAGCCGTCCGAGGTGCGGAACGCATTTACGACCGACCAGTCGTCGCCGGCTGCGACCAAGTCGGAATCCTGCGCAAGACCGCTGTCGGACGAGAAGCTCTTTTCCCAGTCCGGACGGCCGGAATTTGCATTGAAGCAGCCGATGCGGCCCTGGAACGTCACCGCGCAGCTCTGCGCGCCGACGAGTCCCGGTGCGCCGGTCACGTCGTTGATACGCTCGACTTCGGTCACGCCCTTCGGATATGAAACAGGCGTTTGCCAGAAGGCATCGCCCGTTTGCAGGTTGATTGCCGCGAACGTGCCGCCCGGGAATCCAGCAAGCACGGCCTGATTGCCGGCGAAGGTCATGCCCGCCGCGACGCGCAGATTCAGCGGCACCGCGCGCAATTGGAAGACCCACTTTTGTTCGCCGGTCTGCGCGTTGAAGGCCACGACCTTGCCGTCGATGGTACGCACGATCACGAGATCATTGCCGACGAGCGGCGGAGAGATCAGTTCGCCCGGCGCGACTGCCGTCCACAACTGCTTGCCGTCCGGTCCGAGCACGTAGACCGAACCCTTCAGACCGCCGACCGCAGTCAGATTGCCGTCGCTGCCGACGCCCGCCGACAGATCGTCCTTGAGCTTGATGCGCCAGACATCCTGACCCGTTTTCGCGTCGATCTTCACGACCGAGCCGTTCTCGCCTGCGGCAAAAATTGCGTCGCCCACGGCAACCGGCGCGAACAGATAGCGGCCTGCCTTGCCGACGCTCGCCTTCCACGCCTGGGAGACGTTGAGCACCGGCTTGAACTCGACGAGCGGTGTCGGCACGCGGCGTTCATCCTTGGTGGATGAGCAAGCCGCGAGCAAGGCGGTCATCGCGCAGGCAAACGGCACGGCGTAGCGTTTCAAAAAAGTCATCGGTGGACGCAACATGAATTATCGGATTCGGTTGATCGGCGCCCGGCCGCGCCTTCGCCTTCAAGGCGTTGCGCGGCCGGGCGGCCTGATTGTTATATGGCTCGGTCGATTGCGGCGGCGCGCGCTGATCAGCCGCCGAGCGCGTCGAGCTTGAACTGGACCAGTTGCCGCGCGGAGGTATCGTTCGCGGGCAGCGCGCCGAGCGCCAGCTTGTAGGATGCGCGGGCGTCGTCGCGCTTGCCTTGCGCCGCAAGCAGATCGCCGCGACGGTCCGCGATCACACCCTTGTAGGCGTCGAGCGGCGCATCCGCGAGCAGCTTCAGACCCGCGTCGTAATTTTTCTCGTCGAGGAGCACCAGCGCGAGGCGCAGCTTCGCGACTTGCTTGTACTCGTCGTCCTTCGCGTGATCGATGGCCCATTGCAGTTGCGCTTTCGTGCCGGCGGTATCGCCCGCCGTGTATAGCGACTTGGCCGCGGTGAGCGCGCTCATCTGAGCGTAGGCCGTGCTGCCGAACTTGTCTTCCATGTCCGTCGCAATACGGCTCACCATTTTCTGATCATTGCCGGTAACGGCCTGCTGAAGCTGGTCGTACAGCACGGAAGCCTCGGCCGCCTGATGACGCTGCCAGTAATTCCAGCCGTTGTATCCGGCTGCGATTAAAAGCGCCACGAGGATGATCCACGTCGTGGAATTACCCCACTTGGCCCACCAGGCTTTCAAACTTTCCAGTGATTCTTCTTCGTCGTGATAGCTCATCGTCCAGCTATTCCTTCCTGCGTTTCATTGCACTTCGAGTGCCGTGCGCGATGCCGGACAGTTCACTCATCCAGCGCGATGCCCACGGCCATTGCCCGCGTGTCGGGCCGCCTAGTCTTCGGCGGATGCCACCATCGCATTGATTAGGTATTCGGTCAAGTCTTCCGCCGGAACGTTGACCTGCTCGTTCTTTTGCGCGTCCGACGTTTCGGCGCCCGCGCGGCGCAGCGGCTTTACGCCGATCGTGCCCTGCGCGAGTTCGTCTTCGCCCAGCACGACGGCAAAAGCCGCGCCGCTCGCATCGGCTTTCTTCATCTGTGACTTGAAGCTGGCAGGCGCGCCGTCCGGGCTGCAATGCAGGATCACGTCGAGGCCCGTGTCGCGCAGACGCTCCGCCACGATGAACGCCTGCTCGGCGGCAGCTTCTCCCTGATGCACTACGTAGACGTCCGTACCTTCCGCTTCCGGCACGAGATTCTCTTCCTTCAGCAACTCGAGGATACGCTCGACGCCCATCGCCCAGCCACACGCGGCCGTGGGCTTGCCGCCAAGTTGCTCGATGAGCGGGTCGTACCGGCCGCCGCCCGCCACCGTGCCTTGCGCGCCGAGCTTGTCGGTCACCCACTCGAATACGGTGAGGTTGTAATAGTCGAGACCGCGCACGAGACGCGGATTGATCTTGAACGGAATGTTGTTGGCCTTCAGCAGCCTTTGCACGCCCTCGAAATGCTTGCGCGATTCTTCGCCCAGGAAGTCGGTGAGCTTCGGCGCGTTCTGCGCGATTTCCTGCAGCGCGGGATTCTTCGTGTCGAGCACGCGCAGCGGGTTGGTGTAGAGACGGCGTTTGGCTTCTTCGTCGAGCGCGTCGACGTGCTGCTCCAGATACGCGATCAGTTCCTTGCGGTGCGCCGCGCGCTCGTCAGGCTGGCCGAGCGAATTCAGTTCCAGGCGAATGCCGGTCAACCCAAGGTCGTCCCACAGGCGCTGACACATCATGATGATTTCGGCGTCCGTGTCCGGTCCCGCGAAACCGAGTGCTTCCACGCCGACCTGATGGAACTGGCGATACCGCCCGCGCTGCGGACGCTCGTGACGGAACATCGGGCCGATGTACCACAGGCGCTTCGGACCGTCGTAAAGCAGGTTGTGTTCGATGCTCGCGCGCACCACCGCCGCCGTGTTTTCGGGCCGCATGGTGAGATGTTCGCCGTTGAGCGAATCGGTGAAGCTGTACATCTCTTTTTCGACGATATCCGTCACTTCGCCGATCCCGCGCGTGAACAACTGCGTATGCTCGATGATCGGCGTGCGGATGTTCTGATAGCCGTATGCGCGCAGCATCGACTTCACCGTGGATTCGAAGAAGTCCCACAACGCGGCGTCCTGCGGGAGGATGTCGTTCATGCCCTTGACGCCGGTCAGCTTGCCGAGCCGTTTCTTCTGTTCAGTCATCTGTCTTTAAAGTGTTGCCGCGGACGTTTCTTCGCGCTTGCCGGTTTCTTGCCCGTAGGTGCGCTCGACGTAGTCGCTGACGATTTGCTGGAATTCCTCGGCGATACGCTCGCCACGCAAGGTCTTCACCTTCACGCCGTCGATAAACACGGGCGCGGCGGGATTTTCGCCCGAACCCGGCAAACTGATGCCGATGTTCGCGTGTTTCGATTCGCCCGGCCCGTTGACGATGCAGCCCATCACCGCGACGTGCATCTTCTCGACGCCGGGAAACTGGTCGCGCCATACGGGCATGGAGTTGCGCAAATAGCTTTGGATCTGCGACGCGAGTTCTTGGAACAGCGTGCTGGTCGTGCGCCCGCAGCCGGGACATGCAATGACCATGGGCGTAAAGGAACGCAGACCCATGGTCTGGAGGATTTCCTGGCCGACGACCACTTCGCCCGTGCGCGCGCCGCCTGGCTCGGGCGTCAGCGAAATACGGATGGTGTCGCCGATGCCTTCCTGCAGCAGCAACGACAGCGCCGCCGTCGAAGCGACGATGCCCTTCGAGCCCATGCCCGCCTCGGTCAGGCCGAGATGCAGCGCGAAGCTGCAAC
This sequence comes from Caballeronia sp. HLA56, assembly GCF_054655155.1. Classification (NCBI taxonomy): domain Bacteria; kingdom Pseudomonadati; phylum Pseudomonadota; class Betaproteobacteria; order Burkholderiales; family Burkholderiaceae; genus Caballeronia; species Caballeronia sp. HLA56. Next base: position 1,791,985 of record NZ_BAAHOB010000005.1, on the reverse strand, counting down.
GTTTAGCGAGTTCGCGATAAACGGCGACCAGATCCTGCACGCCGCTCACCTTGCACGACAGGATGATCTTGTCGCGACCGAGGCCGAGTTCGACCGCGCGTTCCGCCGAGCCGACCGCCGACTGGATCAGCGCTTCATACATCACACTTTGCAGTTCCCACGGCGCCGAGCGCGCGGCGTTTTCGTCCATCATGCGCGCGAGCAGGTCCTGGTCGAGACTGCCCCAGTTCACGCCGATGCGCACCGGTTTGTCGTACTTGATCGCGGCTTCGATCATCTGCGCGAATTGCGTGTCGCGCTTTGCGCCCTGTCCGACGTTGCCGGGATTGATGCGGTACTTCGACAGCGCTTCGGCGCACGCCGGATGATCGCGCAGCAGCAGATGCCCGTTGTAATGGAAGTCGCCGACGAGCGGCACGGACACGCCCATGCGGTCGAGTTGATCGCGGATGTGCGGCACTTCCGCCGCCGCTTCCGGCGTATTCACCGTGATGCGCACGAGTTCGGAACCCGCCTGCGCCAGTTCCTTGATCTGGATGGCGGTTCCGATGGCGTCGGCGGTGTCGGTGTTGGTCATCGACTGCACGCGCACCGGTGAGTCGCCGCCGATGGTGACGAGCTGACCGCCCCAGCGCACGTCCACCGCATGCGATGCACGACGCTTCGACGAGCCGCCGAACACCGGTTCGGTCGAACAGATCTTGCTGCTAATCAGGGATTGAGCTTCGGATTGCATCGAAAAACCCTTTGGCCACCAGGCGCCGCGTGCAAGCGGCGCGACGGTGCGAATATGGAACCTTGAACGGGCATCACGGCAAAAGCCGGAATGCCCATGACTTGCACGCGCGCTGAACCTCCGACTCCGACACCGCTACGCGCCGCCCGTTCAGGGCAGCGTGAAGCGCGCGACGTTGCCGCGTGCGGAAACGTATTTCTTGGCGTCGACCGGCTGATCGTCAAACGAGATGGAATCGACGCTCTTCGCGTTGCCGACGGTCACCTTGAACGGCGCTTCGCCCTGCACGCGTTGCGTGCTTCCCGCGTGGACGAGACCGGAGAAAACCTCCTTGCCGTCCTTGCCGCGCACGCTGAACCAGCTATCTTCCTTCACTTTCAATTCGACTGCGCTCGCGCCCGTGCCGGCGACGACCGGCGCGGATGCGGCAGCGCCGGCGGCCGGCGCCTGCTTGGCCGCGGCCGACGCGCTTGCGCCCTGCAACGCCGCAATGGTCGACGACGAGGCCGGCAACGCGTTCGTGCCGAGCGGACGTGGCATCGGCTGTTCGCCGGGCGCGGCGGCCACTTCGGGCAGCGAGGCGGCTTCGCCGGTGTTCGCCGCGGCGGCTTCATCAGGCGTGGAGACGACGGAAGCGGACACCGTGTCGCCCGGCGCGGCCGTGCCAGCGCCCGTGCTCGACTTGAGGCGCGCGAGCCACGCCGACGAATCGCCGCCGGTATGCCACATCACAAGCGCGGCCAGCACCACGACGACCGCCGCGATGCCCCAGAGCCACGAGCGTTTCTTGCCCGACGAACCACCGAGCGGCACCGACACGCGCTGTCGCGGCAGACCCGCACCCGCCGAAGCCGGCACCTTCAGATTTTGCCCGACCGCCGCGCCCTCGCGACGAAAAGCCTGCGTGAAAGGCGCGGGATCGGTACCGAGAACCTTGGCGTAGCTACGCACGATACCCGCTGCGAACGTGCGATCGGGCAATTGACTGATGTCGCCCGCTTCGAGCGCGAGCAGCTTGTTCGGCGAGACCTTGAGACGCGCTGAAATGTCGTCGATCGACCATGACTTCGCGTGACGAAGCTGCGCGAGCCGCGCGCCGACAGCGGCAATCGAATCCAGAGGCCCCGTCTGGCTCGCGTTCGATGCCGCCCCGCCAGTGCCCGCCTGACCGTCATGCTCATTGACAGGAAGACCCCCGGTATGACTGCCAAAAGGCGTCGGGTGCTGCGGCTCACTCATCCCAATTTCCTCGCATCGATTCTTTTATATAGCGCGGCTAAGCCGGCGGATTGCATCAAAACGTGAACGATACAGCCCCGGCAATGTTGCAGACCGCTTTATAACAAAATGTTCGGCTTTGCGCGCCGGCCTGGCGCGACTTCCGTCTTTTCGGACTTGTTTTTCTTCGCTGTACGGCGGCAATGCGTCAGACCGCGCGCACCTCGATCACCTTGCCTGGCGCGCGACCCATGCGTTCCACGAGGCGCGTGCGATCCTTCACTTCGCCCGCAAGCTGCCCGCAAGCTGCGTCGATGTCGTCGCCGCGCGTCTTGCGCACGGTGGTGACGATGCCCGCGTCCATCAGAACCTGCGCGAAGCGCTTGATCTGCTCGTTCTTCGAGCGAGTCAGACCTGATTCCGGGAACGGATTGAACGGAATGAGGTTGAATTTGCACGGCACGTCGCGCGTGACGGCCAGCAGTTCGCGCGCATGGGCTTCGGTGTCGTTGACGCCGTCGAGCATGCAGTATTCGAACGTGATGAAATCGCGCGGCGCAACCTTCAGATAGCGCTGGCACGCAGCCATCAATTCACGCAGCGGATACTTCTTGTTGAGCGGCACCAGCATGTCACGCAGCGGGTCGTTCGGCGCGTGTAGCGACACGGCAAGCGCCACTGGCAGATCCGCGGCGAGGCGGTCCATCATGGGCACGACGCCGGAAGTGGATAGCGTCACGCGACGGCGCGACAGGCCATAGGCGTTGTCGTCGAGCATCAGACGCATGGCGGGCACGACGGCGTCGTAATTCAGCATGGGCTCGCCCATGCCCATCATCACGACATTGGTGATGACGCGCTCGCCCTTTCCCGGGCCGCCGACTTCGCGCCCGAGCGACTTGCGCAGCGCGAATTCAGCCATGCGCAACTGCCCGATGATCTCGCCAGTGGTCAGATTGCGGGAGAATCCCTGCTTGCCCGTGGAACAAAACCGGCAGTTCACCGCGCAGCCTGCCTGCGAGGACACGCACAACGTGCCGCGCGTTTCCTCGGGAATGAACACGGTTTCGACAGCGTTACCGTTGCCTACGTCGATCAGCCACTTGCGCGTGCCGTCGGTGGAAACGTGATCGCGAGAGATTTCGGGCATCGCCAAACTGGCGCGACCCTTGAGTTTTTCACGCAGCGATTTCGCGAGGTCCGTCATGCCGTCGAAGTCGTCGACGCCATATTGGTGGATCCAGCGCTGCAATTGCTTGGCGCGAAACGGCTTTTCGCCCAGGCTGCCGCAATAAGCGACGAGCCCGGCGGCGTCGAGATCGAGAAGATTGACGGTGCTGCTGTTCGTCATGTCGAGTCCTGCCATTTCAGATTGCGAAGCTCGGGAGCTTTTGCCCGAGACCGTTCGCGCCAATTCCTGCATGTTCCAGCTTTTCAAGCGATGCCGGCGCGACAGCCGCATGATCCGGCGCACTGCCTCGAGGCACGGACCGATGCGGCAACCAACGCGCGACTTAGCGCGAGTAGACGTTCACTTGCGGGAAGAAGAACGCGATTTCCTGCGCTGCCGTTTCCGGAGCGTCGGAACCGTGCACGGCGTTTGCATCGATGCTGTCCGCGAAATCAGCGCGGATCGTGCCCTTGTCTGCCTTCTTCGGATCGGTCGCGCCCATCAGGTCGCGGTTCTTGATGATCGCGCCTTCGCCTTCCAGCACTTGAATCTGCACCGGACCGGAGATCATGAATTCCACGAGGTCCTTGAAGAACGGGCGTGCAGCGTGCACTGCGTAGAACTTTTCCGCGTCCGCGCGCGACAGATGCACCATGCGCGAAGCAATAATCTTGAGTCCAGCACTCTCGAAACGGCTGTAGATTTGGCCGATAACATTCTTTGCCACTGCGTCCGGCTTGATAATCGACAGGGTGCGCTCGATTGCCATGAAAAACTCCAAAAAATTAACGGTTTACGGATTAAAAGGAATCGACAATTGTAGCATGAAGCAGGGTATGATTGCGATTGAAACCTTACGGCGCCGTAAGGGTCGAACCGTCATACGTCAGCGTGCCTCAAGCGTGTATCGCGCCGAGAAACGTCGGCGCCATTGATTTCGGACCGTGCGGCAGTCATATTGGAGTCGAGCCGCGCTTTGCAACCGCCTCGCGACATCAGGCACTGCACGAAACCGGAATGGCGCGGGCAACGGCCTCATAATCGCTTAAGTATTCCTACCGTATCATTCGTGTATGACGGATGTAGCGCGGGTCGACGACAGACAATTTGAAGCAAGGAGAAACCATGAACGAATCACCCTACAGTTTTGGACGCAACGGCAGCGTCACTTCGGTCGAGGTGCGCAACCGCGTGCTACGCAACACTTACTGGCTGCTGGCGCTTTCCATGGTGCCGACGGTGCTCGGCGCATGGGTCGGCGTCGCGACGGGCTTTTCCCTGTTCGCGGCCACCAGCCCGGCAATGAGCTTCATCGCGTTCATGGCGATTGCGTTCGGCTTCATGTTCGCCATCGAGAAAACGAAGAACAGCAGCATGGGCGTGGTCGTTCTGCTCGGCTTCACGTTCTTCATGGGCCTGATGCTCTCGCGTCTTTTGAGCTTCATCCTCGGTTTCTCGAACGGGCCGCAGCTCATCATGATGGCCTTTGGCGGCACGGGCGTGATTTTCGCGGCCATGGCGACCATCGCCACGGTCAGCAAGCGTGACTTTTCGGGCCTCGGCAAGTGGCTGTTCATGGGCGTGATGGTCATTCTGCTGGCTGCAGTCGCGAACATTTTCCTGCAACTGCCGGCGCTCATGCTGACGATCTCCGTGCTCGCCATCGTGATCTTCTCGGCTTACATGCTGTTCGACGTGCAGCGCGTTGTGAATGGCGGCGAGACGAACTACATCAGTGCGACGCTCGCCATCTACCTCGATCTGTACAACGTCTTCACGAATTTGCTGGCACTGCTTGGCATCTTCGGCGGCAACCGGAACTGATCGAACCGGTGCTTCAAACGAAAAACCGGCCTTCGGGCCGGTTTTTTTTGCCTTCTTAAATAAAAGCGCTTCAGTCGCGTTCGAACAATGCAATGGATTCGACGTGCGACGTATGCGGGAACATGTTGACGACGCCCGCGCCCTTCATCCGATACCCCGCCTCGTGGACGAGCAGGCCGGCGTCGCGCGCGAGCGTCGCCGGGTTGCACGACACATAAACGATGCGCTTCGGCAGCGAACCCTCGCCGCTTTGAGCGATGTCCGCAAGCGCCTTCGCCACTGCGAGCGCGCCCTCGCGCGGCGGATCGATCAGATATTTGTCGAAGTGCCCGAGCGCGCGCAGATCGTCGGCAGTCACTTCGAACAAATTGCGGCAGGCAAACGACGTATGGCCGTCCACGCCATTGGCCTGCGCGTTTTCCAGTGCGCGCGCGGTCAGCGCTTCGCTTCCTTCGATACCCACCACTTCGCGCGACACGCGCGCAAGCGGCAGCGTGAAGTTGCCGATGCCGCAAAACAAATCGAGCACGCGATCGTTCTGTTCCGGCGCGAGCAGGCTCAACGCGCGCGCCACGAGCACGCGGTTGATCTGATGGTTCACCTGCGTGAAATCAGTCGGCTTGAATGGCATGCGGATGTGAAACTCCGGCAGCGTATAAGCCAGTTCGCTCTCGAGCGGATAAAACGGATAAACCGTGTCGGGACCTTTCGGCTGCAGCCAGAATTGCACGCCGGCGTGTTCGTCGGCAAAGGCGCGCAAAAGCGCTTCGTCGGCGTCGTTGAGCGGTTCGAGAATGCGCAACACCAGCGCCGTCACGTCCGCGCCAACCGCAAGCTCGATCTGCGGCATGCGGTCACGAATCGACAAACCGGCTACCAGATGCCGCAGTGGCACGAGCATGGCGGAAACGTGCGGCGGCAGCACCTCGCAGCTCGTCATGTCGGCGACATAGCTGCTCTTGCGTTCATGAAAGCCGACGAGCACGCCGCCCTTTTTCTCAACGTGCCGCACCGTCAGGCGCGCGCGATAGCGATAACCCCACGACGGCCCGTGAATCGGCCGGAACATGGTTTCCGCGCGCAGTTTCGACAAATGCTGAAGATTGTCCTCGAGCACCCGCTGCTTCACGGCAATCTGCGCGCGCACGTCGAGATGCTGCATGGAACAACCGCCGCACGTGCCGAAGAACTGACACTTCGGCTTCGTGCGGATGACCGCCTCGCGCAACACGTTCACCACTTGCGCCTGCTCGAAACTCGGCTTCTTGCGATAGCTCGAATAGCTCACTCGTTCGCCGGGCAGCGCGCCTTCGACGAAGATCACCTTGCCCGGCTCGCCGTTCTCGTTGACCGTGCGGCCGACGCCGCGCGCGTCCATGTCGAGTGACTCGATTTCGATTTCGGGCGCGACGAATGACGGATCGGGCGTAACGGTTTTGGCCGGCGCGGCGCGGCGGCGATGCGAATTTTTTCGAGCGGCTTCAGACACCTGCGTACTTCCTGACTGACGTGTTGGCAAAGGCGAGATTGTAGACGAACGTCACGGCCTCGCACTCACCGGCCGAATGCGGCGAGATATTCGGCCCAATGCGGCGACGCTTCCAGCGCGAGCGCGTTCTTCACGAAGTTGATCTCGTCCGCGTACTCGTCCGGCGTGAGTCCGCCACGCATCATCTGAAAGCGGCAATACATAAGGTAAGTGTTGACGACATCCGTTTCGCAATAGTTGCGGATCTCGTCGATCTGACCATCGCAATAGGCGTCCCATACCTTGCCGCCGTCCATGCCCAGCTTGCCGGGAAAGCCACACAGTTTGGCGAGTGCATCGAGCGGTGCGTTGGCGCGCGCCTGATACATCGCGAGCACGTCCATCAGGTCGAGATGCCGCATGTGATAGCGGCTGATGTAGTTGTTGAACCTGAACTCGCGATCGTCCTGGCCCAAGTCCCAGTAACGCGGCGCCGCGATGCCATGCACGAGCGCACGATAATGGAGCACGGGCAGATCGAAACCGCCGCCGTTCCACGAGACGAGTTGCGGCGTGTATTTTTCGATCACGCGATAAAACGACTGGATCAGCGATGCCTCGCCATCCGTCTTCGTGCCGAGCGAGCGCACGCGAAAACCGCTGTCGTCGCGAAAGACGCAGGAGATCGCGGCAATGCGTTGCAAATGATGCGGCAAGAAGTCGTTGCCTACGCGCTCGCGGCGCGCGGCGAACGCGTGTTCGGCGACTTCGCGCGCGGACAGATCGTCGGGTAAGTCTTCGAGACGGCGAATGCCGTCGACATCGGGAATGGTCTCGATGTCGAATACGAGAATCGGTGTCATTGAATTCTGGAAACGCGGCGCTTTTTCGAACGCCGCTTTGGAGCGTTAAAGCACGGCGTCCTTGCGCACGCCGTTCGAGGCGAAGAAGCGTTTGAGCCGCACGAGCGCCTCTTGCTGGATTTGCCGTACGCGTTCGCGCGTGAGGCCCATTTCATCGGCCAGTTCTTCGAGCGTGGCGGGTTCGATATGGTTCAGCCCGAAACGCCGTTCGATCACATGCCGATGTTTGTCCGACAGACGCGAAAGCCAGAGCCGCGTGAGCGTTTCCAGTTCGCGGTGCTGAACTTCGGCATCCGGCGACTGGCTTTGATCGTCCGAAAGGAGATCGAGCAGGCTGCTGCCGGGGTCGAGGTCGAGCGGGGCATCGAGCGAAGCCGTGTGTTCGTTGAGCGCGAGGATATCGGTGACTTCCTCCGGCGTCTTGCCGGTGAGATACGCAATATCTTCGATGCTCGCGTCGCGGCGCTCGGGCGCGACGGGATCGGTGGAATTCGCCGAGTTCTTTTCCAGATGACGCTTCGCGCGCAACACTTGATTCAGTTCGCGAATCACATGCACCGGAAGGCGCACCGTGCGCGCCTGATTCATGATTGCGCGCTCGATGCTCTGGCGAATCCACCACGTGGCGTAAGTCGAAAAACGAAAACCGCGCGTGGGATCGAATTTCTCGATTGCGTGCATGAGACCGAGGTTGCCTTCCTCGATCAGATCGAGCAAAGGCACGCCGCGATTGAGATAACCCTTAGCGATACTCACCACCAGCCGCAAATTGCGCTCGATCATGACCTGGCGCGCCTCGAACTCGCCCGCCTTGGCAAGACGCGAATAACGCTGCTCTTCCTCGACGGTGAGCAGCGGCTTCACGCTGATGCGATTGAGGTAATGCTGAATGGTGTCGGCCGTCAGTTCGGCCTGCAAAAGAGAGCGAAAGTCGTCGGGTTCGGGCGCGGAATCGTTTGCGCCTTCTCCCGACTCGTCGCCACCCTTTTTACGGTTTTCGCCTTCTTCGTCGGAATCGATATCGACGTCGATGTTTTCGGCATCGTCGTCTCGGGTCGAAGCACCGTCTTCCACCGACACTTGCAACGGTCGGCTGATGGTCTCAGTCTCGGCTTGCGGCTGGCGGCGCTTCGTTTTTTGCATGATGGCTCGCTTTATTGCGGCGGCAAATACTTCAGTGGGTCAACAGGTTTTCCCTGCCGGCGAACTTCGAAATGCAACATCACACGGTCTGAATCGCTGTTGCCCATTTCGGCGATTTTTTGACCTTTGGTCACCGCGTCTCCTTCTTTTACCATCAAAGCGCGGTTGTGTGCGTACGCAGTGAGAAAAGTCGCGTCGTGCTTGATGATGATGAGATTCCCGTAGCCGCGCAAGCCATTTCCGGAGTAGACGACCCTGCCATCCGCCGATGCATTGACCGCATCTCCCGGTGCACCGCCAATGTTCAAACCTTTGTTCTTCGCGTCGTCGAATGTGCCGAGAATCGGACCACGCGCCGGCCAGATGAAAGCCGGTTGAGCCGTTGCCGCGCTGTCCACGCCCGGCGCCGGCGTGGTGCCCGCGAGCGCACCGGATGCAGCGCCCGGCGCCGCACCCATGCCCGACGACGGACCGTAGTACGGCGGCTGCGTCGTTGCACCCGACTGCGGCGTGCCATAGACGCCCGCGCCGCCGTTAAGCGGTTGCGTAGCCACCGCGCCACCCGCGATCGGTGCGGTCGACACGCCCGGCGTCGCCGCTGCCAGATTCGCACCCGGAGGCGCCACACGCACCAGTTGACCGACTTCGATCTGGTTCGGGTTCGTCAGGTTATTCCACGTTGCGATGTCGTGATAATTCTGACCGTTTTCCAATGCGATCCGATATAGGGTGTCGCCCGGTTTCACGCGAATATAGCCAGGCGGCGGCGGCTGGTTGGCAAGCGCGGCGGCATCCGTGGCGATAGGCGCGCCCGTTCTGTCGACCACCGGCGCTGAATCCATCCGCGACGCACAGGCCGCCAGCATGGACAGCGCAAGGACGCACACACCGCGCTGCGCCGCCGTCAGGCGAACGTCCGCACGCGTTTCTCGCAAAGCACGCAAGATACTCATCGGTTTCAAATCACTCCGGATTTTAAAGGTACAAAAAAAACGCGATCGAGCTGCGACTCCCGCCATTGCGTGGCCGACACGCGCGTGACGAGCGTGAGCACCTGCGACTGCGCGGCCTGCGAGCCCACCGGCGCGACGAGCCTGCCGCCTATCGCCAGTTGTTCGAGCAAGGCCTGCGGCACGTCGAGTCCCGCGCACGCGATCACGATGGCATCGAACGGCGCCGCGGCAGCCAGTCCGAGCCGCCCGTCGCCGTAATGCAGCCGGATATTCGGCACACGCAGCGGCCGAAGATTGAGCTTGGCGCGTTCGGACAACGGCCGCACGCGCTCGATCGAATAAACCTCGGTCGCGACCTGCGACAGCACCGCTGCCTGATAGCCGCAACCGGTGCCAATTTCCAGCACCTTGTCCAACGTGCGCCCTGCCGCGACCAGTTCGATCATGCGCGCGACGACCGACGGCTTCGAGATGGTCTGATGGTGACCGATCGGCAGCGCGGCATCTTCGTAAGCCTGCGCGGCGAGGCCGGGGTCGACGAACATATGGCGCGGCACGACCGACATGGCGTTCAGCACGCGCGGGTCGGTCACGCCGTTCGTGCGCAGGCGTTCGACCATGCGCTCGCGCACCCGTTCCGAGGTGAGCGTCTGCGTGCTGGCGAATGCCACGTTGGGCGCGCCCTTTTTCGTGGCCGTCGATGCCGCGTTCAGATCGCGTCCGGCGGGACGCTGCGCGGTGCGCAATGCACTCGTTCGGGGATGCGGCGCCTGGGCCGGACTGCGATTCGCGCCCGGAACCGGTTTCGCGGTTCCACTTGCCGGTTTGGTAGCGGCCTTGGCGACGGAATTGATGACAGGCTGGGCTGCCGAGCGCACCGGAAAAACCGTGGTCGCGGACTTGACGGATGCCGCCGCACTCGCCGGATTCTTGAGCGCCGAAGCCGCGCCGCGCACACTGCCCGGCTTCGCGGCAGCGGCTTTCGTGGTCGATACCGCCGCTGACTTGGCGCGCGCGTCCTGCGTGCGGCCGGCCGGCTTGCGCGGCTCGCGCACGAGGTCCGCGAGCGCCAGCGGGAAGCGCTTGGCGCGCTCGTCGCTCATGAGCGACGGCTCCCGGCTTGCGCCCATTCGCGGGTCTCGGCCATGAGTTTCGTGTGAGTCAGGTCGAGCTGCAGCGGCGTGATCGAAACGAAGCCGTTCGCGACTGCGTGAAAGTCGGTGCCTTCGCTGGCGTCGAGCGCGTCGCCCGACGGGCCGATCCAGTAGATCGGGTTGCCGCGCGGGTCGGTCTGGCGAATCACCGGCTGCGACGGATGCCGCTTGCCCAGACGCGTGACCTTCCACTCGCGCAGTTGGTCGTACGGCAGGCTCGGAATATTGACGTTCAGAAGCGGATGACCCGGCATGGGGTGATCCAAAAAATGCGCGACGATTTCGGCGGCCACGCGCGCCGCATCTTCTAGATGCAGCCAGTCACGCCCGACGAGCGAAAACGCGATAGCCGGAATGCCGAACATGAAGCCTTCGGTGGCGGCCGCGACCGTGCCGGAATAGAGCGTGTCCTCGCCGACATTCTGGCCGTTGTTGATCCCTGACACGACGAGATCGGGCCGCGCTTCGAGCATGCCGGTGAGCGCGATATGCACCGAGTCGGTTGGCGTGCCGTTCACGAAGTTGAAACCGTTAGCCGACTGATGCACGCTCAATGGCCGCGACAACGTGAGCGAGTTGGACGAGCCGCTGCAGTTCTGCTCCGGCGCCATCACCGTTACTTCGCCGAGCGGCTGCAAGGCGTCGTGCAGCACGTTGATGCCGCGCGCCAGGTAGCCGTCGTCGTTGCTGAGTAGGATTCGCATCCGGCGATTGTAACCGAGGAAACATGACGCGCCCACGCTTTGCGGGGTCGCGCACAGACAGCCGTCTGCCCTACACTTGGCGCCAGCCCATCAAGGAGGACACATGCGCGCCGTTCGATGCAACCAACACGGATTACCCGATACGCTCACCGTCGAAACGCTGCCGGATTTGCACCCCGAAGCCGGGGAAATCGTCATCGATGTGAAGGCCGCGAGCGTGAATTTTCCCGATGTACTGATCATCCAGAACAAGTACCAGTTCAAACCGCCGCTGCCATTTACGCCGGGTGCGGAACTCGCGGGAATCGTGCGTGAGGTGGGTGCGGGCGTCACGCGCGTGAAACCTGGCATGCGCGTCGCGGCTTACACCGCGCAAGGGGCATTCGCGCAACAGGCGCGTGCTCGGGAAACGGATTGCGTCGTGCTTCCCGACGACGTCGACCTCGCGCTCGCCGCAGCCTTCACGCTTGCCTACGGCACGTCCTATCACGCGCTCGTGGATCGCGGCGCGCTCAAGTCGGGCGAGACGCTCCTCGTGCTCGGCGCGGCGGGCGGCGTGGGCGTCGCGGCCATTCAGATCGGCAAGATTCTCGGCGCGCGCGTGATCGCGGCGGCATCGAGCGCGGAAAAGCTCGCGTTCTGTCGCGAGCAAGGCGCGGATGAAATCATCGACTATCGAAACGAAGACTTGCGCGAGCGCGTCAAGGCGCTCACCCATGGCCAAGGTCCCGATGTCATATTCGATCCGGTGGGCGGCGCCTATGCCGAACCGGCGTTTCGCAGCATCGGCTGGCGCGGGCGCTATCTCGTGGTCGGCTTCGCCAACGGCGAGATCCCGAAGCTGCCTTTCAACCTCGCGTTGTTGAAGGGCGCGAGCATCGTCGGCGTGTTCTGGGGCGATCACATGCGCCGCGAACACGCGATCGCCGATACCGAATTTGCCACCATGGTCGACTGGATCAAGGCCGGCAAGTTGCTGCCGGTGGTGACCAAACGCTATCCGCTCGATGCAACCGCGCAAGCCCTCGACGACATGATGAACCGGCGCGTGACGGGGAAGATCGTGATCGAGCCTTGAGGCGCTTCGAAGGTTGGTCGTGGGCCACGGTGCATGCGCGACGCCCTGCCCCATGCGCAAGCCGGCACCGGTGTCGCGGCCATCTTCGGGCCGCCGCGAGAGTTCGCGTTTTTTACGCGTAACGACTTCCTCAGATCACGTTCGCCGCACGCAACCGCGCGATGTCGTCCTCGGCATACCCAAGCGACCGAAGCACTTCATCCGTATGTTCGCCGAGTTGCGGCCCGAGCCAGCGCGTCTCGCCAGGCGTCTCGGACAGCTTCGGCGTCACGTTCGGCAGCGTGATCTCACGGCCGTCCTGCCACGGAAAACGCTGCAGCATTTGACGCGCGATGTACTGCGGATCGGTGAACATGTCGGCTACGCTGTAGATACGGCCAGCGGGTACATCGGCGGCGTTGAGCACGGCGAGCGCCTCGTCGATACTGCGCGTCGACAGCCACGCGGCGATGGCATCGTCGATTTCCTGCGTGCGTGGCACGCGGCCATCGTTCGAAGCGAGCGCGGGATCGTCGGCGAGATCGGCGCGGTCGATTGCCGTCATCAACCGCTTGAAAATGGGATCGCTATTGCCGCCAATGACAATGCTGCCGTCGCGGCACGGATAGGTATTCGACGGCACGATGCCCGGCAGCGACGCGCCGGTGCGCTCGCGCACCATGCCATAGACGCCGTACTCGGGCACCACGCTTTCCATCATGTTGAAGACGGCTTCGTAGAGCGCGACATCGACCACCTGCCCTTTGCCGCCATTCACCTGCCGATGATGCAGCGCCATCAACGCGCCGATCACGCCGTGCAGCGCGGCAATGGAGTCGCCAATGGAAATGCCGATGCGCGGCGGCGGTAACTCGGGATAGCCCGTGATATGACGCAAGCCGCCCATCGATTCGGCGATCGCGCCAAAGCCCGGTCTGTCGCGATACGGCCCGGTCTGGCCGTATCCCGAGAGCCGCACCATCACGAGACCGGGGTTTTCGGCAGAAAGCACCTCATAGCCGAGCCCAAGTTTTTCGAGCAAGCCCGGCCGAAAATTTTCGACGACGATATCCGCTTCTTTCGCCAGCCGCCGCACGATCTCCTTGCCCTCTTCGGCCTTCAGATTGATCGTCACGGACTTCTTGTTGCGCGCCTGTACCGCCCACCAGAGCGACGTTCCGCCCACTTCAGGGTAAAGCTTGCGCCACTTTCGCAGCGGATCGCCGCCCTTCGGATCTTCGATCTTGATGACATCCGCGCCGAATTCGCCCATGAAGCGCGCCGCGAACGGTCCCGCGATGAGCGTGCCGAGTTCCAGCACCTTGACGCCGGCAAGCGGGCCCGTCGATGCGGTCATGTCGTTCGTCTCCGCCAATTTTTAAAGTGGGATGTCGAGTGGCTTGAAGCGCGGCGCGCCGTCGGCGAGCGTCTCGTTGAACATCGCGGCGGGCCGGACCCATAAACCGCGATCATGCGGCCAGAGATGCTCGTAGACGATCATGGCTTCCTCGGTTTCCGAGTGCCGCGCGACGCCGATCACGCGATACAGCCCGCCCTTGTAATGTCGATGCGTCGCGAGCGCGAGTGCTTCGGTTTCTGTCATCGATGCAGTCCTTGATCTTTTCTCACACCGAGCGGCGGTCGAGCATCGCGCGGGCGATGGTGCCGGCATCGACGTATTCGAGTTCGCCGCCCACCGGTACGCCGCGCGCGAGCCGCGTGACCTTCAGCCCTTTCGACTTGAGCGTCTGTGCCAGATAGTGCGCGGTCGCCTCGCCTTCGTTGGTGAAGTTGGTGGCAAGCACCACTTCATTCACGGTGCCGTCGAGCGCGCGGTTGATGAGCCGCTCGAAGTGGATTTCCTTCGGCCCGATGCCGTCGAGCGGACTCAGCCGGCCCATCAACACGAAGTAGAGCCCGCGATACGTGAGCGTCTGCTCCAGCATGATCTGATCGGCCGGCGTCTCGACGACGCATAGGAGCGCGGAATCGCGTTCTTCGTCGCTGCATACTTCGCAGATGTCGGCTTCGGTGAAGGTATTGCACTTCTCGCAGTGCTTCAGATGCCCGGTCGCGAACAGCAGCGCGTTGCCGAGTTTGTCGGCGCCCGCGCGGTCGTGCTGCATCAGGTGATACGCCATGCGCTGCGCCGACTTCGGGCCGACGCCGGGCAGCGCACGCAGCGCTTCGACGAGCGCCGACAAGGCGGATGGTTGTTTCATGTGTCCTCATGGGCGGGCCGAAAGCGCGGCAAACGCCGCGTGCGCCTTCGGCCACGCGCTTAAAACGGCAGCTTGAAGCCGGGCGGCATGGGCATGCCGGCCGTCATGCCGCCCATCTTTTCCTGCGTGGTGGCTTCGGCCTTGCGCACGGCGTCGTTGAACGCGGCGGCAACCAGGTCTTCGAGCATGTCCTTGTCGTCGGCGAGCAGGCTCGGGTCGATCTGCACGCGGCGCACGTCGTTCTTGCAGGTCATCGTCACCTTGACGAGACCGGCGCCGGACTGGCCCTCGACCTCGATCAGCGCGAGCTGATCCTGCATCTTCTTCATGTTTTCCTGCATTTGCTGAGCTTGCTTCATCAGCCCGGCGAGTTGGTTCTTCATCATGATTCGGCTCCTTGAAACGGATAGTGCGTATGACGGGTAGACGCTCAGGCGAAAATGCCCGTGCGCCCGGTTGATTCGTTCGCGGCGCGGCTTCTGACGGCGCGCCTCGCGGGATGGCTTATCTTACAGAAGACGCGCCCGAAGGATTCGCGCCCGTTGCGGCAACCGGCTTGATCGATCCCTGCACGATGCTCGCGCCGAAATCGCGAATGAGCGATTGCACGAACGGGTCTTGCCTGATTTCCTGCTCGGCTTGCTGCTGGCGTTTCGCGCGTTCGGCGGCGTCGAGCGCGGCGGCGGTGCGGCGTGCGGGCGCAACCGACACATTGACCTCGAGCGCGCGGCCGAGTTTCTCCGTGAGCGCGGTCTTGAGCTTGGCGACTTGCGCGGCGTCCGCGTATTGCGGCACGGGAACGACGAGTGTGAGCGAACTGGCGTCGCAGGCGGTCAGTTCGCTGTTGAACGCGAGCTGGTATGCGATGCCCTTGAGCGGCAGATCGACCGCGAGCGTCGCCCATTCTCCCGCGATGCCTATAGCGTCGAGCGGCACGGCGGGCGGCAGCGGCGTGGCGTCGATCTTCGGCGCGGGCTTCGCTGCGGGCGCGGGTTCGTTGCCGAAGCGCATGTCGTCCGGTGCGTTATCGAACGCGGGCATGTAGCCGTCGTCGGGAGCGGCGGAGAAGTATTCATCCTCCGATCCGGGCGGCGGGTAGTCGTCGGGCGGCATGTCTTCCCAAGGAGGGATGACCTTGGGGCTTGCTTTCGCGTTGGCGTCATTGCCGGCGCGAGCGGCATTGTCGACGCTGGCGTTCGTGTTGGTGTTGATGTGGGCGCTACCGTTGCCCTTGCTGTCGACGCCCACGCCGGTGCTGCGCCCGCGAACGCCATTGTCGAGGCCGACGTTGCTCCCGCCAATGGCATCAGCACCCGCGTTGTCTGCCGCGGGCGTCGCCTGTACGTCAGAGCCCGCGCTGGCGCGCGGCGCGACGCGGCGCGGCGTCGGCACGGGAACCGAGGGCTTCGGCACGGCAGGTTTCGTTGCAGCAGGAGCGCCCGCTGGCGCTGCCGCCGCGCCTCTTCCACCGCGATCCGATGAAAGTCGCATGCCCGCACTACGCAATACTTCGAGCGCGTCCCTCGCGCCACCTGCGGCGCTGCGCGGCGCGACTGATCCGGCAGACGGCGACGCGGTTTCGGGCGCGCCATTATTAGAAGCCTCGTCTACAGCTTGCCGAGCCGCGGCAGAAAGCGGCGCCGATGCGACTGGCACTTCGTCAAACACAACGTCTCGTGCATTCCCGACAGGAGACGGCGTATTGGCCTGAACGATCTCTCCTGTGCCTTGCGCGAGCGGCGATTCGGCGGCCTCGGCTACAGAAGGCGACTCGGCAGAGTCGGCCTTCCGCACATCTGAAGATGCGGCGCTCGGCGTGGCTGAATCGAAGTCTTTCCGCGCCACTGGTGCATCGCTTGAAGATGCGATGGTGTTCAGAGGCGCGGCTGAATCGGCAACGGCAATATCCCGTGCGCCTGAAGGCGTGGCGCTATCTGCGGCAGGAGCGGGATTGGCAGTGGCCGTCTGCGCGCCTGAAGATGCGGCGCTGTCCGACACTAAAGCTGAATAACCGACGTCCGCTCTCGATGCGCTTGACAAGCCAGCCGTGTTTGCAAGCGCAGTCGAATCGCCAGAGGTCGCGTTCTTCGCGCCCGAAGGAGCGGCACTTCCTCCAGCGTCCGGCAAGTCCGCGGAACCGGCGTAAGCCGCACGCGATGCCGCATTCGCCATCGCCGATTCTCGTGCATCGGACGCGCCGACTGGCTTCGCGACTGATTCAGCCGATTCGACGCTGCGCTTCGCTTCAGCGCCCGCAAGCTCGTCGGATGCGTCACGTGGCCCGACTTTCGCCGAGGTCGCAGACCGTGCGCCGTGCATCTCCAATGCGGAAGCAGCCGCTTCACCGGACTCAGCCAACTTCTCAAAAGAACGGTTGCTAACCTGGTGCCGCGCGCCCGCTCGATCCGCCAGAACGCCATCGCGAGCCACCGGTGCCGGCGCCACGGCCCGCTCCGCCATAGCTCCCGCGAGCGCCGCATTGCGCGCGCCCTTCACGCTTTGCGGCGCGCTCACCACGAGCCCGCCACCGCCACCTCCGCCCGGTCCGCCAGCGGGTTCGAACGCGAGCATGCGCAGAAGCGTCATGGTGAAGCCCGCGTATTCATCCGGCGCGAGCCCCAGTTCGCTGCGTCCGACGGTCGCGATCTGATAGAACAACTGAACCTGTTCGGCCGACAAGCCCTCGGCGAATCGACGAATATCTCCCGCCTCCGGCCACTCGTCCAGCACCGAGGCCGGCGCGAACTGCGCCCACGCAATCCGATGCAGCAAGCTCGCCAGATCCTGCAACGCGGTCGAGAACGATAGACTGCGCAAAGCCATTTCATCGGCGATGGCGAGCACGCCCGCGCCATCGCTTGCGGCGAGGGCATCGAGCAGGCGGATCAGATAGCTTTGATCCAGCGCGCCGAGCATGCCGCGCACGGCTTCCTCGGTCACCTGATTGGCCGAATAGGCGATAGCCTGATCGGTCAGCGAAAGCGCGTCGCGCATGCTGCCGTCCGCCGCGCGCGACAACAACCGCAGCGCCTGCACTTCGAAAGCAATGCTCTCTTGCTGGAGGATGTTCTCCAGATGCGACACGATATGTCCCGCGGGCATCTGCTTCAGATTGAACTGGAGGCAGCGCGACAGCACGGTGACCGGAATCTTCTGCGGATCGGTCGTGGCGAGAATGAACTTCACATGGGGAGGCGGCTCTTCCAACGTCTTCAACATGGCGTTGAACGCGTGGTTCGTGAGCATGTGCACTTCGTCGATCATGTAGACCTTGAAGCGCGCGTCGACCGGTGCATAAACCGCGCGCTCGAGCAGCGCCGCCATTTCGTCGACACCGCGATTGCTCGCCGCATCCATTTCGACGTAATCGACGAAACGGCCTTCGTCGATTTCCCGGCAAGCGCGGCACACGCCGCACGGCTTCGAGGTCACGCCGGTTTCACAGTTGAGCGCTTTTGCAAAGATGCGCGAAAGCGTGGTCTTGCCGACGCCGCGCGTACCCGTGAAAAGATACGCGTGATGCAGGCGTCCACCGTCGAGCGCGTGCGTGAGCGCACGAACGACGTGCTCCTGGCCGACGAGCGACTCGAACGATTTCGGCCGCCATTTGCGTGCGAGAACTTGATAGGTCATGCGCGAAATTGTATCAGCAACGACTAGCGGCAAACGCCGCCGAAAGCAGCTGTCCGGCGCATCCGGAGCACGCGTGAAGATGCGGATTCAAGTCGCGTAGATGCGAGCGAATCGACTAAAAACCAGAGGAGAGTGAAGCAGGAAACCGCGGAGACTGAAGCCGGAAAAACGCAAATAAAGCGGAAGGTGACGAGCCCGACCCTCGGCACTGGTGGAAAGCGGCTGTGGCTGCTTCGTTCCCGACCTGACCAGGTTGACCGCGCCACCATGCGAGGAGGCCCGTCACGTCGAATCATATCACGCCGATAGCCGCGCCCGATAGACCTCGCGAGCACGCCGCCGACTGCATGCGGCTCCGCTCTTGCATTGCCCGAATGCGCCTCCAGTTGAGCAATGAAGGGCTGCGCGACGGCGCCTATCGGCATCGGCGACAGATAGCAAATTAAGCTAAGATGAGCGTTGAATCACGTGCGGCGCATGCTTCATCGTCCATGCGGCCAGTCCGCCGGGCTCGTCAGACGTGGTAAGCCGGCTTCGTCTCGCCCAAGCGGCGACGAAAATCTTTTACTGTTTTGGTGTATCGTGGCGAGCATTCAAACGCGGGCCTCGAATCAATAGAGGTATTCAGACAATGAGCGAATCAATCAAGCACATCAGCGACGCATCTTTCGAACAAGACGTCGTCAAGTCGGACAAACCTGTTCTGCTCGATTTCTGGGCCGAGTGGTGCGGTCCGTGCAAGATGATTGCCCCGATCCTCGATGAAGTCGCGAAGGATTACGGCGATCGCCTGCAAATCGCGAAGATCAACGTCGACGAGCATCAATCGACGCCGGTGAAGTTCGGCGTGCGCGGTATCCCCACGCTGATCCTGTTCAAGAACGGCGCAGTGGCCGCGCAGAAGGTCGGCGCGCTGTCGAAGTCGCAGTTGACCGCGTTCCTGGACAGCAACCTGTAATAGCTCGACCGGTTCGGAGCCAGCATCGTCGGCCTTTGAACCGCGCTTGAACCACGGCGCCGATGTTGTCCATCGACAACATCGGCGCCAAAGCCCCGCCCCCGGCCAACCTAAGGCCCGCGTCGCGTGTGCTATGCTAGAATTACAAGAGTTCAAGAAGTACTAAGTCCTAGAGCGGTTCCGCTCACCTCTTCTCCCAAATCTTTCTGTCGTACCTCTTCTCCCTGGCGGGAAATCCGTATGCATTTATCCGAGCTCAAGTCTCAGCACGTGTCTGCACTGATCGAGATGGCCAATGGCCTCGAGATCGAAAATGCGAACCGCCTGCGCAAGCAGGAACTCATGTTCGCCATACTTAAAAAGCGCGCCAAGGGTGGCGACACGATTTTCGGCGACGGCACGCTCGAAGTGCTGCCCGACGGCTTCGGCTTCTTGCGTTCACCCGAGACTTCGTATCTCGCGAGTACGGACGACATCTATATCAGCCCGTCGCAGATTCGCCGCTTCAATCTGCACACCGGCGACACCATCGAAGGCGAAGTGCGCACGCCGAAAGACGGCGAGCGCTATTTCGCGCTGGTGAAGGTCGACAAAGTCAACGGGCAGCCGCCCGAGGCCTCGAAACATAAGATCATGTTCGAGAACCTCACGCCGCTGCATCCGAATAAGCCGTTGCCGCTCGAGCGCGAAATGCGCGGCGAGGAAAACGTCACTGGCCGGATCATCGACATGATCTCGCCTATCGGCAAGGGCCAGCGCGGTCTGCTCGTGGCGTCGCCGAAGTCGGGCAAGACGGTGATGCTTCAGCACATCGCGCATGCCATCAAGTCGAACCACCCGGATATCGTGCTGTTCGTGCTGCTCATCGACGAGCGTCCGGAAGAAGTCACGGAAATGCAGCGTTCGGTCAAGGGCGAAGTGATCGCTTCCACCTTCGACGAACCTGCCGCGCGCCACGTCCAAGTCGCGGAAATGGTGATCGAAAAGGCCAAGCGCCTGGTCGAAATGAAGCACGATGTCGTGATTCTGCTCGACTCCATCACGCGTCTCGCACGCGCCTACAACACGGTCGTGCCGGCCTCGGGCAAGGTGCTGACGGGCGGTGTCGACGCCAACGCGCTGCAGCGTCCGAAGCGCTTCTTCGGCGCCGCGCGCAATATCGAGGAAGGCGGGTCGCTCACGATCATCGGCACCGCGCTGATCGAAACCGGCAGCCGCATGGACGACGTGATCTACGAAGAGTTCAAGGGCACCGGCAACATGGAAGTGCACCTGGAACGGCGTCTCGCGGAAAAGCGCGTGTATCCGTCGATCAATCTGAACAAGTCGGGCACGCGCCGCGAGGAACTGCTGATCAAGCCGGACCTGCTGCAAAAGGTTTGGGTGCTGCGCAAGTTCATTCACGACATGGACGAAGTCGAAGCCATGGAATTCCTGCTCGACAAGATCCGTCAGACGAAGAGCAATTCCGAGTTCTTCGACTTGATGCGGCGTGGTGGCAGCTGATTTGCCATTCGCTTATGCGTCGAGAAAAAACCGCCTGCCTTTGGTCAGGCGGTTTTTTTATGTCGTCGCTGTCGGCTGGTGTCGATTCGCGTTTGCCGGCCACTCTATCCGCGTGGCGACAGCTCCAGCCGATCCCGCAAGCAGCGCATTCTGCCCACGATCCTCCCCCATCCGTACAATCCGGTCTATCGCGCTTCCAACGCCTCGATCGATGACCAATCCCTTCACCCGCTGGTTCGGCGCGCAACGCCGCGAGCGCACGCTGCGCAAATACGCGATCGACGAAAGCCTGTGGCGGCGCACCCTCGATGCCTATCCGTGCTTCGGCCACCTGAATCCGGCCGACCTCGAACGTCTGCGCGAGACCGCGAGTCTCTTCATCGCGCAAAAAGAATTCTCGACCGCGCACGATCTCGAACTGACCGACGCCATGATCGTCTCCATCGCCGCGCAAGCCTGTCTGCCCGTCCTCAACCTCAGTCTCGACCTTTATCGCGGCTGGGTCGGCGTGATTGTCTATCCGGGCGAGTTCGTCATCAAAAAGACGGTGGAAGATCAGGACGGCGTCGTGCACGAAGTGGAACACGATGCCAGCGGCGAAGCATGGGAAGGCGGCCCGGTCGTGCTCTCGTGGGAAGATGCCCAGATGGCCGATGGCGCCGACGCCTACAACGTGGTGATCCACGAATTCGCCCACAAGATCGACATGGTGAACGGCGAGGCCGATGGTCATCCGCCGCTCTATCGACGCTGGCACGCGCCGCTCGACTCGACCGCATGGGCCGATGTCTTCGATAACGCCTATGACCAATTCTGCGCCCGCGTCGACGCGGTGCCGCAGCGCCGTTTCGGCCGCTTCGAGCGCGAATCGCTGATCGATCCCTACGCGACAGATCATCCATCCGAGTTTTTCGCGGTCTGCAGCGAGGCGCTGTTCGTTACGCCGAAACCCTTCGAAGCGGAGTATCCCGAGTTGTATCGCCTGCTTGCGCGCTATTACCGGCAGGACCCGGCGGGCGTCGGCGCCCTCTTCTAAAGCTTCCCAAAAAGATGTCAAGGGTCTGATTTTCTGGCATAATCGCCGTTTTTCGACCCTAGGCAAGTGACTCGCGAGCGCCTTGACTCAAGACGCAACGGGTTGGCTACCGCCAGATACCAGGAAAGACCATGAAAGAAGGCATTCACCCGAATTATCGCGAAGTTTTGTTCGTCGACATGTCGAACGACTTCCGTTTCGTGACCCGCTCGACCATCCAGACGCGCGAAACCGCCGAATTCAACGGCAAGTCGTACCCGCTCGCGAAGATCGAAGTGTCGTCGGAATCGCATCCGTTCTACACCGGTCAGCAAAAGATCATGGACACGGCAGGCCGCGTCGAGAAGTTCAACAACAAGTTCGCTCGCTTCTCCACCAAGAAGTAAGACGGACCACCGCTTCAGCAAAAAGGGCAGCTCTGGCTGCCCTTTTTTGTCTCTGCCGTTTCCATGATGCTGCACGGCAAAACGGTAAGGGTTGTTGCACGGCGTTACCGCGAGCCCGTCGACACTGACGCACTCCGAGGCGCGCGTCTACAATGCCGGATGCTCTGGCCCCCGCCGCGCTTGCACGCACCTGGCAACCTACCCGCACGCACCAACGCACGGCGCACTGCCCGTTTCTCTCGATAAGCCCTCACGCATGCGATCTGTCGTTCGTCTGACCGCCTCCGCCACCAGCGCCCTGCCGCGCTGGCTATTGCTCGCCATCTGTATCGTCTACGCGTCGTTCGGGCTGTTCGGCCGCGACCCGTGGAAGAACGAGGACGCGGCGGGCTTCGGCGTGATGTGGACGATGGCCAACGGCGACGCGCGCGACTGGCTGCTGCCCAATCTCGTCGGCAAGGCGCTCACGGGCGACGGCCCGCTGATGTACTGGCTCGGGGCATCGTCGATCCGGATCCTGAGTCCGTGGGTCGATGCCAGCAACGCCTCGCGCGTGGTCACGGGCCTGCTCTTCACCATCGCGTGCGCGTTCGTCTGGTACACGGCCTATCTGCTTGGCCGGCGCGACGAAGCCCAGCCATTCAAATACGCGTTCGGCGGCGAACCCGAGCCGCGCGACTACGGCCGCACGCTCGCCGACGGCGCCTTGCTGATTCTCCTTGCCTGCTTCGGGCTCGCCGAGCGCGGTCACGAAACCACGCCGCAGCTCGCGCAGTTCGCCGGCACCGCGATGCTCATCTACGGCCTCGTTCGCAGCATCGACAAGCCGATTCACGGTGCGCTCGTGTGGGGCGCGGCAATCGGCGTGGTCGGCTTGTCGAGCTCGCCCGTGCTGGTGTTCGCGCTTCTGCTATGCACGCTTGCAATGACCATCATCGTGCGTCAGGTGCGCGCCGCGCCGCTGCTGATCTACGGCCTGCCCGTCGCCGTCGTGCTGATCGCCGCGTGGGTGCTGCCGACGCTGCATTTCTTCCCCGACGACGGCGAATGGTGGCTGCGTCAATGGTGGCGCAACAGCTTCGATACTTTCTCCGGGCCGCCATCGCTCGTGTTCGGCTACGCGATGAAGAACCTGCCGCTCTTCACCTGGCCCGCCTGGCCGCTTGCAATCTGGGCCTTCGTGAGCTGGGGCGGCATGCGCCGCTCGCCGCACGTCGCCGTGCCCTTGTCCGTGATCGGCCCGCTGCTCGTGCTCGTCGTGCTGCAGGCGCGCGAAACCAATCGCCTCTTCTTGCTGCTGCTGCCGCCGCTGTCCGTGCTCGCGACTTTCGCGCTGCCGACCTTGAAACGCGGCGCGATCAACGCGATCGACTGGTTCGCCATGCTCAGTTTCACGATCATCGGCACGCTCGTCTGGCTCGTGTGGACGGCCGGCATGTTCGGCTTTCCCGCGCCCATGGCCCGCAATCTCGCGCGCCTCGCGCCCGGTTTTCATCCCGAATTCAAGCTCATTTCGTTCGTCTGCGCGGTCGCGGTGACGGCGTGCTGGTTCCTGCTCGCGCGTTGGCGGCTTGCACGCCATCCGAAGGTGCTGTGGCGCAGCGTCGTGCTATCGAGCGCGGGCACCACGCTGATGTGGGTTTTGCTCATGACGTTATGGCTGCCGGTCGTCAACTACAGCCGGACGTATCGCGATGTCGCGGAGCAGATCGCCGATCATCTTCCGCCCGACTACAACTGCATCTCGCCCGCGCGTCTCGGCGACGCGCAGATCGCCACCTTCGCGTACTTCGGCGGTATGCACTTCGCGTTCGACGAAGATTGCGACGTGGTGCTGCGTCAGGATCGCGCGGATTACGGCGATCCGCCGTCCATCTCGGCGTTCGAATGGAAGCTCGTCTGGGAAGGCCGGCGCGTGGCCGACCGCGACGAGCGCTTCCGCCTCTACGTGCGCATTGCGCGCCCCACGCCGCCGGTCAAGAAGCCGCTGCGTCCGAAAAGCCTGCGCCGGGTGCAATAGCGCATGGGCGCCGCCGTGTCTTCCAAAGCCGCCACGGGCATGCTGAGCGATGTCCGCAAGATCGGCGCGCTTGCCTGGCCCGTGCTGATCGGCCAGCTTGCGGTGATCGCGTTCGGCGTGATCGATACCGCGATGGTCGGCCGCTTCTCCGCCACCGATCTCGCGGCGCTCGGGCTCGGTTCGTCCGTCTATATCTCGGTGTATATCGGCTTGACGGGCATTCTCGTCGCGCTCCAGCCGATTGCCGGACAACTCTTCGGCGCGGGCCGCGAGGCGGAAATCGGCGAGGAAACGCGGCAGGCGCTGTGGCTCGCTTCGGTACTCATGGTGATCGGCTTCGTGCTGCTCTACTTTCCCGAACCGCTGCTGAGTCTCGCGAAAGCGCCGCCCGCGCTGCATGACCGCACGGTGGACTACTTGCGCATTCTCTCGTTCGGGCTGCCCGCGAGTCTCGTGTTTCGCGTGTATAGCTCGCTGGCGAACGCGGTCGGCAAACCGCGGCTCGTGATGTTTCTGCAAGTCGGCGGGCTCGTGCTCAAGTTTCCGCTCAATACATGGTTCATCTTCGGCGGTTTCGGCGTGCCCGCGCTCGGCGGTCCCGGCTGCGCGCTTGCGAGCACGCTCATCAATTGGGCGCTCGCCATCGTCGGAATCACGGTGCTGCTGCGCGTGGAATTCTTCCGGCCGTTCGGCATCTTCGCGCGCTTTTGCTGGCCCGTGTGGAAGCGGCAGATGGCGCTGCTGCGTCTCGGCATTCCGATGGGGCTTTCGTATCTCATCGAAGTGACGTCGTACACGTTCATGGCGCTCTTCATCTCGCGCTTCGGCACGACCACGCTCGCGGGACATCAGATCGCGGGCAACCTCGGCGCGGTGCTCTACATGACGCCGCTTGCCATCGGGATCGCGTCTTCGACGCTGGTGTCGCAGGCGCTCGGCGCAAAGCGTCTGGACGACGCGGCCTCGATCTCGCGGCACGGCATCGGCATGGCGTGCGTGCTGGCGCTGGTGTACGGCATGATCCTGCTTGCCGCGCGGCCGCAGATCATCGCCGCCTACACGCCCGACGCCCACGTGATCGCCGCCGCGATGCCGCTCGTCTTCATCATCTTCTTCTATCACCTCTGCGACGCGCTGCAGATCACCACGGCGTTCATCCTGCGGGCGTACAAGGTCACGCTCGTGCCGACCGTCATCTACGCGATCGCGCTGTGGGGCATCGGCCTCGGCGGCGGCTATCTGCTCGGCTTCGATGTCGGCGGCATGGTGCCCGAGTGGCTGCAAGGCGCGCGCGGCTTCTGGATAGCCAATACGGTGAGTCTCGGCGTGGCGGGCATCGGCCTCTTTCTGTACTGGCGGCGCGTGAGTACGCGGCATCGCAACGTGGCGACGCGCTGAGAATCGCCGAAATGCGTCAATGCAACCGATTCGTCGCAAGAATCGCGTAGGGCTCCAGTAAAATCGCGCGGACAAGAATTACTCGGAACGAGTGGATGAGCCGCGTCATGAAAAAACAAAAATGGATTCTGGCCGCAACCACCCTCATCGCCGCTTTCGGCATGAGCGTCGCGATGTATCGGGCCGATGCCGCGCGCGTCGTGACCGTGTCGCCACAAGGCAAGGTCGCGCAAGTGCGTCAGGTCGTCGTGAAGTTCGACGAAGCCATGATCGCGTTCGGCAGTCCGAGCGCCGCCGCGCCCGGCAAGCTCGCCTGTAGCGGCGCGCCCGCCGCGGCCACCGCCGGCGGCGCGCGCTGGATCGACGAAAAAACCTGGGCCTACGATTTCAACGCGGACTTGCCGCCAGGAGTGCGCTGCGGCATCGACCTCAACAGCGGCCTGAAATCCAGCGCGGGCAACGCGCTGTCCGGTCCCAGCCACTTCGCGTTTCAGACGGGCGGGCCATTCGTTACACGCGTCGAGCCGAGTTACGGCGATATCGAGGAAGACCAGACCTTCGTGCTGCGGTTGAACGGCCCGGCCACGCAAGCGTCGGTGCTCGATCACGTCTGGTGCGAATCGAGCGCACTCGGCAACCGCATTCCCGTACGGACGGCCGACGACGCCACGCGCGGCGCGCTTCTCAAACACTTCGGACTCGCTAAGGAAAGCGACCGCGTGCTCACGCTCGCATGCGGGCAAACGTTGCCGTCCGGCTCGAAAATGCAGCTCGTCTACGGCGCGGGCGTCACCGGGCCGAGCGGCATGCCCAACGATGTCGAGAAGCGCTTCGACTACAAGGTGCGCGATCCATTTTCCGCGAGCTTCACATGCGAACGGGAGAACGCGAACGCGCCCTGCACGCCGCTGCGCCCGCTCAGGCTCATGTTCACCGCGCCGATCAGCCGCGCCGACGCCCAGAAGTTCGCGTTGCGTGGTCCCAAAGGCACGGTCGCGCCGCACTTCGATGAAGACAGCAAGGACGCGGAAGTCGAAGCAGTAGAATTCGCCGCGCCGCTGCCGGAGCGCACCGATCTCACCATCGAGGCGCCTGCCAATCTCAAGGACGTGAGCGGCCGCACGCTCGCCAACGCCGACTTCTTCCCGCTCAAGACCGCGACCGCGCCCATGCCGCCGCTCGCGAAGTTCTCGTCGGGCACGCTCGGCATCATCGAGCGCTTTGCAGAGCCGGACATGCCCGCCATGTTGCCGGTCACGCTGCGCCATGTGGAAGCCGACCTGCACGTGCAAGGGCTCGACTCGGGCACCTCGCAGATCACCAAGCTCAGACTCGACGCCGACACCGACATCCGCCAATGGATGCGCAACGTCGATTTGTTCGACGGCATCGGCATGTCGCGCTCGTCGATCGAAGCGCGCATGCCCTCGCTTTTGAAGAACGGTATCGCGCCCGTCATCGTGCCGGAATCGGACGGCACCGTGAGCCGCGATCCGACCATCGACATTCGCTCGCTTTCGCTCTTGAGAAAGCGCGCGGGCGTCGAAACGCTCACGCTGCCCGCCGCCGATCCCAAGGCGCTGCGTCCCTTCGAAGTCGTCGGCATTCCGCTCGCGAAGCCGGGCTTCTATGTCGTCGAACTGGCGTCGCCGGCGCTCGGCGCGTCGTTGATGGGTCGGAACAAGTCGATGTTCGTGCGCACGTCGGTGCTCGTCACGAACCTCGGCGTGCACTTCAAGCAAGGGCGCGAGAACAGTCTCGTCTGGGTGACGACGCTCGACAAGGGCAAGCCCGTCGCCAATGCGGATGTACGCGTGACCGACTGCAACGGCGATCAAGTGGCCACCGGCAAGACCGATGCGCAAGGGCTCGCGACCATCGGTAAACCGCTCGCGGCCATCCGCGAATGCAACGAGAACAGCTTGTCGTACGGCGGCTTCTTCGTCTCGGCGCGCGTTACCGATCCGGTCACCGGACCCGACATGGCCTTCGTGACCTCGGACTGGAATCGCGGCATCGAATCGTGGCGCTTCAACGTGCCGACCGACATGAGCACGAGCCGCACGGTACGCGCGCACACCATTTTCGATCGCACCTTGCTGCGCGCGGGCGAAACGGTGTCGATGAAGCACCTGATGCGCGTCGAAACGCTCAAGGGTTTCGGCTTCCCGCCGAAGTATCCGACGCGCGTGACGATTCGTCATATCGGCAGCGGACAGACGTGGCACATGCCGCTCGCGTGGAGCGCCGATCACAGCGCCGACTCGAGCTTCGCCATTCCCGCCGCGGCCAAACTCGGCGAATACAGCGTGACGCTCGATAACGGCGCGGCCAGCGACACCAACGACGCGAGCGACGACGACGGCGAAGGCAGCAATGTCACGCAGTCGTACGAGACAGGCAGCTTCCGCGTCGAGGAATTCCGTCTGCCGGTGTTCAAGGGCACGGTCTCGGCGGGCGACAGCAAATCGGCCGGTCTTATCGCCGCGCAAGAAGCGCCGGTCGATGTCCACCTCGAATATGTGCAAGGCGGTCCGGCATCGAACCAGCGGGTGCAAGTGTCGGCGCTCGTGCGCGACACGTCGCCGCCCTTCGCTTCAGACTATGATGCATTCAGCTTCTCGCCGTATCGCAAACCCGCGGACGATGGCGCGAGCGCGCCCGCCGAGGACGAGGACAGCGAGCAGCAGACGGAGACCACGACGAAACTCGTCGCCGACAAACTGCGCGTCACGCTCGATCGCAATGGCGACGGCAAGCTGATCGTGAAGCCGTTGCCCGCCGTCGATTCGCCCAAGCGTCTCGCGCTCGAAGCGAGCTTCGCCGACCCGAACGGCGAGATCCAGACCATCAGCGGCAGCGCCACGCTCTGGCCCGCCGCGGTCGCCGTGGGCGTGAAGGCCGCGCATTGGGCGTCGGTCGGCGGTTCGGTGCCGGTGCAAGCGCTTGCGCTCGATTTGCAGGGCAAGCCGCGCGCGGGCGTATCGGTCGAAATCAAGGGCATGGCGCGCGTGATGTCGAGTTCGCGCAAGCGCATGGTCGGCGGCTTCTACGCCTACGACAACCATTCCGAAACGAACGACCTGGGCACGCTTTGCAGCGGCAAGAGCGACGATCACGGCATCGTCTCGTGCGATGCCAAGCTCAAGACCGCCGGCAATATCGATCTGATCGCCGTCGCGAAAGACGGCGATGGCCGCACGGCCAACGCGAGCACGTCGGTCTGGGTCACGCGCGAAGACGAACTCTGGTTCGGCGGCGAGAACACGGACCGTATCGACGTGCTTCCTGAAAAGAACAGCTACGAGCCCGGCGAGACCGCGCGCTTCCAGGTGCGCATGCCCTTCCGCTCGGCCACTGCGCTCGTCGCGGTGGAGCGTGAAGGCATCATCGAAACCCATGTGGTCGAACTGAACGGCAAGGACCCGACCGTCGAACTGAAGGTCGAGCAAGCGTGGGGGCCGAACGTCTATGTGTCGGTGCTCGCGTTGCGCGGACGTATCCATGAAGTGCCGTGGTATTCGTTCTTCACGTGGGGCTGGAAAGCGCCGGTCGAATGGGCGCACGCGTTCTGGTATGAAGGCCGTCAATATCAGGCGCCGACGCCGCTCGTCGATCTCTCGAAGCCCGCGTTTCGTTACGGGCTGGCATCGATCAAGGTGGGCACGGCATCGCACAAACTGGCGGTGAGCGTCACGCCGGACGCGAAGTCGTACACGGTACGCGCCAAGGCGCATGTGAAGGTCAAGGTCGCGTTGCCTGACGGCAAGCCCGCGCCCGCAGGCACGCAGATCGCGGTCGCGGCCGTCGATGAAGCCCTGCTCGAACTCATGCCCAACCAAAGCTGGAACGTGCTCGACGCGATGTTGCAGCAGCGCGCCTACGGCGTGGAAACATCGACCGCGCAGATGGAGATCATCGGGCGGCGGCACTTCGGGCGCAAGGCAGTGCCAGCGGGCGGCGGCGGCGGACATAGCGCCACGCGCGAACTCTTCGATACGCTCCTGCTGTGGAATCCGCGCGTTACGCTCGATGCAAACGGAGAAGTATCCGTCGATGTGCCCTTGAACGACGCGCTCACGCGCTTTCGCATCGTCGCCATCGCAGCGGTGGGCGCGGGACGCTTCGGCACGGGCAGCGCATCGATTCAAAGCACGCAGGACTTGCAACTCATCTCCGGGTTGCCGCCGCTCGTTCGTGTGGGCGACGCATTCCATGCGCAGTTCACGCTGCGCAACACGACGCGGCGCACCATGCGCGTCGTCGTCACGCCGCACGCCGGTTCGCTCGCGCTCGATGCACGCACGGTGGAACTCGCGCCGGAATCGTCGCGGGAAGTCGCTTGGGACGTGACCACGCCCGACGTGCTCGGCATGAACGCATCGGCGAGTCTCGCCTGGGACGTGAGCGCGGTGGAGCAAGGCAGCGCTTCGGCCACGAAGCCCGCGAGCGATGCCGTCAAGCTGCAGCAGCGCGTCGTCGCGGCCATTCCGGTCACGACGCAGCAAGCGACCATCGCGCAGGTGGACGGCACGTTCAGCGTGCCCGTGGCGCCGCCCGCCGATGCCAGCACGTCGAGCAACGGCGCCGTGCGCGGCGGTATCGCGGTGTCCTTGCAGCCGAAGCTCGCGGACGGCTTGCCCGGCGTGCGACGCTGGTTCGAACGCTATCCGTATAACTGCCTCGAACAGCAGACTTCGCGCGCGCTCGGCCTCATGGACGCAGCGCAATGGCAAGCCGTGCAGACGCGCATGCCGTCGTATCTGGATCGCGACGGTCTCGCGAACTACTTCCCGCCCTACGACGACGAACGTCCGACCGGCAGCCCGACGCTCAGCGCGTACTTGCTCGCGGTATCGGACGAAGCGTCGAAGCTCGACCGCCGTCTTGCAATGCCCGCGGAATTGCGCGATCAGCTCGCCGCCGGTCTCGCGAATTTCGTCGACGGCAAGCTCGAACGCAAGTTCTGGGCGCCGCGCAACGACCTCGACTTCGAAAAGCTCACCGCCATCGAAGCGCTTTCGCGCTACGGTCTCGCCCAGCCGCGCATGCTCGGTTCGATCACCGTCGCGCCGGATCAATGGCCGACCTCGGCCGTGCTCGACTACTACGCGATACTTTCGCGCGTGGACGGTATAGCCGATCGCGAAGCGAAGCGCGCGCAGGCCGAGCAGATCATCCGTGCGCGGCTCACGTATCAGGGCACGCGTCTCACGTTCTCGACCGAACGCGACGACGATCTCTGGTGGCTCATGACTGGCAGCGAAACCAACGCCGCGCGCACCGCACTCATCTTCGCAAACGCGCCCGCGTGGAAGGACGAGATGCCGCGCCTCGTGGCCGGCCTCCTCGCGCTGCAGAAAAACGGCGCATGGCAGACTACGACCGCCAATCTTTGGGGCTCGCTCGCGGTGGGACGCTTCTCGCAAATTTTCGAAAGCACGCCGGTCACGGGACGCACGAACGTTGCGCTGGGCGCGGCGACGCAGAGCGTGAACTGGAGCGCTGCCGCGCCTGCATCGGCGTCGTCGTCGGCGACCCCGATCACTAAGAATGTCAACACGCGCAGCAGCTTGCTGCCGTGGTCAACCGGCTCGCTCACGTTGACGCAAGACGGCACGGGCAAACCTTGGGCAACCATCGAAAGCCTTGCGGCCGTCGCGTTGAAGGCGCCGTTCGCGGCGGGCTATCGCATCGTGAAGACGGTGACGCCGGTCGATCCCGCCGTGAAGGGCGTGCTCTCGCGTGGCGACATCGTGCGCGTGCATCTCGACATCGACGCGCAAAGCGACATGACCTGGGTCGTCGTCAACGATCCGATTCCCGCTGGCGCGACCATTCTCGGCTCCGGTCTCGGACGCGACTCGGAAGCGGCGACTTCCGGCGAGAAGCCGGATCGCGGTTCGTGGCCTGCCTTCGTGGAACGCGGATTCGAAGGGTATCGCGCGTATTACGACTATCTGCCGAAGGGCAAGCTGCAAGTCGAATACACGATGCGGCTGAATAACGCCGGTTCGTTCGGCCTGCCGCCGACGCGTGTGGAAGCGCTCTACGCACCGTCATCGTTCGGCGCATTGCCCAACGCGACGGTCGTCGTGAAGCCGCTCGCCGCCAGCGCGAAGTGACGCCGTGAAGCGCGCCCTGTGCTTTCTGATCGGCTGCGTCGTGGCAACGGCGGCGTGCGCGTCGCCGAGCTTCGACGAGGTGCGCGCGAACTGGAGCAGTTCCGACTGGGTGCTGTTGTCGCGCGATGGCGAACCGCTGCAACGCACGCGTGTCGATACGCACGCGCGGCGCGGCGACTGGGTTGCGCTTGCGGATGTCTCGCCCGCGTTGCGTGAGGCCATCGTGGTTTCGGAAGACAAGCGCTTCTACGATCACGCGGGCGTCGACTGGCGCGGCGCGGCGGCGGCGGCATGGGCGAATCTGTGGAACACGCGCACGCGTGGCGCATCGACGGTGACGATGCAGCTCACCGGACTCATCGACGACGATAACGGCAAGCCGAACGGCCGCCGCAATATCGGCGAAAAGGCGCAGCAGACAGTAGGCGCGCTATGGCTCGAACGGAGCTGGCGCAAGGACCAGATTCTCGAGGCGTATCTGAATCTCGTGCCGTTTCGCGGCGAGATCGTGGGTTTATCGGCGTTGTCGCAGACGCTTTTCAACAAGGCGCCGTCCGGGCTCGATGAACGCGAGGCCGCACTCGCCGCTGCGCTCGTGCGCGCGCCGAATGCGCGTTATGACAAGGTCGCGTCGCGCGCCTGCGTCATCTTGCGCGACATGCAGGCTTTGCATACGAGCGACAAGACGCACGCGAACGACCCGTGCGTCAACCTGGACAGCTATGTGCAACTGACGCTCACACGCACCGCGTCGGCGCCGGGCTTCGCACAAGGCGACGACGCGCTCGCGCCGCATTTCGCGCGGCGCGTTGCAAGCGAAACGCATCCCAAGGCGGGCGATCGCGTGCGCTCGACGCTCGATGCGCATGTGCAGCGCTTCGCGCGCGACACGCTCGCGCGCACGCTTGCCGAACTCAACGCGCGGGCTCATCCGCGCAATGTGCACGACGCGGCGGCGGTGGTGATCGACAACGCATCCGGCGATGTGCTCGCTTGGGTCGGTTCGGCGGGCGGCTTGTCGAACGCGCCCGAAGTCGATGCGGTGCTCGCCGCGCGGCAGGCCGGCTCGACGCTCAAACCGTTTTTGTATGCGCAGGCCATCGACGAAAAACGCCTGACCGCGGCCACGCTGCTCGACGACGCGCCGCTCGATCTCGCCACCGGCGGCGGCCTCTATATTCCACAAAACTACGATCACGACTTCAAGGGCTGGGTGAGCGTGCGTACGGCGCTCGGGTCGTCGCTCAACGTACCGGCAGTGCGCGCGCTCGTGCTCGTCACGCCGCATCGCTTTGCAAAGACGCTGGTCGCGCTCGGTCTGCCGCTCACGCAAGCGGGCGATTATTACGGCTTCAGCCTCGCGCTCGGCAGCGCGGATGTCACGCTGGCCACGCTTACCAATGCGTATCGCGCGCTGGCCAACGGCGGTGTCGCACGGCCGTCGTTCGATCTCGCGGGCCACGCTGCCGCGCCTGCGGGAAAGCGCGTGTTCAGCCCGGAGGCGAGTTTCATCGTCACGGACATGCTCGCCGACAACAACGCGCGCACGCGCACCTTCGGTTTCGACAGCGTGCTCGCCACGCGCACTTTCAGCGCGGTCAAGACCGGCACCAGCAAGGACATGCGCGATAACTGGGCCGTCGGTTTCACTTCGCGATACACCGTCGGCGTGTGGGTCGGCAATGCCGATGGCGCGCCTATGTGGGACGTCTCCGGCGTCACCGGCGCGGCGCCCGCGTGGAATGCGCTCGTCGGCTATTTGCATCGGCGAGCCGCCAGCCACGCGCCGACTGCGCCGTCGGGCGTGATCGAAACGCAGGTCGCGTATCAGAACGATATCGAACCGAAGCGCGGGGAATGGTTCGTGCGCGGCACGCAGATGAGCGCTATCGGCATCACGGCGAACGCGGCGGGCTCAAGCGGAGCGAGCGGCAAAGGGGACAGCCAGGCGGCGCGCATCGGAGCGCCGACCAATGGCACCATCTTCGCGCTCGACCCCGACATTCCGCCCGCGCGCCAGCGCGTGTGGTTCGAACGCTCGGGCAATGGCGCACTCGCCTGGCGTCTCGACGGCAAGCCGTTCGGCCGCGATGCGCGCGTCGCCTGGCTGCCATGGCCGGGACATCACGTCCTCGAACTCGTCGATGCGCGCGGCAACGCGGTCGATTCAATCGCCTTCGAAGTGCGCGGCGCGTTTCTCAAGACTGCTCAAAGGCCGTCGCGGTGAGGCCGAAGCATGCCTTGCAGCATGCAAAATATTGATGCGTCATCCAATCTGCATTGCGCGACGTTAAAGATTGTGCGCTCGTGTGGTGCGCGCGGCGGGGTCGTGCACAATGCGAGCCGTCATCGTTCGGGACTTGTTTTTGCCCTATGCTTAACGGCAAAGTCGTTATTCTGTCGTAAGCCCGGACGCATCGATTCATCATTCTTTTCCATTGCCTGGAGTGCCGTCATGCTGAAAAAGCTGCTGATGCTGTGCTTTGCGTTGATGCTGTCCGTCGGAACCGCGTTTGCCGCGGTCGATGTCAATACGGCCGATCAAGCCGCGCTCGATTCCGTGAAGGGCTTGGGTCCGGTGAAGTCGAAAGCGATCGTCGACGAGCGCGCGAAGAACGGCCCGTTCAAGGACGCCGACGATCTAGCGACGCGCGTGAAGGGTCTTGGAACGAAGTCCGTGGCCAAGCTCGAGGAGAACGGTCTGACCATCGGCGGATCGTCGCAGCCGCCCACGGGCAAGACCACGAAGCCCGCCGTGAGCAGCACGCAAGGCGCCGCGCCGTCCAACTCGACGGTCAAATCGTCGACAGCGGCCACGGCGGCGACCTCGCCCGCGGCCACCACCGCGCAAACGCCGGCCGCCACGCCGCAAGCGCCGGCTACCGCCGCACCTGCTTCGGCTACGAAAAAGAGTTCGCGCAAGTCCAAGGCCGCAAGCGCGGCGGCGGCTGCAAGCGCGGCGCCGGCAGCGACGACGGCACCCGCCGCGGCAAGCGATGCGAAGCCTTCGAAGCGCAAGAGCAAGAAAGACAAGGCCGCGAGCGCCGCGGCTGCCAGTCAATAAAAGTTAGAAAAGATCGAGGCGAGCAGGCGACGGCCAACCGCATCATGCCGTCGCCCTTCAACCTCAAGTACTTCGTCTCAAAGCTCGCGTTTCGCTCTTTTCGCACGATGCAAGCGCGTCACGCGAGCCACCCCACCCCGCAACTTCTCGTAGTGAGACTGCCATGAGCCTAATCGATATCCTCGCCTCCACCCTCGGCAACTCGTCGCAACAAGGCGGCCAACCCGGTCAATCCGGCCAGGCTGCGCTGATCACGGCGGCGCTCGAATTCGTCAACAACCAGCCGGGCGGTATCGCGGGGCTGATCCAGCGCTTTCATCAGGCGGGCGCGGGCGACATCGTGTCGTCATGGATCGGCACGGGCGAAAACAAGCCCATCAGCCCGGACACGCTGAACAACGCGCTCGGCTCGGACAACGTCGGTGCGCTCGCGCAGAAAGCCGGCGTGTCGAGCGATCAGTTGTCGGGCATGCTCGCGGCGGTGCTTCCGCATATCGTCGACCGCGCGACGCCGAACGGCGAAGTGCCCGCCAATGGCCAGATGGATCTGTCGAGTGTGCTCGGATCGCTAGGCGGCCTGGCGGGTCTCTTCGGCAAGAACGAAGCGCCGAAACAAGGCTGAGTCTGATTCATCGCGTTTGTTTTGGACCCCGCGGGCGGTTCGCCCTGCGGGGTTTTTTGTTTTGCGGGCCGCGGCGTTGGCGTCATCGATCGTTCCCGCTGCCGCCAAACAAAAAGGGCGATGGATCACCCATCGCCCTTTAGAAATCGCCGCCGAAATACAAGCAGCGATCAACCGCCTTTAGTGCACTACGCGGTCGAACACGAACTTCCCGTCCTTGATATCGACCGGAATGACGTCCTTCGGTCCGAACCTGCCAGCCAGAATCAGCTTGGCGACCGGATTCTCGATCTCCTGCTGAATCGCGCGCTTCAACGGCCGCGCGCCGAACACCGGGTCGTAGCCGACCTTGCCGATCTGTTCGAGCGCCGCATCCGACACGTCGAACTGCATGTCGAGCTTGGCCAGGCGGTCGTGCAGACGCTGCAACTGAATCTTCGCGATCGATTCGATATTCGCGCGATCCAGCGAGTGGAACACCACCACGTCGTCGATCCGGTTCAGGAATTCCGGCCGGAAATGCAGCTTCACCTCTTCCCAGACGGCGTCCTTCACCGCTTCGTGCGGTTCGCCGACCATGCTCTGGATGACATGCGAACCGAGGTTCGACGTCATCACGATCACCGTGTTCTTGAAGTCGACGGTGCGGCCTTGTCCATCGGTCATGCGGCCATCGTCGAGCACTTGCAGGAGCACGTTGAAGACGTCCGGATGCGCCTTCTCGATTTCATCGAGCAGGATCACGCTGTACGGCTTTCTACGCACGGCTTCGGTGAGATAACCGCCTTCTTCATAGCCGACGTATCCCGGCGGCGCACCGATCAGACGCGCGACGCTGTGCTTCTCCATGAACTCGCTCATGTCGATACGAATGAGATGATCCTCCGAATCGAACAGGAACGCGGCCAGCGCCTTGCACAGTTCCGTCTTGCCGACGCCCGTCGGCCCCAGGAACAAGAAAGAGCCGTACGGACGGTTCGGATCGGACAGACCCGCGCGCGAACGGCGAATCGCGTCGGCCACCGCGCCGATGGCTTCGTCCTGACCGACCACACGCTCGTGCAGCTTGCCCTCGATCTGCAACAGCTTCTCGCGCTCGCCCTGCATCATGCGCGACACCGGAATGCCCGTGGAACGCGACACCACTTCCGCGATTTCCTCGGCGCCCACTTGCGTGCGCAAAAGACGCGGCCGCGTCGGATTGTTCTGCTCCTGCGACTCGGCCTGCGTCACTTGCTTGAGACGCGCTTCGAGTTCGGGCAGCTTGCCGTATTGCAGTTCGGCCACTTTCTCGAGCTTGCCTTCGCGCTGCAAACGCGCGATGTCCGCACGCGCCTTTTCGATCTCTTCCTTGAGCTGCGCGCTGCCCTGCACGGCGGCCTTTTCGGCGGTCCAGATTTCTTCGAGATCCGAATATTCGCGATTGAGCCGGTCGATTTCTTCCTCGATGAGTTGCAGACGCTTCTGCGATGCCTCGTCCTTCTCCTTCTTCACGGCCTCGCGTTCGATCTTCAACTGGATGAGACGGCGGTCGAGCTTGTCCATCTCTTCGGGCTTCGAATCGATTTCCATCTTGATGCGCGACGCCGCTTCGTCGATCAGATCGATCGCCTTGTCCGGTAGAAAACGGTCCGTGATATAGCGATGCGACAACTCCGCCGCCGCGACGATAGCCGGGTCCGTGATCTCCACGCCGTGATGCAACTCGTACTTTTCCTGCAAGCCGCGCAGGATCGCGATGGTCGCTTCCACCGAAGGTTCGTCGACCAGCACTTTCTGGAAACGCCGCTCGAGCGCCGCGTCCTTTTCGATGTATTTGCGATATTCGTCGAGCGTGGTCGCGCCGATGCAATGCAATTCGCCGCGCGAAAGCGCCGGCTTCAGCATGTTGCCCGCGTCCATTGCGCCTTCGGCCTTGCCCGCGCCGACCATCGTATGAATCTCGTCGATGAAGACGATGGTCATGCCTTCGTCCTTGGCGATATCGCTCAGCACGGCCTTCAGCCGCTCCTCGAACTCGCCGCGATACTTCGCGCCCGCGAGCAGCGCCGCCATGTCGAGCGACAGCACGCGCTTGCCCTTGAGCGTTTCGGGCACTTCGCCGTTGACGATACGCTGCGCCAGTCCTTCGACGATAGCCGTCTTGCCGACGCCCGGTTCGCCGATCAGCACCGGATTATTCTTGGTGCGGCGTTGCAGAATCTGGATCGAGCGGCGGATTTCGTCATCGCGGCCGATCACCGGATCGAGCTTGCCTGCGCGGGCGCGCTCGGTCAGGTCGACGGTGTACTTCTTGAGCGCCTCGCGCTGACTTTCGGCGTCCTGGCTATCGACCTGCGCGCCGCCGCGAACCGCGTTGATCGCGGCTTCGAGCGCCTTGCGCGTAAGACCATGCTGGCGGGCCACGCGGCCCACTTCGCCTTTGTCGTCCGCGACTGCGAGCAGATACATTTCGCTCGCGATGTAGGTGTCGTTGAGTTTCTGTGCTTCTTTATCGGCGTTGTTGAGCAGGCCCGCGAGATCGCGGCTGACCTGCACGTTGCCGTCCGTGCCCTGCACTTGCGGCAAACGATTCATCGCGTCGTTGAGCGCGTTTTGCAGTGCCTGAACCTGCACGCCCGCGTGCGACATGAGCGAGCGCGCGGAACCGTCCTGCTGCGCGATCAGCGCGGCAAGCAAGTGAACCGGCTCGATATACTGGTTGTCGTGACCGACCGCCAGACTTTGCGCGTCTGACAGCGCTTCTTGAAATTTGGTGGTGAGTTTGTCGATTCTCATTATTGAAAGCTCCAATTCGAATACGACCAAAATGAGGCGCTTTTGGTCGGTTTCAAGCCTTGTTTAGCCGTTTGCGCGCACTTTTTCGCTTGATTTCGAGAAGGCCCGCGCGAGCGTCGGCGCATGAGAATGACCTGTCCGTCCGGTTTTCGTTCACCGTCCGGCCGCGTGCAGGACTTAACCGCGCGTCAGGCAGACGAGCTTTGCATGCGCTCGACCGATACCGGAATCACGCTCACAATGCCGAGCAACTGCGAGAGCTCATCCGCCGGACGCGCGAGTTCGCCGACCGTATGCTTGTCGAGTTCCGCAAGGAAGGCATCGCGCGCCGTCGCGAAGACGCCGCGCAACAAGCAGGCCGACTGAATCACGCATTGCCGGTGTGCCTTGTCGCGCGAAAAACAACCGACAATGTCGAAGTCGCTTTCCATTGTGCGCACGATCTCGCCGATCGTCAGATAAGGCGTGCGCTCGCCAAGCCGCAGTCCGCCATGACGCCCTCGCACCGTTTCCACCCAGCCGAGTTCGCCCAATTGCTGGACTATTTTCATCAGATGATTTCGCGAGATGCCATACGCCTCGGATATCTCGCCGATGGTCGAAAGGCGGGACGGGCGCACGGCAAGGTAAAGCAGGACGCGCAGGGTGTAGTCGGTGTAGTCGGTCAGTCGCATGATGTCACGATGATTTTGTGCGCGGAACACGCGCATCGAGAACAACGGAGCCAGAGGCACGCGGGCAAACGAAGAGCAGACGGCGAAAGCGGCGCGACGCGGGATGCGCGGAAAAACACCGCGCGTGCGCCAGCGACAATGACCTCAACGCACACATAAGGTCTAACATCCTGACGCGGCCTGCCGCGAAAAATTGAACGACCGGTCGGATTATCGCTGTTCAAGACGCGACATTTTGCGACAAAACAGCGCCTATCGTCAGCATAATGTGCTGACGCTTGCGTGTAAGCATCCGCATAACATTTATTTGCCATGATCCTTCACGAATCATCTGCCCTCCCGGCTCGCTTTGCGGAACCGGACGAAGCCAACATCCGGACGCTGGTGGAGACGTTTTATCGCCGTGTCGATGACGATCCCCTGCTCGGCCCGATCTTTTCGCGCGAACTGACGGGCCGCTGGGACGAGCATCTCGCCAAAATGACGACCTTCTGGTCGAGCCTCGTGTTGGGAACGAAGCAGTATCGCGGGAATGTGCAAGAGGCGCATCGGCCGCTCGAAGGTATCGCGCCCGAGCATTTCGCACGCTGGCTTACGCTCTTTCTCGACACCGTGGACGCGCGTTACGAGCCGGCCGCCGCCGTGCAGTTCATGGAACCGGCGCTGCGGATCGCGCACAGTTTGCAATTGAGCAAGTTCGGCTGGGATTACAAGATTCCCGACGCGCAGCAGGAACTTCTCGCGGCGCTCAAACGGCAGCGCACCGGCGGCCGGGAAGAGCCGCGTTTCGCAAAGCGGCCATCGGCGGAAGCGTCTCCAGCGAGATTCGTGGGACGTTCGGCGGATACGAAGTGACGCTCGCGGCGTTCTTCCTCGCCGATCACGCTTGTCTTGCCGCCCAAGGTTTTTGGCTTTTACCCGTTTGCGAGCGCTCTTAGCGCGATTTCGCGTGCCGCTTTTGTCTCGCCAGTCACGCGGTAAGCGGTTTGACTTATCCGCGGATCGTCGCCTTTTCCTATGACCATCGCCGCGCTTTAGCTTTTCGGCTTTTGCCAGCGAGCCAGCGCCGTATCATCCGATTCGCGCGCATCGACCCAGCGCTCGCCCGCGTCGGTTTTTTCCTTCTTCCAGAACGGCGCCTGCGTTTTCAAGTAGTCCATGACGAAGCCGCACGACTCGAACGCCTCGCCGCGATGCATCGCCGTGGTTGCGACCAGCACGATCTGATCGAGCGGCTTCAGTTTTCCCACGCGATGCACGATCAGCACGTCCGACCCAGGCCAGCGCGCACGCGCCGACTCGGCAATCTCGTGCAGCGATTTCTCCGTCATGCCGGGATAGTGCTCGAGCTCCATCGTCTCGACCGCGCTGCCTTCGTTCAAGTCGCGCACCGTGCCGACGAAGCACGCCACCGCGCCCACTTTCGGATTGCCCGCTCGCAGCGCGGCGACTTCCGCGCCGAGATCGAAATCCGCCTCCTGTACGCGCACGATCGTCATGTCAACCGCCCGTGACCGGCGGGAAAAACGCCACTTCGCAGCCATCCGTGATGCGCTGCGACGGGTCCGTCATGACGTGATTGCAGGCCATGCGCAACGCACGGCCTTCGGCGAGCGTTTCGGCCCACGCGCCGCCGCGCATGCGCAGCCAGGCGCGTACATCGCCGACATTCACGACGGTGTCCGGCACGCTGACCGTCTCGTTCGCGACACCCAGCGCTTCGCGCACGCTCGCAAAAAATCTCAGTTCGATATGCATTTGATGGCCTTCTACCGCATCAACTCTGAAAAGGGAATGAAGCGCACCGTCTCGCCCGCGCGGATGGCGTGATCCGGCGGATTGTCGATTAGCCCGTCGCCCCACACGGTCGAAGTCAGCACGGCGCTGCTTTGATTGGGAAAGAGATCGACGCCGCCCGCGTCGTTCACGCGCGCGCGCAGGAACTCGTTGCGGCGGTCGCCCTTCTTTTGGCTGAAGTCGGCACGCATCGAGTAGACGCGCGGCGCGACGTCGCTCGCGCCTGCCAGCCGCAGCAGGAACGGCCGCACGAACAGCAAGAAGGTGCAAAAGCTCGACACCGGATTTCCCGGCAGGCCGATGAAATATGCTTCGCCGAGTGCGGCATCCGAACGTCGCACGTTGCCGAACGCGAGCGGCTTGCCGGGCTTCATCGCGATCTGCCACATGGCGATGCGTCCTTCGGCTTCCACCGCCGGTTTCACGTGATCTTCCTCGCCGACCGATACCCCGCCGCACGTCAGAATCAGATCGTGTTCCCCGGCCGCGCGGCGCAGGGTTTCGCGCGTTGCGTCGAGACGATCCGGCACGATCCCGAGGTCGGTCACGTCGCAACCGAGTTTCGCAAGCAGCGAGCGCAGCACGAAGCGATTCGAGTTGTAGATGGCGCCGGGCGCGAGCGGCTCGCCGGGCATGCGCAGTTCGTCACCGGTGAAGAAGATGGCGACGCGCACGCGCCGCACGACATCGAGCGCGCCGCAACCGACCGATGCCGCGAGACCCAAAGCTTGCGGCGTGAGGCGCGTGCCCGCAGGCAGGATCACCGAACCGCCGCGGATGTCCGCGCCTTGTTGGGTGATCCATTCGCCGGCTGCGGGCGCGTGCGCGAACGCGACGCTGCCGTCGTCCGCCGCACGCGCCATTTCCTGCATGACGACGGTATCGGCGCCCGGAGGCACCGTCGCGCCGGTGAAGATGCGCGCGGCCGTGCCTGCCGTGAGCGGCGTGGCGGCGTGGCCAGCCGGAATGCGTTGCGACACCGGCAGCGCGCGCGGCGCGGCCTCGCTCGCGCCGGCGAGATCGGCGGCGCGGACGGCGTATCCGTCCATGGAGCTGGTGTGCATTGGCGGAACGTCTAGCGGCGACGTGACATCGGCGGCGAGAACGCGGCCGAGCGACGCCGCGGCATCGAGCGTATTGATGCGCTCGGTGCCATCGACCCGATGCGCGGCGTCGAGGAGAAGGCCGAGCGCTTGCGCGGTCGCGAGCATCGGGGGACGAGGAGAAGTGGACATGGAGTTCGTACGGAGCGATGCGCCCGTCAATCGTGAATGGGGAGTAGCTGGCAACGTCAGTCAACCATTGTAGCGAGATGGGCGGTGAGGCGAAGCGCTCTGGCGTTTGCGGTCGTTCGTGTGGTTTGCGGCGTTCGTGTCGTTCGCTTCGTTTGCGGTCGTTCGCTTCGTTCGCTTCGTTCGCTTCGTTCGCGTCGTTCGCGTCGTTCGCGTCGTTCGCGTCGTTCGTGTCGTTCGCGTCGTTCGCGTCGTTCGCGTCGTTCGCTTCGTTCGCTTCGTTCGCTTCGTTCACTTCGTTCGCGTCGCCTGCGCGAGTTCCGCCCGACCAACCGATCACGCCCCCGCTTTCCGCCTCACCCGCCCTTCATGACGACCCCCAAGCCGGTGATACACTCGCACCACACTTCCCACGTCCATTTCCATGAAATTCTGTTCCGTCTGCGGCCACGAGGTCGCCCTTTCGGTCCCGCCTGGCGACAACCGCGAGCGCTTCGTCTGCGGCAGTTGCGGCACCGTTCACTACCAGAATCCGCGCAACGTCGTCGGCACGGTGCCGGTGTGGGACGACAAGGTGCTCTTGTGCCGCCGGGCAATCGAGCCGCGCTACGGCTACTGGACCTTGCCGGCAGGCTTCATGGAAATGGACGAGACCACGAGCGAAGGCGCATCGCGCGAAACGCTCGAGGAAGCAGGCGCGCGCGTCGAGATTCAAAGTCTTTTCACGCTGCTCAACGTGCCGCACGTGCATCAGGTGCATCTGTTCTATCTCGCGCGTCTGCTCGATATCGAAATCGACGCCGGCGAGGAAAGTCTCGAAGTGCGTCTCTTCGAGGAAAGCGAGATTCCGTGGGACGAGATCGCCTTTCCGACCGTCGGCCAGACGCTGCGTTTCTTCTTCGCCGACCGCGCCGCGGGCAACTTCACGCTGCACACGGGCGACATCTTCCGCACGCTGCGCGAAGGCTGAGCGCCTCGCGCATCGACCGCTTCGACCATGGTTCCCTGGCTCGCCGACGACGATCCGTTCCCGCCCGTCGAGCGCGCGCTCGGCGCATCGAGCGGCGCGCCGGGTTTGCTCGCCGCGAGCGCGGAGCTTTTGCCCGCGCGTCTC
This sequence comes from Caballeronia sp. HLA56, assembly GCF_054655155.1. Taxonomy (NCBI): domain Bacteria; kingdom Pseudomonadati; phylum Pseudomonadota; class Betaproteobacteria; order Burkholderiales; family Burkholderiaceae; genus Caballeronia; species Caballeronia sp. HLA56. The sequence goes on along the minus strand of NZ_BAAHOB010000005.1, from coordinate 1,749,129 downwards.
GTCGATGCCTACCGGCGCGGCATCTTTCCGTGGTATTCGGACGGTCAGCCCGTGCTGTGGTGGAGTCCCGATCCACGCATGGTGCTGGTTCCGGACGAGTTCAAGGTTTCCGATTCGCTGCGCAAGACGCTCAAACGCGTGTCGCGCGAGCCGCTCTGGGAAGTGCGCGTGGACGACGACTTCGCCGCCGTGATGCACGCGTGCGCCGACACGCCGCGCGACGGTCAGCGCGGCACGTGGATCACTTCCGAAATCGTTGAGGCGTACTCGACGCTGCATCGCGCGGGCAAGGCGCACAGCGTCGAAACGTGGTTCGACGGGCGGCGCGTGGGCGGGCTTTATGGCGTGTCGTTCGGCAAGATGTTCTTCGGCGAATCGATGTTCGCGCACAAGACCGATGCCTCGAAAATCGCCCTCGCCGCGCTCGTCGCGCACTTGCGCCGCCATAAAATTGGGATGATAGACTGTCAGCAGAATACGGCGCATCTGGCGTCGCTGGGCGGCCGCGAGATCGGCCGCCGCGCGTTCGTCACGCATCTGCGTCACGCGGTCGAAGATGCGCCGATTCCCTGGCGTTTCGATAAATCGGTTCTCGCGGAACTGATCGAGCGCTAGACGACGACGCAAGGACACCGGAACGGAACCAGGCACCGGACAGGCATCAACCAGGCAACCAGAAACCAGCAACGACGAGACGCCCGCGAGACGAGAGCCGCCAACGTGACACATCCGAACGAGCTGCCGCTGTCACCGCTTTCCGCGCTGCAATTCTATGCAACAGCGCCCTATCCTTGCAGTTATCTGGAAGGACGCGTGGCACGCTCGCAAGTCGCGACGCCCAGCCATCTCATCAATTCCGACGTCTACACCGAACTCGTCAAAGCCGGCTTCCGGCGTTCCGGCGTGTTCACGTATCGCCCGTATTGCGACGGTTGCCGTGCCTGCGTGCCGGTGCGCGTGCCGGTGGCGCGCTTCGCCCCGAACCGCACGCAACGGCGCGTCTGGAAGCAGCACGGCAATCTCGTCGCGAGCGTCGCGCCGCTGCATTACGACGAAGAGCACTACGCGCTTTATATGCGCTATCAATCGGCGCGGCACGCGGGTGGCGGCATGGATCGCGACAGCCGCGACCAGTACGAACAGTTTTTGCTGCAAAGCAGGATCAACTCGAGGCTCGTCGAATTCCGCGAGCCGGGCAACGCGGACACGCCCGGCGCATTGCGCATGATCAGCATGATCGACATTCTCGGCGACGGGCTTTCGTCCGTGTACACGTTCTTCGAGCCGGGCCTGCCGCACACGAGCTTCGGCACGTTCAACATCCTCTGGCAGATCGAGCAGGCGAAGAGCCTCGACTTGCCGCACGTGTATCTCGGCTACTGGATTCGCGAAAGCGAAAAGATGGCGTACAAGGCCAACTTCCGGCCGCTGGAAGGGCTGATCGATGGCCGCTGGTCACCGCTCGATCCCGCAACGACGCTTTCCGCCGGAACCCTGCCGATGCCGGGCCGCATCCACAACGTGAGTCAGCCGAAGTAGCCAGTGCCTCGCGCGCGGCAACCTTGCGCTTGACGCTCGAAAAGCCCCATCGGCAGGAAACAACCGCTTCCCGGGATCGCCGCACCTCGCCGACAAAAACTCGCGCCGCAACCATCCACTCCGGCGCCCTCTTCAAAGCCGCTAAAATAGCGGGTCTCAAAAAACTCGCCGTCGCAGGCGTTCACTTCGTGTTCAGCTCCCTTTACCCGCTCGCGCGCTCGCATCTGTTCAAGATGGACGCGGAAGACGCTCATCACCTCACCCTGCGCATGCTGGGCGCGGCCGGCCGCACCGGACTCGCCGGCATGCTTGCCAAACGCGGCCCCGACTCGCCGCGCAACGTGATGGGCCTCGCGTTCCGCAATCCCGTCGGTCTCGCGGCGGGACTGGACAAGGACGGCGCGTGCATCGACGGACTGGCGGCGCTCGGCTTCGGCTTCGTCGAAGTGGGCACGGTCACGCCGCGCGCGCAGCCGGGCAACCCGCGGCCGCGCATTTTCCGGCTGCCGGAAGCGGGCGCGCTGATCAACCGCATGGGCTTCAACAACGGCGGCGTCGAACAGTTCGTCGCCAACGTGCAGGCGGCGCGCTATCGCGGCGTCCTGGGGCTCAATATCGGCAAGAACGCCGATACCCCGATCGAACGCGCCGCCGATGACTATCTGTACTGCCTCGAACGCGTCTATCCGTTCGCGAGCTACGTGACGATCAATATCTCGTCGCCGAACACGAAGAATCTGCGGCAGCTACAGGGCGCGGGCGAACTGGATTCGCTGCTCGGCGCGCTCAAGGACAAGCAGCAGCGTCTGTCCGATCTTCACGGCAAGCTCGTGCCGCTCGCGCTCAAGATCGCGCCCGATCTCGACGACGAGCAGATCAAGTCGATCGCCGGAACCGTCCTCACGCACGGTATCGACGGCGTGATCGCCACCAACACCACGCTCTCGCGCACCGCCGTCAGCGGCATGCGGCACGGCGAGGAAACCGGAGGCCTGTCGGGCCGCCCCGTCTTCGATGCGTCCAACGAGGTGATCCGCAAGCTGCGCGCCGAACTGGGCGCGGATGTACCGATCATCGGCGTGGGCGGAATTTTCTCGGGCGAGGACGCGCGCGCGAAGCTCGCGGCGGGAGCATCGCTCGTGCAGATTTATACGGGGCTGATCTACAAGGGACCGGCACTCGTGCGCGAGTGCGTCGAAGCCCTCGCGTAGGAATATGGAAATAAGCAAACGATCTTACGCATCGCTTGCCTTTTATCTATGATGCCGCACCTGCAAAGCACGGCTCGCCGTCGCGATGCCATTCAAGAGGAATAAAACACGATGAAACTGTCCACGCTCAAGAAAGTGCTCGTCGCCGGTCTGATCGGCGCGTCCCTGTCGGCTGCGGCGCATGCCGAAGACCTGCTCGATTCCGTCAAGCAACGCGGCACGCTGCGCGTCGGTCTGGAGGGCACCTTCCCCCCGTTCAACTCGAAGTCGCCGCAAGGCGAGCTGGTCGGTTACGACGTGGATATCGCCAAGGCGGTTGCCGCCAAGCTCGGCGTGAAGCCCGAGTTCGTAACGACGGAGTGGAGCGGCATCATCGCGGGCCTGCAGGCTGGCAAGTTCGACGTGATCGTAAATCAAGTCGGTATCACCGATGCGCGCAAGGCCACGCTCGACTTCTCGCCCGCCTACACGTACTCGAACGCGCAGCTGATCCAGCGCGCGGATGACAAGCGCGAATTCAAGACGCTCGACGAACTGAAGGGCAAGAAGCTCGGCGTCGGTCTCGGCACGAACTACATGGACATGGCGAAGTCGGTGCCGGGTATCGATGTGAAGACGTATCCGGGCGCGCCCGAATATCTGCGCGATCTGGCAGCCGGCCGTCTGGACGCCGCGCTCAACGACCGTCTGATGCTCGCCTATCTGCTGAAGAACTCGCAACTGCCGCTGCGCACGGGCGCGAATCTCGACAAGGGCAGCCCGTCCGGCATTCCGTTCAAGAAGGGCAACCCGAAGTTCGCCAAGGCGATCGACGACGCCATGACCCAGCTCGAACAGGACGGCACGTTTACGAAGATCTCGCAGAAGTGGTTCGGGATCGACGTGACCAAGCCCGCGAAGTAAGCCTCGTTCCCGCGCGCCGAAAGGCGTTGCGGACGTTACGAGCGTAACGCGCGGCTCGAGGGCGGCATCGTCTGACGGTGTCGCCCTTGTCTTTTTCGCGCGCGGTTTATGATGTGCGCTTTGCGCGGCAACCTGCCCGCTCTCCTTCCTGCTTCCCCGTTCATGTCCACGACCTCCCTGCTCGTTCAATCGGCCCCGGTGCTGGCGCAAGGCGCGCTACTGACGATCAAGTTCGCGCTTTATTCGATGTTCTTCGGACTCATCGCGGGCGTCGTCCTGGCGTTGATGGGCATAAGCCGCAGCCGCGCGCTCGTCGCCATCGGCCGCTGCTATGTGAGCGTGATGCGCGGCACGCCGCTGCTCGTGCAGATCTTCGTGATTTACTACGGCCTGCCGAGCCTCGGCATCTCGCTCGACCCGACGCCCGCGGGCGTGATCGCGCTGTCGGCGAACGTGGCGGCGTATCTTTCGGAAAGCATGCGCGGCGCGATTCTCGGCATCCCCAACGGGCAATGGCTCGCCGCCTACAGTCTCGGTTTGTCGCGCGCCCAGACGCTGCGTTACGTAGTCGGGCCGCAAGCCTTGCGCATTGCGGTGCCGAGTTTGTCGAACAGTCTCATCAGCCTGATCAAGGATACGTCGCTCGTCTCGGTCATCACCGTGACGGAGTTGCTGCGCAGCGCACAGGAAGTGATCGCGGCGACGTATCAGCCGTTGCCGCTTTATCTCGCGGCGGCGTTCGTCTATTGGGTGCTCTGCAGCGTGCTGGAATTCGTGCAGCGCAGGTTCGAAAGACGCCTCGCGTTGCCGGGCCGGCATTGAGCTGCACGGGCGGCGAACGCTAATCTGCCTCGAACGGGAAGCGCACGTTCAGATCGCGCCGCGCGGCATCGATGATGGCGATCATGCGCATCGACATGGCGTGCGGCATGATCGGGCTTTCGGTGGCGCCCGCGCGCAGCAACTCGCAGAAGTGCGCGGTCTCGTAGTTCAGGCCGCCGCCGCTGAAAGGCTCGTCGAGTTCGACGCGGCGTCCGTCCGTATAAACGATGCTCGCGCGCACCGGGTTCCACCAGTTCTCGTGGATCGTCACCGTGCCTTGAGTGCCGCCGATGAGCGCATCGCCACGACCTTGCAGATCGAGCCCGCAGAATATCTGCGCGATGCCGCGCTCGTGGCGCACGTTGAGGCTCGCGAAGACATCCACGCCCGTTTCGCCCACGCGGCCGATCGTCTGCACATCGAGCGCCTCGCCGAGCCAGTCGACCGCCAGAAACGCTTCGTAGACGCCGATATCGAGCAGCGCGCCGCCGCCCGCTTCGACTGAGAACGACGGATGATCGAGCGGCACGCCGGCTATCGAACAGCCCGCGCGCACGAGTCCGATCTCGCCGATGGGATCGCGCGCAAGATGCTCGCGCAAGCGGCGATAAAGCGGATAGAACGGCGGCTTCATCGCTTCCATGAAAAGCAGCTTGGACGCGCGCGCGGCGTCGATCATGGTCTGCAAGGTGCGCGCGTTCACGGCGGCCGGTTTCTCGCAGAGCACGGCCTTGCCCGCCGCGAAGGCACGCAGCGCGTATTCGGGATGACTGTCCTGCATGGTCGCGATATAGACCGCGTCGATCTCGCCGAACATGGCGTCGAGGTCGTCGAAGGCGCGCGCGCCATGCGGTGCCGCCAGCGCGCGAGCGGGTTCGGCGCGTCGTGACCAGACGCCCGCGAGTGCCGTGCCATCGACATGCCCCAGGCTTTCGGCAAAGCGCCGTGCAATGCGTCCCGCACCCACGATGCCCCAGCGGATCGCGTTCGTCTTTCCCGTGTTCGTCGTCGTGTTCGTTTCGGTATTGCTCAAAGCCGGTCTCCCGCGAGATGTTCATCGTGGGAGGCATTGTGCCTCAAGGAACCGCGCGGCCAAATGCAAAAAGCCGGGACAGGTCCCGGCTTTTCACGCGATACGGACGCCGTTACGCGCCTGCCGGAGCATTCACGCTCGGCGGCTGCGCCGGATACTGCGGGCTCGAGCGCTCGAGCGAGAACGCGCGGCCCACTTCTTCCGCCGCGAGATCGACGAGTGCGCGCGTCGCGCGTTCGGCTGCATCGGTATCTTTCGATTCGATGGCTTCGACCACGAGCCGCTGCGCCGCGAGCGTCGCTTCACGCACCGACTCGATGCCGTCGACGATCGGATTCACCGTGACGAGCGCACCGCGCACGATCGCCGTCATCTGGCGAAAGAACTGATTGCCGCTCGCCGCCACGATACGCGTATGCAGCACTTCGTCGGCGGCCTGATATTCCGGCTCGCCAACCTGCAATTGCGAAAGCGCGTCGAAGGCATCGCGAATGCCGGCGATCTCATCGGGCGTCGCGCGGGCTGCTGCCAGCGCGGCGGCACGGGGTTCGATCAGCATGCGGAATTCGATTACATCGCGCAGAAACGTCTGATCGGGCTTCGCGCGAAAACGCCAGCTCACGACATCTTCGTCGATCAGGCGCCAGTCGCTCATCGGCCGGATGCGCGTGCCGGTTTTCGGCCGCACGTCCAGCATATGCCGCGCGAGCAGCATGGAGAGCGCTTCACGCATGACGGTTCGACTTACGTCGAACTCCTTCGAGAGGATGTCCTGCGGCGGCAATATCGCCCCATATTTCTGCTCGACGATCCCTGAGACGAGTCCGTCCATGACCTTCGCCACCAGCGATCGCTCTTTGTTTTCATCCATCTCGCTTCTCCCCTTTGTCGCCTGTCCGTAGCCATGTGTGTTCGTCGTGAACACGCTGTTTGCTCAGAGGCGCCGAGGCACGGCGACAACCGACTGGTCCGGTCGTCGTGCCTGATACGTTGCGTCTTCGTTGCACCGAAAACCAGTTGGGAATTTCCTGACAGGGTATTCCCTCTGACGGGGTGCAATCGCCACGTCGCCGCCCTTCTTGCTGCATGCCCTGAGTGCTGCACTCGCGCCGCGCGCGCGCCGGCATTCGTCAGGGAAACTGAAGAATGGCGACGTCGCAGCGCGGCGCGAGCGTTTTTTTGCGGTCCGTCCGAAATGCGAACCGGTCATGCAAGCATTTGAGCAAGCATCTCGTATGCGTTCTGTGCGACCGCGAACGCTCGCCCGATTCGATACCCCTTTTGTATGACACTCGCGCGCTTTATGCGGTACGTATGCGCGTTTTCGTCGTGCACCACTTAGTTCATTCGTCGGTCTATTCGCTCATACGGCGCCATCGGGCGCGCGCGTGCGACGCGGGCCGACCGGCATCGCACGCGGCCGTTGCGAAGCGCGTTCCGCGAGCGTTTCCTGATAGATCGTCAGGTATTCGTTGCTTACGCGCTCGACTGAAAGCTGATGCAGATTCTGTCGCGCGCGCGCCGACAGTTGGCCGCGCGCCTGCGAGTCGAGCAGCAGCCAGCGCAGTTTCGCCGCCGCCTCGGCCGGATTGCCATTGGGCACGAGCACGCCCGCCGCGCCGCCATCGAGTAATTCGGGGATACCGCCGATACGCGTGGCAACGATTGCGCATCCTGCCTCGCGCGCCTCGGCGATCACGAGCGGACTCGGGTCCTGAAGCGACAGCAACGCGAAGACATCGGCTTCGGCGAGATACGGACGCGGGTCCGCGACGAAGCCGGTGAAATGCACCGTCGCGCCCAGATCTAGCTCGGCGGCGAGCGTTTCCATCGCGCTGCGATCGGGCCCGTCGCCTACTAGGTACAGATGCGGCTCCGGTATGAATTCCCGGTCGTGCATCGATTGCTCGCGCAACAGCGCGAATGCATGCAGCAAATCGGTAATACCCTTTCTTCGATACATCCCCGCCACGCAAACTACGTTCGGATGCTTCAAACGCAGGGGTTTCGGCGCGGGACGGCACACGAGCCGCGGCGCGCCTATCGCACCATTGCGCACGACCGAAAGCCGCTCGGCCCCGATACCGCGCGCGACGAGATCCTTCGCGACCGCATCGCTCACGGCGACCATGCGATCGCCCGAGCGCACCAGCGACGCGCTCTTCTGCAATTCATGGTGCACGGTCGTGACGAGCGCGAAGCGGCGGCGCATGCTGCCAAAGCGCGAGATCAATGCGCCCGTCATCATGTGCGCGTGCACGATATCGGGATCGAATCGGTCGATAAGGCGATTGAAGCCCGCGATCATCGAAGGGACGCGCCAAGGCTGGCGCGACTGTTGCAACGGAATATGCGTGATGCCGTGACGTCGCAAGAGCGGCTCGAATCCGCCGCCGGATGACGCCACGATTACCTCCTGCCCCATGCGCGCCTGCATGCAGGCGAGATCCACCATCATGTTGACGGTGCCGTTGCCAATCGTCTGTGCGTGGTTGGCTAGATGGACTATTCGCATGTGGGTTCGGCACGCGCGACCTTGGTCGGTCCGCGTGTCCTGGATTGCCTTTCGTTTTTACAGCGTGGAATTCGTTGGATCGCGCGCGCCGCCTTAAGGGCCAAGCAGCGCGCGCAAAGCTGCTTACAGCAACTCGTAGGTGTTGGCGTGCAGTTGCGCCTTGCTGGCGCTCGCCGTTTCGCGCGCCGTCTGACGGCTCTTTCGCGTCAGGCCGATGTACGGCATGCCGTGTTCGAGGAACGGACCTTCGGTCTTGCGAAAGCCGAACGCTTCGTAAAAGCCGCGCAGACTCACAGGCGCCGTGAGGCGCACGCCGCGTCCGGGCCAACGTTCCGCGGTCACTTCGAGCACGCGTTCGATGAGCGCATGCGCGGTGCCATCGCCGCGACGCAGCGGGCTCGTCAAGATCTTGTCGACGACGACTTCCGGGTCTTCGGCATCGCCTTCGTGAATGCGCGCATAGGCGAGCACGGGCATCGAACGAGTCATGTCTTCGGCTGCGAAGACATGCACGCCGCTTTCATCGCGGCCATCGGGATCGAGGTGCACATGCGACTGTTCGACGACGAACACCGCACTGCGTGCGCGCAGAATCAGATAAAGCTCTCGCGCAGTGAGCTGTTCGAAATCAAGGGCTTTCCAGTTCATCGTTTTATTCTCCATGCTCGGGCCGGATAAAACCGGCGTGGCGACCATCACACGTTACGTCCCGGTGAGCCAACATTCCGTGCGGCGGCGCACCGACGATAGCCCTTGCAGCCCCGTCAAATAAGGCCAACCGCACGCAAGGCGTCTCGGGGAAAAAGACGCCTTCGAACCTAAAACCGCATACACGGGCCGCGATGCACCGTTCGCCGCCCATAAGTGCATGCAACCGTGCACCCGGCGCGATTTCGTGCATTCGCATGCACCGATAGCGCTCGCTTCATGCGGCACCTTCATGGGAAAATCGAGATGCTTACCGCCGTCGACCGCGACTCGGGCGCGCAAAAAAACGAAAGCAAAAATGACTGCATGCCCGGCCGCACGGGCGGTATCGGACGCCGTCCTTACTGCTCAGAGGTCAACGCATGAGCGCGTTCCACACCGGCGGTGTGACGGGTTCCGACGCAGGCCGTTCGCGCGTCGTGCAACTCGACCCCTTGCGCCTGCGCGCGCGGCGGCATCACGCGCATGCGTTGCATCGTGGCGAGCGCATCTGGCGCGACGGCGCGGGACCCGTCGATCTCTGGATCGAGCTTCTGCACGGCAATGGTCTCGAACCGCGCGCGGCACTCGCGTATAGCGTCGCGCAAGACTTCGAGGACGACCAGTTCACGCTCGGCCGCATTACACCGGAAGACATCGAAAAGCTTTACGGCCTGCAAGTACAGGAGCTTTCGATCTTCCATTCGCTCGAAGAACGCGCGCTCGTGCAGACGCGCCGCGCAAACACCGTGCTGATCGAAACGGATGCGTTCTTCTTGCCCGACACGCGGTCGGCTTCCTACCATCGCGCGCATGCGAAGACGACTATCGGCATCGATGTGATCGATCCCAATGCGCGGCGTCTCGGCTACTTTCATCACACGGGCTACCATCTGCTCGATGGCGATGACTACAACGGCGTGCTGGGCTTGCCCGCCAGCGACGCAAGCACCTTGGCCGCGACACTTTTCCCGCATGTCGAGTTCGTCAAGCGTGTACGTGAACCGCTTACCGGAACGGCCTTGGCGGAAGCATCGGCCGATCTGTTGTGCGCGCATTTGCTGCGACGTCCTTTGCACAATCCGATCACGCGCTGGCGTGCTGCCTTTCCCGAACATGTCGATGCCATGCTCGCGCGCGGTGACGCTTACACGCAGCTCTACTTCGCAAACGTAATGCGACAGCTCGGCGCGAACTTCGAACTGCTTGCGCACTACCTGCAATGGATGCGCGAGCAAGGCTTCGACATACCCGTGCAAACGCATACCAGCGCCCGCAAGATCGCAAGCGAGACCATGGTCATGCAATGCCGTCTCGCTCGCTCGCTTTCACGACAACATCGCGAGCTTTGCGAAGCCTCTTTCGATGTTCTCGAAGATGCATATTCGCGCGTAGTGCCGCCTCTCGCCGCTATAGTCTGTTGAACATTTCATAGCATGATTCATGAGATGCGCCCTTTGCGGCGCCCTCATTTCGAGCCTTATTTCAAGGGGTTTTTTGCTTGCTCCAATCTCTCGGCGACATGGCACGCCAAGTGTGTTAGTCAAATCTCACGCTGCTTTGCGCTGTGTTCAACGCTTCACGCGACACACAAGCGCTCGAAGTTGTCCTTGATGAAACATTTCTGAATTCTTCCCTCCGCGTAATTCGGCGTTGTCGCAAAGCACCAAACCATCAAATGTCACGCAAACGTTTTACGCTGAATCATCGTGATGATGTTCGTTGAAGCATGCTGTGCAAGCCTCGTATGGGCCGATGTAAGCCATCACGGCCGACATGAAGATCGTTCACCGTGATGCTTATCGCGTGAGGTTTCCACATCGCGCAAGAGCCGCAACGTTTTGCCCTTGAACGCGAATCACGACCATGCACGGCTTGCATGTCGCAAAGACATACGCAGCAAGGCTTTGCGGATAAGCAAGCGAGTCATCCACGAATGCACGTTCGCTTGCCCACGAAGCCGATGGAACACGGATGAATCAATTTTCAAACTCCCTACGAAAGAAGGAAGGTTTGCAACCTGATGTCTCCCCAAGAGCCCTGTCGCGCGGTAATGCGATATGACCAATCCTTCATTCGGGGGGATCGCAACAATGCTACGTATTGGGTCGCATACGTATTCCTAAGACCAGCAATGTTCAAAACTGAAACAAAAATGCTTCGCTGCACTGCATCACAAACGGCGGATTTGCACTGAGGCCCCGCCCACATTGACGCTCGCCGCATTGGCACAGTCCTCGCTAAAAGAGTGTCGCCACCCGATCGACGCAATCAACCAAATCAACTCATGCGCGACACAGGAGCTACGGGGCTGATGTGAAGGACGGAATGTGTTGGAAAACGTTCACATCAGTAAATAAAAGAGTGAAGCGCACTGCGCGAGCTACGAGAGAACAACCATGCTTACCCTCCAGTCCGACCTGCACGGCAACCATTTGCTTGGCGCGCTTCCGGCGCACGAATGGCAAGCACTGACTCCGCATCTCGAGCTCGTTCAATTGCGCACCGAACAACTGCTGTGCGATTCCGGCCAGCGCATTCATCACGTCTATTTCCCGACGACGGCCATCATCTCGTTGCTGCATACCATGGAAGATGGCGGTTCCGTCGAAATCGCGGCGGTCGGCCGCGAAGGCATGACGGGCGTGCCGGTGCTCACGGGCGGCGAAACCATGCCGACGCGCGTGCAAGTGCAGTGCCCCGGCTTCGCGTATCGCATGAGCGCGCAAGCCCTGCGCGACCAATTCGCGCGTTCCGACTTCCTGCGCCGCCTGATGCTTCTGTATATGCAAGCGCTGCTCACGCAAGTCGCGCAGACGGCCGCATGCAACCGCCATCATTCGCTCAATAAGCAACTTTGCCGCTGGCTTCTAATCGAAATCGATCGTACGGCGTCCAACGAACTACAAGTGACGCAACAATTAATTGCCGATATGCTGGGCGTACGCCGTGAAGGCGTGACCGAAGCAGCCGGCAAGCTGCACGATGCGGGCCTCATCCATCACAGCCGCGGCTGTATCAAGGTGGTGGACCGCGAAGGGCTCGAAGCCCGCGCCTGCGAGTGCTACGGCCTCGTGAAGCGTGAATTCGACCGCCTGCTGCCGCGCATGCGCGTGCAGGAAAACGTCTCCGTTCCCAGCGCCTGATAATGCAGATGCAAACTAAAAATCGCGATATGTTCGCCCGCTCGGCACGTTGTCTCGACGTGTTCCTGATCATCGCAGGCGGGGTGATTGCGCACTTCATGCGCTTCTCCTCGCTCGATTTCAGCGATGTCGAAAAGTTGCTGATCGCGTTCAATTGCGTGCTCGCCCTCTTGCTGTTTCCGGCGTTCGGCGTGTACGAAGCCTGGCGCGGCAAGCCGTTGCCGGTGATGCTCGCACGCGTGACGCTCGCCTGGGTCGCGGTGGCGGCGGCGGCGCTTTTGCTGGCGTTCACGCTGCATCGGATGGATCTGGTCTCGCGTCTGTGGTTCGCTTATTCCACGCTGATTTCCGGCGCGTTGATCGTCGTCGCGAAGTGCGCGGTCTATCTGAGCCTTAGAGCCATGCGTGGCCGCGGCTTCAACCAGCGCACCGTGGCTATCGTCGGCGCGCAGGGTTTCGCGCGCACCTTGCTCGCGCACCTCAGCAGCACGCCCGAACAGGGTTTTACGCCGGTTTGCCTGCTCGATACGACCGGCGACGAGGAATTGCACGCGAGCGGCGTAGGCAGCACGCTGGGCGCTTCCATGCGCATGCCGGTGCTCAACGACTTCGACGAACTCGTCGAGAAAGTGCGCCGTGAAGAGATCAACGAAGTGTGGCTCGCGCTGCCGCTTTCGCAAGAGCACACCATCTACCGCTTCGTGCACGCGCTGCGCCATGACTTCGTGAATCTGCGTTTGATTCCAGACACCCGCAGCATCTCGCTCTTCAATCATTCGATGACGGATGTCGCCGGGCTCGCCACCATCAACCTGACGACCTCGCCGGTCAGCACGCTGCAAATGTGGCCGAAGATGCTGTTCGACCGCCTGTTCGCGGCCGCCGCACTCTTGGCGCTGTCGCCGCTCATGATCGGCATTTCGATCGCGGTAAAGGCTACCTCGAAGGGACCGGTTTTCTTCACGCAGAACCGCAAGGGCGCTGACGGACGGCCGTTCCGCATCTACAAGTTCCGTTCGATGGCCGTGCACAAGGAAACGAGCGGCCACGTGACCCAGGCAACGCGCAACGACCCGCGTGTGACGAAGATCGGTGCATTCCTGCGCCGCACGAGTCTGGACGAGCTGCCGCAGTTCCTGAACGTACTGTTCGGACATATGTCGGTGGTGGGCCCGCGCCCGCACGCGCTCGAACACGACGACTTGTACAAGGATCTCGTCTACGGTTATATGTTCCGTTACCGCATCAAGCCGGGCATTACGGGTTGGGCGCAGGTGAACGGCTATCGTGGCGCGACAGAAAAAGTCGAGAAGATGCAGAGCCGCGTGAAGTTCGACCTGTTCTATATCCACAACTGGTCGTTCTGGTTCGACATCAAGATTGTCGCGATGACCATGTTCAAGGGCTTTATCGGACGTAACGCGTTCTAATTTTGCCTTTGGATAAAAAATGGCCCGGACATTCCGGGCCATTTTTGTTTGAGCGTGCTGCCTTCGAGCGGTTTTTTATGCCGCGTAGTCGATACGTTCGACGCCCTTCTCCGTGCCCAGCAAACACACATTCGCGCCGCGCGCCGCGAACAGTCCGACGGTCACGACGCCCGGCCACGCGTTGATCTGCGCTTCGAGCGCGCGCGGGTCGGTGATGGAAAGCCCTTTCACGTCGATGATCTCGTTGCCGTTGTCCGTGATGAAGGGTGAACCGTCCAGCGTCACGCGCACGATCGGCACGCCCCCGAGCGTCACGAGCTTGCGGCCGATAGCCGTGCGCGCCATCGGCACGACTTCGACGGGCAGCGCGAACTTGCCCATTACGTCGACGCGCTTGCTTGCATCGGCGATGCACACGAACACGTCCGACACCGACGCGACGATTTTCTCGCGCGTGAGCGCGCCGCCGCCGCCCTTGATCATCGCGCCGCTGCCGTCGATTTCATCGGCGCCGTCCACGTACACGGGCAAGTTTTCGATTTCGTTGAGATCGAACACCTTGAAGCCATGCGCTTCGAGGCGCGCCGTGGTCGCGAGCGAACTCGATACCGCGCCGCGATAACGCGCTTTCGACTTTGCGAGCGCATCGATGAAGCAATTGGCGGTCGACCCCGTGCCAACGCCGATGATGCAGCCTTCGGGCGCCTGCGCGTCGACATAATCGGCGGCGGCCTGGCCGACCAGTTGCTTGAGTTCGTCCTGAGTCATGATGGTGTTGCTGCTTTCGAGGTGAGAATTCGAGTCCAAGGGAGCATCTTGCTCCGCTAAGCGAACGCGTGCAGGAAACCGAGCGGATCGTGCGTGCGCGCCACCGAAGCGATGAACGCGAAGACGACGATGGCGAGCACGCCGAAGATTGCCCGCGAGGTTTTGGTGCGGCCGCGTTTGAGCGCAAACGTCCCGAGCACGATATAGACGACGAGGCCCGCGATCTTCGCTGCGAGCCACGCGGCATTCGCGTCGAAGCCGATGATGACGACGAGCGCGATGGCCGAGACGAGCAGCACGGTATCGACGATATGCGGGACGATTTTTACCGCACGCTTTTGCAAGAGACGCGGATCCGCGAGCATCCAGATCCAGCGCAGCAAGAAACCGGCGATGCTCAGTCCCGCGCAGGTCATATGGAGCGCGCGAAGCGGCAGAAAGTAGTCGCTCATGTCAGGGCAGATATTTGTCGATGAGCGCGGACGCGATGGCGTCGCTTTCGGCATCCGCGTCACCCGCGTAGTCCGACGGGCGGAAGTGCATCTGGAACGCGCCGAAGACGCGGCGCGTTTTCTCATCGAGGACACCGTCGGTGGCGACATCGTAACCGTAACGTTTGAGCTTTTCCTGAAGCGCGCGGACATCCGTGGGCGCCTTCGGCGCACGGCCGGCGAGATGCGCGGCGACCGTGGCATCGTCGGGCCATGCGCCGATGCCCGCCTGGTAAAGCGTGTGCCACGGAAAAAGCGGACCGGGATCGATCTTGCGTTGCGGTGCGATATCGCTATGGCCGACGACGCGCGTCGGCGGAATGCGATAGCGCGTGACGATATCGCGCGACAGCTCGATGAGCGCGTCGATCTGCGCGGGCGGATAAGGTTGCCATCCGCGACCGGACGGCGTGTCAATGGGCCCGAGATTCACGTTCTCGATCCCGATGGACGAAGCGTTGAGTTCCGTCGCGCCTTGCCAGTAACTCAGCCCGGCGTGCCACGCGCGCTGGTCTTCCGGCACGAGTTGATAGACGACCGGCTCGCCTCGTTCGATACGCGGGGCATCGGGGACGACGTAATGCACGCTCACCTGATCGCCGGTCAGGACCGAGAGAGACTTCGCTTCGTCGATCTCGGTGTAGTGCATGACGAGAAAGCGCACGCGAGAGTCGGCGCCTTTTGCGTGGTGCTGAGTGTCGGCGAGGTAGGTGCCGCGGTCGATCATGGTGGTGGTGCAGGCGGTGAGCGCACAGGCGCAGATCAGGGCGGTCAGGCGGGACAACATTGGCACGTTACTTCTTCACACTTCTCTGCCGCACGGCCTCGAATAAACAAACCCCGCTCGCCACGGACACATTGAGACTTTCCACCGCGCCGGCCATCGGGATATTCATGATCTCGTCGCACGTCTCGCGCGTGAGACGGCGCATGCCTTCGCCTTCCGCGCCCACCACAATAGCCACCGGGCCGTCCAGCTTCGTTTCAAAGAGACTCGCTGACGCTTCGCCCGCCGTGCCGATCACCCACACGCCCGCATCCTTCAATTCGCGCAGCGCGCGCGCCAGATTCGTCACGGTGATGTAAGGCACGCTGTCCGCCGCGCCGCTCGCCACCTTCGCCGCCGTTGCGTTCAGCCCGGCGGAACGGTCGCGCGGCGCGATCACGGCATGCGCGCCCGCCGCATCGGCGACACGCAGACACGCGCCGAGATTATGCGGATCGGTGACGCCATCGAGCACCAGCAGAAGCGGCGTGCCGGTCACGCCATCGAGCAATTCGGCCAGATTCTGCGCGAGCGGCAAGTCTTGCCCGCGCGCCACCACGCCCTGATGCTGAATGGTGCCCGCGAGCCCGAACAAGCGCGATTCCTCGGCTGCGATCAGGCGAACGCCCGCTTCCTTCGCGGTCCGCAGAAAATCCTGCATGCGCCGGTCCTTGCGCGAAGGGTCGTACAAGACCTCTTCGATCGACGATGCATCCGCACGCAAACGCGCGGTCACTGCGTGAAAACCGTATAGAACCTTGAGACGTGACATGACTGATCCAAACCTTCGTGAAATCCATAAAAGCATGACGCGGTCCGAAGCTCGTGGCGTCGGACCGCGCGATTGCCAGCTAGCGCCCTGAAGCGCGTCTTATCGTTTCTTGCGCGCCGGCCTGCCCTGCGCCGATGACTTCGACGCCACGCCACGCTTTCTGGCCGCGCCACCACGCGTGGCCGACGCCACCGCCGCGCCCTTCTTCGTGCCGCCACGCGTACGCGTGCCGGTGACGTCGTCGTCGAAAGCGCGGATGCGCGGACCGCCCGCATCGCCGCCCGATGCATGCTCGGCGCCCGCATTCGCGGACGGACGCGGCGCCGGCGGTTTCACCGGCGTGTCGCGCACGAGACGGAAGTCGATCTTGCGCGCATCGAGATCGACGCGGCCCACCTGCACGCGCACACGATCCGACATGCGATACCGGATACCCGTGCGTTCGCCGCGCAGTTCGTTCTTGATCTCGTCGTACTGGAAGTAATCCGAGCCCAGTTCGGTGATATGCACGAGCCCTTCGATAAACAGCGAATCGAGTTGCACGAAGATGCCGAACGACGTCACGCCGTTCACCATGCCGCCGTATTCCTCGCCGAGCTTGTCGCGCATGAAATAGCACTTGAGCCAGGCTTCGACATCGCGAGAGGCTTCATCGGCGCGACGTTCGTTCGACGAACAATGCAGCCCGAGTTCTTCCCAAATCGCGACGTTGTTGCGCGAACGGCCGCGCGACTGATCGTCGTTCTTCTGCATCTCGCGCGCGGCTTTCGTGAGGCCGGTGCTAAGCGATGTGTCGTGACCCACTTCGGGCAGATACTTCTTGCCCTGCAAAATGGCGTAAATGGCGCGATGCGTGAGCAAGTCGGGATAGCGGCGAATCGGGCTCGTGAAGTGCGCATACGCTTCGTAAGCCAACCCGAAGTGACCGATGTTGTCCGGGCTATACACCGCTTGCTGCATGGAGCGCAGCACCATCGACTGGAGCATCTGCGCGTCGGGCCGGTCGCGGATCTGCGCGATCAGCGCGGCGTAATCGCTCGCGTGAGGCTTCGCGCCGCCCGTCAGCGTGAGACCGACGCCACGCAGGAACGTGCGCAGGTTTTCGAGCTTCTCCTCGGTCGGTCCCGCATGCACGCGGTAGAGGCCCGGATGCTTGTTGCGCTTCAAAAAGTCCGCCGCGCAGACGTTGGCCGCCAGCATGCATTCCTCGATCAGCCGATGCGCGTCGTTACGATGACGCGGCACGATCTGCTCGATCTTGCCCTGCGAGTTGACGACGATATACGTCTCGGTGGTGTCGAAATCGATTGCGCCGCGCTTCTGACGCGCGGCGTGCAGCGCCTTGTAGACGCCGTAGAGATCCTGCAATTGCGGCAGGATCTCGGCGCGGCGCGCGGCTTCCGGTCCCTTGGTGTTCGTGAGCACCGCGGCGACTTCGGTGTAGGTAAGACGCGCGGCCGAATGCATCACGCCAGGATAAAACTGATATGCCTTGATTTCGCCGCGCGCGGTGATGACCATGTCGCACACGAGCACGCAACGGTCGACGTCCGGGTTCAGCGAACACAAGCCGTTCGAGAGCTTTTCCGGCAGCATCGGGATCACGCGACGCGGAAAGTACACCGACGTGCTGCGGTCGAGCGCGTCGACATCGAGTGCTTCGTTCGGGCGCACGTAATGCGACACGTCCGCAATCGCCACGAGCAGCCGGAAGCCCGAACCGCGGCCCACGGAGATGGGCTCGCAATACACGGCATCGTCGAAGTCGCGGGCGTCTTCGCCGTCGATCGTGACGAGCGGCACATCGCGCAAGTCCACGCGATGGCGTATGTCCACCGGACGCACTTCGTCGGGCAGCTTCGCGGCGGCGGCAAGCGCGGCGTCGCTGAATTCGTGCGGCACACCGTACTTGCGCACGGCGATCTCGATCTCCATGCCGGGATCGTCGATATCGCCGATCACTTCGGCCACGCGGCCGAGCGGCTGCGAATGACGGCTCGGGAAATCGGTGAGATCGACGGAAACCACTTGCCCGACCTTCGCCTTCTTCGGGTTCTGCGTGATGAGAATGTCGTGACCGATGCGCTTGTCTTCCGGCACGAGAATCAACGCGCCATTCTCGTTGATGAGCCTACCGATGACGCGCTTGTTCGCGCGGTCCGTGACCTCGACGATATGCCCTTCCGGCCGGCCGCGCCGGTCGAAGCCGACGATGCGCGCAAGCACGCGGTCGTTGTGCATGACCTTCTGCATTTCGCCATTGGGAAGGAAGAGATCGTCCTGGCCGTCGTCGCGGATCAGGAAGCCGAAGCCATCGCGATGACCTTGCACGCGGCCTGCAACGAAGTTCGAAGGATGCGTGAGCTGGTAGTGACCGCGCTTGTCGAGGCGGATTTGCCCGTCGCGTTCCATGGCCGCCAGTCGCTTGAAAAATCCTTCGCGCTCCTGGCGCTTGATCGACAATGCCTCGGCGATGTCGTTCGCGGCATGCGGAGTCTCGCTCGTGCGCAGCACGCCGAGAATCTCTTCGCGGCTGGGAATCGGATACGGATATTTGCTCAAGGGCTTGATCGTCTTTCTTCTCGTTTAGATGGACTTTCGCGGAACTTTGCAGCCTTCAATGGCGGGCATCGTTGCGGATCATTCTAACACCCGTATTCGGGCCCTCATGAGGCGCGCAGGCGCTTGAGCGTGCCGCGGCGAGGATCACGCTCGCGCTGCGAATCGTCGAATGGAAATGCTTGACAGACGCAATCCGGTCGATATAATGGCGTTCTTTGCTGCTCACGAAGCACAAAACGCAGTACACGCACCCTTGCCCAGGTGGCGGAATTGGTAGACGCACTAGGTTCAGGTCCTAGCGGTGGCAACACCGTGGAGGTTCGAGTCCTCTCTTGGGCACCAAGATGTTTGAAAAAAAGCCACCTTCGGGTGGCTTTTTCTTTTTATGCGGAAGTCCTGCTTCCGGCGGCGCTCCATAAAAGCGCAGTTGGTTGACACGGCGACCGTTACCGCTAGAATAGCGGGCTCGCTGTACCCCTTGGCCCAGGTGGCGGAATTGGTAGACGCACTAGGTTCAGGTCCTAGCGGTGGCAACACCGTGGAGGTTCGAGTCCTCTCCTGGGCACCAAGGTCTCTTTCAGCGTTTTGCAAACAACCCCACGAATCAACGCGTGGGGTTTTTTGTTTTCCGCGCCTTTTCTTTTCAAATCCTATTCAATTTTCTTACGTCGTCTATTCGATCTTCTGTTGAATCGAATCGATTCGAATCATTCGCGCTTACGATCACGATTTAATCGCGCTTATTCGTGCCACGCGCTTTCTTGACCTCCTGCAGCTAATTAAACACGGGCGTACACTCAGCTTGCCTGCGGCCGTGCCTGTCCGGCCTCGCCGCTCGCCAGGCAAGCCAATCAATTAATCGAACGGAGACCACGGCAATGAGTTGGACGCGCGAACAACGAAACGTAACGATTGCGGCTTACCTGGGCTGGACACTCGACGCATTCGACTTCTTTCTGATGGTCTTCATATTGAAGGACATCGCCGCCGAATTTAATACCGGCATTCCCAAGGTGGCCTTTGCCATTACGCTTACGCTGGCGGCGCGTCCGCTTGGCGCGTTGATCTTCGGGCGGCTTGCGGACAAATTCGGCCGCCGTCCGACATTGATGATCAACATCGCGATTTATTCGCTGCTCGAATTGCTCTCGGGTTTATCGCCGAATCTCACGACTTTGCTGATCTTGCGCTTTCTCTTCGGCGTCGCGATGGGTGGCGAATGGGGCGTCGGCTCCGCGCTGACGATGGAAACCGTGCCGCCTTCCTCGCGCGGCTTCGTCTCGGGCTTGCTGCAGGCGGGATATCCGAGCGGCTACTTGCTCGCGTCGATCGTATTCGGCGTGCTTTATCAGTTCGTCGGCTGGCGCGGGATGTTCTTTGTCGGCGTCGCGCCCGCGCTGCTCGTGCTCTATGTGCGCGCGCACGTGCCGGAATCGCCCGCGTGGCGCGCGCTCGAAAAGCGCAAGCGGCCGGGTCTGCTCGCCACGCTCAAGCAGAACTGGAAGCTCTCGCTTTACGCGATCGTCCTGATGACCGCGTTCAACTTTTTCTCGCATGGCACGCAGGATCTGTATCCGACCTTCCTGCGCGAACAGCATCATTTCGACCCGCACACGGTTTCGCTGATTACCATCGTGCTCAATATCGGCGCGATTGTCGGCGGACTCTTTTTCGGGTCGCTTTCCGAGAAGATAGGACGGCGCGTGGCGATTTTCATCGCCGCGCTGATCGCGTTGCCGGTTCTGTATTTATGGGCGTTCTCGACAGGCCCGGTGATGCTCGCCATCGGCGCGTTCCTCATGCAGATTTCCGTGCAGGGCGCGTGGGGCGTGATTCCAGTGCATCTGAACGAGATTTCGCCGGATGAGATTCGCGCGACGTTTCCGGGGCTCGTTTATCAGCTCGGCAACCTGCTGGCGGCCGTCAATGCGACGATGCAGGCATCGATCGCCGAGGCCCACGGCAAGGACTACGGCACCGCAATGGCGATCGTTGCGGGAACCGTCGCTGTCGTGATCGCCGCGTTGATCTTCTTCAGCCGCGAGCGTAGGGGTATCGATATGACGCGCTCGGCGGAGGAAGTGGCGGCGCAAACTTAAGCGAACCATCGGGCGCCACAAGCTATTTTAGAGGGCGATGCCGACGCATTCGGCACGCCCCGTGCTGCTCCTCCGAACCACCGCCGCTTCGGAGACCCGTGATGCTCGCCCTCTTCGTCATCGCTTTCCTCCTTGTCGCTGGCGCGTTGACCTTCGTGCAAGCGCCTGCCGTCGCCTGGCTCGCGGCGCTCGCGATCTGGGTCGCGGCGGGCGCGCTCACCGGCATCGTCGGGCCGATAGTCACCGCGCTGCTGGCCATCGTCTTCGTGCTTCCGGCGCTTCTCCTCTCCATCAAGCCGTTGCGCCGCGTGCTCATCAGCCGGCGGGTGCTGGGCGTATTTCAAAAGATCCTGCCGCAGATGTCGGCCACCGAACGCGACGCCATCGAAGCGGGCACGGTCTGGTGGGACGCCGAACTCTTTTCCGGCCGCCCGCACTGGGACTCGCTCCTCGCTCACGGCGCGCCAAGACTCACGCCGGAAGAACAAAGCTTCGTCGACAACGAATGCGCCCATCTCTGTGACATCGCCAACGACTGGGACACCACGACGATCTGGCAGGATCTGTCGCCGCAAGCCTGGGCTTTTATCAAGGAGAAGGGCTTTCTCGGCATGATCATTCCGAAGCAGTACGGCGGAAAGGCGTTCTCCGCTTACGCGCACTCGCAAGTCATCATGAAGCTGTCGACGCATTCGTCGGCGGCGGCGGTCTCGGTGATGGTGCCCAACTCGCTCGGACCCGCCGAATTGCTGCTGCATTACGGCACCGAAGAACAGAAGAACTACTACTTGCCACGCCTCGCGCGCGGCGATGAAATCCCCTGCTTCGCGCTGACGAGTCCTTATGCCGGCTCCGACGCCGCTGCGATTCCCGATGTCGGCGTCGTCTGCCGCGCAATGCACGAAGGCCGCGAGACGCTCGGCTTTCGCGTCACCTGGAACAAGCGCTACATCACGCTCGGACCGATCGCCACCGTGCTCGGACTTGCCTTTCGCGCGCTCGATCCTGAACGTCTGCTCGGCGGCAACGAAGCGCCCGGCATCACCTGCGCGCTCATTCCGACGACGCATCCCGGCGTGCATATCGGCAGACGTCACTGGCCGCTCAACGCCGTGTTCCAGAACGGCCCGAACTGGGGAACAGACGTTTTCATCCCGATGGAATGGGTTATCGGCGGACGCGAACAGGTCGGACGCGGCTGGCGCATGCTGATGGAATGTCTCGCGGCGGGCCGCGCGATCTCGCTGCCTTCGTCGAATGTCGGCATGGCCAAACTCGCCGTGCGCGGCACCGGCGCCTATGCCGCCGCGCGCCGCCAGTTCCGGACGTCGATCGGACGCTTCGAGGGCATTCAGGAAGCGCTCGGCCGCATGGGCGGCAATCTGTACGTGATGGATGCGGCGCGCCGCCTGTCGGCACAGGCCGTCGATCTCGGCGAAAAGCCCTCGGTGATTTCGGCGATCGCGAAATATCACATCACCGAGCGCGCGCGCAAAGTGATCAACGACGGCATGGACGTGGTCGCGGGCAAGGGCATCTGCATGGGGCCGTCGAATTTTCTCGCGCGCGCGTATCAGCAGATGCCGATCTCGATCACCGTCGAAGGCGCGAACATTTTGACGCGCTGCCTGATCATCTTCGGACAGGGCGCGATTCGCTGTCATCCGTATGTGCTCAAGGAGATGGCGGCCACGCGCGAGCCCGACGCAAAACGCGCACTCACCGACTTCGACGCGGCCTTCTTCGGTCATGCGAGCTTTCTCGCGTCCAACGCGATTCGCAGCCTCGTCTACGCGCTCGGCGGCGGCGTGTCGATCCGCAAACCCGCACAGGCCGACGCGCGCCTCGTCCCGTACTATCGCGCCGCGACACGCCTGTCGAGCGCGTTCGCCCTCTTCGCCGATATCTCGATGCTCGCGCTCGGCGGCGAGCTCAAGCGTCGCGAGCGCCTGTCCGCGCGCCTGGGCGACATCCTCGCGCAGCTTTATCTGATCTCCGCGACGCTCAAGCGCTTCGAGGACGACGGCCGCCCGGAAAGCGACCTGCCGCTCGTGCGCTGGGGCGTGGAGGACGCGCTGTATCAGGCGCGGCTCGCCTTCGACGGCTTGCTCGCCAACTATCCGAACCGTGCCGCCGCCGCCTTCTTGCGCGTCTTCGCTTTCCCGTTCGGCCTGCCGCACACACCCAGCACGGACGCGCTCGGCAACGACGTCGCGCTCCTGATGCAGACGCCCGGCGATGCCCGCAGCCGCCTTGTCGAAGGCTCGCACGTGTCCGCGCTCGAGGACGATCCGATCGCGGTCGGCGAGAAATTGCTCGCGCTCACGCCCGCCGTCGTCGCACTCGAAGCGCGCCTGCGCGACGCCGTGAAATCCGGCAAGACCGCTCCTCTGCCGCAAAGCCCGGACGAGATCGAAGCGTGGGCGCGGCAGGCGACCGCGCTCGGATTGATCGATACGAGCGAGGCGGCTCTGCTCGAAGAATGGGCATCGCTCGCGCGCGAAGCCGTGAAAGTCGATGATTTTTCCGCAGACTTCGGTATCCTCGAAGCATTGCAAAAGCGCAGCGCCGAGATCGAGCAACAAATGCCCGAAACGGTCGCCTGATTTCGAAGCACACCACGCTGCCGACGACCGCTCGCCAATCGATGAAAGACCGCTACCTCGACTTCGTCAATTCGCCCTTCGGCACGAGCATCGCCCGCTCGCTCGGGCTGCCGCGCCCCGAAGCGTTGCGCCGCCTGCGCGCAGGCGAAGCCGAGTTCGGCGGTATGGCGGCCATCGGCGCGGGACCGTCGCCGGCACTGTTCGACGACCTCCTCGCGGTGTTGTCCGGCATCGGCATGACGGGCATCGCGCATGACAGCGCGTCCGGATGGCTCGCCGTGGCAAGCCGTCATGGCGCGATGAGCGGGCGTTTCGAGGCGCGCGCCACCGATTCAAGCCCCGCCAACCGCGTTCAGGCGCTGATCTTCGATGCCACCGGCATTGTCGAAAGCAGCGACCTGCATGCGCTCTACGCCTTCTTCCACGACGCGCTGCGCTCGCTTGCCAGAAGCGGCCGAATCGTCGTGCTCGGCCGCCCGCCCGGCGCTTTGAGCGATCCGCGTGCGGCGACCGCGCAGCGCGCGCTCGAAGGTCTCACGCGCTCGCTCGGCAAGGAAGCGCGCAACGGCAGCACGGCGAATCTGCTGCGCGTGAGTCCGCAGGCTTCCATCGAAGGCGCGCTGCGCTTCTTTTTGTCGCCGCGTTCGGCGTATGTGTCGGGGCAAGCCGTGCATCTCGAAGGCGCGGCGCCCTCGCCCGCGAACTGGGCCGCGTCGCTCGCCGGAAAGCGCGCGCTCGTGACGGGCGCGGCGCGCGGCATCGGCGCATCGATTGCGGCGGTGCTCGCGGCGCACGGCGCCATCGTCACCGGGCTCGACGTGGCCGCCGCGCGCGACGCGCTCGATCAGACCATGCTCGGCATAGAAGACGCGTCGCCTTCTAACGGCGCGCATACCGCGTTCTATGCCGATATCGCATCGCCCGAAGCGCCCGCCGAACTCGCGGCCGCGCTTGCGGCGTCGGGCGGCATCGATATCGTCGTGCATAACGCGGGCATCACGCGCGACAAGACCATCGCGCGCATGAGCGCAGAGATGTGGGACAGCGTGATCGACATCAATCTGCTCGCGCAGGAACGCATGGACGAAGCCCTGCTCGCGCAGAACGTGATCGGCGCGGGCGGGCGCATCGTCGCGGTGTCGTCGATCAGCGGCATTGCGGGCAATCGCGGCCAGACCAATTACGCCACCTCGAAAGCCGGCGTGATCGGGCGCGTGCAGAGCATGGCGCCGATACTGCGTGCACGCGGCATCACCATCAACGCGGTGGCGCCGGGCTTCATCGAAACGCAAATGACCGCGCGCATGCCATTCGGCGTGCGCGAGGCCGGACGAAGGCTCAACTCGATGGGCCAGGGCGGCTTGCCGGTCGATGTCGCCGAAACCGTGGCATGGCTCGCGAGTCCCGGCAGCGCGGGCGTGACCGGCCAGGTGGTGCGCGTCTGCGGCCAGAGCCTCGTCGGAGCCTGACGGATGCACGTCTCCACGATGCCCCGCCCGCGCACCGTCGTCGTCGATACGCTGCCGTCGCCCGCAAAGCTCTATGGCCGCCTGCTGCCGGGCCTGTTCCGGCGCGGCCACGCAACCGATCTGCCCGCGCTGCGCCTGATTCGCCCCGACGTGCGGCTCGACCCCGAACATATCGGCCGCTATGCACGCGTGTGCGGCTTCATCCCCGAGCACGGCGTGCCGCTCACGTTCCCGCATGTGCTCGCGTTTCCGCTGCATCTAATGATGCTTACCGATCCGTCGTTTCCCTGGTCGGCGCTCGGCGTCGTGCATCTGTCGAACAGCGTGCATCTGCGCCGGCCGCTGCTCGCGGGTCAGGGCTTGCGGATCGAAGTGGAATGCGGACCGCTCGTGCCGCATCCGAAAGGCCAGGCGTTCACGCTGCATACGCGCATCTACCGGCGCGGCGAGGCCGTGTGGGATGGCGACAGCGTCTATCTGAAACGCGGCGTGAAGACCGAAGCCACCGCGCCCGTCGCCGATGCCATCGAGACCAGTACGCCGCTCCTCGTACGCGAAGCGCGCTGGCAGCTTCCCGCGCAACTGGGCCGCGACTACGCGAAGGCTTCCGGCGACTTCAATCCCATTCACCTGCATGCGTTGAGCGCGAAGGCGTTCGGCTTTCAGCGCGCCATCGCGCACGGCATGTGGACGCTTGCGCGCACGCTCGCGGCGCTGCATCCGGTGAAGACGCTCGCATCCGGTCACGCGCACGGCGACTTCAAGCTGCCGCTCTTTCTTCCGGGCGACGCGACGCTGTGGAGCGCGGCGCCCTCGTCCACCGCACGCGCCTTCGAAGTGCGCGATCTCGCCGGCGACCGGCCGCATTTGCGCGGCGAGTTCGAATGGGAGCTGCCATGAGCACGTCTTCGAACCTCGGGCGCAGAGTCGCGATCATCGGCAGCAACCGGATTCCGTTCGCGCGTTCGAATACGGCTTACGCGACGGCATCGAATCAGGACATGCTGGCCTTCACGCTGCAAGGTCTCGTCGATCGCTACGATCTGCACGGCCTGCGTCCCGGCGAGATCGCGGCGGGCGCGGTCGTCAAGCATTCGCGCGATTTCAATCTCACGCGCGAAGCCGCGCTCTCGACCACGCTGGCGAAGGAAACGCCCGCCTACGATGTTCAGCAGGCCTGCGCCACCGGCCTCGAAACGGTGATTCTGGTCGCCAACAAGATTGCGCTCGGACAGATTGACGTGGGTATTGCAGGGGGCGTGGATACGGCGTCGGACGCGCCCATCGGCGTGAACGAGCGCATGCGCAAGATTCTGCTCGAAGCCAATCGCAGCCGGACGGCGGGCCAGCGCGTGGGCGCGCTTGCGAAACTGCGGCCCGGCATGTTCTTCAGGCCGACGCTGCCGCGTAACGCCGAGCCGCGCACCGGTCTTTCGATGGGCGAGCATTGCGAACTGATGGCCAAGCGCTGGAAGATTTCGCGCGAAGCGCAGGACGCGCTCGCGCGGGAAAGTCATCTAAAGCTCGCGGCGGCGTACGAGCGCGGCTTCTTCAACGACCTGATGACGCCGTACAAAGGCCAGACGCGCGACAACACGCTGCGGCCCGAGCTTTCGCTCGATCAGCTCGCGCAACTGAAGCCTGTCTTCGATCGCGATGCGGGCACGCTCACCGCCGGCAACTCGACGCCGCTCACCGATGGCGCGTCGGCCGTGCTGCTCGCATCGGAACAATGGGCCGCCGAACGCGGCTTGCCGGTGCAGGCGTACTTGAGTTTGTCGGCATCGGCGGCAGTCGATTTCTTCGACAAGCGCGAAGGTCTCTTGATGGCGCCCGTCCACGCCGTCCCGCCGCTGCTTTTGCGCGCCGGCCTCGCCTTGCAGGACTTCGACTTTTACGAGATTCACGAAGCCTTCGCCGCGCAGGTGCTATGCACGCTCGCCGCATGGGAAGACCAAGAGTATTGCGAAACCGTGCTCGGACTCGGGCAGGCGCCAGGCGGCATCGACCGCGCGCGTCTGAACGTGAACGGCAGTTCGCTCGCGACCGGGCATCCGTTCGCGGCGACAGGCGGACGCATCGTCGGCACGCTCGCGAAGATGTTGAGCCATGCGCCCGCTCGCGGCGATGGCCGTCCCACGCGCGGGCTGATCTCGATTTGCGCGGCGGGCGGACAAGGCATCGTCGCGATACTGGAACGCTGAAGCCGCGAGACGCTCGCGGCCCTCAACGCACGTAGCCGACGCAACGCGAGCACGAAGCACGAAGCACGAAGCACGAAGCACAGCAGAACACAAAGCAGCATGACAAACATAAGGCGCATACAACCCGCGCCAACGGAGACAAACCATGAGTCCGGCACCGGCATCGCCGCGCGGGGCTGTCGAGCCGCATTGCACGGATGGCATTTGGCATGCCTCGTATCCGGCGGGCGTGCCGCGCGATATCGATCCGTCGCGTTACCGTTCGCTCACGCATTTCTTCGATCAAGCCGTCGAGCGCTTTCGCGATCGCGTCGCTTACGTGAGCCTCGGCTCCGAACTCACGTTCGGCGCGCTGCGCGATAAGGCGCTGGCGTTCGCTTCGTATTTGCAAGAGCTCGGCGTCAAACCCGGCGATCGCGTCGCGCTCATGATGCCCAATTCGCTGCCCTATCCCGTGACGCTCTTCGGCGCGCTTGCGGCGGGCGCGATCGTCGTCAACGTGAATCCGCTCTATACGGCGCGCGAACTCGCGTATCAGTTGAAGGATTGCGGCGCGCAGACCATCGTCGTCGCGGAGCCTTTCGCGAAAACATTGCAGGACGCGCAGCACGGCACGCGCATCCGCCATGTGATCGTGAGCACGCTCGGCGACTTGCTCGGCGACGGCCTCAACCTCAAGGGTCAGGCAATCGACTTCTTTCTGCGTCACGTCAAGAAGAGCGTGCCCGCGTACTCGCTGCCCGAGGCGGTCGGCTTGCGGCAGGCACTTGCGCGCGGAGCCAGGCGCAAGTTCGAACCGGTGCGCATCGGGCACGGCGATATCGCGTTCATCCAATATACCGGCGGTACCACGGGCGTGGCGAAGGGCGCGATGCTCACGCACCGCAATGTCATCGCCAACGTGATGCAGGCGCTTGCGTGGGCGCGCGCGAGGCTCGTCGATGGCGCCGAAACGGTGGTCACGCCGCTGCCGCTCTATCACATCTATTCGCTGACGATGAATGCGCTCGTGTTCCTCGGCATCGGCGCGCGCAATGTGCTGATCGCCAATCCACGCGATCTCAGCACGTTCATGCGCGCGCTGCGCCGTGAGAACTTCACCGCGATCAGCGCGCTCAACACGCTCTACAACGCGCTGCTCGACAACGACGAATTCCGCGCGCGCGACTTCTCCGCGCTCAAGCTTGCGATGTCGGGCGGCATGGCCACGCAACGCGGCGTCGCCGAACGCTTCGCGAAGCTCACGGGCCTGTCGATCACCGAGGGTTACGGGCTCACCGAATGCTCGCCGCTCGTGTGCGCGAGTCCCATCGGTGTCGAAGACAACATGGCTTTCGATGGCAGCATCGGCCTGCCCGTGCCTTCCACGCTCGTGCGCATGCGCCGCGAAGACGGCGTATGGGCCGACATCGGCGAACGCGGCGAGCTTTGCGTGTGGGGCCCGCAAGTGATGAAAGGCTACTGGAATCGGCCTATCGAGACCGCGCGGATTATCGGCGCGGACGGCTGGCTCGCCACCGGCGACATCGGCGTGATGGACGCGCGCGGGTTCGTTCGTATCGTCGATCGCAAGAAAGACATGATGATCGTGTCCGGGTTCAACGTGTATCCGAACGAGATCGAGGACGTGCTCGCGGCGCATCCGAAAGTGCATTCGGCGGCGGCTATCGGCGTGCCCGACGCGGTGACGGGCGAACGCGTGAAGGTGTTCGTCGTGCGGCGCGACGCCACGCTCACCGTGGAAGAAGTCCTCGCCTTCGCCCGTTTACATCTGACCGGCTACAAGATGCCGGCGTTCGTGGAGTTTCGGGATTCGCTGCCGCTTTCGACCATCGGCAAGGTTTTGCGACGCGAATTACGCGATGCTGAACGCGCGAAGCTTAAGGAGTAGCATCACTGGTCCAATCGGAGAACTCATGCCGCCAGTGCCGCCAGTGCCGTCAGTGCAATTGCGCCGCATCACGAACTGGCGGCTCGCCTGTGCGAGCCTGTATTTTCTGCTGCTCGCGATGTTCGCGCTGTTCGAATCGCACGCGTACGCACAGGTTGGCGCGGACCGCGTCGCC
The DNA here is from genome assembly GCF_054655155.1 of Caballeronia sp. HLA56. Classification (NCBI taxonomy): domain Bacteria; kingdom Pseudomonadati; phylum Pseudomonadota; class Betaproteobacteria; order Burkholderiales; family Burkholderiaceae; genus Caballeronia; species Caballeronia sp. HLA56. The sequence goes on along the minus strand of NZ_BAAHOB010000005.1, from coordinate 1,720,040 downwards.
ACGCTCGATGCCGATCAGCAGGTTGCGTTTCTGACCAGCGCGGCGGCGAGCGGCGAGCTTGCGGCGCTCGACGACGAGCAACTCGTCACCCTCTTCCAGTCGCTCGATCCTCACACGCTGCCGCGTTACTTGAGCGCGGGCACGCACCGCTTTGCATCGTGCGAATTCACCATGTGGCGGCGCGAACGCGTGAAGGGAAAATGGCCGAAGCGCGCCGACCACATGCTCGTGCGCGTGACGCGCGAACCGCTGCGCATCTACGCCAAATGGTTGCCCGACGGCGCGCATGCGGGCCAGGAGATCATCTACGACGATTCGACGCGTCCCCGTGAGCTATACGGGCATCTGGGCGGGCTGTTCGGCGTGGTGCCGATGTGGACGAAGATCGACGGCGCCTTTGCGCGCGCGCAGTCGAATCATTCGATCCGCGAACTCAGCATCGACGCCATTACGCAGCGTTTCATCGACGAAGGCCGCCGCTTCATCGAAGCGGGCATCACGCGGCCGGCCAGCGTCGATGTGCGGACCATCGACGGTGTGCGCGTCGTCGCCCTCACCTACGATACGCCGAGCGGCCAGCCCGACTTCTACGCCAAGCGCGAAGTGCTCGGTCTCGATCTGACGCGTCCGCTTTTGCGCAGCATCGAATCGTTCGATAACGACGGCGAGCAGTTCGAAAGCATCGTGCTCGAACGCATCGATCCCAAGCCCTTCGACGACCTGACGTTCGACCCGAAAAATCCCGACTATCGCTTCTGATGGCGGCGCTCTGAAGTGCTCGCTGACTTGACGACACACGCTGTAACAAGCGCGATTTCCCGGCATCGGTTAATTTTAAGTTTCGCCTAAGAATCGGCTTCTAACCTTGCCGGACTTCATCGACATCAACGTCGGCTGCCGGATGTCACCGGCGCCCAGAATCGTCATGTAACAACCAAGGAGTTCGGTCCATGAACCTCCGTTTAGCTTCCGCTTCGGCGCCCGTGCGGGCCATCAAACGGCTGCTCAGCCATCACGAAATCGCCACGCTGCTTTTGCTTTTGCACGCGCCGATCGACGCCATGGCCGCGACGCCGGATGTCGCTTCGTTGCAGGAATATGGCTACGTCGAAATCGTGTCTCCCGAAGCGGGCGCACCGAAAGTCCGGCTGACCGAAGACGGCAATGCCGTATTGCGCGGGTTGGGCGTTCGCTAAAGACGCGCGCTTGGCACGCGCTTGGCACGCGCTTGACACTCATTCGGCGTCGCGATCTCTGTAATAATCGGTTGATCTCATTCACAACCGACCAAGGAGTGATTCGCGATGTCCGCTACTGAACCCATCGTTCAACGTGTGCTGCTTACCAACGACGACGGCATCGACGCCCCCGGCCTTGCCGTGCTCGAAGCCGTCGCCCGCGAAATCGCGCACGAAGTCTGGGTGATCGCACCCGAGCACGATCAGAGCGGCACGTCGCACTCCATCAGTCTTCATTCGCCGTTGCGCGTGTCGCGTCAGGGCGAACGGCGCTTCGGCGTGCAAGGCACACACCCGGCGACTGCGTCGTGATGGCCGCGCGCCATCTCATGAAAGATGCGCCGCCCGATCTCGTGCTTTCTGGCATCAATCGCGGTGCGAATCTTGGTGTCGAGACCATGTTTTCCGGCACGGTCGGCGCAGCCATGACAGGCTTGCTGCTCGGCTTGCCGTCCATCGCGTTGAGCCAGACATTTTCAGATCGCGACAACGTGCGCTGGGACACGGCGAGCGCGCTCGCGCCCGGCGTGATCCGTCAGTTGCTCGCCATCTCGCACGACGCGCCGACGTGTCTCAACGTCAATTTCCCCGATTGCGATGCAGAAGCCGCCGGTCCGCTTACCGTGACGCGGCAAGGCGTCGGGCTCGTGGAAGGTATCGACGTCATCGCGGAAGTCGACCCGCGCGGTCTCGATTACTACTGGCTACGCTTTCAACGCGGCGCACGTGAGAATGCGCCCGACAGCGAGACGGCGAACGTGGCGGCCCGACGCATTGCGGTGACGCCGCTCAATTTCGATCGCACCGACGCCCGCACTTTCGCCACGCTCGAAGCCGGCTTGCGCGGCGCACGGTAGCGCGTTGTTGACTAGAACGTTTCCTCTCAGACGCAGATACGGCTTTCTCGTATGCTGACGCGACCCGCTGTACCAGCGCGCGGGATGACGATTAAGAAAGGAGACACCCTATGAAGCGTGCGATCAGCCGCGCATGCGCCGCTGCGCTCTTCGCGTTGTCGGCGGCAAGCGCGTTTGCGCAAGCGCCTACGCCCGTTGGCACATGGCAGACTATCGACGATGCCACGGGCAAGCCGAAGGCGATCATTCAGATCGTCGACGACGGCAGCGGCCAGTTGTCGGGCCGCGTGGTGCGCGGCATCGGCGAATTCGATCATCCGGAGCGGCGCTGCACGGCCTGCACCGACGAGCGGCGCGATCAACTGGTGAAAGGCATGACCATCATCACCGGTCTCAGGCAGAACGGCGACACCTGGGAAGACGGGCAGATTCTCGACCCTGAAAACGGCAAGCTCTACAAGTGCAAGTTGAAGCTCGAGGACAGCGGACAGAAACTCGTGGTGCGCGGGTATATCGGCGTGTCGCTCCTGGGGCGCTCGCAGACATGGTTGCGTCAGTGATCTCGCTCAAATGAAAAAACCGGCCAAGGCCGGTTTTCGTTTTGCATCCTCTTTGCAGACGCTTTGCAGACGCTTTGCACGTGGCCGATGTCACGCAGCGCGGCGTTCCGCTTCGACGCTCTCTTCCATGAGCGATGGAAGCTCCGCCGGAACGCGCATGCGAGAAGTCATCAACGCGTAAAGGGACTCGCCTGCCGGGCCGAACAACTGCGTCATCACGCGCAGCAGCACGCCCGATTCGTGCCACGCCTTGAAGCGCCGGTGACACGTCTGATACGACGGGTATTTGCGCGGCATGGTGGACCACGACGCGCCGCTATACATGACCCAGAGCACGCCATTTAGCACGGCGCGAGTGTTGGCGAGCGGCCGACCGCGCAGTTCGGAACGCGGCCTCAGCTCGGGGAGCAATGGCGCCACCATTTGCCATTCTTCGTCGGACATGTCGCGGTAGGGCTTCACGTTAATTTCTCCAATTTACTGTACCCGGCAACGATACCGAGCGCACCAAAGCGGGGAAATAAGAGTCCTCCTAATCTTGAAAAAGCCCGACAAGCCTTACGCCAATTGGCTGAACGGCTATTTTTGGTTTCTCGGTATTAGGTCAGTGAGATATCCGATAGACGGCGCGGCGACTTCAGATATTCCTTCGACTGCATTTCCACGATGCGCGATACCGTGCGCGCGAATTCATTGGCCATCGGTCCTTCCACGTACAGGTCTTCGGCGGGCACCGCCGCCGACATCAGCAGCTTGACCTTGTGGTCGTAGAACACGTCGATGAGCCACGTAAAGCGACGCGCTTCCGATGCCATGCGCGGCGACATCTGCGGCACGTCCGACAGAATCACGGCGTGAAAGCGGCTCGCGAGTTCGAGGTAATCGTTCTGCGAACGCGGTCCGCCGCACAAGGTCGCGAAATCGAACCAGACGACGCCGTCCGCGCGACGCAGTGCCTTGAGCTCGCGCTTCTCGATATGCAGCAGCGGGCTTTCGTCCGGCACGGCGGCGAGCTTCGCGAAGTCGTCGCGCAAGGCTTTATCCGCGGCCGCGCCGAGCGGCGTGTGATACGCCTGCACGGTCGAAAGCGTCAGTCTGCGATAGTCGGTGCCGGCATCGACATTCAGGACGTCGAGATGCTTCTTGATGAGCTCGATAGCCGGCAGCAGCCTGTCGCGATGCAGGCCTTCCGGGTACAACGTGTCCGGCTCGTAATTGGACGTCATCACGAACTGCACGCCGTTGGTGAAGAGGCGATCGAGCAGGCGATAAAGAATCATCGCGTCGGCGATATCGGAGACGTGGAATTCGTCGAAGCAGATCAGCCGGTAACGCTTCGCGATGCGCCGCGCGAGTTCGTCGAGCGGATCGGCCTGGCCCTTAAGGTCTTCCAGTTCGCGATGCACCTCGCGCATGAACTCGTGAAAATGCAAACGCGTCTTGCGCTGCACCGGCACGACCGCATAGAAGCTGTCCATCAGAAAGCTCTTGCCGCGCCCGACGCCGCCCCATAGATACACGCCGCGCGGCAGCTCCGGATGCACGAGAAACTTCATGATCGCGTTCGAGCGGCGCGACTTGTAGGAGATCCATTCGTCGTAACAGCGCTGCAGCCGCGCGACCGCCGCGAGCTGCGCCTCGTCCGATCGATAGCCCCGCGTGCGCAGCTCGTTTTCGTAGTATTCGGTGACGTTCATGATGCGGCTTGTAGCGCTGATGCCGTTGAATGTGACGAAGGCGAACGGTTTGATCCGCTCGCCTTCGTTGCGATGCCGGCCGAGCCGGGCCGAGTCCGGCCGGGTCCGACCGGGTCCTTCCAGACCCGGCGAACTTACATGTTCAGCGCGCGTTTATCGACTGCGAGCGCCGCTTCGCGCATGACTTCGGAAAGCGACGGATGCGGATGGCAAATGCGGCCGATGTCTTCGGCGGCCGCCTTGAACTCCATCGCCACCACGGCTTCCGCGATCAGGTCCGACGCGTCGGCCGCGATGATATGCACGCCGAGAATCTCGTCGGTCTTCGCGTCCGCGATCATCTTGACGAAGCCATCCGCACGGCCGATACCCAATGCGCGGCCATTGGCCATCATCGGGAACTGGCCGGACTTGAACTCGCGCCCTTCCGCCTTGAGCTGCTGCTCGGTCTTGCCGACCCACGCGATTTCCGGTTCCGTATAGATGACCCACGGAATGCAGTTGTAGTCGATATGCGGCTTCTGACCGTCGATGATCTCGGCCACCGCCACGCCTTCGTCTTCCGCCTTGTGCGCGAGCATCGGGCCGCGCACCACGTCGCCGATTGCGTACACGTTCGGCACGGCGGTCGCGCAGTGTTCGTCCACGTCGATGAAACCGCGCTCGTTGGCCTTCAGGCCGATTGCTTCCAGACCGAGATTGTCCGTGTTCGGCACGCGGCCAATGGACACGATCAGGCGGTCCGCTTCCAGCGTCTTTGCATTACCCGTGCTGTCCGTGTACGCGATGGAAACGCCGCTCTCCGTGGTCTTCACTTCGCCGATCTTCACGCCGAGGTGAATGTCGAGGCCCTGCTTCTTGAACTGCTTCGCGGCTTCACGCGCGAGCGCTTCGTCCGCTGTGCCGAGGAACTGCGGCAGCGCTTCGAGCACGGTCACGTCCGCGCCGAGACGGCGCCACACCGAACCCAGTTCCAGACCGATCACGCCCGCGCCGATCACGGCGAGCTTCTTCGGCACGGCGTCGAAGGACAACGCGCCTTCGTTGTCGGCGACGATCTTGTTGTCGACCGGGATATTCGGCAGATGACGCGCCTTCGAACCCGTGGCGATGATCACGTTCTTCGCCGTGACCGTTTCCGTTTCGCCTTCGCCCGACACTTCGATCTGCACGCCGGCGTCGGTCTTGCCGGCGAACTTGCCGTGACCCTTGAGCCACGTGATCTTGTTCTTGCGGAACAGGAACTCGATGCCCTTCGTCATCTTCTCGACGATGCCGTCCTTGCGCGCGAGCATCTTCGAGACATCGAGCTTCACGTCCGACACGCTGATGCCGTGATCGCCCAGATGCTTCGCCGTGTTCTCGAACTCTTCCGACGACGCGAGCAGCGCCTTCGACGGAATGCAGCCCACATTCAGACACGTACCGCCGAGCTTGAGCGTGCCCGCCGGATTTTTCCACTTATCGATACACGCAACCGACTTGCCGAGCTGCGCTGCGCGAATGGCCGCGATATAGCCACCGGGGCCCGCGCCGATCACGACGACATCAAATTCCTTGGACATGACTTTCCCTTGATATGACTCCGCTCATGCGGAGACGCCCTTCACGGTGCGCGCGAGCCTATCGCGCGCACCAGGGCAACATGCGTTCTACGCTTACAGGTCGAGCAGCAGACGAGCCGGATCTTCCAGCGCGTCCTTCATGGCGACGAGCGACAGCACGGCCTCGCGGCCGTCGATGATGCGGTGATCGTAAGACAGCGCCAGATAGTTCATCGGGCGGATCACGATCTGGCCGTTTTCCACCACGGCGCGTTCCTTCGTGGCGTGCACGCCGAGAATCGCGGACTGCGGCGGGTTGATGATAGGCGTCGACAGCATGGAGCCGAACACGCCGCCATTCGAGATGGAGAACGTGCCGCCCGTCATCTCGTCGATGGACAGCTTGCCGTCCTTCGCCTTCTGACCGAATTCGGCGATCTTCTTTTCGATGTCGGCAAGGCTCATCTGATCTGCATTACGCAGAATGGGCACGACGAGACCACGCGGCGAACCGACCGCGATACCGATGTCGAAGTAACCGTGATAGACGATATCGTTACCGTCGATCGACGCGTTCACGAGCGGGAACTTCTTCAGCGCGTGCACGGCGGCCTTCACGAAGAACGACATGAAGCCGAGCTTCACGCCATGTTCCTTCTCGAAGCGGTCCTTGTACTTGTTGCGCAGATCCATGACCGGCGCCATGTTGACTTCGTTGAACGTCGTCAGGATGGCGTTGGTCTGCTGCGATTCGAGCAGACGCTCGGCGATACGCGCACGCAGACGCGACATCGGCACGCGTTGTTCCGGGCGATCCTTGAGCCACTGATCCGCCGATGCGGGCGCCTTCACGTCCGGCAGCGACGGCTTCGCGGCGCGTGCGGCAGCCGGAGCCGGTGCGGCGGCGGGCGCCGGAGCAGCAGCCTTGGCGGGCGCGGCAGCGGCGGATGCCGAAGCGCTGAGTGCATCGCCCTTCGTGATGCGTCCGTCGCGGCCCGAGCCTGCAACCTGGTCCGCGGATACGCCCTTCTCGGCCAGAATCTTCGTGGCCGAAGGCGATGCGGCACCGCCCGTGGCTTGCGCCGAACCTTGCGCGGCCGCCGGAGCAGCAGCCGATGCGGCGGCAGGCTCGGCTTCGGGCGCCGGTTTCACTTCCGCATCGCCAGCGGCGGCGGCGGCCGGTGCTTCACCGGCCTTGGCTTCGGTGTCGATCTTCGCGATGATTTCATCGGCGGCGACGATATCGCCGTCATGCTTGATGACTTGCGCCAGCACGCCGGCGGACGGTGCGGGCACTTCGAGCACGACCTTGTCGGTCTCGATTTCGATGAGGATTTCGTCCTGGGCGACAGCCTCGCCCGGCTTCTTCTTCCACTGCAGCATGGTCGCTTCTGAAACCGACTCCGAAAGCTGGGGAACCTTGACTTCTACGATAGCCATTTCTGTTTTGTCCTGATACGTGTCTGTATGAATGCGAGCGACGCGATGCACGGCGACCTGACGCCGCATTCGATGCGCGTTTCGCGTACGGGACCGGCGAGCCTCGCCCGCGCGGTCCCGTCAAGCCGTGTTACTTCGCGATCACCTGCGCGCCCTTGAGGCGGCCGAACGCGCCTTCCACGAGCGCCTTTTGTTGCTCGTAGTGCTTCGCGTAGTAACCGACCGCGGGCGAAGCCGAAGCCGGACGGCCGCTATATGCGAGCTTCATGCCGTCCTTCATGCCTTCACGCAGATGGTGCTCGATGTAGAACCAGGCGCCCTGGTTCTGCGGCTCGTCCTGCACCCAGACCACTTCGGTCGCGTTCTCGTATTTCTTGAGTTCCGCGTCGAACTGCTTGTGCGCGAACGGATAGAGCTGCTCGATACGCACGATGGCGACGTCGTTGCTCTTCGCTTCGCGGCGATGCGCGACGATGTCGTAATACACGCGGCCCGAGCAGACGACCACGCGCTTGACCTTCTTCGCGTCGATGGCTTCGTCCACTTCGCCGATGACCGGCTGGAACGAACCCTTCGCCAGTTCCGACAGGTCCGACACGGCTTCCTTGTGACGCAGAAGCGACTTCGGCGTGGCGATGATCAGCGGCTTTCTGAACAAGCGGATCATCTGGCGGCGCAACAGATGGAAGATTTGCGCCGGCGTGGTGGGCTGCACCACTTGCATGTTGTGATCCGCGCACAACTGCAGGAAACGTTCGATACGCGCCGACGAGTGCTCCGGACCTTGGCCTTCGTAGCCGTGCGGCAGCAGCATGGTGAGACCCGAGACGCGGCCCCATTTCACTTCGCCCGACGAGATGAACTGGTCGATCACGACTTGCGCGCCGTTCACGAAGTCGCCGAACTGCGCTTCCCACGCGACAAACGTGTTCGGCTCGGCGGTCGAATAACCGTATTCGAAACCGAGCACGGCTTCTTCGGACAACACGGAGTCGATCACCGAGAACTTGGCCTGACCTTCGGCAATGTTCTGCAGCGGAATGTACGTGCCGTCGTTCCAGCGCTCGCGGTTCTGATCGTGCAGCACCGCGTGACGGTGCGTGAACGTGCCGCGGCCCGAGTCCTGACCCGTCAGACGCACCGCATAACCCGACGCGACCAGCGACGCGAACGCGAGATGCTCGCCCATGCCCCAGTCGAGCTTGGCTTCGCCACGGCCCATGGCGCGGCGATCGTTGATCACGCGCTCGACGAGCGGATGCACCTTGAAGTTTTCCGGGATCGTCGTGATGCGCTCGGCCAGCCGCTTGAGTTCGGCGAGCGGCACGGCGGTGTCGGCCGCGTCGGTCCACTTGCGATTCAGGAACGGCACCCAGTCGACCGCGTACTTGCTCTTATAGTTCGAGAGCACCGGGTCGATGGTGTGGTGACCTTCGTCCATTGCCGTGCGGTACGCCTTGACGTATTCGTCCGCGACTTCGGGCGTGATGACGCCTTGCTGCACGAGCTTTTCGGCATACAGCGCGCGCGTGCCCGGATGCTTGGCAATGGTCTTGTACATCAGCGGCTGCGTGACCGCCGGCGTGTCCTGCTCGTTGTGACCGAGCTTGCGGAAGCAGACGATATCGACGACCACGTCCTTATGGAACTTCGTGCGGAAGTCGATCGCGAGCTGCGTGGCGAGCACCACGGCTTCGGGATCGTCGCCGTTCACGTGCAGCACCGGCGCTTCGATCATCTTGACGACGTCCGAGCAGTACAGCGTCGAGCGAGAGTCGCGCGGGTCCGAGGTCGTGAAGCCGATCTGATTGTTGATGACGATATGCAGCGTGCCGTGCGTGCCGTAGCCGCGCGTCTGCGCGAGGTTCAGCGTTTCCATCACGACGCCCTGGCCCGCGAAAGCGGCGTCGCCGTGAATCTGCACCGGCAGCACTTGCAGGCCTTCTTCGTCGCCACGGCGATCCATCCGCGCCTTGGCCGACCCTTCGACCACCGGGTTCACGATTTCCAGATGCGACGGGTTGAACGCGAGCGACAGGTGAACCGGGCCGCCATCGGTCGAGACGTCCGACGAGAAACCCTTGTGATACTTGACGTCGCCAGCCGGCAGGTCATCGACGTGCTTGCCTTCGAATTCGGCGAAGAGGTCGGCGGGCATCTTGCCGAGCGTATTGACCAGCACGTTCAGACGCCCGCGGTGCGCCATGCCGATGACGATTTCCTGCACGCCGTTCGCGCCTGCGTGACGGACGACTTCGTCCATCGACGCGATGAAGCTCTCGCCGCCTTCCAGCGAGAAGCGCTTCTGACCGACGTACTTGGTGTGCAGGAAACGCTCGAGGCCTTCGGCGGCCGTCAGGCGATTCAGGATGTGCTTCTTCTTGTCGTTCGAGAAGTTGGGCGTCGAGCGCGTCGACTCGAGCTTCTCTTTCCACCAGCGCTTTTGTTCGGGGTCGCTGATGTACATGTATTCGGCGCCGATCTTGCCGCAATACGTGTCACGCAATGCCTTGACGATCTCGCGCAGGCTCGCGCGCTCGAAACCGAAATACAGGTTCGTGGCGCTGAACGTCTGGTCCATGTCGGCTTCGGTGAAGTCGTAGAACGCAGGTTCGAGTTCAGGAATATGCGGACGCTCGCGGCGCTTGAGCGGATCGAGGTCGGCCAGTTGCGAGCCGAGGAAGCGATATGCGCCGATCAGTGACTGGACGTAGACCTGCTTGCGCGCGGTGGCGAGATCTTCGCCGCCGCCTTCACGAGGAACGAAGGCGTTGGACTTCGCGCGCTGCGCAAAGGATTCGACGATAGGGCCGTGAGCCACGTCGCTCTGAGCCGTGCCGTCGGATGCTGGCACGTTCTGAAGCGCGTCGAAATAGGTACGCCAAGTCTCGGGGACCGACGCCGGGTTGTCTAGATATTGCTCGTACAGTTCTTCTACGTACGGAGCGTTACCGCCGAACAAATAGGAGTTCGACTGGAATTGCTTCATCATTTTACGCTCACCTTTCTTCGAGTTTCTCGAGGAAGTGCGGGTTAAGAAACCTTCCGCGCCACGGCCTGACCGTTTAGCGGATTGCGCGAATCAAGTCTGCTTGGAAGGACCTAAAAAGCGACAGCTAATCCGATTAGCATAGCACAGAACCAATCGTCATATGACAGGTGGTCGCACCTTGGAGCCTCGGCTTCGCCCTTCTGCAACGCAGATGTGCGGGCATTCGCGCGATAAGCAAGCGATGTTATTGCGCGCGCGTCGGCAGCACTTTCGGAAGCTTTAGCGATGAGATAAAAAAAGCCGCCCGAAGGCGGCTTTGTCACTTGCATGCGAACGAACGCATTAGTCGGTTGCGCCTTCACGGCTCGCGCGACGACGCTCGTGTTCCTTCAGATGACGCTTGCGCAGGCGGATGGACTGCGGCGTCACCTCGACGAGTTCGTCGTCGTCGATGAACTCGACCGCGTATTCCAGCGACAGCTGAACCGGCGGCACGAGACGCACGGCTTCGTCCGTACCCGATGCGCGCACGTTGGTAAGCTGCTTACCCTTGATCGGGTTCACGACCAGGTCGTTGTCGCGGCTATGGATACCGATGATCATGCCTTCGTACAGCGCGTCGCCCGGCGTCACGAACATGCGGCCGCGATCCTGCAGCTTCCACAGTGCATAGGCGACAGCGGCGCCATCGTCTTGCGAGATCAGCACGCCGTTGCGACGTTCGCCGACCGAACCTTCCTTCACCGGCGAGTACGAGTCGAACGTATGGCTCATCAGACCCGTGCCGCGCGTAAGCGTCAGGAATTCGCTCTGGAAACCGATCAGACCGCGCGCCGAGATCTTGTATTCGAGACGCGTACGGCCACGGCCGTCGGACGTCATGTCGAGCATTTCGCCCTTGCGACGGCCGAGTTCTTCCATCACGCCGCCCTGATGCTGGTCTTCGATGTCCACCGTCAGGTTTTCATACGGCTCGTGCTTCACGCCGTCGATTTCCTGCAGCACCACGCGCGGACGCGACACGGCGAGTTCGTAACCTTCACGGCGCATGTTCTCGACCAGAATGGTCAGATGCAGCTCGCCGCGACCCGACACTTCGAACGTGGTTTCGTCGCCCGTGTCTTTCACGCGCAGCGCCACGTTGTGGTTCAGTTCCTTAGTGAGACGGTCGCGAATCTGACGGCTCGTCACGAACTTGCCTTCCTTGCCCGCGAGCGGCGACGAGTTCACGAGGAAGTTCATCGTGAGCGTGGGTTCGTCGACGGTGATCATGGGCAGCGCTTCGGGATTTTCCGGCGCGCAGATGGTCACGCCGATACCGATTTCCTCGATACCGTTGATCAGCACGATGTCGCCTGCTTGCGCTTCTTCGACCTGCACGCGCTCGAGGCCGTGGAACGACAGCACCTGATTGATCTTGCGATTGATGATCGCGCCGTCCGGACCCGAACGCACGGCCACTTGCATGCCCGGACGGATACGACCGCGCGCCACGCGACCCACGCCGATACGGCCGACATACGAGTTGTAGTCGAGCGAAGTGATCTGCAGTTGCAGGGGACCATCTGGGTCCGACGGGCGCACCGGCACGTGTTCCAGAATGGCTTCGAAGAGCGGACGCATGGTGCCTTCGCGCACTTCGGGGTCGAGACCGGCATAGCCGTTCAGGCCCGACGCGTAGACGATCGGGAAGTCGAGCTGCTCTTCGGTCGCGCCCAGCTTGTCGAACAGATCGAACGTCTGGTTAATTACCCAGTCGATACGCGCGCCCGGACGGTCCACCTTGTTGATGACGACGATGGGCTTGAGACCGAGCGCGAGCGCCTTCTTGGTCACGAAGCGCGTTTGCGGCATCGGGCCTTCGACGGCGTCGACGAGCAACAGCACGGAATCGACCATGGAGAGCACACGCTCCACCTCGCCGCCGAAGTCGGCGTGTCCCGGCGTGTCGACGATATTGATGTGCGTGCCTTCGTATTCGACCGCGCAATTCTTCGCCAGGATCGTGATGCCGCGTTCTTTTTCGATGTCGTTCGAGTCCATGACCCGTTCGGCGACCTGTTGGTTTTCCCGGAACGTGCCCGATTGACGGAGCAACTGGTCGACGAGCGTGGTCTTGCCGTGGTCGACGTGGGCGATGATTGCGATATTGCGTAGGGCGCGAGTCATAGAGGTATCTTGGTTATGCGCCGTCGAAGCAGGCCTGAGTCCATCCAGAACATTCTGGATAAGGAGGCGTCGTGGCTCGGCAGGCCGTCTTTGACGCAATGCTGTTCCGACTGAGCTTGTCCGGCAGCGCGTGATTTGCTTGTGCGCTGCATTCCGTCCGGCTTATGTCTTTCGGACGTAGTTCTTGTACTTCGCGGGTACTTCGTCTTGTACTTCGCGGGTACTTGACTCGTTACCTCGGACGGCTCGTCAGTCGGCGCAGTTGCATGTGAATCACGGTCCCGGCGCGGTGAGAACCGTAAATTATAGCACGCACGGAAGTCACTTTCTGACAATAGGCCGCGACCCGTAATTGCAATGTTGCGCCGCCGCCGCGTCATCTATGTGAAAAACGCGCTTGGCTTAGTGCGACGGGCCGCCCCGGCCGATTATTAAGCGTTCTTGGAAAAGATTCTTGCAGCGACATCTTGCCCTACCTATAATACTGCCTAGTCAATTATTGCGACCGCACAAGAATTTACAATGAGTGAGGCTCCAAAACCCGCTGGCATCGGCGATTACGTCCTGAGCGAAAGCGTGGGCTACCTCATCAGCCGGGTGCGCTCCACCATGTGGAACATGGTGACGCAGCACACCTCCTCCGAGCTCGGCATTACCGGAACGCAGGCGAGCATTATGTTCATGCTGGCGGTGGGCAAATGCGCGACGGCGGCGGATATTGCACGTGAGTACGGTATCGACGCAAGCGCGGTCACGCGTCTGATCGACCGGCTGGAGAAGCGCGGCCTGCTGTCGCGCGTGCGCAGCGAGGCGGACCGGCGCGTGGTTCGACTGGCGCTCACCGAAGACGGCCGCGTGATGGCCGAACAAGTGCCCGCCATCTTTACAAGCGTCCTGGACAATCTTCTTGCAGGCTTCACGCCCGAGGAAGTCGGATTTCTCAAGAGCATGCTGCGACGCGTACTGGCAAACTCGTGCGACTCCGCCGCGGCCCTCGCGCTGAACGCGAACGACAAGCCCGCGACGTCATTGCGATGACAAGCAAATCCGCCGCTACGGCGCAAAAAAATGATTGCAACGTCCATCTTTAATTCTCATCTCAAGAGACGAGCGATGAAACACCTATCCTTGCCGGCGCTCCGAGGCATCGGGCTGCCGGGAAGCGCGAAGACCGCGTTGGCGGCCGCCGCTGCCGCGCTGGCAATCGCCGGATGCGCGAACTATTCGGGCATTTCGAGCGACAAGACGATCGCCACGCCCGACAACTACAGCGCCACGCAAAGCGTGCCGGGACAAGGCGGCCAGTGGCCGTCGCTCGACTGGGCTAAGCAGTTCGGCGACCCGCAATTGCCGCAACTCATCGACGAAGCGCTTGCGGACAATCCGAGCATTGCGCAGGCCCAATCGCGAATTGCAAAGGCATCGTCGTATATCGAAACCTCGCGTTCGGCGCTGTCGCCTAAGGTCAACGGTTCGTATTCGTGGACTCGCGAGCTCTACTCCGCCAACGCGCTTTTCCCGCCGCCCTACGGTGGAACGTGGTTCAGCGAGAACAACGTGCTTGCCAGCGCGTCTTGGGATCTCGACCTCTGGGGCAAGAATCGCGCGCGTCTGAATCAAGCGGTCTCGCTGGAAAAGGCGGCCGAGGCCGACATGCAGCAGGCGCGCGTGACGCTCGCGGCGTCGGTGGCGCGCACATATAACCAGCTTGCGTTGCTTTACGCACTGCGCGATGTCACCCAGCGCGAGATTTCGAATCGCGAGAACGTCGGCCGCATCACCAACGGACGCGTAACCGCCGGTCTCGATACCAACGTGGAACGCCGCACCGCCGAAGGCAACACCGCGACGAGCCAGACCAACCTCAGCGAACTCGACGGCCAAATCGAGTCGGTGCGCTATCAGCTCGCGGCGCTGCTGGGCAAGGGTCCGGACCGCGGCCTGCAGATCGCCAATCCGGTGATCAATTCGAACGTCACCGTCGCGCTGCCCGACAACGTGCCCGCCGACCTCGTCGCGCGCCGTCCGGACATCGTCGCGGCACGCTGGCAGGTCGAGTCGGCAACGCACAACATCAAGGAAGCGAAGGCCGAGTTCTTCCCGGACATCAACCTCGCCGCGGGCTTCGGTTTCGACGCGTTCGGCTGGGGCCGCTTCCTCACTTCGAGCAGTCGTCAGGTCCAGGCCGGTCCGGCCATCCATCTGCCGATCTTCGATGCCGGCGCGCTGCGCGCCCAATTGAAGGGCCGTTATGCCGACTTCGAAGGCGACGTCGCCAACTACAATCAGACGCTCATCAACGCGATGAACGACGTGGCGACCAATATCTCGGCCATCCGCTCGCTCGACCGTCAGATGGGCGACGCCCAACGCGCGCTCGCGGCGGCGTCGAACGCCTACGAGCTCGCGGTGATCCGCTACAAGGCCGGGCTGTCGCCGCAACTGCAAGTGCTGACGGCCGACCAGAACCGCCTTGCCAACGAGCAGACCGTGACCAATCTGCGCTTGAGGCGCAGCGACCTGCAGATCGCGCTGATCAAATCGCTCGGCGGCGGATTCGACGCGACCGATTCGAATCTCGCGATCGACGGCAGCGGACAGCCCAAGGGCACGCAACAGACGGCAAGCCAACCGGCGCAGTCGAACTGAGCCGCGCCAAAGTACAAGAACACGCATCAAGATAAATACGAAACATTCGGAGCCTTCAATGAGCGACCCTCAACAAAACGCCGCCGCAGCCGCCGCCGCTCCCGCGCCCAAGCAGCGCAACGGCAAACGCCGCGTGCTCATGACGCTGATCGTGCTCGTCGTCATCATCGCCGCCGTGGCTTACGGCCTGTACTACTTCCTCGTCGCGCGCTTTCACGAGTCCACCGACGACGCCTACGTGAACGGCAACGTCGTGCAAATCACGCCGCAAGTGGTCGGCACGGTCATTTCGGTGAACGCGGACGATACCCAGACGGTGAAGGTCGGCGACCCGCTCGTCGCGCTCGATCCCGCCGACTCGAAGGTCGCGCTCGATCAGGCGGAAGCGAATCTCGCGCAGACCGTGCGTCAGGTACGCACCTTCTTCGTCAACAACAACCAGTACGAAGCGCAGATCGCGCTGCGTCGCTCCGACCTCTCGCGTGCCCAGGACGACTTGCGCCGCCGCATGACGGTCGCGCAAACGGGCGCGGTATCGCTGGAAGAAATCTCGCACGCTCGCGACGCCGTGCGCGGCGCGCAGGCGGCGCTCGACTCGGCCCAGCAGGAACTCGCGTCGAACCGTTCGCTGACCTCGAACACGACGATCGCCGATCACCCGAACGTGCTCGCCGCCGCCGCCAAGGTGCGCGACGCGTACATCAACTACGCGCGCAACACGCTGCCCGCGCCGGTGACGGGCTATGTCGCGAAGCGTTCGGTGCAGGTCGGCCAGCGCGTGGCGCCGGGCAATCCGCTGATGGCCATCGTGCCGCTCAACGGCGTGTGGGTCGATGCCAACTTCAAGGAAGTGCAGCTCAAGCACATGCGCATTGGCCAGCCCGTCGATCTGACGGCCGACCTGTACGGTTCCAGCGTGGTCTATCACGGCAAGGTCGTCGGCTTCTCGGCCGGCACGGGTTCGGCCTTCTCGCTTTTGCCCGCCCAGAACGCGACCGGTAACTGGATCAAGGTGGTGCAACGTCTGCCGGTGCGTATCGCGCTCGATCCGAAGGAACTGGAGCAGCATCCGTTGCGTATCGGCCTGTCGATGGATGTCGACGTGACCATCAAGGATGAACAAGGCGGCCAGCTCGGCCAGGCGCCGAACACGGTTTATCAGACCAACGTGTTCGACAAGTACGGCGATCAGGCCGATCAGGAAATCGCGCGCATCATCCAGCAGAACGCGGGCAATGGTCCGCAGGCTTCGTCGGGCGCTTCGTCCTCGCGCGGCAACGGCGCGGCGGCGAAGTCCGCCTCGGCCGCCAAGCTGATGTAAGCGGACACGGACCTCATCGATGTCTCAAGCCAACGTCGTTCATCCGCCGCTGACGGGCGGGAAGCTCGTCATCGGGACGATCGCCGTGTCGCTCGCCGTGTTCATGAACGTGCTCGACACGTCGATCGCGAACGTCTCGATTCCGTCGATCTCGGGCGATCTCGGTGTCTCGTCCGATCAGGGCACGTGGGTCATCACGTCGTTCGCGGTCGCCAACGCCATTTCGGTGCCGCTCACCGGCTGGCTTACGCAGCGCATCGGGCAAGTGAAGCTGTTTCTCGGCTCGATCATTCTCTTCGTGATCGCTTCATGGCTGTGCGGACTCGCGCCGACGCTGCCCTTCCTGCTCGCCGCGCGCGTGCTGCAAGGCGCGGTCGCCGGCCCGATGATCCCGCTGTCGCAAACGCTCCTGCTCGCGAGCTACCCGCGCGAGAAAGCGCCCATCGCGTTATCCATGTGGTCGATGACCACGCTCATTGCGCCTGTCGCCGGGCCGATTCTCGGCGGCTGGATCTCGGACAACATCTCATGGCCGTGGATCTTCTACGTGAACATTCCGGTCGGCTTCATTGCGGCCATCGCGACGTTCATGATTTTCCGCGACCGCGATTCCGCCATCCGTAAAGCGCCCATCGATTCGGTCGGGCTCGGCTTGCTCGTAGTCTGGGTCGGCTCGCTGCAGATCATGCTCGACAAGGGCAAGGATCTCGACTGGTTCAATTCGACGACCATCGTCGTGCTCGCGCTGGTCGCGGTGATCGCGTTCGCGTTCTTCATCGTTTGGGAGCTGACGGCGGAGCATCCGGTCGTCGATCTGTCGTTGTTCGCGCTGCGCAACTTCTCGGGCGGGACCATCGCGCTCTCGGTCGGCTATGGGCTCTACTTCGGCAATCTCGTGTTGTTGCCGCTGTGGCTGCAAACGGTGATCGGCTACACGGCCACCGACGCCGGGCTCGTGATGGCGCCCGTCGGATTGTTCGCGGTACTGCTCTCGCCGATCACGGGCAAATTCCTGCCACGCACCGATCCGCGCCGGATTGCAACCGCCGCGTTCCTCGTGTTCGCGCTGTGCTTCTGGATGCGTTCGCGCTACACCACGGGCGTCGATACCTGGTCGCTCACGCTGCCCACGCTAATTCAGGGTATCGCGATGGCGGGCTTCTTCATTCCGCTGGTGTCGATCACGCTGTCGGGTTTGCCGGGGCATCGCATTCCGGCGGCGTCGGGCTTGTCGAACTTCGTGCGGATCATGTGCGGCGGTATCGGCACGTCGATTTTTTCGACGGCCTGGGAGCATCGGTCGATCGTTCATCACGTGCAACTGGTGGAGCAGGCGAATTCGTTCAATCCGAACTTCACCAATTCGATGCAGCAGATGGGCGCAATCGGCTATTCGCACGATCAGACTTACGGTCTATTCAACAGCATGGCGACGCAGCAGGCCGCGCAACTCGGCGTGAACGACATGTTCTATATCTCGGCGGGGATTTTCGTCGCGCTGATCGCATTGATCTGGATCACGAAGCCCGAACGCTCGGGCGGCGGAGATTCAGCGGCGGCGGCATCGGCGGCGCATTGATCGTTGCGGTTCGTTCAGCGTGGACGTAAAAAAGCCCAGACTTCTCGTCTGGGCTTTTTTTCGTTGCGCAGGTTGCAAGTCTGGCGTCGCTGACTCGCTCAGCCCGCCGTGACGATCAACCGTTCCGGCGCAAGCACGCCCTCGCCCGCTTTCGCCACGCCAAGCAGCCGTCCGCCTTCTTGCGTGTACACGCGCACGCGGCCCGCTTCGAGCATGTCCGTCGATACATCCGACAGCTTGAGGCGCTGGCCATGCAAAAAACGCCGGGTGGCATCGTCGTCCAGACGCACTTCCGGGAACGTCGACAGCAGCGCATCCACCGGCTGAAGCCACGCATCGCGCGCGATTTCGTCGATGTTCGCCAATGCATCGAGCGTCACCGCATGGTCGAGCGTCAACGCGCCCACGCCCGTCCGCCGCAACGCCGTCAGATGCGCGCCGCATCCCAACGTCTCGCCGATATCCTCAGCCAGGGTGCGTACATACGTGCCCTTGCTGCAGGTCACGCGAAACGTGACGAGCGGCAACGCACACGCGATCATCTCCAACGCGTGGATGGTGACGTTGCGCCCTTCGCGCTCCACGGTCTGTCCCGCGCGCGCGTATTCGTAGAGCGGCTTGCCGTCACGTTTGAGCGCGGAATACATCGGTGGAATTTGCACGATCTCGCCGAGAAAGCGCGTCATGGCATCTCGCACAGCCGCTTCGTCGCACGTCACCGCGCGCTCGTCGATGGCTTCGCCTTCCGCGTCGCCGGTCGTCGTGCGCATACCGAGGCGCATCGTCGCTTCGTAGGTCTTGTCGGCTTCGAGCAAATCCTGCGAAAACTTGGTTGCTTCACCGAAACAAAGCGGCAGCAAGCCTGTCGCGAGGGGATCGAGCGTACCCGTGTGTCCCGCCTTCTTCGCGAGAAAAAGCCGCTTCGCCTTGATGAGCGCGTCGTTGCTGGACAAACCGAGCGGCTTGTCCAGCAGCAACACGCCATCTAGCGCGCGCCGGGCAATCTTCGGGCGCGGCGAGTCCTTCGTTGCACCGCTCATCGCTCAGGCGCCTTCTTCGTCGTCTTTGGCGCGCGAGGCGTTCGCTTCGTCGATCAGACGCGACATCTCCACGGCCTTCTCGATCGTCTGGTCGTAGTGAAAGTGCAGCGTCGGCACCGTATGAATGTGCAGGCGCTTGAACAATTGGTTATGCAGATGCCCGGCCGCGTGGTTCAACGCTTCCTCGGTTTCCTTCGGGTCGCCGGTGAGCGTCGTGAAATAGACCTTCGCGTGCGCGTAATCGGGCGTGAGTTCGACGCTCTGCATCGTCACCATGCCGATGCGCGGATCTTTCACCTCGCGCATCAGCTCGGAGAGATCGCGTTGGATCTGATCGGCGATCTGCACGTTGCGATTCGGGGAAGTACGTTTTTTAGCCATGATGTTTTCCGTATATTCGTCGCGCGCCGCACAAAAGAAAAAGGGCGGAGCGAGCCGCGCGGCCCGCTCCGCCCTCTCGCCTTGGCGGCTCGCTGCAAGTTACCGCTTTACAGCGTACGAGCCACTTCGGTCACTTCGAAGACTTCCAGTTGGTCGCCTTCGACGATGTCGTTGAAGTTCTTCATCGAGATACCGCACTCGAAGCCCTGACGCACTTCCTTGACGTCGTCCTTGAAACGCTTGAGCGAGTCGAGTTCGCCGGTGTGGATCACGACGTTGTTGCGAATCACGCGCACCGAAGAGGAACGCTTGACCACGCCGTCCGTGACCATACAACCTGCGATAAGGCCGATCTTCGGCACGCGGATGACCTGGCGCACCTCGACCATACCCGTAACCGTTTCGCGCTTTTCCGGCGAGAGCATGCCGGACATTGCCGCCTTCACTTCATCCACAGCGTCATAGATGATGTTGTAGTAGCGAATGTCGATGCCGTTGGATTCCGCCAGCTTGCGGGCTTGCGCATCCGCACGCGTGTTGAAGCCGATGATGACCGCCTTTGAAGCCGTCGCCAAATTGACGTCCGACTCGCTGATCGCGCCGACCGCGCTGTGCACGATCTGCACGCGCACTTCGTTGGTCGAAAGCTTTTGCAGCGATTGCACCAGCGCTTCCTGCGAACCCTGCACGTCGGCCTTGACGATGAGCGGCAGATTCTGCACTTCGCCTTCGCCCATTTGCTCCAGCATGTTCTCGAGCTTCGCGGCCTGTTGCTTGGCGAGCTTGACGTCGCGGAACTTGCCTTGACGGAACAGCGCGATTTCGCGCGCCTTGCGCTCGTCCGGCAGCACGATGACTTCTTCGCCCGCAGCCGGCACTTCCGACAGACCCTGAATTTCCACCGGGATCGACGGACCCGCCGTCTTGGTCGGCTTGCCGGTTTCGTCCAGCATGGCGCGAACGCGACCGTACGCGCTGCCCGCCAGAACCACGTCGCCGCGATTCAACGTGCCCGACTGCACCAGGATGGTTGCGACCGGACCCTTGCCCTTGTCGAGCTTGGCTTCGATCACGAGACCCTTGGCCGGTGCGTCGATCGGTGCCTTCAGTTCCAGCACTTCGGCCTGCAGAGACACGTTTTCCAGAAGGTCGTCGATACCCTTGCCGGTTTTCGCCGACACTTCGATGAACGGGGAATCGCCGCCGTACTCTTCCGGCACCACGCCTTCCGCGACGAGTTCCTGCTTCACGCGGTCGGAATTGGCTTCCGGCTTGTCGATCTTGTTGATCGCCACGACGATAGGCACGCCACCCGCCTTCGCGTGGGCGATGGCTTCCTTCGTTTGCGGCATCACCCCGTCGTCGGCCGCGACCACCAGAATGACGATGTCGGTTGCCTTCGCACCGCGCGCACGCATGGCCGTGAAGGCCTCGTGACCCGGCGTGTCGAGGAAGGTGATGACGCCACGCGGCGTTTCGACGTGATATGCGCCGATATGCTGCGTGATGCCGCCCGCTTCGCCCGCCGCCACCTTGGCGCGACGGATGTAGTCCAGGAGCGAGGTCTTGCCGTGGTCGACGTGACCCATGACGGTGACGACCGGCGGACGCGGCAGACGCTCTGCCGTTTCTTCCGTGGTTTCCCCTTCGACCAGCAGCGCTTCCGGATCGTCCAGCTTCGCCGCGACCGCGCGATGGCCCAGTTCCTCGACGATGATCATCGCCGTTTCCTGATCCAGCACCTGATTGATCGTGACCATCTGGCCGAGCTTCATCATGATCTTGATGACTTCGGACGCCTTCACCGCCATCTTGTGCGCGAGATCGGCCACCGAGATGGTTTCCGGCACGTGCACTTCACGGATGATCGGCTCGGTCGGCGCCTGGAACGTGGTCTGTTCCTGATGCTTGCCGCGACCTTTCGGGCCACCGCGCCAGCCGCGATCTACGCCGCCGCTCGTGTCGCCGCGCGTCTTGATGCCACGGCGCTTGGACGCGTCGTCCTGCCAGCCGCCCTTGCCGCCGGCCTTCTTCTTGTCGCCCAAGGGTGCGGTCGTGGCGGGTGCCGCCGTGCCGCCCGCTGCCGGCTTCTTCGCCACGGCAGGACGTGCCGCCGTCGCGCCTTCCGGACGCGCCGGCTTGTGCAGCGTGCCCTTCGCTTCCGCAGCCTTGGCTGCTTCGGCCGGCTTGGCGACCACGGGCGCCGGCTCCGGCGCCTTGACTTGCGCCTTGCGCGGCGTGTTCATCATCTCGCGGATGGCGCGTGCCTCGGCTTCCGCTGCCGCGCGACGTTTCGCGATCTGTTCCTGTTCGACACGCGTTTTTTCAGCAGCGGCGCGCGCGGCGTCCTCCGCCTTCTTGGCGGCTTCGCGTTGCGCGGCGCGCTCGCTGGCAGCCTTCTCTTCCGCGGCCTTTTCGGCGGCTTCGCGTTGCGCGGTGTCGTCGACCTTCGGCTCGGGCTTCACTTCAGCCTTTGCATCGACCGTCGGCGGCGTGCGCGCTTCCTGACGCGCAGCCGATGCCGCGCGCGAGATTTCCGCTGCCTGCGCGGCAGCAGC
Source organism: Caballeronia sp. HLA56 (assembly GCF_054655155.1). Taxonomy (NCBI): domain Bacteria; kingdom Pseudomonadati; phylum Pseudomonadota; class Betaproteobacteria; order Burkholderiales; family Burkholderiaceae; genus Caballeronia; species Caballeronia sp. HLA56. The sequence goes on along the minus strand of NZ_BAAHOB010000005.1, from coordinate 1,698,015 downwards.
CGCACGGCGCGCCGCTTCGTCTTCCTGACGACGACGCTCGGCTTCAGCCGCTTCCTCACGCTGACGACGTTCGCTTTCCTCGCGTTCGAGCTGAGCCTGACGCTCCTTCAGCTCGCGCTCTTCGCGCTCGAGCTGCTCGGCGGCGCGACGCGCTTCTTCCTCGCGGCGCTGCAATTCGGCTTCGTCGACTTCTTCCTCGACCGGAGCGGGCGCCTCGGCGGCTTGTTCCACGCCGGCCTCGTCGCGCTTCATGAATACACGCTTCTTGCGCACCTCGACCTGAATGGTGCGAGCTTTACCCGTTGCGTCAGATTGCTTGATCTCCGACGTATGCCGGCGGGTCAAAGTGATCTTGCGCTTGTCGGCGTCGGCGGAACCGTGCGACTTGCGCAAATGATCGAGCAGACGCGCCTTGTCCGTCTCGGACAGGTCGTCGTTCGCGCTTGCTTTCTGGACGCCAGCCGCCTGCAACTGCTCGAGCAGGACGCCCGCAGGCATTTTGAGTTCCGCGGCAAATTGGGCTACGTTGTTACTCGCCATTCATTCCTCTTGATGCAAGGACATATCCTTGCGGTTAGATCGGGGTCACGCGGCCAAACCGGCCGCCAAATATCAGTGCGCCATGGTCATTTCTCACTGGAACCAGTGTTCACGTGCTTTCATGATCAACGCCTTAGCGGCATCCTCTTCCACACCGGTCATTTCGACCAGTTCATCCACAGCCAGCTCCGCGAGTTCGTCGCGGGTCTGGATCTGGTGTTCAGCGAGCTTCGCGAGAAGCTCGTTGTCCATTCCTTCGAGACTCTTCAGATCGAGCGCGACGCCTTCGACCTTCTCTTCATTGGCGATCGCCATGGTCAGCAACGCGTCGCGCGAACGGTTACGCAGTTCGTGCACCGTGTCTTCGTCGAAGGCTTCGATCTCGAGCATTTCGTTGAGCGGCACGTACGCGATTTCTTCGAGGCTCGTAAAGCCTTCGTCGATCAGGATGTCGGCGACTTCCTCGTCCACATCCAGACGCGCCATGAACAGATCGCGCAACTTGCCACGTTCTTCGTTCTGCTTCAGCGCCGATTCGTCCGGCGTCATGATGTTGATCTGCCAGCCGGTGAGCTCGCTGGCGAGTCGAACGTTCTGGCCGCTTCGGCCGATGGCAACCGCGAGTTCGTTTTCGTCTACGACGACGTCCATCGAATGCTTTTCTTCATCCACGACAATCGACTGGACGGCTGCCGGCGCGAGAGCGCCGATCACGAACTGGGCGGGGTCTTCCGACCATAGCACGATGTCCACGTTCTCGCCACCAAGCTCGTTGCGTACGGCCTGCACGCGCGAACCGCGGATGCCGACGCAAGTGCCGATCGGGTCGATACGCTTGTCATAGGCGATCACCCCGATTTTCGCACGCACGCCAGGATCGCGCGCGGCCGCCTTGATCTCCAGCAGGCCTTGCTCGATTTCCGGCACTTCCAGCTCGAACAGTTTCATCAGAAACTCTGGCGCAGTGCGCGAAAGCTCGATTTGCGGGCCGCGCGCCGTGCGGTCGACCTTGGCGATGTACGCGCGCACACGGTCGCCCACCCGCAGGTTTTCCTTCGGAATCAACTGGTCGCGGCGCAGCAGCGCTTCCACGCGACCGGATTCGACGATGAAATTTCCCTTGTCCAAACGCTTGACCGAGCCGGTCATGATCTTTTCGCCGCGCTCGAGGAAGTCGTTCAAGATTTGCTCGCGTTCGGCGTCGCGCACTTTCTGCAGGATGACCTGCTTCGCTGCCTGCGCGCCGATACGGCCGAACTCGATGGACGGAATCGGTTCTTCGATGAAGTCGTCCACCTGTGCGTCGGGCTGTTGCTCCTTCGCTTCGAACAGCAGGATTTCCTGATCCGGCTCTTGCAGGCCGGCCTCGTCCGGCACCACGCGCCAGCGGCGGAAGGTTTCGTGCTCGCCGCTTTCACGGTCGATCGCCACGCGAATGTCGACGTCTTCCTCGAACAGCTTTTTCGTTGCCGATGCAAGCGCAGCCTCCAAGGCTGCATACACCACGTCCTTGTTGACGTTCTTTTCGCGCGCCAGCGCATCCGCCAGCATCAAAACTTCGCGACTCATTGTTTGCGGCTCCTAAAGTCAACTTTGGGGACGAGACGTGCTTTGTCGAGGTCCGCGAGCGTGAAATCGAGCATCGCGGCGCCGTCCTTCCCTTCAAATTCCAAACCGATCGTGTCGCCGTCGGGGGCATGCAAAATGCCACGGTACGACTTGCGCCCGTCCAACGGCTTTTTCAATGTGATGACGACTTCGCTCCCCGCGAAGCGTTCGAAATCCGCCAGCTTCTTGAGCGGACGGTCGAGACCCGGCGACGAGACTTCGAGCCGGTCGTAATCGATATTCTCGACTTCGAGCACATACTGGAGCTGGCGTGTGACTTTCTCGCAGTCCTCGATGGCGATACCGCCCGGATGGTCGATATATATACGCAGCATGCCGCCTCCCGAACGCTCGAGATCGACAAGCTCGTAGCCTAGGCCCGAGACCGTGGTTTCAATCAGTTCCGTCAGTTGCACAGTCACTCCAAGGTGTTCGCGCGCTCCACGCCGACAACACCTGCGGGCATGCGCCATAAGCGGGCGCGCACCCTTCTTCCCCGAGATGCCGAACCGAAAAGCCAAAAAAAAATGGGCGCAACGCCCATCTTCTTCAACCGAGATCGCACTCAGGGCAGAGAGAAAAACTACGTGCCCAGCGACTTTGTGATTTTAGCCATTTTTCGGGATAAACGCAAACGTAGACGACCCATTCAGGCTCGTTTCGTGCCGGAAGACAGACTTTTTGGCTTGCATTTGCAAAAAACGGTCGACGCCATGAAGAAGCCTGTCGACCGTTACTTGCGAATCCCGCAATGACGCGGATTCGACGACGGCTAGCGCCCGCGCGTCCGATTTCGCGGACCGCCGCGCGCCGGACCGCCCGGCTTGCCTTGTCCCGCGTTTTGCTGGCCGCCCGGACGATTGCCGCGCGGACCGTTGCCATTCGCGGCTCGCTTGGCCGGACCCGCCGCGCCCGGCGCACCACTTTGAGGACGCGCGCCGCGAGGACCGCCACGGCCGCCCGGTGCGCGATTGCCGTTAGCCTCGCCGCCGCCCGCGCGGTTGCCGTTCGGCTCGGCGCCGTTGCGTCGGCCTGCGCCATTGCCGCTCCGGTTGCCCGGGCCACCGCCAAAACCAGCACCCGCGCCGCCCATGCCGAAGCCGCCCGACATGCCGCCCGCCGCGCCGCGCCGACCGCCGCCGTTGCGTCCCGGCGTTTGCGACTGCGCGATGCGCGCATGCGACATCAGCACCGGCTCACGCGTGATGATGCCCATCGACGTCTGCATCGGATCGGGCTGCACGCGCGGTGCGGAACTACGGCCACCCTTTTCTTCGGTCGGCAGCTTGAGACCCACCGCCGCGAGCAGGCTGCGCACCTGGTTATCTTCGAGCTCTTCCCAGCGGCCACGCTTGAGACCGCGCGGCAACGCGATCGGACCGTGACGCGTGCGGATCAGGCGGCTGACCATCAAGCCCGCGGCTTCGAACATGCGGCGCACTTCGCGATTGCGGCCTTCAGCCAGCGCGACGTGATACCAGTGATTCGTGCCTTCGCCGCCACCATCTTGAATGCGCAGGAAGTTCGCGGGACCGTCGTCGAGTTCGACGCCCTTCAAAAGTTTCTGCTTCATCCCTTCCGACAACTGGCCGACCACGCGCACCGCGTACTCTCGCTCAACGCTATAGCGCGGATGCATGAAGCGGTTCGCCAGATCGCCCGAGGTCGTGAGCAGCAGCAAGCCTTCGGTATTGAAGTCGAGGCGGCCGACCGCGAGCCACTTGGCGGTTTTCATCGACGGCAGCTTGTCGAACACGGACGCGCGGCCTTCCGGGTCGGCGTGACTGACGATTTCGCCTGTCGGCTTGTGATAGAGCAAGACGCGCGGCGGTTTGCTCGCCAGCTTGCGCTTGAGCGGCTTGCCGTTGATACGCACCTGATCGGTCGGCATGATGCGCTGGCCGATATGCGCCGGCTCGCCGTTCACCGATACACGGCCCGCGATGATCAATTCTTCCATGTCGCGCCGCGAACCCATGCCGGCATCTGCAAGAACCTTGTGCAGCTTGGGCGCGTCGTCGTCCGGTTCGAGCACGCGCTTTTGCTGGGGCGCGTTGCGGCCACGGCGGAGCATCGGCGCGCGCACGCCGCTCACGCCGTTGTCGGCGTCGAAGGCGGGGGACGTGACGTAGGCGAAAACGTCGTCGACATTGGCGGCTGCGGCGCGCTCGCCCGTTGCCGGTGCGGCTTCGGCACGCTTGCCGCGCGCTTGCTGCGGATTCTTGCGCCGGCCGCCTTCGCGCGGCGCGGCTTGAGGCGCGGCATCGGCGGCGACGGGCGCCTCGGTTGCATCGACCGGTTCGCTTGCACCGGCTTCCGCCAATTCACGGCGCGAATTCCTGCGGCCGCCCTTTGCCGCGTTGGCGCGCGGCGCGCGGTTGCCCGCTTCCTTGCGCGGCTTTGCGACCGGTTCCGCGACGACGTCATCCGGCGTTGCCTCGGTCGCGGTGTCGGGTGAACCCGGCGCGCCTTCGGCGCCCTTGGTCTTGGCGACAGCGCGGCGCCGCGCGATCAGACTGCGTGGCCCGCGGCGCAGGCCGCGGCGCGGACGATCGTCGCCTTCGCCATTCTCGTCGCTGCGCGTGCGTTCGCCGGCGTCGGCCGGTTCATGGGCGTCCGCGGCGTGCACGGGGCGCGCGGAATCAGGCGAATCGCTGTCGTGGGAATGTGTCAAAACAACCTCAAATGTCGAATCGCGCGTCTCGTGAGGCGCGTCAAAAATTTCCGCTGATCGGTTCGGCCGGTCGTCTCGAAATGATCATTTTGGCGAGCCGAAGCGGATCAGGGGCCATGCAAAATTGCGTCAGGCGCGGCGCGCCGTAGGTTCTTCGGAGTCGTCGTCATCCGAAGCGAAGTCGTTCAATGCGCGCGTGTCCCGTTCATGGCCGTCTTGCGCGCCGTCGGGCGGAGCGAGAGCGGCTGAATCGTCGACTTCGTGCGCTTGCGTGTCGTCGGGATGCGCGTGCAGTTCAGGCGCGGCTCTCAGTGGCTGCGCGTGAATTGCGGCGTCCGGACCGGCATCGCGGGAGTCACTCGCGTCGGCGCTTTCGGGTGTTGCTTCAGGCTGTACCGCAGTTACGTCCGCGGGCTGCACCGACTCGGTGAGCGCAATGACGGACTCGGACACTTCATTCGGGTTGACTGGCGCACTTGCGGGATGTTCCCCGCCGGCAGTCGATTCATCCGCAATGCTGGCTGTGGGCGGTGTATCGCCGGCAACGCGATCCGGAAACTCGATCAAATGCTGCGACAACAACGACGCTTCCAGTTGCGCCGACGGATTATCCAGCGCGGGCAATTCATCGAGCGCGGTCAGCCCGAGGTCATCCAGAAACTGCTTCGTCGTGGCGTAGAGCGCCGGACGGCCGGGCACGTCGCGATGGCCGATCACTTCGATCCAGCTCCGATCCTCAAGCTGCTTTACGACTTGCGTGTTGACGGTCACGCCGCGAATCTCTTCGATATCGCCACGCGTTACTGGCTGCCGGTAAGCAATGATCGCAAGCGTTTCAAGCACGGCGCGCGAATACTTCGGCGGCTTTTCCGGATGCAAGCGGTCGAGATAAGTCCGCATCGCCGGCTTGCTTTGAAAGCGCCAGCCCGTTGCGAGCGCGACCAATTCGACGCCGCGGCCCGACCAGTCGGCCTGAAGGCCTTCGAGCAGCGTGCGAAGGGTATCCGCCGATACGTCGTCGGCGAACAGCTTGCGCAATTCACTCAGTCGCAGCGGTTCCTGCGCGCAAATCAATGCAGTCTCGAGGACGATCTTCGCCTCTTGAGTATTCATGCAGCTTGGGTCAACCCTAAATGGTCAATGAGTGGTCAATGAACGGCCAATGATTCGATTCAAACCGGACTTGCGCAGGTTCGAACGCCACCGAAACGGTGCGGACGATAAAGCTGGACGCTGAGTTTCAAGACGCGCTCGCCCGATTTTGGTCGGTCATATTGACTGGGAGCACGCACCGGGGAGAGGCGATATCGGGCGTTCGATCGAGCGAAGCGCCGGGCCATCCAGCCGGACGAGGTGGCGCTTTCCTGGATGAAAGCGCGTGACTGAGCGCCATATTACGCAAAAAGAACCGGTGCGTAAAGATGAATACGGGCGAACACGCAATCGGCGCGCTCCTTACTTCGCGCGCCGCCGAGATCCTCGACCTTAGACGCGCGTCGAAAGAAAGGCGCGCAGACGCTCGACGCCCTTGTCGAGTCGCGCGGGATCGCACGCGTAGCACCAGCGCACGAAGCCTTCGCCCTCTTCACCGAACGCGCTGCCGGGCGCAAGCCCGAGACCGGCGTCGCGCACCAGCGACTTGCAAAGCTCGAGACTGCGCGACGCGCCGGGCAGCGAGAAGAACAGGTACATCGCACCGTCCGGCGCGCGCACGTCGACGCCGTCGATGGTCTGCAGCGCCTTGACCAGATGATCGCGGCTCGCGTGCAGGTCCGCGACGAGCGATTGCGTGAAACGCTCGCCCTCCTCGACTGCGACGATGCCCGCCTGCTGCACGAACGACGGCGCACACGACGTGTTGTATTCCACGAGCTTGCCGAGGTCGTCCATGAGACGCTCGGGCGCGACGATCCAGCCGAGCCGCCAGCCCGTCATGAGCCAGGCCTTCGAAAACGAATTCACGGCGATCACGCGTTCATCGCGCGATGCGAGGTCGAGGAACGACGGCGCAACCTTGCCGTTCCCGCCGTAATACAGGCGCTCGTAGACTTCATCCGCGACGATCCAGATGCCGTGGCGGCGGCAATGCTCGAGAACGGTGCGCTGCTGATCGCGCGTCATCGTCCAGCCGGTGGGGTTGTTCGGCGAGTTGATCATCAGCATGCGCGTCGACGGCGTGAGCGCGGCGAGCAGCCGGTCGAGATCGAGCGTCCAGCCGTTTTCGCCGTAACCGAGCGAAACCGTTTCGACGCTCGCGCCGAGAATCTTCGGAATCTCGACGAGATTCGGCCACAACGGCGTCACCGCGACCACGCGATCGCCCGCGCCGACGACGAGTTGCGCCGCCAGCATCAGCGCGTTCACGCCAGCGCTCGTCACCGCGACGTGCGCGGCCGACGTATCGCCATGCAAGGCCGTGACGTAGCGCGCGAGCGCCTCGCGCAAAGACGCGACGCCCAGGTTATGGGTGTAGAACGTTGCGCCATCTGCGAGTGCGCGACTCGCGGCATCGCGAATGAACGGCGGCGTCACGCGATCCGATTCGCCGAACCAGAACGGCAGCACGTCCGGCACGCCGAAACCGGCATTCGCCACTTCGCGAATTTGCGACGGACGCAACGCCCGCACGGCATCGCGTGCGTTGGGCGCATGAGGCGCAGGCGGCGCACCGCTGTCGCGCGCGCCCGTCAATTCGCTCAGTTCTGCGCTCACCGCGCCTTCCGATTCACTCATTGCACGCCTCGTCGAATAAAGAACGCAGTCTAACGCTCCCGGCACATTTTCGAGACAAGCGGCCCGTCAGGTCAGTTGCTCGGCGCGCGGAGGCAGCGCGGCGATCAGCGACCAGACCGACTCCGCCGCCGGAGACAGCGAGCGGTCGCGCCTTCGTACGAGTTCCACGGTGCGCTCGGCGCGCGGTTCCAGCGGCAGCGCGATCAGCAAGGAATTCGCGGGCAAAGGCAGCGCGAGCCAGGGCAACACGCTCACGCCGACACCCGCCTCGACCAGTCCGAACACCGTCGCCGGATGGCCGAGCTCCTGCACCACCTGCGCCTGAACGCCGTGCCGCTGCATGACGGCATCGATGATTGGCCGGCTTCCCGAAGCCTGATCGAGCATCACGAGCCGCTCTCCCGCGAGCGCTTCCCATGGCGCCGCAGACTCGTGCGCGAGCGGGTGATCGCGGCGTGCGACGAGACAAAACGAATCGGTCATCACGGGCTGGCCGTGAAGGGCGTCGTCGGCCAAAGGTCCGATCACGACGCCGAAATCCGCTTCGCCCGACTTGACCTGGCGGAGCACGTCGGATTGGACATCGTCTCGCAAGATCAACGTGACGAGCGGAAATTCTCGCAGACACGACGCAATCACGCGCGGCATCAGCCGGCACGCGACTGTCGGGCTTGCCGCGACGATCACCCGGCCGCGCTTTTGTTGCCCCAATTCGCGCACTTCGTAGAGCGCGGAGTCGAGGTCGGCAATCAGGCGGGACACCGTGCCGACAAGATTGACGCCAACATCCGTCAACTGCACTTCGCGTGTCGTCCGGTCGATGAGCTTCAGCCCGATTTCCCCTTCTAGCTCGCGCACGCATCGGCTGACCGCCGACTGCGTCAGGCCGACTTCATCGCCCGCGCGGCTGAAACTACGCAACCGCGACACCTCGATAAAGACGCGCAACTGGCGCAGCGTCACGTTCAGCGATCCGTTCATTCCCGACACTCATCAATAAGCCCGTTTCATACGGATTATAGCGGCGGCAACCACGACAAATCCTCCGAACGTACGTTTCGCTGCGGTGCAGCATAATTGCGAAAACGCACGCTGGATGGGCTCTCTGCACAGGATTGGTGATTGTCCCGATTTCTTATCCGGCTCGTTTCAGGTCTGATACGGGCCATGCTGGCGTTGCGTCAGCCTACTGCCATGCGGGTTTCCCGGATTTTGCGACGCGCATGGCACGGTTCTCGCATTTCATTGCGCACAGAGGTCGGGCGACGTGGCATTCAGAAACAATCGTCTGCCGCACCGTTCCGACTCTCTCCTGGTAATTCGTTCATCGGATTCCGACCAGAGTGCGCGGCGCGGGGCAGCGCACCGGGGTTAGCTTCGCTGAGGTGAGATATGGTGCTGTTCGACGATTTGAGAGATAACGAGTGGGCGCTGGTTGAGGCTTTGTTCTGTTCCGAGCCGGCGCGTAGTGAGCGGCGCGGCCGTCCGCGCGTCGAAGCGCGTTCGGTGGTCAACGCCGTGCTGTGGGTGCTCTCGACGGGTGAAGGCTGGTCGAAGCTGCCCGGGCGTTATCCTTCGCCCCCTACTTGCCGCCGCCGTTTCGACGAATGGCAGGCGGACGGCACGCTTGCCGAAATCGTGAAGCGTTTGTCGAGCAATGGCCGCGAAGTCTCGCTGCGCGGACGCATTGGTTCGAGCGCAGCCAAGCCGCCCGCGCCGCCGAGCCGCGATCGCCTGCGCGGTGCATTCTGGACCAACCCGGAATCGTGGCGCGCCCCGGCCAAGATGGCCTGATCTATCTGCTCCGCTCGAAGCAGGCTGATTTCCATACATTCCCTGTTTCGGCTCAGTTTCGCTTCATTCCCTGCACGCGGGCGTTCGGCCCGCGAGGCATCACCTTCCGCCGATGTTCGCCGCGCACGCCCTTCTTTGCGTGCCGGCCTTTCTCGCCGGTCATAGTATGGCTCGCCAAAAAAACTGGCGAGGCTCAGCTCAAACGGCGGAGAAACAACTCTTTACCATTGCTTACAGCGTGTTGGCTGCGCAAAGCATAGTTTGGTGAGTGGACTAACAGGCCCTGTTCGGGTTTGAGGGGACTCGCCATGAAGGTATCGATACTGCTCGCTTGCGGTGCGCTCGGCGCGCTGACGAGCGCGGCGGCATCTGGGCAAGCCCGGCCGCCGCCGGGGTCGGATTTGCATCTGAATACGAGAGCGGCCATGAGCGCGCCGCAGGATATCGCCCGGACGCGCGATGTGACGCCGCCCGCTCCGCGTGGCGATCTGCGCGGCGATATCGCGAGCAATGTGCGCGCGCGTCCCGATTCCGAAAGGGAGAGCCAGGGACGGCATCATTGACGGACGCGCGTTTGCGTAACAAAGTGCTGGACCATTCCCGTGCGAAACGGGATTTTTTTCGTCCGCGCCGGTGTGAAGCCACGGAAAGACCGGACGCCCGAGAAGATGCCCGGCGGACAAGACTGACGACGACGCTCCCTCGGCCTGTCAGCCGATCAGTCTCAGCTCCAAGCACTCGCCGTTCAGGCTCTCGCCTCGACTACGACTTCCTGGCCGCCGAACGAATAAGGTTCGCTGCGTCTCAAGTCCCAGTCGATCGAACGTTCGTCGCGACAAAGCCGGTTGAATTCGTTTTTCCCGCGCTCGGTTACGACAGCGATATCCACGGGTGCATGAAAACCCGGCGCTGGCGCAACGGTGCGCTGTCTCGTGAGTTCGAGCAGCCCGAGGGCGCGCAGAAGGTCGAAACCTTTGGGACGTTTTGCCCAGGGAACCTGACGATACTGCGCTCGGCGAAGTGCTTCGAGTACGGCTTCGTTAGAATACGTGGTCATCTCGTTCTGTCTTCCTGTGCAGCCATGACGACGCTCGTGACGGTCGCAAGACGGTCCGCGACGTCGACTAAACGCGGCGCGCCGAATTTCGCGTTGCCAAGCATGATCAGCTTGCTGGCGAATGTTTGGCCGCCGCTTGCGTTAGGTGCTGCTTTCTATTACAAGCCCCCGTTGAGAGCGCGCTAATCACGCGCTTTACTGCGACACCCGCCGATGCGTTCCCGAAGTCCGCGATGACGGAACGAATTGTCCTCAAACCAATACGTTACCCCAATCAAATTGGTTCTATTTACTTTATTGCTGCTTTTTTTTGCATTATTTGCGCTTTGGCGACGCCGCCGCGTCCAGATTGCCGTTCTCACCGTCATTTTGGCGTGGGCGTGCGGTAGCGGATGGTTCGCCGGGCCTTTGCTCAATCTGGCGCAACAGGGCTTTGATCAGACGATCACGCCGGACTTCGCGCCCAAGACCGACATCGTTCTGATGGGCGGCGGAACGGACAGGGAAGGCACGGGGCTCATCCCGAAAGCGGATTCGATCCCGCGCATTGCGGCGGCGGCGAAGTTGTACCGGGAGTGCCGTGCGTCCGGTGCGTCGTGTCGATTGATCCTGAGCGGCGGCGACCCGCAAAAGCACGGTCAGGCCGAAGCGGACAATTACGCGCCTTACGTGCTTGCGCAGGGCGTCGCGCCCGGCGATCTCATCCGCGAAAATCAAAGCCTCAACACTTATCAGAACGCGCGTAATGTCGCCGCCATTCTGGGTGATGCACATGACAGCGATTTGATCGTCATTACGTCGGCGTACCACATGCGACGCTCGCTGGCCGCGTTCGACGCATTCGGTTATCGTCCGCAGGCCTACGTTTCAGATGTGCGACACAACTCCGTCACACTTCTACCTCGCTTCCGCAGCTTCGAGAACAGCGAGCTTGCGGCGCACGAACTCGTGGGCATGGCGCGCTTCGAGGTGTATCGCTGGCTGCGTCTTTATTGAAGGCGCTGGCCGAATGAGTGAATCGATTGCGCGAGGTTTAGTCAGGACTAGCTAGCAACGAGCCGCACCTGTAAGATCGCGCACCGGCTTTTCGAGGGCCGGCCAGGAATTGTGATTCGACACGTCGTTGCCCGAAGCGGGGTCTACGATGGGTACGGTCCGAAGCGCATTGCCGAAGACGTTCGGGCAGCGAAGCACCTCAGTGCGATGCGGGACTGGATTTTGCTCCGAACTATGCGGCAATACCCGGATCGGACAGGCGATTCCCGGATTCAACTGTCACCAGGAGGTTAAAATGAAGAAAGTGTCCGTGGCTGTTCTGTTGTCGTTGAGCGCGATTGCATCGGTGGCCTATGCTCAAAGCGAGCAAGGCGTGACGATGAGCACCGATCCCGCGAAGATCGCGGACGTCGAATCGCGCGCACAAGCTCTGCAATCTTCGCAGCAAGACAGTATGCAAGGCATGCATTCGCAGCCCATGCATAAGTCGGGTAGTCATCACAAGAAGTCGCACGGCAAGTCGACGACCGGTTCGAGCCAGTAAGTTCGCTTCCGGCAGCACGGCTAGTTCTGTCGCGCTGCGCTCTGGTGCGTGAGCACTTCGGGCGCAGCGTAATCAGCGAACGAGCCAATCGCCGCTTGATATCTTCGGTAGTCCTGCAACTGATTGCGCCGAGACGGGGTACATCAGGCAATCGATGCGCGTTCTCGTGCCATCCAGTTCCACTTCGACATGCATCCGGTGCGAGCGAAACAGTCCTTCCACACCGGGATACACCTCTTCGATTTCATCGAGCACAGGCACAAGCGATTCTTCGATTCGATAGATATCGCCACGAATCGGCGCACCGGTATCGTCATCGAGCACTAGTCCGGGATAAGCGCCGAAATCGAAAAGATGACCGCGCACGTGCGCCGCGCCCAGATACTCCGGTGTCGCCAGATCATGGCGCTCTGCCGCGCGATTGATATCATTGGCTTCGCCCGCGCGCAGGGTGCCGTACACAAAGACGTATTGCATCGGAGAATGCCGCTCCATTCGTGGCGTTGAACGATCCGCGCATTATGCCCCGCGAAAATGCGCTGCCGGCGGGCCGTCCAAGCTTCCGCCCGAAAGGCGATCCATGACTACGTTCGTCGACACGAATCCAGCCAGCGAGAATGTCGAGCACCTCGACATTCCGGTCGAACATTCGCCGACCCGCGATCATCCGATCCGCGTGCGCTCGCGGCCCGTGCCGTATGGCGTGCGAATCGCGCTGCATACACATCCGTGGGCGCAGGTGGCGTACACGTCACGCGGCGTGCTGCGCGTGGCAACCGCCGATTCGACGTGGATGGTACCGCCTTCCCGTGCGATCTGGGTGCCGCCGAACGTGACGCATGAAGTCGTGATCGTCGAGGACGCGTATCTACGCACCCTTTACGTCGATGCCAGCGTCGTGCCGCCCGGCCTCGGCGCGTGCCGCGTGGTGGAAGTGTCGCCGCTGCTGCGCGAGGTGATCGCCGCACTCGACGAAGACGCCATTTCCCGCCAGCGTGAGCGGCTGCTCGGCACGCTTGCGCTCGATGAAATCATCCGCTCGCAGCCACTTCCGCTTTCCGTGCCGATGCCCAATGACAAGCGCCTGCGCGCGCTCTGCGACGCCGTGCTGAGCGACCCGTCGCATTCGGATCTCGAACGATGGTCGTCGGAAGCCGGGGCGAGCACGCGCACCATCGCGCGGCTCTTCAGGCGCGAGCTCGGCGTGAGCTTTTCGCAATGGCGCCAGCAAGCCGTGCTCGCACGCGCCATTCCGCTTCTGAGCCAGGGACGACCGCTAGCGCAAGTCGCGCGGGAATTGGGTTATCAAAGTCAGAGCGCGTTCTCGGCGATGTTTCGCCGCGCTTTCGGGCAAAGTCCTCGCGCGTTTTTTTCGCGTGATGCGGGAACGGGCCACGATGAACGCCCGATGGACGACGCCTAGACGCGGCGCACCATGTGCCGGATTGAACCGAGCAAGGCGAGTCGCGGTCCCGCCGGACGATAGCCCAGACGCACGTAGAGGCGCGCGGCGGGGTTGTCGACGAATACGCGCAACTGGCACTCGGCGAGCCCTCGCGCACGCGCCCAGCGATGCGCCGTATTCAGCAGGAAGGTGCCTGCGCCGCGTCCGCGAAAGCCCTGCGCGATCTGCACGTCACGAATATGCAGCGAGTCGTCTTCCTCGGTCACGCGCATGACACCAATAGGCACGCCGTCCGCCTGCAGGATGAAGTTCTCCGACTCGCGCCAGCTCGACAGAAACAGGTCGCCCCGCCACACGAGATTGTGACGACGATAGTAGCCGACCATGTTGTCGTGCGTGAGCGCTTCGGCGAAAGCGAAATCCGCCATCGACGCCTGGCGCAACTGGAACAGAGAGAGGTCTTCGGTCGGGTCGAGCATCGCACGCGGGACGGGCACGAGGAGGTGCCCTAAACACTATGACAGTGCGCGCCTGCTGGCAATCGACAAATGGATGTTTGCGCAGGATTCGGTGCGCGGGACCTGACGCAAGCGAAAAAACGAGCCCAAAAAAAATCCAGCCCGAAGGCTGGATTTTCTCAACTAGCTGGCGGAGCGGACGGGACTCGAACCCGCGACCCCCGGCGTGACAGGCCGGTATTCTAACCAACTGAACTACCGCTCCAACTCGTTCACCGATTGCAGCGCTTTTACAGCAGCCGCCGATGTTCTGGCGTCCCCTAGGGGATTCGAACCCCTGTACTCACCGTGAAAGGGTGATGTCCTAGGCCTCTAGACGAAGGGGACTTCAACCTACTAAAACTAAACTATCGACACAGCGCAGCGAAAAAAAAATCCGGCTTATCAGCCGGAGTCTTCCTGCTTGCAATGCGTTGGCGGAGCGGACGGGACTCGAACCCGCGACCCCCGGCGTGACAGGCCGGTATTCTAACCAACTGAACTACCGCTCCAGCGCTTACTTCCAGGCAGCGCTTCTTACTAGCAGCCGCCGATGTGCTGGCGTCCCCTAGGGGATTCGAACCCCTGTACTCACCGTGAAAGGGTGATGTCCTAGGCCTCTAGACGAAGGGGACAGAAACTTGTGTATCTGTCTTTGCTACTTAATCATTCGCTCTGGGCTTAACAACTTGCCGCAAGCAGCGAAGACCGAAATTATATACAACCTGATGTTACTTGTGAAGTATTTTTTGCGACTTCCGAAACGCTGGAAACCATACAAACAATACCACCTGCCCTGCAAAACCATTCTTGGTGGAGGTAAGCGGGATCGAACCGCTGACCTCTTGCATGCCATGCAAGCGCTCTCCCAGCTGAGCTATACCCCCTTGCAGAACAGAAACGAGATTCTATAGGCCATTTTTGAAGTTGTAAATACCCTTTGACGCTCGTAGCGAAATTTTTTACCTCTCTTCATGCATTTGCGCGCAATGCATGCATCGCTGGCATTCATCGCGCGCGGCTTTGCGTCTTCAGTCAGCTTGCGGCCAGTTCCAGCCGACGCAAAACGGCTTCGCGGCCGAAGAGCGCAAGCACGGCGTCGAGGGACGGCGTGTGCGTCGTGCCTGCAACCAGCAAGCGAACCGGCATCGCGAGTTGCGGCATCTTGAGCTTGTGCGCGGCAAGCGTAGCCTTCACGGCCGCGGCGATCGCTTCCTTGCTCCACTCCGCTTCGGCGAGCGCCGCGCGCAAATCGGCGATGGCCGGCCGCACCGCATCGGTGACGTGCTGCTTGCGCGCTTCGGGATCGATCGTGGGCTCGCGATAGAACATCACGGCGTTATCGGCGATTTCCTTCACCGTCGACGCGCGGTCCTTCAAAAGCCCGATCGCCAGTTCCAGCGGCGCGCCGTTCTCGATCGCGCTCGCTTCGATACCTGCCTCGCGCAAGAACGGCCGCGTGAGTTCCGCGAGGCGACCGTTGTCCGCTTCCTTGATGTAATGCGCATTGAGCCAGTTGAGCTTGTCGTGGTCGTATTGCGCCGGCGACTTGCCCAGATGCTCTAGGTCGAACCATTCGACGAACTGTTCGCGCGAGAAGATTTCCGCATCGCCATGCGACCAGCCGAGGCGTGCGAGATAGTTCACGACCGCCTCGGGCAGATACCCGTTGTCGCGATAACCGGTCACGGCCATGGCGCCATGACGCTTGCTCATCTTCTCGCCCTGCTCGTTCAGCACCGTCGGCAAATGCGCGTAAACCGGCACTTCACCGCCGAGCGCGCGCAGGATGTTGATCTGACGCGGCGTGTTGTTCACGTGATCGTCGCCGCGAATGACGTGCGTGATCTGCATGTCGAGGTCGTCGACGACCACGCAGAAGTTGTAGGTCGGCGTACCGTCGGGACGCGCGATGACGAGATCGTCGAGTTCTTCGTTCGAGATCTCGACCGTGCCCTTCACGGCGTCGTCCCACGCGACCACGCCCGTCAGCGGATTGCGAAAGCGCACCACCGGCTCCACGCCTTCGGGAACCGGCGGCAACTCCTTGCCCGGCTCGGGACGCCACGTGCCGTCGTAACGCGGCTTTTCGCCCGCGGCGCGCTGACGCTCGCGCAGGGCATCGAGCTCCTCGGTCGACATATAGCAGTGATACGCGAGCCCCTTCTCCAGCATCTGCGCGACCACTTCGCGATAACGCTCCATGCGCTGCATCTGATAGAACGGACCTTCGTCGAAATCGAGGCCGAGCCAGGCCATGCCTTCGAGAATCGCATCGACCGAGGCTTCGGTGGAGCGCTCGACATCGGTGTCCTCGATGCGCAGCACGAAGGTGCCCTTCATCTTGCGCGCGAACGCCCAGGGATAGAGCGCGGAGCGGATGTTGCCGAGATGGATGAAACCGGTCGGGCTCGGTGCGAAGCGGGTACGGACTTGGGTGGTCATTGCGGTTTTACTCGATGGATGGCGTCTGTCTCGCTCGAAGCCGATGCGCGCTCTACGCGCCTCAAAGCAGACGAGAAGTGTCCAATGACGGCTGATTCGGAAGCGTTCGTGCGGCTGGATCACGCGGCCGGCGCTTCGTCAAAGTGAACCGGAATTATACTCGCGGCCTGCTTTGTGCCGGTCCGTGCGCCTTTGTTTTATGATGTCCGCGCCTTTTTGCCGATACCGGCCAAGGCACGTTCAAAGCAGCAAGCCGCGCCCGGAGTTCAACTTGAAGCCATCGTCATCCCGTCTTTCGCTTTCGCGTCGCGCGTTTTCGCTCGCGGCGCTGTCATCCGTCGTGACCGCGTGCACGACCGCCACGGGCGGCAACGCCACGTCGACCACGACCACGAGCACGCCGCCGCCCAAAACGGATACCCAACGGCAAGCGCCCGTTCGCATCGGGCTTGCGCTCGGTGGCGGCGCGGCGCGCGGCTTCGCGCATATCGGCGTAATCAAGGCGCTCGAAGCGCGCAACGTGCCGGTCGATCTCGTGGCGGGCACGAGCGCGGGCTCGGTCATCGCGGCACTGTATGCGTCGGGCATGAACGGCATCGCCATCAACAAGCTCGCGCTCACCATGGACGAAGCCTCGATCAGCGACTGGGCCATGCCTTTTCGCACGCGCGGCATCTTGCAAGGCGTGGCGCTGCAGAACTACCTCAACAAGACGCTCGACAATCGTCCGATCGAGAAGATGGCGAAGCCGCTTGGCATCGTCGCGACCGACCTTCGGAATGGTCAGCCGATCCTCTTTCAGCGCGGCAACACGGGCATCGCGGTGCGCGCGTCGTGCAGCGTGCCGTCGATCTTCGAGCCGGTGAAGATCGGCGACCACGAATATGTCGATGGCGGGCTGGTGAGTCCCGTACCCGCCGCATTCGCGCACAAGATGGGCGCGGACTTCGTGATCGCCGTGGATATTTCGGCGCGTCCCGAAAGCGGCCTCACGCAAAGCTCGTTCGACGTGCTCATGCAGACCTTCACGATCATGGGCCAGACCATCAAGGCTTATGAACTCGACAAGTACGCGGACGCGGTCATCCGGCCGAATCTCAATGCCATGAGCAGCAGCGACTTCAGCCAGCGCAACGCATCGATTTTGGCGGGCGAGGAAGCGGTCGCGAAGATGTGGCCAGCGTTGCAGCGGCAGCTCGTCGAACGCGGCGTGCGCGTTTGAGAAGTCTTCTGCCTGGGTAATGCAGCGCGGAGCATGAGCGCGCCGGCGCTCGGATACCACGGCGGTTCCTGTGCTCGGGTGCGCGGCGAGCGTTTGAAACCCAACGCGAAGAATCGATCGAGCGACGCACTGTCGCCCAACGATGTCACGGCGACTTCAGTGCTCGAATGCGCGGCAAACCCCAAGCAAAAGAGGCCACGCTCGCCGAGCCGTGGCCTCTTTCGTTCGCGCTGCGGAAAACCGCGACTACCTCAGCGACTTCACCTTGTCTGCCGTGATCTCGGCAGGCTGTCCGCCCCACGTTGCGCGAAGATAATTCGCCAGTTCGGCGATCTGCTCGTCGCTATACGTGCCCGCGAATCCAGGCATGTCCTGCATGGCCTCGCCGTGCGGGAACGGCTGCGCCTTTATGCCATCGAGCATCGACACGATCAGGTTGCGCGGATCGGCCAGACGCAAGGTCGAGTTGCCGTTCATCGCGACCGTGACGTGCGGCTTGCCCTCGCCCTCGTGCCCGTGACAACCCGCGCAAGAATCCAGATAGAGCGAGCGTCCCGCAGCGAGTCGCGTGGCGTCGCCCGACTGAATGGCGGCGAGCGGCGCGGCTGCCTGCGGCTTGTCGCCGAGCAGATACGTGGCGAGCGCGCGCAGATCGTTGGAATCCAGATGCTGCGTGCTCAGATAGATCACGGGATGCATCTCGCCATACGCCGAGCCTTGCCGCGCGACGCCCGTCGCGAAGAATGTCTGCAGATCGGCGGCATTCCAGCCACGCGCGGCAAGCGCTTGCGGCGTGATGTCGGGCGCGCCGACACGGCCGAGGGCTTCGCCTTGCAGCGTCTTCGCATCCTGCAACTGGCCGAAGGCACCACGCGGCGTGTGGCACTCGGCACAATGGCCGAGCGCGTTGGCCAGATAGCGCCCGCGCGTCCAGTCCGCCGATTGTCCCTGCGACGCATCCGGCAAGGTGTCGTTCAAGAACAGCATGTCCCAGAAACGCACGGCGAAGCGCACGTTGTAGGGAAACGAGAGGACCGGCTTGACACTCGGCACGGCTGCCGGCTTTTGTGCCATCAGATACGCGTAAAGGGCGTCACTGTCCTCGCGCGTGATCTGTCGATACGACGTATAAGGCATCGCCGGATACAGCTTGCCATTCGGCGACTTGCCTTCATGCAGCACGGCGTAGAAGTCGTCGGCGCTATAAGAGCCGATGCCGTACTTCGTATCGGGCGTGATGTTGGTGCCGTAGAACGTGCCGAACTGCGATTGCAGCTTCACGCCGCCCGCGAACGGCGCGCCGCCGTTCGCCGTGTGGCATGCGGCGCAATCCGCCGCATGCGCGAGATAGCGTCCACGCGCGATCTGCTCGGGCGAGCTCGTGTTGTGAACGGGCGCGTCCCGACGGTCGCCGCACGCGCTCAACGCGAACGCGGCAAGCGCGAGTGGAATCAGCCGCACGACGCAGCGCGACACGAAGCGAGTCACATTCAGTCTCGTCATGCTGCGTCCTTCACCAGGCCGGGCGTCGTGAGCACCAGTTCCTTCACGGCTTCGTAGTAGCGCACGTAACCTGTGCAACGGCAGATGTGGCTGTCGAGCGCCGACATGATGGTCGCTTCGATCTGATCCCTCGCGATGGGATTGCGCTTCAGGTTGTCGAGCAGGACCATCGTCGCGTTGACGAAACCCGGCGTGCAATAGCCGCACTGGAAGCTGAAATGTTCCAGGAACTTCTGCTGCACGGGCGCCAGTTCGACGACTTCGCCCTGCTCGTTGCGCTTCGCGTGTCCCTCGACGGTCCGCACGTTCTTGCCGTCGAAGAAATGCGCGCCGTTGATGCACGAACGCACTTCCTCGCTCGTGCCATCGGCCCGGTCGACGATCACGACGCACGCGTGGCAGATGCCCTGCCCGCAGCCGAGACGCGAGCCGGTCAGGCCGAGATACTCGTGCAGGAAATCGATCATCGGCAAGCCGGATGGCACCTGCATCGGGCCGACCTTATTGCCGTTGATCGTCATGGAGAGCGAGCGCGATTCGACGCCCGCGGCGGATGGGATGGCCGTCATGCGAGCACCTCCTGAATGTTTTGCGGGCTCACCGGCAGATCGGTGAATCGATGTCCGATCGCATGCGCGATCGCGTTGACGATGGCTCCGACCACCGGAATCATCACCACTTCGGCGATGCCTTTAGGCGGATCGGTTTCGGAAAGCGGCGGCAACACTTCGCTGGTTTGCTTCCACACTGCGACATCGCTTGCGAGCGGCAAGTGATAGCGGTTGAAGTTCCACGTGCCGTTGCCGGGACCGTCTTCGTAAAGCGGCAGATACTCATGCAGCGCGTGGCCGATGCCCATCGCGAGGCCGCCTTGCAACTGCCCGGAGACGAGTTGCGGCGCGATCTGATTGCCGCACTCCATGATCGAATGATGCGAGAGCAGATCGACCTTGCCGCTGGCCGAGTCGATAGCAAGTTCGACGAGCGTGCCGACGGCGCTGTAATACGTGACCGCGGCGTTGTTGCGCTGCACGGGCGGGATGAACACGCGTTTGCGATCGAGCACGGTATAGCCGTTGGCCGTGGCCTTGCCGCGTTGCTTGCCGTTGGCGGCATCGGCGCTGCCGAAGCGCACCGAGAGTCCGTCGAGCGGTACTTGATCGACGGTGCCCGCGATATCGAACTGCGCCTCGCTCCACTGCCAGCGATTGAAGGTATGCACCGCAGCGCCCGTGACGAGCCCGAGTTCATGCGCCTTCTTCGCGAGCACGTCGAAGGCAAGCGGCTCCATGCCGTCGGCCGCCAGCTTGCCGTCGACCCAGCGCGCATCTTCCACACGCACGACGTACGAGGTCGCCTGACCGCCGCCGATACCCTGCCCCCAGAGCGCGAGCGCGGCGGGCCAGATGCCGTGACGGAACACGACGCGCGCCGCTTCATGCGTGGCGTGCGTGAAGTAGAAGGCGGAATTCGTCGCGCTGGCCGGCGACATGTACGCGGGCGACCAGCGCGGATTCGCGCTCAACCGATCCTGCTCGGCTTGCGACATGATGTACGGATCGCCGCTCGTCACGACCGGCAGATCCGTCCAGTCGATGATCGCCATATGCACATCGACGGCGGGCTTGCCGAGCCACTTCGCGACCGCGAGGGCCTGCGAGGTCGACGTGCCGGTGCCGATCTCCGCGCCCGAGTGACTCAACGCGATGCGCCCGTCGGCCGTGAACTCCACTTTCGCGAAGGCGCTTTCCGCGCCCGTACCGAAGTCCTTCTGCGTACACGCGAAGCCGATGCCATAGCGCATTCCCGGATGCGCCGCCTCGAAATCGCTCTTGCGCCGCATGCGTTCGGTCCACAGCGGCAGTTCCTTCGCGCGACGCAGCACTTCCTCGGCGCGCAACGCGCCGGCGGGAATGGCGCCTTGCGTGTTCTTCATGCCGGTGCGGAACACGTTCTTCAGGCGAAAATCGATCGGGTCGATATCGAGCTTCTGCGCGATCTCGTCGATCATCATCTCGGTCGCGGCCATGCTTTGCAGCGTGCCGTAACCGCGCGCCGAACCGGCATCGACCGCGCGCGAGGCAATCGCGATCGCGGTCAGATCGCTCTGCGGAATGTAGTAGATCGACTGCGCCGCGGTCGCGCCGACCATCGCGACCGATGGCGAGAAGTTGCAGCGTCCGCCGCCGTTCGCTTCGAAGTCACCCTTGAAGGCTTGAATGAGGCCGGTGTTCTTGTCGATCGCCATGCGATAGCGCATGTCGAACGCGTGACGCTTGAGCGAGCTCTGGAACTGTTCGAAGCGGTCGAAAGCCAGGCGCACGGGACGGCCCTCGCCATACATGGCCGCGACGAGACCGTAGAACGGCACGTTGAAGTGATCCTTCGAACCGTAGCCCACCGTGTAGCACGGATGCAGGAACAGGTTCTTCACCGGAAAATGCGACTTTGCCGCCATCTCCACGGCACTTTCCGCGACTTCGTGCGGACCTTGCGTCGGGACGACCATGTGCAGCGACTGAGTCGCCGCGTCGTACCAGCAATTCGCGTTGTCGGGTTCGAGCGCGGCCGTATCGACCGATTGCGTTTTGTATTCGCGATCCACGACGAGCCAGTCCGCCGGCGGATGATCGAGCTGGTCGGCAATACTTTGCGCGTGGAACATGCCCTGCTCGTCGAGCTTGCCGTGTTCATGAGCGTCGGCCCAGACGGGCGCGCGCTTCTTCATCATGTGCGGAAAGAGCGGCGTGTTCTTCAGGCTCGAAAACGTGTCGTCGTCGAAAGGCGTCTTGCCGCCGACGCGCACGAAGCGAAACGACGCCCACGGATCGCGCTCGAGCGGACCCGTCGTTGCGCCGTAACGGATCACGCCATCGCGGAACTGGAGCTTTTCCTTCGCGAAACGGAAGCGCGCGAAGTCGTGATAAATCAGCATCGCAACGGCCTGGCCGAGATACGCGGGCGTCTTCCCGGCCGGCAGGAACATGTCGTCGCCATAGAACGCGGGGAAGGCGAGCTTGTCGCGCGCGAGATCTTCCGCGGTGACTACGCGATCGGGCTTCAGCGCATCGCCGAGCACCGACAGATCGAAGCCTTCGTACAGACAGTCGGCCCGCGTCACGCGCAGGATCAGCGCGTGCGATTGTTGCTGCGGCCAATGCGGCATGTCGACCGCGCGGATGTCGCGCGCGAAGACCTTCGCGCCCGTTACCTTGGCCATGCCGTCGATACGAAACTTTGCGCTTCCGTTCGTGGCATCCCATTGAACGGGCGTAAGTATCTTCTCTTCGAACAACGCGGCGAACGCACGGCTGCCTAAGGGCGCGACGAATACCGAAACGCCCGCGAGCGCAGCCGCCTTCAGAAAACCACGACGCGACAGGTCGAGTTTCCCCATGTACTTCTCCTCAAGTGATCGCCACAGGCCGTCCAGCATGGGGACGGCCACACGCCGCCTTCACGCGGGCATGTAAAATTTGTTTGCAATACGAAACGTCGCTGGGCGATGAATCGAATCCGGCATTGACTGACAGAAGGCAGTGGGCGCGATTTTAAGTGCGGGAAAGACCGTCAACAACGCGCACAACGTCAAGTTCTGTCAAGATTAAAGCGGCGAGGGAATGAGGAAAATCAATATGGTGAAATGCCGCGCGCTCAAAATAAAACGGCGACCTCTTTCGAGAGTCGCCGTCTTTTAGACGATACCAACGCGATCAATAATCCGCGTCTTCGATCCACGCAGCCTGAATGGCTTCTAGAATCTTTTCATTGGAGCTCTGCGGATCGTCGTCGAAACCAACCAGCTCCGTCACCCAGCGATGCAGGTCCGTAAAACGCACATACTGGGGATCGATATCCTGATGCGCATCGGTCAAGGCCATTGCGATCTCTTGAGTATCTGTCCACTTCATGAGCGAGCCTCCGTCAGTGATTTTCTTTGGCGTGGTTAATGGTGTAGCGCGGGATCTCGACCACCAGATCCTCGTCGGCCGGCACCATTGCCTGACATGATAACCGCGATGTCGGTTCGAGGCCCCACGCCTTGTCGAGGAGATCGTCCTCGTCTTCCTCCGACGGTTCGAGCGCGTTGAAGCCCTCGCGGATGATGACGTGGCAGGTCGTGCACGCGCACGACTTCTCGCAGGCGTGTTCGATCTCGATACCGTGTTCCAGCAAATTGTCGCAGATGCTCTTGCCGATATCGGCGTCGATGACCGCGCCGTCCGGGCAAAGCTCCACGTGAGGAAGCACAACGATTTGAGGCATGGACTTAAGTTTTCCGTGAATTTCCGAATGGATCAGACATCGTCGAGCTTGCGGCCGGCGAGTGCGCGGCGAATGCTCTTGTTCATGCGGCGCGCGGCAAATTCGTCGGTTGCAACGGAAAGCGCCTTGGTCGCGTCTTCGATACGTTGCGCCGAATCGCCCTTCGCGATGGTCGCGAGTTCTTCCGCCAGCGTTTCGATCTGCGCGCGTTCGCTCTCGTCGAGCAACTCGGCGTCTGCCGCGAGCGCCGCGTGCGTGGCTTCGACCAGTCGTTCTGCATCGACCTGTGCCTCGCGCAGCGCGCGGGCCTGCATGTCGGTCTCGGCGGTCTTGAAACTTTCCTCGAGCATGCGCGCGACGTCGTCATCGGCGAGACCGTAGGACGGCTTTACCACCACCGACGCTTCCACGCCCGAAATCTGCTCGCGCGCGAAAACGGACAGCAAGCCGTCGGCATCGACCTGATACGTCACGCGAATGCGCGCGGCGCCCGCCGCCATCGGCGGAATGCCACGCAATTCGAAACGCGCGAGCGAGCGGCAGTCGGACACGAGTTCGCGTTCGCCCTGGACCACGTGGATCGCCATTGCCGTCTGGCCGTCCTTGAACGTGGTGAAGTCTTGCGCGCGCGCGGTCGGGATCGTCGAATTGCGCGGAATAATCTTTTCGGTGAGACCGCCCATGGTTTCGACGCCGAGCGACAGCGGAATCACGTCGAGCAAGAGCCAGTCGTCACCTTCGCCGCGACGGTTGCCGGCGAGCAGATCGGCCTGAATCGCGGCGCCGAGCGCCACGACCTGATCCGGGTCGAGATTGACGAGCGGCGGCTGGCCGAAATACGTCTGCACCGCGCGGCGGATCACCGGCATGCGCGTCGCGCCGCCGACCAGCACCACGCCCTTGATCTCGGCGGGCGCGACCTTGGCGTCGCGCAGCGCCTTTCTCGTGGGTCCGAGCGTGCGCGCGACGAGCGCTTCGGTGAGCGTGTCGAACTGCGCTTCGGTCACGGCGACATCGATCACGCGGCCGTCCGAAAGCGTGGCCTGGACGCGCGTTTCATCGGCCGACGAAAGCGCTTCCTTCGCGACTCGCACATGGTCCAGCAAGAGCCGCACGTCTTCGGGCGAAGTGACTTCGACGCCCGCCTGCGCAATCACATGCCGATACAGCACGTGGTCGAAATCGTCGCCGCCGAGCGCGGAATCGCCGCCGGCCGCGAGTACTTCGAAGACGCCCTTGGTGAGCTTGAGAATGGACAGATCGAAAGTTCCGCCGCCGAGATCGTAGACCGCGTACAGACCTTCCGATGCGTTGTCGAGACCATAAGCGATGGCCGCCGCGGTCGGTTCGTTCAGCAGTCGAAGCACGTTGAGTCCGGCGAGCTTCGCGGCGTCCTTGGTGGCCTGGCGCTGGGCTTCATCGAAATAGGCGGGCACGGTGATGACCGCGCCGACCAGATCTTCGCCGAGCGAATCTTCCGCGCGATAACGCAGCGTGGCGAGAATCTCCGCCGACACCTCGACCGGGCTCTTCACGCCGTCGATCGTACGAATCTGCACCATGCCGGGCGCGTCGATGAAATCGTACGGCGCGTTCTCCGCGCCCTCCACCTCGCTCTTGCCTCGGCCCATGAAGCGCTTGACGGACACGATCGTATTGCGCGGATCGATGGCCGCTTCTTCCTTCGCGACGCGGCCGATGCGCCGTCCGCCCTTCTCGAGATAGCGCACCACCGACGGCAGCAGCACATGGCCGTCCTCGTCGGGAAGCGCTTCGGGCACGCTGTTGCGCACGGCCGCCACGAGCGAGTTCGTCGTGCCGAGATCGATACCGACCGCCACGCGCCGCTGATGCGGTGCGGGCGCCATGCCGGGTTCTGAGATTTGCAGTAAAGCCATCGTTGATCTTATGGGGTTGTGTGCGGCGCCTGAGGCTCTTGTACGTCAGGCGGTTTCGAGCCGCTCGATCTGCGTGCCGATTTCATGCGCCACGCGCTCGATGAACATCAGCTGCCGCACCGCCTCGCTTGCCGCCTGATCCGACTTGCTGTCGATCAGCGCTTCGAGCTTGGTGAAGCGCACGCGTTCTTCATCGCGCAATTCGTCGAGCAAGGATTCGAGCGCGCCGATATTCTTCGCGCCGGCCGCATCCTCGATATTCTCGCGCCATTCCATTTGCTGCATGAGGAACGCGGGTTCCATCGCCGTATTGTTTTCCGCGCCGACGTCGATACCGCGCAGCGACAGCATGTAGCGCGCGCGCTTCAACGGATCGCGCAGCGTTTGGTAAGCCTCGTTGGCGCGCGTCGCCCATTGCATCGCGATTCGGCGTTGCGCGTCGCCCGCCGAGGCGAAGCGGTCCGGATGCACTTGCGCCTGCACGGTGCGATACGCGTCGTCGAGCGCTTGGTGATCGACCGCGAAGACCGGCGGCAAGTCGAAGAGATCGAAGTGACTGTCGTTGAGCGATGCCATTGAGGATTACCGGTTACTCGGAAGATGTCTCGAAGGATGCAGCAAAGTCGAAGCGCGAATGAAAAAGGCGGCACGCGCCGCCTCTTTTGCCGATACCGCCGGCGTCATGCCCGGTTATACGCGGAACGACTCGCCGCAGCCGCACTCGTCCTTCGCGTTCGGGTTGTTGAAGCGAAAGCCTTCGTTCAGCCCTTCGCGCGCGAAATCCAGTTCGGTGCCGTCGAGATAGGCGAGGCTTTTCGGATCGATCACGACCTTCACGCCCGCCGACTCGAACACCATGTCTTCCGGTGCGAGTTCATCGACATATTCGAGCTTGTACGCGAGACCCGAACAGCCCGTCGTACGCACGCCCAGGCGCAGGCCGACGCCCTTGCCGCGTCGCGCCAGATACTTATGCACGTGCTGTGCTGCCTTCTCCGTCAACGTGATTGCCATAGTCTTTGCGTCGCGCTCTTTACTTGCTGCGTTACTTCGAAATCCGAGGCGCCGATCTTGCCGGCGCCATTCCAGGGTCGTTGCCTACGCCACCTTCTTGCCGCATTCAGGCCGCGTGTTGCTTGGCTTCCGTCTGCTCGGCCTGGGGAGCCGCCACGCCGTGACGTTCCTTGTAGTCGGCGACCGCTGCCTTGATTGCGTCTTCGGCGAGAATCGAGCAGTGAATCTTCACGGGCGGCAGTGCGAGTTCCTCCGCGATCTGCGTGTTCTTGATCGTCAGCGCCTGATCCAGCGTCTTGCCCTTCACCCATTCGGTCACGAGCGAGCTCGACGCGATGGCCGAGCCGCAGCCGTACGTCTTGAACTTCGCGTCTTCGATCACGCCGTCCGCGCCCACGCGGATCTGCAGTTTCATCACGTCGCCGCAAGCCGGTGCGCCGACCATGCCGGTGCCGACCGTGTCGTCGTCCTTCGAGAAGGAGCCGACGTTGCGCGGGTTTTCGTAGTGGTCCAGAACCTTGTCGCTATAAGCCATGATTCGAATTCTCCGGTGATCTATCTCCGCGAGAGGCGGAGCAACATTCTCTCGACCGACACGCGGCCAGTCGCCAAACCATTCGTGATGCGCTCAGTGCGCCGCCCACTGGATGCTCGAGATATCGATGCCATCCTTGTGCATTTCCCACAGCGGCGACAGATCGCGCAGCTTTGCAATCTTGTTCTTCAGCAGGTTGATGACGTAATCGACATCCTGCTCGGTCGTAAAGCGGCCGACCGTGAAGCGGATCGAGCTATGCGCCAGCTCGTCGTTGCGGCCGAGCGCACGCAGCACATACGACGGTTCCAGCGACGCCGACGTGCACGCCGAACCCGACGACACCGCGACATCCTTGACCGCCATGATGAGCGATTCGCCTTCGACGAAATTGAAGCTGATGTTGAGGTTGTGCGGCACGCGGCGTTCCATGTCGCCGTTCACGTACACCTCTTCCATGTCTTGCAGGCCCTTGAGCAGACGGTCGCGCAGCATGCGGATACGCTCGTTCTCGGTGGCCATTTCCTCACGCGCGATACGGAAAGCCTCGCCCATGCCGACGATCTGATGCGTTGCGAGCGTGCCCGAACGCATGCCGCGCTCGTGACCGCCGCCGTGCATCTGCGCCTCGATACGCACGCGCGGCTTGCGACGCACGTACAACGCGCCGATGCCCTTCGGCCCATACGTCTTGTGCGCCGAGAACGACATCAGATCGACCTTCAGCTTCTGCAGATCGATCGCGATCTTGCCGGTGGCTTGCGCTGCATCGACGTGAAAAATGATGCCCTTTTCACGCGTAATCTCGCCGATCGCCTCGATGTCCTGAATCACGCCGATCTCGTTGTTCACGCTCATCACCGATACGAGGATCGTGTCGGGACGAATGGCGGCCTTGAACTTGTCCAGGTCGATGAGGCCGTCGTCCTTGACATCCAGATACGTGACTTCGAAGCCTTCGCGTTCGAGATCGCGCGTGGTGTCGAGCACGGCCTTGTGCTCGGTTTTCACCGTGATGATGTGCTTGCCCTTGCTCTTGTAGAAGTGCGCGGCGCCCTTGATTGCGAGGTTGTCCGACTCCGTCGCGCCCGACGTCCAGATGATTTCGCGCGGATCGGCATTGACGAGCGCCGCGACGTTTTCGCGCGCTTCCTCGACCGCCCGCTCCGCGTCCCAGCCGTACTGATGGCTGCGCGAAGCCGGATTGCCGAACTGCTCGCGAAGATACGGAATCATCTTGTCCACCACGCGCGGATCGACGGGGGTCGTCGCGCTGTAATCCATATAGATGGGCAGGTGGGGAATGTCGTTATTCATCTGTCGCTCCGGGAAAATCGTTCGATACACGTGGCCGGGATGCTCGTACTCGCGCTTCATGAGACGCGCCGCGCGGCTTCAACCAGCCAGGTTGAAAATGGAATTCGGCCCCTTGGGCACCACACGCGCGGCTTCGACGCCCGCCGGTTCGGCGCGGCGGTCGCGCAACACCGACGACGAACCTTCGCGAGCGCGCTGCTGATCGACCAGATCTTTCAGCGAGACGGAATCGAGATACTCGACCATCTTCTGATTGAGCGTCGCCCACAGTTCGTGCGTCATGCAGTGGCCGTCGTGCTGCTTGGTGCCTTCGCACGTGCCCTTGCCGCCGCATTGCGTGGCGTCGATCGGTTCATCGACCGCGATGATGATGTCGGCCACCGTGACGTTCTCGGCGCGGCGCGCGAGGTTGTACCCGCCGCCCGGCCCGCGTACGGACTCGACGATCTCGTGGCGACGCAGCTTGCCGAACAACTGTTCGAGATAGGAAAGCGAGATGCGCTGGCGCTGGCTGATGCCTGCCAACGTCACCGGGCCCTGCTCCTGGCGCAATGCCAGGTCGATCATCGCCGTGACGGCGAAACGGCCTTTCGTGGTGAGTCTCATAATTGGGGGCTACCGCTAATACTCGATGATTTCTGTCAAGTATAAATATCCCACAGTTTTAGTCAAGTATCCGGGACCAGATAAGTAGCTGTTTAATTCTATTTCTTGCCGCGCGCAAGGCCGCCGCGTCGTGCCCAATTCAACTGACGAGTTGTGTCCGCAAGGCCGCCAATAGCCCCTCACAGGCGTCTTCGCATTGATCGAGCACGCGCTCGAAACCGTCGTCACCGCCGAAATAGGGATCGATGACCACGCGGCTGTCGTCACGCGTCGCGAACTCCATCAACAGGCGAATCTTGTCGCGATGCTCCGGCGGACAGACCGCCGTAAGCGCCGCGACATTCTTGTCGTCCATCACGATCAACAGGTCGAAGCGAGCGAAGTCTTCGGCCGTGATCTGCCTCCCACGCAACGGTGAGAGGTCGTAGCCGCGCTTCTTTGCGGCACGTTGAGCGCGCTCGTCGGGCGGATGTCCGATATGCCAGTCGCCCGTGCCCGCCGAGTCGATAATGATCCGTTCCGAAAGCTTCGCCTCCTCGACGAGATCGCGCATCACCGCTTCGGCGCTGGGCGACCGGCAGATGTTGCCGAGACAGACGAAGCAAACGGCGATGGAATTCATCTCAAGCTTGGAGGGACGGTTATCGGCTGCAACCATCGGCAACGCGCGTTCGATAGGCCCGAATTATACAAAGGGTCACAAAAACGCGCGCGCACGAGTCACTCAAGCAAATCCGCCGAGCACGATCAGCTCCCGTCGCGATGAATATCATGCGTGATGAAGCCGGAGTCGCCGTTCGGCATTTTCAGCCAGTCGCGATGCGCGAGCGTGCGGCGAATGTCGTCGAGCCCGCTACTCCAATGCTCGCGCATGGTCGAAAGGCCGAATTGATAGTCTTTGTAATGCCCTTCGTATTCCTTGTGGCGGTAAATCAGGTGGATCACGTTGTAGCGCTTCGAGCACGCGAGTTCGGCCGCGCGCCGGCACCATTCGTCGTTGTTGCGCAGTTCCTCGGGCACGAGATCCAGCACATGCTGCAATACGTTGCGATACCGCTGTGAGCGCTGCATTTGATCCGTCACGAGACGCGTGCGGCTGGAATATTGAACGTCCTTCACGCGACCCATGACGTCGACGATGCTGTCCGGCACCGGCCCGCGCGCGCTCCAGAGATCGACCTGAAATGCGAGTGTGTCGCGACGCGGCGTGGCCTGCGCAATCTCGTAGAGCGGCGTGTTGGACATGAGGCCGCCGTCCCAGTAGAACTGGCCGTCGACCTCGACTGCCGCAAAGCCCGGCGGCAGCGCGCCCGACGCAATGAAATGCTCGGCGCGCAGCTTGATCTTCGTATTGTCGAAGTAAGCGAAGTTACCGGTTGCCACGTTGACCGCACCGACCGACACGCGCTTTTCGCCCGAGTTGATGCGATCGAAGTCGCACAGGCCTTCCAGCGTGGCCCGAAGCGGCGTCGTGTCGTAATAACTTGCGGTCTGCGGCGAGCCGGCCGCGAGCGGCGAAGGGGGCGGAAAGCGCGGCACGAAAAAGCCCTTTTGCCCTTCCACGATCGCGCCCAACGCCTGCCACGCGGTGAACGCCTTGCGAATCTCGTCGGGCGATTCGAACAGCGCATGCTCGATGAACGCCGGCAATGGAAAGCCAAATGCCGGCTGACAAATGGTTTCCCAGAACTGGAGCAGACGCGGCACGCGATCCTTAGGCGCATTGCCCGCGATGATCGCCGTATTCAGCGCGCCGATGGAGATGCCGGCGATCCAGTTCGGCTCGATGCCCGCTTCGTAGAGCCCCTGATAGACGCCCGCCTGATACGCGCCGAGCGCACCGCCGCCCTGCAGCATGAGCGCGATGGTCTCGTAAGGCGGCAAGTCGATGCGCTTGTCGCCTTCGTTCTGAGTCTCCGGTTGCAGCGCTTCGCTGTCGTCGATTTCCGGCATGCCGATGCCTCCGCTTTCTCGCGTGCGTGTCTTTCGCTTATTGCATGAACCAGCCGTGGCTCACCACGAACGATTGCCCCGTGAGCGCCGCTGTCTCGAACTCGGACAGGAACCGCACCATCTGCGCGACGTCTTCCACCGTGGTGAACACGCCGTCGACCGTGCCGCCCAGCATCACGCGCTTCACGACTTCTTCCTCGCTAATGCCGAGTTCCTTCGCTTGTTCGGGAATCTGCTTGTCGACGAGCGGCGTGCGCACGAAGCCCGGACACACCACGTGCGAGCGCACGTTGTGCTTTGCGCCTTCCTTGGCCAGGACGCGCGCAAGCCCGAGCAAACCGTGCTTGGCGGTCACATAAGCGGACTTGAGCGGCGACGCTTCATGCGAATGCACCGAGCCCATGTAGATGACGACGCCGCCGCGATCGTCCTTGTACATGTGCTTCAACGCGGCTTTGGTCGTGAGGAAGGCGCCATCGACGTGAATGGCCATCATGTTCTTCCAGTCCGAGTAGGCGTAGTTTTCGATGGGATTGACGATCTGAATGCCCGCGTTCGACACGAGGATATCCACCGATCCCAATTCCGCCGCGACCCGGTCGATACCCTGATTGACCGCGTTCTCGTCCGTCACGTCCATCGCGATGCCGATAGCCTTGCCACCCTTTTCGCGAATCTCGGCGGCGACGGTATCCGCGCCTGACTGATTCAAGTCCGCGATAGCGACTGCCGCGCCCGCTTGTGCAAGCGTGATTGCGATTGCGCGGCCAATGCCGCTCGCCGCGCCCGTGACGACCGCGGTTTTACCATCGAGCTTGCCGTTCTGTGACATGCGAACCTCCTCTCTGACAGTTGAATGACAACATGCGACGCCATTGGCCGCAATCTGGCCGTTCGGCATAGGACGAGTCACGCCGCGCATGAGAACACCTAGACCGTTCGGCCGACTAGTCATGGACGACCGGAAGCGGCTATTGTGCATGAACGGCGTGTCGCACTGCAGCGAATACGAAGCGACGCTCGGCTACAATGAGTGCCCTTCGCGCATGCCGGACGTGCCGCGCCGTTTGCCCTGAACTCGTTTCCTGTTGCCCTCCGCGGGCCTTTCGCCATGCTCAGTTACCGCCACGCCTTCCATGCGGGAAATCACGCCGACGTGCTGAAGCACGCGCTCGTCGTCCGGATGCTTCGCCATCTCGCCCAGAAAGACAAATCGTATTGGTATATCGACACGCATGCGGGCGCCGGCGTCTACTCGCTGACCGAGGGCTTCGCCGCGAAGAATGCCGAGTATGAAAACGGCATCGCGCGGCTGTGGGAGCGCACGGATTTACCGCCGCTCATCGCCGATTATGTCGATGAAGTCACGGCCCTGAACGCCGATGGTGAATTGCGCTTCTATCCTGGCTCGCCGTATCTCGCGTGGCGGCTCATGCGCGAACAGGACCGCATGCGTTTGTACGAGTTGCACAGCACGGAAATCGACGTGCTGCGTCATAACTTCCGCGATGCAGGCCGCCGCGCGATGATCTACGAAGGCGATGGCTTCGACGGCATCAAGGCCATTCTGCCGCCGCCGCCGCGCCGCGCGCTCGTGCTGATCGACCCGTCATACGAAGACAAGCGCGACTACGCGCGCACGCTCGCTTGTCTTGAGGAATCGCTCAAGCGGTTCGCGACGGGCACTTACGCGGTGTGGTATCCGATCGTCGCGCGACCGGAGTCGCAACGCTTCGCGGAGCAATTGAAGGCCATTCAACCCAATGCCTGGCTGCATGCGGCATTGACCGTGAGGCAGCCGCCCGAAGACGGCTTCGGGCTCTACGGCAGCGGCATGTTTATTTTGAATCCGCCCTATACGCTCGCCGCCGAACTCAAGCAAGTGCTGCCATATCTCGTCGATACGCTCGGCGAAGACAAGAACGCATCGTTCAAGCTGGAGCACCGCGCGGCCTGAACCTGCTCGACTCAGGGATAAGGCGTGCGGGAATTGCCGTGCCGCCTGCCGTTGGATTGCGCAGGCGCAGTCGCTTGCCCCGACGAATAGTCGATGTACGGAGAAACGACGATAGGCGGCTGGTCCTGCTGCGGCGGTCCGGGCAGCGTGGCCATGGGCACCATGCCGGGCCCGCCGAGCGGCCCCGTCTGAAGCACGGTCCCCGGCACGCCGCTGTGGATGCCCGTTTGCGTGTCCAGCACCAGCGGCTCGCCGCCCGGCGTGCCGAACGCCAGTGGCGCGATGACGCAAAGGCATGCGCCGAGTGCCGCGCGAACGCGTCGTGCCGTATTGCTTTGCGTGCTTCGGAAAGCCTTCGTCGCGTCGTGGATATGGCTGCGCATCGCTCGCTCTTTTATGTAGACGAAACCGCTTTACCTTACCCCGGTGGCAAGCTTTAGGCTAGGTGTTTTGCCTCACAACCGGCCCTTCTCAGGAGATACGATGCAATCGACCAGAACGCTGCTTGCCCTTCTCATCTCGCTTTGCAGCGCCACCGCCATGGCGCAGACGGCCGCGCCCGCTCACGACTCCATGCACGGCATGCATATGTCCGAAGCCACGCCGAACGCGGCGGGATCGTCATCGACAGCGGACTTTCAGGCCGCCGACAAGTCGATGATGTCGGGCATGTCCGACATACAGTACAGCGGCGACGCCGACCGCGATTTCGTCGCGCACATGATCCCGCATCATGAAGGCGCGGTGGAAATGGCGAAGGTCGAGCTGAAGTACGGCAAGGACGCGAAGCTGCGCAAGCTGGCGAAGGACATCGTTGCGGCACAGGAAAAGGAAATCCGCTTCATGAAGCAGTGGCTCGCGGCGCATCCGCAAACGAAGTAAGCGGAACGAGCATCGCGCCAAAAACGACAAAGCCCCGCGTTGCGGGGCTTTTTGCATGGCCGTGGCGCCTTGTGCGGCGCTACTGCGCCTTAAGCGTTGTAGCCGTTCGATTCGAGCGAGCGGATGCGCATTTCGAGCTGAACGATATCCGCGGATTGCGCCAGATACTCTTCACGGCGACGTTGTTCGGCGGTTTCAAACCAGATGCTGAGTTTTTCGAGCAGGACTGCAAACATGATGTTTCTCCAAGGATTTCGACGATCCCTGGCATTTCGGGTCAGGGATTACCCGTATAAGGGATAACCCGGATTATAGCGCCTGAATTTCAAAAAGTGTAGCTATATGCATGAACACTGTGCATTTCGCCACGCAGTGGTGCGTCTTTTTTGTCTTACTCAACCGACTGATTTCAAGCAGCTTTTTCTACAGCGTCCGTGAGCGAAAGCACACTGTTGGTGCATGACTCCGCAAGCTGATCCAAAATGGGGCAATCAGGACGCTCGTCGCCATGACAGTGGTTCGCAAGATGAACGAGCGTATCGCGCATGCTCGTCAGTTCATCGATCCGGCGGTCCAGTTCGGCGACGTGCTCCGTTGCAATCGCCTTCACTTCGGCGCTTGCCCGAGAGCGGTCTTGCCATAGCGCCAGCAATTTGCGTATGTCTTCCACCAGGAAACCAAGCCGCCGCGCTTGCCGGACGAACCGCAATGCATGAACCTCCTGCGCTCCATACACGCGATAACCCGACGACGTTCGTCCCACCGGATTGAGCAAGCCGACGCTCTCGTAGTAGCGGATCATCTTCGCCGTTACGCCCGAGGCCTTAGCCGCTTCACCTATGTTCATTTCTCGCTCCGCATAAAATCTTGAAATCGACTCTACACCTTCCCATCATGGCAAGGTATACGATGTTGTCATCGATCCAATTTTCAAGCGAGGAAACCGGGATGACCGAGTTCGAAGTTCAGGGCATGAGTTGCCAGCATTGCGTCGCCGCCGTGACGCGCTCGATTCATGAAATCGATCCGCAAGCGCAAGTGCGCGTCGATCTCGAACATGGCCGCGTGACAGTCGAGTCATCGCAGACGAATGAGGCGTTGATCGACGCAATCGACGACGCCGGCTACACCGTCAAAGGCGCCGCGTCCGCATGAGCGCCAGCGAACGCTTTACCGTTGCGCTCATCGGCGCGTCGGGTTTGCTGGGGCGCGCGGTCGGCGCCGAGCTGAAAAACGCGGTCGAGGCGCATGACTGGCGCGTCGTGCGCACGACGCATCGGCATGGCGATGCGGGCAGCGTGTCGCTCGATATTCGCGATCACGACGCCGTGCGCGCCTTTCTGCGGCGCGAGAAGCCGAATGCCGTCGTGGTCGCCGCGGCCGAGCGCCGTCCGGATGTGTGCGAGAACGATCCCGCTCTCGCCCGCGCGCTCAACGTCGATGCCTTGCAGACAATCGCGACCGAAGCCCGCGCGCTCGGCGCCTGGGTATTGTCGATCTCGACCGACTACGTGTTCGACGGCACCTCGCCGCCCTACTTTCCCGACGACGCGCCCGCGCCGCTCAACGCCTACGGCCATAGCAAGCTGGATGGCGAGCGCGCGCTACTCGCGTGCGATCCGGCTTCATGCGTGCTGCGGCTGCCGTTGCTCTACGGTCCGGTTGTCGACTGGAGTGAATCGGCGGTGACGAGCCTCACGCCCGCCATCGTCCGATCGGCCGATGCCGCGAACGCGCCCGCGCCAATGGACGCCTGGGCGACCCGCTATCCGACCTACACGCCCGATGTCGCCGTGGTAATCCGCGGCATGCTCGAACAGCACGCGCAAGGCGAGACGATCTCGGGCATCGCGCAATGGTCCGGCGACGAGCCGATGACCAAGTTCGATATCGCCGAGCGCATCGCGCGAGTACTGAAACTCGACGCGAAGCTCGTCGCGCAAACCACGCCCATGGACGCGACACCGCGCCCGCGCGACTGTCATCTCGATTCGGGGCGGCTCGAAGCGCTCGGCATTGGACGGCGCACGCCTTTCGATACCGCGATCGCGCATCTGCTCGCTCGATATCCCGAGCAAGCTCAGTGAAAGTCGCGGCTCGGCGCGGCGAGCCGGCCAAGCAGCGCGCTATGGTCTTCGAGCCGCTGCGCCACCAGATGCCGCACATCGCCTTCTTTTTGCCAGACGCCTTGCACGCCGAGCAGCGACGCGCCCAGCAACACCTTGCGCTGTTTCTCGACGAGCCCCGGCCAGACGATCACGTTGATCGAGCCGGTTTCGTCCTCGAGCGACAGGAAGATCGTGCCGTTCGCCGTGCCCGGCCGCTGCCGCACCGTGACGATGCCGCACGCCCGCACGAAGCGGCCGTTGCGAGTCTCGCCGAGTTCAGCGGCGCTTTTGAAACGCTGGCGCGCGAGCCGCTCGCGCAGCAAGGCGAGCGGATGACGATTGAGCGTGAGCCCGAGACTCGCGTAGTCGTCGACGATCTCGCGGCCTTCCGATGCTTCCGGCAACGCGAGCGGCGCTTCGGTCATCGGCGCATCGCGCAGCAATTCCGGCGCGCGCTGCTGCGCGGTCACCGCCCACCAAGCCTGACGCCGATGCCCCGCGATGCTTTGCAGCGCATTGCCCGCCGCGAGCGCTTCGAGTTCGCGACGCGACAGGGCCGCGCGACGCGTGAGATCGTCGACATCGACGAATGGTGCTTGAGCGCGCGCCGCCATGATCCGCTCGGCCGCCGCTTGTGAAAAACCCTTGATCAGTTGCAGCCCGATGCGCACGCCCGGACCGCCCGCGCCGTACGCCTGGGCATCGAGCCTGACGCGCTTTTTGAGCTTGCGCGCGCCGCGTCGCATGGTCTTGCGAAATACCTGATCCGGGCAAGGTGTGCCGTAGAACTGCTGACGCCGCCGCTGCTTTTCGGCATCCTGCAAGACGCGCACGCCATCGCCAGGCGGCATTTCCAGCACCGATTCCCAGTCGCTCAGCGACACATCCGGCGCGAACACCTGCACGCCATGACGCCGCGCGTCCTGCACGAGTTGCGATGGCGAATAAAAGCCGAGCGGCTGGCTATTCAGCAAGCCGGCCAGAAACGCCGCCGGTTCGTAGCGCTTGATCCACGCGCTGACATAGACGAGCAGCGCGAAACTCGCCGAATGACTCTCGGGAAAACCGTATTCGCCGAAACCCTCGATCTGCTTGCACACGCGCGCCGCGAACTCTTCCTCGTAGCCGCGCGCGAGCATCTTCGTCATCAGATCGGCCTGATACTTTTCCAGATGACCGCCGCGTCGCCATGCGGCCATCGCGCGGCGTAGCTGATCGGCCTGTTCCGCGCTATAGCCTGCGGCGACCATCGCGAGCTTCATCACCTGTTCCTGGAAAATCGGCACGCCGAGTGTACGCTCGAGCACCGGCCGCAGTTCTTCCTTCGGATACTCCGCTTCCTCGAGCCCTTGCTTGCGGCGCAGATATGGATGCACCATGCCGCCCTGAATTGGACCGGGCCGCACGATCGCCACTTCGATCACGAGGTCGTAGTACTTGTTGGGCCGAAGACGCGGCAGCATGCTCTGCTGCGCGCGCGATTCGATCTGGAACACGCCGACCGTGTCCGCGCGGCAGCACATCTCGTAGACGGCCTTGTCCTCGCGACGCACATGCGTCATGCCGAAATCCGGCACGCCACGCCGCAGCGCGATGAATTCGAGCGCGCGCCGGATCGCGGAGAGCATGCCGAGCGCGAGCACATCGACCTTCAACAGCTTGAGCTGATCGATGTCGTCCTTGTCCCACTGAATCACGCAGCGATCCTTCATTGCGGCGTTTTCAATCGGCACGAGGCGCGACAAGCGTTCGCGCGCGATCACGAAACCGCCGACGTGCTGGGACAAGTGACGCGGAAAGCCGCGCAACTCGCGCGTAAGCCGGATCAGATGCTTCGTCACGTGCGAGTCTTCGTTGAAACCCGCTTCTTTCAGATAACCGGCCACCGCGGACGGACCATCCCACCACTGCTGCGACTTGCCGATCCGTTCGATGAGCGACGCATCCAGTCCCAGCGCCTTGCCGACATCCTTGAGCGCACTCCTCGTGTGATACGTGGTGAGCGACGCCGCGAGCGACGCGCGATGCCGCCCGTACTTCTGATAGATGTACTGGATGACTTCCTCGCGCCGCTGATGTTCGAAGTCGACATCGATATCCGGCGGTTCGTTACGCGCGCGCGAAATGAAGCGCTCGACCAGCATGCTCATCTCGACCGGATTGATCTCCGTGATGTAGAGGCAATAACAG
Source organism: Caballeronia sp. HLA56 (assembly GCF_054655155.1). NCBI lineage: Bacteria > Pseudomonadati > Pseudomonadota > Betaproteobacteria > Burkholderiales > Burkholderiaceae > Caballeronia > Caballeronia sp. HLA56. Next base: position 1,660,271 of record NZ_BAAHOB010000005.1, on the reverse strand, counting down.
ATGATCGAATTGGCCGCCGAGCCGCGCCCCTGACACAAGATTTTCCGGCTGCGCGCGAACGCGACGATGTCGTAGACCGTCAGAAAATACTTCTCGTACTTCAGGTCCGCGACGAGTTCCAGCTCCTTTTCGATCTGCCCGATGGTTTCCACGCTCAATCCGTTCGGCCAGCGTTTGAGCGCGCCCGCGATCACGTTTTTGCGCAGATAACTGCCTGGCGTTTCGCCGGGCGGCACGAGTTCCTCGGGATATTCGTAGCGCAATTCATCGAGCTCGAAGGTGCAGCGCTTCGCGACCTTCAAGGTCTCGGCAATCGCTTCTTTCGGATACAACGCGCCGATGCGCAAGCGTGTACGCAGATGCCGCTCCGCGTTCGCTTCGAGCGCGTAACCGCATTCGGCCAGCGGACGATTGAGGCGGATTGCCGTCAACGTGTCCTGCAAGGGCTTGCGCGAACGCGCGTGCATCAGCGCGCCGCTTGCCGCAACGAGAGGCAAGCCGCTCGCCTTCGAAATCACGCGGCACGAAGCGAGACGCTCATCGTCGCTGCCGTCCTGCCACAACTCCAGCGCAAGCCAGGCGCGGCCAGCGGCGAAACTTCCGAGCCAATGAGCGCGATCGAGCGTATCGGCAAGCGTGGCCAAGCGTTGCGGAACCAGAATCAAGAGACAGTGCGGCAGATGCTTCAGATGTGCGATATCGCCGCGTAAATCGGTGGCATCGAACGAGTCGGGCGGAGTGGCGGCGGGATTCGTGAAATCTTCCGGACCAATCCGATACGTTCCCTTCGGCGAACGCGAGCGCGCAAGCGAAATCAGCTCCGACAAATTGCCGTATCCCTCGCGATTGGTCGCCAGCGCAATGAGCGTGCAAAACGGCTCGCCGTTGGCATCGGTGAGATGCAATTCACTGCCGATTATCAGCTTCAACGTTGCCTGCTTGGGCGACGGCTCGCCGGCCTTTCGCGCCGCGTCGGCTGCGGCTTGCGCCCGCGTCTCGATTTCCTTGATCGCGCCGTACGCGCGCACGACGCCCGCAAGCGAACATTCGTCCGTGATCGCTAGCGCGGTATAGCCGTGTTCGAGCGCGGCGGCCGCCAGTTCCTGCGGATGCGAAGCGCCGCGCAGGAACGAGAAGTTGCTCAGGCAATGCAGTTCCGCGTAGCCGGGCAAGAACGCCGAGGCGGACATCGCGCCGGAGAACTTGCCTTTGCCGTCGCCACCGCCCAGGCCGATGAGGTCGCTCAAATCTTCCATGGCGGCGTCATCCAAAAAACCCGTGGAGAAACCAGTCGCCCGTCAGACGCTCGCGATACACCCAGAACATGCGGCCGCGATCGTCGGAGGCGACGTAGTAATCGCGTTGAACGCCGTTGCCGTCCCACCAGCCCGCTTCGATACGCTCGGTCCGGCTGATGAGCTTCAACGCGCGACGATAGAACGGCCGCTCGTTGCGCAACATCAGCTTTTGCGGCGTTTCGAGAATCCACGATGGCCGCGGCTGCGAAGGCACGGCTTGGTCGGGAAGCTCGAACGATTCCGCGCTTTCTTCTTCCGTGTCGTCTGGCGTCGGCGCTTCGACGCCCTCTTTCGCGCGCGACTTTTTTCCGCGCTTGGGCTTGGCCTTACGTTCAGGCTGATATGTTTCGACCGTCACCGCCGCTTCCGGCCGATGATCCTCCCGCTCGCTCAATTGCACGACATTTTCCGCGCCGAGTCGCGCGCTCAGACGCTCCAGCAACTGCGCCATCGAGTCGGCATCGGAACCCGGCATGGGGAAAAGCGTATCGGCGGGCGGCTCGTGCTCGCTGACCTTGTCGGCCAAAAGCTTCATCTCGATCACCGGCGCGATCAAGGTTGCCTGATTCAGCTTTTCGCGCAGCAGCCAGAGAATGTGCTCGGCATCGCGCGTCGGCACAGCCCATGCAATCTTGAGCGTCGATGTCTTGGGTGCGTTGCGCGCCGCCAATTCATGTTCGAGCAAAAGCGAAAACTCGCTGACCGCCGAGTGATGCGCGTTCAGCCAACCGGCGAGTTGCAACACGAGCCGGCGTGCCGCAAACAACAGCGCATCGGCGTTTTCGACGCGCGCCTGCAACTCGAGTTTCGCCTCGAACGATGCCGGCGCGCAAAACGCTTCGCGCGGATCGGGCGCCTGCCCGTAAGCTTGCGCGAGCCATTGCAGAATGCCCTGCCCGAAACGCCGCGCCACGCCTTTGCGCGGCAAGCGACGCAAGTCGGCGAGCGTCACGCAACCAATCTGCTCGAACGCATTGCCATGCGATGCCGCCGACGGCACGAGAGACACCGGCAAGGCATCGAGCGCGCGCACGAGTGTTGCCTCTTTCACAATACGAACGCGTTTTGCCACTCGTCGCGTGCGCGCGTGCGCAAGGAGCCACGCGCCCCACGCGGTCGGCGCACAGCCCATCCGGGACGTGAAGCCACAATCTTTCACCGTGGAGCGCACCTTTGCAAAGAGGCTGCGCAAGCCGCCGAAAAGCCGCATGCTCGCGCCGACTTCCAGCAACACGGTATTCGCATGTGCAAGCACGACCTTCGGCGTGAACGCGAGCAAGGACAACGCCACTGCTTCGAGAGCGCGCTGCTCTTCGCTGATATCGACGGCAAGCAAAGTGAGCCGCGGCGCGAGCGCGAACGCATGCGAGCGCGTGCTGCCCGGGCGCACGCCGAGGCGGAACGCGACGAGATCGGGCAGCAGAATGCGCGCGTGATCCGCGAGCGCGAAACATGGCTGACCGGAATCGTCCGCGTTCGCAACCGAATTGCCGACGAGCGCTTCACCGGGCATCGAGCCCGTTCCAGGCGAGGTCGAATTCGTCGAGATCGACGGCATCGATGGCGGCCTGACTGCTTCGAGCGATAAAAGCGGCAATGTCACCGCTATCCACAACATGATTGACCTCTCGTGCTCTCCTGGCTTGATCCGCGCGACGAATGTGCTCAGGCAATGCCGGCATTTGCAGCGGCAAACGCAACTGCAGCGGTTTTTCCAGCAACGGACCACGCCGCTTGATGATGTCGATTTCGAGCATGACCACCTGCATCCATTCGCGACGATTCATTGTCTGCGCGTGCGCAGGCAGCACCGGTTTGCAGACGATGCGCAATGGTGCCGCGGAGGATTGCTTCGCGGCATCGAGCGGACGGAACAGAAACACCAGCGACTGCGATTCCTGAGCGGCCACTTGCAAACGACGCAGCGCATCGGGCCGCGCCTTGGGCAGCCAGATCAGGACCGCGCCGCTGCCATCCTGTTTGAGCGATTGCTCGGCCGCCCATAGCACCTGATCCTCGGGCGCTTTGACCCAGACCAGCTTGCCCGGCGCGATGTTCATCGACCGGAACGCTGCTGGATTGGGCATCCAGGGAGGCGCCACGAAGATGACGGTGCGGCCTCTTTTCGTCACCAACTCACGAAGCGAACGCGCGAGCAGCCTGACCTCGCCGACCCCGCATTCTTCGATAAGCAATTCAGTGACGGCGCCGGCCATCCAGCCGGTATTTGGCAAGACCAGATCGAGCGCCCGATAGCCACTCGAAACGACACCCGCGTCCGACACGCCGACCTGCTCGCCTTGCCAAAGCTGCTGCTGCAGGCGCGATGTCAGCCCGATATCGAGCAGTGAAAGTGCTGCACCCATGAGTCTTCCCCGTCCACCCGAATGCAAGAGCCTGCTCATGCCCAGAGCATTCGGCAACCCTTTTGTCCTGTATATTTATACAGTATTTCGAGGCGACGAGGTAAACGGTCGATGTGGGTTTTCGACGGGCTTGAGACGGACGACTGGAGGGGATTTGAATGTTTCTGGATGGAGATTCGGTGCTTGCGTCCGTGATGTAAGCAAGACTCTTTCTCGCGCCAAACGCTGCAGAAACGCAAAAACCCCACCTGTTTGGGGGTGGGGTTTTTGTTGCTGCATGAGGAGCCTGACGATTACCTACTTTCACACGGGAGATCCGCACTATCATCGGCGTGGAGTCGTTTCACGGTCCTGTTCGGGATGGGAAGGGGTGGTACCAACTCGCTGTGGTCATCAGGCATGACTTGTTGTCGTGCGCCGGGTGGGCACACAACCAATCCGGGAAGAAGCAGTAAATGTTGGGTGGCGATTGTCGCACACGCATAACTCGCCAGTGGTTCAAACACACTGGTTATAGGATCAAGCCTTACGGGCAATTAGTATCAGTTAGCTCAATGCATTACTGCACTTACACACCTGACCTATCAACGTCCTGGTCTGGAACGACCCTTCAAGGGGCTCGAAGCCCCGGGGATATCTCATCTTAAGGCGAGTTTCCCGCTTAGATGCTTTCAGCGGTTATCTCTTCCGAACATAGCTACCCGGCGATGCCACTGGCGTGACAACCGGTACACCAGAGGTTCGTCCACTCCGGTCCTCTCGTACTAGGAGCAGCCCCCTTCAAATATCCAACGCCCACGGCAGATAGGGACCAAACTGTCTCACGACGTTTTAAACCCAGCTCACGTACCTCTTTAAATGGCGAACAGCCATACCCTTGGGACCGGCTACAGCCCCAGGATGAGATGAGCCGACATCGAGGTGCCAAACACCGCCGTCGATATGAACTCTTGGGCGGTATCAGCCTGTTATCCCCAGAGTACCTTTTATCCGTTGAGCGATGGCCCTTCCATACAGAACCACCGGATCACTATGACCTGCTTTCGCACCTGCTCGACTTGTCGGTCTCGCAGTTAAGCACGCTTATGCCATTGCACTATCAGCACGATTTCCGACCGTACCTAGCGTACCTTCGTACTCCTCCGTTACACTTTGGGAGGAGACCGCCCCAGTCAAACTGCCTACCATGCACTGTCCCCGATCCAGATCATGGACCAAGGTTAGAACCTCAAACAAACCAGGGTGGTATTTCAAGGACGGCTCCACCGAAACTAGCGTTCCGGTTTCATAGCCTCCCACCTATCCTACACAGATCGGTTCAAAGTCCAATGCAAAGCTACAGTAAAGGTTCATGGGGTCTTTCCGTCTAGCCGCGGGGAGATTGCATCATCACAAACACTTCAACTTCGCTGAGTCTCGGGAGGAGACAGTGTGGCCATCGTTACGCCATTCGTGCAGGTCGGAACTTACCCGACAAGGAATTTCGCTACCTTAGGACCGTTATAGTTACGGCCGCCGTTTACCGGGACTTCAATCAAGAGCTTGCACCCCATCATTTAATCTTCCGGCACCGGGCAGGCGTCACACCCTATACGTCCACTTTCGTGTTTGCAGAGTGCTGTGTTTTTATTAAACAGTCGCAGCCACCAGTTTATTGCAACCTCTTCACCCTCCTGGCGCAGGCCAGTCAAGCTACAGAGGCGTACCTTATCCCGAAGTTACGGTACCAATTTGCCGAGTTCCTTCTCCCGAGTTCTCTCAAGCGCCTTAGAATACTCATCTCGCCCACCTGTGTCGGTTTGCGGTACGGTCACTATTAGACTGAAGCTTAGAGGCTTTTCTTGGAACCACTTCCAATTGCTTCGCTTCCGAGGAAGCTCGCGCCACACCCTTGAATTATGTGCCCGGATTTGCCTGAGCACCTTCTCCAATGCAGCGACCGGGACGTCCAACACCCGGACAACCTTCCGCGATCCGTCCCCCCATCGCATCTAACAATGGTGCAGGAATATTGACCTGCTTCCCATCAGCTACGCATTTCTGCCTCGCCTTAGGGGCCGACTCACCCTACGCCGATGAACGTTGCGTAGGAAACCTTGGGCTTACGGCGAGGGGGCTTTTCACCCCCTTTATCGCTACTCATGTCAGCATTCGCACTTCCGATACCTCCAGCACGCTTTTCAACGCACCTTCGCAGGCTTACGGAACGCTCTCCTACCATGCATATAAATATGCATCCGCAGCTTCGGTGACTGGCTTGAGCCCCGTTACATCTTCCGCGCAGGACGACTCGATCAGTGAGCTATTACGCTTTCTTTAAAGGGTGGCTGCTTCTAAGCCAACCTCCTGACTGTTTTTGCCTTCCCACTTCGTTTCCCACTTAGCCAATCTTTGGGACCTTAGCTGGCGGTCTGGGTTGTTTCCCTCTTGACACCGGACGTTAGCACCCGATGTCTGTCTCCCGTGATTGCACTCTTCGGTATTCGGAGTTTGCTATGGCGTAGTAATCCGCAATGGACCCCACAACCATGACAGTGCTCTACCCCCGAAGGTGATACACGAGGCACTACCTAAATAGTTTTCGGAGAGAACCAGCTATTTCCAAGTTTGTTTAGCCTTTCACCCCTATCCACAGCTCATCCCCTAACTTTTCAACGTTAGTGGGTTCGGTCCTCCAGTACGTGTTACCGCACCTTCAACCTGGCCATGGATAGATCACTTGGTTTCGGGTCTACGCCCAGCAACTGATCGCCCTATTCGGACTCGCTTTCGCTACGCCTGCCTTAATCAGTTAAGCTCGCTACTGAACGTAAGTCGCTGACCCATTATACAAAAGGTACGCCGTCACCCCTTGCGAGGCTCCGACTGTTTGTATGCATGCGGTTTCAGGATCTATTTCACTCCCCTCCCGGGGTTCTTTTCGCCTTTCCCTCACGGTACTGGTTCACTATCGGTCGATCACGAGTATTTAGCCTTGGAGGATGGTCCCCCCATCTTCAGACAGGATTTCACGTGTCCCGCCCTACTTGTCGTACCCCTAGTTCTTCCACGCTGTTTTCGCTTACAGGGCTATCACCTGCTATGGCCGCACTTTCCAGAGCGTTCAGCTAACAACACAGATAAAGAGTACAGGCTGATCCCATTTCGCTCGCCACTACTCTGGGAATCTCGGTTGATTTCTTTTCCTGCGGTTACTTAGATGTTTCAGTTCACCGCGTTCGCTTCACTAAGCCTATGGATTCAGCTTAGGATGACCCATTCGGGCCGGGTTTCCCCATTCGGATATCGGTGGATCAAAGCTCGTTTGCCAGCTCCCCACCGCTTTTCGCAGGCTACCGCGTCCTTCATCGCCTGTGATCGCCAAGGCATCCACCACATGCACTTGTTCGCTTGACCCTATAACGAGTGTGTCTGCCAGCATTGCTGCCTTTAAGCCCACCGTCATAGGTTGAGTATTCGCGTTGTGCCGTATTCCAAAGCAATCTTTCGATCACCTTTTCATACTTGATACAATCACAACCCTGATTACCCTACTCACACCCATCTCTAAGTGCTTTCGAATAATCTCTTTACTACTTCTTCCAGATTGTTAAAGAACGACAGCCGATAGCATGATCAAATTCGATCACCTACCCGCGCTGACTGGCTCAATCGCCAATGCGCAACGTTGAACCCCGCGTTCAGCGCTGTGCATTGAGGATTGGTGGAGGATGACGGGATCGAACCGACGACCCCCTGCTTGCAAAGCAGGTGCTCTCCCAGCTGAGCTAATCCCCCCGTGTGTGCCTGACTCAGTCTGCTCGCTTGGTCGTTTCAAGCACCGCTTGCCCGGGTGGTGGGTCTGGTTGGATTCGAACCAACGACCCCCGCCTTATCAAGACGGTGCTCTAACCGACTGAGCTACAGACCCTTAGCCTGTCTTTCTGACAGCCGATAAGCGTGAACACTTGAGTGGGCGAGCGTTTAAGCTCGAGAAAGGAGGTGATCCAGCCGCACCTTCCGATACGGCTACCTTGTTACGACTTCACCCCAGTCATGAATCCTACCGTGGTGACCGTCCTCCTTGCGGTTAGACTAGCCACTTCTGGTAAAACCCACTCCCATGGTGTGACGGGCGGTGTGTACAAGACCCGGGAACGTATTCACCGCGGCATGCTGATCCGCGATTACTAGCGATTCCAGCTTCACGCAGTCGAGTTGCAGACTGCGATCCGGACTACGATCGGTTTTCTGGGATTGGCTCCACCTCGCGGCTTGGCAACCCTCTGTTCCGACCATTGTATGACGTGTGAAGCCCTACCCATAAGGGCCATGAGGACTTGACGTCATCCCCACCTTCCTCCGGTTTGTCACCGGCAGTCTCCCTAGAGTGCTCTTGCGTAGCAACTAAGGACAAGGGTTGCGCTCGTTGCGGGACTTAACCCAACATCTCACGACACGAGCTGACGACAGCCATGCAGCACCTGTGCGACGATTCTCTTTCGAGCACCCCAGGCTCTCACCCGGGTTTCGTCCATGTCAAGGGTAGGTAAGGTTTTTCGCGTTGCATCGAATTAATCCACATCATCCACCGCTTGTGCGGGTCCCCGTCAATTCCTTTGAGTTTTAATCTTGCGACCGTACTCCCCAGGCGGTCAACTTCACGCGTTAGCTACGTTACTAAGGAAATGAATCCCCAACAACTAGTTGACATCGTTTAGGGCGTGGACTACCAGGGTATCTAATCCTGTTTGCTCCCCACGCTTTCGTGCATGAGCGTCAGTATTGGCCCAGGGGGCTGCCTTCGCCATCGGTATTCCTCCACATCTCTACGCATTTCACTGCTACACGTGGAATTCTACCCCCCTCTGCCATACTCTAGCCTGCCAGTCACCAATGCAGTTCCCAGGTTAAGCCCGGGGATTTCACATCGGTCTTAACAGACCGCCTGCGCACGCTTTACGCCCAGTAATTCCGATTAACGCTCGCACCCTACGTATTACCGCGGCTGCTGGCACGTAGTTAGCCGGTGCTTATTCTTCCGGTACCGTCATCCCCACCCGGTATTAACAGGCAGGTTTTCTTTCCGGACAAAAGTGCTTTACAACCCGAAGGCCTTCTTCACACACGCGGCATTGCTGGATCAGGGTTGCCCCCATTGTCCAAAATTCCCCACTGCTGCCTCCCGTAGGAGTCTGGGCCGTGTCTCAGTCCCAGTGTGGCTGGTCGTCCTCTCAGACCAGCTACAGATCGTCGCCTTGGTAGGCCTTTACCCCACCAACTAGCTAATCTGCCATCGGCCGCCCCTATAGCGCGAGGTCCCGAAGGATCCCCCGCTTTCTTCCGTAGATCGTATGCGGTATTAATCCGGCTTTCGCCGGGCTATCCCCCACTACAGGACACGTTCCGATGTATTACTCACCCGTTCGCCACTCGCCACCAGGGTTGCCCCCGTGCTGCCGTTCGACTTGCATGTGTAAGGCATGCCGCCAGCGTTCAATCTGAGCCAGGATCAAACTCTTCAGTTCAATTCCTGTTACTGTTTTCGGTTGTTTTACCAACCGGTCGCTCACTCAACGTACTGACGATGATCAATCCGTCTTTCGACAGATAAACCTTCCTCTAATACTGTGTGAGACTTGATAACTTTCGCTAAACGTCCCAACCCCAAAAGGTCGGAACCGCTCGCGCCATCAAGTGCCCACACTTATCGGCTGTTAGTTTTTAAAGAGCACATTCGCCAAGACTGCCTGCCAAGCGCACCGAACAATTTGCTCAGCACCGCTTCGTCTTGCGTCGCTGCATCTGCAGCAGAGAAACGAGATTATGTACGTCGTTTCAGTTACTGTCAACAAGAATTTGAAGCTTTCTTTTCTTGCCCACCGCGCTTCGGAGCAAATACCACCTTTGCCCGCCTCGCCTACTGAAACCGCCTCCCGCTTCCTTCGCGTTCATCGAATCGCGAAGGAACAGAATTCTAGTGGGCGCCGGCGAGAATCGCAAGTAGCCGATCGAAAAAATTGACGGGCGAAGATCCACCGCCCAAACGATCCACTTCAAAGCCCGTGTTCAACGTTTCGAACGTCACTCTAGCTACCATTCAGATGAGCAGTAACGGCGCCACCTAAGCGACTACAATTAAAGGTTTTCTGCCCCAACTAACTCGTATCCCTATGCGCTCGCGAATTGCAAAACGTATTCCTCCGGACGCTGACAAGCTCGTCAGTCTCTCGCTCGCGCTGTTCGCGTCGGGCAGCCGCGTCGAAGACCGCTTCTGGGAAGCGCGTCTCGATGCCCTTATCGCCAAACTCGTGCGTAACGGCAATCAAACAACGCTCGACGCTGCCTTGGATCATCTCCAACAGAATCATCCCGATGCCTACGGTGCGCTTGCCGATATGGCCGAGACGCATAGCGAGTCTTTTGCCATCGACATTGACGGCGTCGCGCACGAAGCGCTCCTGATTGCCGCGCCGGTGCTTGCCTGGACGCGCTATTCCATCCCGTCGGGTACGCTCAAGTCCGAGACGATCGACGCCATGCGTACGCAGCTGCAGGCGCACGTGCTCGCGGCGGGTGCGCTCGTCGCATTTGCGCCGTATCTGTACAGCATCGATCAATTGCCGCGTCATCACGTGGATACGGCTCGGCTAGCCCAGCAATTGACGCAGACCGCCTTGGGCGCGGCGGCAGTCCGGCTGAATCTAGCTGATCTGCCAGAGACCTCGCCAATTCTCGCCGACCCGCGCTTCCTGTTGGCCATCGCGATCGTTCCTGCAGGCGCGGCTTTCTTCCGCTGGCAAGAAGACGAAACGGGCGGTCGTACCGAACGCGGTCAGTGCCTGGAGCAATGGATGGCGCAAGGTGGGCCAAACTTCGCTGCCATCCTGCCGGGTTGTGAGATCGAATGCCTGCTTCCAGACGCCTATTACTCAGCCTGCCGCGATGCAGACGAGCAAGTCCGCCCTCACACGGTGCGCACGGCGGTGCGTTATCTGTTCGATACGCTCGGCACCGCGCCGCAGGAATTGCGCGCAGTCATCGCGGGCTTTGGCGAGCGCCGAATCGACGAGTATCGAGTCGGCTTCACGCGTCGCGGCAGTAACGATGTGATCTACGGTGTCGTATGGCCGTTATATGGCCGCGAGAACGGCGAGCTGGACATGGAAGAGGACATCGTCGAACTGGAAGGCGCGAACGGTCCGGTCGAAGAAATCGTCGAGCTATTGAAGAAAGCTGGAGTGTCCGATGTGCGCCGCCACGCAGGCCGCTTCGAACCCGAATTTTGCGACGACTGCGGCGTGCCGCTTTACGCAGATCCGCTCGGTGAGATCGTACATGCCGAGATGCCTGAAGACGCCGAGCCTGCGCAACCTCACTTTCATTGACTGGCGTCATAAGACTAAGTGCCTAAGGCAATTAAAAAACCCCGCTTTTGCGGGGTTTTTTGTGCAATTCTGCCTATGCCGTTTGGCTAGGGGGAAAAATCGGCCGAAGTTTGTCAATATGGACCCGTGCCGACGCGCTTGTCGGCAGCAAGTCCCGACGCGCAGGCGTCGGCGTATTGATTCGAGGTATAAGCATGAAAATTACGATCATGGGTGCTGACGGCGAACGTCGTGCAGGCCTTAAAACATTGCTGCGCCGTATCGCGCGTCACGCGCAGTTCAACGAAGTAATCGACTGGCGACAGGCCGGGGTGGCCTTGAGACAAGCCAGATCCAGCCTGATTGTCGTCGACTGGGAGCCTCATCTGCGAGCGGGCGATCTGCAGACGCTGCTCGAAGAGGCACGAGGCATCCCCACCGCCGTAGTAGTCGACCGACCCACGGTCGCTCAGGTTTATATGCTGATGGGCATCGGCGCGATGGGCGTCATTCCACGCACGCTCGATCCCGTTCTCATCGTCAGGGCGCTCGACATGGTGCTCATCGGCGGTCATTACGTGCCGCCCGATGTGATCGATCCGGCGCTGAGTCAGGAGTCGCTCATCATTCGTACGCCGCTCAGCGCGGCCATTCGGCGGCGGCTGCGTCATCTGCCTGCCCTGTCGCCGCGGCAGCAGCAGATCATGCGTTGCGTGCACATGGGCAGCACCAACAAGATGATCGCGAAGACGCTGGGTATCAGCGAAGGCACTGTCAAGATCCACCTTGCGAGCATCTTTCAGCAGCTAGGCGCCACGAACCGTGCCGCTGCCGTTGCCATCTATAACGGCGTGCAAACCGCGCATCTCGAGATTCTTCGCAGCAGCGAATGCGAAGCGCCGGAGCGCGCAGTGCCGGGACAAGCGAACGTGGTGCCATTGCGCCGAAGACGCGCGCTGTATCCGTCACTCACGGAAAGCGACGCGTCGTCGCTGCCAATGGCCGCCCAGCCCGAGGCGACGTTCTAGCAACAAAGGACGCGTTTGGGTTCGTCGTTTGCACGCACGAATCACGCGCAACGAGTAATATGCAAGGCATGGGGTTCTTTTACACACCGCTCCCGCTTTGGCTTACCGTCGGCGGCTGGATAGTCGCCGCGGGATTGCTCGCGCTCGTACTGTTGCAGCGTCCTTTCAGCAGATTGCAGGACGCCACGCTACAGCACGTGTGGCTTGGCATCATCGTCGCGGTGACGGTGTTGTGGGCGTGCAATGCATGGTTCGACGACGGACCCGTCATCCACTTGCTGGGCGCGACCTTGATGGTCACCTTGTTCGACTGGCGGCTGGCGCTCATCGGCACGGCTGCCACCACCGGGCTCGCGGCCGTCGTGCTCGACGCATCCTGGCTCTCGGTCGCGGTCACCTATATGTTGTTCGGCGCGCTGCCTGTTGCAGTATCAACGTTCCTGCAACGGCTATCCAATGCGTGGCTGCCGCGCAATCTTTTTACCTTCATCATCGGGCACGGCTTCGTGAGTTCCGCGGCAGCGGTTGCCGCGGCATGCGGTGCGACGGTGCTCTTCGAGATGGCGCTCACCGGCGGACCGGTCACCGTGCCCGCTGCATTCATGCGCGGCTCGCTATTACTGGTTGTTGGCGAAGCGCTCTTTACCGGCTTGCTCACCATTTTAATCTCGGTGTATAAGCCAGCCTGGATCACCACTTACGACGTACGCCGCTATCGCCTTGATCGCGGACCTCGCGTCTGAGGCACACCGCAAGCCGAATTGCACGCGAGCAAAAACGCAATCAAAGTGCGATAAGATGGAACTCCTTCCCCGCACGCGGCATCTTACTTGCCCGTGTCTTCTTAGCACCAGACTTGATGGAAAGTAACCACGCACCGCGCCGGCTTTTGCGGCTCGTCGGCCGGTTGGCGGTATGCGCATCGATTGCATGCGCGGCAGTATCCGCCTTAGCCGACTCGCTCGACGAGCGCAACGAATTGATTCACCACTTCGTCACCGACTTCCACGCCAATCCGCTCGTCGCGGATTGCGCGGCACACGGCAACTTCATCGCTAGCACTTCGGCGGCGTTCGATCACGTAGAGTTTCCGCCTGCTGTCTTCGACCCATCGCGCTCGACCATCGAACCGTGGAACGATTCGTTCGACGAGAAGAAGCAGCGTATCAAGGTGGACAACGTCGTGACAGTCGAGGGCGAAGGCGTCTCGAAGAGCGGTGAGAGCGATGTCACGCCGCTCAAGTTTCGTTGTGGCTACGTAGGCAGTCAAATGCTCGCCTTCGGCTGGAACGATCCGGTTCCGCCACTACGCCCCCGCGCCGAACCGTCGTCCGCACGCGGCACGAAGGGCAAGCATGGCGCGAAAACAAAAGGTGCGTCTGCGGGCAAAAGCAAGAGCTCGGGCAAGTCGACAAAGAAGTCGGCCAAGAAGCACTAGCTAGCCAGCCAGGAAGCACGGCAAAAAAAAAAGGCGCGGCACCTGAAGGTGTCGCGCCTTTTTGCGTCATCGGAAACGCTCTGGGATAGATCAGGCCGGATACGTCTGCAACTGCCAAAGAATCGCCTGCAACATCGCCGCGCCGAGCGCCGAACTCCGCTCGCCACTCCAGCCCACACGCTCATCCGGCAAATTCGCGTTGTCCTTGAACGGCATCTCCAGCGTCAGCGAAAGACACTTGTACTCGTTGCCGATGTACTTCGACGCGAGCTTGAGCGCATCCGTCTGATACTTGCTCGACTCGTAGCCGTGCACGTCCTGAAAGTCCGGGCTTGCCTGCTTAAAGAATTCGATGAACGCCTTCTGCTCTTCCGCCTGCTTGCCGGTGAAGCCCGGCAGCATCTCCGAGCCCGCGACGAACACGTAAGGAATGGCTTCGTCGCCATGGATGTCGAAGAACATGTCGCAGCCGATATCGCGGATGGCATCACGCACCACGAGCACCTCGGGACTGCGCGCGGCATCCGGCTCCATCCATTCGCGGTTCAGGTTCGCGCCGGCCGCGTTGGTGCGCAGATTGCCGAGCACGCTGCCATCCGGATTCATGTTCGGGACGATATGAAACACCGCGCGATCCAGTACCGCGCGCGCGGTCGGGTCACCCGCCCAGTCGCCCCAGCCCGCGAGCCGCTTGACGAGGCCCTCGACGAACCATTCCGCCATCGTTTCGCCCGGATGCTGGCGCGCGATGATCCACACGTTCTTCTTGGGCTTGGCACTCATGCCATCGGCGAGACCGAGCGAAAGCAAGGACATTGGTCGGCCTTGCACCGTGCTGCCAAGTTCGGTCAACGTGGCGTGCGGCATCTGCTGCACGGCGCCAAGGAATTCCGCGTGACGCTCGTCGCTATACGGCTCGAAATACGCGTAATGGATGCGATCGAAATCGGGCGTATGGTCGATCTTCAACACGCCGCTCACGTATTCCGTCTCCACGCGAAACCAGTTCACGCGATCGTAGCTCGCCACCGCCTGATAGTCGCGCCAGCCTTCCGGAAACGCGCATTGCGCCGCATTCTCGAAGCTCATCACGAGACGCTCGCCACGCGCACCCGAGACGCGGAAATAAAACCACTGCGCGAAATCGGCGTGAGAATCCGGACGCACGCGCAAACGAATATCGGACGGGTTGGTGGCGTCGACGACTTCGATTGCGCCCGCATCGAAATGACTTGAAATTGAAATGCTCATGATGAATTCCTTGATGCAGACACTTTAATCCGCGACGCGGCGGCGAAAAATATAAGTCGTATCGTTCGATGCCTTCGCGTCGAACGCATACCCGTCACTGTCGAAGTCCTTGAGCCCTTCCGGCTCGTCGATGCGGTTCTTCACCGCATAGCGCGCCATCAAACCGCGCGCGCGTTTCGCATGAAAACTGATGATCTTGTAGCGTCCGCCCTTCCAGTCCTCGAACACGGGCGCGACCACCGGCACGTCGAGAAGCCGCGGCTTCACCGACTTGAAGTATTCCCCCGACGCACAATTCACGAGCACGCGCGCGCCGCGCTGTTTCCTGAATTGCTCGTTGAGCGCGGCCGTGATGCGCTCGCCCCAGAACGCGTAAAGATCTTTGCCGCGTGCGTTCGGAAACTTGGTGCCCATCTCAAGGCGATACGGCTGCAATAGGTCGAGTGGTCGCAAGAGCCCATAAAGCCCGGACAAAACACGCACATGATTCTGCGCGTAGTCGAGATCGGCCGAAGACAGCGTCTTCGCGGCGAAGCCTTCGTAGACATCGCCATTGAAGGCGAGCACGGCCTGCTTCGAATTGGTCTCGTCGAAACGCCTCGACCATTCGGCATAACGCTGGAAGTTGAGCGTCGCGAGCTGGTCCGAGATGCCCATCATTCCGCCGATCTGTTGCGGCGAAAGATGACGCAGACCCTTGATGAGCTCGGCGGCGTCATCGACGAACTCGGGCAGCGTGTGCTTGCGGATATGCGGCGGCGTCTCGTAGTCGAGCGATTTGGCAGGCGATAGAACGATTATCATGGAGGCTCGCCGTCAAACGAGCGGCGATCATAGGCATAAACCCCCAATTGTATCGAATGGAAAATTCCGCCGCGCTGCCCGTGCAAGCGCCCACGCCCGCCTCCGCCTTACGCGTGGTGCTCGATTCCAACGTGTGGATCGACATCCTCGTATTCGACGATCCCGCCACGCGCCCGATTCGCACCGCGCTCGAAGCAGGCACGCTCGAAGCGCTGATCGATCCGCGGTGTCTCACCGAACTCACGCGTGTGCTCGACTATCCGCAGTTCGTGCGCTTGAACGTCGACAAGGAAGCGGCGCTTGCCATCGTCGCGCGGCTTTCGACCTTGATCGCGCCGCGCACGCAGGAAGGCGAACGGCCGCTGCCCAAGTGCCGCGACCGCGACGACCAGAAGTTCCTCGAACTCGCGCAGGCTTCTCGCGCGGACTGGCTCGTCTCGAAGGATCGCGCGGTGCTGAAGCTCGCGAAGCGCATCGCGCGGGATTTTGCGTTTCGTATTGGCGAACCCAAACCTTTCGTCACCGCATTCGAGGCACGATTCGAGGCACCGCAGGCCACGTCCGCGCACATTGCAAGCGCTGTTTAGAATAGCAACCCTACCCGTCAGCACACGTCCACGCCATGAACGCCACGCACGAACTGCCACAGACCCCGCCCGAGCTGTCCTCTCCGTCGCGTCTGCCCAATGTCGGCACGACCATCTTCACCGTGATGAGCGCGCTCGCCGCACAGAAGGGCGCGGTGAATCTCGGTCAGGGTTTCCCCGATTTCAACTGCGACCCGCGCGTCGTGGATGCCGTCGCCAACGCCATGCGTGACGGCCACAACCAATATCCGCCGATGGCGGGCGCCGCGCCCTTGCGTCAGGCCATCGCGCGCAAGATCGACGCGCTCTACGGCCGCGCCTACGACGCCGACCGCGAGATCACCGTGACCGCCGGCGCGACGCAGGCCCTGCTCACGGCGGTGCTGTGCTGCGTGCATCCGGGCGATGAAGTCATCGTCATCGAGCCGACGTACGACAGCTACGTGCCGTCCATCGAGCTCGCGGGCGGCAAGCCCGTGTTCGTCGCGCTCGAAGCGCCCGACTACGCGCTGCCCTTCGACAAGATCGCCGCCGCGATCACGCCGAAGACGCGCCTTCTGATGATCAACACGCCGCACAATCCGACCGGGCGCGTCTGGCGCGCGGCGGACATGAAGAAGCTCGAAGAGATCGTGCGCGATACCAACGTGCTGATCCTCTCCGACGAAGTCTACGAACACATGGTCTACGACGGCGCGCCGCACGAAAGCGTCTCGCGCTATCCGGAACTGGCCAAGCGCAGCTTCGTCGTGTCGAGCTTCGGCAAGACCTTCCATGTGACAGGCTGGAAAGTGGGCTACGTCGCCGCGCCCGCCGCGCTGACCGCCGAATTCCGCAAGGTGCACCAGTTCAACGTGTTCACGGTGAACACACCCATGCAGGTCGGCCTCGCGCATTATCTCGAAGACCCGAAGCCGTATCTCGAACTGCCCGCGTTCTATCAGAAGAAGCGCGACTTTTTCCGAGCGGGTCTTGCCGATACCCGCTTCAAGCTCCTGCCTTGCGACGGCACCTATTTTCAGTGCGTCGATTATTCGGCGATCAGCAACATGCCCGAAGCCGACTTCTCGCAATGGCTCACGAGCGAGATCGGCGTCGCGGCCATTCCGGTGTCGGCGTTTTATCACAAGAGTCACGAGTCCGGCGTCGTGCGGTTCTGCTTCGCCAAGAAGGAAGAAACGCTGGCGCTCGCCTTGCAAAGGCTTTCGAAACTCTGAGCGGGGCGCGGCGAATTCAATCACGTAGAGGAGACATCCGCATCATGAGTTCGCAGGAATACGCAATCGGAACGCTTGGAATCGTCGGCAGCGGCGCGATGGGTCGGGGTATCGCGCAGATCGCGGCGCTCGCCGGACTCACCGTGCGTCTCTTCGATGCCAATCCCGTCGCGCTTGCCGCCGCGCGCGAGTATCTGTCCGAAACGCTATCGAAGCTCGCCGCCAAGGGCAAGATCAGAGAAGCCGATGCGCACGCCGCGCTCGCCAACGTGCACGACGCACAGGACGCGAGCGAACTCGCGGATTGCGACGTCATCGTGGAAGCGATCGTCGAAAATCTCGACATCAAGCGCGAACTGTTCCGTGAACTCGAAGCCGTGGTGAGCGAGCGCTGCATTCTCGCGTCGAACACTTCGTCACTGTCGATCACCGCAATCGCGGCGGGCTGCTCGAAACCGGAACGCGTCGCGGGCTTCCACTTTTTCAATCCCGTGCCGTTGATGCGCGTGGTCGAAGTCATCGACGGACTGCGTGGCGATCCGCGCGCGGGCGATTCACTCATGGAACTCGCGCGCCGCATGGGTCACACGCCGGTGCGCGCGAAGGACATGCCGGGCTTCATCGTGAATCACGCGGGACGCGGCATGAACACCGAAGGCCTGCGCGTGGCGAGCGAAGGCGTGGCGAGTTTCGCGGACATCGACCGCATCATGCGCGAGCAGGCGGGCTTTCGCCTCGGGCCGTTCGAATTGCTCGATCTCACCGCGCTGGATGTCTCGCATCCGGTGATGGAGTCGATCTATCACCAGTTCTATGAAGAGCCGCGCTTCAGGCCTTCGCCGATCACGGGCACGCGGCTCGCGGGCGGGCTGATCGGGCGCAAGACGGGCGAAGGTTTCTATCGATATGCCGATGGCAAACAAATCGCGCCGCCCGAAGCCGAAGCGCCTACCCGCTTGCCCAAGCGCGTGTGGGTCAGTCGGGCGTCGCAAAGCGCTTATGAAGCGGTGCGCGCGCTGCTTCCCGCATCGGTTGAACTCGATACCGACGCAACGCCCGCTTCGGATTCCTTGATCGTGGTCACGCCGCTCGGCTTCGATGCGACCACCGCCGCCGTCGCCGAAAAGCTCGACGCCACGCGCGTCGTCGCCATCGACACACTTTTTCCCTTCGATACCGCCGCGCGCCGCACCATCATGACGACGCCCGCGACCACGCCCGCCATGCGCGACGCGGCGCACGCGCTCTTCGCCGCCGATGGCGTGCCCGTCACCGTGATCCGCGACTCGACCGGTTTTGTCGCGCAACGCGTGGTGGCAACCATCGTGAACATTGGCTGCGATATCGCGCAGCAAGGCATCGCGACGCCGTCCGACATCGATCTCGCTGTGATGCTCGGCCTCGGCTATCCGCGCGGACCGCTCGCACTCGGCGACGCGCTCGGCGCCGCGACCATCCTCACGATCTTGCAGAACATCCAAGGCGTGCTCGGCGACCCACGCTACCGGCCTTCGCCCTGGCTCGCACGCCGCGCGAGGCTCGGACTTTCGCTTACCCATATCGAGGAGCTCAGATGAGCGCCGAACTGCTGACCTACCGCCCTGCCGGGAGCGACACCACACTCGTGCTCAAGCTGTCGAATCCGGGCGCGCGCAACGCCCTGCATCCGGATATGTATGCGGCCGGGATCGAGGCGCTCAGCACGGCCGAGCGCGACACGTCGGTGCGCACCATCGTGCTGACGGGCGCGGACAACTTCTTCTGCTCGGGCGGCAACCTGAACAGGCTGCTCGAAAATCGCGCGAAGGATGAATCGGTGCAGGCCGAGAGCATCGACTTGCTGGGCGAATGGATCAGCGCGTTGCGGGCATCGACCAAGCCGATCATCGCGGCCGTGGAGGGTGCCGCGGCCGGCGCGGGATTTTCGCTTGCGCTCGCGTGCGATCTGATCGTCTCCGCCGACGACGCGCGCTTCGTCATGTCGTATGCGCGCGTCGGCCTCACGCCCGATGGCGGCGCTTCGTGGTTCCTCGCGCGCGCCTTGCCGCGCACGCTCGCCAGCGAAGTCCTGCTCGAAGCGAAGCCGATCGGCGCGGCGCGTCTGTATGAAGTGGGCGTGGTCAACCGGCTGACGAAGAAAGGCATTGCGCTCGATGCCGCCATCGCCTGGGCCGACGATCTCGGCAGCGTGTCGCCGAAAGCACTCGCACGCATCAAGTCGCTCATCAACGCGGCGGACGTGCAGCCGCTCGCCGCGCATCTCGACATGGAACGCGACAGTTTCGTCGACGCCCTGCATCACGGTGACGCGCTCGAAGGCATTACCGCGTTCCTCGAAAAGCGTCAGCCGACTTACCGCTGAGATGGCTCAATACAAGTTGCCCAAACGCCGCCGCATCTATCTGATGCGCCATGGCGACGTCACGTATTTCGACGACAGCGGCCGCGCAATCGACCCGGAAAGCGTGCCGCTCAACGAACGCGGCCGCGAGGAAGCAAGCGCGGCTGGACGCGTGTTTGCCGCGCAGAACATTCGCTTCGACCGCGTGATCGTGAGCGGCTTGCCGCGCACGCGCGAAACGGCGCAGCGCGTGCTCGCCGAAACGCATCAGCCAATCGAGCCGGAAGTTTGGCCGGAGTGGCAGGAGATACGCGGCGGGCGGCTCGCGAGTCTCACGACGCAGGATATCGAGCGCGCTTTTCTTTCCGTGTTCGATGGCGTGGTGCCCGAAGAGACGCGCTTTCTGGGCGGCGAAAGCATTGGCGAGCTGCTCGATCGCGCGCTGCCCGCCATGACGAAGCTGCGCGGCGATGCCTCATGGGACACGGTGCTGCTCGTGCTGCACGGCGGCGTGAATCGCGCGTTGCTGTCGCATGCGATCACGGCCGGCGGGCGCGCGTTCTTCGGACATCTGTCGCAGGCGACGGGCTGCATCAACGCGCTCGATGTCGGCGACAAACCCGGCGACTGGGTCGTGCATGCAATCAATCATTCGCCGCCCTCGCCGCTTCATGCCGACGTGCGTCACACGACGATGGAACTGCTGTACGCGCAGTTTCTGCGCTTCAAGGCCGACGAGATGGACTGAAGCGCGACGTCCTGGCGCACCACAAAAATATGGGAGGAGACGATGCCAGACAACGAAACCGATTTCGCAGCGTTCGAAGGAACGCGTCCGGTGCACGAGAGCCAGCGCTTCGATAGCGACGCGCTCGCCGCGTGGCTTGCCGCGCACGTCGAAGCATTCAGCGGCCCGCTCAAGCTGGAGCAGTTCGCGGGCGGCCAGTCGAACCCGACCTTCAAACTCGTCACGCCCACGCGCGCTTATGTCATGCGCTCGAAGCCCGGGCCGGCCGCGAAGCTCTTGCCATCGGCGCATGCAGTCGAGCGTGAATATCGCGTGATGCATGCACTCGCCGCCACGGATGTCCCCGTCGCGCGCATGCTCGCGCTGTGCGAGGACGAGAGCGTGATCGGCCGGGCGTTCTATGTCATGGATTTTGTGGAAGGCCGCGTCTTGTGGGACCCGTCGCTGCCCGGCATGTCGGCCGACGAACGCGCCGCGATTTATGGCGAAACCAATCGCGTGATCGCCGCGCTTCATACCGTCGATGTAGCAGCGGCCGGACTCGCCACCTACGGCAAGCCTGGCAACTACTTCGAGCGGCAAATCGGACGTTGGAGCAAGCAGTACGTCGCGTCGCAAACCGAATCCATCGACGCAATGGACCGCCTGATCGAATGGTTGCCGCGGCATATCCCGCAAGTCGAGGCGCGCGTCAGCATCGTGCATGGCGACTTCCGGCTCGACAACCTGATCTTTCATCCGAACGAGCCGCGCGTGCTTGCCGTGCTCGACTGGGAACTCTCCACGCTCGGCGATCCGCTCGCCGACTTCGCGTATCACTGCATGGCTTGGCATGTCGATCCATCGCAGTTTCGCGGTGTCGCGGGACTCGACTGGACCGCGCTCGGCATTCCCGACGAAGCCGCCTACGTCGCACGCTATTGCGAACGCACGGGCTTTGCGATCGAAGGCGACTGGAATTTTTACCTTGCCTACAACATGTTCCGCATCGCCGCGATTCTGCAAGGCATCATGAAGCGTGTGGTCGATGGCACCGCCGCGAGCGCACAAGCCGCCGATGCGGGCCGGCGCGCGCGGCCGATGGCCGAACTTGCCTGGCACTACGCCCAGAAAGTCGGCCACTGAAGACGAAAAAGAGGAGACGAGCGATGAATTTCGACTACACGGAGAAGGTGCACGCGCTGCGTGAGAAGCTGCTCGCCTTCTTCGACGCGCATATCTATCCGAACGAACACGCCTTCGCCGAGGAGATCGCGGCCAATCGCGCAGCGGGCAACGCATGGGTGCCGACGCGGCTGATCGAAAGCCTCAAGGACCACGCACGTCGCGAAGGACTGTGGAATCTGTTTCTGCCGGCATCGGCGCGTGGCGCGGGTCTCACGAATCTCGAATACGCGCCGCTCTGCGAAATCATGGGTCGCGTGCCGTGGGCGCCCGAAGTCTTCAACTGCAATGCGCCCGATACCGGCAACATGGAGACCATCGAACGCTATGGCACCGACGCGCAAAAGGCGCAGTGGCTCGAACCGCTTCTGCGCGGCGAGATTCGTTCGGCGTTTCTGATGACCGAGCCGGAAGTGGCGTCGTCGGATGCGACAAACATCCGTTGCAGCATCACGCGCGATGGCGACGATTACGTCGTCGATGGCCACAAGTGGTGGTCATCCGGTGCGGGCGATCCGCGCTGCAAGGTGTATATCGTGATGGGCAAGACCGATCCCGATGCGCCACGCCACGCGCAACAATCGATGATCCTCGTGCCTGCCGATGCAGCGGGCATCACGGTGCGTCGGCCGCTCAATGTGTTCGGCTACGACGACGCGCCGCACGGCCACATGGAGATTACGCTCGAACAAGTGCGCGTGCCGGCCGCCAACCTATTGCTCGGCGCCGGACGCGGCTTCGAGATCGCGCAAGGGCGGCTCGGGCCGGGGCGCATTCATCATTGCATGCGGCTCATCGGTCTCGCCGAACGCGCGCTCGAACTGATGACGAAGCGCACGCTGTCGCGCGTGGCGTTCGGCAAGCCGATTGCGCGACAAGGCGTGACGCAAGAGCGCATCGCCGAGGCGCGCATCATGATCGAACAGGCGCGTCTGCTCACGCTCAAAGCTGCCTACATGATGGACACCGTCGGCAACAAGGGCGCGCGCGGCGAGATCGCGATGATCAAGGTCGTGGCGCCGAACATCGCGTGTCAGGTCATCGACTGGGCGATACAGGCGCACGGCGCGGCCGGCATCTGCGACGACTTTCCGCTCGCTTATGCGTATGCTTCGGCGCGCACGCTGCGGCTCGCGGATGGGCCGGACGAAGTGCATCGCAATGCCATTGCGAAGCTCGAATTCGGGCGGTATTCGGAAGCGCGCGATTGAGCGAGGAAGACGGCGTCGCCGCGCCCTTTAGCTCGCTTGCGAACCCGCGTCGCGCAACCCGAACAGCGCCGCCGAATCCACCGTCAGCACCAGTTCGCCATCCTGGTTATGCGCTTCCCAGCGCGTGGCGACGATACCGCGATCTGGCTTGCTCTTCGACACGCGCTTGTCCAGCACGCGCACCGTAAGCCGCACCGAATCGTCGACGCGCACCGGCTTGATCCAGCGGATATTGTCGAGACCGGGCGAACCCATCGAGGTCGAATCGGCGAGCATGTCGCGCACGAGAATGCCCATCATCGCGGAACAGGTGTTCCAGCCGCTTGCAACGAGACCGCCGAAATGCGACGCCTTGCCCGCTTCCTCCGACAGATGGAACGGCTGCGGATCGTAACGCTTCGCGAACTCGATGATCTCATCGCGCGTAAACGTGTGGGCGGAGAGCGTCACCGCATCACCGACTTCGAAATCTTCATAGGCGTAGGTCATTCAAGCTCCTTCCAGGTCATGAAACGCAGGTTGCGACGCAAAACGCGCGAGGTGGTAGTCCACGTCGCCGAGCGTCGTCTCGATGATCGACAGCCGTTTGAACCAGTGCGCGGCGGGCATCTCGTTGGTCACGCCCATGCCGCCGTGCAACTGCACCGCCTGTTGCCCGACGAAGCGCGCCGCCTGACCGACACGCGCCTTCGCAGCGGAAATGGCCTGCGTGCGCGTGGCCGCGTCGTCGCTGGCGTAACGCGCAGCGGCAAGATACGTGATGGAGCGTGCCTGCTCGGTGTGGATCAGCATGTCCACCATGCGATGCTGCAGCACTTGAAACCGCGCGATGGGCGCACCGAACTGCTTGCGCTCCTTCGTGTAGTCGACGGTCGCGCGATCGAGCGCATCGAGCGCGCCGAGGGCTTCGGCGCAAAGCAAAAGCGTGGCGTAATCGGCGATCTGCGCGAACGTGGCCGCACCACCGTTCAAACGCGTGGCTTGCGTGTTCCTGAAGACGAGCGTCGCGGCGCGCTGACCGTCGATCGTGCGGTAGTCGGTGACATCGACGTTGGCGGCATCGCGCGGCACCAGAAAGAGCGCGACTTCATCGCCGAGACGTGCGGGCACGATCCAGTAATCGGCCTGCGCGCCGTGCTGCACGACCGATTTCCTGCCGTCGAGCGTATGGCGTTCACCTTGCTTGCTCGCCGTAGTGCGAAGATCGAAGAGATCGTAGCGCGCGTGCGGCTCGTTGAACGCCACCGCCATCCTGAGTTCGCCACGTCCGGCGCGCTCGAGCAATTCGCCCTGTTCCGCCGATGCCGCGAGCCGCAACGCTTCGATACCGACCGCCGTCGCCCAATAAGGCTCGACGACGAGCGCGCGCCCGAGCTCTTGCATCACGACGAGCATATCGACGGGCCCACCATCGAAACCGCCTTGCGCTTCGGGAACGGGCAGCGCCAGCAAGCCGAGTTCGGCGAACGCGTTCCAGTGCCGTGCATCGACGCCCGCTTGCGACATGACGATCTTCTGCCGCGCGTCGAACGAATATTCGCGGTCGAGATAGCGGCGCAGTGCATTGCGAAACTGCTGCTGTTCATCGGTGAAATCGAAGTCCATGCGCGCTCCTCAAAGGCCCAGAATCATCTGCGCGATGATGTTCTTTTGAATCTCGTTCGAGCCGCCATAGATCGACGTCTTGCGAAAGTTGAAGTAGTACGCGGCAAGCGGCGCGGCATCGTCGTCGCCGGTCTGGCTCGCGTCGCGCTCGCCTTCGAGGTACGCGGGATCGAAGCCGGCCGCTTGCGGTCCGGCCGCTTCGAACATGAGTTCGGTCAGCGCCTGCTGCACTTCCGTGCCTTTGATCTTCAGCATCGATGCTTCGGGCCCCGGACCTTTTGCATCCGACTCGCTTGCGATCACGCGCTGCACCGTCGCTTCGAGGGCCATCAGTTCTATCTCGAGCGCGGCGACTTTCGCGGCGAACAAGGGATCGTGCAAAAGCGGCTGGCCGCGGCTCGTGCGTTCGAGTGCAAGCCGCTTGAGAAAGCGCAGTTCACGCTTCGATTGCCCCACGCGCGCAATGCCCGTTCGCTCGTGCCCCAGCAAATACTTCGCATACGTCCAGCCGCGATTCTCCTCGCCGACGAGATTGGCGACCGGCACCTTCACGTCGTCGAAAAAGACTTCGTTGACTTCGTGATTTTCGTCGAGCGTGATGATCGGCCGCACGGTGATGCCCGGCGTTTTCATATCGATCAGAAGGAACGAAATGCCCTCCTGTTTCTTGGCCTCGGGATCGGTACGCACGAGGCAGAACATCATGTCGGCATGTTGCGCGAGCGTGGTCCACGTTTTCTGACCATTGACGATGTAGTGATCGCCCTGTCGCTCGGCGCGCGTGCGCAACGAAGCGAGATCGGAACCGGAGCCGGGCTCGGAATAGCCCTGACACCACCAGTCGGAGCCATCGAGAATGCGCGGCAGATAGCGAGCCTTTTGCGCGTCGCTGCCATATTTCATGAGCACGGGCGCGACCATCGATACGCCGAATGGCAGGACCATCGGTGCGCCCGCGCGCGCGGATTCTTCGTCCCAGATATGACGCTGCGTGGCGTTCCAGCCGGGACCGCCGTACTGCTTCGGCCACGCGACCGCCGACCAGCCGCGCTCGCCGAGCAGCTTGTGCCAGTTCGCAAAGTCTTCGCGAGTCAGACGCTTGTGATTGAGAACCTTGTCGCGCAATGCGCGCGGCAGGCTGGCTTCGAGCCAGTTACGGATGTCGGCGCGAAAGGCTTCGTCCGCAGGGGAATGATCAAGATTCATGCGCTGTGTCTCCTGTGTAGCCGACCACACGAGACACCGCTGACTTACTGCAGCGGCTTTTTCAGTGCGGCCGGAACGGGCAACGGCAATACGTCGATCCCTTCTTCCAGCAAGGCATGCGTTTCTTCGAGCGTCGTCACGCCGCGGATATTGCGCGCAGGCGCTTCATCGTAATGAATGCGCCGTGCTTCCTCGGCAAAACGATCGCCCACGTTCTCGGTCTTCTCGAGCAACTCGCGCATGAACTGAAGCGCGCGTGCCTGAACGCCCGCCGCATCCGGCGATGCTTCCGCCGGTACCGCGCGGTCGTTGCGCGCCGTCGAAAGATTCAGACGCGGCGCCGATGGCATGCGGCTCACATCGGTCTCCGAACAGACCGGACACGCAACCAGCTTGCGCGACAGTTGCGATTCGAACTCTTCGGCAGAAGCGAACCAGCCTTCAAACCGATGTTCATGCGAGCACTTTAAATCGAGGACCTTCATGCTGATGGGGACTTCCGGGAAGTTTATCTCAAAACTATCGATTGTGAACGGTCGTTCGTAAAAACTGATCTTTTGATTGCTCGACCGGTGATCGATTCTAGCGGTTCGAGGGTACGGGCGCTTGGCTCACCCATAACGCGAAATCTTGCAGTCTGGCACTGCGCCGAAAATGAACAAGCCCCAAGATCGAATGATCTTGGGGCAAGCGATACGTCTTCAGCGGTTCGACGGATGACGACTACGCCTTCGATTCTCCCAACTCCCACTCTCCCGAGCGCACCTTCTCCAGCCAGAACGCGCCGATGATCGTCTTTACATCGCTGATCGTGCCGTCCTTCACCCACTGCATGAGTTGCGCCGGCTCCGCGATAAACGTCTCGAGAAATTCGCCTTCATCGAGCCGGGCATTGCCAGCGGTGAGACCGCGCGCGAGATAGAGATCGATGAACTCGGTCGAATAGGAGATCACGGGGTGGATACGCGTCAGAAAAATCCATTCGCTCGCGGTATAGCCCGTCTCTTCCAGCAGTTCACGCTTCGCGCATGTCAGCTCGTTTTCGTTGGGATCGAGCTTGCCGGCGGGAAATTCGAGCAGCACCTTTCCCACCGGATACCGATACTGCCGTTCCAGCAAGACGCGACCATCGTCGAATTCCGGCAGGATCATCACCGCGCCCGGATGCTCGACGAATTCGCGCGTGGCGTGCTTGCCGTCGGGCAATTCCACGGTATCGCGCTTGAGCGTCAGAAATTTGCCTTCGTGAAGCGTGACGCTTTCGACCTTCTTCTCGATTAGGCCGTCGTCGTTACCGAAGTTCGCGGTGAAAGAAGCGTTGTGATCTGCCATCTTGAGCCCTATGCCAAATGGCCAAAAGCCGCCGACAGCAACCAGCCGTCAGCGGCGTTTGACGAGATACTGATACGTGAAGCCCGGAAACGCGAACACCACGAAGAGACTGAAGGTAATGGCATAAAACTGCCATTCCTGATCGAAGCGGTTGCCGGCGCGCGCTTCGAGCATGAAGCCGAGCGCGCCAACCGCGAAGTAAAGAACGAGCAACTCGCCGATCCGAATCCAGACGCCCTTCTTCGCCGTCTTACTCCCATCCGCATGAAGCTTGAGCGGCATGACGGCAAAAAGGCGCTGATTCAGGAACGGCAAGTTGGCGCCGACGAGCGCCAACAGCACGATAAACCATCCCGCTGCCGACATTACAGCGGCAGCGTATGCGTGATCGCTTGCAGGCAAGCCGTCATCAGCGGGCCGGGCACGAGACCGAGCACGAGCACGGCCAGACCGTTGAACGCCAGCAAGGAGCGATTGAGGCTGCCGGCAACAATCGGCGACGCATCTTGCGGCGCGTCGAAGTACATCAGCTTCACGATACGCAGGTAGTAGAACGCACCGACCAGCGATGTCAGGACGGCCAGCACGGCGAGCCACGTCAGACCGGCGTTCATCGTCGCTTCGAGCACGGCGAGCTTCGCGTAGAAACCGACCGTCGGCGGAATGCCCGCAAGCGAGAACATCATGATCATCATGACGAACGCGAACACCGGGCTGCGCTGATTCAAACCCTTGAAGTCGTCGATCATCTCGGCTTCGAAGTCGCGGCGCGCAAGCAGCATGACCACGCCGAAGGTGCCAAGCGTCGTGACGAGATAGATGATGCTGTAGAACATTGCCGAGCTGTAGGCGCCCGCCGCGCCCGTTACCTTGCCGTCCACCACGCCAGCCAGCAGGCCGAGAAGCACGAAGCCCATGTTGGAGATGGCCGAATACGCGAGCATCCGCTTGATGTTCTTCTGCACGATACCGGTGACATTGCCGACGATCAGCGACAGCGCGGCGAGAATCACGAGCATCTCTTGCCAGTCGACCGCGAAAGGCAGCAGACCCATCACCAAGAAGCGCAAGCCCCACGCAAAGGCCGCGACCTTCGGGCCGCCGCCGGTGAGCAAGGTCATTGCGGTCGGTGCGCCTTGATAGACGTCCGGCACCCACATATGGAACGGGACCGCGCCCATCTTGAACGCCACGCCCGCCACGACGAAGATGATGCCGAACAGCAGCACCGCGTCGTTGATGCGGCCCGAAGCCACCGCCTTGAAGACTTCACCCAGTTCCAGCGAGCCGGTCGCGCCATAAAGCATGGAAATGCCGTAGAGCAGGAAGCCGGAAGCGAGCGCGCCAAGGACGTAATACTTCATCGCCGATTCGTTCGCCTGCGGCGAATCCTTGCGCAGCGCGATGACCGCATACAGCGACAGCGACATCAGTTCGAGGCCGAGGTACAGCGTGAGGAAGTTGTTGCCCGAAATCATCACGCACTGGCCGAGCAGCGAAAAGAGGCCAAGCAGGAAGAAGTCGCCGCGAAACAGACCGCGGTCTTCCAGATAGCGCCGCGAATAGATGACCGACACCGCGTAGCCCAGACACACCACCGCTTTCATGGCGCTCGCGAACGGATCGACGACATACATGCGCGTGAAGAAGTAATGCGGCGTCGGGTCGAGTGCCGTGAACGCAAACCACACGCCGACCACGAGGGTCGACACGAGCGCGATCAGATACGTGACACGACGGCTTGGCACGCCGAAGATCGTGTCGTTCAACCAGGCGATGACGACTGCGGCCATCAGGACCGCGTCGGGTAACAGCACACTCATAGGGGCGTTTTGCATGATCTTTTAATTCCTCCGCACGGCGTTACTGATCCAGCGGCAGCTTGGACTGCGCGACGTGGGAGAGCAGGTTTGCCACCGATTCGTGCATGACGTCGGTGAAGGGCTTCGGATGCAGGCCCATGTACAGCGTGAACGCTGCGAGCACCACCAGCATGAACATTTCGCGCTTGTTGATGTCCTTCAGCTTCGCGACATGGTCGTTCGCCACGGCGCCGAAGTACACGCGCTTGTACATCCACAGCGTATAGGCCGCGCCGAGAATCAGCGTGAACGTGGCCAGGAAACCGATCCAGAAGTTGAACTTTACGGCGGCCAGAATCACCATGAACTCGCCGACGAAACCCGAGGTGCCCGGCAGGCCGCAGTTGGCCATGGCGAACAACATGGAGAACGCCGCGAACTTCGGCATGGTATTGACGACACCGCCGTAATCCGCGATCTGGCGCGAGTGGACGCGGTCGTACAGCACGCCGATGGAAAGGAACATCGCGCCCGAGACGAAGCCGTGCGAGATCATCTGAATGATCGCGCCTTCCACGCCAAGCTGGCTGAAGATGAAGAAGCCAAGCGTGACGAAGCCCATGTGCGCAATCGACGAATACGCCACCAGCTTCTTCATGTCCGCCTGAACGAGCGCGACGAGACCGATGTAGATCACCGCGATCAGCGACAGCGTGATGACCACGGGCGCGAGAAAGTGGCTTGCGTCCGGCGCGATGGGCAGCGAAAAGCGCAGGAAACCGTACGCGCCGAGCTTCAGCATGATCGCGGCAAGCACGACCGAGCCGCCCGTCGGTGCTTCCACGTGAGCGTCCGGCAGCCAGGTGTGGACGGGCCACATCGGCACCTTGACGGCGAACGCGAGGAAGAACGCTATGAACAGCAGCACCTGCGGCGTCATGCCGATCTTCGCGGCTTGCCACGTGGCGAGGTCGAACGTGTGCGTCTGCGTGTACAGGTACAGCAGCGCGATCAGCATCAGAAGCGAGCCGGCCAGCGTGTACAGGAAGAACTTGAACGCCGCATACACACGGTTCGGACCGCCCCACACGCCGATGATGATGTACATCGGGATGAGCGTGGCTTCGAAGAACACGTAGAACAACAGGCCGTCGGCGGTCGAGAACACGCCGATCATGATGCCCGAGAGAATCAGGAACGCGGCCAGGTACTGCGAGACGCGCTCGGTGATCACTTCCCATGCGGCGATCACCACGATCACCGTGATGAGCGCGGTCAGCACGACAAACCACATCGAGATGCCGTCCACGCCCAGGTGATACGTGATGTTGAAGCGTTCGATCCAGCTCGCCTGCTCGACGAACTGCAACGCGGCCGTCGACGTATCGAAGCCGGTGATGAGAGGGATCGTCACGATCAGCCCGAGCACCGAGCCGATCAATGCGACCCAGCGCGCGGGCGCCGGGTTGTGGTCGTTACCTATAGCCAGGACCAGGACGCCGAATACGATCGGCAGCCAGATCGCGACACTGAGAATCGGAAAAGAGTGCATAGGGTCCCTCGCCTTATTTGCCGCCGAGCGTTACAAACAGGGTCAAGAGCCCCAACATGCCGATAATCATGGCGAACGCGTAGTGATAGATGTAACCAGATTGAAGGAAGCGGATCACACCGGCGAACCAGCCGACGAACCGCGCACTGCCGTTGACGATGCCGTCGATGACGACCACATCGCCCTCTTTCCACAGCCCCCGGCCAATGGCGACCGCGCCCTTGGCGAAGACCACTTCGTTGATCTTGTCGAAGTAGTACTTGTTGTCGAGGAGCGTATAGATCGGGCCGGACGCCTTCTTGATGACAGCGGGCAGATCCGGACGCTTGATATACAGGAACCACGCGACGATCACGCCGAAAGCCGCGATCCACACCGGTCCCGGCGTGATGATGCCGTGCAGCGCCATGGCCATCCAGCCGTGGAACTCCGTGGCCATTTCCTTCAGGCCTTCGTGGTTTTCGGCAATGTAGATCACCTTGTCGAAGATCACGCCGTGCGAAAAGAAGTCGCCGTAGACCATCGGACCGATACCGATCGCGCCGATGATGATCGACGGAATAGCCA
Source organism: Caballeronia sp. HLA56 (assembly GCF_054655155.1). Taxonomy (NCBI): domain Bacteria; kingdom Pseudomonadati; phylum Pseudomonadota; class Betaproteobacteria; order Burkholderiales; family Burkholderiaceae; genus Caballeronia; species Caballeronia sp. HLA56. The sequence continues at coordinate 1,629,408 of NZ_BAAHOB010000005.1, read as the reverse complement.
GCAGCACGAGCGGCAGCCACACCACCCACGGGGTTTCGTGCGGCACGTGCGCGTGGCCGTGGTCATCATGGCCGTGCCCGTGGTCGTCGTGACCATGGCCGTGCGAATCGTGACCGTGGCCATGTGCTTCAGCTTGACCCATCGGCGAATCGGGATGCTTCGGACCGCGGAAACGCTCCGGACCGTGGAACACCATGAAGTACATGCGGAACGAGTACAGCGACGTGACGAACACGCTTGCGACCACCGCGAAGTACGCAAAGCCGGAGCCCGCCAGGTGCGAGGCCTTGGCCGCTTCGATGATCGAATCTTTCGAGTAGAAGCCGGAGAAGAACGGCGTGCCGATCAGCGCGAGCGAACCGATCAGCGACGTGATCCAGGTGATCGGCATGTACTTGCGCAGACCGCCCATGTTGCGCATGTCCTGGTCGTGGTGCATGCCGATGATGACCGAACCCGCGCCGAGGAACAGCAACGCCTTGAAGAACGCGTGCGTGGCAAGGTGGAACACGGCGACCGGATAAGCCGACACGCCGAGCGCGACCGTCATGTAGCCGAGCTGCGATAGCGTGGAGTAAGCCACCACGCGCTTGATGTCGTTCTGCACGACGCCGAGAAAGCCCATGAACAACGCGGTGATCGCACCGATGACCGTGACGAACGACAGCGCCGCATCCGAATGCTCGAAGAGCGGCGACATGCGCGTCACCATGAAGATACCGGCCGTTACCATGGTTGCCGCGTGGATCAGCGCGGAGATCGGCGTCGGGCCTTCCATCGAGTCGGGCAGCCACACGTGCAGCGGAAACTGCGCGGACTTACCCATCGCGCCGATGAAGAGGCAAATGCACGATACCGTCAGCAAGCCCCATTGCGTGCCGGGGAAGGTCATGGTCGCGAGCTTGTCGCTTTGCGCGAACACGTCGCCGTAGTTCAACGAGCCGCCGAACGCCAGCAACAGGCCGATGCCCAGCAGAAAACCGAAGTCGCCCACGCGGTTCACGATAAACGCCTTCATGTTGGCGTAGATCGCGGTTTCACGCGTGAAGTAGAAGCCGATCAGCAAGTACGACACGAGACCCACGGCTTCCCAGCCGAAGAACAGCTGCAGGAAGTTGTTCGCCATGACGAGCATCAGCATGGAAAACGTGAAGAGCGAGATGTATGAGAAGAACCGCTCGTAACCGACTTCTTCATCCGCCATGTAGCCGATGGTGTAGATGTGCACCATCAGCGAGACGAAGGTCACGATGACCATCATCATCGCGGTGAGCGAGTCGACCAGGAAGCCGACTTCCATCTTGAGCGAACCGACCGTCATCCATTCGTAGACGGTGGCGTTGTAGCTCGCGCCGTTCAGCACGTCGAAGAAGACCATCGCGGACAGCACGAAGGAGATCGCGACGCCGAGAATCGTCACGCTGTGCGCGCCCTTGCGCCCTATCGTCTTTCCCAGCAGCCCCGCGATCAGCGAACCGGCAAGCGGCGCCAGCGGAACCGCAAGCAGGACGTTTTCATTGAGTGTCATGGACATAACAGCCTAGCCTGAAATTAACCTTTGAGCTGATCGAGGTCCTCGACGTTGATCGTGTCGAGGCTGCGGAACAGGGTCACGAGAATCGCGAGACCGATTGCCGCTTCAGCAGCAGCCACGGTCAGCACGAAGAACACGAAGATCTGGCCGTGTATGTCGCCCAGATAATGCGAGAACGCGACGAAATTGGTGTTCACCGCGAGCAGCATCAGCTCGATGGCCATCAAGATGATGATGACGTTGCGGCGGTTCAGGAAGATGCCGACGATGCTGATCGCAAAGAGGATCGCACCGAGCACGAGGTAATGGGCAAGACTCAACATTTCGATATTCTCCTTCGCGCTCAGCCCTTGTTGTCGACCGTTCCCGCACCGATGTTGCCAGTCACGGGCGGTTCCGTCGCGGCGTCGGGCGCCTCTGTCTCGGACTTCATCTTGACGATACGCACGCGGTCCTGGGCGCGCACCTTGACCTGCTGGCTGACGGTCTGCGTCTTCTTGTCCTTCTTGTCGCGAATGGTGAGCGAGATCGCCGCGATGATGGCGACCAGCAGCACGAGACCGGCGATTTCGAACGCAAAGATGTAGTCCGTATAGATGATCTTGCCGATGAGCTGCGTGTTCGGCATCACCGCCGCGCCGCTGACAGCCGCGCCGACCACCGGCGTGGTCGTCGCGCCGAAACCGTGCCACAGGATCAGCGCCGTTTCCACCACGATGATCGCGCCCACGATGCTCGCGAGCGGCACGAAGCGTCTGAAGTCGCGTCGCAGTACGTCGATGTTGATGTCGAGCATCATCACGACGAAGAGGAACAGCACCATCACGGCGCCCACGTAGACGAGAACCAGCAGGATCGCGAGGAATTCGGCCTGCAGCAGCATCCAGATCGCGGCCGCGTTGAAGAACGCGAGCACGAGGAAGAGCGCGGATGACACCGGGTTGCGCGAAGTGATCACCTTCAGCGCCGACACGGTCAGGAGCAGCGCGAAGATATAGAACAGTACGGTTGTGAATTCCATGATTACCGGTTCATCGTTAGGCCATCAAGAGGCATGGTGTATCGGCGCTTCGGCTCGCTCTCTCCGTGCGACGGACAAAGCGCGGCCGGGGAAGATCAGCCACGAAGCACGGTCACTAAGCGCGCCGCATTGTGCCAGACAGCAACAACAAAAACGCAACGACATGTCGAGGACCGGAGCGCGCGAACGTGGTTTCTGTTTCTCTCGCGCGGCGCTCCGGGCTCGGCTTCGCATCAACGATAAGGCGCGTCTGCCGCCTTCGATGCGGCGATTTCCGTCTCGTAACGGTCGCCCACCGCAAGCAGCATGTCCTTCGTGAAGTACAGGTCGCCGCGCTTCTCGCCGTGATATTCGAGGATGTGCGTCTCGACGATCGAGTCGACCGGGCAGCTTTCTTCGCAGAAGCCGCAGAAGATGCACTTGGTCAGGTCGATGTCATAACGCGTCGTGCGGCGCGTATTGTCAGCACGCGTTTCCGATTCGATCGTAATGGCGAGCGCCGGGCATACTGCCTCGCACAGCTTGCAGGCAATGCAGCGCTCTTCACCGTTTTCATAGCGGCGCAGTGCATGCAGGCCACGAAAACGCGGAGAAATAGGCGTCTTCTCTTCCGGGAACTGCACCGTGATCTTGCGCTGGAACGTGTAGCGTCCCGTCAGCGCCAGACCCTTGAGCAGCTCGGTCAGGAAGAAGGTCTTAAAAAAGCTCTGTATTGCGTTCATGATATTTGTCCGCTCTTGTCTCTTTGCGCGCCGTTACTTCCAGATGTTGAGCGGCGACATGATCCAGAAGCCGACCACGACGACCCACACCACCGACACCGGCAGGAACACTTTCCAGCCAAGACGCATGATCTGGTCGTAGCGGTAACGCGGGAAAGTCGCGCGCGCCCAGATGAAGACCGACAGCAGGAGGAAGACCTTGAAAACGAACCAGAACACGCCCGGGATGAACGACAGGAAGCCGAACGGTGCGTCCCAGCCGCCGAGGAACAGCGTCGTGGCGATCGCCGAGATCACGATCATGTTGATGTACTCGGCGAGGAAGAACAGCGCGAACGCCATGCCGGAGTAATCGATCATGTGACCGGCGACGATTTCCGATTCGCCTTCCACCACGTCGAACGGATGGCGGTTCGTTTCGGCAATGCCCGAGATGAAGTACACGACGAACATTGGCAGAAGCGGCAGCCAGTTCCACGACAGGAAGTTGACGCCGAAGCCCGCGAAAATGCCGCGTTGCTGCGACGTGACGATATCCGACATGTTCAGCGTGCCCGCGACCATCAGCACGACGACCAACGCGAAGCCCATCGAGATTTCGTAGGACACCATCTGCGCCGCCGCGCGCATGGCGCCGAGGAACGCGTACTTCGAGTTCGACGCCCAGCCCGCGAGAATCACGCCGTACACGCCGATGGACGAGATCGCCATGACATACAGCAGACCGGCGTTGATGTCGCCGAGCACAGCCTTGGCCTGGAACGGAATAACCGCCCACACGGCGAACGCCGGGACCACCGTCATGATCGGCGCGATCACGTAGATCCACTTGCTTGCCTGCGTAGGCTGAATGACTTCCTTGAGCAACAGCTTCAGCACGTCCGCAATTGGCTGCAAGAGACCTGCCGGGCCGACGCGGTTCGGGCCGAGACGCACGTGCATCCAGCCGATGAGCTTGCGTTCCCAGAGAATCAGGTACGCGACGCACAGCAGAATCACTACCGCGACCACGACAATGCGCACCAGCGCCCACACCGTTGGCCATGCGACGCCCAGAATCTGCGTGCCGCCCGCGTTGATCGTATCGAACAAGCCCATTTACGCCTTCTCCACTACCAGTTCGCCGAACAGGCCGCCAAGCGCGGCGCCGGCTGACGTGCCCGCCGATACGCGGACCACCGATTCCGCCAGATTCGCATCGCGAACCGCGGGCAGCACCACCGACAGATTGCCTTGCTTGACGCGCACTGCTTCGCCGTCTTTCAGGCCGAGTTGGTCGAAAAGCGCGGTCGGCAGACCCGCCATGTTCGCGTCGCGGGCCGCGGCCGTCAGATGCAGCGACGGGGCGCGGCGCACCAGTGCGTCGGCGTGATAGATCGGCACGTCGGCAAGACGCTGGAAGCCGCCGTTCGCCGTGACATTCGACGCCGCGCGCTTGGCCGCGACCGTCGTCTCGTTCGACAAACGCGCGCTCAACTCACCCGTGCCGAGTGCGGCGATACGCACTTCTTCGGCCGTGTCGTAATCGAAGCCCGACAGACCGAGCAACGTGCCGAGCACCCGCAGAACCTTCCAGCCCGGACGCGTGTCGCCCAGCGCGCGCACGACGCCGTTGAACGACTGAGCCGTGCCTTCCGCGTTGACGAAGGTGCCCGACGTTTCCGTGAACGGCGCGATGGGCAGCAACACGTCCGCGTAGTCGAGGCCGTGCTTGAACGACGACATCACCACGACCATTTCCGCCTGCTTCAATGCGGCGATGGCTTGTGCGGGGTTGGCCGTATCGAATTCCGGTTCTGCATTGAGCAGCACGTAGCCCTTGCGTGGCTGTTCGAACACTTCGCGCGCGTTGAGACCGCCTTCGCCCGGCAGGACGTCGACCAGATGCGCGCCCACTGAATTCGCGCCTTCGGTCAGGAAGCCGAGCGTGGCGCCCGTGCTGTTCGCGATCCATTGCGCCGCCGCGTGAATCTGCGCGAAATCGGGATGCTGAACCGCGAGGTTGCCGAGCAGCACGACGCGCTTGTCGCCCGCCGAGAGCGATGCCGCGACATCTTTCGCCGCCGCCGATACTTCGCGTCCGGCAAACGCTTCAGGCAGTTCCGAGCCACGCGCTTCGGCCACCGCGGCTGCGATGCCCGCGAGCTGGTCGAGCCAAGCCGACGGCGCCGCCACCAGGCGATGCGCGGTCGGGATCAGCGAGTCGTCGTTGCTTGCGTTGAGAAGCGTGAGCATGGCGCCATTCTTCGCCGCCTGACGCAGACGCGCGGCCAGCAACGGATGATCGCGACGCAAGAACGAACCGATGATGAACGCGGTATCGACATTCGACAGATCCGCGATAGGCACGCCGAGCCAGGGTGCGCCGACGCCCAGGGGCGCCGAGAAGTCGTTCTGACGCAGACGGAAATCGACGTTGGGCGTACCCACGCCTTCCGCGAATTGCTTCAGCAGGAAAAGTTCTTCGACCGTTGCATGCGGCGTGGCCAGCGCAGCGATGGCGTTCGCGCCGTGGTCCGCCTTGATACCCTTGATGCCCTTCGCCACGTATTCGAGCGCGGTCTGCCAGTCGGTTTCGATCCAGTTGCCGCCTTGCTTGAGCATGGGCGTGCTCAGGCGCTCGTCGCCGTTCAGGCCTTCGTAGGAGAAGCGATCCTTGTCTGAAATCCAGCACTCGTTGATGGCTTCGTTTTCCATCGGCAGAACGCGCATGACGCGATTGTTCTTCACCTGGACGACGAGGTTCGCGCCAACGGAATCGTGCGGGCTTACCGACTTGCGGCGCGACAGTTCCCACGTACGCGCGCTATAGCGGAATGGCTTGCTCGTGAGCGCGCCGACCGGGCACAGATCGATCATGTTGCCGGACAGTTCGGAGTCGACCGTCTTGCCGACGAACGAGGTGATTTCCGAATGCTCGCCACGGCCCAGCATGCCGAGCTCCATCACACCGGCCACTTCCTGGCCAAAGCGCACGCAACGCGTACAGTGGATGCAGCGCGTCATCTCTTCCATGGAGATGAGCGGGCCGACGTTCTTGTGGAACACCACGCGCTTTTCTTCGCTATAGCGCGATTGCGACTTGCCGTAACCGACGGCCAGATCCTGCAACTGGCACTCGCCGCCCTGATCGCAGATAGGGCAATCCAGCGGGTGGTTGATCAGCAGGAACTCCATCACCGACTGCTGCGCCTTCACGGCCTTGTCGGAGGTGGTACGCACGATCATGCCGTTGGATACGGGCGTGGCGCACGCGGGAACGGCCTTCGGCATCTTTTCGACTTCGACGAGGCACATCCGGCAGTTCGCCGCGATCGACAGCTTCTTGTGATAGCAGAAGTGAGGAATGTACGTATCGACCTTATGCGCAGCCTGGATCACCATGCTGCCTTCAGGAACCTCGACCGTCTTGCCGTCAATTTCTAGTTCAACCATGATGGATAAAGATCCTCAACCTCTGTCGCGCATCTGATTGCGCGTCTGATTACGCGGTAAGCGCTTCGGACGCCGCATGATGCGCGTGCCCGCCGACGAGACAATGCTTGTGCTCGACGTGATATTCGAATTCGTTCCAGAAGTGCTTGAGCATGCCGCGCACGGGCATGGCCGCCGCATCGCCGAGCGCGCAAATCGTGCGGCCCATGATGTTTTCGGCAACCGAGTTCAAGAGATCCAGATCTTCCTTGCGGCCAAGTCCGTGCTCGATACGATGCACCACGCGATACAGCCAGCCCGTGCCTTCGCGGCAAGGCGTGCACTGACCGCACGACTCTTCGTAATAGAAGTACGACAGACGCAGCAGCGAACGCACCATGCAACGCGTTTCGTTCATGACGATGACCGCGCCCGAGCCGAGCATGGAGCCCGCCTTGGCGATGGAATCGTAGTCCATGTCCGTTGCGAGCATCATCTCGCCCGGCACGACCGGCGCCGACGAACCGCCTGGAATGACCGCCTTGATCGACTCGCCGCGTACACCGCCGGCCAGTTCCATCAGCGTGGCGAACGGCGTGCCGAGCGGAACTTCATAGTTGCCAGGACGATTCACGTCACCCGACACCGAGAAGATCTTCGTGCCGCCGTTATTCGGCTTGCCGATCTCGAGGTAATTCTGCGGGCCGATTTCCAGCAGGAACGGCACGGCCGCGAACGTCTCGGTGTTGTTGATGGTGGTCGGCTTGCCGTACACGCCGAAGCTTGCCGGGAACGGCGGCTTGAAGCGCGGCTGGCCTTTCTTGCCTTCCAGCGATTCCAGCAGCGCGGTTTCCTCACCGCAGATATACGCGCCATAGCCATGATGCGCGTACAACTCGAACGAAAAGCCCGTGCTCAGGATGTTCGCGCCGAGATAACCGGCCGCGCGCGCCTCTTCGAGCGCCGCTTCGAACACGCGATAGACCTCGAAGATCTCGCCGTGAATGTAGTTGTAGCCCACGGTGATGCCCATTGCGTACGCGCCGATGGCCATGCCTTCGATCAGCGAATGCGGGTTCCAGCGCAGGATGTCGCGATCCTTGAACGTGCCCGGTTCGCCTTCGTCCGAATTGCAGACGAGATACTTCTGCCCCGGAAACTGACGCGGCATGAAGCTCCACTTGAGGCCGGTCGGAAAACCCGCGCCGCCGCGGCCGCGCAGACCCGACGCCTTGACGTCGGCGATCACTTGCTCGGGCGGAATCTTTTCTTCGAGAATGCGCCGCAACTGCTTGTAGCCGCCGCGCGCAACGTAATCTTCGAGATGCCAGTTCTCGCCGTTGAGGCCAGCGAGGATCAGCGGCTTGATGTGACGATCGTGGAGTGACGTCATTTCGAAAGTTCCTCGATCAACTGGTCGATCTTCTCGTGGCTCAGGAAGCTGCACATGCGGTGATTGTTCACCAGCACGACAGGTGCGTCGCCGCACGCGCCAAAGCATTCGCCTTCTTTCAGCGTGAACTTGCCGTCCGGCGTGGTTTCGCCAAAGTCGATGCCAAGCTTCTGCTTGAGGTACTGAGCAGCACTATCCGAGCCACCGTCCGGGCCGAGCTGGCAAGGCAGGTTCGTGCAAAGCGTGATCTTGTGCTTGCCGACCGGCGCGAGGTTATACATGGTGTAGAACGTCGCGACTTCCTGCACGGCGACCGGCGGCATGCTGAGATAGCTCGCCACGAACTGCATGAGTTCCGGCGAGAGCCACCCGTGCTCTTCCTGAGCGACAGCCAGTGCTGCCATCACCGCGGATTGCTTTTGCTCCGCGGGATATTTCGCGACCGCGCGATCGATTTCTTTCAGGCCTTCAGCTGAGATCATTTTCAGACACGACTCTTTCAATTCCTACCGAACGAAAACCTGCCGCGCCCTTCTTGTTGCGGCAGACCTGGCGTCCTGCGGTTTGCTGTTATTGCTGCTGCGCTGTTCGCTTGGGCGTCGAGCGAGAACCAATACGAACGGCTATCAGCGATCGATTTCGCCGAACACGATGTCTTGCGTGCCGATGATCGTCACGGCATCCGCGATCATGTGGCCGCGCGCCATTTCGTCGAGCGACGCGAGATGCGCGTAGCCCGGAGCGCGAATCTTGAGGCGATAAGGCTTGTTCGCGCCGTCCGAAATCAGATAGATGCCGAACTCGCCCTTCGGATGCTCGACGGCGGCATACGTCTCGCCTTCGGGCACGTGGAAGCCTTCGGTGAAGAGCTTGAAGTGGTGAATCAGCTCTTCCATGTTGCTCTTCATGCCGACGCGCGAAGGCGGCGCAACCTTGTGATTATCGACCATCACCGGGCCCGGATTCTTGCGCAGCCAGGCAATGCACTGTTTGGCGATACGCACGGACTGACGCATTTCCTCGACGCGCACCAGATAGCGGTCGTAGCAGTCGCCGTTCACGCCAACCGGAATGTCGAAGTCGAGTTGGTCATAGACTTCGTACGGCTGCTTCTTGCGCAGATCCCATTCGATGCCCGAGCCACGCAGCATTGCACCGGAAAGACCCATCTGCAACGCGCGCTCAGGACTCACCACGCCGATGCCGACAAGCCGCTGCTTCCAGATACGGTTGTCGGTGAGCAGCGTTTCGTACTCGTCGACACAGTGCGGGAAGCGATTGAAGAAGTCTTCGATGAAGTCGAGCAGCGAACCTTGACGGTTCTCGTTCATCCGGTCAAGCGCCTTCGCATTGCGAATTTTGGACGCCTTGTATTGCGGCATTGCGTCAGGCAGATCGCGATAAACGCCGCCCGGACGATAGTAAGCCGCGTGCATGCGCGCGCCCGACACCGCCTCGTAGACGTCCATCAGATCTTCGCGCTCGCGAAACGCATAGAGGAACACCGCCATGGCGCCGACGTCGAGCGCGTGCGATCCGATCCACATCAGGTGGTTCAGCACGCGCGTGATTTCGTCGAACAGCACGCGGATGTACTTCGCGCGGATCGGCACGTCGATACCGAGCAGCTTTTCGATGGCGAGCACATAGCCGTGCTCGTTGACCATCATCGACACGTAGTCCAGGCGGTCCATGTACGGAACCGACTGAATGAAGGTCTTGGTTTCCGCCAACTTTTCGGTCGCGCGATGCAAGAGGCCGATGTGCGGATCGGCGCGCTGGATGACTTCGCCGTCGAGTTCCAGCACGAGACGCAGCACACCGTGCGCTGCAGGGTGTTGCGGGCCGAAGTTCAGCGTGTAGTTCTTGATCTCTGCCATGGCGTTCTCTTAATGTTTCAGACCGCCGTAGCGATCTTCGCGAATCACGCGCGGCGTGATCTCGCGCGGTTCGATCGTCACTGGCTGATACACGACGCGCTTCTCTTCCGGGTCGTAGCGCATTTCCACGTAGCCGGAGATCGGGAAGTCCTTGCGGAACGGATGGCCGATGAAGCCATAATCCGTGAGAATGCGGCGCAGGTCGGGATGGCCTTCGAACACGATGCCGTACAGGTCGAACGCTTCGCGCTCGTACCAATTTGTCGACGACCAGATGTCGACCACCGACGGCACGATGGGCACTTCGTCGTCTGGTGCGAACACGCGCACGCGCACGCGCCAGTTGTTCGCGATGGACAGAAGATGCAGCACAGCGGCAAAACGCGGGCCGTCGTAGACGCCGTCGCCGAAGGTCGAATAGTCGACGCCGCACAGGTCCATGCACTGCTCGAAGCCGAGCGAGCGATCGTCACGCAGCCGGGTCGCGACTTCGATGTAGTCGGCCGCTTTCACGACCACCGTTACCTGACCCAGCGACTCGGTGACTTGGAGACGGTCGCCAAACGCCGCCTCGAGGTTCGCTTTGAGGGTCTCGAGTTTGCTTGCCATAATTGGGGAGGCTCAGGCCTTTATTGACGCGCGATGGTGTTGGTCCGGCGAATCTTCGCCTGCAACTGGATCACGCCGTAGACCAGCGCTTCGGCGGTCGGAGGACAGCCGGGCACGTAGACGTCGACCGGAACGATACGGTCGCAGCCGCGCACGACGGAATACGAATAGTGATAGTACCCGCCGCCGTTCGCGCACGAACCCATGGAGATGACCCAGCGCGGCTCGGCCATCTGGTCGTACACCTTACGAAGCGCGGGCGCCATCTTATTGCACAGCGTGCCTGCCACGATCATGACGTCGGACTGACGCGGGCTCGGGCGAAACACCACGCCGAAGCGATCCAGGTCGTAGCGCGCCGCGCCCGCATGCATCATCTCGACCGCACAGCAGGCGAGACCGAACGTCATCGGCCAAAGAGAGCCGGTGCGCGTCCAGTTGATCAGCTTGTCAGCCGTGGTGGTGACAAAGCCTTCCTTCAAGACCCCTTCGATACTCATTTGTTTTCCACTCCAGATGAGCTGCCAGCCATAGCCGCCCATGAATCCGGTGATCTAACTTTCATTCCCAGTCGAGTCCGCCCTTTCTCCAGATGTAGGCGAAGCCGAGCAAAAATTCGAGCAGAAAAATCATCATGGCCATGAAGCCCGGCCACCCGATATCGCGCAGGGCAACACCCCACGGAAACAGGAACGCCGTCTCAAGGTCGAAGATGATGAAAAGAATCGCGACGAGATAGTAACGCACATCGAACTTCATACGCGCGTCTTCGAAGGCTTCGAAGCCGCATTCGTACGGTGCGTTCTTTTCGGTGTCGGGTCTGTTGGGACCGAGAACTTTGCCGATGCTGACCAACGCTATACCCAGACCGAGGCCGACTACGATAAACAAGAAGACGGGGTAATAGGGTGCGAGGTTCAAGGCTATCCTCAGATCGGTAGATGTGGTCTGTGACTGTCTGGGTGCTGCTGCCGGCGCAAATGCACGGCGGAGAATTCACTTCGGACCGCTTGGTAACTCTTCGGCACCATGCTTATCACAACGATAAGTCAATGTGAAACCGTAAGGGTACTCCAGAAGTGACAATGCCAGCCGAAGCGATGCATGCGGCTGGCATTTGGATAACTTTTTGGTGCCGACGGCGAGACTCGAACTCGCACAGCTTTCGCCACTACCCCCTCAAGATAGCGTGTCTACCAATTTCACCACGTCGGCACTGTACTGCAATCCGGGAAAACAACTTCTTAATTGCCGCGAATCGCTACAAGACTTGAATTATAACTAGGTCTCACGAATTGTTCAACGCACAAAACACGAATAACGCGAAAATTTGTTCTGGGCGTTTCTTGGACAACCGGCCGAGGAACTCCGCGATTTACTTCGGCACGTCCGAACCCGGCGCGCTCGACGCAGGCGCGGCGGATGCCGGCGCAGTCGCAGCGGCAGGCGCCGAACCCGACTTTGCCGCAGCAGGCGCGGAAGCCGTGGGCGCAGGCATTGCACCGCCAAGAACGCCTGCGGAAACCTGCGGCTTGTAGCTGCCGATGTAGGTCAGCGCCAGCGTCGTCACGAAGAAGACTGCGGCAAGCACGGCGGTCGTGCGTGATAGGAAGTTAGCGGAACCGGTCGCGCCAAACAGACTGCCCGATGCCCCACTTCCGAACGCCGCACCCATGTCCGCACCCTTGCCATGCTGCAACAGCACAAGCCCGATCACGCCAAGCGCCGACAACAACTGGACGACGATAATCAAAGTCTTCAAATACAGCATTTCAACTCACCTGGATCTTGATGTTTCCGTGACACTCATGTGCCGCGATTTGCTTCTTCGTCTGCCTGACGCTTCGGCCGCTTACTGAACCTCGGCCAACGCCGCCTGGCAAATCGCAAGGAAATCTTCCGACTTCAAGGACGCGCCGCCAATCAGCCCGCCGTCGATGTCCTGTTGCCCGAACAATTCCTGCGCGTTCTCGGGCTTCACGCTGCCGCCATACAACAGCGGCACGTTCGCCACCGACGCACCCTTCTCCGCCAGCTTTGCACGCACGAACGCGTGAACATCCTGCGCTTGCTGCGCCGTGGCGCTCTTGCCCGTGCCGATGGCCCACACCGGCTCGTACGCCACCACGATGCCCGCTGCCTGTTCCTCGGTCAACGCGAGCAACACGGCTTCGAGCTGCGTGCCGACGACTTCTTCAGTCGAGCCTGCTTCGCGCTGTTCGAGCGTCTCGCCGACGCACACAATGGGCGTCAGGCCTGCGTCGATTGCACGCAGCGCCTTGGCCGCCACGAGTTCCGGACTTTCGCGATGATACGCGCGCCGCTCGGAATGCCCGACGATCGCATATGTCACACCGAAATCGGCGGCCATTTCCGCCGCGACTTCTCCGGTGAACGCGCCCTTCTCATGCGCGGACACATCCTGAACGCCCCAGCGCACGACCGAGCCGCTCAAAAGCGCCTGCGATTGCGCGAGGTACGGACATGGAACGCATACGCCCACACCCACGCTCTTCTGCAAGGCCGACGCCCCAACGGCGACCTCGCTCAGCAAAGCCGCGTTCTCTTTGATGCGGCCATGCATCTTCCAGTTGCCCACCACCAGTTTCGCTCGTTGTCTGGACATTGTCTCGTCACTCGACGGCGGTGGAATGACACCGCCATGCGTGGCGGCCTTTGAAGATCACCGGGGCGAACCCGATCGTTCATCAATCGTTCACCCGGAGGTTCAAAGACCACTCTGTTATAGGAATGTTTGAACCCTCTGCGCGTATTTCGAAAAAGCGAACTGCCAACTGCTTGCAAAACAGGCGATTTTACTGTGATACGGCGAAACCGGTCAAACCGCCAGAACCGCAACGCGCAACAATCAAGGGCAATCAGGCGTCCTCGCGCCAGTCGAGCATGATCTTGCCGACGTGCGTGCTGCTTTCCATCAACGTGTGTGCGGCTGCGGCTTCGCTTGCCGGGAACACCTGATGAATCACCGGCTTGATACGCCCCGCCTCGATCTCCGGCCAGACTTGCTCTTTCAGCTTAGCGGCAATCTTCGCCTTGAACGCCACCGGACGCGGCCGCAAGGTCGATCCGGTGATGACCAGCCGACGCCGCAGCACGTCATTGAGATTGATCTCCGCTTTTGCGCCGCCAAGCAGCGCGATCACGCAGATACGCCCGCCATCCGCGAGCGACTTCAGTTCGCGCGGGAGGTAATCGCCCGCGACCATGTCGAGAATGACGTCGACTCCACGATCGTTCGTGAGCGAACGCACCACTTCGACGAAATCTTCCGTCTTGTAGTTGATCGCGCGCTCCGCGCCGAGTGCTTCGCAGGCGCGGCACTTTTCGTCGCTGCCGGCCGTGGCGAACACGCGAAAGCCGAGCGCCTTCGCAATCTGTATGGCCGTCACGCCGATACCGCTCGATCCGCCCTGCACGAGCAGCGTCTCCTCGTCGCCGTTTTCGCCCGAACCGAGATGCGCGCGCTCGAAGACATTGCTCCACACGGTGAAGAACGTTTCCGGCAGCGAAGCCGCTTCGATGTCCGTCAATCCAGCCGGAACCGGCAAACATTGTTCGAGCGGCGCAACCGCGTATTCCGCGTAACCGCCGCCCGCGAGCAGCGCGCAGACGCGATCGCCCTTCTTGAGGCCGAACGGATTATGTTTTGGATCGAAGTCGCCATCGACGATCTCGCCCGCCACTTCGAGCCCCGGCAAATCCGACGCGCCCGGCGGCGGCGCATACGCGCCCTTGCGCTGAAATACATCGGGCCGGTTGACGCCCGAAGCGCTCACCTTGATGAGCACTTCGCACTTGCCCGGCTCGGGCTTCGGGCGCTCGCCCAGCTTCAGCACTTCGGGTGCACCAAACTCAGTGATTTCGATGGCCTTCATTGCTTCTCCCAGACAGTCAGTCGTGTGGCAAGCGCGTTGACTTGGCGAACCAGATGGCACTGTGCCGCGCGGGCAACACGCGCTCCACAGTGCCATCGGGTCCGGCGATGCATCGGACAAAGCGTCGCCCGCTGCACCTCATACAAGAAAACGGCCGGCTCGCAGATGCGGCCGGCCGTCGATACATTACCGCATTACTGCTGCGGCTGCGTCGGTTCGGCTTGTTGCGCGGCTTCGTTCAGAAGCGCCTTGGCCGACAGACGCACGCGACCCTTCTCGTCCGTCTGGATGACCTTGACCTTCACGATCTGGCCTTCCTTCAGGTAGTCGTTGATGTCCTTCACACGCTCGTTGACGATTTCCGAGATGTGCAGGAGACCATCCTTGCCCGGCAGGATATTCACGATCGCGCCGAAGTCCAACAGCTTGAGCACCGGACCTTCGTACACTTGGCCCACTTCCACTTCGGCCGTGATGTTCTCGATACGCTTCTTCGCCTCGGCCATGCCTTCCGAGCTCGTGCTCGCAATGGTCACGACGCCGTCGTCGGAAATGTCGATGGTCGTGCCGGTCTCTTCCGTCAGCGCGCGGATCACCGAACCGCCCTTGCCGATCACGTCGCGGATCTTCTCCGGATTGATCTTGATGGTGATCATGCGCGGCGCGTAGTCCGACAACTCCGTGTTCGTGGTCGGCACCGCGGCGGTCATCTTGCCGAGGATATGCATGCGGCCTTCCTTCGCCTGCGCGAGCGCGACCTGCATGATTTCCTTGGTGATGCCCTGAATCTTGATGTCCATTTGCAGCGCCGTCACGCCTTGCGCGGTGCCGGCCACCTTGAAGTCCATGTCGCCGAGGTGATCTTCGTCGCCGAGAATGTCGGTCAGAACCGCGAACTTGTTGTCTTCGAGGATCAAGCCCATGGCGATGCCGGCCACGTGCGCCTTCATCGGCACGCCGGCGTCCATCAGCGCGAGACAACCGCCGCAGACCGAAGCCATCGACGAAGAGCCGTTCGATTCCGTGATTTCCGACACGACGCGGATGGAATAGCCGAATTCGTCGGCGTTCGGCAGGCACGCGACCAGCGCGCGCTTGGCGAGACGGCCGTGACCGATTTCACGGCGCTTCGGCGAACCGACGCGGCCCGTTTCGCCCGTCGCGAACGGCGGCATGTTGTAGTGAAGCATGAAGCGCTCGCGGTATTCGCCTTCGAGCGCGTCGATGTTCTGCTCGTCGCCCTTCGTGCCGAGCGTGGCGACGACCAGCGCCTGCGTCTCGCCGCGCGTGAAGAGCGCCGAGCCGTGGGTGCGCGGCAGAACGCCGGTGCGGATTTCGATAGGACGCACGGTGCGCGTGTCGCGACCGTCGATACGCGGTTCGCCGTTCAAAATCTGCGAACGGACGATCTTCGCTTCGATGTCGAACAACACGTTGCCGATGGTCGCCGCATCGGCCGCTGCCGTGCCCGAAGCAGCCGCGTCCGCTGCGAGCTTCGCCGAGGTCGCCGCGAAAACTTCCTTCAGCTTGGCCGAACGCGCTTGCTTGTTGCGCAGTTGATAAGCCGCTTCCAATTCCGGCTTGGCGATTTCCGTGACGCGCGAGATGAGCGCTTCGTTCTTCGGGGCCGGCTGCCAGTCCCATTCCGGCTTGCCGCCGTCGCGCACCAGTTCATGGATTGCGTCGATGGCGATTTGCATCTGCTCGTGGCCGAACACGACCGCGCCGAGCATGACTTCCTCGGACAACTGCTGCGCTTCCGATTCCACCATCAGCACCGCGCGTTCCGTACCGGCGACCACGAGGTCGAGCGCCGATTCCTTCATTTGCGGACGCGTCGGGTTCAGCACGTATTCGTTGTTGATGTAGGCGACGCGCGCGGCGCCGACCGGGCCGTTGAACGGCAGACCGGACACGGCGAGCGCTGCCGACGCGCCGATCAGCGCGGGAATGTCGGCGGGAACGTCCGGGTTCAGCGACAGGACGTGGATCACGACCTGCACTTCGTTATAGAAGCCTTCTGGGAAGAGCGGGCGCAGCGGACGGTCGATCAGGCGCGAGATGAGCGTCTCGCCTTCGGACGGACGGCCTTCGCGGCGGAAGAAGCCACCCGGGATCTTGCCGGCGGCGTAGGTCTTTTCGAGGTAATCGACGGTCAGCGGGAAGAAATCCTGACCCGGCTTGGCGGTCTTTGCGCCGACGACAGTGGCGAGCACGACGGTATCTTCGACATCGACGATCACCGCGCCGCTTGCCTGACGAGCGATTTCACCCGTTTCCAGGCGGACGTTATGCTGTCCCCACTTGAATTCCTTGACGATCTTATTGAACATTGCGACTCCTTCTACGTTGCGCCACGCCGGATCGGTGGACGTTTGCCCACCGGACGGCGCTGGCTAGGCGGTACCGAGCCGCGCTTTAGAGGTGTGTTATGCCATTCCAGCGCGCCGCGCGCATTGAGTGTTCGTACCGCGCTGGAATGACACAAAGCTCCGCCGCGAGGCTGCACCGAGTGTCTGTCCGGATGAAGCATCCGGGGTAAAGCATGTGAACTACTTGCCGATTATCAGCATTCGACGAACCCAATGATGAGAGATCGACCGAGCGCTGACCGTGCAAATGATCAGGCGAGCGGATCGCGCAAAAACAAAATGCCTGTATCAGCGAACTGACACAGGCACTTCGTTAGAACGCTGGCCGCAAAGCCACGTTTGGGCGCAATTACTTACGCAGACCCAGTTTTTCGATCAGCGAGCGGTAACGGTCCGCGTCCTTGCCCTTCAGGTAGTCGAGCAGCTTGCGGCGACGGCTCACCATGCGCAGCAAACCGCGGCGGCTGTGGTGGTCCTTCGTGTGGGCCTTGAAGTGGACGGTCAGTTCGTTGATGCGGCTCGTGAGCAGTGCGACTTGCACTTCGGGGGAGCCAGTGTCGTTGGCGCCGCGCGCGTATTCGGCGACGACGTCGGACTTCTTGATTTCTGCTGCGGACATTTGCTTTTCCTTTAAAACAGACAGGCGGTCACGGAAGAAAGGCCGTGCCGTGGTTTGTTCACGATAGTTTCGCTTCTTCCAGACTCTTGGTTGTCAGACTGTTCTCGACAGCCGGATCGAGTCAAAAAAGCGAAGCGCAGAGTATAGCATAGGGCGAAGTCCGAAAGACGGGTGACTAGCGCGCCGGACGCGCCATCTGGCACGTCGACGGCTGGACGGTCTTTTCCGCCGGCACCGCGAGCAGCGTCCGAAAGCCATAGTCCGAGCCTTCGTTATCGAACCGGATGCCCGCCGTGCCCGCCTTGTCCATCTCCATGACATACAGGGGCTGGATCAATTGATGATCTTCCGCGCGCATGGTCGATGCGTGGAATCCTTCGCCATCGAACTTCATGCCTTCGAGCGCGCGGGCCACGGCGTAAGGGTCCGCGCTGCCGGCGCGCGTCATCGCGGCGGCGAGCATCTCGATCATCAGCGGCATGCGCAGCACGAGGTAATCGTCCGATGCCGCCGGATAGCGCGCGCGGAAATCGCGGTAATACGCGTCCGATAACGCGCCGCCCGCATTCGGATGCCAGTCGGCGACCGCGATCACGCGCTTTACGCCGGCGTCACCCAGCGCGGCCGGTGCGCCGAGACTGTTGCCGTAGAACGTGTAGAACTTCGTGTCGAGCCCCTGCTCGCGCGCCGCCTTGACGAGCAGCGTGAGATCGTTGCCCCAATTGCCGGTGATGACCGCGTCGGCCCCGCTCGCGCGAATCTTCGCGATATACGGCGCGAAATCTTTCACGCGGCCGATCGGATGAAACTCGTCGCCCGCAATCGCGATATCCGGCCTGCGTTCTTTGAGCGCACGCTGCGCTTCGCGGCTGACGTCGTGGCCGAAGCTGTAATCCTGATTCAGCAGATAGACCTTTTTGACCGCGCGATCGTTCTTCAGCGCGTCCGCGAGCGCGTCCATGCGCATGCCGGCGTGGGCATCGAAGCGAAAATGCCAGAAACTACACGCGGCGTTGGTCAGGGCGGGATCGTCGGCGGAGTAGTTGAGGAACACCACGCGATGCTCGGGCTCGCGCCCGTTCTGCTTGTCGATGGCCGTCACCAGCGCACCCGCCACCGCCGAACTGTTGCCCTGCATGACGAAGCCGATCCTGTCGTCGATAGCCGCGCGCAACTGTACGAGGCTCGCCTCGCTGCTGCCTTTACCATCGAGCACGACGAGCCGCAGCGGGTGCATGCCGTCTGCGAGCTTCACGCCGCCCTTCGCATTCACGCGCTCCACGCCGAAGCGCAAGTTGCGCTCGACCGCCGCGCCTGCGTTGGCGAAAGGTCCGGACATGCCCTCGATCATCGCGAGCTCGATGGGCGGCAAGTCAGCGGCGCTTACGTGCGCCATGAAAGACGACATCGCGCAGGCCAGCGCGGCCCGTTGCAGCCATCGCGCGGCTCGTTTGCTTGCGGATTCGCTCACCGTCAGCCCTTCCAGTCGAAGAAAGGGCGGATCATAGGACGGCTATGGCTCGCGGTGCAAGTGCGGCGATTCCGCGAGCGCCCTCTTCGCGTCGATGAGAGGCATCGCGCTTTTGTCCCGATGGCGTGTCAAAATCGAACGCGAACGATCCAGGCTTTGGCGACGATCGTCAAAACGATGAATGCGACAACGCGCGGCGCGCTGGAATCATCGAGGCGCCAAGAACGTTAACACTGTCGCGACACAAGAATGTGTGGAGGCCTTCATGCTGAACTCTTTGAACCGGCTGCGCGGCACGCTCGCTTGCGTGGGTGCCGCGCTCATGCTCACGGCTTGCGCGCAGCCCTGGCAAAACTTTCAGACGGGCGCGGATTCCTCCACGCTCACCGCGCGCTTGGGCCCGCCACGCGAAGTCTACGATTTGCCCAACGGCGGCAAGCGCCTGATGTGGCCGACTCAACCGCTCGGTGAAGTCACGACCGCCGCCGATGTCGATGCTTCCGGCAAGATCGTCAGCGTGCGGCAAGTGCTCGACGAGAACGAGTTCTACAAGGCGCAGATCGGCACATGGACCAAGACGGACGTGCTCGTGAATTTCGGCCGTCCGGTGGAGACGTCGTACTTCCCGCTGATGAAGCGCGAAGTCTGGACGTATCGCTACATGGAGGCGAACGTCTGGTACATGATGTACAACTTCTATTTCGATGAACAGGGCATCGTGCGTCTCACGCAAAAAACGCCAGATCCGCTGCACGATCCCGACCGCCGCAACGCCTTTTGAAGTATTCAAAATGACGAAGGCCTCGCTAATCGCGAGGCCTTTCGTTTCGAGCTACATCAAGCCGCGATCAAAGCTGCGGGTTGAGCTTTTCGACCTTCGAATGCAGCTTGTTCAACGCGGCGATATAAGCCTTCGCCGACGCCGCGATGATGTCCGGGTCCGTGCCCACGCCATTCACGATCCGCCCGCTCTTCGAAAGACGCACCGTGACTTCGCCCTGTGCCTGCGTGCCGGTCGTGATTGCGTTGACCGAATACAGCACCAGTTCCGCGCCGCTATCCACCTTCGATTCGATCGCGTGCAACGTCGCATCGACCGGACCGTTGCCGCGCGCTTCGCCCGTCACTTCCGCGCCTTCGACCGCGAACACCACTTGTGCTTGCGGTTGCTCGCCGGTCTCCGAATGCTGCTTCATCGACACGAAGCGGAAGTGTTCCTTCGCCTGCGCTTCCGCCGATTCCTCCGAGACGATCTGCATGATGTCTTCGTCGAAAATTTCGGCCTTGCGGTCGGCGAGTTCCTTGAAGCGCGCGAACGCGGCGTTCACGTCGGCCTCGGATTCGAGTTGCACGCCGAGTTCTTCCAGACGCTGCTTGAACGCGTTACGGCCTGACAACTTGCCGAGCACGATCTTGTTCGCCGCCCAGCCCACGTCTTCCGCGCGCATGATTTCGTACGTGTCGCGCGCCTTCAGGACGCCGTCCTGGTGGATGCCCGACGCGTGTGCAAACGCGTTTGCGCCGACCACTGCCTTGTTCGGCTGCACGACGAAGCCGGTGATCTGCGAAACGAGCTTCGACGTGGGCACGATCTGCGTCGTATCGATACCGACATCGAGCCCGAAGTAGTCCTTGCGCGTCTTGATCGCCATCACGATTTCTTCGAGCGACGTATTGCCCGCGCGTTCGCCGAGTCCGTTCATCGTGCACTCGACCTGACGCGCGCCGCCGATCTGCACGCCCGCCAGCGAATTGGCGACGGCCATGCCGAGGTCATCGTGACAATGCACGGAGAAGACCGCCTTGTCCGAATTCGGGATGCGCTCGCGCAGCGTCTTCACGAGATTGCCGTACAACTCGGGCACGCCGTAACCGACCGTATCCGCGATATTGATGGTGCGCGCGCCTTCGTCGATCACCGCTTCGAGCACGCGGCAAAGAAAGTCGATGTCCGAACGGCTGCCGTCTTCCGGCGAGAACTCGACGTCGTCCGTGAACTTGCGTGCGAAACGCACCGCAAGACGCGACTGCTCGTACACCTGTTCCGGCGTCATGCGCAGCTTCTTTTCCATATGCAGCGCGGACGTCGCGATGAACGTATGGATGCGAAACTGGCTCGCGGGTTTCAAGGCGTCGGCGGCGCGCTGGATGTCCTTGTCGTTCGCGCGGGCGAGCGAGCAGACCGTGCTGTCCTTGATCATCGAGGCGATCGTGTGGATGGCGTCGAAGTCTCCGTTCGAGCTGGCCGCGAAGCCCGCTTCGATCACATCGACCTTCATGCGCTCCAGTTGCCGCGCGATACGGATTTTTTCTTCCTTCGTCATGGACGCGCCGGGGGACTGCTCGCCATCGCGCAAGGTCGTATCGAAGATGATCAACTTGTCTGCTGCCATGTTGGACTCCAGTGGGGAGAATTATCGACTGTTGGAATTATCGCGTTGAAGCGAAAGACAAAAGGGAATTCGGGTGTTCGCGCCACCGCTGGCGTCGAAAACCTTGAACGAGCAGACGGGAGACGAGAAGAATCAGCGCGGTAGGCGCGCTAGTAGCGATAGTGCGCGTAGCGACGCACCAGCCGAATAAAGCGAGGGGGAGAACGAGAAAAAGTTCATTCGAAAACTATAACGGCTTTTAGGAACGCGTGCAATCGGGCTTTCCGATCGAACCGATTGACTTTTACCTGCCGCTTGTCATGCAAAACAGCGCGTAGGAAAACAAAAAGCCTGCATTCCGTTGGGAAGCAGGCTTTCGTAGATTCAGACGGCTTACAACTTCCGACTTAGTAACCGCCGATACTCGCGCTCACGCGCTGGCGCAGTTCGCTACCGTCGGTGAACTGCACGTTGTCGATGCGGCGCGCGCCCTGGAAGCGCTGCTCCCAGTAACCGCTTTCCATGTCGTCAACGCGGATCGTGCTGCCGGTGGACGGCGAATGCACGAACTTGTTGTCGCCAATATAGATGCCGACATGCGAAAACGAACGGCGCATGGTGTTGAAGAACACGAGATCGCCTGGCTTGAGATCCGACACGCGGACCTTCTCGCCGACACGGCTCATTTCCTCGGCGCGGCGCGGCAAGGTCATGCCGAGCGTGTCCTGGAAGACGTATCGCACGAAGCCGCTGCAATCGAGGCCGGAATCCGGTGTATTGCCACCCCAGCGATAACGCACGCCAATCATATTGAGTGCGCCGACGACCACATCGCCCGCCTTGCTGGCAACGCCAGAAAGAAACGAGCGTGCGCCGCCAGGAGCGCTGGCGGTGTCTGCCGTGGCGGCGACTGGGCTGATCTGGGAGGAGTTCGAAGCGTTGCCGTTGCTGGCAACTTGGCTACTTTGGCTATTACTGCTGACTTCGTCGGCGAACGCGCCGGAAGTTGTTGTCATCAGAAGGCCGATCAACATGCCTGCGGCTGCCCGCGCGCATGTCTGAGTCAATGTCAATGGCTGCATCGGTCGGTAGGTTTTACAATTAAAGACTGAAAAATCAGGGAGATACGAGAAAGTTTGGAAGGATACTAGCCACAAATTATTTAACTGTCAAAAGAAATAGGAAAATACAATTGAGACGAGCACCCAATTGATGAAAAAGAAAGATTTTTAGGATTCGAGCGCTGCCCTCAGTAGCTTTCGTGTGTATTCCTCTGAAGGGTTCGAAAAAATCTTCTCTACTTCTCCCGCTTCCACGACAATTCCGTTTCTCATCACGGCCACGCGATGTGCCATTGCGCCGATCACTTCGAGGTCGTGGCTAATGAAAACATAACCGAGATTGTGCTTCTTCTGAATCTCGGCGAGCAGCGTCAGAACTTGCTGCTGAATCGAAACGTCGAGTGCACTCGTCGGTTCGTCGAGAATCAGAATGCTGGGTTCGAGCACCAATGCCCGCGCAATTGCGATGCGTTGCCGTTGTCCGCCGGAAAACTCGTGCGGAAAACGCGTAAGCGCCGTCCGATCCATCCCCACCTCACGCAGCACGGCAATGACCTTGTCGCGCCGCGCCGGCGCCTTCAGTTCTGGCCGATGCAACGCAAGCCCCTCCCCGACGATTCGTTCCACCGTCTGACGAGGCGAAAGCGAGCTGAACGGGTCCTGAAACACCACTTGCAGATTCGACCGCAGCACGGTTTTTTCGCGTCCGCGAAAATCGCCGAGCGCGCGCCCCTGGAACTGCACCGCGCCGTTCGAGACGCGCTGCAAGCCGAGCAACGCCATGGCCAGCGTGGATTTGCCCGATCCCGATTCCCCGACGATGCCAAGCGTCTCGCCTTGCCGCACGGAAACGCTCACGTCGTCGACGGCTTTGAAGCGGCCGCGCCTGAACCAGCCGTTGATGCCTGGCAGTTTCGTCGCATAGTCGACCGACAGGTTTTTCGCGTCGAGCAAGACCGGCGCGATGGGCAGCACGGGCAGGACGTGGCGCTTCGGTTTGCTTTCGAGCAATCGCTGCGTGTACGGGTGCTGCGGCGAGGTGAAAATCTGCTCCACCGGCCCGCTCTCCACCAGAAGACCCTTCTCCATCACCGCGACGCGCTCCGCGAAGCGCCGCACGAGATTCAGATCGTGGGTGATCAGCAGCACGGCCATGCCGCGCTTCTCGGCTTCGTCACGCTGCAGTTCCAGCAGGAGATCGACGATCTGCGCGCGGATGGTCACGTCGAGCGCGGTGGTCGGCTCATCCGCGAGCAGAAGGCGCGGCCGGCACGCGAGCGCCATCGCGATCATCACGCGCTGACGCTGCCCGCCCGACAACTGATGCGGGTAGCTGTCCACACGCCGCTCGGGCTCGGTGATGCCGGTACGCGCCAGCAACGCGATGGCACGCTGACGCGCCTCGCGCGGCGTCGCGCCGTCGTGCAACTGAATGGTCTCGCCGATCTGGTCGCCGACCGTGTAGAGCGGATTGAGCGCGGTCATCGGCTCCTGGAAGATCATCGCGATGTCGGAGCCGCGCAGGCCGCGCATCGCGTGCTCGCTCTTCGACAGCAACTCCTCGCCGTTGAAGCGAATGGAGCCGCTGAGTTCGGCATCGCGCACGAGGCGCAGGATCGCCAGTGCCGTCACGCTCTTGCCCGATCCCGATTCGCCGACGAGCGCCACGCGTTCGCCCGCGCGAATGTCGAGACTCACGCCGTCGACCGCGACGGTATCGCCGAAACGCACGCGCAGGTCGTCGATCGCCAATAACGGTTCGCTCATGCTCGCGCTCACTTCGCGCCTCCGGCCTTCACCGCATCCGCAATCCGCGTGTCGAGCGCGTTGCGCAAGGCGTCGCCCATGAAAGTCAGAAGCAACAGGGTCGCTACCAGCACGCCGAAGGTGGACAGCGAAATCCACCACGCGTCGAGATTGGCCTTGCCTTGCGCGAGCAATTCACCGAGCGACGGCGTCGGCGACGGCACGCCCAGCCCAAGAAAATCGAGACTCGTGAGCGCGAGAATCGCTCCGCTCATGCGAAATGGCAGAAATGTGATGACGGGCGTCAGGCTATTGGGCAGCACATGCCGCCAGATGATCTGCCAGTTGGACAAACCCATCGCGCGCGCGGCGCGTACGTAGTCTTGCGTGCGGTTGCGCAGAAACTCCGCGCGCACGTAGTCCGACAGCCCGATCCAGCCGAACAGCGACAGCAGGATGACCAGCAAGACGAGGCTCGGCTCGAAGATCGACGCGAAGATGATCAGCAGATAAAGCTCCGGCAACGCACTCCAGATTTCGATCAGCCGCTGCCCGGCGATGTCTGTCCGGCCGCCGAAGTAGCCCTGCACCGCGCCCGCCACCACGCCGAGCACCGTGCCGATGGCCGTCAGCACGAGCGCGAACAGCACCGATACGCGAAAGCCGTAGACGAGCCGTGCGAACACATCGCGCCCGCGGTCGTCGGTGCCGAGCCAGTTCTCGCGCGACGGCGGCGCGGGATTCGAGCCCTTCGAGAAGTAATTGAGCGTGTCGTAGTAATAGTGATTCGGCGGATAAACCGCGAAGTTGCCCGGCGCGCTGAAGCGGTCGCGCACGAACGGGTCGAGATAATCGGCGGGCGTCGGATAGTCGCCGCCGAACGTCGTTTCCGCGTAGGTCTGCACGATCGGAAAATACAAGTGTCCCTGGTAGCGCACGACGAGCGGCTTGTCGTTCGACCAAAGCGGGCCGGCCAGGCTGATCGCGAACGCCACGACGAACACGATCAGACTCCAGTAGCCGAGCTTGTGCTGCCTGAAACGCATCCACACCCGCCGCGAAGGCGATGGCGAAACCGGCTCGCGCAAGGGCTGCGCATCGGCGGCGCCGCGTGAGGATCGTGAAGAAGCGGCTCGGTTCATCAGCGCTCCAGTTGCTCGAATTGAATGCGCGGATCGACCCAGACGTAGCAGAGGTCGGAGATGAGCTTGGTCGCAAGCCCGATCAGCGTGAAGAGATAGAGCGTGCCTAGCACGACGGGATAGTCGCGCCGCACCACGGATTCGTACGAGAGCAGCCCGAGTCCGTCGAGCGAGAACAGCGTTTCGATCAGCAGACTGCCCGTGAAGAATGCGCCGATAAACGCTGCGGGAAAGCCGACGATCAGCGGCAAGAGCGCATTGCGGAACACGTGCTTCCAGAGCACGCGTCTTTCGGAAAGGCCCTTCGCGCGCGCGGTCAGCACGTATTGCTTGCGGATTTCGTCGAGAAACGCGTTCTTGGTCAGCATGGTGACGATGGCGAAGCTGCCGACCACCGACGCCACCACCGGCAAGGTGATGTGCCACAGATAATCGACGATCTTGCCGCCGAGCGAGAGCGTGGCCCAGTTATCCGAAGTGAGATTGCGCAACGGGAAAAGCTGCCAGAACGAGCCGCCGCCGAACAGCACGAGCAGCAGCACGCCGAGCACGAAGCCGGGAATCGCGAAACCGATCAGCACGATGAGACTCGTCGCCACGTCGAAGCGCGAGCCGTTTCTCACCGCCTTCGCTATCCCGAGCGGCACCGATATCAGATAAGTGATGAAAAACGTCCATACGCCGATGCTGATCGACACCGGCAGTTTCGACACGATCAGCGACCAGACGCTCTGATGCCGGAAGTAACTGTCGCCGAGATCGAAGCGCGCGAACTTGCCGAGCATCAGCCAGTAACGCTGCAAAGGCGGCTTGTCGAAGCCGTAGAGCGCCTTGAGTTGCGCGACCTGCTGGGCATCCACGCCAGTATGCGTGCGCAGCCCGAAGCCGCCGCCTTCCGCGTTGCCGCGCCGCAGATCGTGCACCGCCTGCTCGACAGGCCCGCCCGGCACGAACTGAATCACGACGAAGGTCAGCGTGAGCACGCCGATGAGCGTCGGGATCATCAACAGAATGCGTTTGAGTATGTAGCTCCACATGGCGCGCGGTCCTGTTATTTCGACGCGGCGGCTTTCGCCCACCACGCCGACACTACCCACTCTTCCGCCGTGTAGTAGAGCGGCAAGGTCGCGGGGTACTGAAGCGTATTGCGATACGCCACCCGATGCGTCGCCGAATACCAATGCGGCACCACGTAATAGCCATTCATCAGCACGCGATCGAGCGCGTGAGTGGCATCGACGAGCTGTTCGCGCGTCTGTGCGCCCACCACTTTCTGCAGAATCGCGTCCACCGCCTTCGACTTCACGCCGGCGAGATTGTCGGAGCCCTGCTCGTCGGCGGACCTGCTGCCGAAGCGCGAGACTTGCTCCGTGCCGGGAATCTGCACGTCGGGCATGCGCACGCTCGTGACGTCGAAATCGAACGCGTCGAGCCGTTTTTGGATCAGCGCGTAGTCGACGGTGCGAAAGTTCATCGTGATGCCGAGCTTTTGCAGATTGCGTCCGAACGCGGCGGCGACCGGTTCCATCGAGGCGCCGCCGCCCGTATCGTCGAGAATCTCGAACACGAAGGGCTCGCCCTTCGCATTGCGCAGCGCGCCATCGCGATACGTCCAGCCCGCCTCGGCGAGCAATCCGCGCGCCTTGATGAGGTTGGCGCGCAGCGATCCGGGCGGATCGGTGTCGGGCTGACGCGGCATCTCGCCGAACACGGACGCATCGAGGTCCTTTTTGAGCGGATCGAGAATGGCGAGTTCGCCGTCGCTCGGCTTGCCCTTCGCCTGCAAGTCCGTATTGACGAAGAAGCTGTCGATGCGCCTGTACTGATTGAAGAACAGTTGCCGGTTGAGCCACTCGAAGTCGAGCGCGAGATCGAGCGCCTGACGCACGCGCACGTCCTTGAAGAGCGGCCGGCGCGTGTTCATGAAAAAGCCCTGCATGCCGGTGCCGTTATGCTGCGGGAATTCGCGCTTGATGAGTTCGCTGCTGTCGAAGCGCTTGCCGATATCGCGCCGCACCCAGCTTCGCGCAACGTATTCGACGAGCACGTCGTACTCGCCCGCCTTGAAGGCTTCGAGCCGCGCGACCGGGTCCGAATACAGCTTGTAGTGAATCTGCGCGAAATTGAACAAGCCCACGCGCACCGGCAACGCCGCGCCCCAGTAGTTCGGGTTGCGCTTGTACGAGATGGTGCGGCCGTTGTCGTATTTGTCGATCAGATATGCCCCGCTGCCGATCGGCTTCTGAAACGCGAGTTGATCGAACGGAATACGCGTGCCGTCGGGCTTCACTCCCCATTTGCGCGAAAACACGGGAATGCCGCCCGCGAGCAACGGCATCTCGCGCGTCGCGGTCTTGAATTCGAAGCGAATGGTCGATGCGTCCACCACGACCGCGCGCGCGATCTGCCCGAAGTACACGGAGAACTGCGGCGCGGCGAGCGGGCTTTTCAGCGTCTCGAACGAGAACTTGACGTCCTCGGCGGTAACGGGATCGCCATTCGAGAAATGCGCTTTCGGGTTGATGTGGAACGTGGTGGACAGGCCATCGGGCGCGACGGCGATGTCGTCGGCAAGCAAGCCATAACCGGTCGATACTTCATCGAGACTGCCGGTGGTCAGGCTTTCGAACATCAGCGAGAGCCCCGGCGCGGGATTACCGCGCAAGGTGAACGGATTGAATTTGTCGAAGCTCGTCAGGCGGTTCGGATTGGCGAGTACGAGCGTGCCGTCGCGCGGCGCGTCGGGATCGACGTAATCGAAGTGACTGAAGCCGGCCGGATATTTCGGCTCGCCGTACTGTGCGTAGGCGTGCGCCGCCTCGGCCTGGTTCGCGCCCGAGACGATCGATCCGGCCAGCGCGAGCGCAATGGCCATGCGCCATGCGCGGGTTGGGCGGATCGTCGTGCGAGTCGTCATAAGCTCCTTGGGCGCCGGGTATCGCGCAATGGACGTTCGGGTCGGGCAGGCCATTGCGATGTGAGAGAATTCTACCCAAATCAAAAGCCGTGCGACCGTGGGTCAATTGCGCCGCACGCGCTTGAGGCTCACGCGGCGCGGGCAGATGCGGCTCGTTCGCCACCGTGCGCGACATTGACTTCAAAGGAGCATTCATGGGCTTTCTCGCTGGAAAACGAATTCTGCTGACGGGCTTGCTGTCGAACCGTTCGATTGCCTACGGCATCGCACAGGCCTGCAAGCGCGAAGGCGCGGAGCTGGCGTTCACCTATGTCGGCGAGCGTTTCAAGGATCGCATCACCGAATTCGCAACCGAATTCGAAAGCGATCTGATCTTTCCGTGCGATGTCGCGAACGACGCCGACATCGACGCACTCTTCGCGTCGCTCAAGGAACGCTGGGATTCGCTCGACGGTCTCGTGCATTCCATCGGCTTCGCGCCGCGTGAAGCGATCGCGGGCGACTTCCTCGACGGCATGACGCGCGAAAACTTCCGTATCGCGCACGACATTTCGGCGTACAGCTTTCCGGCGCTCGCCAAGGCGGCCAAGTCGATGCTGTCGGACAGTTCGTCGCTGCTCACGTTGAGCTACCTCGGCGCCGAGCGCGCGATTCCCAACTACAACACAATGGGTCTTGCCAAGGCATCGCTCGAAGCAAGCGTGCGCTATCTCGCGGCTTCGATGGGCAACAACGGCGTGCGCGTGAACGGCATCTCGGCCGGTCCCATCAAGACGCTCGCGGCCAGCGGCATCAAGGGCTTCGGCAAGATTCTCGATTTCGTCGAAAACAACGCGCCGCTCAAGCGCAACGTGACGATCGAACAGGTGGGTAACGTGGCGGCGTTCTTGCTGTCGGATCTCGCGGCCGGCGTGAGCGCGGAAATCGTGCACGTCGATGCGGGATTCAATGCGGTGGTCGGCGGCATGGCGGGCGTGACGGAATAACGCCTGCGGCGCTCGATCATGTGCAGAGGGCTGCTCTCTTGCGAGAGCGGCCCTTTTGCTTTTGTGTTCGGGTTTTTGCAAGTGCTGGCGTCGTGACAGCCGCTTACACAGCGCCATGCATGCGGGCGTGATCTTCGTGAACCTCGCCTTCGGGAACGTTGGCTTTGTGAAGAACGCCTTTGGTAGCGTCGTCTAAAGGCCCGCTATATCTGCCGACTCGGCAGCCACACTGGACCAGCGCGTTCAATGCCTGCCACCATGTCCGTTGCCATGACCATTGCCGTGTCCGTACCCGTTACCGTGTCCGTGTTGCGGCCCGCGATTGTAGCCATGCCCGTAACCGTGGCCGTGATAACGGTTCCAGTCGTTCCGGTTCCAGTAACGGCGCCCATCCCAATACCGGTTTCCATACCAGCCGATGACCACGGGCGGACGCGCATAAACCGGAGCCGGCTGGTAAATCACAGGCGGCGGAGGCGGCGCGTACACAGGCGCGGGTGCAACGTACACCGGCGCGGGGATGCCGACGTTCACGCCTACGTGTACATCGGCGTGCGCGGTGCCACTTATCGCTGACGCGGTCACGATCAACATGCCGCCCAGCACTCGCCCCATGACATTCACTTTCATCGCGTGGTCCTCGTTTTGTTTTGATTGGCTTGCGACAAAATATAACGGACGCCTTTCAGCGCAATATTTCAGCTTTGTAAGTTCTTCCCGTGACGTGGCTCTCGTCAGGAGAAACCTTACCTTTTGTTACACGCTGCCGCGCGGCGACAAATAAAAAGCCACCCTTCGACGGGGTGGCTTTCTCTAAGCGCGACGTTCGCTCAATGGTCGTGATGACCGTGATCGTGATGATCGTAGTCGCGGCCGCCGTATCCGTGACCGCCGTGACCGTGGTTCCACTCGTCGCGGTTCCAGTAGCGATGGCCATCCCAGTACTGGTCGCCATGCCATCCGATCACGATAGCCGGTTGCGCATAAACCGGCGGAGGCGGCGGCGCATAGACCACGGGCGGAGGCGGAGGCGCATAGACCGGCGCCGGCGCAACATATACGGGTGCGGGCACCCCGAGATTGATGCCGACGGAAACGCCCGCCATGGCCGCGCCGGACAGCGTCATACCACCGATGACGAACGCTCCTGCGAGCGCGGATGTCCTCAATACCTTGTTCATGTGAAGCCCACCTCGATGGGATGTTTGTTGTGTTGAGTGGACTATATCGAACGAACGCCTTTGCTTGTGTGCCACTTGGTAACGTCCCATTACCAATGCCTACCAGGCAAATGATTACGGAGAGTAAGGATCATGCACGCCGCGCGCCAATGAGAAACGGCGGCTCGTGAAAGCCGCCGTCAGGGACCGTGCAACGGGCACTAATTGGGCAGTTCCTGTCCGCGCGTTTCAGGCGCGAGCGGAATCACCGCGAGGCCGATGAGAAACGCGATACCCGTGAGCGCGATCGGCACGCCGAGCGTCTTCATATGCAGCACCATCGCGCCGATGCCGAAGTTCACGATCGCGCCGAAGAAGCGTCCCACCGACGTGCAGAATGCGAACGCCGTCGCCCGGACGCGCGTTTCGAACTGTTCCGGCAGCCACAGGCTGAAGAGCGCGAAGTTGCCGCCGAAGAAGCCGAGCACGACGAGCAGCGCAATGAACGGCACGAGCCCGTTCGGCAGATAGAACGCCCAGCCGAACGACAGCGCAATGGAAGCCGCCATGCCGACGAAATACACCGCGAGCGTCTTGCGTCGGCCGATGCGCTCTGCCATCGGCGGCAAGGCGAGACAGCCGATGATCGTGCCGAAGGACAGCAAGCCCGTCGCGATCGACGCCATGCGCGCGGCTTCCGGCTTGCTCATGCCGGCCTTCGTCGCAAGCTGAATGACTGCCGACGGTTCATACACCGCGCCCGCCCACAGACCGATGATCGCCACGGTCAGCAGCACCGCCGCGACGATCGTGCGCTTGCGATACTGCGGCGAGAAGATCGTGCGCAACGAACCGTGCTGCTTGACGGCAGGCGCGCTCGTCGCTTCGGCGCGCTGCCACTTGTCGGTTTCCTTCACGCGCAAGAGCACGAGAATCGATACGACGACCGGGAACAGTCCAACCAGAAACATCGCGCGCCAGCCGAATGCCGCGCCGATCGTGTAGTTGAGCGCGGCCGCCAGAAAGAAGCCCGCGTAATAGCCGGTTTGCAGATAACCCGCACCCATCTTGCGACGATCTTCCGGCCATGCCTCGGCGACGTAGGTTCCGGCAAGCGCCCACTCCCCGCCTATGCCGACGCCCGCAAAGAAGCGATAAATGCCCAACTCCCAAACCGAATGCGATGTCGCGGCCAGCCCCGTGAAAATCGCGAACGTGAAGATGGTCGCGGCGAGCACCTTGGTGCGCCCGAAGCGATCGGCGAGCGGTCCCCAGATGAATGACAGTCCCCATCCGACCAGAAAGAGCGCGAAGAGTATGGAGCCTGCAAGACCGACGTTCGCGGGCGTGGCCGCGTAGCCCGAACGCGGCAGCAGTTCGGTGAGCGCGGGCGCAAGCACGAGCGCGTAGATGAACGAATCCATTCCATCGAGCGTCCAGCCGGCCCACGCACCCCAGAAGCCGGTGATCTGCGAGCGGTTGAGCGGGGTTTTGATCGGGCGCGAGGCGCGTAACTCTCGGTCCACCGTGGTTGGCATGGCCATGTCTCCGGAAAAGAATGATCGATACACGCGCGCTCTCGATTCTTGTCAGCCGCTCCCAGCTTAGGGAAAGCACCTTCTGTGAAGTCGCGCATCGTTTTATATATAATATTTGAACATCGACACGCGGCAAGTCCGCACTTACACCTAGCCATGCCGACAGATCTCTCCACTTCCGATGCAGCGCAGCCACTTGCATCGTTTCGTCACGCACAGTTCGAACCGCGCCAGAGCACGTCGCGCTTCATCGCGGATGCGTTGCGCACGGCTATCGTCGAGGGTGCGTTGTTGCCGGGCGAACCGCTGCGCCAGGACGCCATCGCACGGCAGTTTTCGGTGAGCGCGATTCCGGTGCGCGAAGCGTTCCGGCAGCTCGAAAGCGAAGGCTGGGTGACCATCGAGCCGAATCGTGGCGCGGCCGTCAGCCTGCAATCGGCCGACGAGGCGCGCGAGATCTACGAGATACGCGCGTCGCTCGAAAGCTTGGCGATCGGCATCGCGCTTGAACATCACACGGCGGAAACGCTCGCCGAATCGCAACGTCTGCTCGAAGCGGCGGAAAGCGAGCCGGACCCGGCGCTCTACGTCGTGCGCAACGAGCAGTTCCATATGAGCCTTTACGCGCCTGCGGACCGGCCGCGTCTGATGGAGCTGATCGGCCAGATGCATCGGCGCGGCGAACGTTATTTGCGGCTGAAGCTCGGCTTGCCGATTCACAAGGATTCGTCGGATGCGGAGCATCGCGCGATTCTTGCCGCGCTCGTCGCCCGCGATATCGAACAGGCGCAAACGCTCGTCGCGCGTCATCTGCTTGCGACAGGCGATTTGATCCACCGCTTTCTCGCCGACGCGCAAGCGCTTGCCGCGGCGAGCCATGTCAAGAAGAAGCGCCGCCCGCGCGCCGCGCCCGCAACGGCTTCTGCAACCTCTTTGAAGGAGGATCGATGAACTCGTCCCCGACGCCTGCCACGTCGCCCGCGCGCGACACGAGCCCGCAAACCCGGCAGTGGAACACGCGCGCGCAGGAAAAAGCGCGCCGCCTCAAGCTGATCGAACCGTGGCTCGACGGCTCGGTGCTCGCGACCGACCGTATCGTCGATGCCTTGCACGCGCTGATCGTCACGGGCGACCGCGTGGCGCTCGAAGGCAACAACCAGAAACAGGCCGACTTCCTCTCGCGCGCCTTCGCCAGACTCGATCCCGAACGCGTGCACGACGTTCATCTGCTGATTTCGAGCATCAGCCGCCCGGACCATCTCGCGCTGTTCGAACAGGGCATCGCGCGCAAGGTCGATTTCGCGTTCGCCGGTCCGCAAAGTCTGCGCGTCGCGCAACTGCTCGAAGACGGACAACTCGAGATCGGCGCGATCTATACGTATATCGAACTGTATGCGCGCATGTTCATCGACCTCACGCCGCAGGTGGCGCTCGTGTGCGCGGTGCAGGCAGACCGGCACGGCAATCTCTACACGGGCGCGAACACCGAAGACACGCCTACCATCGTCGAGGCCACCGCGTTCAGACATGGCATCGTGATCGCGCAGGTCAACGAGATCGTCGATGAACTGCCGCGCGTCGATATCCCCGGTTCGTGGATCGATGTCGTCGTGAAGGCAGACCGCCCGTTCGCCGTCGAGCCGCTCTTCACGCGCGATCCGCGGCATATCGGCGAGTTGCAGATTCTCATGGCGATGATGACCATTCGCGGCATCTACGACCGCTACGGCGTGACGTCGCTGAATCACGGCATCGGTTTCGATACGGCGGCCATCGAACTTCTGCTGCCGACATATGGCGCATCGCTCGGGCTGAAGGGAAAGATCTGCACGCACTGGGCGCTCAATCCGCATCCGACCTTGATCCCCGCGATCGAAAGCGGCTGGGTGCAGAGCGTGCACTGCTTCGGCAGCGAGGTAGGCATGGAGGACTACATCACGGCGCGGCCGGACGTGTTCTTCACCGGCCGCGATGGCAGCCTGCGTTCTAACCGCGTGTTCTGCCAGTTGGCAGGGCAATACGGCGTCGATCTCTTCATCGGTTCGACCCTGCAGATGGACGCCGACGCCAACTCGTCCACCGTCACGCTCGGGCGGCTGGCGGGCTTCGGCGGCGCGCCCAACATGGGCCACGATCCACGCGGCCGCCGTCATTCGAGCGAGGCGTGGCTCAAGCTGCTGAAAAACGACGGCCCGAACCCGGCCATCGCGCGCGGTCACAAGCTCGTCGTGCAGACCGCCGAGACGTACAAGAAAGGCGGCGAGCCGACCATCGTCGATGCATTGGATGCCATCGCCGTCGGTGAAAAAAGCAACATGCCGATCGCACCCGTCATGATCTACGGCGACGATGTCACGCACGTCGTGACGGAAGAAGGCATCGCGTATCTGCATGCGGCCGAAGGTGTCGATGAGCGCCGCGCCGCGCTTGCCGCCGTGGCGGGCGTCACGCCCATCGGCGTGCGCGCGGATGCGAAGAAGACGGCGGAGTTGAGAAGGCGCGGCATCGTCGCATTGCCGGAAGACCTCGGCGTGCGGCGCGGCGAAGCGAAGCGTTCGCTGCTCGCGGCACGCAGTATCGACGACCTGGTGGCGTGGTCGGGCGGTCTGTATGCGCCGCCTGCGCGCTTCAGAAGCTGGTGAGCGCGATGGGTTCGTGTATGTCTGACCGTGAAGACAAAGCGTCGAGCCTTTGCGTGGTTGCCGACATTCCCGCTGGCGTGTGTTCGTGGAACGCAGAGGCGCGGCTCGATGACGCCACCCATGCGAACCCGTCGAATTCGCGTGCCGTCGCAGCGCACGCCAATACCGGAGCCGCTGCCCGCCCGAGCATGGGCCATGCGATGCAAACGGCGCTAGCGTCGCGCGAAGCCACTCGGTTCGCCCACTTGCAGCCGATCGCGCCCGATGCCATCGCGACCAGCGCCGTGGCCGCGCTCATCGACGAAGCGTGTCTCACACCGAAACCCGCATTGGTGGACCGGCGCGGCAGCGGCGCGCATCGCGATTTGTCGCTCGACATCATGTTGCGCTCGGCAAAAGCGTTGCACCCCACGTTTGTCGCCATCGCTCGCGCGTCGGCCGATCTCGAACCGTCGCAGGCGTTACGCGAACAGCTTGCACGCATTGGCCGCGAAGGCGAGATTGCGATGATGCGCGCGACCGCCGGCAGCAACGCGCATCGCGGTGCGATCTGGATCGTCGGCTTGCTGTGCGCCGGCGCGGCAATGCATGCGCCCGACGACAGCGCGGCGATCTGCGCAAGCGCGGCACGCATCGCGCGCTTCAAGGATCGTTACGCGCCCGCGTCGGCACAAACGAGTCACGGCGCGCGCGTGTCGGCGCGATACCGTGTGGCGGGCGCGCGCGGCGAAGCGTGCGATGGCTTTCCGCATGCGCTCGAAATCGGGCTGCCCGCGCTCGGTGCAGCCCGTTGCCGCAATCTCGATGAAAACGACGCGCGCCTCGAAGCGCTCGTCGCGATCATGGCGTCGCTCGACGATACCTGTCTCCTGCATCGCGGCGGCATGACGGCGCTGCGAGTCGCGCAGCACGGCGCGCGTCGTGTGCTCGACGCAGGCGGCGTTGCATCGGCAAGCGGCAAGACAGCGCTTCACGAACTCGACCGCGAGCTGCTCGCGCTCGATGCATCGCCTGGCGGCGCCGCCGACTTGCTTGCGGCGACGCTCTTTCTCGACAGTCTCAGGCGCTTGCATTGATTCGCAACGCGCGCATCGAAGAGGAACGATGATGGAAAACATCCGATACGAATACCCCGCCACCCGCCCTGTGCCGCGTCGCGCGCACGTCGGCGTGGTCGGCTCGGGCGATCTCGAAGTGCTGCTCTCGCCATCGGCGACAGCGAATGCGGAAGTGGTGATCCGCACGAGCGTCGACGGCTACGAGCATGTCTGGAAGAGTGTGCTCGACCGTTTTTTTCAGCGATACGACGGCGCCGCGAAACTCGAACTCAACGACTTCGGCGCGACGCCCGGCGTGGTCATGCTGCGCCTGAATGAAGCCGTCGAAGCCAGCGAGGGCACGCCATGAACGCTCACGACACCTTTCTCGCGCGTCACAGCTTCATCGAGATGACCGCGCGCGAACGCGCCCGCGCCCTGCTCGATGCCGGCACCTTTCGCGAACTGCTCGGCCCCTTCGACCGGCTCGAATCGCCGTGGCTTGCCATGCAGAACGTCGTCTGCCAGTCCGACGACGGCGCGGTGATCGCGCGCGGCATGCTCGATGGCGAACCCGCCGTGATCGCGGCGATCGAACCCGCGTTTCAGGGCGGCAGCATCGGCGAAGTCTCGGGCGCGAAGATCGCGGCCGCGCTCGAAATGGCGCTCGGCGAATTCGAAGCGGGCCGCGCGATCCGTCCCGTCGTGCTGTTCGAAACGGGCGGCGTGCGTCTGCAGGAGGCGAACCTCGGGCTTGCGGCCATCGCCGAGATTCAGGCAGCGATCGTCGCGTTGCGGCGGCACGTGCCGGTCGTCGGCGTGATCGGCGGCATGGTCGGCTGCTTCGGCGGCATGTCGCTCGCGGCGGCGCTCTGCACCGAACTCGTGATGACGCGGCAGGCGCGCCTTGGCATGAACGGGCCGGAGGTGATCGAACAGGAAGCGGGCATCGAGGAGCTCGATTCGGGCGACCGGCGGCTCATCTGGTCGATGATCGGCGGAGAAGAACGCGCGGCGGTCGGCCTCGTCGATGCGCTCGTCGAAGACGATACCGCGCAAGTACGCGACGCGGTGCTGGCGGCGTTCGCGCGCGGCGTGCCGACGCGGCATCGCACCGAGGACGTGGACGGTTTCATCGAGCGTCTGTCGCGCGTGAATCCGGACGCCATCGATCCCGAAACGCTGCGCACGCTCTGGAGTGCATCACGATGAACACGACAACTCTCTCGCGCGGCGAACGCTGGATCGACGCGCTGACTTCGCCTGCGTCCGGCGCGCAAGCCGGTCCGATTCGCGCGCGTGGCGGGCTTTTGAACGGCGAGCACGCGCATTTTCTCGCCGTCGTGCCCGATCCGGACAACCGCTTTCCACGCGCCCGCGACAACGTCGTCGGCCTCGAACAGGGATGGCTGTTGGCGCGCGCGGTGCGCGAGGTCATCGACGCGGATCGCGAGCGTGACGTGAAGCGTCCGATCGTCGCCGTCGTCGATGTCAAAAGTCAGGCTTACGGCCGGCGCGAGGAACTGCTCGGCGTGCATCTTGCCTGCGCCGCTGCCGTCGATGCTTATGCGAACGCGCGTCTTGCGGGTCATCCGGTGATTGCGTTGATCGTCGGGCCGGCCATGTCGGGCGCGTATTTGGCGCACGGGTATCAGGCGAACCGGATCGTCGCGCTCGATTCACCCGGCACCGCCGTGCACGCAATGGGTCGCGAAGCAGCCGCGCGCGTCACGCGGCGCAGTGTGGAAAGTCTGGATGCGCTCGGCGACACCGTCTTGCCGATGTCGTACAAGATAAGCGCTTATGCAAAGCTCGGATTGCTGCATGAACTGATCGAAGGCGTCGATGCGGATGCGCCCTCGGCGGCCGAGATCGAGCGCGTGAAGGCATCGCTTGCGGCGGCCGTGAACGATGCGCGCGGTGCTTTGCGTGATCTGTCGAGCCGGCTTGGTTCTGCCGATGCGAAGCGCACGCGGGCTGCGTCGGTGGAGGTGCGCAAGCGGATGCGTGAGCAGTGGGATGAAGCTTGAGTCGGGGCGGTGCCCCATGCGGCTTGGCGCATCGAGAATGGCTTGTCACGCACCGATGAAGCAGCTGTCACCGACGATGAGCTCCGCTTCGACGCAACATGCAAGAGGCCTTTGGGCGGCCCGTTTGCCGCGCATCGTTCGACACGGCTGCGCGATTCGTGACTGCGCGTGCCCAGCGAGCTTTACCGATGGGAACAATGATGAACGCAAGGCAGCATGAGATGCGGCCACATGACCTGCTGAAGATCGACACGCTGTCGTCATCGGCCGGAGGCGGCGCGGATGTCGCGGCCTCGCTTCTCTTCGCGCCCAACGTGCCGTCCTGGGTCGCCACCTCGCTCGCGCACTCACCCTTCGTCGTCGTCCGCCGTGCGCCGCGCCTGGGCGACGCAATTCCCATCGGCGTACGCGGTTCGACGCGCGGCGAGCGCTTCGGCGCGTGGATCGATCAACGGTCGATCGCGTCTGCGTTGTCTCCCGAAGCCT
The DNA here is from genome assembly GCF_054655155.1 of Caballeronia sp. HLA56. Lineage (NCBI taxonomy): Bacteria > Pseudomonadati > Pseudomonadota > Betaproteobacteria > Burkholderiales > Burkholderiaceae > Caballeronia > Caballeronia sp. HLA56. The sequence goes on along the minus strand of NZ_BAAHOB010000005.1, from coordinate 1,591,360 downwards.
TGCTCGAACGCACGCCCGATTCGGACCGCGCACACTTGCCCGCGTTCGCGCTTCTGCGGGCAATCTCGTCTTCGATCCAGGCAACGGGACTCGCCTGGGGCCCCGCCGGCAGCACAGGCTTCGAACTCGCGAGCGGTACACCCACGGTCACACCCGAAAGCGATCTCGACATCGTGATTCGCGCGCCCTCGCCGCTTTCGCGCGATGCAGCCGCCGCGCTTCTCGACACACTGTCGCGAACCGCGCGGGAGATCGGCACGCGCATCGACGTGCAGATCGAAACGCCGGAAGCCGCCTTCTCGCTCGCGGAATTCGCGCGCGCGAATCTACGCGTGATGCTGCGTCACGCCGACGGGCCGCGACTCGTCGCCGATCCGTGGGCAGCCGCATGATCGCGTATCTCTTTCCGGGACAGGGTGCGCAGACGCCGGGCTTTTTGCATCGGCTGGGCGGCGAGCAACCGCATCCGGTCATCGGGCAGACGCTCGCCGAAGCATCCGACATCCTCGGCGAAAACATCCTGCAACTCGATGACGCCACCGCGCTTGAGTCGACCGTCGCGGTGCAAGTCACGTTACTGGCGGCAGGCGTGGCGGCGGCGCGCGCGCTCGCGGCCGAAGGTATCGAGCCGGAAGCCGTCGCGGGTTTGTCGGTCGGCGCGTATGGCGCGGCGGTGACGAGCGGCGCCGTTGCGTTCGACGATGCCCTGTGCCTCGTTCGCCTGCGCGCGACGCTCATGCAGAACGCGTATCCGCACGGCTACGGCATGCTGGCGGTGCTCGGCCTGAACGAACGAGAGATTGCACGCGTGATCGCCGACGGTCACGCCGATGCCTATGTCGGCAATCTGAACGCGCCGCGTCAAATCGTCGTATCCGGCAGCGATGATGCGCTCGAAGCCGTGAGCCGCCTCGCGCTCGAACGCGGCGCGCGCAAGGCCGAACGGTTAGCGGTGAGCGTGCCTTCGCATTGCGTGCTGCTCGAAGACGCGGCCACGCAATTGATCGAAGCTGCCGCGAAAGTCCGCTTCGATGCACCACGCGTTCCATATGTCGGCAATCGCGGCGCACGCGTGCTGCGTCGCGCCGATGCCGTGCGCGACGACCTCGCGACCAACTTGCGCTATCCGGTGCGCTGGCACGAATCGACCATCGCGCTGTTCGAACTCGGCGCAAACGTCTTCGTCGAAATGCCGCCCGGCCACACGCTGACGCAACTCGCAAGCGACGCCCTGCCCGATGCGCAGGCGCTATCCATGGACGCCGCGTCCACTCATCCGACCGCCGCTCGCGTACGCGCGGCAAACCAGCGCGCCGCAGATTAATCCGCTTTTTCCGCACTTTTCCGACAGCGAATTGTCAACGTCCGTAAGCAAAATCAGAATGTTCCGCTAGCTTTTTGTTCGACGGACATCGACGATGCCGCTCCGTGCGCGAAGCATCGCGTCACGGACGCCCCAAAAACAATTCTAGGAAGACCGAAACATGAAATTCATCCGCTTGGCGCTCGCGGCGCCTGCTCTGTGCGCGCTCATCTCCTGCAGCAGCATGAATGCACTCAATCCCGACACGCTGTTGCAGTCTGGCCAGCTCGCATCGCAAGCCTTCACGCTGAGTGACGCCGATGTGCGCACGCTCTCCGACAAATCGTGCGCGGACCTGGACAAGGAAAACAAGATTGCGCCGGCGTCGAGTCAATACACGCAGCGTCTGAACCGCATCTCGAAGCAACTGGGCGACAACATCAATGGCGTGCCGGTCAACTACAAGGTCTACGTCACGAAGGACGTCAACGCCTGGGCGATGGCCAACGGTTGCGTGCGCGTGTACAGCGGCCTCATGGACGCAATGAACGACGACGAAGTGCGCGGCGTGGTGGGCCACGAAATGGGTCACGTGGCGCTCGGCCACACCAAGAAGGCGATGCAGCTCGCTTATGCGACCTCGGCCGTGCGCTCGGCGGCGGCATCGACGGGCGGCGCGGTGGCGAATCTGTCGGCATCGCAACTGGGCGACTTGTCCGAGAAGTTCGTCCAGGCGCAATTCTCGCAATCGCAAGAAAGCGCCGCCGACGATTACTCGTTCGACATGCAGAAAAAGAAGGGATACAGCCCGGCTGGCCTCGTGACGGCGTTCCAGAAGCTCGCAACGATCGACGGCGGCAAGTCGAGCATGATGGATTCGCACCCGTCGTCGCCTTCGCGCGCGAAGCACATTCAGGATCGGATTGCGTCGGGCAAGTAAGGACGGTGCAAAAAAAAGCGCGAGCAGCGGTTGCTCGCGCTTTCCATTCCGATTCGTGACGATCAGAAGTAGTAATGCACGCCGACGGTCAGGCTGTCGTTACGACGATGGCCGCCGTCGCAGTGCGCCGTGTCGGCCGTGTATTCGCCAGCGACACTCCATTGCTTCGCGAACTTATACTCGACGCCCGCGCCGTAGTGCAAGCGCGTGTCCGGCCAGGTGCCAGTGAAGCCCACGCGCGCGTAAGGCATGATGTTGCCGTCGATAGGCATGCCGACTTTTACGTCGATGCCGCCGTCCTTCTTGGTCGTCGAACCAGCGTGAAGATCAGCGAATCCTTCGACGCCGACCACGAACTGGTTGACATCGACGTTATAGCCTGCCGTCAGGCCCGGAAAGAACGTCGTGTGCGTCGATTCCTCAAAATCGTGTCCGGTTGCATCGGAGAAATTCAAGCCGAGCTTCGCGCCGACGAATGGGCCGGAGAATTCGCTAGCGTGCGCGCTAGCGATACCGAGCAGCGAGACGAAAAGCGGCGCCGCTACCTTTTTGATACTTACCATGAGTGAGCCAACCGTGAGAAAGGCGTCGCCAGAACACGCAAATCGAATTCAGGCAAAAAAATAATCGAGACAGCGCAGGCTGTCTTGCAATTGACTGCTTCCAAACAATCAACGCGCAAGATTAGTTTCCGATTGTTAACTCGGATAGCGGACTTGTCTTAAAGGTTGGGCTCGGCGGCGTAGGGTGTGACATGCGTGATGTGTTGCTTGGCCGATGACGCCGATGAGACCGGCACGCCGCATGGGAAAGTGGCGGCGATTGATGGTAGTACCGGCGGATGAGTGAACTTGCCGCCTACTTCCCGCGCAGAATGTCCCAAATTGCGATACTTCCCAAAAGCAAAACGACGATCAGCGCCGCCGTTCCGAACACGTTAAAAATCACATTAACGATCAACTTCGTCGCCTCCAGACACTGATTGTTTTTGGATGGTTCGAGTAAGTATTCGCTATTTTTGCACGTCAGCCGTTTGAACGATCGAAGATGGGAACTGACTCTCGCACATGATCGTGCGTCGCTCGTTCTTTTTTGCGTGTGGAAGACCTCGACCGGGCAGAGAGTTTCTCCCGAGCCACCTCGATAGCGCAATCGGCCATTCGGTCGGTGTGTGACGCGTGGCACGGCCGAGACATTGCTGGCGTGCTCCGCAAAATTTCTAAGCATGGACCCTGAGCACGCCATCTCCACAAAGTTGCATTCCAAAAGACATCGATAGACTCGCTCCGATGATAAGATCGTTAGTCTTCTTTAGCTTTCGAACGCGTCGTTTTCGTCAGAGCCGATTTTCTTCAACTTGGCTCGCTCGTGTCGTTCATCGTGCGAAACCATCCGCCATTACGCGAAAGCGATTACATAGCCCACAACCGTGACTTCAGACCGCATACCCATGCGATCGTCTTGATGTCCCGTGGTCAAACTCGCAGCGTCCTTAAAGACTCGTCACTTCTCTCATCGTCAACAGTGCGACATCCCCTCGTTAGCTCATCCAATTGGAGCATTACTTAAATGAAAATCACGCTATTGGTGAGTTCCATGGGAAGCGGCGGCGCGGAAAGGGTCGCGGCCACCCTCGTGAATGCCTGGAGTGAGCGCGGTGACGATGTCACGCTGGTCGCTACATATAGCGGTAAGGGTGATTGCTTTTACAAGATTTCCGAGAACGTTCGCTTCATCTATCTGACTGACCGTGCAGGGAGTCAAGGCGGCAAGTTATCGAGCTTCGTTCAGCGGCAGCGGGCTTTGCGCTCGCTCGTCCGGGAGAACCGGCCCGACGTTGTGATTTCCTTTTTAACCAATGTAAACGTAGCCGCAATTCTTGCAACATTAGGCTTGGGCATTCCGGTTCTCGCTTGCGAACATAACGATCCATCTCGCGACGGACGATCCGCGTTATGGAAACTGCTTACTCGTCTAACTTACCCGCATGCCAGCGCGATAACGGTGCTCACCGAAAATGTCGTCGCGCCGTTCAAGACAACGGTGCCCGGCATGCGACATATTGCTGTCGTCCCAAATCCGCTGCCTGACGAATTATTCCAGCAGTCGGCGCCGTCTATCGAAACCGGCGCGCGCATGCGCCTCGTTTCGCTCGGACGATTGCATCCGCAAAAGAACTATCGCCTTTTGATCGACGCATTCTCGTCCATTGCGAATGCGTGCCCAGAATGGGATCTGTGGATATGGGGTGAAGGCGCCGAACGCGCATCGCTCGAAGCGGAGATCGAAAGGCGAGGTATGACCCAGCGCATCTTTCTTCCGGGTGTCACCGAAAATCCATGGACGGAGATTTTGCGCTCGCAGGCATTCGTCATGTCATCCCGCTTCGAAGGATTCGGCCTCGCGCTCGCCGAGAGTATGGCTTTAGGCGTTCCCGCCATAGCTGTCGATTGTCTCAGTGGTCCGCGCTACATCACGCGCGACGGGCAGGACGCGCTGCTTGTGCCAGTCGCCAATCCGCAAGCGTTAGCCGCTGCAATTCAAAGGATGCTCACCGATGACACGCTGCGTGCCGAACTGAGTCGCAAAGGTGCAAAGTCCGTTCGCGAGCGATATTCAACGAATACGATTCTTCGCGTGTGGGACGAGTTGTTCACGCGCGTTGGCGTGGACACCGACGATGCTGCGGCGCGCCGACCCATCCATGAAACGACATGACAGATTACGACTCACACGAATCGCACGGCGCCTACGACTCGACGCGCCGTTGATATCGCCTAATGAAGAAAATAGCTGTAGACATCAGCCTGAGAATTCTTGAGAGCATCTGCCGACAGGGTTAGAAGAATCAGCGCAGTCCACCATATCACGAACGCGTTCCTGAATCGAATTTGCGAAATCACGTACGGCAGCAGTAACGCTATGCAATACCACACGCGTCCCTTCCCAAACGGAAACAGCACATACGCAAAGACCAAATAAGCCATGAGCGCAACGTGCATCGTGCATAGCTCCGTCCATACCTTGTCCTTCGCTGTGCCCTTCTCTTTCCATTGCGTATAAAGCACAATGACAGAAGCCGTTGCATAGACGATCAACAGGATGAGCAGCCGGATAGTGAAATCGTCCTGGTAGTCCGCATATTCCTCGACTCGCCTGCCGCCGAAATTATTGAAAAGATAGCCCGCCGCGGCGGCGAGTACGAACGCCGTCAAACTCGAAACGATCAACGCTCGCCATTTTCGATCTCCGCACGCTCGAATGGAGAGCAATAGCAACGCGGGTATCGCGAAGGTCGTATGAACGAAGCTCGCGAGCACCCATCCGAGGACGGGCCGCTGATAGCGCAGCGTGATAAGCATCGCTATGCCGAATGCCAAACCTTGACGGATTTGAAACAGTCCGACCGTAGCCAAGGCTACCGGAACGACCGCCCAAAGAAGCAGCCCTAGTAGCGGTCGCCGGACTTCTAAAAGCGCCGCAATGACAAGTGCGTTCGCCAATACTACGGTCACTCTTACACCAATATCGGGTGTTACGCCGAACGCATTCAATACGATCAACCAGGTACGCCAGCCGAATTCCTCCGTCACCGTGCTGATGACAAAACTGAGCGTTGAAGTGCGTGTCTGATAAAGATTGACGAACCAGTCCCACGTTGTCTGGCTGAAGTACTCCAGGTAATTGTCCTGATCGAGCAGCATCGTACGATCGCCTACCGCCACCACGACCAGCAACAGAATCGCTATCAGGATGAATAGCCAGCCGCCAGGAGTATTCAGGTAGGCTCGCGCCTGAGTTTTGCGACGGGGAACTGCTGGACTCGGCGCTTGAGTCATTCTGGCTTTCATCGAAATTCTTTTAGGTCGGATAATGCGCTCGGCGCCGGCTTGCTGCCTTGCGAGGTTGTCGTCGGCAAAGTGCGCCGGTTATCGAATAGTCTTCAAGTCCGTTACTACGATCTGCGGTCCGCGCTTGTCGTAATCGTGGCTTTCGACGGAAAGAAGCTTTGCTTGATCCAGGCCGCCGATCGATTGACGATTCGTCCTTTCACAATTGAACCTTTGGTATCGAGACCTGAAACGCTAAAGGCGGCGATCTTCGCGGATTCATCGCGCTGACCGCTGATATCGATCTGCACGTCCTTGGACTCGACACCGGCAATCTTCAAGAGATAGACGAGGATGCCGATCTTGCAGTTTCGCGTGACAGGATTGACGACCCTGATGTTCTCCAGCACGTCACGATTCGAATTGGGCTCGATATCCAGACCCGCCGACGGCGCCGTTCCACCGATGTTCTCCCACAGACCGCCTTCAATGAAAACGTTCCTTCCGCTAATGATGGATATTCCCTGTCGACGACAGTTATTCGCGTGATGGTCGATCACGTGAATATCCTGAGGCGGCATGCTGGTCGGCTGATAACTGTTCGCCAGGTAGATACCGTCGCCCCAGCAACCCACCGTGGTTGCCGATTTGATCGTGATTTTTGAACTACCTGCTATCGAAATGCCCATGCCGTAGCCTTCCGAATGCGTTTTGGGCTGCGCCGAGTTCAACTCACGACTGCCGTCTAGCGTCGCGTTCTCCAGCACAACGTCGCTCACGTCCCACATGCGCAACATTTGATACGAAGGCGTGTCATGCGCAAGCAACTTGATCGAGGCGCCCGGTTCGAAGCGAACGCGCGAGCCGCTTCGCAGACTCAGTCCTTGCGTGTCGATGCGGCACTGTCCGCCAATGAGTAACGTCTTGCCAACTGAGCGATCGATCGCATCCTGAAGACGCGACGTGTCATCGCTCACGCCATCGCTGACGACGCCGAAGACACTCGCATGCACGACGTCGTCTTCATTCAATATCTTAGCCGCCGCCGACCGACACGCAAGCCCATGCGCCAGAGGCATCGACGCTATGACTTTGAGCGCAACTCTTCTGCTTATCATGATCGTTCTCAAGCGTTCTGCGTTGTTCCATACACCGCAACGGTCCGCTCGATCACGATCCTTTCGTCGAACTCTGCGAGCGCGCGAACGCGCGCATTGGCACCGATCGTTTCGCGCAACACCGGGTCGTCATGCAGACGCGCGATTGCATCTGTCAGCGCGACGCCGTCCTTCACCGGAACGCGCAAGCCATCGACGCCATCTTGACTCACGACCTCGCGACAACCCGGCGCGTCCGTCGTCACCAGCGCGATGCCGCATGCTGCGGCTTCGATCATCGCCTTTGGCAATCCTTCTCTATAACTGGGCAACACCATGATGTCGATGTCGCGTAGCAACGCCGGCATGTCACCGACATGACCGAGCCAAGTCAGCGTGCCCTCCTCGACCCAGGCCTCAACCGTTTCTGTCGGCACCGAAGCAGGATTGCCCTCGTCGGGATCGCCGGCGAGCAGGAATTCGAACGAGCGCTGGCTGTTTCGCAGCGCGCGCGCCGCTTCCACGTATTCCGCGATGCCTTTGTCCCACAGCAGGCGCGCAGCCAGCAAAACGCGAATCGGTCGTGGCGTGCCGCTCGTGTCCTTCGCGCGTTGGGCGAACTTCTGTACGTTCACGCCCGATCCGGGAATGAGGTGGATGCAAGACTTGTCGACGATCCCGGCGTTGATGAACATCGCGACATCGTCCGGGTTCTGGAGAATCAGCGATGCGCCGCGGCCATTCAACGTCGCGCGCATCAATATTTTGACCAGCGGTCGTAAGACGCGCGCCTTCAACGAATCGTTCGTAAACACGAAGCCGAGACCTGCCACAGCGTTGACGCGCTGCCTGACGCGCGCGAGACGCGCCGCAAGCGAACCGTACACCGCGCATTTAATGGTGAACCCATGCACGACATCTGGCCGCTCTTTGCGGAACAGGCGGCATAGGTGCAAGACCAGCAAGAGTTCCCGCAAGGGGTTCAGACTGCGTCGTTGCATCGGCACGGGAAGCCAGCGGAATCCGGCGTCCTCTAACCCCGCGACATAAGGCCCCGGCGGCGACATGAGCAACACCGACCAGCCATTGTCCCGAAGATTCTTCGCGAGCGACAAACGAAAATTGAAAAGGTACCAATCCGTATTGGCAAAGAGAACGACTTTTTTCATGACCTACCGACCTAACTCACGTCGAAACTTGAACCGCCAGTACAAATAAAGCGCTGATCCGAATGGCAGATTCAACAGCACCTGCAAGCGATGCCCGGACGCCATCGCGATCTGGTACACGGAACGTCGCGCCAAAAACTCGTAAGCAATGAGCCGCCACGTCATCACGATCCGCGTGCGCATGTTGACCGGCGGCGCGATTGCCCAGCGAATGCCGTGTGCGGACCCGACCGGGCACAGGACCGTCAGCGCCGCGCCGCCTCGCGTCAGACCATCGGACAGATACTCGCAAACATAGAAGCCGATGTTCACATGCAGCATCCGATACCGCCGCCCGATCATTCCCCATACGGCGGACTCCATCATGAAGCGCTCGCCTTCGACTTCCGGAAAAGGAAACTGCTTCAAGATGTCTGCGCGCCAGACTTCGGCCTTGTCGCCACGCACGCCGCGATTGATGCGCATATCGATGTATGTCGCCAACTCGCGGTCCGGCTCGAAACGGTCACCGATCACGCGTCCATCCGCGCGCAGTCTGAGAAAGCTCATGCCGCATACGTCGGGAATGGTTCGACACGACGACCAGTTGTCGCGAATCGTCGCGATGGCATCGAGCGTGAGCGTGTCATCGCTATCGACCGAGATGATCAATTCGCCCTTCGCAAGTGCGAAGCCCCGATTCAGCGCGGTATGCTTCCCGCCGTTCGGTTTCTGAATGTAGCGTAGCGGCCAATCGACCTGGTCAGCCCAGCGCTCGCAAAGCGCGCGCGTGTTGTCGACGCTGCCATCATCGACGACTATCCATTCGAAATCTCTGTCGCTTTGTTTTTCGAGGCTGGCGAACAAGCTTGGCAACTGAGCCGCACGGTTATAGCTGGCGGTAATAACAGAGATGAACGTCATCGAGAAAACTTGACAATGCGTGGCATGCGGGTGAGGCGATTCCAAGTCGGCGATCGCGTCAGATCAGGCATCGGCGAGAAATCAGGCTGCATGCTCTTGCTCCATGTCCTCTTCCTCGTTCTCGTGGATGGAGAAAAGATAGAGAACGAACACGACGCCGGCCATGACAGCAGTGCCTACAGGAAGCGCCGCCAAACCGAGCATTGGTGTGAAGGCGAAGTTGGCCGCGACCTTGGCGACGAAGCCTGCGCATGTGATGAACGCGATCGACCGATAGCGCCCTTCGCTGGCAGCCATCTGCATCAACACTAATGTGGCAAATGCTGGCGCTAATTGCAGCGTGAACCAGCGAAGCAAGACCGCGACATGTTCAGTATCGACTGCCGTGAAGGCGCCTCGTTGAAACAGCACACGCACGATCAAAGGCGCGGCGAACGAAGCGACACATGCCGCCACGGCGCCGATTCCGAACATGACGTAGGCCCATTTGATCGCCATGGATCGAGCGCGCTCGCGTTCGCCATTGCGGATTGTCTGCGTCAACACGGGCAACGTCGCCCTTCCGATTGCCGATGCACCGAGACCCATCAGCAACGCAATCAGCCGATTGGCATAACCGAGCGTGGCGACCGCTCCAGCACCTTCACGGGTCGCCATGTATTGATCGATAGGCACGATACAAGCAAGGATGGCCTGACTGATGAGCATGACGCCGATCGAATGCGCCATGGCCCGCCACTGCGGCGAACTGAACCCGAAGCGAATGGGAGCGCGGACCTTATCCGCACGCCTTGCGAACATGGACAACAAATAAACTTGCAGCGCGAGTCCGAGCGTAACGGCCATGTAAAGCGGCTTGATCGACGAACCGGTACTGAGGATCACCACGAAAAAGAGCACTGCAGCCGGCACGGCTTCGAGCAACGTGTTGATATGCCGCTCGCGTGCCTGCAAGCGCGCGGCATCGATACACATGAGCAAGGTGAGCGGCACGAGCGGCGACATGCCGACGATAAATTGCATCGCGAGCGATCTCGTATGCTCGGGCAGCGGTCCACCCACATAGGCGATCACCACGGGCGATGCGAAGACGAGCACGTTGGCGATGGCAAGACCGACGAGCCACGCCAAGCCACGCAATTCGCCGATGAAGTTGGCGAGCGTGTCCGTGTCGTCGTTGCGCATGCGCACGAGCACGGGAATCAGCACGGTACTGAGCACCGTGACGAGCATGGAAGGTATCCATGTGGCGAGCGTGAAGGACAACTGGTAGGCATCGACGATACCGCTCACGCCATAGCGATACGCGATCGCCATTTCCTTGAAGGCGCCGGCACTCTTGCCCATGAGCACGAAGAGTGACACCCATGCGGCGCCCTTCGCTATCCTGCGGTGATCCGGATGCGCGTTCGCAAGCTTGGCCCGAAGCTTGGAGGCCAGTCCGAAGCTCATGTCCGCTTCTCTCTGCGACGCCGCGGAACGACCTTGCCCGCGCGCGCGGCGACTTCGCGCCAGGTCGACTCATACGCTTTCTGCATCCGCTCGAGACCGAAGTTACTCACAATGCGAGTGCGCGCGCGTTCCCTGCGCGCTTTACCTTCAGTCGTGCGGTTCATTGCAATTGCTGCACCAAGCGCCTTTGAAAGCGCGACTGAATGACCAGGCGGGACGACCCATCCTTCGCTACCGACTATCGTGGCAACGTCGCCTACATCGGTATTCACGCTCAACGTGCCGCAAGCCATCGCCTCGGCGACCACGTTCGGGAACGCTTCGCCAGCGCTCGGCAGCACGTGGATATCGAGCGCGTTCATGACGCCTGGGATATCGTCCGACGGTCCCGCCAGAAGCACGCGTTCGCGCAAACCGACAGCATCGAGCGATGCGAGAAGATCGGCGTTCGCGGATGTCATGTCGGCGCCGACGAGCACCAGCTTGAAAGCGACGCCATTATCGGCGAGCATCGCCGCGGCGCGAAACAGGTTCGGATGGTCTTTCTGAGGATTCCAACGCGCGACGGATCCGATAAGCGGCGTATCGTCCGAGACTTGCCAGAGCTGTCGTTGCGCGGCCCTTGCATGAGGATCCGGCGAGAAGCGTTCGATGTCGTAGCCGTTCGGGATCCACGAGAACTTGCTGCCGTCATAGCCGATCTGTTGATGCGCGGCCTGGCCTCGTTTCGAGCAGCACACGATGCGGTCCGGCACGAAGCGCGAGAGCAATCCGCACATCTTCGCGATCCGGACCGTCATGCGTGTGTTCTTGTCGGAATCGAGATTCGCGTGATGAACTGCCCAGCAAATCGGCTTGAAGCGCGTCAGATAGGCAAGCACGCCGCCGATGAGATCGGCGTGATACATCCAGGTCTGCACGACGTCCGGGCCGAATGCGCGCATGACCGACCAGAGACGAAGCAACGCGCGCGGCGTGATTCGGCCTTTCGAACAATTCAGCGCTTCGACTTCGATGCCTTGTTCGAGCAACTTCGCCGTGTAGTACCCTTCTCCGCGCATACAGACCACGCGATGCTCGATGCCGCTCGTGCGCCCGTGCGACACAACCTGGAACAACACCGCCTCGGCACCACCGCGATCGAGGCTGCTGATGATATGCAGAACCTTCATCGCGATGTATTACCGTTGCTCGCATCGGAAGATTGGACGTGGTCTCGCTGCGTCTTCGTCGACGCGATATACCACGGCACGGCGGTCCGAATGCCTTCGTCGAGCCGCACGCCGTCGGCATATCCAAGCATCGACTTCGCCTTCTCTATACTGGCCTGCGAATGACGTACGTCCCCTGCGCGAAACGCGCGGTATGTCGGCGGCCGATCGTATCGAATGCCGTATTCTCCAAGCGTGTCACGCAGCAAGCCGAACAACTCGTTCAACGTCGTGCGATCTCCGAGTGCGACGTTGAAGACCTGTCCGCGCACATCATCGCTCGCCGTTGCTGCGAGCAGATTGACCTGTACCGCGTTATCGACGAAGCAGAAGTCGCGGCTCGTCTCGCCGTCGCCATTGATCTGCACGTCTTCGCCGCTCATCATCGTGGCGATCCAGCGCGGAATGACCGCCGCATACGCGCCGTTCGGGTCCTGGCGTTTGCCAAAGACGTTGAAGTAGCGCAAGCCCGTCGCCTTGAAGCCGTAGCAGCGCGCGAAGACTTCTGCATAGAGCTCATTCACATACTTCGTGACGGCGTAAGGCGAAAGCGGACGTCCGATATTCGCTTCCTCTTTGGGAAGCGCCGGATGATCGCCGTATGTCGAACTGGACGCCGCGTAGGTGAAGCTGGATACGCCTGCATCGCGCGCGGCGACCAGCATGTTGAGGAAGCCACCGATGTTCACCTGATCGGTCGCGACCGGATCGTTCAGCGAACGCGGCACCGATCCCAAGGCGGCCTGATGCAGCACATGCTTCACGCCAGCGACAGCGGTCTCGCAATCTCGCGCATTGCGGATATCGCCTTCTATCAGCGTGAAGCGTGACCATTGCTCCGGCAACACCGAGGTCGCCACTTCGTCGAGATTGCGCCGATGACCGGTCGCGAAGTTATCGAGCCCGACGACTTCCTGATTCAGCCTGAGCAGCGTCTCGACGAGATTCGAACCGATGAATCCCGCCGCGCCCGTGACCAGCCATCGCACTGGATTCGCTCGCAACGCTTCGCAGATAACCTGATAGCGATTCATCGTGAGTATCCTTACAGGCGCAGATCCGAACCATCGGCCGGCAAGACATATTTGAGGTCGTAGAGAAGGTGCTCCTTCTTGCCGAAATCGCGCATGCCCTTTCCGAGCGTGACGAACTGCTCGTGAGCGACCGCGATAACGATCGCGTCATAAGCACCCGCCTCAGGCGACTCGACGAGATCGATGCCGTATTCGTCCTTGACCTCGTGCACAAGCGCCCACGGATCGCAAACATCGACATGCGCCTGATACTCTGCAAGCTCGCTGACGATGTCGATGACACGCGTGTTGCGAATATCCGGGCAGTTTTCCTTGAACGTGAGACCGAGAATGAGCACGCGCGCATCGGCGATAGCAATGCGCTTCTGCGCCAGCGCCTTGACGAGTTGCGCGACGACATACTGCCCCATGTTGTCGTTGAGGCGACGACCCGCGAGAATGATCTCCGGGTGATATCCGATCTCTTCGGCCTTATGCGTCAGATAGTAAGGATCGACGCCGATGCAGTGACCACCGACCAGACCCGGCTTGAACGGCAGGAAGTTCCACTTCGTACCCGCCGCGCGCAGCACGGACTCGGTATCGATATTCATGCGATTGAAGATGATCGCGAGTTCGTTGATCAACGCGATATTCACGTCACGCTGCGTGTTTTCGATGACCTTCGCGGCTTCGGCCACGCGGATGCTCTCCGCCATGTGCGTTCCCGCCGTGATGATCTCGCGATAAACGGCATCGACCTTGCGCGCGGTTTGCGGCGTCGAACCGGACGTCACCTTGCGAATGTCCACTACGCGATGCGTCTTGTCGCCGGGATTGATGCGCTCGGGACTGTAGCCGACGAAGAAGTCGACGTTCATCTTGAGACCAGAGACGCGCTCGAGCACGGGCACGCAGACTTCTTCGGTGGCGCCCGGATAGACCGTCGATTCGAACACGACGATGTCGTTTTTCTTCAGCACCTTGCCGACGGTCTGGCTTGCCGAAATGAGCGCGCCGAGGTCGGGCCGGTTGTACGCGTCGATTGGCGTCGGCACCGTGACGATGAAGAAGTTGCACTTGGCAAGATCCGCCGCATCGGCGCTGAAACTAAGCTGACTTGCGCGGGCGAGTTCCTCGGTACTTACTTCGAGCGTCGAATCGATACCCTGCTTCAGCGCATCGATACGCGTCGTGTTGATATCGAAGCCGACTACGGGACGCCCGCGACCAAACTCGACGGCAAGAGGCAAACCTACATAGCCCAGACCGATGATTGCAATACGGAGATTTTCTAACATTTCGTTTAACCAACCTTCAGTGTTTCTCGATGCTTTGCTTGAAACATCGACGCCGAATTCGTCACGGCGTGCTTTTAGCGAGTGCTGCGATCAGGAGCGGTCCTGGTAGTAACCGTCTCCGGTATAGCGATAGCTTTGGTATCGGCCGCCGTAGCCATAGATTCTTCCGCGCGGCTTGATTGCGTTGAACAGCAAGCCGGTGACTTGCGTGCCGGTCTGCGTCAGACGCTTGATGGATTCGCTGACCTCTCCGCCGCGGGTCACGCCAGAGCGCGTGACGAGGAAGACGCTGCCCGCCGAGCCAACGATGGTTTCCGCGTCGGAAACGACGAGTACTGGCGGCGCGTCGACGATGACGACGTCATAGGCACGGGATGCTGCCGAAATGAAATCGCCCCAGTTTTTATGCGAGAGCACTTCCGCAGGGTTTTGCGGATAATTGCCCGACGAGACGAAATCGAGATTGGGAAGAACGTCCCGATGCACGACAGAATCGACCGACCTGGCTTCGGATATCGCGTCGGACAGCCCGGCATCGCGCCCCAGACCGAAGTACCGGTTGAGATAACCCTTGCGCATGTCCGCATCGATGAGCAACACGCGGGCGCCGCTCGACGCCAGCACCGTCGCGAAGTTGACGGACACGAACGACTTGCCGATTCCCGGTGTCGGACCCGCGATCAACACGACGTTATTTTTTCCGCCCGATGCGACGAACTTGAACGCGGTCCGAAGACTGCGCAGGCTCTCCACGGCTGGATCGTTCGGATATAGATTCGCGAGCACCAGCGGGCGCGAACCGTCGCTTCGCAGGTTACGGATGAGTTCGGCCTGCTTGTCGCTAACGGGAATCGTGGCGTAGACGCTGAGACCGGTGTGCTCTTCCAGCGAGATCGGATCGGTGACGCCCGTGAACAAGCGGTCCTTTACGAGAGCGAGCAAGGTTCCGAGGAACAGACCGACGATCGCCGCAGCGGCCATGACGATCAGCTTGCGCGGCTTGACCGGGCGCTCGGGGATATCGGCGGTATCGACGATCCGCACATTGCCGATCTTGCCCGCCTTCACCAGACGCAACTGCTCGACGTTGCTGCGCATGGCGACATACAGGTCCGTCGAAACACGCACATCCCGCTGAAGCTTGAGCATGTCCTGCTCGGTCAGCGGCATCTGGCGAATCTGCGCGGCGATGCTATCGATCTGCTTCTGGTTCGTCGCAATTTGTTCGTCGATAGCGAGCAACGACGGATGCATCGGACCGAAACGCGTCGCCAAGTCCTGGCGCTTTTGCTTCATCGCGATGAGGCGTGTCTCCGCGTCGGCCGATTGCTGCAAGCTGACCTTGCCGGCCTCGGACAAGTCCACGATCGTGTGACTGTTTTGATATTCGCTCAACTTCGCTTCAGCGTCTTCGAGTTGCTGCTTCATGACGGGAAGCTGAGCGTCGAGGAACGAGATGGAATGTTCCGCTTGAGCCGCTTTGCGGTCGGCATTCTGCTTGACGTATTGGCGGCCGAGTTCATTCAGCGTGTCGCTCAGAAGCACGGGGTCCGTGCTTTCGAGCGTCGCGGAAATCACGCCCGAGTGCTTGCCCTGCTCGATGATCTGCAACGACTTGATGAGGTCATCGGTGGTGAGTTGGCTCGAACGAGATTTCAGGACGAAGCTGGCGCCCGGTCTTCCGGACAGCTTGGTGACCTTCAGGGTGAGCGCGCCGAAGCTCGAGTTGAACTTCTCTTCGGTGCCGATAGAACCCGTCACTGGAGATTCCAGTCCGTAACCGCTCAGGCTGTACCGGCTGTCCTTTAGCACTGTCAGGTCGTAGCTACGTCCCTGAAGCTTGCGGGGAACCTCGAAGGCGGCAAGCTCGATCGATTCGCTGCCCCAATCGAAACCGCCCCAACCGAATACCCCAGGATTCGACAGTCCGTCGTTGTGAGATGCCATCCATTTACCGAACACGGGAAAATAGCGTGGTTTCGCTTCGACATTGAGTTTCAGCGCGTCGACCGTTCCGGACGCGACGAGCCGCGAACCAAGAATCTGGATTTCGCCATCCGCTGACGATTTGACATCGAACATGGCGGAAACATCGCTAAGTAGGTTCTTAGCGCTGGCCGCATCGGAAGAATCTTCGACGGCTACCAGAATGCGCGAGCTATAAACCGGCGTCGCGAGAAACGCATACATTGCGCCGACGATCACGAACAGCGCAGCGACGATGGCAATCAGCTTTCTGTGATCCAACAGGGCGTCCAGCAACTCGACGATACTTAGTTGATCGCTGCTCTCGCCATGCGACATAACCGGTAGATTCTCTTGTTTCATAACTTCCAACGCGTTGATTCAATTCGCCCGACCCAGTCCGAAAGTCCTCTTTCGATCAAGTCAAAACAGTCTTCGAAAACATTCCGTTCTTTTCGGTACGGGTCCGGTACTTCAAAGTTACTGAATTGACCTAGCCTGAAGACGCGACCTTTTACAAACGGATATCGCTTCTCCAGATAGCGCTTTTGCTGTTCCTGCATTACGAGGATCAACTCGGCGCGCTTGCAGTCGAAGCCGCTCAACTGCGCGCCACGATGAGACGAGATGTCGATGCCGTGATCCTTCATCACGCCTTGTGCGTATGGATCGGCCGGCTGTCCGGCAAGCGCGCTGATTCCGGCGGACCAGACTTCCAGCGACGGCACTTTCGACTGCAACCAACCCGCTGCCATCGGACTGCGGCAGATATTTCCCTCGCACACGAGGAGAACGGAGTCGATCATCCCGAGACTCCTGTGCGATCGTTCATGCGAGTCGTGTGTGAGGACATGATCAATAGCCCGCTACCTGGCGCCCGATGTTCGCGCCTTGCGCGCTCGGCAAGAGCAGATTGACAATGCGGTTCCAGCGAGCAAGACCAGTGGCGTCCACATAGACGACATCCTTTGGCTGCAGCTCGAAGTGCTCCGCGAGCGCCAGTGCCACCGGCGACGTGCTGTCGAGATGAAAGACCTGCGGCGCGGCCGGGTCTTCGGTCGGACGTACGACATAAACTCCTGCCGCTTCGGCCGTCGAAGGATTCACGCCGGCAGCCGAGGCCAGTGCGTCATTCAAGGTGAGTCGACCGTCGTGCATCGACAGCGTCATCGGGCGCATTACTTCGCCGGTGACGAACACCTGGTTATAGGTCTGCGGCAAGACACGAACGACATCGCGGTCTTTGAGGAAGATCATCGATGCATCGAGTTTCTGTTCCGCGAGTTGTGGCAAGCTAATTTGAAAGGTCCGGCCGTTACGCAAGATCTGGATCCGGCTGGTGTCGCCCACGCCGGCGGTGACGCCATTGGCCTCGCTGAGCGCTTCCGACAGGGACATCGGGACATTCGTGATCGGCTTGATGCCAGGCTGATTGACTTGGCCCTCCACGAACACGCGCTGACTGCGATAGGCGACTACGCTTACCGTCAGTTGCGGATTTCTCAGATAAGGCGGGAGAAGGCGCTTTAACGTCACTTGTAACTGAGCGACGGTTCCGCCAGAAGCCTTCACTTTTCCAATATATGGAAACTGAATGTCCCCGTTATCCCCGACGACGAAGCCGGGGACCGTCTGTGTGCTGAGACCCGGCCCATTGGGCAGCGTGCCGGCTGTATCGCCGATGCTGTAGGTCAGATTTGGAACGACCAGTTCGGGGTGATCCCATACGATGATGGAAAGCACATCGGCCGGCCCGATGACGTAATGACTGGGATAGCCGATGAGCTGGCGATAATCGCCTTGGGACGTGGCATCGCGCTCAGCCTTTTGCTGCCTGACCAGTTGCGGCGTGATGGTCACGATGTCGGGTGTTGAGGCTGGGTCGGAAGAGTCGACTGGTGCTTTGGGATCGAGTCGCATGCCAGGGGCAAGCGCGCATGCGCCAAGCAGTGCGGGCAGCATTGCGATAGAGAGAGCCAACTTGAGACGGTCGGAAAATTTCAAATCAACCATTGCTTGCGGGTGTTCAATTCAATTCGGTTCAAACACTGGCTTGACGCTGAATCGGCGTCGGCCTTAGTCCGTGTTCTCAATCAAAATTTCAGGGTTAAAAACAGAGACGGTTTTATTGTTCAGCGTGCACGACAATAGGTTGCTCTTTGACAGGCGCTGGCCGAAGCCAAGCCGGCACGTGAAATCTCACGATTGCGGCATACAACCAGACATAGGTGGCAATAAAGAGGAGTGCCGACGCGCCGAGAAGAACTGGAGATTCTGAAAACAAGGTTGCCGGAACGACCGCGCAAAGCGTCAGCGTCCACAAATAAGGAGATGCCCGGGAATTTCTAAGACTCAAGGCGCGTGAATCGCATCGATTCAATTCTCCGCCAAGCACGCGACGATAAACCAGTGTATGCAAATGAACCGCATCAGGCGCACCGGCAGGCAAACCGCGCACGAGTTTTCTTCGGTAGATCGAGAAGACGGTTTCGAAGACTGGGTAGATCGTTACCAGAATTGCGTAAAGCGGCGAAATGCTGGGATTGCGCATGGTGAGCAAGATCAGCAACTCGGCGATTAGAAAACCGATGAAATACGCGCCGCCGTCTCCGAGAAAGACTCGGGAGATCGGAAAATTCCAGGCAAGAAAACCGGTAATCGCACCAATCAGCGTCAACGAGACAATAACAATTGTCGAGTCGCCCACATGAAACGCCACTAGGCCGATCGACGCTAAAATGATGATCGCAACAACGGATGCAAGCCCATTCAAACCGTCGATGATGTTAATTGCATGCACCACGCCAGATACTGAAAATACTGTCAGAGCAATCGCGATCGGCGAGAAAACAAGCAATGCATCGACATAAGAAAAGTTCACCCGTGTAACCACCGCCCGCAGTGCGAAGCAAGCAAGCAGTGCCGCAATCATGGACGCGATCAAACGCGTTCTCGGGCTGATTCTCTTGGTCAGATCCTCGGCGAAACCTGACAGGAACGCGGGCAAGGAACAGCCAAGCAAAATTAGAGCTTCGCTACTGTTACGCGAAGGATTCAGAAAGGCATTCAAGAGTAACGAAGCAGCGACTGCGACGATGACGCCCGCGCCACCGATTCGTGGCACCGCAACCGCATGGACTTTTTGAATCCCGTTCAGATCGCGGTCCATTGAGAAGGAACCATGCCAGCGCTCGAAGCGAACAATGAACAGTACCGAAACAAAGGAGACCAAAAGCGCGATCAACACAACCAACATCGAAATCACCACCAAGTCCTCAACCTAAAATCGAAAGCCTTTCTGCGCAAGATCAAAATAAGCGTGAATATTGGCTTCTTCTTTCCTGCCAAACATGCGAGATAGTCCGCTTGTTTATGCTTTTCATTATCACCGCTTTCAGGCCCTAATGACCTATCAACTTCTAAAGCACTTTGTTTCACGCTGACCTTTCAAGGCGCTCCGCCATTTCCAGTAACGGCCTTTGAATCTATATCAACGGACGAGCCGCAAGCGTTATTGGGAAATGTCTTAAGAGGATGAACCATAGGGTGGCGGCTGCCAAATCGCCGTTACTAAAATTCACGGGCTTTGATGTAAATGCTAACAACGAGCAAGTGTACTAGCAGTTGTAAAAAGTCTGGCAGCGATCAGGACATAAACTGTGCAATTTCATCGCATTCTTAGGCTTAATCGACGTACGCGTAAGCTCTTTTACAGACATGTCTTAGTCTTCCAAGGAATTCCGAGACAAAATGTGTAAACCGTTAGGATAATTCCGTTTGTATCGAGGGATAACCATCGATTTTCGGAGAGACGTGCGAAAGAAAGCGAGATGGCTCGATCCGGATGAGAGGTCCGGCTTCACGCGTTTTAGAGGTTAGATTTCTGCGCGGCGGACGTTTCGCGCGCTTACTGTTCGTGCGCGGCGGCTAAGGGTTCCGACAGCGCCGCCGGAGCATACTGCGATCAACGTGTGGATCGAACGGTGCGTGTGCGTGTGCGCGTTTTCGATGTTTGACTACGCGATCCCATCATGCCAGACACGCGATTGCTCGAATTCAAGACGCAGACAACCCCGCGCCTGAAGAAGAGGTAGACAGTTCCGCGCGGCACTGCTCTGGCAAGCGACTCAGCGAATCGCCATGCATGGCTGTAAGAACTTATCCACGCCAGTCAAGATTAAATCTCACGCGACCGGGCCCGATCACCGCCCAAAAACAAAAAGCCCCGCAAGTTTTTAACCTTGCGGGGCTTTTCTACTACTACTGGCGGAGACGGAGGGATTCGAACCCTCGATCCAGTTTTTAGCCAGATGCTCCCTTAGCAGGGGAGTGCCTTCGACCACTCGGCCACGTCTCCCAAACCGTTCGTCGCACCGGGAGTGCAGTGCAACGAGATCGAGATGATAGCGTGTTCGCCCGCGCCGGTCAAATTCGCATAACGATTTTTTCCAATCGATTGCGCATCGGCTCATGGCTTACGCGAACCGCAACAGTGCATGAGCCCTCGAACCCGTCGCAACGCTCAACGCCACACTCAAATAAGATTCAAGCAACACTCAAGCACGGTCGAGCTCGAACGCCTTATGCAGCGCGCGCACCGCGAGTTCGGTGTACTTCTCGTCGATCAGCACGGAGATCTTGATTTCGGAAGTCGAGATCATCTGAATGTTGATGCCCTCTTCCGACAACGTGCGGAACATGGTGCTCGCGATACCCACGTGCGAACGCATGCCGACACCCACCACCGACACCTTCGACACCTTCGGGTCGCCCAGCACGGTCTCGGCCTGCACGTGGCCCTTCACTTGGCCATTCAGGATCTCGAGCGCGCGCTGATAGTCGCCGCGGCCCACCGTGAACGTGAAGTCGGTCTTGCCGTTCACGCTCTGGTTCTGAATGATCATGTCGATGTCGATGTTCGCATCGGCGACAGGTCCGAGAATCTGATACGCGACGCCCGGCTTGTCCGGCACGCCCATCACGGCGATGCGCGCTTCGTCGCGCTGAAACGCGATGCCAGAAATCACTGCTTTTTCCATGTTCTCGTCTTCTTCAAAAGTAATCAGGGTGCCCGAGTGCATTTCCTTTTCGAGCGGCATAAGCGGGTCGGTCAGGCTCGAAAGCACACGCGTCTTCACCTGATACTTGCCGGCAAATTCCACCGAACGGATCTGCAGCACCTTCGAGCCCAGGCTCGCCATCTCCAGCATCTCTTCGAAGGTCACGCGGTCGAGCCGGCGCGCTTCTTCGACGACGCGTGGATCGGTCGTATAGACGCCGTCGACATCGGTATAGATCAGGCACTCGTCAGCCTTGAGCGCCGCGGCGATCGCGACCGCCGAGGTGTCCGAGCCGCCGCGCCCGAGCGTGGCAATGTGACCTTCCGGATCGACGCCCTGAAAGCCCGTGATGACCACGACCTTGCCCGCATCGAGATCCTTGAGCACGCGCTCGCCGTCGATTTCGCTGATGCGCGCCTTGGTGAACGCGCTGTCCGTCTTGATCGGCACTTGCCAGCCGGCGTAGCTCACGGCTTCGAGGCCTTCGGCGTGCAGCGCGATGGCGAGCAAGCCCACGCTGACCTGTTCGCCGGTGGAGGCGATCATGTCGAGTTCGCGCGGGTCCGGATTGGGCGTGATGTCTTTCGCGAGGCCGAGCAGGCGGTTGGTTTCGCCGGACATCGCCGAGGGCACGACGACCAGCTTGTGGCCTGCCTTGTGCCATTTGGCAACGCGCTTGGCGACGTTCTTGATGCGCTCGACCGAGCCCATCGAAGTGCCGCCGTATTTGTGTACGATGAGTGCCATTGTCGTTTTGAACTGGAAGGAAAACCGCGCTTCATGCGCTCGTTGCAATGCGCTTTAAGCGTTGTGGCCGATCACTTCGGGGATGATTTGAAGCTGGCGACGCGACGCGTTGGCGCATATGCCGCCGCGTGCTTGGGGTACCGGATTGCAATACCAGCAGCAGTTGCGTTAGCCAATCGCGCATGAAAGTCGCGCGGTTGGTACGCAGCGAATTCGCGCGATGGCTGGCGATTTAACGTTGAATATCACGTCTTTTGGACGGAGATGACGAGCAAAACGCCAAGCGGACAAACGAGCTACGGTACCGGATCGAAGCCGAAATTACAAGATGAAGCGGCTGGGCGTCTATTTTAACGGGTTTGCGGCGGAGCATCCCGAAAAG
This sequence comes from Caballeronia sp. HLA56, assembly GCF_054655155.1. Lineage (NCBI taxonomy): Bacteria > Pseudomonadati > Pseudomonadota > Betaproteobacteria > Burkholderiales > Burkholderiaceae > Caballeronia > Caballeronia sp. HLA56. Next base: position 1,568,987 of record NZ_BAAHOB010000005.1, on the reverse strand, counting down.
AGGCAGGCGCAAGTTGCTGCCCTCCCGTACTAGAAACTCGTTACCAGGCGGACACCGCACCCCTTAGGCGATCAACAAATCCGGCCGCCAGATCAACCGCCGCCACGGCCCCTTTGCGTTTTCGACTTCGCGATTCACGCCGACGAGCGGCACGAACATCAGCAACGCGCCGATGAAGATGAGCGGCACATCGCGCTTCCACGCTGGCACGCCGCGCTCCTGAAAGAGATTCTTGAGCGTGCGGCTAGGCGCATCGGATGCAACGCGCAAACGCTCGCCGCCCGCGCGTGAACGCGCGCTCAACGGCGCGGCGCGCAACACGCTTTCGGCGATGACGTCATCGCCCGGTTCGGCGGCAGGCTCGAACACCAGCGACCCGCGCCACTGCGGCAAACGCCAGACTTCCTCGCCCTGCCAGCGCAGTTCGACCAACGCTCTCGCTTGACTCGGACCGTCGTCGAGATCGGGTGCATCGGCGCTGTCGGCCTTCTCCCAGAACAACGCATTGCGATAAACCCGCAGCGCGTGTCCCACATGATCGATACGAAGCGCGTGCCCGTCGCGCGCGTCGGCGGCTGCGTGCAGTTGACGCAGAATGTCCGCGACACGCGCGGTGGATGCCGCCTGCAAGCCGCGATCTCGCATCCAATAGCGCAGCAGATTGGTCGCGCGTTCGTCGTCGAGTGCGAGCAGCGCATCGAGCGCGAGCGCGCCTTCTTCCGCGTGCCGCGCCTTTTCCATGTCGATGCCCGCCAGCTCGTCGAGCAAGCGTTGCGCCGAAGCGGCATGCGACGCCGTGCGCGCGAGCGCATCGCGAAAGCCGGGGAAATGCACGGCGAGCACCGGCAGCACGTCATGCCGCAGCGCGTTGCGCGCATAACGCGTGTCGGCGTTGGATTCGTCCTCGATCCAGCTCAGGTCGCGCTCATGCGCGTATTGCTCGAGTTGCGCGCGCAGCAGCCGCAACAACGGACGCAGACGCAGCACCTCGCTTGCGTGAAGACGCTGCGGCGCCATCGCCGCGAGGCCCGCGACGCCCGCGCCGCGCAGCAATTGCAGCAGCACGGTTTCGGCCTGATCGTCGGCGTGATGCGCAATCAGAAGCGCCGCCGCGCCTTGCTCGTCGCAGAGATCGTCGAGCGCGCGATAACGCGCATCGCGCGCGGCGGCTTCGAGACTCTCGCCGCCCATGCGGACGACATCGACATGACGCGACGCATATCGCACATCGAGCGAGGCAGCCAGCGCCTCGCAATGCGATACCCACGCATCCGCGTTAGGACTCAGGCCGTGATGGATATGCAGCGCGATCACGCGCGATGCGCCGAAGCAGCGCACGGCGGCATCGAGAAGAACCGTGGAGTCGAGACCGCCGCTGAGCGCGACGGCCAGTAGCGAGTCGGCGGGCAGCGCCGCCTCCGACAAAGCGCCGCGCAACGCCTCGATAACGAGGCGGCCGGCCGGGGTTTCAGTGTCGAAGTTCGCCATGAGGAACGCGGATCACGCGCCCGGCAGCGTTTCCTTGAACTTGCCGTACGCCATCAGCTTGTCGAAGCGGCGCTCGCGCAGATCCTGCACGCTCATGCCCTGGAACTGGCGCAGGGAATCGGCAAGCGCGCGACGCAAAAGCGCCGCCATGCCCTTCGGGTCGCGATGCGCGCCGCCGAGCGGTTCGTTCACGATTTTGTCGATGAGACCCAGCGCCTTCAACCGATGCGCCGTGAGCCCGAGCGCTTCCGCGGCTTCCGGCGCCTTGGCCGCGCTCTTCCACAAGATCGACGCGCAGCCTTCCGGCGAGATGACCGAGTACGTGGAGAATTGCAGCATCATGACGGTGTCGGCCACGGCGATGGCAAGCGCGCCGCCCGAACCGCCCTCGCCGATGATCGTCGTGATGATCGGCGTCTTCAACTCCGCCATGACGTAGAGATTGCGCCCGATGGCTTCCGACTGCCCGCGTTCCTCCGCGCCGATGCCGGGATACGCGCCGGGTGTATCGACGAAAGTGAAGATGGGCAGATTGAACTTCTCGGCGAGACGCATGAGGCGCTCGGCCTTGCGATACCCTTCCGGGCGCGGCATGCCGAAGTTGCGCAACGCGCGCTCCTTGGTGTCACGGCCCTTCTGATGGCCGATCACCATGCACGGCTGGCCATTGAAACGCGCAAAACCGCCGACGATGGCGAGATCGTCCGCATAGGAACGATCGCCATGCAGTTCATGGAAGTCCGTGAACAACTCGTTCACGTAGTCGAGCGTGTACGGACGCTGCGGATGCCGCGCGATTTGCGATACCTGCCACGGCGACAGATTCGCGTACAGATCTTTGGTGAGCTGCTGGCTCTTTTTCGACAGCCGCTCGATTTCTTCCGAAATATCGACAGCGGAATCGTCCTGAACGAAGCGGAGTTCTTCGATCTTCGCTTCGAGTTCAGCGATCGGCTGCTCGAAATCCAGAAACGTGGTCTTCATGTGTTCGAGTCCTAGAACATCGGGCAGGGCGTATTTTAACCGCGTCCGTCCCTGATAAATGCGCGCGGGAACTATCGATTATAAATCAACGATAGTTCGCCAATCTTTTAGTCGGTTCTTAATGGTCCGCGGGAATCGGATTGAGACTGCGCCACATGTACCACGTTGCAACCGTGCGCCACGGCTCCCAGTTAGCAGCCACTTCGCGCGCTTCACTGCGCGTGACAGGTTCGCCGCTGAAGTAGTTGACGCTGATCGCCTGAATAAGACCGAGGTCGTCGAGCGGCAAAACGTCCGGGCGCGCCAGGTTGAAGATGAGGAACATCTCCGCCGTCCACCGCCCGATACCGCGAATCTGCGTCAGTTCGGCGATCACGGCTTCGTCGTCCATCGACGCCCAGGTATCCACGTGCAACGCGCCCGATACGAAGTGCTGCGCGAGATCGAGAATGTACTCCGTCTTGCGTTTGGACAAGCCGCACGCCTGAAGCTTCTCCGGGCCGAGCTTGATGAAACGCGCCGGCACGACATCCGGACAAGCGCCCTTCACGCGCTCCCAAATGGCTTGCGCGGCCTTCACCGAGATCTGCTGGCCAGCAACCGAACGCGCGAGCGTCGAGAAGGGATCGCCCAGATTCACGAGATGCATCTGGCCGAACTTCGGAATGAGTTTCTTGAGGATGCGGTCGCGCTTCATCAGGTCGGCGCACGCTTTGTCCCAGTAATCGGGACGCACGACTTCGCGCGTGAGTCCGCCGATCTGCACGGGCACCTCGGCATCCGCCGTGACGACGCGCGACTTGCGCACGACTTCACCGCGCTCCTTGTCGGCGACGAGCGCTTGCGCGTTCGTGGCATCGCCGGCATGCGCGCGTCCGTTCGCCTTGACGGGCGACGCTTCCGCTTCCTCGCTGCGCGTTTTTGTCACGCGCGCGGATGCGCGGATCGCTTTCGTGTCCGTTTTTGCATCCGCTTTTACGTCCTCACGGCTTACGCCGTTCAGACGCGTGCCGTCGCTACGTTTGAGTGCCGCGCGCTTGACTGCCTTCTGAGCCGAAGCTCTTGCACCATCACTCTTGAGCGTGCTTGTCGTCGCTTGCTCGCCGCGCGTTCGCTTCGTCGCGGGCGATGCATTCCTGACAGACGCGGGTCGCTTGACCGGCGTCTTCCTGGCCGTTGCCATCGTGCCTCCTGCCTGGTGAGTCGATCAGAGGGTATGAAGGGCTGCGTTCACACGCGGCGCCATTCGGTCGACCCACCCGGTTTGTCTTCAAGCGCAATACCGGCTTCGAGCAATTCGGCCCGAATACGGTCTGCTTCGGCATAGTTCCTTGCCTGCTTCGCGGCAACGCGTTCGGCGATCTTCGCTTCGATCTCTTGCGGCGCGAGGCCTTCGGTCGAAGCCGCGCCGCCTGCTTGCTGCAGGAAAGCGCGCGGCTCACGGCCGAGCAGACCCAGCACGCCGGCGAGACCCTTGAGCTGGCGCGCGAGAGAAGTGTCGCGTGTGCGGTTCACTTCGCTCGCGAGATCGAACAGCACCGAGACCGCCACGGGCGTGTTGAAGTCGTCGTTCATCGCAGACTGGAAACGCTGCGCGTTCGCCTCGTTCCAGTCAAGTTGCCGATTGTCCGGCTCGACATCTTTCAACGCCGTATAGAGGCGAGTCAATGCGTTCTTGGCATCGTCGATATGCACGTCGCTGTAGTTCAGCGGCGACCGATAGTGTGCCCGTGCAATAAAGAAACGCACAACTTCGGCATCAAATTTTTCAAGGACTTCGCGAATGGTGAAGAAGTTGCCAAGCGACTTCGACATCTTCTCGTTGTCGATCTGCACATAGCCGTTGTGCATCCAGTAGTTCACGAACGTCTGCCCGGTCGCGCCTTCGCTCTGCGCGATCTCGTTCTCGTGGTGCGGGAACTGCAAGTCCTGGCCGCCGCCATGAATGTCGAACCGGTCGCCAAGCAAGCTGCAGCCCATGGCCGAACATTCGATGTGCCAGCCCGGACGCCCGCGTCCCCACTTCGAGTCCCAGCCCGAGTCCTGCGGCTCGCCGGCCTTCGCCTGCTTCCACAACACGAAGTCGAGCGGATCTTCCTTCGCGTCGTTGGCGGCGACGCGCTCGCCCGCGCGCAAGTCTTCGATGGACTTACCCGACAGCTTGCCGTAGTCAGCGAACTTGCGCACGGCGTAGTTCACGTCGCCGTCTTTCGCGTGATAGGCATAGCCGTTCGCCTGCAATGCATCGATCATGCCGAGCATCTGCGGAATGAAGTCGGTTGCGCGCGGCTCGAGGTCCGGACGCGCGACGCCGAGCGCATCGGCATCTTCGTGCATGGCCGCGATGAAGCGCGTGGTGAGCGCCTTGATGGGCTCGCCGTTGTCCACCGCGCGACGAATGATCTTGTCGTCGATGTCCGTGATGTTGCGCACGTACGTGACTTTATAGCCGAGCGTGCGCAGCCAGCGCTGCACGATGTCGAACACCACCATCACGCGCGCATGGCCGATGTGACAATAGTCATACACCGTCATTCCGCAGACGTACATGCGTACCTCGCCAGCGCGAAGCGGCGTGAAGGATTGCTTGTCACGCGCGAGCGTGTTGTAGATGCGCAGCGAATTCATAGAGAGACAGTGCGTGAACCCGGAACATTCGTGCATGGCATTGCATGCGGCGTGTCGATGCGGGCTTTACGGCCAAGGCGCACTCGCGAAAGCGACACGACGGTCATGCGACCAGAACGAAGACGGCCACGAGTGGCTGAAAAGGAAAGTCCAACAAGAAAGTCCAACGAGTCCGATGCCTCGCAACGCTGCTTCGATACACCGGGCAATACATGCACTTGCAAAGGATAGCTGCAAGCAGCCGGCGCGTGCGCGAAACGTACGGACCTTTTGTTAGAATGGGTCGGAGTATAACACCGGGGCCTGTGCCCATGAAGTGCCCGGCGTGCCGCGCGACGGACTTCGCGCGTGACGCTCGAACCAAGCCCGCGGCCTTTTGCGGCGGGCTTGTCGGCCAAGTTGCCGCATGCTTCGCTGACTTGCTTCGACGCCTGGTTGTCCGCTTGCCGGCCGCTTGCCGGCCGCTCATCCATCAAGCCCGGTTATGATCCCTTCGCTGCTTCATTCCTTGAATCGATTCCAAGTGACTCACGCTCGCGCGCGCATGCCTTCGCACCTCTTCTCTCTTTCCCGCAACATCGCGAGGAACACGCTCATGCGTGCCGGCGCGATCGCGGTCATCAGCATGGCGGCTTCGGTCGGCATCTCGACCACGGCGTTCGCGCAGCTCGCGAAATCCACCACCGACGGCACGCCGCAGATCGACTCGACCATCGCCGGACAAGACTGGAACGCCGCGCTCAAGCAACTCGATGCGCGCATCGCCACCAATCCGACCGACGTGCAGGCGAAGTTCAAGCGCGGCACCGTGCTTGCGCGCCTGAACCGCGACGACGACGCCATCGTGGCCTTCACCGAGCTCACGCAGGCGTATCCCGAACTGCCCGAGCCGTATAACAACCTCGCCGCGCTCTACGCCAAGAAAGGCCGCTACGAAGAAGCGCGCGCCGCGCTCGAAACGGCGGTCAAGGCGAACCCGGGCTACGCGCTCGCATACGACAATCTCGGCGATCTTTATCTGCGGCTCGCGAGCGAATCGTACAAACGCGCGCAATCGCTCGGCTCGACGAGTCCGCTCACGCGTCAGCGCGTGACGGCCATTCAGAACATCATCACGCCGCCACCGGTTCGTCGCGGCGTTGCGGCGAATGGCGCCTCGGGCACGCGCGCCACGACGGCGCCGCAATCGCCATCGGGTGAATGGGCGCCCGCGCAAGGCTCGGGCAGCACCGACAGCGGCACCGGCCTGTCGACCATGCCCTCACCCGATTCGTACTCGCCGTACGGCGGCGCAACCGGGCCGTTCCCGACCGCGCCTTACGTCGCGCCGCAGACGCAGCCTTGAGACACGCGACCACGGCGCGGCGTCGGACAATGCCAATTGGCGCACTCGCGCGTGCAGGCGGTAAGCTGTCGGTCGGCCGCGATTGCGGCTGCTTATCTGCATTCGTTTGCATTCATCACCCGAGGACCGATCCTTCATGAAATTGCTGATGTTGGGGCTTACCAGCGCTGCCCTGATCGCTACCGCGCCCGCCTACGCACAGGCGGCGCAATCCGCCACGGGCGCGCATCCGACCGTGCTGTTCCATACCTCGCAAGGTGACTTCAAGGTCGAGCTGTATCCGGAGAAGGCGCCGAAGACGGTCGCGAACTTCCTGGACTATGTGAAGTCCGGTCAATACTCGGGCACGATCTTTCATCGCGTGATTCCGGGTTTCATGATCCAGGGCGGCGGCTATAGCACGAGTTTCGCCGAGAAGCCCACGCGCGCGCCCATCGCGCTCGAAAGCAAGAACGGCCTGAAGAACACGACGGGCACGCTCGCCATGGCGCGCACCAGCGACCCGAATTCCGCCACGGCGCAGTTCTTCATCAATACGGTCGATAATGCAGGACTCGACTTCCCGAATCCCGACGGCAACGGTTATGCCGTGTTCGGCAAGATCGTCTCGGGCATGGATGTCGTGAAGAAGATCGAAGCGAGCCCGACCACCACGCGCGGCCCAATGCAGGACGTGCCGCAAAAGCCGACCGTGATCGAGTCGGCTACCGTGGTCTCGCAATAAATGCACAACCCGGCAGCGTTCGTTTGGTGAACGCCGCCCATCGTCAATCATCAACATACCGGAGAAATCATCATGGTCGAACTACATACGAACCACGGCGTCATCAAGATCGAACTGGACGCTGAAAAGGCGCCGAAGTCGGTTGAGAACTTCCTCAACTACGTGAAGAAGGGTCATTACGACAACACCGTGTTCCACCGTGTGATCGACGGCTTCATGATTCAGGGCGGCGGCTTCGAGCCGGGCATGAAGCAAAAGCCGACCGATGCCCCCATCGACAACGAAGCCAACAACGGCCTCACGAACGACAACGGCACGGTTGCCATGGCGCGCACGAACGACCCGCATTCGGCAACCGCACAGTTCTTCATCAATGTGAAGGACAACGACTTCCTGAACCATTCGTCGCCGACGCCGCAGGGCTGGGGCTACACCGTGTTCGGCCGCGTGGTCGAAGGTCTCGACGTGGTGGAGAAAATCAAGAAGGTCAAGACCGGCTCGAAGGGCTTTCATCAGGACGTGCCGGTGGACGACGTCGTGATCGAAAAGGCCGTGGTGGTCTGAACACGGCACGCATGATCGACACGAAGTCTTTCAGGCAAGAGGTCGCGCAAAAAGCAGCGGGCGCAGCGCACAACGCGCGCCCGCTGTTTTTCATTTCCGACCTGCACTTGAGCGAGGCGATTCCAAAGACGGTCGCCGCGTTCGAGCATTTCATCGAAGTCACGGCGAGCGGCGCGGACTCGGTTTTCATCCTCGGCGACTTGTTCGAATTTTGGGTCGGCGACGATATCCTGGATGACGCCGTCGCCGACGAGCGCGCCCGCTTCGCGCGCCGCATGACGAAGCTTTTGCATACGCTCACCGAGCGCGGCATCGCGTTATATGTCATGCATGGCAATCGCGATTTTCTGCTCGGCAAGCGCTTCATGAAGGAAGCCGGCGCACTTCCGTTGCCCGATCCGTTCACCATGACCGCGTTCGGCACGCGCATCGTCCTCGCGCATGGCGACGCGCTCTGCACCGCCGATCCTGGTTATCAGCGCTTTCGGCGCTTCGCGCGCAATCCGTTCGCGCAGCGCGCGTTTCTCGCGTTGCCGCTGAAGACGCGGCTCGGCATCGGGCAGCGCATGCGCACGAACAGCGAGGGCGCGCGCATGCAGGGCGAATCGCCGAAATACGACGTGACGCGCAAGGCGGTGTCGGAGCTTTTCATCCGCAGCCGCACGCATACGATGATCCACGGACATACGCATCGTCCGGCGATGCATCGGGAAGTGGAAGGCGCGCGCTGGGTGTTGCCGGATTGGGAACTGGATATGGATGAACCGCGCGGCGGGTATCTGCAGATTGACGAGGAAGGGATTCGCGCGCTGCCGTTGTAGTTCTGGTGCATGACTCTTGGGTTCGCCACGCAGCCGTTGCCGTGCGAGCGCGAAATTCGAACTGCACTCACGCTCTCACGCGCCGCAGCGGCACAAAAAATTACCGCTGCGCGAGTTCGCTTTCCACCTTCCCTTCCATCGACGCGCACAAGCGCTTCAAGTCCACGAGCCCCGCTCCGCCGGCACCATTGAGCGCTTCCACGCGCGCGCCCAGACGTTCGAGCGCGGCGACGATTTCATCGACACGCTGCGTTTGCGTCGATGCGTGATCGATCAAACCGTGAATGGCCAGCGACACCGGATCGTCCGCGTTCGGCGTGATGCCGTAAGCGCAAAAGCCTTCACGCGCGGTTTCCTTTGGCCGCTGCACCGCCGGCATCACGATGCGCGCCGGATTGCCCACCGCCGTGCCGCCCGCCGGAACCGGCTTCACGACGACCGCGTTCGAACCGATCTTCGCCTCCGCGCCGACCGTAAAGCCGCCGAGCACCTTTGCGCCCGCGCCGACGATCACGCCGCGCCCCAGCGTGGGATGCCGTTTCGCGCCGCGCGTGAGCGACGTGCCGCCAAGCGTCACGCCCTGATAGATCGTGCAGTCGTCGCCGATCTCGGCCGTCTCGCCGATCACCACGCCCATGCCGTGATCGATGAACACGCGCCTGCCGAGCGTCGCGCCCGGATGAATCTCGATGCCAGTGAGAAAGCGCGCCATCTGCGAGATGAAACGCGCGAGCCAGCGCCACTGCGCGCGCCAGCAAGCATGCGCGAAACGATGCAGCACGATGGCATGCAGGCCGGGATAGCACGTCACGACTTCAACAGCGCTGCGAGCGGCGGGATCGCGCTCGCGGATGGCGGCGATATCTTCGCGAAGTCGTTGGAACATGTCGTGATCTCGATGGGGTCAGGCGCGAAGCCCAAATGACCGCGCGCGCAAAGCTTATATTTTTGGCGATTGTAGAGTCACTCGGACGGACTCTGCACGATTGTCCCCGCTGCAAGCACGGTTGCTTGCAGCCACATCGCGTTCAGGGTTTTTCGACGCGCGCGAGAATATGTTTGGCGATGCCGCGCAGGATATTCACTTCCTCGTGCTCGAGTCCCGAGCGCGCGAAGAGCCGCCGCACGCGCGACATCAGCTTCTTCGGATTGGCGGGATCCAAAAATTCCAGCGCGACGAGCGCTTCTTCGAAATGCGCGTACATGCCTTCGATCTCATCGCTCGATGCGCCCGCGACGTGCGCGGCCGGCTCGACGAGCGTGAGTTCGGACGCGGGCTCCTGAAACGCGACGCGCAATTCGTAGGCGAGGACCTGCACCGCCTGCGCCAGATTGAGCGAGCTATACGCCGGATTCGCCGGGATATGGGCAAGCGCGCTGCAACGCTCGACATCCGCGTTGGACAAGCCCGTGCGCTCGTTGCCGAACACGAGCGCGATGTCGCCATGCCGCACGAGTTCGTGCGCGCGTTCGGCGAGTGCGCGTGGCGGCATCTGCGGCGGACCGTACTCGCGCATGCGCGCCGTGAGCGCGACGGACCAGCGCACGCCGACGAGCGCATCGGCGAGCGTATCGACGACATGGGCGCTCGCGAGCACGTCGTCGGCGCCGCTTGCCATCGCGATGGCTTCGGGTTCGTTCTTGACGTCGGCCACTCGCGGCGCGACCAGCACGAGGCGCGCGAAGCCCATGGTCTTGAGCGCGCGCGCCGCCGCGCCGACATTGCCAGGATGACTCGGCTCGACGAGGATGAAACGGGTCGACGTGAAGCCGCCCGCGGGCGCGATGAATTGGTTGGTGTCCAAGGATGAATGGTGCTTTGCGTGTTGCTGAATGGTTCGTGCGCGTCGGTATTGCGTCTCGTCGCGCATCAATGGCGTACGGGTACACACAGTCCGCTATGTTAGCGATTGTCGGCGATGTTGGCGGCTTTTTGGTTCGCGCGTCCGGCCAAAAGGCGCGTTTCGGGTAAAATAGCGCGCTTGCGTTTCGCCTCTTCAACTTTGCCTGGCGCCGCGCCCCGCTCTTATCCAATTCGTCTTTCGTCGACAAAGTCGTTGTCGCTCATTTAATTCGCCTGCTCGCGGTTCCTGCCCGTGCACGGCGGTCAAAGGATTTCGCTCATGCATCCGATGCTCAATATCGCTGTCAAGGCCGCGCGCCGCGCCGGACAGATCATCAACCGCGCATCGCTGGACCTGGACCGTATCCAGATCAGCAAGAAGCAGCACAACGACTTCGTGACGGAAGTCGACAAGGCGTCCGAAGCCGCCATCATCGAGACGCTGCACACCGCTTATCCCGATCACTCCATTCTTGCCGAAGAATCCGGCAAGGACGATCGCGACTCCGAGTTCCAGTGGATCATCGACCCGCTCGACGGCACCACGAACTTCATCCACGGTTTTCAGTATTACTGCGTGTCGATCGCGCTCGTGCACAAGGGCATCGTGACGCAGTCCGTGATCTACGACCCGACGCGTAACGACCTCTTCACGGCATCGCGCGGCCGTGGCGCGTATCTGAACGAGCGTCGCATTCGCGTGGGCAAGCTGGATCGTCTTTCGGATGCGCTCATCGGCACGGGCTTTCCGTTCCGTGACGGCCAGGGCCTGAACGGCTATATGCGCCTTTTCAGCGAAATGACCTTGTCGTGCGCGGGCCTGCGTCGTCCGGGCGCGGCGGCGCTCGATCTCGCCAATGTCGCGGCGGGCCGTCTCGACGGCTTCTTCGAGCAAGGCATTCATCCGTGGGACGTGGCTGCGGGCAGTCTGCTCGTCACGGAGGCGGGCGGTCTCGTCGGCAACTACACGGGCGAATCGGATTTCCTGTTCCAGAACGAGATCGTCGCGGCCAATCCGAAGGTGTACGCGCAGATGATCAAGGTGCTCGATCCGCATTCGCGCACGCGGTTGACGGGAGAGTAAGGGCGTTTGGGTTGGCGGGCACGCGCGAGCGTGCCCGCCTAGCGTTTTCCTCGTTCTTCGATCGCCACGCTGCATCACTTCCTGCATCGAATCCGCCGCTCCGATACAGTGCAATCTTTCGCGCACGCGGCAAGGTTCAAGCGCCACAGCACGCTCCTTGGCTGTCCGTTTCCCCCGAACACACCCCGGCGCGCGCCGCACGACGCGCGCCAACTCTCGTTTTGCCATGAAAAAAGGCTTCTACACGATCATTGCCGCGCAGTTCGTCTCGTCGCTTGCGGACAACGCGCTTTTGATCGCCGCGATCGCCATGCTTGCCGTCGTGCAATCGGCGCCGTGGGTCACGCCGCTGCTTCAGATCTTCTTCACGGTGTCGTACGTGGTGCTCGCGCCTTTCGTCGGTGCATTCGCCGATGCCCTGCAAAAGCGCCACGTGATGTTCATCTCCAATGCGCTCAAAGCCGCGGGCTGCGCGCTGATGATCGCGGGCGTGCATCCGATGATTGCATACGGCGTGGTCGGCCTCGGCGCGGCCGCGTATTCGCCCGCGAAGTACGGCATCCTGACCGAACTGCTGCCGCCGCAAAAGCTCATCGCGGCGAACGCGTGGCTCGAATCGGCGACGGTCGGATCGACCATCCTCGGCACGGTGATCGGCGGCGCGCTCGTGAGCCAAGTCGTGGCGCGCTGGGTCGAGAACGCGCACGTGCCGTTGATGCACACCGCCGCGCACGCCGCGATGTTCACGGTCATGCTGATCTACGCGTCGGCGGCCGCGATCAACGCGTTCATTCCCGATACCGGCGCGCGCTACCCGAATCTGCTGAACCAGCCGACGCGCCTCGTCGGCGACTTCTCGCACAGTTTCAAGGTGCTCTGGACCGACAAGCTCGCGCAGATCGCGCTCTGGGTCACGACGCTCCTGTGGGGCGCGGCCGTTACGCTGCAACTGCTCGTGCTCAAGTGGGCCGACGCCAATCTCGGCCTTTCGCTCTCGAAAGCGGCCGTGTTGCAGGGCGTGACGGGCGTGGGCATTGCGCTGGGCGCGGCGGCGGCATCGGCATGGATCGTCTTGCGGCAGTCGCTCAAGGTTCTGCCGGTGGGCGTGCTGATCGGCGCGGTATCGGTGGCCATGGCCTTCTACAACAAGGACATGTTCCCTGCCAATGCAGGCGTGCATATCGGGCCGCTCTTCGCGCCCGCTTATATTCTGATGGCGTATCCGCTGATGATCGCGCTCGGCGGCCTCGCGGGCTTTTTCATCGTGCCGATGAACGCGATTCTTCAGCACCGGGGCGCCGCGCTTTTGTCCGCGGGCGCGTCCATCGCCGTGCAGAACTTCAATCAGAACATCGCCGTGCTGGCCATGCTCGGCTCCTACGCGCTGCTCCTCACGATCAAGGTTCCGGTGCAATGGATCATCGTGATATTCGGCGTGTTCGTCGGCGTGATGATGGCGCTCGCCATGCGCCGCCATTCGCAAAACGAACGCGATGTGGATCTCGGCGCTCTCGTCGAGGAATGAAGCTTGCTACCGAGTGTATCCTGGGTTCGTACCAGGCCGCAAAGCCCAGTGGCCTGTGCAATCGGTCGCGGGCAACCGCGAAAAACCTGGTAGACAGAGCATCAGACGCGGCACGCTGCAATACATGCGGGTTCGCGTCGTGCGACTCTTTTCGGCACGTCAATAAGGAGCAAGGAAATGGGATTGTTCACACGTTCGACGCTCGACAGCAAAATCAATGGCGCAGCCAACGTGGGCCAGCGCGCCGTGCGCGGTGCGAGCGATGCAGTCGATTCGGCCAGCAGCCAGTTGCGCAGTTTGCTCGATGACCTCGAAAGCTCGATCCAGAGCGGCAAGGATATCGACGGCGACAAGCTGCGCCGTGACTTGCAATCGAAGCTCAAGACCGCTCGTTCGCAAATCGACGGCGCGAGTACGGCACTGACAGGCAAGCTCGGCGATGCCGCAGGCTACGCCGACGAATTCGTGCACGACAAGCCGTGGCATACGCTGGGCGCGGTGGCGGGTCTCGCGCTGCTGGTCGGATTTCTGGCCGGACGCGCATAAGGATCAGCGCTTTTAGCGTTGCGTGGTTCTGAGAAGGCGCCGGCGAGTCCGGCGCCTTCGTTCTTTTATCGGCTACTGGAGCACGTACTCGACCCTAGCCCGTTCGGCCGACTCCTCTCGTACGTGCCCGACAGGTTAAACTCATGCCCTATCAGTTGGCGCGCGGCTGAACGCACGCTGCGCCCGGCGTCTTTGCACTTACCGCACGCAAGATGGGCAATCAAACGGCAACTCCCGAACCTTTCTCCAATGCAGCGGCCGCGCTTCCGGCGGATATCGCGCAGCACACTCCCATGATGCAGCAGTACTTGCGCATCAAGTCGGAGCATCCCGGCACGCTCGTCTTTTATCGTATGGGCGACTTCTACGAGCTCTTTTTCGACGATGCCGAAAAAGCCGCGCGCCTGCTCGACCTCACGCTCACGCAACGCGGCACGTCGAACGGCAATCCAATCCGCATGGCGGGCGTGCCGCATCACGCATGCGAGCAATATCTCGCCAAGCTGGTGAAGCTCGGCGAATCGGTGGCGATCTGCGAGCAGATCGGCGACCCGGCGACATCGAAAGGACCGGTCGAACGCAAGGTCATGCGCGTGGTCACGCCCGGCACGCTGACCGACGCGGCGCTCCTCGCCGATAAAAGCGACGTCTATCTGCTTGCGCTCTGCCCCATGCATAACCGGCGCGGCGTGGTGACGAGCGTCGGCCTCGCGTGGCTCAATCTCGCGAGCGGCGCGCTGCGGCTCGCGGAAGTCGCGCCCGAGCAAGTGAGCACGGCGCTCGAACGCATCCGTCCGGCGGAAACGCTTATCGCGGATACCGTCACCGACACGCGCGCTTCCTTCGGCGTGACGAATCTCACGGCGACCACGCGCGTGCCCGCATGGCATTTCGACGTTAGCTCCGGCACCAAGCGTCTCGGCGAACAACTGGATGTAGCGAGCCTCGACGGCTTCGGCGCGCAGACCCTCACCTGCGCGTGCGGCGCGGCGGGTGCGCTGCTCATCTACGCGGCCGCCACGCAAGGCCAGCAGTTGCGCCACGTGCGCAGCCTGAAGGTGGAATACGAGTCGGAGTACATCGGGCTCGATCCTTCCACGCGCCGCAATCTCGAACTCACCGAGACGTTGCGCGGCACGGAATCGCCCACACTGTTCTCGCTTCTCGATACCTGCTGCACGACCATGGGCAGCCGTCTGTTGCGTCACTGGCTGCATCATCCGCCGTGCGATACGTCGATTGCGCAGGCGCGTCAGCATGCCATCGGCGCATTGCTCGATGCGCCCGCCGCGAGCGGTCTCGACGCGTTGCGAAGCACGTTGCGCAAGATCTCGGACATCGAACGCATCACGGGGCGTCTTGCGCTGTTGTCGGCGCGTCCGCGCGATCTGTCGAGCCTGCGCGATACCTTCGCCGCCCTGCCCGATCTGCGCGCCTTGGTGGCAGCCGTGCCCGCGCAGACGGCGGCGCTCGTGCGCATTGGCGGAGCGCTCGAACCGCCGCGCGAGTGTCTCGATTTGCTCACGGCCGCCATCGCGCCCGAGCCTGCCGCGCTGATCCGGGACGGCGGCGTGATCGCGCGCGGCTACGACACGGACCTCGACGAGTTGCGCGACATTTCGGAGAACTGCGATCAGTTCCTGATCGATCTCGAAACCCGCGAACGCGCGCGTACGGGCATCACCAATTTGCGCGTCGAGTTCAACAAGGTGCATGGCTTCTATATTGAAGTCACGCGCGGACAGACTGACAAGGTGCCCGACGACTACCGGCGCCGGCAGACGCTCAAGAACGCCGAGCGCTACATCACGCCCGAACTCAAGACTTTCGAGGACAAAGCGCTTTCGGCGCAAGAGCGGGCGCTCGCGCGCGAACGCTTGCTTTACGACGCGCTCTTGCAAAATCTGCTGCCATTTATTGCAGATTGTCAGCGCGTCGCGGCAGCGCTCGCCGAACTGGATCTGCTCGGCGCTTTCGCCGAACGCGCGCATGCGCTCGACTGGGTCGCGCCCGAGTTCGCCGCGGGTGCGGGCATCGATATCGAACAAGGGCGGCATCCCGTGGTCGAGGCGCAGGTCGAGCAATTCATCGCCAACGACTGTTGCCTGTCGCAAGAGCGCAAGCTCTTGCTCATCACCGGTCCGAACATGGGCGGCAAGTCCACTTTCATGCGGCAAACGGCGTTGATCGCGCTTATGGCCCACGTCGGCAGCTACGTGCCGGCGAAGCGCGCATGCTTCGGCGCGCTGGACCGCATCTTCACGCGAATCGGTGCGGCGGACGATCTCGCGGGCGGGCGCTCGACGTTCATGGTGGAGATGACCGAAGCGGCCGCCATTCTCAACGACGCGAGCGCATCCAGCCTCGTGCTGATGGATGAAATCGGGCGCGGCACGTCCACGTTCGATGGCCTCGCGCTGGCATGGGCCATCGCGCGCCATCTGCTCACGCATAACGGCTGCTACACGCTCTTCGCCACGCACTACTTCGAGCTCACGCAACTGCCCACGGAGTTTACGCAGGCGGCCAACGTGCATCTTTCGGCCGTCGAGCACGATCATGGCATCGTGTTCCTGCATTCGGTCAATGAAGGTCCGGCCAATCAGAGTTATGGTCTGCAAGTCGCGCAACTGGCTGGCGTGCCGTCCGCGGTGATCCGCGCGGCGCGCAAGCATCTCGCGCATCTGGAGCAGCAGTCCATCGGCCAGCCGACGCCGCAATACGATCTCTTCGCGAGCCCGGCTTACCATTATGAAGACGAGCCGGAAGCATCGCCGGTTCACGCGCCGCCCGAGCATCCCGCACTCGACAAGCTGCGTTCACTCGATCCGAACGAGTTGCGTCCGCGCGATGCGCTCGAACTGCTGTTCGAATTGCACGACATGGCGAAGTCCGCGGCGGATGACGCGCGTTGAGCGCCTCTCGGCGGGCAATCTAATGCGCGCGTTCTGCGCGGCGGCACTGCTTGGTGCCGCGCTCACGCACGCCCACGCTCAAGGCGAAGACAACGGGCCGCTGACCTTCGCCGTCATTGCCGATTCTCTTTCGCGTCCCGCCGACGAAGCGCCCGTGCGGCAAATGCTCGATGCCATCGGCCGCGATCGGAATCTGGCGTTCATCGTCTATGACGGAAATCTGAAGGGACCGGCCGAAGCATGCCGCGACAGCGTGTATCAGTCGCGTCACGATCTTCTCGATGCATCGCGCACGCCGCTCATCATGCTGCTCGGCGAACACGACTGGGCCGATTGCGGCTCGGCGCGCTCAGGCGCATACGATCCGGTCGAACGGCTCGATTTCGTGCGTCAGCAATTTTTCGGCGATGCAGGCTCACTTGGACAGAACCCGCTCACGCTCGCACGCGAAAGCGATGTCGCGCGCTTTCGCTCGTTCCGCGAGATCGTGCGTTGGCAAGCGAACGGCGTCGCGTTCATCGGACTCAATGCGCCGAGCCCGAACAATCACTACCTGACGGCCGGCGGGCGCAACGGCGAGTTCGAGGATCGCGCGGTGGCGACCACGTTCTGGCTCGAACATGCGGCGGAATCGGCGCGACGTTCGGGCATGCGCGCGCTCGTCGTGCTCATGCAGGGCGATCCGGATTTCGCGCGCTATGAAAAGCGCGATCGTTTTGCGTGGCTGCGCTTTTCGCGCACGAACCCGGTACGCGACGGCTTTCTCGAACTGAAGCGCAGCCTCGTGAAAGCGGCGGAGACGTTTCGCGGACCGGTGATCGTCATTCATGGCGGCGACGCGAGCGAGCCGAGCGGCTTTCATATCGATCAGCCCTTGCACAACGACAAGGGATTGGTGGTGACGAATCTCACGCGGGTTGCCATTGCGTTGAAGAAACCGCAAACGCAGTGGCTCGAAGTTCAGAGCGATGCTTCTTGGCATCCGCCATTCCGGCTGCGCGTGCGCAACGTGAGCGATGTCCGCAAGCGCGACAGCAGCGATCAGCAAAACGAAGCACCTGCGCAATCGAGCGGTTCGTCTGCACCACTGGGTGCGTCTTCTTATGCGGCGCCCATCGTGCCGCCATCCACGCCGCCCGCCTTGCCGCGCGATGACCTTCCCGCTCCGTTGCCCGCGCCACCTTCCTTACCGCAGCCGCCTGCATCGGACCTGCCACCGGTCTTCACGCCGCAATCCATGCCGCCATTGTTTCCATTGCCGGCATCGGGCGTACAGAACGGTGCAGCGCCTCAAGGCTCGAACGAAAGCAATCGATATTAAAAAAGCGCAGCAAGCGCTGCGCTTTTCGGGTTGCATCAAACAAGATGATCAGTGCAGCGTGGGGCCCGCGTCTTTCGGCGGCTCTTCGTCATCATCTTCGTCGTCGGCCACTTGAAGGCCGTCCGCGCCATGCGCGTGCTGATGCACGATTTCGTCTTCCGTGGCCGTGCGCACTTCCTGCACCGACAATGCGAAGCGCAGCGCCATGCCTGCGAGCGGATGATTGCCGTCGAGCACGACCTTGTCTTCGGCAACGTCGGTCACCGTATAAATGAGCGAGTCGAGTTCGTCGTCGGCGTCTTCGGGCGTGCCTTCGAACTGCATGCCCACTTCGAGCGGTTCGGGGAAACGGCTGCGTTCCTCGATCTTCACGAGTTCAGGGTCGTACTCGCCGAATGCATCTTGCGGCTCCAGTTGAATGGACGTTTCATAGCCGGGTTCGCGACCATCGAGCGCTTCCTCGATCTTGGGGAACGTGCCATCATAGCCGCCGTGCAGATAGACCATCGGCTCGTCGCTTTCCTCGATCAGATTGCCTTGTGCATCCGATAGCTTGTAAGCGACCAGAACGACAGTGTCTTTCGCAATTTTCATTGGATCCTCCAAGATACAAGCCTCGATTATACGATGCCCAAGCGGCCACCTGAAGCAACACCCATCCCCGATTCCAGCCTGCGTCCCAACATGCACAAGCCTGGCGCACCGTTACCCGACGAGCCTACGCCTCTGTTGGGCAACCGCACGCCGCGACAGTTCATGCGGCGTTACTGGCAGAAGAAGCCGCTCCTGATTCGCCAGGCGTTCCCCGGCATGAAGGCGCCGCTGTCGCGCGACGAACTCTTCGAACTCGCCGATCTCGACGACGTCGAATCGCGCCTCATCACGCATTTTCGCAATACGTGGAACATGGAGCACGGACCGTTCGCATCCGACGAACTGCCGGCCGTCAAGAAGCGCGAATGGACGCTGCTCGTGCAAGGCGTGAACCTGCATGACGATCGCGCCGCCGCGTTGATGAACTGCTTTCGCTTCATCCCCGATGCGCGTCTGGACGATCTCATGATCTCCTATGCGACGGATGGCGGCGGCGTCGGCCCGCACTTCGACTCTTACGATGTGTTCCTGCTTCAAGTGCATGGCAAGCGCCGCTGGCGCTTCGGCGCACAGCGCGATCTCTCGTTAAAACCCGACATGCCGTTGAAAGTTTTACAGCACTTCGAGCCTGAGGAAGAATGGGTGCTGGAGCCGGGAGACATGCTGTATCTGCCGCCTCATATCGCGCATGACGGGATCGCCGAGGGCGAGTGCATGACTTGCTCTATCGGCTTTCGCGCGCCTTCCACGCGAGAACTCACGGCGCAGTTCCTCTATCACCTAGCCGAACGCATGGGCGATACACCGGCGAACGCAAAAGCGCAGGCGCGCTATCGCGATCCGCAACAGGAGCCGGTTACGAAACCCGCGCTTTTGCCGCAGCTTCTGCTCGACCGGGTTGGCTCGATCCTTGCGGATATCAAATGGACCGAAAAGGATATCGCGGCGTTTTTAGGCAGTTATTTGAGTGAGCCGAAAGCGAATGTCGTTTTTGATCCGCCGGAGCGTGCGCTTAATCAGCAAAAGTTTGTAGAGCGCGCGAAGAAGGCAGGTATAACGCTCGACCGTAAGACTATTCTGCTCTATGACAAGACGTCTTATTTTGTTAATGGCGAGGCTGAAGCGTTAACTGCAAGGGCTAAAAAGTGGCTTCCCGAACTGGCCGATGCACGTTGCCTTGAAGGGAAACGCTTTGTAACACTTACAGATGATTCTTCAATGACATCGCTGCTGCACGAATGGTATTGTGCGGGCTGGATTAAGCTGGACTCTTTGATCCGAATTGCTTGACAGCCAATGTGCCGCCAAGTATTTGCGGAACTAATTGTTTTGCTGTCCCGCAATATGAAAATTTGTATGAGAAAGACAACGTATCGGCCCCCGATTTATCGACGGTCGCGTCGAAAGTGCCTATAATTTCCGGCCAAGCCGTAGGATGTCTCACAACAAAAAAATATTGTGGGGCTCCACAGCGGCCCAGGTCGGTGTTGGAGCACACATTACCGGTACTTTGCGCTGTTGCTTACCTTTAACCATAAAAGGACGTGATCATGAAGAAATCCCTCCTCGTAGCATCCCTGTTGGCTGCTGTTGCTCTTGCTGCATGCAACAAGTCTAGCGATTCGGCTGCTCCGAGCGCTGCAAGCGATACGTCGGCTGCTTCGGCACCGGCGGCTGCTGCTTCGGACGCAAACGCTGCAGCATCGAGCGCTTCGGCCGCTGCAAGCGACGCAGCTTCGGCTGCTGGCGCAGCATCGGACGCTGCCGCTTCGTCGGCTGCCCCGGCCTCGGGCGCAAGCCAGTAAGGTTGAGTCCTTACTTAGTGCGGGCTGCTTCATTGCAGCTTGCATGCAAAAAAACCGGCTTTTGAGCCGGTTTTTTTGTGCCTGCGTTTTCTATGCGAGTTGCTTAGATGATCAAAGCGCGAGCCAATCGAACCCTTCGGTCTGCGTTGCAACGACGACATCCACCGCCGACGCACACACTACACTAGCGAGCGCAGCCTGCGCCAGATGCGGCAGATTGTTTTGCTGACTGAGATGCGCGGCAACCAGATGACGCAACTTTGAACGGTCGAGCGCCGCGAGAATCGCAGCAGCGGCGTCATTATTCAGGTGTCCGTGCGTTCCGCCGATGCGCGCCTTCAACGAAGCCGGATAGCGGCTTCCCGCGAGCATTTCGATATCGTGATTGGACTCGAGCACGAGCGCATCGCACCCGCTCAACACGTTCAGAATGTGCGGCGTCGACACACCCACGTCGGTTAGCACGCCGAGACGGCTTGAGCCGTCCGAAAACACGTACTGCAAGGGCTCTCGTGCGTCGTGCGGCACCGTGTAAGGCAAGAGGCTGATATCGCCGATGGCGACGCTCTCATCGCCCCACAACACGTTGAGCTGTACGTTCGCTTCGTCGGCGCCGCATGCGCGCGCCGTGCCCCAACTCATATGCAATGGAATGGACCACTTGCGCGCAAGCGTCAGCGCGCTGCCGATATGATCCGTGTGTTCATGCGTGATGACGATGGCATCGAGCTCGTCCGCGCGGCAGCCGAGCCGCGCGAGCCGGCGCTCGGCTTCCTTCGCGGAGAACCCGCAGTCGAGCAGCACGCGCGTGGTGGTCGTGCCGCTCGTCGCCTCGACGAGCAATGCATTGCCTTCGCTACCGCTGCCAAGGCTCGCAAATCTCACAATGTGTCCATGTCGATACGCGAATATTCAGTTCAACTGCGCGTGCAGCAAGGACACGATACGCTGCGCATCCGACGAATTGTCCGGCTGGCCGTTGGCGTCGACCACGGCGATCTGCGTAAGCGCATCCGCCTTCGGCTTCACGTTGACGAAGAACTGGCGTGTAGGCATGGGCGTGTTGCTCGAAAACAGCTTGCCGAAGAAACCTTCCTTCTTCAGCTCCGCCATGGAGTCCGAATAATGCACGTAGTAGAGACCCTTCGCGCGGTCGCGATTGTCCACCGTGAAGTTGGTGCGATCGAGCGCGAGGCCCACGCGCAGCCACGCGCGATCGAACGGTTCCGCCAGATCGAGCGTCGAGCCGCCCGCGGCTGAATCGACCGCGACTTTCGCGCCCGCCGGACGCGCCTGCGTCACGAGCTTTTTGCCCTGGTCTTCGGTCAGGCCGAACTTCTGCATGATCTTCACGAGAATCGCGGCTTCGAGCGCCGGATTGCGCGGACGCGTTTCCCAGCGCGACGAAGTCTTGTCCTGACCCGTCAGCACTTCTTCCATCGCGCTATGCGTGACGTTGATGTCGGTCGAGCCGTCCGCCGCGCGATCCACTTGCGTGCGGAACATGTCGCGCGTACCCGACGAATACGCGAAGTCGATCAGCTTGCCGACGCTCTTTCTGAACCAGTCGTCCGGAATGTTCGCGCGATTCTCGGCCCAGTCGGTCGCCATGATGCCGGTCTGCGGCGAGTCGGTCTTGAGCGTAAAGCCGTTCTCCGTCCAGAACTCCTGCAGTTGCGGCCAGACTTGGTCGGGCACACGGCCGTCGACGACGAGCCAGCGGCGGTCGCCATCGCTTTCCACGTGCATGCCGTACGGATCTTGCGCTGTCGGCACGCCGAGCGTGGTGTTGCCGGCCGGCGTGACCGAACGCGCGGCGGTGCCGCCGAGCGTGTTTTCCTTCGGCGGCGCGGCGTAACGCTGGCTGATGTCGGCGGTGGAAAGATCGGACGGCACGGCCAACGCGGGCGCGGTCTCAGCAGCCTTGTAGTTGACGCGGTCCGGCGCGAGCCAGTCGTTGAGCGTATCGCAGCCGGCAAGCGCGAAGACGGCGCTGACGCCGAGTGACAACACGCTCAGGCGTTTGGCTTGAGTAAGAAGAGCGGAACGGTTCATGAGGTCCTTCTTTGCTGCTGATGACGCATTGCCTCGCGTCGTTCCCGCGTTATTCGTGCGGGCCGACGGGGCCAATGAACGGCGGTTGATGACTGATGAAGTGGCTCATTTCGATCACTTGCGGCGGTGCTGGCGTCTCGATGATTTCGATAAGGTCGCCCGCCGCGCCCGATCAGGCGAGCAGCCCGGTTTCGCGCAACGCGTCGCGCACCACGTCGTGGTAGCGCTCGTCGAGCGGCGTGAGCGGCAGACGAATGCCGCCTTCCATGCGGCCGAGCGCTTGCAGCGCCCACTTGGCCGGAATCGGATTCGCTTCGCAGAAGAGTTGCTTGTGCAGCGACAGCAAGCCGAGATGGATACGGCGTGCGGTGATGGCGTCGCCTTCGAGCGCGGCGCGGCACAACTGGCTCATGGCCTTTGGCGCGACGTTGGCCGTCACCGAGATGTTGCCGTGGCCGCCGAGCAGCATGAGCGCGATGGCGGTGGGATCGTCGCCGCTATAGATCGAGAAATGCGCCGGCGCGTGCTTGATGAGATGCGCCGCACGATCGATGTTGCCGGTGGCTTCCTTCACGCCGATGATGCCCGGCACTTCGGCAAGACGCAGGATGGTCTCGTTGCTCATGTCGGCCACGGTACGGCCCGGCACGTTGTAGAGGATCACCGGCAGGTCGACGGCTTCCGCAATCGCGCGGAAGTGGCGGTACATGCCCTCTTGCGTCGGCTTGTTGTAATACGGAACGACTTGTAGCGTGGCATCGGCGCCAACCTTTCTGGCCTGCTTCGACAGCTCGATGGCCTCTGCCGTCGAATTGCCGCCCGCGCCCGCGATGATCGGGAAGCGCTTGGCCGTATGCTCGACGGCCGTCTGCACCATCAGCACGTGTTCTTCCACCGACAAGGTGGCGGACTCGCCGCTCGTTCCGACTACGACCAGTCCATTCGAGCCTTCCGCGACGTGCCAGTCGATCAGCTTTCGAAACGCCGGCAAATCGAGACTACCGTCCTCGTGCATCGGTGTGACGATGGCAGGAATGCTGCCGCGGATCTGGATGCCGCCAAGTGTTCCGTTTGTCATGAAACTCTATGAATTTAATCGAAAATTTAGTCGCAAAAAGCGCGATACCGCGATTGTAGCGGATTAGCCGGTCAATTCGTAACGTGGCCAACCCGAGGGTGTGTTACCGGTTGTGTCTTCAATCGCGCCGGCTTTTGCGGGCTCTGGAACGAGTACAGCGCAGATTCGTTGCACGAAGGCAGGATGCGGAGCATCGACGAAACCGTCTTCATACGCGATCACGCGCAGACGGCCGCGCACGGCTTCGAGCAACTCGCCAGGTTCGAGCAGAAACGCAGGATTGGACGGTTTACCGACGGTTTGGTTGCCGGCCGCGAAGGTTTCGTAGATGAGCGCGCCGCCCGGCGCGAGCGCATGAATCAGATGCGTGAAAAGCGGACGATGCAGATAGCGCGTAACGACGACCGCCCCGAACGTCCGGTCGCCAGCCAGCGGCCACGGCGCGCCTTCGAGATCGGCGCACAACGTCGCGATGTCGGGAAGCGCGGACATGGAGGCGAGCGCATCGGCGTCACGGTCGACGGCCAGTACCGCGTGCCCGCGCGCCGCGAGCCAGCGCGCGTGGCGGCCGCTTCCGGATGCGACATCGAGCACCGAAGCGCCGGGCGCAATGAGATGCGCCCAGCGCGTGACCCAACCGCTCGGCGTGCCAGCGTCCATCAGTTGTAGGACAGGCCCATTGCCTCGCGTACGTCGCGCATGGTTTCGACGGCGAACTTGCGTGCCTTGTCGCAACCGTCCGCGACGATGGCGCGCAACAGCGAAGGATCGTCCATGTACTTCTGCGCGCGTTCGAGCATGGGCTGCTGCTCGCGCAAGATGCCTTCGATCACCGGTTGCTTGCAGTCGAGGCAACCGATTCCCGCGCTGCGGCAGCCCTTTTGCACCCACTCGTGCGTGGCTTCGTCGGTATAGACCTGATGCAGTTGCCAGACCGGGCACTTGTCCGGATCGCCCGGATCGGTGCGGCGCACGCGAGCCGGATCGGTCGGCATGGTGCGCACTTTCTTTGCGATGGTCTCGGCGTCCTCCCGCAAGCCGATGGTGTTGCCATACGACTTCGACATCTTCTGGCCGTCGAGACCCGGCATGCGCGACGCTTCCGTCAACATCACTTGCGGCTCGACGAGAATCAGCTTGCGCGCGCCTTCCAGATAGCCGAACAGGCGCTCGCGATCGCTCATCGACAGGCTCTGCGATTCCTGCAGCATCGCGCGGGCTTGTTCGAGCGCTTCGTCATCGCCTTCCTGTTGATACGCCACGCGCAATTCGTGATACAGCTTCGCGCGCTTGCCGCCCAACTTCTTCGCGGCTTCGAGCGCCTTCTCCTCGAAATCCGGTTCCTTGCCGTACAGGTAGTTGAAGCGGCGCGCGATCTCGCGCGTCATCTCCACGTGCGGCACCTGGTCTTCGCCGACCGGCACGAGCGAGGCGCGATACAGCAGAATGTCCGCCGCCATCAGCACCGGATAGCCGAGAAAGCCGTAAGTGGAGAGATCTTTCTCGCGCAGCTTTTCGATCTGTTCCTTATAGGTCGGCACGCGTTCCAGCCAGCCGAGCGGCGTGCCCATGCCGAGCAGGAGCGACAGTTCCGCATGCTCCGGCACGCGGCTCTGAATGAAGAGCGTGGCCTGCGCCGGGTCGATACCCGACGCGAGCCAGTCGATCAGCACTTCCCAGACGTTTTTCTCGATGACCTCGGGCGTCTCGTAGTGCGTCGTGAGCGCGTGCCAGTCGACCACGGCGAAGAAGCACGGGTATTCGGACTGTAGCCGCACCCAGTTTTTCAGCACGCCGTGATAGTGGCCGAGATGCAGCGAGCCGGTCGGCCGCATGCCGGAGAAGATACGGTCAGGGAACATGGTTTTATGGGAATAGTGAAGCGAAGGGATTCAGTATGGCCGATACCGCCGCGTAACCGACGCCGACGAGCGGACTCAGCCAGTAGCGTGTGAGCACGCCCGTCACGACCAGCGCCATCACGATGAAGAAACCGTAAGGTTCGAGCTTCGAAAACGCGATCGACGCGCGTACCGGCAATAGCGCCATGAGCACGCGGCCGCCATCGAGCGGCGGCAGCGGAAAGAGATTGAGCACGCCGAGCACGAGATTCACGCCGACGCCAGCGGCCGCCATGCGCGTGAAGAACGGTTCGTCGACATTGAAAGCCGCGAGCAGCACCGCGATCACGCCCCACAGGAGCGCCTGCACGAAGTTGCTGCCGGGACCCGCCGCTGCGACCCAGAGGCTGCCCCAGCGCGGATTGCGCAGATTGCCGAAGGCCACCGGCACCGGTTTCGCGTAGCCGAACATGAACGCGCCGCTCGTCACGAAATACAGCACGATAGGAATCACGATAGTGCCGATGGGATCGATATGCCGCATCGGGTTCATCGAGACACGGCCGAGCACGTAGGCCGTGTTGTCGCCGAGCAGACGCGCGGCGTAGCCATGCGCGGCCTCGTGCAGGGTGATCGCGAAGATCACCGGGAGCGCGTAGACCGCGATGGTTTGTATCAGGGAAGCATCCATAGGGCGGTATTGTATCAAGCAGGCAGGCGAGAGCAGACGAAGGCGGCGCGATGCCAAGCGCCGCGCCGGCGGTTTGTGCAGGATTTAAGCGCGTGGACGAAAAACTTACGCGGCGAGACCGAACGGTTCCAGACTACCGCGTCCCGCGCGCACGAGCACGGGTTCGCCGCCGGAAAGATCGATGACCGTCGAGGGTTCGGCCGGGCAAGCGCCTGCATCGATCACGAGTTCGATCTGCTTTTCGAGCCGTTCGCGGATCTCCTCCGCGTCGTTGAGCGGTTCCGTGTCGGGCGGCAGGATCAGCGTGGAGCCGAGTAACGGCTGCCCCAACGCTTCGAGCAGCGCCAGCGTGATGGCGTGATCCGGCACGCGCAGCCCGATTGTCTTGCGCGACGGATGCGACAACCTGCGCGGCACTTCCTTGGTCGCCTGCAGCACGAACACATAAGGGCCCGGCGTCACGGACTTGATGAGCCGGTACTGCGTGTTGTCGACCATCGCGAAATTCGACAGCTCCGAGAGATCGCGCACGAGCAGCGACAGCAACTGCTTGTCGTCGATCCCACGAATCCGGCGCAGACGCTCGACCGCCGTCTTGTCGTCGAGATGGCAGGCAAGCGCGTAGCTCGAATCGGTCGGCAGCGCGACGATCCCGCCATCGCGAATGATCTGCACGGCCTGATTGATGAGCCGCGGCTGCGGATTGTCGGGGTGAATCCGAAAAAATTGAGACATGACGATGCCTTCTTGTTCGCTCGTGCCCGCAACGCCACGCGAGCGCCCAGGCGTGCCGCGCGTACGGAAAATTCGGATGACGCAGGGAGCACGAGCCGTGCGGACGCCTTACAGCCAACGCTCCCAAACCGGCGTGAGATCGTCCGGCAACGGCGGCAACTGACCGAGATCGACGCGCCCTTCCCCCGCGCCGTGGAAGTCGGAACCGCGCGAGGCTTCGAAGCCGTAACGACGCGCGACATCCGCATATTCGCGATACTGATCCGGCGTGTGGCTGCCGGTGACGACCTCGATGGCGCGGCCGCCGAGCTGGATGAATTCGTCGAAGAGCGCGGCGAATTCGAGCGGGCTGTAATCGTAACGCCCCGGATGCGCGATGATCGGCTCGCCGCCCGCGTTGCGAATCCATTTCACCGTGTCGGCGAGTTTCGCCCAGCAGTGGCCGACGTAACCCGGCTTGCCCTCGCCGAGATAGCGCGCGAACACGTCGGACGTGGTCTTGGCGTAGCCTTCTTCCACCAGGAAGCGCGCGAAATGTACGCGCGAAATCATGTCGGGGTCCTCGGCATGGCGCAGCGCGCCTTCGTGCGCGTTCGGAATACCGACTGCCGCCAACGCTTCGCCGATCGCCACGCCGCGCGCCGCGCGGCCGTTACGCGTGGCTTCGAGCCCGCGCTGCAGTTCCGCGTTGTCCGGATCGACATTCATGCCGACGATGTGAACCGTGCGCCCGGCCCACGTCACCGAAATCTCGACGCCCGGCAAATAGCCCATGCCGAGCGCCTCGGCCGTCTCGCGCGCTTCGCGCTGGCCGCCGAGCTGATCGTGATCGGTGAGCGACCATAATCCGACGCCGCCGGCGTGCGCGCGCGCCGCGACCTGCGCAGGCGCGTACTGGCCGTCGGAGACGGTGGAATGGCAGTGCAAATCGGCGTTGATCGTCGGCTTCATGATTTTTAACATTTTACTGTAACGGCATGACGTGCTGGTGATGCCGTTGCGCCTGGCCGCGCGTTAGCGTGCACATTCACGCGCAGAACGCTTCGATGAGCGCGGCGACTCGCTCGGGCTGATCGTGATGAACCATATGCCCCGCTTCATCGATGATTTCCTCGCGCCAGTCGGCAAACGCCTCGAAGCGCGTCTTGAACTCGGCAATCGGCATTTTTCCGGCGAAACCCGCAAGTGTGGGCGAATCCTTCGCCTCGACGTGCAGCACGGGCGCCTGAACACGCTTCCAGACCGCCGACACCTCATCGAGCCGATACAACGCAGGACCACGCAGCTTGTGTGCCGGGTCGGCGAGCAAATGAAATTGCCCGTCGGCTTCCTGCCGTGACCAGTGCTGCGCAAGAAAACGCGCGCGAGCAGGCGCCAAGCGCGGATTGGTGCGGATCAGCCGATCGGCGACTTCATCGAGCGTCGCATAGCTGCGCAGTTGTGGCGGCGCGCGCAGGTCGTCGAGCCATGTAGCGATACGTCCGGGCGCCTGCGCCGGATGCGCCGCGGGCAGCCCAAAGCCTTCGAGATCGACGACGCGGCGTACCCGCGCCGGCCGCACGCCCGCATAGAGCAGCGCGAAGTTCGCGCCCATGCTGTGGCCGATCAGGTTCACTTTGCCGACGGGATCGAAATGGTCGATGAGCGCTTCGAGGTCCGCGAGATAGTCCGGAAAATAGTAATGGCCGCCGCCCTTCTCGGCCACCGGCCAGTCCGACAGCCCGAAGCCGCGTGCGTCGGGCGCGAGCACTTGCCAGTCGTCCTTGAGCGCATCGACGACGAACTGGAACGATGCCGCGACGTCCATCCAGCCGTGCAGCATGAAAAGCATGGGCGCGTCGGGCGAGCCCCAGCGGCGCACGTGCAGACGCACGCCGCGCGCATCGACGAATTCGGAGCGCGATTCTTTCATGGTCGGTGTCGCATTCGAAAAAGATGATCGTTCGATTATAGCGACGGGTTCTCGTCCAGCCCGGCGAGCGCGCGCAGCTCGGCCTCGTCGAAGCCCGCGTCGCGACGCGCCTCGAAGTTGAACGGGCCACGCAATTTCGGCGCGTGATACTGCTTCGCAAGACGCTCGTAAGTAGGATGCGGTTCGAGACTCGCCGCGTCGCAGAGAAAACGGAACCAGTGGTTGCCAATCAGCACATGACCGATTTCATCGCGCAGGATTACATCGAGAATCGCTGCCGACGCTTCGTCGCCCGCCTGCGCGAGACGCTTGCGAATGGGCGGCGAGGCATCGAGACCGCGCGCTTCGAGCGTGCGCGGCACGAGCGCCATGCGCGCCAGCACGTCGGCGCGGGTGCGCTCGGCCATTTCCCACAAGCCGTCGTGAGCGGGAAAATCGC
The DNA here is from genome assembly GCF_054655155.1 of Caballeronia sp. HLA56. Classification (NCBI taxonomy): domain Bacteria; kingdom Pseudomonadati; phylum Pseudomonadota; class Betaproteobacteria; order Burkholderiales; family Burkholderiaceae; genus Caballeronia; species Caballeronia sp. HLA56. The sequence goes on along the minus strand of NZ_BAAHOB010000005.1, from coordinate 1,540,049 downwards.
CGTAGACGTGGCCGAATTGCGCCAGACGCGCGGTTAGCAGCGAGAAGTGATGCGCCTCCTCCGCCGCGACCTTCAGCCAGTCGATGTAGAACGCCGTGGGCATCGAAGGAAAGCGCCACACGGCATCGAGCGCCAGATTGATCGCGTTGAATTCGATGTGCGCAAGCGCGTGCAGCAGCACCGCGCGCCCCGCGTCGGATTGCATGCTGCGGCGCTTGAGCGATGACGGCTCGACGAGTTCCGGCGCCTCGGGACGGCCGGGCAAGTCGTCCGGTTCGTCGAGCGCGACCTCCGGGTCGATGCGCGCCGCACCGCTCAGCGCGCGCTCGTACAGCGTGCGGGCGTCGCGCGCTTTCGTCACCGGATCGCGCTCGCGGAGAATGGCGAGCGCCGCGCGGCGCATGCAGGCATCGTCGGTGAAGGAAGTCGGAACGTTTTGCATGATGCTCGGTTAAGCGAAAGACGCCAGGAAGCGAATGCGGCCGGCGCGAAGGACGTTTCAGCGCAACCGGCTAAAATGGTAATCCCGGCGCACGCACGACACGCCGAAAGCAATAATCCGCGCGGCCAACCAATTGGACAAGGCGCGGAGCGACATACGACAAAGGCGCGCATTGTAGCCCTCGCGCGGCCCGACACGGCAACGAGCGCATCCCACCCTTCGAAGACAACGCCCAGGAGACACAGTGGCCATCTACAAACTCGGCGACGACGCCCCCACCATCCACGAAAGCGTCTTTCTCGCGGACACCGCGACGATCATCGGTCAGGTGACGCTCGAGGAAAATGCCAGCGTGTGGTTCGGCGCGACGCTGCGCGGCGACAACGAACCGATCGTCGTCGGTCACGGCAGCAACGTGCAGGAAGGCGCGGTGCTGCACGCGGACCCGGGCTTTCCTCTGACGATCGAAAACGACGTGACCGTCGGACATCAGGCCATGCTGCACGGTTGCACCGTAAAGGAAGGCTCGCTGATCGGAATTCAGGCGGTGGTCTTGAATGGTGCGGTAATCGGCCGCAACTGTCTGGTTGGCGCGGGCGCCATCGTCACCGAAGGCAAGGTTTTTCCGGACAACACGCTGATTCTCGGCGCACCCGCCAAAGCGGTGCGGGAAATCGGCGAAGCGGATATCGCCCGCATGCGCGGAGCCACGGCGAGCTACGCGGACCGGCGCGAATTCTACAAGGCGCAGCTCGTGCGCATCGGTTGAGCGGCTCATCCGCTTATCGAAGACGGCGCGTCTCGCCTCATCACCCAAGGAAGAGTTGTGAACGACCAGTTGCAAAAATTCATGTTCAATGCGGCGCCCGTGCGCGGCGAGATCGTCTCGCTGCGCAATACGTGGCAAGAAGTGCTTGCGCGCCGTTCTTATCCGCAGGCGGTGCGCAATGTGCTCGGCGAGATGATGGCCGCGTGCGCGCTTCTGTCGGCGAACCTCAAGTTCGACGGCACGCTAATCATGCAGATATATGGCGACGGCCCCGTGAAAATGCTGGTCGTGCAGTGCAATTCGAATCTGTCGCTGCGCGCCACGGCCAAGCTTTCCGATGACGCGAACGAACAGCAGCTCGACGGCGACATGTCGCTTGCCGATTTGCTCAACCGCAATGGCCAGGGGCGCTGCGTCATCACGCTCGACCCGAACGACAAGAGGCCGGGACAGCAGCCGTATCAGGGCATCGTGCCGTTGTCGGGCGAGCACGGGCCGCTCACGTCGATGTCGGAAGTGCTCGAACACTACATGCATCACTCCGAGCAGCTGGACACGCGTATCTGGCTCGCGGCCAACACCGACCGCGCCGTCGGCGTGCTGCTGCAGAAGCTGCCGGGCGATGGCGGAATCGTGCCGCATCCGGGCGAACACGACGCCGATACTTGGCAGCGCGTGTGTCATCTCGGCAGCACGCTTTCCGCCGAGGAATTGCTGAAGGAAGAGCCCGAGACGGTGTTCCGGCGACTTTTCTGGCAAGAGAACGTGCAGCACTTCGAGCCTGCGCCCGCGCGCTTCCAGTGCAGCTGCTCGCGCGAAAAGGTCGGCGGCATGCTGAAGATGCTCGGCCGCGAAGAGGTGGACAGCGTCATCAAGGAGCGCGGCAGCGTCGAGGTTCACTGCGAGTTCTGCAATCAACGCTACGAGTTCGACCCGGTGGACGTTGCGCAACTTTTTGTCGCAAAAGAGCTCTCACAAGGGGTGAGCCCGGCGCCCGGTCAGCGGCACTGAGCCTTGCGGCGCCTGGGTTTGCGCGGGATTGGCGAGGGCATCTGCCGATCCGGCGCGGCTTTTGCATCGGTTGATGCATCAAGCTTGCCGCACGGTATGATTTTCACCCCGCAGAACCCAGTACCGGCCCGCTGGAGGTCGCAAATGAAAACCGCAACGCTCAACTGGAAACTTTCGTCGTGCCTTTTGGGCTTGGCGCTCGTCGCTGGCTGCACGATGGACCCGCCCGGCCCTTCGCCAATCTACAGCCGCTTGCCCAACACGCCGCTGCCCCCGCAAGAGACGCTCACGCCCGAGCAGCAGATGGCGCGCTATAACGCCATCGACAAACAGGCGCTGAACGAATCGCAGAAGGCTGCGAGCATCGGCAACGACGCCAAGATGATGTCCAACTACTACACGCCGCCCGTCACGGTCTACGGCGGCTATTCCAGCGGCGGCTGGGATGGCGGTCCTTACTGGGGCTCGGGTATAGGCATCGGCACCGGCTATTCCTGGTAACGGCGAATCCCGCGCAAACCAGGCGCACATGAAAAATGGCGCGGTCGAAATATCGACTGCGCCATTTTTTTATCCTGCCGGGAAAAACGAAAAGCCGCTCAGTTAGCCGCGCCCTGCTTCTTCTTCGCTTCGGCGGCCTTTTCCTTCTGCAATTTCTTGTCCGCGTCGCGCATTTCCTGCTTCGAGCGCGAAACCGGATTCGGCACCACGCGCAACGGCGCCGCCGAAACTTGCCCGCGCGTCGAACCGTTCATGCCGGGCACGTTTGCCGAGTTGACAGGCGCGTTGGAGTTCGGCGCGACGAATTGCACGAACACCTCGCTGTCCTTCACCATGCCCATCTCATAGCGCGCGCGCTCTTCGACAGCCGCGGTGCCGCTTTGCAGATCCTGCACTTCACCCTGAACGCGCTCGTTGCGCAGCTTCAGATTCGTGTTCTTGTCGCTTTGCTGCGCGAGCTGCTGCTGCAATTCATGCACGCGAAGCCAGCCGCCGTGTCCCCACCACAACGGGTATTGGATCAGCGCCAGTAACAAGACCAGAACGACAGTTACGAGCCGCATTCGAGTAGCCGAAATAAGCGCCGCCCGGCAACCTCTATTGACGTCGAGGCCGTGGGCGGCGGGCTGAAAATAAGACTAACGTTCTTATCGACTAAAGCGGCAAAAGCTTTAGCGGAGGTTATAGAACGCCGACTTGCCGGGGTAGCTTGCGATATCGCCGAGGTCTTCCTCGATACGCAGCAACTGGTTGTACTTCGAGATGCGATCGCTGCGCGACAGCGAGCCGGTCTTGATCTGGCCGGCGTTCAGACCGACGGCGATATCCGCGATGGTCGAATCTTCCGTCTCGCCCGAACGGTGCGAGATGACCGCCGTGTACGACGCGCGCTTCGCCATTTCGATCGCCGCGAAGGTTTCGGTGAGCGTGCCGATCTGGTTGATCTTGATGAGGATCGAGTTGGCGATACCCTTGTCGATGCCTTCCTTCAGGATGCGCGTGTTGGTGACGAAGAGGTCGTCGCCGACGAGCTGAATCTTCTTGCCGAGGCGATCGGTAAGCGTCTTCCAGCCGTCCCAGTCGCTTTCGTGCATGCCGTCTTCAATGGAGACGATCGGGAACTTGTCGGCGAGCGTCGCCAGATAGTCCGAAAATTCGCCGGACGACAGTTGCAGACCTTCGCCGGCCAACTGGTATTTGCCGTCGTGGTAGAACTCACTTGCCGCGCAGTCGAGCGCGAGCAGCACGTCTTCACCGGCGCGATACCCCGCTTTTTCGATAGCCTGCAGGACGGTCGAGAGACACTCGTCGTTGCTGCCGAAGTTCGGCGCAAAGCCGCCTTCGTCGCCCACTGCCGTGCTCATGCCGCGATCGGCCAGAATCTTCTTCAACGCGTGGAACACTTCGGCGCCGCAACGCAGGGCTTCGCGAAAGGTCGGCTGGCTTACCGGCACGATCATGAATTCCTGGATGTCCAGGCTGTTGTTCGCGTGCGCGCCGCCGTTGACGATGTTCATCATCGGCACCGGCAGTTGCATGGCGCCCGAGCCGCCGAAGTAGCGATACAGCGGCAGTCCCGCTTCCTCGGCTGCGGCCTTCGCAACCGCCATGGAAACGGCGAGCATTGCGTTCGCGCCGAGTCGCGACTTGTTTTCGGTGCCGTCGAGTTCGAGCAGCGTCTTGTCGAGGAATGCCTGCTCCGAGGCGTCGAGACCCATGATGGCTTCGGAGATCTCGGTGTTGATGTGTTCGACTGCCTTCAGGACGCCCTTGCCGCCATAGCGGCCGGCTTCGCCGTCGCGTAGTTCGATGGCTTCGCGCGAGCCCGTCGATGCACCCGACGGCACCGCTGCGCGGCCCATCGTGCCCGACTCGAGCAATACGTCGCATTCGACGGTCGGATTGCCTCGCGAATCGAGAATCTCGCGGCCGATGATATCTACGATAGCACTCATGGTTTCCTCAAATTGACGATGAATTCTGTCAGTCACAGCGATGCTTCGCGCGTCCAGGTTCGCGCGCGACGGCTTCGCTTGAGACACCTTCCACGGCCATCAGGTTCATTCCGTGGCGCTTGCCCGCGTGTTGCCACGCGAGCCTGGCGCCAGCGACGATCGAACCGTCTGGCACTGTCGAAATCGATGGTCCGCACATGAAACCGGCTGCATGCGTTTTGCTGCGGCCGCGGCGCGTTTGACAAGCCCTCGTGCCGCCAGGCCTCGCACGCCCATCTCCTCTTATGTTGTCACTCCGCGTGACTATTTTTAAGACACGGACGCCGTGAAGGCGACGCCCGCTTTCCTGCCTGAAGCGATTTGACGATCAGCTGAAGTCGTTTTCGAGAAACGGACCGCTCTTGACCGCGCGATCCAGCGCGACGAGCGTTTCGAGCAACGCTTCCATGCGATGCAGCGGCACCGCGTTCGGGCCGTCCGACTTCGCGCACGCGGGATCGGGATGCGTCTCCATGAAAAGCCCGGACACGCCCACGGCCACCGCCGCGCGCGCCAACACCGGCACGAACTCACGCTGGCCGCCCGAACTCGTGCCTTGCCCGCCCGGCAACTGCACCGAATGAGTTGCGTCGAACACGATAGGCGCGTTGGTCTCGCGCATGATGGCGAGCGAGCGCATATCGGACACGAGGTTGTTATAGCCGAACGACACGCCGCGCTCGCACGCCATGAAGCGGTCTTCCGAAAGACCGGCTTCACGCGCCGCGTCGCGCGCCTTGTCGATCACGTTCTTCATGTCGTGCGGCGCGAGGAACTGGCCTTTCTTGATGTTGACCGGTTTGCCCGAACGCGCGCACGCATGAATGAAGTCGGTCTGACGGCACAGGAACGCAGGCGTCTGCAGCACGTCCACGACTGATGCCACCGCTTCGATCTCGTGCTCGGCGTGCACGTCCGTCAGGACCGGCAAGCCGAGTTGCTTCTTCACTTCGCCGAGAATACGCAAGCCTTCGTCCATGCCGAGGCCGCGAAACGACTTGCCCGAGCTGCGGTTCGCCTTGTCGTAGGACGACTTGTAGATGAACGGCACGCCAAGCTTGTCGGTGATTTCCTTGAGACGCCCGGCGACGTCGATAGTCATCTGCTCCGATTCCACCACGCAGGTTCCCGCGATCAGGAAGAACGGCTTGTCGAGTCCCGCTTCGAAGTGACACAGCTTCATGCTTGCGCTCCTGCCGTGGCCGCGGTCTGCGTGGTGTTCGCGCCGCCAGCCGTGAGACTATGCGCGCGCGCCGCTTCGACGAATGCCTTGAAGAGCGGATGCCCGTCGCGCGGCGTGGACGTGAATTCCGGGTGGAACTGGACGCCGACGAACCACGGATGCTGTGCTTGCGGCAACTCCATCATTTCGGGCAGATCCTCGCTCGGCGTACGGGCGCTGATGATAAGCCCGCCGGCTTCGAGCTGGGGCACGAAACGGTTATTGACCTCATAACGGTGACGATGACGCTCGTTCACATCCGTGCCGTAAATACGCTCGGCCATCGTACCGGGCTTGATCGGGCACTTTTGTGAACCAAGACGCATGGTGCCGCCGAGATCCGATTCCTCGCTGCGCTTTTCGACGCGGCCCGCACGGTCGTACCACTCGGTGATGAGCGCGACGACAGGATTGGTCGTGTCGGCATTGAACTCGGTGCTGTTAGCGTCGGCGAGACCGGCGACGTCGCGCGCGAACTCGATGACCGCGAGCTGCATGCCGAGACAGATGCCGAGATACGGCGTCTTCGACTCGCGCGCATAGCGGATTGCCTTGATCTTGCCTTCCGTGCCGCGACGCCCGAAACCGCCCGGCACCAGCACGGCGTCGAGATGCTTGAGACCGTCCGCGCCTTCGGCTTCGATCTGCTCGGAGTCGATATATTCGATGTTGACCTTGGTCGACGTATGAATGGCGGCGTGACGCAGCGCTTCGATCAGCGACTTGTACGACTCCGTCAGTTCGACGTACTTGCCCACCATGCCGATGGTCACTTCGTTCTTCGGATGCTCGAGTTTTTCGACGAGATCCGACCACATTTTCAGGTTGGCTGGCGGCGGCGAGAGCTTCAACTCGTTGCAGACGATTTCGTCGAGGCCCTGATCGTTCAGCATCTGCGGAATCTTGTAGATGCTGTCGACGTCCCACACCGAGATGACCGCTTCCTCATGCACGTTCGAGAAGAGCGAGATCTTCTGGCGCTCGTCGTCGGGGATCGGGCGGTCGGCGCGGCAGAGAAGCACGTTCGGATAGATACCGATTTCACGCAGCTTCTGCACGCTGTGCTGCGTGGGCTTGGTCTTCAGCTCGCCCGCAGTGGCGATGAACGGAACCAGCGTGAGGTGGATGAAGCACGCGCTGTTGCGGCCCATGCGCAGGCTCATCTGACGCGCGGCTTCGAGGAACGGCAGCGATTCGATGTCGCCCACCGTGCCGCCCACTTCGACGATTGCCACGTCAGGCTGCCCGCACGTCGCCGCGGCGGCGCCGCGTTCGACGAAAGCCTGAATCTCGTTGGTGATGTGCGGAATGACCTGCACCGTCTTGCCGAGATACTCGCCGCGACGTTCCTTGCGGATCACCGATTCGTAGATCTGGCCCGTGGTGAAGTTGTTGGCCTTGCGCATCTTCGTGCTGATGAAGCGCTCGTAATGGCCGAGGTCGAGATCGGTCTCGGCGCCGTCTTCGGTCACGAACACTTCCCCGTGCTGGAACGGGCTCATCGTGCCGGGGTCGACGTTGATGTAGGGATCGAGCTTGAGGAGGGTGACTTTCAGACCGCGCGATTCGAGGATCGCGGCGAGGGAGGCGGCGGCAATACCCTTGCCAAGGGAAGAAACTACGCCGCCGGTGACGAATACATATTTGGTCATCGCTAGATGCTCGCGGGAAAAACGGATTATACCGTAAAGGCACGCGCCCACCCAGAGGATCGGCGGCGCAAATGCCCTGCATCGGTGCGCGCCTCGGCGATGCTCGCGATGTCTGTCGCGGGCGGTGCGAACGCCCGTTTCAGCACAAACATACGATCATGCGCCGCACCGCGCGATACGTGCATGCGCGCGGACGATGTCCGGCGAACGGCGCCTCGTTCAGCGATTCATCCAGTAGCGCAAGTGAGTGTGCCGGAAGCGTTCGAGCACGATCTCTTGCCCGAAGTCTATCCGCGCCGCGCCGTCTTCATCGCTTCGCGACAGCGCGATCTCGCGCAACTGATAGCGCGCATAAACGGTCGGGTTCGGATGATGAAAACGGTTGAGATAGCCCATCTGAAATATCGCGGCGAGCGGCTTCACGGAGTCGAGAAACGGTTCGGTCGATGACGTGCGGCTGCCGTGATGCGGCGCGATCAGCACGTCCGCGTGCAACGCCGCGCGATCTCGCGCGATGAGCGTGCGTTCGTCGCCTGCCTCGATATCGGCGGTGAAAAGCGCGCTGCGGCCTTCCGCGTTCGTCACCTTCATCACGCAACCTTGATGATTCGGCTTGCCGGTAAGCGGCCCGGCATCCGGCCAGAGCATGCTGAAGTCCACGCCGTCCCACGTCCAGTGCTGACCTGCCGCGCAGCGCAGCCTCTCGGCGCCGCGCGCGCGTGCAAGCGACCAGAGCAGGTCGCTTGCGGGCAGCGACGCGAGCAGTTGCTCGACCGCGATGCCTTGCAGCACCGCGGGCGCGCCGCCTGCGTGGTCCGAATCGGAGTGACTGATGACGAGCGTATCGAGCGAGCGGATGCCCGCCGCGAGCAGATACGGCGCGACGATACGTTCGCCCGCGTGCGTCGATTCGGGGCCGGGACCGGCATCGAAAACGAGCGTATGACGACGGGTTTCGACGACGAGCGACGAGCCTTGCCCGATGTCGAGCGCGGTCACGCGAAACTCGCCATGCGGCGTCACGTGATTCGCGGATGCGAGAAGCGGCAGCCACGTGAGCGGCGCGGCAAAGCGCAACGGCCAGCCGCGCGGCGCGAGCGCCCACGCGACGCCCACGCATGCGGCGGCGAGCGCAAACGCGCCGGGTTGCGGCAAGTGCCAGAGCGGTGAATTCGTCGTGGCCGCGAGGCGGGCGAGCGCATCGATCATCATGCTCAACGATGCGTGCGCGAAATGGAGCGCGGGGGCGTCGAACGGCGCGGGAAGGATCAGTCCCGCGAGCGTCGCGGGCGTCACGAGCACGCTGACCCAAGGAATCGCGAACAAGTTGGCCAACGGGCCGATGAGCGGTATCTGCGAGAACCAGTAGATGGTCAGAGGCGCGAGCGCGAGTGTCACGGCGTATTGCACGCGCAGGCTCGACAAGGCGTGACGACGTCCATTCGATGCGGCACGGCGGCAAGCTCCGGTGAGCTTTTGGAAAGCACCGGGGCTTGGGCTGATCACGCGCCGTGCCTCTTCGAGCGGCGTGGTATGTGCCGGGGACGCGATCGGCACGCGAGCGCTGTCGTTACTCTCGTCACGCACGAGCGCGGCGGGCTGGCCGCGCGCCGCTTTCGAGCCCGTCCTTAAATTCGCTTGCTGCCGGCCAGCGTCGGGATCCGGCGGCTCCCGCGCCTCCATCTCCCGCGCGATCGTCTCTGCATCTTCCACCACCCTCACCGCTTGCCGCCCCACCGACGCGATGCCATGCAGAATCGCCGCGACCGCGCCGAACGAAAGCCAAAATCCGGGTGACGTCACGGCCCACGGATCGGCAAGTAGCACGAACGCGAGCGCCCAGCAGAACACCAGCGAAGAAGCCGGCCTTCGCCCGCCGATAAATCCGATGCCGAACACAACCAGCATCCACAGCACGCGTTGCGCGGGCACGTTGAAACCGGCGAGCGCCGCATAGCAGGAAGCGAAGATTGCCGCGCCCAAGGCCGCGATTTTCGGCGCGGATACCCACAGCGGCGCCGCCATGCCACGCAGCCGCATGCGCTTCCATGCGAAGCCGCACAACCACGCCGCGAGCCCCGCCACGAAGCCGATATGCAGCCCCGAAATCGCAACGAGATGGCTCGTGCCGGTCGCGCGCATGATGGCCCAGTCGCTATCGCTTACCGATGACTGCGCGCCCACCGCCAACGCCACGACGATCCCCCGATGTGGCGCATCGGCGAGCACGGTCTCGATGCGTCCGCGCAGATGCGCACGCATGCGCTCTATCGCGAGCAGCGGCCCGCGCGCATCGACACGCAAACGCCGTGGCGCCCGCACGTTCGACACCGCGCCCGTTGCGCGAATATTGCGTTCGAGCAAAGCGACTTCGCTGTCGCGCAGCCCGAAGTTCGCGTTGCCGTGCGCACGCTTCAAACGCGCGTAAAGCGTCCAGCGCTGACCCGGCACGAGCGTCGGCGGCGCGTTGGCGTGGCCTCGCTCGGCGGGCATCCACAGCAATCTGACGATGCGCGGAAAGTCTCGCAACCCCGCGCCATTCGATTTGACTTCGAACAGGAACCGCACGCCATCCGTCTGAGCCTCGGGCAGGCCGCGCACGAAGCCGGTCAACGCGATATCGCGTTGTTCGTAAGCAACCGGCAGATGCGCCTGCAGTCGCACGTCGGCGCGCAACGCGGCATAGGCGAAACCGAATGCGAACGCGGCCAGGACGAATGCCATACGCCGGCGGGCCCCACTCGCACCGATGCAGCAAAGGCACAACGAAGCGCAGAACCACGCCAACCACGACGGCAATTGCGCCTGCTGTTGTAACCACCAGACGCCCGCCGCGAAACCGAGCAATATCGCGCGCACCTATCCTCACCCACACGTTCGATCAAAGCGAACGCATCCGCATCGGAAAACCAAGTCATCCGAAGCAATGCGAAACCTGCGAACGATTATGCAGAGGCAAGCGCGAGCCGGGGCAATGCGCGATGCGCGTTAGCCGTTGTGCCGATGGCAAGCGCGTTTTCATCGATGCCGCGCAACTCGGCCAGCACCTTCGCGATCCCCGGAACCTGGTCCGGCGAATTGCGCCCCTTGTAACGCCAGGAAGGCGCGATATCGGGCGAATCGGTTTCGAGAACGATGGCTTCGAGCGGCAAGTCGCTGGCCAGACGGCGGATCTGTCGCGCGCGCTCGAACGTCAGATTGCCGCCGAAACCGAGATGCATGCCTTGCGCGATGAACGCCTCGGCCTGCTGAAAACTGCCGTTGAACGCATGCGCGATTCCGCATCGGATGGCATGCACGCGCAAGCCCTTCAGCACCTTGTCCTGCGACTTGCGTACATGGCAGATCACCGCGAGATCGAACTCGCGCGCGAGCTTGAGTTGCTCGTTGTAGAAGAACTGCTGGCGCGCGTCGTCGAGCGTGGGCACGAAGTAATCCAGCCCGATTTCGCCGATGCCGACGAACAACGGATCGTCGAGACTCGCCTCGATCTTCTCGCGCAGAACGCGCAGATCGTCCTCCCGCGCGCCCGGCGTGAAAAGCGGATGGATGCCGAGCGCGTACGCCCCGCCCGCGATGCCATGCGCCAGATCGCGCACGGTGTCGAAGTTCCCGCGATCCACACCCGGAATCACGATGCGCGACACGCCCGCGCCGAGCGCGGCATCCGCGACGGCGGCGCGGTCCGCGTCGAACTCCGAGGCATCGAGATGGCAGTGCGTATCGATCCACATGGCGTCCTCCGCGGCGCGCGTGATTACACCGGCACAGACGGCTCTTCGTGCAGCACGCCGTCGCGCAGGCGCATGATGCGGTCGCATCGCGCCGCCAGATCGGGGTCGTGCGTGACGATCACGAAGCTCGTCGAAAGCGTCTGCGACAGTTCCAGCATCAGATTGAAGACCGTGTCGGCGGTGCCGCCGTCGAGATTGCCGGTCGGTTCATCGGCGAGCACGCACGCCGGATGCGTGACGAGCGCCCGCGCAATGGCCACGCGCTGGCGCTCGCCGCCCGACAGTTCGCCCGGCCGATGCTTCGCGCGATGCCCGATGCCCACGCGCTCCAGCATGACCATCGCTTCGCGGCGCGCCTCGTCTTCCGGCATGCGGCGAATGCGCAGCGGCATCGCCACGTTATCGAGCGCGGTGAATTCCGGCAGCAGATGATGGAACTGATACACGAAGCCAAGCGCGCGATTGCGCAACTCGTTGCGCTCCTTTTCCTTCAACTGCGTGAACGGCTTGCCGAGCAGCGAGACCTTGCCCGCGCTCGGTTCGTCGAGGCCGCCGAGCACATGCAGCAAGGTGCTCTTGCCCGATCCCGACGCGCCCACGATGGCGAGCTTCTCGCCGCGCCGCACTTCCAGTTGCGCGTTGTCGAGCACCTGCACGTTGAAGCCGCCCTGCACGAAAGTCTTCGAGATGGAAGACGCGTGCAACACGATGTCGTTCTGGTTCATGTCACTCATAGCGCAGCGCCTCCGCCGGACGAACCTTGGAACCGCGCCAGCTCGGATACAGCGTAGCCAGCGACGACAACAGGAACGCGATGACGCCGATCTTCATGACATCGCCCGGGACGAGTTCGGACGGCAGTTCGCTGATGAAATAAACCGAAGGCGGCAGAAACTGCACGTTGAAGAGATGCTCGATCATCGGCACGAGCCACGGAATGCTCCATGCGACGAGACATCCGAACGTCACGCCGAGCGCCGTACCGATGAAGCCGATCGTCACGCCCTGCACCACGAAGATCTTCATGATCGATCTTGGCTGCGCGCCGAGCGTGCGCAGGATGGCGATATCGGCTTGCTTGTCGGTGACGGTCATCACGAGCGACGAGACCAGATTGAACGCCGCCACCGCGATGATCAGCGTGAGGATGATGAACATCATCCGCTTTTCGATCTGCACGGCGGAGAACCACGTCTTGTTCTGCTGCGTCCAGTCGCGAATATACAAGTCGCCCGAGAGCGTGTGCGCGAGTTGCCGCGCGACTTCGGGCGCGCGCTGCATGTCCTTCAGCCGCAGCCGCACGCCGGTTGGCGCAGGCAGGCGGAATAGCGCCTCGGCATCGCGAATGGAGATGAGCGCGAGCGTCGAATCGTATTCGTAGTGGCCCGACTCGAAGATGCCGACCACCGTGAATTGCTTGAGTCGAGGCATCATGCCGGCCGGCGTGATCGTGCCTTCGGGCGCGACAAGCGTGATCTTGTCGCCGGTCATCACGCCGAGATTGGTCGCGAGATCGCGTCCGAGCACGATGCCGAATTCGCCCGGCCTCAAGTCCGCGAGCGCGCCCGAGCGCATTTCCTTGCCGATGTCCGACACTTCCGGTTCCAGCGACGGCTCCACGCCACGCAAAGCGACGCCGCTCACCGCGCCTTGACGCGTGAGCAGCGCCTGGGCTTCGACATAGGGCGCCGCGCCGAGCACTTCCGGATTGCGGCGCGCTTCCTGCGCGGTCACTTGCCAGTTGGGCATGGAACCGGTCGGCGAGAAGATCTCCACGTGCGCGAGCACGGAGAGCATGCGGTCGCGCACCTCTTTCTGGAAGCCGTTCATGACCGAGAGCACGACGATCAGCGCGGCGACACCGAGCGCGATGCCCGCCATCGACACGAGCGCGATGAAGGAGATGAAGCCGTTGCCTGTGGTGCGTTTGCTGGCGCGCGTGTAGCGCCAGCCTATCTGCCATTCATACGGGAGTTTCAAGCGAATCCTTTCTTCTACGGTTGCTGCGTTGCCGTCGTTGCTTGCGGCTTCGGTTTTGCGCTTCTCTCTTGATTACGCACATGCGCGACTAGCGGATGAGCGCGACGCGAGCGCGAAATTGGCGAAAGTTTGCCATATTAGGACAATTCAAAGGCGCGGCGCAGGTCCGATCGATGTCCGGCGACGAAGAAATCGCTTCTTCCAGGGCGATGGCGAGCACCGATGCCGCGTGCGCCTTTGCCCTACAATGCCGACCATCATGCCCGTTTCCGACCTCCATCTTCTGCTCCCCTTCGCGCTGCCTGCCGCAGCAGACGCCGCCACCGCGCTGCACGGGCTGCAAAGCGCGGCGCTCGACAAACTCCTCGCGCGCGCGACGCTGGAAGAACGGGTGATCGGCGAAGACTTTCAGCGCACGCTGCCGCACGAGCGCTGGATTGCGCAACGTTTCGATGCCGCCGCGCCAAACTCCGACGAAGCGCCGCTCGCACCCTACATGCTCCTCGCCGATGGCGGCACACCCGGCGATGCGCTCTGGGCGTGTATCGAGCCGGTTCACGTGCGCATCGCGCACGACCATCTCGTGCTCATCGATCCGGCCACGCTCGGCGTGCGCACGGAAGAAGCCCGCACGCTCTTCGATACGGCGCGGCCCGTGATCGAAGACCTCGGCATCACGCTGCAAGCGCCCACGCCGTTGCGCTGGTATGTGTCGGGCGGCGCGCTGGGCGCGCTCGCGGGCGCGTCGCCGTTGCGCGCGACGGGACGCAACATCGAAATCTGGTTGCCGCACGAAGCCCGCACGGGCGAACGTTCGCGCGCGTGGATGAAGTTGCAGAACGAAATCCAGATGGCGTGGTTCGAACATCCGGTCAACGAAGAACGCGAGTCGCGCGGCCTGCCTGCGATCAACTCCATCTGGCTGCACGGACAAGGCACGCTGCGTCCGGTCAAGAGCCCGTTCGCCCGCATCATGTCCGACGCCGCCGCCACGCGCGGTCTCGCGCTCGCCTCGAACATCGCGCCCGAAGCGCCAGCCGACTCTTTCGCCGCGCTCGCCAACGGGCGAGAAGCGCAAGAAGGCACGACGCTCGTCGAACTCGATCCGTTCTCGACGCCGTTCATCGAACAGGACTGGGCGCGCTGGAACGACTCGTTGCAGGCGCTCGAAACCGCGTGGTTCGCGCCCGCGCTCGACGCGCTCGCGAACGGCACGCTCAAGAAACTCGGTATCACGCTCTGCGGCGATACAGGCTCGGTGACGCTCGGCGTCACGCGCTCGGACTTGCGCAAGTTCTGGCGACGCCGGCCGATCGCGGCGCTTTTCATCGAATAGGTCACTGACAGCATGACGCGTATCGTTACCCGCGCCGCCTCCCCCGCCGATGCCGAAGCCCTCGCGCGCCACGGCCTGCATCCCGTCATCGCGAGGCTGTATGCGTCGCGCGGCGTCACGTCGCCCGACGAAATCGAAACCGAGTTCAAGCGCCTGCACGCGCCCGTCGGCCTGAAGGGTTGCGATGCCGCCGCCGTCGTTCTCGCCGATGCGCTCGCAGCGAACAAGCGCATGCTCGTCGTCGCCGATTACGACTGCGACGGCGCGACCGCCTGCGCCGTCGCCGTGCGCGGGCTGCGCATGTTCGGCGCGGACATCGACTATCTGGTTCCGAACCGCTTCAAATATGGCTACGGGCTCACGCCGGAGATCGTCGAACTGGCGGCGCGTTCGCCACGCGGCGTACCCGATCTTCTGATCACGGTCGATAACGGCATTGCCAGCGTGGATGGCGTCGCGGCCGCCAATGCGCTCGGCATGGAAGTCGTCGTCACCGACCATCACTTGCCCGGCGACGAGTTGCCCGCCGCGCGCGCGATCGTCAATCCGAATCAGCCGGGCTGCGCGTTTCCGAGCAAATGCATCGCGGGCGTGGGCGTGATGTTCTACGTGCTGCTCGCGCTGCGCGCCGAACTGCGGCGTCGCGACACCTATGGCGATGGCCGCGCCGAACCGCGTCTCGACGGCCTGCTCGATCTGGTCGCGCTCGGCACCGTCGCGGATGTCGTGAAGCTCGACGCCAACAATCGCATTCTCGTCGCGCAGGGTTTGAAGCGGATTCGCTCGGGCCGCATGCAGCCGGGCATCGCCGCGCTTTTCCGGGCCGCGAGCCGCGATGCGCGCACCGCTTCCGGCTTCGATCTGGGCTTCGCGCTCGGACCGCGTCTGAACGCGGCGGGACGGCTGTCGGACATGTCGCTCGGCATCGAATGCCTGACGACCGACGATATCGGCCGCGCGTGGGAACTCGCGCAACAACTCGACGGCATGAACCGCGAGCGCCGCGAGATCGAAGCGGGCATGCAGCAGCAGGCGCTCGCCGAATTGCAGACGCTCGACCCCGGCGAGCGCGCCACGCTCACGCTTTACGACGCGAGCTGGCATCAGGGCGTGATCGGCATCGTCGCGGGGCGGCTGAAGGAGCGGTTTCATCGGCCGTCTTTCACCTTCGCGCACGCCGACGACAGCGGCGTGCTCTGCAAAGGCTCCGGCCGCTCGATTCCGGGCTTTCATCTGCGCGACGCCGTCGATCTCATTTCGAAGCGCGAACCCGGTCTCATTCACAAATTCGGCGGTCACGCGATGGCGGCGGGCCTCACGCTCGCCACCGCCGACATTCCGCGCTTCACGGCCGCGTTCGAGGCCATCGGACGCGAATGGCTGACGGCCGACGCGCTTTCACGCACCATCGAAACCGATGGCGAACTGGAGGACGCGTATTTCACGCCGCAATTCGTCGAACTGATCGACGCAGCCGTGTGGGGACAAGGCTTTCCGGCGCCCACGTTCTCCGGCGAGTTCGAGGTCGCGTCGCAGGCGCTCGTCAAGGACAAGCATCTGAAGCTGCAACTTCTGCGCGGGCGTCAGCGCTTCAACGCGATCTGGTTCAACCATGTCGACCCGCTTCCGGCGCGCGCGACGGTCGCTTACCGTCTCGTCAGCGATTCATGGAACGGCGTGGCGCGCGTGCAGCTGATCGTCGAACACGCGGGCTGAAAACCCGCCGGAACGGCCCGCTCGAAGCGGGAAAACCCGGTCGATCGGCTATAATTGCACCTTTTTACGAAGCCGAAGATCGACAATGGAAGCGGAACGTCTCAACGCGATCGAAAGCCTTCTGGCCGACCTGCGCCGTCGCGCGGGCGAGCTACGGGGGTATCTTTGACTACGACGCCAAGTCAGCGCGTCTAGCCGAAGTCAACAAAGAACTCGAAGACCCGAACGTCTGGAACGACTCGAAGAACGCGCAAGCGCTCGGTCGTGAGAAGAAGCTGCTGGACGGCGTGGTGTCGAAACTCACCGCGCTCGACAACGACCTGCGCGACGCCAGCGATCTCTTCGAGATGGCGCACGAGGAAGGCGACGAAGAAACGCTCGTCGCCTGCGAAACCGACGCGGAAGCACTGCGAGTGCGCGTCGAAGACACGGAATTTCGCCGGATGTTCTCGAACCCGGCCGACCCGAACAATTGCTTCATCGACATCCAAGCGGGCGCGGGCGGCACCGAGGCGTGCGACTGGGCGTCCATGCTGCTGCGCCAGTATCTTCGCTATTGCGAACGCAAGGGCTTCAAGACCGAAGTGCTCGAGGAATCCGAAGGCGACGTCGCCGGGATCAAGAGCGCGACCATCAAGGTGGAAGGCGAATATGCCTACGGCTATCTGCGTACCGAGACGGGCATTCACCGCCTCGTGCGCAAATCGCCGTTCGACTCGTCGGGCGGGCGGCATACGTCGTTCTCGTCCGTGTTCGTGTATCCGGAAATCGACGATTCGATCGAGATCGAAATCAATCCCGCCGATATCCGCACGGACACGTATCGCGCTTCGGGCGCGGGTGGCCAGCACATCAACAAGACCGACTCCGCGGTGCGTCTCACGCACGCGCCGACTGGCATCGTCGTGCAGTGCCAGAACGACCGCTCGCAGCACCGCAACCGCGCGGAAGCCATGCAGATGCTGAAGGCGCGTCTCTACGAATTCGAGATGCGCAAGCGCCAGGCCGAACAGGACAAGCTCGAATCGAGCAAGACCGATGTGGGCTGGGGCCATCAGATCCGCTCCTACGTGCTCGACCAGAGCCGCGTGAAGGACCTGCGCACCAGCGTGGAAATGAGCAACACGCGCGCCGTGCTCGACGGCGACCTCGACGACTTCATCAGCGCGAGCCTGAAACAGGGCGTTTGAGTTTCGCGGCGCGGATCCCGGCTTTCGGTATCCGCGCTTTCGTCTGGCCCTCGCCGCGCCGCATCCCACCGTATCGAAAGCTACACATCATGACCGAACCGACTCAAGCGGGCGCCGCGCCCGAACTGGAAGAAAACCAGATCATCGGCGAGCGTCGCGACAAATTGCGCGCGCTGCGCGAGCAAGGCGTCGCTTATCCGAACGACTTCCGTCCGACGCATCAGGCCGCCGCGCTGCAAGGCGAATTCGCCAATACCGACAAGGAAGCACTCGAAGCCAATCCCCTGCCCGTGGCGCTTGCCGGCCGCATGATGCTCAAGCGCGTGATGGGCAAGGCCAGCTTCGCGACGGTCCAGGACGGCAGCAACCAGATCCAGTTCTTTATCACGCCCGCCGACGTCGGCGCCGAGACTTACGACGCCTTCAAGAAGTGGGACCTGGGCGATATCGTCGCCGCGCGCGGCGTCCTGTTTCGCACGAACAAGGGCGAACTGTCGGTGCGCTGCACGGAACTGCGCCTGCTTTCGAAGGCGCTGCGTCCGCTGCCCGACAAGTTTCACGGCCTTGCCGATCAGGAAATGCGTTATCGCCAGCGTTATGTCGATCTGATCGTCACGCCGGAGTCTCGCAAAACCTTCATGGCGCGGACCAAGGCGGTCACGTCCATTCGCAATTTCATGGCGCAGGCGAGCTTCATGGAAGTCGAAACGCCAATGCTGCACCCCATTCCGGGCGGCGCGGCGGCCAAGCCTTTCGTTACGCACCACAACGCGCTCGACATGCAGATGTTTCTGCGCATCGCGCCGGAGCTGTATTTGAAGCGGCTGATCGTCGGCGGCTTCGAGCGTGTGTTCGAGATCAATCGTAATTTCCGGAACGAAGGCGTGTCGCCGCGACACAACCCGGAATTCACGATGATGGAGTTCTACGCCGCATACACGGATTATCACTGGCTCATGGACTTCGTCGAGCAACTGATCCGCCAGGCGGCAATCGACTCGCTCGGCACCGCGAGCATCACGTATCAGGGCCGCGAACTCGATTTTTCGAAGCCGTTTCATCGGCTGACGATCAATCAGGCTATTCAAAAATACGCGCCGCAATACACCGACGCGCAACTCGGCGACGCCGCGTTCCTGCGCACGGAATTGAAAAAGTTCGGCGTTGATACGACGCAACCGGCGTTTTTGAATGCGGGCATTGGCGCATTGCAATTGGCGCTTTTCGAAGAGACGGCCGAATCGCAACTGTGGGAGCCGACATATATCGTCGATTATCCAATCGAAGTGTCGCCGCTCGCGCGTGAGTCGGACAGCGTGGCGGGCATTACGGAGCGCTTCGAGTTGTTCATCACGGGCCGCGAGATCGCCAACGGCTTCTCCGAATTGAACGATCCGGAAGATCAGGCCGCGCGCTTTCAAAAGCAAGTCGATCAGAAAGACGCGGGCGACGAAGAAGCCATGTTTTTCGATGCCGACTATATTCGCGCGCTCGAATACGGCATGCCGCCGACAGGCGGCTGCGGAATCGGCATCGACCGGCTGGTGATGTTGCTGACCGACAGCCCGAGCATCCGCGACGTAATTTTGTTCCCGCATCTGCGTCGCGAGGACTGAGCTGAGTGGCGCTGACAGTGATGTCAGCGCTGTCTTGCAGCATCGCTTCTGATCAATGCCCCATCAACACGGCGGCAATCTGCGCGAACAGAATTTTCAGAATGGTCATCGACGGGAAAATCATGGCATAGCCGATATCCGGTTTATCGGTTGGCGTCACGCGATTGGCAAACGCGAGAATGGCGGGATTTCCCGTAGCGCCGCTGAGAACGCCAATGGTGGTATCGAACGGCAGCTTGAAAATCACCAAGCAGAAAAACGCCGTCACGAGCACTAACGCAATTAGAATCGCCGCGCCGTAAAGCAGGAGCGAAACACCCGTCGCCCCTACTTCGGCAAAGAATTTCGGTCCGGAAGCAATCCCGACTTGTGCCAGAAAAATGGTCAACCCGAAGTTCCGCAGAACCAGATTCGCCGACAATGGCACGCTCCAGATAAATGGCCCCGAGCGACGAATCTTCCCGAGATAAAGCGCGGTCAACAGCAGCGCCGCAAGCCCGAGCGTCAGTTTTCCCACGCCGGGCACGGGAATCGGAATCATGCCGATGAGCAAGCCAATCGCGGCGCCAACGCCAATCGAGATGAAGCTGAGTTCGGCCGTCCCTTTGATCGAGTCGCCGAACAGTTTGCGAACCGCTTTGGCATGCGTCCGATTCACCAGCAACCCGACCCTGTCTCCGGATTCCAGAATCAGATCGACGTGAGGCAACATGTCGGCGTCGCCTCTGCGCACATGAGCAATCGAGCAGACGACGCCATCGGGAAATCGAATGTCCCCAATGCGCTGCCCGGTCATGACCCGGCTCGATACGAACACGCGCAGGTAATCCAGATCTTCCCGATGCCGCGTGATTCTGCCCGGTTGAACCTCGCCGATGAGTGTGGCCGCCTCCTCCAGCGCGGCCGGCTCCAATGCCGTTGCCAGCAGGACATCGCCGGTTTGCAGAACGAAATCCGCGGTCGGCAGCCGGTTGCGATGCGCGCGGCGAACGGCGGCAATGGTCACGCCATCCGGCAACTCCGCATGAAGTTCGACTGCGCTGAGACCGACGAGCGCGGGATTTTGCAGGGCGATCTCCGCCGTCTCGATGTTGCTTTCGGGCGGCGCCTCGATCTTCACTTTGAGCAACGCGCCGAGGGCGTAGATCATCAGTATCGGACCGGCGACGCCGAATGGATAAGTCACGCTGTAGCCCACGGCGGCGCCATCGCTATGCAAGGTTGAGATCACGGCTTGCAACGTTGCCGTACTGGTTCCCGAGCCCGCGAACAAGCCGAGCGTTTCGTCGAGCCTCAGACCGAACGCCGGCACCAGCGAAAGCGACACGAAACCCGCCGCGACGACGCCAAGCGCCGCTGCCGCGTTGGCCCGCAATCCGTCCGCGCTCGTCAGTCCCTTGAAGAAATGCGCGCCGTACTGAATGCCGATGCCGTACAGAAACAGCAACAAGCCGAGCGTGCCGAGCAGCGCGGGCGGCAAGGCTTTCGGCGCGAATCCGCCGATTGCCAAGCCGACGAAAAGCACGGCCCCCGATCCGAGCGAGACGCCTTTGAGGCTGATCTCGCCAATCACATAGCCGAGCGCGATCGTGAGGAACAACGTGAAGAGCGGCTGAGCTTCGAGCAGCGTCCTGATTGCGTTCATAACGTCCTCTTGTCGATGTTAGCCGCGCCATGCATCGTCTTTCCGCTGGCAATGCGCCCGCCGACGTTCAGCCTCCCAGCAGCCTTAACGCGTGACGGGCAATCATCAATTCTTCGTTCGTCGGGATGACACAGACATCGACTGCGCTCGTCGAATCGTCGATGCGCCGTTCGTCGCGTGCATTGGCCTCGTCGTCGAGCGATACGCCGAGCCATGCCGCCGCGCGCCCCACGCGCTCGCGCACGGGCGCCGCACGTTCGCCGATGCCGCCGGTGAACACGAGCGCATCGAGCCCGCCGAGCGCGGCAGCAAGCGAACCGAGTTCGCGCGAGATTCGATAGCAAAACAGATCGACCGCTTCGGCGGCAGCGGGTGCATCGCTCGCGAGCAGCGTGCGCATATCGCTGGAAATACCCGACACGCCGAGCAGACCGGAGCGCTTGTAGAGCAGCGTCTCGATGGCATGGGCGTCCATGCGCGCTTCCTGCATCATCCATAGCAGCACGCCGGGATCGATGCTCCCGCAGCGCGTGCCCATGACGAGCCCTTCGACGGCCGTGAAGCCCATCGTATTGGCGATGCTCTTGCCTCGATCGAGCGCCGTCATGCTCGCGCCGTTGCCAAGATGAAGCACCACGCTCTTGCCATTGGCGGCCTTCGCGCTGTATTGCGGCAGAACGCTCGCGATGTACTCGTACGACAGCCCGTGAAACCCGTAGCGCCGCACGCCGCGTTGCGTGATCTCGGGCGGCAGCGCGAAGCGCGTTGCCGCTGCGGGCTGCGTATGGTGGAAGGCCGTATCGAAACATGCGATTTGTGGCACCTGCGGATTGCGCGCTCGTATCGCGCGGATCGCTGCGAGGTTATGCGGCTGATGGAGCGGTGCGAGCGGAACGAGCGCTTCCAGTTGCGCGAGCACGTCCGTATCGACGCGCACCGGCGCTGCAAATCGTTCACCGCCATGCACCACACGATGACCCACGGCAAGCAGTTTCGCGCCGGAAGAGCGTTCACGCAGCCAGTTCAGCAAGAACGTGATCGCATTGTCGTGCCCGAGTTGTTCGCCTTCGGGCCAATGCTTTTCGTCGATGAGTTCGCCGTTCGGCCGCCTGGCCTCGAAGTACGGCTTGCCGTAGATCTCTTCGAGCTTGCCGCCGGCGACAGGATCGAGGCTGCCTTCCGTCTCGACGTATGCATGAAACTTGATGCTGGACGACCCCGCGTTGATGACCAGAACGACGTCCATACATCCCTCTAGACGATCGCGGCCGAAGGATTCTCGCGCCGCGCGAGCGCCACGAGCGAGGCCACTGCGCATGATGCGAGCCGCGTCATGATCGAATCCGCACGGCTCGTCAGGATGATCGGCACCTTCGCGCCCAGCACGATGCCCGCTGCATCCGCGCCGGCGAGAAACGACAAGCTCTTTGCCAGCAGGTTTCCGGATTCGAGGTCCGGCACGACGAGCACGTTCGCGCGCCCCGCCACCGGTGATTCGATCCCCTTGATCCTTGCGGCTTCCTCGCTGATTGCGTTGTCGAGCGCGAGCGGGCCGTCGAGAATGCCGCCCGTGATCTGTTGTCGATCGGCCATCTTGCAGAGCGCGGCGGCATCGGTGATGATCAGGGCGTTTTCGCGGCCGGGAACATCCATCACGAAACAGTGGCTCACGCGCCGCCCGGTGCGCAAGCCGTTACGCGTGACCACCGCGCCCATCAGTTCGTCGGTGTGCAGCGAGCCTTTCATCAGCGCTTCCGCGCGCCCTTCATGCACGAGCTGCACCGCGACTTCCGCCGCCGCGTGGCTGTGCGGAACGTCGATGATGGGTAGATCGCCGAGATCGAGATTGCACTCGCTGGCGACCGCTTCGAGTTTGCTGCGCGAGGCCACGAGAATCGGCGCGACGAGCCCGAGCCGCGCCGCTTCGATGATGGAAGACAGAGAGTCGTGATCGCATGGATGAGCGACCGCGGTCGGCAGCGGCGGCAAAGTGCTGGCGAAAGCGAGCAGCCGCTCGTATTTTTCGCGTTTGAATTCCATTTCATGCCCTCGATTGGCGTGAACTGCTGGCGCTTGGCGATACACGATGAGTCGAGCACCGGCATCGATGCGCGTCGTGTGACTGCTTCGCGCCGCTGCCACGTTCGATCGTGCTGCCGCTTCTCGCCGTGCCGGATCGTGGCCACGGAGCGTCTCTCTGTGCGGGTCTCGTAATCGACGGGAGGCATCGATCCTCGCGTCTACCTTCGCGCGGCTGGGTCAGCATACGCTGCGCGAATTCGCCGGAACACACTCGGTTAGAGAACGGCCGACGCGCATCTCTGAAACGATCAGCATGGCGAATAAACGCGAAACGGCATCGACGATTGGTTATGTCGATGGGGCTTCTTGCGTCGTCGTGTTGCAAGCGATTTAGCGTTTTGCCGGGCGGTTACGGCAATGGCATTCCACGCGTTACGCGAAGACTTTCTCTTTCTGTGAGGCGCAACGCGGGAACAAGAGACCGTTCAAGAAGTGGCGGCGCGTGCGCGCGAGAAACGCTCCGCTGACGATCAGCTTATTTCCAGCCGTTTTTGCCCGAGGCATCATCTTTTTGTAACTCCTGGTAAAGGTCGAGCGGGTCTTCGTCGCGTCAAATCGCCTTCGGACAAGGCGGATCACGTTTGGCATTATTTGTGCTTTCCACTTTGTGCCTAGCGGTCGAGCATTTGTTACAACCGCTTAAGCACGAAATCCGGGTTTCCCCGAAAATCGTATTGCACAGACGGCATCGGCAGTATGCCGCTTATAGTCAGCGCATCTGCGCTTCCAAAGCCTCGGTACGGAGGTCCAAAAATGGATAACGGGAACAGTAAATTTACGCCGGCCACTTCGCCCTCGACAGGCAATGGTCAACCGCCACAACGGCGTCTGCATCCGCTCATCGCCACGGCGGCGGGCGCGGTGATCGTCGCGAGTCTCGTGGCCACGGCTGCGATGACGGGAATCTTCCCGCGCGCATCGAGCAATTCGGCGGATACGGCGCAGACGCAGGCGGCAGCCGTCGCGCAGCAGCAACCCAGCGCTGCGCAACAAGCCGCACAGCAGCAAGCGGCGCAACAAGCACAACAGCAGGCAGCGCAGCAACAAGCCGCTCAACAGCAAGCCGCGGAACAAGCCGCGCAGCAACGGGCGGCCCAGCAGCAAGCTCAGCAACAGCCGCCTGTTCAGCAACCGTCGTATGCACAACAGCCTCCCGCGCATCCGGCTTATTGCTCGACCTGCGGGACGGTTGAAGCCATCTCCGCCGTTCGTCAGGAAGGACACGGTACCGGCATCGGTGCGGTGGGCGGCGCGGTGGCGGGTGGCGTCGTCGGCAACCAGTTCGGCCGTGGTGGCGGACGTACCGCAATGACGCTCCTGGGCGCGCTTGGCGGCGGTCTGGCAGGCAATTCGGTCGAGAAACACGTTCGCAGCGAGACGGACTATTCGGTGCGCGTGCGGATGGAAAACGGCAAGACGCGCTACTTCACGTATAAGCAGCAACCGCCGTTCGGCGAAGGTCAACGCGTACGTGTGCAGAACGGCACGTTAGTGGCGGGTTGAGCCGTCCGCGAACACCTGCACTAGTCGCGTCGACTCGCGACAATATCCGCGCGCGCTGTTTGTCCTTGGACACTGTCGGTAAGCAAAAAGGCGGCGATCTTTCAAATCGCCGCCTTTTCTTTTTCTCACGATGACAGTGATGCCCCTTAACCATCCCGCTGCGAGCTACGCGCCGGGTTCGGCCGCCCGCGTATCGCCATATAGCCCCACCAGACGTAGCCCGAAAAGCCGTACAGAACGAAGAGGCAAAACAGCATGACCGGCGGATCGGACGACACCAACACGAACGCCACCACGACGAGCAACACGCCCGCGAATGGCACGCGATACCGCACATCCAGCGCCTTGCCGCTGTAGAACGGCGCGTTCGATACCATCGTCACGCCCGCATAGACAGTAAGTGCAAAGGCCACCCACGGCAGCCACACGAGCTTGAGCGGCACGCGGTTATCGGTCGCGAGCCACACGAAGCCCGCGATCAACGCAGCCGCGGCCGGACTCGGCAAGCCCTGGAAATAGCGCTTGTCGACCACGCCCACGTTCGTATTGAAGCGCGCAAGCCGCAACGCCGCGCCGGAGCAATACACGAAGGCCGCGAGCCAGCCCCAACGGCCGAGATCCTTCAAAACCCATTCATACATGACGAGCGCCGGCGCGACCCCGAACGACACCATGTCCGAAAGACTGTCGAATTGCTCGCCGAACGCGCTCTGCGTGTGCGTCATGCGCGCGACGCGTCCGTCCATGCCATCGAGCACCATCGCGACGAAAATGGCGATGGCCGCGATCTCGAAGCGAACGTTCATCGCCTGGACGACAGCGAAGAAGCCGCAAAAAAGCGCCGCCGTGGTGAACGCGTTAGGCAGGAGATAAATGCCGCGTTTGCGCAGGAACTGCTGCCGTTTGGCGCGCCGCGTTTCCACGGCACCGACGTCCTGCGCGGCCTTGTTGCGCCGGAAGGCGCGCGGAGTCGCGCCGTTCATACGGTTACGGCGCGGTTTGAATGCCGCCATCGAAACCCCCGGCGTTATTCCGCGAACTCGGCGAGGATCGTCGATGATGCGGACACTTTCTCGCCAATCGAGACACGCGGACGGCTACCAATCGGCAGATACACGTCGACGCGCGAACCGAAACGAATGAAGCCATAGCGCTGACCGCGCGTGAGCGGCTCGCCCACATGCACATAACAGAGAATACGTCGTGCGATGAGACCCGCGATCTGCACCGACGTCACGGTATGACCGCTCGCCGTCTGCAGGACGATGGCATTGCGCTCGTTCTCCGTCGATGCCTTCTCGACTGCCGCATTCAGATACGCGCCCGGGAAGTACTGAACCTTGCTGATGGCGCCATCGACCGGCGAACGCTGCGAATGCACGTTGAAAACGTTCATGAACACGCTGATCTTGAGCGCCTCACGGCCCGCATACGGATCGTGCGCAGTTTCGACCGCGACAATGCGCCCGTCGGCCGGACACAGCACGGCGTTGGCCTGCGCGGGAATGGGACGCGGCGGGTCGCGAAAAAACTGGACGACGAAGATCACGATCAGCCAGAAAATCCAGGCGAAGCCGAAGCCGCCGAGCGCCTGCACGAGAATCGCAACGACGGCCGCGATGGCGATGAACGGCCAGCCTTCGCGGGCAATGATCGGATGAGGATAGTTCATGAACGAGTTCGATGTTTTATTAAAACCGTAGGATAGCAAAAGCCGCCCGGAGCACAGGGCATCCGGACGGCTTTAGTTTCAGCAAGAAACGTGCTGCAAACATCGATCTCCACGCATGCGGAGAAAATGGCGCAAGCAGCAGGCCCCTCGGAAACGCGGTCTATCTCCACGCAAACGGAGAAGGGGCAAGTTACGAACCCCTCGAAGCAAGACTTAGTTCTTCGACTGATCGACCAGCTTGTTCTTCGCGATCCACGGCATCATGGCGCGCAGCTTCTCGCCGACCTGCTCGATCTGATGCTCGGCCGTCAGACGGCGACGCGATTGCAGCGTCGGCGCGCCAGCGCGGTTTTCGATGATGAAGCTCTTCGCGTATTCGCCGGTCTGGATGTCTTTCAGCACGGCCTTCATCGCCTTCTTCGTCTCTTCCGTGACGATGCGCGGACCCGTTACGTACTCGCCATACTCGGCGTTGTTCGAGATCGAGTAGTTCATGTTGGCGATACCGCCTTCATAGATCAGGTCGACGATCAGCTTCAGCTCGTGCAGGCACTCGAAGTACGCCATTTCCGGCGCGTAGCCCGCTTCCACCAGCGTTTCGAAACCAGCCTTGATCAGGTCCACCGTGCCGCCGCACAGCACGGCTTGCTCGCCGAACAGGTCGGTTTCAGTTTCTTCGCGGAAGTTCGTTTCGATGATGCCGGCACGTCCGCCGCCGTTGGCCGCCGCATACGACAGCGCCACGTCGCGGGCCGAACCCGACTTGTCTTGTGCCACCGCGATCAGGTGGGGCACACCGCCGCCTTGCTGATACGTATTGCGCACGGTGTGGCCCGGCGCCTTCGGCGCGATCATGATGACGTCCAGATCCGCGCGCGGGATCACCTGGCCGTAATGCACGTTGAAGCCGTGCGCGAACGCCAGCGCCGCGCCTTCCTTGGCATTGGCGTGGACTTCGTTCTTGTAGACTTCGGCGATCTGCTCGTCGGGCAGCAGCATCATGACGACATCCGCGCCCTTCACGGCTTCGGCCACTTCCTTGACCTTGAGGCCCGCGTTCTCGGCCTTGCTCCACGAAGCACCGCCTTTACGCAGGCCGACCGTCACGTTCACGCCGCTTTCCTTCAGGTTCAGCGCGTGCGCATGGCCTTGCGAGCCATAACCGATGATGGTGACTTGCTTGCCCTTGATGAGGGAGAGGTCGGCGTCTTTGTCGTAGAAAACTTTCATGGTGGTTCCTTGAGGTCTGTCTCCGCGCAGGCAGAGAAAACTAGTCGAAATGAGTGTAGGTTTAAACCTTCAGAATGCGCTCGCCCCGGCCGATGCCGGAACTGCCCGTGCGAACCGTTTCCAGAATGGCCGTGGCGTCGAGCCCCTGAATGAACGCGTCGAGTTTGTCGGATGCGCCCGTCAGTTCCATCGTGTAGGTCTTTTCGGTCACGTCGATGATGCGGCCGCGGAAGATATCCGCCATGCGCTTCATCTCTTCGCGTTCCTTGCCGACCGCTCTTACCTTGATGAGCATCAGCTCGCGCTCGATGTGGGCGCCCTCTGTCAGGTCGACCACTTTCACCACCTCGATCAGGCGGTTCAGGTGCTTCGTGATCTGTTCGATCACGTCGTCCGAGCCAATCGAGACGATGGTCAGCCGCGACAGCGAACTGTCTTCGGTCGGCGCCACCGTCAGCGTTTCAATGTTGTAGCCGCGCGCGGAAAAGAGCCCGACGACACGCGATAACGCGCCCGGTTCGTTTTCCAGCAGTACGGAGATGATGTGTTTCATGTCTTTTCCCGAGGTTTATCCAGTTGGCGTCTGCTTCGAAAAACCCGTGCGCGGCGCTCGCCCTTTGTGAAGACGGGTGCGCCCGGGCCTCGCGAGTCAAAGCCGCGTTATAGATCTTCCGAGCCGAGCAGCATTTCCGTGATGCCCTTGCCTGCTTGCACCATGGGAAATACGTTTTCGGTGGGATCGGTCTGGAAGTCGAGAAATACGGTGCGATCTTTCAGGCGCAGCGCTTCCTTCAGCGCCGGCTCGACGTCCGCGGTCTTTTCGACGCGAATGCCGACATGCCCATACGCTTCGGCGAGCTTCACGAAGTCAGGCAGCGCGTCCATGTAGGAACTGGAATAGCGCTTCTTGTATTCGATCTGCTGCCACTGGCGCACCATGCCGAGATAGCGGTTGTTGAGCGAGATGATCTTGACGGGCGTGTTGTACTGCTTGCACGTCGAGAGCTCCTGAATGCACATCTGGATGGAGCCTTCGCCCGTGATGCAGACCACTTCCTCGTCGGGAAAGGCCATCTTCACGCCCATGGCTGCCGGCAAGCCGAAGCCCATGGTGCCGAGACCGCCCGAGTTGATCCAGCGGCGCGGCTTGTTGAACGGATAGAACTGCGCGGCCCACATCTGATGCTGGCCGACATCCGAACAGACGAAGGCGTTGCCGTCGGTCAGTTCATGCAGCTTCTGGACGACATATTGCGGCTTGATGATCTCGCTTTTGCGGTCGTAAGCGAGGCAGTCTTTCGAGCGCCAGCCTTCGATCTGGTCCCACCACGACTTGAGCGCCTGCGTGTCCGGGCCGTGTTCCGCCGTCTGCAACTGCTCGATCAGCTCCTTCAACACTTCCTTCACGTCGCCGACGATGGGAATGTCCACCTTCACGCGCTTGGAAATGGACGAAGGATCGATGTCGATGTGGATGATCTTGCGCGGCGACGATGCGAAGTGCGCCGGGTCGCCGATCACGCGGTCGTCGAAGCGCGCGCCAATGGCGATCAGCACGTCGCAATTCTGCATGGCCATGTTGGCTTCGTACGTGCCATGCATGCCGAGCATGCCGAGGAATTTCTTGTCGCTCGCGCGGTAACCGCCCAGACCCATCAGCGTGTTGGTGACCGGATAGCCCAGCAAATCGGCGAATTGGTTCAGTTCGCGCGATGCATCCGCGAGAATGATGCCGCCGCCGGTATAGATATACGGGCGCTTGGCCGAAAGCAGCAGTTGCACCGCCTTGCGGATCTGGCCGGAGTGGCCCTTCGTCACCGGGTTATACGAACGCAGCGACACGCTCTTCAGCGGTTCGTACTTGCACGGCGCCTTCGACACGTCCTTCGGAATGTCGATCAGCACCGGACCGGGACGACCCGTGCGGGCAATGTAGAACGCTTTCTTGACGGTGGCGGCGAGATCGCGCACGTCCTTCACGAGGAAGTTGTGCTTGACGCAGGGCCGCGTGATGCCGACGGTGTCGCACTCCTGGAACGCGTCGAGGCCGATGGCCGCGGTCGGAACCTGCCCGCTGATGATGACGAGCGGAATGGAGTCCATATAGGCCGTGGCAATACCCGTCACCGCATTGGTGACGCCGGGGCCGGAAGTCACGAGGCACACGCCCACGTTGCCGGTCGAGCGCGCATAGGCGTCGGCGGCGTGCACGGCGGCCTGTTCGTGGCGCACGAGAATGTGCTGGATCTGGTCCTGCTTGTACAGCTCGTCGTAGATGTAGAGTACCGAGCCGCCGGGATAGCCCCAAATGAACTCGACCTTCTCGTCAGCGAGCGCGCGCATGAGCACGGTGCCGCCGATGGAGTCAGCTTCGTGAGGGGGAGTCGTATCCGACGTGGAGAATTCCGCGCTGGGCATGTTCATTCATCACCTTTCGAATTTTCGGCAAAAAATTGATCGGGTGCTCTCTGCCGGGCTTGTGGCTCGGGTTCAAGCGGCGCGTCTTGAATTGACTGGCGTGCTTCTTGGGCTCGCCTCAAAGCAGACATTTCACTTTATGATGCGAGTCGGAAAATGTAGCCCGGCGCGCGCAACGGGTCAAGAAAAAAGTTTCGGAAATCTCCGATCCGACGCTTTTCGGAAAAAGCTCAGATTTAGCACAACGTTTGACGCTTGGAGCAGCGAGTACGTAAATCGGGCAACAAATCGTCCCAAATCCTCCCGGCGTGGCGAAAATTTGCTAGCATCCGCAGGTTTTCCTAGAACCCACGATCCCTTTCGACGCAAATTCGTTGCGCCGGGCTCCCAACGGATGGCATCAGACAAGGAACTTGCCGATTTCCTGGCGGGCGTCGAACGACGCGCGTTCAAACAGACCGTGTACACCGTCCGCGACGACGACGCGGCGCTGGACATCGTGCAGGACGCCATGATCAAACTGGCGGAAAAATACGGTGACAAGCCGCCTTCCGAGCTTCCGCTGCTTTTCCAGCGTATCCTCCAGAATGCGACGCACGACTATTTCCGTCGCCAGAAGGTGCGGAACACGTGGGTCAGCCTCTTTTCGTCCTTCGGAAACGCGGACGACGACGAGTTCGACCCGCTCGAATCCTTCGAATCACAAGACGGCGCACTCGGCAGCGAGAGCAGCGAGAACAAACTGGAACGCGAACAGGTACTCAACCTGATCGACGCGGAAATCCAGAAATTGCCGGCACGTCAACGAGAAGCCTTTCTCATGCGTTACTGGGAAGATATGGATGTCGCAGAGACGGCCGCCGCCATGGGCTGCTCCGAGGGCAGCGTCAAAACGCATTGTTCACGCGCCACGCACGCCCTCGCGCACGCCCTGAAAGCCAAAGGGATCACGCTATGAGTTCCGTTCTTGATTCAAAGGAAAACGAGTTCGCGCTGAAGGTAGTTCGCGCGCTGGACGAAAGTACATCGACTATTCCGGCCGCCGCGGTCGACCGGCTCGCCGAGGCGCGCCGGGCTGCTATCGCGCGCAAGAAGCCGGAGAAGGTCGCCATGACCGCGCCCGCGTTCACGCCGGCTTTGGCCGGAGCAGGCGCGAGCCTCTCGGCGGGCGGCGCGGGTCACGACGGCTCCAAGACGCAAGGGCCGAAGGGCCTGTTCGCGCGGCTCGGCGGCTTCGGCCTCGTATGGCCGGTGTGCGCGCTGGCTATCGGTCTGGCTGGCATCGCTTACTGGGAAGATCAGGAGCGCCGTGCCGAACTCGCCGACATCGACGCGGCCATGCTCTCCGACAGCTTGCCGCTCGACGCCTATCTCGATCACGGCTTCAACGCATATTTGACGCGTAATCACTGACGCGTATTGTCGAATCTTTCAACTGACATCAATCCTGGCGGGGAGTTTTCGGGTGAGTTACAAGCGCGGTCTCGCGATTGTCTTTAGTTGCGCGATTGCGAGTCTGGTCGCATTCGCCGCGACTTATCCGCGCTTTTACCCGGCCACCGCCGCCTTGCTCTCGACCGCCGCCGCGCCCAACGGCGCAAGTTCGGGCGCCGATTCCGGCCTTTCGCTGTCGGCGCTCTCTTCCGGCAGTCCGCTCTCGTGGAATCGCCTCACCGAAGCGCAGCACGTCGCGCTCGCGCCGTTCTCCACGCAATGGGATTCCTTCAGCGAAGAGCGCAAGCAAAAGTGGCTGAAGATCGCATCGCGCTATCACCGCATGTCGCCCGAGGCGCAAAAGCGTCTGCATCAGCGCATGGAGGAATGGACGCGCATGACGCCGGACCAGCGCAAAGTCGCGCGCGAGAACTATCAGGTTTCAAAGTCCGTCGCGCCGGAGAATCGCGAAAAGGCGTGGGATGCTTACCAGAAGCTTTCCGAAGAGCAGAAGAAAAAGCTCGCCGCCACCGAGCGCACGCGCCGTCCCACGGTCGTTAGCGCGCCGCCGACCGGCAAGAGCGAAGTGAAGGACATCAACCGGCTCGTGGCCGCGCGCGAGCAAGGCCACGGCGCGGGACATGCCGAAGGCGGCTCCGGTGCGCCGGCTGCATCGCCTTCTTCCACCTCAACCGCCTCGCCCGCCACGCCCGCGATTCCCAACGCCGCGAGCGTCGTGCCGGCAACGCCGATTCCCGTCTCCCCGCAGCAAGCGCCTTCCATGTACAACGGCTCATGAGCGCGTCCGCTTCCACCACCACGCCTCTCTCGCCGCTCCACGCGCCCACGCTGCGCCGCCGGCTCGCGACGATGGTCTACGAAGGCGTCATTCTGTTCGGCGTGGTGTTCATCTCCGGATATTTGTTCAGCACGCTCACTCAGCAGAAAAACGGCCTTACGCATCACAACTGGCTGATGACGTGGATCGGTCTCGTGCTCGCCGCGTATTTCGTGTGGTTCTGGACCCACGGCGGCCAGACGCTGCCAATGAAAACCTGGCGCCTCAAATTGGTCGATGCCCACGGTGAGCCCGTCACGCCTGGCCGGGCTCTCGCGCGCTACGCGCTCGCTTGGCTGTGGTTCCTGCCGCCGCTCGCGCTGCATCCGCTGCTCGGGCTCGCCGTGCCGCAGACGCTCGCCGTGTTCGCGGCCTGGATCGCGCTGTGGGCGGCCGCCGTCCGGCTCGATCCGGCGCGGCAGTTTCTGCACGATCGCCTGGCTGGCACGCGCATCATCACGGCGCCGACTCCCTACAAGTAATAAGAACTTCTCGTGACTGTCACGGCTCGGTCACGGCCGCATGGCGCAATGCGCATATCGAAACCCGATACGCGAGCCCATGACCTTCCACTCGACCGTCACGCAGGCAATCGAAGCGTCTTCCGCTTATCGTTTTCGGAGCGCCGATCTGCGCGGCGCGACGCATGAAGCCGCCCTGCCGCTGCCGGCGAACCCGGGCGCCGACGACGACAGCGAATCCTCCAGTGCGCCTCAACGCTATCGCGCGATCTGGCTGTCGGACATCCATTTGGGCTCCGGCGGCTGCCAGGCGCCCTATCTGCTCGATTTTCTGCGCCACAACGAGTCGGAGTACCTGTATCTCGTCGGCGACATCATCGATGGCTGGCAACTGAAGAAAGGCTGGTTCTGGCCGCAGGCGCACAACGACGTCATTCAGAAAATCCTGCGCAAGGCGCGCAAGGGCACGCAAGTCGTCTATATCCCCGGCAATCACGACGAAGCCGCGCGCCAGTACTGCGATCTCGCGTTCGGCGACATCCACGTGCGCGGCGAAGCCTTCCATACGACGCTCGCGGGCAAGCGTCTTTGGATCGTGCACGGCGATCTCTTCGACGGCGTGATCCAGCACGCGAAATGGCTCGCCTATCTCGGCGACACCGCCTACACGATGATCCTGCTGCTCAACCGCTGGTTCAATCGCGTGCGCACGAAGCTCGGCTTCGACTACTGGTCGCTCTCGCAGTATCTCAAGCATCAGGTCAAAAACGCGGTCAACTTCATTTCGCAGTTCGAACGGGTCATGACCGACGAAGCTCGCCGCCGCGGCTGCGATGGCGTGGTGTGCGGGCATATCCACAAGGCCGAGATACGCGATATCGACGGCATTCTCTATTGCAACGACGGCGACTGGGTGGAGAGTCTCTCCGCGCTCGTCGAGACCCAAGACGGCGAACTGAAGATCGTCTACTGGACCGTCATGCACTCCCCGGAAGCGCAACCGAACCGCGTGCGCGCCACCGTCTGAACCGTACTCTCACCCGAGCCGAAATCCGATGAAAATCATGATCGTCACCGATGCATGGGAGCCGCAGGTCAATGGCGTCGTGCGCACGCTCACGCAGACGAGCCGCGAACTCACGGGCCTCGGGCATCGCGTGGAATTGCTCACGCCGCTCGAGTTCAAAACCATTCCGTGTCCGACTTATCCCGAGATTCGCCTATCATTGATGCCGGGCCGGCACGTGGCGAAGCGTATCGACGAATTCGCGCCGGACGCGCTGCATATCGCGACCGAAGGCCCGCTCGGCATGTCGGCGCGTGCCTATGCGCTGCGTCACAAACTGCCGTTCACGACCGCTTATCACACGCGTTTTCCCGAGTACGTGAAAGCGCGCTTCGGCATTCCGCTCGCCATGACTTATCGGTTTCTGCACTGGTTTCATCGGCATTCGCAGGCGGTGATGGCGCCTACTCCGGTCGTCAAGCATGACCTGGAACAGTACGGCTTCACCAACGTCGTGCTGTGGACGCGTGGCGTCGATCTGGACATCTTTCATCCGATGGACTCGAAGGTGCTCAACACCGCGCGGCCCATCTTTCTGTACGTCGGGCGGGTGGCCGTGGAAAAGAACGTGGAAGCGTTTCTGAAGCTCGATCTGCCCGGCTCGAAGTGGGTCGCGGGCGAAGGACCGGCGCTCGCGGAGCTGAAGTCGCGCTATACGAACGTCAACTATCTCGGCGTGCTTTCGCAGACGGAACTGGCGAAGGTCTACGCCGCCGCCGATGTCTTCGTGTTCCCGAGCCGCACCGATACCTTCGGCCTCGTGCTGCTCGAAGCGATGGCCTGCGGCACGCCGGTCGCCGCGTATCCGGTCACGGGTCCAATCGACGTGCTAGGTGAACACGGTCCCGGCGCGCTCCATGAAGATCTGCACGAAGCCTGTCTGCAAGCGCTCAAGATCGAACGCGCCGATGCCCGCGCGTGGGCCGAGCGTTTCTCGTGGCGCGCGGCCTCCGAGCAGTTCGCCTCGCATTTGCGCCAGGTCGAACCACGCGCGCCGAGCATCGACCGGGCGGCCGCATGACGCAAAAGAGGCTCGCCGAGCAACGCGCCGAAGCTCACGCCCGTGCGGCGCCTCGTCCGCTCGAGTCCAAGCGCGATGGCGACGTCGAAGCCAATGAGGAAAACGAACCGCTAGGTCCCGACGATCCGCTCGCGCCGCTGCCCTTCAACCCGTATAAGGGTAATCGCGGCTTCACGCGCGCCTGGCACGCGATGAAGAACTCGCTCAACGGTTTTCGCGTCGCCATTCGCGAGGAAAGCGCGTTTCGCCAAGAACTCACGCTCGCCGCGATTCTTCTGCCATGCAGTCTTTTCGTGCCGGTGGCGCCCGTCGAGCGCGCGGCGCTGATCGCATCCGTGCTGCTCGTGCTGATCGTCGAATTGCTCAATTCGAGCGTGGAAGCGGCTATCGACCGCATCTCGCTCGAACGTCACGAACTCTCGAAGCGCGCGAAGGATTTCGGCAGCGCGGCCGTGATGGTCGCGCTCGGCGTTTGCCTCATTACGTGGGCGTTGATTCTCTGGCCGGTCGTGTCGAATTGGCTCGCTCGTATCCCATAAAAGATGAATGTCACCTGAAACGCAGAACTGTCGCCCAGAACGACCGGTTTATAATCGTCCGACATTCTCAAAAATAGCAACGGAAACCGGTCGCGCGAACGTTTTGGAGTTTCGAGCGCCGCCACCGGAAGCCAAGGTCGGACGACATGGAAGCCAAACCTCCCCGCCGTACCCGCGAACGGATTCTCGAGCTGTCGCTGAAGTTGTTCAACGATATCGGCGAGCCGAACGTCACCACCACGACGATCGCCGAGGAAATGGAAATTAGTCCAGGTAATCTGTACTACCATTTCCGGAACAAAGACGACATCATCAACAGCATCTTCGCGCAATTCGAGCAGCAGATTCAGAAGCGCCTGAAGTTCCCGGACGATCATCGTCCGACCATAGATGAAATGTGGTCGTACTTACAGTACATGGCCGATTTCCTGTGGGCGTATCGCTTTCTCTATCGCGATCTGAACGATCTGCTCGCGCGCAATCGCACGCTCGAAACGCACTTCAAGCAGATCATCACGCACAAGGTGCGCTTTGCCAGCCAGCTATGCGAAGCGCTCGTCGCCGATCAAGAAATGGTCGCGACGCCTGCGGAGATCGAAGTCATCGCGACCAACATGGGCGTGATCTCGACCTACTGGCTTTCGTACCAGTACGTGATGAACCCGCGCAAGTACAACGATCAGGAAGCGATCCGCACGGAGTTGCATCAGGCGAGTCTGCATATCATTTCGATCATGGCGCCGTATCTTCGCGGACGATCGCGCCAGCTCTTCGACGACCTCGTGTCCGGTAAACTGCCGAAGCGCCAGTACGCCGACTTCCTGCCGCCGCGCGAGGAAGCGCCGCCGGGCGCGCCGAAGAACGTAACACCGAAGGATTCCCGATAATGAAGGCTGTTTGTGTCTATTGCGGCTCCGCCAGCGGAGCCCGCCCTGTGTATGCCGAGGCGGCCAAGGCGTTCGGCCGCGCGCTCGTCGAGGCCGACCTCTCGCTCGTGTATGGCGGCGGCCGCGTCGGTTTGATGGGCCTGATCGCCGATGAAGTGCTCGCCGCCGGCGGACGCGCAATCGGCGTCATTCCAGAGTTGCTGCTTGCGAAGGAAGTGGGCCATACGGACCTCACGGAACTGATCGTCGTGCCCGACATGCACGAGCGCAAGAAGCGCATGGCCGATCTCGCGGACGCGTTCGTCGCGATGCCCGGTGGTGTCGGCACTTTCGAGGAATTTTTCGAAGTGTTCACGTGGGCGCAGCTTGGTTATCATCAGAAGCCTGTTGGCCTGCTGGACGTGAACGGCTATTACGACCCGCTCATGGCCATGTTGCGCCATACCGTCGACGAAGGCTTCATGCGCGAGCAGTATCTAGAGCTCATACAGATTGCGCGCGAGCCCGGCGAGATGATCACGAAGCTGCAGCACTACACGCCCCGCACGCTCGACAAGTGGAACGAAAAGCGCGACGCGGTTTGATCCATTCCTAACGGTCGACACGATGTCCAAAGTCATCCTGATTACGGGCGCGAGCCGCGGCATCGGCCGCTCGGCAGCGCTGCTCGCGGGCGCGCGCGGCTGGTCGGTCGGCGTGAACTATGCGAATAACGCCAGTGCCGCCGATGAAACCGTCGCCGCGGTGCAAGCCGCTGGCGGCAAGGCGATCGCCATTCAGGGCGACGTGTGCGAAGAGGCGGCGATCATCGCGATGTTCGATGCCACCGAGAAGGCGTTCGGCAAGCTCGATGGCGTGGTGAATAACGCGGGCATCGTCGCGCCTGGCTCCATGCTCGCGGACATGGATATCGAGCGCATGAAACGTATTTTCGATACCAATGTGCTCGGCGCGTTTCTTTGCGCTCGTGAAGCGGCGCGGCGGCTTTCCACTTCGCGTGGTGGCAAGGGCGGGTCGCTCGTGAATGTTTCTTCGGCGGCCGCCAGATTGGGCGGCCCGGGGGAGTATGTCGATTATGCGGCTTCCAAAGGGGCTATCGATACACTCACCATCGGGCTTTCCAAAGAGCTCGGGCGCGAAGGGGTGAGGGTCAATGCCATTCGGCCCGGTCTCATCGAGACCGAGATTCACGCTAGTGGTGGTAAGCCCGATCGGGCTCAGGTGCTGGGTGGGCAGACGCCTATCGGGCGCGCCGGGTCCGCCGATGAAGTCGGCGAGGCTATCGTCTGGCTGCTCTCCGATGCCGCTTCTTATGTCACCGGGGCTTTGATCGATGTCGCCGGTGGGCGGTGAGGTGCTTTCTTTTTTTCTTTTGCTGCGTTTTGTTCAGTAGCCGCCTCCCCGGCGGAGGGGTAACTTTCTTTGCTGCTGCAAAGAAAGTCACCAAAGAAAGCAGCTTAGGAACCGGCTCCTGAAGCATAACTGGTTCCCCGCTATTTACCACAAACCCTTTGAGCACTCCCCCTTTCTCACGCTTGTAGTCGTTCGCAGCTCAAGATTCTCTTCGAGCGCTTGCCCTGCAATGGGCCGTTGTCTGCGAATTTTTTTTGTCACCTCTTCGCGGCTGATGACCTCTTTGCGGCCCGCTGATCGAAGCCTTGTCTTTGCGCAGTTCTACTCGAGCACTCACATTGATTACCGGTCTTAGTGCTCTTCGGACCTCCAAGCCACGCCTTTCTGACTCGCTGCGCGCAATCATCGGGTTCGCCTCCCTCTAAAAGCCGCCGCGTGTCATCAGCCACGTTTCTTCTTCCTTCGTCGTCGGCCTGCCCAAAATTCGGTTGCGATGCGGAAAGCGCCCGAATCGTTCGATGATTTCCGCATGCTTCATCGCCGATTCATGGAAGCTCGTCACGCCCTCTTCTTGCTCTAATTTCCCAAACAATTCAACCGCGCGAAGCTGGCTCTCCATCCTCTCGTCATGCTCGAATGGCATATACGCAAACGCACGATGGTATGCATCGGCCAAGCGCAAATCATCGCCGGAATCGACCAGCGCTTTCGCCAACGCCAGCGCACGCTCGTCGCCCGCAAACGCGCGCGGCGTATGCCGATAACAATTGCGCGAAAACTGGTCGAGCAGCACGATCAGCGCAAGCGCACCCGAAGGCGTGCGCTCCCATTCGCGCAAACCGCCCGACTGCGCTTCTTCGAGCACGGCGCCGAAACGCTCGCTGATCTGCGCATCGAAGGCAGGCTTCTTTTTCCACCACAGCTTGCGTTCCGTTCCGGCCTCAGGCGAGCCGACCGCGCCGAACCAGAATTCGAGTATCGCGCTCGCGCGCGAATCGAGTGCTTCCGCTCGCGCCTTCAAACCAGCTCCAGCACCAGTCGCCGCGTGCGCGCGCTCTTCTTCTCCAGCTTCGCAATCCGCAAGCCGCCGATCTCGCCCGTATTACGCACATGCGTGCCGCCGCATGGCTGCAAATCCACGTTTTCGATGCGCAACAGGCGCACGCGGCCAAGGCCCATCGGCGGCTTCACGCTCATCGTGCGGACGAGTTCAGGGCGCGCGGTCATCTCGTCGTCGGTGATCCATTCGGTATTCACGTCGTGCGCGCCGCCGATCAGTTCCGCCAGACGCGCTTCCACGCGCTCACGTTCGATAGGCTCGACCGTCGCGAAGTCGAGGCGCGCATAGTCTCTCGTGATGCTGCATCCATCCACCGGATACGGCAGTACCGCGCACATCAGATGACTCGCCGTATGCAGCCGCATATGCCGATACCGCCGCTCCCAGTCGATCTCCGCGCTCACTCTGTCGCCAACCTTCAAAAGCGAAAGCGCTTCTTCCTGGCCGGGCGCGGGCACATGCACGGCGTCGTCGGGCGTGGCGCCTTCGAACTTCGCCTTGCGCGTGTCGGCGATGACGATCTTCGTGCCGTCGGCAAGCGTCAGCGTGCCCGCATCGCCGGCCTGGCCGCCGCCGAGCGGATAAAACACGGTTTGATCGAGGTGAATGCCCATTTCGTCGATAGCCGTGACGCTCGCCTCGCACTGCGTGCGATAAGCGTCCTCGCGAAAGAGTGCGCGTGTGCTCATGTCTTGTCCTTGCAATGTTTCGTGGGGCGGCAAAAAGCCGTTCCGCAGATCATGCCGCACGCGCCGCTGCCTTGGACCGATACAAAAGCGCGCGAATCAGCCGGGCCGGTTGCGCATCCAGTCGGCGGTATCGAAGAAAGAGGTGAGAAGGCGCTCGCGCAAAGGCTCGTCGAGGCCGATGTCCTGCATCGCCCACGCCATGCAGCGCAACCATTGATCGCGCTCGGCCGTTGCAATGGCGAACGGCATATGCCGCGCCCGCAAACGCGGATGGCCGAAGCGGCTGATGTAGTGATCCGGTCCGCCCATCCAGCCGCACAGAAACCAGAAGGTCTTGTCGCGGGAGTTGTCGAGTGTCGGCGGATGCAGCGCGCGCAAGCCCGCGAATTCAGGTTCGAGGTCCATCAGATCGTAAAAGCGATCGACCATCGCGCGCAGACGTTCCTCGCCGCCGATCAGTTCGAACGGCGTGGGCTTTTGGACTTCATCGTCGGAAGGTTGGGAATTGACTTCGCTCATTGCTTTTGGACAACAGAAAACTCAGGCGTCGCGCAGCGATTGCAAGGCCGGACGCGCCAGCACGCGCCGCAGGCTCATCCAGCCGCCGAGCGCCGCGCAAGCAACGCCCGCGACGATGCCAACCGGCACGAGCCACGGGTTGAACTCGATATGAAACTCGAACACGCGCGATGCAAGCACGTAACCGATGCCCTGCGCACCGAGCGCCGCCATCAGGCCGGACAACGCGCCGACCGCGACGAACTCGGCGACCTGCACCGAACGAATCTGCCGATGCGATGCGCCCAAAGCCCGCAACAGTGCCGACTCGCGCATGCGTTCGTCGCGCGTGCCGGCAAGCGCCGCGTAGAGCACCAGCACGCCGGCCGCGAGCGTGAAGATGAACAGGAACTGCACCGCGCCGATCACCTGGTCGAGCGTGCGCTGAATCTGCGCGAGGATCGGCGCGGTATCGATGGCGGTCACGTTCGGATAGGCGGCGACGAGGCCGTCGATGGTGCGCGCCTGTTCCGGCGGCAGATGAAAACTCGTGATGAACGTCGCGGGAAGG
This sequence comes from Caballeronia sp. HLA56, assembly GCF_054655155.1. Lineage (NCBI taxonomy): Bacteria > Pseudomonadati > Pseudomonadota > Betaproteobacteria > Burkholderiales > Burkholderiaceae > Caballeronia > Caballeronia sp. HLA56. The sequence goes on along the minus strand of NZ_BAAHOB010000005.1, from coordinate 1,499,919 downwards.
TCGGCCAGCGTCTCGGGCGGCATCAGCACGAAAAAGTTGACCTTGAACGAATTCCAGTCGACCTTGCGCACGCTCGTCACCGGCGCCTCGACCGGCATGCCGGCGACATCGAAACGCAGCGTGTCGCCCATCTTCACGCGAATGGTCTTCGCGATGCCCTCTTCTATCGACACCGCCGGCTGCGCGTTCTTGCCGAACCACGTGCCCTGCGTCACGCGGTTATCGCCCGGCAATTCGGTGGTGTAAGAAAGATTGAATTCGCGATCGACGAGCCGTTTTGCATCCGGCTTGTCGTAGCTGTCCGGATTCACCGCCTTGCCATTGATGGCGACGAGACGCGCGCGCACCATCGGCGAGAGCGCGGCATCGGGTTGGCCATGCCCATGCAGATACGCGAGCACGCCTTCGCGCTGATCCGGCTGGATGTCGATGAGAAACTCGTTGGGCGCATCCGGCGGCGTGGCGGCGCGCCAGCCCTTGATGAGGTCGTCGCGCGTCATCGCTATCAGCAACAAACACATGAGGCCGATGCCAAGCGCCGTGATCTGCAACGCGCTCGCGCCGCTGCGCCGTTCGAGCGACGCCAGCGCATAACGCCAGCCCACGCCCGCGCGGCTCTTTTCCCGCCGCACGAAGCGCGCCGCCGCCCACAACGCCGCGCGCGCGATCACGCCGAAGATCAGGAGGCCGGCCGCGAATCCGCCCGCGACGATGCCGCCGAGCTTCAACTCGCCCGCCGCGACGATGAGCAACGCCGCGAACAGCACGACGCCTACGCCGTAGGCCGCATAAGCGACGCGGTTTGCATCGCCGAGTTCACGGCGGATCACATGCACAGGCGGCACGCGCGTGAGCGGCAAAAGCGGCGGCAGGGCGAAGCCGAGCAGCAGCACGAGGCCCATCGCGATGCCTTGCAGCGCGGGCCAGACGGAGGGCTGCGGCAAATCGACATCGACGAGCGAGCCCAGCCAGTTCAGCAGCACGAGATGGCCGCCGAAACCGAGCACGACGCCAAGCGCGCTGCCGATCACGCCGATCGCCAGGAATTCGTTCAGAAACAACGCGCGCAGCGTGCGCTGACTGACGCCCAGGCAACGCATGGTGGCGCAGCCGTCGAGATGCCGCCGCGCAAAACGATGCGCGGCCATGGCGATGGCTACCGCCGCGAGCATCGCCGTCAGCAGCGAAACGAGCGTGAGAAAGTGGCTCGCGCGATCGATGGTCTGCCGCACTTGCGGCTGCCCGTCCGACAGCGATTCGAGTCCGACGCCGCGCAATTTGCCGCCGTCGGTCTTATCGCGGGCGAATTGCGCGAAGCGCTCGATCTGCGCATCCGGTCCCGCGACCAGCAAGCGGTAAGTCACGCGGCTGCCGTAGCCGAGCAATCCCGTGGCGGCGATTTCATCGGCGCGCATCATGAGGCGCGGCGAGAAGTTGACGAAGGAAAAGCCGCGATCCATCTCGCGCGTGATGATGCCCGCCACCTTGAACGTGCGCGTGCCGACCTTCATCGTGCCGCCGGGCTGCGTTTTCAGCGCATCGAGCAGGGAGGCATCGACCCAGACGGTGCCGGGCGCGGGAATGCCGTTGACGGGCGCGTCGGGCTTGCCGGGCGCGGACGCGATACGCAGCGCGCCACGCAGCGGATAACCTTGCGTCACGCCCTTGATCGCCGCGAGCCGCGAGGCGGGCTGCGCCGCGGTCGAGCTGATCATGCTCGGGAAGATCGTGGTCCCGGCGGTTTCAAGGCCGAGCGACCTGGCTTGGTCGGTGAACATCGCATCGACGGGATGATCCGAGCGCACGACGAAGTCCGCCGCGATCATCTGACGGCCGTCGCGCACGAGCCCTTGACGCATGCGGTCGGAGAGAAAACCGACGCTCGACAGCGCCGCCACCGCCAGCACCAGCGCGAGCAGCAGCATGGTGAGCTCGCCCGCGCGCCAGTCGCGCGCGGTCATGCGCCACGCCTGACGCGCGGTCTGCAGAAAATCGAGCCGGACAGGAGGATGCGTGCGGTCGGCTTTGAGCGCGGCCTTGGAGGGAGTGGAGTCGTTGCGCGCCGCGGTGCTCAATCGTGCTTGCTCCGCAGGCTCGTGATCGACGTTTGCGGCGCGCCGCTGCCGGGCAGCATGTGCTTGGCCATGCGCGATATTCCGCCGTGCACGCCGCGCACGAGGCGCGGCAGCGCCCAACCGGCGATGACCAGGAACGCAATCAGCATGACGAGGAACAGCACCGGCACGAAGAGCGCGAGCGTGATGCCGAGCAGCACGCCGATGTCTTCCGTCGCGGATGCCGCCCAGTTCGACACCGGTTCGGGCGAGAGATTGATCAGCGCGCGCGTGCCCGCCTTGGCGAAATGCGAGGCGCCGGCAAGCGTTCCGCCCGCCAGCGCCGCGATGGTGAGCATGGCCGGATCGGCATGACCGAGCGTGCCGGCGGCAAGCACGGCGCCCGCCGGAATGCGGATGAACGTGTGAATGGCGTCCCACAGCGAATCGAGCGCGGGAATCTTGTCGGCGAGAAATTCGACGACGGCGAGCACCGCCGCCACGCCGATCACCCACGGCGAACCGAGCACCGCGAGCGAATCAGGAAGATGGATGAGACCGATGCGTTCAAACAGACCCGCGATGAAGACCGTGAGATACAGGCGCAACCCGCTCGCCCATGACAGGCCCGCAGCGAGCGAAAGTGACTCAAGCATTGCCGCCTCCTTGGTGCGCCAGCAACCCGGCCAACCGTGTGCGCCGGTCTGAACGTCGCTTCTTTCCAGCCCGGATGCCGGAAGAAGCCGCCCATATCAACGAGGATATCGAAAAAAGCCTCGTGACGCAGGCGGAAAGATAAAACGGTGCGGCTCGCCGAGTGATGTTATCTGCAATCGGAGATTGCTGAAAATCGGAAATGCCTTCAGACCATTATATCCATGCAAAAGGAAACGGTGCAGCAAGGCATCCGGCGAATGCCGCCCGAAGTGCGCTGCCGCTCGCACCGGCGACCATTGCGGTGGCGCCGGTGCAACAGCGCGTCAATGCCCGGACGAGAGCTTGAGTCCGACAAGCCCCGCGACGATCAGCGCCGCGCTGCCGATACGCGCCGCCGTCAACGCCTCGCCCAGAAACACGATGCCGAAAATAAACGCGCCGACCGCGCCGATTCCCGTCCAAACAGCGTAAGCGGTGCCGAGCGGCAACTGGCGCATGGCCATGGCAAGCAAGACGAAGCTGCCGATGGCCGTCACCAGCGTGAACACCGACGGCCAGAGCCGCGTAAAGCCTTCCGATGACTTGAGCCCGGCGGCCCATGCCACTTCGAGCAAACCGGCGATAAAAAGAAGAATCCAGGACATGAGGTGACTTCCTCGAAGGAACGGGGCCGTCCCCGGTAACAAGAAGCGCGCGCGGTCGTCCACGCGGCGAAAGCAGACCGTAATTATACCGATTTGGTGCAGCAAGGCTTTCGCTCCTCGTGCCGAGCGATGGAAAACCGTGTATTAATGGAGCGCGCGCCACCAGTGTGCGACCGTGCACCCTTCGCCCCGCCCTTTACAGAAACACAAAAGGAGCGCTCATGGATGTCGATTCGGTCCTGCTTTCACGTTTCCAGTTCGCCTGGGTCGTCGCGTTCCACATACTGCTGCCCGCGTTCACGGTCGGCCTGTCGTGCTTCATCGCGACGCTCGAATTCAACTGGTGGATCACCAAGCGCGATGTCTACCGGCGCCTGTCCGCGTTCTGGCTGAAAGTCTTCGCGGTGTCGTTCGGCATGGGCGTGGTGTCGGGCATCGTCATGCCGTTTCAGTTCGGCACCAACTGGAGCCGTTTCTCTGACGCCACCGCCAACGTCGTCGGCCCGCTGATGGGCTACGAAGTGCTGACGGCGTTCTTCCTCGAATCGGCGTTTCTCGGCGTGCTCCTGTTCGGACGCAAGCTCGTGCCGCAATGGGCGCACGTCATGTCCGCGATTTTCGTCGCGGCGGGCACGGTCATCTCGTCGTTCTGGATTCTCGCCGTCAATAGCTGGATGCAGACGCCGCAAGGGCATCGCATGTTGCCGGACGGCCGCTTCGAAGTGGTGAGCTTCTTCGACGTGATCTTCACGCCGTCGTTTCCGTACCGGCTCGGGCATACGGTGAGCGCGTTCCTCGTCACGACGGGCTTCGTCATTCTCGGCGTCGGCGCCATGTATCTGCGGCAAAAACGCGCTGTCGAGGAAAGTCGCGTGATGCTCAAGATGTCGCTGATCTTTCTCATCATCATGGTGCCGATCCAGATGGTGATCGGCGATTCGCACGGTCTGAACACGCTCAAATATCAGCCCGCCAAGCTCGCGGCGATGGAAGGTCTGTGGGAAACCGGCTCGCGCGTGCCCGCGAATCTCTTCTCCATTCCCGACGAAAAGGAAGAGCGCAACCGCTTCGAGATTTCGATTCCCGTGCTCGGCAGCCTTTACCTCACGCACGATCCGAACGGAGTCGTGCGCGGGCTGAAGGACTTTCCGCGCGAAGACCGCCCGCCTGTCGCCGTGGTGTTTTTCGCCTTTCACATCATGGTCGGGATCGCGCTGCTGATGTTCGCGCTCGTGCTGTCGGGCATCGTGCTGTTCGCGCGCGGCAAGCTGGAACAAAGCACGCGCTGGCTGCGTTGCGCGACGTTCGCCATGCCGCTCGGCTTCATCGCGGTGATCGCGGGCTGGACCACCACCGAAGCGGGCCGTCAGCCGTGGACGGTGTATGGCATCCTGCGCACGCGCGATTCCGTCACGCCCTCGCTCACCACCGCCGACGTCGGCCTGTCCTGGGCGCTCTACATGCTGGCTTATCTCGTGATCTTCGGCGCGGGCTTCGTGCTGTTGCGGCGGCTCGTGCGCATTGGGCCGACCGACGCGTCGCGTGACCATGAGAACGAATCGCTCGATACGAAGACGCGCGCGGCGCGGCCGCTGTCGGCGGTATCGGCGATCACGGCAGGCGGCGACGGCGGCGCGCGCACGGCGAATCGCGACGACGTCGTCCCGCCGCATCGCCCATAACAAGTCAACAGGAGACCGCGATGCTCGATCTCGTGCCTTTGTGGGCCGCCATCCTCGCGCTGGCCGTGTTCATGTACGTGCTGCTCGACGGCTTCGATCTGGGCGTCGGCATGCTGTTCCTGCTGCGCCGCGATCCCGACGAACGCAACTTGATGATCCACTCCGTCGCGCCGGTGTGGGACTTCAACGAAACCTGGCTGATCCTCGGCGGCGGCGGCCTGTTCGCGGTGTTCCCGCTGGCCTTCGCGATCATCGTGCCGGCGGTCTACTTTCCGATTCTCTTCATGCTGCTCGGGCTGATCTTTCGCGGCGTCGCGTTCGAATTCCGCGAGGTCGAGGGCGCGCGCCGATGGCTGTGGGATGGCGCGTTCGGCTACGGCTCGCTCGTCGCGACCTTCGCGCAAGGCACGGTGCTCGGCATGTTCATCCAGGGCTTTCCGATCCACGGCCGGCAGTACGCCGGCACGAGCTGGAACTGGGTGGCGCCGTTTCCGCTACTCGTCGGCGTCGGGCTGATCTTCGGCTATGCGTTGCAGGGCTCGACCTGGCTCGTGCTCAAGACCGAAGGCGAGTTGCAGGCGTGGGGTCGCAAGATGGCGCGTCATGCGCTGCTCGGCGTGATCGCGTTCATCTTGCTGATCAGCCTGTGGACACCGCTGAAAGATGCGCGCATCGCGGCGCGCTGGTTCGGCTTTCCGCAGAGCTTCGCGTTCACGCCCGTGCCGGTGTTGACCGCGCTCCTTGCGTGGACGTTGTGGTCGAGCTTGCAAAAAGGCCGCGAAGTGCTGCCCTTTCTGTGCTCCGTGGGCCTCTTCTTCCTCGCGTTCACCGGGCTCGTGATCAGCCTGTGGCCGTTCATTGCGCCGCCTTCGGTGACGCTGTGGGACGCATCGGCCGCACCGTTATCGCATCAGTTTCTGCTGATCGGCACGATGTTCTTGCTGCCTGTCATCATCATCTACGTGATCTGGTCTTACTGGGTGTTTCGCGGCAAGGTGCGCGGCGATCTCGGCTATCACACGCAATAGCCGCTTGGTCATGACTAAAGCTTCTGGCGCGTGGCGAGCGTGAGGATGCGCGTCCACTTGCGAGCATTGGCTGTATCGTTGATGGGCAGACGCCATTCGGGATGTTTCGAATCCGCGACGGTGAGGACGACCGCGTTGCCCTGCTCCTCGCGCGCGCCGCGCAGATCGGCAAAGATATAGCTGCCCGTCGCTTCGCCCACGCGCACTTCCAGGAGCCGCTTGCCCGCGGCAAGCCGCAAGCCGCCCCAGTCGCGTTTGAGTTCGTGAGTCCAGTCGCCGCCAGCCGAGCGCGGAATGTTCGCCGCGACTTCACGGCGCCGCGCGAGCCAGTAAGCGACGCCCGCCGCGATTGCCGCGGCCGCCACCACCGCCACGCCGACTGCGACAGCAAGCCCGAAGTGCGCGTGCAGCGCGTTGAACGACCAGACCGCGCCATAGATGAGCGCGACGAGAACCGCGAGTGCGACAACGATCGGCATCTGACTTCACACCTTGTTCTTTGAACGACGAATACGGAACGACAAGCTCATTGCGCCTTGTGTTTTGCGTTCCAGTCACGCAAGGCCTGCAAGGTGTTCGCGACATGCTGATCCGGCGAAAGGCTCGTGTATTCGTAGATCACCTTGCCGTCCGGCGCGATCACGTAGGACACGCGATTGGCCATCGAACTCTTCATGGGCAGCGAGGCGTCGTAGGAGCGGATGATCTTCGAATCTTCATCCGCCGCGACCGGGAACTTGCTGCGGCACTCGCTCACGGAAAACTTCTTGAGCGTGTCGATGTTGTCGTGCGACACACCGATCACGGTGGCGCCCTGCGCCTTGTATTGATCGACCGCCTCGGCGAATTCGTGCGCTTCGATCGTGCAGCCCTTGGTGAACGCCGCCGGATAGAAGTACAGGACGACGGGGCCTTTCTTGAGCGCGTCGGCGAGCGAATACTGATACACATCGCCGCCAAGCGATGCCTGGGCGACGAACGACGGCGCGGCGTCGCCCGGTTTGAGCGTGGCGCTCGCGGCAGTCGAATACACCACGGCCACGCAAGCCGCGGTTGCGGCGGCCAGGCCGGCGACGGTCGCCAGAATCTTTTTCTTCATATGCACTCCGCTTGAGGGCAGCAAAAATGTCGCGAGACGAGCGGCAAGCGCCTCAGCCTTGCGCCTCGTCCTGATCCAGCCGGCTCTCGGTGAACCACGCCGCCGCTTCGACCTGCATTTGCGAGAGCGTGGCGGGCGTGAGCTCCGCGAGCGCGGGATCGGCCAGCCGGCTTGCATCGATCGCGGCGGCATCGCCTTGTTCGGCCGCTTTCGCGATGGCCAGCAGCGCACCGAGCGCGCCCTCGCCTTCGAGGATCGCCGAGCGGATCTCCGCCGTGAGGTGAAGCTTATCGACAATTTCTTCCGGCTGCATGCCGAGCACGACATGCACGAGCGAAAAGATGCCCGTCATGAAGGCGGCATCGGCAAAAGGCTCGTCATCCGGGCGCAGCACGCCGGCCGCGAGTTCCATGAAGCGCGCGCGCGTGCCGACGAGTTGGAGGAGCGGATCCGAGCGCCACGGCAGACCGCTGCCGTCCGCGTAGAGCAGCAGTTGGGTCCAGCGCATCAACTGACGTGTGCCTGTCGACGCGATGGCCTCGCGCAACGACGACACGCGCCGTCCGCGCGCATGCGCGCTGGAATTGGCCAGACGCAGCAGTTGCACGACGATGTCCGGATTGCGCTTGAGTTCGGTCTCGAGCTCGCGCAAGGCCGGGTCGCCGCCGAGCACGGCGAGCAACCGCAGCAGCGCACCGCGCGCCGGACTCGCGCGCCTTGCGGAGAGCACTTGCGGCCGCGCGAAGAAATAGCCCTGAAAGAAGTCGAAGCCCAGGCGCTTGGCTTCCTTGAAGTCGTCGAGCGTCTCGACCTTCTCGGCGACCAGCAACTTGCCGCGCGTCTTGAGCGTCGTGGCGAGCTTCGGCAAGTGCGCGCGGTCGGTGGACAGAAGATCGATCTTGACGATATCCACGGATGGCAGCGCGGCAAGGAGCGCGTCGTCCAGACGGATGACATCGTCGAGAGCCAAGCGAAAGCCTGCGTTACGCAACTGGCCGCAGCGCCGGAAGATGGACTCGTCGAACTCGATGCTCTCCAGCAATTCGAGCACGAAGCGCTCGGGCTGCATGATGTGGACGATGTCGTCGAAGAGCAATTCGCGGCTCATGTTGACGTAGCCGGGATGATCGCCCAGCACGGCCGACACGCCGATCTCGCCGACCGTGCGCGCCACCACGTGCGCGGTGGCCTGCACGTCGTCCGCTATGCGGGCGCGATTGTCGGGGCTGTCGCGAAACAGCAATTCGTAGGCAGCCAGCGCGCCGTCGCCGTCGAGAATGGGTTGACGGCCGACATAGACACTGTGTTCGCGCCGGGAGGGCGCGGGCTTTAGCGGGGAATCGGCCATGACGGGAAGCTCGGAAGTGCCCAGCACGCTGCCTCGCAAACGAGGCAGGCCGGCAATCTATGGTGGGTCATGGGATTGAACAACTCAAGCGAATTTTCCGGTCGACGGTCAACGGTCATGCAAGCGGACATCGCAGCCGGCACTGCAGGTGCAATTGCAGGTGCCATCGAAGGTGGCATCGCAGGTGGCATCGCAGGTGGCATGATACGCAAGTTTTGTACGACAAATAACCTCGACGCGTTAGGCCATACAACTCGGCACCGTCGCTCCAGCTAAAGAAACCGTCCCATGGGCCGATAACTCGCCTGATAGAACGTGTCGCGCGTGTGCCGGCACGTACCCGACGAGAGCGTCCGCAAGACGTTTTCGAGCGCCGCAGTGTCCCCTCGCCGTTGCTTATTCGGCCGCGGAACACCGGCGCCACGCACCACTCGACCTCAACATGCAAGCGAATCGGATCACCGCCTCCCGCCGCGCACCGTGGCGCATCGTTCGCGATGCGCTCGGCCGCGCATGGCGAAGTGCCGTGGCGAGCCGCCGCGAAGCCGTGAGCGCCGCGCCCGGCGTCGCCGCCGTGCAAGCGCAGGCACAAGAGCCGGTACAGCCGGAAGCACAAGCGCAAGCACGCGCGCCCGCTTCTTCGAGCGCAGTCGCGGCGCACGGCTTCGACAAGGATCAGTCGGTGCTCATGCTGGCGCTCGGCGCGGTCGATTTCCTCGCGCAACTCGACGATGCCCTGCGCTTCCGGCAGGTGTCGGACGCGAGCATCGAGTTCATCGGGTATCACCGCGACTATCTGAGCATGCTGACGCTGCACGATCTCGTGCCATCCGAGGAAGCCGACGAACTGCACGCGCTCATTGCTCGCGCGCGAGCGAGCGGCAAGCTCGAATCGGCGACGCTCAACGTGGTGAAGTCGTTGACCATTCCGATCTGCGTCGAGTTGCGGCTCATGTCCACCGCCGCGCTCGGCACGCCGGGCTTCGCGCTCGCCGCGTTCGATGTATCGCACTGGCGCGAGCGTGAGGATTCGCTGCAACACGCGCTGCATCACGATGCGCTCACCGGACTCGACAATGCCGCCGCGCTCGATACCGCCATGAGCGCGGCGCAAGCCGAAGCCGAACTCACGCGCACGCAGGCGGCGCTGCTCGTGCTCGATATCGACGATTATCAGCGGATCAACCGCGCGCTCGGTTACGACACCGGCGACGACATGCTGCGCGAGACGGCGCGGCGCATTCAGCACACCGTCGCGCCGGGCGAGCGCGTGGCGCGCATTGCGAGCGACGAGTTCGCCGTGCTGCTGCCCGCCGGCACCACGCTCGAAGCCGCCGAAAGCCACGGCAAGCGTCTGCTCAACGCCATTGCGCAGCCGTATCGGCATCGCGGGCAGCATACGCATTTGTCGGCGAGCGTGGGCATTGCGATGTACCCTGATCACGCCGCGCTCGCGGACAAGCCCGTCGAGCGCAACGGCAAGCACGGCGTTCAGGCGAGCCTGTTGCGCATGGCCGATCACGCGCTCGCGCAGGCGAAGGCCGCGGGCGGCAACACGCTCGTGTTCCACGCACCCGACGACGACCCCGCCGACGCCGAACGCCTCAAGCTGGAAGCCGAGCTATACGAAGCGGTGCGCAACGGCGAATTCTCGCTGTACTTCCAGCCGATCACGAAGATCCGCACGGGCGCGGTGGTCGGCGTGGAAGCGCTGATGCGCTGGAATCATCCGCTGCACGGGCTCGTGCCGCCGACGGTGTTCATTCCGCTCGCGGAGTCCATCGGTCTCATCAACTATCTGGGCAACTGGGTGTTGAAGGCGGCGTGCATGCAGCTCGCGCAGTGGGACGCCATCGGCATCCGGCTGGATTACGTGGCGATCAACGTGTCGCCGCAGCAGTTCCGGGACAAGCGTTTTGCCTCGGCGGTCAAGGAAGCGCTGGCGTTGACGGGCATCGACGCGCGCCGCATCGTGCTCGAAATCACCGAGAGCGTGCTGATGCGCGATCCCGAGGAAGCGACTTGCCTGCTCGAAGCGCTGACTTCGGTGGGCATTCGCTTCGCCGTCGACGACTTCGGCACCGGCTATTCGAGCCTCGCCTATCTGCAGCGGTTTCCCTTGTCGAAGCTCAAGATCGACCGGAGCTTTGTCGAGAACCTGATTACGTCGCGCAACAATCGTGCGATCGTGAGCGCCGTGGTCGGGCTCGCACAATCGCTCGGGCTGGAACTCGTCGCCGAGGGCGTCGAAACCGAGGAGCAGCGCGACCTGCTCGCCGAGATGGGCTGCGACCATATTCAAGGCTGGCTGATCAGCCGCGCGCTGCCGTCCGACGAGCTGGCGTCGTCGTTCCAGTCGCATTCGCTGGTGCTGCACGAGACATTATGAGAGAAGGCGTGTTCGTGTTCTAATCGAACGACACGTCATGAGAAAGAAGGCTGCGAGGGCCGATTGGAATCGATCCTCGCGCAACGAAGGGTTCTTATCACGGATGGCAGTCAAGGCCGAAATTATGGACAAGCTGTGGGCGCGCATGAGCGAGCGCGGGGATTTCCCCATGCTGTCTCAGGCGCTGCGCACGACCGTGTCCGCGATGAGCGATAACGACCTCGACTTCACGTCCCTCGTGCAAGTGGTGCTGTCGGACTTCGGCCTTACGCAGAAGGTGCTGCGTCTCGCCAATTCCGCGATGTACGTGGCCTTCGGCGGCAACATCACCACCGTCACGCGCGCGCTGATGGTGCTCGGCATGGACGCCGTCGGGCATCTCGTGGTCGGGCTCAAACTCGTCGATCACTTTCATCACAGCGCGCCACGCCGCATCGACGCCAAGCTGGAACTCAACCGCACCTTGCTCTCCGGCGCGGTCGCGCGGCAGATCACCGAGCGCACTGATCTGCGTTCGGCGGAAGAAGCCGTGGTCTGCACGCTGATGCGGCAGATCGGCAAGCTGCTCGTCGCGTTCTATCTCGAACACGAGTGGGATCAGTTGCGGCGCAAGGCGGCGGCGGACAACATCAGCGACAGTCACGCGTGCGCCGCGCTGCTCGGCGTGACCTTCGACGAAATCGGCATGGAAGCGGCCGACCGCTGGCGCCTGCCCGAGACGATTCGTGCCGGCATGCAGGCGAGCGACCCTGAAGCGCCGCCCGACGAAAACGTGCCGAAGCACGTGCGCTGGCTGCAGGCCGTCACCAACTATTCGACCGAAGTCGCCGACGCGCTCACCGCGCAGCATGTCGAAGCGAGCGGCCGCGAGTCCTTGCTCGTCGATATCGCCAATCGCTATAGCGACGCGCTCAGCACCGACGCCGCGACGCTCGCCTCGATGAGCCTCGCGCTTGCCAGCGAAGAAGGCGGCGACTCGGTAATGCGTGAAATCAGCGAACTGCAGGCCAATGCGGATGCCATCGCGCGAGCAGGAATATCCGCGGAAGCGCGCATAGGCGCGAGCCTCGAAGACTTGCGCTCGTTGCCATCGAAGAATGCACTCGCGCCCGTGCTTGCGCTTGCCTCCGAAGCCGTGCTCGCGGGGCTTGGCTTGTCGCGCGCGGTGGTATTCGTGCGCCAGGCCGACAACGAATTCCAAGCGCGGCTGGGACTTGGCGCCGGCGTCGAAGCGATGCTGCCCAAGCTGCACTTTTCCGCCGACTTCAAGCCCGACGTGTTCCATCTGGCGATCACGAATCCGGTGGGCATCTTTATCGAGAACGCGCACGATCCGCGTATCGACGCACGCTTGCCGCGCTGGTACAAGGAGACGCTCGGCGAGGCGCAGGCGTTCGTGCTGCTGCCGGTGAAGTCGGATGCATCGACGGTCGCGCTCGTCTATGGCGACTGGACGCATCCGCAACACGTGCGCAAGATCGCGCCATCGGAAATGAGCGCGCTGAACGAACTCACGCGCGAACTCAGCCGCTTCTTTTCCAGCGCGAACTGGAAAGAAGTCGAGCTGATCTGATTCCTCCTTCCTATTCGCGCTTCAGAATAGCCACGACCTGCTCGCCATATGGGACGAGATAGCCGCCGTTGGCGCGCTGCCAGGCGAGCGCGTCGGCTCCGTTGGCGAACCAGTTGCGCTCGAAGTCGTTGAACGCGCCGGCATCGAGCCGGTATCGGTCGATGCGCGCGGCGGGTTCTGTGTCGATATCGTTCTTGCAGGCGTCCCAGCTTGAATAACCGAGTTCGTTGGCGAGCATGGCGAGCACGTGCTTGAGTTGCAGCGCGTCGCGCTTCGCGTGGAGATCGGTGAGGCGCGAGGCGCGCGTGATGTCGGCGGATTGCAGCCGTCGCAACACGGGCAGCGCGGCGCTCGAATCGCCATCGCGCGCCTGACGCAAGAGCCGCCGCGCGTGTTCGCGCAGATAGTCGCTATTCGAAGCGGGAGGGGAAATTGGACAGGATGTGGACCACATGACGTTGTTCCTTTGTTTGCGCCGTTCTCGCGTGCGGCTGAAAAGGTTCGACGTTGCGGTTCGTGACTTGGGCGCGTTGACTGCGCTTTGGACTGCAAGGCGTGGCAGGTGTGGATGACTTTCGCGAGAATGGGCGCCCTGCCGGCGCCCGAGTTCGCGGATTTTAGCTTGAGGTTGCGACTTTGAGCAAGCGCGAAGAGTACGCGTACTCGACGATTGCGCTTGCCGTGCAAACCAGGTCGAGGGGCTTCTTCACCGTCACCCGACGCCACGCGAATCAGGCAAGTTGGAACTTCCCGACCAACGCATTCAAGCCCTTCGCCTGATCGTCGAGCGATTGCGCCGCCGCGGCCGCCTCTTCCACCAGCGCCGCGTTCTGCTGCGTGCCCGCATCCATCTGCGCGACGGCGTGGCTGATCAGTTCGATGCCCGTCTTTTGTTCCGCCGATGCCGCCGAAATCTCGCCCATGATGTCGGTCACGCGCCGCACCGCGCGCACGACTTCTTCCATCGTCGCGCCCGCTTCCTGCGCGAACGACGAGCCGTCCGACACGCGCGCCACCGATGTATCGATCAGGCTCTTGATCTCCTTCGCCGCCGCCGACGAACGTTGTGCAAGACTGCGCACCTCGCCCGCCACGACCGCGAAACCGCGCCCTTCCTCGCCCGCGCGCGCCGCTTCGACCGCTGCGTTCAACGCCAGAATGTTGGTCTGAAACGCGATGCCCTCGATCACGCCGATGATGTCGCCAATACTTTTCGCGCTCGCATCGATGCGCTGCATGGTTTCGACCACGCGGCTCACTACCGCGCCGCCCTTCTCCGCGATCGCCGACGCGCTGTTGGCAAGCGTGCTCGCCTGCATCGCGTTATCGGCGTTCTGGCGCACGGTCGACGTGAGTTGCTCCATGCTCGAAGCGGTCTTCTCGAGCGCCACCGCCTGTTCCTCGGTGCGGCGCGACAAGTCGACATTGCCCGTCGAAATCTCGCTCGATGCCGACGCGATAGCCTGCGCGCTCACCGCGATCTCGCCGACCGTCGACGACAGGCCCGCCTGCATCTCCGACAAAGCCGCCAGCATGCTCGCGTCATCGCGACGCGCAAGCACGATGCGATTGGCCAGATCGCCCGAGGCGATGCGCCGCGCGATATCCATCGCGTAAGCCGGCTCGCCGCCGAGTTGTTTCGCGAGCCGCCGCACGACCCATTCGCTCACGGCGATAGCCAGCCCGAGCAGCGCGAGCGTCAGCACGGAAACCATCACGAACGAAGAATGAAAGATGAACGCGGCGGCATCGATGGTCGCCTTTGCGGCCGCGCCGCGCCGCGCGACGAGTTCATCGACCATCTTTTCGAGCTTGCCGGTCTCGACCAGCAGCGAAATGTCCTGCGTGCCGACTTGCCAGTTCATCTGCGAAAGATCGAGCGGCTGCTCCTTCACGAGTTTCACGAAGCCGCGCACGTTGCCACTCCACGCGGCGAGCGCCGTGTCGAAACGCTTTTGCTGCGCGAGTGCGTCCTGGTCCGCGTGATCGACGTATTGCGCGAGTTGTCCCTGTTCCTTGCCGATGGCCGCGAGCGCCTCTTCGATCTGCGCGCCGAGATCGTCGCGCTCTTTGGCGGTCGTCGCGGTGAGCAGCATCTTTTGGGAACGGCTCGCGCGCAGCAGATAGCCACGCGTTTCTTCCGCCGCGCGGCTCGCGACGACGCCCTGCGTGTAAATGGATTCGGTCGCGCCGTTCAGACGGCTGATCTGCATCAGCGATATCGCGCCGATGGCAAGCGTTCCTGCAAGCACGAGTCCGAAGGCAAGACGCAGCGTCGCCTTGACGCTCAACCCTCGCCTGGCGGAATCGGCCGCGCGTGGATGGTTGCTGGCGGCGTCCGGCAGGAAGGCCGCGTCGCTCGTTGCGCGTACGCCGCGTAGCGAGAACAGTTTCATGGTAGATCCCCGAAGTGTTTGCTGGACGGCCGCGTCTATCGCGCGGCACGTCTGTATCGCTGGTCTACGGCAAACATTTGGCTTTCTTTAATCCGTTTGTGTACGGACGTTCGTCTCTCGCGTGGCCGCCGAGATCACGCCGACGATGTCCGATTCGCGACGAACCTTGGCAGGACAACGACTCGCGGACAGCCTACACTTGTCAGAAATTCAGCTTGCGCATAAATGTCGCAGGCGAATACAAGAATTGGGACAACCGTTTTTTCCACGCGTTTTACGCCATCCACCATGCAAACAAGTATCGATAAAGGCGCGTTTCCGCCTTCGGGCAGCGCGTCGGTCGCCAGTACCGCGACTGCGGGCGCGTCACCGGCCACCACGCCTGCCGTTCAGCGCACCGTGTATTCGGTGCTGGGCGCGGTCAGCTTCGCGCATCTGCTGAACGACATGATCCAGTCGCTGATCCTGGCGATCTATCCCATGTTCAAGAGCGAGTTTTCGCTCTCGTTCGGGCAGATCGGCCTGATTACGCTGACTTATCAGATCACCGCATCGCTTCTGCAGCCGCTCGTCGGGCTCTACACCGACAAGCATCCGAAGCCGTGGTCGTTGCCGGTCGGCATGGGTTTCACGCTGTCTGGTCTCTTGCTGATGTCGGTGGCGGGCAACTTCGGCACTTTGCTGATCGCGGCGGCGCTGGTTGGCTGCGGATCGTCGGTGTTTCATCCGGAATCGTCACGCGTTGCGCGCATGGCGTCGGGCGGCAGGCACGGCCTTGCGCAATCGCTCTTTCAGGTGGGCGGCAATGCGGGTTCGTCGCTCGGGCCGTTGCTTGCGGCGCTGATCGTGATTCCGCACGGACAACGCAGCATTGCGTGGTTTTCGGTCGCGGCGCTCGTTGCCATGTTCGTGCTGGCGAATATCGGCCGCTGGTACAAGCGTCATCCCGCGACGAAGAAGGGTCGCGGACAGGCTGCGCATCATTCCTTGCCGCGTCAAAAAGTCATGATGGCGATGAGCGTGCTCGTCCTGCTCGTGTTCTCGAAGTACTTTTACCTGGCGAGCATCACGAGTTACTTCACGTTTTATCTGATCAGCAAGTTCGGCGTGTCGGTGCAGAGCGCGCAGATTCACCTGTTCGTGTTTCTGGCGGCGGTGGCGGCGGGGACGATCATCGGCGGGCCGGTTGGCGACAAGGTCGGGCGCAAGGCGGTGATCTGGGTATCGATTCTCGGTGTCGCGCCGTTCACGCTGCTCATGCCTTACGTGAATCTGTTCTGGACGGGCGTGTTGTCGGTGATCATCGGGCTCGTGCTGGCATCCGCGTTTTCGGCCATCCTGGTCTATGCACAAGAGTTGATTCCCGGCAAGGTCGGGATGGTGGCGGGCCTCTTCTTCGGCTTCGCGTTCGGCATGGGCGGCGTGGGCGCGGCAGTGCTCGGCCATCTCGCGGATGTGACGAGCATCGACTTCGTTTATAAGCTCTGCGCGTTCTTGCCGTTGATCGGCGTGCTGACGGTGATGTTGCCTAAGATGAGCGAGGAGCGGGTGAGGGCTTGAGGTTTAACAGGCCGTAATTCCCTTTAACGGGCGCGTCGATGCTTCGAGAGATCACGCCCCCGGTGTGCTTTAAGTGGCGATGCAGCTTGGTTCGTTCCGGTGAAGGTGCAAGCGCCCTTGCGTATTCAAAGCCCGCTGCTCGCGCTCACGATTCCAACGCCGCCTTCACCAACCCCAACGCACTCGGGTCCTCGATAGTCGGCAATTCTCCCGGATCGCGCCCCTCGGCCAGCGCCGCGATCGCTCGGCGCAAGAGCTTGCCCGAACGCGTCTTCGGCAGCATCGACACGAAAAGCACGCGCGCCGGACGCGCAATCGCGCCCAGTTGCGCATCCACCGCGTGACACAGCTCCGCCTCCAGCCCGGCGCGCGCACCGGGCGCATCGAGACGGCTTGCATCGCGCAGCACGACGAACGCAGCGGCGGCCTGGCCCTTCACGGCATCCGTCACGCCGACGACCGCGACTTCCGCCACCGCCGGATGCGCGGACAACGCCTCCTCGATCTCGCGCGTGCCCAGCCGATGCCCCGCCACGTTGATCACGTCATCGGTGCGGCCGAGAATCGACACGTAGCCGTCCTCGTCCTGCACGCCCCAGTCGAAGGTCGAATAGACCAACTGGTTCGGCACGCTAGTCCAATAGGTGTCGATGAAACGCTGATCGTCGCCCCACACGGTCTGCATGCAGCCCGGCGGCAACGGATAACCCAACGCGACCACGCCCTTCTCGCCCGGCGCGCAAATCTCGCCGGTCGCCTCGTTGCGCAAGGTGAGGTTGAAGCCCATCGACGGCACGCCCGGCGAGCCGAGCTTCGGGGGCAACGCCTCGATGCCGCGTGGAATCGCGATCATCGGCCAGCCGGTTTCCGTCTGCCAGTAATTGTCGATGACGGGCTTTCTCAGCGCGCTCTGAATCCATTGCGCGGTCGGTTCGTCGAGCGGCTCGCCCGCCAGAAACAGCGTGCGCAGGCTGGACAGATCGGCGTCTTGCATCAGCGCCGGGTCCTGCTTCTTGAGCACGCGGATCGCGGTGGGCGCGGTGAACATCAGGTTGATGCGATGCTGCTCCACGAGCCGCCACCAGATGCCGCCGTCCGGACGGACCGGGGTGCCTTCGTACATGACCGTGGTCAGTCCCGCGATCAGCGGCGCATAGATGATGTAGCTGTGCCCAACGACCCAGCCGATGTCGGACGCGGTGAACATGGTGTCGCCCGGCGCGCCCTGAAAGATATGCTCCATCGATGCCGCGAGCGCGACCGCATAACCGCCGACATCGCGCTGCACGCCCTTCGGCCTGCCGGTCGTGCCGGACGTGTACAGCACGTACGAAGGCTCGTTCGATTCGAGCCATTCGCACGGCACGTGAGCATCGAAAAATTTTTCGCGCAAGGGTTCGTAGGAGACGAGATAGCTCGCCTGCAGCCGCTCGGGCGCCAGTTGCCGGTCGATCAAAAGCACTTGCGGCACCTTGAATTCAGCGCGCGAAAGCGCCTCGTCGACGAGCGGCGTGTAGTCGATCACCTTGCCCGCGCGCGCGCCGGCATCGGCGGTGACGATGAGCGCGGGCTCCGCATCGTCGATGCGCGCCGCCAGATTCGGCGCCGCGAAGCCGCCGAACACCACCGAATGCACCGCGCCGAGACGCGCGCACGCGAGCATCGCGAAGAGCGCTTCGGGGATCATCGGCATATAGATGAGCACGCGGTCGCCCTTCTTCACGTGCAGCGAGCGCATGACGGCGGCCATGCGGTTCACTTCCGCGTGCAGTTCGGCGTAGGTATAACGGCGCTCGATGCCCGTTTCCGTCGATACATACACGAGCGCGTTTTGCTGCGCGCGCGAGGCGAGATGGCGATCGACCGCGTTATGACAGAGATTGGTCTTGCCGCCGACGAACCAGCGCGCGAACGGCGGGTTGCTCGCATCGAGCACCTGCGTGAAAGGCGTATGCCAGTGAATGCGGCGCGCCTCATCGGCCCAGAACGCCTCGGGTTCCTCGATCGACCGGCGATACGCTTCTCGGTAAGTCGGCATGCGCGTCCTCTTTGAGCGAAGTGCGTGGCTGTGCTTGTCTCTGTGCGTCCGCCAACGCCGCATGCGCCCACGTCGGGCGGCCGCGTTGACATCTCTTCATCACGAAGACAGAGCATAGAGCAGCCCGCAAACCCTTGCTAGACAGGGCGCGCCCTGATCGGTGTCATCGATTCAGGCGCGCTTCGCCTCTCCGAACGCTTCGGACGTTTCAGACCGCGCGGCTCTTCGACACCGGCGCTGCCGCTTCGCCCGAATGCTTGAGCAACACGGGCGCGAGTTCGCCGGCCACGCGCATGCTCGATACCACGACCGTGCGCACGCCGCTGCCCTCGGTCGAATGACGCAGCGCTTCACGCGTGGTCGCGCGCGCCTCGATACGCGGCTCGATCACGACGATGCCCCGGCAATACGCCGCGAGTTGCACGCGCTGATTGCGCAGCCACGCGGTGCGCAGGCGAATGTCGTCGGCGGTTTCATCGGCGTCGTGCTCGGCGACGATCACGAAGGGCGTGTTGAGCGCAAGCAGGCGGCGCATCTGCGCGCACCATGCAAACGCGTAGCCCGGCTTGACGGCGCGTCGGCGCAGGCGCACGAGCGGAAAGCGGCTGGCGTCGAACATGCGGACATCGAGATCGAGATCGGGAAGCGGGACGGACGGTGAAAGCGACTCGCGCTTTGAATGGAGATTGGCGGCATTCACAGCGGTTTTGGACTCCAGTAATTCAGCGCGGCAACCAGGCTCGGCCAGCGCGACTGTCGCGGCACGGCCCGCTTTTTCGGTTTCGTGGCGCGCGGCAACCGGCGCGCGGCTTCTTTCGGTGCGTCCGATGCCTGGCTCCACGCGTGACGCGTGGTTTCGAGCACTTTTGCGGCGTTGGCCGCGACCGCGCATTCGTTGCGCGCCTCGTGAATTTCGCCTGCCTCGGATACGCCGCCCTGCTCGCGCGTCAAGCCGATGGCAGTGGGAATGGAATCGTTGGTCATGTATGTTCGGGCCTCGTTGGTCGGACGACGCCGGCGTTTTCGCGCCGGCTTCGGCTCCGATGCAAAGCTACGGATAAGCGCTGACGGCAGCGCTGTGTCTCGGATCAGGCCGGGATGGCGGTCGTCGAAGCAGCGGTTCGCGCTTCTTTGCGGCATGCCGATATCCGCGCTTGGGATGCATTGTATTGAGAATCATTCTCAATTACAAGCGGCAAATGGTCTGGCGGCAGAAGGGAAAACCCCGAGAGTCGGAGCTAATGCACAGACCGAAGAAACCGCACCAGAATCCCCGACGAATACGCACCCGCGATCGCCACGAGAAACTCCGCGAACGATTCAGGCGCGGCGGCATCGGCGGTATCCGAGATGGTGCGCACGACGGCGCACGGCACCGCGTGTTCGAAACAAACCTGCGCGAGCGCCGCGCCTTCCATTTCGACCGCGAGCGCATCGGGCAAGGCGTCGCGCAGCGCTAGCACGCCTTCGTTGCTCGCGACGAAGCGATCGCCACTCACGATCAACCCGCGATGCACACGCGGCGCATGCACCGCGAAGCGCTCGGCAAGCGCGCTGCCCTCATCGACGATGAAATTCGCGGCGGCCAGCGCGAGCGCATCGGAAAAGCTGGGATCGGCGGCGAAATGAGAGCGGGCCAGAAGCGGCACTTCATAGCGCGGAAAAAGCGGCGAGGCATCGAGATCGTGCTGCAGGAGCGTGTCGCCGATGACGATGTCGCCCACCCGGACATTTGCATGCACGCCGCCCGCGACGCCCGTGAAAACGATCGCATCGACCTTGAACACGTGAATGAGCGCGCTCGCCGTCGCCGCCGCCGCGACCTTGCCGATGCGCGCGAGCGTCGCCACCACGCGCACGCCATGCGCATGGCCGACGTGATACTCGCGCTGACCGAGCGTCACCGTCTCGACTGCGCCCGCCGCATGCATCTGCGCGACGAGATCGCCCAGTTCCTGCGGCAGCGCCGCCATGATGCCGAGCATCGTCATTCGACCGCTTGCAGTTTCGCCACCGCGAGCGCGAGCCATTTCTCGCCGTGCCGCTTGAAGCGAACCTGCGCGCGCGCATCGCCGCCGGAACCTTCGAGCCCGATCACCGTGCCCTCGCCGAACTTCGTGTGGAACACCGCTTGTCCGACCTTGAAGCCGCTTTCCGCCGCGCGCTGCTCGTTGGCGAACGACGGCAACGCCGGTGCGGACGCGGCGGAACCGCCGTAAGCCGAACCGCCGCGCTCCTGGCCTGGGCGCGCGAACCAGTCGCGGCCCCAGCCGGCGTTATCCGCGCGCCCGCCCCAACGCGCGCCCGGCTCGATCTTCGGCGTGAGCCACTTGAGCGAGCCTTCGGGCAATTCGTCGAAAAAGCGCGAGCGAATGTTGTAGCGCGTCTGTCCATGCAGCATCCGGCTCTGCGCGAACGACAAATAAAGCCGCTCTTTCGCCCGCGTGATCGCCACGTAAGCGAGCCGCCGCTCTTCTTCGAGGCCGTCGGTTTCCTGCGCGCTGTTCTCGTGCGGAAAGAGCCCTTCTTCCAGTCCGGTGATGAACACCGCCGTGAATTCCAGCCCTTTCGCCGCGTGCACGGTCATGAGTTGCACGGCATCCTGGCCGGCCTGCGCCTGGTTGTCGCCCGCTTCGAGCGATGCATGCGAGAGGAACCCCGCAAGCGGCGTCATGGTATCGGGGTTCTGCGCGGGATCGGCAATGCCGGGCGCGTCCAGCACTTCGATCTCGCCGTCCTCGCTCACGATTTCCGGCGCCGCCGTCGCGCCGGGGCGCAGCGGCACGGAACGCGCGGGAGTATCGAGCCCGTAGCCTTCCTCGCTCACGAACGCCGCCGCCGCGTTGACCACTTCCTGCAAGTTCTCCAGACGGTCCTGGCCTTCGCGCTCGGTCTCGTAGAACGCGGCGAGACCGCTCGCGCGCACGACGTATTCGACCGTTTCCGGCAGACTCATCTGCTGCGTTTCGGCGCGCATCTTCGCGACGAGCGTGGCGAAAGCGCCGAGGCTCGAACCTGCCTTTCCCGTGACGTAGGGCACGGCGGCGGCCATCGAACAGTTGTAGAGACGCGCGGCGTCGGCGAGTTGCTCGATGGAGCGCGCACCGATGCCGCGCGTCGGGAAATTGACCACGCGCGCAAACGCCGTGTCGTCATTCGGGTTGTCGATCAGACGCAGATACGCGAGCGCATGCTTCACTTCCTGACGCTCGAAGAAGCGCAAGCCGCCATACACGCGATACGCAATGCCCGCGTTCACGAGCGTGTGCTCGATGGTCCGCGACTGCGCATTGCTCCGGTACAGCACCGCGATCTCCCCGCGCGCGAGCCCCGTATTGATGAGCGCCTTGATCTCCTCGACGATCCAGCCCGCTTCCTGCGAATCCGTCGCGGCTTCGTAGACGCGCACCGGTTCGCCGTGCCCCGCATCCGTGCGCAGGTTCTTGCCGAGCCGCCGCGAGTTGTTGGCGATCAGGAAGTTCGCGGTATCGAGAATATGGCCGTGCGAGCGATAGTTCTGCTCCAGCTTGATGAGATTGCGCACGCGGAATTCGCGCTCGAAGTCGTGCATGTTGCCGACGTTCGCGCCGCGAAACGCGTAGATGGACTGGTCGTCGTCACCGACCGCGAAGATGGCGTTGCTCTCGCCCGCGAGCTGCTTGAGCCACGCGTACTGCAGCTTGTTGGTGTCCTGAAACTCGTCGACGAGGATATTGCGAAAGCGCGCCTGATAATGTGCGCGCAGCGGCGCATTGAACGCGAGCAGTTCGTGGCAGCGCAACAGCAGTTCGGGGAAATCCACGACGCCTTCGCGCTGGCATTGCTGATCGTAGGCTTCGTACAGTTCGACGAACTTGCGGTTGAAGGCGTCCGTGGCGTCCACGTCTTTCGGACGCAAGCCCTGCTCTTTCGCGTTGTTGATGAAGTACTGAAGGTTCTTCGCCGGATATTTTTCGTCGTCGACATTGAGCCCTTTCATCAGCCGCTTGATGGCGGAGAGCTGATCGGCGGTATCGAGAATCTGGAAAGTCTGCGGCAGCCCCGCGTCGCGATAATGCGCGCGCAGCATGCGGTTGCACAGGCCGTGGAAGGTGCCGATCCACATGCCGCGCGTGTCGATGGGCAAGAGCGCCGAAAGCCGCGACATCATTTCGCGCGCGGCTTTGTTCGTGAAGGTCACGGCGAGAATGGTCGGCGGCGACGCGTAGCCCTGCTGGATCAGCCACGCGATTCGCGTGATGAGCACGCGCGTCTTGCCGCTGCCCGCGCCGGCGAGAATCAGCGCGGGCTCGTTGGGCAGCGTCACGGCGGCGAGTTGTTCGGGGTTGAGGTTCGCGAGCAGGTCGGGCATGGGAGCAGGTGGACGGCGAAAAGCGGGCCAAAGTCTCTGGCGGCGGGCCGACCATTATAAGACCGCGCCGATGGCGTCGCCGGCGCCTGGCATCCGCGCCTGGCCGCAGGCCACCCCGAATTCGTCCGATTGACTCGCTCGAACCTTATAATCAGGGATTACCCCGCACTTTTCACGCATTTTTCGGCAGATTTCACGATGAGCGACAACACGCTTGCGAAGAGCTTCGAGCCTCAGAACATCGAGTCCCAATGGGGCCCGGAATGGGAAAAACGCGGCTACTCCGCCCCGACCTTCCAGGAAGGCGCGAAGAATTTCTCCATTCAACTGCCGCCGCCGAATGTCACCGGCACGCTGCACATGGGCCACGCGTTCAACCAGACCATCATGGACGGCCTGACGCGCTATCACCGCATGCTCGGCGAAAACACGCTGTGGGTGCCGGGCACGGACCACGCGGGCATTGCCACGCAGATCGTCGTCGAACGCCAGCTCGACGCCAAAAAAATCTCCCGCCATGACCTCGGCCGCGAAGAATTCCTGAAGCGTGTCTGGGCGTGGAAGCAGAAATCCGGCTCGACCATCACGAATCAGGTACGGCGTCTGGGCGCTTCCATCGACTGGTCGCGCGAATACTTCACGATGGACGACAAGCTGTCCGCCGCCGTGCGCGACGTCTTCGTGACCTTGTACAAGCAAGGGCTCATCTATCGCGGCAAGCGGCTCGTGAACTGGGACCCGGTGCTGGGCACGGCCGTGTCCGACCTCGAAGTCGTCAGCGAGGAAGAAAACGGCAGCCTTTGGCACATCAAGTACCCGCTGCCCGACGGCTCCGGCCATCTGACGGTCGCGACCACGCGGCCCGAAACCATGCTCGGCGACGTTGCGGTGATGGTGCATCCCGAAGACGAGCGGTATCGGCATCTGATCGGCAAGACGGTCGTGCTGCCGCTTGGCGACCGCGAGATTCCGGTTATCGCGGACGACTACGTGGACCGCGAGTTCGGCACGGGCGTCGTGAAGGTCACGCCCGCGCACGACTTCAACGACTACGCGGTCGGCCAGCGCCACAAGCTGCCGCAGATCGAAATCCTCACGCTCGACGCGAAGATCAACGACAACGCGCCCGCGAAATATCGCGGCATGGATCGCTTCGACGCGCGCAAGGAAGTGGTGAAAGATCTCGAAGCGCTCGGCCTGCTCGAGTCCGTGAAGCCGCACAAGCTCATGGTGCCGCGCGGCGACCGCACCAACGTGGTCATCGAGCCAATGCTGACCGACCAGTGGTTCGTCGCAATGACCAAGGCCGCTCCGGAAGGCACGTTCAATCCGGGCAAGTCGATCACGGAAACGTCGCTGGACGTGGTTCGCGGCGGGCAGATCAAGTTCGTGCCCGAGAACTGGACCACGACTTACTACCAATGGCTCGAAAACATCCAGGACTGGTGCATCTCGCGCCAGTTGTGGTGGGGCCATCAGATTCCCGCGTGGTATGGCGAAAACGGCGAGATCTTCGTCGCGAAGACGGAAGACGAAGCCCGCGCCGAAGCCGACGCCAAGGGCTACATTGGTGCGCTGCGCCGCGACGAAGACGTGCTCGATACGTGGTTCTCGTCCGCGCTCGTGCCCTTCTCGTCGCTCGGCTGGCCGGACGAAACCAGGGAACTGAACGCGTTCCTGCCCTCCACCGTGCTCGTGACGGGCTTCGACATCATTTTCTTCTGGGTTGCCCGGATGGTGATGATGACCACGCACTTCACCGGCAAGGTGCCGTTCCACACGGTCTACGTGCACGGCCTCGTGCGCGACGCGGAAGGCCAGAAGATGTCGAAGAGCAAGGGCAATACGCTCGATCCCATCGATATCGTGGATGGCATCGAGCTCGAACCGCTCGTCGCCAAGCGCACCGCCGGCCTCATGAATCCGAAGGCCGCCGCGCAGATCGAAAAGAAAACGCGTAAGGAATTTCCGGAAGGCATCCCGGCCTTCGGCACCGACGCGCTGCGCTTCACGATGGCTTCCATGGCCACGCTGGGTCGCAATGTGAATTTTGATCTGGCACGCTGTGAGGGTTATCGCAATTTCTGCAACAAGCTCTGGAACGCCACGCGTTTCGTGTTGATGAATTGCGAAGGCCACGATTGCGGCTTTGCGAACCCCGGCGACTGCAAGCCGGGCGATTGCGGCCCCGGCGGCTACACGGATTATTCGCAGGCGGACCGCTGGATCGTGTCGCTCCTGCAGCGCGTCGAAGCGGAAGTCGAAAAGGGTTTCGCGGACTATCGCTTCGACAACGTTGCGAGCGCAATTTACAAGTTCGTCTGGGACGAATACTGCGACTGGTATCTCGAACTCGCGAAGGTGCAGATCCAGACCGGTACGCCCGAGCAGCAGCGCGCCACGCGCCGCACGCTGTTGCGCGTGCTGGAAACGGTGCTGCGGCTCGCGCATCCGATCATCCCGTTCATCACGGAAGCGCTGTGGCAGAAGGTGGCGCCGCTGACCGACGTTTTGCCCGAAGGCACGAAGGAAGGCGAGTTGTCGATCATGACGCAGGCCTATCCGCGCGCCGAGACGAAGAAGATCGACGAAACGGCGGAACAGTGGGCGTCCGAACTCAAGGCTGTCATCGACGCATGCCGTAATCTGCGCGGCGAAATGAACCTGTCGCCCGCGGTGAAGGTGCCGCTGCTCGCACATGGCGACGCCGCGCGTCTCCATACGTTTGCGCCGTACGTCGCCGCACTGTCGCGTCTTGCCGAAGTGAAGATCATCGACGACGAAGCCGCGCTCGATGCCGAAGCGGAAGGTGCGCCGGTGGCAATCGTCGGCGCGAACAAACTCGTGCTGAAGGTGGAGATCGATGTCGCCGCCGAACGCGAGCGTCTCACGAAGGAAGTAGACCGCCTGACTGTCGAAGCAGGCAAATGTAACGCGAAGCTCGGAAATGAAAGCTTTGTTTCAAAAGCGCCGCCCGCCGTCGTTGAACAGGAGCGAAAAAGGCTGGCAGAATACGAAACCACTATCGAGAAGCTTCGGGCGCAAATTTTGCGGCTGCCTGTCTGATTGGGCTGTCGTAAAGTAGCATCGCCGCGTGATCGGGGATGTTCGTCCGTTCGCCCAACTGCTCGACGTTCCAAATGATTAAGAGGATCAGGGTTATCACATGCTAAAAGTTACCAAAGCGGTTTTTCCCGTCGCGGGTCTCGGCACTCGGTTCCTCCCCGCGACCAAGGCGAGCCCGAAAGAAATGCTGCCCGTCGTCGACAAGCCGCTGATTCAATATGCGGTGGAAGAGGCAATGGCCGCCGGCATCACCGAAATGATCTTCGTGACCGGGCGCAGCAAGCGCGCGATCGAAGATCACTTCGACAAGTCTTATGAGATCGAAGCCGAACTGGAAGCGCGCGGCAAGGACAAGCTGCTCGAACTCGTGCGCAGCATCAAGCCGAGCCATGTCGATTGCTTCTACGTGCGTCAGGCCGAAGCGCTCGGTCTCGGCCACGCGGTGTTGTGTGCCGAAAAGCTCGTCGGCGACAACCCGTTCGCCGTGATCCTCGCGGATGACTTGCTGTACGGCAAGCCGCCCGTGATGTCGCAGATGATCGAAGTCTTCGACCACTATCACAGCTCGGTGATCGGCGTCGAGGAAATCCCGGCGGAAGATTCGAAGTCCTACGGCATCATCGACGGCAAGGAGTGGGAAGACAACATCTTCAAACTCTCGGGTATCGTCGAAAAGCCGGAACCGGCTGTTGCGCCGTCGAACCTCGGCGTGGTCGGCCGCTATGTGCTGAAGCCCCGCATTTTCGATCACATCCGCTCGATCAAGCCCGGCGCGGGCGGCGAACTGCAGTTGACGG
This sequence comes from Caballeronia sp. HLA56, assembly GCF_054655155.1. Taxonomy (NCBI): domain Bacteria; kingdom Pseudomonadati; phylum Pseudomonadota; class Betaproteobacteria; order Burkholderiales; family Burkholderiaceae; genus Caballeronia; species Caballeronia sp. HLA56. The sequence goes on along the minus strand of NZ_BAAHOB010000005.1, from coordinate 1,473,237 downwards.
ACGCCATCATGTCGCTCCTGTCGGACGAACAAGTGCTCGCGTACAAGTACCACGGCACGCGCTTCGACTGCGGCAGCAAGCTCGGCTATCTGAAGGCGACGGTGGAATTCGCGCTGCGCCATCCGGAAGTGTCGAAAGACTTCGACGAGTATTTGCGCACGCGCTCGCCGAACCTGGCCAGCTGAGTTGAAGTAAGTCGAATTCGCCCGCGTCGGCAGGCGAAAAAAAAGCCCATCGCGTCATGTGATGGGCTTTTTCCATTTCAGCGGCGTCGCATTAGAAAGGTGAACACTTTGTCCTGCGTGGTTACTTCGACGATCTCGTTGCCGGTCTGCCTTGCAAACGCCGCGAAATCGCGCTGCGATCCGGGGTCGGTGGCGAGCACCTTCAGAATCTGGCCGCTCGTCATGTCGGCGAGTGCTTTCTTTGCCCGCAGGATCGGCAACGGGCAGTTGAGCCCGCGCGCGTCGACTTCCTTGTGAACTTCCATCTCGATTTGAATTCCGTTAAGCCTTGCGTGTTGCGAAACATCGAAGGCCCGATTCTAACGCAGCGTTCACAAGTCCACCGGGCGCCCGGTCTCATATGCCTGCCGCATGGCGATGCCAATCCTCGTCGCCTCGCGCGCATCGTCGAGCGTGAGGCCGGTCGGCGTGCCATCTCGCACGAGCGCGACGAAGGCTTGCGCTTCGCGTAAAAACGCATCGTCGAAGCGCTCGAAGAAAGTCGGCGTGCAAACGTTTCGCATGCCGTGTGCATCGGCGATCTCGACGCGGTTCGCACGCGGATTGCGCCCAATGGCAAGCGCGCCCGCCGTGCCGATGACTTCTGTTTGCGTGTCGTGGCCATGAGCCATCGTGCGGGAAGCGTAGAGCACGGCAAGCCGGCCGTCGTCGAATTCGATCGTGCCCACGCCATTGTCGATATCGCCACATTCGCGCAAGCCTTCGTGGATTGCTATCGTGCCGCTCGCGAACACGCGCTTGGGCTTCGGATTACCGAGCATCCAGCGCGCGAGGTCGATGTCGTGCACGCTGCAATCGAGAAAGAGTCCGCCCGATGTCGGCGCGAAACGCACGAAAAAACCATCCGGATCATTCTTGTCGCAGGTCTGCGAGCGCACCATGAACGGCCGGCCGATCGCGCCTTCGCCAATGCGCTCGAAGGCATCTCGATAACTCGCATCGAAACGGCGCACGAAGCCGATCATTACATGCAGATGCGCATGCCGCGCGTGTTCCTCGATCACGCTGTCGCATTCGGCGAGATCGAGCGACAGCGGCTTCTCGCAGAACACATGTTTGCCCGCGCGCAACGCGGCGATGATCTGCCGCGCGTGCAGCGAAGTCGGCGTGACGAGCCACACGGCGTCGATGGACGGATCGGTCAGCAAGTCGGCGTAATCGGCATGGAGCGCGATTTCCGGCAGGTTGTCGCGAGCCCATTCGCGCTCTTGCTCAACCGGGCTGCACGCCGCGACGAGCCGCGCGCCCGGCACATGCCACGCGAGGTTTTCCGCGTGTCTGCGGCCGAGCCGCCCCAGCCCGACAATGCCCACCCGCACCGCGCTCATGCCGCGTTCTCCCCGAGCTTCACGATGCGCTTTTCGCGCCACGAAAGCGTCGCGGCCTCGGCGAGTTCGAGCGCCTTGAGGCCGTCGGCAACAGTGGTGCGCACGGGCTTGCCATTGGTCACGGCATCGAAGAAATGCGCGATTTCCGCGGCATACGCCGCGCGATACCGTTCGAGAAAGAACGCCTCGGGCACGTCGCTCGACACGCCCTTGGTCGAATATGCCGTCACTTCGGTCGGACGCACGTTGCCCGCTTGCAGCATGCCGAGACTGCCGAGCACCTCGAAGCGCTGATCGTAGCTGTAGCCCGAGCGCCGCGCCGTGTTGATCTGGCAGAGGCGTCCGCGTTTCGTGCGGATGGTGACGGCTGTCGAATCGATATCGCCGGCTTCCGCGATGGCGGGATCGGACAAACAACTGCCCGTGGCGTGCAGCGTGTCGGCTTCGTCGTCGAGCATCCAGCGGAAGATGTCGAAGTCGTGGATCAGCATGTCCTTGAAGATGCCGCCCGAATGCTTGATGTATTCCACGGGCGGCGCGCCCGGATCGCGGCTCGTCACGATCAGCATTTCCGGTTCGCCGATCTCGCCCGCTTCCACGCGCGCCCTCAATGCCGAGAAAGTTGGGTCGAAGCGCCGCTGAAAGCCGATCATGCAGACCACGCCCGCTTTCTGCACGGCATCGGCGCAGGCGCGCGCGCGTTCGAGCGTGAGGTCCACGGGCTTCTCGCAGAACACGTGCTTCATTTGCGCCGCCGATGCGAGGATCAGGTCCGCATGCGTGTCCGTGCTCGAACAGACGACCGTCGCGCCCACCGAGGCGTCGCCCATGGCGGCATCGACATCGGCGACTTGCGCGCCGTATTGCGCAGCGAGCGCCGACGCGGCCTCGCGGTTCACATCGACGACATACTTGAGCCGCACGCCAGGCTGCCGCGCGAGATTGGCCGCGTGAATCTTGCCAATGCGCCCTGCTCCGAATACCGCCACGTCAATCGTCATAGCCGCCTGTCTCCTTGGATTCTTCTACGTTGAGTTCGAGCCGGTACGCGAGCGCGATGAACAGCGCCTGGCACAAGCAAATGGTGCTCGTGAGCGAGCGGAACGCGAACGCGCTGCCCTCCTTCACGAGCAGACTCGCGCTCGCGTGACGCGCGAGCGGCGAAAGCTGGCTGTCGGTGATCACGAGCGTCTTCGCGCCGTGATGCTGCGCGGCGCGCACGCAATACTGCGTTTCCTTGCCATAAGGCGCGAAGCTGATGGCCACGACCACGTCGCCCTTTCTCACGCTCTTGACCTGTTCGCGGAACATGCCGCCGATGCCGGAGATCAAATGCACGCGCTTTCTCGTGTGCTGCAGCGCGTAGACGATATAGCTCGCCACCGCGAACGAGCGCCGCACGCCGATCACATAGATGTTCTCCGCGTGTTCGAGCATTTCCACGGCGGCGTCGAACTGTTCGTCGTCGAGACCGGCTTCGAGTTCGTCGAGTCCCGTGCGGCTCGCCGCGATGAATTCGCGCGCCACGGAGACACCGGAGGCATCGCCCGCCTTTTCGTCGATGAGTTTGCGAATGCGCTGCTGATAACTCTGCTGCGAGCCATTGCCGCCCGCGAACGCCTGCCTGAACACGGCCTGCAAGTCCGAGAAGCCCGAAAAACCGAAGCGCTGCGCAAAGCGCACCACGGCCGACGGATGCACGCCGCACGCGGTGGCGATATCGCTCGTACGATCCATCATCACGCTCGACCGATGCTGCTCGATATACGTCGCGACGTTCTTCAACTGACGCGGCAACGTGTCGTAAGCGTCGGTGATGCGCTGCATCAGATCGTCGACGCTCTGCACGTCGGTGCTGGTCTCATCCTGCATGGATAGCTCATGTCGATGGCGCCGCGAAGGCAGACGCCGTGGAAGCGATTATAGGAAGGCTGCAAGGAAAATGGAACGTATTTTCCATTTATGGCATCGGTGCAATTCCTATTGCAGACCGGGAAAACTTGGCCTACTCTTGGTGCTGAGTTCGAAGCGGCCCCAAGCAACGGCCGCATCGGCTCGCGGAAAAGTCAGATCAAACAACAAACCGAGATAGGTGGAGACAATGACCATTCGCAATGGCCGAGCCGCGTTGCGCGCGCTCGCGGCAGCCGCAATCCTGAGCAGCACAGCCTTGTTGACGGCGTCCCCCGCTCACGCGGCGCCCGACGCCAAGTTCGTCCTCATCAGCCACGCGCCCGACTCGGACTCGTGGTGGAACGTCATCAAGAATTCGATCAAGCAGGCGGACGAGGACTTCAACGTCCAGACCGACTATCGCAATCCGCCCAACGGCGACATTGCCGATATGTCGCGTCTCATCGAACAGGCCGCCGCGCGTAATTACGACGGCGTGATCACCACCATCGCGGACTTCGACGTATTGAAGAGCGCGCTCAACAAGGTGACGGCGAAGAAGATTCCGCTCGTCACGATCAACTCGGGCACCGAAGAGCAAAGCGAGCAACTCAAGGCGATCATGCATATCGGCCAGCCGGAATACGTGGCGGGCAAGGCCGCAGGCGAAAAGGCGAAGGCCGCGGGCGTCAAGTCGTTCCTGTGCGTGAACCATATCGCGACCAACACGGTGTCATTCGACCGCTGCCGCGGCTTCGCGGAAGCCATCGGCGTCGACTACAAGGCGTCCACCATCGACTCCGGTCAGGACCCGACGGAGATTCAGTCGAAGGTGTCGGCTTACCTGCGCAATCATCCCGATACGCAGGCTGTACTCACGCTCGGACCCACGCCCGCCTCGGCGACGCTCAAGGCCGTCACGCAAATGGGCCTGCAAAACAAGCTCTATTTCGTGACCTTCGACTTTTCCGATGACATCGCGAAGGGCATCAAGGACGGCACGATCAAGTTCGCAATCGATCAGCAACCGTACTTGCAGGGCTATATCCCCGTGGCCGTGCTCGCTATCGTCAAGAAGGATCACACCACGGATCCGGTGAAGATTCGCCAAATTCTCGAAGCGAATCCGAAGTTCAAGGCGCGTCTCGAAACGTATGGCCTCGCGCCGTCGTATGGACCGAAGAACATTCGTTCGGGTCCGGGTTTCATCACCAAAGAGAATCTCGACAAGGTCGTGAAATACGCCGGTCAATATCGTTGACCGTTCAGGGCGGCCGACTTTTCAGCGCCGCCCGCTATCACTGCATTTGCGCGGAACGTCGTGCGTCTGCTGCGTCTATTCCCGACGCGGCAGGAGCGCGCGCATCGGTATCAGTCAAGGAGCCATCATGGGCGTAGCCGGCAAGCATTACCCTCCACATGCGAATCCACAGCCAGAGTCGGCCGAGACGCAGGAGGCAGCAAAGCCCTCGGACGAACGCGTGCGCCGGCAATCGTGGTTCGGCCATCTGCTGAACCGGCCGGAGTTCGCCGCGATCTCGGGCACCGTGCTCGTGTTCATCGTGTTCGGCTTCGCGGCGGGTTCGTCGGGCATGTTCAACCTCGACGGCGTGATGAACTGGTCGCAGGTGGCGGCCTACCTCGGCTTGCTCGCGGTCGGCGCGTGTCTTCTCATGATCGCGGGCGAGTTCGATCTGTCCATCGGCTCGATGATCGGCTTCGCGGGCATGATGGTCGCGCTGCCCTCGGTTTATCTGCACTGGCCGTTCTCGCTGTCGATTCTCTTCGCGTTCGTCGCTTCCATGCTGCTCGGCGCGTTGAACGGCTACCTCGTGATGAAGACGCGGCTGCCTTCGTTCATCGTCACGCTCGCATTTCTGTTCATCCTGCGCGGCCTCACGCTCGCGCTCTCGATCATGTTCGCGGATCGCACCATCATTTCCGGCGTCGGCGATCTCGCTCAACAAGACTGGCTCGCCGACACGCTCTTTCGCGGCGTCGCGCTGCACGGCCTCTTCGCGTGGCTCGCGCACATGGGGATCGGTCAGTTGCTCGATAACGGCCAGCCGCTCGTGCCGGGCATTCCGAAGGTCATCATCTGGTGGCTCGCGCTCGCCGCCGTCTGCGCCTTCGTGCTCGCCAAGACGCGCTACGGCAACTGGATTCTCGCGGTCGGCGGCGACGCCAACGCGGCCAAGAACGTCGGCGTGCCGGTACGGCGCGTGAAGATTTCGCTGTTCGTGCTCACCGCCTTCTGCTCGTGTCTCTTCGCCGTGCTGCAGGTGTGCGATATCGGCTCGGCAGCGGCCGATCGCGGCTTGCAGAAGGAATTCGAGGCGATCATCGCGGCGGTCATCGGCGGGACGCTTTTGACGGGCGGTTATGGCTCGGTCGTCGGCGCGTGCTTCGGCGCGCTCATCTTCGGCGTCGTGCAGATCGGCATCACTTATACGAACGTGAGTTCCGACTGGTTCCGCGTCTTTCTCGGCGTGATGCTGCTGCTCGCCGTGCTGTTCAATCACTACGTGCGCCGTCGCGTATCGCAAGCTCAGTGAGGCCAACGCCATGAACGACGACAACATTCTCGCGCTGGAAAACGTCAGCAAGTTTTTCGGCAAGGTCATCGCATTGAACGGCGTGACCTTGCGCCTGCGACGCGGCGAAGTGCATTGCCTGCTGGGCGATAACGGCGCGGGCAAGTCCACGCTCATCAAGACGCTGGCGGGCGTGCATACGCCGTCCGCCGGCGACTATCTCGTCGATGGCAAGCCAGTGCGCTTCGAGTCGCCGAAGGAAGCGCTGGATTTGGGCATCGCCACGGTTTATCAGGATCTCGCGCTCGTGCCGCTCTTGTCCGTTGCGCGCAATTTCTTCATGGGCCGCGAGCCGCAGAAGAAACGCTTCGGTCTCTTCAGCGTGATGGATCTCGATCTTGCCGCGGAGACTTCGCAGGCAAAGCTCGCGGAAATGGGCATCAACGTACGCGATCCGCATCAGCCTATCGGCACCATGTCCGGTGGCGAGAAGCAATGTCTCGCGATTGCGCGCGCCATTCACTTCGGCGCACGCGTGCTGATTCTCGACGAACCGACCGCCGCGCTCGGGGTGAAGCAGAGCTTCAACGTGCTGAAGCTGATTCACAAGGCGCGCGAAAAAGGCATTTCCGTGATCTTCATCACGCACAACGTGCACCACGCTTATCCGATCGGCGACTCCTTTACGCTGCTCAATCGCGGCCGCTCGATGGGCACCTACACCAAGGACACCATCTCGAAGAACGAAGTGCTCGACATGATGGCGGGCGGCGCCGAGATGCAGACGATGATCAACGAACTCGAAGGCGCGACGATCTGAGGATCGAGGACAACAAGCCATGCAAGAACAACACACCTCACGTTTTGCAGCGGACCGCGCGCACGATATCGTGTGCCTCGGCCGCCTCGCGGTCGATCTCTACGCGCAACAGGTCGGCGCGCGGCTCGAAGACGTCGCGACGTTTGCGAAGTATCTCGGCGGGTCGTCGGCGAATATCGCGTTCGGTTGCGCGCGGTTGGGGCTCAAGTCGTCGATGCTCGCGCGCGTCGGCAACGATCACATGGGACGCTTTCTCGTCGAAACACTCGCGGGCGAAGGCTGCGATGTGAGCCACGTGCGCACGGACTTCGAGCGTCTCACCGCGCTCGTGCTGCTCGGCATAAAAGATCGCGATACCTTTCCGCTCGTGTTCTATCGCGAGAATTGCGCCGACATGGCCGTGGACGAAAACGATTTCGACGAAGCGTATATCGCCTCGTCGAAGGCATTGCTCATCACGGGCACGCACTTCTCCACGGAACAGGTGAATCGCACGAGCCGCCGCGCGCTCGAATACGCGCGCCGAAACAACGTGCGCACGATTCTCGACATCGATTATCGGCCGGTGCTGTGGGGTCTGACAGGCAAGGCCGACGGCGAAACGCGCTTCGTCGCCGATGAAAGCGTCACCGCGCATTTGCTGCATATCCTGCCGCTGATCGATCTCGCGATCGGCACGGAAGAAGAGTTCCAGATTGCGGGCGGCAAGGACGATCTGATCGATGCGCTCGCCACGGTTCGTACCGTTACTCATGCCACGCTCGTCGTGAAGCGCGGGCCGCTCGGCTGCTCGATCATCGAAGGCGCGGTGCCCGCTTCCATCGACGATGCGCCCATTCATGGCGGCGTCGAAGTCGAAGTGCTCAACGTGCTCGGCGCGGGCGATGCGTTCGCGTCCGGCTTCCTCTCGGGCTGGCTGCGCGACGAATCGCTCGAAGCGTGCGCGCGCGCGGCAAATGCGTGCGGCGCGCTCGTCGTTTCGCGTCACGGCTGCGCGCCCGCCATGCCCACGCCCGAGGAACTCGTGTACTTCCTCGCGGCCGCAAAAGAAGACCCGGCACGCATGCGCCGTCCGGATCGCGATGCAAGCCTCGCGCGTCTGCATCGCGTGAGCCCCAGGCGCAAGCAATGGGACGAAGTGCTCGGCTTCGCGTTCGATCATCGCAACCAGTTTTTCGAGCTGGCGCAGCAGACCGGCGCAAACGAAACGCGCATTGCGAAGCTGAAGGGTCTTTTCGTCGATGCCGTCGCGAAGACGGAAGAAGAACGCGGACTGGCCGGCCGTATCGGCGTATTGATCGACGACCGCTACGGACAGGATGCGCTCAATGCCGCGACTGGCCGCGGCTGGTGGATTGGCCGTCCGGTCGAGTTGCCGGGCTCGATGCCGCTCGTGTTCGATCACGGCCGCGACGTCGGCACGACGCTCGTCGAATGGCCGCGCGAGCATATCGCGAAGTGTCTCGTGCACTATCACCCCGATCATCCGCATGACGTGCGCCTCGAACAGGAAGCGCAACTGCGCGCGCTCTACGATGCGACACAGGCGAGCGGCAATGAACTGCTGCTCGAAGTGATCGTGCCGAAGAACGGAGCGCCCGTGGAGGACGACACGGCGTATCGCGCATTGAAGCGCCTCTACAACCTCGGCATCTATCCCGAATGGTGGAAGCTCGAACCGATGAGCGCACAGCAATGGCAGGCCGTCGATGCGCTGATTGCCGAGCGCGATCCGTATTGCCGCGGCGTCGTGCTACTCGGGCTCTCGGCGGCGGTCGATCAGTTGCGCGATGGCTTCAAGGCGGCGGCATCGTCCAAAACGTGCAAGGGCTTCACGGTCGGACGCACCATCTTTCACGAGCCGAGCCGCGCATGGCTCGCGGGCGAAATCGGCGACGACGAGTTGATCGCGCGCGTTCGCCACACGTTCGAAACGCTGATTTCCGCATGGCGCGAGGCGCGCGCGTCGCTGAATGCCGTGCAGCCAAGACAGGAGCAAGCAGCATGAATCAGCACGCTACCATCCGGCTGACCACCGCGCAGGCGCTCGTGCGCTATCTCGCCGCGCTGCGCACGGAAAGCGGCGAGGCGCTCTTCGGCGGCGTCTTCGCAATTTTCGGGCACGGCAATGTCGCGGGCATCGGCGAGGCGTTGTATCGGCATCGCGAGGAATTGCCGACGTATCGCGCGCACAACGAGCAAGCCATGGCGCATAGCGCGATCGCGTTTGCGAAGGCGCGTATGCGGCGCCGCATGATGGCTGTCACGACGTCCATCGGGCCGGGCGCCACCAATCTCGTGACGGCGGCCGCGCTCGCGCATGTGAACCGGCTGCCGGTGCTGCTTCTGCCGGGCGACATCTTCGTGTCGCGCGCGCCCGATCCGGTTCTGCAACAAGTCGAGGACGCACACGACGGCGGCGTTTCCGCGAACGATGCCTTGAAGGCCGTATCGCGCTATTTCGATCGCATCGTGCATCCGGCGCAGTTGTTGAGCGCGTTGCCGCGCGCGATCCGCGTGCTTACCGATGCCGCGCTCTGCGGTCCCGTCACGCTCGCGCTGCCGCAGGACGTGCAGGCGATGGCCTACGACTATCCCGCTTCGTTCTTCGAGCCGCGTGTGGTCGAGTTCCATGCGAGCGCGCCGTCACCGCATGAAATCGCGCGCGCCGCAGCGGCCTTGCGCGAGTCGCGCGAACCGCTGATCGTCTCGGGCGGCGGCGTGCTGTACGGCCTCGCCGCCGACGCGTTGCGCGCCTTCGCGCACAAGCATGGCGTGCCCGTCGCGGAAACGCAGGCAGGCAAAGGCGCGCTCGCTTGGGACGACGCCCTGAACGCGGGCGGAATCGGCGTGACGGGCGCGGCATCGGCGAATGAACTCGCGCAATCGAGCGATTGCGTGCTCGCGGTCGGCACGCGCTTGCAGGACTTCACCACGGGATCGAACACGCTCTTTGCGCATGCGCAACTCGTTTCGATCAACGCCAATTCTTTCGATGCCCTGAAGCAAGACGCGCTGAGCGTCGAAGCCGATGCACGCCTCGCACTCGATGCGCTTTCCGAAGCGCTCGGCGACTGGCGCGCGTCGTCGCAATGGACCACGCGCGCCAAACGTCTCGCCGACGACTGGCGCGAGACCGTCGCGCACGTGACGAACACGCCCGTCGCCGACAACGCCTTGCCGCGCGAAGCGGATGTCATTGGCGCGGTGCAGCGCTCGAAAGCCGATTCGCCGGCTGACGATATCGTCGTGTGCGCGGCGGGCACCTTGCCGGCCGACCTGCAGAAGCTGTGGCGCACGAGCGCGCCGGGCGGCTATCACGTCGAATACGGTTATTCGTGCATGGGCTACGAGATCGCGGGCGGTCTGGGCGCGAAGCTCGCGCGGCCGGAGCGCGAGGTGATCGTGATCGTCGGCGACGGCAGCTATCTCATGATGAACAGCGAGTTGGCGAGCTCCGTCATGCTCGGCGCGAAGCTGATCGTCGTGTTGCTCGACAATCGCGGCTATGGCTGCATCAACCGTTTGCAACAGGCATGCGGCGGTGCGCCCTTCAACAACCTGATCGACGACTGCAAGCAAGGCCCGCTCGGCGCACCGACCATCGATTTCGCGATGCACGCGCGTGCGCTCGGCGCGTTGTCGGAGCATGTGGCGAGCATCGACGACTTGCAGACCGCGATGCAACGCGCGCGCGCCGCCGAGCGCAGCTACCTCATCTCCATCGACACCGACCCCGCGCGCACGACCGACGAAGGCGGATGGTGGTGGGAAGTCGCGGTGCCCGAGGTATCGGATCGCGATGCGGTCTTGTCGGCGCGCGAGCGTTACGAGCGCGCGTTGAAAGCACGCAGCGATGGCAACTCTATCTAGGACCGCGCACATGTCTCTGCACGTACGGATCGGAATCAATCCCTTGTCGTGGATGAACGACGATTTGCCATCGCTCGGCGGCGAGACGCCCTTGTCCGTCGCGCTGACCGAAGGCCGGCGGATCGGTTACGAAGGCTTCGAACTCGGCAACAAGTTTCCGCGCGAGCCGCAGGCGCTCAAGAAGCTGCTGGCGCAATACGACCTTGCGCTGGTGTCGGGCTGGTACTCGGGCAGACTCGCCGAGCGCAACGCGGAAGAAGAGATCGAAGCCGTGGGTGCCCATCTCGACTTGCTCGCGCAAAACGGCGCGAAGGTGATGGTCTATGGCGAAGTGGCGAATTCCATTCAAGGCGCGCCGCGCCCGCTCTATCAGCGCCCGCGTTTCTTTGCGGATGCGCAGTGGCAACAGTATGCCGAGCGGCTGAATCGTTTCGCGGAATACACGCTGTCACGAGGCGTTCGGGTCGCCTATCATCATCACATGGGCGCGTATGTGGAGACGCCCGCGGACGTCGACCGTCTGATGGCGGAGACCAACGACGCGGTGGGCCTTCTTTTCGATGCGGGCCACATCACCTTCGCGGGCGGCGACGCATTGACCACGCTGCGCAAGCATATTGCGCGCGTGTGCCATGTGCATTGCAAGGACGTGCGCCCGGAGATCGTGAAGCTGGCGCGCAATCGCAACTGGAGTTTTCTCGATGCGGTCATCAACGGCGCCTTCACCGTGCCGGGCGATGGCGCGGTGGATTATCCCGGCATCGTCGCGTGTCTGGCCGAGCATGATTACGACGGCTGGCTCGTCGTGGAAGCGGAGCAGGACCCGGTGATCGCGCGGAGTTACGAGTATGCCGACAAGGGTTATCGCACGTTGCGCACACTTGTCGATGCCACATTCAAGGAGACGGCATGAGCCTGTTAGTGAAGGCATCGCGCGAAGGCCAGACGATCGCGCGTGTGACACCGGAATCCGCTGGCTGGAAGCATGTCGGCTTCGCGGCGTACCGGCTGGAAGAAGGTGAAGTGCTGCATGTCTACGACGCCGGGCGCGAAAGCTGCATCGTCGTGCTGACGGGCACGGTGAGCGTCGAGGCGGGCGACGAGCACTGGCAGTCCATCGGCTCGCGCGACAGTGTGTTCGAAGACGCCGCGCCCTATGCCGTCTACGTACCGCCGAAGCTCGCCGCAATCGTGCGGGCGGAGCGCGAAACGGAACTCGGTGTGGCGAGCGCGCCGGCGACGGGCGTGTATCCGCCGCGACTCATCGAGCCCTCGCAAATGAAGCGTTCGACGCGCGGCAAGAACGCGAATACGCGACACGTGTGCGATATTCTTCCGCAGACCGAGGCCGCCGAGTCGTTACTCGTGGTCGAAGTGCGTACGCCGAGCGGCCATGCGTCGAGCTATCCGCCGCACAAGCACGATCAGGACAACGTGCCTGTCGAAAGTTCGCTGGAGGAGACTTATTACCATCGGCTGAATCCGCCGCAGGGCTTTGCGTTTCAGCGTGTTTATACCGACGAGCGCGATCTCGACGAAACCCTGGCGGTGGAGAACCGCGACGTGGTGATGGTGCCGCGTGGGTATCATCCGGTCGTCGTGCCTTATGGCTACGATAATTATTATCTCAACGTAATGGCGGGCGATAAGCGCACGTGGCACTTTAAAAACGATCCGAAGCATGAGTGGATCGTGGAGCGGGATAGCAAGGAGTGAGCTAACCCACCGACAGCCATTCTCGCTGCACATCGGCACGTGTTTCCAGCTCCCCCAACGCCCCGTCGAACTGAACCGCGCCGTGCCCCATCACCGCGACGCGCGCATCGAGCATGCGCGCGATCGTCAGGCGCTCTTCGATCAGCAGTATGGCCACGCCGCGTTCGCGCAGACCCGCGAGGCAGGCCGCCACTTGCGTCAGCACTTGCGGCGCGAGCCCTTCGCCGGGTTCGTCGATGACCACCAACGACGGATCGCCCGCCAGCGTTCTCGCCAGCGCCAGCATTTGCTGTTCGCCGCCCGACAACGCGCCGGCCTTCACTCGCGCGCGCTCCCGCAATACGGGGAAGAGGCGATAAGCATCGTCCACACTGAAGCGCGTGCCCGGACGCTCGCCCAGCACGAGATTCTCGCGCACGCTCAAGCCCGGAAACACATCGCGCGTTTCAGGCACGTAGCCAATTCCCATGCGCGCGATGCGAAACGGCCGCAGCCCGACGAGCGATGCATCGCGAAACCGCATCTCGCCCTCGCAGCGCACGAGGCCCATGATGGACTTCGCGAGCGTCGAGCGCCCCGAACCATTGCGGCCCACGAGCGCGACGATCTCGCCTTCGGCTATCGACAGGTTCACGCCGTGCAGTACCTGTGCCGCGCCATGCCACGCGTGCAGATCGTGGATACGCAATAAGGCGCTCATCGCGATTCCCCCAGATACGCCTCGCGCACCACGCGATCGTCGCGAATCGCCGCAGGCGTGCCGGTGGCGATCACGCGCCCCTGAACCAGCACGGAGATGCGATCCGCGAGGCCGAACACCGCGTCCATGTCGTGCTCGATGACGACGAGCGTGCGCCCTTGCGTCGTCGCCCGAATCAGCGCCAGCGCGCGCGATGCCTCCGCGCGGTTCATCCCCGCCGTGGGTTCGTCGAGGAGAATGAGCGGCGCATCGGTGGCAAGCGCGATGCCTAGATCGAGCGCGCGCTGTTCCGCATACGTGAGCCGTGCGGCGGGTACGTCGGCGTGAGCGGCCAGGCCGATGGCATCTAGCATGGCGCGGGCGCGGTCTTCGAGCGCGCGCGACGGCAGCCAGCGATCGATCCTGCGCGAGGAAGCCGAGCCCAACGCCGCACAACGCAGATTGTCGAGCACGCTCAAGCCGGTGAAGACGCTCGTCGTCTGGAAGCTGCGCGCAAGCACTCGGCTAATGCGTTGCGGCGCGCGACCGGTGATGTCGATACCGATCGCCACGATGCGCCCTTCGTCGGGTTTGGTGCGCCCGGAAATGGTGTCGAAGAGCGTGGACTTGCCTGCGCCGTTCGGGCCGATAAGCGCATGACGTTCGCCGCTTTGCACTTGCAGATCGATACCGCGCAGAACGCGCGTCGGACCGAACCGTTTCGCGATGCCGTGCAATTCGAGGGCGATGGTCATGGCGTGTACCCTTTGCGACTGGCGGCAAACATCGCCCTGAAGCGCTCGCCGAACTCACGCGGTTCAAGACCCATGTTCATCGCACGCCCCGCGCCCGTCGATCGATCCACGCGAGCCCAACGCCGACCGCCAAGCAAGGCAACGCGATCCACCAAACGCCGTGCGGCAACGCGCTTGCATCCGCTTGTCGCGCATAGAGCGTCTCCACCGCGATGACCACGGCCGCACCGAACGCCAGCGTGCTCGACATGGCATACATGGTCGAACGAAGCGGGCGCGTGCGCATGCGCGTGAAGAAGCCAGCGACGCCATCGGGCGCCGCGACGATCACCCACACGAAGCACAGTCCGAGATACATCGGCCAGGCAGCGGACACGCTCGCCACCGCCACGCTGAAAAACGTGAGCAGCACCGCCCCGGAAATCGGCCCAAAGAAGCTTCCGGTCCCGCCGATGACCGTCGCCACCAGCACACTCGTCGATCTCGCAAGCCCGACGCTTTCCGCCGATGCCAGTTCGACATTCACGAGCGACAACACGCCTGCAATGCCCGCGAAGAACGCGGATACGACGAGCATCGTGAAGCGCACGCGCCGTGGCGACGCGCCTATCGCCGCCGCGCGCACGGGATTGTCGCGCACGGCGTTGGCGAGGCGACAAAGCGGCGTGCGAGAGAACGCGAACATCGCGCAAGCCGACACGACACACCAGCACGCGATCAACGCATACGCCTGCCGCAACGGGCCGAATGTCCATCCGAAGAGCGCAGCGCCGCTCGCGCGATCGATCGCCACGCCACCCTCGCCGCCGAACCAGCCCGGCACGAGCCAGACGCTTGCCGCAACCAATTCGCCGATGCCTAGCGTGATCATCGCGAAAGCCGTGCCGCCGCGTTGCGTCGAGATCGCGCCGAAGACGATGGCCGCGAGCACCGCAAAGCATCCGCCGATCAATGGCAGCAATGGCAACGGCACGCCAAAGCGATTGAACACATGCGCGGCGGCGAAAGCGCCGAACCCCGCATAAACCGCGTGACCGAAGGAAAGCAAGCCCGTCTGCCCGAGCAGCAAGTTGTACGAGAGCGCGAAAACGATGAGCGTCGCCGTCTGCGCGAGATACGCAAGCAGCCAGGATCGATCGAAGCAAAGCGGCGGTATCGCAAGCGCCGCGACGAGTGCGAGCCACGGCGCGAGGGACTTAAGCATCGCGCGTCTCTTCACCGAAGAGTCCGCGTGGACGCGCCGCCAGCATCGCGACGAGCAACAGGTACGGCAGCACGGGCGCGAGTTGCGCGACGGTGAGCGCGGCCCAAGCGTCCGGCAAACGCACGCCGAACCAGGCAGCAATGCTCCCCGCCGATGCCGTCGTGCCCACGGCGAATGTCTGCACGCAGCCGATCAAGAGCGACGCGACGAGCGCCCCCGAAAGCGAGCCCAGCCCGCCGATGACCACGACGACGAACACGATGGGACCGACGGCATCGGCCATCGACGGTTCGAGCACGGCAAGCGGCGCGCCGATCACGCCCGCGAGCGCCGCCAGCGCCGTGCCGGCGGCGAACACCGTCGTGAAGACGCGCGGGACATCGTGGCCGAGCGTTTCGACGGTCGCGGAATGCGTGAGCGCCGCGCGCACCACGAGCCCCGTCTTCGATACGCGCAACACGACATGCAACGCGCCGAGCATGAGGATGGCAAGCAGCATCATGAACACGCGATAGCGTGGAAATGCGGCGCCGTACCAGGTGAAGAGCGGCCCGTCGAGCACGGAGGGAATCGTCGCGGGCAACGGTCCGAGCCCCCATACGAGCTTCACGCCCTCGCCTATCACGATGGCCGCGCCGAACGTGAGCAGCAACTCGGCGAGCGCGCCGCGCGCATGCACGCGCTTGAGCAGATAGCGCTCGAACAACGCCCCCGCGCAGCCGACGATCAAAGGCGCCACGACGAGTGCCAGCCAGAATCCGCCATACGAAGCCAGCGCCTGACCGACATACGCGCCGAGCATATAGAAGCTCGCGTGCGCGAAGTTGAGCACGCCGAGCATCGAGAAGATGAGCGTGAGGCCCGCACAGAGCATGAAGAGCAGCAGCCCGACGCTCACGCCGTTGAGCAGGCTCACGCTGAACCACTGAAGCACGGAACAATCCTCAAGCGTTGACGAGCGGCTTCAAGGCATCGACGAGACGCTCGGGCAAAGGCACCGGCCGGCGCGTCATGCGGTTCACATAGACATGCACGAAATGGCCCTGCGCCGCCGCGCTCTTTGAGCCTTGCGTGAAGATGCCGACCTCGTAGCGCACGCTCGTCGTGCCGAGCTTTTCCACGCGCAAGCCCGCATCGATCAGATCGGGAAACGAAACCGACTCGAAAAAATTGCAGCGCGTTTCCACGACGAGCCCGATCGTCTCGCCGCCCGCGAAGTCGAGCACGCCCGAGCGCAGCAGATACTCGTTCACGACGGTATCGAAGTAGCTGTAGTAGACGACGTTGTTGATATGACCATAGACATCGTTGTCGGACCAGCGCGTGCTGATGGTAAGGAAGTGCGGATAGTCCGCGCGGCGCGTGGGTTGCGGTTTGCTCATCGTCGGCGGCGGCTGCATCAGCGGTTGATCGCTGCGAGTGCGCGGACTTCGTCGGCGAAGCGCTCGACGGTGTCCTCGCGCGTGTCCCATGCGCACATCAGGCGGCAGCCGCCCGACCCGATGAACTGATAGAACTTCCAGCCTTTCGCGCGCAAGGCGGTGGCGACGTGCGGCGGCAATTCCGCGAACACCGCGTTCGATTCCGGCTTGAAGAGCACCTGTACGCCAGGAATATTCGCGAGACGCTCGGCCATCGATTGCGCCATTGAGTTGGCGTGACGCGCGTTGCGCAGCCAGACATCGTTATCGAGCAAGCCGAGCCACGGCGCGGAGATGAAGCGCATTTTCGATGCAAGCTGCCCCGCTTGCTTCAGCCGGTAAGCAAAGTCCACGGCAAGCGCCTTGTCGAAAAACACGACCGCTTCGCCGACCGGCAAGCCGTTCTTGGTGCCGCCGAAGCACAGCACGTCGACGCCCGCGCGCCACGTAATCTCCGACGGATGCACGCCGAGCGTGGCGACCGCGTTGGCGAAACGCGCGCCATCCATATGCACGGTCAGATGCCGCCGCTTGGCGATGGCCGCAATCGCGCGCACTTCCTCGACGGTATAGACCGTGCCCACTTCCGTCGATTGCGTGAGCGAGACGACTTTCGGCTTCGGATAATGGATATCGGCGCGTCGGGTGACGAGTTCCTCGATCGCATCGGGCGTGAGCTTGCCGTTCTCGCCCTTGGCGGTCAGAAGCTTGGAGCCGCCGGAGAAGAATTCGGGGCCGCCGCACTCGTCGGTTTCGATATGCGCGAGCTCGTGGCAAATGACCGAGTGATACGACTGGCACAGCGACGCCAGCGCAAGCGAATTGGCCGCCGTGCCATTGAAGACGAAGAAGACTTCGCAGTCGGTCTGGAACAGATCGCGGATGCGGTCGCACACGCGCGCGGTCCAGGAATCGTCGCCGTAAGCAGGTTCGTGGCCGCTGGTGTTGGCCTTGACGAGCGCATCGAGCGCTTCGGGGCAGATACCCGCGTAATTGTCGGAGGCGAAGTGCTGGATGGATTCGTTCGGCGCGGTCATGGAATTCGCTGGAAGACTGGTAGAAGGCGCTGCACGAGCTTCGTGACCCGGGACGAGTGAAGATCGCGTGGTCGCCATCGTTGCGTGCCGTGCAAGCAGTCCGCTCATTTTATCCGCATCGCGCCGTGCATGATTCGAATGCGATTGAGCGATAGATCGTGTGCCGCGCCCGTTCTAATCGCGCGACACTTAGGATACCGACGGGCAGCGTCGAACGATTGCGCTATCGGTCTTGATTGCGCGTTGCCGCTACGAGCATCGACGACGTGGTGCCGTCAGCGCGCCGCTCCAATTCAACATGTCATCTGACGATAAAGCGCGCCACCGAAGCCGGCGACGCGCTTTATGGCGTAAACAATAACTTGGGTCGAAGCTGCGCTTACTTCGCTGTCGTGCCGCTGGCGGCGTTGGCTTGCTGCGCGGCCTTGTCCTTCTTGTTCGCTTCGTGATGGCCGATCGCGCAGCCACCCGCCGCGCCCACCACGCCGTGCTTGCCCGCGACGTGTCCCGCCACGCCGCCGACTGCCGCGCCTTCGAGACATCCCTTGGCCTGTGCTGCGCCCGTGGCGGCGATCATTGCGCCAGCCAGCACGATCGATGCAATCTTGTGGTTCATGTTTGTTCTCCCCTTTTGGTTGAAAGTACCGGAGAAGATGCACGAGATGTGCCTGACAGGCTGTAATGAAAAACGGCCCGGTGACTTTCGCCGACCGGACCGTTTTAAGCACTTCCACCGCGCTTTAAAGCTGCTGCTGCACCCAGCCTGTCACGCCTGCGAGTGCGGCCGGCAGCTTGGCCGGTTCCGTGCCGCCCGCCTGCGCCATGTCGGGACGGCCGCCGCCCTTTCCGCCCACTTGCTGCGCGACGAAGTTGACGAGCTCGCCCGCCTTGACCTTCTTCGATGCATCCGCCGTCACGCCCGCGATGAGGCTGACCTTGCCGCCTTCGACGGAAGCCAGCACGATAGCCGCGCTCTTGAGCTTGTCCTTCAGCTTGTCGACGGTTTCGCGCAGCGTCTTCACGTCCGCGCCTTCGAGTTGCGCGGCGAGCACTTGAACGCCCGCGACATCGACGGCTTGCGAAACGAGTTCATCGCCCTGGCTCGATGCGAGCTTCGACTTGAGCGCGCCCAGTTCCCTCTCCAGCGACTTCACGTGCTCCTGAACCTGCGCGATACGCTGCGTGAGTTCGGACGGTTGTGCCTTGAGGGCGCCCGCCGCCGCGTTGATACGCTGATCCAGCTCCTGCACATAGCGCACGGCATTGTCGCCCGTGATGGCTTCGACACGGCGAATGCCCGCCGCCACGCCGCCTTCCATCACGATCTTGAAGAGGCCGATGTCGCCCGTGCGCTGCACGTGTGTGCCGCCGCAGAGTTCGCGCGAAAAGCCCAGGTCCAGCACGCGCACCGTGTCGCCGTACTTCTCGCCGAAGAGCGCCATGGCGCCGCCCTTCACCGCTTCGTCGTAAGACATGACGCGCACGACGCCCGGCGCGTTCGCAAGCACTTCCTGATTGACGATCTGCTCGACGCGGCGGATCTCGTCGTCCGTCATCGGCGCGTTGTGTGCGAAGTCGAAGCGCGTCTTGTCGGCGTCGACGAGCGAGCCTTTCTGCTGCACATGACCGCCGAGCACTTCGCGCAACGCCTTGTGCATCAAGTGCGTGGACGAGTGATTGCGTGCGGTGCGCGCGCGGCGGATGGCGTCGATCTGCGCCTTCACCACGTCGCCGACCTTGAGCGTGCCCTGCTCCACCGTGCCGTGGTGGCCGACGACATCGGCCTGAACCTTGAGCGTGTCTGCCACCGCGAAGCGCGCGGAGGCATTCGCGAGCACGCCCTGATCGCCCACCTGACCGCCGGATTCCGCATAGAACGGCGTGTGATCGAGCACGACGACCGCTTGCTGGCCCGCTTGCGCCTCGTTCACCGACGCGCCCTCCACATAAAGCGCGATGACTTTCGCGTCGTCGAAGATTTCCTTCTCGTAGCCGTGGAACGTGGTCTTGGCGCCCGAGTATTCGAGGCCGGCCGCGAGCTTGAACTTGCCCGCCGCGCGCGCCTGATCGCGCTGACGCGCCATGGCGTCGTCGAAGGCGGGTTCGTCCACCGTCACGCCGCGTTCGCGGCATACGTCGGCCGTGAGATCGAGCGGGAAACCGTAGGTATCGTGCAGCTTGAACGCGAGTTCGCCGTCCAGTTGCTTCACGCCCTTCTTGTCGAGTTCGGCCAGTTCGCCTTCGAGAATCGACATGCCGTGCTCGATGGTCTCGAAGAAGCGCTCTTCTTCCTGGCGCAGCACATCGGTGACGCGCTGTTGAGCATCGACAAGTTCGGGGTAAGCCGCGCCCATTTCCGCGACGAGGTCCGGCACGAGCTTGTGGAAGAACGAGCCGCGCCGGCCGAGTTTGTAGCCATGACGAATGGCGCGGCGCACGATACGGCGCAGCACGTAACCGCGGCCTTCGTTGCCGGGAATCACGCCATCGACGATCAGGAACGAGCACGCGCGGATATGGTCGGCAATGACCTTCAGCGAGTTGTTTTCCAGATCGGCCGTATGGGTCTCGCGGCCCGCGGCCTTGATGAGCGTCTGAAAGAGGTCGATCTCGTAGTTGCTGTGCACGTGCTGCAGCACGGCGGCGAGACGTTCGAGGCCCATGCCGGTATCGACGCACTGCTTGGGCAGCGGCGTCATGTTGCCTTGCGCGTCGCGGTTGAACTGCATGAACACGAGATTCCAGATCTCGATGAAGCGGTCGCCGTCTTCCTCCGGCGATCCCGGCGGGCCGCCCCAGATTTCCGGACCGTGGTCGTAGAACACTTCGGAGCACGGACCGCACGGGCCGGTGTCGGCCATTTGCCAGAAGTTGTCGGATGCGTAGCGCGCGCCCTTGTTGTCGCCGATGCGGATGATGCGTTCCGCCGGCACGCCGATTTCCTTTTCCCAGATGGCGTACGCTTCGTCGTCTTCCTGATAGACCGTGACGGTGAGCTTTTCCGGCGGCAGCATGTAGACCTTCGTCAACAGCTCCCAGCAGTAGTGGATGGCGTCGCGCTTGAAGTAGTCGCCGAACGAGAAGTTGCCGAGCATCTCGAAGAACGTGTGATGCCGCGCCGTGTAGCCGACGTTCTCCAGATCGTTATGCTTGCCGCCCGCGCGCACGCTGCGCTGCGCGGTGGTTGCGCGCGAGTACGGCCGCGCTTCGGCACCGAGGAACACGTCCTTGAACTGGACCATGCCCGAGTTGGTGAAGAGCAGCGTCGGGTCGTTGCCCGGCACGAGGCTCGACGAACGGACGATCGTATGTCCCTTCGATTCGAAAAACTTCAGAAATTTCTCGCGTATTTCGGCGGCTTTCATGGCGTACGGGGCGTTTTGCGTGTTCTGCTGGTTTTCTGACGAAGCCTTGGTAAAGCCCGTTTGAAGCCCTTCTGATGCGGGTTTCGGCAAGACTTAAGGCTATTCCGAGTAATTTTTGATTATACGGGATTCGCGGTGCCGAACCGGCGCGCGCCAGGCGTCTGCAACGGATAAAGCGCCCTCGCGCGCCCGTCCGTTCTATGCGACAGTCGCGTGGTCAGAAACCAAATCCGAGACGAGAGACACGACGCATGGGAGCACTCAGCCATATCCGCGTACTCGACCTGACCCGCGTGCTCGCGGGACCGTGGTGCGCGCAGACGCTCGCCGACCTGGGCGCGGAGGTCATCAAGATCGAGCGGCCCGAAACCGGCGACGACACCCGTCACTGGGGCCCGCCCTATCTCAAGAAGCCCGATGGCGAAGACACGCGCGAGGCCGCCTACTATCTTGCGGCGAATCGCAACAAGCGCTCGGTGACGGTCGATATCGCGAGCGACGAAGGTCAGCGGATCGTGCGCGCGCTGGCCGCTCGAAGCGATGTCGTGCTGGAGAACTACAAGGTCGGTCAGTTGAAGAAGTACGGGCTCGACTATGAATCGCTGAAAGAAGTGAAGCCGGATATCGTCTATTGCTCGATAACAGGCTTCGGGCAGACCGGGCCATATGCGGAGCGCGCGGGCTACGATTTCATCATTCAGGGCATTGGCGGCTTCATGAGCATCACCGGCGAGCGCGACGGACAACCCGGCGGCGGTCCGCAAAAGGCAGGCGTCGCCATCGCCGACCTCATGACCGGCATGTACGCGACAGTCGGCGTGCTGGCGGCGCTCTCGCACCGGGATCGCACGGGCGAAGGGCAATATATCGACATGGCGCTGCTCGACGTGCAGGTCGCCATGCTCGCCAACATGAACACCAACTATCTCGCGAGCGGCAAGCCGCCGGTGCGCTGGGGCAACGCGCATCCGAACATCGTGCCGTACCAGACGTTTCAGACGAGCGATGGCTGGATCATCGTCGCGGTCGGCAACGACGGGCAGTTTCGCAAATTCGTCGAGGCAGGCGCATGCGCGCATCTCGCCGACGATCCGCGCTTCGCGAAGAACCCGTCACGCGTGCGCAATCGCGACGTGCTCGTGCCGCTTCTCGCCGACATGGTCGCCACGCGCGGCAAGCACGAATGGCTCGCCGCGCTGGAAGCGGCGGGCGTGCCGTGCGGCCCGATCAACGATCTCGGCGAAGTGTTCGACGACCCGCAAGTGCTGGCGCGCGGGATGCGTATCGATCTGCCGCATCCGGAAGGCGGCGACGTGAAGCTCGTGGCAAGCCCCATCAAAATGAGCGCGACGCCGCCCGAAGCACGCACGCATCCGCCGATGCTCGGCGAACACACCACGAGCGTGCTCAAGGACGTGCTCGGTTACGACGATGCGCGCATTACGCAGTTGCGAAAGGGCAAGGTGATTTGAGCGCGATACGCCGGTATCAACGCGTTCCCGCGCCGATCAGCCCGCCCGCCGCCGCCCCGGCGATGGTCCCGAGCGGCCCGCCCGTGAGCACGTAGCCGAGCGCCCCGCCCGCGCCCGCGCCGATGGCCGCGTGAGCCTGCTGACGCGACACGCCCGCGCAGGCTGTGAGGCTCGTCACGAGCGCGGCCACCGCCGCGAGCTTGATGATCTTGTTCATGGTCGAATACCCTGTGTTCTCGTTGTGTTGTCGTTGTGATGTCTTGTAGTCGCACCGCTTGCCGGCTTGCAACCCGACCGGCGAGCCGATCATAAAAGCCCGCGCGCCCCGCCCACAACGCGATTTACCTTCCGTTACCCTCGTTACGGTGACCGAATAAGTGCTTCACAGGTGTAACGCGGGAGCCGGAATATGCAGGCCGATCCGCAGCGCATGGAAAGGCGGCATCGGCGAAACCCGCGAGCGCCTGCCCGCGCGGGTTGCGTAAGGTAGAATCATCCCGATATACCTAGCATTCGAACGCGTTCCGAGCCGCGAGGAACGTTTCCCGAACCGATCACACGCGAGCGCATCCGTTGGCACTTCTTTTCGCATGAACACCGATCGCAACGACGCCCCGGCGCCATCCAATTTCATTCGCAACATCATCGAAGACGACAACCGTTCAGGTAAGTGGTCGCAGCGTGTCGAGACCCGCTTCCCACCCGAGCCGAACGGTTATCTGCATATCGGTCACGCGAAAAGCATCTGCGTGAACTTCGGGCTGGCCGCGGATTACGGCGGCGTATGCCATCTGCGTTTCGACGACACGAACCCCGAGAAGGAAAGCGTCGAGTACGTGGATTCGATCATCGACGCGGTCGAGTGGCTAGGCTTCGAGTGGAACAAGGACGGCCGCGAACACAAATACTTCGCGAGCGACTACTACGACAAGCTGTACGAATGCGCCGAGCTGCTCATCAAGAAAGGCCAGGCCTACGTCGATAGCCAGACCGCCGAGGAAATGCGCGCCACGCGCGGCTCGGCAACCGAAGCGGGCATCAACTCGCCGTATCGCGACCGCACGCCCGATGAAAACCTCGACCTCTTCCGCCGCATGAAGGCGGGCGAGTTCAAGGAAGGCGAGCACGTGCTGCGCGCGAAGATCGACATGGCGGCGCCGAACTTCAACATGCGCGATCCGGTCATCTACCGCATCCGCTTCGCGCACCATTACCGCACGGGCGACAAGTGGTGCATCTATCCGATGTACGACTACGCGCATTGCGTATCGGACGCGCTCGAAAACATCACGCACTCGCTGTGCACGCTGGAGTTCGAGGATCACCGGCCACTCTACGACTGGTTCCTGGCGCAACTCGCCGACGATGGCGTGTTCGCGCGTCCCCTGCCGCAGCAGATCGAATTCTCGCGCCTGAACCTGACGTATGCCATCACGAGCAAGCGCAAGCTCCTGCAACTCGTGCAGGAGAATCACGTGGACGGCTGGGACGACCCGCGCATGCCGACCATCGTGGGCGTGCGCCGCCGTGGCTTCACGCCGGAAAGCATCCGCTTGATGGTGGAACGCGTGGGCGTGACCAAGGTCGATTCGTGGATCGACATGAGCGTGCTCGAAGGCGCGCTGCGTGACGATCTCGACGAGAAAGCCCCGCGCGCAATCGCGGTGCTCGATCCGCTCAAGCTCATCATCGACAATTATCCGGAAGGACAAATCGAGGAATGCAGCGCGCCCGTGCATCCGCATCATGCTGAACGCGGCACGCGCAAATTTCCGTTCTCGCGCGAATTGTGGATAGAACGCGAAGACTTTCAGGAATCGCCGCAGAAGGGCTACTTCCGCCTTTTCCCCGGCAACAAGGTGCGGCTCAAGTACGGCTTCGTGGTGGAGTGCACGGGCGCGGACAAGGACGAGAACGGCAAGGTGATCGCCGTGCATTGCAACTACTTCCCGGACAGCAAGTCGGGCACGGACGGCGCGAACGCGTACAAGGTCAAGGGCACGATCCACTGGGTCAGCGCCGCGACGGCCTACGCGGCCGAAGTGCGGATCTACGACCGCCTGTTCAAGGAGCCGCAACCGGGCGCGGGTGGCGCGGAATTTCTGGATGCGTTGAATCCGGATTCGAAGCGCATCGTCAATGCGTTTTTGGAACCCAGCGCGCGCGAAGCCAACGCCGAAGACCGCTTCCAGTTCGAGCGCCACGGCTATTTCGTCGCGGACCGTCTGGATTCGCAACCAGGCAAGCCGGTGTTCAACCGTATCGTCAGCTTGCGCGATAGCTGGGGCAAGCCTGCCTGAGCGTCGCAGTTTTAGTTGCAGAGTAACGGGCGCCGCACGCAAGAGGCGGCGTCCGGTCCCGCATCCGCGGTGCGAACAAGACAAACAGAGGGCCAGCAACACGCGCTTCCAGCGAGGACATCCATGAAGCAGTACTCAAGCGCGCCGCGAGCGGGCGCGTTCCGGGTCATTGTCGGAAACGTTTGCATCGCGACGTCCGCCGCGCTGTCTTTCTGCTCTCCGGCATGGGCCGCCACGGCGAAAGAGCTCGCTTCCGCGCAGGCCGCCGTCGATCAGCTTCCGCCTTCGGCCACGCTGCGCAAGATCGCCGAGAACGGCGCGATCGTCCTGGGCGCGCGTGAATCGTCGGTGCCGTTCTCTTATCTGAACAAGCAGCAGCCGGTCGGCTACTCCTACGACATCGCGCTCAAAGTCGTCGATGAAGTGAAGCGCCGGCTCAACATGCCGAATCTCACGGTGAAGAACGTGGTCGTGACCTCGTCGAACCGCATCTCCTACGTGGTGAACAATCAGGTCGATCTGGAATGCGGCAGCACCGCGCATCTGGCCGAGCGCGATCCGCTGGTCGCGTTTTCCAACAGTTTCTTTTTGTACGGCATTCGCATGGTCGTGAAGCGCAAATCGGGCATTCGCGATTACGACGATCTCGCGGGCAAGACCGTCTCCACCACGGCGGGCACGTCGGACGAACGGCTGCTGCGGGAGATGAGCATCGAGCGCAAGCTGAATCTGCGTATCATCAGTGCGCGCGATCATGCCGAGGCATTTCAGGCGCTCAAGAGCGACCGCGCAGTCGCCTTCGTGATGGACGACCCGCTGCTCTACGGCAAGATCGCGCAGGAAGGCGCGGCGCGCCGCGACTACATGGTGACGGGCGAATCGCTTTCCAATGAATCGTACGGCTGCATGATGCGCAAGGGCGATCCCGAGTTCAAACGCATCGTCGACGATGTGATCGCCGGCATGCAGCGCTCGGGCGAAGCGAAGAAGCTCTACGACACCTGGTTCATGCAGCCCATTCCGCCGGACGGCATCAATCTGCAGTTTCCGTTATCGGCGGACATGAAAGCGCTGTTCGCCAATCCGACCGACCATCTTGCCGAATGAATTCAGAGTGTGTCGTGCAGTTCGGCCAATGACAGCGTGGTTTGAAAGAGCTTCGCGAGGCTGCGGCTCGCGAAGCTGTCCACGTCGGCGGGACTGACCCAGCGATAGCCGTCCATCTCGGGAATCATGGTGCCGTCGCTGTAGCGCGGAAAATACGATTCGCACACGCAGTCTTCGAGCTTCACTTCGTCGTCGCTCACGCGCACGGCGAAAAGATGCAAGTCCTTGTCGCGACGATACACAAAGCGTCCGAGGTCTTTGAGACGCGCGGCCGGCAGCACGATGCCCGTTTCCTCGCGCAACTCGCGCAAGGCCGCGTCGATAGGCGCCTCGCCGGGATCGCCCTGTCCTTTCGGCACGTCCCAATGCGTGGTTTCGGTCGCGTGGCACAGGAGCACGTCGCCCCGCGGGTTGAGGATCACCACGCCGCACGATACGGTACGGGCGGTCATCGCGCGACGGCTCCGTTCAACATGCAAACCCGCACGTCATTGCTTCTTGAGTTGCCACTTGCCGCTCGCCTGCTTGCAGGCAGACGGCGTCCAGGTCTGCGTCTGCCCCTTCGCAATGGCCACGATCTCGACCTTGCGGCACTTGAGACCGGCGTCTTCGAAGGTCTCGCGCGGCGTGATGGTGCCGTGGACCGGCACGGTATTGCCCGCGTCCTTGTTGTCCCAGTCGAGCGATTCGCCGTCTTTCTTGGTTTCGAGCGCGGTCTGCGCGGCGCGGTTGAGCGCCTGCAAGTCGCGCTGCTTCATGTAGGTGATGGGCGTGTTGTTCAGAAAACCCAGATTGGCCGCAAACGCCGAAGCGCTCGCGGCGACGAGCACGGTGGCCGTCAATGTCCGGATGCAGGCGCGCGCCAGCGGTCGATATTCGATCGGCATAGATTCTCCTCGTTGCAATGCGTTCGATACGGCGCCGTAGACGAGGCGCGTATGACGAGCGGCGGCAAAACCGCGCGCTCGGGCCTTTGAGGGCCGCAACGAGGATAGCATGACACAAGGCGAACGGCCGCCTTGCAGGCTATATCGCGGGCTTTAGTTCGATGCCGCCTTCATGTCCTGGATCGCCGTGCCCTTTTGCGAATTCTTGTCGGTGGCGGGATCGTAGCCGTCGGTGAGCGTGCCGAGGAAGGCGACCACGTCCTTGATCTCGGCTTCGTCGAGTGCGGGCTTGTCGCCGCGCTTTCGATCGAACGGCGCCTCGGTATTCACGTTCTCCCAGTACTTGCGCGGCAGATCGTCGAACTTTTGCACCGCGCCCTTCTTGGAGACCGGATAGAACTTCTCCGGGTTCGTATCGCGCTCGACATAGAAGCGCACGACTTCATCGAGCGAATGATAGATGCCGTTGTGGAAGAAGGTCTTGCGCGTCGCCACGTTGCGCAGCGACGGCGTGCGAAAGAGTCCGCAGAACTCGTCGCGGCCCTTCAGATCGGTGCGCTCGGGTCCGCATGCGCCCAGATCGTGAAAGTTCGGATTCTCGTTGATCGGCAATGCGCGATTGCGCGGCACGCCGATGGCGATCAGGCCGAAGTCGCTGAACTGCGGCGGTGTGCCGTCCTTCGCGCGCTGGCTGATATGACACGCCGCGCAATTGCCCTTGCTCTCGTCGTTGAAGAGCTGCAGGCCGTGCATCTCGGCGTCGTTGAGCTTTGCGCGGCCGGCAAGGAATGCGTCGAACTTGCTCGTGTAGGGGAAGAACTTCTGCGGCGTCTGCTCGAACGCTTCCAGCGAACTCAGCACGGAGGCGAACAGACGGTCGTCGCTATCGAATACGCTCGCACCGAACGCGCGGCGGACATCGTCCGCATAAGGCGCCGCCCGGACCGCAGCCGCGACCTTGGCGGGCGTGCTGCCCATCTCGAACGACGACAGCAGCGGAATGCGCGCCTGGTCCGCGCCATGGTCCACGCGGCCGTCCCACGTCAGCCCGCCGGTCGGGCCGGCATCGACACTTTCGTCGCCTTCGTCGTCGGAATCGTGGAAGTGCTCGGCGAATTGCGGCACGGACTGCAAGTACTTGAGCGACGGCACCGCCCGAAAGCCAGGCCGATGCATATCGCTGCCGCCCAGCTGCACGGAGAACGCGTTAGGCGGACCGAAAGCATGACTCGGACTATGACAGGACGCACACGCGAGCTTGCCGGAGCCTGACAGCGACGGGTCCATGAAGAGCTTCTCGCCGACCGTCTGCATTGCCTTCACTTGCGCGAAAACCTCCGCGCGCGACTGCCCTTTCGATGGCGCGGCTTGTGCCGGAGCCGTTGCCAGATCGGCTGCGTGGGAATCGCATCCGCTCAACGCGACGGATGAGGCGGCCAGCAACAGGGAACATAAAACGAACGGCAGACGCATCGAAGGCATGGATTGCGGACGCATGAAATTGAAAGATGCCGCAGGGTATGACGCTCATGTGTCTCTCATGTGACAAGCGCCGACGCCGTCATACGGAGGGCAACGCATGATGGTTATTTCAACAACCTTACGCATTCGAAAGCGTTATTACATGTTCGCGTAATTGATCGTGGTCACACTTCGCACGCCGGCACTAAAAGGCACTTGAAGGCGTTTGCCGAAGTCGCCTGCATTCGGCGCCGGCTCCCCAACACAAGAGAGACCTCGATGAACAAGAAACTCGTTTGCGCAGTGCCGCTCGCATCGGCGCTGGCAATCGGCTTATACGCATGCGGCGGCGACGACCACCACGACAACGACATCTCGTCGGTGAAAAACGTCGTGGTCATCTACGCGGAAAACCGCAGCTTCGATAACCTCTACGGCAGCTTCCCCGGCGCGAACGGCTTGCAGAGCGTGACGGCGGCAAGCGCGCAGCAGCTCGACCGCGACGGCAGCGTGCTGCCGACCCTGCCGAAGATCTGGACGGGTCTGACGGCAACGGGCGTGACGCCTGCCGTCACCGAGGCGATGACGGCGAATCTGCCGAACGCGCCTTTCGCCATCGACGATCCGGCGGGCTTCAACACGCCGCTCTCGCTCACGACGCGCGACCTGTACCACCGCTTCTATGAAAACCAGATGCAGATCGACGGCGGCAAGAACGACAAGTTCGCCGCATGGGCGGATTCGGGCGGCATGGTGATGGGTCACTACAGCACGCCGCCGCAAAAGCTGCCGCTGTGGAAAGTCGC
Source organism: Caballeronia sp. HLA56 (assembly GCF_054655155.1). Lineage (NCBI taxonomy): Bacteria > Pseudomonadati > Pseudomonadota > Betaproteobacteria > Burkholderiales > Burkholderiaceae > Caballeronia > Caballeronia sp. HLA56. Next base: position 1,444,334 of record NZ_BAAHOB010000005.1, on the reverse strand, counting down.
GCAGCAATACACGCTCGCCGACAACTTCTTCATGGGCGCGTTCGGCGGTTCGTTCCTGAATCACCAGTGGCTGGTTTGCGCGTGTACGCCGGTTTATCCGAACGCCGACAAGAGCGTGGCGAAGGCGTCGATCTCGGCGGTGAACGCGGATGGCGTGTCGCTCACGCTGGCGTCGAACTCGCCGGCTTCGGCGCTTACGGGCATTCCGAAGTTCGTCAATTCGGGCAACCTGACGCCCGACTTCTACGCGATCAACACGATGCAGCCGCCATATCAGCCGAGCGGCAACACGCCGCCGACGGGTGGCGATCCGACGCTTGCCGACCCGAACGCCGCGACGACGCTGCCGCCGCAGACGCAGCAGCATATCGGCGACCTGCTGAACAACGCGGGCATCAGCTGGGCATGGTATGGCGGTTCGTGGGGCGCGGCGCTGGCGAGCCGTTCGGTGATCGGCGGCTCGGTGAATTCGGTGCCGAACTTCCAGACGCACCATCAGCCGTTCAACTACTTCGCCGATCTCGCGCCGGGTTCGACCAACCGCGCGCAGCATTTGCTCGACGGCGGCACGAACGGAACGGAGTTCATCAAGGCGATCGACGCGGGCACCTTGCCGCAAGTCTCGTTCTACAAACCGCAGGGCAACCTGAACGAGCACGCGGGTTATACGGACGTGGCCTCGGGCGATCAACACATCGCCGACCTGATCACGCATCTGCAGAACAGTCCGCAGTGGAAGAACATGGTCGTGGTCGTGACGTTCGACGAAAACGGCGGCTTCTGGGATCACGTCGCGCCGCCGAAGGGCGACCGCTGGGGTCCGGGCACGCGCATTCCGGCGCTCATCGTCTCGCCGTATGCGAAGAAGGGTTTCGTCGATCACACGCAGTACGACACGACGTCGATCCTGCGCTTCATCACGAAGCGTTTCTCGCTGCCGACGTTGCCGGGTCTGGCTTCGCGCGATGCCGCGTTGAAGGCGAACGGCGCGCCCGCAATGGGCGACCTGACGAACGCGATGAACTTCTCGCAGTGATAAGTCTCCGAGCTTGACCGACGGGCCGCCTCTTGCGGCCCGTTTTTCATGCGCCCGCGAAAAGCGACGCCAGATCGCTGCTGCGCTGGCCGCCCGCCTCGGTCAGCACGCGCGCCTCGAGTTCATCGATATGCTCGCGCATGACGGCAAGCGCGGTGTGCAGATCGCCGGCTTCGAGCGCATCGACGAGACGCCCGTGTTCGTCGGATGCGCAATTCGACACCTTCGACGGATCGAACAACGCTTTATACAGCTCCGTCCTGGCGACGAGCCGCGCGAGAAACGCCTCGACTTCCGGCGTGCCCGCAAGCTGCGCAAGCAGCAGATGGAACTGTCCCGCGAGCCGCACGCATTCTTCCACGACGCCGGTTTTGAGCGCGCGCTGCTCGCTCTTCACATGCGCACGCAACGCACGCTTTTGCGGCGTCTTGAGCGCGCCGCACAGGCTCGCCACGATGCCCGCCTCCACCACTTGCCGCGCGCGATAGACCTCGCGAATATCATCGACGGAAGGTGACGGCACGAACGCGCCGCGATTGACTTCGAGCGTGAGCTTGCCTTCCGCGCCAAGCCGCGCGAGCGCCTTGCGAACGGCGCCGCGCGTGCAGTCGAACGCCGCCGCGAGTTCGCGCTCGACGAGTTGCGCGCCCGGCGCGAGCTTGCCCTGCAAGAGCGCGGAAGCGACCGCGCCGTAGACGCGCTCTTCCGGTGAAATGTCCTTTTGCGATGCCATGAATGCGTGCGGTGCTTGTTGTTGATCCGCATTGTAGCGAGTGCCCGGCAAATACGGGTTATCAGCGATGCCGCGATTTTGGTTGACCAATATTTGCTAAGATGGTCAACCAAACAGGAGGCTCTCGGGTATGGAACCGGCAATCTGGATTATCGGCGCACGGCCGTTCGGCGGCGATTCCGTGGACGTCTGCGTGCGCGCGCGCACCATTGACTCCATCGCGCCGCATGGCGAAAAGACGCCTGCCGCGCGGGATACGGTCGTCGACGGCGCGGGCATGTTGCTGCTGCCTGGCTTCGTCGAAGGCCACACGCATCTCGACAAGACCACGTGGGGCATGCCGTGGTATCGCAATGCGGTGGGGCCGCGTCTTGTCGATCGCATCGAGAACGAGCGGCGCTGGCGCGCCGAAAGCGGTCACGATGCGGCCGAAGCGTCGCGCGCGCTCGCGCTGGCATTTCTGCGTCAGGGCACGACGCGCATTCGCACCCACGTCGATATCGATACCGACGCCGGCCTGCGTCATCTGGAAGGGGTCGCCGCCACGCGCGCCGCGCTCGCCGATGTGCTCGACATGCAGATCGTCGCGTTCCCGCAATCCGGCGTGACGACGCGCGCGGGCACGCGCGAGCTGCTCGATACCGCATTGCGAAGCGGCGCGGACGTGCTCGGCGCGCTCGACCCGGCAGCCATCGACGGCGATCCCGCTCTCTCGCTCGACATCACCTTCGCGCTCGCCACGAAGCACGACAAGCCGATCGACATTCACCTGCACGAACCCGGCGATCTCGGCGCCTTCACCTTCGATCTGCTGCTCGATCGCGTAAAGGCGCTTGGCTTCGAGGGGCGCGTCGTGGTGAGTCACGCGTTTTGTCTGGGCCAGTTGCCCGATGCGCGGCGCCACGCGTTGCTCGAACGCATCGCGCGCCTGAATGTGGCGCTGCTCACCACGGCGCCCGCCTCCGTGGCCGTTCCGCCGTTTCGCGAGGCGCGTGCGGCGGGCGTGACGCTCTTCGGCGGCAACGACGGCATCCGCGATACATGGACGCCCTTCGGCTCGCCCGACATGCTCGAACGCGCGATGCTCATCGCGATGCGTTTCGACCTGCGCCGCGACGACGATCTCGCCGCGGCCTTCGCATGCGTATCGAGCGAAGCGGCACGCGGTTGCGGCTTCGCGGATTATGGCCTTGCCGCGGGCATGCGCGCGGACCTCGTGCTCGTCGATGCCGAAACGGTCGCGCAGGCCGTCGCCATGCGCCCCGCTCGCCGCTTCGTGATGTCGAACGGCACGATCATTCCCGCGGACTTCACGCGATGAAAGCACGCGCATCGAACCTTGTATGGCTGGCGGTGATTGTCGCAATCGGTTTGAATCTGCGGCCGCTGCTCACGTCGATCAGTCCGCTGATGAACGTGATCCTGCCCGCCACCGGCTTGTCGTTTCGTGGCGCTTCACTGCTCACCGGCCTGCCCGTGGTCGCCATGGGCGTCTGCGCATTCGGGGCGAGCGCGCTGACCCGGGCTATCGGCAATGCGCGTGGCGTGGCTATCGGGCTCGTGGCGATCGTCGCGGCGTGCGCGGCGCGTGTTTTCGCGGGCGAAGCGGCGGCGTTGATCGCAAGCGCGGCGGTCGCGGGCACGGGCGTCGCGGTCATTCAGGCGCTTCTGCCCGGTGTCATGAAAACGCGCTTCGCCGCGCGCCTGCCCTTTGCGATGGGCCTCTACTCCGCATCGATCATGGCGGGCGGCGGACTCGGCGCGAGCATCACGCCCAACGTGGCCGCGCTCGCAAGCTGGCAAACAGGTCTCGCTGTCTGGGCGATACCCGCGCTCATCGCGCTCGCGTTGTGGCTGCTTCTGATGCGCGCGGATGCCTTGCCTCGTCCCGTCGTCACACGCGATACGACTTCTAAGCCTTCGCTCTTTTCGAATCGTCGCGCGTGGGCGCTCGGCGTGTTTTTCGGGCTCGTCAACGGCGGCTATACGAGTCTTGTCGCGTGGTTGCCCGCGTACTATCAACAACTCGGTCAGGGCGTCCGCGAAAGCGGCACGCTGCTCGCGTTGCTCACGGTGTTTCAGGCGTCGTCCGCGCTGCTCTTGCCGATGGCGGCCGCTCGCTTCGGACGCGCTCGCGACCGGCGCGCGTGGATCGCAGCCGGCCTTGCCGCTCAACTCGCGGGATTCGGATTGCTGCTGTACGCGCCGCTCGCGTTGCCCGTTATGGTCGTGGCGTTGCTCGGCGCGGGACTCGGCGGCGTGTTTTCGCTCACGCTCGTATTGACGCTCGATCACGCCGACGACCCCGAACTCGCCGCGCGTCTCGTCGCGTTCGTGCAGGGCGTGGGTTTCGTGATCGCGGCGGCAGCGCCGGTGATTGCCGGCATCGTGCGCGACGCAAGCGGCGGCTTCGCGATGTCGTGGGCCATGCTCGCGGCGAGCCTCATCGCGATGATCGCGCTCAATGCCGTGTTCGGCCCGCGGAGCTATGCGCGCGCGATGCAGCGTCAGCGTGCGGACTTCAACGCACCGCGTGGCACGCGAAGTATTCGTCGAGCAGATCCGTCATCTGCCACACGGGGCACGGGCGGCGGCAATGCCCGTCGTAGCCCGCTTCCTTGAGACGCCCGAGCGGCTCTTCGGGAAGAAAGCTGCTCATCGCGATGATCAGGCGGCCCGCGTCGTCGTCCTGACGGCGCACTTCGCGCACGAGTGCATAGTTGGCGCAGCCGCCGATGCGCGTATCGAAGAAGACCAAATGCGGCCGCCACTCCTCGACGATGCCCTTGAGCGATGTCGCATCGATGGCAAGCTGCGTCGGAAATCCTTTCAGCTCGAACAACGACACGAGCGATATGCCGAGCGCCCGCTCCGCGTACGCGACGAGCACGCGCCGCGCATCCGGCCGCACCCGCAGCTTCTTGCGATTCCAAAGCGAGCACTGAGCTGGACTGGTTTCGTATGCTCGATTATTCACGTCATCCTCTGGCGACACAGGTTTGCCAGCCGCACACGCGGTGCATCCAATGCGCCATGCTGGGGCGCAAATGCATCCTAGGTGTGCAGCGCAAGTGTTGTACGAACCGGTTAATCCAGCCAAAGCCAGCCAATTTCAGCCGGAGCCTTGGCCCGTGGGGCGTTCGTCGGCGCGGTGAAGCAACGTGAGAAAACATAGGGCAGGAAGCGGGCCAGAACGAATGCCGACCCCGCGCGCAAAACCGCTGAAATGTCTGACTAATTCGCGCTAATCGGGCGAAAAAGCACATATCGCTTTTTCTTGACGTGCTCTCGAAACCAGCCTATAACCATCCATATGGATGGTCAACGGATGGAAGAAACGAAACTCATGGCGAGGCAAATCTTGGATGCCGCACGTTCCAAAGGCGGCGAAACGGAAAAAATCACGATCAATCTCGGCCCGGTGGATCTCGGCCAAATCGATCTGCTCGTGGAAGAAGGTTTCTATTCGAACCGCACGGATCTGATCCGTACGGCTATCCGCAATCAGCTCTCGGTGCATGCCGTGGTCGTCAAGGAAACGGCGACGCGGCGCGCCCTCGTGCTGGGACTTCAATACTTCTCGAAGCAGGATCTGGAAGCGGTGCGCGCGGCCAATGAAAGGCTGAAGATTCAGGTACTGGGTCTTGCCAGCATTGCCGCCGACGTCTCCCCGGAACTTGCCCTTGCCACCATCGAATCGATACTGGTTCGCGGTGCGCTGCACGCATCGCCGGCTGTGAAAGCGGCGCTTGCAGATCGAATCCGCTGACCTGCCGATGCAGGCCGGAAACGACTACGGAAACCATGATGAAACTGAACGAAGGATTTCTCGACTCCATGAAAGAGGCGTTCGAACGCTTTCGCAATAGCGACAGCAGCGGCGCCGTCGAGGTCGTCAAGCGCGCGATGCGCGGCGCCACGCACGCAACGCACGCGTCTGACACATCGGATGCTTTCGTCAAAGCACCGCCGCAACCAGCGCCCGCCTCTGCACCGGACGCCGAAGATCGCGGACACTTCAGCACGCGGCGCTTCACGGGCGCGGCCGGTCAGCGCGACTACAAACTCTATGTGCCGGCCGGTTATCGCGATGAGCCGTTGCCGCTCATCGTCATGCTGCACGGCTGTACGCAAAACGCCGACGACTTCGCGGCCGGTACGCAAATGAACGCGCTTGCCGACGCGCACGACTGCATCGTCGTCTATCCAGTTCAGCCGCAAAGCGCGAATCCGTCGAAGTGCTGGAACTGGTTCAAGTCGTCGGATCAGCAACGCGACGGCGGCGAACCGTCGATCATCGCGGGAATCACGCGTGAAGTCATGGCGAGTCATCGCGTGGACCCGAAACGCGTCTACGTCGCGGGCTTGTCCGCCGGCGGCGCAATGGCGGCGATCATGGCGCAGCGCTATCCGGATCTCTATGCAGCGGCGGGCGTGCACTCCGGCCTTCCCGTGGGTGCCGCGCACGATCTGCCGTCCGCGCTCGCAGCAATGCGCGGCGGTCAGGGCAACGCCGCGAACCAGCGCGCGGGAGGCGAAGCGCAGTGCTCGTTGATCGTCTTTCACGGCGATGCCGACGCCACGGTGAATTACGCCAACGCCCGCAAGCTCGTCGACGACTTCACCGCAAGCGGTTCCGACCGCGAGATGCACGACGGCATTTCCGGCGCACGCAAATACACGGTCCAGCGCTTGAAGTCGGCCAACGGGAAAATCGCGGAGTTATGGACCATTCACGGCGCGCCGCACGCATGGTCAGGCGGCAGCACGCGCGGAACCTACACCGATCCGGCCGGACCTGACGCTAGCGCCGAGATGCTGCGTTTCTTCCTCGCGCATCCGAGGAGTTGATCGCCGCGCAACGGTTCGGGCGGCGCAGTCCGCGCGGTTCGGATTCGGGTCTTTGCCGCGACGAGAATCATGACGTCACTGGCGGGGCTTGAACCAATCGCTTTGCCTCGACACATGTCCTTGACGTTTCAGAGGTCGAGAAACGAGCGCAGCTTGTCGGCGCGGCGGGGATGCATCAGCTTGCGTATGGCCTGGCTTTCTATCTGGCGAACGCGCTCGCGCGATACGCCCAGATGCGAGCCCAGTTCGCCCAGCGTGAATTCGGATACCGTGTCTATTCCAAAGCGCATGCGCAGCACACGCGCCTCGCGTGGCGAAAGCGCGTTGAGCGCGTCGTCGATGGCGGCGCGCATGTCCGCGTGCACGGCGGCATCGAGCGGCGATTGCGCGTTCGTGTCCTCGATCATGTCGCCGAGCGTGGCGTCGGCGTCATCGCTTGCAGGCGTTTCCAGCGAGATGAGATGCAGCGCGATCTTCTGGATACCGCTGATTCTCTCCTTCGGCAACTCCATGCGTTCGGCGAGCACCGCAGGCTGCGCGGGCCGTCCGGTCTGCTGCATGATCTCGCGTGAAATGCGATTGAGCCTGTTGATGGTCTCTACCATATGCACCGGAACGCGAATGGTGCGCGCCTGATCCGCGAGCGCGCGCGTGACCGACTGCCGAACCCACCACGTCGCATATGTCGAAAACTTCCAGCCTCGCCGATATTTGAACTTGTCGACGGCTTTCATCAGACCGATATTGCCTTCCTGAATGAGGTCTAGAAAGTGCACGCCCCGGTTCACGTATTTCTTGGCAATCGAGATGACGAGGCGCAGATTGGCCTCGATCATCTCGGCCTTCGCGCGTCTCATGCGCGACTCGGCCGCGAGCATCTGACGGCTGGTTTGCTTGAGCCTTTGCAACGGCATCGCGGCGCTCGCTTCAAGCTCGATCAGCTTGTGCTGCTCGGTTTGGATGGCCGGAAGACTGCGGTAGAGCGACGCGCCGTACTCATGCGAGTTCGCTGCCGCAGCCGTATTGGCGGTCCACTCGAGATCGGTTTCATGACCGGGAAACGACGCCACGAATTGCTCGCGCGGCATGCCGCAATAATCGATCGCAATGGACGAAATGCGCCGCTCGACCATGCGAACTTGCGCGACTCGCTGCTGCATGTCGGCACAAAGACGATCCACGGTCCGATTGGTAAAACGAATGCGCGCGAGTTCGGTGCGGATGCTCGTATCTGCAAGCGGGCTTTGGATTGCATCGACAGTCATGCGGTCGAAGGATTCTTCGACACGTGCAAAGATGGCCAGGCTGTCGCTCGTGAGCCGACTCAGCCTCTCCTGCTCGGCGCGATCGGAGTCTTCGAGACTGGTTTCTTCGTCGGCATCGCTCGGTGCGTTGGACTCACTGGACTCATTGGGCGCATTGGGCGCATTGGGCGCCTGCGCGAACGGCATTGCGTCCACATCGTCCTTGTCGTCGATGCCATCGACGAATTCATCGATCGACAGCGTACCCGCCTCGACCTGCGCCGCGCTGGCAAGAATCAGCGAGATGGTCGCGGGGCACGCTGCAATTGCCTGGATCATCTCGTGAAGACTGTCTTCGATACGCCGCGCAATCTCGATCTCCGCCGCGCGCGTCAGCAATTGCTTCGCGCCCATCTCGCGCATATACATGCGCACGGGATCGGTCGTGCGGCCGAACTCGGAATCCACCGTCGACAAGGCGACTTCGACATCCTCGTCGGAGTGGTCCTCGAGCATGGCGACGGCGGTCGCGTCGTTCAGAAGCAGGGTTTCGGTGTCGGGTGCCTGTTCAAAGACCGCGACGCCCATGTCGTTGAAGGTTCGAGCAATGGCTTCGCGCGCGGCTTTCTGCGCGAAGTCGCCGGGAAGATGGTCGTTGATCTGCGCATGCGTGACGAAGCCCTGGTCCTTGCCCATCTGGATGAGCGCGCGTATTTCACGCTGCCGCGTGTCGTCTTGTGCGGCTTCGGCGTAGGCATCCGCCGAAACGACGGCAAGCGCCGGCTTGCCCTTGCGCACGCGTGAGGCACGCGCTTTCTGCATCGTCCTGATGGGATTTTCAGGCAGGTCTTTCGTCGCGTCTTCCTGATTGAAACTGGCCATTCTTTCTCCGCTGCAAGCATGCTTGGCGATGTGAGACGTTAGCCAGAGGCACGAAGGCCTGCGCAGACGGAATCACGGGGTTTCGATAGACCCGATGCGGACACTAGCCGAAGCGAGCGTCGAGCCAGTCTTGCGCCCACTTTTTAGCGAAGGCGACTGCATCGTCACGCGAGTCGAAGCCGGCGAGATCGCCGCTCGACAGGACATCGGATTCGCTGCCGTCCGCGTTGGTGGTGATGATTCGCGCATGCGCCATATATTCTCCGTCGGCCCTGCGCGGTGTCGGGTCGATGCGAAAGCGGGCTCGCGTAATCTCCATGGCGTCTCCTGGTTGATTGCCGTGAGGCGCCCTGGCATCACAGCTCTTAGCTAAAGCAAATTCAGGCTTGCGGAAAAATCATGCAGGCGCGACGTCTCCCGATCTGCTCGATCGATCATTCAGTCGAAGAACGTTCTGTCTTGCGGACATTGATCGATCATCTGTTCCGCATAAGCAGTCGATGCGCGGCGTGCGTCACCCGCGCTTTGAAAAGGCTCGTCCATGCTAAGCCTAAAAACACGACTGCGCGCCACGCCAGTCTCGACTTGCGGTTCCTGGATGCGCACGGCGGCGTCGAATCCCTCGTCGTAGTTATGACCATGACCGGAATCTGCGGGCCTATGCGAGAAAACGAGCGGATAAATTTCAAGGCCGCGATATAGGCGGAATTCAACTGTCATGGGATGACCTCGCGCCGCCGTGGGCGGCATATCAATGATGGAGCGTGGAGCAATATCGGCGCTGTTCGCGATGTCGGCGACGTCTATGCAACTGACCGCAACGACTGACCGCATTGCACGGTCTCCGATAATAGGCCGATCCCGTCAGGGCCCACCGTGAGAGCAACGTATGCGGTTTTCACACAAAGTCGCGACTCAATCGGCCAAGCCCATCCTACGCGCTTTAGTGATTTTGTACAGCGAAAGTTTCAGTACCGGCCTCAATGATCTTATCTGTCTATCATCGCGCGACCTGCATCGCGCACCCCGCCAAAAAGCGCGCGAACTCACCCGACCGAAAGCGCGTCATGTTCCGCATCTTCCGGTGTCGCGGCTTCGATATACATATGGCGCTGACGTCGTTTGCGAAAGACTTGTATGACGTGAGTTTGCGGATCAAGCACAGCGGCAACTCGAGTATGCCCGGGCAGTGCGGCAGCGATCACGCGCGGCTCGTCTTGTCTCATCGCCGAAAGCGCGGGACAAGCCGCTATCGACTTTTTGCCCCGGCCAATAGCCGCGAAGCAGCCGCCCGAAATGTCTTGACCCTGCCGAATTGACTGCGTATCGTCGGCTGGACACGCTTCGAAGTTATCTTTTGCCCGCGCGCCTTTGCAGCTTTCTGCCCTCCCCTTGAATGCGCTTCTCTTTCTCGGCTTGAACGGTCGACACGATAATCGGGGAGTACTGATGAATATCGACGGGTATTTCGACTTGTCCCGAGTTCACATCGCTGATGCGTGGCGCCGATGTTTTCTTCACGCTTGCTTGCAAACGCGCGGCAAGAAACGCAAAGCGCCATTCGATCACATCACGCCGTCCCGACTCTGATGAATACCGACTCCATCGAACTCTATGTAAGCCCGAACGGCGATAAATGGCTGTTGCATACCGGCGCGGACAAAATGCCCGTGGTTCGACATGTGCCGAATGCCGCATCGGGAGGACGCGTATCCGAGTTATCGCTGGATGCGTTTTTGTCTTCGGGTGAAGCCGCGCCGCAGCGTGACGCTTTGCTTGAACTCGTCGGGAGAATGATTCCGCGCGAGCAACCCGATACGCCCGCCACGTTCAAGCCCGCGGCCGAAGCGCTGCTCCTTACTGCGGCCCGGGTACGCACGTTCGTGCAAGAGCGTCATCTAACGAATGCGAGTGGCTTTTTCTTTGCTCGCGATCAGCGCCTGTTTCTCGTCACGAGCCGTCACGTCGTCACCGATAAACCGAGCCAGCATTTTCCCGATCGTATCGAGATCGAACTGCACACAGACCGCGACAACCTCGGTGCATCGACGTGGTTCAACCTGCCGCTGTATGCACAGAGAGTGAGTCTCTGGCGCGATGGGTCGGACGACGGCGGCGCGATCGACGTCGCCGTGCTGGAAATTCGTCGCGACCGGTTGCCCGTAACGGCGGTGTTCGAGGCGTTCGGGCCGGAGCATCTTCCCTCGCCCGAAGATGTCATGCCAACGGGCGCGTCCGTGCTGATCGTCGGCTTCCCGCTTGGTTTTCACGACTCGCTGCATCATTTGCCGGTGGTGCGGCAAGGCATTATCGCGTCGGCATTCGGCCTGCGCTTTCAGGGCAAGGGATGCTTCATCACGGATGCACGCACGCATCGCGGAACGAGCGGCGCGCCTGTGGTCATGAGCAATCCGTCGATGGCGAACACAAGCACGGGCGCGAGCTTGCCGTGGGTGTTGCTCGGCATTCATTCATCGACCATCGACATGGGAACAAGAGATGTCCACGCCGATGAAAGCCTCGGTCTCAACAGCGCGTGGTACTCGGACATTCTGATGGCACTGACGAGCGATCATCCGCGCGTGGCGAAGGAACCAGCCGAAAGGACATGACTCGATTCGGATCGCCAAGTAATCATTCCGCTCGCAGCGGATGACGAAATTCACGCTTGGCGAGTGCGACGAACACAGCGAATGGTCGTCGAAAATACGGCGGGACGATTTGCGAAAAGATGCGCCTGAACGCGCTTCGGAACAACCGCTGATTCTGGCCCGCCCTACACGACTCGAACGTGTGACCTACGGCTTAGAAGGCCGTTGCTCTATCCAGCTGAGCTAAGGGCGGTTACGAGGAACCACTTGAGACATGGGCGCGTGGCAGGCCAAGCGAGACCGGCCGCACCCAAGAGAGCGAGGATTTTACCTCAATCCGCAAGCGGCGCGGCCAGACTTGATTACAACGGCTGCGGATGCATCATGAACCATCCGAAGAAGAAGATGCCGGCGATCACGCAATACACGCCGAACGATGCCAGCTTGCCGTGACCTTCGAAATAACGCATCAGGAAACGCACGCTCAGATAAGCCGCGATACCCGTCAGCACGCCGCCGAGCAACGCATCGAAAAGCTGACCGGGCGCGTGAAAGAGCTTCGGCAATTCGAGCACGCCGGCCGCGAAGATGATCGGCGTGCCAAGCAGAAACGAAAACTCCGCCGCCGCTTCAGCCGTCAGGCCCGCGCCGACACCCGCGATGATCGTGAGACCGCTGCGCGAGAAGCCGGGAATCAGCGCGCCGATCTGCGCAAGACCCACCAGAAACGCCTGCTTGAACGTGAGCTTTTCAGGCGCGCGTGCTGCACGGGCGCGTTGCAGCTTGTCGCCGAACCACAGCAACACGCCATTGACGATCAACGCGGCCGCCACGATACGCAGATCGTGAAACAGCGCTTCGAGCCGCTTTTCGAGCAACAGCCCGACGATGCCCGTCGGAATGGTACCGATGATGAGCGCCCACATCATGTGACCGTCGTCATTGCGGCGACCGCCGAGCGAAGCGAACCAGCCGCCGATCAGCGCGACCCAGCGCTTGCGGAAGTACCACAGCAGCGCGAGCGCGGTGCCGAGATGCAAGGCGACGAGAAACGGCAGCAGTTGCGGCGCGTGCTTGTCGATATGCATGCCGATCAAGCCGGGAACGAGCAGCGTATGTCCAAGGCTACTGACCGGAAAGAGTTCGGTCACGCCCTGTAGCACGCTCAGAAAAATAAGAAACCAGAGAGTCACGCGTCGGTCCTTTTCGTGAAAGAGGAAGGAAGACGCGCCGCGGAGTGCTTTCCTCGCTCCAAAGCGCAAGGCCGAAGGCGGCGAGACGAAGATCGAAGGGGATGAGGAAATGGTGCGGCGCGCAAGTCGGGACCGATTATGCACAGCCGTAGTTGGACCGCCAAGCGGAAAACGTACAAACGCGTGCGACAGGCGTCACCGATCGATAAACGTCAGCGAAACCGAATCAATCAGTAATTTATAAGAAAGCGATATCGAAGCAAGCCGAAAGACCTCGACGAGCAGCCGGCGCGCTGCTCAGCCCTTCAGCTTATAAAGAAAGATTGCCGTGCTCGCGCCGAAGAGGCCGAACATCGCGACGCCCATTGCCATCGCCAGATCCATGGTGACTCCCTGTCCGTCTGATTTCCAACATTCGGTTGCTATAACAACACATCGTCAGATGAGACGGCAGTCGCAATTTCCCGCAAAGGGTTTCTCCGTAGGACAAAGCAAGGCAGAATCGTCGGGGTTTCAAGGCCCGTTTTCAGCGCGATCATCATTTCACCGGAGCGTCTTCGCACCATGTCATCTCAACCAGACGTGATTCATATCGAGCGCGATGGCGCCGAAATCTCGCTCGCGCCGAGCGCCGGCGGCCGCCTCATGACGTGGCGAGGGAACGGCGAGCCCGTCATCCACTGGCCCGATGCGCCCGACTGGAGCAATCCGCCCAAGATTCGCGGCGGCAATCCGCTGCTGTTTCCGTTTCTCGGCCGGCATTTCGTCGACGGCGAAATCAACAAGTGGCGCGATCAGGACGGCGTCGTCCACACGCTCTCGACACACGGCTTCGCGCGCGACCTGCCGTTCTCCTGTACGCGCGATGCCGACGGTCACGGCCTGCGCATGACGCTCGTCGACAGCGACGCCACGCGCGCAGGCTATCCGTTCGCGTTCCGCTTTGAGGCAGCGTACCGGCTCGTCGATGCCACGACTCTCGAAGTCGAACTCACGACATCGAATCCTGGCGAAGTGGCGCTGCCCTATTACGCCGGACATCATTTCTATTTCCATCTGCCGCACGATCAACGGGCACAAAGCAGCGTGGAGCTGCCGCGCACCGAGCGCCGGCATCAGTTGGCCGGTGGCGCGATCAGCGAGGCGACGCCTGGCTCGCCGCGCTACTCGCTGGGCGACGCGAGCATCATCGACAACTTTCATTGCTTCACGGGTCCTTCCGATCAGCCCGTGCGCCTGAACATGCCGGGCCTGAAGCGCACCGTGAGTTTCGAGCTGCATCAGCCCGATTCGGTGCCGTGGTTTGCCGTCACGACCTGGACCGAGGCGGATACATCGGACTTCTATTGCGTCGAGCCGTGGATCGGCTTGCCCGATGCCATCCATAACGGTCTTGGCCTGCGCTGGCTCGCGCCGGGCAAAACGGAGACCGCGCTGCTCAGGCTCGTCGTCACGCGCGCTGACTAAACGTTGCAAACGGCTTTCTGTCAGGGGAAACCCGAAACGGTAAAATCCTGCCTTCGATCCGCCGCGCAAAATTTCAAACGCCCGTCGCGCGGCGGCGCCTTACGAGGTCAGGTTTGCATAAAAGAATCCGCCAGTTCGTTTTTACATCGCTCGTCGCGGCGGTCGTGACGCTTTCCGCTTGCGGCTCCGGTCCGGTTGCGCCCGGTTACTATCGCGTCGAGCGCGGCGATACGGTCACGAAGATCGCGCGCGCCAATCGCACCACCGTCGCCAATCTCAAACGCTGGAACAGCTTGTCGAATCCCGATGCAATCGAAGTCGGGCAAGTGCTGCGCGTGGTGCCGCCGGAAGGCTCGGCGACGGCTTCATCGAACGTGGCGAGCACGAGCACACCGAAGAGCGCGGACACCGCACCGGCGACGAAGCCGGGACCGGGCATCACGCTCGTCTGGCCCGCACAAGGCGACGTCATCCGCAACTTCAACGGCAGCAACTCGAAGGGCATCGACATTGCCAATTCAGCGGGAACGCCGATCGTGGCCGCGGCGACGGGCAGCGTCGTCTATGCGGGCAACGGCTTGCGCGGCTACGGCAACATGTTGATCGTCAAGCATAACGAGGACTACCTCACCGCCTACGCGCACAACAGGACGCTCTTCGTGAAGGAAGGCCAGACCGTGCAGCAGGGCCAGAAAATCGCCGAGATGGGCGATACCGACAGCGACCGCACCATGCTGCATTTCGAGGTGCGTTACATGGGCCGCTCGACGGACCCGGCGCGTTACTTGCCGTCGCGTTGAACGCAGACGGACCATAAGAGGAAGATTGATGATTTCGATGAAGAGAATCCACCCGGGCGCAGTCGTTGCCGCTCTCTCGCTTACCGGCGCGCTCGGCGGATGCGCCCACGGCCCGACCATGACCTACTTGCCATCCGGCGACACGGGCTTCGCCATCAACTGCAGCGGCGGCGATGCGAGCACGAGCTGGGCGGCCTGCTACAAGCAAGCGGGCGAAGTGTGCGGTGCATATGGATACGACGTGGTGTCGAAGGACAATGACAACGGCGCGACTTCCGGCGGCACGGTCGCGGGTATCTTCGGCGCGAACATCAAGAATCGTTCGATGGTGATCCGCTGCAAGCAGTGACGCTTGCATGCGTGCCTGCGTGAGCGCTCAAGGGAACATCACGCGCTCGCGGGCTTGGTCCGATCGCGCTTCGGCGCTTTCTTTCGCCAGCGGCCGGACAATGGATCGATACGCGCGGCAAACGCAAAGAGGAATGCAAGCGCGAGCGGAGCAACGATAGCGAAAACCGACAGCAGATTCATGGCGAAACCAGAATGCACTAAGTCGTCGGATATTAACCTTGCGGCAAATGTTTCGCTTAAATGTCAGTTAGAAGTTAAGGTCAGTATGGATGACCGACGCGTCGTTCCTACCGCGCAAACGTGTGGCGCCGGCGTATTGAAACTTGCACGCCGTTACGCTCGGAAACAAGCGCACACAGTTGCCGAGGCCAAGCCTCCATAAAATGTCTGCAGCCCGCGCTTCTCTCTGCGCGAACAGTCCGCGCGGGTTAGAAGCGCCGGCGCTCATGCGTCGGCGCTTCGCCTTCTTTCACTTTGGATCGGCCGACGTCGGCGCGATGAGCATCGACGGCGGGGTGTCGTCGGTCGGTACGCCCTTATAGTCGGGCGGGTCTTGCGGCGGATGCTTTTGATTGGCGGGTTCGGTGCATGCAGCCAGCATGAGTGCAAGCGTGGCGGCACCTAGAACGGACACGAAGTTACGCAGCATGAAGTCCCCAAGAAGACGTCAAACCCGACGTCATAAAGACAAAGGGGTTACAAGCCGTGACTTGTAACCCCTTCGTGTATGGTGGTCGGAGCGAAAGGATTCGAACCTTCGACCCTCTGATCCCAAATCAGATGCGCTACCAGGCTGCGCTACGCTCCGACAAGCCGCAGATTATAGCTTGCTTGCCGCGACGCCGCAAACACTTCCGGCAGAGGGAACGAATGTTGCCACTTTAGCGAGTGACGGCCGCTGCCCGGTCATGCAAGCTCTTGCCATTTCGAATTCGCGGAGACAACGATGAACCTCATTCTCTGGCGTCACGCCGAAGCCGAAGATCAGGCCGCAAGCGATCTCGCGCGTCAACTCACCTCGCGCGGACGCAAGCAGGCGCAAGGCACCGCAAAGTGGCTAAAGGCGCGTATCGACGACAATGCGGTCTTCATCGCAAGCCCGGCCACGCGCACCATTCAGACCGTCGAAGCCTTCGGCGATCAGTATCGCGTGGTCGATCAACTCGCGCCCGGCCGACATGCACAGGACGTGCTCGATGCCGCCGGCTGGCCCGATGGCATCGCGGAAACGGTGGTCGTCGTGGGCCATCAGCCTACGCTCGGACACGTTGCCGCGTGGCTCATGACCGGCGACGAAGCGGACTGGTCGATCAAGAAATCAGGCGTCTGGTGGTTCCAGTCGCGCTCGCGTCACGGCGACGGCCAGGTCGTTCTGCGCGCGGTGACGAACCCCGATCTGCTCTAGCCGAAAGGCCGTGTAATCGCAGGTTCAACAGAATGTCGTTTCATCGAAACGTCACTGCGATGCCATGCGAGCGTCATTGCGCGTTACTACATTGGCGAGGACCGAAACCCTCAAGCTTTCGTCCTGCCGAGGAACGCCAATGCTCGATATGCCGACGCCCTTCCTGCCAACCGGAGCGTCATCGTCGCTCTCGCTCGATTCGCGCCGCCAGCTTCCGCGTACCGCGGAAACCATCACCGGCCAGCATCGGCTGCAAGTGTCGTGGGCGCGTTCCGGCGACGCCGTGCGTGAAGCCCAGCGGCTGCGTTACCGCGTGTTCTCCGAGGAGATGGGCGCGCACCTCTCGGGGCCTGCGGGCCTCGACGTCGATGTCTTCGACGCCTACTGCGATCATCTGCTCGTGCGCGATCTCGATACGTTGAAAGTGGTCGGCACGTATCGCGTGCTGCCGCCGCATGAGGCCGCGCGGATTGGGCGGCTGTATGCGGAAGGCGAGTTCGATGTGTCGCGGCTTGCGCATCTGCGGCCGAAGCTCGTCGAGGTGGGCCGCTCGTGCGTGCATCCCGACTACCGCAACGGCGCGGTGATCATGTCGCTATGGGGCGGGCTCGCGGCCTACATGAAGCACAACGGCTACGAAACGATGCTTGGCTGCGCGAGCGTCGGCATGGTCGACGGCGGGCACTACGCGGCGAACCTTTACACCTCGCTCGCCGCCGATGCCCTCGCCGCCCCCGAATATCACGCGTTCCCGCATACGCCGCTGCCGGTGGAGGAATTGCGCACGGGCGTGGAAGTGAGCCCGCCGCCGCTCGTGAAGGGTTATCTGCGTCTAGGCGCGCAGATATGCGGCGCGCCTGCGTGGGACCCGGATTTCAACACGGCGGACTTTCTTACCCTCTTCCGCCTGTCGGATATCAACGCGCGTTATGCGCGGCACTTCATCGGTTGATTCAAGGCGCGGCGTTCGTCAATCGCCGGTATAGACCACGCGATACGGGCGCCCGATCTTTTCCCACTCCATGGCTTCCTGAACGAGGCTGTAGTCCGTGAGCGGATTGCTCGCGACCCACTCGTTGGACAGCCGCACTTCGAAGCCTCCCGCCGCGCTCTTCACCTCGATGCCGGGCAGCCCCACATCCGCGCGCCGACGCGACAGCAACACGGCAAGACGCAGGCAAAACAGCAATGTCCAGTCGACATCGCGCGCTTGCGCGAGCTTGCCGAGCTTGCCCGCGTGACCCAGCACGAGCGTCGCGAGCCGCGCCTGGTCCGTGCGCGAAAAGCCCGGCATGTCCGCGTTGCTTGCGATATACGCCGAATGCTTGTGATACGCGCTATGCGCAATCGACAAGCCGATCTCGTGAAGCGACGAAGCCCACGCGAGGAACATGCGTTCTTCCTCGCGACGTTCCGCATCGGGTTCGCCGAGCTGATCGTAGAAGCTGATCGCGAGCGAGCCGATGCGTTCGGCCTGCGCGGCATCGACGCCATAACGGCGCTTGAAGCCTTCCACGGTGACGGTGCGCATGTCCTGATGCTGCGAACGCCCGAGCAGGTCGTAGAGCACGCCGAGACGCAAGGCGCCGTCGGTGGTATCCACATAATCGATACCCAGTTCCTCGAACACGCCGAGCATGATCGAAAGGCCGCCCGCGAGCACTGGAATGCGGTCCGGCTTGAGCGCGACGAGCTTCAGCCGATTGACGTTCTCCGCCTTGATGACCGCGCGCTTCAGACGCTCCAGCCCGCCGCGCGAAATGCCGTGCGTGATGCCAGGGTCGTTGAAATCGTTCGCTTCGACGAGTTCCGCGAGCGCGCGCGCCGTGCCTGAAGAACCAATGGCCTGATCCCAGCCGGTCTGCTTGTATTCGCGCGAGATGATCTGGATTTCGCGCTTGGCCGCGAGTTCGGCCTGGCGCATGGTGTATTCGTCGACGTTGCCGGCCGGAAAGAACGTGCGGCTGTGGCTCACGCAGCCGATATACAAACTCTCCATATGAATCGGCGTGTAATGCGAGCCGATGATGAACTCCGTCGAGCCGCCGCCGATATCCACCACGAGGCGCTTGCCCGCGCTCGCCGGCACCGAATGCGCGGCGCCCGCGTAGATGAGCCGTGCTTCTTCCCTACCGGCGATCACTTCGATCGGAAAACCCAGCGCGCTTTCCGCCTCGCCGATGAATTCGTGCGCGTTCTTCGCCACCCTGAGCGTGTTGGTGGCCACCGCGCGCACCTGATCCGGATGAAAGTCGCGCAGACGTTCGCCGAAGCGCTTCAACGCTTCGAGCCCGCGCAACTGCGACGCACGGTCGAGCATTTTGTCCTTCGATAGACCCGCGCCAAGGCGCACGGCCTCGCGCAAGGCATCGACCTGGTAAATCTGGCTGCCTGCGGGCGTTTCTTCCACCCGCCCCACGATCAGCCGGAAACTGTTCGATCCGAGGTCGACCGCAGCAAGAAGATGAGGATGAGTGACCATCGGATGTCCAGGGATCGTGGGAGGAGGCGCGCTTTGCTGCAGCGCAGGATTCTATTCTACGTCGACTACTTATGCGCCGATGTCAATGGGTGAATCACGCTCGACCGCGGTATCACGCGCCCTGCGCTAGCGACGCTAACCACAATGTGAGTAGAATTTGTGACAATCGTTCTGTCACAATAAAGCCATCTTACTGTGAGACTATCCGAACGTTCCCTTGCCCTTCCGATCGAGACACCATTCTCCCAGCCGATGTCCATACGCTATCCGCTCTTCAACCGCGAACTGGGCATTCTAGGTTTCAACGAGCGAGTTCTGGCGCAGGCCGCCGATATCTCGGTTCCCTTGTTGGAACGCCTGCGCTTCATCTGCATCACGAGCAGCAATCTCGACGAATTCTTCGAAGTCCGCATGGCCGGGCTGCAGGAGCAGATGCGCGACAACCCCGGCTCGCTCTCGCCGGACGGCATGTCGCTGCAGCATGTCTACGATCTCGTCTCCGAACGCGCGCAGCGCCTCGTGCATCAGCAATACGTGATGCTGCATGAAATCGTCTTGCCCGCGCTCGAGATGGAAGGCATCTATTTTCATGGCGCGGAAAGCTGGAGCGAGCAGCAAAACGCCTGGGCGCGCGAATATTTCCTGAACGAACTGCTGCCGGTGCTGACGCCGATCGGCCTCGACCCGGCGCATCCGTTTCCACGCGTGCTGAACAAGAGCCTGAACTTCGTTGTCGAACTGGAAGGCACGGATGCTTTCGGCCGTCAGGCCATGATGGGCATCGTGCAGGCGCCGCGCGCGCTGCCGCGGCTCGTGCGCATGCCCGAGGCGCTGTCGGGTTATCCGCATGGCTTCGTGCTGCTGAGCACGTTCATGCAGCACTTCGTGAGCGAGCTGTTTCCGCATCTCATCGTGCGCAATTGCAACCAGTTTCGCATCACGCGCAATAGCGAACTTTTCGTCGATGAAGACGAGATCACGAATCTGCGCGTCGCCTTGCAGGGTGAGTTGCCCGCGCGGCATCTGGGCAATGCGGTGCGGCTCGAAGTATCGGCGGAGACGCCACCGCATCTCGTGCGGCGTCTGCTCGACGAAAGCCAGTTGAGCGAGCGCGATTGTTATCGCGTGAACGGGCCGGTGAATCTCGTGCGGCTCATGCAACTGCCTGAAATGGTGGACAGGCCGGACCTCAAGTTCGTGCCGCACATTCCTTCGGTGCCGAAGTCGATCGCCAACACGACCAATCTTTTCGATGCGATCGATCAGGGCGATATCCTGCTGCATCATCCTTACGAGAGTTTTCAGCCGGTGCTCGAACTGCTGTTGCAGGCGGCGAAAGATCCGCAAGTGATGGCGATCAAGCAGACCATCTACCGGACCGGCACCGATTCGCCCTTGATGGATGCGCTCATGCAGGCCGCGCGCAATGGCAAGGAAGTGACGGTAGTGGTCGAGTTGCTGGCGCGTTTCGATGAAGAGACGAACATCAACTGGGCGTCGCAACTCGAAGCGGTGGGCGCGCATGTGGTGTATGGCGTCGTTGGCCACAAGTGTCACGCGAAGATGATGTTGATCGTGCGGCGCGTGTCGCAGGGCGGCAAGATGGTGCTCAAGCGTTATGCGCACTTGGGCACGGGAAATTATCATCCGCGCACGGCGCGTCTATATACCGACTTCGGTCTCATGACCGCCGATCAGCAGATGTGCGAGGACGTGCATCATGTCTTTCAGCAGCTGACTGGAATTGGCGGAGAGATTCCGCTGCATCTTTTGTGGCAATCGCCTTTTACCTTGCACGCGAAATTGATCGATGCGATTCGCGCCGAGGCGGAGCATGCGCGTGCGGGCCGGCGGGCGCGGATCGTCGCGAAGATGAATGCGTTGCTCGAGCCTACCGTGATTGCTGCCTTGTACGAGGCATCGCATGCGGGCGTGAAGATCGATTTGATCGTGCGTGGGGTTTGTTCGCTCAAGCCTGGTGTGGAGGACCTTTCGGAGAATATTACCGTTCGGTCTATTGTCGGGCGCTTCCTCGAACATCATCGCATCTTCTATTTTTATGCGAACGGGCAAGAGGATGTGTATCTGTCGTCGGCGGACTGGATGGATCGGAACTTCTTTCGACGCGTCGAGGTGGCGTTTCCGATTCGCGATCGGCGGCTTAAGCGTCGGGTGATTGCTGAAGGGTTATCCGTCTGTCTTGGGGATAATCAGTCTGCCTGGGTCATGCAGAGCGATGGGCATTATCGTAAGCGGCGGTCGGGGAAGTCTATTCGCAATGCGCAGTTGGGGTTGCTGGCTAAGTTTTGTTCTTAGGGTGTTGGTTTTGTGGTGGGTTTTTTCCTGGGAACTTGAGCCGTTGTCTCGCGGTTTGTTTCAGTAGCCGCCTCCCCGGCGGAGGGGTAACTTTCTTTGCGGCTGCAAAGAAAGTCACCAAAGAAAGCAGCTTTGGAACCGGCTTCTGAAGCACAACTGGTTCCTCGCTATTGACCACAAGCCCTTTGGGCACTTCTCATTGCTCATGCTCGTGGTGAATGCTTTATCTAGCACCGGCGCCTTCTGGGAACTTGAGCCGTTGTCTCGCGGTTTGTTTCAGTAGCCGCCTCCCCGGCGGAGGGGTAATTTTCTTTGCTGCTGCAAAGAAAGTCACCAAAGAAAGCAGCTTTGGAACCGGCTTCTGAAGCACAACTGGTTCCTCGCTATTTACCACAAGCCCTTTGGGCACTTCTCATTGCTCATGCTCGTGGTGAATGCTTTATCTAGCACCGGCGCCTTCTGGGAACTTGAGCCGTTGTCTCGCGTTTCGTTTCAGTAGCCGCCTGCCCGGCGGAGGGGTAACTTTCTTTGCTGCTGCAAAGAAAGTCACCAAAGAAAGCAGCTGTAGAACCGCCTTCTGAAGCACAACGGGTTCCCCGCTATTTACCACAAACCCCTTGAGCACACCCCCTCGCTAATGCCGGCGGCAAATCTACGTTAAGCACAGACTTGTCAGTGAACAGCGTTAAGGAAGACTTTTGTCTCGCTGTTCTTTGCTTAGGGTGTAGGTGAAAAGTTAACCATTAGGGCGTCATAATTTATTTTCGTTGTGGTCGGCCACCGTATGTGTGTTCTACTCCTGGCACATGTAAAACCCGCATACGCTTTTTCGTTAGGCGGCGCGAAGGCTCTACTCGCTTGTGCGTGCTAACGATTTACCACGAGCGTGAGCGACGGGGAGTGCCCAAAGGGTTTGTGGTAAAAATAGCGAGGAACCAATTGTGCTCCAGAAGCCGGTTCCTAAGCTGCTTTCTTTGGTGACTTTCTTTGCAGCCGCAAAGAAAGTTACCCCTCCGCCGGGCAGGCGGCTACTGAAACGAAACGCGAGACAACGGTACAACTTCCTAGCAAGCGCTAAACAAATATCTCTAAGCGGCCAAAGGCTTCCTCGAAGCAGCCTAAAAGAGAAGCGTGCGCCTGGAAATAGACCTACAACGAACGTTAGCAATGGAAAGTGCCACAAAGGGCTTGTGGTAAATAGCGAGGAACCAGTTGTGCTTCAGAAGCCGGTCCCTAAGCTGCTTTCTTTGGTGACTTTCTTTGCAGCAGCAAAGAAAGTTACCCCTCCGCCGGGGAGGCGGCTACTGAAACAAACCGCGAGACAACGGCTCAACTTCCTAGCAAGCGCTAAACAAAGATCGCTAAGCGGCCAAAGGCTTCCTCGAAGCAGCCTAAAAGAGAAACGTGCGCCTGGAAATAGACCTACGACGAACGTTAGCAATGGGAAGTGCCACAAAGGGCTTGTGGTAAATAGCGAGGAACCAGTTGTGCTTCAAAAGCCGGTTCCTAAGCTGCTTTCTTTGGTGACTTTCTTTGCAGCAGCAAAGAAAGTTACCCCTCCGCCGGGCAGGCCGCTACTGAAACAAACCGCGAGAAAACGGCTCAACTTCCCAGAAAGCTAAACAAAACCCCTAAGCCGCCAAAGACTTCCTCAAAGCAGTCCTTGAAGAAGGAAACCGAACAACAAACGTACTCCCCTTCCCGACTTCACTTTTGACGTCGAGCTCCGCATGATGCCGCTGCAGCACATGCTTGACGATAGCAAGCCCGAGCCCGGTGCCACCTGTATCCCGCGACCGACTCCGATCCACGCGATAAAACCGCTCGGTAAGCCGCGGAATATGCTCTGCGGGAATCCCATAACCGCTATCACGCACCGTGAAAACCGCCCGATCCGCCACACGTTGCCAAGAGACTTCAATCGCCCCGCCATCCGGCGTATAACGCACCGCATTGGTAACGAGATTCCCCAGCGCACTGACGACCTCGGTCTCCGCGCCTGCGATAGTCAACGAATCATCGATATGAAAGGCAATCCGGTGACGCCCGCCAGAAAGATTCACCGCGTCGTCTTCGAGATGCCGCATCACCGCGCGCATATCCAGCAACTCGTCGCCAGGCGGACGCACATCGCCTTCCAGGTTCGCAAGCACCAAAAGATCACGCACGATATTCTGCATGCGCGAAGCCTGCTGTTCCATCATGTCCAGATAACGCATGCGGTCCGCCTCGCTGAGCGGCAACTCACGCATGGTCTCAAGAAAGCCCGATAACACCGTCAGCGGCGTCTTCAATTCATGCGAGACATTGGCGACGAAATCGCGTCGCATCGAATCGGTACGCTCGAGTTCGGTGATGTCCTGCGTGAGTATCAGCTTGCGATGATCGCCATAAGGAAATACCTGCACCGATACCGTGTGCTGCCGGTTCACGCCCATGCCGCGCATCACGAGCATTTCCTCATAATGATGCGAGTTCAGATAGCGAATGAAGTCCGGGTGCCGCACGAGATGCGTGATGTGCTGGCGTAAATCGCGTTTTGCATCGAGCCCGAAATGCTTCTCGGCGATAGCGTTGCACCACTCGATCTGATCGTGATCGTCGAGCATCGCCACGCCATTGGGCGAAGCCTGAATCGCCTGAATGAAGCGCGAATGCTGTTGCTCGACCTGCCGCACTTGCGCATGCCAGCGCTTCGCCAGCTTGTGCAAGCGGTAATAGATTTCGCCCCAAATGCCGAGCGCGCTAGGCACTTCGCCATACACGGGCGCTTCGAGCAGACGCCAGAGACGCTGTGTGTGATAGGTGGCGAAAAAGCCCTGCAGGACCAGCATGACGACGGCGACAGCCAGCGCCACGCGCACGCCGGCAAACGCGCCGATCGCCGCACAGAGCGCGGCGAGCAGTACGAGGGACACGACTGACCGCGTCCAGATGATATTCATGTTGTCGGCGAGTCCAAGCGACGAACGCGCGGTTCGTCATAAACATGCGGCAGAGACTAGAGCACGCTTATCAGGCGCTCTTCGCGAGCCGATATCCGCTGCCGCGCACCGTTTCGATCATAGCATCGCAGCCCGCGGGCTTGAGCGCGGCGCGCAGGCGCTTGATGTGAACATCGACCGTGCGCTCTTCGACGAATACGTGATCGCCCCACACCTGATCCAGCAACTGCGTGCGGCTATGCACGCGCTCCGGATGCGTCATGAAAAAATGCAGCAAGCGGAATTCGGTCGGGCCGAGATCGAGCTTGATGTCGTTGCCGGAATGGCTCGCCGCCACGCGATGCGTCGCCGGATCGAGCCGCAAACCATTGATGGCAACCACATCTTCCGTCAGCTGCGGGGCACGCCGGCGCAACACCGCCTTGATGCGCGCCATCAGCTCTTTCGGCGAGAACGGCTTGGTGACGTAGTCGTCCGCGCCGATCTCGAGCCCGAGCACCTTGTCCTGCTCGTCGCCGCGCGCGGTCAGCATGATGATCGGAATATGCTTCGTGCGCTCGTTGTTGCGCAAGTCGCGCGCGAACGCAATGCCGGACTTGCCGGGCAGCATCCAGTCGAGCAGCACGAGATCGGGCAGCACGTCGCTGATCAGGTTTTGCGCCTGCTCAGCGTTATACGCGCGAATCGGGCAATGTCCCGCGTGTTGCAGATTCACCGAGATCAGTTCGGAGATCGCGGGTTCGTCTTCGATGACGAGGATACTGCTGGGCATCGGCACCTCTTGACCTTTTGCTTTGAGAGAAGATTAACTGAGCGCTTCGCGTTCGAGCTGGTCGCGCGAGATATGCCGCACGTCCGTACCCTTCACGATGTAGATGATGAACTCGGCGATGTTCTTCGCGTGATCGCCGATACGCTCCACCGCCTTCGCAATGAACAGATAGTCGAGGCCGGCGGAAATGGTGCGCGGGTCTTCCATCATGTAGGTGACGAGCTTGCGCACGAAGGCGCGGAATTCGTCGTCGATGGCTTTGTCGTCGCGCACGATCTGCGCGGCGGCCACGGTGTCCAGACGCGCGAACGCGTCGAGCGCGCGGCGCAGAATCGACACGGCCATCTCGCCCGAGAGCTTGATCTCCGCGATATTCACCGCGCGGCCCGCGCCGTCTTCGTTGATGCGTTTCACGCGCTTCGCGATCTTTTCAGCTTCGTCGCCGGCGCGTTCGAGGTTCGTGATGGTCTTCGAGATCGCCATGAGCAGACGCAGGTCGCGCGCGGCCGGCTGGCGGCGCGCGATGATGTTGCTGCACTCTTCGTCGATCTCGACTTCCATCGTGTTCAAACGCACTTCGGCGGCAATCACCTGATCGGCGATCGCCATGTCGAATTCGTTGAGTGCCTGCATGGCCGCGATGATCTGCGACTCCACGAGACCGCCCATTTGCAGCACTTTCGACGACACCGCGTTGAGATCGGCGTCGAACTGGCTCGACAGATGTTTATCGGACATATGTGCTCCTTAAGTCCTTTTATGTTTCAGTTCGCCTGATCTGGCCGGATCAGCCGAAACGGCCCGTGATGTAGTCTTCCGTTTCCTTGCGCGTGGGCTTGATGAAGATCTTCTCCGTATCGCCGAATTCGATCAGCTCGCCAAGGTACATGTATGCAGTGTAGTCCGAGCAACGGGCTGCCTGCTGCATGTTGTGCGTGACGATCACAACCGTATAGTCACTTTTCAGTTCCGCGATAAGTTCCTCGATACGGCCCGTGGAAATCGGGTCGAGCGCCGAGCAGGGCTCGTCGAGCAACAGCACTTCCGGACGAATGGCGATGCCGCGCGCAATGCAAAGGCGCTGCTGCTGGCCGCCCGACAATCCGTAGCCGCTTTGCTGCAGCTTGTCCTTCACTTCGTTCCAGAGCGCGGCCTTGGTCAGCGCCCATTCGACGCGGTCGTCCATCTCCGAGCGCGACAGTTGTTCGAACATCTTCACGCCGAACGCGATGTTGTCGTAGATCGACATGGGAAACGGCGTAGGCTTCTGGAACACCATGCCCACGCGCGCGCGTAAAAGCGAGATGTCGCGCGTCGTGTCGAGCAGGTTGACGCCGTCCATCAGAATCTCACCTTCGCCGCGCTGCTCGGGATAAAGCGCGTACATTTTGTTGAAGGTGCGCAGGAGCGTGGACTTGCCGCAGCCCGAAGGTCCGATGAACGCCGTCACCTTCTTCTCGGGAATGCGCAGGTTGATGTTCTTCAGCGCGTGATACTTGTTGTAGAAGAAATTGAGGTTCTTCACTTCGATCTTCGGCTTGATCGAATCGGCGGCTTGCGAGCCGTGCTTCGGACGCACGCTGCCAGGAACGGGACCACGCTCGACGGGCGCCGCATCCGCTTTCGAATCAAGGTGGTTGACACCACTTTCGACCATGTTCATGGAATCACTCCGCCTTTATTTCTTCGAGATAATCGTGCGCGCGAGGATATTCAAACCCAGCACGCCGAGCGTAATAAGGAACACACCGGCCCACGCGAGCGTCTGCCATTGCGGGAACGGGCTCATCGCGAACTTGTAGATCGTGACCGGAAGGTTCGCCACCGGCTGATTCATGTCCCACGAGAAAAACTGATTCGACAGCGACGTGAAGAGCAGCGGCGCGGTTTCGCCGGCAATCCGCGCGACCGCCAGCAACACGCCCGTGACGATGCCGCCAATCGACGCCTTCAGCGTGATCGACATCACCATCTTCCACTTGGGCGTGCCGAGCGCGAAAGCCGCTTCGCGCAGCGCGTTCGGCACGAGCTTCAGCATGTTTTCAGTGGTGCGGATGACGATCGGAATCTGCAGCAAGGCGAGCGCGATCACGCCGGCCCATCCCGAGAAGCGACCCATCTTCGCGACGACGAGCGCATACACGAACAAGCCCACGACGATGGAAGGCGCCGACAACAGAATGTCGTTGATGAAGCGCGTGAAGCTCGCGAGCCAACGCTTCTGGCCATATTCCGCGAGATAGACGCCCGCCAGAATGCCGAGCGGCGTGCCGATGAACGTGGCGATGAAGACGAGCATCAGACTGCCGACGATAGCGTTGGCAAGACCGCCGCCATCGGTGTTCGGCGGCGGCGTCGACTGCGTGAAGAGTTCGAGCGACAGGCCAGCGACGCCGAGCTTAAGCGTCGTGAAGAGAATCCACACGAGCCACAGAAGGCCGAAAGCCATCGCGGCCAGCGAGAGCGTCAGCGCGATCGCATTGGTGCCGCGTCGACGGCTCTGCAGCTTCTTGCGCGTGGCGTCCACGCGGTCGGGGTCCTGATTGAAGGTGGCGGGACGGCTCACTTGACTCCCTCCCCGCGTTCCATGCGCAGCAGCATCAGCTTGGACAACGCGAGCACGACGAACGTGATCACGAACAGGATGAGCCCGAGTTCCATCAGCGCCGACGTATGCAGGCCGGGGCTTGCTTCGGCGAATTCGTTGGCGAGCGCCGAGGTGATGCTGTTGCCCGGCGAAAACAGCGACACGTTGTCGAGCAGATTGGTGTTGCCGATCACGAACGTCACCGCCATGGTCTCGCCGAGCGCGCGGCCGAGGCCGAGCATCACGCCGCCGATCACACCGGCGCGCGTGTACGGCAACACGATCTTCCACATCACTTCCCAGGTCGTGCAGCCGATGCCGTATGCCGATTCCTTGAGAAGCACGGGCGTGACTTCGAAGACGTCGCGCATCACCGAGGCAATGTACGGAATGATCATGATGGCGAGGATCACGCCCGCGCACAGAATGCCGATACCGATAGGCGCGCCCTTGAAGAACATGCCGATGACTGGCACGTCGCCGAGCAGATGGCCGAGCGGCTTTTCGAAGTATTCCGCGAAGATCGGCGCGAACACGAGCAGACCCCACATGCCGTAGACGATCGAGGGAATCGCCGCGAGCAATTCGATGGCGACACCGAGCGGCCGGCGCAGCCACGCGGGCGAGAGTTCCGTGAGGAAGAGCGCGATGCCGAAGCTCACCGGCACGGCGATGATGAGCGCGATGATCGACGTCGCAATGGTGCCGTAGATCGGCACGAGCGCGCCGAAGCTATCGGTCTGTGGGTCCCACTCCGCGCGCCAGAGAAAGCTGAGTCCGAACTTTTCGATGGTCGGCATCGACGCAATGACGAGCGAAACGATGATGCCGCCAAGCAGAAGCAACGTCACCACGGCCGCGAGCCGCGTGATGCCGCCGAATATGATGTCGCCGAAACGGCTCGGCGCGCGCTGCGTATGCGCGGCCGGCGGTGCCGACGCTAAGTTGATGTCCGACATGGGAGCCTTGGTTGTGCTGCTTGTCAGAGCGCGCGGCACGTCATTCAACGTACCGCGCGGCATTGCCTGCACTGCATTTCCGTCCTGACTTCAAGAGCTTAGGACAGTTTCAGACCATGGTACCGCTTACTGCGCAACCGCCTTGCCCGACGCGTCCTTGACCTTCGCCTTCCATTGCGTGCGGATTTCGGCGACGACCGAATCCGGCAGCGAGATATAGTCGAGATCGTTCGCGGCTTGGTTGCCGTTCTTGAATGCCCAGTCGAAGAACTTCAGCGTTTCCGTGCCTTGCGGCGCCTTGTCCTGCGTGGCGTGCAGCAGAACGAACGTTGCACCGACGATCGGCCATGCGTTCTGGCCCGACTCGTTCGTGAGGATCTGGTAGAACGACTTCGACCAGTCCGCACCGGCAGCCGCCGCCTTGAAGGTTTCCGTCTTCGGCTCAACGACCGTTCCAGCCGCGTTCTTGAGACCCACGTAGGTCATCTTGTTCTGCTTGGCATACGCCCACTCCACGTAGCCGATCGCGCCCGGCAGACGCTGCACGAACGCCGCGACGCCGTCGTTGCCCTTGCCGCCCGTGCCCGTCGGCCAGTTGACCGTCGAACCTTCGCCGACCTTCGACTTCCACTCGGGATTTACTTTCGACAGATAGTTCGTCCAGATGAAGCTCGTGCCCGATCCGTCGGCGCGGCGCACCACGGCGATGTCGGTATCCGGCAGCTTGACCTTCGGGTTCAGCGCGGCGATAGCCGGGTCGTTCCACTTCTTGATCTTGCCCAGGTAGATGTCGCCGAGCACTTCGCCCGACAGCGTCACTTCACCGGCCTTCACGCCCGGCACGTTGATGACCGGCACCACGCCGCCGACGACCGTCGGGAACTGGAACAGGCCTTCCTTCGTGAGTTCTTCATCTTTCAGCGGTGCGTCCGAGCCCGCGAAATCCACCGTCTTCGCGATGATCTGTTTGACGCCGCCCGACGAGCCGATGCCTTGATAGTTCACCTTGCCGCCGCCCGTTTTTTGGTAGGCGTCAGCCCACTTGGTGTAGATGGGAGCTGCGAAGGTGCTGCCCGCGCCGGTGATATCCGTGGCGAATGCGGAGACGGCGAACATTGCGCCGATGACGCCGGCCAGCGCGGATTGCATCAATTTCATGAGACCTCCAGAGTGTGTGAGCGTGTAGCGAGAGAACCGACACGGCGAAATATAGGCACTCTTCGTGACAGTACCGTGACGTTTGATGAACGCCGCGTGTCATTGCGCTTACGCACTGAAAGTCGAACGTGCGTTGGCTTGTAACCAAAGAAAAAGCGGGCCGTAGTCCGCTTTTGGTGAGACGTGACGCGCTTTAGGGATCGTCTACGAAGTCGCGTCCTTCACAACCTGAGCAATCGTTTCCGCGTGTCTAACCGCATCCTGATGCGCCGCCGCTTCCACCATGACGCGCAGTACCGGTTCGGTTCCCGAGGCGCGAATCAGTACCCGCCCGTGCGATTCGAGGGCCCGCTCGGCATCTTCGATCGCGCGGCGAATGGCCGCATTATTTTTCCAGTCCGCGTTCGGACTCATGCGCACGTTGATCAGTTTCTGCGGAAACAGGCTGACGCCGTCGAGCATGTCCGCGAGGGATTTGCCACCGCGCTTGATGGCGGCGAGCACAAGCAGCGCGGACACGATGCCGTCGCCCGTGGAATGCCGGTCGAGCGAAAGAATGTGGCCCGAGCCTTCCGCACCGAGTTGCCAGCCGTTCTCGCGCAGCTTTTCGAGCACGTAACGGTCGCCGACGGCCGCGCGCACGAACTTCACGCCCGCCTCTTTCAGCGCCACTTCCACGGCCATGTTGGTCATCAGCGTGCCGACCGCGCCATCCACCTTGCCGTCCGTCGCAATGCGGTCCTTGACCAGCACGTAGAGCAGTTCGTCGCCGTTGAAAAGCCGGCCGGTGGAATCGACGACTTGCAGGCGGTCAGCGTCGCCATCGAGCGCGATGCCGATATCCGCCTTGTGTTCGAGCACCGTGCGCACGAGCGCATCGGGCGCGGTGGCGCCGACTTTATCGTTGATATTGAAGCCGTTCGGCGACACGCCAATAGGCACGACTTCCGCGCCCAGTTCGTGGAACACGTGCGGCGCGACGTCATAGGCGGCGCCGTGCGCGCAATCGAGCACGATCTTGAGGCCGCGCAGATCGAAGCTCGCCGGGAAAGTGCTCTTGCAGAACTCGATATAGCGCCCGCCCGCGTCGTCCAGACGCTTCGCCTTGCCGAGACGTTCGGAGGGCGCACAGGCCATCGGCTGGTCGAGCTGCGCTTCGATTTGCAGTTCGACTTCGTCCGGCAGCTTGTTGCCGTCGGCGGAGAAGAATTTGATGCCGTTGTCGTCGTACGGATTGTGCGATGCGCTGATCACCACGCCCGCCGAAAGCCGCAGCGCGCGCGTGAGATACGCGACGCCGGGCGTGGGCATCGGGCCGGCGAGCATCACGTCGACGCCCGCGGCGGAAAAGCCCGACTCCAGCGCGGCTTCGAGCATGTAGCCGGAAACCCGCGTGTCCTTGCCGATGAGCACCGTCGGACGGTTGCCCTTTTGCGGCGAACGGTCCGCTCCCGCGAGCACCTTGCCGGCCGCATACCCCAGCCTGAGAACGAAATCCGGTGTGATCGGCGCCTCGCCGACGCGCCCGCGAATTCCATCAGTTCCAAAATATCGACGTGCCATTGTTACTGACCCTCCTCGCGGACATATGGCGCCTGTTCTTGGCCCGCGACATGTGTTGATCGATTCGGCGCGTGCGCCTTCGCCGAAGTTCTTTCAATGCTTCTCGTGATGCGTGGCGTCTCTCGTGGCTCGCCAGACTTTCAGCGCATCCACGGTTTCCGCGACGTCGTGCACGCGGATGATCGCCGCACCGCGCTCCGCCGCGCAAACCGCCCCGCTCACGCTTGCCGCAAGCCGTTCGTTCGCCGCGCGCCCGGTGACTGCGCCGAGCATCGACTTGCGCGACATTCCCGCGAGCAACGGGTACCGCTTGCCTACGGGCAGCGTCGCGGCGAGGTTCGCCAGCAGCGCATAATTATGCTCGACGGTCTTGCCGAAGCCGAAGCCTGGATCGAGACTTACCCGCTCCAGCGCGATCCCCGCCTGCGCCAGCGCCGCGATTCGTTCGGCGAAGAACGCACGGACGTCCGCGATGACGTCGGCGTACACCGGCTCGCGAAGTTGCATCGTGCGCGGTTCGCCTAGCATATGCATCACGCACAAGCCGCAGTTACTGTCTTTAACGGCATCGAGCGCGCTTTCCTGACGTAAACCCCAAATGTCGTTGATCATGTCCGCGCCTGCATCGAGCGCGGCGCGCATCACGGCGGGCTTGTAGGTATCGACCGAAAGCGGGACGTTCATGTCCCGTAACGCTTCGACGATCGGCACCACGCGTTCGAGTTCCTCGGCCAGCGGAACCGGCGGCGCGCCCGGACGAGTCGATTCGCCGCCAATATCGATGATGTCCGCGCCGTCGGCAAGCATGCGCTCGGCGCGCGCCCGAGCGGCATCGCGCGGAAGGAAGCGGCCGCCATCGGAGAACGAGTCAGGCGTGACGTTGAGAATGCCCATCACGAGCGGGCGTTCGAATGTCAGCGTGAACCGACCGCATTGCAGCGGCTGCGCTGAAAGCTGGGAGGGAGATGGAGTGATCAAGCGTGTCGGAAAAAAGCTGGATTGCTGCAAGGGGCGTAACGCACGCGCGAAGTGTGATCCGATGTGTGCGCCGTCGTGAGCCATAAAGCAAAAATGGGCCGGAGTGCGATGCACACCGGCCCATCATCGGACTAGGAGAGCTTAGGCCGGCGCGGTTGCGCTGCCCGGCTTGACTTCCGTACCGCTGTTGCCGCCCGGAGGCGTATCACCCGAAGGCGGCGGCAGGTTCTTCGGCGGACGCGGCGGACGATCCTCCATGATGTCCGTGATCTGGTCTGCGTCTATGGTTTCCCATTCGAGCAGCGCCTTCGTCATGGCTTCCACGCGCGCGCGGTTGTCTTCGAGCAGCTTGCGGGCAAGCTGATACTGCTCGTCCAGGATGCGGCGGATTTCCGAATCGACCTTTTGCAACGTGGCTTCCGAAACCGTCTTCGCGCCCAGCTTGCCGAACATGCCTTCGGGTTCGGTGTCGACGTAGACCATCGTGCCAAGCGTGTCCGACATACCATAACGCGTCACCATGTCGCGGGCCATCTTGGTCGCGCGCTCAAAGTCGTTGGACGCGCCGGTGGACATGGAATTCAGGAACACTTCTTCCGCTGCACGGCCGCCAAACAGAATCGCGATTTCTTCCAGCATCTTGTCGCGATACAAATTCACGCGGTCGTGTTCAGGCAATTGCCAGGTGACACCCAATGCCCATCCGCGCGGCATGATCGTAACCTTGTGCACCGGATCGGCATGCGGCAACAACTTCGCCACGACGGCGTGACCGGACTCGTGGAAGGCCGTGTTGCGACGTTCTTCCTCGCGCATGACAGCCGACTTACGCTCCGGACCCATGAAAATCTTGTCCTTCGCGTCTTCGAAGTCCTGCATCTCGACGATCCGCTTGCCGCGACGCGCCGCAAAAAGCGCAGCTTCATTGACGAGGTTCGCGAGATCGGCACCCGAGAAGCCCGGCGTACCCCGCGCGATGACCGAAGCGTCGACGTCGTTCGCAATCGGCACCTTGCGCAGATGCACCTTCATGATGTGTTCGCGACCGCGAATGTCCGGCAGGCCGACATACACCTGACGGTCGAAACGACCCGGACGCAGGAGCGCCTTGTCGAGCACGTCGGAACGGTTCGTCGCAGCGATCACGATAACGCCGGAATTTGCTTCGAAGCCGTCCATTTCCACGAGCATCTGATTGAGCGTCTGCTCGCGTTCGTCGTTACCGCCGCCCATGCCGGCGCCGCGATGACGACCGACCGCGTCGATTTCGTCGATGAACACGATGCAAGGCGCGTGCTTCTTTGCTTGCTCGAACATGTCGCGAACGCGAGCCGCGCCCACGCCGACGAACATTTCCACGAAGTCGGAACCCGAGATGCTGAAGAACGGCACCTTCGCTTCACCCGCGATAGCGCGAGCCAGCAGCGTCTTACCCGTGCCAGGAGGCCCGACTAGCAACACTCCTCGTGGAATGCGGCCGCCCAGCTTCTGGAATTTCTGCGGGTCGCGCAGGAAGTCGACGAGCTCGGACACTTCTTCTTTCGCTTCGTCGCAACCCGCGACATCGGTGAAATTGATAGCGTTATTGTTTTCGTCGATCAGCCGCGCTCGCGACTTGCCGAACGAGAAGGCCCCGCCTTTGCCGCCCCCCTGCATCTGCCGCATCATGTAGAACCAGAAACCGATGATGAGAATGGTCGGTCCAAGGTAGTACAGCGCGGAAACCAGCGCGTTGGGTTCATCGTCAGCCTTGCCGCTAACCTGAACGCCGTATTTCATCAGATCGCCGACCATCCAGATGTCGCCAGGCGACACGATTTGGTATTTCTGGCCGTCTGCCGGAGTGACCGTCAGATTCCGCCCTTGAACGGTGACATTCTTCACCTTGCCGTTCTTCGCGTCGTCCATGAACTGCGAATAGGACACACCTTCCTGGACGCGGGGCTTATCGAACTGCTTGAACACCGTAAACAGCACCAGTGCGATCACGAGCCACACTGCCGCTTTAGAGAACATATTGTTGTTCAAAGCACCACTCCTCACTCATAGACGGGCGCCTACATAAACCTAGCGGCGCCACCAAAGCATTCTAATCCAGACCGCAAACCCCTGCCATAAGGTTTATCTACCGCGCAAATAGCGGAAGACAGGGGTTTTTCGACATATTCGGCGAAAATATCGCTATTTTTCGCCGAAATGATTTACTCGTGTTCCACAGTCGGATGTTTGAGCCACCGCCCGAGTACAAAAGTCTCCGACGATTTGTCGCGAGACGCCTTGGGCTTGCGCGGCGCCACCACTTTGAACTGGTGCTT
This sequence comes from Caballeronia sp. HLA56, assembly GCF_054655155.1. Lineage (NCBI taxonomy): Bacteria > Pseudomonadati > Pseudomonadota > Betaproteobacteria > Burkholderiales > Burkholderiaceae > Caballeronia > Caballeronia sp. HLA56. The sequence goes on along the minus strand of NZ_BAAHOB010000005.1, from coordinate 1,409,706 downwards.
GAACTTCTCGACGATTTGGCTGTAACCGCTGCCGTGAAAACATTTGACCAGCAACGCACCATCCGGTTTCAGATGGTTCTGCGAGAACTCCAGCGCCAGATCGCAAAGATGTTCGATACGCGCTGCATCCGCGCTCGCCACGCCAGACAGGTTTGGGGCCATGTCGGAAATAACAAGGTCTACCTGACGCTCGCCAACAATTTCCGCGAGTTGCGCAAGCACGGCGTCTTCGCGGAAGTCGCCCTGAATGAAGGTGACATCGGCAATGGGGTCCATCGGCAGAAGATCGAGCGCGATGATCGTGCCGTCTATACCGCCTTCGCGCTGCGCATCGCGCTTCGCACCCTGAGCGAGTTTGTTACGCGCGTACTGACTCCACGAGCCGGGCGTCGAGCCGAGGTCGACGATCACCTGCCCTGGCTTGATGAGCTTGTCCTGCTCGTCGATCTCCTTGAGCTTGTACGCCGCGCGCGCGCGATAGCCCTCGCGCTGCGCCATCTTCACGTAAGGGTCGTTGATGTGGTCATGCAACCACGAATGATTAAACCGGTTCTTTGCCATTCAAACTGAGCCCATGCTGCGCGCCGGGAACTAACCTCTTGCGCGCGTGCTTATTCTTGCTGTATCGCGCAATGCTTTTAGCGGATAATACGCGTCTTGTCGGCCGGACCGGTTCCCGTGCGCTGCAAAGCGCTCGAAATTTGCGTTTCCGGCCTATTTGTTTATTCGGGCGGCTTGCCCAGCACTTCAGGTGCTTTTCATCTGATCGGTCCATGACGGCGCCGCGTGTCCATACCGCCCGCGCTTTGTGCGTCCGACAGCGCTGCAACGCCCAGCCGACACCAAACCCGCCGCCCACATTTTAGTCGAGTCCCTTATTCCACATGCCAGCTCTTAAACTTTCCCCGGCCCAGCGCGCCGATCTGCGCTCCCAGGCTCACGCCCTCAATCCGGTCGTGCTCGTCGGCGCCGAAGGTCTGACCGAGGCCGTGCTGAAAGAAATCGGCGTGCACCTCGAAGCGCATCAGCTCATCAAGATTCGCGTGTTCGGCGACGAGCGTGAAGCACGCGTTGGCATCTACGACGAAATCTGCGACCGCCTGGATGCCGCACCTATTCAGCATATCGGCAAGCTGCTCGTGATCTGGAGACCGGAAGGCGCCGCGCCCGCCAAGACCCGCACCGCCCGCACCCGCAGCACCATGCCGCCGAGCGCCGGTGAAATTGCCGAGGAGCGTTCGACCAAGGGGCGCGCACCGCGCATCGTCAAGGCCGTCAAGATCACGCGCGATGCACCCGCCGTCAAGAAGCCGCGCAAACAAACGCTCAAAGTGCTAGGTAACGAACGCGTCACCGCGGGCGGCAACGTCAAGCGCGCGAAGAAGCGTCAGGCTGGCTCGAAGCGTCAACATCAGGCCGTCAAATGATGAAACGGCGCGGACGATGATTCAAAACGTCCGCGCCGTCTCTCGCAGCATGATTTTCAGCTACGCGCGCGCTTGGCCGCGACCTTCGCGGACTTGCCCTTCGGCACGATCTTGACAGGCGCCGCACCCGGCAAACGCCACACGAGCGCAATACCGCACAGGCATTCGATCAAATAAATCGCGCTCGAAATGCCATGCAGAACGCCGAACTCCTTCGCATAAGGCGAATTCGCGAGTTCCATCCCCGCTTCCTGCGCCGAGATGCGCAGCGAATTCATGAACGGCTGCAACGCGAAGTATCCGACGAGCACGCACACCAGCATGACCGCGACGAGCCACCGCACGCGCTTGTAGTCGACGATGCCGCTCTTCACGAAGCGATTGCCGATCAAGATCAGAATCAGCGCGCTGACCACGCCGATATACGCTTCGATGCGAAAGAGCTGCGCCGCCACCGATCCCGCCGACGTACGGTCGAGCACCGAAAAGAGCACGGGCGCGGCGACGAGACCGAGGGTCAGCAAGCTGCCGACCCAAATCATCGTCACCGTGCGAAAGAGTCGATGCTCCATCAGACGTATCGAACAGCGATGATTTCGTACTCACGCGCACCGCTCGGGGCCTGCACCGAGGCGACGTCGCCCTCCGTCTTGCCGATCAGCGCGCGCGCAATGGGCGAGCTGACGGAGATGAGACCGTGGTCGATGTCGGCTTCGTCGTCGCCGACGATCTGATACGTCACCTTATGACTCGACTCGAGATCTTCCAGTTCGACGGTCGCGCCGAACACCACGCGGCCTTCCGCTTCGACCGTTTTCGGGTCGATCACTTGCGCGGCGGCAAGCTTCGATTCGAGATCCGCAATGCGGCCCTCGATAAAGCCCTGCTTTTCTTTCGCGGCATCGTACTCCGCGTTTTCCGACAGATCGCCCTGCGCGCGTGCTTCCGCGATCGAGTTGATAACCGCGGGACGCTCGACAGCCTTCAGGCGTTGCAATTCGTCGCGCAGCAACTCCGCGCCGCGCTTCGTCAAGGGAATCGTGCTCATAGACAATCCACAAACAAAAACAGCCGTAAAAAAATTACCGCGGTTAAGCGCATCTCCCCAGAACGAGAAGACGCCGCTTAACCGCGGCTCGTGATACTTGGACCGGTAATCGAAGCCTTAGTTTAGGCGAGCGTGGAGGCCTTGTAAATCATAGACTTCCAAATCGCGCAGATAACGCAGACCTTCGACCGCCGCGCGCGCGCCGGACATCGTCGTGTAGTACGTGACCTTGTTGGCCTGCGCGCTCATACGGATGGAACGCGAATCGGCGATGGCCGCGCGCGTTTCATCGACGGTGGTGAAGACCAGCGCGATTTCGCCGTTCTTGATCATGTCGACGATATGCGGACGCCCGTCCTTCACCTTGTTCACGACCTTCACGGGCACACCCGCCGCCGCGATGGCCGCGGCCGTCCCCTTGGTCGCGACGATCGGGTAGCCGAGTTCGTGCAGCATGCGCGCGACTTCGACGGCCTTCGGCTTGTCGGCATCCATCACGGTCAGAAGCACCGTGCCGGATTCCGGCAGACGCGAACCCGCCGCGAGTTGCGACTTGAAAAGCGCTTCGCCGAAGGTGCGGCCCACGCCCATCACCTCGCCCGTCGAACGCATCTCGGGCCCGAGCACGGGATCGACCGCCGGGAACTTGACGAACGGGAACACCGCTTCCTTCACGCTGAAGTACGGCGGAATCACTTCCTTCGTCACTCCTTGCTGCTTGAGCTTCTGCCCGACCATTGCGCGCGCCGCGATTTTCGCGAGCGGCAGGCCCGTCGCCTTCGACACATACGGCACCGTGCGCGATGCACGCGGGTTCACTTCCAGCACGTAGATGACATCCTTCTTCGAGCCATCTTCTTGCGGAACTTGCTGGATGGCGAACTGCACGTTCATCAGGCCGACCACGTTCAGCGCCTTCGCCATGGCGGCGGTTTGCCGCTTCAGTTCGTCGATGGTGTCTTGCGCCAGCGAATAAGGCGGCAGCGAGCAAGCCGAGTCGCCGGAATGCACGCCCGCCTGTTCGATATGCTCCATCACGCCGCCAATGAAGACGTCGTCGCCATCGGAGATACAGTCCACATCGCATTCGATCGCGTCGTTCAGGAAGCGGTCGAGCAACACCGGCGAGTCGTTCGATACCTTCACGGCCTCGCGCATGTAGCGTTCGAGATCGCGCGGCTCGTGGACGATTTCCATTGCGCGGCCACCCAGCACGTAAGACGGACGCACGACAAGCGGGTAACCGATTTCTTCCGCGAGCCTGAGTGCTTCGTCTTCGGCGCGCGCAGTGCGATTCGGCGGCTGGCGCAGATTCAGATCTTTCAGCAATTGCTGGAACCGCTCGCGATCCTCGGCGGCATCGATCATGTCCGGCGACGTACCGATGATCGGCACGCCGTTCGCTTCGAGGTCGAGCGCGAGTTTGAGGGGCGTCTGGCCGCCATACTGCACGATCACGCCGACCGGCTTTTCCAGCTCGACGATTTCGAGCACGTCTTCGAGCGTCAGCGATTCGAAGTACAGACGATCCGACGTGTCGTAGTCGGTCGAAACCGTTTCAGGATTGCAGTTGACCATGATGGTTTCGTAACCATCTTCGCGCATGGCGAGCGCGGCGTGCACGCAGCAATAGTCGAATTCAATGCCCTGCCCGATCCGGTTCGGGCCGCCGCCGAGAACCATGATCTTCTTCTTGTCGGTCGGATTCGCTTCGCACTCGTCCTCGTAGGTCGAATACATGTACGCCGTCTTGGTCGCGAACTCGGCCGCGCAAGTATCGACGCGCTTATAAACCGGCCGCACCTTCAACTCGTGACGACGGCGGCGCACGTCTTCCTGCTTCGAACCGGTGAGCTTCGCAAGACGCCGGTCGGAAAAACCGCTCTTCTTCAGATACAGCAATTCATCCTTGCTGAGGCTTTCGATCGTGCGGCCTTCGAGCGCCTTCTCCTTCAGGATGATCTGCTCGATCTGCGCAAGGAACCACGGGTCGATCGACGTTTCCTCGAAAATTTCCCGAGCCGTCAGACCAAGGCGGAACGCGTCGCCGAGATACCAGATACGGTCCGGTCCCGGCTCGCCGATTTCGCGGATGGCTTCGTCGCGGCTCGTGGTCTTTTCGTCCAGACCGTCGACGCCCACTTCGAGACCGCGCAGCGCTTTCTGGAACGATTCCTGAAACGTGCGGCCCATTGCCATGACTTCGCCGACGGACTTCATCTGCGTGGTCAGGCGCGAGTCGGCTTCGCGGAATTTCTCGAACGCGAAACGCGGCACCTTCGTCACGACATAGTCGATGGTCGGCTCGAACGACGCCGGCGTCTGACCGCCTGTGATCTCGTTCTTCAACTCGTCGAGCGTATAGCCGCACGCGAGCTTGGCCGCGACCTTGGCGATAGGAAAGCCCGTTGCCTTCGATGCCAGCGCGGACGAGCGCGACACGCGCGGGTTCATCTCGATCACGACCATGCGGCCGTCGTCGGGGTTGATCGCGAACTGCACGTTCGAGCCGCCTGTGTCGACGCCGATTTCGCGCAACACGGCAAGCGACGCGTTACGCAGAACCTGATACTCCTTGTCGGTCAGCGTCTGCGCGGGCGCGACGGTGATCGAGTCGCCGGTATGCACGCCCATGGGATCGAGGTTTTCGATCGAACACACGATGATGCAGTTGTCCTTCTTGTCGCGGACAACTTCCATCTCGTACTCTTTCCAGCCAAGAAGCGATTCTTCGATCAGCAGTTCGCGCGTCGGCGAAAGATCGAGACCGCGCCGGCAGATTTCCTCGAACTCTTCCTTGTTATACGCGATGCCGCCGCCCGAACCGCCCAGCGTGAACGACGGGCGAATCACGGTCGGATAGCCGCCGCTGCCAGTGGCCTCGGCGATTTGCGCCTGCACGGTCAGCGCTTCTTCCATGGAATGCGCAATTCCAGACTTGGCCGAACCGAGACCGATCTTGGTCATCGCGTCCTTGAACTTTTGGCGGTCTTCGGCCTTGTCGATTGCTTCCGGCGATGCGCCGATCAGCTCGACGTCGTACTTTTCCAGCACGCCGTGATGGAAAAGATCGAGCGCGCAATTGAGCGCGGTCTGTCCGCCCATGGTCGGCAAGATCGCATCCGGCCGCTCCTTCGCGATGATGCGCTCGACCACTTCCCACGAGATCGGCTCGATGTAAGTGACGTCGGCCGTGTTCGGGTCGGTCATGATCGTCGCGGGATTGCTGTTGACAAGGATGACCTTGTAGCCTTCCTCACGCAACGCCTTGCAAGCCTGCGCGCCCGAATAATCGAACTCGCACGCCTGGCCGATGATGATCGGACCCGCGCCGATGATGAGGATGCTCTTGATGTCTGTGCGCTTCGGCATAACTGCTCTCGATGTTTTGTGTTGCGGTGTTCCGTTCTGTGCTCTCGACTGTCAGGCAGTGACCTTCTGCGTCTCCATCAGCTTGATGAAGCGGTCGAACAGATATGCAATGTCGTGCGGGCCGGGCGACGCTTCCGGATGACCCTGGAAGCAGAACGCGGGCTTGTCGGTGAGCGCGAAGCCCTGCAGCGTGCCGTCGAAAAGCGATACGTGCGTGACCTTTGCGTTGGCGGGCAGCGTGTCGGCATCGACCGCGAAACCGTGGTTCTGCGACGTGATGACCACGCGGCCGTCTTCCAGGTCTTTCACCGGATGATTCGCGCCGTGGTGGCCGGTCTTCATCTTCATGGTTTTCGCGCCGACCGCGAGGCCCATGATCTGGTGTCCTAGACAGATGCCGAAGGTCGGGATGCCGCGCGCGATGAACTCACGCGTGGCCGCGATGGCGTAGTCGCACGGTTCCGGGTCGCCGGGGCCGTTCGAGAGGAAGACGCCATCCGGATTGAGCGCGAGTGCGTCAGCCGCGCTCGCTTGCGCCGGCAGCACGGTGACCTGGCAACCGCGCTCGGCGAGCATGCGCAGAATGTTGTACTTCACGCCGTAATCGAACGCGACGACGCGAAACTTCGGGGCTTCCTGCGTGCCGTAGCCCCTGCCGAGGCGCCATTCGGTCTGCGTCCAGTCATAGGACTTGTCGGTCGACACGACTTTTGCCAGATCCATGCCCGCGAGGCCGGGAAACGAGCGCGCGAGTTCGAGCGCCTTTGCTTCGTCGTCGCTGCCCGCGAGAATGCAGCCGTTCTGCGCACCTTTGTCGCGCAGAATTCGCGTGAGCTTGCGCGTGTCGATGTCCGAAATCGCGACGACGCCTTGCGCCTTCAAATAGTCGGAAAGCGACTGCTCAGAACGGAAGTTGGATGCGAGCACCGGCAGGTCGCGAATGATGAGACCGGCGGCATGGACTTTGGTGGCTTCGACATCTTCGGCGTTCACGCCGACGTTGCCGATGTGCGGATAGGTCAGCGTGACGATCTGGCGGGCGTAGCTCGGATCGGTCAGGATTTCCTGATAACCGGTGATGGCGGTGTTGAATACGACTTCGCCGATCGTCGAGCCGGTTGCACCGATCGATTGACCACGAAAGACCGTGCCGTCGGCAAGTGCGAGTAGTGCTGGGGAGAATGACGGCAACACGGAAGGCTCCTTGGGGGACACCCTGTTACCGACCTGTCTGTCCGAAATTCAGGCTTGGTTCCCAGCGTTCATTGCGATGAACGGGGATATCCTTTGCGCTTTTGTCAGCGGCGGCTCGTCAGGCGCGCGTCGCGGCTTGGATCAACGCGCTGGGTGGACCCAACGGGATAACGAAGCAGGCGATCGGCGGCGTGCGGCGCGCACTGCAAGGCGCAGCGAACGACGGTGAATGGGGGTAGGCGCTAGGGTGCGGGTTGATATGCTCAAACCTTCGAATTATAGCTTGAAAGCGGTCTTTTAGCCAAATTTGGGAATGGTCTGCTTGTTGTCACGCGCCTTTCGCACGACGCGGCGCGCCCGACTTCAGTGCACGGCCTGCTTGCCCTTATCGAGCGCGGCGCTCGGCCACGCATACCATACGGCGCTTGCCACCTGCAGCGCGATGAGCGAAATCCACACGGTGAGATGCGCCGACACGGGATAACGCCCGCCCACGGACGGCCAAAACGACAGCGCGGCGCCGACCCCGACCTGAAAACCAAAGATGAGCAAGAAAATGACGAGCGTGAGAGTCGTATTGGTGCGTCCAATCATGTGCGACGGGAAGTATTCCGCCATGATCGCGTAACTCAGAATGCCCGTGCCGCCGAAAATGCCATACGCCGCGAGAAGCACCGCCGGCGGCAACGGCGCGCGCAGCACCATGAGAATTTGCGTGATGACGAACAACACCATGCCGCCGCCGCAGAACGCATAAACCGATATGCCGCGCCGCTCGATACCGCGCGCTGCCGCGCCGAAGCCGACGCTGCCGAACATCATCGCGAGGCCGAGCACCGAGACGAGCGCGGAGGCGTGGGCAGGCGTGAGGTCCATCACGTCGAGGAGATAGGGCTTGATCCACAGGGATTGCATCGCGTAAAACACGCCCTGCGTGACGACGGAAAACGACGCGATCTTCCAGAACGCGCCGCTCTTCAAGATGTGCCAGGTGCCTTTGAACTGCGTGACGATGTCGGCCTGATGGCGCGCGTCGCTCTTGCGCGGTGCAAACAGCAGGATGGCCGCGGACACGATCAGCGTGAACACGCCGAGTCCGACGCAAACTTGCCGCCAGTTGGCAACCTGCAGAAGCGATGCGAGCGGCGAGCCGACCGCGACTCCGCCGAGACCGCCAATGGCCATCGTGAAGCCATTGACGAGCGGCAGTCGCGCGACAGGGAAATGCTGCGCCGACGCCTTGAACGCTGCGCTCAGACAGACCGAAACACCGATGCCGATCAAAAGCCGCCCCACCATCAGCCCGGCCAATCCTTGCGACGCCCCGAAAACCCAGATTCCAACCGCCGCGAAAACCAGCATGCCGGCCGTCACCGTGCGCGGCCCGAAGTGATCGAGCAGCACGCCGACCGGAATCTGCGCGAGCGCAAAGCCTATGAAGTAAAGCGAAGTCAGCAGACCCAGGTCTGCCGCCGACAAACCGAGGTCGTGCGTGATCAGCGGCGCGAAGCCGAGATTCACGCCCCGGAACAAGTACGAGACGAAATACCCGGCGGCGAACAGGAAAAAGACGCGAGAACGAACTGAGGACGACATGCGATACGAGCGCTTCATTGTTTTTTTGAAATGCCAGTTTAACTGGCGCACCAAAAGAAAACGCCGTCACCTTGGTGACGGCGTGGAATAAACCGAGAAGCGCGATGCTTAGTGTTTCGTGGTCTTCTTCGTGGTAGCGCGTTTGGCGGGTGTGGCTGTTTTGGCGACGGCCGGCTTCGCTGTGTAGGACTTGCTGGAACTCGAAACCTTCGTATATTTCGTCGCCGAATGCGTCGTGGCCTTCGCCGATGCGCTCTTGGCAACCGGAGCGCGCGTACCGATCTTCGTCACGCCGCCCGACGAACGGCTCGACGCCGAAACGGTTTCCAGACGAACCGGACCCGGCTCGGCCGGCACTGCCTTGCCATACGGCACGTGCAGAACAACGACTTGCCCCGGCATGAAGACTTCGCGATGCGTGCGGTTCCAGGCCCTGATCTGCCCGACCGACACGTTGTAGCGATCCGCCAGCGTCTCGATGGACTGTTTGCGGCGCACGCGGATGGCCATCTTGCGCGTGTCGGGCACGTCGCGTTCGACGGCCAGCATGGCGTTCGAGGCGACATCGGCGCTGATGTCCTCGTCGTCGTCGTCATTACGCGGCACGACGATGGTCGAGCCCGGCTTCAGACGCATGCCAGCCGGAATATGGTTCACCGACATGAGCGTGTCCGCATCCACGCCGATCTTCTCGGCAATAGCGGCCGGACGCGCACGCTCGGACACCGTGTAGGTCGTCCAGGACGACAGCGCGCCCGTGTACGAACTCAAATTGCGCTGGAACGTCGCTGCGTTGTCGAACGGCAGCAAGATCTGCGGATTGGTCGCGCCGAGAATGACCGGCTTCGAGAACGACGGATTCAGCGAGCGGAATTCCTCGACACTCATGCTGGCCAACTTCGCGGCCATGGTCACGTCGATGTCGCGCGCGGTCGTGACCGTCACGAAATACGGGTGATTCGGAATGTCGGGCAGCGCAAGGCCATATTGCTGCGGGTTGCTGACGATATTCTTGACCGCCTGCAGCTTCGGCACGTAATTGCGCGTCTCGTTGGGCATGCGCAGGCTTTCGTAGTCCGTCGGTAAACCTGCGGCTTCGTTGCGCGCGATGGCGCGCTGCACATTGCCCTCACCCCAGTTGTATGCGGCGAGCGCGAGATGCCAGTCGCCGAACATGTCATGCAGACGCGAGAGATAGTCGAGCGCGGCGCTGGTCGATGCCAGCACGTCACGGCGCTCGTCCTGCCACATGTTTTGCTTGAGGTTGTAGTCGCGACCAGTGCCCGGCACGAACTGCCACATGCCAGCGGCCTTCGCGACCGACAGCGCCTGCGGGTTATACGCCGACTCGATGAACGGCAGAAGCGCCAGTTCCGTCGGCATATGACGTGCTTCGAGTTCTTCGACGATGTGATACAGGTACTTCTGCGAGCGCGCAGTCATGCGCTCCACATACTCTGGGCGCTGCGCGTACCAGTTGACCTGCATGTCGACCAGGTCCGTTTGCAGATCCGGAATCTGGAAGCCCGCGCGAATGCGGTTCCACAGGTCCGACGACCCGACGAGCGAAGTGACAGGCGTCTTGTCGACGTCAATGGTTTCCTTGGCTGCGGCAGTGCGGCGAATGGTGTCCGCGACCTTTTGCTGCGAGGCTTCGGTGGGTGTTGCTGTGGTATTGGAGGTGAGCGCTGTCGGACCTTGACTGGCACACGCGGCCAGTGTCAGGACGGATAGCGCACTAAGTGTTAGTCGCATGAACGTTCCGGCTTCCAAAGAAGACGCTTGGAAATTTGAAGCCGATGGTACGGAACCGCACTTGCAACGTCAATAAGAATGCACGTAATTCCCCTGCAAAATCCTGCATCTATCGGCGTTTCCAAAGTTTCGGATTAAGTTCGCCCTAATTATGAGACATCAGCGGAACTTATCTTTCCAGCCGCGCATCACGCGAAACGCGTCGAGGCGGTCGGAAATCGGCTGTCCGAACTGAGTGGAAAGTGTTGCCTGAATGGCCTTGTCGTCCACGCGCAGAAAGGGGTTGACGCACTTCTCGTGGCCGATGGTCGTCGGCAGCGTGGGCTTGCCGGCCGCTCGCAACGCGATGGCGTCGTCGTTCCAGCGGGCAAGCGCCGCGTTATCTGGTTCGCATGCGCGCGCAAAGCGGATGTTCGAAAGCGTGTATTCGTGGGCGCAGTGCACTAACGTATCGTCAGGCAGCGAGGCGAGCGAATCGAGCGAGGCAAGCATCTGCTGCGGCGTGCCCTCGAAAAGCCGGCCACAGCCGCTTGCAAAAAGCGTGTCGCCGCAAAAGAGATGCGGTGTGCCACGCGGGTCATGTGCCTGAAAGTACGCGATGTGACCGGCCGTATGGCCAGGTACATCGAGGACGCGAAACTCCAGGGCAGGCTGGTCCACGCGCACGATATCGCCTTCGGATAAGCGCGCAGTCAAATGCTCGATGCGCTCGCCGGCCGGTCCGTAGACCGGCACGCCACCCTCTGCCGTTCGGCTATCGAGCAGTGCTTTGACGCCGCCGACGTGGTCTTGATGATGGTGCGTGAGTAAAATAGCGGTCAGCCGCCAACCGCGTTCGGCGAGATACGCCTCGACGGGCGCGGCGTCGCCCGGATCGATCACGACCGCGTCGCGCGAGTCCGACACGAGCCAGATGTAGTTGTCCTCGAACGCCGGAACCGGAACGTATTCGAGCGAACCCTTAGCATGCGAATCCATAGCGATCATCAAGCGGCAACCCCAACATGTCAGACCGAGTGATTATAGACTGGCCCGCCTGGACAAGCTCCGCACCCGGACGTTATGTGCTCGAGTGGGAACAAGCGCAGCTCGATCGCGTGGTATCCGACATCTTCGGCTATCACGCGCTTCAGCTTGGCATGCCGCAACTCGACGCGCTGCGCGAAAATCGCATGACCGGCCGCGGGCTCGTGCTCGACGCGGAAAGCGGCGCGAGCGCGCCCTACACGATGCCGCAAGCGGCCTCGCGCAGCGTGAGTCCGTTGCCTGCCGCGAGCGCGCCAGAAGGCCGCGCCACGGTCTGGTGCGATTTGCTCGACTTGCCTTTCGAAGCGCAGAGCGTCGATTTGCTCGTGCTGCCGCATACGCTCGAATTTTCGCGCGATCCGCACAGGCTTCTGCGTGAAGCCGAGCGCGTGCTCGTGCCTGAAGGCCAGCTCATCATCCTTGGCTTCAACTCCTTGAGTCTGTGGGGCGCGCGCCAGTCGTTCGGCAAGGTCACGGGACGGCCGTTCGTGCCGGCGGCGCACGAGATGATCGCGTTCACGCGCATCAAGGACTGGATCAAATTGCTTGGATTCGACCTTGAACGCGGACGCTTCGGCTGCTATCGTCCCCCGCTCGTCACGGACAAGTGGCTGCAACGCTATCAATTCATGGAACCCGCCGGCGACCGCTGGTGGCCCATCTTCGGCGCGGCGTACATGATCACGGCGGTGAAGCGCGTGCGGGGCATGCGGCTCATCGGCCCGCGCAAATTGAAGAAACCCGCGCTCGCGCCTGGCCTTGCACCAGTCGCCGCACCGCACACTCGCAACGAGCATTGATGACTGACGAATCCGCATCGACGAACGCATCGAACAAAATCATCGACATTTACACGGACGGCGCGTGCAAGGGCAATCCGGGCCCCGGCGGCTGGGGCGCCCTGCTCCGCTTCGGCTCGCTCGAAAAGGAACTGTTCGGCGGCGAAGCCGCGACCACCAACAACCGCATGGAACTGATGGCGGTGATCGCCGCGCTCGAAGCCTTGAAGCGGCCCTGTCAGGCCGTGATCCATACCGACTCACAATACGTGCAGAAAGGCATCAGCGAATGGATTCACGGCTGGAAGAAGAAGAACTGGATGACGGCGGCGAAGACGCCCGTCAAGAACGCCGATTTGTGGAAGCGGCTGGATGCCCTCGTCGCGCAACATCAGATCGAATGGCGCTGGGTCAAGGGGCACGCCGGGCATCCCGAAAACGAACGCGCCGATGCGCTCGCCAATCGCGGCGTGAGCTCGCTCGCCGATAGCTGAAACATGCACGAACCAACGACACACATCTCATGCGCCAACTGATACTGGACACCGAAACCACCGGCCTGAACGCTCGCACGGGCGACCGGATCATCGAAATCGGCTGCGTCGAACTGGTCAATCGCAGGCTTACGGGTAACAACCTGCATTTGTACGTGAACCCCGAACGTGACAGCGACCCGGGCGCACTCGCGGTGCACGGCCTGACGACGGAGTTCCTGCGCGACAAGCCGAAGTTCACTGAGATTGCCGCGCAGTTGCGCGACTTCATTAGCGGCGCGGAGTTGATCATTCATAACGCGCCGTTCGACGTCGGCTTTCTCGACATGGAGTTCGCGCTACTCGGCTTGCCAAAAGTGTCGACGATGTGCGCCGGCGTGATCGACTCGCTCGCGCAAGCCAAGCAGATGTTCCCTGGCAAACGGAACTCGCTCGATGCGCTCTGCGACCGCTTCGGCATCAGCAACGCGCACCGCACGCTGCATGGCGCATTGCTCGACTCCGAGCTGCTCGCCGAAGTCTATTTGGCGATGACGCGCGGTCAGGAAAGCCTCGTCATCGACATGCTCGGCGACCAGCCCGCGCAAGGCACGACAGGCACACCGCGTATCGCGCTCGACGACCTCGATCTCACGGTCATCGCGGCAAGCGCTGACGAGCTCGCGGCGCATGAAGCCGTGCTCTCCGATCTCGACCGAGCGATCAAAGGCACGAGCGTGTGGCGCACGGAACCCGCGCCCGCGGAAAGCGATACGCTCGCCGCGTGATTTTTTCGAATTTGTTCAAAGAAGAGCTTTACGAATCGAGAACGTCCTGACATAATCTCAATCTCTTCGGGTGGTTAGCTCAGCGGTAGAGCACTGCCTTCACACGGCAGGGGTCACTGGTTCGATCCCAGTACTACCCACCACGACAGAGGCAAGCAGTTGAAGTCTGAACTGAATGCCATAAAAAACGGCGCCTTCGGGCGCCGTTTTTTTTTTCGTCCGCGCGCTTCGCCAGCCGAAGCTAAGACGCCCACACGCCGCGCGCCATTCCGCTTGCGGCAATCACCATCACGATCACCAGCGCCGCTTCCAGATCGCTCATCCACGCAAAGCGCCGGGCGCGCGTGAGATCGATCGGTCCGCCCTGCGCGAGCGTCACGCGCCAGCGAATCAACGCGAGCATCGGTGAAACTTCGATCAGCAAGATCAGCACGAGCGCGGTCATCTTCAGATGAAAAAGCGGCTCGTGCAAAAAGTACGAGCCGCCTTTCTCGAAGCCGCCAAACGCGCGCATCAGCCCGGTGACGATCAGCACGATTGCAGTGATGCCCCACACGGAATCGGAGCGGAACACATCGCGCAGACGCACATCGTTCGCCTGCACCGACTGCGCGACATCGAGCCGCCGCAAGGCGCGCGCACGCGCGAGCACGGCGCCCAAGGCGAAACCGAAACCAAGCAAGTGAAGCGCAGCGAGCAACCAGCGTATCAGCATCCTTCCCTCCATCGAAAACGAGAAGCAAATTCTGCGTTGCCGGCGACCTCGTCAGACTTGCCGCAAGGTCGTGTCGAGTGCGCGCGCCGCGTTGCGGTCGCCGACGCTCGCCAACGGCGCGCGAAATACCGTCTTGCGATTGTGCCCCGCCGCTGCCGGCGAATCCCACAACAACTCGACCTTCGGACGGCGCGCGAACCAACCCTTCCTGAGTGTGCCATTGCGATGGATCGTCGATGCCGGCGCGGCCGGTTCCGTCGATGGCGCAAGAATCGAGATTTGCGCGGCTTCGTCGGCGACGGGCGCGGGCCACTTCACCGACAACTCCCGCGCATCGTACTGACCGAGCTTGCGGCTTTCCGCCCAGACCATCGCGGTGCGCGTGACGGGATCGAGTGAGATTGCAAAGCGGCCGATGGCAAAGCGCCGCGCCGCGATATTAGTACGCCAGAGCGCGCGCGGACGGCATATCCACATCACGACTGCGTAGAGCGCCGGGCCGACCGCGAGCCAGCCGTTGGTCTCGGCGAGCGTGTGTACGAAACGGCGCCAGCCCGAAGCCCAGACGAACGCGCCCACGGAGAACATCGCGAAGGCAAACGCGAGGAGCGCAAGGAAGCGCAGCGCCTGCCGCAGCCATTGTGGCAGCGGATGCAGCGGCCGCTCGATGCGCGCCTTCGCACCCGGCAGCGCGATCAGCAAAAAGATCAGCACGAGATTCAGACACGCCCACGGCGACGATGTCATGGCGCGCAGCGAGGACAGATAGCCCATTTGCGACATCGACAACGCCCAGCGCGCCGCGAGTATCAGCCCGATGGCCCGCAGCGCGAATACCGTGCCGGCGCCGGGCGCCGGGCTCGCGCTGATTTGCTTGGGTATCGCCAAAAGTTGCGCTCCTGTCTTTCATTCGATGCACGCCGCCGCGCACTATCCACGCTAACGGCAATTTCGCTTCGCACTTGACGAAGCCCGGACATTATAGGGAGATTACGATTTTCCTCAGAGGTTTCGCGGACGAAAGCGGCTTAGCGCTCAGATGCGCCATTCAATTGTGCCATTGCGACAACGCCCCGCGAGCCTTGCGGCGCGCGGGGCGTTGTTCGATACGAAAACAGCGTGCGAAAACTTAGCCTGCGTTCACTTCGCGCAGCACCGTGCGACGCTTTTGACGCAGCAGTTCCTCGTAGTTTTCGACATAGCGCGCGGCCATGACCTTCGACGAGAAGCGCGTTTCGAACGCCTCACGCACCTTCGCGCGCGACAGCGTGTCGAGACGCTTCACTGCGGCGATCGCCGAGAGTTCGTCTTCGACAACGAAGCCCGACACACCGTTCTCGATCACTTCCGGCACCGAACCGCGGTTGAACGCGATCACCGGCGTGCCACACGCCATGGCCTCGATCATGACGAGACCGAAGGGCTCCGGCCAGTCGATCGGGAACAGCAGCGCGTGCGCGTTGCCGAGGAACTCGGTCTTTTCCGCTTCACTGATTTCACCGATGTATTCGACATGCGGCAGCGCGAAGAGCGGCTTGATCTCTTCCTCGTAGTAAGCGCGATCGGCCTTGTCCAGCTTCGCGGCGATCTTGATCTTCATGCCGGCGGCCTGCGCGATACGGATTGCACGGTCCACGCGCTTTTCCGGCGAGATACGGCCGAGAAACGCCAGGTAGCCGGGCTTGACGTTCGGGATCGGCGTGAGCAGATTTTCCGGCAGGCCGTGATACACCGTCGACAGCCAGTTCGCTTGCGGCAGCGGCTGACGCTGATTGTCGGAAATCGAGACAACCGGCACGTCGTTGAACGTCGAGAAGATTGGCTGCAGTTCTGGCAGATCGAGACGACCGTGCATGGTCGTCACGAACGGCACAGGCTGACGTGCGAACAGCGAGAACGGGTAATAATCGATATGGAAATGCAGCACGTCGAATTCGTCAGCGCGGCGGCGGACTTCTTCGAGCAGCAGCATGTGCGGCGCCATCGTGTCGCGAATGGTCGGATCCAGACGCAGCGCTTGCGGCCAGAACGCTTCGAGCTTCGCGGACGTTTGCGAATCACCGCTCGCGAAGAGCGTGACGTCGTGTCCGGCCTCGACGAGAGCCTCGGTCAGATAAGACACCACGCGTTCCGTGCCACCGTAGAGCTTCGGCGGAACAGCCTCGTGGAGGGGCGCGATTTGAGCGATTCGCATGTCGGAAACTCCAAAATAAAAATCAGGCTAAGTACTTCAGTCGTGGACAAGGGGCGAATCGCTCGGCTCGGGCGGGAGCTGCTGCGGTGGATTCACCGCGTTGCAAAGCTGATGCACGAGAAAGAAAAGCGTGGTCGCCGGTCACTTGGGTTTTGCGCGAGACCTTCGAACGGATCGCATCGAAGCAAAAGCGATTCCATGTCTCAAAATAATCCGCACACCAGCAATAAACGCGTAACGGCTTTCGAGGTTGACGACATCCTACAAAAAGCTGTCAAAAAAACTTAGTGAAAACCCGGAGCGAATTATGGAGCTTTTTACAGAGCACGCAGGCAGGCATTTCAACTTATTTACCTTGTTACACGGGGGAAACATTTTGCAAACCCCTGTTTACTAAGGCTGTTCTACATTGGACCCACGCGCTTGAACGATGCACGGGCGACGCCACGCTCTCGATGCTGCGAAGTCCATTTCGACGACCCATCAACCTACGCTGGCGCGACACGTGCTTTGGCTTGGCGGTGCCACCGGTCTGAAATCGAACCCGTATAGCGTGGCTGCGGCAGGCGAGCTTAATTTGAGCGCTTGCTCCATCGCAAAAAGTTTCGCAAAGTGCTTACAATGCGCGCCGATGCCGCAAGGCGCTCGAATCGCGGTGGCGCTCGGCCTAGCGTTCGGTCCACTGCGGACGATGTCGAAGCGGCAAGACTGCCGCCCAGCATTAAACGCCCGATTGACGCCTGAGGCTTGAGCGATAGTGGCTACAATTCAGGCAATGGAGACGGCGCCGCGTCGCCGAAACGCTTTTCGCCCGGAAATCCGAAAGCGCAACACACGCTCAACCGCTCTACGACGAAAAAAGACCATTGGACCAACTTACCGTCTCTCAACGTAACGCACACAACGCCAAGCTCGCGAGCTATGCACATCGCCCGCTGGCGTTCCTTCTGCGTTACATACGCCGGCATCCGGTAGCGCATGCCATCGTCCTCTTCAGCGTGTTTGCCGCAGTTGGCTGCGCGCTCGCTTCCCAGTACGCGATCAAACATCTGATCGATGTGCTCGGTCAAGGCCGGGGGCATCCCGGTCCGCTCTGGGGCGCGTTCATGATCCTGGTGGGACTGATCGCCGCCGACAACCTGCTTTGGCGGGTCGGCGGCTGGGTCGGCGCGCACGTGTTCGTGATCGTGACGGGCGACCTGCGCAAGGACTTGTTCTCGTACTTGAGCGGCCATTCGCCGACTTACTTCTCCGAGAAACAGCCCGGCATGCTCGCGAGCCGGATCACGGCGACCTCGAACGCGATCTACACCTCCGAAAACGTGATGGCCTGGAACGTCTTGCCGCCGTGCATCGCGGTGCTGGGCGCGATCATCATGATCGTCGCGGTGAATCCGTTGATGGCGTGCTGCCTCATGGGCGCGTCGCTGATCCTCGCGTTCATTTTGTATCGGCTGGCCAAGCGCGGTTCGGCGCGGCATCACAGCTTCGCGTCGAAGGCCGCTTCGGTGGATGGCGAACTGGTCGACGTGATCGGCAACATGGCACTCGTGCGCGCGTTCGGCATGACCTTCAACGAGCAGAAGCGTTTCGGCTCGACGGTGAAGGCCGAGATGGTCGCGCGTCAGCAAAGCCTCTTGTACCTGGAAAAGCTGCGCCTCTTCCACGCGGTCGTGACGGCGATTCTCTCCGCCGGGCTGCTCGGCTGGGCACTATGGCTTTGGTCGAAAGGCCAGGCGACGTCGGGCGATATCGTGCTCGTCAGCTCGCTCGGTTTCACGATCCTGCACGGCACGCGCGACCTCGCCGTGGCGCTCGTGGATGTCACGCAGCACGTCGCGCGTCTGGCCGAAGCCGTGCAGACGCTGCTCGAACCGCATGGCATGCCCGACCGTTCCGACGCCACCGAACTCGTGCCACAGGGCGGCCGCGTCGATTTCGATGGCGTCACGTTCGCGTATCCGCGCCGTCGTCCGATTCTCGACAACTTCCATCTGCATATCGAACCGGGCCAGCGAGTCGGTCTGATCGGCAAGTCGGGCGCGGGCAAGTCAACCGTGCTCGCGCTTCTGCAGCGCTTCTACGAGACGCAGAAGGGCAGCATCAAGGTCGATGGCCAGGATATCAACGGCATCACGCAGGACAGCCTGCGACATTCGATTGCGCTCGTGCCGCAGGATATTTCGCTGTTCCATCGCACGGTGTTCGAGAACATTGCGTATGGCCGGCCCGAAGCGACGCGTGACGAAGTCATGGCCGCCGCTCGCGAAGCCCGCTGCACGGATTTCATCGAAGCGATGCCGGAAGGCTTCGATACCATCGTCGGCGATCGCGGCGTGAAGCTGTCGGGCGGTCAGCGTCAACGCATCGCGATCGCGCGCGCGATCCTTAAAAACGCGCCAATTCTCTTGCTCGATGAGGCGACGTCCGCGCTCGACAGTTCATCGGAAGAAGCCATTCAGCAGGCGCTCGACCGGTTGATGGTCGGCCGCACGGTGGTTGCCATTGCGCACCGTTTGTCGACGTTGCAGAACTTCGACCGCATCATCGTGATGAGCGCCGGCAAGGTGATCGACGATGGCTCGCCGCAAGAACTGCGCGACCGGCCTGGGTTGTATCGCGAGTTGCTGTCGAAGCAGCACGGCAAGTTGCCATCCATCGTTGCCACGCCGCATAAGCAGCCGGCCTAAGTTTCGACGACGACGTTAAAAAGCCGCGCTTCCCGGAAGGGAACGCGGCTTATTTAATCTGCGTTGCTTTGGCGTAATCGGTCGCCGCTCTACCCCGCCTTCAAATCCCGCAAAAAGTTATCCCGCCACACGGAAACGTTGTTGTCGCGCAGTTGCGCCATCATCTCCGTATAACGCGCCCGGCGCTCGTCGAGCGGCATTGCAAGCGCGGTGGCGAGTGCATCGGCCATATCGTCGATATCGAGCGGATTCACGATGAGCGCGGCAGTCAGCTCACGCGCAGCGCCAGCGAATTGCGACAACACAAGCACGCCGGGATCGTCCGGGTCTTGCGCCGACACATATTCCTTTGCCACCAGATTCATGCCGTCGCGCAATGGTGTGACGAGGCCGACATGCGCCTCGCGGAACAGCGCCGCGAGCACCGGCCGTTCGTATTGCCGATGGATATAGCGAATCGGCGTCCAGTCCAGCTCGGCGTAACGCCCGTTGATGCGCCCCGACTCCGCTTCGAGTTGCAGGCGAATGTCGCGATAAGCATCGACGTCCGAGCGCGTCGGCGGCGCGATCTGCAAAAACGAAACGTTGTTTCGCTGCTGCGGCCGATGCTCGATCAGGCGCTCGAACGCCCGAAATCGCTCGACCAGACCCTTCGAATAATCCAGCCGATCCACGCTCATCACGAGCTTGCGCTGATGCAGCGTCGCTTTGACGATCTGCACGTCGCGGCCGCTCTCGCCGTGTTTCGCGAGCGCCGCGACTTCGTCGGGATAGACGCCAATCGGATAAGCCGCCGCGCGCGCCGTCTTGCCAAACGCGCTGACCACGACCGGCTTCGCGCCATCTTTCGCGAGCGTGCCGCCCGCCTCGGTTTCGATGTAATCGCAAAACGCGCGCAGATCGGGCTCAGTTTGGAAACCCAGCAGATCGAAGTCGCACAACGCCTCCACCAGGTTCCGATGACGCGGCACGCTCAACAGAATCTGCGACGCTGGAAACGGTATATGCAGAAAGAACCCGATGCGATTTCGAACGCCCTGCCCCCGCAACGCCTGCGCAAACGGAATGAGGTGATAGTCGTGCACCCAGATCACGTCGTCGGGCTTGAGCAGCGGCGCGAGTTGCGTGGCCAGCCAGCGATTGACGCGGCAATAGCCTTCGTATTCGTTGCGGTCGAACTCGATCAGATCCGGCCGATAGTGAAACGCCGGCCACAACGTCGCGTTGGAAAACCCGCGATAGTACTGATCGTAGTCTTGCCGCGAAAGTCCGATGGTCGCGAACGTCACCGGCCCGTGCTCTTCCAGCTTGATGCTTTCCGGCGGCGCGTCCAGCACGTCGCCGCTCCAGCCGAACCACATGCCGCCGGTTTCCTTGAGTGCGTCGTAGACGCCGACCGCAAGGCCACCCGCGGCCGGGCCGCCTTCGGAGATCGGCGCCACCCGGTTCGAAACGATGATCAGCCGGCTCACGCGTGCTTCCCCGCCGTGCCCGCGATCACTTGCAGCCAGTCGAGCAGCAGTTCGACGGATTCGATTCGCGCGCGCGCCACGGTGTCGCCGGGACCGACTTTGATCGACAGACCGTCGAATTCGTTGACGACCGCGAAGCCTTTCTCGTCCGTAAGATCGTCGCCGATGAAGACGGGCTTGCGTCCCGTGAACGGCGGCTCGCTCATGTACGCGCTCACCGCGCGGCCCTTGTCGACGTCCTTCGGCTTGATCTCGTAGACCATCTTGCCGGGCTGAAGCACGTAGGCATCGGCGTATTGTGCGACGAGCCGCTCGGTGGCCGCACGCGCGGCCGGTTCGCGATCCGGCGCATTGCGATAATGCAGCGCGAGCGCGGCGCCCTTGATTTCGAGCAGCATGCCGGGATTCGCGCTGACGACGCCTTCGAGCGCGTGCTCCATGCGCAAAAGCCGCTCGTCGTTGAAACCAATGCGCTGCACGTCGCCATTCGAATCGCGCCGCTCGGCGCCGTGCATGCCGGCGACGGGCAGATCGGGCATCTGCAAGAACGAATCGATGTTGTCGATACCGCGCCCCGACACAACCGCGACCGCGTTATTGGTGGCGCGTCGCAAGGCGGCGAGAATGTCGGGCACCGAACGCGGCACGAAAATGCCATCCGGCGTGGAGGCGAGTTCGACCAGCGTGCCGTCGAAGTCGAAGAAGAAAGCGGTCTCGGCAAGAGACAGGGAATCGGGAAGAATTTGCATCGATCGTTGACCTGTGGTTTGCCTGTGATGGGCGCGTGCGTATCGCATGTTACTGCCGCAGGCTTTCCGTCTGGAAAGGAGCGGATTGACGATCGCATGGCGTCTTGCTTACGGAAGAGCAGGCGCGCGTGGCAAATTGTCTCAAAAATGTGCTTAAAGCTAAATCATGCGCCTCACGCCGATGAAAAGGCGTGTATTTTGCGGGCTTGATACAGCCGTTACAGTCCAAAGCAACCTTTCGATGCCCGCACCCTTCCGCCGCCTGCTTGTATCTATTCTGCTCACCGCGCTCGCTGCCTGTTCACGTCCCGCCGAGCCGTGGCATCTGACCGATGTTTCCGGCCATCTGCCCGATCTCGATTTTTCACTCGTCGATGACAGCGGCGCGCATGTGTCGGGCCAATCGTTGAAAGGCCGCGCGACGCTCGTCTATTTCGGCTATACGCATTGTCCGGATGTGTGCCCGGAAACCATGGCGCGTCTCATGCAGGTTCTGGCGCGCGTGGGGCCTGACGCGGACCAGACGCGCATCGTGTTCGTTTCGGTCGATCCCGCGCGCGACACGCCCGCGTTGCTGCGGACTTACGTGCGCGCTTTCGACGGCAAACACGCCGTGGGCATGACGGGCTCGGATCGGCAAATCGAAGCCATCGCGCAGCGGTACCGCGTGGCGTATCAGATGGAGAAGCGCGATCCGAGCGGCGCTTACGAGGTCACGCACAGCTCGGCCGTGTACATCTTCGATCGCGATGGTCACGCGCGCCTGCTCGCCACCGACCGCGATTCCATCGACGCCATTGCAGCCGATCTCAAGCGCGTGATCCACGGGAAGAGTACGTAGGAACGCGCTCGCAGGCGTTATGCGCCGAAGCCGGGACGGCGCATCCACACGTGCGGAATGCCGTCTTCGTCATGTACGCCCGACGACGCGACGAAACCGAACGCGCCATAAAACTTCTGCAGGTGGGCTTGCGCGTGCAGACTGATCGGCTGATCCGGCCATTGCGCGATGATGTGATCGAGCGCGCGTTCGAGCATCGCGTTACCGAGTTTGAAGCCGCGAAATTTGACGGTCGTCAGCACGCGGCCAATGCGGACATCGGTTTCGCTTTCTTTCGGGAACCCTGGCAGCAACACACGTAGATAGCCTGCGAGTTGCTCGTCTTCGCCGTAGGCGAGCAAATGCCAGGCATCGACATCGTAGCCGTCGATATCGCCATAAACGCAGTTTTGCTCGACGACGAAGACCGCGCTGCGTGCCGCGAGCATGTCGTAGACCTCGGTCGTCGTGAGATCGTCGAAGCGCTTCCAGCGCCACTGAATGTTGGAGAGTCTGTCGGTCATGGATTTGGCATGCGGCGCGGCGGATGCCGCGCCAATGGAAAGTGCCGCAATTATGCCGCGCCGGCGCCACGCGGCGTATCGGGAGCTTCCTTGCAGCAATCGAGAATCGGCAGAAGCGCCGAAGATCCGACGTTGTAAAAAGAAAAAGCCCTGACGAATCAGGGCTTTTTTTTGGAGGCGCGAACCGGAGTCGAACCGGTCTAAACGGCTTTGCAGGCCGCTGCATAACCGCTTTGCTATCGCGCCATAAGCGGTGTGGTGGTCTCGGCCGAAACGCCGGCAAGTCCACCAAACAAAAAGGGAAGCGTTGCTTCCCCTTTGATTGGAGCGGGAGACGAGGCTCGAACTCGCGACCTCAACCTTGGCAAGGTTGCGCTCTACCAACTGAGCTACTCCCGCATTGATCTTTCCGTGCTGCGTTACTGCTTACACTTGCTTGCTGCTGCTTTCGTTGCCGCTTCGCTTGATACCGCTGCGCTGCATGCCACGAAAACTTGAATCTGGAGCGGGAGACGAGGCTCGAACTCGCGACCTCAACCTTGGCAAGGTTGCGCTCTACCAACTGAGCTACTCCCGCGTTGCTGATGCTTTCTGTCGTCTTCGCGGTGCCTTCAGCTCTTTACTTCCTTGCTGCTGGCGCTGCGTGTTCGACAGAAACGAGATTATGTAGAAGCGAAGAAAAGGTGTCAACTGTTTTTGCGCGCCCTTTTCGTGTTTCGACGCAATTTTTAGCAAACTGAGGAACGGCTCCAAGGACGGCTCGACTCACAGCATGCCGCCCCGCTCACGAATCTGCGGCCACGCGAGTTTCATGTAGTACAGCATCGACCAAACGGTGAGGAACGCGGCGACATCGATGAGCCACAAGCCCCACACGCGCGTATCGATCACCCATTGCACGCCGGGGATGCGCAACTGCCCATAAAACAGCAGCATAGGAATGGCGACCATCTGACATACGGTCTTGAACTTGCCCAGCGAATTCACCGCGACGCTCTTCGATGCGCCGATCTGCGCCATCCATTCGCGCAGCGCCGAGATCGTGATCTCCCGCCCGACGATCACGAGCGCGATCACCGCGTTCAAGCGCATGAGCTGCACGAGCACGAGCAAAGCGGCCGTCACCATGAGTTTGTCCGCGACCGGGTCGAGAAACGCGCCGAACGCGGACGTCTGATTAAGCTTGCGCGCAAGAAAGCCGTCGAACCAGTCGGTGAGCGCGGCTAGAACGAAGATGACCATGGCGAGCAGATTGCGATGCTCGAGGCTCAACATCATGTCCGGCAAATAGAACACGCCCACGACGAGCGGAATCAGCACGATTCGCAGCCACGTCAGGAAAATCGGTAAGTTGAACGGCATGGACGAGAGCGAGAGCCACATGAAAGGGAGGTGCCATTGTGCCGCGTCGACCCGTCGCTCACAAGGCGGCGGGCCACGCGGCGCGGCCATTGCGAGCCGCGCCGCGCCATGCGTCCGGCTCAATGCAACTGTCGATAAATCTGCTGCGCGAGTGCCAGCGAAATGCCTTCGACGCTCGCCAGATCTTCCACGCTCGCCGCCTGCACGCCGCGCAAACCGCCGAAACGCGACAAGAGCCGCTGACGCCGTTTTGCGCCGACGCCTTCGAGTTCTTCCAGGCGCGACGTTTGCCGCGTCTTGGCGCGCTTGGCGCGCATGCCGGTGATCGCAAAGCGATGCGCTTCGTCGCGAATCTGCGCGACGAGCATCAGCGCGGCGCTTTCCTTGCCGAGTTCGAGCGCGGAACGGCCATCGGCGAAGATCAGCGTTTCGAGCCCGACCTTGCGCCCTTCGCCCTTCGCGACACCCACCAGCATGCCATGATCGAGCCCGAGCTCCGAAAACACCTGGCGCGCGATCTCGACTTGTCCCTTGCCGCCATCGATCAGCACGATATTCGGCAGCGTCCCGCCAGCGGATACGGGCGATGCGGCATCCGGCGTGACGTTGGGATCGGCGGCGTCTTCGGTTTGCAGCGTCGCGGCTTCGTCGCTGGCGTTGGCGGCGGCAAGCGCGACCATTTTCTCGTAGCGGCGCGTGAGCACTTGACGCATGGCGGCGTAATCGTCGCCGGGCGTGATGCCGGTGATGTTGTAGCGCCGATACTCGCCCGACTGCATCTTGTGATGGTGATACACCACGCACGATGCCTGCGTCGCCTCGCCCATGGTGTGACTGATGTCGAAGCACTCGATGCGCAGTTGCGCCAGGTCTTCCATGTCGAGGCTGAGCGTCTCGGCGAGCGAGCGCGTGCGCGCTTGCTGCGAGCCTTGTTCCGATAGCAGACGCGCGAGCGCGAGCTTCGCGTTTTGCTCGGCCATGGAGAGCCACACGCGTTTCTGACCTTGCGGCTGACGCAGTAGCGTGACCTTGTGTCCCGCCTGTTCGTTGAGCAGATCGATGAGCTCGCGGCTCGCGGGCGCGTGGCTCACGACCAGCACCGGCGGGATGCGATTGCCGATGTAGTGCTGTGCCATGAACGCTTCGAGCACTTCGGCTTCGAGGGCGCCTTCGCGGGATGTTTCGGTGGCTTCGATGGCGTCTTCCGAGTCGAGCTCTTCGTTGGCATCGAGTGCGTCGTTGGCTTGCGTTTCGTCGTTGGTCTCGGTTGCATCGGCGGCGGGCGTCATGTTGTCGGCTGTGCGCGCGTCGTCGGCTTCGAGCGCACCGCCGCCGTCCATTGCATCGTCCGCTCCGGCGACACCCGCAAGCACCGCGACACTCATACGAGCGGCACCCGATTCGCTCAATGCTTCCGTCGCTCCGACCGCGTCCGGCGCCTGCTCTTCCAGGTCATCCCCAAGCGCATCCTCATCGCCCAGCGCGATCGCGCTTTCGACATGCGCCGGAAAATACGCCTTGTCGCCGAGATGCCGGCCGCCGCGCACCATCGCCAGATTCACGCACACCTTGCCGCCGAGCGCCACGACCGCGAGGATATCGACGTCGCTCTCGCCGCCGACTTCGATCGCCTGCTGATGCAGCACCGTCGACAGCGAACTCATCTGATTGCGCACGGCCGCCGCCTGCTCGAAGCGCAGATCGGCGGCGAAGGCGTGCATCTTCTGCTCGAGTTCCTTCATCACTTCGCCCTGCCGGCCAAGCAAAAAACGCGACGCGTTGGATACATCGCGCGCGTAGTCCTCTTCGTTGATGAGTCCCGTGCACGGCGCCGTGCAGCGCCCGATCTGATGCAACAGACACGGCCGCGTGCGATTGCTGAACACCGAGTCTTCGCACGTGCGCAGCTGGAAGACGCGCTGCAGAATCTGGATACTCTCGCGCACGGCCCACGCGCTCGGGAACGGCCCGAAATACTGGTTCTTCTTGTCAACCGAGCCGCGGTAGTACGCCATGCGCGGAAACTTGTGCCCGGTCAGCTTGAGGAACGGATAGGACTTGTCGTCGCGAAAAAGAATGTTGTAGCGCGGCGCCAGCGCCTTGATCAGATTGTTTTCGAGCAGCAACGCTTCCGCTTCCGAGCGCGTCACGGTCGTCTCGATCTTGCGGATGCGCGTCACCATCATCGCGATGCGCGGCGAGTGCAGCGTCTTCGTGAAGTAGCTCGACACGCGCTTCTTCAGATTGCGCGCCTTGCCGACGTAGAGCACCTTGCCGTCGCCGTCGTAATAGCGGTAGACGCCCGGCAGATTCGGCAATTGCCTGAGCGTTTTCTTCGGGTCGAAATCCGGTGCGGGAGCGTCGTTGTCAGTCATGCAGCGAGTAAGCGTGGAGCGCGAGGAGGCATCGGCACGGCGCGAGGACGCTTTACGTCCGGGCGCGACCGGTATCTTAGAATCGCCAGTTTAGAACATTACGCCGCCGTCCCGCCCGGCCGCCTTCGACGCCCATGTCAACGACACATCATCGGCAGCAAGCCGGCCACGAGCCCCACAGCCAGCTCGCTTGCGACATCTTCTGCGCGGTCGTCGACAATTTCGGCGACGTCGGCGTGTGCTGGCGGCTCGCGCGCCAGTTGCGCCGCGAGCACGGCTGGCGTGTGCGGCTGCTGGTCGATGATCTCAAGGTTTTCCACGCACTGTGCCCGGAAATCGATGTCGCGCTCGCGCGGCAGGAAGCGGCGGGCGTCGTCGTCGAACACTGGCGCGAGCCGGCGCACGCGGGCGATACGCTTCAGATCGCCGATGTCGTGATCGAAGCGTTCGCCTGCGAAATCCCGCACGCGTATATCGCCGCGATGGCGCGTCGCGCGCGCAAGCCCGTGTGGATCAACCTCGAATACCTGAGCGGCGAAGACTGGGTCGCGGACTTCCATACGCGGCCGTCGCCTCATCCGCGCTATCCGCTCGACAAGAGCTTCTTCTTTCCCGGACTCGGCGCGGGAACCGGCGGCGTCATCAAGGAACGCGATCTGGACCAAGCGCGCCAGCGTTTCGACGCGTCCGCCTGGTGGCGCGAGCGCGTGGGCATCGAAAAGCCCGCGCCCGATCGGACGGTCGTCTCGCTCTTCGCCTACGAAAATCCCGCCGTCGATACCCTCCTCGCTCAATGGCGCGACGGCGACGCGCCCGTCACCTTGCTCGTGCCCGAGGGCCGCATCTCCGGCGCGCTTGCGCGTTTTTTTGGACTGACGGGCTTTGCGGCGGGCGCATCGGCGCGGGCGGGCGCGCTGGAAGCACACGCGCTTGGCTTCGTCGAACAACCACGCTTCGACGAGCTTTTATGGGCCGCCGACATCAACTTCGTGCGCGGCGAAGACTCGTTCGTGCGCGCGCAATGGGCCCAAAAGCCTTTCGTATGGCACATCTATCCGCAATCCGACGACGCCCATCTGCCCAAACTCGACGCGGCGCTCGACCATTACACGCGGCAGCTTTGCGCCGACGCGCGCGGCGCGGCGCATCGCTTCTGGCATGCCTGGAACGGCGTTGGCACGGTGGACTGGGCGGACTTCTGGGCGCATCGGCGCGAATTCGAGGCGCGCGCGCGGCAATGGGCGGCAGAACTCGCTCAAGTCGGCGATCTCGCCAGCAATCTCGTCGCGCACGCCACTGAGCGGATGGCGAAATAACGTCTACCGAAGGCGTCGCGCTGCCTCCAATCCAGTGGCCAAAGCGGCAAAAACTCAGTTAAAATAAGCGGTTATCCGAGGGACGGCATTGTTCAGCCAAAAGATTTCGCACCCTACGCCTTACGCTTGGGTTCGGGAACCGAAGCCCTGAACGCCGATCAGAAAAAAAGCCGGAACCTCGTAGCACAGAATTCTCGCGCGGTGGCCCGCGTTCGGACCTTACGGTCGAACACGCGACGCAACACAAAGACACCGCTGCCGATTTATTCATTCCGCAGCAATTCAAGCCAAACATTCGTACAGGACTAGTTTTTATGAAGACCGCACAAGAACTCCGCGTCGGCAACGTCGTCATGATCGGCAGCGATGCCATGGTCGTTCAACGCGCCGAGTACAACAAATCGGGCCGTAACTCCGCGGTCGTCAAGATGAAGTTCAAGAACCTGCTGACGGCCGCAGGCATGGAAACCGTCTACAAGGCGGACGACAAGTTCGACGTCGTCGTGCTGGATCGCAAGGAAGTGACGTACTCGTACTTCGCTGATCCCATGTACGTTTTCATGGACGCCGACTACAACCAGTTCGAAGTCGAAGCCGAAATGATGGGCGACGCGCTCAACTACCTCGAAGACGGCATGACTTGCGAAGTCGTGTTCTACAACGAGAAGGCCATCTCGGTTGAACTGCCGACCACGCTGGTTCGTGAAATCATCTACACGGAACCGGCCGTCAAGGGCGACACGTCGTCGGGCAAGGTTCTCAAGACCGCCAAGCTCAACACCGGATTCGAACTGCAAGTGCCGCTCTTCTGCAACATCGGCGACAAGATCGAAATCGACACCCGCACCAACGAATATCGCAGCCGCGCGTAAGCCACGCCCGGAACTGCTCGCGGCAATGACGTTTTAAGCGTCGTTTTACACCGCACAAGAAAGCGCCCCTTCGCGGGCGCTTTTTTCTTTTGCGTGAAGTTTTTGACAAATTCAGGCAAACTTTACCGGTCGCGACCTAATTAAGCGATTAGCGACCGGCCGCAGAGGCTCATCGGCGCTTGATTCGTAAGGATGTAGTCCAAAACTTACGTGGTGGCACGCTTTCTGCTCCGTCCGCTTAATACGGACTTAACAATAACGACATGCGTAAAAAGCCCATCATCGGCAGTCATCTGCTGCTCGCCGCGATGCTCGCGCTGCCCGTTTTCGCACTCACGGCGGGTTGCCAGTCGACACCGTCGCGCGAAGCGGCAGGCGACTATGCATCCGACGCTTCGGTGACGGCTCGCGTGAAGGCCGCATTGATCGCGGAGCCGGGGTTCAGATCGCTCGTGGTAAGCGTGGCGACGTATCGCGGCGTCGTGCTGTTGTCCGGGTATGTCAATTCGGAGGATCAGATCCAGAAGGCAATCTCGATCACCCGCAGCGTGTCGGGCGTGCAATCCGTCAATAACGATCTGCGCGTCAAGACGCAACAGTCGCAATAGCCGCAACAGTCGCAATAACGAGAACCAAGAAGAAAGCGCAGGACGAACAAACGCAGCGGGACCTGTACGCAGCACGCCGGAAAAGGGCGCGCATATCCCGCCCATGACGTGCCGGAGCCCTCGCATCGCTTCGAAGGCCATGCTTGCGGCGACGGCGAATCACAGTCCATTTAATACGTTGTGTCCGCCATGCCACACGCACTGATTGTCGAAGACGATCCCAATAGCTTGTCCGGCCTGTCCGCGATCCTGACGGCCGACGACTTCACCGTCGACACCGCGACGACGCTTGCAGAAGCGCGCGCTGCCTTGTCGCGTTCCATTCCCGATGTCGTGCTCATCGACTTGAATCTGCCGGACGGAAGCGGTCTCGACCTGCTGCCAAGCCTGCCTTCTCATGCGCCCGACGGCGCGCTGCCCGTGATCGTGATGACCGGCAACGCAACCGTCGAAAGCGCGATCGAAGGCCTGCGCCACGGCATCTGGGACTATCTGCTCAAGCCGGTCAACATTCCACGCTTGCGCAGCCTTCTCGCGCGCATTCCGCGTCCATACGAGCTGACCGAGGAAGTGCAGGCCCTGCGTTCGACACTGCGCGAACTCGGCCACTTCGGCGAGATGCTCGGGCGCAGCGCGGCCATGCAGCATGTCTACGATCTCATCGAACATACCGCGCCAACCGAAGCCGCCGTGCTGATTTGCGGCGAAGCGGGCACGGGCAAGAAGATCGCGGCGCGCACGATTCACGAACTGAGCCGCCGTCGCAAGGGGCCGTTCGTCACGTTCGATTGCTCGGCGGCGCGCGATGGCGCGCATCGTTCGATGGAAAGCGTGCTGTTCGGCCACGAGCGCAACGCGTTCGCGGGCGCGGAGAATCGCGAGCCGGGGCTGCTCGAGCAATCGGGTGGCGGCACGCTGTTCCTCGATCAGATCGATTCCCTTCCCGCCGCCCAACAAGAAGCGCTGTTACGCGCGCTCGACTCGCAGACCTTCATGCGCGTGGGCGGCAGCAACCGCATCATGACGGACTTCCGCTTGATCGCGGCGTCGCGCACGCCGATCCGCGATGCCGTTGCAAACGGCGCGTTGCGCGAAGATCTGTTCCAGCGTCTTGCGGGTTCGTCGATCAATCTGCCGCCGCTGCGCGAGCGCGACGACGACATCGCGCTGGTCGCCGAGCAATTCGTCGATGAGCTGAATCGCGAGAACCATATCGCGGGCATCACGAGCGGGTCGCCTAAACGCATCAGCCCTGCGTTCCTGCGGGAATGTATCGCGAACGAATGGCCGGGCAACGTGCGCGAGTTGCGCGAACGCGTGCGCCGGGCATATCACGCGTCGGGCGAAACGATCGAAACCTTGCGCGCCGACGAACAAGGCGGCAGCGGTCGCGGTCTGAACGGCAGCAGCGTGCAGGTCACGGTTGGCACCGCGCTCGCCGATGTCGAAGACATGCTGATTCGCGCGACGCTCGAAGCGGTTGGTGGCACGCGGCATCGGGCAGCGACGCTGCTTGGCATCAGCCCGAAGACGCTTTACAACAAGTTGCAAAGGATGAAACTGGAATCGTCCTAATGGTCGGCGCCGCCGGGCCGCTCCAATCACACAAGCAAAAGGCCACGGTATGTGCCGTGGCCTTTTGCTTGGCGCTCCGCCGTGGCGGACGTTCATCTTGCTTTTGCCGATCACCTCAACCCAACGCGCTCTTCACCAACTCCCGAGCCGCCAGATATTCCGCCTGCCCCTGCAACTTGCTCCAGCGCGGCGCCTTGCCACGCGGACGCATCTGCTTGAGACGCTGCTCGGATGCCTTCGTAGGCGTATAGCGCAACTGGTTCAGCACCTTGCCCGCCTCTTTTGGCTGATTGCAGATGAGCACCATGTCGCAGCCCGCGGTGAGCGCGGCGCTCGCCGCTTCGGTGAGCGTGCCGCCCGCGCGCGCGGCTTCCATCGAAAGATCGTCGCTGAAGATCGCGCCATTGAAGCCCAGCTTGCCGCGCAAAATGTCCTGCAGCCAGATACGCGAGAAGCCCGCGGGTTTGTCGTCGACTTGCGTGTAGATCACGTGCGCCGGAATGACAGACGCCAGCGACAAGCCGAGCCAGTCGTAAGGACGGATATCGGCGGCAAGGATCTCTTCGAGCGAGCGATCGTCCGTGGGCAACGCGACGTGAGAATCCGCCGAGGCGAACCCGTGTCCCGGAAAGTGCTTGCCGCAATTGGCCATGCCGGCAAGCGCGAGCCCATGATTCAGGCTCTTGGCAAGCAGCGTCACCACACGCGGATCGCCATGCAACGCACGGTCGCCAATGACCTGCGACTGACCGTAGTTCAGGTCGAGCACCGGCGTAAAACTCATGTCGATGCCGCACGCGCGCAATTCCGAAGCGAGCACGTAACCGAACGCCGTCGCCACCTTGGTGGCCGCGAGCACGTCCTTGTCCCACAGCGCGCCGAGCTTGCCAGGCGCGGGCAGCACCGTGAAGCCATCGGTGCGAAAGCGCTGCACGCGTCCGCCTTCGTGATCGACTGCGATAAGAATGTCTTCGCGTACCGCGCGAATCGCATCGGTCAATGCGACGAGTTGCGCGCGATCCTTGAAGTGCCGCGCGAAGAGAATGATGCCGCCCGTCATCGGATTCGAGATGCGCTCGATATCCGCGTCGTTTAGCGTCGTGCCCTCGACATCGAGCATGACTGGGCCGGGAGTGCGTTTCATCGAAGTCAATTGGATCGTTACCGTCGTTGTTGGAGTGATGCCCTGCCCTGAAGCGCGCATGTCCCCGCGCTATCACGCATCCGGCGTTTCGGCGATGACGAACGACACCGCGTAATCGCGCTCGTCGCTGACCGTCACCTGCGCCGTGATATTGCGCTCGGCAAGCCATGTGGCCAGTTCGCCCGATGCCTTGACGACCGGTTTGCCGCTCGCCTCGTTGAGCGTCTGAAGCGCGCGCCAGGTCATCGGCCAGCGCATGCCGAGGCCGATCGCCTTCGAGAATGCTTCCTTGGCGGAAAAGCGCGTCGCGAGAAACGCGAGGCCGCGCACTTCGGACCGCGCGCGCCGCGCATGATAGATGCGCAACTCGTCCGGCCCGAGCACTTTTTCGGCAAAGCGCCCCTTGGTGCGCTCCATCACCGCCGCCACGCGGCTCACCTGCACGATGTCCGTGCCGATTCCGTAGATCGCCATGATGTGCTCAGCGCTTCGTCTGCGCGGCGAGGCGCGATGCGACCATGATCGCTTTCATCTCGCGCACCGCGTTGTCCCAGCCCGCGAAGATCGCGTGCGCGACGATCGCGTGGCCGATGTTCAATTCGACGATGCCATCGAGCGCGGCGATTGGCTGGACGTTGGTGTAATGCAGACCGTGGCCCGCGTTCACCTTGAGCCCGAGCGAGTTGCCGAAATCGACGCTCGTCGCGACGCGCTCGAATTCGCGGCGCTGTGCGGCTTCATCGTGCGCTTCGGCATAGCTGCCCGTATGCAGTTCGATGACTGGCGCGAGCGCTTCCTTGGCCGCGCGAATCTGCGTCTCGTCAGGATCGATGAATAGCGATACGCGGATGCCCGCATCGGCCAACTGCCTGCACGCGGCCTTCACGGCTTCGAACTGGCCGGCGACATCGAGACCGCCTTCGGTCGTCAGTTCCGAACGCTTTTCTGGCACGAGGCAGACGTCTTGCGGCTTGATCTCGCACGCGATGTCGAGCATCTCGCGCGTCACGGCGCATTCGAGATTCATGCGCGTTCCGAGCAGCGGTCGTAGCGTGCGCACGTCGGCATCGACGATATGACGGCGATCTTCGCGCAGGTGCAGCGTAATGCCGTCCGCGCCCGCTTCTTCGGCGGCGAGCGCGGCGCGGATAGGATCGGGATAAGTCGTGCCGCGCGCCTGGCGCAGCGTGGCCACGTGATCGATGTTCACGCCGAGGTCGATCACACTGGCAGGCGATGTGAGAAAGAAGCTCATAGATTTTGCAGGTCTAACAGGATCTGACGAGTGGCGAGCGGCGTGCCGCCCAGATAGACGTTGAGCAAAAAGCGCATCAGCGTCTTGCTTTGCGCGGCGGTTTGCGCGCTGGTGTAATCGTCGCGCTCCATGTCGATGAGTGTCTGACCGAAGATGACCGGCCATTGCGCGGGCAAGTCGTCGGAGGCTTCGCGTACGCCACGCTCGGGATCGAACATATAGCGGCCTTCGGGCACGACGCTCTGACGCGTCACGGTGCGCGTGAGCGCCATGGCGTAGCCGGTTTCCTTGAGCAAGACGCGCTCGAAGGAACGCAGCACCTGCACGGCGGGTTCGTCGTGCGCGAGGCGCGAAAGCGTGAGCACGTAATGATTGAAAAGCGCCGGATGCGCGTCTTCACGCGCGCAAAATTTGACCAGCAACTCGTTGACGTAGAAACCGCAGAGAAGCGCGTCGCCGGTCAGGGGCAGCATGCCGCCGACCCATTCCGCCGTGGTCAGCGTGCGGACTTCGCCCTTGCCCGTCCATGAAAGACCAAGCGGCTGGAAGGTTTGCAGCACACCGCGCAGCGCGGAATGCGGACGCTTTGCGCCCTTCGCGACCAGCGCAATACGGCCATGATCGCGCGAGAAGACATCGATGATGAGACTGGTCTCGCGATACGGATAGCTATGCAGCACGAAGCCCGGCTGCTCACTGACGCGAAAGTCGGAACGCGGACGCGGCGACGGCTTGTCTTGCGAGGAGTTAGACGAAGAAGAAGCGGGCGCGCGTTTGCGTTTGGGCGCGGCGCGCGTCGGGCGTTCGGTTGCGTCGAAATCATCCTCGCTTGCCGGACGGCTGCTTGCTTCGGATCGGCTCGCGCGCGCGGGACGCTCGATCGCCTCGAACTCGTCCCTGGCGGGATCATCGGCGGGCGCGGATATCCGGGCGTCGTTCGTGCCGTCGTCCATGGATCATTCGCAAAAGGTCATTCGTAGCCGTAAGCGCGCAGGCCCGCTTCGTTGTCGGCCCAGCCGCTCTTGACCTTGACGAAGGTTTCCAGATACACGGGTCCGTCGAAGAGCTTTTCCATGTCGAGCCGCGCCTCGGTGCTGATCGTTTTGAGCTTCGCGCCCTTCTGGCCGATGATCATTGCCTTGTGGCCGTCGCGATCGACGAGAATGGTCGCGAAGATACGGCGCAGGCGCCCTTCCGTCTCGAACTTGTCGATGAGCACCGTGCTCGTGTAGGGCAACTCGTCGCCGGTCCAGCGGAACACTTTCTCGCGCAGAATTTCGGCCGCAAGAAAGCGCTCGCTGCGATCCGTCAGATCGTCTTCGCCGTAGATAGGCTCGCCTTCAGGCAGATACGGCTTGATGACCGCCATGAGTCGCGTGATGTCGTCGGTATTCTTCGCCGACAACGGCACGATCTCGCGGAAGTCGCGCAGCGCGGACATCTGCTGCATGAACGGGAACAACGACGCCTTGTCGCCCACGCGGTCGAGCTTGTTCGCAATCAGAATGGTGGGCGTGCCGGTCGGGATCAGGTCGAGCACGCGCTGGTCGTCCGGACCGAAGCGGCCTGCCTCGATCACGAAGAGAATGGCATCGACCGAGGAAAGCGTGGACGTCACCGCGCGATTCAGCGAGCGGTTGAGCGCGCCGCTATGGCGCGTCTGGAAGCCGGGGGTATCGACGAAAATATACTGCGCGTCGTCGAGCGTGTGAATGCCGGTGATTCGGTGCCGCGTCGTCTGCGCCTTGCGCGAGGTGATGCTCACCTTCTGGCCGACGAGCGCGTTCATCAGCGTGGATTTGCCGACGTTGGGGCGGCCGACGATCGCGACCATGCCGCAGCGGAAACCGGAAGATGTGGGAGCGTTCATAAGATGTGTTCGTTATGCGCAGATGCGCGTGGCGCCTGGTGATGCGCTTTAGTGACCGGCGTCGGCGGCGCGCACGACGCGGGGCGC
This sequence comes from Caballeronia sp. HLA56, assembly GCF_054655155.1. Lineage (NCBI taxonomy): Bacteria > Pseudomonadati > Pseudomonadota > Betaproteobacteria > Burkholderiales > Burkholderiaceae > Caballeronia > Caballeronia sp. HLA56. The sequence continues at coordinate 1,374,620 of NZ_BAAHOB010000005.1, read as the reverse complement.
GGGCGCTTCCGGGCTCGCGCTGCTACGGCTTTCGTTGCTGCCTTTGTCCGCGGGCGAATCTGCCTCGCTCGTGACCGCGTGACTGCCCTCGGCAACCGGCGGCGCTTCGCTCTTGCTCGAACGTTCCGGCCGATGGATCACCACGCGCTCCGGCTTGTCCGACGCTGCGAACGACGCCGCCGATGGCTCGACATGCGTTGCGCGGATCACGGCGAGTGGCGCGGTGGACGGCTTGTCTTCAGCGTGTGCATGCGAGCCGTGATGTACTCGGTCGCGATCCCGCTCGCGCCGGTCCGGCGAGCGCAGATCGAGCGCAGCCTGCACGCCTGTCACGCCCGGAACGACTTCGGCTTCCGCCAGCTTCGCGGCCCGCGCGCCCTTGCGTTTGGGCTTGACGGCGAGCGTCGGAGCGGCGGCCATGACGTCGTCGAGCGCTTTCTTCGCCGCGGCCTGCTCCGCCGCACGACGGCTCGCGCCCGAACCGGACACTTTCACGTCCAGTTTCGGCACCGAGCATTCCACTTCGAATTGCTGATTGTGGGCCGCGCCGTGCGTGGCGACGACGGTGTAAGTCGGCAGCGCGATCTTGTGGCCCTGAAGATATTCCTGCAGCAGCGTTTTTGCGTCCTTGCCGATGGTGCGCGGATCGATGTGATCCAGCACCGCCGTATAAAGCCGCTTGATGACGGTGTACGCGGCGTCGAAACCGCCGTCGAGGAAGATCGCCCCGAAGATGGCTTCGAGCGTATCCGCGAGAATCGACGGCCGGCGAAAACCGCCGCTGCGCAATTCGCCTTCGCCGAGACGAAGACATTCGGACACGTTCAGCGCCTGCGCGATTTCATACAACGACTGCTGTTTGACGAGATTCGCTCGCACGCGCGAAAGATCGCCTTCGTCGAGCTTGCCGAATCGCTGGAACAAAAGCGCGGCCACCACGCAATTTAGAACGGAATCGCCGAGAAATTCGAGCCGTTCATTGTGCGTGGCGCTGTGACTACGGTGTGTCATCGCCTGGCGCAGCAATTCCGCATTGCGAAATTCGTACCGCAACCGGCTTTCCAACGGAGAAGAGGGCATGGACAGAGTATAACGCGCCCGCGCGGACGGTCGATTCCGCCCGGCGGGCCAGGAAAACACGTGGCGAGACGGTGTTAGCCGCGCTTCTTCACGCCGTTTCGAAGCATTGTCGGGGCGCGTTACGCGCGAACTCGCGCCCGATCAATCGAACGAACCGATACGCTTCAGATTGCTGAAGTTCATCCAGATGAAAAACGCGCGACCGACGATATTCGCGTCCGGCACGAAGCCCCAGTAGCGGCTGTCGGCACTGTTGTCGCGGTTGTCGCCCATCATGAAGTAATGGCTCGGCGGCACCTTGCACGTCACGCCTTGCGCGTTGTAGTTGCAGTTGTCGCGAAACGGGTAATCGTCTGCGCCCATGACGAACGGCGGCACTTGCGGATTGTTCAGGATGGCGTTCTTGCGGCCGTCGAGGTCTTCGACGAACTGCTTCGCGTAACCAACCCGCTCTTCGTCGAAGTAATCGGGCAGCGGCGTTTCGGGCACCGGTTTGCCGTTGATCGTGAGCTTCTTGTCTTCATACGCGATGGTGTCGCCCGGCAGGCCGATCACGCGCTTGATGTAGTCGACCGACTCGTCCTTCGGATAGCGGAACACGACCACATCGCCGCGCGATAGCGGCTTGCCGCTGGTCAGCTTGGTATTGCTGATCGGCAGACGCAGGCCGTATTCGTACTTGTTCACGAGGATGAAGTCGCCGACGAGCAAGGTTGGCACCATGGAGCCCGACGGAATCTTGAACGGCTCGACGACGAACGAGCGCACCACGAACACCGCGAGGATCACGGGGAAAAAGCTCGCCGTGTATTCGAGCCACCACGGCTGACGCAGCTTGTCGTCATGCAGACGGGCGCGCGTCTGCGCGGCATTTTCATCGGCGAAACGCTCGCCCACGCGTTCCTGTTGACGGTCGAACTCGGCGACCGCGGCATCCGCCGAACGGCGGCGCTGCGGCTGGAACACCAGCTTGTCCAGCACCCATGCAATGCCCGTCAACACGACGAGAATCAGGAGAATCAGTGCGAAATTCATTCAATCGCTTCCGGTTGTTATCTTCAGTTCTTGTTATTGGCGTTCAGGCGCACCAGGCGGGACTTAGTCGTCCACACGCAGGATTGCGAGGAAAGCCTCCTGCGGGATCTCGACCGAGCCGACCTGCTTCATGCGCTTCTTGCCCGCCTTCTGCTTTTCAAGCAGCTTCTTCTTACGTGAAATGTCGCCGCCGTAACACTTGGCGAGCACGTTCTTGCGCAAGGCCTTGATGTTCTCGCGCGCGATGATATTCGAGCCGATGGTCGCTTGAATTGCCACGTCGTACATCTGGCGTGGGATGAGTTCGCGCATCTTCGACGCCACTTCGCGCCCGCGATGCTGGCTTTGCGAACGATGCACGATGACCGAGAGCGCATCGACCTTGTCGCCGTTGATGAGCATGTCGACCTTCACGACATCCGCCGCGCGATATTCCTTGAACTCGTAATCCATTGACGCATAGCCGCGCGAAGTGGACTTCAGCCGGTCGAAAAAGTCGAGCACGATTTCGGCCATGGGAATTTCATAGGTGAGCTGCACCTGCCGGCCGTGATACTGCATGTTGGTTTGCTGGCCGCGCTTGTTCGTACAGAGCGTGATGACCGAGCCGACATATTCCTGCGGCATATAGAGGTTCACGGTGACGATAGGCTCGCGCACTTCCTCGATCTTCGGCGGCTCAGGCATCTTGGCCGGATTCTCGACCGAGATGGTGGTGCCGTCGCGTTGCAGGACCTGATAGATCACCGTGGGCGCGGTGGTGATGAGGTCCATGTCGAATTCGCGCTCGAGCCGCTCCTGCACGATTTCCATGTGCAGAAGGCCGAGAAAGCCGCAACGAAAACCGAAGCCCAGCGCTTGCGAGACTTCCGGCTCGTACTGCAACGACGCGTCGTTCAGCTTCAGCTTTTCGAGCGATTCGCGCAGCGCGTCGTACTGGTTCGCTTCGACCGGATAGAGACCCGCGAACACCTGCGGCTTCACTTCCTTGAAGCCCGGTAGCGGCTCGGCGGCGGGACGGTTGGTGAGCGTGACGGTATCGCCCACTTTCGCCGCCGTCAGTTCCTTGATGCCCGCGATGACGAAGCCCACCTGCCCCGCCGACAACTGCGAGAGGTTGGTCGACTTCGGCGCGAACACGCCGAGATGCTCGACCGGATACTGCGCGCCGGTCGCCATCATCTTGATCTTGTCTCGCGGACGCAGCGTGCCGTTGACGATACGCACCAGCATGACCACGCCGACGTAATTGTCGAACCACGAGTCGATGATGAGCGCCTGCAACGGCGCTTCCGTGTCGCCCTTCGGCGGCGGCACTTTGAGAATGAGCGATTCGAGCACGTCTTCCACGCCCAGACCGGTCTTCGCGCTGCAATGCACGGCGTCCGTCGCGTCGATACCGATCACGTCTTCGATCTCGGTGATTGCGTTCTCGGGGTTGGCGGCCGGCAAGTCGATCTTGTTCAGCACCGGCACGACTTCGACGCCGAGCTCGATGGCGGTGTAGCAGTTCGCGACTGTCTGCGCCTCGACGCCCTGGCTGGCATCGACGACGAGGAGCGCGCCTTCGCATGCGGAAAGCGAGCGGCTGACTTCATAGGAGAAGTCGACGTGTCCGGGGGTATCGATCAGGTTGAGGTTGTAGACCTTACCGTCGCGCGCCTTGTAGGTCAGCGCGGCCGTCTGCGCCTTGATGGTAATGCCACGCTCGCGTTCCAGGTCCATTGAATCGAGCACCTGCGCTTCCATCTCCCGGTCAGACAGACCGCCGCACAACTGGATGATGCGGTCAGCGAGCGTGGACTTGCCGTGATCGATGTGCGCAATGATCGAAAAGTTACGAATATGATTCATTCAGTGCCGATCAAGCGAAAAAGGCGCGCCCTCGAATAACGCGGAGCACGCCTTGAAAATTTGGGGAAAACTTCAGCATTTTAGCCGAAATAGGGATGGGCCGGCGCTTTTCGCCTTTAGCCCTGATCGAGCGCCGCCCTGACCGCGTTTGCGTCGAGCCGATACTGGCATAGTTCGACGCCTGCCAGCATCAGCACCGGCACGCGCTCGTCGTAACGCGCTTCGAGCGCCGGATCTTCGTCGATATCGATCCAAAGAATTGCTCGGCCAAACTGCTCTGCGATGGGTTCGAGCTCGGCGCGCATGTCCTCGCAGAGATGACACCAGGCGCGACCATACAGGATAAATGGCCCGCCCGGTGACTGGCTCATGTCGATTACTTTTGCGCCGGCACGCGCGGGCGCAACGGCACGAACTGTGTGTTGTCGCCGCGCCGCACGAGCACCGCGATCATCTTGCTGGCGTCGAGATTCTGCGCCACGGCCTCGAACTGCTTGGAGCTCGTGATGTCGGTATCGCCGACGCGCAGGATGATGTCGCCCTTCTGGAAGCCCGCGCGCGCGGCCGGACCTTCCACTGCATCGACCTGCACGCCGTTCGTCAGCTTGAGCGACTTCTTCTGATCAGCCGTGAGGTCGCTGACCGCGAGTCCCAGGGAATTGCTGGCGCGTTCCTTCGGCTGCGTCGGCTTCTTCTGCTCGGTCTTCGCAACCTTGTCCGGCTGCATCTCGGCAATCGTAATAGGCAAATCGCGCGACTGGCCCTTGCGCCAGACCGTGATGGTGGCCTTGGCGCCCGGCTTCGTGTCGCCGACCATGCGCGGCAGATCGGTGGCCGTCTCCACGTTCACGCCATTGAACTTGAGAATGATGTCGCCCGGCTGCACGCCCGCCTTGTCCGCGGGACCGCCCGATTCCACGCTCGACACGAGCGCACCCTGCGCCTTCGGCAGACCGAGCGAGTCGGCGACGTCCTTCGTCACTTCGCCGATCGCCACCGCGATACGTCCGCGCGTGACCTTGCCCGTCGTCTTCAACTGGTCCGCGACGCGGATGGCTTCGTCGATCGGAATGGCGAACGAGATGCCCATGAAGCCGCCGGTGCGGCTGTAGATCTGCGAATTGATGCCGATCACCTCGCCCGCCATGTTGATGAGCGGACCGCCCGAGTTGCCCGGATTGACCGCCACATCGGTCTGGATGAACGGCAGATAGTCGCCGGTGTCGCGACCCTTCGCACTGACGATGCCCGCCGTCACCGTGTTGTCGAGGCCGAACGGCGAGCCGATGGCGAGTACCCATTCGCCTACGCGCACCTTGTTCGAGTCGCCGATGGTGATCGCCGGCAGATTCGCCGCGCTGATCTTCACGACGGCCACATCCGTGCGCTCGTCCACGCCCACGAGACGCGCCTTGAACTCGCGCTTGTCGGTGAGCGTGACGTAGATGGTGTCCGCGTCGTCCACGACGTGGGCATTGGTCATCACATAGCCGTCCGTGGACAGGATGAAACCCGAGCCTACGCCGCTGCTTTGTTCCGAGTTGTCCTGGCTGTCGTCGGGGGTGCGGCTGCCGCCCTTGCCCTGATCGCCGCCGCTGCCGCCACCGCCTTGTCCGCCGCCACCCTGGCCGCCGCCGCCGCCGCCGTTTCCGCGCGGCGAGCCGGGCTGACCGGGCATCGGGATACCGAAAAAGCGCCGGAAGAATTCGGACATGTCGCCTTCATCGAGGCCAGGCGGCAAACCGCGCAGGTCGCTGCTCGACCCGACACGCGACGTCGTGCGGATATTGACGACCGAAGGCCCCACCTTGTCGACCAGCGTGGTGAAGTCGGGCAGATTCACCGTTGGCACTGCCGCTGCTGTCTGCGAGAGGAACGGCAGGCACACGGCGAGCGCCGCGGCCGCGAAGAACTTGCGCAGCGAGTAGTTGCTCATATGTCTAAGGCCGAGGGATTACTTGGAAGGCTTGTATTCTATGGCAGAAGCAAATTGCTGCAACGTGGATTGCGGCACCTCACCCAGCAAGGTAATCCAGAAATCGCCGCGGCGCTTGACGAGCACATGAGTCGCGCCGCTATTACCGGCGCCTTCCTTGCGCGCGCTTTTCTCCACCGGTTCGATAAAAACCGAGATGGCGGCGAGGCCGTCGGAGAACACGGCCTGATCGACCGGGATGGCCGGCTGGCCTGGCTGGCTCGACGCCATCGGACGGCGCAACTCGCGAATCTTGCGAAAGCCCGCGATATTCGGCGTGAGTTGCCAGCCTTGCGCTTCGATATCCACCGGCTGCACGGGAGGCCGCACCGTGGTCCAGCCCGCCGTGCTGCGCATGCCGCTTGCAATCGACGCCTTGTCGATCGCCCCGCCTATACGCACCTGAGAGAACGAAAGCTGTTCCAGCACCTGGCCGTCCGGATCGAGCGTCTGGGCGCGCAACAGCAAACCAGTCTTGGCATCTGCCCAAAGCTTGTACGCGAACCGGTAAGAATCTTTTGGATCGAGTTCGAGCACTTGGCTTTCGAGCCCCGCCACGCGGTCGCTGCCCAAGAGCTTCGGTTCGTAGACGGACAGAACCTGATCGCCGCTCGTCGATAACAAAGCGGGAAAAGAATCCTTGCTCTGCCGATGTTCGACCACGAGCAGATGGCGCTCCGGGACGAACGTGTACATGTCGTCGTCGTGACGAAGCATGCGGCGCGGGGCGCCGTCGAGACTTTCGAGCGATTCGTATTCGCCGTCGCCGCGCGTGGCGACATGCGTGATGCGCGACGACTGCACCGTCGCACCGCGCTGATAAACGAAAGTACCCTCGTAATTCTGCTGCTGGGCCGCTTCGTGAATGCGGTTGAGCAGAGTGGCGGCTGTCTTGCGCTGGGCGGCGGGGTTGTCCCCCTGAGCGAAACTGCTCGATGCCGCCGCGAACAACGCGGCTGCGCAAAGCATCAACGCCGGCAGCCGCCCCCAATATCTAGTTTTATTCAACCGCACACTCGCCATCAGGTTATTGGCCCTGCGTCGTCACCGCCGCGCGAATCAAAGGCATGGAGCCGGGCATGGCCGGCTGCTGAGAGAACTGTTGATGCGCTTCGAGGTATTGATCGAGGCTCGCGTCGCGGATGATGTTCGCCTCCACCACCGGCGCGCGCGTGCTGACCGCCGGCACGGACGCCATGGCGACGCGCTGAACCGAGTCGCCCTGCGTGCTTGCCACTGGCGCGCCCAGACGGCTGTCGACGCCCTGCAACTGCGGCACGACGATCCACGTGAGCGTGGCAGCCGCCGCGGCAACGGCGAAAGCCGGCACGACACGACGGCGCAACATGCCGCCACGCGCCTTCTGTGTCTGTGCCACCGCAGCTGGCGCCAGCACATGCGCCTCGGCCTCGAAACGCGCTGCAAACGCTGTCATGAACGCGCTGCTCTTCGCCGGGCTTTCTGCCAGATCGTCGGAACGCAGCGCGTCGCCGATCAGGTGATAGTCCGACCATGACGCGCGGTCACGGTTATTGAGTTCAGCAAGAAACTGGCTGATATTTCCGAGTTCGTCGAGCGACTCGCCGTCCACGAACGCGGAAAGGCGCTCACCGCGCGAACTGTTATTCGATTGCACCGGAACCGACCCCATGATGCTCCCCATCTCTGACACCACCCCGTAGTGACACCACCTAACCCAGATATTGCGTCCCTGCCCCGGGGCGACGCGCTGCCTACCAGCGCTTGCCTTCAGGAGTGTCCAACAACGGACGCAATTTTGCCGCAATGGCTTCGCGAGCACGGAAAATTCTTGATCTGACGGTGCCGATTGGGCATGCCATCATTTCGGCGATTTCTTCGTAACTTAAACCCTCGATTTCCCGGAGCGTGATGGCGGTGCGTAATTCCTCGGGCAGCAGCGCCATCGCAGCATTGACCGTCTGGGCAATCTGCTTGCTCATCAACATCGACTCGGGCGTGTTGATATCCCTTAGTTGGTCTGCATCGGAGAAAGTTTCCGCTTCTTCTGCATCGGCTTCGGTAGAAGTTGGAGCGCGGCGTCCTTGAGTGGCAAGGTAATTCTTTGCCGTGTTGACCGCAATCCGGTAGAGCCAGGTGTAGAACGCGGATTCGCCGCGAAACTGCGGCAGCGCGCGATAAGCCTTGATAAAGGCGTCCTGGGCGACGTCCTCGACCTCGGCGGGGTCGCGCACGAGGCGCGAGATCAGTCGAATGATCTTGCGGTGGTATTTGGCGACCAGCAGTTCGAACGCGGCCTTGTCACCTTTTTGGACACGCTCGACCAGCAATTGGTCGATTTCTTTTTCGCTCACCTGGGAAATCCGTTTCACTTTGGGGAGTTGCGCGGACGGCTATTGTAGCCTCCCGGCCTTCGCGTTATCCCGGATGCTCATCGACCGTTACAGTCTTTACAGGAAAGAGCTGGCCGCGCGGCGGGCGCTGACTGAAAGCTGGCGGAAAGTATCGGCGTCGAGGGAATCGGCGGCGATGAGCAGTGCTTCGCGGCGTTTTTCTTCCGTCGATACGTCGAGCGCGAGCAAGCGCCCGCTCCACTGTGCGCAGCCGATGATGCGCCAATAGCGCGCGTTCCCGGCACGGTCCCAGACGGTCAAGCCCTCCGCATGCAGACCGATGGCCGCCGGTTGCCGACACGCCCAGCGCCGCGCAGCAAAACCGAGCGTAGCGACGCATACCGCAGAGGCGGCGAAGGCATCGAACGCGCCGGCGTGCCCGTGTACGCACTGGAACACCGCGAAACCAGCGACGACGATGAACCCGAGCAGCGCGGCCTGCAGAAAACGCGACGGCCGCAGCGCGATGCGCGGCGGCGTGCCGGCATCCCGTTGCGGCCGATCGACAGACGCGCTCGTCATTCCGTTCCCGTCCCGACGAGCGCGCGTGCTCAGTGACGCTTGAAGACGAGCGAACCGTTCGTTCCGCCGAAGCCGAACGAATTCTTCACCGCGACGTCGATCTTCATTTCCCGCGCGGTGTTCGCGCAGTAGTCCAGGTCGCACTGCGGGTCCTGGTTGAAGATGTTGATGGTCGGCGGCGAAATCTGGTTATGGATCGCGAGCACGGTGAAGACCGACTCCAGCCCGCCCGCGCCGCCCAGCAAGTGGCCGGTCATCGACTTGGTGGAATTGACGACGACGCTCTTCGCGTGATCGCCGAGCGCGCGCTTGATGCCCGTGGTTTCCGCGATATCGCCGAGCGGCGTGGACGTGCCGTGCGCGTTCACATAGTTCACTTCGTCGACATTGACCTTCGCGTTCTTCAACGCGTTGACCATGGCGCGGCGGCCGCCGTCGCCGTCTTCGGGCGGCGCGGTCATGTGATAGGCGTCGCCGCTCATGCCGTAGCCGAGCACTTCCGCATAGATCTTCGCGCCGCGCGCCTTCGCGTGTTCGTACTCTTCGAGCACCATCACGCCCGCGCCTTCGCCAAGCACGAAGCCGTCGCGGTCGGTGTCCCACGGACGGCTGGCCGTGGCGGGGTCGTCGTTACGCTGCGAGAGCGCGCGCGCCGCCGCAAAGCCGCCGATACCGAGCGGAGAAACCGTGGCTTCCGCGCCGCCCGCGATCATCACGTCCGCGTCGCCGTATTCGATCAAACGCGATGCTTCGCCGATGCAGTGCAAACCGGTCGTGCAAGCCGTGACGATGGCCAGATTCGGACCCTTGAGACCGAAGCGGATGGACAGATGACCGGAGATCATGTTGATGATCGACGCCGGCACGAAGAACGGCGAAATACGGCGCGGACCGCGATTGAGCAGCTCGGTCTGGGTGACTTCGATCATCGGCAAGCCGCCGATGCCCGAACCCACCACCACGCCCACGCGCTCCGCGTTTTCCTCGGTGATTTCGAGGCCGCTGTCCTGCATGGCCTGCACGCCGGCCGCAAAGCCGTAATGGATGAAGGTATCCATGTGGCGCGCTTCTTTGGCGGGCATATAGTCTTCGATGTTGAAGCCCTTCACTTCGCCCGCGAAACGCGTGGAGAAGTTCGTGGCATCGAACTTGGTGATGTTGGCGATGCCCGACTTGCCCGCGACCAGATTCGCCCAGCCGTCGGCAACGGTATTGCCGACAGGCGAAACGAGCCCAAGGCCTGTAACAACAACTCGACGACGGCTCACGATAACCCCTTATCCATAGAATGACGAAAAACAAAAGCCACAGCGGCCACAGGAAACCGCCCTGTGTGCCCTGTGGCTGTTAAATCGGTCTGAGCAGCGACAAAACATCTGGCTCGATGAGCGATGAGTCGCTGGCGCGTCCGGCCTTAGGCCTTGACGTTGGCGCGAGCGTAGTCGATTGCTTGCTGAACCGTGGTGATCTTTTCTGCCTCTTCATCGGGAATTTCCATGCCGAACTCGTCTTCCAGTGCCATCACCAGTTCGACGGTATCGAGCGAGTCAGCGCCGAGATCGTTGACGAACGAAGCTTCGTTCTTGATTTCAGCTTCGGCCACGCCAAGTTGTTCGGCGACGATCTTCTTCACGCGCTGTTCGATGTTGTCCATGCAGCCCTCCGAGGGATAAAAAGTTCAAAAATACGAGTGCGCGCATTTTATCAGGTTTGGACCCGCAAAATACGGCGCGTCAGTTCCATGCTGCGCTGCCCGACGCGCTCCTACAAGAGGGCTTGCCGGGCTTCACAGCGATTCTTTCTGCCACCGAGTCCGGCGGTGCGCGCCATGCCTTGAGCATTTTGCGCGCCCGTCTCGGCGCGGATATTAAGCGAAAACCGGCGAAATGCCTATTGCGCCCTTTCCTCGCCTTTACAGCTTTACATGTACATGCCGCCGTTCACGTGCAAGGTCGTGCCGGTGATGTATCCAGCGAACGGCGACGCCAGGAACGACACAGCATGCGCGATATCTTCTGGGCTGCCCAGTCGGCCAAGTGGTATCTGCGCGGTGAGCGCGGTGCGCTGCTCTTCGGGCAAAACCTTGGTCATGTCGGTATCGATGAAACCCGGCGCGATGCAGTTCACCGTAATGCCGCGGCTGCCGATCTCGCGTGCCAGCGCCCGCGTCATGCCCGCCACGCCCGCCTTCGCCGCCGCATAGTTGGCCTGGCCGGGATTGCCCGACGAGCCGACCACCGACGTGATGTTGATGATGCGCCCGCCACGCGCCTTCATCATCGGGCGCAGGACGGCGCGTGATAGACGAAACACGGCGCGCAGATTGGTGTCGATGACGGCGTCGAATTCGTCGTCTTTCATGCGCATGGCGAGCTGATCTTTGGTGATGCCCGCGTTGTTCACGAGAATGTTCAGGCCACCGAACTCCTTGACCGTGGACTCGATGAACGAGTCCGCGGCGGCTGCGTCGTTGACGTCGAGCACCGCGCCGCGACCCTTGCCGCCCGCTTGCTGCAACGCTTCGCCGATGCCGGCCGCGCCGCTTTCACTCGTCGCCGTGCCGATGACCGTCGCGCCCTGCCGCGCGAGTTCCAGCGCGATTGCCCGGCCAATGCCGCGCGACGCGCCCGTGACGATAGCTACCTGATTGTCCAGATTCATTGTTCCACTCCGACTATGCAGCGATCAGTTTGCGCGTTTCTTCGAGCGATGCCGGATCGAAAATCGATCCGCCGACGAGGTTGCCGTCGATCCGCTTCGTGAGACCCGCGAGCACCTTGCCCGGACCGCATTCAATCAAGTGCGTGACGCCTTCGCGCGCAATCGCCTGCACGCATTCGACCCAACGCACCGGGCCTGCTGCCTGACGCACGAGCGCGTCCTTGATAGCGGCGGGATCGGAGACGTTTGCCACGTCGATGTTATTGATCAGCGGAATCCGCGGCGCCTCGATGTCGACCTTCGCGAGGTAATCGCGCAACTGGTCCGAAGCGGGCTTCAGCAGCGACGAATGAAACGGCGCGGAAACCGGCAGCGGCAGCGCGCGCTTCGCGCCCTTCGCCTTCGCGACTTCGCATGCCTTTTCGACGGCCGCCTTGGAGCCCGCGATCACGACTTGCGCCGGCGCGTTGAAGTTGACGGCTTCGACCACGCCCGCCGACGACGCTTCGGCGCAGACGGCGCGCACGGTGTCGTCGTCGAGACCCAGGATCGCGGCCATGCCGCCGACGCCCACCGGAACCGCGCTCTGCATTGCTTGCGCGCGGAATCGCACGAGCGGCACGGCATCCGCGAAAGCCAGCGCGCCGGCCGCGACGAGCGCGGTGTATTCGCCGAGGCTATGGCCTGCAACGATCGCCGGCTTCAGACCGGTTTGTGCTTCCCACACGCGGTAAATGGCATAAGCCGCCGTCAGCATGACGGGCTGTGTGTTGGTCGTGAGATTCAGCTCTTCGGCCGGACCTTCGGCGATCAGCTTGCCGAGATCCTGGCCGAGCGCATCGGATGCCTGCTGCACGGTGTCGCGCACAACGGCGTGATCGGCGAATGCGTTGAGCATGCCGATCGACTGCGAACCCTGGCCGGGGAAAACGAACGCAAATTTCATATCGTCCTCGTTGGATTGGAACGATCCGCCTCTCTGCGCCGGCCGGCAAATGGCCGACGCCGGCTGTGCTTGCGCCGCGCGCGCATGGTGCGGACGCGGCGGCCTTTTCAGCGGATCGAATTCAGATTGATGGGGATCGAGAAGATTGAGGAAGAAAGCGAGTGGCTTGAGCGATCAATAGCGGAAGACCGACGCGCCCCACGTGAAGCCGCCGCCCACGCCTTCGATCAGCACGTTCTGGCCACGCTTGATACGCCCGTCGCGCACGGCGACATCGAGCGCTAGCGGAATCGACGCCGCCGACGTATTGCCATGCTCGCCCACCGTCACGACCATGCGCTCCTGCGGCAGATGCAGCTTGCGGCAAGTGCTCTGCATGATGCGGATATTGGCTTGATGGGGGATCAGCCAGTCGATGTCGTTCGGCGTGAGCTTCGCTTTCTCCAGCGCTTCGATAGCCACTTTTTCGAGCACGTTGACGGCGAGCTTGAACACCGCCTGGCCATCCATGTGCAGGAACGCGCTGCCTGAAATCACGCCGCCGTTCACGTTGCCCGGCGTGCAGAGAATGTCGGAATAGCTGCCGTCCGCATGCAGCGCGCTCGACAGCACGCCCGCTTCCTCGGACGCCTGCAGCACGACCGCGCCCGCGCCGTCGCCGAACAGCACGCAGGTCGTGCGGTCCTTGAAGTCGAGAATGCGCGAGAACGTTTCCGCGCCGACGACGAGCGCCGTGCGATTCAGACCGCTGCGAATGAAACTGTCCGCCGTCGCGACGCCATAAGCGAAACCGGAACAGACGGCCTGCACGTCGAACGCCGCGCCGTTGTTCTTGATGCCGAGCTTGTTCTGCAAGAGACACGCCGTGCTCGGAAACACGAAGTCCGGCGTGGAGGTTGCCACGATGATGAGATCGATGGATTGCGGGTCGATGCCCGCCGCCTCGATGGCTCGTTGCGATGCGACCAGCGCGAGATCGCTCGTGGTTTGATCGGGAGCCGCAAAGTGCCGTGCGTGAATGCCGGTTCGCGCGACGATCCATTCGTCGCTCGTCTCGACGCCTTCTTTAGCGAGACGGTCCGCCAATGCCTGATTCGTAACGCGCTCGGCCGGCAGATAGCTGCCTGTGCCGAGCACTCGAGCGTAAAGATTGGATTGAGCCATTATGCCTTCGAGTGTAGCGCAGTCCCCGAGGCGTCCGGCGGATTCGGACGCGAGTTCGGCTGCGGGTTCAGTTCCGTCGCGACGCCGCTTGCGGCATCGGTGGCGGAAGTGCTCGCGGCGCCTTCGCGCGCGGCAGGCGCATTCTCCTCCATTGCGCGCACGAGACGTTCGAGCACACCATTTTTGACGGCATCATACCCGCGTTTGATGGCCCACTCAAACCCGAAGGCTTCGGCCGATCCGTGGCTCTTGATCACGAGGCCGCGCAATCCCAGCAAGGCGGCGCCGTTATATTGCGCGGGATCGACGCGCTTCTTGAAACGCTTGAGAACGGGCAGCGCCACGAGCGCCATCAGCTTGCTCGGCAGGTTGCGGCTGAACTCTTCCTTGATGATGTCGGCAAGCATTTTCGCGAGACCTTCGGAAGTCTTCAACGCGACATTGCCGACGAAGCCGTCGCAGACCACGACATCGGTCGTGCCTTTATAGATGTCGTTGCCTTCCACGTTGCCGTAGAAGTTGAGCGTGCTCGCACGCAGCAGTTCGCCCGCGCGCTTGATCGTTTCGTTGCCCTTGATGACTTCTTCGCCGATATTGAGCAAGCCGATGGTCGGCCGCTCGCGCCCTTCGATCGCCGAAACGAGCGCATGGCCCATTTCCGCGAACTGCAGCAGATGCTCGGGTTCGCAGTCGACATTGGCGCCGAGATCGAGCACGGTGGTGTAGCCCTTCTGGCTCGGCATGGCGAACGCGATGGCCGGCCGCTCGATACCGGCGAGCGTTTTCAACACATAGCGGGAGACCGCCATGAGCGCGCCGGTGTTGCCGGCGGAGATGCAGGTTTGCGCCTCGCCCTCTTTGACGAGGTTGAGCGCGACGCGCATCGACGAATCTTTCTTCTTGCGCAGCGCGACTTCGACGGGGTCGTCCATGGCGACGACTTCGGTCGCGGGAACGACGGTCAGGCGTGGTTCGTCCAGCGCCTTCAATTTTTTCAATTGCGCGCGAATGGACTGCTCGATGCCGACGAGCATCAGATGCGCGTCGGGATGCGCGCGCACGAAATTGACGGCAGCGGGAACGGTCACGGCCGGACCGTGATCGCCTCCCATGCAGTCAATGGTTATCTTTACGGTCATGGGAAGCGACGAATTTCAGGCACAAAAAAGCGGCAGTGAAATGCCGCCTTCTTGTCGTACCGGGAAAGTGTCAAAAGCGTAGCAGGCGCGAGCGTCCGCTGTGCGGTGACGCATCAGGCCAAGCGCGAAACGCTTAGTCGTTCTTCGTCTTGACGACTTTCTTGCCACGATAGTAGCCATTCGGGCTCACGTGGTGACGCAGATGCACTTCACCCGTGCTCGGCTCAACTGCCAGCGGCGCTGCGTTGAGGAAGTCGTGGGAACGGTGCATGCCGCGCTTCGACGGCGACTTCTTGTTTTGCTGAACTGCCATGATTACTCCAGAAAAATTTTGCGAATTCTAACACAGCCCGAACCGCCGACAGCCCTCGACCTGCAGGCCATCGGGTTGATCGTGAGCGCTTCGCGCCACCAGTTTGTTGCGTGCTGCCGATGCTGCTAGAGCTTTGCCCCGGCTCATTGCCAACATTGCCAAGGCTCGAGCTTTGAGTCCGTTCAATGCTTCTTGTCGTCCTTGAGCTTCTGCAGAACGGCAAACGGATTGGGCTTGTCCGATTTTCCGGAAGCGCCCGGTTCGCCGTCCGCTCCGCCTGCTTCGTCACCGTCTTCGCCCTGGAGCAGACTTTCATGCACCTTCGGGCAGACGTTGTGCTTCGGCACGAGCGGCAACGCCAACAACAACTCTTCTTCGATCAAGTCGATCAGATCGAACTGATGCGAGCCTACGATCACATCGACTTCATCGTCATCGAGCGGATACTCGTCCGCTTCTTCTTCCGTCGCCACGATCCGATCAGTCGCATCGACATCGAGATGCTGCGAATACGGCAAAAGACAGCGCTGACACATTAGATAGACCGAGCCGTGCACCGCAAGGCGCAAATAAGGCTGCGGCGCTTCCGTGCCGTTGTCCTGCAATTCCGGCTGGGTCGATCCCTCGGCCTGCCAGGTGAACACCGTGTCGCGGTCTGGCGCATCTGCCGGCACTTCGGCTAACATGCGCGGCAGTTGCGAAACGCGGACCGCGCCCGCTGCCTGCCTGCCGCTCTTGGCAAAATCGTAAAGATCGAGCGCGCGCGGATTGGCGGGGCTCGCAGGTTTGCCAGGATTCTGAGTCATGTGCGCTCCTGCTATGTGCCGTGCGTTGTTCGTACGTGTTTCGTTCGGGTGCGGTCGGCGCTTCGGTTAGCGCTTGAGTCTGCACTAGGCTACGCGCCCGCTGCTACAGTCCGGTACTGCTACGAGTCAGTATGCACCGCCCGGTGCCAAAAGGCAGGCGTGGCTTGCCCGGATTTGCAGCATGACGTCAAACGTGCTTTGTTTGCGTCACCTTGGTTTGCGCCACCGCTGTTAATTCCGCGGTACTAGTTATCTCTTCCCTATTCACCGCTAGAGCGCCCAAGCACCATACCGATGAAAAGCCCAAAACTATAACGGCTTTGTTCTTTCGAGTCAAACACTTAAGGACTCGTTCGCAACCCGTCGTTTTTCACCCATTTTTGCTGATTTCCGTTTATGTCCGACGTTTTTGCTTCGTCTTCGCCCACGCGGCGCCTGGTTCTGGCGTCGGGTTCGCCATATCGGCGCGAGTTATTGGCGCGTTTGCGCATACCTTTCGATGTCATCGTTTCCGGTGTCGATGAAACGCCGCTTGCCGGCGAATCGCCCGAGGCAACGGCCGTGCGTCTTTCCATCGCCAAGGCGCGCGCGGCGGCCGTCGAGGCGCCGGGCGCGCTCATAATCGGCTCCGATCAGGTCGCGACCTTCGACGGACGTCAGATCGGCAAGCCCGGCACGCACGACAACGCCGTCGCGCAACTGCGCGCGATGCGCGGCCGCGGCGTCGACTTCCACAGCGCGCTGTGCGTGTTCGACAGCGCCACGGAAAGCGTGCAATCGGCCGATATCGTCACCCGCGTGCAGTTTCGCGATTACACGGACGCCGAAATCGAAGCCTACCTTCGCGCCGAAACGCCCTACGACTGCGCGGGCAGCGCCAAGTCCGAAGGGCTCGGCATCGTGTTGCTCGATGCGATCGACTCCGACGATCCCACCGCGCTCATCGGCCTGCCGCTCATCGCGCTGAGCAAGATGTTGCGCGCGGCCGGTTTCCCCCTTCTCGGAGCGGCAGCATGAGCGGCGTCCTTTATCTGATTCCCAATACGCTTGGCGAAGGCGATGCCGAAGCGCTCGCGCAAGTTCTGCCCGAGCCGGTGCGCGCGCAGGCAGCCGCGCTGGGTTATTACATCGGCGAGAACGCCAAGACGACGCGCGCGTTCCTCAAGAAAGTAGGCACGACGCGGCCGATTCAGGAAATCGAGGTTCGGGAGCTGAACGTCAATACGCCGCCCGGCGAAATCGACAAACTGCTCGCGCCGATTCTCGCCGGCGCCGACGCGGGACTCGTCTCGGAAGCCGGCTGCCCCGCCGTCGCCGATCCGGGCGCGCTGCTCGTGCGGCGCGCGCATCAGCGAGGCGTGAAGGTCGTGCCGTTCGTCGGACCAAGTTCAATTCTGCTCGCGCTCATGGCGTCGGGCATGAACGGCCAGAGCTTCGCGTTCAACGGCTATCTTCCCGTGGATGCCGCCGAGCGCGGCAAGCGCCTGCGCGAGCTGGAACAACTGTCGCGCAAGGCGAACCAGACGCAGATTTTCATCGAGACACCGTATCGCAATCGGGCGATGCTGGACACGCTCATCGCGACCTGCGCGCCATCGACGCTCATCTGCGTCGCGGTGGATTTGACGCTGCCGGGCGAAACCATCGTGACGCGCACGGCAGCGGACTGGAAGAAGCAAGCCGCGCCGGAATTGCACAAACGGCCGGCGATTTTTCTGTTGCTGGGGGCTTGAGGTCGGTGCGGTCAGGCGAGGGTTTGTGCGCCGCTCGCCCTCACGCCCTCACCGCACCTGCACCTTTCCGCCAAGCGTCAACGCCCGCACCGCCGCATCACCGACAGAAGCGCCAAAGCGCTTCACCACCTTCTCGCCGATGCTTTCCTTCTGCGTGTAATCGACGATATCCGGCTGCTTGATGATCTCGCGCGCGACGTAGCTGGCGTCGCCGAAACCATCCGCGAGTCCAAGCTGGACGCTCTTCTCGCCTGTCCAGAACTCTCCCGAAAACAAGTCAGGATCGTCCTTCAGACGCGTGCCGCGCCCCAGTTTCACCGCGTCGATGAACTGCGCGTGGATCTGATCGAGCATGTCCTGGGCGTGCGCGGTCATCTGCGGCGTCTCGGGCGAAAACGGATCGAACGAACCCTTGTTTGCGCCCGCCGTATGCATGCGGCGCTGGATGCCGAGCTTGTCCATCAGCCCGGTGAAGCCGAAACCGTCCATCAGCACGCCAATCGAGCCGACGATGCTCGCCTTGTCCACGTAGATCTTGTCCGCCGCCGCCGCGACGTAATAGCCGCCCGACGCGCACATGTCATCGACGACGACGTAAAGCGGCGTCTTCGGATACTTCGCCCGCAAACGCTTGATTTCGCGATAAATAATGCCCGCCTGCACCGGCGAGCCGCCCGGACTGTTGATGCGCAAAATCACGCCCGCCGTGCCGTCGTCCTCGAACGCGCTTTCGAGCGCGCCGCCGATGTTGTCGGCGCTAGCATCGCCATTACTCGAAATCTCGCCCTGCAAGTCGATGAGCGCGGTGTGGCGCGTACTCTTGGCGACGTGGTCGCCGGTCAGATCGAACACGCGCCAGGCGATCACGGCAATCACCGCGAGAAATACGAAGCGAAAGAAAATGCGCCAGCGCCGCGCCGCACGCTGCTCGCGAACGGATGCCAGCGCGATGCGTTCGAGCGCCTCGCGCTCCCAATTGTCATTGCCGCGATCGTTACCGCGCGGGTTTTGAGGAAAGTTGTCGGACATGCGTTTGCCTTCTGGTCGTCAAACCAGCTCAAGGAAAAATGGGGATTCAGGCCGGGCGCAGCGTGTCGTCGGGCAGCCAGAAGACCGCGCGGCCTTCGGGCGTGTCGCGTTCCTCGACGGCGAGTGCGCGCAGACGCGCGCCGCGGCACGGACCGCCGACGCACTTGCCCGTGTCGGGCTCGTAGATCGCGCCGTGCGTCGCGCACATCAAGTATAGGCCCGAGCTTTCGAAGAACTGGCCTTCGACCCAGTCGAGTTCCATCGGGACATGCGCGCAGCGGTTGAGGTAGCCGAAAGGTTTGCCGTCGTAGCGCACGAAGAACACCACCGCTTCGCCGCTCGCGTCCGCCGCGTTCAGGCGCCGGCCCGCGCCGCCGTCGACGAGTTCATCGGCGGCGCACACGCGCACGGCGTTCGCGGCTTGCGTCGGCTCGCTCATGCGTGCTCCCGCAGCCAGCCCGCCAGAGACGCGATGCTATCCGCGCAGAACTTCGGTTCCAGCTTCGTCAGCGAATCTGCCGGATGCGCGCCGTAGCCCACGCCGATGCCCGCCGCGCCCGCGTTGATCGCCATCTGCAGGTCGTGCGTGGTGTCGCCGATCATCACCGTGCGCGACAAATCCTGGCCGAGTTCGCGCGTGAGTTCGTGGAGCATGGCCGGATGCGGCTTCGAGAAGGTTTCGTCGGCGCAGCGCGTGGCGTCGAAATGGCTCGTGAGGCGCGACTCGTCGAGCGCGCGGTTCAGTCCGACACGGCTCTTGCCCGTCGCCACTGCGAGAAAATAGCCCTCTTCGCGCAGTTCCCGAAGTAACTCGCGCACGCCAGTGAAAAGTTCGGTCGTCTGGCCGGTCGTCAAAAAGTGATAGCGATAACGCTCGGCCAGACGCGGATAGTCGGAAGGATCGAGCGTGGGCGCGCAAATCTGCAGCGCGTCCCTGAGGCCGAGGCCGATCACGTAGCTCGCGGATTCATCGGCCGGAACTGGCAGCCCGAGATCGCGGCATGCCGCCTGAATGCTGCGCGTGATGTGCGCGGTCGAATCCATCAAGGTGCCGTCCCAGTCGAAGACGATCAAATCGAATTGCTGCCGCGCCATGTGACGTGTCTCACTGTTGATCTTGGTTTAAGAGCTTGAGCTGGTCGATGCAGCGCCGGCATTCCGCCGGCAGCGGCGCTTCGAGCTGCAGCGGCTCGCCGGTCGCCGGATGCGTGATTTTCAGTCGATAAGCGTGCAAAAACATGCGTTTGAGCGACGGTTTCGCGTTCGGACGCGCGAGCTCCTTGTTGAGCGCGAAATCGCCGTATTTGGCATCGCCCGCAATAGGCAGGCCGAGACTCGCCAAATGCACGCGAATTTGGTGCGTGCGGCCGGTTTTAAGTTCGGCCTCGACCCAGGCGTAGTCGTCCCAGCGCTCGATCAGATTGAAAACCGTATGCGACGGCAGACCGTTCTCCTGAATCCGCACGCGCCGCTCGCCGTCCGCCGCCACGTACTTGTGCAGCGGCTCCTTGACGATACGCCGCCGTCCCCAGTCGCTTGGCCAGTCGCCATGTCCGAGCGCGTAGTAACGTTTGTCGACGCGATTCTCACGAATTTGCTCGTGCAGATTGACGAGCGCCGCGCGCTTTTTGGCAAGCATGAGCACGCCGGACGTCTCGCGATCCAGCCGATGCACGAGTTCGAGAAATTTCGCGTGCGGGCGCGCGTTGCGCAATTGTTCGATGACGCCGAACGCCACGCCGCTGCCGCCGTGTACCGCGACGCCCGACGGTTTGTCGATGACGATCAAATGGTCGTCCTCGAAAATGATGGGGAATTCTGCGGCCGGCGCGTTCGACGACAGCGGTTTTTCATCCGGCTGCGCGACACGAATGGGCGGCACGCGCACGAGATCGCCGATTTCGAGCCGGTACGCGGAATCGATTCGGCCTTTGTTCACGCGCACTTCGCCGCTGCGCAGAATTCGGTAAATATGGCTTTTGGGCACGCCCTTGCAGACGCGCAACAGAAAATTGTCGATGCGCTGACCGGCAGCGGTTTCGTCGATTTCGATCATCGACACCTGCTCGCTTGCGACCTGTTTATGGGATGTTTTGCCTAACTCATTCATTCTGAATATAATTTGCGAGCAGTCTGAAAAACAGCGTGACACGAAAACCGTGGCTGCGAACTATCAGACTGTACAGGTGCAAGCAATAAACCATCATTTTACTTGCGCCCAGGGCCGGTTGCTCGCCCGGAAAATCGAGCAACAAGTTGCACGCACGGCGATATCACCGGCAGGGACGGGGCCCACAGGCGCGTTCGGTCGAGTGATCGTCGATCGGTAACGGATTTTTGGTCAAAAAGAATTTTTATCGGCGAGAAGCGATGGCGCCCGGTCGTTGAAGTCGGTCGCCCGCCCAGATTTTCCCCTGCCATCGAGCAACGGGACGAACGGCAAATCGAAGCTCGCCGATTGCGAACAACTCGCGACGACATCGCGGCTGCGCTGATTCCGGCGAAGCGCGATAGCAGTTAAAAAACGTCGCAGTGAGGCGAGACATGCGGCACGCCAGCGGAGCTTTCGGGTCTGCGGCCGTGCCAGCGCGGTCAGGCAAGGGTCGAGGTCGGCGAAGAAGCATCGCGCGAAATTACGCGAGGCCGCCCTCCTGCATTGCCGCCGTCGGAGGAGAAGGCTCTGTTCGAAGAGCGCAGCGGGTTTGGCGCGTCTAATTTGAGACGCGAAACCCCCGGCGCCGCCGTTTTTCCTCGACGCGTTATACCGCGCAGCGCACCGTATCGGCGCGCCTCCCAGTTGTCGCAAGGTGCCCCACGGCCCGGCCCG
This sequence comes from Caballeronia sp. HLA56, assembly GCF_054655155.1. Lineage (NCBI taxonomy): Bacteria > Pseudomonadati > Pseudomonadota > Betaproteobacteria > Burkholderiales > Burkholderiaceae > Caballeronia > Caballeronia sp. HLA56. Next base: position 1,353,164 of record NZ_BAAHOB010000005.1, on the reverse strand, counting down.
CTCATGCGCCCGTGCCCGCTTTCGGCAATTCTCCCGCCAGAAGTCCCGCTCCAGCGTGCTTTGTGACAACACACAAAAAGCGCGGCACGCTCGCCCTCCCGCTTCGCCCGCCGATGTTCGACCACGGGTTCGAACTCCGCGCCGATTCGCAAGATGAGGGACGGCAGAGCCGCTCTGGAGCCGTTCAATGAAACGCATGCTGTTTAATGCGACGCAGCAGGAAGAACTCCGCGTCGCCATCGTCGATGGGCAGAAGCTCATCGATATCGACATCGAAACCGCCGGGCGCGAACAGCGCAAAGGCAACATCTACAAGGGAGTCGTCACCCGCATCGAGCCGTCGCTCGAAGCCTGTTTCGTCAACTACGGCGAGGACCGCCACGGTTTTCTCCCGTTCAAGGAAGTCGCCCGCCAATATTTTCGCGACGGCATCGAGATGCGCTCCGCGCGCATTCAGGACGCGCTGCGCGAAGGCCAGGAACTGATCGTTCAGGTCGAAAAGGAAGAACGCGGCAACAAGGGCGCGGCGCTGACCACGTTCATTTCGCTCGCCGGACGCTATCTCGTCCTGATGCCGAACAACCCGCGCGGCGGCGGCGTGTCGCGCCGGATCGAAGGCGACGAGCGGCAGGAACTGCGCGAAACCATGGCGCAGCTCGAACTGCCGGAAGGCATGAGCATCATCGCGCGCACGGCGGGAATCGGACGCTCGGCCGAAGAACTCCAGTGGGACCTGAATTACCTGATGCAACTGTGGCGCGCGATCGAAGCCGCGTCGCAGAGCGGCGTCGCCGGCCAGCCCATGCTGATTTATCTCGAATCGAGCCTCGTCATTCGCGCGATTCGCGACTATTTCCAGCCGGATATCGGCGAAATTCTCATCGACACGACCGAAATCCATGATCAGGCGCGCGCCTTCATGGACATCGTGATGCCCGACAACCTGCAAAAGGTGAAGCGCTATCACGACGACGTGCCGCTGTTCTCGCGTTTCCAGATCGAGCATCAGATTGAAACCGCGTACTCGCGCACGGTGCCGCTGCCTTCGGGCGGCGCGATCGTGATCGATCACACCGAGGCGCTCGTCGCCATCGACGTGAACTCGGCGCGCGCGACCAAGGGCGCCGACATCGAGGAAACCGCCACGCGCACCAATCTGGAAGCCGCCGACGAAGTCGCGCGCCAGTTGCGTCTGCGCGATCTGGGCGGGCTGATCGTGATCGACTTCATCGACATGGAGTCGGCAAAGAGCCAGCGCGAGGTCGAACAGCGCCTGAAAGACGCGCTCAAGCACGACCGTGCGCGCGTACAAATGGGCAAGATTTCTCGCTTCGGGTTGATGGAACTGTCGCGTCAGCGGCTGCGTCCGGCACTCTCCGAAGGCAGCCACGTCACCTGCCCGCGTTGTAACGGCACGGGCCATATCCGCGATACCGAGTCGTCCGCGCTGCAAGTGCTGCGGATCATTCAGGAAGAAGCGATGAAGGAAAACACCGCAGCGATTCATTGCCAGGTGCCGGTCGAAGTGACCGCCTTCCTATTGAACGAAAAGCGCTCGGAAATCAACAAGATCGAGTCGCGCTTCAAGGTCAACGTCGTTCTGATTCCGAACAAGCATCTGGAGACGCCGCATTACAAGCTGGAGCGTCTGCGTCACGACGATGCCCGTCTCGACGAACCGCGCGCCTCGTGGAAGATGGCAGTGGAAGCGGCAACCGAGATGGAATCGGAAACCGGCTACAGCAAACGCACCGAGGAAGTAAAGCCGAAGCAGGAAGCGGCGGTCAAGGGCATCACGCCCGAGAAGCCCGCGCCGAGCGCGCCGGTCAAACCGGCGCCGGTCGAGGCCGCGCCCGTTGCAGCGACGCCGGAGCCGGCGAGCGGCGGGTTCATCGCGTGGATCAAGAACCTGTTCGGCATTCAGCCTGAAGTCAAACCGGCGCCCGCGCCGGTCGAAGCGCAACCCGCCACACGCGCGCCACGCGAGCGCCCGGAGCGCGGCGAACGCACGGGCGGCGGCGATCGCAACCGTAATCGCCGTGGCGGTGCGAATCGCGATGGCGCGGCCGTGGGTGCCGCTGCCGGCGCAAACGGCGTGAATGGCGCGGTTGGCGGCGGCAATGGCACGGGCCGTCAAGGCGCACGCCGTGAAGACCGCGAGGCGCGTCCGGGTCGCGAAGGCCGTGAATTGCGCGAAGTTCGTGAGCCGCGTGAAGCACGCGAAGGACGTGAAGGACGCGAACCCCGCGAGGCGCGCGAGCCGCGTGAGGCACGTGAGCCGCGCGAACGCAATCAGGACCGAAACGCCGAACGCGCACCGCGCGCCGAGGCTGCGGAGCGTCCGGAACGACGCGAGCGTGCGGATCGCGGCGAGCGTGGTGAACGTGGCGATCGTGCGGAACGCACCGAGCGTCCGGAACGTGGCGAGCGTCGCAAGCCGCAAGCCGAAACCGCCGTCGAAGCACTGACGCCAAGCGAAGCGGTGCCGTCGGAGATCGTCGAAACGGCGCAAACCGACGACGACTTCGCGCAGCAAAACGGCCTCGACGCGATGTCGGCGGAACAAGCCGCGCGTGATGGCGAAGAGCGTCGTCGCCGCCGTCGCGGTCGTCGTGGCGGTCGTCGCGAACGTGAAGATGACGGCACGACGGTGAATCACGCCGCCGATGTCGCCGAAGCGGAAGGCGCAGCCGAAAGCATGTCGGCGCAAGCTGGCGTGTTCGATGCCGAAGCCGCGCAAGAAGCCGCCGCGCGTCGCGAACCGCGTCCGGCCGTTGCCGCGCCGCAGCCTGTCGCCGAACGCAGCGTGGAGAAGGCGCCCGAGCAAGCCGTCGCTGCACCGGTGCAAGCGCCTGTGCGCGTCGAGCAGCCGTCGCAGACCGAGGCTATCGAAGCGAACGCGCAGTTGAAGGCGACGACGCCCGAACCGGCGCCGGAGTTTTTCGCGAAGCCGGATGCGTCGCTCGCGGTCGATAACCCGTTCGGCCCGACGCCGAAACTCGCGGAAACGAAGCCTGCCGATCCTTTCGCGCCTGCCACGTCTGCTGCTCCCGCAGCCGTGGAAGAAGCGAAGCCTGTCGAAGTGGCCGCGCCTGTCGAAACCGCGAAGCCAGTCGAAACGGCCAAGCCGGTCGAAGCTCCGGCTGAGGCAATCGCGGAAACGCCGTCCGCCGAAGCCGCGCCGGTACGGGCCAAACCCGCCGAACCCGTCAAGGTCGCCGCGGTTGCAGCGACGCCTGAGGCGACTTCGGTTCCGCCCGTGCAGGTCCAGGCCGTGGAAACGGTGACGGCTGAAAGCGTGATTGAAACGGCAGTGGCTTCGCAGCCCGTCGCAGTGGAAGCGGAGCCGGTGAAAGCCGCCGCGCCCGCGGCTGCACCGGCCGCGACGCCGGTATCGACGGAAGCGTTGCAGCCGATGCTCGAATCCGCCGGCCTCGTCTGGGTCAACACGGACGCCAGCAAGCTGCGCGACGCCAACGCCGCAGCCGAGCGCGAAGCCGCGCCGGCACGCGTGCCGCGCGAGCGCAAGCCGCTGCCGCCTGTGAGCGCCGCGCCGATGCAGCAAGTGGAAACCGGCAAAGACGCGCAGTAAGCGTAGTGCCGCCGCCGGGGCGTTCCACGGAACGCCCGGTTGCGCAGGAAAAACGCCATCGGCTAACGTCGATGGCGTTTTTTTTGACGCCTAGGTATGGAAAGCCTGTACCAAAGGGTAAGACGACTGGTTCGCCGCGTTCCGCTAAAATGACTACGTGCTTCTACTATTCGAACAAGCCTCCGAGCCGAGCAAGACCGCCACCATGTCCCGACGCATCATCCCCTTAGCCGATGTCAGCGCCATTCCGGATTTTTCCGGCGCGGTGGCATTGCCATCCGGGTTGCTGACGGACACGCTCGCGCGTCCGCTGCGCGATCTGCGCATCTCGGTCACGGATCGCTGCAACTTCCGCTGCGTCTACTGCATGCCGCGCGACGTGTTCGACAAGGACTACCCGTTTCTGCCGCATTCCGCCCTGCTCTCGTTCGAGGAAATCGAGCGGCTGGCGCGCGTCTTCGTGGCCCACGGCGTCGAAAAAATCCGTTTGACGGGCGGTGAGCCGCTACTGCGCAAGAACATCGAATTTCTGATCGAACGACTCGCGCTTCTGCGCACGCCCGAAGGCCGTCCGCTCGATCTCACGCTGACCACCAACGGATCGCTGCTCGCGCGCAAGGCACGTTCGCTCAAGGATGCGGGGCTGTCGCGCGTCACGGTCAGTCTGGATGCGCTCGACGACACGCTTTTTCGCCGCATGAACGACGCCGATTTCGCCGTGGCCGACGTGCTCGACGGCATCGAAGCCGCGCAGTCGGCGGGCCTTTTACCGATCAAGGTCAACATGGTCGTCAAGCGCGGCACGAACGATCAGGAAGTCGTGCCGATGGCGCGTCACTTCAAGGGCAGCGGCGTGGTGCTGCGCTTCATCGAATACATGGATGTCGGTGCGTCGAACGGCTGGAACATGAGCGAGGTGTTGCCGTCCGCGCAAGTCGTCGAGCGGATCGCCGAGCACTTCGCGCTCGCGCCGCTCGAAGCGCATACGGCCGCCGAAACCGCGCAACGCTGGGGCTATCTCGACGGCAGCGGAGAAATCGGCGTGATTTCGAGCGTCACGCGCGCGTTCTGCGGCACTTGCACGCGCGCGCGGCTCTCGACCGAAGGCAAGCTGTACCTCTGCCTTTTCGCCACGTCCGGCCACGATCTGCGCGCGCTCATTCGCGGCGGCGCGAGCGATGCCGACGTCGCCAACGCCGTTGCGCACATCTGGCACGCGCGCGGCGATCGCTACTCGCAATTGCGCGGCAGCGCGGCGGGAAACGCGCGCCGTGAGGCGCCGCGCGTCGAGATGTCGTACATCGGCGGTTGATGCCCGTGGCTCCGGAAAATCAGACTACCGGACTCGTGCTCGCGGGCGGACGCGGCTCGCGCATGGGCGGCGTCGACAAGGGACTACAGCTCCTGCGCGACGAACCGCTCGCGTTGCATGTGCTGCGCCGCCTCGCGCCGCAGACGGACGCCATGCTCATCAGCGCGAATCGTTCGGGCGACGACTACGCTCGGCTCGCTACGCGTTTCGATGCACGCGTCATCGCCGATTCGCTCGCCGATTATCCCGGCCCGCTTGCCGGCATCGCCACTGCATTGCGCGCGGCACACACCGAGTTCGTGCTGACCGCGCCTTGCGACGCGCCTTTCGTCGATCCGCAACTCGGCACCACGTTGCGACGCGCGCTCGACGAACATGGCGCGGACATCGCTTATGCGGCGACCGTCGATACGGACGAAACGCGCATCGTACATCCGGTATTTGCGCTGATTCGAACCTCGCTCGCCGACGATCTCGACGCCTGGCTTGCCGCCGGCGAGCGCAAGGTCCGTGCGTGGTACGCGCGCCACAAGGCGGTGCAAGTGCCATTTCACGATGATCGCGCGTTTTACAATATCAATGATTTGCATCAGCTAGCTGAACTGGCGCGTCGTTAGCCACGCGCATTCGTTCAGGTTCAGCCGGTTCCAGCATCGCTGTCCTTCCCGACTTCGGTCGCGACCATTCCGATTCATGACCACGTCCAGGCCCTTCTCCGCTTGCGTCACTTACTACGATCCGAACGCGCTGCCGGTTGCGGCCGCGCAGGAAATCGTTCGTCAGTGGGCCATGCCGCGTGGAAATGCCGGGCGTGTCGAACGCGTAAGTCTTTATGAAGCGCTCGGCCGCGTGCTCGCCGAAGACGTGATCTCGCCCATCGATGTCCCGGCATTCGACAACTCCGCAATGGACGGCTACGCGTTCAAAAGCGCCGCGCTCAATGCCGCGCGCGATGCCGTCGAGCTGAACGTCGCGGGTATCGCGCTCGCCGGACGTCCCTTCAGCGCCGAACCCAACTCGGCTCAATGCGTGCGCATCATGACGGGCGCGCTGATTCCGCCAGGCTGCGACACCGTCGTGCCGCAAGAACTCGTCACGCGCGATGACGACGTCATTCGCTTCCCATCAACCGTCGTAAGCGAAGGCCAGAACCGGCGGCTCGCTGGCGAAGACTTGGCTCGCGGCAAGGCCGCTTTGCAAGCAGGCCGTATCGTGCGTGCGTCCGACCTCGGTTTGCTTGCGTCGCTCGGAATCGCCGAAGTCGCGGTGCGGAAGCGTCTCGTCGTCGCGTTCTTTTCCACGGGCGACGAGTTGCGCTCCGTCGGCGAACCGCTTGCGCCCGGCAGCCTTTACGACAGCAACCGCTACACCCTTTTCGCGATGCTGCGCCGCCTCGATGTCGAGACGGTCGATCTGGGCATCGTGCGCGACGACCGGGCATCGTTGGAGAAGGCGTTGCGCGAAGCGGCGCAAGCAGCGGATGTCGTCATCAGCTCGGGGGGCGTCTCCGTTGGCGACGCCGATTTCACGCGCGAACTGATGAACTCGCTCGGCGACGTCGCGTTCTGGAAGATCGCCATGCGTCCCGGCCGCCCGCTCGCATTCGGCCGCTTGTGGTCGGGACCGCGCGCGGGCACGGGCGAATCGGCGCTCTTCTTCGGCTTGCCGGGGAACCCCGTTGCCGTGATGGCCACGTTCTACTTCATCGTCCGTGAAGCCTTGCTGGCCATGTCGGGCGCCGCACGCCAGCCGCTCATCGAGATTCGCGCGACCTGCGCCGAGCCGATCAAAAAGCGCGCGGGCCGCACGGAATTTCAGCGCGGCATTGCAAGCCGCCGCGCCGACGGTCAATGGAGCGTCGTGACCACCGGGCCGCAAGGTTCAGGCGTGCTGAGTTCCATGAGCCGGGCCAATTGCTTCATCGTGCTCGAACACGATCGCGGCAATCTCGAAACGGGCGATTCCGTGGATATCGTGCCGTTCGACGGCCTCGTTTGAGCGCGCCAAAAAGTACGGCGACGCGATCACCACCATTTTTTATCGATAGACGGGTTTTCAGTCCATGAAAAAGCAGATCTCATCCATTGCACCCGGACAGACGGCCAAGGCCCTGATCCTCGTGTATCTGACTTTCAGCGTGCCGATCGTGCTGCTCGGCGTGGTGGTCGCGTTCGTGCGATACGGCTCGGTGGAAGTGAGCACGGTCACGAGCGCGCTGCTGCTCAACGCAATCCTTGGCTTCGTGCTGTTGTGGATTGCGTGCCACGCTTATAACTGGGTGGCGTCGCGTTTCGGCGGCATAGAAATCGTGTTGTCCGACGCACCGGAGGAAGCGTGAGCGGCGCGTCGATTCGCCCCGCCACGCCCGCCGATATCGGCGCGATCTACGCGCTGATGTACGAACTCGCGGAATTCGAGAAGCTCACGCATCTGTTTATCGCGACCGAAGACGGCGTGCGTGATGCGCTCTTCGGCGCGCGTCCGTCAGCCGAAGCGCTGGTCGCGGAACAGGCGGGCGAAGTGGTCGGCTATGCGCTCTTCTTCCATAACTTCTCCACGTTTCTCGGCAAGCGCGGGCTGTATCTGGAAGATCTCTACGTGCGCCCGACGTTGCGCGGCAGCGGCCTCGGCACGCAGATGCTCAAGCGGCTTGCGGCACTTGCGGTCGAGCGTCAGTGCGGCCGCTTCGAATGGTCGGTGCTGGACTGGAATCAGAACGCCATCGACTTCTATGAAAAGATGGGCGCAACCGTATTGCCGGACTGGCGCATCGTGCGTATCACGGGTGAGTCGCTGGAGCGGTTGGCTTCGTAGACGCGGTTGCATCGCTGACGCGCAGGCCGCTTTTCATCTGAAGCTCGTCAAAGCTCGTCGTCCCCATCTCGCGGCAGCGCGGCCTCGTCATCCCCGAGCAGACCGCGCGCTTCCTCACCCGGAAGTGCTTCCACGTCGCGCAGGCGCTTGCCCATTTGACGCGTGCGCGTCTGCGCCGCTTCGATCGAGCGCGTGACGGTTTCGAGCTGCGACTTCGTTTTCGCGAGTACATCGCCGAACTTGTTGAACTCGGTTTTCACCGCGCCGAGCACCTGCCACACCTCGCTCGACCGCTTTTCGATAGCGAGCGTCCTGAAGCCCATTTGCAGACTGTTGAGCAGCGCCGTGAGTGTAGTCGGACCGGCCACGCTCACGCGATGCTCGCGCTGCAGATAGTCGGTCAAACCCGGACGCCGCAGCACTTCGGCATACAAACCCTCGGTCGGCAGAAACAGCAACGCGAAGTCGGTCGTATGCGGCGGCGACACGTACTTCTGCGCGATGGAACGCGCTTCCGCGCGCAAGCGTCCTTCGAGGGCACGCGCGGCCTCTTCCACACCGACGGGATCTGCGCGATCTTGCGCATCGACGAGACGCTCGTAGTCCTCGCGCGGAAACTTGGCGTCGATAGGCAGCCACACCGGCGTCGCGGCATCGCCCGGCGCGCCCGGCGTGTCGTGACGGCCCGGCAACTTGACTGCAAACTCCACGCGTTCGTTGCTCTTGGGCACGGTCGCGACGTTCTTCGCGTATTGATCCGGCGTGAGCAACTGTTCAAGCAACGACTCCAGCTGCACTTCGCCCCAAATGCCGCGCGTCTTGACGTTGGTCAGCACCTTCTTCAGATCGCCGACGCCCGCCGCGAGCGTCTGCATCTCACCCAAGCCCCGATGCACTTGTTCGAGCCGGTCCGACACCAGCTTGAACGATTCGCCGAGCCGCTGCTCCAGCGTGGAATGCAGCTTTTCATCGACGGTGCGGCGCATTTCATCGAGCTTCGCCGAGTTGTTCGCCTCGATGTCCTTGAGGCGCGCTTCGAGCGTCGCGCGCACTTCGCCGAGCCGCCGTTCGTTCGCTTCCGATAGCTGGCCGAGATGCAAAGTCATGGAGTCGGCGAAGCGCTTGAGCGCGTTGCCCTGATCGTCGCGCGCCTGCTGACTCTGCTGCGCGAGTTGCTGCGCAAGCGCGTCGAACTGCGCGTTCTGCACGCTCGACGTGCTCGCCAACTGCGTCGCGAGCGTCTGATGAAACTGTGTGAAGCCGCTTTGCGATTCCATGCGCGAGACGCGCGCGCTCTCCGCGATATCGCCACGCAAGCCGCGTTCGAGCCGCTCCTGCGCGCGCGCCTGCGCCTCGCCCATGTCGTTCACGCGGTCGGTGAGCGCGACGAATTCCTCTTCGATATCGACGCGGGACGTGCGCCGCATCGTCGCAAACAGGACGACGAGCGCAATTAGAAGCGCAATCGCCAGGAGCGCGATCGCGCCGTACAACAGTTCGATCATTTTTACAGCACGTCCGGGTTGATCGGATTCGGCGGATTGCCGGCGCGCGGTCCTTCACCCAAACCGGCGATGAGATTGTCCGCGGCGAGATTCGCCATCGCGCGGCGCGTCGACTCGGTGGCGCTCGCGATATGCGGCGTCAACGCGACGTTGTCGAGCAACAGGAAATCGGGATTGAAGTCGGGTTCGCCTTCGAACACGTCGATCCCCGCCGCCGCGATACGCTTCTCGCGCAGCGCGGCGATCAACGCCGAATCGTCGACGATTCCGCCGCGCGCGATGTTGGTAAGCGTGGCCGTCGGCTTCATCAACGCGAGTTCGGCCGCGCCGATGGTGTGATGGTTCTCCTTGGTGTAGGGCAGCACGAGCACGACGTGATCCGCGCGCTTCAACAAGTCTTCCTTCGACGCGTACTCCGCGTTGAGTTGCGACTCGATCTCCGGCGCGACGCGCGAACGGTTGTGATAGATCACGCGCATGTCGAAGCCCACCGCTCGGCGCGCCAGCGCTTGCCCGATCCGGCCCATGCCGATCACGCCGAGCGTCGAGCCGTACACGTCGGTGCCGAGGAACGAATCGAAACTCCACTTCTGCCATTTGCCCGCGCGCAGAAAGTGCTCGGATTCGGTCACGCGCCGGGCCGCAGCCATCATGAGCGCCCAGCCGAAGTCGGCGGTGGTTTCGTTCAGCACGTTGGGCGTGTTGGTGCCGAGCACCTTGTGCGCGTCGAAGGCGTGCATGTCGAAGTTGTTGTAGCCGACCGCCATGTTCGCGACGACTTTCAGGTTCGGCGAGCCCGCCAGTTCCGTTTCGCCGACCATTTCGCCGGCAGTGAACGCGCCGTCCTTGTCGGCCAGACGCGCGCGAAACTCCTCCTGGCCAAGCACGTCGCCCGGATTCAGATCGACTTCGAAATACTGTTTCAGACGTTCGACCACATCGGGAAAAGTGGGACGCGCAACAAGCACCTTCTTCATCGAATTGCTCCTAGAAAAATAGCCAGCCCAAGACGGCGAATAACGGCAACAGGACGATGCCAGACCATCCCATATAACCGAAGAAGCCCGGCATGCGAATGCCGCGCGATTCGGCGATTGCCTTCACCATGAAATTCGGCGCATTGCCGATATACGTGTTCGCGCCCATGAAGACCGCGCCCGCCGAGATTGCCGCGAGTGTGGACGCGCCCGTGGTCATGAGCGTGGGAGCGTCGCCGCCCGCGAGATTGAAGAACACGAGATACGTCGGCGCGTTATCGAGGAACGAAGACAGGATGCCCGTGGCCCAGAAAAAGGCGAGATCGTGCGGCTTGCCTTGGTCGGACACCGCGTGCACGATGCCCGCGAACGCGCCCGACTCGCCCGCGCGCAGAATCGTGATGACCGGCGCGATGGTGATGAAAATGGCCGCGAAAAGCTTTGCCACTTCTTCGATAGGCGCCCAGTCGAACGCGTTGCCCTCGCGCGCGCTATTCGGCGTGAGCACGAGCGATGCGAGCAGCACGATCACCAGAGCCGCGTCGCGCACGACGTTCTGCAAATGCAGATGCGTGCCGTACACATCGAACACGACGCCCGGCTTCCAGATGCCGCTCATCAGCACCAATGCGACGACCGCCGCGAGCAGCAAAAAGTTGATCCTGCCGTCGATGCGAACTGCAATCGTCCCGACCGAGCCGGGCTGCGTTTTTTCTTCCTTGCGCCAGAAATAAGTATCCAGCGCGTAGAAGAGCGCGAGGAGAACGATGGAGACGAGGAGCATCGGCAGAAAGAGATGCGTGGTCGTCCAGAAGAAACCGACGCCGTTCAGAAAGCCGAGGAACAAAGGTGGATCGCCGAGCGGCGACAACGAGCCGCCCACGTTTGCCACGAGAAAGATGAAGAACACGACCACATGCACGACATGCCTGCGGTTTTCGTTGGCGCGCAAGAGCGGGCGGATCAGCAGCATGGCCGCGCCGGTCGTGCCCATGAGGCTTGCCAGCACGGTTCCCAGCGCGAGCAACGAGGCATTCAGACGCGGCGAGCCGCGAAGATCGCCGTGCACGCAAATGCCGCCCGCGACCGTGTACAAGGAAGCCAGCAAAACGATGAACGGTATGTACTCTTCGAGCATCGCGTGGACGAATACGCCGAGCGCCGTGCCGCCGCCGAACGCAGCCGCGAAGGGTACGAGAAACGCGAGCGCCCAGAGCAACGCGATCTTGCCGAAGTGGTGATGCCAGAGCTTCGCCGCGACGAGCGGAAACACCGCGATGGAAAGCAGCATGCCGAAGAACGGAACGCCCCACGCCGCCGACAAGCTCGCGCCATCGACCGTGGCCGCCGACGCGTTCGACATCGCGCCGAGCAATGCCATGCAGCCGAGGAGAAGAGAGCGCACTGCGCTCACGCTTCGGTCACGACGATTACATGCACGCGATACGGCCCATGCGCGCCCAACACGATGGTCTGCTCGATATCGCCGGTGCGCGACGGCCCGGAAACGAAGTTCACCGCACGCGGCAGTTCGCCCCGTTCGGCGCGAATCAGTGCGAAGGCGTCTTCATGCGCCGCGACGATGCGCGAAGCCGGCACGACCGCGATATGCGTCTGCGGCAAGAGCGCGCCGGACGCAGGCGTATCCGGGCCGGACAGCAACACGAGCGACCCGGTTTCCGCCGTCGCGCAAAAGCAGCCCGTGATGCCGACGAGATCCGCGTCTTCCGGCTTGCGTAACGACGCCTGAATGCCCGCCTGGGCCCACGGCAACTCAGCCAACGCAGGCCATGCGACGGCATCGGTGGCAAGGTTCAACGAGCGGAGGTAGCGCGCGGCTTCGGCGGGAGCATCGCCGAGCGCGGCGACTTCGGCGACGGTCGTCGAGAGCCGTTCGGCTTCGAGCCGGAACCGCGCGATGAGCGCGTCGCGGGTGTCGGGCAACGGCGGGCGCGGACCTTCGGGATGACGCGTCAGATAGTCGTTCGCGGTGGCACGCTCGGCTTCGGTCGGCTCACCGCGTCTGCCCTGCGCGCTGCGTATGCGCGCGAGAATATTGCGGCGCGCCGCCGATGTGTCCATGGTGCCGTCCTTACGAGTGCGAGAGTGTTCCGGATGCGTGCGCGCCACGAGTCCTGGCGGCACGATGGAATTATATCGAGCGGTCTTGAGCGCGCGAACCTCGGCCGAAAGGCATAGGCCGCGCGCGGGAACAAAGCACGAACCAAGCGTCAGTCGGTCTCGCCCGCTTGCTTCTCGATGCCGAACACTTGCCTCAGATAAGCCAGATAGGCCTTGTCGTCGCACATGTTCTTGCCGGGGGAATCGGAGAGTTTCGCCACCGGCTGACCATTGCAGCGAACCATCTTGATGACGATCTGCAACGGCTGATAGCCCAGGTCATTCGTGAGATTCGTGCCGACGCCGAACGCGAGCTGACAGCGCCCGCGGAAACGCTCATACAGTTGCAGCACCTTCGGAATATCCAGCGCGTCCGAGAACACGAGCACCTTGGTGCGCGGATCGCAGCGGTTTTCCTCGTAATGCCGGATGAGGCGTTCGCCCCAGTCGAAGGGATCGCCGGAATCGTGACGCGCGCCGTCGAAGAGCTTGCAGAAGTACATGTCGAAGTCGCGCAGGAACGCCTTCATGCCGTAGACATCCGACAGCGCGATACCCAGGTCGCCGCGATATTCCTTCGCCCACATCTCGAAGCCGAAGATCTGCGAGTCGCGCAGACGCGGGCCGAGTGCCTGACACGCTTGCAGGTATTCATGCGCCATGGTGCCAAGCGGACGCAAACCATGCTTCATCGCGTAGAACACGTTGCTCGTGCCCGCGAACTGTTCGCCGAGCCGCTCCTTGAGCGTTAGCACGACTTCCTCGTGCCATTGGCCCGAAAAGCGGCGGCGCGTGCCGTAATCGGCAATCTTGCAGTCCGAATATTCGGGCGGTGTGGCGAGCAGTTTGATCTTGTCGCGCAGACGTTCGCGCCCGGTTTCGTACTCGGGCTTTTTCTGCGTATTGCGGAAATACACTTCGTTGACAATGGCCAGCACCGGAATCTCGAAGAGAATGGTGTGCAGCCAAGGCCCTTCTATTTCGATGTCGATCTCGCCGTTGCCCTTCTTCGACGGCGCGATGCGAATGGACTTCTCGTTCAGATGAAAGAGCGCGAGAAAGTCGATGAAGTCGCTCTTGATGAAGCGCATGCGCCGCAGATAGTCGAGCTCTTCTTCCTTGAAGCGCAGGTTGCAGAGTTGACGCACCTCGTCCCGAATCTCGTCGATGAACGGCACCAGATCCACTTCCGGCGTGCGGCAGCGAAACCGATACTCGACGTGCGCCGCCGGGAAATGATGCAGGACCACCTGCATCATGGTGAATTTGTAGAGATCGGTATCGAGCAGCGAATTGATGATCATGGTTCTGGCTTGTACATCGATGCAAGGATGCCCGCGCGCTGTATAGGCCGCTACCGACCGCTATTGACGAGACGCGCCGCGCGCTGTCCGTTCATGTTACCCGAATGCGTGCACGGCATCCTGCCGCCCCGGCCCTTTTAGGAAAGCCGCATACATTAATCACGAATCGATATAAGGCGCATGGCGCGGCGCTCGCGTCGCCTTTTACCGTTACGCTACAATATGCGTTTTGGCGAGCGAGCCGCGCACGGCCCTGTGCCGCTGCCCATATGGTCATCTAAAAACGCCGCCCTCCCCCGAATTGCGCATGCAGGAGCCTGAATGACTCACGTTGTGACCGAAAGCTGCATCAAGTGCCGCTACACCGATTGTGTGGACGTGTGCCCGGTGGATTGCTTCCGCGAAGGTCCCAACTTTCTCGCGATCGATCCGGACGAATGCATCGACTGCGCCGTGTGCGTGGCCGAATGCCCGGTGAATGCAATCTATGCCGAAGAAGACGTTCCCAGCGACCAGCAACACTTCACCGAACTGAACGCGGAACTCGCGCGCAACTGGCCGAGCATCACGAAGACCAAGGCGCCGCTGCCGGAAGCCGACGAATTCAAGGACGTGAAGGAAAAGCTGGATCTGCTGGAGCGCTAAGCGGCTGTATTTGCCGCCCTGTCATTTGTCGGACGCGCAGGATCAATCAATTTCGATGCAAAAAACCGTTATTGAATGAAGATTGAGCGTTGACAGCGCAGAAAGCGCTCCCTATAATTTCGTTTCTCTGCAGTAGATGTTCCCCGATAGCTCAGTTGGTAGAGCGCCGGACTGTTAATCCGTAGGTCCCTGGTTCGAGCCCAGGTCGGGGAGCCACTCAGTATCGAGCAGGTTCCAGACAGAATCAAAGGAAAACCCAGCCGAGTTGTGAGCTGGGTTTTTTGTCTCATCAGAGACTCGTTTCAAGCGTAGTAGCTGTTCCCCGATAGCTCAGTCGGTAGAGCGCCGGACTGTTAATCCGTAGGTCCCTGGTTCGAGCCCAGGTCGGGGAGCCACCCAGTTTCATACAAAAAGCCCAGTCATTCGACTGGGCTTTTTTGTTTGCGCAAATAGCAGTAGCGCTCTTCTAAGCATCTAAGCAGCAAGCCAGACAACCGTCAGCGATCGCACGCCCTGTGCGCCGCGAATCAGCACGCCCTCGATATCCGCCGTGGCCGAAGGCCCCGTCACTAGCACCGCATAACGGGCCGACTGAAAATCGGGTCGTCGATAAACCTGCTGCAAGCCTTCGACAAGTTGCGAAGGATCGAGCAGCACGACGAGATGCTGCACGATATAGCCGATTGAATTGACGACGTACTCCTTTTCGCTGAACCACACGGAGCCAGTCTCCGCCACGCCGAAGCGCCCTCTCACGACGCCCACATCGACATCCTGAAGCGACGACGGAACGGTATCGACCGTAATCGGCCGCGTGCCTTCGATTCCCGCCACCGCCGACGCCACCGCTGCGCCATCGCCGAAACGTTGCGCGATCATCGCGCCGACTTCGTCGAGGCTCTGCGCTTCCACGCATGTTCCACCCATGGCGATGAGCGCGGTTTCGAAGCGCGTGCGCAGATCGCCCTCGGGCGTCGCGAAGACGGGCACATCGGGGAGCGGGCGCGAAGCGGGCTGCGCCGCGCGGATCTTCGACAGAAAAGCTTCGCGAGTCGTCATTTGGCGATCTTCCGGTTTTTCTTGTACCACTCGTGGAAGGTCTCGGCGGGCGCTTCGGGCAAGTCACGCTGCCGGCCCCAGATGTTGAGCGGGTTGTACAGCACGAAGTTCGGCAGCCGCTTGAGCGCGCCGCCAAGCGATGCCACCGTCGCGCGATAAAGCGTCGGACTCGCGAGCAGCCGTCCCGCCATCTTCAACACTTCCTGTTTCACGAACGGCACTTCGTGGCGTTCGGCGATCACCTCGCGCCACTTGTAGATCTGTTCGTGAATATTCACCTTCACCGGGCAGACGTTGGTGCAACTGCCGTTCATCGTCGAGGCAAACGGCAGGCTGCTGTAGCGCTTGAGATCGTGCGTCGGATTGATGATCGCGCCGATCGGCCCCGAGTACGTGCCGCCGTACGATAGCCCGCCGCTTCGCCGATACACCGGACACGTATTCATGCACGCGCCGCAGCGAATGCACTTGAGCGAGAACCAGAAGTCGTCGAGCGCGAGGCGTTCGGAACGGCCGTTATCGACGAGGATGTAATGCATCTCCGTGCCCGGCCGAGGCGCGCGAAAGTGCGACGTGTACTGCGTGATCGGCGAGCCGAGCGCGCTGCGCGAAAGCATGCGCACGAACACGCCGAGATCGGCAATACGCGGAATGATCTTCTCGATGCCGATGGACGCGATATGCAGCGGCGGCACGTTCGCCGAGAGATCCGCGTTGCCCTCGTTCGTGCAGACGACGACCGTGCCCGTTTCCGCCACCGCGAAATTGCAGCCCGTCATGCCGGCCGTCTTCTCACGCACGAAGTACGGCCGCGTGTCCATGCGCTGGCTTTCGGCGAGATAGTGGATGTCGCTGTTGTCCGGATCGGTGCCGATCGTGCGTCCAAAAAGCTCCGCCACATCCGCGCGCAGCTTGTGCACGGCTGGCACGACCATATGGCTCGGGTCCTGGTGATCCAACTGCTGAATGCGTTCGCCAAGATCGGTTTCCATCACCGTCATGCCACGCGGTTCGAGATAGTCGCGCATGTAGCATTCGTCGGTGAGCATGGATTTGCTCTTGACGAGCGTGGTCATGCCGCGTTCGCTCATCAGCTTGTGGACGAGCGCGTTGTGCTCTTCCGCGTTGGCCGCGAAGTGCACCACGACGCCGTTCTTCTCCGCCTGATCCGCGAACTGCGCGAGGTATTCGGAGAGATTGGACAGCGTATGTTCCTTGATGCCCGAGGCGAGATTGCGCATCTCCTCCCATTCGGGAATACCGTGCGCCTGCGCGTCGCGCTTGCTGCGCAAGTCCCACAGCCGCTTGTCGTGGAACGCGACGTGATCCGACTTCTGCAGAAACGCGCCCGCCGCCTTCGCGTGATCGATTCTCACCGACTTGCCCGAGGTCTTGCTCATGCGCGCGCTCCGTTGAGAACCTGCGCGATATGGATGAAACGCGCATCGAGTTTGAGACGCTCGGCGCATCCCTGCTGATGCATGAGACACGACATGTCGCCCGACACGATGTACTGCGCGCCCGCGCCGACGTGATCGCGCACTTTGTCCTGACCCATGCGCACGGACACGGCTTCCTCGGTCACGGAGAACGTGCCGCCGAAGCCGCAGCATTCGTCGGGTCGCGCGGGCGCGACGAATTCGATGCCCTTCACGCCTTCGAGCAGCGCGCGCGGCTTGGAAAACGGCGCCGCCGCCACTTCCGAATTCGAGGTTTCGCGCAAGTGCCGCACCGCGCTGCAACTGTTGTGCAGCCCGACGCGATGCGGGAATTCGGCCCACGGAAACTCGCGCACCTGCAAGACGTCGTGCAGGAATTCGACGAGCTCGTAGGTGTTTTTTCTGACCTTCGATACCGCGCTCGTCTGTTCGATGGCCGTGAAGTGCTCGCGCACGTGATGCACGCAACTCGCCGACGGTCCGACGACGTAGTCGTAATCCGCGAAGTTGCGCGTAAACACGCGCTCGGCGCCTGCGGCTTCCTTGTGAGCGCCGCTATTGGCCATCGGCTGGCCGCAGCAGGTTTGATCCTGCGGGTAATCGACATCGAGTCCGAGGCGTTCGAGCAGTTCCAGCGTGGCGACGCCGATCTGCGGATAGAAGGCGTCGATGAAACAGGGCACAAACAGGGCGACTTTCATGGGATCCGAAACGGCGACTTGAGGATTGGGGGCCGGATTTTGGTAAGCTTGGTCTGACCAAGACTTTAAAGAGATGGCCCTTTCGTGTCAAACTCCGAAAGTCCCGATTTACCTCCACTTGCTCGAACGATGCCTTTTCAGCCCGTCCACTCGCATTCCTACGCCCGCGTGCGCTTGTCGGACGTGGTGTCGGGGCAGATACGCGAGTTGATCTCGAACGGCACGCTCCTGCCTGGCCAGCGCCTCCCCGCCGAGCGCGATCTGGCGGAACAACTCAACGTTTCGCGGCCGTCGCTGCGCGAGGCGCTTATTCGGCTGGAGTCGGACGGCTTCATCCGCGCGGTGGCGCGCGGCGGATTCGTCGTGTCGGATGTGACGGCGCCGCTCGTGTCGCATCCACTCGCCGCACTCCTCGAACAGCAACCCAACGCCAGCGCCGATGTCCTCGAATTGCGTCATGGCCTCGAAACGCTGTCCGCTGCCTACGCCGCCGAGCGCGCCTCCGAGGCGGATCTGACGCGCATCGCCGATGCATTCCAGGCGCTCGAAGCCGCGGTGGCCGACAAGAGCACGCGCATTGCCGAAAAAGACGCCGCGTTTCATCTGGCTATCGCCGACGCCACGCACAACGTCGCGCTGGCGCACGTCATGCACGGTCTCAACGAATTGGTGCGCGAGTCCATGCTGACATCGCACCGTCTGGTCGATTACGACGATGAAGTCGAAGCGAACCTGCTCGCCCAGCATCGCGCCATGTTCGATGCCATCGCCGCCCGCGACCCCGCCCGCGCCCGCGAATGCGCCGGAGCGCATCTCGATTACGTGCGCACGCTGTATCGGGATCAGCCAGCGCGCAGGATTCGCGTGATGGAATGACCAATCGTAACGTGCCGGTAAGAGAGCATAGGACTGCGCCTACACGTATTTAGGACACACACGGCTAACGCCCCGCGCGCTTCCTCGCGATACTGGAATTGTCAAAAACAACACGCGAAGGAGGACGACATGCCTTACCTACTCGGATGGCTGCTCGGTGTGCCGGTCGTGGTTCTGGTGATCCTGTATTTGATCTTCCATTGAATCGCCGATTGGCCGAATGCTTGCGGGAAAACAGCAAGGGCGTCGATACAATACGACGCCCTTTCTCTTTTTCCGAAGGATCACGATGAACCGCACTCTCCTCACCGCTACCGCTGCGGCGCTCGTTACCTTGTTCGGCGCGGCAACAGCGCAGGCCGAGGAAATCGCGAGCGTCAACACCAACTTCCGTTTCACCGGTTCCGACCGCGTGACCGTCGAAGCCTATGACGATCCGCTCGTCGCGGGCGTCACCTGCTACGTGTCGCGGGCGCGCACGGGCGGCGTGAAAGGCACGCTCGGCATCGCGGAAGATCCGACGGAATCGTCTATCGCCTGCCGTCAGGTCGGGCCGATCAAATTCACTCAGCCGCTCAAGCAGAAGACCGATGTCTTCTCCGACCGCATGTCGTTCATCTTCAAGACGCTGCACGTGGTGCGCGTGGTCGACGCCAAACGCAATACGCTCGTCTACTTGACCTACAGCGACCGCATTGCGACCGGTAGTCCGAAGAACAGCGTGACGGCGGTGCCGGTTCCCGAAGGCACGACCATTCCCGTGAAGTGAAGGAAGTGAAGCGATGCGCGCGCTCCGCCGCGCCCACAATGAAGTTGTAAACTGTACGACTTGCCGGCAGGCTGGTTGAAACCATCACGCGAGCCACGAGCGCCGCACGATCGTACAAGCCCGATGCTTACTGCATGCCTTATCCTCCCGGCGACCGATATGACTGCCCAAGCGCTCATATTGGCTTATAACGGAGGCACGATTTGAAAGCAGTATCCACCCCCGCGCTGCGGGAATTCGCCGCCGGCGCGCGCGACACCATTCCAATGATGGTCGGCGCCGCGCCCTTCGGCGTCATCTTCGGCACGCTCGTCACGGCGAGCCCGCTCACGCTCTGGCACGGCCAGTTGATGTCGCTCGCGGTGTTCGCGGGCTCGGCGCAGTTCATCGCCATCGGCATGATCGCGGGACACGCGAGCTTCATCGTGATCTGGGCGACGACCTTCGTCATCAACTTGCGGCACGTCCTTTATTCGGCGACGCTCGCGCCTTATGTCGCGCATCTGCCCGCGCGCTGGCGCTGGACGCTGTCGGGTCTGCTCACCGACGAAGTGTTCGCCGTCGCTTACGCGCATTACCAGAAGCGCGCGCCGGGCGAAATCGGCCCGCACTACTTCTTCGGCTCCGGCCTCTCGATGTATCTGAACTGGCAACTGTGGACGCTCGTCGGCTTGCTCTTCGGCGCCGCATTCCCAGGGCTCAAGTCGCTCGGGCTGGACTTCGCGATGGTCGCGACGTTCATCGCCATCATCGTGCCGCAACTGGTGGCCGTGCGCTTTGTCGCGGCGGCGATTGCATCGGGCGTGCTGTCGTTCGCGTGGCAGGACTGGCCATACAAGCTCGGCTTGCTTGCGGCGGTGCTGGTGGGAATCGGAGTCGGCATGGCGATCACGCTGATGGAACGACGCGAGCGTGAATCGAACGGCGATAACCGCAAGGAGCGCGCACGATGACCACATCGAACTATGTGCTGCTGATTCTCGGCATGGCGCTCGTCACGTATCTGATCCGCGCGGCCGTCTTCGTGCTGGGCGAGCGGTTGCCGTTTCCGCCCATCGTGCGCACGGCGCTCGGCTTCGTGCCGGTGACGGTGCTGACCGCGATCATCGTGCCGATGACCGTCTCGCCGCACGGCAACGGCGCGGAAATCACCTGGCGCAACCCGCAACTCGTGGCCGCCGTGGTTGCGGTGGCCGTGTGCGCGTGGACCAGGCGGCCCTTACTTACCATCGGGGTGTCGCTCGCGGTTTTCTTCGTTTGGCAGTTCGTCGTCTTGCGTTAAAGGCTTCTTCGCGCAACGGCTTTCAGAACACCCTCAAGTTCCCGGCTGTAACGCCGTTATCAGAAACGAATGGACTCCGCCGTCGAAGCGGACGCCAAAGGCATTTCCCGCCATCGGGCCATCCGAGCGCGGAACCGGGAACCAACATGCGTCAAATAACCCTATCGTTTCGCGACGAGACCATCGCTTCATTGCATCGCGACTATGAGGCGTTCATGCGCCTGTCGCTCAAGCTCGACCCGCAGTTCGTCACGCCGACGTTCGAGGACTTTCTGCGCGCCAAGCTGCTCGACAATCCGACGCCGCTGACCGAGCAGGCGGTGCAGCGCATGCTGTCGCAAGGCCAGTACGCGTGGGCCAAGCGCGCGCTCGACAAGGAATTTCCGGATGTCGTCGAGATTTTGATCCGACAGGCGGCCGAACACGGTTTCGCGTTCGCGATCCGCTCGGACTGGAACGCCGAGGATCTCGTGAAGGCATCGCGCGAATGGGCGACGGCCATCGTCACCGAGGCGAAGGGCGATGCTTCGCAAGTCGATGTGCTCGCCTCGCAGATCAAGTCAGCCGCGATGGATATCCGCGAAGTCGAGGAGAAGATGCAGACGCCCGCATGGCGCCTCGCCGATTCGCTGCGTCAGCGCACCTATGAGACGAAGATCGCGGTGGAAAACAGCGTTGGCTCGAATGCGCGCGAGAAGCTCGGTGAATTGCGCTGTCTGCTGCGGCTCGGCATTTTTTATGGGTCGATTCAGAAGCAGGAAGCGCAGCAGGTACTCGAATACATTCGCTCGCTGCGGCCGGAGTTGTTTGTCGATGAACCTTATGATGGGTTCACGCGGTTTGCCGCATGGCTACGGAGCATCTTTGCGCCGGCGCCGCGCGTGCCGAAGACTTCGCGGGCGCAGCGTTAGGCGTGGACCGGGCGCCGCTTACCGCTAATCCCACATCCCCTTCAAGCGCGCCGCGATATCGATCTTCGCCTTAGCCGCGGCCGCGAGTCCCGCCGCCGTCGGCGCGGCGGCGACCGGAACCGGCGGCCACGCGGTGGCTTCGAAGTTCTGCATCAGATGCTGCGGAATGAAGCGCGTGCGTTGCGCCCACACGTGCCGGTCGCCCAGATGCGTCTGGTTGTGCACGTAAAAGCGCTGCGGCGTGACGATATGCAGATCTTCCTTCGCGCGCGTCATCGCCACATAAAGCAGCCGCCGCTCTTCGTCGATTTCCTCGTCGCTACCCGTGCCCAGATCGGATGGAATGCAGCCGTCCACGCCGTTCAGCACGAAAACGTTGCGCCATTCCTGCCCCTTCGCCGAATGGATTGTCGAGAGAATCAAATAGTCTTCGTCGATGAGAGGCACGCCGGACTCGTCGCTGGTCGCATCGGGCGGATCGAGCGTGAGTTCGGTGAGAAAGCGCTCGCGCGTGGGATAGGTCGACGCGATGCTCTCCATCTGCAATACGTCGCCAATACGAATGGCCGCGTCTTCGTGATTGCGTTCGAGATGCGGCTCGTACCATCGGCGGATCATTTCGAACTCCGCCGGCCAGCCGCTCTCGCGGCCGCAGAGTTTCGCCATCAGGCCGACGAAACGCGGCCAGTCTTCGCTGGCGCGGGCGGGCGCATGGAAGGCGGCAATCGCATTCGATGAACGTTCGGCTTGCGCCACGCTGTCCAGCAGCCGCCCGGCGATGGCCGGCCCGACGCCCGGCAGCAATTGCGCCACGCGAAAGCCGGCGACACGATCGCGCGGATTTTCCGCCCAGCGCAATACGGCGAGTACGTCCTTGACGTGCACGGAGTCGAGAAACTTGAGCCCGCCGAATTTCACGAACGGAATGTTCTTGCGCGTGAGTTCGATTTCGAGCGTCGCGCTGTGATGCGCCGCGCGAAACAGCACGGCCTGCGACTTGAGCTTCATGCCGCCCTCGCGCGCCTCCAGCACTTGCTCGACGATATAGCGCGCCTGATCGGCTTCATCGGCGACACTCACCACGCGCGGTTTTTGCGCCGATGCCTTGTCGGTCCAGAGGTTCTTCGTATAGCGCTCGGTGGCCATGCCGATCACCGCGTTGGACGCTTCGAGAATGGGCTGCGTCGAACGATAGTTGCGATCGAGCGTGACGGTCGCGGCGGGCGGGTCGAAGTGCCGCGGAAAATCGAGAATATTGCGCACTGTTGCGCCGCGAAACGAGTAGATGGACTGCGCATCGTCGCCGACGACGGTGAGGCCGCGGCCGTCCGGTTTCATCGCCAGAAGAATGGTGGCCTGAAGGCGGTTGGTGTCCTGATATTCGTCGACGAGCACGTGATCGAAGCGGCTCGACAGATCGGCGGCGATCGTCGGCTCGGCCGCGAGATGCGACCAGTAAAGCAAGAGGTCGTCGTAATCGAGCACGCTTTGCGTCTGTTTGGCCGCGACGTAGGCGGCGAAGAGACGCTTCAAGTCCGCCTCCCACTCGCGGCACCACGGATACGACTGATCCAGCACGGCGGCAAGCGAGGCGCCCGTGTTGACCACGCGCGAATAAATGCTGAAGCACGTGGACTTGGCGGGAAAGCGCTTCTCTTTCGACGATAACCCGAGCTCGTGGCGCACGAGGTTCATGAGATCGGCGGAGTCTTCGCGGTCGTTGATGGTGAACGACGGCGCGAGCCCGACGAGATCGGCGTAATCGCGCAGCAAACGCGCGCCAACGCTATGGAACGTGCCTGACCACGTGAGACCTTGCGCGATGGCGGCCTTGGTGCCCAGCGCGTTCATGGCGATGCGCGTGACGCGACGCGTCATCTCGACGGCGGCGCGGCGCGAGAAAGTAAGCAAAAGGATGCGATGCGGGTCGGCGCCTTTCACCAGCAGATGCGCGACGCGGTGCGCCAGCGTGTTGGTCTTGCCAGACCCCGCGCCCGCGATGACGAGAAGCGGTCCGCCGCAGCGGTTGGGTTCATCGACGCCGAATTCGACGGCGTGGCGCTGCGCCTCGTTGAGCTTGGCGAGATAGGCGGCGACCTGGGCTTCGGCTGCGTCGGCGGTGGCGGTTTCTTCAGGGAGCGTCAGCACGGGAAGAGGCGCAAAAAAGTGTGACGTGTACTGTATATCCATACAGACTGGAGACGCAAGGGTTTGCGCTCAACGGTTGGTTATGCAAAAAAAACGGCCCAGCGGGTTGCACCCGACTGGACCATTCGCACTACCCGAACAACCGTCCTGCTAATCCGCCTTCTTCGCGTTCTTGAGCTTCGCATCCGCAGCCGCTTCGTTCGCTTTCGACTGCGCTTCGGTTTTCTTCTTGTCGGCCTTGGCCTGAGCGACGGCCGCGTCCTTGTTGGCCTCGGCCTGCTTCTTCGATGCCTTCTTGTCCGCGCTGCTCGGCTGCTGATCGCTCGTCGTCTGCGCGAACGAAACCACTGAGACGCTCGCAAGCGTCCCGGCAATCACGGCGGCCAACACTGCATTCTTCGATCGAGTCATGGTGTGTCCTCCCTTTCTCAAGCCTCATGAAGCGCGCGCCACGGCACTGCGGCGCGCGTCCAACGCATCGAAATCAATGCTGCAAGCCCGTGTCCTTCGGCGTGTTGGATTCCGTCGCGTTCAACTCATCCTTGGCGGCGTCCTTATCCGCCTTGCGATTGATCTTCGCGTTACGCACCTGCTCCTTGTACTGCGCCTTCGCCTGCTTGTTCGCGGCCTTCAGGTCGGCCTGCGAAGCCTTCTTCGATGCCTTGTACTCCGCGTTCGCCTCGGCGTTCGCGTTGCGGCGCTGGACCAGCGGATCGGTCGGCGCGGGCGCGACGAGATTTTGCGGCGCAGGTGTCGCCGGTTGTGCCGGCACGGCGTCCGTAGTTTGGGCGAAAGCGCCCGAAGCGGCGGTCAGGGCGGCGAATGCGGTGCCGATCATCAGATTTCGAGTCTTAATCATGAGCGAGGTCCTCTCTTGGTTTAAGCGTCGGCGGCCATGAACTGCGATGACGCACGACTTTTGTCGATTGGAAAGATGACCGAAGCTGTATCGATCAAACTATCGGACTCAGCGATGCGCGTCCAAGTTCGACGAACCGAGTCGTTGTTACCGACCGTTTCATCTGGCTACAATTGCCATCGCGCCTGCTTTCAATACGATGACAGCGCACGCCGAAGTCCGTCATGCACCAGCACGGCGCGTGCCCAGCTATTGAGGGCGGCCACTGGTTTATCATTGACGCCTTCGCCCCGAATTCATCTCGAATCCACCTCGAATCAACCCGAGTAACCTCCGCGCCCGCCATGCCACCGCTTCAATTCACCCTTACGGGCGACTACGTCGAACTTCATAACCTGCTCAAGCTGATGGGGCTCGCCGACAGCGGCGGCTCCGCGAAAGCGCGCGTTGCCATGGGCGATGTCCGCGTCGACGGCAAAGTCGAGATGCGCAAGACCTGCAAGATTCGCGCGGGTCAGGTCGTCGCGCTCGATGGTCAGAAGATCCAAGTCCGCGCGCCGGAATAAACCGTCGCCACGAATGGCCGCTCAAGACATGCAATCCCATTTCACGCGCGCGGCGGCGCATCCGCCGAGTTTTTCGCGCCATGCCGTCGATACGGCGCGGCTCGCGGCGCCGCTCGCCATCGCGCAACTCTCGCAAATGGCGATGGGCGTCACCGACACCATCCTGCTCGGCTCGTTAGGCCCCGATGCGCTCGCTGCCGGCGGCCTGGGCGCGAACGTGTTCTTCGTGATCGTGACGCTGCTGCAGGGCGTGCTTACGTCCGTCAGCGTATCGGTGGCGCATGCGCGTGGCGCGAACGCCGAACATCAGGTGCCGGGCATCTACTGGACGGGGCTCGTGTTGTCGGTGCTGCTTGCGGTGCCCGCGTTCGTGCTCCTGAGCTACGCCGAGGCGATTCTCCTCGCGTTCCATGAACCCGCGACGCTCGCCCGGAATGTCGGTGAGTATTGCGCCGTGCTGCGCTGGGGCACGCCGGGCAGCCTCATCGGCATTGGATTGATGCGCGCGTTTCTGCCGGCTATCGGCGCGGCGCGCAGGCTTTTGTGGGTGTCGATCGGCGGTGTGTTCGTCAACGGTTTCCTCAACTACGGGCTGATTCACGGCGCCTGGGGCCTGCCGCGCGAAGGGTTTCTCGGCTCGGCTGCGGCGACCACGATCACCATTTGGGGCATTGCGCTCGCGCTCGTCGCGCTGTTGCATCTGCGGCCGCGCTATCGGCATTTCGTCGTCGCGGCGCGTCCGCGCATGCCGCTCATGGGCGAACTCTTCGGCATCGGCTGGCCGGTCGCCATCACGTATGGCGTCGAATCCACGCTGTTTCTCGCCACCGGCCTCATGGTCGGCTTGCTTGGCGAAGCGCCGCTCGCCGCGCACCAAATCGCGATCAACGTGGCGTCGGTGGCCTTCATGGTGCCGCTTGCCATCGGACAGGCGGCGAACGTGCGCGTGAGCTATTGGGTCGGCGCGGGCGTGCCGCTCGCGGCGCGTCATGCGGGCTTCGTCGCGCTCGCGCTCGGCGTCGGCTTCATGGTGCTGTCGGGACTCGTGCTGATTACCGTGCCGCGCGCGATCGTCGGGCTGTATCTGCATCTCGGCGATCCGAAAAACGCGCAGACGGTTGCGCTCGCGGCCTCGCTGCTGGGTGTCGCCGCCGTGTTCCAGATCGTCGATGGCATGCAGACGGTCGGTTCCGGCTGCCTGCGCGGCCTCAAGGACACTCGCGTGCCGATGCTCGCCGCCGCGTTCGGTTACTGGGGCGTCGGTTTTCCGACGGGTTATGTGCTCGCGTTCCACTTCGAACTGGGCGCGAAGGGCTTGTGGTGGGGCCTCGCGGCGGGGCTCGCGAGCGTCGCCATGCTGATGACGCTGCGTTTTCATCGAATCAGCCGGCGGATGGTCGAGACGGGAAGCGTGAAGGTTGCGGATGGCGCGACCGCGCCGGTTCACGGCCCGACGTGAGCGCGTAGTTCGAGCAAATAAGCATCACAACCGCTTTCCCACATACAAAGCACGAATCCTTGGTTGGAAAGACCAGCAGGCATTGTTAGGATGAACCCGTCTCCTCCTTGAGACTCCAGTGACAGGGGTTCAAGCCCGCTCCACCCGAGCGGGCTTTTTTTCGTCCGCGCTCCGGCGCCGATACGCGGGTCGCGTACTGCCTTTCCGGGCGAATCGTCCAATTTCCCATAGAATATTTCGAGACCAGCACCGGCGAGAACGGTAATTGCTACGTCGCGAAACCGAGCATCGGCATCGTCATGAATGCCGGGCCGTATCGAGACCACGAAAAAGAGGAATGACAGTGTCGCGAAACCGGGGAATGGATGAAGCTGCCATCGGTGCAAGTGCAAGTGCAAGTGCAAGAACGAGCAGCACGAGGAAGATTTCGAGTCGCACCGCGCGCCTCTTCGCAACGCTCGCGCTGACGGCACTTTGCGCCGCTTGCGCGACGCGCCCGCCCGCCACGGCGTTCGATCGCCCGGTGAGCCAGGCATTGCCGGCCAGCGAAAGCACGCCGCTCGGCGACGCGCTCGCGCCGCTCGAACGCAAGCACCCGGACCAGTCCGCCGTGCGTCTCCTGCCAAGCGGCACGGAAGCGCTGCAGGCGCGCATTGCGCTCGCGCGCGCGGCGACGAAAACGCTCGACATGCAGTACTACATCGCCGAGGAAGACAACACCGGCAAGCTGCTGCTCGCCGCCGCGCTCTACGTGGCGGACCACGGCGTGCGCGTGCGCATGCTCGTCGACGACCTGAACTTCAAGGACATCGACCGCATCATGGCGGCGCTGAACACGCATCAGAACATCGAGATTCGCGTGTTCAACCCATACGGCAGCGCGCGCGAGAGCATCACTGAACGCACGCAGAACTTCTTCTCCAATGTCGATGGCTTCACGCGCCGCATGCATAACAAGGCGATGATCGCGGATAACCAGATCGCCATCGTCGGCGGCCGCAATCTCGGCGACGAATACTTCAGCGCGAGTCCGACGCTGCAGTTCCGCGATCTCGATGTCTTCACCGCCGGACCCATCGCGCAAAAAGTCTCCGCGAGTTTCGACGACTACTGGAACAGCGCGCTGTCGTATCCGCTGCGCGTGTTGAACAAGCAGAAATTCGACGCGTCCGAGCTAGACAAGACGCGCGACGATCTGCGCGCACACTGGCGCGCGCAAGCCGAACCGCTCAATGCCAAGCCGCTGAACGCGACGCCGCTCGCGCAGCAGATCGCGCAGGAAGATCTGGAACTCGTGTGGGCAGAGACCGAGTTCTGGGCCGATTCGCCGTCGAAGATCGAGAACCCGAGCGAGGACTACAAGAGTCCGCCGATGACGCGTCTCGCCGACCTGTTGAAGAGCGCGCAAAGCGAATTCCTGATTCTGTCGCCCTACTTCGTGCCGCACGATGCAGGCGTGAAAGCGCTCGCCGATGTCACGCGGCGACACGTGCGCGTCGCCGTGCTGACCAACTCCCTCGCCGCCACCGATGCCGTCGCGGTCCAGGCGGGCTACGCGCCGTATCGCATTCCTCTGCTGCAAAACGGCGTGGAACTGTACGAATTCAAGCCGATTCAGATCCAGGGCGAAGGCCGTCCGCGCGCCGGGCTGTTTGGCTCGCAATCGCGCGCGAGTCTGCATGCAAAGGCGTATGTCATCGATCGGAGTATCCTCGTGATCGGCTCGATGAATCTCGATCCGCGCTCGGCGCTGCTCAACACCGAACTCGCGCTCGTGATCCATAGCCAGCCGATCGCCGATCAGACCGCGAAGCTGTTCGATCGAGGCATCACGCCCGAGGTGAGCTATCGCGTGGAACTGGCGAGCGCGGCGGTCATTGCGAGTCTGCAGCGCACCGGTTCGCCGCAATCCGGCCTCGTCTGGACGACGAAGGGCAAGGACGGCATGGTCACCTATAACTTCGATCCCGAAGCGGGCTTGTATCGAAACGTGATGACGGGCCTCTTCATGCTGCTGCCAGTCGACAAGCAGTTATGAAGCGGGCGGCTCGCATCGGCACCGAATCTGACTCTCGTAAGGAGCTTCAAGCAATGACACAGAACGCAAAGGGCGATGTACGCATGGAGAAGGACACGTTCGGCGAGATTGCCGTGCCGAACGACAAGCTTTGGGGCGCGCAAACGCAGCGCTCCTTGCAGAACTTCAAGATATCGACTGAAAAGCAGTCGCCCGAGCTGATCACGGCGCTCGCTATCGTCAAGCACGCAGCCGCCGACGTGAACGAAGAGCTGAAGGTGCTCGACGCCAAGAAAGCCAAGGCGATCAAGGAAGCCGCGCAGGAGATCATCGACGGCAAGCATCCGGACGAATTTCCGCTCGCCGTGTGGCAGACGGGCTCCGGCACGCAGACCAACATGAATCTCAACGAGGTGATCGCGAATCGCGCAAGCGAGCTGCTCGGTGGTGAGCGCGGCGAAGAGCGCCTCGTGCATCCGAACGACGACGTGAATCGCGGACAGTCGTCCAACGACGTATTTCCGACGGCCATGCATGTCGCCGCCGCATTTGCCATCGTCAAGCATCTCGTGCCGGCGCTCAAGACGCTGCGGGACACGCTCGACAAAAAATCCAAGGCCTTCGCGGATATCGTGAAAATTGGCCGCACGCACTTGCAGGACGCAACGCCGCTCACGCTCGGCCAGGAATTCTCAGGCTATGTCGCGCAACTCGATCAGGGCATTCGTCACGTCGAGGCAACCCTGCCGCATCTGTATCAGCTCGCGCAAGGCGGCACGGCCGTCGGCACGGGGCTCAATGCGCATCCGCAGTTCGCGGTGAAAGTCGCGGCGGCCATCGGCAAGCTGACCGGCCTGCCGTTCGAAACCGCGCCCAACAAATTCGAAGTGATGGCCGCCGCCGACGCGCTCGTCGCCGCGCACGGCGCGTTGAAGACGGTCGCCGCCGGGCTCATGAAGATTGCCAACGACATCCGCTGGCTCGCGAGCGGTCCGCGCTGCGGCCTGGGCGAACTTTCGATTCCGGAAAACGAGCCGGGTAGCTCGATCATGCCGGGCAAGGTCAATCCCACGCAGTCCGAAGCCGTGACCATGCTCTGTTGTCAGGTTTTCGGCAACGACGTGGCGGTGAACTTCGGCGGCGCGAGCGGCAACTTCGAACTGAACGTGTTCCGGCCGATGATCGCGCATAACGTGCTGCAATCCGTGCGTCTGCTCGCGGATGGCGCGCTCAGTTTCAACGACAACTGCGCGGTCGGTATCGAGCCGAACGAGAAGCGTATCGAGAGTCTCCTGAACGAATCGCTGATGCTCGTGACGGCGCTCAATCCGCATATCGGCTACGACAAAGCCGCGCAGATCGCAAAGAAGGCGCACAAGGAAGGCACGACGCTGAAGGAATCGGCGCTGGCGCTCGGACACGTGACCGAGCAGCAGTTCGATGAATGGGTCAAGCCGCAGGACATGGTCGGCAACAAGTAGCTTGTCGATCGATCACGAAGCCCGCGTGCGCATGCGCGGGCTTCACCGGTCAATGCGCTTCAAACCTTCCCCGCCGCGACCTCTTCCGGCTTCAGTTCGACGATAGCGTCGAGCGCATCTTTCACGTCCATCGCGTAGCGCGCGAGACGCTTCTCTTCGTCCGATTCCGGCACGAACGCGGGCACGGGCGTTGGTTGACCTTTTTCATCGACGGCGACGAAGACCATCAGGCAATCGGTGGTCTGTTCGAGCTCGCCGACTTTCGGGTCGCCCGCGTGCACGGAGATGTGGATATGCATGCTGGTGCGCCCGGTCGCCACCACGCGCGCGCGTAGCTCCACGAGATTGCCAACGAGAATCGGCCTGCGAAAGCGGATATTGCCGACGCTCACCGTTACGGCATACCGCCCGGACCACATCGCCGCGCATGCGTACGCGGTTTCGTCGATCCACTTCATCAACGCGCCGCCGTGCACCTTGCCGCCGAAGTTCACCGAAGTCGGTTCGGCGAGAAAACGAAACGTGGTTTCGGCGCGGCCCGCGCGAAGGGCGCCGGGTTCGGCGGGAGCGAAAGTGGAAATGGGCGTATTCATGGGCGTTCCGTTTTATCGAAGTTGCACGCGCTCTTCAAGGCGCATACGCCCGATTATAGGGTCGGCAAAAAGCTCGGCTAATTGTGCACGGTCACGCCTTCGTCGATGGTGCCGTACATTGTGATGCTGCCGCTGCCCGCGCCCGCCGAAGAAGGCCCGCCCGCGCATCCGGCGACAAGCGCGATCAACCCGGCGACGACGGTGACTGTGATGAATCTGATCATGCGAACTCCTTGCTGCCGCGAATACCGATACGAAGGGCCATTCTAGCGCCGGCTGCGGATGCATCGACGTTTCACCGGGCAGTGAAACATCGCGTGCGATTGCGCGCTAGAGTATCTGAAACGAATTCCGAGAAGCGCCATGAACTCAAGCCCCGAAGACTCTCGTTCCCGCCACTTTCCCGGCCTTTCGCGCATTGGGGCGTTGCTCGCCGATCCAGGCCGCGCGGCCATGCTCTGGTCGCTGATGGACGGCACCGCGCGCCCCGCCGGCGAACTCACGATGATCGCGGGACTCTCGCCTTCGGCGGCGAGCGGACATCTCGCGCGTCTGACCGAAGGCGGGTTGCTGGCGCTGGAAGTGAGCGGGCGGCATCGCTATTACCGGATCGCGACCGCCGATATCGCCGCCGCGATCGAAGCGCTCGCCAATCTCGCGCGCGCGAGCGCGCCGGAGCGCGAGCCGCAGCGGCCGCCGAGCGCGGTGCCACTCGACATGCGCTACGCGCGCACGTGCTACGACCATCTGGCGGGCGAACTGGCGGTGCGTGTCTTCGATACGATGATCGCTCGCGACTGGCTCGCCGCAGACGGCGCCACCGAACTCGAAGCCACGAAAGACGGCGCGCAGGCCTTCGCGCAACTGGGTATCGACCTGACGGCACAGCGGGCGCGCCGCAGACGTTTTGCGTGTACGTGCATCGACTGGAGCGAGCGGCGGCCGCACTTAGGCGGCGCGCTTGGCGCGGCGTTTCTCGACGCTTGCGAAGCGCATGGCTGGATCGAACCGACATCGAAACGCCGTGTGCTGCGCGTAACGCCCTCAGGACAGCAACACTTCCAACAATTTCTGTCGATGCGCTGAGCCAAACAAAAACGCACGGTTTTGAGCCGTGCGTCTTTGCGTCCTGCATGAGAAAGCGATAATCAAACCGCCATCGGCGCCTTCAAAGCTTCATGGTGTTTATAACCTTCGAGCGCAAAGTCTTTCGGCTCGATTTGTTCCAGCCATTCCGGTTCATAGCGTTTCGTGACAGCGTAATCCGGCACGCGATCCGAAATGATGAGCTGGGGACTCGGAAAAGGCTCGCGCTTCAATTGCTCGTTCAGCATATCGAGTTGATTCTCGTAAATATGCGCGTCACCGATGAAATACGTGAACCAGCGCGGCTTGAAACCGGTCAGCCGTCCGACGAGATGCAGCAGCGCCGCGCCTTCGGTCAAATTGAACGGCGTGCCGAGCCCGACATCGTTACTGCGGATATAAAGACACAGCGAAATCTCGCGCGTCGTTACGTTCGGGATGAACTGATACAGCAAATGACACGCGGGCAAAGCAATCTCGTCGAGCTTGGCCGGATTCCACGCATGAAAAAGAATGCGCCGGTCGGTGGGACGCTCGATGATCGTATCGAGACATTGCCTCAACTGGTCGATCGCCTTATACAGCAGCACCTGCTCGCGGCCGTTTTCGACGAAGCTCGTCACCAATTGATAGCCGCGATTGGTGGCGTCGGCGATCTGGTCGCCCGCGCAGGCATCCACGAGCTTGTAGGCCGGCCATTTGCGCCATTGCACGCCATACACGTCGCCGAGATCGTCCTCGCCCTGGCGATACGGATTCTCGAGCCACTGCGGATTTTCATTGGCGTTCGCGTCCCAGACCTTGCAACCGAGCGCGCGGAAATCAGCGGCGCTCTTCGAGGCGCGCAGAAAGCCGACCATTTCGCCGATCGCCGACTTGAACGCGAGCTTCTTCGTGGTAACGGCAGGGAAGCCTTGTTGCAAGTCGAAGCGCAACATCGCGCCCGGAATGCCGATGGTGCGGATGCCCGTGCGGTTTTCCTGCCACGTGCCGGTATCGAGAATCGTCTGGACGAGCTCGAGATACTGTTTCATTCGATGATCCTTGGAGGCGCGACGCGCCTGAGCGAATGCCGGCGCAAAAAAGCAATTTTACCAAGCGCAGCGCGCGGACGCTCTTCGTGACACAAAAGAAACGGGCGCTTGAAGCGCCCGTTCGAATGTCCTGCCAAGCCTGAGTCTTAGCCGCGCGTGGCGTGCTCCGGCGGCGCATCCACCTCGATATGGCGCATGCCATGCGCACTCAGCAACCGATACAGCGTGACGCGCGAGATGCCGAGTTCGTGCGCGGCATCGCCAAGACGCCCGCGATGACGCAGCAATGCGAGTTCGATGGCCTGACGCTCCGCCGCCTCGCGCGCTTGCGCAAGCGACACCGGCGCCACTTCGACGTATTCGCCCAATTCGAGATCGCGCGCGGTGATCTGCCGCCCTTCCGACATGACGATGGCACGCCGCACGCGGTTGATGAGTTCGCGCACGTTGCCCGGCCAGCCGTAGTTGTGGATCGCGGCGATGGCGCACGGCGAAAAGCCGCGCAGACGCCGGCTTGCGTCCTTCTTGAAGCGATCGAGCATGTGCTTCGCGAGCAATTCGATATCTTTACCGCGCGCGCGCAGCGGCGGCTCGTCGATCTGCAACACGCACAGGCGGTGATACAAGTCGGCGCGAAAACGCCCTTCGATCATCGCGGTTTGCATATCGACGTGAGTCGCCGAGATGATGCGGACATCGACGGGCGTCGAACCGTGACCGCCCAGACGCTCCACCTTGCGCTCCTGCAGGAAGCGCAACAGGCTGGCCTGACTTTCGAGCGGCAGATCGCCGATTTCATCGAGGAACAGCGTGCCGCCGTTGGCCGCTTCAACGCGCCCGATCTTGCGCTGATTTGCGCCCGTGAACGCACCGCGCTCGTAGCCGAACAGCTCCGATTGCAGGAGATGCGCCGGAATCGCGCCGCAGTTGATGGCCACAAACGGTTGATCGCGACGCGCGGAGCGCTCGTGAATGGCAACCGCCGTCAGTTCCTTGCCTGTGCCCGATTCGCCCGAGATGAACACGGGCGCGTCCGTCATGGCGACTTTGCGAATGGAGCGAAACAGCGCCAGCATGGCGTCGCACGATCCGACCATTTCGCCTTCGGCGCGGCCTTCGCTGCGCGAATCGTTCGATGCCGCGTCATGCAGCGCGACCATGCCGTAGGCGTGTCCCACGGAATCGACGATGCGATCGTTCGAAGTCGGCATCGTGACGTAGTCGAAACAATAGTCGCGAATCAGCCGGCGCACGGCGGCGTCTTCCAGTTGTCCGGAAACGGTGGCGGCGACCCAGCCGACGTTCGTCATGGTCAACGACGACTCGAACGCCGCCAATTCGTGAGACTCGAAGTGACTCGACAAGTCCAGCAGACCACCGATTGCCATATCGCTACGCAGGGCTTTCTTCGTGTCGCGCGCGCTCGCCACGATTTCGATCTGCCAGCCGCGTTCTTCGAAGCGCGCGCATAGCATCTCGCTGGGATCGCGAGTCACATAGATAAGTTGCCGCCGAGCGACGTCCATTATTCAGATCCTTTCTTCAACATTCGTTGAAAAGGTCGCGTAGTTCAGGCTCTCGCTGCATGCAGAAATCAATGTCCTCGCGCTGTGTGGCGAGCGGACTCGCGTTTCGATTCGTTGCCTCCGGGAACGACGCATCTGGCGCCGTGAACCCTTCCACGAATCCCTATTGACCGATTCTGCGCCATTTTCGAGAGACTACTATAACCCATAAACCCCGCAAACAAATATCGTCAAGGCCCATTGGACTGGTCACAAAACCCTGACAGGACGGGGCTGGCAAGAATTTCTCAATGAATTATTAAAAGCAAATGAGACGTTTTAATAAGACAAAATCTTATACCTGATTCACAGGAAATTCATGTTTTTCTCCCTTCGCGTTTCACGTGTGAAACGTTTTCGTCCATTCGGCCGCGATGATTTTCTGCCGTTTTCATCATGATCTTTGCACGGTAACGGATTGCGACAGTTGGCATGTATCTGGCTATATTCGACGCATGCGGACAGGTAAGAAATGCAAGCCGCATTTCGTTTCGTCAGCAGATTTTCAGCCTGGTCGCATCTCAACTCGATATACCAGCCGCCTGACTGTTTTATTCCCGAAACACTTCCGGGAATACTTACTCGGATATGTCGCCACGATGGCTTTCGATCATTCTTTACCGGATTGCGCGCCGACTTCCCGTTCGTCGGACGTCGAGGAGCGACGCGCCTTGTCGTGGACAAATGCGCGGGATGCAGCGAACACGAGCGACGCCGAATCGCACCAAGGGCAGTCTTCGAACTACGGCGTGAGCGTCACGCTATGGGACGAGTTCACGCCCGAGCGGCCGGGCTTCGATCGGACCAAAGGCTGAGTCGAGGCAAGACAGCGGCGGGCGTCGGTTAAAATCGCGGCACGGTCGCGCCTCCTGCGCGCCTCACTCCTGCACGACTTTCCGACTACATGACGACGCTGACCCTGATCGTCGCCCGCGCGCGCAATGGCGTGATCGGACGCGACAACGACCTGCCCTGGCGCCTCCCCGAGGACCTCGCTTTCTTCAAGCGCACGACGATGGGCGCGCCGATCATCATGGGACGCAAGACGCATGAATCGATCGGCCGGCCGCTGCCCGGGCGGCGGAATATCGTCGTGTCGCGCGACGCCACGCGTCGCTATACCGGCTGCGATACCGTCACGAGCTTGGCCGATGCGCTCTCGCTCGCCGCCGCCGATCACGCAAGCGAGGCCTTCGTGATCGGCGGCGCGCAGTTGTACGGCGACGCCATCGCGCAGGCGGACAAGCTGATCGTCACCGAGATCGATGCCGATTTCGAAGGCAACACGCATTTTCCGGCGCCGGACGCCGCGCACTGGCAGGAAGTCGCGCGCGATTCGCGCCGCGCCGCGCCGCCGAACGCGTTCGACTTCGCGTTCGTCACGTATCGACGCCGGGCGGACGCATGAACGAAGGCCCCGGATAGCTCGCGCCATCCGGGGCCTTTTTCTTGAACCACGTCTGAGTTTTACTGCCCCGCGATGGTCATCCGTTCGATCAGCACCGAGCCGATTTCCTTCGTGCCGCGCACGACCGTATCCGCGCCGATCGCCTCGATGTGGCGGAACATTTCCTGAAGCGTGCTCGCGACCGTGATTTCCTCGACCGCGTGCTGAATCTTGCCGTTCTCCACCCAAAAGCCCGACGCACCGCGCGAATAGTCGCCCGTCACGTAGTTCACGCCCTGCCCCATCAGTTCGGTAAGCAAAAGGCCGGTGTCGAGCTTCTTCAGCATGGCCTCGAAGTCGTCTTCCGGTTTCGTATTCGAGCTTGTCATCGTCAAATTATGCGAGCCGCCCGCGTTGCCGGTGGTCTTCATGCCGAGCTTGCGCGCCGAATACGTGGACAGGAAATAGCCCTGCACAACGCCGTCATCCACCACATTGCGACGTTCGGTGCGCACGCCTTCCTCGTCGAACGGCGCGCTGCCCATGCCGCCCTTCACGTGCGGATCTTCGACGATCTGAACGTGCGGCGCGAACACCGGCTTGCCGAGGCTGTCGACGAGAAACGTCGTCTTGCGATACAACGCCCCGCCGCTCACCGCTTGCACGAACGAGCCGAGGATGCCAGCAGCCAGCGGCGCTTCGAACAACACGCGGCACTTGCGCGTGTCGAGGCTCTTCGCGTTCAGACGCGCGAGCGCGCGTTCGGCGGCGTAGCGTCCGACGGCTTCCGGTGCGGCGAGTTCGGTGGCATTGCGGCGCGACGTGTACCAGTCGTCGCGCTGCATGTCGCGTCCGCTCGCGGCAATGGGCGCGCACGCGATGTAATGCCGCGAGTACGGATAGCCCGCGAGGAAGCCGCGCGAGGTCGCGAGCACGAACTGCGAATGCTGCGCCGATACGCTCGCGCCCTCGGAATTGGTCACGCGCTTATCCACCGCGAACGCGGCGGCTTCGGCGCGGCGTGCGAGCTCGGCGGCCTCTTCGGCGTCGATGACCCACGGATGATAAAGATCGAGGTCCTGAGGCGACTTCTCCAGCAAGTCTTCTTCCGCGAGCCCGGCGGCGCTGTCTTCCGCCGTGAAACGCGCGATGTTGTAGGCGGCCGCAACCGTATCGCGCAGTGCTTCGCGCGTGAAGTCCGCGGTGCTCGCATTGCCGCGCTTCTTGCCGATGAAGACGGTCACGCCCACCATCTTGTCCCGGTTGTGCTCGATGGTCTCCACTTCGCCGCGCCGCACGCTTACCGAAAGGCCATCGCCTTCGGAGATTTCGGTGGCGGCATCGGTCGCGCCGAGTTCCTTCGCGTGACGCAGGATGTCGGAGGCAATCTCCTTGAGTTCGTCTTGCGTATGCGGGAAAAAGCGTTGCTTGACGTCCATGTCTGCTGCCATTTTGTGTGTGCCTTAGGAGGTCGGGGGCGCCGCGCGCCCGCGCGTGTCGTTGCAAGAGGATTCCCGCTTTCGTCCGGCCTTTCGATGAAGCAGACGGCGGGGTCGATTCGATCGACGCATGCTGCGATCATAGCAAGGACCGCGCACCCGCACCGCATGCACGATGCATCGCTTGGCGGGCGCGAGCCGAGCGCTGCGACGCGCAAGCTACAATATCGCCATGAACCGTAAAACCCGCATTCAACCGATCGAAGCCGAGCCGGAAGTCGACGAAAACGGCTACGATCGCCCGAGCAAATCCCAGCTCAAGCGCGACATGCACGCGCTGCAGGAACTGGGCGAGGCGCTGATCGCGCTGCCGAAAGACGCGCTCAAGCGCATGCCCATGCCTGAGAAGCTGAACGACGCCGTGCGCGAAGCGCGTCGTATCACCGATCACGAAGGCAAGCGCCGTCAGGTGCAATACGTCGGGCGCGTCATGCGCACGCTGCTCGAAGACGAAGTCGCCGCGCTGCGCACCGCGCTCGACACGCATCGTGGCGTGAACAAGGCGGAGACCGCGCGCCTGCACTGGATCGAACGCTCGCGCGACAAGCTGCTCGCAAATGACGCCGCGCTGACCGATTTCATCCGCGAGCATCCGGGCGTGGACGCGCAGGAAGGCCGCACGCTGATCCGCAATACGCGCAAGGAGCGCGAGCTGCAAAAGCCGCCGCGCTATTACCGCGAATTGTTCCAGTGGATCAAGAACGCAGCGGGCGTGGAACAGGAAGACGAGAGCGACAGCGACGAGGAAAACCGTGACGACGACGAAGCGTAATCATCCGGACGAGTTGCTCGTCGGACTGGTTTCGATCAGCGATCGCGCCTCGCAAGGCGTGTACGAGGACAAAGGCGTGCCGTCGCTCGAAGCATGGCTCGGAGAAGCGCTGAGCTCACCCTGGCGCGCGCAAACGCGGCTGATTCACGACGATGCCGCCACCATCTCGGCCACGCTCATCGAACTGGTCGACACACACGGTTGCGATCTCGTGCTGACCACGGGCGGCACCGGCCCCTCGCGCCGCGACGTGACGCCGGAAGCGACGCTCGCCGTCGCCACCAAGCCGATGCCAGGCTTTGGCGAACAGATGCGCCAGATCAGCCTGAACTTCGTGCCGACCGCCATTCTCTCGCGTCAGGTTGCCGTGATTCGTGAGACGGAGGATCACGCCGCGCTCATCATCAATTTGCCGGGGCAGCCGAAGTCGATCAGGGAAACGCTCGAAGGCCTGAAGGACGCCGACGGCAAGACGCGCGTGCCGGGTATCTTCGCGGCAGTGCCGTATTGCATCGATCTGATCGGCGGGCCTTACATCGAAACTAAACCGGAAGCGGTTGCCGCGTTCCGGCCTAAGAGCGCCATTCGAAAGTCAGGCGCTTCCAAACCTCAAACCTGAGCCGACGATGCCGACGCCGCGGGAATCAGGAAGTGCTCGCGGTAGTACTTGAGTTCGTCGATGGACTCGTGGATATCGGCGAGCGCCGTGTGCATCGCGCGCTTCTGAAAGCCCTTGTAGATGGCTGGCTGCCAGCGGCGGCACAGTTCCTTGAGCGTGCTCACGTCCAGATTGCGATAGTGAAAGAACGTCTCCAGTTCCGGCATCCAGCGCGCCATGAAGCGGCGGTCCTGGCAAATGGAATTGCCGCACATCGGCGACTTGCCGGGCGGCACGTACTGACCGAGGAATTCACGAATCTGACGGGTGGCTTCCGCTTCATCCACCGTCGATGCCTTCACGCGTTCCGTCAGCCCCGAGCGGCCATGCGTATTGCGATTCCACTCGTCCATGCGGCCAAGTGCTTCTTCCGACTGATGGATCGCAAACACCGGCCCTTCCACCAGCTTGTCGAGCGTCGAATTCGTCACGACCACCGCGATCTCGATGATGCGATCATTGTCGGGATCGAGCCCGGTCATCTCCATGTCGAGCCACACAAGATTCATGTCGCTGCGCGCGAGGACGGGTTCGGGTTGGTCGAGAGAATCGGTCATGGAAAGTACCTGGAAGAGGTTCGAGTAACGCTGATGTTAGTGTCTTGAGGCGCATGAAGCCCAGTCGCCGCGCGGGCTTTTCGGCAACCACGCGTTGTGGCAACGCGAGCACGGCCTAGAACCTATAATTCTCGCATAGTTCAATCGGAAGCCCTGCATGGCCAACCTCACACTCGCTTTTTCGACGATCTTCGTCGTCGCCCTCGTTGCGATGGTTTCAACGAAGCTCTGGCTGGCCTCGCGCCAGATTCGCTACGTCGCGGCGCATCGCAACGGCGTGCCGCCGCAGTTCACCGGCACGATCCCGTTGACGGCGCACCAGCGCGCGGCGGACTACACCGTCGAGCGCACGCGCCTCACGATAATCGAAGTCGTCACCAGCGCCATCGTGCTGGTCGCGCTGACCTTGCTCGGTGGCTTGCAGGCACTCGATATCGCCATTACGGAGTCGCTCGGGCGCGGCTATCTCGGACAGATCGCGCTGGTCGCGGCGGTCATCGCAATTACGAGTCTCATCGACCTGCCGTTCGACTATATCCGCCATTTCGTGATCGAGGAAAAGTTCGGCTTCAATCGTATGTCGAAGAAACTGTTTTTTCTCGATCTCGTGAAGGGCACGGTGCTGGGCGCAATCATCGGTGCGCCGCTTCTGCTGCTCGTGCTCTGGATGATGGATCGCGCCGGCAGCTACTGGTGGCTCTACACGTGGATCGTCTGGGTTGCGTTCCAGTTGCTCGCGATGATCATCTATCCCACTTTCATCGCGCCGCTTTTCAACAAGTTCGAGCCGCTCAAGGATGAGGCGCTGCGGGCTCGTATCGAGAATCTGATGTCGCGCACCGGCTTTGCGGCAAAGGGCTTGTTCGTCATGGACGGCAGCCGCCGTTCCGCGCACGGCAACGCGTATTTCACGGGCTTCGGCGCGGCGAAGCGCATCGTCTTCTTCGATACCCTGCTTGCGCGCCTTTCCGGCAGCGAGATCGAAGCCGTGCTCGCGCACGAACTCGGCCACTTCAAGCGCCGTCACGTGCTCAAGCTGTTGGTCGTGATGTTCGCCATCAGCCTCGCCATGCTCGCGCTCCTCGGCTGGCTCGTGCAGACCGTGTGGTTCTACGAAGGCCTCGGCGTGCATCCGTCGCTCGTCGGCGGCAACAACGGACTTGCGCTCGTCCTGTTCATGCTCGTGCTGCCGGTGTTCATGTTCTTCATCACGCCGCTCGGCAGCCTGAGCTCGCGCAAACACGAATTCGAAGCCGATGCCTTCGCGGCCAGCCAGACCGATCCGAAGGATCTCGTCAACGCACTCGTCAAACTGTACGAAGACAACGCGTCCACGCTCACGCCCGATCCGCTCTACACCGCGTTTTATTACTCGCATCCGCCCGCTTCGCAGCGCATCGACCGCTTGATGCAACACGCCGCATGACGGCGCGTGGCGTGTCATCGGGCCGCGGCGCGCGTCAGAGCGGCGCGGCTTCCGCGGAGGCCCGACTGGAAGGCACCGTGATCGCCGCGCACGGCCGGCACTATCTCGTCGCGCCGCACGACGGCGGCGCGAAGCTGCAATGCTTCCCGCGCGGCAAAAAGAGCGAAGTCGCCGTTGGCGATCGCGTGATCTACGAGCAGTCTTCGGCGGATCAGGGCGTGATCGTCGAAATCGGCGAGCGGCGCAACCTGCTTTACCGGTCCGATCAGTTCAAGTCGAAGCTCTTCGCGGCGAACCTCGATCAACTGCTGATCGTGCTCGCCACCGAGCCGCATTTCAGCGAAGACCTGCTCGGGCGTGCGCTGATCGCCGCCGAGGCGCACGGGCTCGAAGCGCTCATCGTGCTCAACAAGATCGACGTGGAAAGCGCGTTGCCCCTGGCGCGCGAGCGACTTGCGCCCTATCGCGCGCTGGGCTATACGGTGATCGAACTGTCCGCGAAGATGGCACCCGGCGAAGTGCATCCGCAACTGGATGAGCGCCTGAAAGATCGCTCGACGATCTTGCTCGGCCAGTCGGGCATGGGCAAATCGACGCTCGTGAATCTGCTCATCCCCGACGCCGACGCCGCCACGCGCGAGATTTCGTCGGCGCTCAACAGCGGCCGGCATACCACCACCTTCACGCGTCTGTACGAATTGCCAGGCGGCGGCTCGCTCATCGATTCGCCTGGCTTTCAGGAGTTCGGCCTGCATCACTTGTCCGAAGGTCAACTGGAACGCGCCTTCGCTGACTTTCGGCCGTATCTAGGGCATTGCCGCTTCTACAACTGCCATCATCTGCAGGAGCCGGGCTGCGCTGTACTCGAAGCGGTCGAAGCCGGCAAAATTCGGCCGGCGCGGCATGCGCTTTATGCGCAGCTCGTCCACGAAGCAAGCCAGATCGTTCGATGAAACGGCTTACGCGCGCACCGAACCTCATCACGGCGCAACACTGGATGAACGTGCTCGCGACCGCAGGTGTGCCTTGCGAGTTACACAATCGGTATTTGAACGGCGCGCTGGGTGACATTCCGGCGGATCAATGCGCGCCGGAAATCTGGATCGTCGATGAACGCGACGAAGCGCTGGCCACTCGCCTTCTGGAGCGTGCGAAGCGCGGACCGGAAGCGAATGCCCGGCCCTGGCGATGCCGTCAGTGCGGCGAATGGCTCGAAGCGCAGTTCACCGTGTGCTGGCAGTGCCAGACGGACCGCGACCCGCTGGACGATTGACGCCTTGCTATGCCAGCCAGACGGCAATGGTCAGCATGAGCAGGATCAACATCCACAAGATCACCGCGCGCCACACCAAGCCAACCGCCGAT
The DNA here is from genome assembly GCF_054655155.1 of Caballeronia sp. HLA56. NCBI lineage: Bacteria > Pseudomonadati > Pseudomonadota > Betaproteobacteria > Burkholderiales > Burkholderiaceae > Caballeronia > Caballeronia sp. HLA56. The sequence continues at coordinate 1,311,385 of NZ_BAAHOB010000005.1, read as the reverse complement.
TGGAGCGTGCGTGGCGTGCAGTCGTCACCGACGGGCAGCGGGCTTGCATCGCCCACGGCGAGCGCCTCGACGCTCAGCGGTTCGGCGAGCGGTCCTGCGAGACGCGCGCCCAACGCGCCGCTGCCGGCCGCGAGCAATACGCCTTCGTTCGGGTCCGGCCACTGACGCGCGTGATTGCGCCACGCGTAGATCGCATCCTCGAAATTGCCGACGATTGCGAAGCCGAGCGCGGTGAGCCGCGTAGGAATCCAGTCGATCACGAAAAACGCACGCTGCGCGAACGATGAGAACGCTGCGGTCCGTTCGGGATTCGGCTCCGTCCACGCACGCGCCAGATACTCAGCGATCCGATAAAACACCGCGCCAGCCGGCCCGATGGGAATCAGAAACCAGAAGAACACGCCGAACACATGCCGATGCGACGCGATTACCGCGTGCACGAGCGTGTGGCGCACGATCTCGCTTACCGGCATGTCGACGGTATCGAGACCGGTCCACTCCGTGAGCACCTCGCGGGCGCGCGGCACGTCGTCGTTATTGAGCGCGAGATGGATATCGGTGAAATAGTGGCTGAACTGACGAAAGCCGAGCGTGAAGTACACGATCACCACGTTCCAGAAAAACGCCAGAACGAAGTTGATCCGATACAACACGTAATAGATGAGCCCGACCACGAGCGTCCACGGCAACACAACCACCAGCCACGCGACGATGCCGTGCTTTTCCTTGCCCGCGTCGAAGCCATGGGCGGTGCTTTCCGCATGATACTGAAGCAACGCCGAGATCGGATTGTGCGGCGATAACGCACGCACCTGCTCGAGGATAAGAGCCAGCAATACAGAGAAAAAAGTCATGCGGTGCGCCGAAACGGTCGGAGTAGTTCGAGTTTCGCGTAACGATAGCACAGCGTTCGATGCGTTCAGACGCGCTGACCAATCGCAAGGTCGCGTAACGTCGCACGTCGACGCGTCAGGCGGCGAGGAAGCGGTAGAAATTGCGCAACATGCCAGCCGTTGCACCCCAGATGAAATACGGAGCCGTCTTTTCATCGGGTTTGTAAGGCATGGCAAAAAAACGACGCTCGCCACCTTCCCATTGGAAAACGCGCACTTCGTGGTTTGCCGAGTCCATCAGAAACGCGAGCGGCACTTCGAAGATATCGGCGACTTCGCTCGTATCGGCTTTGAGCGCGAACGGCGGATAGACCAAGGCAACGACAGGCGTCACGCGAAATCCGGTGCCCGTCAGATAGTCCGGCAGCGCGCCGACCACTTCGCAATGCTCCGCGCCCAAGCCGACTTCCTCGCGTGCTTCGCGTAGCGCGGTGGCGGCGGCATCGGCGTCCTCGGGTTCCTGACGGCCGCCGGGAAAGCTGATTTGTCCCGCGTGGTCGGAAAGATGGTCGGCCCGCTGTGTCAGGAGCACGGTCAGACCGCCTTCACGCACGACGAGCGGCACGAGAACAGAAGCCACGCGCGGATCGCCGCCGATGGCCTTGATGCGCTGTTCGGGCGCTTCCTGCGTCCATTCGAGCGTCTGTGCGAAACGCGCTCGCAGTCCTTCGGGCGTGAGGCGCTCGGGTGGTATGGCGGGAAGCGCGGCGCCCGTCGAGAGGACGGGCATTCGTTCAGGTTCGAGAATGCGGGGAGTCGAAGTCTTGCCGGTGGACACGGGTCGAAAGCCAGGATGTCGAAGATTCAATTTGAACACACCAAAGAAAAAAGCACCCGCGAGGGTGCTTTTTCAGTACGGCGCCTGGACGCTGAGTCTTTACTCTGCAGCGGCTGCGGCGGTACGGTCCTTCGTAAACAGCTTTTCCTTGATACGTGCCGACTTCCCCGAGCGCTCGCGCAGGTAGTACAGCTTCGCACGACGGACGTCGCCGCGACGCTTCACGACGATGCTCGCCAGCAGCGGCGAGTAGGTCTGGAACGTACGCTCAACGCCTTCGCCCGAGGAAATCTTGCGGACGATGAAGTTCGAGTTCAGGCCACGATTACGCTTGGCGATCACGACGCCTTCGTAAGCCTGCACGCGCTTGCGCGTACCTTCGACGACGTTCACGTTGACGATGACCGTGTCGCCCGGACCGAAGTCGGGGATCGATTTCTCGCCCAAAACGCGCGCGATCTCTTCCTTCTCGAGTTGCTCAATCAGATTCATTACTGACTCCTTGTGCCATCTTGCCGGAGTTGTGTGCCTAGATTTCGCTTGCGCGATTTCGTTGATAAGGCCCCGGTAGAGGATGGGTTCACTTCTGGCGCCGAGGTTGAATTCAGCGCCCCCATTTGCCCCGCTCGTCGGCTCGAAGTCTATTCGGACTTCGACGCCGTCTTCGCGAGATCTGCGAGCCATGCCTCGTCGGCACGGCTCAACATCTTGCTTTTGCGCGCCCGGTGAATCAGATCGGGCCGCTTCGTGAATGTGTTGCGTAATGCTTCGCGCCTGCGCCAGGCGTCGATTTCCTTGTGATGGCCGCCGAGCAGCACATCGGGAACGCGCGCGCCTTCGTATTCTTCCGGACGCGTGTAATGCGGACAATCCAGAAGTACGTCGACGAAACTGTCCTGCACCGCCGATTGCGCGTCATTCAGCACGCCGGGCAACTGGCGCACGACGGCGTCCATCAACGCCATGGCGGGCAATTCGCCGCCTGACAGCACGAAGTCGCCGAGGCTTATTTCTTCGTCTACTTCACGATCGATCAGACGCTGGTCGATTGCTTCGTAACGACCGCACAACAGCACGAGGCCCGGCTCGGCGGCCATGCGCATCACGCGTTCGTGATCGAGCTTGGCGCCTTGCGGCGACATCATCACGACGCGCGTCGTCGCGATGCCTTGCTCGCGCTGCGCGGTTTTCGCGGCCGCGATCGCGTCTTCTAGCGGACGTGCCAGCATGACCATGCCGGGGCCGCCGCCGTACGGGCGATCGTCGACGGTGCGGTAATTGTCCGTGGTGAAGTCGCGCGGATTCCACGTACGCAAACCGAACCGCTCCTGCTTCACTGCCCGGCTGGTGATGCCCCAGTCGGTCAGCGCGCGGAACATTTCGGGAAAGAGCGTTACGACATCGAACTGCATCGCTCTCTCCGTAACTTGCCGATGACGAGCACCGGGTTAATAGTCGGCGTCCCAGTCGACGATGATGCGTTTCGCCGCCCGATCCACCGTCTTCACATACACACCGACGAACGGAATGAGCCGCTCTTCGGTGACGGGCTTGCCATCCTTGTCGGTACTCGGATACTCGATCCGCAGAATGGAATGCGCGCCGTTGTCGATCATGTCGGCGACACGGCCAAGCGCCACGCCCGCTTCGTTTTCGACATCGAGGCCGATCAGATCGACCCAGTAGAACTCGTCTTCGTCGTCGAGCTTCGGGAAGTCGCTGCGAGCGATGTAGACCGCGTGACCCTTCAGCAACAATGCGGCGTCGCGATCGTCACAGCCTGACAGGCGCGCGACGATGGTATCCGCGTGCACTTTCGACTGAACACAACGCGCGGACTTGAACTCGCGGCCTTTGACGAGCCACCAGTTCTTCGCACCGAGGAGCGCGTCGCCGCCCAGCTTGCCGTTGGCGTGCGGAACGATCTTGATCCAGCCCTTCAGACCGTAGGCATCGGCGATAAAACCGATTTCCACCGCGTCTTCCGGGAGACCATCTACCGACTCGCCCCCCGCCGATGCTTCCTGCGCTTTGCCTTCGCCCGAAGCGTCCGCCGTCACGCGACGCGCGCCGGGTTTCCGGACGAACGCGCCAAACGTGCTGGCATTTTCTTCTTGCTTCGGCTTCGGCCGACTGACATTGCCAGCGACGTTGCCGGATTCAGAATCACGCGCGGGCATCAGCAGACCTTGAAGCGGAATACCTTGAACGACTGAACTTCAGTCGACAAACTAACCAGCACTTAAGCAGCCGGTTGAGCTTGCTGAGCTTGCTTGACCAGACGCTCGACGGTCGGCGACAGTTGCGCGCCAACGCCTTGCCAGTAGGTCAGACGATCTTGAGCGATACGCAGCGATTCGCCCTTGGTCGCGACCGGGTTGTAGAAACCAACGCGCTCGATGAAGCGGCCGTCACGGCGGCTACGCGAATCGGTTGCGACGATGTTGTAAAACGGGCGCTTCTTCGAGCCGCCACGAGCCAAGCGGATGATGACCATGCTGAAATCCTTGAAAACCGGGGTTCGGAACTACCAGAACACGCGATTATAGCGGAAACCGACGCTCCAACAAACACTTAACGTGATTATTGCGCGCAGTTCGGGTTTGGAACGCTTCAAACGGCGCGCCGCAAGGACAAAAGCCCCGCAGCGGCCAGTGCGGCATTGTGCCAGTGTGTGACCGCCGAAGCGAGCAGCGTAAGATGTCGGATTCTCGCCTGGCGCAATCAGAGCAATCCGCGATAAGACGGCGCGCGCGCCACTATTTTCACCACTGATACCACCGCTTTCGCTGATGACTTCTTCGTCCGTCGCTACCGAGACCGGCCCGAAACCGGCCGGCAACCAGAACTGCCCGTACTTCCGCTCGAAGACGCTCACGGCGGCGCTCGCGTTTTTTTTCGGCAGTATCGGACTGCACCGTTTCTATCTGTATGGAATGCGCGACAAATGGGGCTGGGCGTATATCGTCGGCATCGTGTTGGGCGCGGTGGGTTATCTGTTGCTCGCGGCGACGGAGCGGACTTCGATTCTGGGCTGGGTGCTGGCGTTTCCCGGCGCGGTATCGCTGCTGGCGGCGTTTCTTTCCGCGATCGTCTACGGTCTTCGACCCGACGCCAAGTGGGACGCGCAATTCAACGCGCATACCAACCGGCAAAGCGATTCGGGCTGGACGGTCATCTTCATCGTTATTTTTTCATTGCTGTTCGGCGCGTTCTTGCTGATGACCGGCCTCGCGCTGACGTTCCAGACTTATTTCGAAAGCCAGGTGGAAGCTGCGAAGACACTGTCGCAGTAGGCGATAGACGACGATCGCAGGCGTTAGAACAAGTCGAGCTGGCCTTTGTCTGGCACCGGTTTGACGAACGCCGGCGGCTTGAAGTCCGACATGTCGAGAATGCCGCGCTGCCGGGCGTTCAATCCCAGACGCTTGGTTGCTTGTTGAAAGCGCTGCTTCAGCATGTCCGCCCATAATCCTTCGCCCTTCATGCGTTTGGCAAAGTCCGCGTCGTAGTCCTTGCCGCCGCGCATGTCGCGTACGCGGCTTATCACGCGGTCGGCACGATCGGGAAAATGCGCCGCGAGCCAATCCTTGAAAAGCGGCGCCACTTCCCATGGCAGGCGCAACACGATGTAGCTGGCGGTCTTCGCGCCCGCTTCCGCACACGCTTCGAGCACCCGCTCCAGATCCGGCTCCGTGACGAACGGAATTACCGGCGCGATACTCACACCCACCGGAATGCCCGCCTCGGCGAGCGTGCGGATCGTGCGCAGACGCCGCGCGGGGGTGGCCGCGCGCGGTTCGAGCGTGCGGGCGATGTCTGCATCGAGCGTAGTCACGGTGATGGCCGCCATGACCTGCCCGCGCTCCGCCATGGGCGCCAGCAAATCGATATCGCGTTCGATCAGCGATGACTTCGTGATCGCCGCGAACGGATGACCGCAATCGTGCAGCACCTGGATGACGCTGCGCGTGATCTTGAGATCGCGCTCGACGGGCTGATAGGCGTCCGTATTCACGCCGAGCGCAATGGATTCCGGCTCGTACTTCGGCTTGCCGATCTCGCGCCTGAGAAGTTCGGCGGCGTTGACCTTGGCGTAAAGGCGGCTTTCGAAATCGAGTCCCGGCGACAGGCCAAGATAACTATGCGTCGGACGCGCGAAGCAATAGATACAGCCGTGCTCGCACCCGCGATACGGATTGAGCGACACGCTAAACGGTATGTCGGGCGAATTGTTGTGCGTCAGAATGCTCTTTGCGCGTTCTTCGAACACTTGTGTGCGAAGCGGCGGCGCGCCCTCGTCGTCACCGTCCGTTTCGTGTAGCCAGCCGTCGTCCACGCGTTCGCGCGCGTCTTTCTCGTAGCGTCCCTGCATGTTCGTCACCGCGCCGCGCCCTTTCAGCGGCGCGGGCGGCGCGACAGGAAATTCACGGTCGGGTGTCGGCATTACGATGAGCGCAGCAGAAATGTACTGTACAAATATACAGTATTGACACGTCATCGCAAGCAGAAAATCACACGTCCACCGGGATCATCAGCGTTTCCTTGATCTCCTCCATTACCACATAACTTTTCGACTGCACCGCGCCCGGCAGTTGTAGAAGGATGTCGCCAAGAAGCTTGCGGTAGTCGGCCATTTCGCCAATCCGCGCCTTGATCAGATAGTCGAAATCGCCGGAAACGAGGTGGCATTCGAGCACTTCCGGAATGCGCTGCACCTCGCGGCGAAACTGCTCGAACATATTGCCGCTCTTGTGATCCAGCGTGATCTCGACGAACACCAGCAGCGCCGCGCCGAGCTGAGTCGGATTAACACGCGCGTAATAGCCCGTGATCACGGCGTCCCGTTCCATGCGCTTCACCCTTTCGATACAAGGCGTGACGGACAGCCCGACGCGCTCCGCAAGGTCCTTCATCGCGATGCGGCCATCCGCTTGAAGAATATTCAGGATCTTGTGATCGAGCTTATCGAGCGCACGAACCGGATTTCGCTGTGTTCTCATGCGTTTTTCCTGAAAATCCGCCAAATACATTAACTAAAACTATATCGACATCAATAGTATAGGCGATAACACTACACAAACTTCCGTCCGCGGCTCAGTTCCACTTCTTGCGCGCAAACGGGCAGTTTCATCGAATCCTGATGGAGAACTCATGCGTATCGTTATTCTCGGAAGCGGCGTCGTCGGCGTGACCAGTGCTTATTATCTGGCGCGGGCGGGTCACGAAGTCACGGTCATCGACCGCGAAGCCGGCCCCGCGCTCGAAACGAGTTTCGCCAACGCCGGGCAAATTTCGCCGGGCTACGCGTCGCCGTGGGCCGCGCCGGGCGTGCCGCTCAAGGCCGTCAAATGGATGTTCGAAAAGCACGCGCCGCTTGCCATTCGTCTCGACGGCACGATGACTCAACTTCAATGGATGTGGCAAATGCTGCGTAACTGCACGCAAGATCGCTACATGGTCAACAAGGGCCGCATGGTGCGCCTTGCCGAATACAGCCGCGATTGCCTGCAAGCCTTGCGCGCGGATACAGGCATTCACTACGAAGGCCGCACCGGCGGCACGCTGCAACTCTTCCGCACGCAGGCGCAACTGGACGGCGCGGCGAAAGACATCGCGGTGTTGAAAGACGCGAACGTTCCGTTCGAATTGCTCTCGTCGGCCGAACTCGCGAAGGCAGAACCGGCGCTCGCAGCGGTATCGCACAAACTGACGGGCGGCTTGCGCCTGCCGAACGACGAAACCGGCGATTGCCAGATGTTCACCACGCGCCTCGCCGCCATGGCTGAAGCGTTGGGCGTCAAGTTCCGCTACAACACGCCAATCGACGCACTTGCCATGAGCCAGGGCCGGATTGCCGGCGTGCAATGCGGCAAGGAACTCGTGACAGGTGACTCCTACGTCGTCGCGCTCGGTTCATATTCGCCGAAGTTGCTCGGCGATCTCGTCAAGATTCCGGTTTATCCGCTCAAGGGTTATTCGCTCACCGCGCCCATTGTCGATGCGGCCCGCGCGCCCGTTTCGACCGTGCTCGACGAGACGTACAAGATCGCGATCACGCGTTTCGACGACCGCATTCGCGTGGGCGGCATGGCGGAGATCGTCGGCTACGACAAGTCGTTGAAGCAGGCGCGCCGCGAGACGCTGGAAATGTGCGTGAACGACCTGTTCCCCGGCGGTGGCGATACGGCCAGCGCCAAGTTCTGGACTGGCCTGCGCCCAATGACGCCGGACGGCACGCCGATCGTTGGCCGCACGCCGGTGCCGAATCTGTATCTGAATACCGGACACGGCACGCTCGGCTGGACGATGTCGTGCGGCTCCGGCCAATTGCTCGCCGACGTGATGTCCGGCAAGCAACCCGCGATTCGGGCGGACGATTTGTCGGTGCATCGTTATATGGGCGAAGTCGGTGTGAAGACGCGTCCCGCTTATGCTTGAGAAGGCAATCACGCACGAAGAAAACCCCACGTTGCGAACGACGTGGGGTTTTTTCATGCGCGGGCGTCGGCTCGCGTTCGATGAGCTTCGGCGCTCACATCAAAACTGATCCTCGCTCAACGCGAGCACGCCTTCGCTCCCATTCGCGCTGACAATCGATGCCTCGATGCCCGGCGCCTGCGACAGAATGTGTTCCGCGTAAAACTGAGCCGTCGCGATTTTCGCCGAATAGAAGCGCTTGTCCTCGCCGCGCTTTTTTTGCGCGGTGAGCATCGCACGCGCCATCTGCCAACCGCACAGCACGATTCCCGCTAGCCGCAAATACGGCACGCTGCCCGCAAACACCGCGTTCGGATCGCTCCTGAATTTTGCGACGATAAACTCGACCGAGCGCGCGAGCGACAAGCTCCCCGCGCTCAAGTGCCGATGCATCGACATGAACGCCTGGCCCTCCGTATCCGCAAGAGCAGCGATGGTCTGATCGATCTGCGCGAGCAACGCCTGCGCCGTCGCGCCGCCGTCGCGCACCGTCTTGCGGCCGATCAGGTCGTTGGCCTGAATAGCCGTCGTACCTTCGTAAATCGGCAGAATGCGTGCATCGCGATAATGCTGCGCGGCGCCCGTTTCCTCGATGAATCCCATGCCGCCATGCACCTGCACGCCGAGGCTCGCCACGTCCACCGACATCTCCGTGCTGAATCCCTTGATGATCGGCACGAGATATTCGTAGATCGACTGATGGCTCTTGCGCGTTTTTTCATCGGGATGACCATGCGCGAGATCGCTGTGCGACGCGGCGACATACGCCAGCGCGCGGGCGCCTTCGGTATAAGCGCGCATGGTGAAGAGCATGCGGCGCACGTCGGGATGATGAATGATGGTCACTGGCTCTTTCGATGAGCCATCGACCGGACGGCTTTGCACGCGGTCCTTCGCATACGCGACCGCCTGCTGATACGCCCGCTCCGCAACCGCGATGCCCTGCATGCCAACGGCAAAACGCGCGGCGTTCATCATGATGAACATGTATTCGAGCCCGCGATTCTCTTCGCCGATCAGATGCCCGACCGCGCCGCCGTGATCGCCGAATTGCAGCACGGCCGTGGGACTCGCCTTGATGCCGAGCTTGTGCTCGATCGACACGCAATGCACGTCGTTGCGCGCGCCCGTCGAGCCGTCCTCGTTGACGAGGAACTTCGGCACGATGAATAGCGAGATGCCCTTCACGCCTTCGGGCGCGTCAGGCGTGCGCGCCAACACGAGATGGACGATGTTCTTCGCCATGTCGTGCTCGCCGTAGGTGATGAAAATCTTCGTGCCGAACAGCTTGAAGGAACCGTCGCCCTGCGGCTCGGCGCGCGTGCGTACCAGCGCGAGATCGGAGCCGGCTTGCGGCTCGGTGAGGTTCATCGTGCCGGTCCATTCTCCGGAAATGAACTTCGGCAGATAGCGGGCTTTTTGTGCGTCGTTGCCTGCGGTGAGCAGCGCTTCGATTGCGCCATCGGTCAGCAAGGGACACAGCGCGAACGAAAGGCTCGCTGAGTTGAGCATCTCGATGCACGGCGTGGCGATGAGCTTCGGCAGGTTCTGTCCGCCGAACTCCTCGGGATGCACGACGCCTTGCCAGCCGCCCTCGCCGAATTGACGGAACGCTTCCTTGAAACCGGGCGTGGTCGTGACTTCGCCATTTGCCCACGCGCTCGGATTGCGGTCGCCTTCGACGTTGAGCGGCGCGACGACCTCGCCGCAAAAGCGCGCGGCTTCATCGACGACGGCTTGCGCGGTATCGAAGCTGCCGTCTTCGTGGCCTGGCAAAGCGGCGATGCCGTCGATACCGGCCAGTTCCTTGATGACGAACAGCATGTCCTTGACGGGGGCGTGATAGCTCATCGTTCTTGTCTCCTCATTCATCCGATACAAAAAGGGCGCAACAATTGTCGCGCCCTTTCGGTTCTAAGTCGGCGAGCGACGCGTGCTCAGCCGATTTCCTTCACCAGTTCCGGCACGAGCGAAAACAGGTCGCCGACGACGCCGTAATCCGCGACGCTGAAAATAGGCGCTTCCGGATCTTTGTTGATGGCGACGATGACCTTGCTGTCCTTCATCCCGGCCAGATGCTGAATGGCACCCGAAATACCAACGGCCACGTACAACTGCGGCGCGACGATCTTGCCCGTCTGCCCCACTTGATAGTCGTTCGGCACGTAGCCGGCATCCACCGCCGCGCGCGATGCGCCCATTGCGGCGCCAAGCTTGTCGGCCAACGGTTCGAGCACCTTCGTGTAGTTCTCGCCGCTGCCAAGACCACGTCCACCCGACACGATGATCGAAGCCGAAGTCAGTTCCGGCCGATCCAGCTTCGTGACTTCGCGGCTGACGAATGACGAGATGCCAGCGTCGGCTGCCGCTTCGATCTTCTCGATCGATGCACTGCCGCCTTCTGCTGCCACCGGATCGAAGCCCGTTGCACGGACCGTGATGACCTTGATCGGATCGCTCGATTGCACCGTCGCGATAGCGTTGCCCGCGTAGATCGGACGCTCGAAGGTATCGGCGCTGTCGACGGCGGTGATGTCGCTGATCTGTGCGACATCCAGATGCGCCGCGATACGCGGGGCGATGTTCTTGCCATAGGCCGTCGCGGGCGCGAGGATGTGCGAATAGTCCTTCGCGATATTCAGCACCGTGCCCTCGACGTTCTCGGCCAGACCTTCGGCGAGTTGAGGCGCATCCGCAAGCAGCACTTTAGATACGCCTGCGATCTTGGCTGCCGCATCGGCCGCGCCTTGCGCGTTCGCACCCGCGACCAGCACATGGATATCGCCACCGATTTTTGCCGCCGCCGCTACCGTGTTCAACGTCGCGGCCTTGATGGACGCGTTGTCGTGTTCCGCAATTACCAGAATCGTCATTTCGTGCGTCTCCGTTACAGGACCTTGGCTTCGGTCTTGAGCTTCTCGACCAGCGTCTTCACGTCCGGCACCGTAATGCCTGCGCTGCGCTTGGGCGGCTCGACGACCTTCAGCGTCTTCAGTCGCGGCGCGACATCCACGCCGAGGTCGGCCGGCTTCACGACCGTCAGCGGCTTCTTCTTCGCCTTCATGATGTTGGGCAGCGTCACATAACGCGGCTCGTTCAGGCGCAGGTCGGTGGTGATGACAGCGGGCAGCTTCAACGACAGCGTTTCCGCGCCGCCGTCGACTTCGCGCGACACGGTGGCTTTGCCGTCAGCTACGACGACCTTCGATGCAAACGTCGCTTGCGGCAAGCCTGCCAGCGCGGCGAGCATCTGGCCGGTCTGGTTCGAATCGTCGTCGATTGCTTGTTTGCCGAGGATGACGAGTTCGGGCTTTTCCTGTTCGACCAACGCCTTGAGCAGTTTGGCGACGGCAAGCGGCTGCAACTCATCCGGGGACTCGACGAGAATGGCGCGATCCGCGCCGATTGCAAGCGCCGTGCGCAGCGTTTCCTGGCATTGCGTGACGCCGCACGACACGGCGATCACTTCGGTTGCCACGCCCGCTTCCTTCAGACGCACCGCCTCTTCCACGGCGATCTCGTCGAACGGGTTCATGGACATCTTCACGTTGGCGATATCGACACCCGTGTTGTCCGACTTCACCCGGACCTTCACGTTGTAGTCGACCACGCGCTTGACTGGCACCAGAATTTTCATCCACACGCTCCAAAAGGGTCTCTCCGCGCTAACGGAGGAAGCTTGTTCTTCCGATTCCTTGCGGATTCGGCGATCGATTGAGTCAACCCAGCCTCACATTATACGAGCGCTGCGTGTGCGCTTCCCCCGCCGAAACGGGTGGGCGAGGCGACGCACGATCGGCATACGCCGAATAATATCGAACGACCGTTCTATTCACTATCCCAAAAAACCCGCAGTCCGCTTTCTGCTGGATTACCAGGCGGCAATCACCGCGCCCGAGTATTTGCCGGCGATGAACTGCTTCACTTCCGGCGAGTGATACGCGGCCACCAGCTTCGCGACCCAAGGCTTGTCCTTGTCCACCGCGCGAATGGCGATGATGTTGGCGTACGGACCATGCGGATCTTCGATCGCGATGGCATCCGCGTTCGGCTTGAGACCTGCTTCCATTGCGAAGTTCGTGTTGATCGCGGCGGCGTCCACGTCGGCGAGAGAGCGCGGAATCTGCGCGGCATCGAGTTCGACGATCTTCAGCTTCTTCGGATTTTCGACGATATCGATAGGCGTCGCCTTCAATCCGGCATCGGCGCGCAGCTTGAGCAAGCCTTGCTTTTGCAGCAGCAGCAATGCGCGGCCGCCGTTGGTAGGATCGTTCGGAACCGCAACGCGCGCGCCGTTCTGCAACTCGCCAAGCGACTTGATCTTCTTCGAGTAGATGCCCATGGGGAACGTCACCGTGTCGGCGACCTTGATGAGCTTGTAGCCGCGATCCTTCACCTGTGCATCGAGATACGGCAAGTGCTGATAGCTGTTCGCGTCGAGGTCGCCCGCGGACAACGCGGCGTTCGGCTGCACATAGTCCGAGAACTCGATGACCGTGATCTTCAGGCCGTTCTTCGCCGCGACCTGCTTCACGACATCCATGATCTGCGCGTGCGGCCCGCCCGTCACACCGACCCTGATCGCGTCGTCGGCATGCGCGACGCCGCTGACCAGCATGACCGCGGACAACGCGGCGGCGAACTTCAGAATGAATCGACGTTGCATGAACTGACCTTTCGTTATGAGGTTGATGCGAACTTCACTTGTGACTGAGACGGCGCACGAGCCAGTCGCCAAACGACTGCACGAGCTGCACGAACACGATGAGGATGATGACCACCGTGAGCATCACTTCGGGCAGGAAACGCTGATAACCGTAGCGGATGCCGAGGTCGCCCAGCCCGCCGCCGCCGATTGCACCGGCCATCGCCGAATAACCGACAAGCGAAACGAACGTGATGGTCAGCCCCGCCACCACGCCCGGCAACGATTCCGGCAGCAGCACCTTGAAAACGATCTGCCGCGTGGTCGCGCCCATGGCCTGAGCGGCTTCGATGAGCCCGCGATCCACCTCGCGCAAGGCGGTTTCGACGAGCCGCGCGATGAACGGCGCGGCCGCGATGGTCAGCGGCACGACAGCCGCCGCCGTACCGATGGACGAGCCCACGACGAGCCGCGTAAAGGGAATGACCGCGACGAGCAGAATGATGAACGGCGTCGAGCGCACGGCATTGACGATGCCGCCGAGCACTCGATTCACGGCGAGATTGGGCAGCACGCCGTCGCGATCCGTCAGATACAGGAGCACGCCGAGCGGAAGCCCAAGTGCCGCGCCGATCAGCCCGGAGATGCCGACCATGATCAGCGTCTCCCAGAACGACTGCACGAACATGTCGAACATTTCACTCAACATGGGAAAGCTCCTCCACCACGACGCCTTGCGAGCGCAAATAAGTAATCGCCTCGGCGACCTTCACCGGCTGACCGCCCGCGAGCACCGCGAGCGAGCCGAACGCCTGGCCCTGAATCTCGTCGATCTGGCCATGCAGGATATTGAAGTCGAGCTCGTAGCGGCGGATGGTCTCGGAGAGAATCGGCTGATCGACGCCCGAGCCCGTGAACGCGAGCCGCAGCAAATGGCCGCTGCCGGTCTTGAGACGCTCGGCCACGCGCACCTTGAGCGCGGGCGGCAACTCGTGCGCGATGACATCGCCGATCAGCGCGCGCGTGACTTCGTGATGCGGTTGCATAAAGACATCGACCACCTTGCCCTCTTCGACCACGCGCCCGGCATCGAGCACGGCGACGCGATCGCACACTTGCTTGATGACGTCCATCTGATGCGTGATGAGCACGATCGTGAGCCCGAGCTCGCGATTGATTTTGCGCAGCAGGTCGAGAATGGAACGCGTGGTTTCGGGATCGAGCGCGGAGGTGGCTTCATCGGAGAGCAGCACTTTCGGCTTGCTCGCAAGCGCGCGCGCGATGCCCACGCGCTGCTTCTGCCCGCCGCTGATCTGCGCGGGATATTTGTCCTTGTGCGTGGTGAGGCCGACGAGTTCGAGCAGCGGCAACACCACGGCCTCGATCTCCGCGCGCTTGTTGCCCGCGAGTTCGAGCGGCAGCGCGACGTTGTCGAACACCGTGCGCGACGACAGCAGGTTGAAATGCTGGAAGATCATGCCGATGTCACGGCGCGCGGCGCGCAAGTCGTGCTTGCCGAGCGTCATGAGATCGCGGCCATCGACCACGACGCTGCCTTCGCTCGGTCGCGTCAGCAGGTTGATGGTGCGCACCAGCGTGCTCTTACCCGCGCCGCTGCGCCCGATGATGCCGAACACTTCGCCGGCGGGAATCGTCAGATTGACGTTGTGTAGCGCTTCGACCCAGCCTCGTGGGCTCGCGAAACGCTGTGAGAGATTGCGGATTTCGATCATTCGACCAGGACGTGATTCATGCGTGGTCCGGAAAATACAAACGGCGGGAGGCTTTCGCGGGCACTGTAGCGCCCGCGCAGCCAGCCGCCGCTCGTTCTAACTTCGTTGCTGTTCAGCCGCAGGATTTTACCGGAGCATCAACATTCTGTTTAATAATGAATTTCGATGATTTAATTACTGAATCGAATTTGCTTGATGCCTGGCCGCAGCCGATCACTTCGAAGCTCACCGCATGCCAACCAACGTCTACTCGACCAGCACCGTCACCACACGCCAGGGCGTCGAACTCTTCCTGCACCGCTGGCAGCCGAAGCCTCCACTGGAGCCGACAGCGCGCATCGCGCTCGTGCATGGCCTTGCCGAACACGCCGGCCGATACGACGCGCTGGCGCTCGCGCTCAACGCGGCGGGCATCGAACTGTTCGCAATCGATCTGCGGGGTCACGGCAAGTCGTCGGGCGAGCGTGCGTGGGTGCGCGTCTTCACCGACTATCTGCTCGATGCCGAAGTGCTTCTCGAAGCCTGCGCCACGACACCGCCCGCCGACACGCCGCTCTTTCTGATGGGCCACAGCATGGGCGGGGCGATTGCCGCGCTCCATGCCGCCGAACGCGGGAGCGAGAAGAAGCTGGCTGGATTGATTTTGTCGAGCCCGGCATTGCGCATTGGCAGCGGCACGCCGCGCTGGAAGACGACGCTCAACCGCATCGTCGGCACGCTGATGCCGCGCTGGCCCGCGTTCTCGATCGATCCCGCGCTGCTCTCGCGCGCGCCCGGCGTCGTCGAGGCGAACCGGCGCGATCCGCTCGTGCATCATGGTCCGGTTCCGGCTCGCACGGGCGCGCAGATTCTCGCGGCGATGGAGCGCATCGCGGCAAAGCGCGATCTCATCAAGTTGCCGCTTCTGGTGTTTCATGGCACGGCGGATGTCATCTGCGATCCGGCCGGCAGCCGTGAATTCGAAGCCAACGCGGGCTCGACCGACAGCACGCTCGAAATGATCGACGGAAGCTATCACGAGACGCTCAACGACCTGGACCGCGATCGCGTGATTCGCGCGCTCATCGACTGGACGCTCGTGCGCGCCGACTATGCGCGCACGCATCCGTGACAGGCTAGATTTCGGCCAGCGCTCGAAGATGCGCGACGACGCTGCGCCCGAGCGCCGAGAGGTTGTAGCCGCCTTCGAGACAACTGACGATGCGCCCTTGTGCATGACGCTCGGCCACCGCGCGAATCTTTTCGGTGATCCACGCGTAATCGTCCTCGACGAGTCCCATGTTGCCGAGATCGTCTTCGCGGTGCGCATCAAAGCCCGCCGAGACGAACAGCATCTGCGGCTTGAATTCCTCGAGGCGCGGCAGCCACATCAGGTCGACCACTTCGCGTACTGCCATGCCCTTGGTGCGCGCGGGCAGCGGCACGTTGACCATGTTCGACGCGTGATTGTCCGCGCCCGTGAACGGATAGAACGGATGCTGGAAGAAGCTGCACATCATGACGCGCGAGTCGCCCGTGAACGCAGCTTCGGTGCCGTTGCCGTGATGCACGTCGAAATCGATCACGGCGACGCGCTGCAGACCGTGCACTTCGAGCGCGTGCCGCGCCGCGATGGCCACGTTATTGAAGAGACAAAAGCCCATCGCGCGCGCGGGCTCGGCATGATGACCCGGCGGACGCACGCTGCAAAACGCGTTTTCGTATCGGCCCTCGATGACGGCATCGGTCGCCGCGATCGCCGCGCCCGCCGCTCGCAAGGCCGCGCGATACGACTGCGGACACATCGACGTATCCGGGTCGAGTTCGCTTCTGCCATGCTCGGGCGTGCGGCTCTTGATGTAATCGATATGCGACTGCGTGTGCACGCGCGCTAGGTCGGCTTCCCCGGCGAGCGGTGCTTCCTCGCGCTCGACGAGCATGTCGATGCGGCTTGCGATCAGTTGATCTTCAATCGCCTGCAAACGCGCCGCGCATTCGGGATGCCACTCGCCGTTGTCATGCTTGAGGCAGTCGGGGTGGGAGTAAAAGCCGGTGGCCATGATGTCTCGCAGTGCCGTCGGGGTCGGCTCTCGTCTCGTGTTTTTTCGTCATACGCGTATCCCGCACCGCGCATTTGACGTTAAGTTACCACACCGTTCGAAACGGCCGCCTTCTCGCTCTCCACGGCAGTCCGGGCTCCATGCGTCGGTTATACTGCCCCGAGCCGAAGGCAGCCTTGCATGCGTGCACGGCATGTCGCCGGCCGCTGCGTTCCGTTGAGAAACGTTGCGGATCGTTGCACCGTTCAGCAGGCGTCTGACCGTTCGAACATCCGGCTACGCCCCTTATCGCACAACCACGCAGACTATGACTTTTCAGTTCGCCCCGTTCGTCTCTCCTGTCTCGCTCAAGCGCGCCCTTCTCGCCTCGTTCGTTTGCGCGATCGCCACGTTTGGCGGCAACAGCGCGTGGGCGCAGTCGCAGCAACCGCAAACCGCAACGCCGCAAGGACAGGATTTCGAGGAAGAGATCGTTCCGCAGCGCTACGCGAACAACCCGAATGTCGATGCGTTCATCAACGACATGGTCGCGCGCTACGATTTCGACTCCGACGCGCTGCACGACCTCTTCAATCACGTCAGTTATTCGGCGACGGCAGTCAAGCTGGTGCTGCCTTCGCCCACGCCGTCCGCCAAGAACTGGCGCGCGTATCAGGCGCGCTTCATCGAGCCGGTGCGCATCAACGCGGGCGTAAAATTTTGGCGCGCGAATCAGGCGACGCTGCAGCGCGCCTCCGAGCAGTTCGGTGTGCCGCCGGAAGTGATCGTCGGGATCATCGGCGTGGAGACGATCTACGGCAAATACATGGGCAACTTCCGCGCGCTCGACGCGCTGACCACGCTCACGTTCGACTACCCCAATGTGCCGAATCGCGTGGACCGTCAGGCGACCTTCCGCAAGAATCTCGAAGACCTGCTGGTCTGGACGCGCGACGCGCAAATCGACCCGACCACCGTGCTCGGCTCGTACACGGGCGCGATCGGCATTCCGCAGTTTCTTCCAAGCAGCATCGTGCAATACGCGGTGGATTACGACGGCAACAGCCGTATCGATCTGCGCACGAGTCCGGCGGATGCCATCGGCAGTGTCGCGAATTATCTGAAGCAGAACGGTTGGGAACCCGGGCGCCCGGTGGTATGGAAAATCGCGGGCGATGTCGGCAGTCAGGGTATCGCGGAAGCCGCCGCGAACGGTCAGCCGGAGCCGCGCTGGTCGCTCGCGCAACTGACGAAAGCGGGCATGATAATCGACCAGCCGGGCCTTAATGTCGATGCCGAAGCCGGCACGCCGCTTACGGTGGTCGATTTGCCCACGCCGGGCCGCGCCACCGAATACACGCTCGGGCTCAGGAACTTCTATGCATTGACGCGCTATAACCGCAGCTTCTTTTATGCGCTCGCGGTGTATCAGCTTGGCGAGGCCGTGAAGGCGCGCATGGCAACAGGCGCGCAGTAAGGGCTTCTTTGGCACCAAGCAAAAACCCCGGCGCGCCGGGGTTTTTTCATTGCGGCCGCGGAAGGACTCACGCCGGAAACACGCCTGTAGACAAATAGCGGTCGCCGCGATCGCACACCACGAACACGATGGTCGCGTTCTCGACCTGACGCGCCACGCGCAGCGCGACTTCGCACGCGCCGCCCGACGAAATGCCCGCGAAGATGCCTTCGACCGATGCCAGCCGGCGCGCCATCGCTTCCGACGCTGCCTGACTCACGTTCTCGACGCGATCCACGCGGCTACGATCGAAAATTTTCGGCAGATACGCTTCCGGCCATTTGCGGATGCCCGGAATGCGCGAGCCTTCCTCCGGCTGCGCTCCGACGATCTCGATCTGCTGGTTCTTCTCTTTCAGAAACTGCGACACGCCCATGATCGTGCCCGTGGTGCCCATCGACGAGACGAAGTGCGTGATGCGTCCTTCCGTCTGCTTCCACAGTTCCGGCCCGGTGGTTTCGTAGTGCGCGAGCGGATTGTCCGGATTGGCGAATTGATCGAGGATGATGCCGCGGCCATCGCGCTGCATCTGGTCGGCCAAATCGCGTGCGTATTCCATGCCGCCCGTGACCGGCGTGAGGATGATCTGCGCGCCATACGCGCCCATGCTCTGCCGGCGCTCGATGGATAAGTCCTCCGGCATGATCAGCACCATCTTGTAGCCGCGCACTGCCGCAGCCATGGCAAGCGCGATACCAGTGTTGCCGCTCGTCGATTCGATCAGCGTGTCGCCGGGCTTGATGCGGCCGCGTTCCTCAGCTTTCCTGATCATCGACAGTGCCGGACGGTCTTTCACCGATCCCGCCGGGTTATTGCCTTCCAGCTTGCCGAGAACGACGTTGTTGCGGCTGCGGATTTCATCGTCCACGACGCGGACGAGTTGCACGAGCGGCGTGTTGCCGATCGTGTCTTCGATAGTCATGTAAGCCATAAGCGGACCGGATTCATATCCCGCCGAAAAGGTCACACCGCGTGCGATCTTCGTGGGGATTTGGTATGGGAATCCGTCGATTGTAGCCCAGCGGTCCTTTCCATGTTCTTCACCCCTCTTGCACGGATGGAATGCCGGGCGCATCGGCGTTCGTGCAAAAACCCCGCGACGAGACAGACCGCGGGGAGCCCAAACCATCCGAGGCTGAAGGAGCTTTTTTGATGCGAGGAAAGAGCCGCCGGCTATTTCTTGACGACCACGGGCTTCGCCGCCGTCGATGCCGAGACCGGCGTCGCGTTCACGGAATTGGGCGCTGCCGCTTTCGGCGCCGCGCCGATGCTCAGTCCTTCGGCCTCCAGGCGCGATACGGTCTTGCCGCCCATGCCCTTCACGCGCGAGCCGAGATCGGACGCGTCCTTGAAGGGGCCGTGCGCCTGACGTTCATCGAGGATGGCTTTCGCCTTGGCCGGGCCGATGCCCTTGATCCCGCGCAGGGCGTCGGCGTTGGCGGTGTTGACATCGACCGCCGCGAGCGCGGAACCGATGGAAAAGGTGAGCGCGAGCGCGACGATCGTTGAGAATGCTTGCTTGAACATGACTGAGTCTCCAGAAGAACCGGCCGGCGAACAGTGCCGACCGCGAGACCCAGTGTAGAGAGACTTCGATTGCCTTTATAGCTGGCCGAATAGCCAACGCACGTAGCGATCGACACCCTCTTGCACCGTCAGAAACGGCGCGTCGTAACCGGCCGCGCGCAGATGCGACTGGTCCGCCTGCGTGAAGCATTGATACTTGCCGCGCAGCGCATCCGGGAACGGCACGTATTCGATCAAGCCGCGCTGCACGAGCTCCGCCAGCGAGAGCGCGGCCTCGCCATTCAGTGCGCGCAACGAGTTGACGACCGTCGAGGCGATGTCGTTGAACGGCTGCGCGCGGCCCGTGCCGAGATTGAAGATGCCCGACTTCTCCGGATGATCGAGAAAGTACAGATTCACCTTGACCACGTCCTCGACGGAGACGAAATCGCGCGTCTGCTCGCCTGCGGCATAACCGTTGTATTCGCCGAAGAGCTTGACCTTGCCTTCCGAGCGGAACTGATTGAAATTGTGGAACGCCACGGACGCCATGCGCCCCTTATGCGTTTCGCGCTGACCGTAGACGTTGAAGTAGCGAAAGCCGACGATCTGGCTGCCCGCCTTCGGCAACACCTGACGCACGATCTGGTCGAACAGCAGCTTCGAATAACCGTAGACGTTGAGCGGCTTTTCGTATTCGCGCTCTTCGACGAAGCGGCTCGAACCGCCATACGTCGCAGCCGAGGACGCGTAGAGAAACTGCGCGCCCTGTGCGAGACAGATATCCATCACGTCGCGGCTGTAACGGAAGTTGTTCTCCATCATGTAGCGGCCGTCGGTTTCCATCGTGTCCGAACAGGCGCCTTCATGAAACACCGCGCGCACCTGACCGAAGTCGCCGCGCCTGAAGCGCTCGACGAATTCGGTCTTGTCGAGGTAATCGTCTATCTCGCAATCGACGAGATTCTTGAACTTGTCGGCACGCGTGAGGTTGTCCACTGCGATCACGCGATGCTCGCCGCGCTCGTTGAGCGCCTTGACGATATTGCTGCCGATGAAGCCAGCCGCTCCGGTAACGATAAAGGTCATGATGGCGTTGCCCGAGTTGCCCGAAGAGTCAGGCGAAGAGTTCGTTGTAATCGACGGTCGCGGTGCCGAGCTTGCCAACCACGATACCCGCCGCGCGGTTCGCATAAGCCACGGAATCGACGAGCGGCACACCCGCGCCGAGCATGGTCGCGACGGTCGCGATGACGGTGTCGCCCGCGCCCGAGACATCATACACTTCGCGTGCTTCGGCCGAAGTGTGCAGCACCTGGTTCTCGGTGAAGAGTGTCATGCCCTCTTCCGAACGCGTGAGCAAGAGCGCGCTCAGGTCGAGTTCCGCGC
Organism: Caballeronia sp. HLA56; assembly: GCF_054655155.1. NCBI lineage: Bacteria > Pseudomonadati > Pseudomonadota > Betaproteobacteria > Burkholderiales > Burkholderiaceae > Caballeronia > Caballeronia sp. HLA56. The sequence goes on along the minus strand of NZ_BAAHOB010000005.1, from coordinate 1,290,427 downwards.
GCAGCTTGCTCACGCGCTCGTGCAAATCTTCTTCCGACTTCCACTGCCCGATCACCTCGCGCAACTCCGCGCGATTCGGCGTGATGAGTGTCGCGCCGCGATAGCGGTCCCAGTCGTCGCCTTTGGGGTCGACCAGCACCGGCTTGCCTGCTTGCCGCGCTTCGCTGATCATCTGCGTGACGTGCGTGAGCCCGCCCTTCGCATAGTCCGACATGAGGATGACGTCGTGCTGCGGCAGCAGTTCCGCGAAGCGCGCGAGGCACGCGGCCAGCACTTCGTGATTCGGCGTGTTTTCGAAATCGACACGCAGCAGTTGTTGCTGCCGCGACAGCACGCGCAGCTTGATGGTCGTCAGCAGTTCGGGATCGCGTTCGAGATGGCCCGCGACCCGGCTCTCGCCCAGCAATTCGACGATGCGCTCGCCCGGTTCGTCATGCCCGACCACACACAGGAGGCCAGCCTGCGCGCCGAGCGCCGCCGCATTGCGCGCGACGTTGGCCGCGCCGCCCAAGCGGTCTTCCTTGCGCTGCACGTGCACGACAGGCACGGGCGCTTCCGGCGAGATGCGATTCACGTCGCCGAACCAGTAGCGGTCGAGCATCACGTCGCCCACTACGAGCACGCGCGCCGCCGAAATGCGCGCGCGCGGCACCACCGGAATGTCGGCGGAATCAGCTGCGCTTGCCGTTACTGTCGAGAGCGACATGAGGACGTCCTATTGCGTAGTAATCGATGCCCATCTCGGACATCGCTTCCGGTTCATACAGATTGCGGCCGTCGAAGATCACCGGCATTTTCAACGCGCTCTTCAGATGCGCGAAGTCCGGGCTCTTGAATTCCTTCCATTCGGTCACGATGACGAGCGCATCCGCATCCGTCAGCGCTTCCTGCTGCGAGCGCACGAAGTGCAGACGCTTGATGTCGTCGGGCCGCTCGGCCAGATCGAGCGCGAGTACGCGTTCGGCTTCCTGCAATGCGACGGGATCGTAAGCGCGCACGGTCGCGCCGCGCGCAAGCAGCGCCTCGACGATGCGCCGGCTCGACGCCTCGCGCATGTCGTCGGTATTGGGCTTGAACGCGAGCCCCCACACGGCGAACGTGCGCCCGCGCAGATCCTCGCCCATGCGCCTGACGATCCTGTTGACAAGCACTTCTTTTTGCGCGTCGTTGACTTCCTCGACCGCTTCGAGAATGCGCAGCCGATGGCCGTTTTCACGCGCGGTCTGAACGAGCGCCTGCACATCCTTCGGGAAACACGAGCCGCCGTAGCCGCAGCCCGCATACAAAAAGTGATAGCCGATGCGCGGGTCCGAACCGATCCCGCGTCGCACCGCTTCGATATCCGCGCCGACCATGTCCGCGAGATTCGACAGGTCGTTCATGAACGAGATGCGCGTGGCCAGCATGGCGTTGGCCGCGTACTTGGTGAACTCGGCGGAATGCACGTCCATGTAAAGCGTGCGCTCGTGATTTCGGTTGAACGGCGCGTAGAGCCGCTTCATCTTCTCGCGCGCGAGCTTGCCGTTCTCGTCGTCGTCGATACCGATCACGATGCGATCCGGCCGCATGAAGTCGTCCACGGCGGCGCCTTCCTTGAGAAACTCCGGATTCGACACGACCGAGAAGCCGTGTTCGTCCGAACCTTCCAGTCCGCGCGCCTTTAGTTCGGCTTCGACCACGTTGCTGACCTGCAGCGCCGTGCCGACTGGCACCGTGGATTTATCGACGATCACCTTGAAGCCGTTCGAATAGCGGCCGATATTGCGCGCCGCCGCGAGCACGTACTGCAAGTCGGCGGAGCCATCCTCGTCGGGCGGCGTGCCGACCGCGATGAACTGGATCTCGCCATGCTCGACGCTTGCCTGCACATCGGTGGAGAACTGAATACGACCCGCCGCGCGCGTGCGCCGGAGCATTTCCTGCAAGCCCGGCTCGTGGATCGGCACGCCGCCGTTGTTGAGAATATCGATCTTGCGCGGATCGACATCCACGCAAAACACGTCATTGCCGATTTCGGCGAGACACGCGCCGGTAACCAGACCGACGTAACCCGTGCCGACGATGGTGATTTTCATACGCTTTTAACTGATTCCTGAAATGCCGGTGGCGGAGACGACGCCTCGCGCTCTCGAGCGCGTCCGCCCTCAGGCGGAACTGGTGATCGGCTCCACGCGGCGCGGCGCGTAGGTTTCCCAGCCGCTGCAGCCGGGGCATTGCCAATAGAATAGACGCGCGCGGAAGCCGCAGGTCTGACATGTGTAGCGCGGCAGATTCTTCGTGCGCTGTTTGACGAGCGTGCGCATGAGTTCGAGCTCGCCGCGGCGCGGCTCCTCGGCGGTCGCTTCCTGCGCTTCGAGCAGACGCGTCATGCCCGCGAGGTTCGGCGCGCTTTCCATTTGCTTCCTCGCAAGCGCGTGCGCCGCGTCGAGTCCGCGCAACTCCTGAACATGCTTGTACGCGACATCGAGCAAATCGTTCGATGGATAACGGCTCGCGTAATCGATCAACAAATCGACGCCCTCTTCCTTGCGGCCAAGCGTGCTGTACGCCTTCATCAGCTTCTCGGCGACGAGCGGCAGATACGCTTCGTTCTGCGCCTCCACGCGCTTCCAGCTTTCGATCGCCGTTTCGACATTGCCGGCGGCGGCTTCGACATCGCCCGAGAGAATGGTCGCGCGCACGTTATCCGGATTCGACGCCAGCGCGAGCTTCAACTCGTCGCGCGCGCCTTCCGGATTCTTGCGCTGCAAAGCCTCCTGCGCAAGCTCGCAATGGAAATGCGCGATCTCCATATGCAGCGACGGCGCGCCCATCTTTTCGATGCGCTCGGCGGTCGCGATCGACTTCGGCCAATCTTTTTCGATTTCGTAGATGGTCAGAAGCGCACGTTGCGCGCCGAGCGAGTATTCGCCGGCTTCGAGCGAGCGGAAAGTTTCCTCGGCGCGATCGAGCAGCCCAGCCTTCAGAAAGTCCTGACCGAGTTCATAGAGCGCGTGATCGCGCTCGGCCACGGGAAGATCGGCACGGCTCAAGAGGTTCTGATGCACGCGGATCGCGCGATCGGTTTCGCCGCGCCGCCGAAACAGGTTGCCGAGCGCAAAGTGCAGTTCGATGGTTTCGGGATCGAGCTTGGCCACCTCGATGAACGCGTCGATCGCCTTGTCGTGTTGCTCGTTGAGCAGGAAATTCAGGCCGCGAAAATACGAGCGCGGCAGGTTCGCATTTTCGGATAGCAGCGTTTTCAGGTCATAGCGGGACGCCATCCAGCCGAGAGCGAAGGCAACGGGAATGACGAGCAGCCACCAGAAGTCTAGATCCATGCGCTTTTGTCGAAGAGTCGGTTAGGTGTCTGCTTTTTAACAACCCTCACGGCGCTCGCCGGGACAGTTGCGAATGATTTCTTTAGATGAGTGGCGGCATGGGCGGCTCTTCCTTCACCACCGGCGTCTCGCGTGCGACACGCAACTCGCGCTTGAGGCGCCCGTTTTCCATGCGCAAACGCAGCATCTTCGGCAAAGCCGAAACCAGTCCCGCCAGCAAGCCCACGAGGAAGAATGCAAGGCCGATCAGGATCAACGGCGCTTGCCATTGAAATCCTCCGGGCGCGTTCAGCGTGACGGGGTCGCGATTCGCGAGCGCCAGCACGAGCAGAAGCACGAATACCAGGACACGGATCAGCCAGACGATGAATTTCATGTACGGTTTTCCAGGAGCGGTCGCGCGTGTCAGTGGTTGGCATGACGCCAAGCCCGCGCGGATGATAACCAGGTCAAAGTGACCGGTATTGTAATGGATGCCTTCGCGCGCCAGCACCTGCGGCGCGCCGACCCTCAATTGGAACGCATCGGGCGCGAAAGGGCTATCACCAATCGTTGAAATTGATCAGCAGGCGATGGCCGAGCAAATGCCGCACCCGTTACGTGCCGCTTTAAGGCCGCGCAAGTTCGGCCGGCAATAAAAAAAGCACCCCGCAGGGTGCTTTTCTGGTCGATTGCCTCGTGGCCGGACGCCGCGAACCTGAGATCAAGTTGATCACGGGGACGATGGGCGCCGATCAGAGATCGTCCGCATCGTCGTCATTCGACTCCTTCAGCGGCTCACCCGCACGACCATCCACGCGTTCACGCAACTCCTTGCCCGGCTTGAAGTGCGGCACGAATTTCTCCGGTACCAGCACTTTCTCACCCGACTTTGGATTGCGCCCGACGCGCGACGGACGGCGATTGAGCCCGAAGCTGCCGAAGCCGCGAATTTCGATACGATGACCGTTGGCCAAAGCCTCCGACATCGCATCGAGCATCGTCTTCACCGCGAAATCCGCATCCTTGAGGACAAGTTGCGGAAATCGCGACGCCAACTGGGCGACCAATTCCGATTTGGTCATACTGCAGCAGTACCGTTAAGGCTTAGCTGTTCTGGCCGTCAAGCTTGGCCTTGAGCAGCGCGCCGAGGTTGGTCGTGCCGGTGGCGGCGGCGTTCGAGTCCGAAGTCTGCAGACCACGAATGGCTTCCTGCTGTTCGGCCGAATCCTTCGCCTTGATCGACAGGTTGATGCCACGCGACTTGCGATCGATGTTGATGATCATCGCGTTGACCTTGTCGCCTTCCTTCAGCACGTTGCGAGCATCTTCCACGCGATCTTGCGCGATTTCCGAAGCACGCAGGTAACCTTCGACGTCCGCCGTCAGGGTGATAACCGCACCCTTCGCGTCCACCGACTTCACCGTACCGTCGACGATAGCGCCCTTGTCGTTGATCGCGACGAAGTTGTTGAACGGATCGCCTTCGAGCTGCTTGATGCCGAGCGAAATGCGTTCCTTGTCCACGTCGATGCCCAGAACCACGGCTTCGACTTCGTCGCCCTTCTTGTACTTGCGCACGGCTTCTTCGCCGGTTTCGCTCCACGACAAGTCGGAGAGGTGAACCAGGCCGTCGATGCCGCCCGGCAGACCGATGAACACGCCGAAGTCGGTGATCGACTTGATGGCGCCGCTGATCTTGTCGCCCTTCTTGAAGTTGCGGCTGAAGTCATCCCACGGATTCGGCTTGCATTGCTTCATGCCGAGCGAGATACGGCGGCGGTCTTCGTCGATTTCCAGAACCATGACTTCGACTTCGTCGCCCAGCTGCACGACCTTCGACGGTGCAACGTTCTTGTTCGTCCAGTCCATTTCCGACACGTGAACCAGGCCTTCGATGCCCGATTCCACTTCGACGAATGCGCCGTAGTCGGTGATGTTGGTGACCTTGCCGAACAGGCGCGTGCCCGACGGGTAACGGCGCGAGATGCCTTCCCACGGATCGTCGCCCAGTTGCTTGATGCCGAGCGAAACGCGGTTCTTCTCTTGGTCGAACTTGAGGATCTTGGCGGTAACTTCCTGGCCAACCGACAGAACTTCGCTCGGGTGACGCACACGACGCCATGCGATGTCGGTGATGTGCAGCAGGCCGTCGATACCGCCGAGGTCAACGAATGCGCCGTAGTCGGTGATGTTCTTGACCACGCCTTCCACGATCGCGCCTTCCTTCAGCGTTTCGAGCAGCTTTGCGCGCTCTTCGCCTTGCGTCGCTTCGATGACAGCGCGGCGCGACAGCACGACGTTGTTACGCTTGCGGTCGAGCTTAATGACGCGGAATTCGAGCGTCTTGCCTTCGTACGGCGTCGTGTCCTTGACCGGACGCGTGTCGACCAGCGAACCCGGCAGGAATGCGCGGATGCCGTTGACCATCACGGTCATGCCGCCCTTGACCTTGCCCGTGATCGTGCCGGTCACGAGTTCGTTGTTGTCGAGGGCCTTTTCCAGCGACAGCCACGAAGCCAGACGCTTCGCCTTGTCGCGCGAGAGGATGGTGTCGCCATAGCCGTTTTCCAGCGCGTCGATTGCGACGGAAACGAAGTCGCCCGCCTGCACTTCAACCTCGCCCGCGTCGTTCAGGAATTCTTCGAGCGGAATGTAGGCTTCGGACTTGAGACCAGCGTTCACGACCACGAAGTTGTGGTCGACGCGCACGACTTCGGCGGAGATCACTTCGCCGGCGCGCATGTCCTGCTTGGTCAGCGACTCTTCGAACAGAGCCGCGAAAGATTCGGTATTCGGGGTAGAGGTTTGCAGGTCGGACATAAAAATCGATATTTGCACGGCTTTTGCGCGATGGCCTTTGAAGTTTCCGAAGAGCCGGAATATGGCCGGATATGTGCGCGAGGCGATGCGGGGTTAAGGGGTTGAAACACGCTCCGCCACATGGAAGAGCACCTTGCGTCTAAAGCTGACTACTGTTCTTCACAACTCGCTAAAAACGAACCGCTATACACGAACCGCGCTGTACCAACCGATGATTTGTTCCACCGTCTGATCGACCGACAAACCGGAGGTGTCCAGCGTCTTCGCGTCCGCCGCGGCTTTGAGCGGTGCGGTGGCCCGGTTGGAGTCCCGGGCGTCGCGCTCACGCAAATCTCGCAGCAAGTCATTCATATTAGCAGAAAAACCTTTTTGCATCAATTGCTTATGCCGGCGCGCCGCGCGTGCTTCGACGCTTGCGGTCAGAAACACTTTCAACGTGGCATCGGGAAAGATGACGGTGCCCATGTCGCGGCCGTCGGCGACCAAGCCCGGACGCTTGCGAAACGCCCGCTGCCGCGCGACGAGCGCCTGCCGCACTTGCGGATGCACGGCGATCGCCGACGCGCGGTTGCCGACTTCCTCGGCGCGAATCTCGCTCGATACATCCACGCCGTCGAGCTGCGCACAGCCCTCGCGGAAGGTGATGTGAAGCGCGCCGATGAGCTTTGCGAGCGCGGCAGCGTCGTCCGTGTCGATGTCGTAGCTCAGGCTTGCCAAGGCCGTTAGCCGATAAAGCGCGCCGCTGTCGAGCAGGTGGAAGCCGAGCGTGGCCGCGACGAGCGCCGCGACCGTGCCCTTGCCCGAAGCGGTCGGCCCGTCGATGGTGATTACTGGTGTAGGGTCGAATGGACGGGTCGGTTTCATTGCTCTCGGCCTTTCTGGCCCGTTATTACTGCTTTCGTTGAAGTCGAAATGGTCGCGTTTCATGTTGCGGCGTTCGTTGGCGTTTGAGTCTTGAGCGTCTCTTTCAGGCGTGGGCGAGCGTCGCAAAGCGATCGAAATAATCGGGGAACGTCTTGTTCACGCACTTCGGATCGTTGATGCGCACCGGCACGCCGCCCAGACTCACGAGCGAAAAACACATGGCCATGCGGTGATCGTCGTAAGTATCGATCGCGGCGTTCGGCGTGAGTTCGGCGGGTGGCGTGACGACGAGATAATCCGCGCCCTCTTCCACCGTCGCGCCGACCTTGCGCAACTCGGTTGCCATCGCGGCGATGCGGTCCGTTTCCTTCACGCGCCAGCTAGCGATATTGCGCAGCGTGGTCGTGCCGTTGGCAAAGAGCGCGGCGACGGCAATGGTCATCGCCGCGTCGGGAATCAGGTTGAAGTCCATGTCGATGGGCGCGAGTTTGCCGTCGTCGGACTCGACGCCGCGCACTTCGATCCAGTCTTCGCCCATCATCACGTTCGCGCCCATGCGATTGAGCGCGTCGGCGAAACCGACATCGCCCTGGATGCTCGCCCGGCCCACGCCTTCCACGCGCACCGGACCGCCGCCGATCGCGCCCGCCGCCAGGAAATACGACGCGGACGATGCATCGCCTTCGACCATGATCGCGCCTGGCGACCGGTAGCCCGCGCCGGCCGGCACGGTAAAGCGCGCCCAGCCGTCGCGCTCGACCTGCACGCCGAAACGCTCCATCAGCCGGATGGTGATGTCGATGTACGGCTTCGAAATCAGCTCGCCTTCGACTTCGATGGTCACCGGCGCGTCACGCCCCTCGATCACCGGAAGGCTCATCAGAAGCGCGGTCAGAAACTGACTCGATACATCGCCGCGTACGCGGATGGGTTTGTCGATGGCGATTTTCGCCGCATGAATCTTGAGCGGCGGGAAGCCGTCGTTGAGCTCGTAGTCGATTTTCGCGCCGATCTGACGCAAGCCATCGACCAGATCGCCGATTGGCCGTTCGTGCATGCGCGGCACGCCATGCACGCGATATTCGCCGCCGTTGACCGCGAGCGCCGCCGTGAGCGGCCGCACCGCCGTGCCCGCGTTGCCGAGAAACAGCTCCGCCTTCTTCGACGGAAACGCGCCGCCCGTGCCGTTCACGATGACGCGTGCGCCGTCGTTTAGAAACGTAACGCCGAGCGTTTGCAGCGCGGCGAGCATCACGCGTGTGTCGTCGGAATCGAGCAGATTCGTGATCTGCGTTTCGCCGCTCGCGAGCGCGGCGAGCAAAAGCACGCGGTTCGAGATGCTCTTCGAGCCGGGCAGCCGCACCGTGCCGGACGCGCGGGAGAAGGGTCCGAGATCGAGATGTTCCATGGTCTTTCCTTATTTCGCGGCGGGATCGCCGGACGTCTTGATGCTGCCGCGTTCCTGCCATTCTTTTCTGGCGACACGCGAACGCGCGAACGCCGCTTCGAGCGCCGCGCCGTCCGACGCATCGATGGCCGCGCGAAACCGTGCGAGCACGGCGGCGTAATCGTCGAGTTCGGCGAGCAGCGCGGCGCGATTCGCCACGCAGATGTCGCGCCACATTTCCGGACTCGATGCCGCGATGCGCGTGAAATCGCGAAATCCGCCCGCGGCGAAAGAAAACTTCAGCTCGGCGTCGGGCGCTTCCAAAATCTGCTCGACGAGCGCGAACGAGAGCACGTGCGGCAGATGGCTCACCGACGCGAACACGCGATCATGCTGCGTCTCGCTCATGCGATGCACCGCCGCGCCGGTCGCGCGCCACATCGCGGCGATGCGGTCGACATCGGCCGGCGCGTTTTCGGCGAGCGGACAAAGCACGACGTTGCGATCCACGTAAAGGTCGGGCAAGGCGGCATCGACGCCGCTCGATTCGCGCCCGGCGATCGGATGCCCGGGCACGAACTGCGCGAGCTTTACGCCGAGCGCCGCGCGCGCCGCCGCGACGACGTCGCTCTTGGTGCTGCCTGCGTCCGTGACGATGGTCCGCGCTTCGAGCAAGGGCGCGATGCGCGCGAGCAGCGGTTCGGTCTGCGCGACGGGCGCCGCGATCAAGACGAGATCCGCGCCGTGCAACGCGCGTGCGAGCGCCGCGTCGTCGTCGAGCGCGACGGCTTCGTCGATCACGCCGAGTTCGAGCGCGCGTTCGACCGAGCGCAGCGAGCGTCCGACGCCGACCACGCGGCCTTCGATTCCCGCGCGCTCGCGCAACGCGCGCGCAAGCGATCCGCCGATCAGGCCGACGCCGAAAATAACCAGTTTATTGAAAGAGAATGCGTCCACGGAACATCGATAAGTGCGCGCCGTTCGACGCTGGAAAAATCGGCCGCTGCCCGAATCGAGCGGCGGCCCGCGAAAACTCGGGTCAACGCGCGCGCGGATAGGACCCAAGAATCTTCAAAAACGCAGCCTTGCGCCCGAGTTCATCGAGCGCGGCGGCGACGAACGCATCGTCGCGATGCCCTTCGATATCGATATAGAAGTAATACTCCCACGTGCCGGCGCGCGCGGGCCGCGATTCGAAGCGCGTCATGGAAACGCCGTGCTTTGCGAGCGGCTCCAGGAGCTTGAACATTGCGCCCGATTCATTGGTCACCGTCACGATGAGCGAAGTTTGATCGTGACCGCTCGGCCCCGTCGGTTCGCGACCGATGATCACGAAGCGCGTGCGGTTGTGCGGGTCGTCCTGAATCTGCGAATAAACGACGCCCAAGCCGTAATGCGTGGCCGCGCGGTCGCCAGCGATGGCCGCGACGGCCGGGTCGCCCACCGCGATACGCGCCGCTTCCGCGTTGCTCGAAACCGCCTGCCGTTCGAGCTGCGGCGCGTTCGCGGTCAGCCAGTGCTGGCACTGCGCGAGCGCTTGCGGATGCGCATAGACGCGCTTCACGCCTTCGAGCGTGCCGGACGCGGTCAAAAGATTGTGGTGAATCGGCAGCGCGAGTTCGCCGCCGATCAAGAGCGACGTTTCCAGCAGCAAGTCCAGCGTGCGCGACACCGCGCCTTCCGCCGAATTCTCGACCGGCACGACGCCATATTGCGCGGCGCCCGCTTCGACCGAGCGAAACACTTCGTCGATGGACGGACACGCGAGGCCCTCGATCGAATGACCGAAGTATTCGAACATCGCCTGTTCGCTATACGTGCCGACCGGGCCCAGGAACGCTGAACGGATAGTCTGTTCGAGCGCGCGGCTCGCGGCCATGATCTCGCGCCAGATCGCGGCGATGTGCGCGTCGGCGAGCGGGCCGTCGCTCATTTCCTGCAGACGCGCGATGACTTGCAGTTCGCGCTCCGGCCGAAACACGGGCGCGTTGAAATGCTTCTTCACTTCGCCGACTTCGAGCGCGACGGAAGCGCGCTGATTCAAAAGCGCGATGAGTTGCGCGTCGAGCGCGTCGATGCGTTCACGCAGCGGTTTGAGTCTTGAATTGAGATCGTCGTCCATGCGGTGCTTGGGGCAGAGGCAGTTAAAGGAGCGATGAGGCTTACGCGCTGGTCCGCTCGAATTCCTTCATGTAATCGACGAGCGCTTTCACGCCCTCGACCGGCACCGCGTTGTAGATCGATGCCCGCATGCCGCCGACGGACTTGTGGCCCTTCAGTTGCAACAGACCGCGCGCCTTGGTGCCGGTCAGGAAATCGGTATTGCGCGATTCGTCGGCGAGGAAGAACGGCACGTTCATGCGCGAGCGCGCGTTCCGGTCGACCTTGTTGACGTAGAAATCGCTGGAATCGATGGTGTCGTAAAGCAACGTCGCCTTTTCGAGATTGCGCGCTTCCATGGCTTCCAGGCCGCCCTGTTTCTTCAGCCACTTGAAGACGAGGCCAGCGACGTAGATCGCGTAAGTGGGCGGCGTGTTGTACATCGAATTGTTCTCCGCGACGATCTTCCACTCGAACGCGGACGGGCAGATAGACAGCGCGCGGTCGAGCAGATCCTCGCGCACGATCACGACCGTCACGCCCGCCATGCCGATGTTCTTCTGCGCGCCGCCGAAGAGCACGCCGTACTTGGCGACGTCCATGGGACGCGAAAGAATGTGCGACGACGCGTCCGCCACGAGCGGAATGTCGCCGAGATCGGGAATTTCGAAGGCCTCGACGCCGTCGATGGTTTCGTTCGTGCACAGATGCACGTAAGCGGGATCGTCCGAAAGCTGCCACTCGCTCAACGCAGGCACGCGCGTGAAGCCCTGCTCGGTCTTGCCAGTCGCCGCGAGATGCGGCGTGCAGTACTTCTGCGCTTCCTTGAGCGACTTGGTCGACCATGAACCGGTGACGACGAAATCGGCGGTCTTTTTCGTGCCGAGCATGTTCATCGGCACGATGGCGTTTTCGCCAATGCCACCGCCCTGCAGAAACAATATGCGATGCGACGCCGGCACCTTGAGCAATTCCCGCAGATCGGTCAGCGCCGCTTCATGGATCGACGTGAACTCCGCGCCGCGGTGACTCATCTCCATCACGCTCATGCCGCTGCCTTGCCAATCGAGCATTTCATCGGCGGCTTGCTTCAACACTTCTTCTGGCAAGGCGGCCGGGCCGGCGGAGAAATTGAACACGCGCATCTGGAGATCCCGATTTGTCTCGTTCGACAGACGCGGAGCCTGAAACGATGAGCTGAAAGCTCGTTGTCCGCGCCTAAAAAAGAAATGGCTGCTTGCGCTTGCGCGCAAACAGCCATTATCGCACTGTCCTGAAAACCCGCCAATGCGCGAGCCTTTCGGACTATGCCACCGTGCTTACTTGCCCGGCTTGACGCTTGCCACTTCCTGGTCGGCTTGCGTGCGCGTTGCCTTGATGGCTTGCGGCATGTACTTCTGCATCAAACCATTGACCACGTCGCGACCAACCTGGTCTTGAACCTGAATGAACTTGCGGCCCGTCGTGCTCTTGTAGAACGAGGTCAGGTCCTTGATTTCATCGGTCGTGTAGTACTTCGCGTATGCGTCGTACTGAGCTTTCATTGCGTCCTGACGGAAGCTGTCAGTTGCGAACACCTGACCTGCCGAGTCAACCAGCTTCGGCACTGCATTCTTTTGCAGCGTCGGAACGGCAGCTTGCTTCTGCTTGTCGTTCAGCGACTTGTTTTCCGACAGCGCGTCCGACAGGATTGCCGGGACGAGTTGCTTCGACTGCATTTGCGCGCTGTTGCCGATCGCGCCGACCAGCTTCTGCGCGTCGATCGCGTCGAGCAGGTCCTTGATCGCGGCTTGCTTGGCCGGATCAACCGGGGCTGCTGCGGCCGGTGCCGGAGCTGCCGCCTGGTTCGGCGCCTGGTTCTGAAGCGACTGAGCCATCGCGAAAGTCGGCACGAAAGCGGCCAGCAACATCCACTGCTTGAAACGTCCTTGCATCATTACTCCCTGTAAAAAATATCCAGTTCTGCACCGGCGACGAGCCTTCAGATTTTCGACGCTGGCTTCGCACATAACGAAGCACAGCGCCGACAACAGGCCCGAGTCGCGCAGCTTAACCAATTCAGGCTTTCAAAAGCGAATACGAGAAGCTTGCGTCACAAAAAATATCAGGCGTCTTCGCCGTTTTCATCATTTTCTGAGTCGCCCGGCGCGGCGGCGGAGCCGTTCGTGCCGGTGTCGCCTTCGTCGAGTGCTTCAGCTTCTGCTTCCACTTCGGCTTCCGCCTCCGCGATATGCTGCAGTCCCGACAACTTGGTGCCCTCGTCAAGGCTGATGAGTGTAACACCTTGAGTTGCACGCCCCATTTCGCGGATTTCGGACACGCGCGTGCGGATGAGCACGCCCGATGTCGTAATGAGCATGATCTCGCTTTCCGGCTCGACGAGCGTCGCGGCGACCACGCGGCCGTTGCGCTCGGAAGTCTGGATCGCGATCATGCCCTTCGTGCCGCGGCCATGGCGTGTGTATTCGTTGATCGGCGTGCGCTTGCCGTAGCCGTTTTCCGTCGCGGTGAGCACCGACTGGATTTCGTCGCCGGCCACGAGCATGGCGATGACCTGCTGACCGTCTTCCAGTTGCATGCCACGCACGCCGCGCGCTTCGCGGCCCATGGCGCGCACGTCGTTCTCGTCGAAACGTACCGCCTTGCCTGAATCGGAGAACAGCATGACGTCATGCGCGCCGTCGGTAATGGCCGCGCCGATGAGAAAGTCGCCGTCATCCAGACCGACCGCGATGATGCCCTTCTTGAGCGGACGGCTGAACGCTTCGAGCGGCGTCTTTTTGACGGTGCCGAGCGAAGTGGCCATGAAGACGAACTTGTCGGCCGAGAAGTCCTTGATAGGCAGCACGACGTTGATCTTCTCGCCTTCCTGCAGCGGGAACATGTTGACGATTGGCCGGCCGCGCGAATTGCGCGAGCCTTGCGGCACTTCGTAGACCTTGATCCAGTACACGCGACCGCGGTTCGAGAAGCACAGCATGTGATCGTGCGTGTTCGCGATGAAAAGCGTGTCGATCCAGTCGTCTTCCTTCATTTGCGTGGCCTGCTTGCCGCGCCCGCCACGCTTTTGCGCGCGGTACTCGGAAAGCGGCTGCGACTTCACGTAGCCGGTATGCGACATGGTCACGACCATTTCCTGCGGCGTGATCAGGTCTTCGGTGTTCAGCTCGGTTGCATTCAACTCGATACGCGAACGACGCTCGTCACCGAACTCGGCGCGTACCTGGCCCAGTTCTTCGACGATGATCTGACGAATACGCTCCGGCCGCGCGAGGATGTCGAGCAAGTCGGCGATCTGCGCCATCACGTCACGATACTCGGCGACGATCTTGTCTTGTTCGAGACCCGTCAGGCGTTGCAGGCGCATCTGCAGAATTTCCTGCGCCTGGACGTCCGACAGCTTGTAGAGCCCATCTTCCTGCAGCCCGTAGGCCGGATTCAGTCCTTCCGGACGATACGCAATACGCCCGCCCGTCGCCTCGGTCTCGGTGCGCGTGAGCATTTCGCGCACGAGCGAAGAATCCCACGGACGGTTCATTAACTCTTGCTTCGCCACAGGCGGAGTCGGCGCGGCCTTGATGATCGCGATGAATTCGTCGATATTCGCGAGCGCCACCGCGAGGCCTTCGAGCACGTGTCCGCGATCGCGCGCCTTGCGCAGTTCGTAGACCGTGCGCCGCGTGAGCACTTCCCGCCGATGCGACAGGAAGCATTCCAGCATTTCCTTCAGGTTCAGCAGCTTGGGCTGGCCGTCGACGAGCGCGACCAGATTCATGCCGAAAGTGTCCTGAAGCTGCGTCTGCTTATACAGATTGTTCAGAATGACTTCCGGCACTTCTCCGCGCTTGAGTTCGATCACGACACGCATGCCGCTCTTGTCGGACTCGTCGCGAATGTCGGAGATGCCCTCGATCTTTTTCTCGTTGACGAGTTCGGCGATGCGCTCGAGCAGCGTGCGCTTGTTCACCTGATACGGAATCTCGTCGACGATGATGGCCATGCGCTGGCCGCGGTCGATCTCTTCGAAGTGCGTGGTCGCGCGCATGACGACGCGACCGCGCCCAGTGCGATAACCGTCGCGCACGCCCGCGACGCCGTAGATGATGCCGGCCGTCGGGAAATCCGGCGCCGGCACGATCTCGATGAGTTCGTCGACCGTTGCCTCAGGCGTGTTGAGCAGATGCAGACAGGCGTCGACGATTTCGCGCAAATTGTGCGGCGGAATGTTCGTTGCCATGCCGACCGCGATACCGGCTGAGCCGTTGATCAGCAGATTCGGGATGCGCGCCGGAAGTACGAGCGGCTCGCTTTCGCTGCCGTCGTAGTTCGGGCCGAAGTCGACGGTTTCCTTGTCGATGTCGGCCAGCAGTTCGTGACCGATCTTCGCCATGCGGATTTCGGTGTAACGCATGGCGGCGGCGTTGTCGCCGTCGACCGAACCGAAGTTGCCCTGGCCGTCCACCAGCATGTAGCGCAGCGAAAACGGCTGAGCCATGCGAACGATCGTCTCGTACACCGATGCGTCGCCGTGCGGATGGTACTTACCAATCACGTCGCCGACGATACGCGCCGACTTTTTATACGCGCGATTCCAGTCGTTGTTCAGCTCGTGCATGGAATACAGCGCGCGACGGTGTACGGGCTTCAGTCCATCGCGGACATCGGGAAGCGCTCGCCCGACGATCACGCTCATCGCGTAATCGAGATATGAGCGGCGCATTTCCTCCTCTAGGGAGATTGGCAGAGTCTCTTTGGCGAATTGATCCATTATCCGTGTCTTGAACTGTGCAGCAGCGACACAGCAGCGCGATCCGACGATTCGAAAACGTTACCTCGAGTTTCGCCCTCGCCCGCCGGCCGCGCGACCCGCGCCGGCCAGGCGCGTAAGCCATACGCTGCGGCGCTGCGAACGCAGCGCATCCAAAGATTCTAACATGCGCGACATCCGCGTCCGGAGGACCGGCGTATACATAGTGTATGGGACGCTCAACCGCCGTTCCCGATCTTGAGGAATGAGGGATAGATGCACTTGTTCCAATTACTTACAAAAACCAGGGAACGTTTCACTGTTTTCGTCACTTAGGCGGGCTATGATGCCGCCTCGTCGTTTTGCTAAAGCAGTACAAACCCGACGATAAAGATACGCAGATATTGACTCGCGGGCACATAAAGTGCGCACGTTTCGCGCCTTCCGCGACCAAGACCGGCTCCTGTCCCTTTCTTGTTGCGCATGCACCACATAAGGTTGCGGGCGCAGAGGGTGCGGGGATATTTTTATCGTTGCAAGGGAACGATATGGCAAAATGCCAACGCACAAAGTTAGACACTGCTCGAAGTCTACACAGCCGCGTTTTGTTCCGTAGGGAATGTTATACTCCGAGCAATGTATGACTTGTCTTTGTCTACAGGCTCGCAGTAAACCTGCGGTAATCTCAATTTCGAGAGGAGAAATATGAATAAACTTTCAAAGCTCGCGTTCATTGCAGCTACCGCAGTTATGGCTGCATCGGCCTCGGCGCAATCGGTGCCGGCCTCGCGACAAGCCGTGAACGACAACTGGGTGAACGGCACGGGCGAGTATGTGTGGATGAACGGCACGAACGAACTCTGCTGGCGCGACGCATTCTGGACCCCGGCCACGGCCAACGCAAAGTGCGATGGCGCTCTGGTCGCAGTCGCGCCGACGCCGCCCGCACCGGTCGCTCCGCCGCCCCCGGTTATCCAAAGCCAGAAGGTCACCTATCAAGCTGACGCTCTGTTCGACTTCGACAAGGCAGTTCTGAAGCCGGCTGGCAAGACCGCGCTTGACGATCTCGCATCGAAGATCGGCGCGCTGAACCTGGAAGTCGTGGTCGCTACCGGCTACACCGACCGCATTGGTTCGGACAAGTACAACGACCGTCTGTCGCTGCGCCGTGCGCAAGCTGTCAAGGCTTACCTGGTCAGCAAGGGCATCGAAGCCAACCGTATCTATACGGAAGGCAAGGGCAAGCGCAACCCGGTCACCACGGGCTGCAACCAGAAGAACCGCAAGCAACTTATCGCCTGCCTCGCACCGGATCGTCGCGTGGAAGTCGAAGTTGTCGGCACGACGCGTCAGCCGCAGTAATTGCGCTGATTGCCGCAGGATCGAACCCCCGCTTCGGCGGGGGTTTTTTTATGCCTGCGATTTTTGTGAATCTCGGCGAGATGCGCGCATCGAATAAACGCAATAACCGTGGCCCCGGCGCAGGCGGCTTCGACGGCTATGGCACGGAACGAGCGAAGTTGTCGGCGACGCGTCACTTCAGCTTTTTGCCGCCCTTTTCCCGCGCCTATATACTCGATCCTTAACGATTCACGACTTAGAAGGGCAATTGAGAATATGACCAACGTCGATCCCCACGAACTGCAGAAATTTAGCGAGCTTGCGCATCGCTGGTGGGACCCGAACGCCGAGTTCAAACCGCTTCACGAATTGAACCCGGTGCGGCTCGACTGGATCGATGCGCACGCGCATCTGATGAGCAAGCAAGTGCTCGACATCGGCTGCGGCGGCGGCATTTTGTCGGAATCGATGGCGGCGCGTGGCGCGAAGGTCAAGGGCATCGACTTGTCGTCGAGCGCGCTTGGCGTCGCGGATCTGCATAGTCTGGAAAGCGGCGTGGAGGTGGCGTACGAGGAGATCGCAGCCGAAGCGCTGGCCGCGCGCGAACCCGCTTCCTACGACGTCGTGACCTGCATGGAAATGCTCGAGCACGTGCCGAATCCGGCGGGCACCGTTGCCGCGTGCGCCGCGCTGGTCAAGCCAGGCGGCTGGGTCTTCTTCTCTACGCTGAATCGCAACGCGAAGGCGTATATGTTCGCCGTGATCGGCGCGGAGTACATCGCGCGCATGTTGCCGCGCGGCACGCATGACTATGCGCGCTTCATCAAGCCGTCCGAACTCGCCACCTTCGCGCGCACGGCGTCGCTCTTGCCGGTCGACATCAAAGGCATCACCTACCGTCCGTTCTCGCGCCACTTCGGGCTGTCTACTGACACGAGCATCAACTACATGATGGCCTGCCGCCGGGAAGCCTGACGCCATGACCCAAGAAGACCAGAACGGTGTTGTCCAGACGACGCCCCTGCCCGACGATCCCACCCCGCTGCCCCAGCGCGCCGCCGAGGGCGATTCGCTCGGGCTCTGCCAGGCCGTACTGTTCGATCTCGACGGCACCATCGCCGATACTGCGCCCGATCTCGTCGCGGCCGTCAACAAGATGCGGCACGATCGCGGACTCGAAATGCGCCCCCTCGAAACCCTGCGGCCTTACGCATCGGCGGGTGCGCGCGGGTTGTTGGGCGGCGCGTTCGAGATCAGCCCCGAGCATCCCGATTTCGCGGCGATGCGCGATGAGTTTCTCGCCAACTACGAAGCGGATTTGTGTATCGAAACGACGCTGTTTCCCGGCATCACCGAGTTGCTCGATCAGCTCGATGCACGCGGCGTGCGCTGGGGCATCGTGACGAATAAGGTGACGCGCTTCGCCGAACCGCTCGTCGCCCTGCTCGGACTGGATAAGCGGGCCGGTTGTCTCGTTTGTGGCGATACGACGGCGCATTCGAAGCCGCATCCCGCGCCGCTGCTGCACGCGGCCGAATTACTGGATGTGGCGCCGGAGCGAATCGTCTATGTCGGCGACGACTTGCGCGACGTTCAGGCAGGCTTTGCAGCCGGCATGATCACCGTGGCGGCGGCCTATGGCTATTGCGGCGACGACATTCCGCCGCACCGCTGGCACGCGACTCACGTAGTGGACACGCCAGAAGAACTGCAGCAATTGCTGCGCGATATCGCTTGAAAGTGGCCGCGGTTCGCCTCACATGGCTTTTCATGGGATAATCTCCGTTCTGCTTGGGGGCGACCTGGTTTCGACAGGGGTTGCGAAGCGGTCAGGGCATACCGAGGACCCGTCACCTCGTTAATCAATGGGAAAAACGTAACTGCAAACGACGAAACGTTCGCACTGGCAGCCTAAGGGCCGCCGTCCTCTCACTAACTTACTGACGGGTTAGGGTAGCAATACCACGAGAGGTCATATACGTCAGTTAAGCTTTGTCGGCGTCACGACGCCAAAGTCGAAAATTTAGTGAATCGCTGTAGCGAAGCGTGTTCGTCCGCGTTGCTACGGTTAAATCAAAAGATAGAACTAAGTATGTAGAACTGTTCGTAGAGTGCTTCTGGACGCGGGTTCGATTCCCGCCGCCTCCACCACCCCATTTGAAACCCGCGCATGCGAAAGCACCGCGGGTTTTTTCTTGCCACGGCTCGCCAACCCGCGCGAATAAGCGCATCCGCGAAACCCGTAGCCAAAAAAAAAGCCCCGCGCGGGGCGGGGCAAACATCCTTGAGAGACGTAGCTCTGGCAGAGACAACCTCGGCTACGGACGAGAGAATAGTCGGCGGCCAGTACTGTTCGAATCAGAGCGGTCCTAAAACGCTGCCTTACGGCAGTTATCTTGATGCACGTAAGCCCGGCGCAAGGCGATGCCCTTCTGTGCCGCGAGATTGGACGCGTCAGCCCCATTCATGTTCGCTCGGCCACTGACCGATTTCTCGTTCGCACGGCAATCTTCTGCTTTATTCTGTCGACGATCGGCGCGTCGATAAGCGCTTACGGGGAAAGCATGCGCAGAAGCATAGCGAGACGGTGGATCGGCAATCTGATTCTTTCTTTGATGTGGGCGCTATGCGCCGCGCTCCTCCCGGCTGGCGCCCGCGCGGCCCCGCCCGTCGCCGATTGCCACGCGGGCACTCTCATCACGGTAGTCGCCCACCTGGACGACGATCTCCTCTTCGTGAATCCCGGCATCAGCGACAAGCTCGACGCCGGCTGGTGCGTGACGACGGTTCACCTGATCGGCGGCGCAAACGGTGCGAAGTTCGATTACGTCGTGCTTCGCGAGACCGGCACGAAGCTCGCCTATGCGCGCATGGCAGGCGTGCCGGACAAATGGCAAGAATCGACAGTGATGCTCGCGGGAAAGCCCGTGCATCAGCTCGTGCTTACGCAGCAGCCGCGCGTGAAGCTGCTCGAATTGCGGTTGCCCGGCGGCGGTGTGCGCGGCGGCAAGGTGCCGCTCGGTCTGCTGTGGGATCGCGGGCAGACGCTCAATACCTATCCGCTGCAAGCGGACGGCACCGGTTCGACCACTTACGACCGCGCCGCCCTTTCCGCGACGTTGCGCGCGATCCTCTCGCAAGCTACGGAAATCTACACGCTCAATCCGGATACGGTCGCCTTCATGGAGCATCCGGATCACATTCTCGCGGCGCGCATCACGCGTGTGGTTGCGCAGAGCCTGAAGCGCGATGTGCCGATCGGCTATCACGTCACCTATCCGACGGGCGGCTTGCCGAAGAATCTCGACGCCGCGCAGACGCTGCGAAAGCGCGATGTCGTCGGCAGCTATTTCGCGATCGATGGCAACGACGCCGGTCACGTCTTCGGCGAGTACATGTGGGACGGCAACTGGGTCGCGCGCCGCTACTGGAGCATGGCCCATGCGAACGACGCCGGTCCGGAGTTCCAGCTGCGCCCGTTCCAGCTCGTCAACGAATACTCGAGCCGCTGCCTGACATCGGCCGGTGCGGGTAAGGCACCGACGCTCGCCGCATGCACAGGCGCCGCGACGCAAAACTGGTTCTGGCAACAGTTGCCCGCCGCGCCGGGCGCTAAAAACGATGCGCTCTTCGTGAGCGCGGCGACGCGCGGGTGTATCGCGGAACGGGAAAACGGGCTTGTCGAGGAAAGCTGCAAGCCGGAAAGCGCGGTACAGCACTGGACGCCGTGGGACTTCGGCTTCGTGTACACGCCGCTCGATCACTGTCTCGGCGAGAAAAACGACTTACTGACGGCAAGCCGCTGTTCGATGCTGACGGCGCAGTATCGATGGTCGCCGTCATCGCAAACGGTGTGGACGGACACGCGGCAGGAAGGCGCCCTCTTCGGCGACGTTCGTGGCGAAGGCCGCGACAGCACCGTGTATGTGCAGCGGCGCAAGGACGGGCCCGGCTTCAACGTATGGGTGGCGGAGATGTCGCGCTTCGACCGGGCGTCGCCGTGGTTTCTGAACGCCGTGCCGTTCGACCCGCAAGCCACCGCGCCGACCTGCAATGCCGATTCGCTTTGCTTCGACAGCGCGCGCTTTCTGTTGGGCGATTTCGATGGCGACGGCCGCGCCGATCTGATGGCGATCACGCCGCGCAACGGCGGCACCGCGTTCTGGCTCCTCAAAAGCGCCGGCACGCATTTCGAGGCGCCCCGTTTGTGGTTTCAGACGAGCGCGGCATGGACGCCCGAAATCGCGCAGCAATACGTGGCAGGCGATTTCAACGCCGACGGCCGCGCCGACGTGATGATCGCGCAGAAAAGCAAGGACGCGGGGCTCGACCTCTGGGTGCTGACGTCGAGCGGCGCGACGGCGAACGCGCCTGCGCTGTGGTTAAAGGCGAGCCAGTTGAGTCAGAGCGCGCGTTTCATGCCGGCTCGCGTCGCGCAATCGAAGCACGTGGGGCTTCTCGCGATCGAGAATATCGACGGCGCGCTCGCGCTCTCGCAATTCGCGAGTGACGGAAGCGCCTTCGCGCCGAGCTATCGCACGAACGTCTATGCGCAGTTGCGCGCGCCGTTCGCCAAGGTCGTGGCGGGCGATATCGATGGCGACGGCATCGACGATCTGGCCGTGCTCGAACCGCGTGGGGACAGCGCGAGCACGCGCGTCTTCACGATGAAAGGCGGCAAGGCGTTCGGCCCGGCCATCGAGACAACGACGCTCGCCGATACGTCCTACGCGGATTCAATGCCCGCAATCGCGCGCGTCACCGAACACGACGATCACGCCACGCTGGTGCTGTTCAAGCGCGCGAACGCGTTGCTCGGCGAGTTCTATTACACGGGCGGCGCGCCGAGTCTCTACGGCTACGAATTCGATACGGCGTTCAAGCTCGGGCCGGTGAAAATTTGGGGCGAATTGCCAGGGCTGTTTTCCGAGTCGCTGTGGCTCAAGACGCTGGCTTACTGGGGGCAGTGAAAGCGCGTTCGTCGTCACCAAATCAAACGCGCCGACCGGGCAACCGATGCGGCGCGTACTTGTTCAACAAGCCGACGCTCAACTAAGGCCCACGCGCAAGTTCAGAACGTCCCGCGCGATCGCCAGATACTTGTCCGCCGTGCTCTGCAGGGTCAGGCCGTTGAGCGGGCGCGTCGCGCGCGGCTGATTGAGCGCATCGAGCAAGGCGTGGCCGTAGGCGTCGCTGTCGGCGGTATCGAGTAATTGCACGCCGGGAAAACCACCCGCGAAGGCGAACGATGCAATCGCGCTCGCGACCACCGGAATGCCCGACGCCAGCGCCTCCAGAAAGCCGATGCTATGCGCCTCGAAGCTCGAGGGCATCGCAAACACGCTCGACGCCTTCAGAATCTGCGCCACGTTCATCTGCGGCCCTTCGATCTTCACGCGATCGCCAAGACCGAGCTTCGCGACCAGATCGACGACCGCCTTGTGATAGTCGAGATTTTCGATGACACCGCACAGCAGCAGTCGCGCATCCGGCTCGGCGCGCGCGACGCGCGCGAACGCTTCGACCGTCTGCAACTGGTTCTTCTCGGGAATGTAGCGGCCCACCTGCACGATCTGCTTGGCGGCCACGGGAATGGACGGTTGCGCGTCGTCGGCGAAACGGGAGACATCGACGCCGTTGGGCACGACGATCATCGAAGGATGCAGCCCGATTTCCTGCACGTAGTTGTCGATATTCTTCTGCGACACGCCAATCACCGCCTTCGCCCGGCTCGACAGCAATCGCTCGGCGCGCAAAAGCGCCCGGTTCGCGAAATCGTTCGCGCCGGAGTGCATGACCCAGACGATCGGCACCCGCGTCGGCAAGGCGCGAACGTAGAGCGCGGGAATGGTGGCGTGCGCGAAGATGATGTCGGGCTTGAACTGACGGATCGCGCGATGCAAGAACAGCAAGCGTCCGAGCTTGCCAGGGTTTTTCGTCGGGAAAAGGCAGATCACGCCGTGCGAACCGAGTTCCGCGCTGATGTGTTTGAAGTCGTCGTGTTCCGGCATCAGCGATGCGATGCAGACGTCGTGGCCCGATCGCTGATGCCCGATCGCGACGCCTTTGGCAAGCACTTCGGCCCCGGATAGTCGGGGCGCCAGTATGACCTGGAGAATACGCATTTTGCAGTCCCTCGGCTGATCCGAAGTGCGCTCAGTGGCCACACGCTTTGCCCAAGTATCGTGGTCCCCGTCGCCGCCCGCCGGTTCGCATCATCCGGCGGCCAGCGCACTTCCTGTTTTTTGTGTTTTATGACTAATGAGCCATGCCCACGCAAAACAGCACACGGGAGCACGCCGTCATAAGGTACTCCGGAGGTCATACCAAACGCCCGCCATCACATAGCGTTTTTCAGTCGATGCGTAAGACGTTGAAAGTGCACGTGTGACTGCGCGCACACGTCCTGCCGCGTCGCGTCAGTGCAAAGCGGTTTTGGCACGAAGTAAGAGGAAGATTTTGCTGCAACCGCACACGCTGTCCGGCATTCGGCAGTGCGGTCGCAGAAGTGAAATGGCGATCAGTTGGTGCCGTCCTTCGGGCACTTCAGATTGCAGCCGTCCGGGTCGCCGAGGTCGCCGCGACGGCGCATGGGCGAGCTGCCCTTTTGATACTTATCGGTTGGCGCGGAAGCCGCAAACTGCATTTGCGGATGCTCGTTGAGGCGGAACTGGTCTTGCAGCACGCCGCCCGGCACGCCAGGCGAATTCTGGGCAAACGCAACGGGAATCAGATAGAACGCACCGGCGACGAGCGCAGCGGTGGTGGAAGCGAGCAACGTAAGTTTCATGGCGGAATTTCGCGCGGGACAGCCGCGTCTGGAACAGGGTTGAGTCGACAGCAAAGCGTTAGGTTAACCCAATTCACCGCCGCGAGCAGTTTCTTCCGGGCCGGCATCTTCTTACCGTTCGTTTCTCCCGCGCGCGGCGGCGAGTGTCTCAGCCGCGCAAACCTTCTTCGATATCGACGAGCGAGCCGCAACGCGCCGGGTCGTAACCTTCCAGATGCGCCACGCTGTCGTTGAACGCGTCGCTGCGTAGCACGCGCAATACGGTGGCAAGCCGCGCCTCGTTGAGCCGCGCGCGTTCGCATGCGAAGAAGTAGTCCTCGTCGATGATCGGAATGAAGTCGAGCGCGAAGTGCTGCGCGGCGGGCTGCACGCCAAAGCCCAAGTCGGCCATGCCGCTTGCGACGAACGCGGCGATGGCCGAATGCGTGAGTTCGGTGGTCGCGTAACCGTTGATCTGATCGGGATCGACACCGACGCCGCGCAAGGACAAATCGAGCAGCATGCGCGTGCCCGAGCCCGGCTGACGATTCACGAAGCGCACGTCGCTGCGCGCGAGATCGCGCAGTCCCGTCACGCGCTTTGGGTTGCCCTTCGGCACGAAGAGGCCCTGCGTGCGCCGCGTGAGCCGAATGAGTTGATGCTTGCCCGCATCGAGATAAGGACGATAGCTCTCCGCACACGTCGCGCGAAACGGGCCGATCGGCAGATGAAAGCCCGCCAGTTCGCACTCGCCGCGAGCCAGCGCACTCACGGCTTCGTAACTTTCGCGGTATTTGATGTCCACCGGCACGCGCTGTTCGCCGAGCGCGTGCACGAGCGTCGCGACCGCGTAGCCGTGCGAAGCATGAATGCGCACTTGCGCGAGACCACTGGCGAGTTTGCGATTGAGTTCATTGGCGACATCGCTTGCGACGGACTGCAACGGCGTTTCGAGCCGGTCGCCGCAAACGCGCTGCGCACGCAACACGGACTCGCCAAGTTCCGACAAGACCGACCCGCGTCCGCGCGATTTTTGGATCAGCGCGCCGCCCAGCCGCGCCTCGATTTCGCGCAACAAACCCCACGCATGCCGATAGGACAAACCCTTAGCGCTCGCGGCATTCGCGATGCTGCCAGTCTGAGAGACGAGCTTCAAAAGCGGCACAACCGCGCTCAGGCTGGTCTCCCGGCCATCGGCGTCGCGGAGGATGAGTTCGGCGCGGCATTCGACATCGACCATATGCATTGCCCCTTCCTATTGCCAAGATATATCACGACGCCTATTGTTCTTTTACATGCTCGGTGCTTACGATTATATGATCGAAATATGCACTAATAAAACATATACCGAGCGTTGGAGGAGCCCCATGACACACACGCAGCCGTTGTCCGCCGCTGCCGCTGAAGACCTCGTGCGCCGCCATGCCGTGCACGACGCCACCTTGATGACCATCCTGCATGCCATCCAGGACGAAACCGGCTTCGTGCCGGAAGAAGTCGTCGCGCCGCTGGCGCGCGTCCTGTCGCTGTCGCGTGCGGAGGTTCACGGCACGATCACGTACTACCATCACTTTCGAAGCGCGCCGCCCGCGCGCGTGACCGTGCAGTTGTGCCGCGCGGAAGCCTGCCGCAGCATGGGCACCGAAGCGCTGAAGGATCACATCGAAGGGCATACCGGATGCCGTTTCGACAGCGGTCATGCCGAAGGCACCGAGCTCGAATCGGTGTATTGCCTCGGCCAATGCGCGCTGTCGCCGTCGATGATGATCAACGGCGAGATTCACGCGCGCGTCACGCCGCAGAAGTTCGACCGCCTATACAAGGCAGCGAGCGAACAAAGCCAGAAGACAGAGGTGACGGCATGACGCGCATCTACGTTCCCTGCGATTCCGCCGCGCTGGCATTGGGCGCGGAAGGTATTGCGAAGGCCATCGAAAGCGAAGCGGACAAGCGCGGCATCGACGTGCAGATCGTGCGCAACGGTTCGCGCGGCCTCTTCTATCTCGAACCGCTCGTCGAAGTGGAAACGCCGCAAGGGCGTATCGGTTATTCGAATGTCGATGAAGACGATATCGCCGCCCTCTTCGATGCCTCTTTCCACGAAGGCGGCGTCCACGCGAAGAACGTCGGCCTGGTCGACGACATTCCGTACCTCAAGAAGCAGCAGCGGCTGACGTTCGCGCGCATCGGTATCACGGACCCGCTTTCCATCGACGATTACACCGCGCTCGGCGGACTTGCGGGCCTGCGCCAAGTGCTCGACATGAACGGCGACGCGGTGTGCGAAGCGCTCGTCGATTCCGGCCTGCGCGGACGCGGCGGCGCGGCATTCCCCGCCGGCATCAAATGGAAGACCGTGCGCGGCGCGTATGCGGACCAGAAGTACATCGTCTGCAATGCGGATGAAGGCGACTCCGGCACCTTCTCCGACCGCCTCGTCATGGAGAGCGATCCGTTCATGCTGATCGAAGGCATGATCATCGCGGGCGTGGCGACGGGCGCGACCAAGGGCTACATCTACGTGCGCAGCGAGTATCCGCATGCCATCGCCACCCTGAATCGGGCGATCGAGCGCGCGCGCGATGCCGGCTGGCTTGGCGCGAGCGTGCTCGGCACCTCGCATGCGTTCGACCTGTACGTGGCGAAAGGCGCGGGCGCGTATGTCTGCGGCGAGGAAACGGCGTTGCTCGAATCGCTCGAAGGCAAGCGCGGCATCGTGCGCGCGAAGCCGCCGGTGCCCGCGCTCGTCGGTTTGTACGGCAGGCCAACTGTCATCAACAACGTCATCACGCTCGCCACCGTGCCGATCATCTTTGCGAAAGGCGCTGCGTTCTATCGCGACTTCGGCATGGGACGCTCGCGCGGCACGCTACCCTTCCAGCTCGCGGGCAACGTCAAGCAAGGCGGACTCGTCGAACTCGCGTTCGGTGTAAGCCTGCGCGAACTGATTCATGAATACGGCGGCGGCACGGCGAGCGGCCGTCCGGCGCGCGCGGTGCAGGTGGGCGGTCCGCTCGGCACGTATTTGCCGGAAAGCCAGTGGGATATTCCGCTCGACTACGAGGAATACGCAAAGGTCGGCGCAGTGGTCGGCCACGGCGGTCTCGTGATCCACGACGACACTTCGAACCTCGCCGAACTGGCGCAATACGCGATGCACTTCTGCGCGCTCGAATCGTGCGGCAAGTGCACGCCGTGCCGCATCGGCTCGACGCGCGGTGAAGAGGTCATCGGCAAGATTCGCGACGGCGATACGTCGGTGAAACAGATCACGCTGCTGCGCGAACTGTGCGACACCATGGTCGCCGGCTCGCTCTGCGCAATGGGCGGCATGACGCCGTTCCCGGTGCTGTCCGCGCTCGATCACTTTCCCGAAGATTTCGGGCTGCCCCGCACGCCCGCCCGAAAAGCGGCCTAAAGCAAGGGAGACAAGAACATGTCCAACACCATCAACGGCTGCGGCTCGGGCAATTGCGCATGCAAGAGCGCGGCCTCGGTTCAGCGCCGCGACCCGTTCGACGAAACCGATTACGGCACGCCGCTGCGTCACGCGGATATCGACGTGACGCTGGAAATCGATGGCCAAGCGGTCACGGTGCCGGCGGGAACGTCGGTGATGCGCGCGTCCATCGAAGCGGGCATCAACGTGCCCAAGCTCTGCGCCACGGATTCGCTCGAACCGTGGGGTTCGTGCCGCCTGTGTCTCGTCGAGATCGAGGGCAAGCGCGGCTATCCGGCTTCGTGCACGACGCCCGTGGAAGCGGGCATGAAGGTCCGCACGCAGACCGACCGGCTGCAGTCGCTGCGCCGCAACGTGATGGAACTCTACATTTCCGATCACCCGCTCGATTGCCTCACCTGTCCCGCCAACGGCGATTGCGAACTGCAGGACATGGCGGGCGTGGTCGGCTTGCGCGAAGTGCGTTACGGCTACGAAGGCGCGAACCATCTGAAGGACAAGAAGGACGAATCGAATCCGTACTTCACTTACGATCCGTCGAAGTGCATTGTCTGCAATCGCTGCGTGCGCGCGTGCGAAGAAACGCAAGGGACGTTCGCGCTGACCATCGCCGGGCGCGGTTTCGAATCGCGCGTGGCGGCAAGCGAAAACGTGCCGTTCATGGAGTCGGAGTGCGTGTCGTGCGGCGCATGCGTCGCCGCGTGCCCGACCGCGACTTTGCAGGAAAAGACCGTCATCATGCTCGGTCAGGCGGAGCATTCGGCCATCACGACGTGTGCGTATTGCGGCGTCGGCTGCTCGCTCAAGGCCGAGATGAAAGGCAACACCGTCGTGCGCATGACGCCGAACAAGAACGGCCAGGCCAACGAAGGCCACGCGTGCGTGAAGGGCCGCTTCGCGTGGGGTTACGCCACGCACAAGGATCGCATCAAGAAGCCGATGATCCGCGCGAAGATCACCGACCCGTGGCGCGAAGTGTCGTGGGACGAAGCGATCAACTACGCGGCAAGCGAATTCCGCCGCATTCAGGACAAGTACGGGCGCGATTCCATCGGCGGCATCACCTCGTCGCGCTGTACCAACGAGGAAACCTATCTCGTGCAGAAGCTCGTGCGCGCGGCGTTCGGCAACAACAATGTCGATACCTGCGCGCGCGTCTGCCATTCGCCGACCGGCTACGGCCTCAAGTCCACGCTCGGCGAATCGGCGGGTACGCAGACGTTCGCGTCGGTCGAGAAATCCGATGTCATCGTCGTGATCGGCGCAAATCCCACGGACGGCCATCCGGTCTTCGGCTCGCGGCTGAAGCGGCGCGTGCGTGAAGGCGCGCAACTGATCGTGATCGACCCGCGCCGCATCGATATCGTCGATACGCCGCACGTGAAGGCGTCGCATCATCTGCAATTGCGGCCGGGCACCAACGTCGCGATGGTCAACTCGCTCGCGCATACCATCGTGACCGAAGGACTGGTCGATGAACCCTTCGTCGCCGCACGCTGCGAAACGCGCGCGTTCCAGCAATGGCGCGATTTCGTCTCGCTCGAAGAGAACTCGCCCGAAGCGATGGAGGCCGTCACGGGCGTGCCCGCGAAGCTCGTGCGCGAAGCCGCGCGCGCCTACGCGAACTGCGGCAACGGCGCGATCTACTACGGTCTCGGCGTGACCGAACACGCGCAAGGCTCGACCACGGTCATGGGCATCGCCAACCTGGCGATGGTCACGGGCAACGTGGGCCGCGAAGGCGTCGGCGTGAATCCGTTGCGCGGACAGAACAACGTGCAGGGTTCGTGCGACATGGGCTCGTTCCCGCACGAGTTGCCGGGCTATCGGCATATCAGCGATGCCGCGACGCGCGCCCTCTTCGAGGAAGCCTGGGACGTGAAGCTGCAGCCGGAACCGGGTCTGCGCATTCCGAACATGTTCGATGCCGCCGCGCACGGCACCTTCATGGGCCTCTATTGTCAGGGCGAGGATATCGTCCAGTCGGACCCGAACACGCAGCACGTCGCCGACGCGCTCTCGGCGATGGAATGCATCGTCGTGCAGGACATCTTCCTGAACGAAACCGCGAAGTACGCGCACGTTCTGCTGCCAGGCTCGACCTTCCTCGAAAAGGACGGCACCTTCACCAACGCCGAACGCCGCATCTCGCGCGTGCGCAAGGTCATGCCGCCGCTGCCCGGCCTTGGCGACTGGGAAGTGACCATCAAGCTCGCGCGCGCACTTGGCTACGAGATGAACTACACGCATCCGTCAGAGATCATGGACGAGATCGCGCGACTCACGCCCACGTTTCACGGCGTGTCCTACGAGAAGCTCGACGAGCTCGGCAGCATTCAGTGGCCGTGCAACGAGCGTGCGCCGGAAGGCACGCCGACCATGCATATCGACGAATTCGTGCGCGGCAAGGGACGCTTCGTCATCACCAAGTTCGTGGCGACGCCGGAGAAGGTCACGCGCAAATATCCGTTGCTGCTGACGACCGGGCGCATTCTGTCGCAGTACAACGTCGGCGCGCAGACGCGTCGCACCGAGAACTCGCAGTGGCACGACGAGGACCGTCTGGAAATTCATCCGGTCGATGCGGAAGATCGCGGCATCAAGACGGGCGACTGGGTTGGTATCGAATCGCGTGCGGGACAAACCGTGCTGCGCGCGAAGATCACCGAGCGCATGCAGCCGGGCGTCGTCTACACGACCTTCCACTTCCCGGAATCCGGCGCGAACGTGATCACCACGGACTCGTCGGACTGGGCCACCAACTGTCCTGAATACAAGGTCACGGCGGTGCAGGTCATGCCGGTGGAACAACCGTCGCAATGGCAAAAGGAATATTCGCGCTTCAACACGCAGCAGCTCGAACTGCTCAACATGCGCGATGTCGCGGCGACTACGGGGAAATGACGCATGGACGTGGATAACCTGATCGACATGGCGAACCGCATCGGCGAGTTTTTCGATTCGATGCCGGATCGCCCCGAGGCCGTCGATGGCGTGGCGGATCACATACGCCGCTTCTGGGAACCGCGCATGCGGCTCGCGATTCTTGCCGCACTCGACAATCCGGAGGCGAGCGCGTCGATGCTGCCAATTCTGCGCGAGGCATTGACCGCGCATAAGGACGATCTTCAGCCGAAAGTGCCGGCTTAACCTAAGCGATGGCGTCGTACCGACGCCCTGCCCGCTTTCACGAGCGGCAGGGCGTTTTTCGTTTTACTCGCGATACTCGTGCGCGGGTGGCTCGTTGTTATCCGCGCCCTGTGCGCTGAACCACGTCTCGCAGTGGCGCAGCAACGAGTGGACGTCCGAAGGCGCCCGCCCGCGCGCCGCGATATAACCATCCGGCCGCACGAGATAGAACGCGGGACGCGTGCGCCCGTAATTGTCGGTGAGCGAAGTCGCACCTTCGCCTTGCGTATCGGTGATACGCCATACGCGCACGGCATTCGGCATGAGCGCTTCGATGGAGCGCACGAGGCCGTCGAGATCGGGATCGCGCATCGCGTGCGCCACGGTGATGGTCGCCGGCGCCAGCGCGATGTCGTCCTCGCCCGACGGGTTCAGCAGCAGGAACAGCGAGAAGCAGCCCGGATCGTGCAGGTCGTAGAGACAGCCGACGCCCGGCAAGCGGCCGAGCGGGCCATCGACGACATGCACGCGTGCATCGGGCGCGCGTTCGCCGGCGCGCGGACCGCCATCGAGCAGACGCTCCAGCGTGAGCGGGCTCTTGCGATAGTTGATCGAAAGCTCGCTCACCGTGCGCCGCATCGCATCGCGCAACGGGCCGATGGCGGCGAGCATCGGCATGACGTGATCGCGCATGAGCTTCATCGGGCCGTGTTCCGCGCCCGCCATCTGCAACAGCATGTTCGACTGACGCAGCACGTCGCGCTCGATCGGATGCCGTTCCGCGTGATAGCTGTCGAGCAGGCGTTCGGGTGCACCGCCCGCGAGCATGCGCGCGAGTTTCCAGCCGAGATTGAACGCTTCCTGAATGCCCGTGTTCATGCCTTGCGCGCCTGCGGGGCTATGAACGTGAGCGGCGTCGCCCGCAAGGAAAATGCGCTCCACGCGCAGACGATCCACCATGCGGCTATTGACATGAAAGTACGCCGACCACGTGAGATCCGACAGCGTGACGCGATGATGCACGCGCCGCTCGACGATCGCGCGGCATTCCTCGATAGTGGGCCCTGCCTTCTCCTTGTCGTCGACGGGCGCGGGCAAGTCGGCGATGAGACGCGCGCGGCCATCGCTCATCGGAAAGAGCGCGGCGAGGCCTTCGCCCGACGCGAAGATATGGAGTTCGTCGTCGGGCCAGTCGGAATCGGCCTGCAGGTCGGCGAGCAGGAAGGTCTGGTCGAACGTCTTGCCGTCGAAGCCGATTTCCAGCCGATGCCTCACGAAGCTATGCGCGCCATCGGCGGCGATCATGTAGGACGGGCGCAGGATCTCATCGCGGCCATTGGCGTGTCGCAAGGTGGCTTGCACGCCCGCCGCGCCCTGATTGAAATCGACGAGTTCGACGCCGCGCTCGATCGTCACGCCCTGGCTTTCGAGATGCCCGGCAAGCAGGCGTTCGGTTTCGGATTGATCGAGAAACAGAAGATAGGGATAGCGCGTCTGCAGCGGATCGAAGTCGAGCCGCGCGAGGCGCTGACCGTTCGAATAGAGGTTCGCCACCCGCGAGCGGTGCCCGAGTTCGAGAAACGGCTCGACGACGCGATGCTGTTCCAGCAGTTCGAGCGTGCGCGCCTGAATGCCGATGGCGCGTGAATACGGCGAGCGCTCGTGCGCGCGGTCGATGAGCCGCACGGGAATATGCGCGCGCGAAAGGCTCATGGCGGCGGCGAGTCCCGTGGGACCGGCGCCGACGATCAGAACGGGCGCGACATCCAGCTTGTCGTTCGGATTCAGCTTTGGCGCAAACATGCGGTCCTCCCTGAAACGTCACGTTGTCGAGTGTACGCCGTGGCCGCGCCTCGGTGGACCTGGGCGCCGACCTCGGCGCACACGCGCGGCCGTGCCTTCAATGCGCGTGCGCGCGTTCCTGCTGCAGTACGCACTCGTGGCAGCTCATGCCGAGTTCCACTTGCAAGGTCGAATGATGCATCGAGTAGTCGCTTCGCAAGGTGGTCACGACGCCCTGCACGAAGGCATCGCCGGGATGGCCTTGCGGCATCACGAGATGCACGGTGAGCGCGTTCTCCGTGGTGGACAGCGCCCACACGTGCAGGTCGTGCACGTTACGCACGCCGGGCAAGCGCGTCAGATAGCCTTCGATACGCGCCAGATCCACGCTCGGCGGCACGGCTGCCATGGCAAGGCGCATCGCGTCGCGCCCGAGGCCCCACGTGCCATAGACGATCACCGCGACCACGACGATGCTCATCACCGGATCGAGCCAGCTCATGCCCGTGAAGAGGATGACGAGGCCGCTCACGGCGACGGCGGCGGAGATCGCGGCATCGGCGGCCATGTGCAGGAAGGCGCCGCGCACGTTGAGGTCCTCCTTGCTGCCGCGCATGAAGAGCCACGCCGAGAAGCCGTTGACGACCATGCCGAGCGTCGCGACGATGAACACGTCGAGTCCCGCGACGGGCGCCGGATTCAGCAGACGCTGGACGGCTTCGAGCACGATCGCGCCGCACGCGAAAAGCAGAAGCGCGGCATTGGCAAGCGAGGCGAGTATCGACGAACTTCCGAGGCCGAAGGTATAGCGCGCGCTCGGCCGGCGCGTGCCGAGCCATACCGCGCCCCACGCGAGCAAGAGACCGAGCACGTCGGAGAGATTGTGACCGGCGTCGGCGAGCAGCGCGGTGGAATGCGCGAGAAAGCCGTAGACGGCCTGCACGATCACGATCAGCACGTTCAGGCCGACTGCCAGCGCGAACGTGCGCCCTTGTCCGGCCTGCGGCGCGTGATGGTGATGATGTCCTCCCGCGCCGTGGTCGTGACCTTTGTGGTCGTGACCTTTGTGGTCGTGACCTTTGTGGTCGTGACCTTTGTGGTCGTGACCGGCGTGGTCGTCGCCGGCATGCTCGTGACCGGCGTGGTCATGTCCCGCGTGAACGTGGTCTTCGTGGTCGTGCTGCGTTTGCTTGTTCATCGTGGTGCCCGTGATTCGTTCGATCAGTCGATATCCGTCGCGTCCTGCGGCTGCGGCTCGGCAATGTGTTCCAGCAATTCGCCGAGCATCCCGCTGATATGGCGATCCGCCGCCACGTAAAAAACCTGCTTGCCCTGCCGCTCGGCCCGCACGATCCGCGCCGCGCGCAGGAGCCGCAAGTGATGGCTCACGAGCGAACCCGACAACCCGAGCCCCTCCGCGATCGCGCCCACCGCGCGCCTTTCAGCGACACACGCGAGCACGATGCGCAAGCGCGTCGGGTCGCCAAGCAAGCGAAACAGGTCGGCAAGCGGTACGACGCGGTCATCCGAAGTGATGCCGCCAGCAGGATTCAGTGGAGTCGAAGCCACGACTTGATCGTCAACATATGAATAGGTGTTCACATGTTAAGGACCATCGACGCGACATGTCAACCGTACAGGCGGAAATCGCTCGGGCCAGTGTGGGAAAATACGCGTGTTTTGCACAAACTTCCCGTCATGGACACCGTATTTGCCCGCGGCTTCGCGGCCCATCGTGACGGCCGCCTGACCGAGGCGGAGCGCGACTATCAGGCCGCGCTCGCCGCCGAACCCCTTCACGTCGACGCGCTCCACTACCTCGGCGTGCTGCGCCATCAACAAGGCCAGCACGAGGAAGCGGCTTCTCTCGTGCGCCGCGCGGTAGACCTGCGTCCGACCGATGCCGGTCTGCAACTCAACTTGGGCAACGCGCTCAAGGCGCTCGGCCGTATCGACGACGCCATCGAGCGTTTTCGTAACGCGCTCACGCTCGAACCGGGCTTTCCACTCGCGCAGTACAACCTCGGCAACGCGTACACGGCGGTCGGCCGCCATGAAGACGCCGCCGATGCCTTCGAGAAAGCGCTGCGTCTGCAGCCACGAGACGCCGCCGCGTGGAACAACTTCGGCAACGCGCTGGCGTCGCTTGATCGTCATGCGGATGCCGCGCGCGCGTTTCGCCGCGCGCTCGATTTACGGCCGCGCCACGCGGGCGCGCACAACAATCTCGGCATGGCGCTCAACGCACTCGGCGACTCGGTCGGCGCGGTCGCGCATTTTCGCGCGGCCATCGACGCGGAGCCGAATTACGTCGCCGCGCATTTCAACCTGGGCAATCTGCTCGACAAGACCGGGCACCCTGAAGAAGCGCTGCCCGCGCTGCACAAGACGCTCAGCTTGCAGCCGCGCTTTGCCCCGGCGCACTTCGGACTTGGCCACGTGCTTGCCAAGCTCAATCGCCACCACGAAGCGGTCGTGAGCTATGAGCGCGCGGTCGGGCTGGACCCGAAGTACGGCGTGGCGTGGCTGTGTCTCGGTAATTCGCAGCTCGCGCTCGCATCGCCCGCCGCGGCGATCCGCGCATTCGATCAGGCGTTGCGGCTCGACCCGCACATGCCCGCCGCGCATCTGAACCGTGGTCTCGCGCTACTCGCGCTCGGCGATTACGAGCGCGGCCTGCCCGCTTACGAATGGCGGCTCAAGACGCCGGGCGCCGACGACGCCCCGCCGCTGCCGCGCTGGAACGGCGAGCCGCTGCCGCAGCAGACCCTGCTCGTGCGCTCCGAACAAGGCTTCGGCGACACCCTGCAATTCGTGCGCCTCGTGGCGTTTGCGGCCAAGCGCGTCGGCAAGCTTGTGCTCGAAGTACAAGCGTCGCTGGTGCCGCTGATCGCGCCGGCGGCACACGCGGCGCGCATCGAGCTCGTCGGCAGGACGGAAGGCGTGCGCATCGTCGCCGATGCGTTCTGTCCGCTCCTCAGCCTGCCGCTCGCGCTCGGCATGACGACGCCCGAGGCGATCCCGGCACGCACGCCCTATCTCGTGATTCCGGCCGACTATCGCCGGAAGTGGCGCGGGTCGATCGGCGGGCAGGCGAAGCGCAAGATCGGCATCGCGTGGTCGGGAAGGCTGCAGCCGGGCGAAACGCGCTCCATGCCGGTCGAAGCGCTCGCGCCGCTGTTGGCGCTCGAAGGCATCGACTGGGTCGTGCTGCAGCCTTTTCTCACCGAACACGAGCGCGACACATTGCAAAAGCATCCGAACGCGAAGTCGGCGCATCGCTTCGAAGGCAAGCTGAAAAATTTCGCCGATACCGCCGCCATCGTCGACCGACTCGACGCCGTGGTGTCGATCGATACCTCGATCGCGCATCTGGCCGGCGCACTGGGCAAACCGGTCATCGTCATGCTGCCGTTCGCGGCCGACTGGCGCTGGGGTATCAGCGGCGCGACATGCGTGTGGTATGCGCGCGCGCGGCTCGTGCGGCAGCAGGTGCCCGGCGACTGGCACGGCGTGGTCGAAAAGGTCGTGGCGGCACTGCGCGAGTGATGCCCGCAGGTTTCGTCGATGCAAAAAAATCCCTCGCCGCGACGAGGGATTTTTATTTCAGCCAGCTACGGACGTCAGGCTGTCTTGTACTGATTGCGCGCTTCCGGCGAGCGATACAGCACGAGCGTGGCGATCAGACCGCAGATGGCCGCGAGACCCATCCACAAGCCCGGCGCGGCCTTATTGCCGGTCGAGTGAATCAGATAGGTCGAGATGGCAGGCGTAAAGCCGCCGATGGTCGTCGCGAGACTGTAGGCCATCGAGAAGCCGGTGGTGCGCACGTCGACCGGCATGACTTCCGTGAGCGCCACGACCATCGCGCCGTTGTAGCTACCGTAGAGGAACGACAACCACAGTTCGACGATCAGGAGCCGCCCGAACGATGGATCGGCGACGAGCCATTGCACGGCCGGATACGACGTGAGAATGGTCAGAATGGTGAAGAACAGCAACACCGGACGACGCCCGATGCGGTCCGACAACGCGCCCATGACAGGCAGCCAGACGAGGTTGGAGAGCCCGACGCATACGGTGACGACGAGTGCATCGATGGAAGACAGCTTCAGCACTTCCTTGCCGAAGGTCGGCGTGTAGGCGGTGATCATGTAAAACGACACGGTCGTCATGATGACCATGCCCATGCCCGCGAGCACGATCGGCCAGCTTGTTGCGATCGAGCGCGCGATCTCGGCCATGCCTGGACGATGCTTGCGCGCCAGGAACTCGTCCGTCTCACGCAGCGAA
The DNA here is from genome assembly GCF_054655155.1 of Caballeronia sp. HLA56. Lineage (NCBI taxonomy): Bacteria > Pseudomonadati > Pseudomonadota > Betaproteobacteria > Burkholderiales > Burkholderiaceae > Caballeronia > Caballeronia sp. HLA56. The sequence goes on along the minus strand of NZ_BAAHOB010000005.1, from coordinate 1,254,433 downwards.
CGGCGGATGATGAAGAGGAACGGCACGATCAGGCAGCCGATCAAAAACGGCACGCGCCAGCCCCACGCCGTCATTTGGTCGGCGGGCAGCAACTGGTTCATGACCACGCCGATGAGCGCGGCGAACACGACAGCCACTTGCTGGCTGCCCGACTGCCATGAACAATAGAAGCCCTTGTTGCCCTTGGTCGCGATCTCGGACAGATACACCGACACGCCGCCGAGCTCGACGCCCGCCGAGAAGCCCTGCAGAAGCCGCCCGAGAAGCACGATGATCGGTGCAATCGCGCCGATGGTGGCGTAGCCCGGCACTAGCGCGACGCAGGCGGTGCCGATAGCCATCAGCATCAGCGTGAGGATGAGGCCCTTGCGCCGCCCGTGATGGTCGATGTACGCGCCGAGTACGATCGCCCCGACCGGACGCATGAGGAAGCCTGCGCCGAATACGGACAGCGCGAGCATCAACGAGGCGAACTCGTTGCCGCTCGGGAAGTAGGTTTTGGCGATGGCGGAGGCGTAATAGCCATAAACCATGAAGTCGTACATTTCAAGGAAGTTGCCGCTGACGACGCGGAAAACCGTCTTGAACTTCGATTCATTGGCGGGTGCAACGTGAGTCGTGGACATGGACTTTCTCGAATCAGGCTGAACGACGCATCGCGGTTCGCGAACCGCTTCTGGCCGGTGGCGAAGGGTTTTCGCTTGATTAGGGTTTACCCGTAATTCTTTTGTAAATTCACGAGTGCCTCAATCTTAACGCCTGCGGACGTTTCTCTGCACGCAACTTCGGTCAACATCACTCAAAAGAAGATTAACAATAGCTTACATATGCCTATCTCCAAGCCTACAAATTCAGCTATCGTTTTCAGGACCGCAACGCCGGCCGACACCGCTCTGATCGTGTCGATGCACACGCGCAGTTGGGTGGCCACCTATCGCGGCATCGTGCCGGATGTCTATCTCGATCGGGATATTCACGCCGAGCGCGCCGCGCACTGGCAAACCCGTATGCGGGAAATCGAGGCCGGCGCGGGTCGCGTGCTGATCGCCGAACATGCGGGTGAGCCGGTGGGTTTCGTATGTCTCGTCGAACCGGACGACACGGGCAGCGTGCTCGTCGACAATCTGCATGCGCTGCCGGGGCACAAAGGCCTTGGCGCCGGGACCGCGATGCTCGCCGAAGCCGCACGCTGGGCGCGCACACGTGGCGCGCGCGAACTGCACCTTTACGTGCTGGAAGACAACGCGGCGGCTATCGGCTTTTACGAGTCGCGCGGATGGAGGCTCACTTCGCGTCAAGCCGACAACATGGCGGGCCTCGATTTGTTCTCGTTGCGCTACACGCTCTCTCTGGATTAAATGCGGCTCGCAAGCAATGCTTCCGACATAGAAGCGGCCTTCTGTCAATAAGCATTCCTTTTAAGATCGAATCATTAGGATAAGTCTGGTCGTTTAGTTCAGTGCTGTTTCGTATGATCGCGAGTCAATCTAGCTGACCTCGGGCCGATGCCCGCACGTCCCAATCGTGCGCGCATCGGCGCATCCACCTGGAACACTCATGAACGAGCCTCTGATCGTCGTGGAAGGCAATTTACGCCTGCCAACGGTACGCCCGCTCGCTGATCCATCGCTGAAATTCGGCCGCGAGTGGTCGCCCGCGCGCGCTCGGCCGAGTACGTCGCGCTCCGAGATTCCGCTCTACGGCGCACGGTTCAATACCAAGTACTCGCGCATGTCCGACTCGTCGGACTCGTTGCATGCGCGTTCTCCGTATCAAGCGACGAGTATCTGGGGAAAGCTCGCCAAGGGCGCCACGCGTCCTTCTACGTCGCGTATGAAAGAGTCTGCCGCACCGGTCGATGCGGCTGCGGAAAGAAAGCCCATGCGTATCGATCTGCGCACTCCGTCGCCGTTACGCAAGCGGCCTTACCGCATCGGCAGCTTTGAAAAATCCGCTATTGCCATCGCGGTTTCGGCGTTGTTCGTCTGGGTGCTGTTCGCGCATGAACAGTGGCTGGAACGAAGCGGGTCGAAGCCCCCGGTTGATGACGCAGAACAGATGCAGATTGGACAAGCGGTGTCGCGCGACAGACCGGCGGATGCGACGCGCGTGCCCACGGTAAGTCAACCGGCGGCCGCGCGCCCGGTCAACCCAACGCAGCCTGTCGCGGCGCGTGTTCTCATGGCAAGTCGGCCCGCGCATGCGCGTGAGACAGAACCAGCGCCAGTTTCCGTACATGCCAAAGCGTCTTACACACGAACTCCTCGATACGTGAACGCGGGCGCACATCGCGCGAAGCGGGCAGCCACGAAACCGGTTATTCGATACGCGGCATCGACACATCGCGGCGCGAGCACGAAGCCCACGCAACTCACTGCGGCGCCGCGCACCACTGAGCCGCTGAACATCGCCGCCCTCTACTCCATGCTCCAGCATTCGCCCACGCTCGACAGCAATGTCGCTTCACGTCCCGACAATGCATCGGCCAATCAGGCCCGGTGATGAATCGCTTAACTTTATCGGCATGAAGCCAACATGATGCACTTACGTTTCATTCGTCACGCAGTACTTGTCCTCGCTTTGTTCTTCTCCGGATTGCTTGCTTTTTTCGCCGATGCATCGGCTGCCACGAGCCCGGCTCCGGCTCCAAAAGCCGATCGAACAAACAGCGCACCGGCGCTATCGCCTGAAGACCTCTCTGATCTTCAGAGCGATGGCGCGTCGCCCTCCGCGAGCAACCTCGCCGAACTGCAGGACATGGTGCAGGCGGGCCGACTGACCGAGCTGCGCGTCACGCGCAATGGCAGCTACGGCGCGAGGCTCTATTTTCTGCCGCAAGAGATGCTCTACTACGTGGCGTTGTCGCAGGACTCGCATTCGTGGCGCGTCGTGAAGACGCAGGAGGAGAATCGCGCCGAATCGGTCTACGCGCAGTTCGCGCGCAAGACACATGATCTTGCCGATGGCGAGATTCGCCGTCTGCAGTTGCAGGCGCAAAAAGCGCTGCTCGACCGCGTGATCGCCGTGTCGGCGAATCGCGCGAACCGGTTATCCGCCGATCTCGCGCTCGCGCAGCAGCAGGACACGCAGGTGTCGGAACGTCAGCAGCAATTGCAGGCGGAATCGGCGGCGCTGCAGAGCGACAAGCTCGAATCGGAACGCAAGCTGCGCGCGTTGCAGATGCAGGTCGATCAGTTGCAGCGCGCTAGCGAAGCCGGGCTGCCTCCGGTGGGTTCGGCGCGGTGACTTTCTGATTCGGTGAATTTGCGCGCGTGAGCGTATTGCACGGCCGCGGTACATCATTCCGACATGCATTCTCGGTTTCGCTTAGAACCAAAGCCGGCTCGTCGACGACTATCACCCAAATCCGCGCTTCAACCCCAATCATGCAAAACAAAAAGGCCCGCTCATTACGAAGCGGGCCTCGATGCCAACGCACGTCCAAACCAATACCCTAGAACCGCGTCTCCCGCGCCACGCGCAAAAACGTATCGAGCAGCGGCGTGCAATCGAGCAATTCCGATCCGCCCGCGCGATGAAACTCCGGGTGCCACTGCACGCCCACCACGAACGGCGCCTTGCGATACCGCACCGCTTCGATAATCCCATCCTGCGCCGAGACCGCCTCGACGTTGAGATCCCGCCCAAGGGACTTCACCGCTTGGTGGTGAATCGAGTTGACGATTGCATCGCGCTGATTCGGAAACATGTTGGCGAGCGTCGAGCCATCGGGAAAGCGCAGCGAGTGCCGATGCTGATCGTAGTGCTCGTTCACGTGGATGCCCGCAGTCGGCACTTCGGTGGCGATATCGCCGTAGAGCGTGCCGCCGAATGCCACGTTGATGAGCTGACAGCCGCGACACACGCCGAGCACCGGCTTGCCTGACTCGATGAATTCGTGCAGCAGTTCCAGCTCATACATGTCGCGCACGCGATCGCCCGGCCACTCGGGGCGCGTCACGACCTCCTCGTAAGATTGCGGCGACACGTCCGCGCCACCCTGAAGCAGCAGCCCGTCGAGATTCTTCGCATAGTCGCGCAGGCGGATATTGCTCGGGTGCAGCATGCCTTGCGTGCCGACCGTCGGAATCATGAACACGAGCACATCGCGCGACATGACCCAATGCGCGATGGATTCCTCCAGATATTGCAGCGTCTTGCCACGCAAACCCTTTGCGCCCGGCTCCGGATGAAAAATGCGCGCCGACACGCCGATCCTCAACGTGCGTTGCGTGATGCGCTGCCCTGCCCGGTCGAAGATTTGTCGCGCACGCGCGGCGATCACGCGCCCGAACACGGACCACGCCGAATCCGATTGCTTGAGATACGCAGGCGGCGCTTGCGTCGCGCCCGCTGTCTGCTGACCGGGCGGCGGCAAGGGCGGCGGATTGAGCGTGCCGAAATCCGGCGCGGCGGTGAACTCGGGCGGCAGAACGCTGGCCTTCACCGGTTGAGGTTCGGGTTCGGCTTCCGTGCCCGCGATGATGCTTTCGATATCGCTGCCCGCTTGCGCCTCGGTCGCGGCTTCGAGACTCTCGGCCAAGTTCGCTTTTGCATCGAGAGGCTTCGCGCGCACGACCGGTTCCGGCGCGACCTTGGCGTTTGCTTCGAGTGCCTCGGCCCGTCGCGCCGCAGCCTTATCGACGGGCTCAACGGTCGAAGCGCTCGAAGGCGCATCCGTCGATGCCCGCTCGGTCGCGCTCGGGTCCGAACCCGGCGAGGTTGACGTTTGAGGTGCCTGAGGTGCCTGAGGTGCTTGCGGTGCGTGAGGTGCGCCATCTCGCGCCACGCCCGCCGCCGATGCATCCGCCCCACTTCGGCGGGCGTCGGGCGCCGCGCCGTTTGCGATGGAGCCTGAGTCGTTCGAGGTTTTGTTTTCGCTCATTCCGTTGTCCGGCGCGCGAACGCCAGGGAAAGAATCAACACGTTTCGATTATCCGCCTCTCGAACAGACGGGGCAAACCAGCACACATTTGCTCACATTATCGCGGCAATCGTAATGAATGGATGATTCCTTCAGTGATCGCGCGGCTCCTCGAAGGTTTCGCGCAACGCGATCTGCATGGTCGCGTGAATCTTCACGCACCAGCGCCAGAGTACCGTCAAGAGCAACGCCGCGCAGACGAGCACGGCCACCATCAATCCGAAAGGCGGCAAGATGCCGCCCGAAAGCGCGGCCACGAGCAGAAAGACGCCGAACATGGCGACGATGGGAATCAGCCCCGAGATGGCCGAACGAATCGCGCTCGTGAAGCGTCCGGCCTTCGCGGGTTGCACGCTGACTTCGGCGAGCAGGAGCGCAAGCGAATCCAGCTTGCGATACACCGCCACCAGAAACGGCAGCGCGATCAACAAGGCCGCGCTCCACAACACGACGCGCTGCGCATTGTCCGATTCGAGCCAGCGCGCGAGGTAGCCGGAAGCGAACGGCGCCGAATACGACGCGCCCAGAAAAATCGCAGCCACGAGCGCCAGGTTCACCGCGATCTGCAGAACGATGCGCCGGGTCATCGAAAAGAGCGTCGGGCCGCCGGTCGCGGGCGTGAGACTCGCGAGCCATTGCGAGTAGAGGCCGAAGGTGTTGGCGAGCGGCGCGGGCATCGCGCGGGCGAGACGCATGGTGATGGGATCGGCGGCGCGAATCAGATATGGCGTGAAGAGCGTGGTGAGCGCGGAGACGGCGACCGCGATCGGATAGAGAAACGCGCTCGTCACCTTGAGCGACAACCCGAGCGACGCGATGATGAACGAGAACTCGCCGATCTGCGCGACGCTCATGCCGACGCGCATCGCCGTGCGCCCGTCCTTACCGGCGAGAAAAGTGCCGAGCCCGCACGATACGATCTTGCCGAACACGACCGCCACGGTGATGACCGCGATCGGCCACGCGTAATCGACGAGCACGGACGGATTCAGCAGCAAGCCGATGGTCACGAAGAAGATGGCCGAAAACATGTCGCGTACCGGCGCGATGAGATGCTCGATGCGCGCGAGATTCTTCGACTCCGCCATGATCGCGCCGATCAGAAAGGCGCCGAGCGCGATGCTGTAATCGAGCTTCACGACCAGCAGACAAAAGCCGAAGCAGAAGCCGAGCACGGTGACGAGCAGCATCTCGTCGCTTTTCGCGCGCGCCACGTAATCCAGCGCGCGCGGCACGATGAGAATGCCGACCACGAGCGACACGGTCATGAAAAGCAGCAACTTGCCGAGCGTGATGGCCGCGACGCCCGCCGTGACGGAACCTGTCTGCGCGATGCCGGAAAGCAGCACGAGCATTGCGATGGCGAGAATGTCCTCGACAATCAAGATGCCGAACACGAGTTGCGCGAACGGCTCGCCTTTCATCTTGAGTTCGGACAGCGCTTTCACGATGATCGTCGTCGACGAAATCGCCAGCACCGCGCCGAGAAAGAGCGAATCCATCGAATTCCAGCCGAACCAGCGGCCTATCTCGTATCCGATCCAGATCATCAGCACGATCTCGGACAGCGCCGCGACGAACGCCGTCGCACCCACCTTGAAGAGTTTGCGCAGACTGAATTCGAGGCCGAGCGAGAACATCAGGAAGACCACGCCTAGTTCGCCAAGCGTCTGGATGGTGGCTTCGTCGTGAATCAGCTGAAACGGCGGCGTGTATGGCCCGATGATGACGCCCGCAACGATATAACCGAGCACGACCGGCTGACGCATGCGATGAAACAACACCGTCACGACGCCCGCGATGGCCATGATTACCGCGAGATCCTGAATGAAGCCGATCGCGTGATGCATCCAAAAAATCCTTACAAATTGGTAAACGGGATTCGATGTTACCGCACGGCAACGAAATCGCGCCGAGTTCAGCACTCAGTCGGGCGGATTGGAGATCAAGCAGGAGTCAAGCGGACGAGCGACGCGCATCGTGCTGGTGCATGCGATGCGGAAGAAGACGAGCCCGCGTGAGAAAAGCGGGCTCGATGGAACAGGGAAAACCTCGAAGCGCTCAGACCGCCGCTTCGTTTTCCTCGCCGGTACGAATGCGAATGACGCGCTCGACTTCGGCCACGAAGATTTTTCCGTCGCCGATCTTGCCGGTGCGCGCCGCACCGATGATCGCGTCGATGACCTGATCGGTTTGATCGTTGGCGACAACTACTTCGATCTTCACCTTCGGCAGAAAATCGACGACGTACTCTGCACCACGATAGAGCTCGGTATGTCCTTTCTGACGGCCGAAGCCTTTGACTTCAGTAACCGTCAGCCCGGTCAGGCCTACTTCGGCGAGCGCCTCACGGACTTCATCGAGCTTGAACGGTTTGATGATGGCGGTGATACGTTTCATGGCGTGCCTCGCTTGAGTTCAAGAATCTTCGGAATGGGTCGTGTCCGCGAAGGACAGATGCTTTTGATTCTAGCAGGCTGCCGGTTATCGATTCAGCGCTTATGCGGCTGTTTTTCAGGCGTTTTTGGTGCATTTAACGCGAAAGGCTGCGTCGTAGCCGATGCCTCGGCGATATCGCAAGTCCGCATTGCAGGCGCGCCGGTTGATTTTATGATGTGGATCGACCCGACGGCGCTTCGGAACGCGAGCAACGTCGAACTAAAACCAAGGAGGAGGCACAGCATGACCCGAACTCGAATCGCCGTGGCCGGAGCCGGATATATCGGACAGGCGCATATCGGCGTCCTGGAGAACAGCGCGACGTGCATGCTGTCGGCCATTGTCGATCCGTCGCCGGCTGCGCGCGCCATCGCGGAACGGGCGGACGTGCCGATCTACGCGACGCTCGACGAGCTCTTCGCAAAGGACAAACCGGACGGCGTGGTGCTCGCAACGCCGAATCAACTGCATGTGCCGCAAGCATTGCAATGCCTCGACGCGCGCGTACCGATGCTGCTCGAAAAGCCGATTGCGCCGACCGTCGCCGAAGCCGAAGCGCTCGTGCGCTCAGCGGATGAAGCGGGCGTGCCGATTCTCATCGGCCATCATCGCGCGCATAGTCCGATCATGGCGAAGGCCCGTGAGGTGATCGTATCCGGCGTGCTGGGGCGCCTTGTCGCCGTGACCGGCAGCGCGATGTTTCTGAAGCCCGATCATTACTTCACGGATGCGCCCTGGCGTCGCGAGCCTGGCGGCGGCCCGATCCTGCTCAACATGATCCACGAGGTTCACAACCTGCGCATGCTTTGCGGCGAGATCGTCGCGGTGCAGGCGTTTCTATCGCATGCGGCGCGCGGCTTTGCCGTCGAGGATACGGTCGCGATCAATCTGCGCTTCGAAAGCGGCGCGCTCGGCACGTTCCTGCTTTCGGATTCGGCGGCGAGCGCGCGCAGTTGGGAGCAGACCTCCGAAGAGAACGAGGCTTACGCGAGTTACGCCGACGAGGATTGCTATCTCGTCGCGGGAACGAACGGCAGCCTCGCCATTCCGACCATGCGTCTGAAAACCTATCCGCGCGATGAAGACCGTTCGTGGTGGAAGCCGTTCGAAGCGGGTGTCGTCGGCATGGTGCGGGACGACCCCATCAAGCATCAGATGGAGCACTTCGGCGCGGTTACGCGCGGCGAGGCGGCGCCGCTGGTATCGGCCCGCGACGGGCTCAGGAACCTGCGCGTGACGGAAGCTATCGTGGCCGCGGCGAAGTCGGGCGCGGTGATCGAGTTGCCACGGGATTGAAGGTTTCGAAGGCGTCGTGTGCATTCATCGCGCATACGACGCCCTTTCTGCGTGCAACGAACGTCACGACGCGTCAGGAATATTCTCCAGATCATCGAGCCAGACCGTAGCTTCCGAATCGCTCGGCGCGCGCCAGTCTCCACGCGGCGAGAGCGAACCGCCCGTTCCCACCTTCGGCGCATTCGGAATACACGACCGCTTGAACTGACTCAGCTTGAAGAAGCGATACAGGAAGATGCGCAGGTTCTTCTTGATCTGCGTGAGGTCGTATTCGTGATGAACGAGGTCGACATCGGCAGGCCACGCGCCCGCGTCCTTGTCGCCCCACGCCGTCGATGAAAGAAATGCCACCTTCGACGGCCGGAAACCGAAGCGAAGAATGTAGTAAAGGTTGAAGTCCTGAAGCTCGTACGGCCCGATCACGCTCTCGGTTTTCTGTTCCAGCGCGCCTTTCACCTTGCCCGGAATGAGCTCGGGACTGATCTCGGTGGCGAGAATATCGTTGAGCACATCGGCGCCGTCGTTGCCGATCTGCGCCGTCTCGGCCACCCATCGCACGAGATGCGTGATGAGCGTCTTCGGCACGCTGGCGTTCACGCCGTAGTGCGACATGTGATCGCCGACGCCGTAGGTGCACCAGCCGAGCGCCAGTTCGCTCAGGTCGCCCGTGCCGATCACAATGCCATTGCTGTAGTTCGCGAGCCTGAACAGATGGTTCGTGCGCTCGCCCGCCTGCACGTTCTCGAAGGTGATGTCGTACTGTTCCTCGCCCGTCGAATACGGATGGCCGAGGTCCTTCAGCATCTGGATGCAGCTCGGCCGGATATCCACTTCGGATGCCGAACAACCAACCACGTCCATCAGCCGGCGCGCCTGGGTGAGCGTGCGCTCGCTGGTCGCAAAACCGGGCATGGTCACGCCGAGAATGTTGGTGCGCGGCAGGCCGAGCCGGTCCATGGCCTTGGCGCAGACGAGCAAGGCATGAGTCGAATCGAGCCCGCCGGAGACGCCGATCACGACCTTCGAAATATTGCTCGAAGCGAGCCGTTGCACCAGCGCCTGAACCTGAATGTTGTAGACCTCCATGCAGCGCTCGTCGCGTCTGCTCGCGTCGATCGGCACGTAAGGGAAGCGCGGCACCGCACGTTGCAAGGGCAACACGGACGCCGCGGGCACGGCCACTTCACATCGCACGATACGGAACTTGCGCGCCTCTTCCTGATGTCTGCGCGCCGACTGAGCGAAGGTCGTCTGATGCATGCGTTCGCGCGACAGCCGCTCGACATCGACATCGCCGAAAATGACGTGCGATGCGTCGCTGAAGCGCTCCGACTCGGCGAGCTGCTCGCCGTTCTCGTAGATGAGCGCCTGCCCGTCCCACGCGAGATCCGTCGTGGATTCGCCCTTGCCCGCCGACGAATAGAGATACGCCGCGATGCATCGCGCCGATTGCTGCCCGACCAGTTGATGCCGGTACGACGATTTCCCGACGACGATATTCGATGCCGACAGATTGATGAGCACCGTCGCACCCGCGAGCGCGGCGAACGACGATGGCGGAATGGGCACCCAGACGTCCTCGCAGATTTCCACGTGGAAGCGGAAATACGGAATCGACGGGATATCGAACAGCAGCGCTGAACCGAAGGGAACCTCCGCGCCGAGCAGATGGATCTCGTCGACCAACGCGCAATCGGCGGCACTGAATTGGCGCGCTTCGTAAAACTCCGCGTAATTCGGCAGGAAGCTCTTGGGAACCACGCCCTGCACGCGCCCGGACGACACCACGGCCGCGCAGTTGTACAACGCGTGATCGACGCGCAACGGCAAGCCAACCACCATGACGATATCGAGCGAGCGGGACTCATCCACGAGCGCGGCCAGCGCGCGCTCGCACGCGACGAGCAACGCGTCCTGATGGAACAGGTCTTCGCACGAATAAGCGGACAACCCCAGCTCGGGAAACGCGACCAGCACGGCGCCGTTTTGCGCGGCCTGCCGAGCGAGCGCGATGGTCTCTCCGACATTGAACGATGGATCGGCCACCTTGCATTCCGGCACCGCGACGGCAACCCGCGCGAAACCATGGCTGTAGAGGTTCAGGAATTCGGTTTTCATTGTTTGCGTATCCTTTGGATACTCGTCATCATGCCGCACGCTTCAATCCGTCGCCATCTTCCTGAATGGCGTATGCGCTTCGAGTTCCTCGATATGCTGCGTCATCGCGGCGGTTTCTTCATCGAGAAACTCGCTGATCGCATGAGCAAAGCGCTGGTCGGCGATCCAGTGCGCGGACCATGTCGGCGTGGGCAACATGCCGCGCGACATCTTGTGCACGCCCTGCGCGCCGCCTTCGAAGCGCGCCAGCCCGTGCTCGATGCAATACGCGATGCCCTGCATGTAGCAGGTTTCGAAATGCAGCCCCGAAACGAACTCGCGCGTGCCCCAGTAGCGGCCATACATGGTGTCGCCGCCGATCATGTTGAGCGCGCAGGCGAGCCGCTCGCCGTCCGCTTCGGCGATGACGAGCAGCATGTTGTCGGGCGCGTCGGCGTGAATTTGACCAAAGAACTCGCGCGTCAGATACGGCGCGTTCCAGTGCTCCTTGTACGTGTTCTCGTAGCAGCCATAGAAGAAATCGAGCGCGCTTTTGTCGATCTGACGGCCGCGCAGCCACTTGTAAGTCACGCCCGCTTCGGTCACGCGGCGGCGATCCTGCTTCACCTTCTTGCGCTTGTCGTGGCTCATGGTGGCGAGAAACGCGTCGAAATTCTCGTAGCCCGCGCCCGGCAGATTCTCCCAATGAAACTGCACGCCTTCTCTCAACATGTAGCCCGCGTCCTTCAGCGCCTCGATGTCTTGTGCGTGCGGAAACAGCACGTGCAGTGACGAGATGTCGAGTTGCCGAGTAAGCTCGATCGCACCGCGCGCGAGCAGCACGCGATCCGCGTGTTCGGCCGCGATGAGACGCGGACCCGTCACCGGCGAGAACGGCACGGCCGAGAGCGCCTTGGGGTAATAGCGCACGCCGTGGCGTTCGAAGGCATCGGCCCAGGCGTGGTCGAAGACATATTCGCCGCGCGAGTGCGACTTGAGATAAAGCGGCATGGCGCCGGCGAAGACGCCGTTGCGCTTCAGAATGAGGTGATGCGCCCGCCAGCCGGTGCGCTTGACCGCGCAATGCGTGTCCTGCAACGCCGACAGGAAGCCGTGACTGACGAAGGGATTCGCGCCCGCGAGGCGGTTCCACTCCTCGGGCGAAATGTCCTCTAGCGTGTCGACCACCTGGATTTCGACTTCGCGATTCAACGGAAGACCTCGAATGATGAGTTTTGCCCTTGCGGGCATGAAGGGCTATTCTCGCGCAAGTTTTAATTCGTCGTTTAGTCGGGCGTGGCCGCTCTCGAAGGTTGCGCCGATTCGGCGATAATCCCGGCCATGCCCTGGTTTCTCTATCTCATCGAATGCGCCGATGGCAGCCTGTACACGGGCATCGCCACGGATGTAGAAGCGCGCTTCGTCGCGCATGCCGCCGGCAAGGGCGCGCGCTATACCCGCGCGCGCAAGCCGCTGCGCGTCGTGGCGTCGTTCGAACTGCAGGGAAGATCGGAGGCGTTGCGCGCCGAATATTGGGTGAAGCAGCTCACCGCGCGGCAAAAGCGCGCATTGATCGCGGGCGAGCGCACGCTCGATTCCGTGCTGCCGCCGCCCGCTGTCGCCGTCGGGGATGACAACCTGGACGAAGCCCACGACGCGCCCGCAAATTGAAACGGCCGCGCATCGAGCGCGGCCGTGCGGACCACTCGCATCGCGTCTACGCAACGCGACGCGCGAAAGCCAGGCTTACTTCTTGAAGTTAGCCGCGCCTTCCGAGATTTCCTTGTGCGCGGCTTCGATGCCGTCCCAGCCCTCGACCTTCACCCACTTGCCCTTCTCCAGCGCCTTGTATTGCTCGAAGAAATGCTTGATCTGGTCTTTGAGGTACTCGGGCACGTCGTCGATCGACTTGAGATTTGCCGTCATCGGGCAGATCTTGTCGTGTGCAACGGCGATCAGCTTCGCATCGACGCCGGATTCGTCGGTCATCTTCAGCATGCCGAGCGCGCGCGAGCGAACCACCGAGCCTGCGAGCAGCGGGAAGGGCGTGATGACCAGCACGTCGACCGGGTCGCCGTCGCCCGACAGCGTCTGCGGGATAAAGCCGTAATTCGCCGGATAGCGCATGCCGGTGCCGATGAAACGGTCGACGACGAGCAGGCCCATGTCCTTGTCCGCTTCGTATTTCACCGGATCGCTCTGTGCGGGAATCTCGATGATGACGTTGAAGTCCTGCGGAAGATCCTTGCCGGAAGGTACGTTGTTGAAGCTCATGAGCGCTCTCTGATGAAGTTGAGTTCGGAAATCTGTCAGCGCCGCGCGCGCGAGGCATTCTTTTCGGCGCGGTGGCCGCGTTTCGGCGCATTCGCGCGGTCGCGCGAGGCGGCGTGGATGCAGCGAAGTGCAACCCGGGCATTATAGCCAAACGCGCCTGCGCGCCCTTTCGCTTGCCTTGGCGGGATGATCGCCGGACGTTGCACGCCACACGTTCATCCGTGTTTTCCCCGATTCGAAACCCTCGCCTCGGCTTGCCGCCTGGCAGCTAGAATCCTTACGCGTCTGTAATCATCGAACGAACCCGAACGCTTAAGAGAAAGAGGAGACGACATGGCCCGCACCGCCGATTCAGTGCAAAGCCCCGCCACGGGCACGCCTTCCGCATTCGAGGAGGCAACCTACAAGAAGGTCGCATGGCGGCTCTCGCCGCTTCTGCTCATTTGTTATGTGGTCGCGTATCTGGACCGCGTGAACGTCGGCTTCGCCAAGCTGCAGATGGCCGCCGATTTGAACCTCTCCGATGCCGTCTATGGCTTCGGCGCGGGCATTTTCTTTTTCGGCTATTTCATCTTCGAGATACCGAGCAACGTGATTCTTCATCGCGTCGGCGCGCGCGTGTGGATCGCGCGGATCATGATCTCGTGGGGCGTCATTTCCGCGCTCACCATGTTCATCACCACGCCGACCATGTTCTACGTCATGCGCTTTCTGCTGGGCGTGGCCGAAGCGGGCTTCTTTCCCGGCATCATTCTTTATTTGACGTACTGGTTTCCGGCGCAACGGCGCGGGCGCATGACGACGCTGTTCATGACGGCGATCGCGTTGTCGGGGTTGATCGGCGGGCCGGTGTCGGGCTGGATCATGAAGCGTTTCGATGGCACGAACGACTGGCATGGCTGGCAGTGGCTGCTATTGCTGGAAGGCATTCCGTCGATCGTCGTCGGACTCGTCGTGTTCTTCGAACTCGACGACCGCATCTCGAAAGCGAAGTGGCTCACGGCCGACGAGCGAGCGTTGCTCGAACGCAATATCGCCGCCGATAACGTCGCGAAAGAGGACATGCCCATCGGCAAGATTCTGTCGAGCCCGAAAGTCTGGCTGATGAGCCTGATCTACTTTTCCTTCGTGATGGGTCTTTATGGCGTGAGCTTCTGGCTGCCGACGATCATCAAGGCCACCGGCGTCTCCGATGCGCTCACGGTCGGCCTCCTCTCCGCGATTCCCTACGGCGCGGCGGTGATCGGCATGCTGCTGGTCGCGCGCAGCGCGGACAAGCGCGGCGAGCGGCGCTGGCATATCGCCATTCCGGCGTTCATCGGCGCATTGGGGCTGGTGCTCTCGGTCGTGTGGTCGGCGAACACGCCGCTTGCCATGCTCGGACTCACGCTTGCGACCATGGGCATTCTCACGACCTTGCCGTTGTTCTGGAGTCTGCCGACTGCGTTCCTCGCGGGCACGGGCGCGGCCGCCGGCATCGCGATGATCAATTCGCTCGGCAATCTCGCGGGCTTTCTGAGCCCGTATCTCGTGGGATGGCTCAAGCAAGCCACGGCATCGAACGCAAGCGGCATGTATATGCTGGCCGGCTGTCTGATCGTGGGCGCACTGCTCGTGCTGAGCGTGCCTGCGCGAATCGTCAATCGGTGAATCGAAGGAGAGCCGCCGTGGAAACGAGGCGGCCCTCCTATAATGGCGCAGGCGGTACGTCGCCGCGATGATGCATCGCACTCGCGCGCTTTATAAGCTCCTATGCAGGAGTCTTGCCGGGCGTGTCGAGGAACTCGATCGACTCGATAATCTTCAACGCCTCCGGTATTACTCCGGTCTTGCTAAAGCGGGGTACCGCCACGACGGGTGCACTGCCGCACAGGGCCACGGCTGCGCGAAGCAAACAGAACCCTAATGAGACACTTCGATTTTGCGGATCACCGACGATCATGCGCTGAAGCACTACTAAACCGGAACTCCCAACAGCCTTTACCGAAAGCCACTGCACAGCCGGAACCAACACCTTCTTGTCGCGTGCAGACACCCCCGATAAATCCGTGAACCAACGTCCTTTCTGTGCGTCATATCGAGCCAAGGTGTAGTCGCGAATTGAGCCCGCATCGGACGAACTTAGACAAACGAAGGTAATTGCAAGACTCCCGATGCCGGTTTTTTTGTACGGCAAGTCGTCTACCGCATAGCTGTTGCCGGATATCCATCCTCCGTAAGGATCTTTGAATCCAATGGAACAATGATGGTTACCGCTGCTAACAAGTAATTCCTTTCGCTCGTTTGGTTCAGACTTTGCGGATGAAGCGCTGTGCAGCCCGAGAGCAATGAAACAGACGGCCAAGCCTTTTGCGATTAACTGGCAAGCTTTAGAGCCACATAGCAGACATAATTTTTTATTCATCTTTGGCCTCTTCGCAGAATATCGTAATCTGGCGCGTCTGCCGCCTGACCCGGCGCGATCGGGAATTTCACTTCGGATAAGACTGCGAGAGCCACGTTGTAAGCCATACAGCGCGCCTCAAATCCGTTAAGCCGTATCGAATAGAGACTATCGATTGCCCCTGGCAAGTTCACCGATGCCGATGCTTTCCAAAAACTAGCGCTGCGGTAGTAACTATGCGCACGTCGATTTGCGGTAAGCCCTACTCGCTCCAGTACATGCGGCTCATCGGCATACCTGGCCATCCGCAGCTTCACCCAGTAAAAGCCTGCGCTCAACGCGGCATCCGACTGATCCGGAAGCGAGATGTTTGCCCGCCACTTATGCATGTCAGGTGTAAGAGCAGTCTCAGTGGCTTGCCAAACATCGTTGCTCCGTGAACGATCTGCCGCTTGCTGCGCAGTTAGAAGTTGTACACGTACAGCTGACGGGATTTGTGATGCTCGCCCGTGAAAATCCCAATAGTCGAGGTAGTTGCTTGCCCATGTCAGCTGTAGGAAGCCGCGCCCAAACCAAGGGTAATATCTTTGAGTTGTAGGAGAGCCCTCTTCCAGCAGTTGCAACCATTGAGATTCTTGAATAGCGTTGCCAAAAAAACTTGCCATACGTAACGGCGTGTTGATGCCGTAGGTGCACATCATGCGATTTAAAACGACTCGCTGGTTCTTGAAGATATTTCCGCTAGTGAAAGTGCCTGGGACTAGCTCCCACAATGTTTGCCCGCCGTGTTTTCGGACCGTAAAAGATGGTACTAGCTGCTTGAACTCTTTTTCACTCAACCACGCACACTTCCTAAAGTGTCGAATAAACGCCGTCGGATGAAAAAACCAAAGCTTATTCGCCTCGCCTAGCGGCGTCTGCTTCATAAACTGAAACTGCTTGACGAAGCTGAGGAAGTTTTCGTAGCCACGCGGATCGGTCTCCTTGCGCTTACCAAAGAATCCATTCGGTTCATTCAGCGCACGGAAGCGTTCCTCATTGTTGCTCGTATCCCATTCGCTTTTAGCGTGACAAATAAAGCCCTTGAGCTTGACTCGCACTTCCGCCTCGCCACGCACATAAGCCGCCAGTCGCTGGTCATGGTCGAACTCCGTTGGCGTTTGGTCATGTAACGCTAGGCGTGTATCGGTCACACCCGCAATTGTGCAAAGCTCGTCATAGCCACAAAACCCCTCTCGATTGAACGGCGTATTGCCCTCCTCGATCTTCTGCCAGCCCATGAAGAAAGGGAAGTCTGCATCCGACAGCTTTTGAATGCTGGCCAAATTCACGTCGATATAGCCCGTCGTACCTTGAGCAAACGGTACCTCGACCCAAGTAGCTCGATTGCCGGCGGGCAAGGTCGGTGTATCCGTGCTCAGGATGCGGCCGAAACGGAGCAACTCATAGCCTTCGCTTGGGCACGCTTCGTATAGCGTGGTTGCGCGCTCGTAAAGGTCATATTCATACTCCGCGAATTCATCCTGCACAGGTTCCGGAGTCAGCGAAACAAGCTTTCGATCGCCCTTGTCAATCCACGCACGCATGAAACGCTCGCCCCGGCTAAAGTACGTCTCGACGTAAAGCGTGCTGTTGGCATCCAAAGCGCCTGCGTTCAGTGCGGGGAAAAGCAGCTTGGGTGTGCGACCTTTCGTTTTCAGGTTTCCTTGGCCCGGCGGCGTGCTCATGAACGTGGAGCCCTTTGGAATAACAAAGTATGTGTGCCCCCAATAGTCCTTCGACGCTGGCGTGTTTGGCTGTGCATCACCCAACGCAACCTTATGCCCCACCTGATCGAACCACGCGGTGAAATCCGCCTCGGTCATGAAGATCTCAAAGTGCAGATGCTTCTCACCCTGACTTTGGCCGACAAAACCCAGGCGATCCTTCCTATAAACCTTCTTTCCACCGCCCGCTTGCACGCCTTCTGTCTCCCTGAGCAGCCAAGCGGCGAGCGCACCGGGGGAACTCTCAGGCATCGGATTATTTGGCTGCGATGCAAGCGCATTGGTGCTAATGACGTCAAGCAAGTGCATGTAAAGCGAATAGAAGGTGATGGTGCGGCCTTCGCCTGTTTCGGTCACGTGTTTGAGCAGCACGAAGCCGATGTTGCTGTTGAGCGCAAGGCTGCCGTCGGAATTTGTTTGGCCATCCGAGACGGCCTTCAAAGCGACGCGATAAGCAACGACTTCTCCATCTGCGATCGCCCGCACCGGTTCGAGTTGACCATCGCCCGCGAAAGGCACCAGATGCATGCCGCAATGCCAGCGTCGATCGAATGCGATTGGGAAAACACCACTATGCGATAACTCGAAGTCATCGACCTTATCCATCATTGGATCGGTCTTCCATTTTTCTATGGGCGTGATCAGGCCTTCGGCGGGAAGTAAAGGGGGGCTAATGATCATTGGTGGACTCGGCAAGGCTACCTGCTGATTACGGTAGTGCCGAATTGTTGCGGAAAACCGGAACGAAACGCAGGGCGGAATCGCTTTTCCGCGGACATTCAGATAATCCTCAAACTGCTTAGGACAGAGTCGCTCCTTGTATAAAGCACCCGCGCACCACGACGACGCACACCTCGCCACCATGCACCAAAAGCAATCGCGCTAGACGCCTCCGTCACGCTGTAATTCCTTCCCGAAAACTCCGCAAACCCATAGCCATCGGTCAAAAGCCCCCGATTGGCATAGCACTTGCAGAACCCCCTTGCTGGTAGCGGGCGTCGACGCTCACACCACGTCAAGCAAATACACATCGGCAAGGGGAACACACAAATGAAACGACGCAGTCTGCTGAAGTTCGGCTCCATGTCGGGCGCGCTCGCCCTCGCGGGTCAGCTTCCGATCACCAAGGCGCAAGCCGCCGATACGGGTCCGATCAAAGTCGGCATCCTGCATTCGCTGTCGGGCACCATGGCCATCTCCGAGACGTCGCTCAAAGACACGGCGCTCATGACCATTGCCGATATCAACAAGAGCGGCGGTGTGAACGGCCGCCAGCTCGAACCGGTGGTCGTGGACCCGGCGTCCAACTGGCCGCTCTTCGCCGAAAAAGCCCGTCAGCTTCTGACGCAGGACAAGGTCGCCGTCGTGTTCGGCTGCTGGACGTCCGTGTCGCGCAAGTCGGTGCTGCCGGTCTTCGAGGAACTCAACGGCCTGCTCTTCTACCCCGTGCAGTACGAAGGCGAAGAGATGTCGCGCAACGTGTTCTACACGGGCGCGGCGCCGAACCAGCAAGCGATTCCCGCCGTCGAATATCTGATGGGCGCGGAAGGCGGCAGTGCCAAGCGCTTCTTCCTGCTCGGCACGGACTATGTGTATCCGCGCACGACCAACAAGATCCTGCGCGCCTTCCTTCATTCGAAAGGAGTCAAGGATGAGGACATTCAAGAGGTCTACACACCGTTCGGACATAGCGACTATCAAACCATCGTCGCGAACATCAAGACCTTTTCCCAAGGGGGAAAGACAACTGTCGTCTCTACGATCAACGGCGACTCGAACGTACCGTTCTACAAGGAACTCGGCAATCAAGGCCTGAAGGCGACGGACGTGCCCGTGGTCGCGTTCTCGGTCGGTGAAGAAGAATTGCGCGGTATCGATACGAAGCCGCTCGTCGGCCACCTCGCCGCATGGAACTACTTCATGTCGGTAAAGAACCCGAACAACACGAAGTTCGAGAAGGAGTTCTTCGCGTACGCCAAGGCGCAGAATCTGCCGGGCGGCGACAAGCGCGTGACCAACGATCCGATGGAAGCGACCTTCGTCGGCATCCACATGTGGAAGCAGGCGGTCGAGAAAGCAAAGAGCGCCGATGTGGACAAGGTGCGCGTCGCGATGATCGGCCAGAGCTTCGCCGCGCCCTCGGGCTTCACCTTGACGATGGATGGCAACCACCATCTGCACAAGCCCGTGATGATCGGTGAAATTCGCGGCGACGGTCAGTTCAACGTCGTGTGGAAGACGAAGACCGCCATCCGCGCGCAGCCGTGGAGTCCGTATATCGCCGGCAATCAGGGCAAGCCGGACGTGGTCAGCTCGATTCCCTCGTTCCTGCGCCGCGCGCGCACGCGCACGGCCTGACGTATCGAGTCGAGGAAAGGGCCGCGCGTGTCATCGCGCGCGGCCAGTCACCATCAGAAAGGCCACCATGACCGGTTCGTTCGCCCGCCTCTTCCCGCGTATGCTGCTTGCGCTTTTCATCGCGCTCGCGCCGTTCTCCGCGCATGCGCTCACCAGCGACGATCTCGCGCCGCTCGCCGCCGACGACTTCGAGGCGAAGTCCGCGGCCATCGACAAGCTGATCGCCAACGCGGATGCGCCTTCGGTCGCCGTGCTCTCCGCGCTCGCGGACGGCTCGCTCGTCGCCACCGACAATGGCCACGTTTATCTGCAGACCGACGACGGCAACAAGGACCCGCTTACCGGCAAGGTCGTCGAAGCGCCCGACGCGCAGGCGATCACGCTTAACAACATCCTGCGCACGAAAGTGAACGGCGCATTGTCGGGCTTGCAGCTCGCTTCGCCGGATATCGCCAAGCGTCGCGATGCAGTGGCCGCGCTCCTGAAGAATCCCGATCCGTCGATGAAGCCGCTGATCGACCGCGCACGCGCCGGCGAAACCGATCCCGAGCTCAAGAAGCGTCTCGACACGCTCTGGGCGATGACCGCCCTGCACGACGCCGACGTCGTCAAGCGACTGGACGCGGTCAAGCTCGTCGCCGCGCGGCACGATCTCGACATGTACGAATTGCTGCGTCCGCTCGTCGCGAAGAAAGCGGACGGCACCTTCAACGAACCCGACGACCGCGTGCGGGCCGCGGCGCAAGCGGGCATCGAAGACCTCGATTCGATTCAGCATCGCGGCGAAATCTTCGGCACGCTGTTCGCGGGCCTTTCGCTCGGCAGCGTGCTGTTGCTCGCGGCGCTCGGTCTTGCCATCACGTACGGTCTGATCGGCGTCATCAACATGGCGCACGGCGAGTTTTTGATGATCGGCGCCTACGCGACATATGTCGTGCAGAACCTCGTGCAGCATTACGCGCCTGCCGCGTTCAACTGGTATCCGCTCTTTGCCGTACCCGCGTCGTTTGCCGCGGCGGCGCTCGTCGGCATCGTGCTGGAGCGCCTCGTATTGAAGCATCTCTATGGACGTCCGCTCGAAACGCTGCTGACGACCTTCGGTATCAGCCTCATCCTCATTCAGGCGACGCGCACGCTCTTCGGTGCGCAGAACGTGCAGGTGACCAATCCTTCGTGGATGAGCGGCGGGATTGCCGTCATGCCGAATCTGATCCTGCCGTATAACCGGCTCACCATTCTCGCCTTCTCGCTCGCCGTCGTGGCGATTGCATGGGGCGTGCTCACGCGCAC
Organism: Caballeronia sp. HLA56; assembly: GCF_054655155.1. NCBI lineage: Bacteria > Pseudomonadati > Pseudomonadota > Betaproteobacteria > Burkholderiales > Burkholderiaceae > Caballeronia > Caballeronia sp. HLA56. The sequence goes on along the minus strand of NZ_BAAHOB010000005.1, from coordinate 1,233,606 downwards.
GCGGCTCGGGCTTTTCGTGCGCGCGGTCACGCAGAACCGCCGCATGGCAGCGTGCGTCGGCGTGAAGACTTCGCGTGTCGATTCGTATGCGTTCGCGTTCGGCGCGGGCATCGCGGGACTCGGCGGCTGCGCGCTTTCGCAGATCGGCAACGTCGGACCGGATCTCGGGCAGAGCTACATCATCGATTCCTTCATGGCCGTGGTGCTCGGCGGCGTCGGTCAGCTTGCAGGCACGGTGATCGGCGGCTTCGGACTCGGTCTCGTCAACAAGGCGATCGAGCCGTTCTGGGGCGCGGTGCTCGCGAAGATCGCGGTGCTCGTGCTGATCGTGCTGTTCATTCAGAAGCGTCCTCAAGGCATGTTCGCCCTGAAGGGCCGCAGCGCGGAGGCCTGATCCCATGACTGCCTCGACCAATCTCTCGGCCAATCTCGACGTCGCGCCGCAACCCGACGAGAACGCCGCCCGCGCGGGCTTCGCGCTCGGCCTGCCGCCGCGCGCCGCGCTCTTGCCGCGCAACGGCTGGATCGCGCTAATCGCGCTCATCATCGCGATGGGCATCGTCGTGCCGGTCTCCGCGCTCGTGCTGCCGGAAACGAGCACGTTCCATCTGTCCGCGTATGCGATGACGCTCATCGGCAAGCTGATGTGCTATGCCATCGGCGCGCTCGCGCTCGATCTCGTGTGGGGCTACTGCGGAATTCTGAGCCTGGGTCACGCGCTGTTCTTCGCGCTCGGCGGCTACGCAATGGGCATGTACCTGATGCGCTCGATCGGTCGCGAAGGCACGTATCAGAGCGACCTGCCCGACTTCATGGTGTTTCTCGACTGGCACAAGCTGCCGTGGTTTTGGGAAGGCACGGAGCATCTCTGGTATGCGCTTTTGCTCGTCGTGCTCGTGCCGGGCGTGCTCGCGTGGGTGTTCGGCTTCTTCACGTTCCGTTCGCGCGTGAAGGGCGTGTATCTGTCGATCATCACGCAAGCCATGACCTTCGCCGCGATGCTGCTTTTCTACCGCAATGAAACGGGCTTCGGCGGCAATAACGGCTTCACCGATTTCAAGCGCATCGCGGGCTTTCCGATCACGCATCCGGGCACACGCACCGGCCTCTTTCTGATCACGTTCGCGGTGCTGGTGCTCGCGTTTCTCGCGGCGCGCTGGATCGTCACCTCGAAGCTCGGACGTGTGGTGACCGGCGTGCGCGACGGCGAGACGCGTCTCATGTTCCTGGGCTACAGCCCGCTCGCATACAAGCTCTTCATCTGGACCGTGTCGGCGGTGCTGTGCGGCATTGCCGGCGCGCTCTATGTGCCGCAAGTCGGCATCATCAATCCGAGCGAGATGTCGCCCGCCAACTCCATTGAAATGGCGATCTGGGTTGCGGTAGGCGGACGCGGAACGCTCATCGGCCCGATCATCGGCGCGTTCGCCGTGAATGGCGCGAAGAGCTTCTTCACCGCTTATTTCGCGGAATACTGGCTGTTCTTCCTCGGCCTCATCTTCACGCTCGTGCCGCTGCTTCTGCCGAACGGCATCATGGGACTCATCGACATGGCGCGCCGCAAGAAGGCTCACGCAGGAGACGCCGCAGAATGACCGCACATAACGCACTGATCGTCGATCTGCCGCCGTTGCCGCAATCGGAGGAATCGAACGAACGCAACATGAACGGCATCACCGGGCTCGGCCATGTGCTCGCGCCCGGCGAGATCGACGTATCGCACGGCACCATTCTCTACCTCGAAGACGTGACCAAGAGCTTCGACGGTTTTCGGGCGCTCAACAAACTGACCTTGTCGATCGACGTGGGCGAACTGCGCTGCGTCATCGGCCCGAACGGCGCGGGCAAGACCACGATGATGGATGTCGTCACCGGCAAGACGCGTCCCGATACGGGCAAGGTCTTTCTCGGACAGACTCTCGACCTCACGCGCATGTCGGAGCCGGTGATCGCGCGTACTGGAATCGGCCGAAAGTTTCAAAAGCCCACGGTGTTCGAGAATCATCCCGTGTGGGAGAACCTCGAACTCGCGATGAAAACGGACAAGCGCTGGTTCGCGTCGCTGCGTTCGCGGCTCGACCGCGCGGCGCAGGCACGTATAGAAGAGACACTGGAGCTGATTCGCCTTCATCATCAGGCCACGCGGCTCGCGGGCGAGTTGTCGCACGGGCAAAAGCAGCGGCTCGAGATCGGCATGTTGCTGATGCAGCAGCCTGCCCTCTTGCTGCTCGACGAACCCGCTGCCGGCATGACCGATCACGAGACCATGGAACTTGCCGAGCTGCTCAACAAACTGCGCGGCTCCTGTTCGATGATGGTCGTCGAACACGACATGGAGTTCGTCGCCGCGCTCGCGGGCGCCGATGGCAAGGTCACGGTCATGGCCGAAGGCAGCGTGCTCGCCGAGGGCACGCTGGAAGACGTTCAGCGCGATGAAGCGGTGATCGAGTCCTACCTCGGACGCTGATCTCACCGCCCGCACAGATCACCAGAGCGAAGCTAAGACACCCATGCTAGAAGTCGAATCCCTGAATCAGTACTACGGCGGCAGCCACATTCTTCGCGATGTGAAGATGACCGTCCCCGATGGCAAGCTGACGGTGCTGCTCGGCCGCAACGGCGTCGGCAAGACGACGCTCCTGCGCTGTTTGATGGGCGTCGTGCCGACGCGCAGCGGCATCATCACCTGGCGCGACAAGAAGATTTCGTCGATGCCCACGCATGCGCGCGTGACGAATGGCCTCGCCTATGTTCCGCAAGGCCGGGACATCTTCGGCCGCCTCACCGTGGAAGAGAACCTGCTGGTCGGCGCGGCGAGCCGCAAGTCGCCATCGAAGATTCCCGATCACATCTATCAGCTCTTTCCGGTGCTGAAGGACATGAAAAACCGGCGCGGCGGCGACCTTTCGGGCGGTCAACAACAGCAACTGGCTATCGGCCGCGCGCTGATGAGCGAACCGCAGCTGCTGATTCTCGACGAACCGACCGAAGGCATCCAGCCGTCCATCATTCGCGACATCGGCAGGACGCTGCGCCAACTCGTCGATGAAATGGGCATGACGGTCTTGCTCGTCGAACAGTACTACGACTTCGCGCGCGAACTCGCCGACCGCTACTGGGTGATGAGCCGCGGCGAGATCATCGCGGGCGGCGCGGGCTCCGAGATGGATGAACAAGGTGTGCGAGAGTTGATCGCCGTCTGAATTTTCGGCTTAACATGGCGGCTCACCTCGTCTGCTCAGTTCACTAGTCACTGCTCGCTCATGCATCATGAATCGCACGCGGCGCTCGCTGCCGCGCAAATCGACGCCGATCCAAACGTCTGGCGCGGCCGGCTCGAACTCGGTTTCGAGCAGAAGCATGGGCGCACGGTCTTTTCGCATCGCAAACACGAAGGGCCGCTCAGGCTGCAACGTCCGCTCTATCCGGAAGACGGCATCTGCCACGCGGTGATCGTGCATCCGCCGGGCGGCGTCGCGGGCGGCGACCGGCTCTCCATCGACGTGAAGCTCGGCGAAGACACGCATGCCGTCGTCACGACGCCCGGTTCGACCAAGTGGTACAAGGCCAACGGCAAGCTCGCGACGCAGCGTATAGATATCGCGCTCGCCGCGCATGCGAAGCTCGACTGGCTGCCGCAGAACAACATCGTGTTCGAATCGTCGAACGTGGAGCTCGACTTCAGTCTGACGCTCGGCGAAGGCGCGAGCGCCATTGGCTGGGACGCAATGCTGCTCGGCCGCGCGGCGGCGGGCGAGCGCTGGACGCATGGACATATCGAAGCGGTATCGCGCATTGCGCATGCCGATGGCAAGCCGCTCTGGTTCGAACGCAGCCTGCTCGATGCGACCGATCCTCTTTGCGATGCGGCGCAAGGACTCGCGCGCTTTCCCGCTTACGGCACGCTATGGGCGATAGGCCCGGCTTGCGACGATGCGCTCGCCGAAGCCCTCACCGCCGAACTGCCCTTCGACGATACGTTGCGCGCGGCTGCATCGTGCATTACGCCTGGCGTGTTGATCGTGCGCGCCATCAGCCACTCGATGGAGCCACTGCAACGCGCGATGACCGAATGCTGGTTGCGGCTGCGGCCTCTCGTGCATGGCGTGAAGGCGCAGCCGTTGCGGCTCTGGACGACGTGAGGACGCAAGCGGCCGCTTCGTTGAAACACTGGCTTAGCGCACTCGACGCCGAGCTCTTACGAAGAGCACGACGGCAAACAGCGCGGCGAGAATCAATACGCCAAGCCCGATACGCGCAGCGCTCGCCATGGGCGAGACCGGACCACCGGCACGCAACGTCGCCACATCCTGCGCCGTCACCTGCACATTCTGGCGCCCGAACTGCTGCATCAGATAGCTCGATAACGTGGCGATCTGCGTATCGGACAGCCGGTCTGCAAAGGCGGGCATGTCGACGCTATCAGACGCGCGGTTTGCGGACTCCGGATGCGACACGCCCTGCAGAATCGACATCACGACATTGTTCGGCTGGCCGTTGCGAAAGACCGAGTTACGCGACAACGGCGGCAGCGCGCCATCGGCCGTACCTTGACCGCTCGCCTGATGGCAACTCGCGCAATTCGAATCGTAGAGTTGCGGGCCGTTCAACCGTTCGGGGTCGGCGGGCCACGGCGTCTGACGCACAGCATCGGGATCTTCGATAAGGCCGGACGACACGTCGAGCGCGAGCGTATCGGCGTCGTCGTGGACGGCGGGAACCGTCTTCAGGTACGTGGCGATCGCTCCGAGGTCCGCATCGGTCAGATACTGCAGGCTGTGATTCACGGCCTCCGCCATCGGGCCGGCTGCCTGCGCCTTGCCCCGCACGACGCCCGTTTTCAGGTACGCGACGATATCCTGCTCGCTCCATCCGCCGATACCGCTCGTCGTGTCGGACGTGATATTGGGCGCGTACCACGCGCCGACCGCACCGCCCGCCAAGCCACGCGAGGTCTGCTCCGCCATCAGCAGATTGCGTGGCGTATGACAGACGCTGCAATGCGCAAGGCCTTCGACGAGATAAGCGCCGCGATTCCACTCCACGCTCTTTTGCGGGTCGGGCTTGAAGCGATCCTTGTCGACGAAGAGCAGATTCCACGGAATGAGCGATGCCCGAATGCTGAACGGGAACGGCAGATCGGTGTGCGGCACGGCGCTATCCACAGCGGGCACGGCCTTCATGAAGTACGTGTAAAGCGCGTGTACGTCGGGATCGGTGAGCTTCGCGAACGAGGTGTACGGCATCGCCGGATAAAGCTGTGCGCCGTCGGCACGCTTGCCGGCGCGCAGGGCATCGGCGAACTGCGCCTCGGTGTAGGAACCGATACCGTGCGTCTTCGATGCCGTGATGTTGGTCGACCAGATGGTGCCCATGGGAGAGGCAATCGCCAGTCCGCCCGCGAACGGCTTGCCGCCGGTCGCCGTGTGGCAGGCCACGCAATCGCCCGCGCGCGCGAGATACTCGCCACGCTGAATCAACGCGGATTCATCGACGGCGGCTTCCGCGTGAGCGCTCGCCGGCATCCACCCGATGGCAAGCGAGGCGACAGCCACGCCAGCCGCCATTGCACGCTTGATGAAACTTCCGATGACGAACGCATGGCGTTCGACTGCGCTTGTTCGCGACATGATGTGTTCGTGCTTCATCGCGCTTCCTTCACGATGTGATCGACAGTGCGCAGCGCGAGCGCGGCACCCGTGAGCGTCGAGTTGACGGTGGCGGCAGTCGGCATGACGCCGGTACTCGCGAGGAAGAGGTTTTCGTGATCGTGCGTGCGGCCCCAGGCATCGCACACGGAATCTGCCGGGTCCGCGCCCATCGAGAGCGTGCCGGTGATGTGCTGATTGTTGCTGTAGACGCCATCGGGACTGTGACGCAGGTTGGTGCCGCCCATGAGGTCGGCGACCTTCAGGTAGAAGGCTTTCGACGCCTGCATGCCCTTCTCGACGTAATCGCTCATGCGATATTCGACCGCCGGACGCGGCAGCCCGAGCGCGTCTTTCTGGTCGCTGAGATAGATCCTGTTGCGCCGGTCGGGCAAGATTTCGAGCACGTTCTTCAGGCTGACCTGATGCGCCGCGCGCTCGCGCAATTGCTTCTCGAGTTCCGGACCATAGACACCCTTGCCAATCAGGTCCTGCGTAATGGACAACACCTGCGACGAATTGCCGATGTCGACGCGAAACGCCGCGTGTTCACTGCGGAACGCGCCATCGCGCATCAACTGGATCGACGACGGGCTCATCGGCCCGCGACCGGCCCAGACCTCGTCTTGCGCGTCGAAGGTCAACGAGTTGCTCGGATGATCCATCAGGTTCTGGCCCAAGGTGCCCGAACTGTTCGCGAGACCATTCTTGAACTTGTCGCTTGCCGACATCAGCAAGAGGCGCGGACTTTCAACGCCGTTCGCCGCCAGAATGAAGGTCTTCGCCGTCACTCGAACCGATGCCTTCTCGGGCGTGTAGTAATGCACGGCGACGATCTTGCCGCTGGCATCGTGCTCGATCTTGTAGACCACCGCGTTCGGCAGCAGCTTCACGCCCGAGGCTTCGGCGGCATCGGCTGCAAGGCCACCGTGGTATTGCGCATCGATCGGGCAAATCGGCATGCAGTTGTTGTTGCCGCAGCAGGCTGGCCGGCCATCGTATGTGCGGCTGTTGCGTGCAGTCGTGTTCGTGATGACCGCGATGCCCGCCGGTGCAAGCCGCTCGCGAAAGCGCTGCTCCAGATACGATTCGGTCACGGGTTGCATCGGGAACGGCTTGCTGCGCGGCGAACCGTTGTCGGGTGCGCCGGAGACGCCCATCTTCACTTCCGCTTCGAAATAGAACGGCTCCAGGTCTTCGTAGGCAATCGGCCAGTCGCGGCCCACGCCATACAGCGTCTTCAGACGCATGTCGTTGGGCAGGACGCGCCAAGCCTGCGCCGCCCAGTGCCACGTCGTGCCGCCAACGGCGCGGATATATTCCGGCTCGTACGGATACGGACCGTTCTGCACGATGTAGTTGTTCTTGGTCGGCTTGTAGACCGGATGCGGCGACCACGACAAGAACGGATACGGCGACATGAAGTCGTTCTTGCGAGGCGAGTTGCGAAAGCCCGCCACGATCTGTTCGCGCGTGATGCGTGGACCCGACTCGAGAATCAAGACGGATGCGCCGTGCTGCGCCATTTTTTGCGCGGCAAGCGAACCGATGATCCCCGAACCGATCACGACGACATCGGCGCTGTTCGGCACGTTGGTTTGAGAGGACATGTTCGAGGCAATGAAAAGTGCCGGCGCGCGTGCGCTGCGGGCCGGGGCATGGATGGGAAACGTTTGGAGTGTGTTTAGTGCCGGAAAACCGGCAGTGCGGGTTCTGCTGGCTATACGCGCGCGGCAGCGGGAGCCACGAGCGGCGGCAGGCTCACCGTGCGGGGATCGACTCGCCAAGCGCCATAACCGCCGTAGGCATAACTCGGCGGACGCAGGCGGTCTTCGACGACGCGGTTCATCAGGCTGGTCGTGTAGGTGATGGCGCGCGCACGTTCGCCATCGCCGACCACGCCGACATACCAGGCCGTCACGATACGACGCGGCAAGGAGGCATAAGAAGCCTTGGCCGCGTCCAGGTCCGCTTGCAGATGCAGCGGGTCGGGCTTGTTTGCCGTGAGATACGCCGCCAGTTGCTGGCACGCGGCGCCGAAGCCGGCATCGTCGTCGAGCAGCGCTTGCAGGAGTCGAGATGTCTGCGCCGGGTCGAGCGAGCGCTCGCCGATCAGATAGCGCGAGACATCGGCGAATGCACGAGTGGTCGCGGCGTCCGCACCCGAGCTTGCGCCCGCGGCAAAGACGGGACGCATTAACGTGACCGCGGGAACCAGGGTCAATGAAGCGACGACACCACCGACGATCAACCTGCGCAACGGGTTTGGCGTATCGGGAAAGAGCGAGGCGGAAGTGTGCGGGAAGGATACGACGCTAGAGTCGTGCAGCGACTCCAGGCGTTTTTTATCGGCAGACATAGAGGTCAAACATGAGGCTTCGTTGAGCGGACACATGGCCGGCATTCGGCCTGTGGCGATACATTGAACGAGGCGCTTTGCGGCCATGACAGGCGAAGCTTCAAGCGCGGGTCGGCACGTTCGACGGGTGGCTCATTTTGCCAGACAGGTACTTACGATTAGTGCATCGAGGCGTCGGCACGACGTAAATTCACATTTTCAGCAAGCGGACCGGTCCGAGTTTACGATCCAGCCGCATGAGTCATTTCGCGCGACTTTCACCTGGATGGCATGGCAGCGGAAAGGAATTCGCATGTCGTTCAATAAGACAGTGCTGCCGCCCGAACTTTGCGCACCAAGAACAGGCACCCGCGCGCCCCGTAATTGTGCAAGCGCATACAGCCGCCACGCCGGATCCTCCTGCCCACAAGCCTTGGGCCGTAATGGCATGACTTTCGCTTGAGACATCCTTCAGAAGCCGCGCTCTCCAACGCGGTCGGTTCAAGAACGAAGGATCTTCGATGCACATCAAGCTTGCTCTCGCCCGCCGCCGCACGGCGCTCGCCGCGCTTCTCGCCGCCCCGCTCCTCGCACTGACACCGCTCGCCGCACATGCCGATGCACTCGACAACATCGCGAAGAGCGGCACGCTGCGCGTCGCGGTGCCCGAGGACTATCCGCCTTTCGGTTTCGTGGGTGCCGACATGAAGCCGCAAGGCTACGACGTCGATACCGCCGCGCTGCTCGCCAAGGCGTTGAACGTGAAGCTCGAACTCGTGCCGGTGAACAGCGCGAACCGCATCCCTTATCTCACCACCAACAAGGTCGATCTCGTGATCTCGTCGCTCGGCAAGACGCCGGAGCGCGAGAAGGTCCTCGATTTTTCCGCGCCTTATGCGCCGTACTACCAGGGCGTGTTCGGCCCCGCCGACATCAAGGTGACCGGTCCCGCCGATCTCACCGGCAAGACCGTCGGCGCCACGCGCGGCGCGCTGGAAGAAATCGCGCTCTCGCAGATGGCGCCCAACGCCACCATCAAGCGCTTCGAGGACAACAACGCCACCATCTCCGCATTCCTCTCGGGTCAAGTGCAGTTGATCGCCGCGGGCAACATCGTGGCTGCCGCGATCATCGCGAAGAATCCGCCGCGCCGTCCGGAACCGAAGTTCGTCATCAAGGACTCGCCGTGCTTCGTCGGCCTGAACAAGAACGAGCCGAAGCTGCTCGCGAAGGTCAACGACGCCATCGCCCAGGCGAAGAAGGACGGCACGCTCGGCGCGATGTCGAAGAAATGGTTCGGCCAGCCGCTGCCCGCAAGCCTCTGATCGAGGACTGCCCAAGCGATGGCCTATGAACTCCAATTCGGCGATCTCACGAACTATGCGGGCATGTTCGCGAGCGGCGCGGCGACGACGCTTGCGCTCACGGCCGTCTCGACGGTGCTCGGCGTAACCGTCGGCGTGCTCGGCGCGGCCGGTCGCAACAGCACGCGGGCGTGGTTGCGCGCATCCGTCGGCGGCTATGTCGAAGCCATCCGCAACACGCCGTTCATCGTGCAACTGTTCTTCGTGTTCTTCGGCTTGCCGGCGCTCGGCATCCACTTGAGCGAATACGTCGCCGCGATTCTCGCGATGACCCTCAATCTCGGCGCGTACAGCATCGAGATCATTCGGTCGGGGATTGCCGCCGTGCCGAAGGGTCATCACGAAGCGGCCGCTTCGCTTGCCATGTCGCGCGGCGAGATCTTTCGTCACGTCGTGCTGCCGCAAGCGATCGCCAAGGTGTTCCCGGCGCTCACGAGTCAGATCGTCATAACCATGCTCGGCTCGGCGGTGGTGTCGCAAATCTCCGTGCCGGATTTGACCTACGCGGCGAGCTATATCCAGTCGCGCAACTTCCGCGCGTTCGAGACGTGCTTCCTGATCACGGCGGCTTATCTCGCGCTCGCGCTGATACTGCGCGCGGCGTTGAACGCGGCAGGCAAGCGCTTTTTCGTCAACAGCCGGAGTCCCGCGCGATGATCGAATTCACTTTCGCTCAGATCGTCGAGAACCTGTTGCTGGCCGCGCGCTGGACTATCGTGCTGTCGATCGTCTCGTTCGTGCTCGGCGGTGTCGTCGGCTTCGCGCTGCTCGTGATGCGCGTGTCGAAGTCGGAGTTTTTGCGCACCATCGTGAAGGGCTACATCCAGATTTTCCAGGGCACGCCCTTGCTGATGCAGCTTTTTCTCGTGTTCTTCGGCTTGCCGCTGATTGGTGTGGAAGTCTCGCCGTGGCTCGCGGCGACCGTGGGTCTCACGTTCTTCACGAGCGCCTATCTCGCGGAGATCTGGCGCGGCGCGGTGGAAGCCGTGCCGAAAGGTCAGTGGGAAGCGTCGTCCAGCCTGGCGATGAACTACTTCGAGCAATTGCGTCATGTGATCCTGCCGCAGGCGCTGCGTATCGCCATTGGACCGACGGTCGGCTTCGCGGTGCAGGCGGTGAAGGATACGGCGCTCGTTTCGATCATCGGCTTCACCGAACTCACGAAAGCCGGCACGATGATCTCGAACGCGACGTTCCGGCCGTTCCTCGTGTACGGCCTCGTTGCGATCATCTACTTCGTGCTTTGCTATCCGCTCACGCGCTATGCGCGGACGCTCGAAAGGAAATGGAATGCCGCTCGTTGAAACCCGCAATCTGCAAAAACAGTTCGGCTCGAATCAGGTTCTGAAGGGCATCGACTTTTCGGTCGAGCAAGGGCAAGTCGTGGCCATCATCGGGCGAAGCGGCTCGGGCAAGAGCACGCTCTTGCGGACCTTGAACGGACTGGAAAGTATCGACGAAGGTTCGATCGAGATCGATGGCGAACATATCGATGCGCGCCGCGCCGACCTCCGCGCGTTGCGTCTGAAAGTCGGCATGGTGTTTCAGCAGTACAACCTCTTTCCGCATCTGACGGCGGGACAAAACGTGATGCTCGCGCAGACGGTCGTCAAAAAGATCCACAAGGCGAAGGCGCGCGCCACGGCCCATAGCGTGCTCGAACGCGTGGGACTCGGCGACAAGTTCGACGCCTATCCCGAGCAGCTATCCGGAGGACAGCAGCAGCGCGTGGCCATTGCACGCGCGCTTGCCATGAAGCCGACCGTGCTGCTGTGCGACGAAATCACCTCGGCGCTCGACCCCGAACTCGTCGGCGAAGTGCTGGCGGTCGTCGAAAGCCTGGCTCGCGACGGGATGACGCTCATCATGGTCACGCATGAGATGCGCTTCGCGCGCAAGGTTTCCGACAAGGTCGTCTTCATGCATCAGGGGCGAGTCTGGGAATCGGGCGCGCCCGAAGAGATTTTCGAGCGGCCTTCGACGGTGGAGCTGCAAAGGTTCATTCAGTGAGGCTCGTTTGCCGCGATGCATGGGCTCGATTTCCCATTTCACCCTTGAACCAGTGCTAGCATAGATCACCCGCCCCCAAGCGAAGTCAACGTCCCTGACCGATGAAACTCACCCCTCGCGAAAAAGACAAACTGCTGATTTTCACCGCGGCGCTCTTAGCCGAACGCCGCCGCGCTCGCGGCCTCAAGCTGAACTATCCGGAAGCCATCGCCTTCATTTCGGCGGCGCTCATGGAAGCGGCGCGCGACGGTCAGACCGTCGCCGAGGTCATGCATTACGGCACCACGCTGCTAAGCCGTGACGACGTCATGGAAGGCGTGCCCGAAATGATCCCCGACATCCAGATCGAAGCCACCTTCCCCGATGGCACGAAGCTGGTTACGGTCCACCATCCGATCCCCTAAGCACATGATTCCCGGCGAATACTTTATCGACGACGGCGAGCACGAACTCAACGTGGGCCGCGAAACCGTTACGGTCACCGTCGCGAATCACGGCGACCGCCCCGTGCAGGTCGGCTCGCACTATCACTTCTACGAAGTCAACACGGCACTCAAGTTCGAACGGGAGAAGGCGCGCGGCTTTCGTCTCAACATCGCGGCCGGCACCGCCGTGCGCTTCGAACCGGGACAGGAGCGCACCGTCGAACTCGTCGCGCTCGCGGGCGATCGCCATGTCTATGGCTTCAATGGCCTCGTGATGGGCCCTCTCTGACCAGGATACCTACGATATGACGTTACGCATCGGCCGCCGCGCCTACGCGGAAATGTTCGGCCCGACCACCGGCGACCGTGTGCGCCTCGCCGACACCGACCTCATCATCGAAGTCGAACGCGACTTCACCACGTACGGCGAGGAAGTGAAGTTCGGCGGCGGCAAGGTCATTCGCGACGGCATGGGCCAGTCGCAGCGCCCATCCGCCGAAGTGGTCGATACCGTCGTCACCAACGCGCTGATCCTCGATCACTGGGGCATCGTGAAAGCCGACATCGGCATCAAGGGCGGACGCGTCTTCGCTATCGGCAAGGCGGGCAATCCCGGCATTCAGCCGAACGTGAACATCGCGATCGGCGCGGCCACCGAAGTCATTGCGGGCGAAGGCATGATCGTGACCGCGGGCGGCATCGACTCGCATATCCACTTCATCAGCCCGCAGCAGATCGACGAAGCGCTCGCAAGCGGCGTGACCACCATGCTCGGCGGCGGCACAGGTCCCGCGACCGGCACCAACGCCACGACCTGCACGCCGGGCCCGTGGCATCTCGAACGCATGCTGCAAGCCGCCGATGGCTGGCCGGTCAACCTGGGCTTTCTCGGCAAGGGCAACACGAGCTTGGCGGAACCGCTCGTCGAACAGATCAAGGCGGGCGCGATCGGCCTCAAGCTGCACGAAGACTGGGGCACGACGCCCGCGGCTATCGACAACTGCCTTTCCGTCGCCGACGACACCGACACGCAAGTCGCCATCCACACGGACACGCTGAACGAAGCCGGCTTCGTCGAAACCACCGTCGCTGCGTTCAAGGGCCGCACGATTCATACGTATCACACCGAAGGCGCGGGCGGCGGTCACGCACCCGACATCATCAAGGTGTGCGGCGAGTCCAACGTGCTGCCCTCTTCCACCAATCCCACGCGCCCTTACACCATCAACACGCTCGACGAGCATCTCGACATGCTGATGGTGTGCCATCACCTCGACCCGTCGATTGCGGAAGACATTGCATTCGCCGAATCGCGCATTCGCCGCGAGACCATTGCCGCCGAGGATATCCTCCACGATCTGGGCGCGCTTTCCATGCTTTCGTCGGATTCACAAGCGATGGGCCGTGTCGGCGAAGTGATCATTCGCACCTGGCAGACGGCGCACAAGATGAAGGTGCAACGCGGCGCGCTGCCCGAGGACACCGGACGCAACGACAACTTCCGCGCGAAGCGTTATGTCGCGAAGTACACGATCAACCCGGCGATCACACATGGCATCGCGCATGAAGTGGGCTCCATCGAGCCGGGCAAGTGGGCCGACCTCGTCTTCTGGGAACCGGCGTTCTTCGGCGTGAAGCCCGCGATGATCGTCAAGGGCGGGATGATCGCGGTGGCGCAGATGGGCGATCCGAACGCATCGATTCCTACGCCGCAGCCGGTGCATTATCGCGAGATGTTCGCCACGCGCGGCGGCGCGCTCGGCAAGACGTCGCTGACGTTCGTCTCGCAGATGGCGGCGGAAGCGCGCATTGCGGATCGCTACGGTTTGAAGAAGCAGGTCGTCGCCGTGAAAAACTGCCGCAATGTGACGAAGGCCGACATGATTCACAATGCATGGCAACCGTCCATCAGCGTCGATCCGCAGACCTATCAGGTGATCGCCGACGGACAACTGCTCACTTGCGACCCCGCCACCGTTCTGCCGATGGCGCAACGCTACTTCCTGTTCTGACGCACGCCATGCGCACTATCGATAAACGCCTTACCGCCAAGCTCGCACCTGTACTCGTCAAACGCGCGCCCACGCTCACGCTCGCCTTCGATGCGCGCTGCAAGAGCCGCCTTGCCGCCACGCTGGACCACGGCGAGGAAGTCGCGCTCGTGATGCCGCGCGGCACCGTGCTCGCGGACGGCGACATGCTCGTCGCGGACGATGGCGGTTTCGTGCGCGTGGTGGCCGCGCCGGAGGACGTGCTGATCGTGCGGGCGCCGAGCGTGCGTCTCTTGACACGCGCGGCTTATCACCTTGGCAACCGGCATACGCCGGTCGAAGTCGGCGCGGAGTATTTGAAGCTCGAAGCCGATCCGGTGCTCGAAGACATGCTCAGGCGTCTCGGTTGTATCGTCGGGCATGAGTCGCAGCCGTTTCAGCCTGAGACCGGCGCTTATGGCGGCGGGCACAAGCACGGCCACGATGAAACCTTCGGCGAGGACTATGCGCTCGCGCAGAAGGTTTATAGCGAGCATCACGGGCATTCGCACGACCATGACCATGACCATGACCACGAACACGAGCACAAGCACGCTCACGATGCCCATGATCACGATCACTCCCAATGCGGCCACGATCACTCGCATGATCATGGCCACGACCACAAGCACAAGCACGATCACTGATGCAAACCGCTGAACTCACCGCGCTGCTGCATCTGGCGTCGCCTGCGCTGCCTATCGGCGCGTTCAGCTATTCGCAAGGACTCGAAGCGGCCATCGAACACGGTTTCATCCACGATGCCGACAGTGCCCGCGACTGGATTGCAAGCGGGCTCGTCAACGTGCTCGCACGCGGCGAACTGCCGTTTCTCGCGCATCAGCTGCAACGCTGGCACGCGCACGACGAAGCCGCCTTGACCGCGGCGAACGACGAATACATCGCGAGCCGCGAGTCGTCGGAGTTGCGCCGCGAGACCGAGCAAATGGGCTGGTCGCTTGCGCAATTGTGCGCATCGCTCGAATGGGGCGATGCCGCGCGCCGCGCCACGCTTGCCGCGATCAAGCCGATTGCGCAACCGACGGCGTTTGCCTTTGCCGCCTTCGCGCACGATGCCGCGCCCGACGCGATGCTCGCCGCCTACGCGTTCAGTTGGGTCGAGAATCAGGCGGCCGCGGCGCTCAAGGCCGTGCCGCTCGGGCAACTTGCGGGGCAGCGCATCATCGTGGCGTTACGCGCGCCGATAGACGACGCCGTGCGCCGCGCGCTGGCGACATCGCCGAACCAGGTCAATACTTTCGCGCCGCAACTCGGCATTTTGTCGGCGCGGCACGAGTCGCAATATTCGCGGCTTTTCCGCTCCTGATCGCAGAAACCGAAGCACTTCAAACAACGCCCATGAACGCCCCTGCTTATTCTTCCGCCGCCCGTCGAACCAAGAAGCTGCCGCCGTTGCGCGTCGGCGTGGGCGGGCCGGTCGGCTCCGGCAAGACCACGCTGCTCGAAATGCTCTGCAAGGCGATGCGCGAGAAATACGATCTCGTCGCCATCACCAATGACATCTACACGAAGGAAGATCAGCGCCTCCTGACCGTTGCGGGCGCGCTGCCCGCCGAGCGCATCATGGGCGTGGAGACGGGCGGTTGCCCACACACGGCCATTCGCGAGGATGCGTCGATCAACCTCGAAGCCGTCGATCGCATGGTGTCGCGCTTCCCGGATGCGGACATCGTCTTCATCGAATCGGGCGGCGACAATCTCGCGGCGACCTTCAGCCCCGAGCTGTCGGACCTGACCATCTATGTGATCGATGTCGCGGGCGGCGAAAAGATCCCGCGTAAAGGCGGACCGGGCATCACGAAGTCGGATCTGCTCGTCATCAATAAAACGGATCTCGCGCCTTATGTCGGCGCGAATCTCGACGTGATGGCAAGCGACGCAAAGAAGATGCGCGGTGAACGTCCGTTCGTGATGTGCAACCTCAAGGCGCTCGATGGCGTGGATACGGTAATCGGCTTCATCGAGAAGAAGGGCTTGCTGGTTTAGGCGCTTCGAGCGCCGTCAATGACGGTGCCGATGATGAATATCCGGAAAATGTGCATGGGTGTGCGTGATCGGCAGATGCCGATGCTCATGCACATGCGGCTCGACGCCATCCCATTCGAAATCGTGTTCATGCCGATGATGCTCGTCATGTCGATGCCGGTGCGTATGCGCGAGCGGCTCGTGCGTGTGGGCATGTTCGTGACGTTCCCGCAGATGCAGCCATACGCCGAGCGTCATTAGCGCGGCGGCGCACCAGAAGAGCATCGAGGGCGATTCCGGCCATAGAAGCAGCGAGAGCGCGACGCCGAAAACCGGCGCAACCGAAAAATACGCGCCGGTGCGCGCCGTGCCCAGATTGCGCAGCGCGACCACGAAGAGAACGAGGCTCACACCGTATCCGGCAAATCCCGTAAGCATGGCCATGAGCGTATGCGACGCATCGGGAAGCCGCGCGCCGAGCATGCAGGCGATGCCGAGATTGACCGTCCCCGCGACGAGCCCTTTCACGCACGCGATGACGAAGGCATCGTTCGTCGATACCTTGCGCGTCAGATTGTTGTCGATGGCCCAGCAAAAGCACGCGCCCGCGACCAACAGTGCACCGGACGTCATGCCGCCCGCGCCCGGCTGCCACGAAAGCACCGCGCCTCCGGCGACGATCGCGACCATGCCGAGGAACACCTGAAGGTCGACGTTTTCCCGAAAGACGACCCACGCGATGACGGCGGTGAACACGCCTTCGAGATTCAACAGCAGCGAACTGGTCGCGGCAGGCGTGGCGGCGAGTCCCAGCATGAGCAGCGCGGGGCCCGCAACGCCGCCGGCCGCGATGGCGCCTAAGAGCCACGGCGTTTCGTTTCGCGGGATGCGGATGTCGCCACGCTCGACGCGTGTGGCGGAAAGCGTCTGCCGCACGACCAACACGATGGCAAGCCCGATGCCGCTGCCGAGATAGAACAATCCGGCAACCATGAAGGGGGCGAGCGTGCCCAGGAGCGCCTTGGCTATGGGGGTGGTCGCGCCGAATAACGCGGCGGCGAGCAAGGCGGTGAAGGCGGCGTTCGGGCGAGTGGTCATCGATTTCTTGGTCCGGCTACATGTTTCCAAACCGCCCGTATCCGCCGCCCGCGATCCTCGAACAAATACCACCCGACGAGCGCCAGCACACCGGAAGTCAGCCCCGTCATCAAAGGTTCGAGAAACGGAACACCGTAGTGATTCGCATGCGAATATGCGTCGCCGATCATGGTGAGAACACCAACGACGAGCGCATTGCCATATCGATTCAAAAACAGCCTGCGCGCCGGCGTGAACGTGATCAGCACAGCGAGAATGCCCGTGGCGAGCCCTGTCTTGAAAGCCAGCGTCCAGTGCGCGAGGCTCATGACGTTCATCCAGCTTCCCGGCATGCAAGTCATGCACGCGCTCGTCGGTTGCCAGAAGCGTTTCACGAACACGATGATGCGCCGCTTCCATTCGCTCGCCATGACGTGCCTTCTTCGTCCGATGATAATCTTCAACGACGCGCGGCCAGTAACTCTGCCGCATTTTCCGGCGGCTTTCTGCATCGCCACACCCCGTGCGGTAGCATACCGGCTTCCTCGATCCTCACGTTCGCCTGCGCCGAAATTGCGAGCGTGATACATGATGCCCACTGCTGCTTTGTCCGAACAACCGTCCACGAACCCTTTTCCAGGCCAAACCGGAATCGATTCCACGCCCGTCCCCGTCCTCTTCCACATCGTGGACTTCGGCGATGGCGGTATCGAGTCCTCGCTGATTCAATGGCTGCGCGTCTTCGACCGCACGCGCTTCGCCGTCACGTTGTCCGTCATGCACCCGTCGCCCGCGTTCGAAAACCGCTTTCGCGCGCTGGTGCCGTCGGACGTGAAGATCGAAATCCTCGCGGAAAAGCCGTGGCTCAACACCTTTCAGGCGCGGCGCTACGCGAAGCGCCTGGGCAAACTCGGGCGCGTTGGCCGCGATGTCTTCAATACGCTCGTCGTGCGGCCCTATGTGAAGCGTCGTGTAGAAACGCTCGCGCGCCAGCATGCGCTGATCGTCGATTACGACATGTCGCTGCGCCGGCTTGCGGGTCAGTTCGACATAGCGTGGCTCGGCGTGAATCATTTCAGCTTCGACGCGAGGCTTGCCAGCCGTCCGCGCCGACAACGCCGGCTTGCCGAGCAGTTCGCGCGCTACGACGGCGTCGCGGCGCTCAACGATCACATGGCGGCGGAAGCGCGCGCCATGTTCGGCAGCGGGCTGAAGCGGATCTTCGTGTTGCCGAACGCCATCGATATCGAGCGCATTCGGCAGAACGGACAGATCAGCGAAGCAGCGCCGTGCGACGCGCCGTATATCGTCTCCGTCGCGCGGCTCGACGAAATTCAAAAGGATCATCGCACGCTGTTGCGCGCTTATGCCGAACTCGTGCGCGACGGGCAGATCGTCGAACATCTCGTGATCGTCGGCGACGGCGCGTTTCGCCGCGAACTCGAAGGTCTCGCCAACGAACTGGGGATCGCGGCGCGCGTGCATTTCATGGGGTATCGAAACAATCCGCATGCGCTCGTCGCCCGCGCGCGCCTGCAGGTGCTGAGTTCGCGCTACGAAGGCATGCCGATGGTGCTGCTCGAAGCGCTCGCGCTCGGTAAGCCAGTGGTCGCGAGCGATTGCCCGACCGGCCCGCGCGAGATTCTCGGCGATGGGCGCTTCGGTCTGCTGGTTCCGGTGGAATCCGTGGATGAATTGGCCAATGCGCTGCGCCGCGTCTTGACCGACGACACGTTATGCGCCGACATGCAGGCGCGCGCGCTGGAACGCGCGGAGGAATACGGCATCGCGGCGAGCAACGAACGCTTCGCGCGATGCGTTGCGGCCTTGCTGGCACGCTGAGTCGTCGCCGCTGGCTCAACGCTCCGCGTCACTCTCCTCGTCCAGCAACGCACCCAGAATAGACACCGTGCGCTCCGTCGCCCCGCGATGCCGCGCCGCGAACGCCGCGGCCGCCGCGCTCATCGCGAGACGCTGCGGCTTGTCGGTGAACAACTCGCGCAGGCCGCGCGCGAGTTCCTGCGGGTCTTGCACGCGCAACGCCGCGCCCGCCGCGATGGCATCGTTGGTCGCCTGCGTGAAGTTGAAGGTATGCGGTCCGATCAGCACCGGCACGCCCGCCGCGCACGCCTCGATCAGATTCTGCCCGCCAAGCGGCAACAAACTCCCGCCAATAAACGCCAGATCCGACGCCGCGTAGTACGCGCCGAGTTCGCCCATGGAATCGCCGAGCAGAACCTGCACATTCGATGGCAACGGCTCTGACACGTCCGCGCCCGATCCCGCCGCCACGGCCTTTGGCGCCCACACTGAACGGCGCGCGCTCTTCATGCCGGCGGCCGCGATCATCGCCGATACTTCATCGAACCGTTGCGGATGGCGCGGCACGAGAATCAGCAACGCATCGGGCACGTTCAGCGCGGCGAACGCGCGCAGCACCAAAGTTTCCTCGCCTTCGCGCGTGCTTGCCGCCACCCACACCGGCCGATTGCCGATGGCTGCGCGCCAGGCCTGTCCGCGTGCGACGAGTTCAGGCGGCGCGCTCATGTCGAACTTCAGGTTGCCGAGCACCGCGACATTGCGCGCGCCGAGCGCGATGAGCCGCTCGGCATCCGAAGGCGTCTGCGCCAGCACGCGAGAAAAGCCGCCGAACACTTCGCGCACCGCGCGCCCGAAACGCGCCGCGCGCTTGAACGAACGCTCCGACATGCGCGCGTTCGTCAGCACGAGCGGCACGTCCGCGTGCTTGCATTCGTCGATGAGCGTCGGCCACACTTCCGTCTCCATCACGATGCCGAGCGACGGCCGCCAAGCACGCAGAAAACGCCGCACGAAACGCGGCGAGTCGTAGGGAAGATAAGCGCGCATGACGCGATCGCCATAAAGCTGCTCGCCGGTCGCGCGGCCGCTTGGCGTCATGTGCGTAATGAGCAGCCGCGCTTCGGGATGCGTCTTGAGCAACGCTTCGATGAGCGGTTGCGCCGCGCGCGTCTCGCCCACGGACACCGCATGCACCCAGACGAGCGGCGCGAGATCGTCGGCGCGGCGTGCGGGACCGCGACCGAAGCGCTCGGCAATATGCTCGCGATAACCGCGCTCCTTGCGTGAACGAATAAATAGACGCAGCACGGCAAGCGGCGCGACGAGCCACCACGCCGCGCGATACACGAGCCTCATCAGCACCGCCGAGGCAGGCGGCGCGCCGGCTCCGATAGCTGCGCCGTTCAAACGAGCGCCCTGCCCTTGAGACGTTCGAGAATGCCGAGCGGCGCGCGCTCAGGCCGCGCCATCGACTTGACGGGCAAAAAGAACGTCTGCTCCATCATGAACTGGCCGGACATCACCGCGTGCGACGTCTGGTCGGAGAAACAGACCCATACCGAGCCGGGCGGAAACGGCATCGTCACTTGCGGCGAAACCTTTTGATAATCGAGATCGGCTTTCATCGCGTCGTGCAGATGCAGCATCAGGTGGTCGTATTCGCTGCGCTTCGACTTCGTGATGTGCAGCAGCTTCATGAGCCACGCCGCGCCCGGCGTCTGCGCCTTGATGTTCGGCAGGAAGCGCTTCGCCATGTCCTCGAACGGCTCGCCCACGCGCCACACACGCGGCGCGCCTTGCGGGTTCACGTTGGTGAAGACGCGCAGAATGCGTTCGCCGTAATTCGGCCGCGACGGAAAGGCATCGACGTGAAGACGGCTGTCGTCCTTGCGCCAGGATGTCTCGCGCGTTTCCACCTGATGCAGCCGCAAGCTGGTTGGCGCGACGCGCAACTTGCCGTCGTATTCGGGGAAGAGGCCATCCACCAGGGAGCGCGCGTTCGTCTGATAGCGCGCGATGAGCGAGCGCACCGCCGACTGCATCACGTTGTCGCCGAGCACGCCAGCAAGCGCGCCGCCGTTGGGCGCGAGGCTGATGTTCTTGCGCTTCGGGTCTGCAATGCGCGGGTCGAGCAGCGCCTGTTCGCCGCCCGCAATCTCGAACCGCAGATTGGGAAAATAGAGGACTTTGCCGTTTTCGACGCCGGCGAGCAGCGTTTCGCGCGGTACGGAAAGATTTTTGCCGTGCCAATCGCACGAAGCGACTTCGATGATTTGAGATTCCGTCATGTGCCTTCGACCTTGAGTTGCTTGGCGCCTGGAAACGTAATGCGCGACGGGCACGCTATCACGGCACGCTACAAGAGACCGAAGCCCGCGAGCGCTGCCTTGACTTCGGACAACGTGGGATGCCGGCTCGCGTCGCCAAGATTGACGACCTTCGGCGACCAGTAGCCGCCGGTGCGCCAGGCGGTCGAGAAATTGTACAACTCGACGGTCGGACGCTTCAGCGCCGCCGCGATATGAACCAGCCCGGTATCGACGCCAACGGTCGCGGCCGCGCCATCGATCAGCCCGACGACCGCGGGCAGCGAGAGCTTCGGCGGCACGATGGCAGCCGCGCCGAATTCCTTCGCGAGTTTCTCGCTCGTCGCGCGTTCGGCTTCGTTGCCCCACGGCAGCACGATCGATGCACCGCGCGTGACGAGCGCCTGTCCGAGCTCGATCCACGCGGCTTCGGGCCATTGTTTGTCGGCGCGCGAGGTGGCGTGCACGAACACGACATAAGGCACCGGCAGATTCAGCCCGAGCTCTGAAATGGCGAGCGTTGCACGGCGCGTATCGATGCCGAAGTCGATATCGTCGGTGGGCTGCGGACGCGGCAGATCGAGCGCGGCGGCCACGAGCTGGCGCGTGCGTTCGACCACATGCGTGCGCGGCTCGATCGGCACGCGGCGGTCGTAGAAAAAGCGCACGGGCCATTCGAAGCCCGCGCCTTCCGTGCGATTCGCCAGGCCGACGAGCGGCCCGCGCGCCCAGCTCGCGACCCACGCGGTCTTGATGAGCCCTTGACAGTCGATCACGAGATCGTACTTCTCGGCGGCGAGCTGGCGCTTGAACTTGCCGATCTCGCGCCAGTTCGCGGGCGACGCGAAACTCTTGCGCCAGCGCCGCAGCGAAAACGGGATCGCGCGATGCACGCCATCGACGAGTTCGACGAGACTCGCGAAACTTTCCTCGACGAGCCAGTCGATCCGCGCATCGGGATAACGGCGGCGAATGTCGGCGATGACCGGCATGTTGTGAACGACGTCGCCAAGCGACGACACGCGAACGATCAGGATCTTTTGCACGCTGATTGGGACAGGCGCGGATTCGCGTTCGGGCGATTCTCGCGGTGAATGGAGATGGGGAAACGGGATTTTAGCGCGGGTTGTGCGCGCGGCGGCGCTCGCTGTCTCCTGAAGCGATTTAAGGGCGCCAAAAAGCCGGTAACTTGACGATCACCGGGCAAGCTGTACCGGATATCCGATCACAAAGGGAGTTGCGATGGGAACGCGTTACGAACAGGACGTGGTGGCGTGGGCGCGGGAACAAGCCGAGTTGCTGCGGGCCGGTAAGTTCTCGGCCATCGATGTGGAACCTATCGCAGAGGAAATCGAGGACGTCGGCAAGAGCGAACAACGCGAGCTTTCCAGCCGTATGGCCGTGCTGCTTGCGCATCTTCTCAAGTGGCAATACCAACCGGGACGTCGTGGCTCGAGTTGGCAGCGTACGATCAAGGAACAGCGCCGCGGCGTCGGCGTCGCGCTGCAAAAGACGCCGAGTCTGAACACTTCGTTGCGCGACTCGGGCTGGCTCACCGGAACGTGGGCCGATGCCGCTTCGAAAGCCGCCGAAGAACAAGGACTAGATGCGTTCCCGGAAGAACTGCCCTGGTCGACCGAGCAGATTCTTTCGGCAGAGTTTTATCCCCAATGAAAAACGGCGCGGTTTGCCCAACCGCGCCGCTTCCCAACCATCTAGACCCACTCCGTCCAAATCAGAACGGCAGCTTCGCGTCCGGCTTCTCCGCCAGGATCACGCGGCGGAAATCTTCCTGAATGCGCTTCAACGCCTCTTCGGTGTCCGCCTCGAAACGCATCACCACGACCGGCGTCGTGTTCGACGAACGCGCGAGACCGAAACCATCCGGATATTCGACACGCAATCCGTCGATGGTCAGCACATCGTCCGCGCCTTCGAACTTCGCCGACTTCTGCAAGCGTCCGATCAGTTCGAAGTTTTCGCCTTCTTCCAGTTTGATCTGCAGTTCAGGCGTCGACAGCGAGTTCGGCAGGTCGTTGAGCAGCTTGCTCGGGTCGTCCACGCGCGAAAGGATTTCGAGGAGTCGCGCGCCCGTGTAAAGGCCGTCGTCGAAGCCGTACCAGCGGTCCTTGAAGAACACGTGACCGCTCATTTCGCCCGCGAGCGGCGCGCCGGTTTCGCGCAGCTTCGCCTTCACGAGCGAGTGGCCCGTCTTCCACATGACCGGCTCGCCGCCCTGCTCGCGCACCCATTTTGCGAGATTGCGCGTGCACTTCACGTCATAAATGATCTGGCCGCCCTTGTTGCGCGACAGCACTTCCTGCGCAAACAACATCAGCTGGCGATCCGGATAGATCATCTGGCCGTCCTTCGTCACCACGCCGAGACGGTCGCCGTCGCCATCGAATGCGAAGCCGATCTCGGCATCCGTTTCCTTTAGCGCCTTCATGACGTCCTGCAGATTCTCGGCATGCGCCGGGTCCGGGTGATGGTTCGGGAAGTTGCCGTCGATGTCCGTAAAGAGTTCGACCAGCTCGCAACCGAGCGCCTTGAACAGACGCGGCGCGAGACCGCCCGCGACGCCGTTGCCTGCATCGATGACGATCTTCATGCCGCGCACCGGCTTCACATCGGACAGGATTCGGTCGAGGTAGATCTGCTGGACGTCGAACTCGGTGTAGCTGCCTTCGCCCGTTTCGAAGTCGTCGTTGACGATCCGCTGATACAGGCTCTGAATCTGCTCGCCGTAGATGGCCGCGCCGCGCAGCACCATCTTGAAGCCGTTGTAGTCGGGCGGATTGTGGCTGCCCGTCACGACGATGCACGAATCCACGCGCCGCTCGCCCTCGGGCAAGGGCAGCGGCACGCTCGCGGCGAAGTAGCCGACGGGCGTCGGCACCATGCCGATATCGATGACATCGACGCCTGCCGCGCGCAGGCCGTCCGCGAGCGCGCCGACGAGTTCCGGGCCGGACAGACGGCCATCGCGCGCAACGACGACGGAATCGCCGCCCTGCTTGCGGATCTCGCTGCCGAACGCTTGGCCGATATTCTTCGCGACGTCCTTGTCGACCGTCTTGCCGACGATGCCGCGGATGTCGTAGGCCTTGAAAATGGATTGGGATACCTGGGTCATAAGATGGCTACCTCTTCTCGTTTGATTGATGGATTCTCGGCGATGCAGCCATGAGGGCGTGCAGGTCGAAACGTGATCGATGTAAAACGCGCCGGCATGCAAGCGCATGCCAGATGACGGTTCGAATTCTGCCTGCAAGTGTGCTTGCGCGTCGCGACCGCGGCTTCGAGGATCGAGCTTCGGTTCGCACTTATAATCGCTGTCTTTCAGCGCTTTCCACGTTTTCATGCTGCGCGTCGCGGTAAAGCCTCGCGCGCTCATTCTAATCCAATGCCTAATCGCTCTTTCGCCTCGATGCCCGGGAATGAGGCGCCTTCGCGCGCCACCACACAAAACTATTTTCCGTTGCGGCGAACGTTTGTCACGAAGCTGGCGAAAATCGAGAAAGCGTCGGACCGTCAGGTTTTGCTAGCACACGGCATGCCCGACCACGCCTCGGTACGCGCGGCATGAAGACGTTGACGCGCTCGGGCAATCCGGACGTCGCGCGGGCGCTCGCCAACATCGTCTGGCTCGGGCTCGAAAGGCTGACGCAGATTGCGGTGGCCATCGTCATTTCGGGGCTGCTCGCGCGCTATCTCGGCCCGGACGCGTTCGGCAAATGGCAGTACGCGAATACGCTCTTGCTCGTCATCGCGCCGATCACGTGGGTCTGCGGCGCGGAAATTCTGGTGCCGACCATCGTGAAGGAACCACCCGCGCGCACGGGCGTCGTGCTCGGCAGCGCCTTCGTGCTGCGCATCGCGGTATCGGCGATTGCGCTCGTCGTGACCTGGACATGGATCGCGGCGGGCTTCACCGACCCGCTCGTGGGCGCCATGCTCGCCGGTCTTGCGCTCACCATGTTGTTTCGCGAGCCGTTCATCGGCTTGATTAACGCGTGGCTGCAGAGCATGACCTACAGCAAGCCGCAATTGATCGCGAGCATGTTCACGGCCATCGTCAAGGCGGCGCTCGTCTATGCCTTCGTGCGCATGGCGATGAGCGCGGCGAGTTTCGGCTGGCTGTGGGCGCTGGAAGCGGCGGCGATAGGCGGCGTGCTTCTCGTGTATTACATGCGGCGGCACGGCGGCAGGCTCGGCTGGCACTTCGACCGCGCGCTCTTCAGGCACTTCGCGAGCGCGGGTACGGTGTTCTGGATCGGCCTCATCTGCATGTATCTGTTCCTGAAACTCGACCGGCTGATGCTCGCGCATCGCGTATCGTTCGCGGAACTCGGGCTTTATTCCGCCGCGCAGCAATTGAACGAGAACTGGATCGCGCTTGCGCTGATGCTGGCGCAGACCATCGCGCCGGCGTTCGTTTATCGCGTGACGGACACCGCGCAACTAAAGCGCAATCTGTGGCGCCTCTTCGCGCTGACCGCCGTTTTGATGGTCGCCGGCGCCGCCGTGCTCGACGCCCTCGCGGGCTTCATCATCACGCGAGTCTTCGGGCCGAACTATGCGGGCGCCACGGAAATTTTCCGCTGGGCGGTGTGGCTTTCGGTGCCGGCGGGCATCGAGGCAATCGGCAATCTCGTGGTCCTGAAATTTCAGGCGAAGTACGTGCTGCTCGCGAAATGGCTGCTCGCGCTCGGCGTCGCGTTCGCGGTGAATGCGTTCGCCATTCCGCGCTTCGAAGGCTACGGCGCGTTGATCGGACTGGCTGCGGGTTATCTGGCGGCGGCGTCGGTGAATTTCTATTACATACGCTTGCGCCTGTCAGCATGAACGCTCTCTCCGATGTTGCCGTCCTCATTCCCGCGTACAACGGTCAGGCCGACCTGGAACGCACGCTCGCCTCGTTCGATGAAACGTCGCCCGTGCAAGTGCTGATCGTCGATGACGGCAGCACGCCACCCATCGTCGCGCCGATCATCGACGGCATGCGGATCGCGATTCTGCGACTGCCGGAAAACGGCGGGATCGAGCGCGCGTTGCAGGCCGGCATCGAAGCGCTTGCCGCGCGCGGTTTGCGCTACGCGGCGCGTATCGACAGCGGCGATCTCGCGACGCCCGGGCGGCTCGCGATGCAGCGTGCGTATCTCGAGGCGCATCCGCGTGTAGCCGCGCTCGGCATGTGGACGCACGTGGTAGCCACCGGCGGCGCGCCGCTCTTCGATCTCACGCCGCCGACCGAACCGGACACAATCCGCCGCATGATGCTCGCGCGCTCGTGCTTCGCGCATCCCTCGCTGATGCTGCGTGTCGAGGCGGTGCGCGAGGTCGGCAACTATCGCGCGGACTATCGCGCGGCGGAAGACCTGGATCTGCTGCTGCGTCTGCTTGCACGCTACGACGGCGCGAATCTGCCGGCGTTCGGTCTCTACTACGAGCTGAACGAGAACGGCATCAGCGCCACGAAACGCCGCACGCAGACGCTGTCAACGCTGCGCCTGCAATGGCGTTACTTGCGGGCGGGCAACGTGTTCGACTGGGCGGGCATCGGCAAGAGCATTGCGCATCTGCTGCTGCCGTATCGCGCGCTCAAGGCGTTGAAGGCGAAACTGCTGCGGCCTTCCACGCCCACGAAATAGTTGCACCCTGAACTTATTGTTGAA
Source organism: Caballeronia sp. HLA56 (assembly GCF_054655155.1). Lineage (NCBI taxonomy): Bacteria > Pseudomonadati > Pseudomonadota > Betaproteobacteria > Burkholderiales > Burkholderiaceae > Caballeronia > Caballeronia sp. HLA56. The sequence goes on along the minus strand of NZ_BAAHOB010000005.1, from coordinate 1,206,923 downwards.
TTGCTTTCGATTGATTTTGCGCTACGGTTGGCCGTGCACAAGCGCAAGCGCGCGGCGTGTTCCGCCTTGCACGGCGAACCGTAAAAAAACGACTCCCGGATGACGAAACCACCGCAGCGCCTTCGCATCGCCCTCGTGTGCAACACGGCATGGGCCATTTATACCTACCGGCGCGGCGTGCTGCGCATGCTGACGGACAACGGAGCCGAAGTGACGATCATCGCGCCGCGCGACCGCACGTTCGAGCCGCTGGAGGCAATGGGCTGCCGCTGCGTCGAATTGCCGGTGGCGTCCAAAGGCACGGACCCGCGTCAGGACCTGAAGACGCTCGTCGCGCTGTATCGCGAATATCGCGCGACGCGTCCGCATCTCGTTTTCCACTACACGATCAAGCCGAATATCTACGGCTCGCTTGCGGCCATGCTGGCGCGCGTGCCTTCGATTGCGGTGACGACGGGACTCGGCTACGTGTTCATCCAGAAAAGCCGCACGGCGCAGATCGCCAAGCGGCTTTATCGCTTTGCGTTCCGTTTTCCGCGCGAGATCTGGTTTCTGAATCAGGACGATCTCGCCGCCTTCAACGATGAAAAACTGCTTGCGCATCCGGATCGCGCGCGCCGTCTGCATGGCGAAGGCGTCGATCTCGACGAGTTCGCCTTCGAGCCGTTGCCCGAACGCGAAGACTTCGTGTTCATCCTGATCGGGCGGCTCTTGTGGGACAAGGGCGTGGCCGAATACGTGGAAGCGGCGCGACGGCTCAAGCGCCGCTATCCGCATGCGCGTTTCCAGTTGCTGGGGCCCGTTGGCGTCGATAATCCCAGCGCGATCGGCCGCACGGACGTAGAAGCGTGGGAGCGTGAGAATATCGTCGAATATCTGGGCGAAGCGAACGACGTTCGGCCGCTCGTCGCGGCGGCGGATTGCGTCGTGCTGCCTTCGTATCGCGAAGGCGTGCCGCGCACCTTGATGGAAGCCTCCGCAATGGGCCGTCCGATCGTCGCGACCGACGTGCCCGGCTGCCGCGAAGTGGTCGCGCACGGCGAAAACGGCCTGCTTTGCGAAGTCAAGAGCGCGGACAGCCTTACTGCGCAACTCGAAAGCATGCTGACGCTGCCACGTAGCGAGCGCGAAGCAATGGCGCAACGCGGCCGCGAGAAAGTCACCCGCGAATTCGACGAAAAAAATGTCGTCGAACGATACAAGGGCACAATACACGCCATAACCGGCATTTCACTCTGAATTTCGATTTCTGGGGAGCACACGATGAATGGCAACGGGGCGCATGAGAACGCGGCGCAGGACACGGCACAAACCACCTCGCGAGGCACGATTCTGGTGACAGGCGGCGCGGGCTTCATCGGCTCGCATACCTGCGTCGAACTGCTCGGCGCGGGCTACGGCGTGGTGGTCATCGACAATCTCGTCAACAGCCGCGCGGAGTCGCTCAAGCGCGTGGAGCGCATTGCGGGCAAGCCGGTGGCGTTTTATCAGGAAGACGCGCGCGACGAAGACGCGCTTCGCCGAATTTTCGATGCGCACGAGATCACCGGCGCGATCCACTTCGCCGCGTTGAAGGCGGTGGGCGAATCGGTCGCGAAGCCGATCGAGTACTACAGCAACAACATCGGCAGCCTGCTTGCCGTGCTCAACGTGATGCGCGAGCGCAACGTGCGCAACTTCGTGTTCAGTTCGTCGGCAACGGTGTACGGCGTGCCGCAAAGCGTGCCGATCGACGAGAGTTTTCCGCTGTCCGCGACCAATCCGTACGGGCAATCGAAGCTCATCGCCGAGCAAATTTTGCGCGATCTCGAAGTGTCCGATCCGTCGTGGCGTATCGCGACGCTGCGCTATTTCAACCCGGTCGGCGCGCATGAAAGCGGGCTCATCGGCGAAGATCCGGCGGGCGTGCCGAACAATCTGATGCCTTACGTGGCGCAAGTGGCGGTCGGCAAGCTGGAACGCCTGCGCGTGTTCGGCAGCGACTACGAGACGCCCGACGGCACCGGCGTGCGCGATTACATTCACGTGGTCGATCTGGCGCGCGGGCATATTGCCGCAATCGATGCGCTGAAGTCGCTCGACCGAAGTTTCGTCGTCAATCTCGGCACGGGACAAGGCTATAGCGTGCTGGATGTGGTCAAGGCATTCGAAACGGCGTCGGGCAAGCCCGTGCCTTACGAACTCGTGCCGCGCCGTCCGGGCGACGTCGCCGCTTGCTACGCCGACCCGGCCGCGGCGCTCGCGCTGATCGGCTGGCGCGCGGAACATGGCATCGAGCGCATGTGCGCGGATCACTGGCGCTGGCAGTCGCAAAATCCGCGAGGATTTGCCTGAGGCGTCGCGGCGCCTTGCTTCACTCGTATCAACCGGTCCTATTTCATGCTTAGTTTCGCGCTTGCTTTTCTGGTGTCGCTGCTGGTGACGTTGTTGATCGTGCGGTTCGCGCACCTGCATGAAGGCGTGCTGGGCGACACCGATCTTGCCGGCGTGCAGAAGTTTCATGCGCGACCGGTGCCGCGCATCGGCGGCGTCGGCATTTTGTGCGGACTGACGGTATCGGCCGTGCAATTGCGATGGAGTTACCCGCTCGTTTCGGGCGGGATACTCGGCATCATCGCGTGCGGCATGCCGGCGTTTCTCTCCGGCCTGATCGAAGACATGACCAAGCGCGTGACGCCGCTCATCCGGCTTGTCTGCACCATGGCGGCGGCCGGGCTCGCGTATGCGGTTCTGAATATCGCGGTGACGCGCATCAGCGTGCCGCCGCTCGACTTTCTGCTTTCCTACGCGGTCATTTCCTGCGCGGTCACGGTGATCGCGGTGGCGGCGCTCGCCAACGCGGTGAATATCATCGACGGCTTCAACGGCCTCGCTTCGATGGTCACGTTCATGATGTTCGCCTCGCTCGCCTACGTGGCGTTTCAGGTGCACGATCCAGTCGTGCTGTCGGGCTCGCTCATCATGATGGGCGCGGTTATGGGCTTCTTCATCTGGAATTTTCCGGCGGGACTGATCTTTCTCGGCGATGGCGGCGCGTACTTCGTCGGTTTCATGCTCGGCGAACTGTCCATCCTGCTCGTGATGCGCAACCGCGATGTCTCGGCATGGTATCCCGTGCTGCTTTTCATGTACCCGATCTTCGAGACGTGTTTCTCGATCTACCGCAAGAAGTTCATTCGCGGCATGTCGCCGGGAATTCCGGATGGCGTGCATCTGCATATGCTGGTTTACAAGCGGCTGATGCGCTGGGCGGTCGGCGTGCAGAATGCGCGTGAACTCACGCGACGCAATTCGCTGACTTCGCCCTATCTCTGGCTGCTATGCCTGATTGCGGTGATTCCCGCGACGTTGTTCTGGCGGCACACGCTGCATTTGTTCTGTTTCGTGATGGTGTTTGCGGCGACTTACGTGTGGCTGTACATCAGCATCGTGCGATTCAAGGTTCCGCGATGGATGGTGTTTCGACGGCCGCACGTGGTGCGCAAGTGAATCATGTTTTCTAAACCGCCCGTGTCTTGCACGGGCGGTTTTGGTTTCAGGCGGGGGATTTGGGGCTGCGACCCAGATACTCCTTTAGAGCATCGCCGATTTCGCTGATGACCGTTTGCCAGATGGTGACGCTGTTCTTGTTGTCGTCTTTGTCTCCGAGTTGCCGGAATACCAGGCGGACGATGGGCAGCATGGACACGGCGACCAGTGAAGCCAGCACCACAAGCGGCGCCAGCAACAACTCGACATGCGATGAATAGTTTCGGGCTGAAGAACCGAAAATGCGCCAGCCGAACGTGATAATCCACGCGGCTAGCATGACGAGAAGAACTGCGATCAATCCGGCCATACCGATGAATGTGTAATGCCTGAACCTTCGATATTGCCGTCGGTCGGCAACCTGCTCTCTCAGTAAATACGGATGCACTATCGTTGTCACTGATAGCTCCTCAGCGTCGGTATCCAGATAGACCCGTTCGTCTCGCACTTTCGCCGACCCAGCTTCTGCGTTCATGAAACCCATCCCATTTGCCCCAACTTGATCGTCATTGCGCCTTGGCCGACATGAAACTGTTCGCTCAATTTTTTTATGCTCGTGATATTCCTTTTGTCGATAAGAATGTCGACCGCAAAACCCGGGATGAGCAGCTCCAGCGCGAAAGTATTGGCTTGTAACTCGACCAATCTTCGCGGCACTTCCACGAACTGCTTCGCCGTATCGACGAAGGAATTGCCATGTCTGAGAGCGAAGTGCCCAAGTTCATGCGCAATTGAAAATCGCTGCCGCCGTTTCCCCTCGCGCGAATTGATGTAGATATGCGGTTTGCCGTCCACTCTCTCGAAGCGCCCGAAAACCTCGCCCATATCAGGATCGAAGTTGACCGTTACGCCTGCCGCCCGCGCGATGGCCTCCGGATCGACCGGCAACCGACCATCCCAGTACTTCGAATATAGATACTCCGCCGTTCTTATTGGCATAATCCTGCCCTCCATCAACAAAATAACCCTCGCGTCAATTACTTCGTCATCCTTCGCGATCCTGTCGTCTGGAGTCTATCATCCACGATACATCTATCCTGCGCACCTTATCCGAATGGCCAACGCGTAACGCGTGACTCGCCTGCAAGAACGAGTCACGCAAAGCCTGTTTAACTCTCGACGAAAGCCAGCAAGTCCGCATTCACCTTATCCGCCTCGACCGTGCACATGCCGTGCGCGCCGCCCGGATACACCTTCAACGTCGCATTCTTCACGATCTTCGACGCCTTCTCCGCCGCCGCGCCGATGGGCACGATCTGGTCGTCGTCGCCATGCAGAAAGAGCGTGGGCACGTCGAACTTTTCGAGGTCGGCCGTGTAGTCCACTTCCGAGAACTGCTTGATGCACTCGTAATGCCCCTTGATGCCGCCGCGCATGCCCTGCAGCCAGAAGAGGTCGCGCACGCCCTGCGAAATCTTCGCGCCTTCGCGGTTGTAGCCGTAGAACGGCATCGTCAGATCCTGATAGAACTGCGAGCGATCCGCCGCCACACCCTGGCGTATGCCGTCGAAAACGTCGATCGGCAAGCCGTCCGGATTTGCCTCGGTCTTGAGCATGAGCGGCGGCACCGCACCGATCAGCACGGCCTTGGCCACGCGCTTCGTGCCATGCCGGCCGATGTAATGCGCGACCTCGCCGCCGCCCGTCGAGTGGCCGACGAGCGTGGCGCCCGTGATATCGAGCGTGTCGAGCAGCGCGGCGAGATCGTCGGCATAAGTGTCCATGTCGTTGCCTTCCGACGGTTGATCCGAACGACCGTGTCCGCGACGGTCGTGCGCGATCACGCGGTATCCCTTGCCCGCGAGGAAAAGCATTTGAGCGTCCCAGGCATCGGCGTCGAGCGGCCAGCCGTGCGAGAACACCACCGGCTTGCCGCTGCCCCAGTCCTTGTAATAGATGGAGGTGCCGTCTTTCGTCTTGATCGTGCTCATCGTGTGGAACTCCTCGAAAATCCAACAATTGGGAGAAGCGCGGTTTCCGCGCTGCAGCCTGCGCCAATGGCGATGCCTATCACGCACGCGCGCGATTTCTGCAGTGAAGTGTGAAGCGATTGTGTGACCGGCGGACGTGATGCGAACGGCAAAGCGCCGCATCCGAAGCGCGTGCTTGCCGAAGCCTGGAAGGGATCGAGGCGATGGCGGTCCGGACAGCGACCGTGGCGCAAGCCCTCAATTGATACGCGAAAAATTATGAGTGCGCCAGTGTTGAATCGACGGGAGTGGATATGAACCGGCTTTACGCCATCGCGCGCGCCCACAAGCCGCGCGTGATCGAAGACGCGGCGCAGGCGTTCGGTTCGAGCTGAAACGGCAAGCGGTCGCGTCTTCCGGATTCGGAGGGAAGGACAGCGGCGCAATGGCCGCTTGCACGCAGAAGATGTGAAAAAACCTCGGCGCGGCGCCAGGTCGAACATCACGCCGGCGCAAAGCCTCGACGAACGCCCGCTGCGTCAAGCCATCAACGATGAAACCTCAAGCCGGCGCGGCCCCACGCGGCAGCGCCTGCGTGACCTGACGCGCCACCGCGAGATATCGCGCGGCGGTATCGGCGAGCGTGAGCCCACCAAGCGGACGATGCGAGCGAGGCTCGGTCAGCGCGCGCACGAGCGCGTCCGCATAAGCGTCGATATCGTCGGGATCGCAGAGATGCACGCCCGGAAAATCCGCCGCGAAGCTGAACGGCCGAATGGTGCTCGCCACCACCGGCACGCCGGACGCGAGCGCCTCCAGAAACGCGATGCTATGCCCTTCCGAACGCGACGGCATGGCGAACACGTTCGACGAGAACAGCAGTTCCGCGACATCCGAACGCGGACCTTGCAGACTCACGCGATCCGACAATCCGAGCTTGGCGATGAGATCGCCGACCGCCGCGTGATACGCCGGATCTTCGATCACGCCGCACAACAAGAGCCGCGCGGACGGCACTTTCTCGACGACGCGCTGAAACGCATGCACCGTGGAAAGCTGGTTCTTCACCGACGTATAGCGGCCGATCTGCACGATCTGCGCTTCCTTCGTCACGCTGCCGGCCGGACGCTTGCCGAAGCGCGCCATGTCGACGCCATTCGGAATCAGCGTCATCGAAGGATGACGGCCCACCGCGTCCACATAATCGTCGATATTGGCCGGCGACACCGCGATCACCGCGCGCGCCCGCCGCGACAACAAACGCTCGACGCGCCTGAAGGCTTCGCTCTCGAAGTCGTTGGTAGCCGAGTGCATCACATAGACGATCGGCACGTTGAGCGGCAGCATGCGCGCGTAGAACGCGGGAATGGTCGCGTGCGCGAAGAGCACGTCGGCGCGCGCGTCCTTGATCGTGCGATACAGATTCCACAGCTTGCCGAAGCGCCCGTACATGCGCTCCGGGAACAGACACTCCACGCCATTCGCGACGAGTTCCGCCTTGAGCGCCGTGAAATCGTCGTGCGCCGGCACGAGTGAGGCCACCGCCACCGACTCGCCGCCCTTTTGCTGATGAATCGCCAGATCTTTCGCGAGCACTTCGGCGCCGGACAGACGCGGTGCAAGTACGAGGTGAACTATGCGCATTCAAGCCTCCCTGACGATACGAAACAGCATCCATGACGCCGCGGCGCCGAGACCGAGCGTCATGGCCCAGGCAATACCCGTCACGCCCCACAGGTGCGTCGCGATGGGCACGGTCACGCACAGCACGATGGCCTGCACGATCGACGCGTGCGTCGCCACCTTAGGCATGCCGACCGCGCGCAGCCACGACACCAGCACCGCGATGATCGCGCCGATCGCCATGTTGATCACGAAAATACGGAAGAGCGGCACAGCCGAAAGCCATGCCGGTCCGAGCACGAGATTGAAGAGCGGCTCGGCGGCCAGACGCAGCACGATCACGAGCACCGTGAGCCCGACGCCCGCGATCAGCAGATAACGCGTGAAGAGCTTGCGCGCGCCTTGCGTATCGCGCCGGTGATGCTCGGAGAATGTCGGAAACAGATACTGCGACATGGCGATGGCGGCATCGGCGAGGAGCATCTGCGCGAGCTTCGACGACATCTGATACGCGCCCAGTTGCATCGGCCCGAGCAGCTTGGCGACGACCACCTTGTCGAACTGATTGAGCAGCAGATTGACCACGCTGCCCGCCCAGATCCAGCGGCTGAAACCTACGTAATGCGAGATGCCCGCAACCGAGAAGCGCAGCGGCGGACGCGGCGACATGCTGCTCCAGGTGAGCGTGGTCTTGAGTATCTCGCCGGCGACGAGGCCGATCAGCACCGAGTAGGCGCCCGCGCCCGAGAGCGCGCAGATGAGGCCGACGGCGCAATCCGTGAAACTCGCGGAACACTCGACGCCCGCGAGCTTCTGGAAGCCGCGCTGCCGCGTCACGATGAAATACGCGGGCGATGCCACGCCGCGCACGATCGGCAACACGGCTGCAAGCAGGATCAGCCCGATCGAGCCGCTCATATGGAACTGGCTGCTCATGAACGGCGCGAGCACCGCGAGCAAGAGACCGATGAGCACGCCGCGCATCGCGAGCGTGGACCACACCGCGCCGAGTTCGTTGTGCGTGGGCGCATCGCGGCCTTGCACGACGGCTTGCGCGAGCCCGGTATCGGACAAGGATTCGGCGATAGCCACCGCGAGCAGCGCGATGCTGACCGCGCCGATTGCCTCGGGTCCGAGAATCCGGCCGATGGCGAGAAACTTGACGGCGACGAAGCCGCGCACGACCACTTGCTGCAGAAGCACCCAGAATGCGGCGTCCTGCTGGAAACGCCCGCGCGCCGGTATGAAAGGTAGCCGGACAGATCTCACTCGAATTCCCCGCGCTGCTGTTATTTCGTTGGCGTGGCGTTCGCGCTTGAGGCCTGGCGCGCTCGACCACCTTGCGCGTCGCGCAACGCTCCCATTCCGGACGACGGGTGCGCGCGTGACGCCGCTTCTTCTTCAGGCGACTGTGCCAAAAGTATCGTGGCAGCGGTTGCGGCGGACGACAACGCGTAGTCGAAATCGGCCCGAAATGGGTGTCAATGCGGGTTGACGAATTTCAAAGCGTGTCCCCGCACACAGGGCGTACGCGGAAAAACGCTGAAATTTGGCCGTTGCGTACGCAGTGGCGATGCTAACGTCGGTTTCGTCGGCGTTATGGCGTGGCGCGAGCCATCTCGCGCTCAATGTGCGTTCACATCTGCCGGATGCAACGGTGAAATCAATGGCGAAAGATCAAGTCCTCATCATCGAGCCCAATTTCAGCGGGCATCGCTGGCGTTATGCCGAATGGGCCGCGAACGCTTACATGGAAGCGGGGTATCGCTGCATCATCGTGACCGAGCCTGGCAACGCGGCGCATCCGCTCGTGAAGAAGATTCAGGAGCAAGGCGGCGATGCGCTCGAAGTCATGATGGTCGCGCCGCCCGTGCGTCATGGGCGCGGCCTGCACTCGGTCAGCTACGTGCGCGCGCATCAGGACTTCAAGCATTTCTTCGATACCGCGAGCCGTGGGCGTTCCATCGCGCTCGTCGTGGTGCCTTACGTCGATTACTTCCTGCTCGCTTTGCCGTTCCTGCGCTCGCCGTTCGGAAAGACGCCGTGGGTCGGCATCACGATGCGTTCGAATTTTCATCATCATCTCGTGGGTGTGCGCGCGCCGCGCCGGCCGCTCGTGAATGCGGTGAAGGGAAGACTCTTTGCGCGCGCCATTCGCGTGGGCGGCATGAAGACGCTGCTGACCATCGACCCGACCTTGCCGGACTGGTGGAAGCGCAACGTATCCGCCGCTCGCGACACGACCTCGATCGAATATCTCGCCGATCCGTTTCCCGACGCACGCGCCGCCGAGCCTTCAGCGGCTCGCCAGCGCCTCGGCTTGTCCGATGGACTGCATGTGCTCGTCTACGGTGCGATCAACGAACGCAAGGGCCTTTTCGAACTGATCGAAGCGCTCGCGCAACGCCCGAGTGCGCAGTCGCCGACGCTCGTCATTGCCGGCGCTCAGGACGAAGACGTGCGCGCTCGGCTCGCAACGGCAATCGCAAAGTTGCAGGCGCCCGTGCCCGTGGTGTTCGACCGCTTCATTCCCGCCGAGATGGAGCTGGATCTCTTCTCGGCCTGCGATGCCGTCTGGCTCGGATACAAAGGGCACTACGGCATGAGCGGCGTGCTCGTGCAGGCGTTCCGCTTCGGCAAGCCGGTGATTGCCACGGCGGATGGCTTGATCGGATGGTTCTGCCGCACGGGAGAGCTTGGGCCTGTGGTCGACGAGCTTTCGCCCGCTGCGATCAATCAGGCGCTCGACGATGTGCTCGCACGACGCGTGGCGCCGTTCGCATCGGGGCATCTGCTGGAGCGCAATACGCTTCTGCAATTCAAGGAGACGTTGCGGCAGGCGGTTTGATGGCGTTTTGCGGTGCATCAACGACAGAAGCCGCCTTTCCTCACGAAAGGCGGCTTCTTTTTTCTTGCTCCCGTAAGCCGATCAAGCCTGCGGCTCAACCGCCGAAACCGGCACCTCCGCCTTCCGCTTCGCCGGAAAGAGCGCGTCCCGAATCCTCAAGAACGGAAACTCGACAGCGCGCGTGGTCACGTATCCCACGACGATGGCAATAGCGAACTGCGCGCCCATGATTGCGAACCAAGCGGGAATGGCCGGCACATGCAGCGCCGCGGCCCGGCGAATGAGCATGTCGCCCGGAGCCAGCGCCAGCGAATGCCAAAGATAGATGCCGTATGAATACACCCCGATCCATCCGATCACGCGATAAATCATGCTCTGCCTGGTCGACTTCGAATATTCGAGCGTCAGCACGATGAGCGCGCAGAATCCGATCGCCTGGATCGTATAGCCGATACTCTGATCGAGCGCCACGTTGCGCGTTCCGAAGACGAGCCACAACACGACGCCGACGACCATCGCGATCAGCAAGTGCTTTTGCGCCGCAATCGAACGATAGATATTCGGCTTGAGCCAACGAACGGTCGCGAGCATCACGCCGAACAGCAAGCTGTCGATGCGGTACTGCGTATAGAAGAAGGTCTCCTCGAGATGCCCGTTATAAACCGCGATACTTCGTGCAACCAACACCACCACGCAGATCGATCCCAGTACGGCAAGAATCGTCTTGAAATCCGCACGCCACCGCGCCAGCACGATCAGAAGCAACGGCAGGAACAGATAGAAATGCTCTTCGACGGCAAGACTCCAGGTCTGTGCAATCGACGAACCAAAGAAGTTCTGCATGTGCGTGAGATTCTGCACGAGGAAGGTATCGGTCGGATGCCGTCCCGCCACCACATGAAACAGAATCAGCGCGTAATAAGCAGGCCAGATCTTGAAGATCCGACGCACGATGAAGCGCCCCGCATCGATACGTTCCTCTTGCGCGTATTGCTTGAGCAGCAATCCGCCGACGAGATAGCCGCTCAGCGTGAAGAACAAATTCACGCCTTCGTGCCCGAAGCTCTTGAGCGGATACTCGATCGCCGCGATAAACGCGCTACCCGTGGGATACGAATGGAAGTGATATCCCATCACCGCGATGATCGCGAGACCCCGGATGAAGTCGAGCTCGATCGAGCGACTCGCTCCCTGAATGCGCGGCACGCCGAACAGGCTCATGTCTTCCCCCTTCTGCGAAGGTCTTTCTGTTGTAGTTGACGCCGCATTTGACTGTCCCGTCGACGGCGCGCGCACGCACGCTCGTGCACGAACAACGAGCATCGCGGCTGTCCAATAATCGGTCCAGACTATCGTTGCGATCCGCCAGAATCGCGCAGTTAGCCGACATCGGCGAATCTCGTATGCGCGCTCGGCAACAATGTCTTTAAGCGCTCACGGCGAGCGTGGTGCGGCGCACATGGGTGTCCGTCGTTTCGCGCCTAACGCTAGTCGCAAAACGCCGCCGCGACGGCATGCTCGAAAACCCGCTGATATATTCGACCCACAAATACGGGGCTCCCGGAACCGTCGCATCCATCAACAGCATCACGAAACGAAACGCGACTCAGGCTTTCCGGGTATGCAGCGGCAGACGCCGCGAGGATATGAAGCTCGAAGAGCTTTGCGATCTAAAGAGAACGCCATGCGCAACAAGTTCGCCGTCGTCTGGATCTGGCTCTTCCTGCTGCCGCTCGCTTTCGACTTCAAGGCCGCCGAGACAGCCAGCAAGGCCATCCAGATTCTTCTCACCGTGCCTTCCATCGGCGCCGCCATCGCGCTTATGCTGATCGGACCGCGCTTTGCTTATCGCTCGCGGCTGCGCACGGTCATCACGTCGCTCTTCATGCTCACCATGGTCGGCAGTATCGCCACGCAGGTGTTGCAGGGCAACGACTCCGGCAACTACATGCGCGTGATTCTGCCGTTCCTCCTGATGCTGCTCGGCTATTTCGTCGCATGCCGTCCGTGGGACTCTCAGCGTCTCGAACAGATCGAACGCGCAATGTACTGGTCGATGATCGCCTCGCTCGTCTTCAGCTTCGCCTACGGCATGGCAACCGGCGGCGGCCTCGACAGCGTGCGCTTTCGCATCGTCTCCGTGACGTTCCTCTGCTTGCAAGGACTGTTGCTGCATGAGTTCGTCATCGCGCGGCGCGTCACCAAGTTCACCGCGCTGCTGTTTCTCGGCACCGTCGTGATCGAACTGCTCAGCGTGACGCGCAGTCTGCTCGTCGGCACCATCCTGCTGTTCATTTATGCGACCTGGCTTGCCGCGCCGTCCATCCGCCATCTCTTCACGGCCGGCTTGCGCGCGGTCATGATCGCGGCGCTTCTCGGCGCGATGGTGGCCGCGTCTGCCGCGTTCTTCCCGAGTGTTGCCGAGCACTGGGCGCAACGCATGTCGTTCTCGAAAGACACGGAGTCCGGCCGCGATCCGACCACCATCACGCGCCTTGCCGAGATGAAGGATCAATACGATCAGACGATGGCCTCGCCACTCTCCGTCGCGGTCGGTCTCGGTTACGGTCACGACTATCGCTATTCGCCGACGTATCTGCCGGACCTCGCCGGTCAGATGACCAAGAAGGATTTCTACGCGATCAAGGAATGGGCGGCCGGCCACAACTTCTGGGTCTATCAGTTCTTCGCGGGCGGCATCATGTTCGGTATTGCGTTGCCGATCGCGTTGCTGTGGGCGCTCTATCGCGGCTCCATGGCGTATCGCGCATGGAAGCATCGCGCGCCGGATGTGATGTATCTGCCGGTGCTCGGACGCGCGTTGCTCGTGGTCGCCTCGCTGCCCGCGACGTCGGTGGGCGGCAATCCACTCGGCAACCGTTTCTCGGGCATCGTGTTCGGCGTCGCGCTCGGTCTGCTGGTCGCCGCCTATGCGCGCATCGCTCATGCATTGCGCACGCGTGCGGCTGAGACGGCGGCGCCGCGGCCATCGTTCAGAAGTCCCTTCGGTCCCGTGCATCCCGACATGCAGCCGTTTTTCGAGCCCACGCCCGATGCCTTGCCGACGCACGCATCGCACGCACCGGGCCTCACGCATGGTCATCATGACGACGGCCGGCGCGATTCGCCGCCGGGCGCGAGCACCTTCGCGCCGTCCGCCTGACACGAGCCAGTTCATACGCCATGAAGATTCTGCATCTGCTTTCCACTGTCGATCCACGCGCGGGCGGTCCCATCGAAGGCGTGCTGCAAAGCGGCATCAGCATGCAGACGATGGGCCATGAGATCGAAGTGGTCTCACTCGACGCACCCGATGCACCGTGGCTTGCGAGTTTTCCCCTGCGTCTTCATGCGTTGGGGCCGGCGCGCGGCTTCTACGGACTCACGCCGAAGCTCGTGCCGTGGCTCAAGGAACACGCAGCGCGCTTCGATGCCGTGATCGTCAACGGTCTCTGGCAGTATCACGGCTACGGCACGTGGAAGGCTCTGCGCGACAGCAGCGTGCCCTATTACGTGTTTCCGCACGGCATGCTCGATCCGTGGTTCAAGCGCACGTATCCGCTCAAGCATCTGAAGAAAAGCCTCTATTGGCCGTGGGCCGAATATCGCGTCCTGCGCGATGCGCGCCGCGTGCTGTTCACGACGCAGGAAGAGCGACTGCTTGCACGCGAGTCGTTCAAACTGTATCGCGCGAATGAGGAAGTGGTCGCGTTCGGCACGCGTCCGCCGCCCGCCGATTCCACCGCGTTGCGCGAAGCGTTCCTGGCGAAGTTTCCGCAACTCGCGGGCAAGCGCACCATTCTGTTTCTCGGCCGTATTCACGAGAAAAAAGGCTGCGACTTGCTGCTGAAGGCGTTCGCCAACGTGCGCGATATCGACACGAACGCGCATCTCGTGATGGCCGGTCCCGACGACAGCGAGTTCGCCGCGAATCTGCGTACGCTCGCCAAGGAACTCGGCATCGAGACTCGCATGACGTGGACCGGCATGCTAAGTGGTGATTTGAAGTGGGGCGCGTTTCGCACGAGCGATGTCTTCGCGCTGCCTTCGCATCAGGAGAACTTCGGCATTGCGGTTGCGGAAGCGCTGGGTTCGCGCTTGCCGGTGCTGATCTCCGACAAGGTCAACATCTGGCGCGAAGTGAAGGAAGACGGCGCGGGAATCGTGACGACCGATACCGTTGAGGGCGCCGCCGATGCGTTATCGACCTGGCTGCGCATGGATACCGCCGCGGTCGAAGCCATGCGCGAGCAAGCGTTCAAGACCTTCATGCAACGCTTTCATGTCGACGCCATGTCGAAGGATCTCGTCCGCGTGCTGCGCGACACGGCGGGACCGCGCGGCGGCAGGACCGATGCCTTGCGTTTGAAGCGGCAGGCCGGTTGATGCGTGCTTATTTCGCGACCAGATTGGCCTTCAGGTAATCGACGAAGCCGTTCTGCGTGGCGATGATCTTTTCCGCGCAGCCGTTGTAGTCCGAGCCCACGGTGCGCTCTTCGCCGTACATGTCGCGGCATTGCGCATATAGCACGATGGTTGCGCCACTGCCCTTCGCCGTGCGCGTCGCCGAATAGACCGGCTTGCCTGAGCCTGAAGGCATGTCGGTGTCGATCGCGACATCGTCTGCGCGCAACAGACGTTCCTTCGAACTTTTTTCCACATACGTCTTCGTCAGCTTCCAGGCCGCGTCGCATTGCGCCGCGTCGTTGCATTCGACGGTCGCGTTGCGCTGCGCCTCTTCGAGCGATTGCTCGGTGCGCGTGAAGCGGCCAGCCTTCTGCGCCTCGGTTTCGGAGAACGAGCAGGCTACGAGCAAGAGCTGGGCAAGTGTCAGGGCGATAAGCAGTTTCACGAGCGATATACCTAAAAAAGCCGGGTGTGGACGGCGATTATAGCGATGCCCGCTCGCACGCATCAAAACGAAACGCCGCCGGTCCTCGACGACCGGCGGCGTTTTGCGCTTCAGGTGCTGCTGCCCTGCCTCACGCCTTGCTCAGATCACCCGGCATATGCATGGCCGATGCGGCCATCGGCATTTCCTCGGTGACGATACCCTTGAGCGGCGTGCCGGACGAAGAGACGAGCGTCGCTGCCGGCGTGCTTTCATCGTTCTTCAGCATGCGGCCGAGATGGCTACCGAGACGCAGGGTCATCGCGGCGATCGTGATGGTCGGGAAGTTTGCGCCAACCGTCGGGAACACCGAGCTGCCCGCCACATACAGGTTGCTCATGCCGTGAATCTTCAGGTTGCGATCGACCACGCCTTCCTTTTCCGAGTCGTGCATGCGCGTCGTGCCCATGTGATGCCATGTGCCTTCGAGCTGCGCGGGCCACGGCTTGCCTTCGAGCGGCTCGTCGAGCTCCACGTCGGCCACGCCGCCGCGCTTCAGTTCCTCGGCAAGAAGCGTCACCGTGCGATCGAAGGTGCGCTTCACGAGCTCGGTCACTTGCCAGTCCACCGACACGCGATTCATTCCGAGCGCGTCTTTCTGCGCCGAGAGCGTGACGCGGCTGTCGCGATTCGGCTCCGCTTCCACGATCGTCTGAATCTTCACTTCGGTGATGAGCGAACGCGGTTGCAACAGACGCGCAAGACCGAAGCACGCGGTATCGACGGGATGCGCCATCATGGTCATGAGGTCGCCCGCCATGCTGTAGCCCGGCTGATCCTTCTTGAGCATGGCCTGTTTCGCGCGGATCAACGCCTCGGAACCCTCGGTGTTCTCACCACGGAACACCGAATAGAACCACGAGCGCGCGTTCAGGAGCTTCTCGCGTTCCAGCACGGACTGCGTGAGCGCGAATTGCGAAGAGATGAACGTACCGTGCGCCGAGACCGCCTTGTTCTGATAGTGATACTTGATGTCGTAGAGCTTGTTGCGCGCCCATTCCTTCTTGAAGTTCACCTTCGCCGACATGATGCGCGGATGGTCCATGAAGTAACGGCCCACCAGATCGTTGCCGTTGCCGAGACCCGCCTTCTGCACCTTGTTCGACGACAACAACAGACGCGCGTTTTCGATACCGCCTGTCGCGAGCACGAAGACCTTCGCGCGAATCGCAAAGCGCCGGCCGCTGATGGTGCCGATATCGATCTTCGTGACGGTGCGTGCGTCGGTGTCGGTGTCGATGTTCATCGCGTTCGCGTACAGCATCACGCGCACGTTCTTCGCATCGAGCAGATGCTTGCGATACACCTTGCCGAAGCGCACCGGCGGGCTGAACTGCGAGATCGTGTCGCGCACCTTGCCCGTCGGGAATGGATGACGCTTGACATCCGAACGATGAATCGCCGCTTCCCAGTAGGCCGGATCGAAATTATTCTCGCCGAGCTGCAGCAGTTGATGCGTGCGCGCATAGTAAGGGCGCAACTCGTCCAGGCTGAAAGGCCAGCCGCTGTCTTTCACCCAGTCGCGCTTTTCGAAATCCCACGGATCGAGCGGACGGCACCAGCCGCCCCAGCAATTGCTGCTGCCGCCGAGAAAGCGGCTGCGGCAACCGTCGGCGAACTCGTACGGCACGCCGACGTTCTCGCCGCGATACAGATCGCGCGTTTCGTCGTCCGCTTTGTACCCGCCGCTTTCCAGGAGGCACGCGTCGATGCCCTGCCTTTCGAGTTCGAGCGCCAGCGTGATGCCGGCCACCCCCGCCCCGACGATGCAGACCGTGGTATCGATTACCGCGCCTTGCTCTACGCTTCGGCTGTCAATGAACATGCCCCGTGCTCCTTCTTACTCGTGCTTAAGCGGTGTGCCATGTTGCCGGCAATGCACCGCGCCCCTGACCCGTTGTCCAAACGCCGCATCCGGTTGCGAGTCGTCGCTCGTCTTGGCGACGCATCTTCTTGCCGGATTCGAACGATCCCGACGGCGCCCTGTACGCCATATACGCGCTATTCGCGCTTGTTCGCGTGTGCTGCCGCAGGGCTCCGCATGAGCTTGCAAGTCTCCTTCGCTGTCGGTTCACGAAAGCCCGCCGTGATACGCGGCATCGAATGCCCGCATCACGCCGCGCGCGCTTTGTCTCCGTGCCTCAGATGTCTTGTGCTTTCAAAAACGACCGGGCCGCGTCGATCACGAAGCGCGCGACCGTGATAAAACTCATGCAGGGAAGCGTTTTTTGATGAAGCGCACTGGGTTGCCGCCATACACGCCTTCCGCATCGAGCGAACGATGTACGACGGAAAGCGGTGTGACGACTGCCGAGCGCCCGATGGTCACGCCCATCTGCACCACGCATTTCGAAGTGATCCAGACGCCGTCTTCGATCACGATCGGTGCGACCTGCAAGTCCATGTTGCCGCCCACGTCGTGCGAGCCGGTAGTGAGAAACGCGCCCTGCGAGATGCAGACGTTGGAGCCGATGCAAATCGTGGTCTGGTTGTAGATCCAGGCATCGACACCGAACCAGCAGTTGTCGCCGACCTCGAGATTCCACGGCGCCTTCACGCGAATGGGATGCGGCATGCGGCAGTTGTTGCCGATACGCGCGCCGAATGCGCGTAGAAGCGCCACGCGCACAAACGAGACCGGAATGAGCTTGTTATTGATGAAGCATGCTTCGATTAAGAACCACACGAGCTCGGTCAGAAAGCCGCGCTTCGCAACGAAATTGCCGGGACCCGCGAGCGACAGGTCGATGACCTTGCCCGACGCCGTCGCGCGCCGTGTGGCAGTCTCGCCAGCGTTGCCATTTCTGGCCGCGCCGATGCCACGCTCTTCGATCGCTCTGTCCATTAGGAACCCCCGCCCCAGTCACTCCGCTTCACTACTCGCCCAGCTGCCCGCATACTGCCGATTCATTGCTGTGCAGCGCTTGTCGCACGGTGCCTGTCATCGAGCGCGCTTTTGTTTTCTGGCGACTCGTGTTTGGCCTTGTCCTTAGGTACGCTTCAAGGCGTACTCGTCTTACCTTTTCTGATACGCATGATCGCTCGAGATGCCTTGCATGCCGCCCGCCCGTTGCCAGGGAAAGCATGCCTATGCAGCGCGGCTCAGGCGCATACGGTAGGTTGATTATCGGCGAAGGGTGCACGAGCCCGCGTGCGCTAATACACGAATGGCCGCATCTGCAGGGCTTTTGGCGGTAGTGATCGGTTCCGCGCCATATCCTGTTTTCATGTCCGATTTATTCGTTGCAAGCGTTGTATCCGGGTTCACCGAATCGATGCAGGAAGCGCACCGAATGAGGTCTTGCGACCAGACAATCACCTGCCGACTTGCGGAAACTTCGCACTACCGTTTTGGAGATTTCGATGAAAAACGCGCTACGTGTAGTGCTTTTACCGCTCATCGCCGCGACCGCGTTCGCCGCGGCGCCCTTTGCACATGCAGGCAATTTCGCCGATGCCGCCATGAGCAACGGTCAGGCCGCGGGCGGCGCGGGTGAGATGGACTTGCTAGGAAGTCCATCGACGTATTCGGACCCGTATGGCGCGCCGACCAACGGCAAAGGTGGTAAGCGCGGACCCATCACGAACGGGCAGACCACTGAGGGCATCTCGCCCACCGACAAGTTGCTGGCCCAGCAGAACGGCTATGTCGGCAATCCCGGTGCCGGTGCGCAGTTGCGGGCAACGGGTCGAAGAAACGATGCAGCCACCGCCAAGGCCATGTTGATGCCGCAAGGCGCGGCGGCCACGCTCTATCCCACGCCGGCGGGACTCAAGCCTCCGGCCAATGCCGCGCGCGCCAGAGACATCTACAAGTCGCCCTACTAAAAACACAAGGGTTCGTCTTCGATGAAAGACGAACCCTTGCAAGTCACGTGAAACAGCCGGCGCGATGCTCTGCTATTCGATCTTCTCGACGACAGGCGCACGCTCGATAAACATATCCGTCTCCGCCGGCCGCGCAGCCGCTTCCTTGATCCGCACCGGCGCCGCATGCGGAACCGGCTTGCCGATGAGCGATATCAAGCGGTCTTCGAGGCGTGCAAACACGGAAGCCGGCGACAGACGTTCTTGTGCGAAGAGCCGTCCTTGCTCGCCATGCGAAGCCCGCAACTCCGGGTCGCCGATCAGCATTTCTATCGCATCGGTCAGGTCCTTCGCGCTCTCCGGCTTGATCACGACACCACGTCCATTGACGGCTTCGTAGAGTTCCGTGCCGCCATGCGCCATGGCAATCACGGCGCGTGAACTGGCGAACATGCCGGTGAGCTTCGAAGGCATCACCAGATCGGCGACATCGCCGCGTTGCGGAAGCACGTGGACATCGGCGAGATTGAGCAGTTCGTTCAGACGCTCAACCGGCTGAAGGCACATGAAGCGCGTGTTCTTGAGACCTGCGCAACGCTTCTGCAATTCCGCCTTGGTCGCGCCGTTACCGCAAAACACGAAGACGATGTCATCGCGCGATGCGAGTGCGGCGGCGGCATCGGCCAATACTTCGAGGCCTTGCTTCGCGCCCATGTTGCCCGAATAGAGCACCACGCCCGTATGTTCTCCGATCCCGAGTTCACGACGAAACTCGCTCGGACGATCGAGCGGAAAGATCGCGCCGGTATCGACCCAGTTGGGCAGATGGAACACGCGCGTCAGCTCCACGCCCTTCCTCACCGCGCGATCGACCATCTTGTCGGAAATCGACGAGACCACGTCGAAGTGCTTCATCAGCCAGCGTTCGAAGCCGAGCGCCATGCGGCTGGCGCGCGCGTTCTTGAGCAGGCCGAGATCGAAGGCGGCATCGACCTCGAAATCCTGGATATGCAGCCATGAACGCGCGCCGGTCAGACGTGCCAACGCAAGTGCGCCAGGCGCGTTGGCGAGGCTCGGTGCAATGCTCATTACGATATGCGGACGCCACGCCACGTGCGCCGCGAGCGCGGGCATGGACGCCAGCGCGAACGACGCAAGATGCAACATGCGCTTTGCGCCGCTAGGCTTCTTGGGCACCCATAGCGGCGCGCGCCATACACGCACGCCCTTGCGCGACTCGATACGATGAAGCCAGCTTCGATACCCCTCGCCGACCTTCCACTCCGGGTAGTATGGCGGCGCGCAGACGACGCGCACTTCGTGGCCGCCCGCGGCCAGTGCTTCTGCCATCTCTGCCGTGTACTTGCCGGTTCCCGTCAGCTCGGGCGCGTAATTCAGCCCGTAGATCAGTATTCTCATTTGGTCCCTCGCCCGACTAACGCGCCTTTCGCTCCGAACGGCTTTCGCGTCCGGCAAGGCGCCAGCTACCAGGCGCGCAGGACCGCGCGTCTGGCAGCGTCTCTTCACTACCTGTGTGCGTCTTCCTCCATCTACCGTCCCGCTTTTGCCACCCGCTTAGTTGGTCAGCAAGAGCGCGCAGCCTCGCGCGATATTGGCAGCCGCCGTGGGCGGATCGAAGCGCTGAATCACATCGGTGCAACGGCTCGCCGTGCCCGCCGTATCGGCGAACGCTTCCAGCGACTTGAGCATCGTGCGATGCAAGGCCGCCACATCGCCCGCAGGGAAGGAGTAACCCGATACCCCTTCCACCACGAGTTCCGGCACGCAGCCGCAGCTTTCGCTGACGATGACCGGACAACCATGACTCAATGCTTCGTTCGTGACAAGACCCCACGGTTCACGCCGGCTCGGCAACACCATGCACGTCGCGCTGAAATACTCGCGCGACAGCGGCGCGTCTTGCAGGCTGCCGAGAAACTGCACGGATTCCTCGAGACCAGCCTCTTTCACTTGTTGCTTCAACGCGTCGCCGAGCGGGCCCGTACCCACGATACGCAGCTGGGCATCCGGCACGCTCTTCTTGAGCGTACTGAACGCTTCGACCAGCGTATCGATGCCCTTCTCGGCGGACAGACGTCCGACATAGAGGAACACCGGCTTGTTGCCTTGCCGATGTAGAAGCCTGTCATCACCCACCGTCTTCGGTGAAAACGAACGCGGCAGCGCGGCAGCCTGACAAGGGATGAAAATGTTCTCCTGCTTCGCACCGAGCGACATCAGATACTCGCGGCTGCGCGTACCGAAAGCGAAGTAACCATCGCACAGCGCGAAGAACACGCGCTTCGGAATGGAGGTCAACATGCGGCGCGGATTGTCACGTGCAGTCGAATCGCAGAACACGGCGCGGCGCTTTCCGGTGAGGATGCACGCGGCCATCATCGCCCAATATTCCGGACGGTGATACCCCGGCAAAACCACGAGATCGGACTTCGCCTTGAGCACTTCCCAAGTGAGACGCATGGTCATGCGCCAGGTCGGCACGTCTTCATAGCAGCCGCTGTATAGCTTTCTCATCGGGTAGCGGTGGAACGAATAGTCGACATCGGAAAAGCCGATGCGATCGTGCTCCGTATCCGCGATCTGCACCATCGAATAACGAATAGAGCCGGACCCCGAGATGTTATGCAACGCGGACAAAACTTCGCCTTTATGCCGCGACCACACGACGTTATGAAAAATGGTCACTGATGCTGACATTTCTTTTGCGTCCTTTGGAAAGGATTCGATATGTTCGCGGCTGGCTATGCGGCGACCGGCGTTTGCATCGATTCGTCACGCGAGAGGAAGTCCCCGTACGTCGCGCGGATGCCTTCTTCCAGTGCGATCGACGCCTTCCATCCCATGCCTTCGAGCTTTGAAACATCGAGCAGCTTGCGCGGCGTGCCGTCGGGCTTGCTGGCATCGAACTCGAGTTGACCGTCGAAGCCGACCACTCGACAAATCGTATGCGCGAGTTCGCGGATGGTCAGGTCTTCACCTGTCCCGACGTTGAATACGCCTTCGCTGATGTCGCTTTCCATGAGGAAGGTCGCGGCATCGGCGAGATCGTCGACATGCAGGAACTCGCGACGCGGCGTGCCCGATCCCCAGACCGGCAATGTCGCATCCCCTCGTTGCTTCGCTTCGTGCGCCTTGCGAATCAGCGCGGGCAGCACGTGACTGCTCTTCAGGTCGTAGTTGTCGTTCGGGCCGTAGAGATTCGTCGGCATGACCGAGACGAACTTCGTGCCGTACTGACGGTTGTACGCCTCGCACATCTTGAGGCCCGCGATCTTCGCAATCGCATAGGCTTCGTTGGTCGGCTCAAGCGCCGATTGCAGGAGATATTCTTCCTTGATCGGCTGCGGGCAGGCCTTCGGGTAGATGCACGACGAACCGAAGAACACGAGCTTGCTCACGTTCCAGCGACAGGCCGCGTGAATCACGTTGGTCTGGATCGCTAGGTTCTCGTAGATGAACGAGGCGGGCATCGTCGAATTCGCGAGGATGCCCCCTACGCGCGCCGCCGCGAGAAACACCACGTCGATATGCTCTTCCTCGAAGAACAGGTTCACCGCGCCCTGGTCGGTGAGATCGAGATGCGCCTTCGTGCGCGTCACGATGTTGCGGTAGCCGGCCTTGTTGAGCCGGCGCACCAGCGCCGAGCCCACCATGCCGCGATGTCCCGCCACGAAAATGCGTGCGTGCTTGTCCATGCGCTTTACTCGTGATGTTCCAGGGCCTTGAAACCGGCGAGCGTGACGAGTGCGTCGCGTCGGGCAATCTGATAGTCCGCGCGCACCATTTCCTTGACGAGCGTCTGGAAGGTGGTCTGCGGACGCCAGCCGAGCTTGGCATGCGCCTTCGACGGATCGCCGAGCAGCGTTTCCACTTCGGTCGGACGGAAGTAGCGCGGATCGACACGCACGATCACCTGACCCGGCTTCAGCTTCGTCTCGCGGCCCTCCACTCGATCGACGATACCCACTTCATCCACGCCCTCGCCTTCGAAGCGCACGTGTACGCCGAGTTCGGCCGCTGCCTGTTGCACGAATTCACGCACGCTGTATTGCACGCCCGTTGCAATCACGAAGTCTTCCGGCTGCTCTTGCTGCAGCATCATCCATTGCATCTCGACGTAGTCGCGCGCATGGCCCCAGTCGCGCAGCGCGGACATGTTGCCGAGGTACAGATCGTCCTGCATGCCGACCGCGATACGCGCGATGGCGCGCGTGATCTTGCGCGTGACGAAAGTCTCGCCGCGCACCGGCGATTCGTGGTTGAACAGAATGCCGTTGCATGCATACATGCCATACGCTTCGCGGTAGTTCACCGTGATCCAGTAGGCGTAGAGCTTCGCGACCGCATAGGGGCTGCGCGGATAGAACGGCGTGGTTTCGCGCTGGGGAATTTCCTGCACGAGACCATAGAGTTCGGAGGTCGATGCCTGATAGAAACGCGTCTTCTTTTCGAGGCCGAGAATGCGGATGGCTTCGAGAATACGCAGCGCCCCGAGACCGTCGGCGTTGGCCGTGTATTCCGGTTCCTCGAACGACACTGCAACGTGGCTTTGTGCCGCGAGGTTATAGATTTCGTCGGGCATCACGCGCTGGATGATACGCACGAGGCTCGTCGAATCGGTAAGGTCGCCGTGATGCAGAAACAGACGCTGGTCCGGATCGTGCGGATCACGATACAGGTGATCGATGCGGTCAGTGTTGAAAAGCGAACTACGGCGCTTGATGCCGTGCACCTCATAGCCTTTTTCGAGCAGCAATTCGGCCAGGTACGACCCGTCTTGCCCCGTGATGCCCGTGATCAAAGCGACTTTGCGGTCCATGCTTAACCTCTCGTATGCGGTCTGAGTGTTGGCGCGCCCATGCACATGGTGCGCGCCGGTCATTGTTCTTACAGGCGGCGTCCGGTTTTTATTCTGCGATGCTTTCGTAGCCGTAATAGCCAGCGTAGGTGCTGCCCATCAACATCTTCGATTGCGGTACATCCGTGAGCAGTACGCCCTTCATGTTCACGCCGCCGTGATGCAGGCGCTTCATCGTTTCCCCGATTTCCTGCACCTGATTCTTGCCATGCCGCACGACGAGAAGACTCGTGCCCGCATGCTTGCCGATCACCGTTGCGTCGGTCACCGCCAGCACCGGCGGGGTATCGACGATCACGAGGTCATACAGTTGCTTCAAATGCTCGAGCACTTCGCCCAGGCGATCGCTTGCCAGCAGTTCCGACGGATGCGAAGGCAGCGAGCCCTTGGTGATGAGGTCCACGCCCGGCAGGACATCGTGCAGGATCGCGCTCGTCACGTCCGCGCCCATCAGCACATCCGACAGACCCGGCGAATGACGCACGCCGAAATGCGAGTGAATGTCGCCACGGCGCATGTCGCCGTCGATCAGAAGCACGCGCTTTCTCGTCGATGCAACCAGCGTCGCCAGATTCACCGAAAGGAACGACTTGCCCGCTTCAGGACGCGAACCGGTGAGCATCACCACGTTGTTGCGCGCATCGGCCAGTTGCAGGTTGAGCGACGTGCGCAGGCCGCGAATGCCTTCGACAGCGGCATCTTCCGGCGCTTGCGCGGCAAGCACGTGCAGTCCTTCGCGGCGCATGCCCACCTTGCGTTGCAGACGCAGTTGCTGGGTGCTGCGCGGCACGATGGCGAACACACGCACGCCAAGTTGCTTTTCGATCTCTTCCGGACGTTCGACACCGCCGTACAGGGACTTGCGCACGAAGGCGATCAGAATGCCGAGCACGAGGCCGATACCGGCTGCGATCAGGATCACGATCACGCGCTTCGGACGGACAGGATCATCCGGCGCTTGCGCATAGTCGACCACGCGCACGTTGCCGATCTGCCCGGCCTTCGCAATGCGCAGTTGCTGCGCGCTGTTCAGGAGGTTCGTGTAGAGCTCGGTGTTGACACGCACGTCACGCAGATAACGCAGCGCGGTCTGCTCGGTATCCGGCAGCGTCGAGACGTTCTTGCCGAGACGCGTTTGCGCGCCGGTGAGCGATGCGATCTGCGCATCGAGCGCCTGTACCGACGGATGGTTGGCCGTAAAGCGCAGCGACAGTTCGGCGCGTTGCTGTTGCAGGTCCGTGAGCTTGGTCTTGTTATCGACGATCTGTTGCAGCAGCAGGCGGCTTTCCTCGGAAAGGTCGACCGTGCCTTGCTTGTTGCGGAACGTGTTGTACTTCTGCTCGGCTTCGTCCAGTTGCTTCTTCAGAATGGGCAACTGCTGATCGAGGAACGACAGCGTGTTCTCGGCTTCGGCGGAACGCTTGTTGGCGTCCTGCGCGACGTAGCGATTAGCGATGTTGTTGACGATCTGCGCGATTTCCTTCGGGTTGCCGCCTTCGAGGCTCAAACCGATGATGCCCGATTGCAGCGCCGTTTCCGCCACCGTCAGACGCTTCTGGAGATTGTCGATGGTCGTGAGCGTCGAGAAGCGTTGCAGTTCGAACTGCACGCCTGCCGGGCTTTCGAGCTTGTCCACCTTGAGCTTGACCGGACCGAACGCGGTCACGCCTGCGGCTTCCTGACCGACCTTGCCCGTGAGAATGGAAACGCCGTCCGGATCGTTCAGCACGTAGGTGCCGTTTTCTCCGG
The DNA here is from genome assembly GCF_054655155.1 of Caballeronia sp. HLA56. NCBI lineage: Bacteria > Pseudomonadati > Pseudomonadota > Betaproteobacteria > Burkholderiales > Burkholderiaceae > Caballeronia > Caballeronia sp. HLA56. The sequence goes on along the minus strand of NZ_BAAHOB010000005.1, from coordinate 1,181,688 downwards.
CGACCAGCGTGAACTTCTTTTCGTAGAGTTCCTTCGGCGTGTCGAAGAGCGGCACGTCGATCTGTTCATTGCCCCACGCAAAGCGCGAGAGGTAGCCCGAGGGAATGGGCATGTTGAACATGTTGAACACGCTGCCAACCAAACCGCCCACGAAGGGCATGGTGTGCGGAAGCGCGCTGATGTCGAGGTGCAGACGGCGCACCGTGTCGTCGACGACGAGGCGCGAGCGCAGCAGTTCGATCTGCGCGGCCGTGGTCGACTTCGCGTCGAACATCTGCGAGACGGCCTGCAATGCGTTGGGGTTCGCTTGAGCGTTGCCCGCGTTATTCGACTCTTCCACCTGGATCAGCGCGTCGGCCTTGTAGGTCGGCGGCGCGATGAAAGCGTACGCGGCACCCAGTGCGACCACCGCGAGCATCACGGTCATCACGAGCTTCCAGTTGCCCAGTACAGCGGCCAGGTAGTCGGATAATCGCAACTCGTCGCCGGTCGAGACGTCCGAGTATCGTGTATCAAAGTTCATGGCCATGGTCTCGCTCGCTCTTTCTTTAAGTCGCACAAGGTGGACCGGCGCGCCCCTGCGCACCGGTCTTGAGGCTTACTTTGTAATCACGGCCGCGGTCAGGCCTGCATTGATCGCCGGCAGCAACAGGTTAAGCACGCGGCTGAAACGGACGAGTCCGTTGTTATCCACGTAGACGACATCCTTCGGTTGCAATTCGAAACTGTTCGCAAGCAGCATGGACACAGGCGAACGCGCGTCCAGCTTGTAGACTTCAGGCGTATCGGTCTGGCCATTGCGGATCACATACAGCTCCTTCGGATCCGAAGTCTCGGCGTTGAAGCTGCCGGCTTGCGAGATCGCGTCGGACAAGGTCAGCTTGCCGTTGCGCATCGGGATCACGGTGGCGGGCTTGGTCACTTCGCCCATCACGTAGACGCCGTTCTCGTCGCGCGAATCGATACGCAGCGCATCGCCCGGCTTGAGCATGATGTCCGACGGGCTGCGGCCCTTCGAGGTCATGCTGGCCATGTTGATGTGATACGTGACGCCATCGCGGATCAGCGTGACGCGGCTCTGGTCCGCCGTCGTCGCGAAACCGCCCGCGCGTCCGATCGCCTCGGTCAACGTCATCGGAATGTCGTTGATCTGTTGCGAGCCTGGCGTACGCACGTCGCCGTCGATATACACCTGCGAAGCGCGGAACGAAGCCACGCGCACCGTCACCTGCGGCTTCACGAAAACCTTCGACAACTCCGAGTACAGCTCGCGCTGCACTTGCGATTCCGTCTTGCCCGCGACGTGCAGCGTGCGGTTCACATACGGGAACTGCAAGTTGCCGTCGGCATCGACGATAAAGCCGGGAGCGGCATCCGCGATACGCGTCTGCTGGGCCGGTTGGCCGAGCGCGGCCACGAGTTCCGGGTGATCCCATACCGTGATCTGCAGCACGTCGCCCACGCCGAGCTTGTACGGCGTCGCCTTGCCATAGAGGCTCGCGTTCGGATCGTCGGTGGCCGACGGTTGCGCGGCCTTCAACTTGCGCACGAGCGAGAGATCGATCGGCGTGATCGGAATGTTGACCGTGGTTGCCGGGTCGCCCTGGTCCGTCGAAGTCTCGACGAGAGCCGCGGGCTTCTCCATCTTCATACCCGGTGCGAGACCGCAGCCTGCCATCACGACGCAAAGCGTGGCTGCCGCCGCAAGGCTGCTGAGCCGGAAGCCCGACGACTTCGACATTTGGATATTGGCGGCCATGGAGATGCTGCCTGGTTGTTGTTGGTTGTGCATGTAGGTCGTCCCCTGCATCAGTAAGCGTTGGTGTGGCGTAGTCCCTTGAAGATCGTAGCGGCGATGATTCTCATATCGAGTCCGAACGACCAATTACCGAGGTAGTACAAGTCATGAGCGACGCGTCCTTCCATTTTTTCGATGCGGTCGGTTTCCCCGCGAAAGCCGTTGACCTGGGCCCAGCCGGTGATGCCCGGCTTGATCCGGTAACGATGGATGTACCCCGACACGACCTTTTGATAAAGGTCGTCATGTTCGAGTGCGTGCGGACGCGGGCCCACGACCGACATGTCGCCGCGCAGAACGTTGAAGAACTGCGGCAGCTCATCGAGGCTGGTACGGCGCAGGAACGCTCCGACACGAGTCACGCGCGGATCATTGCGCGTGGCCTGACGAAGCACTCCGGCCTGTTCCGTGTGCATGCGCATCGAACGGAACTTGTAGATGTTGAAGACGCGGCCATCCGCGCCTTTACGGCGTTGCGTGAAGAGCACCGGACCGCGCGAAGACAGCTTCACGGCGATGGCGCAGGCAATCAGCAAGGGAGCGACGGCGATGATCGCGGCAAGCGCGAAGGCGCGGTCGAAGAGTTCTTTCTGCAGAAGCGCGCTGGGCGACAACGGCGAGGCGACGAGATTGATGGCGGGTTCGCCGAGCAGATCCGTCACACCGCTTTCGAAGAGCGCGAGGCTGCGCACGTCGGGAATGAAACGCACGTTGACGAGGTCGTTGCGGAACTCGTTCACGAAACGAAGGATGGTGCGTTCTTCCGAGAGCGGCAAGGCGAGCCAGACTTCATGCACGTTCTGGGTACGCACGTAGTCGACGAACGCGTCGAAGTCTTCGTACACCGGAACGCGCGTGTTGAGACGGCCCTGACCGGGCGTTGCGTTGAACGCGGCGCTGGCGCGAAAGCCGGCGTCGGTCGTGCGGTCGATCTTTCTAACGATGGAATCGCAATGCTTGCCGCAACCGACGATCGCCACCTGGTGCAGGTTGAGACCGGCGTTGCGTACATTGGCGAGGACCGCATGGGTGAGCAGACGGCCGGCGATCAGAAGCGCGCCGGACATCGCGGTCCAGTAGGCGAACCAGAGGCGCGAGACGTAGTCGAGGCGATGCAGCGAGAACATCAGCGCAAGTGCGCAGCCCTGCACGACGAGCCAGCCCAGTGAGACCTGGCACGCGAGCATGAGCTTGCTACGGCCGCGCCACGATTCGTACACGCCGAAGCCGGGAAACAGCGCGAGCGAGAAAGCCGCCGCAAAGGCGACGAACGCCACCGAATAGGCGTGTGCCTCTATGTACTCGAACCGGATCTGCGACGCCACAGCGGCGCCGCCGACGATCATGGCCACGTCAAAAAGACGCGCCAGCAATCCTTGTAAATCGCGCATGTCATTCCCCCGAACGCAATCGCTTGTTGCCTGACACCACCTGCCTCTTTTGTCCTCCCTTCGCGTAACGGTCTTTATGTCGTTGGTTACCGCTGCAAAGAAGACTGCCTTGTTCGTATGCGCCGTCGATCAGCTGCGGCCATACGTATCGTCGAAGCGCACGATGTCGTCTTCGCCGAGATAACTGCCGGACTGCACTTCGATCATTTCGAGCGGTACCTTGCCCGGGTTTTCCAGACGGTGACGCACGCCGAGCGGAATGAAGGTCGATTCGTTTTCCGAGAGCAGGAACTGCTCTTCGCCACGCGTGACGAGTGCCGTGCCGCTCACGACGATCCAGTGCTCCGCGCGATGGTGATGCATCTGCAACGAGAGCTGCGCGCCCGGCGTCACGACGATGCGCTTCACCTGGAACCGCTCGCCATGTTCGATGGAGTCGTAGAAGCCCCACGGACGGCGCACCTTGCGGTGAGTGTCGGCTTCCGGCGCATGCTGCTCGCGGATACGCGCGACGAGACCCTTGATGTCCTGCACGCGGGAACGGTCGGCCACGAGCACGGCGTCATCCGTTTCCACGACGATGATGTTGGTCGTGCCGACGCAGGCCACGAGACGGCCGCCCTCGGAGCGCGCGTAGCTCGAGGTCGCGCCTTCGAACACCACGCGGCCGCTTGCCACGTTGCCCGAGTCGTCCTTGTCCATCGCGTCCCACACGGCGTCCCACGAACCGAGATCCGACCAGCCCGCGACGAGCGGCACCACCACGCCTTCGCACGGCGCGCTCGGCGTGCCGATGTGTTCCATGACCGCGTAGTCGATCGAATCGGACGGCGCGCGGCCGAATTGCGCGGCCTGCGGACGGATGAACTTGCCGTCGTCCTTTCCTTCCGAAATCGCGGCGCAGCAGGCCGAGTGCATGTCGATGTTGAGCTTCTCGAGCGCGGCGAGCCAGACACTGGCGCGCACGACGAAGATGCCGCTGTTCCACCAGTACGTGCCCGCGGCGACGTATTGCGCGGCGAGTTCGGCGGCGGGCTTTTCGACGAAGCGGTCGATCTGATGCGCGCCGTCTTCGAGCGCCTGACCGATACGGATATAACCGAAGCCCGTATCCGGGCGCGTCGGCGGAATACCGAGCGTGGCGATCACGCCGCGCTCAGCGTGTTCGGCGGCAATCGCGATTGCGCGATGCAGCGCCGGCAAATCGGCGATGGAGTGATCGGCGGGCATCGCCACCATGATCGCGTCCTGACCGCCCTTCACGGCTTGCAGCGCGGCGAGCGTGAGCGCGGGCGCCGTGTCGCGGCGTGCCGGTTCGACGATGATGCGTGCGTTCACGCCGCTTTCGCGGGTCTGCTCTTCCGTCGTGAAGCGATGCTCTTCACCGCACACGATGATCGGATCGGCTTCGACCTTGAAGTTGCCGGAGAAGCCCTTGAGGCGTCCGACCGTGGCTTGCAAAAGCGAATCGCGGCCAACGATGCCGATCAGTTGCTTCGGGAATTGCTCGCGGGACATCGGCCACAGGCGCGTGCCCGAGCCGCCGGCGAGAATGACGGGCACCAGGCGCCGGCATGCCTCGGCCGTCGTGGCCGAAGACGCTTCTGCGTTCGCTGCGTTCACCGTCACTTCGCTTTCCGTGCGTGCATCATTGCTCATATCAGGACTCCTGCCTGCAAGTTCGAACGCGCAGCATCTGCCGCCCGAGAATGATTGAGTCCCGGACCAATCTGGTCCGGCCAAATGTTCGACGCTAAACGCCATCCTTGTCCGCTACCCCACAGAAGGCGGGGTCTGTCGAACCGGCGTCCAGTCCGCGTGGATCAACCGTTAGCTTCGCGCCGGCTCTGCATCCGATATTCGGTCGGAGAGATCAGAAGGCGCTTGCGAAAAATCTTGGCGAGGCGGTCGCCGTTGCCCATGCCGCTTCTGCGCGCGATCTTGTCCACCGGCAGTTCCGAGTCGGTGAGCAGCGCGCAGGTCACGGCGAGGCGTGCCTGCAACAGATAATCGGAAGGCGTGATGCCCATCTCGATCTTGAAGCGGCGCAGAAAGTTGCGTTCGCTCATCGCGGCGACCTGAGCCGCATCGACGACGGAGATCGGCCGCTCGCAGTTGTCCTGGAGCCAGCGCGCCGCCGCGCGAATCTTGTCGCCCGCGGATGCCGCGCCGCTGTCGCCCAGGATGGACACGAGCTTGGCGGCGGACCCCGGCATCAGGCGTTCGGCCACGTTGCGCGAGATGTCCAGCCCGAGGTCGCGCTTGACAAGCAGGAGCGCGCCCTTCATCGATTCGTAGCGATCGCCGCCATCGGCGGACGGTTCGTCGCGCACGAGGTGGATCATGCTGTTGCCGTAGCGCGCCTGCGGGTCGTTGAGGCCCGGATGCACGCTGCCGATACCCGCGGCTTCCAGCACCTTGCGGCCTTCGGAGATCGCCTTGACGACGGTGGTCTTCGAATTCACGCGGCGCACCCATTCGATGATGCGGTCGTCGCGGGCCGCTTCATCCGCGCCGCGACCGCCGGCCACGAAGAGCGCATCGAAACCGCCGTAGTGACGAGCATCGAGACCGTCGGTCCAGACGCGCACCGACGACGAGCACGCGACGTTGCCGCCCTCCACCGAGAGAAAGCGCACGTCGTACTTGCAGTCGGCCTTCGCTTTCACCGACGACAGTTCGTTCGCCATGTGAAAAACTTCCGCGACGATTCCCGCGCCGAGGAGCGAAAATCCGTCGAACAGCAAAATCGCGATGCGTTTCACCTCGGTCTGAGACGGTCTCGTCGCGGGCGGCATCCAACCCATCACTGCGGGTTCGAGAGTGGCGTAAGGCATGGTCATCCTCTGCTGCTTTTTTGTTCCAGGAGTACGGCTTGCGTTCTCGGCCATTGCATTGCATCAAGGACTTTCCCGAACTGCGCCGGGTTGTCGTGACCGATGGGAACGAGAGGTTGGCGGAATCGATCCGTTGGTGTGAATAATAAGCAGACAAAGTTTTTTGTGGTGCGGATTTTCGCTCTTAAACCACAAAATCTGTTCGGTTGTGAGGGTGACCGCACATTGATATCTATCCCCAAATTCTTTTAGCGCAATCGTCCAAAGACTGATGAAACAAATACCGCGATTCATCATACAAACTTTATGCAAAGCGCCGGCTTGAAAAGAATTCGCGTATCGTAGAAACCGCTTTAGAAACTCCCGCCAAGCCCTAGCGTACGGCCCTGTGCGGCTCACAGACGATTGCGCCCTCGTCGGGAAAGCGTCGAAACTGATTCATCCGTGCAACATCGCATGCTTGGCGACTGTTCAGACGTTTCATCGGAATCGGAAATTTTTGGTTAATCCTCGATCCGGCGCCTATTCTCCAATTGATTAATTAGCTGTCTCGAATTAGATAAGTTTTGGAACGCTAATAATATTTCCTGGATTATATGAGCGCGCCAATTCGGATTATCAAAAACGCTTTGGACGCGGGAATCAAAAGCCGAATTTAATTAACTTTTGAAAGATTTCCTAAGACCTATCCTGCTGCATTGCAAGGCCGCGTTTCGCCGCAAACCACCGTGCACGTTAGACGTGCGCAGCGTGCTTATCCGCCAATGATTAGTCATTTGCGGCGGTTTCTGTTCTGAGCCCCTTTTTTGAATGACCGATTGAAAGAATCTGTAATCTGCAATGCCTGATTCACAATTAATGGGCGTAATCGCGTATTTGACTGATCAGCGAATTCTTCGCACCGGGTCCCGCGCCGGCGGTCAACTTTTCCGCGCCGGCCGGGACCTTCGTTACGATTTGGAACGCCTTGGGTGTTTCACTCCTGATAAGCGCGCGGTCGTGCTCGAAGATCGGTCTTTTCGACACGATGAAGCTGCTATCGCACGCCGGTGGCCTGTATTCATCGGACGAAGCGGGCTTGCACGTGCGCGCGCGCACGCAGCGGATGAAGAAGTGGACGGCATCATCGCTTGCGAGCGGCACCACGCGCGCGCGAGAAACGTTTCAGTTTCGTAGCATCGGCGGCGCTTGGCGTCACGGCTTGCTCCTCATATCTCCCATACGGCCAAGGTCACGCGAACGATGAACGGACCACTCGCACCTCGCTTCACCGCCCTTCGCGTTGGCTGCCTCGCGTTTGCGCTCGCCTTCCTTGCGTCGATGACCGGCTGCGACGACGCCACGTCCGAGGAAGCGGCGCCTGCCGCCAGCGCGGTGATCATCGACGGCGCCGCGTGGATTTCCTGCGCCGCCGAATACGGCGTCTGCACATTCGAAGGCGCCACGCGCGTGCTGTACGGCACGCCCGCGCAACACGCGATCAAGACCTTCACGGGCAGCGCACGCTGCGACAACAGCGCCTTCGACGACCCCGCTCCCGGCGTCGAAAAACATTGCTGGTATGCGAGCACGACCAAGACGGCAGCGCCCCGCGCGCAGTCCGCCGCGGCCGAACAACAAACCGCTCTTGCCGATACCCCGCCGCTTCGCTGCAGCGCGCCGACACCGCCCGTAACGGCGTCAGTGAGCGGCGATAAGCTCGAAGCGGACACGCCCGGCAGCGACGGCACGCGCATGTTCGCGCTGAAGACGCCGGTGCGCGTGGCCATCACCACGCGCGCCAAGGGCGCCGATACCGTCACATGGCAGATCCGCGACGCATGGAACACGGTCAAGGCGAGCGGCCAGTTTGCCGTCGATGCGCGCCCCGCGACTACTACGATCGTCTGCACGTCGGAGGCGGCGGGTTACTTCGCGGTGAGCGCATCGCTCAAGTCGGGTAAGAGCGCGTTGCCAACGCGCGGCACGCGGCCCACCGGCATCGCCACGTTCGGTGTGCTGCCGGTGGTGGCTCCGGCGCTGCCGCCCGTGGCGTTCGAGCATCCGGATCAGCATCGCTTCGGCGGACAAGGCGCGGCGTATCTCAAGCCGGGTCAAAGCTGCTGTTCCGGCGACGGTTATCGTCCGCTCTATCCCGAGCTAGGTCTCACCTGGGTCAACGACAACCGCAACTGGTACATGACCGAGGAAAAAGGCCCGAACACCTTCAACGCGGCTGCGGACAACCTCGCGCCCTACTTCAAGCCGGGCGATCTGCTGCGCCTCATCCAGCTCGATGGCATTCCCGCATGGGCGAGCCCCACGCACGAGCGCACGCACAGCTACGCGCCTTCCTCGCTCGATGCATACAGCGCCTACATGAAACGTGTCGGCGTGGAATCGAATGCGGTGAGAAAGCGCTGGTTCCCGCAGCAAGCGCACAACTACTACCAGGTCACTTGGGAACCGGACTACGAAGGCGGTCTGCCCTGGCGCGACACGGACGCCAATCTCGTCGCGATGTACAAGGCCACCGCCGAGGCCATTCACGCGGGCGACCCCAACGCCGTCGTAATGGGCCTGACGCTGTCGAATCTGGCTTCAAACACGACGTGGCTCAAGCGTCTGGCGCCGCTTGGCATCGGCAAGTATCTGGATGGCGTGAGCGCGCATGGTTATTACGACGTGGGCACGTCGCCGTCGCACCCGCCGGAACGTTTCGATGCCGACGCTTCCACCGTATCGAAAGCGATGCCCGCCGCGATGCGCGAGCTGCGCCGCACGATGACCGAAGTCGTGAAGCCGGGCGCAAAGCTCTTCGTCACCGAGACAGGTATCAGCTACGACCTGAACACGAAGTACGGCCCGGCGACGCCGAACTGGAACGTGCTCTATGCACAAGGCGCGGTGACGGCGCGCGCGCATCTGATATTGCTTGGCGAAGGCGCGGACGTGAGCTTCGTGTTCTATTCCGCCGATCCGCCCGAGGTGGGCTATGGCGTGTTCTTCGATCTCGTGAATGCGCAAGGCGGCTACGGGCAGACGCAGATCAGCCCGAAGCCCGCCGCGATGGCCGTGGCCGCCATGACGCGTCTTATCGACGGCACGACCACACTCGGCTATGTGAACGGCACGCCCAAAGGCGTCTATGCCTACGCGTTCCAGCGGCTGAACGGCGGCAAGGTGGTCACCGCGCTCTGGACCCATAGCAATGCGGTATGGCCGGGACCGAAGGGCTTCGATGCGTCGCATGGAGCGAACTACAGCCTCATCGTCGATGCGCCCGCGAAGTCCGGCACGGTGACGGTATTCGACATGATGGGCAATGCATCGGCCATGAAGTACAGCGACGGACGCCTGCCGCTCGTGCTGACCGAGGCGCCCATATACGTCGTCTCCGATAACGCCGATGCCATGCGCGCCAACGTCACGAAGCCCGCCGGATACACGGGTCAATGAGCCCTTGGCGAGCGAAAAAACGCGTGGCACACGTGGACGATCTTTCGGCGCTTTTCGCCAGTGTCGTGCATGCCTGTCGCGAGAATTCGCGCGCTACACTGAACGCGCGCCGTGCATATCGCGCGAGCAGCATCCATAACGATTAAAAGCAAAGACCAATGGAGCAGCAATGCTGAACGTGGACGATTTCATGACGGTGGTCCGGCTCACGCCGCTCATTTCGATCGACCTGATCGTGACCGACGGCAACCGCCGGGTTCTGGTCGGTCATCGCCGCAATCGACCCGCACAGGGCACGTGGTTCGTGCCGGGCGGGCGCGTGGACAAGGACGAATCGCTCGATGCCGCGTTCAAGCGCGTCGTCAGTAACGAACTGGGCGTGGCGAGCGTCGAGCGTTCGTCCTCGCGCTTTTATGGCGTGTTCGAGCATCGCTACGACGATAACTTCGCCGGCGAGCCCGGCTTCGGCACGCACTACATCGTGCTTGCCTACGCGATGAACCTGAGCGGCACGGTGCCCATCGGCCGCTTCGATCAGCACAGCGATTATCGATGGCTGCTGCCCGATGAACTGCTCGCACGCGAAGACGTGCACGAGAACACGAAGGCTTACTTCCGCTAAGCCGTGCAGCAAAAAAAAACGGCGCGCATCGCTGCGCGCCGTTCTCATCGAACCGAAACAGATGATGCTTCAGGCGATGACCGTGGAGTCTTCGCTCGTGTCGTCGACATCCACATCGGTGCGGACTTCTTCTGCTTGCGCCGCTTCCAGCTTGCCGAAATGCGCGTTCAGGTAGGCGGCGAATTCATCGCGCACTTCCGGATGACGCAGGGCGAATTCGACCGTCGCCTTCAGATAGCCGAGCTTGCTGCCACAGTCGAAACGCTTGCCGTGATAGCGATACGCGAGCACCTGTTCCTGTTCGAGCAACGCGGCAATGGCGTCCGTCAGTTGAATCTCGCCGCCTGCGCCCGGCTTCTGCTGACGCAGGAAGTCGAACACGCGCGGCATCAGCACATAGCGGCCGACCACGCCGAAGTTCGAAGGCGCAAGCGCCGGTTCCGGCTTTTCGACCACGCGCGAGAGCTTGAAGAGACCGTCGTCCCAGGGCTTGCCCTCGATCACGCCATACGAGCGCGAATCCTTGCGGTCGATCTCCTCGACGCCGATCACCGACGAATGATAGTGGTCGAACACATCGACCATTTGCGAGAGCACGGGCGGCTTGCCGTCGAGCAGGTCGTCCGCGAGCACGACCGCGAACGGTTCGCCGCCGACGAGCTTTTCCGCGCACAACACGGCGTGACCGAGACCGAGCGCTTCGGCCTGACGCACGTACATGCAGGTGACATGGCTCGGCAAGATGCCGCGCACGAGTTCGAGCAGCTTGTCCTTGCCGCGCGCTTCGAGTTCGGCTTCGACTTCATAGGACTTGTCGAAGTGGTCTTCGATTGCGCGCTTGCTGCGCCCGGTCACGAAGATCATCTCCGTGATGCCAGCGGCCATCGCTTCTTCGACCGCGTACTGAATCAGCGGCTTGTCCACGACGGGCAGCATTTCCTTCGGACTCGCCTTCGTTGCGGGCAGGAAGCGCGTGCCGAGACCGGCTACTGGGAATACCGCCTTGCGTACCTTGAGCATCGGCTCACCTCGGTTGTCGGTTGCACGAGGCGTTGCGACGCGTCTTGGAGCGTTCGCGGCCGCCTCTTGTTGTGGGATATGTAGTGGAATCAATCGCCCGATTTCATCAGACGACATGAGTGATGCCAGCTTATCGTCCGAATATCGAAATCATCTGCCAACAGTTCGCCATTATCCGACGATGGCAACGGCGTTTGCTGCCTGCCGCGTATAGTGCCACGCATATAGCTTGGTTTTCCCTCTGCTTTTCGCTCCACCAGGGAGATTACGACACAGGGGATGAACAGGAGAAAGTCGATGGTATATGCCAACGGTATGGGCCGGCTGCAGGTCGTGCGCTCGCCCGAAACCGACGCGCCGCCCGCCGATGTGGCCAGCATGGCGAAGCGAATCGGCATTCTGATCTTCGAGGACTTCTCGCTCGTCGAAGTCAGTTCTATTTCCGAAGTCTTTTCGCTTGCCAACCAGGTTCGCCTGCCTGCTCATGCGGGCTCGAACGCTGCGGCGCCGAACTATTCGCTGATGTTCGTGTCCAGTGAAGGCGGGAGCGTGGCGAGCAGCTGTTCCATGCGCATCTGGAGCGAAAGCCTCGAAAACCGCTGGATGAACGAGTGCGATGCCCTTTTCATCGCGGGCGGCGAAGGCGCGCGGCACGCGCGGCACGACGTCATGTTGCGCAAACGCCTTGGGCGTATCGCACCGAAGATCCCGTTCATCAAGGCTATCGGCGAAGGCGCGCACATTCTGGCGGCGGCGAATCTCACGCTGCAGAACCGTTCGCTCGATTTCGGCGATGAACCCGCGCAGGACGCGTTGTCCTCGGCCTTGTCGCCTGCGTTGTCGAACGCACTTTTCATCGCGGAACAAACGCTTACGCTGGACGATCCTAAAGGCCCGATCGCGGCGGCGTTGTCCATCATCAAGCGCGATCACGGCGCGGCGGTAGCGCGCGAAGTGTCGGAGCGCACGCTGCCGGGCGCGTGGCATAAGCTGGCAACCGTGCTGGAAGACACCGACAGCGGCGGCGTGCGCCAGAAGATCGACGCAGCCGCGCGCTGGATGCGCGAGAACTACGTGAAGCCGATTTCGATCACCGATGCGGCGCGCGTCGCGGCCATGAGCGAACGCAACTTCCTGCGCCGCTTCAAGGCGCAAATCGGGCTCACGCCTTCTGAGTATCTCTTGCGCGCGCGACTGGACGCGAGTTGCATGCTTCTTGCGGGAACGGATTTACCGGTGGACAAGATTGCGCGCCGATGCGGCGCGGGCAGTGGCGACGGCCTCGCGAAGATCTTTCGCAAGCGGCTGTCTATCTCGCCGACGGAATACCGCATGGCGGGACGGCGCAAGCAAGCGGCCGACACGACATAGACTTTATGGCGACATAAGCTTAAACAGCGCATGGACCGATGCGCGCCAGGACGGGGTAACGAAAAAAGCATGGAAACGAAAATACTCTGGATTTTTTCCAATCTCGGCGACGCGGCGCTTCTTTTGCCGCTCGCACTCGTTTGCGCACTGTGGTTGCGCTCGGTGGACATGCGGCTCGCCATTCGCTGGGCCGTGCTGCTGACGGCCGGCATGGGATTGGTCGGCCTTTCGAAGATTCTCTATGCAGGCTGCGGCCTCGAAGTGCCGGCCATCGAATTTCGTATGATCAGCGGGCACACCATGCTCGCGGCATCGATCTATACGGTCGCCGCAGGCTTGCTCGCGGGCGGGCTCGGAAGAGCGTGGTATCTGCTGGGCGCGGCAGCGGGACTCGTGCTCGCGGCGCTGATCGGCGCAAGTCGTATTCTGCAGGACGCGCACACGCCCGCCGAAGTCGTGGCTGGCTGGCTGCTCGGCGGCCTCATCGCCTTCCTGTTGTTGCGCCATGTGTTTGCCGTGCCGCGCAAGATGCCGCGCGCGCTCGTGGCGGGCCTCGGGCTGCTCGCCGTCTCTTCGATCGCTTACGGTCATCACGCGCCGTTCCAGCGGATGATCGAACACTACTCGTGGTGGCTGTGCCGCGGACTCGGACTGTCGTGATCGTGCGCGCCGGCCACGGTTGCTGCGCGGCTGGCGGGTTCCAAAGTATGATCCCCGCTTGATCAACAGTTCGACCGCCGTGCATGCCTGCATCTTTGCGCGCGCGGCCGTGATTGCAGACGAGTATGGATCGCTTTCTCGCCATGAAGGTCTTTGCGCGCGTCGTCGAGGCGGGCAGCTTCTCCAAGGCCGCCGATGCGCTGCGCCTGCCGCCCGCGAGCGTATCGCGCACGCTGCAAGCGCTCGAAGCGCATCTCGGCGCACGCCTCATCAATCGCACCACACGCAGCATCAGCATCACCGAAGACGGCGAGGCTTACTACGATCGCTGCGTGCGCGTGCTGGGCGAGATCGACGACATGGAAGCGTCGCTCTCGCATTCGAAGCTCAGTCCCAAGGGCAACGTCAAGGTCAGCCTGCCGCAGGTCATGGCGAAGAGCACCATCATTCCCGCCTTGCCGGAATTCTTCGCGGCCTATCCGGATATCGGCGTCGAATTGCTTTTGACGGACCGCTCGGTCGATCTCGTCGAGGAAGCCGTGGATTGCGTGGTGCGCGTCGGCGCGGTCGGCGATGTCGGCCTCGTGGCCAAGCGCATTGGCGCGTATTCGCAGATCACGTGCGCATCGCCCGGCTATCTCGAGAAGTACGGCACGCCGCGCACGCTCGACGATCTCGAACAGCATCTCGCGGTCGGCTACGTGCTCAACAAGTCGGGGCGCGTGCGCAACTGGGAATTCGTCGTCGATAACGAAACGCGCACCATCGCGATGAAGCACAAGATCGCGGTGAACGACGGCGATTCGTACATTGCGTGCGGCGTCTCGGGCCTCGGACTCATCCAGAGTTCGAGCTACACGCTCGACCCTTATGTGAAAAGCGGCGCGCTCGTGGAAGTGCTGAACGAGTATCCGTCGTATGCGCGCGTGGTGTCGGTGCTGTATGCGGCGAACCGGCATCAGCCGCGGCGCGTGCGCGTCTTCATCGACTGGGTGGCGGAGCTCTATGGACGCTTGCCCGCGTTTCAGGCGAGCGGCAAAACGGTCTCGCCGTCGTGACGATCGGCATGGTGCGCCAGTCGTAGGCGCCATACACACGTTCGAGCGCGCGAAGGTCCTGCGCTCGGGCACTCGCGTGAATCCCTTGCAGCTCGCTCAGTTCGAACTCCACTGCATGACAGTTGGCGTAGTCGCGCGAGCGTAACGCTGCGCCGATGGTCGTGAAGAAAGCCGTCGTCGGCACGTCGAAGCCCGCTGCGATATGCAGCGCGGCGGTATCAGGCGTCGCCAGATAACAGGCGTGTCCGATCCACGCGATGAATTCCGCCGTATCCCTGGAATGCGCCGCGATGTCGCGATAGTGCGGGTGATCGATCGCGCCGAAGCCATACACGGGCAAGCCGAATTCGTCCCACAGACGTGCGACGATGCGCCCACGCGCCGCCTGCGGCACGCTGCGCACTGGCGTGCTCGCGTTGGGACAGAACAGCACATACGCCGCGTCGTCTGCGTGACGCGCGGGCAAGGGCAAGGCCAGATCACGCAGCCAGCGATTGCGCTTGTCTTCCGGCGCTACGCTTAGCGGGTCCACGCCTAACGCGCGGATGAAGAAATCGATCATCGGCATCGAGGCGAAGCTCGGCCAGAAGAGATGATTGCCGAGGTCGATCTTCGGTTCATCGGCGGGCAGGCTTGCGAGCGGCACCGGCAGATCGATCACATCGCCCCCGACGAGCGGCGCGGCCAGTTCATACAAGCGCTTCACGTAGCCTGGCGCATGAGCCGGCCGATAAGTCGTAAACGTGAGATGCGGCCAGCGTCGCTTGATCGCGAAGAGCGCGGACAGGCCGATGATCGAATCGCCCAGCGTCACACCGAACGCGTTGATGAGATGAACGCGGCGCGCGGCTGCATAGTTCGCCGTGAAGGGCGTGGAGACGGCGCAGAGAATGTCGCGCCGCGCGTCGTGTAATGACTTGAAGCCGGAGGCATCGCTACCGGTGGCTTCGAGATCGTAGGACGCGACGATCTCGCCGTGCCTCGATAACAACGAACCCGCATGGGTCAGCGCATGGACTTCATCGAAAGTCGTCATGCGCTGTTGGCTCCGTCAGCGCGACGTGCCGCGCTCGTTGGCCACTTTCGCCACTTTCGCAACCGGCACGCTTTGCAGCGTGGGGTTGGTCACCGTCTGATACTCCGGCACCCAGCGACGCAGATCGCGCCGTACTTCGTCATCCGCGAGCACGCGATGCTGCATGAGCCACGGCAACAATTCGTCGATGAAGTTTTCGGGCACGCCTCGCGCCTGCGCGATCCGCAGTTTGGGATGCGGCGTGCGCGTGGTGGTTTCGTCGTCGGCGAGTAGTTCCTCGTAAAGCTTCTCGCCCGGCCGCAAGCCGGTGAACACGATGCGAATCTGTTCTTCGCTGTAACCGTAGAGCCGGATCAGATCGCGCGCCAGATCGACGATCTTCACGGGCTGACCCATATCCAGAATGAAAATCTCGCCGCCACGTCCCATGCTCGATGCCTGCAACACGAGTTGCGCGGCTTCGGGAATGGTCATGAAGAAGCGCGTGATTTCCGGATGCGTCACCGTGACCGGGCCGCCCTTCGCAATCTGCTGCTGGAACTTGGGGATCACGCTGCCCGCGCTGCCGAGCACATTGCCGAAGCGCACCGTCTCGAACTGCGTGTGCGGCGCGGCCTGCTGCAAGGCCTGACACGCCATCTCGGCGAGCCGCTTGCTGGCGCCCATCACGTTGGTCGGGTTAACGGCCTTGTCGGTGGAAATCAACACGAAGTGGCGCACGTCATGGCGAATCGCCGCGCGCGCGACGCGCAGCGTGCCGAGCACGTTATTGCGCACGGCTTGCCAGGCGTTCTGCTCTTCCATCAGCGGCACGTGCTTGTAGGCGGCCGCATGAAACACGATATGCGGCGCAAAGCGCGCCATGGTCTGATCGAGCAGCAGCGAATCCTTGGCGTCGCCGACGACCGGAATCACCGAGCAATCCGTGAATTTCTCGTGCAACTCCTCGATCAGGCGATACATCGCGTATTCGCTCAGATCGTAGGCGACGAGTTGCGCCGGCGAGAAACGCAGAATCTGCCGGCAGAGTTCCGAGCCGATAGAACCGCCCGCGCCCGTCACCATCACCACACGACCGTGCAGCAACTGTTCGACGTGCGGCATGTCGATTTTGACGGGCTCGCGGCCGAGCAAATCCTCGAGATCGATCTGCCGCACGCGCGACAGGAAACCGCCCTCGCCTTGCGTCAATTGACTGAGCGCGGGCAGCACCATGACCTTCACGCCCGCGCGCACGCACAGCGTGGCGACGCGACGCTGCTCTTCCGCCGATGCCGAGGGAATCGCGATGATGGCGTAATCGGTCTTGTATTGCTCCGCGACCTGCTGCAAGTCGCCGAAACTTCCGAGCACCTTGTGGCCGAGCACTTCGCGGCCTTGCTTCGAGCGATCGTCATCGAGCAGGCCGACCAGACGCCATTCGCTCGAACGCGCAAGTTCACGCGCCAGCATGGCGCCCGCAGTGCCCGCGCCGAGTACGATCACAGGCTTGCCCTGCCCGACGAGCCCGCCATAGAGATAGAACTCCTTGGTCGCACGATAGAGCGCGCGCGCGCCGCCCATTGCGAGAAACAGCAACAGCGGCTCGACGATCAGCACCGAGCGAGGAATCACGGGCGTTGGTTGCGCCATGACCGCGCCGATCATGACGACGAGCGCGCCGACGGCGACCGACTTCGAGATGCGCATCAGATCGGGCAGACTCGCGAACACCCACATGCCGCGATAGAGGCCGAAGACGCGGAACATGACGCCGTAGACAGGCAGCACCCAGATGAGCGCCATGAATGCGCCGTGCTGAAACTCGGGCGGCACGGCGCCGTTGAAGCGGATCATGTAGGCGACGAGCCATGTCGCGGCAACCGCGCACAGATCGAACGCGAAGGCTCCGGCGGAAAGCCAAGGAGCTTTGTATCGAATCATCCGCGTGTACCTCTAGGTTGTCCGGAGTGAAGCGCTTGATGACGGCGCCAGCAAACATCGACGACTGAGCCTGCCGCCACGACAACGACCACCCATACTGCGACCGCCAGCCACTGGCTCGCGGGAGACCACGCGAGCGCCGAGATGGCGAGCACGACGCCCGCGAGCATCAGCAAATACCACGCAAGCGCCGTCCGCGCGTGGCCGGCGCCGGCTTGAACCATGCGTTGATAGTAATGCTCCCGGTGTGCCTGCCAAAACCTTTCTCCGCGCGCGAGACGCTTGAGCAGCGTCACCGACGCGTCGCCGATGAACGGCGAAAACACCAGCGCCGGAAACCAAACGGGCCACGTGCCCTTGAGCCAGCCCCAATATCCGAGTGCTCCAGCCAAGAATCCTAAGGGAATCGACCCCGAATCTCCCAGAAAAATCCTAGCTGGATGAAAATTGAATAGCAAGAAGCCCGCTGCGGCACCGGCGAGCGCCGCGCTCGCGACGCCTAGATCGATCTGCGGCACGGGCCCGGAGAGCGCCGCGACGGCGTAACCGCCGAAACCGAATAGCGCCATGCCGCCTGCGAGGCCGTCGGAGCCGTCCATGAAGTTGTAGAGATTGACGAGCCAGACCATGAGGAAGCCGACGGCAACCAGCGCCCACCAAGGCACCGGCGCGGGATTCAGCGCGATGAGCAGCGCAACGGCGGCCACGTGCGCGCCGAAGCGCACGCGGGCGGGCAAGCCGCGACGATCGTCGATTTGCGATACCGCCGCGAGCACCGCGGTCAAGAGCGCGGCAAGCCACAGCGTGGGCGTGGCGACCAGCATGGCGATGACGGCAACAGGAACGATTCCCCATCCGCCGACACGCGGCGTCGGTCGACTATGAAGCGAACGTTCGTTCGGAATATCGGTGGCGAGGCGCCAGGCCAAGCCCGTGCGAAGCAAGGCTGAGAGGATCGCGGCGCATGCTGCGAGCGACCCCGCTGCGACTAAAGCAGCGGCAATCCATGGAGAACTGACGACAAAAGGTGACAGCGGCTGGGTCATTTCCCGGAAATTGCAAGGTGAGGTTCTTTCGACTGTGACAAATCATGCCCTCTTCGACGCGGCGCGCGTGTTACCGGGGCTTATCCGTTGTTACCGGACGTTAACTCGACATAATTAGCTCGGAATTATGTTTTCCGCAGACGATACGCGCGATACCAGTCCGCCGTTGCGGCGAGGCCTTCGTCGAGCGTGTACGGCGGGCGCCAGCCTAGCACATCGCGGATGTGAGTCGAGTCGATCTGGAGGCTGCCGGTCAGGCGGGCGATTTGAGGCGATTTGCCGGTGAGTCTGCCTGCCAGTTTCAAGGCGCCGACCGGCACGGACACCAGCCGCGCGGGCTTATGCAGATGATGCCCCAGACGCCGGGCGAGGTCTGCGACACCGGGATCTTCGCCGTCGGTGATGTGGAATAGCTGATTCGCGGCGCGCGGATGCGTGGCGCAGGTGACGAGCGCATCGGCGAGATTCATCACGTAGCAAAGGCTTCTGCGTGCTTCCACCGCGCCGATGGGCAACGGCATGCCCTTGGCGATCGCGTCCATCAGGCTCAAGAAATTGGCGCGCACATCGGGGCCATAGACCAGCGGCGGACGCGCGATCAAGATTTCCAGGCCGGTGCGCGCGCCGAACTCCTTCAGCCTGATCTCCGCTTCGAACTTGGAGACGCCGTATGGATCGGGTGGATGCGGCGTATCGGTTTCCTTTAGCGGACGGCCATCGTCCAGTTCGGCGAGCGCCTTGATGCTGCTCACGAAGACGAAGCGCCGCGCGCCTGCGCGATGTGCCGCGTCGGCGACGCTGAGGGTGCCATCGACGTTGATTGCGCGAAAGGCGGCGAGCGGGTCGGTGGCCGCGTCGCTCATGACGTGGACGCGCGCGGCCAGATGAATCACCGAAGCACAATTTTCGAAGGCTACGGGCGTGATTGCATCGAGCGAGCCGATGTGCACGGGCGTGACGCCCGGCTCGACCGCCGCACCCTCGCGCACGATGCCTACAGGCTCTTTGCCCGCATCGAGCAGCAAGCGCGACACGGCCCGCCCGACGAACCCGTTTGCTCCGGTCACGCCGATGCGCTCGCTCATAGCCATTTCCAGCCGAAGCGGTTGAAAAACCTGCACGCCGATGTGACGAAGAGCTTGATGTGTTTGAAGCCCTTGCGTGCCGCGTCGCCGCCATGATGCAGCACGCGTACCGAGGGCACGTAGGCCACGCGGGCGATTTCGTGGGTACGCAGGCTCAGGTCGTAGTCTTCGAAGTAGAGGAAATAGCGCGGGTCGAAGCCGCCGAGTTTTTTGAGGACCTCGGTGCGGAATAGCATGAAGCAGCCGCTGACGATGGGCGGGTCCCAGAGGATGTCTTCGTCGTTGATGACGTCGCGCATTTCGTAACGGGCCAGGCGGTTTTCAAAGGGCGCGCGAAGGCGTGCTGGGAGAAAGCCGCGCACGAAAAGATCGAGGACGGTTGGGAAGCGGCGGCAGAGGAATTGTTGGTGGCCGGTGTCGTCGATGATCATCGGAGAGACGAGACCCGCCTCCGGGTGAGCTTCCAGGAACGCAAGCGCGCGTACGAGCGCTTCGGGGTCCAGCTCGATGTCGGGGTTCAGTATCAGGTGATAGCGGCTTGTTGCGCGCTCGATCGCGAGGTTGTGGGCGCGACCGTAGCCGACGTTGCCTTGACCTTCGATGATGGTTGTCGACAGGTCGACGTGGCGGATGAGGTCGGCGAGGTCGATGCCTTCGTCGGTTCCGTTGTTGATGAGGTATAGGGGCGCGGACGTGCCACTCGTGACGGACAAGCGATGCAGTGCGGTATCGAGCGTGCGCAGCGTACGTTCGAGAAGTTCGCGGTGCGGTCGGTAGACGACGACGGATGCGGTTATCAAATCGGCCGAGCTTGCGTTATCGGAGTGGAAGTTCAACTGCGTCCTTGGTGACAGAACTTTATATTCATGGCGGCATGCCGGCTGTCGGAAGACGACATTTTCGCCGAAATGCGCTGAAAGCAGGAAGCGGACCTATCCGTAATTCTGTGGGCGAGGCATATTATGAGAGGTAAAAGTCATGGATATGCCGATGAAGAAGAAACGCACCGTCGCTTCTCAGGCAGCGGCCCGAGGGCCGCTGCCT
Source organism: Caballeronia sp. HLA56 (assembly GCF_054655155.1). Lineage (NCBI taxonomy): Bacteria > Pseudomonadati > Pseudomonadota > Betaproteobacteria > Burkholderiales > Burkholderiaceae > Caballeronia > Caballeronia sp. HLA56. The sequence goes on along the minus strand of NZ_BAAHOB010000005.1, from coordinate 1,161,359 downwards.
GCCCTTCTGGAAGGTCTGCTGGATGACCTGGTCAAAGGCCCGATGACGCCCACCGAGGTCCAGGACCTGATGCTGGCGTTCAACAAGGCACTCATCGAGCGCGCAATGGGCGCCGAGATGAAGATGCATCTGGGCTACCTGGCGGGGCAGCCGAAACCCGACGGCCAGGACAACGAACGTAACGGCGCCAGCGGCAAGACGCTCATCACCGATTATGGCCCGCTCAGGGTCGATCTGCCGCGTGATCGTGACGGCAGTTTTGAACCCATCCTGATTCCGAAACACGAGCGCCGTTTTACCGGTTTCGACGAGCGCATCATCGCCATGTACGCGCGCGGCATGAGTGTGCGCGAGATCCAGGCGTTTCTGGCCGAAGCCTATGGCACCGAGGTTTCGCCCGATTTCATCAGCTCGGTCACCGACGAAGTCATGGCTGAAGCGCTCGCCTGGCAAAGCCGTCCGCTTGAGCCGATGTACCCGGTGGTGTTCTTCGACGCGCTGCGTGTGAAGATCCGTGGCGACGGCGTGGTGAGCAACAAGGCGGTGTATCTGGCGCTGGGCATTCAGGCCGACGGCCAGCGCGATGTGCTCGGCCTGTGGATCGAACAGACCGAAGGGGCGAAGTTCTGGCTGAAAGTGTTCAACGAACTGAAGACCCGGGGCTGCCAGGACATCCTGATCGCGGTGGTCGACGGCCTGAAGGGACTGGCTGAGGCGATTGGCACGGCGTACCCGCGCACGGCCGTGCAGACCTGCATCGTGCATCTGATCCGCAACAGTCTGGAGTACGCCAGCTACAAGGACCGCAAGAGCGTGGCCGCAGCGCTGCGGCCGGTCTATGCCGCCGCGAGTGAACAGGCCGCTCAGCAGGCCCTGGAGGCCTTTGCCGAAGGCCCGTGGGGTGCGAAGTATCCGACTATCGTGCAGTCGTGGCGACGGGCGTGGGAGAACGTCACACCGTTTTTCGTGTTTCCGCCGGACATACGCCGTGTCGTCTACACCACAAACGCCATTGAGAGTCTGAACATGCAACTACGCAAGATCATCAAGACACGCGGCCACTTCCCCAATGACGAGGCCGCCATCAAGCTGCTGTGGCTGGCATTGCGCAACGTGCTGGCAAAGTCAGTACGCGCGGCGTTCGACTGGTCGTCCGCGATGAACCAGTTTGCCATCCTGTTTGGAGAGCGTTTCACCAACGCACGCGGGTGACTCCGCTAACCGCCTCGCACACAAAAATGCGGACAGGTTCCAGGAAGCCGTCAAGCAAGCTGCCGCAATAGCGATATGGCGTGGTTGACTTGATTGTGCGGATCGCATGGTCGAGCCAGCACGCCGCAACTGCATTCGGCTTATCGCGCAACATGTATTTCACGGTGCTTTAGCGTGACCTACTGTTCCGCAGGCTGCATACTGCGCATCGCCCTTGATTACCTGATGGCTTATCGTCCTCATCGGTCTGCGGTCGCGTCTCGAAGGCAAACGCATGTTCCTTCTTCCCCGGTCACTTCGAGCGGTGGACCGAGGAAGGTTGGCCGCGATGGGCAGTTTTCAGGCACGAGCTCTGATCACCGGTCAAGTCTTGAATAGCCGAAAAACCGAGCGTAACGGGGCTGTGACACGCCATGAACGACTCCTCAAGATCTCATCCCGTTCGGCTAGCAACCGATTCTTTTCGGTTGCCCAGTCGCCTGTTTGCGTCACAAGCCGGCCTTGCTCCACCAACAAACGGTCTTGCTCCACCATCAAACGGTCTCGCTCTGCCGCCAAGCCGTCCCGTTCTGCCATCAGCCGATCTAGGTCGATCGCCAGCTGATCTCGGTCCGTCCGTAGTGCATCCCGCTCACTCAACAAGGCATGTCGCTCTTCTGTTAGCTCGGCTCGCTGCGTCGTCAATTGGTCTCGCTCAGCCGTCAAATGTGCGTGACTTGTCGATAGTGCGCCAAGGTCTGCCGCCAGTTGATTTCGCGCGGCAGCCAATTTTCCAAAGGCGGAGGCATAAAGTCGGTTGGCGGACTCCGCCGGCCCAACGGCAAATACTTCCATGTCGACGATGATTTCTTCAACCCCGAGTTGAAAACTCTCTGGGATGTCGATTAAAAACTGCGGGTCGTTGTGCGCGAAATAAAGCTCCGACTCGTCAGCATGTGTGGGATTTAAGGGCGTTCCAGTGAGCGTTTGCTCACCAGCCTGACTTGATAATTTGATCTGGTTGACGCGTAGGACAACATGCTCGTTGAGCGGATCGAATCGCAGCGTCCGAATGGCCTGCTGCTCCGGAAACTTATTGAATTTATAATCATGTCTCCCCCTTGATACTGGCATGGATCTGGACTCGACCTCGTTGAATCCCGATCCGGTATCGAAGAAAAGCTGCACATACGGCATATTCGCAACCACATATCCCGGGATTGTGTTCTCGAATGCAAGGCGCGGGGGACTTTCCAACTGCAATACGTCGAAAATCTTTGCCCGCACGTTTTCGGGAGCGGACATATGAAGAAGCGATCCCGATCCATCAAGTGGATAAACATTGTTATCTTCGGGGACTTCCACGAGTCGATTCACCTTGAGCCCTTCCGCCAAGGCATATGCGAACGAAGGATTTCCAATGAAAAGCGCTGCGTTTGCCAGTAGGCTAGCCAGGTCCGCAAAGTTCGATGTCTGGAAAACTGTTCCGCCGATATTTCTTCTTTCGATTTGATCGTTTCCGACACCAACGAAGAACACCCGGTCCGCAGGTACATCGCGAAACAGGTATTCATAGTACGCGTGACCGTACCGGCGATATCGACTTGTCAAACTGACGACGATATAGGGCTCCTCTTTTATACGGGGCTTCGAAGCCTTTTCATCTAGCGTGATCCACGGCTGCGCGCCATCGACCATCAGGTTGAATGGCACCGCGTGAGCGTACAACAAATGCAACCGGTGATTTGTAAAACTAGCCCGGAACGAGTCGAGAATATAGTCGACCCCCAAATCGCTTGGGCTAGCATACTCCCAGGGTACACCTGACTTGATAATCGTTACGCGCCGTAGAAACCCTTGAGCTAGCAGCAGAGGTACCAGTGCTCTGGCAGCGCCTTCAGTTAACACTCGCCCCCCAAAACCGGGGTCAGCGCATACGTTAAGAATGAGGTGGTTGATGTCGAGCGCCCGACACGTTGGCAACGAATAAACGATATCGCCAAGGTTGCCTGAATGAAGCCCGGAGCGCCACGAAACGGGGTTGGACTCCTCGGAGGCGAAGAATTCAGCGACAACGGGAATCGCTTCCAGAATACTCATAATACTTATATGCCTCTGTTAAACAAGCGTAAAAAAGCGTGCATGACTCTTCGAGCCGACTCATGTGCGACGAAATAAACGTTGGGCGCGGCATGTTGCAGTAAGCGCGCCGACGGATAAAGCTTGGACGACGGAGCGGCATTGATGCATTCGAGCACTGTGCAATGCGCTCAATCTATTTCCAACCGCATGCCGGTCCACACTGCCTGCCGTACAAGCCTAATCCTTGACGAGAGCCGGTTAAGATAAGCGGGCTTGAACTACATCGGAAAGAAAACTCCGCAGCCTACTTCTTAAATGGTCATACGCGCTCTTCTTGAAGGACAGTAACTCGGTTGACTGCCGGTTGGTCTCTTCGAGCGAAGTTTCGGCTGCGACCTGGAAAGCTTCCTGAACGGGAAGAATAGGGAGCATGTTTTCAAACGGCTTTTGCGTGCTCCGTAGCCTGAAGTTTCCTTCCTCGGCTAATAAAATCGAAGGGACGCCCGCAGAAAGTCCCGCAATCGCACCATGCAACCGAGTCGAAATAATCATTGAATAGCTGGACAACTGGGTCAGCAAGTGATCCGGTTCGTAGCTATAAATACAGGGATGTCCCAGATTCAATCGCGAAAACCGCATGTGCTCGTCGATATAAAGACTCACGATATCGAGATCGATTTTGCCTTGGGCATTTCGCAGTTCCGAAATCAGGCTCTGCACCAACTCTTCGCCGATATTTTGGTTGGGTGTGCCGGAACTCTGCACGATGACACCAACGCGGTGTTGATCAGGACGGCGCCCCGCCTCGCCCGCGCTGTAGAAAGCGGGACATGGCAGCGGGACCGCTCTGGGCCTCGACAGTTGTGCGTTGAGACACTCCGCCAAATCTACGCTTCGTGTGCAGATAAAAACGTTGTCGCGCTCGAGAACCTCGATCTCATGCGGCGCGAGTTGCGGCATGGCGGCGCCAGAACCGGCGCCCAGCACCAAGACCGGAACTTTCGGCTGCGTGAGCAGGGCGCGGTAAATTCGCTCAACTGGTTGCCCAAACCATTCGGGAGTTCCAGCGAAAACTACAAGGTCGACTACATCGAGCGCTGGATCGCGCATGGAATTGGTCAAAAAATCCGTCCGCATCCGACCATCGGTCCACCGGTCCATGAAGAGGTCGGGATTACGATTCCAAAGCAACCAGTTGTGGTCGGGCCCGAGAATGTCACCCAATAGTTGTTCGACACCTTTGCGGATGAACTCATCTCCAGGATTCCACTGTCGACTGGAACTGATGAGGATGTTCATACGCTTCATTGAAAGTACTCCTGTTAGGTGAAGAATTCGAATCGATTATGCCATCCATTCCGATGCGGGCAGGCTACCGCACCGGTTACAAAGGTTGCTGGATTCGGGTCGAACACCCACCCTTCCTGGCTCCCTGGTCAAGCGCAAGCATCGACTCGGATAGGTCATCTTGCGATTTGAAGCGAGAGGTGAGCGCCGTCCGGCAACATCGGGACTAATTCAGATGCCCCGACGGTTCCCGTGCCGGACCGCATCGCGTTGCGCGTCAAGGCCGCCTCTCACTTGCATGGATTCACTGCCCCGTAAGAATCTCGCAGCAAAAGGACATTGCAAGCAAGAACACTCTGAGGCCCGGCGGGCGACCTTCGTTCGGTTTCGTCAGTCGCCTCGGTCATCGAAGCATTCTTCGCGCAGCGAGACAAGCCCACGCAGGCGCAAGTGTTTGACCAGAACGGCTACGCATCGCGCAGAGTTATCAACGGGACGGAGTCCATTGTTTTTCCCAGGCTTTCCGACCCTCACACCATCGAACCTTTTCCCCGACTCGAGCACGTTTTGAATTCATGGCGCGATTTTGTCGAGCATCCTCACGATGAGTATCAAGACGCACATTGCTGGATATTCACTCCCGCGTCGTTCGAGTTGTTAATGCTCGACCTGAATCTGCTGAGACTCAAGCAGCTCGAAGTGGAATCGATAGAATCCGCTGACGGGGAGTTCTACGTGCGTTTACGCATTAATAAGAGTAGATTTCATGAAGACCGGAATGCGACTTATAAAAAGCGGATTGAACTGGTCTTGCGAATCAGTGATGAAGCGGCGATCACAGCCCCCGCGATGCAAGAGTCCCTTACACAGGTTGAAGGTTTGACAGCTCAACTGGAGGAAAGCCGCACTGAATGTGTACGATTACACGGTGAATGCGAAGCCGTGCATCAAACTCTCGACGCAACCCGCCGCTCAATGGTTGCCAGTTAAGCCGCGCTGGGCGAGGCAGAAAAAACGCTCGCTGAGAAAGCCGCTCGTCTCAAGGCGACTGAACACTCACTGCGCGCGATCTTTGAGTCTCGGAGTTGGCGCTTGACCGGTGTACTTCGGTCGATAATCGTAGCCGCACGCCGTCTTCGGCAATGAGCTAAAGGTCAGGTTCAAACTGGTGTTTCACCAAACACTGCAGACCCATTTTTTTCGAAGGCCCCCGCTTAGGCTCATCGTCCAGCGCGTATTTCGAAGAACTTCAGTTCGACTGTCAACAGGAACAAGTTGACCGGGAAAGAAAACGCAGACGATCAAGGAGGCTCAACCGACGCCACGTTCAGCGAAAACGAACTTAATGCGCTTCAGCGTTTGCCAATAATCAACATGCGAATGAGTGGAAGGCGAGCCGCCATCCGCAAAAGGCCTGCCAACCGATCGGGCAGAGACGTGGCCAGCGCAGTGAAGATGGCAAATTCAAATTTGAACCTGCGGCTTACGTGCTGGTTTTTACGGACGTCGGATGCAAACTCACGCAATATGGCGTTGATCTCGGATCTGTATTGAAGCCGCTCCCTTGCCGCTCGCACGGCGTCGAGAACGAATGCTCGGCCGAGTCTTGGAACGATGAGGTCCCTAAAATAATAGCCATTGCCAGTGGGATTGTCCGGGAAGGCTTCCTTTAGCTTTCTGTAGAAACGAACTCGGCTGCGGCTCATCAAGACCGAATGAGAGGTGCTGGCTGTGTGGATGCACCAGACATAAACCGGCCGGTCAACAAAGCGGTGCGTGTACCCTTTTATGATAAGGCGCATAAAAAGATCGTCGTCTTCGTAACCTGTGAATTGTTCGTCGAAGCCGCCCACTGATTGAAACGCCCTCCGATCGATCAGAGATGCAGAGGGCAGGATAAACATATCGTCGCGCAATAAGTCGGTTATCGAAGTTTTCGGATGAACCGAATGCTCCTTCACCATACTTGGCTGGACAATATTCCCATCTTCATCGGCCCGCATGCAGTCGCCGTAAACAAATCCGAACCTCTGCTCGTCAGCGTTGATTTCACCAATTAGAACCTCGATATGGTTCGGCAAGAAGAAATCGTCCTGATCGAGAAAGCAGAGATGCTGCGAACTGCAAGCATTCACCCCCGCATTTCTCGCCGAGCCCTGTCCCCCGTTCGGCTTGTCGATTATCCGAATGTCATAGCTTGAGCCGATGTCGTGGAGCGTGAGCCGCTCCTCAGCACTCGAACCGTCGTTGACGACCCAGACTTCGTCGGGCGGCACGGTCTGCTGAGAAACACTCGCCAGAGCCCGCTCGATCCATTTCGATCCGTTGTAGTACGGAATGATGACTGCGACCGTCGGTGTTGTTGGCTCTGAAGCCGCTTGCGTCATTACTGCCCTCGGGGAACTGGGGAACAAGGAAAGAGAGCGTAATGTCAGCGACACTGGCCAAACTCGCCGACATCCTTCTTACCGCGTCATGCAACTCGCATCGTTCGCCCCGTTCGAAGGCAATAGCGCATACCGGTTGCCTTTGATTGCGATCGATGTGAACCCGGAACACTGACCGTCGCACGAATGCGGACTGAACGTCGCAGCGAAACCTGGGGTTTGAAAGAGCGCATGCAACCTGAGTACCTTCATCACATCGGGACGTTCCATATCCGGCACCGCACTTCCCCAGTACTGCCCGCCGGCAAACACGAGGACTGCAACGCCTGAGGAGCCCGTCGCCGAGTCTGCGGCCCAGCCACGTACCTGTACGGTTCCATCGGGCCGGCACGTAACGCCATCGACGAAACCGTGGAGGGAGTCATCGGTTGAGAGACTGACACTTGTGCTGGCCGCAACGAACTCAGCTTGGGTTTGGGGCCTGGCCCGCTCCATCCGGCGCCCTAGCGCGTCGGCGTGGGAGACCAACCCGCCGCTGTGCCAGGCCTGCACTTCCGAGAACGCGCCATAGCTCACGAGCAGCATCGCGAATGCCGCGCCCGTTGCGGCAACAGGCGCCGGCCGCCGCGCGTCCACCCAATGTTTCAGGCGGCGATACATCGCAAGGTCGATTGAGCCGAGGACAACGCACGCGCCGAGCGACAACAGCACGACGAGGCAGTACAGAAGGACGTTCGACCACGAAGCAGGCGCGAGCCTGAAGAACCACATCATAATGGGAACGTGGCACAAATACAGTGCGTAGCTCCAGTCGCCCAGCTTCGTGAGGGGCCGGAACTCGTTTTGGATGTCGTCCTTACCGCGCGGCACGACCGACCAATGGACAAGCAGCCAGCACGCAAACGGCAAGATGTAGTTCGCGTAACTTTGCGCAAACAGCGCGACAGCGACGAGTACGATTCCCGCCAGGAAGGACAGCGTGCTCGTAAAGCCCCGCTTGATTGCGGCAGGAATGAGCAGGCCGATGGCAAAAGGCAACGTCCACTCGGAGACGATCAGATGCGATAGGCGCGGAAACTGCCCTTGTTGCAAGCCCGGCACGAGCGGCATCAGTACGAGAATGATGCCCCCCATAGGATACCGATCAACGGAATGAAGCGCGTCATGCGCAGAAGCATCACGACGAAGACCACGAAGTAGAACGACAGCTCGAATGGCAAGGTCCATTCCACACCGAGCGTGTAGTTTCGGCCCGCGCCTGGCATCAACGCGAGCGCAAGTGGATCGATACTGAATCCGAACCCAAGCGCCACGTTGATGGCGAAAACGACGAAAAGCACTATCCAGTAAATCGGATAGATGCGAATGACGCGATGTATCAGGAACTGGCCGGGCGAGCTCCTCACGGCGAGCGTCGCCATCAGATAGCCGGAGATCACGAAAAAAAGCGTCACGCCGAATGCACCCGACAAACCCGGCGTCTTCGCCAACATGACGTTGTCGCCGCGAACCGCCCACAGGTGGTAGCTCGCATGCCAGATGACCACAAGAAACGCGGCGACTGCGCGCAGGTACTGGAGTCGAAACTTCATCGATGGTGATCCGCGGCCGCGCTTCAGGATGCAACGGTCTCGTCGATCCACTTGCACAACGTGGTGACGCCGCGCTCCACGCTCCATTGCGGTTCCCACTTGAGTTCCGCGCGGCTACGCGTGATGTCGCCGGATGCCGCGCGCACGTCGCCGTTGCGGAATTTGCCATTCACGACCGGCTCGGGGGCCTGATAGATATTTCGGATGAGTTCACTCAACTGACGGATGGTCGTGGCTTCGCCCGAGCCAATGTCGTAAGCCGTGCTGGACGGCAACGGATTCACCGTGGCAATCGTGTGAACGGCGCTGGCCACGTCGTCGATAAAAACGAAGTCGCGCACGATCTCGCCGTCTTCGTAGAGCGGGATGACTTTCCCGGAACGAGCCAGTTGTGCGAACAGCGACACGATCCCCGTGTACGGATTAGTCAGCGACTGCCCCGGACCGTAGACATTTTGCAGGCGCAGCAAGCCGAGCTCCACGCCGAACGACTTCACCCATGCGCTCAAAACCTGCTCCTGCGTGAGCTTGGTCGCGCCATAGATACTCGTCGGCCGGGGCTCGGTGCGAGTCGCTTCGAAGGGCAGGCACTTCAGGCCCGGGAAGTCCCAGACACCCTTTTCGAGTTGCTCGGCGGTGCGCTGGCCAGGATAGCTGACCATGCCCGACGCGTCTTGCCAGGCGCCCTCGCCGTACACCGCACGGCTCGACGTAAGCACGACGCGCTTCGGGATAGCTTCATGACGCACGAAGGCATCGAGCATCTGGGTGGTGCCGACGACGTTCACCATTGCGTGACGCGTGCCTTCGGTAAGCGACTGTCCGGTGCCGGTTTCGGCCGCGAGGTGGATCACGACATCGGGCTTGACGTTGGGCAGCAGCTTGTCCCAGGTGTCGCGCTCAGTGACGTCTCCGACGACGAACTCGACATCTGGATGCAGCTTTGCCGGCCGGTCCGGTGTGACGTGAATTTGCGGATGCATGTTGTCAAGCGCGATGACGCGATCGAAGCTCTTCACGAGAAGCGGGGAGATGGCGCAGCCGATGAAGCCGGCTCCGCCAGTTACGAGACAGGTTTGCATGATGGTCTTACCGTTAGATCGAGAGGTTAGCAAGAGCGAGGGTGCCTCAGGCGCCTGGTTTGCGGCGCACGACGGTGCGGTATACCGGCCGCAGCACTTTGAAAGCTCTCGGCGATCGGAAAAGAATGGATTTCTTGATCGCGAAAATCAGATCGTTCCAGGACTTGCGCACGGAAGACTGCCCCACCAAGGGAGGCGTGTATCCGCCGCCGCCTTGCGTTGCGAACGGCCAGCCGTCCGCCTTCCAACGTTCGAGCAAGTGCGTGTGGTAATTGAAGTCTGCAAGTGGCAACTGCGCGGCGAACTTCTGCATCTTGTATTCGAGCATCGCATAGTTCCAGCCTGCAAGATGTGAACTCAAAATCTGCTGCGTTGTATAACGCTCATCCTGTGCCGCGTAGCAGATAAGGCGTTCGAGCGCGTGCGCAAGACCGCCGTCGACATGATGCGGCTCCGCATTGAAGTCGGTCCACTTCCATTTATGCTCGAACAGCTTGCGCAATGCCTTCGGACGGAACCAAAACATCGTGCCGTAGGCGGCGACAGGCGTATCGGGATCGAACGGCACCTTGATGTCGAGCAGTTTTGCCACCTCGGCCACCTTCTCACGGTTCGCATACCAAGCATGTCCGAGCGTACCGTAGGAGATATGCACCACCGGAGGCACCGCAACGCCAATCCACGGATTGTCGTGGAACATGTCCAGAACGTTGGTAGTAAATCCCGGGCTGTTCAGCAAATTCTCGAACATGTGACGCTTGAACAGATTGCCCCGACCGGCGGCGACCTGAGGCGACTTCTTCGTATGCAGACGGCATACGAGACTGTAGGTATCGTCGATGAATAGATCGCGGCATGAGACGAAAAGCGCCGACATGTCGCGTCCGCGGTTCTGTTCAACAATGCGAACGATCACCTTGTTGACATTCGGGCGACCTGTCACGGTCTTTTCGATGATCGCCTTCTTAGCCTCGGTTTCGGTCGTCGCGATGAAATCGAACTTGCCGGGAATCGTGTCCGTCAGAGCGAGGATTTCTTCCAGCATCTCCGTGTAATAAACGTGCACACAGGCCGCGATGCGCCCGTAATCCGGCAGCGGCTCGTCCTGCTTCAAACGCACGTCGGGCAGCACGCTCGTAAGCGCCGCGTTCGTGTTCAGGTTACGCAATTCCGCCTTGCGCAACACATTGCGCCAGATGAGATCAAAGTCGTAGTCCGAAGTCTTTCGAATAATGCTGAGCGCGCGCGGAAGATCGCCGCCGTTGTGCTCGAGAAAGCGCGGGTCATGGAAAAACGCGCGGCGCTTGATGATCGGATTGCGGTCGACCATGGTTTCATCGACGTCGAGGATCGCGGGGTAATGCGTTCCGTATTTCTTCGAGTCGAGATAGGTCTCGCACTTGTAGCCGAGCTTTGTGAAGTATTCGGTGAAGCGCGCTTCATGGCTCATGATCGCGGCCTGGTAGCTGGCGCCCGCGCTCAAATCTTTCCAGTATTGTTGAAAAGTCTTCGACGTAAACATGGTGCGGCGCACGGCAATCCAGTTCGCGTTCACGTGATAAGGCAGCACGCCTGTTCCAGTGAACGGATTAGGCGTCATTTCCAGATGCGCGGTGATGCCCCAGAAGTCGCACTTGCGCGAATCCATTTCGTCAAAGGTTTCTTTGAACGGAAATAGCGGCCCGTAGCACGTGTCGTTCACCATCAAAATCTCTTCGACGTCGCTGTCGAGGCCGAAATCGAGCTTCTCGAGGCCTTCCTTGTACGCCATCACGTCGAAACCTTCGTTCGGACGCAAAATGATTTCATCGACCACTCCGCGCAAGGCCACCTCTGAATCGCGGGCCAGCGGGCCGTTCGAATACAGAATGGTCTTGTCGCAGAACTTGTTGAGTTCGGTCAGAAAATATATGACGTAATCGTCGACGATGCCGTGCTCGTCATAGAAGGAGAATATGCAGTTCCTACGCATCGTGGATATATGAAGTTCTTTGAAAATGGTTTGGACAAGGCAAAAACGGTTCACACCGATCGTAACCTTGCGCTAAAACCGGGGTCTATGACACCCGCGCTAACCAGATTGTACTTTTCTCTCGTTCCGAATCAGTCGCTTTGGGTCAACCCATTGTGGCCAAGGGTGTTTTTCTCTCGCTGACTGAGGATTAACGCTTGCAGCGCAATTCGTTTTCAAGGCAGGAAGCCGCACATTAGTGTTCGCAAGTTCCTGTCTTTGTGTTGCATCAAAAGACCTTTGGGGTGTCTTCTCCAGTTCCGACAGCAGAAGTTCGGCTGCAATCATCCCGTCGACCGACACCCTTTTGCGCAGAGAATACCCCACCATGTACAAGCTCCCAGACGATTCATCATGACGCGAAACGTCAACACAGTTGGCGACCGCTTCGACTACCGGAGAATACACCACGCACCCTTTTGCCTTTCTCATCGCCACTTACAGACCGCGAGGCGCCGTGCTTCCTTTCCGGATCAGGTCAAACATGCGCGCGGCGCGATTCGCATAAGTATGGTCCCGCAGGGTCCGCTCCCTTGCAGCGTTGGCAATAGCCTCTGCACGCGAGCGGTCGTCGAGCAGCATCTCGACATGTCGGCCTAGTTCGAGCGGGGTATCGAACAGCAGAATTTCAGTGCCCTCTTCGTAGTAACTCTCGATCTCCAGGCTTTCAACGAAAAAGCACTGCACGGTGCTAGCTGCCGCCGCTTCGAATGTGCGGGGGCCCGGCGACGACGCCTCGAGGTTGAATCGACTATTAGCCAGATTGAAGCGTCTTCCAAGGTTGAGCGTCACAAGTGAAGCCGCGCAACGGTCAGGCAACTCGGCGTTCGGCACACGCTGATTCCGCGCGAAAGGCAAATCCGAGGGCCACTCCGATCCCAACACCGACACGTTAAAAGACATCAGGGGTTTTGCGCAATCCCGCAGCAATGCGACGCGATTCGGAAACCCGACGCCACAGAAGAACACGTCGTGCGCCTTCTCCGAATTCCAGCCGCGCACATGTGCCCGTGGGTCTGCGGCAAGCGGCAGATGATAGACCCGCGGATGCGCATAGTGCGTAGCCGTCCAGCGATCGTTCGAGAAGATCACGTCCGCGAGCGGAATGATCTTGTAGGAGAGGTCGAATTCGTAGGGATCGTCGTGCAGCCAGAAGGCGAGACAAGCGCCCAGATCGAGCGCCGCCTCCTTGAGGCCCAGATAATGCGAAGTCGAAGGCATGCACGACCCGAACGCCACGATGAGATCAGGCTCGAAGTCGCGTGCAGTTTGCTCGGCAGTTTCGAGTGAGCAGACGCGCGTGGCGCTCACCTCGGCGAGCGAACGAAAACCGTTGGCAACGTAGCCTCGCAATACGGCGTTATTGTTCACCGAGTCCGGTGACGCGCCGCAGACCAAGACTCGGCATAAGCCGTTCATATGCGGCTCCTCACGCGATTCGCGACGAGCCTCAGCGTCTCTTTCAAGCCCCGTGAACGATAAAGGCCTGCCAGTCGGCGCGCCACGAACCTTAGCCGCGCCGACCTCGATTCCTGGACGCCGGAGCCTTCGTTCGCTCCGACGTGCCATTTGGTCGAAGGCAGCACGATGCCCATATCGGCAAGCGTACGGTGCTCGATCTTCGCGGCCGCATCGACGGTGGGCTGCGGCGCGCGCAGGATCGCTTCGTAGGAATCACGCAAGGCATCGACATGTGGAGACAAACTCGAATACAACTGCTCCGAGATTCCGGCGCGCAGTGTGTCGATCAACTCGGGCTCGTCGATCAGACGCCGCACGATGTCGATGAGTTGCCCCTCGCTCTCGGGCGCGATCTTCAGTCCGTTCACGCCATGTCGGACCCGTTCGCCCAGCGCACCGATGTCGCTGACTATTGGCACGAGTCCCTGCTGCCATGCTTCCGACAACGTCAGGCAATAGGTTTCCGGCCAGATGGACAGATGCAGCGACACCTCGCAGTCTTTCAGCGCAGCGGGAAGCGCATCGGCGGAATAAGGACCATGCACAATTAAATTGCTGGTCTGCTGCGCGCCGCCAAGACGCCCGTAACTGAAATCGATGCGACCGAACACGTGAAACTCGACGGGCGCATCGGCAAGCATGGGTATCACGCGCCCAATCAACTCACCGCCTTTCTGCCGGGTCACGTTGCCAAGGATCGCGATCTTGAGTTTTGCCGACGTCGTGCGCTGCCGCCGTTGCACAGGACCGTCGAGAACGGGCACCGGCAGGACGATCGCGCGCTCATGTTGCCGCACTGCGGGCAACATCCGCGCGTAAATGTCGCGCGTTGATTCCGTATTGAAGATGATGAGATCGCAGCGACGCATCACGTCGTTCCAGAAGGCCCGCCGCCGCGTCTGCGAACCAGGAGCGATTCGATGCTTCTGCCAAAGGCAGACATCGCACTGGGAGATCGAGACGTCGGGCGCGCCGCAGAACTCATGCTTGAACGAGAGCAGGTTGAACTCGTGGCAGACAGGGAAAAAATCGTGCGCGGTGAAGGCGGTCGGCACGCCTAGTTCGGCCGCCACGTAGACCATCGAAGGCACATGTCCGATGAAATGATGGAAATGCACGAGATCGACGGATTGCTCCAGCAGCGCGCGGCGGAACGCCTGCTCCTGCGCTTGCGAACTCAGCATGTCCGCGCCGTAAGCTTCATTTACGCGATAGCGAGCGAGTTCATCGTAATCACCCGACAATACGCGCGCCTCGCGTGCCTTCGTACCTTCGCCGGCGAGATAGAACAGGATCTTCCAGTCGGGACCGAGCTTCGTGCGAATACGCTCGAGATACACTTCGATGCCGCCAAAATTGCCGCGATTCACTACGTTGTGGACGACGAACATGAGCGTGCGCGGTCTGCGCATATCAACGGACGACGCGCTGCGTACAATGCGGCCTGCTTCGCTCAGAATGGTTTCGACTCGCTTGTCGTAGGTATGCTCGGCAAGCGCGCGCGCTCGCGCTGCCCCGGCGATCGAATCGCGATAGGCTCGGTCGCCGATCAGACGTTCGGCCTTGGTGATGAAATCCGCGGTGGAAGAGAAGAGGACGATCTCCTTGTCCGGCTCGAACGAACGCGAAACCTCCTGCAACGACTCGTGCACCATCTGCACGCCACCTGCGAGCGCGGCCTCGAAAAGACGTGGCGGGGGCGTTTCCGCATAGCTGCGTCCGCCGGATGCCGAGAACACGCGCGGGAGCAACAGCGTAACGGCGCTGCGGTTCACGAAACGCGCAAACTCAGTCGGAGGAGTACGCCAGGACAGCGTGCTTTCTGGTAAGTCCACTCCGTGCGGCGGCAAAAGCGGATTGGTCGGCAGTGCGAGTTTGAACTTCCAGCCGCCAGGCATCTCGCTCAGGATCGAGCGCACGAAGGCGCTGCGATTCGGCCAGGCCGTACCTGCAAAAAACAGGTCGTAACGCAAGGGACGATCCGCAGGCTGGAGCTCGAAAGAATGGAACTCGACAGCGCCCGCAAGAGGCAGATGCCGCCCTTTCGCTCCGTACGCCGCAACGCTCGATGAATCATTGGTGAAGACGAGGTCGAACAGCTTCGCATGACGGAGGTTGACATCCAGCTCGTACGGATCTTCCGTCACCCAGAGAATCGAGCGTCCGCATACCGTCGCAAGGCGCTGGCACAGCACTTCGTCCAGTTCCTCGCCGTCGAAAGCGATTAGCAGATTGCACTCATTCTTAGCCGCCACCGCGACCGCATCTAGCGGATCTGACTTCGCGACGAAGGCGACGTGCGGATGCCGCTGAAGCGCACTGTAGAGCGCCAGGCAGATGTAGTGATTCGGGTTTCTGTACTTCGTATCGATTAACAGAACCCGGAACGAGTGGTCACGCATGCGTAATCTGAACAGAGCGTCGGTCGTTGTCTGGAAGCAAAGACGACGAAAGATGCTTTCGCGTCAGTTTATCGTCGGACGAAGGCGACCCTCACCGGGCCGCCTGACTTCGTGGCCAGCGTCGTACCGGATTAAGTGCGCGGCCCTGTAGTCGCCTCGTATTGGGACAGCACTTCCTCCATGGGACCGAAGGCACGAACGCGGCCACGTTCCATCCAGAGGACCTTGTTGCAGACGCGGCGAATCTCTGGATTCGAGTGCATTGCCAGCACCACGATCTCGGCACGGCTATGCAGATCGGAAAGACGCGCCTTTGCCTTTTGGAAGAACGAGGCGTCGCCTACGCTCATCACTTCGTCGAGCAAAAGGATTTCGGCGTCGACAGCAGTAGACACGGCGAAGGCAAGACGCACGCGCATGCCGCTCGAATAAGTTCGGAGCGGCAAATCGAGGTAATCGCCCAATTCGCAAAACTCCGCGATAGCCTCCTGCTTCTCGCGAATCTCGCTGTCGGACATGCCGAGCAGCAGGCCGCGCAACCGTATGTTCTGCAGGCCAGTCGAGTTTTCATCCATGCCGAGGCTAATGTCGAGCAATGGCACGATCTTGCCCGAGCTGGAAACGGTGCCTGTGGTCGGCGCGTAAATGCCCGCCATGGTGCGCAACAACGTGGATTTGCCCGCGCCGTTATGACCAATGAGACCGACGCGATCGCCTTTTTCGAAGCGCAGATCGACATTGTCCAGCGCACGGACGACGATCACGCCGTCAGTGTCCTCCGCAATGGTGTTTCTACGGCCGATGCGCATTACTTTCTTCTTGAGCGAGCGGCCGCGGACGTCGTAAATGGGCAGGTCGAGCGTCGCGCCCTTGAGTTCGATGAATGCCATGTTGTTAAACCCAGTATGGAATGCGCTTGAGGTAACGGCCGGTCAATGAAAGCGCCAGCAACCAGCCGACCGCGGCCATGCCAAGGCAGACTCCCCACGTCAGCGGACTGGGAAACTGGCCGATCAACGGCGCGCGCACCAGGTCGATCAGATAAGCGAGCGGGTTCCACTCGACGAGAAAGGTGAAGCGGCTAAGCGAAGTCGGACGAAATATGATCGGCGTGATATAGAAGGCGATCTGAATCAGCGCGTTGATGATCTGCGGAAGATCGCGAAAACGCGCGGAAAGCAGGCCGACCACCATCGCGATCCACATGGCATTCAGGATGTAGACCACGAGCGCAGGCAGAAATACGGGCAAGGTTTCCCAACTCTTCACGCCGAACACGACAAGCAGGATCACGACGATGACGAAGTTATGCGCAAGGATCACCAGATTGCGCCAGACCACTTGCAGCACGAAGATCAGTTTCGGTGTGTAAGCTTGTCGAATGAACTGGCCGCTGCTGATATAGGCCATCCCGCCTTCGGTCACGGTCGTTGCAAACGTGCCCCACATCACCAGGCTCACCGAGAGGAACGGCAAGTAATCTTCCATCGACTGCCCGAACAACGTGCCGTACACAATGCCGATGGAACCGATCATCACGCCCATGCTGATCGTCAGCCAGAAAGGACCCACTCGCGAGCGCGCATAGCGCTGACGGACTTCCAGCCAGCCCAGAAGTGTCCAGAGTCTCCACGAGCTCAGGCTTCTCATCAGGTCTTCAATACTTAGTCTAAACATTGCTGCCTTTCAACGAGATTCATTGTTCATATAACGACCGCGCCCCACGCACGGTCTTCAGGACCGGTCGAACGCGCCCAGCTTACCGGTGAGTCCATGCCACATGCCGCGAAGCGCCATCAGGAGATGCTGCCCGCGCGGTTTGAGCCAGCCTCCGTAAATCACCAGCCGAACCGGCAGCTTCACCAGTTCTGTCCACTTCCATGTCCATGGCATGTATCCGCGGCACATCAGCGCCGTCGCGTTGCGGAACAGATAGTAATGGCGCAACGGACTATGACTCGGATAAGCACGCCCGAATATGCGAACCGGTTCGCCGCCCAGTGAATGGCTCAAATGCAAGGTCGGCGAGCCAAGTACTTCGTAGCCACGCGCACGCGCGCGCACGCACCATTCGAGATCGACGAAATCGATGAAAAGCGCATCTTCCATCGGTCCAATGTCATGCCAAGACGCAAGGTTAATGCACGAGCCCGAGGAGATCAGAAAATCGACGGGAATCAATTCGGTCCCCGCTGGCGCGACTCGTTCAAGTGCGGGAAACCGGAACCGCACGAATGGTGCCGTACCGCCGAGCCGCGCGTCGTCATAAGCTGGACCGATGAGCGCGACGCGGCGCCCTGCGCTCACCTCACGCTCGACGAGCATCGGCAGGCCGGCGAGCAGTTCGTCGGACGGCTCGCTGTCCTGATCGAAGATCAAGGCGCGCGTGCAGCCGAGTTCGAGCAAACGCGCGACACCACGATTGATTCCCGTGGCGATGCCGAGATTCGCTCCATTCGGTAAATACATTACTCGGGAGTCGAGCCGGAGCTCGTCAGCCGTACGGAGCACTTCGGTGTTATCCACGACAACACAGTTACCGAAGCGGGCAAACCGGTTGGCGCGCATGACGCAGTCAGTGTCGGGATGGTAGAACACGACAACAATGCCGACTCCGTTTACCTCAGCCACGTTGCGACAAGGCGCTCGGTTCGTTACGAATGAGCGCGAACATAGCGCGACGCGCGACGGTATGACCAACCCAGACAGGAGTCTTCGTCAGCATGAGCAGACCTTCCCGAATCCCTTACTGACCAAGCGAAAGCTGCAACGCCCGATCCCACTCCGGCGCCTTCAGGCCGAACGTTTGCAGCAATTTCTCGTTCGACATCCGCGAATTCGAAGGACGAACCGCCGGAACCGGATAAGCCGACGCCGGAATTGGGTTGACCTTCGGCTTCCTGTCGAGGTCCGAGAAACGGAAGATGGCTTCCGCGAAACCGTGCCACGACGTGGAGCCCGATGCGGTCAAATGGTAGACGCCGCTATTGCGCTTCCACCACTCGCTTGCATCGCCCTTTTCGGCGGCGCGGGCTTGCGCCAGTACGCCCGCCGTCAACGTGGCGATGGTGTTGGACCAGGTCGGCGCGCCAATCTGGTCCGCTACGACATTGAGCTCTTCTTTCTCCGCGCCCAGACGCAGCATCGTGAGAAGAAAGTTTTTGCCACGCGTGCCGTACACCCAGCTCGTGCGAAAGATCAAGTGGTCGCAACCGGAAGCAGCGATCGCCTGCTCGCCTGCAAGCTTGCTTTTGCCGTAGACATTTTGTGGATCGACGGCATCGTCTTCGAGATAGACGCCGTCTTTCTTGCCATTGAACACGTAATCAGTCGAGTAGTGGACGAGCGCTGCGCCCAGCTTCTTGGCCTCTTCGGCAAGCACGCCCGGCGCTTCGGCGTTCAGACGCATGGCTGCATCCGCGTCGGTCTCGGCTTTGTCGACGGCTGTATAAGCTGCCGGATTCACGATCAAAGCCGGCTTGATATCTCGCACCACTTGGCGAATCTGGTCGAGATTGCCGAGATCGAGGCCATTGCGGTCTAGCGCTACTACATTGCCGAGTCCCTGCAGCGTACGGGCCAGTTCGAAGCCGACCTGACCGTTGATGCCCGTCAGCAGAATGGTCCGTTGTTGAGGCGTCGTCATGGCGTCCTTACTCAAAACAATCGGCTTCTGAAAGGCGCTTGCCCGCTGCATCCTTCGCGGCTAGCAGCGGCTCAAAGTCGATCGGCCATTCAATGCCGATCTCCGCATCATTCCAAACGATGCTGCGCTCATGCGCCTGATACCAGTAATCCGTGGTCTTGTAGAGAAACTGCGCCGACTCGGACAGCACGACGAAGCCATGCGCAAAGCCCGGCGGCACCCACAATTGGCGATGGTTCTCCTCGGAGAGATGTACACCGACCCACTTGCCGAAGTTCGGCGAGCTCTTGCGAATATCGACAGCGACATCGAACACTTCGCCTTCGACTACACGCACGAGCTTGCCCTGCGGATGCTGAATCTGGTAATGCAGCCCGCGCAGAACGCCTTTTGCGGAACGCGAGTGATTGTCCTGAACAAACTCAACGCCAGCTTCGACGTGCTCGGAAAACTCGCGAGCATTGAAGCTTTCGTAGAAGTAGCCACGCGCATCACCGAACACCTTGGGTTCGATGATCTTGACTTCGGGCAATGCCGTTGCAGTTACTTGGATGGCCATGCGACTTGGTCCTTCGGAAGATTGAGCAGATATTGACCGTAAGCGTTCTTCGCCAGCGGCTTGGCGAGCGCGAGCAATTGCTCGTCGTTGATCCATTCCTGGCGATACGCGATCTCTTCGGGACAAGCCACCACCAACCCCTGCCGCTTTTGCAGCGTGGCAATGAAGGTTGCCGCTTCGATCAGCGACTCATGCGTTCCCGTATCGAGCCACGCATAACCGCGGCCCATGATCTCGACGTTGAGCGTTTGATCCGCGAGATAACGCGAGTTCACATCCGTGATCTCGAGCTCGCCACGCGGCGACGGCTTGATGTCGGCCGCGATATCGCACACCTTGTTGTCGTAGAAATACAACCCGGTGACCGCGTAGTTGGAACGCGCCTTGACTGGCTTCTCTTCGATGGAAAGCGCACGAAAACGCTCGTCGAATTCAACCACGCCGTAGCGCTCCGGATCATGCACGTGATAAGCGAACACCGTTGCGCCGCTCGAACGGGAATCCGCGCTTTCAAGCTGCTTCGCGAGATCGTGACCGTAGAAGATGTTGTCGCCAAGAATGAGTGCCGACGGATCGTTGCCAACAAAGTCGCGGCCTATGACGAACGCCTGGGCAAGACCATCCGGCGACGGCTGCACCGCGTACTGAATGTTCATGCCCCACTGACTGCCGTCGCCAAGCATGGTTGCAAAACGCGGCGTGTCTTGCGGCGTGGAGATGATCAACACATCGCGAATGCCCGCTACCATCAGCGTGGACAGCGGGTAATAGATCATCGGCTTGTCGTAGACCGGCAGCAGTTGCTTCGATACGACATGCGTAATCGGATAAAGCCGCGTGCCGGAGCCGCCGGCGAGAATAATGCCCTTGCGCGCCATTGTCAGTTCCTCACGCGCGCTGCGCGTAGTTCGTCTCGACCCACTTCCGATACTCACCGGAAGCCACTTCGTCAGCCCACGCCTGATTGTCCAGATACCACTGAACCGTCTTCTCGAGCCCCGTTTCGAACGTCTCCGCAGGCTTCCAGCCGAGCTCGCGCTCGAGCTTGCGCGCGTCGATAGCGTAGCGGCGGTCATGGCCCGGACGATCCTTCACGTACGTGATCTGATCGCGGTACGAACCGCTCGTCTTAGGCTTCAACTTGTCGAGCAAATCGCACAGCGTATGCACGACTTCGAGGTTCTTTTTCTCGTTCCAGCCGCCGACGTTATACGTCTCGCCAAGCGCACCGCGCGCCAGCACTTCGCGAATAGCCGAGCAATGGTCGCCCACGTAGAGCCAGTCGCGCACGTTCTGACCATCGCCATAAACGGGCAGCGGCTTGCCGCCGAGCGCATTCGCGATCATCAGCGGGATCAGCTTTTCCGGGAACTGGTACGGGCCGTAGTTGTTCGAGCAGTTGGTCGTGACAACCGGCAAGCCGTATGTGTGGTGATATGCGCGCACCAGATGATCCGAGCCGGCCTTCGTAGCCGAGTACGGGCTGTTCGGTGCGTACGGCGTGGTCTCGGAGAACTGTGCATCAGTTGCGGACAGCGAGCCGAACACTTCGTCGGTCGAAACATGCAGGAAGCGGAAGGCTTGCTTCTCGGCTTCAGGCAGCGCGCTCCAGTATTGGCGCGTGGCTTCGAGCAGAACGAACGTACCGACCACATTGGTCTGAACAAAATCTGCCGGGCCGTGGATCGAGCGGTCTACGTGACTCTCGGCGGCAAAGTGCAGAATAGCGCGGGGCTTGTGCTTCGCGAGCAGTTCGTCCATGGCCGCGCGGTCGCAAATGTCGGCACGCGCAAACACATGACGGGCGTCGCCCTTGAGCGACTGAAGCGTTCCGAGATTGCCCGCATACGTCAGCTTATCGACGTTCAAAACGGGTTCGTCAGAGCCATTGAGCCAATCCAACACAAAGTTGGCGCCGATAAAACCAGCACCGCCCGTCACGAGAATCATAGAAGCCCTCTTCACCGCTCACAGCTTTGCTCGACTGAAAGCGCGCTCGAATTATGGAAAAAATTGCGCATTTCGCGCGATGTGCGCGTTCCAGCGAAAACATTGACCGATTGTCACCAATCTTGATTCGCCGGATGCCCCACTTTGGTAAGCCGTCAATTATAAGGCCACCAAGTGCAAAAACTACACGGCTAACAACTTGATACAGCTAGCGATTATCGATTACAAGCCAATCCCGCCGCGTCGTCACGCGCGTAGTGGAAGGTTCGCGGAATGCTTAATGAAGCGGCAGCCAAGTCGTTATCGCGTGTTTCATAATGCTCGCTATCCGACGCCGCGCGTCCACTGTCTCACTTTTTCCATCGATGACCGACGTCACCAACGCCACCGTAATTCACGCTAGCTCCGCCCCGCTCGTCTTCGGCGACCTGCAAGGTTGCTGCGACCCCTACCATCGACTGCTGAAAAAAGCCGCGCCCGATGCCGATACGCCTCTCTGGTTCGCAGGCGACCTCATCAATCGCGGACCGAAGTCGCTGGAAACGCTGCGCGAAATCATCGCGCTCGGTTCGCGCGCCACCGTCGTCCTCGGCAATCACGACCTGAATCTGCTGTCGGTCGCGGCTGGCCTGCGGAAGCCGAAGAAAGGCGACACGCTCGACGACATCCTCAACGCACCCGACGTGGCTGACCTGATTGAATGGGTACGCCACAAGCCCGTCGCGCACTTCAAGGACGGCGCGCTCATGGTTCACGCCGGCGTGCTGCCGCAATGGGACGCGACGATGACGCTCGAACTCGCGCATGAACTCGAAAAAGCGTTGCGCGCGCCCGACTGGAAAGCGACGCTCGCCACGCTGTATGGCAACGAGCCGCATCGATGGGATGAGTCGCTCACCGGCGCCGACCGCCTGCGCGTGACTTATAACGCACTGACACGCATCCGTTTCTGCACCGCCGACGGCGCGATGGAATTCGCCAACAATGGCGGCCCGGATGCCGCGCCGCCCGGCTATCTGCCGTGGTTCGACGTGCCCGGTCGCAAGACGCAGGACGTGACGGTGGTGTTCGGACACTGGGCCGCGCTTGGTCTGATGGTCCGCAACGACGTGCTGTGTCTCGATTCAGGCTGCGTCTGGGGCAACAAGCTCTCAGCGGTGCGGCTGACCAAAGACCCGGCTCAGCGCGTAATCACGCAGGTGAGTTGCGCGATGAAGCCGAAACAGCGTTGAGCGATTCGGCGAGCGGCACGAGATCAGCCGCCGTCGCCGCGCCGCCACGCATGGTGTCGAGCGCGGCGAGAATCGCGGCTTGGGCTTCGCTCGCAAGCAGACGGCGGTCAGCGCCCGGCGCGAGCGGATTGCACACATAGAGATGCGCCGTGAGCGGCGTCGCGTTCAGAAGCGCGTCGAGGGAGTCGCTCAGCGTCATGTCGCCAATATACGCCGGCGCGAGCGACTGCTTGCCGTGCGCATCCTCGTACATGATGCACACCGGCTGCACCGGACACGATGCCGATACCGCCGCCTGGAACATGTTCGCGTGGAACGGCAGGAGCGCCTGACCATCGCTGGTGGTGCCTTCGGGGAACACGCACATCATCTCGCCCGCGAGCAGGCGGTTCGAGAGTTCATGCATGATGCGCTTCGCGTCGCTACGCTTCTCGCGCTGCACGAACACCGTGCCCAACTGATGCGCGAGCCATCCAACAACCGGCCAGTTGCGTATCTCCGCCTTCGAGACGAACGGCGTCGGCCGCCATGCATTGATGACGTAAATGTCCATCCACGAAACGTGATTGCCGACCACCAGCACGCCGCGATCGAGCCGCGCTTCGTCGTTGTGCACGACGAGTTTCATGCCGGACAGACGCAGCATCTCAAGCGACCACGCGCGATTCATCGCGCTCCGCTCATCCACCGATGCGCGCGGAAAACGCCGCGCGACGACCCACATGCCATACAGCAGATGGACCAGAAGCCGCAGCTTGCGTAATGCCTGGTTCATGCGCGACTCGTACGCTTAACGGCTTTCGTAAGCCAGATGACCGCCGACGATCGTCGCGCGCACACGCGCCGGCAACTCGTAGCCGAGGAACGGCGAGTTGTGGCCCTGGCTCTTGAGCTTCTTCGGATCGACGCGCCACTCGGCGGCGGCATCGAACACGCACAGGTCGGCGAGCGCGCCCACGGTAATGCGTCCGGCCGGCAGCTTCAGCACGTCGGCGGGCGCGGACGTGATGCGCGCCAGCGCCTTCGCGAGCGGCAAGTTGGCTTCGTGCGCCCACTTCACCGTCAGCGAGAGCAGCAATTCGAGGCCGGTCGCGCCCGGCGTGGCTTCGGCGAAAGGCAGGAGCTTTTCGTCGTCGTCGAGCGGCGTGTGATCGGAACAGATCGCGTCGATGGTGCCGTCCGCGAGACCCGCGCGTATTGCTTCGCGGTCGCGTTGCTGACGCAGCGGCGGATCGAGGCGGAACTGGGAATCGAAGTAGCCGATATCCACGTCCGTCAGATGCACGTGGTTGATCGTGACATCGCACGAGACCGCGATGCCTTCGGCCTTCGCCGCGCGCACGAGCGCGACGCCCGCCGCCGACGACAGATGCGACAGATGCACGCGCGCGCCCGTCACGCGCATGAGTTCGAAGATGGTATGCAGCGCGATGGTCTCCGCCGACACTGGCACGCCCGACAGCCCGAGCCGCGACGCCACCGCGCCGCTTGCCGCCACGCCGCCTTTCGCCATGAACGCGTCTTGCGGACGCAGCCACACGGTATAGCCGTAAGTGGTCGCGTATTGCAACGCGCGCAGCATCGTGCGCGTATCGACGATAGGGTTATCCGCCTGCGAAAAGCCGATGCAACCCGCCTCGGTCAACTCGACCATCTCGGTAATCGCCTCGCCCTTCAAGCCGACAGTAAGCGCGCCCAGCGGATAAACATGCGCCTGATGCAGCTTCTGCGCGCGAAACTTGAGCATTTCGACGAGGCCGGGTTCGTCGAGCGTGGGATCGGTGTCGGGCGGACAGACGAGGCTCGTCACGCCGCCCGCCATTGCCGCGGCCATTTCGGATTCGAGCGTTGCCTTGTGTTCGAAGCCCGGTTCGCGCAGACGCGCCGCGAGATCGACGAAACCCGGCGCGATATGCAACCCGTTGGCCGCGATGACCTTGGCCGCGTGAAAGTCGGCCGGCGCGTCGCCAATCGAAACGATGCGGCCCGCCGCGATGAACACGTCCTTGCGCGCTTCCGTGCCGGCAACCGGGTCGATGATCGTGCCGCCTTGAATCTGGATCTTCATGTCGCGTTCTTAGTCACTGTTGCCGGCCACGATGCCCATGACCGCCATGCGCACGGCGATGCCGAAGGTCACCTGATTGAGAATCACCGACTGCGGGCCGTCGGCCACTTGCGAGTCGATTTCCACGCCGCGATTCATCGGCCCCGGATGCATCACGATGGCATCGGGCGCGGCGAGCGCAAGACGCTCGGGCGTCAGTCCCCAGCTCTTGAAATACTCCTGCGCGGAAGGCAAGAGCGCGCCGCTCATGCGCTCGTTCTGCAGGCGCAGCATGATGATGACGTCGACGCCCTTCAAGCCTTCGTCGAGGTTGTGGTAGACGTGCACGCCCATCTGGTCGAGATTGCCGGGCAAAAGCGTGCGTGGTCCGATGGCCCTCACTTCCGGCACGCCGAGCGTGGTCAGCGCGTGAATGTCCGAACGCGCGACGCGCGAATGCAGAATGTCGCCGACGATCGCCACGCGCAGCTTGGTGAAGTCGCGCTTGTAGTGGCGAATGGTGTACATGTCGAGCAGGCCTTGCGTCGGATGCGCGTGACGGCCATCGCCCGCATTGATCACGTGCACGTGCGGCGCGCAATGCTCGGCGATCAGATACGGTGCGCCACTCGACGCATGACGCACGACGAACATGTCGGCATGCATGGCGGAGAGATTGTTGATGGTGTCGAGCAGGGATTCGCCCTTGCTCGTCGACGACGCGTTGATGTTCAGGTTCAGCACGTCCGCCGACAAGCGCTTGGCCGCGATCTCGAAGGTCGTGCGTGTGCGCGTCGAGTTCTCGAAGAAGAGGTTGAACACCGACTTGCCGCGCAAAAGCGGCACCTTCTTCACTTCGCGATCCGTGACGCTCACGAACTGCTCGGCGGTATCGAGAATATGCGTGACGACGGCGCGCGGCAGTCCTTCGATGGTCAGCAAGTGCTTCAGCTCGCCGTTCTTCGTGAGCTGCGGATTGCCGCGTAGAAAGCCGTAGCGGAACTTGTCGGCGGCAGCGGGCGCGCCTGCATCGGCGGAACCCTGAGTGGCGGTGTTCATGATGATCCCGGTGTTGCCTTGAATGGGTTACTGAGCGCGCGATTCAGTGGTGAAGTCGAAGCCGCCGTCCGCGCGTCGCGCGAGCACGAGGCCTTCGTTCGCGGGGACGTCCACCGTGCCGCCGACGAAGCGCGCCGCAATGGGCAACTCGCGTCCGCCGCGATCGGCGAGCACGGCGAGATCGACCGAAGCGGGACGCCCGTAATCGTAGAGTTCGTTGATGGCCGCGCGCACCGTGCGTCCCGTGGACAGCACGTCGTCGATCAGCACGATACGGCGGCCGTCGACCGCGAACGGTAACGAAGTCGGGCTTGCCTGGCTATGCAGGCCCTTCTTCGCGTAGTCGTCGCGATGCAGCGCCACGTTCACCACGCCGAAGTGCGGCGCGTTGAACTCCTTGGCGAGACGCTCGGCAAGCCACACGCCGCCGCTGTAGATGCCGACGAGCGCGACACCCTCTTCTTCGGCGAGCGCGTTTTCATACGCGGCATGAATCGATTCGACGAGCGCGCGATACAGCGCTTCGGCGTCAATGGAACTCATGATCGTCGGGAAGTCCGTCGAGGTATTGTTGAAGAATGACGCGGGCGGCTTCGGCGTCGATGTCGTCGAAACGGCCGCGCGCGTTCGGACGCACGCCGCGCGCACGAAGGTCGGCTTTGGCATCGACGGAACTGTAACGTTCGTCGACCCATTGCACGGGCACGTTGAAACGCCCGTTCACCTGATTGCCGAAGCGCTTGGCCTGCGCGCTCATTTCGTGCGGCGTGCCGTCCGGATGCAGCGGCATGCCGACGACCACCGTTTGCGGCTTCCACTCGTCGAGCAGTTTGCCGACTTCATCGAAACGATAGTCGCGGTTGCGGTTTTCGAGCACGGCGAGCGCGCGTGCCTGCTTCGTCAATGTATTGCCAACGGCGACACCAATGCGCTTCTCGCCGTAATCGAATGCCAGCAGCGTGGCTGCCCCGCTCATGCGTGCCCTGCTTCGCCGGAAAGCATGGAACGCGATACGCCGAGCAGCGAGAGCGCCGCTTCGAGGCGATCTTCGGCGGGCACGTCGAAGATGATGCGCGAGTCCGCTTCCACCGTGAGCCAGCCGTTCTTGGAGATTTCTTCTTCGAGCTGACCGGCGCCCCAGCCTGCGTGACCGAGCGTGAGCAAGAAGCGCTCTGGGCCCTTGCCGCTAGCGACTGCTTCGAGTACATCTTTTGAAGTGGTCATGGCGAGGCCGCCGGGTACACTCATGGACGAGCTATACGGTTCGCCGTCGCGTTCTTCATGCAGCACGAAGCCGCGCTCGGTCTGAACGGGACCGCCGAAGTACACGGGCAAGTGAACGAGAGGTTCGATTTCGAGTTTGAGATCGATACGATTGAACAGCGACTGGAGGTCGATATCGGTCGGCCTGTTGATGACGAGACCCAGCGCACCGCGATCGGTGTGATCGCAAAGGTAGACCACGGTTCCTGAAAACGTCGGATCGGCCATGGACGGCATGGCGATCAGGAACTGATTCGTCAAATTGATGCGATCGGAAGTCTTGGACATAATTCAGGATTTTAACAAAGGCGCTGACAGATGGCCGACTTTGATGTGGGTCTGGTGTGGATTCGGCGGGACCTGCGCGCAGCCGACAATGCTGCACTCTATCACGCGCTTACAAGGTGCCGTCGGGTGCTGTGCGCGTTCGTTTTCGACCGCGACATCCTCTCGCCGCTTGCGCGAAACGACCGGCGCGTGCCGTTCATTCATGCGAGCGTGGTGGAACTGGATCGCACGTTGCGCGACGCTGGCGGGACGCTGATGGTTCGACATGGCGTGCCTCTGCATGAGATACCTGAGCTTGCGGTCGAATGCGGCGCGAACGCGGTGTTTGCAAATCGCGATTACGAACCGAGTGCGAAGGCGCGTGACGCGGCAGTGGCGCAGAAGCTGGCGAGCAAGGACATCGCGTTTTTCACGTTCAAGGATCAGTCGATCTTCGATCATGACGATGTGCTCACAGGCAGCAGCAAACCCTATACCGTCTTCACGCCGTACAAGCGCAAGTGGCTCGCGACACTCACGCCGGACGCGCTCAAGCCGTACGCATCCGAAGATCATTTGAACGTGCTCGCGAAGCCGCCGGGTAACGTCAGGCACGCCATTCCCTCGCTTGACGCGCTCGGCTTCGGCGCGGAGCACGCGCCCGCCTTTCCCGCTGGCACGAGCGGCGCGTATGAGCTTTTCGATGACTTCATCGACCGCATGGCCGACTACGATCACGCCCGCGATTTCCCCGCGCTGAAGGGCCCGAGCTATCTCGGCGTTCATCTGCGACACGGCACGGTTTCGATTCGCGCACTCGCTCGCACCGCGCACGATGCGCAGCGCCACGGCAACAAGGGCGCGGAAACCTGGTTGTCGGAGCTTATCTGGCGAGACTTCTATCTCTCCGTGCTGCACCATTTTCCGCATGTCGGCGTACCGGGCGATCATCGTGCATTCAAGCCGGAATACGACCGCATCCAGTGGGAGACAGGCGATGCCGCCGACGCGAACTTCGCCGCATGGTGCGCGGGACACACAGGTTATCCGCTCGTCGATGCCGCGATGCGGCAAATCAACCAGTCAGGCTATATGCACAACCGCCTGCGCATGGTCGTGGCGAGTTTTCTGACCAAGGACCTCGGCCTTGACTGGCGGCGCGGCGAAGCCTATTTCGAAGCGCTGCTGAACGATTTCGAACTGTCGTCGAATAACGGCGGATGGCAGTGGGCATCATCGAGCGGCTGCGATGCCCAGCCGTATTTCCGCATATTCAATCCGACGACGCAGTCGAAGAAATTCGACGCGGCGGGAAAGTTCATCCGCCATTACGTGCCGGAAATCGCGGGCTTGTCGGACCGGGACATTCACGCGCCGTGGCTCGCCAAGCCCGACGCACTCTCGAAGGCGGGGATTTCGCTTGGCGCGGACTATCCGCAGCCGGTAGTCGATCACGACGCCGCGCGCAAACGCACGCTCGCGCGATACGACGTGGTGCGCGGACCCGCGAAGCGCGCCGACGATTCACGCAGCAGCAGCGCGGACGCCGCCGACGAACCGCACGCCGACGCTAGCGATTGACCGTGGCGGGCCGCTCGATCATGGCGGTGAGCGCGGCAATCGACGCGCGGCCTTCCGACGGCGCAATGCCGGCCGCGGCCTGGTGCAGCATGGAGCGCAGCATCTGGGCCGCCCGTTCGGGAACGGTGGCATCGAGTTCGCGCGCGACGCTATCCGCCGATTCATGCGCGCCCTGATGCGCGACGCGCCGCCATGCGAGACCGAGTGTATCGGCGAGCAACGCGACATGGCCCAAGCCGAGCGCGCAAGCCGCCGCGCCCAGCCGGTGCGACGCGTTCGCCGAGTGCAGCGCCGCGTCCGCGTCCACCGTGCCTGTTTCGCTTGCTTGCGAACCGCGCTCGACCAGTCCCTCGATGGAGGCTTCCGCGCTCTGCAGAAAGTCTTCGTAAGCCGTGGCGTTCACGCGCAGCGCACCCAGATCGCGCGATGAACCGTCGCGGGCGTTTTCCTCGATCGCCTGCGCCGCGCCCTGCTCCCACGCGGCCTCCGACGCGGGATTCGCCGCGACATGCCACGCCACCGTCAAACCGTAGTCCCGCAAGACGTCGACCCGTTCCGCGTCTTCCGGCATCGCGCCGTAGAGTGCGAAGTCGCGCCAGAGGAGCGCAAGCGTCGCGCGTACGAGCGAGCGCGGCGCATAGGTCGACGCGTGCGCCTGATCCGCCAACACGAGATTGAAGCGCGCGTAAAGGCGCTTGGCGTCGGCGTTTGCGGCGAAATCGGCGTCGCCGCGACGCTCCGCGCGCTCGCGCAGCGCCCAAATAGTGTTGAGCGCGAGCCGCCAGAAGTCGTAAGGATCGGGGCCGCCGAGTTCGCCCAGGCACTCGTCGAGTCGCGCGAAGGCATCGGCGGATTCCTGCTCGGGCCCGCGCAAGAGCTTGAGCAGGGCCTGTTCGTAGTGCGCCCGAACACGCGCAAGCCGCTCGGGCGCGATGCCGCGCAACGTCGCGGGCGCGATGGCGCGGCCCGCGAGCGCGAGGTCATCGTAGGAAACCGGCGCGACGCGCGTATGCATGGCGAGCAACGCATGAAGCCCGCGATAGTGATCGAACAACACCGTCGAGCACGACAACTCGCGCAGATTGTGGCGCTCCACCGCCGCGCCGAAGTCCGCGAGCGCAGCCGCGATGCGTGCACGCGTCGGCTCCGATTCCTCGCCGAGCGGCGCGACGAGCGCGAGCGCTTCCGCGAAACGCTGCGCAGGCAGCCAACCCGCCGAATGCAGCGCGGAGATCGCGCGCTTCAACGCGGGCGCGGTTTCGCCCTGACGCTGGAACGCGTGATGGGCGTCGGTCAGCGCCATTTCGGCGAGCCGCACCGAGCCGCCGCGCGGATTGGGCAGAGCTTCGAACGTAACTGGAAGATCGGGACGAGATGTCATATCTGGCGCTCACAAACCGGTTCGCAGGCGCCGTGAGTCGAACATGGGCGCGCGCGGTGAAATAGCATCATCGATGAAAGCGTCGGTACTTGACCGCGCTCACGATTTTCTCGACCGACGGACCGCTTACTGCCTGCGCCCGTCTCGCCGAACCACGGACCAGCCTCAAGCGTATGCCTTCAGGCGCCGGTTCGCATTGGCATCGGCACGCGTCGTGGCGCCCATGCAGCTTGCAGCGGCCAAACATGCGACCGACGCGCGCATCGATTTCGATGCACGACGCAACACCGGCAGCGCTGCCGGACAAAAACAGCAACGAAAGCAGCGAACAAAAAAGCGGTCCGCAAAAAACGCGCGCCGCATGACGCGAGTCATGCGGCGCGGTAGAGCGTGCGGATCAGATCTGGACCATCTCAAAATCTTCCTTGCGGGCTCCGCATTCGGGACAAGTCCAGTTGATCGGAACGTCCTCCCAGCGCGTACCCGGCGCGATGCCCTCTTCGGGCAATCCCGCCTCCTCGTCATAGATCCAGCCGCAGATCAGGCACATCCAGCTTCTATATTCCATACTTATGCCGCGTCGAAATGGTCGATTGAAATTAGGACATGATGGTACCGTGTTGGCGTGTCAATGCCTAGCGAGATGCCCGTTCACGCGTGGCCAAGCCTTCGACCGCCGTACTGGCTCTCTCAAGCGCCGCCGTACCGGAAAAAAGTGCGCAAAGACTGTAGCCTGACGGCGTTAGGCCGCATAATCGAAACATTGAACCATAGTCGAACCACGGTCGAATCATGACCGAGCTGGCCGCCGCCAGTGCACTTCGAGGCGCGGGCGTTCGCGGCCCTTCCGTTCCATTCGTGCAATCAAGAAAACAATGTCCGCTTTTGCCATGACCGGCGACTCCCCACCGATCGTTCTCACCTTCGGCCTGACGGACCCCACAGGCGGTTCGGGGCTTCAAGCCGACGTGCTGACGCTCGCAAGCATGGGCTGCCACGGCGTGACGGTGCTGACGGGCTACGCGGTGCGCGACTCCGCGAGCTGCGACGAAGTCACCGGCATCGATCCCGACGTCGTCGCCACGCAGGCGCGCATGTTGCTAGAGGACATGCCGATCGCCGCGTTCAAGATCGGCGCGGCAACGCGCGCGGAAGTGGTTTCCGCTATCGCCGAAGTGGTGTCCGACTACGACGACGTACCGCTGATCCTCGCGCCGGACTTCACACTCGACGATGAACACGTTTTGTCCGCCGACGAGCTGCGTGAGTCGCTTGCCGACCTGCTCGTGCCGCAAACGACCATGTTGATCGCCGATCACGCCACGTTGTTGCAGCTCGCGCAACCCGACAGCGACGCTGAGGCGCCAACGCTGGATGCCGCGATCTCGCATATCCTGGCGCAAGGTTGCGAATATGTGCTCGCAATGGAAACCGGCACGCATCGCCATGTGAACACGCTGTACAGCGAAGAAGGCCAGGTGCGGCAAGATACGTGGGATCGCGGTGTGCATCGCATCATGGGGCTGACGGATACGCTTGGCGCCGCGGTCGCGGCCTTGCTTGCCAACGGACAGGAACCCGCCGAGGCCGCACGCGAGGCTCAGGAGTATGTGTTCCAGGCGGCGCGCGCCGCGTTCCGTCCGGGCATGGGCGCCTATTTGCCGGACCGGTTTTTCTGGGCGCGCTCGAACGATGCAGACGAAGAAGGCGAGACGTCGTCCCTCCCCGACGAGTCGGCGGGACTGCCTGGGGAAGTACGCCATTAGCCCAAAACACTGACCAATCGAGTCGCCGGGAGAACGCATGCCGTACCGACTGCCCCATCTGCACAAGCCCGGCCCGCAAGGCGCGATCCGTATCGGCTGCGCGGGTTGGGGTTTGTCGAGCGCCGTGTCGTCGAGCTTTCCGCATGAAGGCACGCATCTCGAACGCTACGCACACGTGCTGACTTGCGTCGAGATCAATTCGAGCTTCTACAAACCGCATCGCGAATCGACTTACGCGAACTGGGCGCAGAGCGTGCCCGAGTCGTTTCGCTTCTCGGTGAAATTGCCCAAGTCCATTACGCACGACGCGCGGCTCGTCGGCACCGAGGCGCTCCTCGACGAATTCTTGCAAAGCGCGGGGCAACTCGGCGACAAGCTCGGTTGCTGGCTCGTGCAACTGCCGCCCAGTCTGCCCTTCGATCAGGCCACGGCCGAAGCCTTCATCAAGGCGTTGCGCGAGCGCACGAAGTTGCCGATTGCAATCGAGGCGCGGCATTCGTCCTGGTTCACCACCTACACGGCCGCGCTCCTGAAGGCGCATCACATGGCTTATGTCGATGCGGACCCGATCCCCGACGAGTGCGAGATCAAGCATCGCGCGGACACTTCGCTCGTGTATGTGCGGCTGCATGGCTCGCCCGAGCTCTACAAGTCTTCCTACAACTACACCTATCTCGACGACCTCGCGCGCACGCTGCACACGCGCGCGAAGAAAACGCCCGAGGTCTGGTGCATCTTCGACAACACCGCCGAAGGCAATGCGCAACCCAACGCGCTGCATATGATCGAACGTCTGCGCACCCACCATCGTTAAACCGATTCGTTCACGAGGAGCATTCCCGATGCATCGATCAGCAAGACGAATTGCACGCCTTTTCCAAGCCACGATGTTCGCCTCGCTGATTCACATCGCCCTGCCCGCAAACGCGCAGCAAAGCACGGCGCCGCCCGTCACACCGACTGGCGACGGCACCTTCCTGCTGACCATCTTCCTCAAGCACGATCAAAGCAAACCGCTTCCGAAGATCAACGAGCAGTTGAAGGAGCAAGGCTTCTTCAAGACGTTTCCGCCGCCGGGAATCGAAGTGGTGTCGTGGTACGTGATGATGGGCGTCGGTCAGGTCGTGACCTTGCGCGTGCCGGCCGATCGCCTGCGCGAAGTGAATCGCGCGATCGAAACCACCGCGTGGGGCGGCTATACGACGGAGTTTTATCCAACCTACGACTACAAGGCCGCCGCGCAAAACTTGCGCGATCAGATGAACAAGTAACGGTCCGCGTTTGCCACGGACGAAAAAAAACCCGCATTGCTGCGGGTTTTTCTTTGCGGCGTGAGCTTCTTTCGAAACCCACGCCCTGAGGATGAAGCAAGTAACCGGTCGAAACCGAATTACATGTCCATGCCCATGCCGCCCATGCCGCCGGGCATGCCACCAGGCATGGCCGAGTCTTCCTTCGGCAGTTCCGCGACGGCTGCGTCGGTCGTCAGCAGCAGGCCTGCCACCGATGCCGCGTTTTGCAATGCCGTGCGCGTTACCTTGGTCGGGTCGACGACACCGGCTTCCACCAGGTCACCGTACTCGCCCGTTGCCGCGTTGTAGCCGTAGTTGCCCGTGCCCGCAGCAACAGCCGCCACCACGACGGAAGCTTCTTCGCCGCCGTTCGTGACGATCTGGCGCAGCGGCTCTTCCATCGCACGCAGAACGATGCGGATGCCCGCGTCCTGGTCCGAGTTCAGGCCCTTCACGCCTTCGACAGCCTTGCGAGCGCGGATCAGCGCGACGCCGCCGCCGGCCACGATGCCTTCTTCCACAGCCGCACGAGTTGCGTGCAGTGCGTCTTCGACACGTGCCTTCTTTTCCTTCATTTCGACTTCGGTCGCAGCGCCGACCTTGATCACTGCCACGCCGCCAGCCAGCTTGGCCACGCGCTCTTGCAGCTTTTCACGGTCGTAATCCGACGTTGCTTCCTCGATCTGCGTGCGCACTTGCTTCACGCGCGCTTCGATGCTTGCTGCCTCGCCAGCGCCGTCGATGATCGTCGTGTTTTCCTTGCCCACTTCGATGCGCTTTGCTTGACCCAGTTCAGCCAGCGTAGCCTTTTCGAGCGTCAGGCCGGTTTCTTCCGCGATCACTTGACCACCGGTCAGGATAGCGATGTCTTCCAGCATGGCCTTGCGACGGTCGCCAAAGCCCGGAGCCTTGACGGCAACGGTCTTCAGAATGCCGCGGATGTTGTTCACGACCAGCGTAGCCAGCGCTTCGCCTTCGACGTCTTCAGCGATGATCAGCAGCGGACGGCCAGCCTTCGCGACTTGTTCCAGTACCGGCAGCAGATCGCGGATGTTCGAAACCTTCTTGTCGTGCAGCAGCACGAACGGGTTTTCGAGCAGGGCGACTTGCTTGTCCGGGTTGTTGATGAAGTACGGCGACAGGTAGCCGCGGTCGAACTGCATGCCTTCCACGACGTCCAGCTCGTCTTCCAGCGACTTGCCGTCTTCAACCGTGATCACGCCTTCCTTACCGACCTTGTCCATTGCTTCAGCGATACGGTCGCCGATGGACGTGTCGCTGTTCGCCGAAATCGCGCCGACTTGAGCGATTTCCTTGTTCGTCGTGCAGGGCTTGCTGATCTTGCGCAGTTCTTCGATAGCTGCAGCCACTGCCTTGTCGATACCGCGCTTCAGGTCCATCGGGTTCATGCCCGATGCAACGTACTTCATGCCTTCGCGAACGATGGATTGCGCCAGAACCGTAGCGGTCGTGGTGCCGTCACCGGCGTTGTCGCTGGTCCGGGAAGCGACTTCCTTGACCATTTGCGCGCCCATGTTCTGGAGCTTGTCCTTCAGTTCGATTTCCTTCGCGACCGAGACACCGTCCTTGGTGACCGTCGGGCCGCCGAAGCTGCGCTCGAGCACGACATTGCGGCCCTTCGGACCCAGCGTGACTTTGACCGCGTTGGCCAGAATGTTCACGCCTTCGACCATCTTGGCGCGTGCGGTATCGCCAAAAGTGACTTCTTTAGCTGCCATATTCAAACTCCTTGAGTCGATTCAGTTTGGAGGCTTCGGGCGGCAGGCTCCAATGGAGCGGCTCTGCGGCGAAGCCGAAGTGCAGGAAGGTGCTTACTTGACCAGAACGGCCATGATGTCTTCTTCGCGCATCACGAGCAGTTCTTGCCCGTCGACCTTGACGGTCTGGCCGGCGTACTTGCCGAACAACACGCGGTCGCCCACCTTCACGTCGAGGGCGTTCTGCACACCCTTGTCATCGCGCTTACCCGGGCCGACGGCCAGGATTTCGCCTTGATCCGGCTTTTCGGCTGCAGCTTCGGGGATGATGAGGCCCGAGGCAGTCTTGGTTTCCTGATCCAGACGTTTAACGATGACGCGATCGTGCAAAGGACGAAGATTCATACACACTCCTCTCTTGATTGAGACTGAAAACGCGGGGGAAACCCGCCCGGTAAGCAAAGCTGCCCGAGCGGCAATTTGTTAGCACTCTCGTGCAGTGAGTGCTAATTATATGGACCGAGTTTGACAATTTCAAGGACGGGGACAGACGGGCATTCCCTATCTCGCGTACTTTTGTCTGGACACGGGGAAATTTATGGATTTCGTAAGGTCGATTGGCTGGATTAATGTCAATCCGTCAATTCTGATTTCGCTTAATTAGGGTTTCTACTAGGGTCGGCGAGGCCTAGACTGCATTTCAACGACGAAGCAGTGAAGAGACAAACTCTCCACCCGCAACGTTCCCGAGATCAGTACCTAGGAGGTTCATCATGTTCAAGTCGATCATCCCCGCAATCGCCGTTGCTGCCGTCCTTGCAGTCCCCGCTTTCGCCCAAGCGCAAGAAAACGCGCCGGTGACGCGGGCTGAAGTGAAGGCTCAACTGGTTCAACTGGAACGCGCAGGCTACAACCCGGCCAGCGATCAAACCCAATACCCCGCCAACATTCAGGCCGCGCAAGCACGCCTGAACGCGCAACAAGGCACGGCTGCTTCGTCGTTTGGCGGTGCCGGCGAAGGCGCTGCCGCTTCGGGTGCTGCCCGCCGCGCGGCTATCGACCCGAATCCGGTCGACTTCAATCGCCCGTAATCGTCGATTCGCGTAACGAAGCCCGGCACGCATGCCGGGCTTTTGCTTTTTGCGCATCGCGAAGGAAAAGTTTCTGTAAAGCCACGGATTCGACGATGTTTTTGGACTACGTTTTTTTCTCGCGCAGTCGGAGGGCACTACAATTTGTGTTTGTTGCATCACAAATTTCGTCTTCGTTGCCTCTCATGCCTATGTCGTCGTCGCTGCGCCTTGCCTTTCTCTCCCTCGGAATTCTTGCCCTTGCCGCCTGTGGCGGACGCGCGGCGACCACGCCGAGCTATCAGCAGGAACTCTTCGACTCCGGTGCGAGCCCGTTCGCGCGCAACTTCGACGCCACCGTGAACGAAACCTGCGAGGCGGCCCGCCGCGCGCTGCTCTCGCAAGGCTTTCTCACGACGATGGCGCAAGCCGATACCGTCGACGCCACCAAGAACTTCCAGCCGTCCACCGAAACGCACGTGGTCGTCTCATTCCATGTGGTCTGCACGCCCGGCGAAAACACGACTAATACGAGCATCGCTTATGTGAACGCGGTGCAGGACGGCTATGCGCTCAAGAAGAGCGATACCTCCGCAAGCGTGGGCTTGAGCGTCTTGGGCTCGCTTTCGCTGCCGATCCGTTCGAACAGCGATGCAATGGTCAAGATTTCCAGCGAAACCGTGCCCGCCGGCAAGTTCTATGACCGATTCTTCGGGCTGATGGGGCACTATCTGAGCACGGTGCCGCGCAGTTCGCCCATCGCATCGGATGAGGTCAATAGCAAGCCGCTCGCTCCGTCGCTGATCGTGAGTTCACCGGATCTCACGCCAACGCCGATCGTCGTACAGGCGCCCGCTGCGGCGGCGACGGCCATCCAGTCATCCGACGCGAAACACGCCGCGTCCGAGGGCGTCGCGGCATCGGCGCCGGTTCAGTGAGATCGAGCACGCGCGTCGTTCCGGGATACGCTTCGTCGATGCAAGCATCAAGCACGCGGGCAACGGCGGCTGCAGCTGCGTGATCAGCTCACCGCGAACCTCATTCAGCACCCGTCGCCGTTCGCAAAATGTACCCGCGTGACCTGTGACGCCCCGCTCATCGCGCAGCTAGCCCACCCGAACGCATCGATGCAGCGCGCTCATCACGCGCCGCCTAAAGCTGAAGCTCCGCCTGCCGCCGACAGCGACGCCAATCCGCACGCCACTCCCATCATCCCTCAATTCGGCACATTCACCACGCCGCCGTTCACCGAAATCGCATTCGCGCCGGGGCTCGCCGCGATCGCCGGGAGATTCGCCACCGTCAATTGAGGCGCCGCACCCGGCGTGCCGCCGCGCGCCACCGTATGCACGACTTGCGACGGCGGCAACGGCGCGTTGTTCTTCAGGTGAGCCCACATCAAATTGAGCGCCTGAAGGTTGTAGTAGTGCACGGGCACGAAGCGCGTATCGAAGCCAGCCACGCTCAGGAACGCATCGAAGTGCTGACCGTTCGTGATTTCGTACAGTGAGAGCTGGCTATTGTTGCCTTCCACCACCTTGTTCGCGCCGAGATACGGCCGCGAGGCATGGTTGATCGGCACGAGCGCATCCGACCTTCCCTGCACGATGATCGCCGGCTTGCCACGCAGATTCGCGTTGACGCGAATCGCGTTCACGCTCGCCGTCATCGTCGGATTGCCGTTCGCCCAGAGCGCGCGCAGGCAGGCCGCGCCCGCGAAGCTCGCATCGGGCGTCGCAAGCCGATGATCCGCCGCGCCCGATGTCCCCGCGTTATAGACGAGGTTGATGCCGTTGGTCGGCGGCACGCCATTGCCGTTGCCGAAGACCGTGGGCATCGGCGAAACGAGCGGGTTCACGCCCGCCGCGCCGGTCAGCGCGTTGGTCGTGCCGAAGCTGAAGTTGCACAGGTTGTCGGCGACGCTCGCCAGCATGTAGGCATCGGCGTAAGTCACGGCGACGGCCGGCACGGCCTGCGAGTCCCACATCGGCGCATGTAGCGTGTCGGAGTCGGCTTGGTAGCCCGCCTGATGCAGCTTCGCGAGCGCGTCGTTGGCTTGCGAGAGCGTATCGCCCCCGGCAATCGCGCCGCTCGCCGCGAGCGTGGTGCAGCGTGCGGTGCGAATCGCCACGGTGGTCGCGAGCGGCAGTGCCGTCAGATACGGCGCGCCGACCGCCGCCGTCGCTAGCGCCGCGCATGGCTGAAGCAGGTTCGCGTAGGTCATGTAATCGGCAAGCGGACGCCCGAACGAACCGACGGCCTGGCCGCCTTCGCGCACCGCAACCTGCGCCGGCAGATTCATGTTGATCTGCGGTTCGCCGACGACGACCGCGCTTATCCAGCCATCAGTGTCCTGTTCGGCGGCTGCAAGCGCCGCGCCGCCGCCATTGCTCACCGATGCCGCGATCGTCGTAATGCTGCCCTTCGAGTAGCGCGCGGAATGCGTCGAGCCGTTGACCACGCCATAGGTATCGTTGAGCGCCCAGTACGCGAACTGAATCGCCTGCAACGTATTCTTGCCCCAGTCCTTTTCGGGATTCTGCTGCGAGTGCGCGTGTTTGAAAGCGTAGCGATTCGGATACGCCGAGTTGTAAGCCGAAAGCGCCGATTGGCTCAGGTTCGCCTTGAAGATCGCCGAATTGCCCGCGAAGGTCGCATTGGAAAGCGTGCCGTCGATCAGCGTGACGAGATTGGTCGACAACTCGTGCGCGCCGTTGCCGCTGCCTTTGTCCGTGTACGCAACCGCGCAGCCGCGCTTCAAGCCCCACTCGCCCGCTGCCGAAATCGCGCCATATACGCCGCGCGATCCCGACGATGTCGCCGTCACGATGCAAGGCTGATCCGGATTGAAACTCGTCGGAATCTGCACGAGCAGGCTGACGTTCTTCGTGCCCGAACCGTCGTCCGAGAAGGCCAGATACTCCTTGCCCGCGATCTTGCCTTCGCCGAGCGTGTCGCCGCCGTTCAGATCGACATTCGGTCCCCAGAAGCGCCCGTAGCCGCCGTTCGCCGACATATCGACGAGCGCACGATAGTTCGAATAGATAGCCAGGCGCCGCAGTTCCGCCGCTGTCGGCGCGGCCGCATTGGCGATTGAAGGCGGCGTCGCCGACGCAAGTCCTGTCTTGCCGAGTCCGGCGGTCAGCAGGTCGTCGGTATTGCCGTCGTAAGTCTGCGTCTTCACCGTTCCCGAGACGAAACTCGGCAAGGTGTTGGACGGGAACTGCGGGCCGTCGTCATCGCCGCCGTGACAGGCGACGAGCGTGGTCGCCGCAAATGCCGCCAGCACGGCGAGCGTCGCCGCGCGTGACAACCCGTGGACTCGTGCGAATCTTTTCATTGTGTGTCTCCGCCATCCGGTCGCTTGTTGTTGATCGACTTCTGCACCGTGCCGCACGCACGGCCTTGCCGACAACAAGTATTACGCGCAAACAGCCATCGCGTAATTGCTGAACTTCCCTTAGAGCAAAGAGAAGTCAGAGGATGTCAGAACGACAACGGGCCCCGGCGTGATGCCGGAGCCCGTCGAGTGACCCGCATGAAGCGCCGCCGATGACAGCGCTAAACCGCGCCGCCAGAAACAACGCAAACGGCGTGCTTAACCTCCGCCGTTCTGAACGCCCAGCGAAATCTTGTTGGAAACCGACTTCACGCCCGGAACGCCCTTGGCCACTTCTTCTGCCTGGGCGATCTGGCCGCCCTCCGGCACGGTGCCCGAGAGCACGACAGCGCCGGAGCGCGCGCGTACGAATACGTTGGACACGTCGAAGCCTTGCGCCTTCGACAACGCACGGCGCACGTCGTAGCCGAGCTTGCGGTCGGTCTTCTTGGTCGCCGATTTCTGAGCCTTGGTCGGCGCGGCCGACGTGGCGTCCGCATCGCTCGCTTGAGCATAAGCGCTCGACGCCACGGCCACGCACACCACCACGCCCAGCGCCTTCAACAGATCGACAGCTTTCATGATTTCTCCTTTTGTTTCGCTTATTGACTTCGCACAGTTACTACTTCACTCGTTGGCACATCAAAACAAACCGAACCGCTTTCGTGCAACAGCCCGGCGGCGGCCCCGAAGGACACGCCGCAGCCTCGAATGCGCCTTCCACCGAGGATGGCTCGATGGCAAGACGCTCGATGCGGCCTGATGCTGCAATGCGGTGCTGCGAGAGACTGGCGAAATTAACAAACTGACTACGGCCGGTTACTTGGGGCAAGTGCCCGTCGGCTCGAATATGTGGCCTGCCGTATGGCGGATGCGGAACAGGAAACCGTCGCGCGACACTCCGAAGAGCATGGCGTTCGCCCAATTTACCCACATGCCGGGAAAACTGTCCGGCGCATGAGCGGGCTACGACGCGCATGGTTCCCGCCAACTGGCGGCGAACGTCAATTTAGCCCAGCGCGGCCTTAAGCGCAAAACATTTAACGTTGCAAGGAACTGGATGCGGCGTGGCGCAACATCGGCGGCACGAGTGCTGCGGCATGCACACACGCGTGTCACACTCGTGGTTTGCACGGCCGCCGAGCCAACGACTCGCACGCGTGACATGGCGCAACTCGACGGCATCTTGAATGCGGATGGCTTCAGGTAAGCTCGCGGAAACCTCGAAACTTCCATGCTTATTCAAG
Source organism: Caballeronia sp. HLA56 (assembly GCF_054655155.1). Lineage (NCBI taxonomy): Bacteria > Pseudomonadati > Pseudomonadota > Betaproteobacteria > Burkholderiales > Burkholderiaceae > Caballeronia > Caballeronia sp. HLA56. The sequence continues at coordinate 1,120,407 of NZ_BAAHOB010000005.1, read as the reverse complement.
TTTGCCGCCGCGATGATTCAACCTCCAGGACACCAACCCGAAGACCCCGCTCATAAAGCCACGGGACGCAAGCCGCAGAGGATCGTCGCGCGCTTCGTCGCGATCTCCTGGCGCGATCTCGCGCTGACCTTCGGTCCGATTCTGCTCGTCAGTATCGCGGCGCTCTATCTTGCCGTGCGGCTGATCCAGCCCGCGCCGCCAAGCACGCTAACGATAGCGGCAGGCCCCAAGGGCAGCTCGTTCTGGAACAGCGCGCAGAAGTACAAGGCAATCCTCGCGCGCAACCGCGTCACGCTCAACGTGCTGGAAACGCAAGGCTCGCTCGACAACCTCACGCGCCTCGAAGATCCAAAATCCGACGTCGATGTCGGTTTCGTGCAAGGCGGCATGACGCCGGACGCGGCGAGCGATCAGCACGCAAACCTGGAATCGCTCGGCAGCGTGTCGTATGTGCCGCTCGCCGTGTTTTATCGTGGCGCGACCGTCACGCGCTTGTCCGAACTGAAGGGCAAGCGGCTCGCCATCGGCGCGGAAGGCAGCGGCACGCGCGCGCTTGCGCTCACGCTTTTGAAGGCGAATGGCATCGAGCCGGGCGGCGATACCGAACTGTTGCCGCTCGCCGGCGACAAGGCCGCGGCCGCGCTCGAAGACGGCACGATCGACGCCGTGTTCCTGACGGGCGATTCCGCGCAACCGCCGACGATGGCCAAGCTCCTGCGCACATCTGGCATCCGTTTCATGGACTTCACTCAAGCCGATGCCTACGCGCGCCGCTTCCCCTATCTCACCGAAATCGAACTGCCGATGGGTGCATTCGATTTCGCCCGCAATCTGCCGCCGCGCGCCGTCCACACCATCGCGCCGACGGCCGAACTGGTGGCGCGCGACAGTCTGCATCCCGCGCTCTCGGATCTTTTGATCGAAGCGGCGCGCGAAGTGCACAGCCGCGCCAACCTGCTGCAGCGCGCAAACGAGTTTCCCGCGCCGCTCGTCCACGAATTTCGCATCAGCGACAACGCCGAGCGCTATTACAAGTCGGGCAAGAGCTTTATCTACCGGACGCTGCCGTTCTGGATGGCGAGTCTCGCGGATCGCGTGCTAGTCGTGCTGGTGCCGTTGATCGTCGTGCTCATTCCGGGCTTGCGACTGGTGCCGGGGCTTTATCGCTGGCGCGTGAAATCGCGTATCTACAAGTGGTATGGCGCGCTCATTGCAATCGAACGGGAAGCGATCAGCGGCCCGGACACCGCGCAGCGCGACGCCCTGATCGACCGGATCGACGCGATCGAATCGGCGGTCAATCGCATGAAAATGCCGCTTGCCTTCGCCGATCAATTCTACGTGCTGCGCGAACATATCGGCTTCGTGCGCGAACGGCTCGCGCATGCGCCCGTCGCCGAAACGGAGCCGCGCCGTGAACCGGCGCAGGCAGACAGCGAGCCGAGCAGCACGTAATATCGCCAGGTAGGATCGAAAGATGCGAGCGGAATAAAGGCGCGGGTCCACGTACCACCCTGCGCGATGCGGTCGGACAATGAATAAGCCCGAAAAGCCGGGCGCGGCAGGATCAAGGGAGAAATCTAGATGAGCGCAGCGCATGCCAACGGCCCTGGCCAGCCGTACTTTTTCTTCGATTTCATATCGCCGTTCTCGTATCTGCTGCTGGAGCAACACGAAAAGTGGCCCGACATGCCGTTCGAGTTCGTGCCGGTGCAGTTGTTGAAGCTGCTCGACCGCTGGGGACAGCCGCACGCGGCGACCATTCCGTCGAAACGCGTGTTTACGTATCGGCATGCGCTCTTTCGCGCCGAGCAGCTTGGCATTCCGTTCAAAATGCCGCCCGCGCATCCGTTCGATCCGCTCAAGGCGCTGCGGCTCGCGGTAATCGCAAAGGGCGATCTCGTCTGCGTGCGCGAAATCTTCCGCTATATCTGGCGCGAAGGACGCGATCCGTCGACGCCAGAAGGCTTTCGCGGCTTGTGCGAGCGGGTCGGCATGCCCGAAGCGGAAACGCGCGTCGAAGACGAAGACATCAAGGCGAAACTGCGCGAGAACACCGACCGCGCCGTCGCGATGGGCGTCTTTGGCGTGCCGACGTTCGTCGTCAACGACCAGCTCTTCTGGGGCGAAGACACCTTGCCGATGGTGCTTTACGTCGCGCGCTCGCCGAACTGGCTCGATGGCGCCGAAGTGAAACGCATCAGCGCGCTGCCGGTCGCGCCGCGAGACGCGGACTTCAGCTGACGCTTCGCGGCTCGGCGGCTGATGCCACGCATAGCGCGTGCGCTATGGCGTCAAAAAGCGGAAAGCGTTTAACCTCGGGTTAGCTGCGTGACTATTTTGTGAACGGTGATGCATCGGGGCGCGCAAACGCACGCTCCGGCATTCCGCGTTCGTTGCGATCAGCCGCCGTGTCCGTCTTCAAACCGCAGCTTCGCCCATGAACGATCCCGCCGACTCACTCGATATCTGGCTCATCCGCGTCTTGCGCACGCTGCTTCTGGAGCGCAGCGTGACGCAGACCGCGCAGCGGCTGAACCAGACGCAGCCGGCCATCAGCACCGCGCTGCGGCGGCTCCGCGAGATCCTCAACGACCCTATTCTCGTGCGCGGCAAGCAGGGCATGGTGCCGACCGAGTACGGCGAATCGCTGCTTGCGCCGGCGCAGCGCGCTTTGCGCGAAGTCGAATTCGTCGCGACACCGCACGGCGAATTCGATCCCGCGAGTTCGCGTCGCACTTTTCGCCTTGCCGCGCCGGATTATCTGAACGATTTCTTCATGCCGACGCTCGTCGCCGCCTTCCGCGATGCAGCGCCCAACGCGCGGCTCGAAATCGAATCGCTCAATCCGATGCGCGATCACGAACGCGCGCTCGACGAAGGCGAGATCGACGTGATGATGGCCAACTGGACCAAGCCCGAGCCGCGCTTCGAAAAGCAGGACCTTTTCGCCGACGTATTCGTCTGCCTGATGCGCGCGAACCATCCGCTCGCGCGCGAGCCGCTCACGGTCGAGCGCTACGCACTCGCCGCGCATCTCGCGCCGACGCCTTATAGCGGAGCGAAGCGGCATCCGATCGATATCGGCCTGGCGCGCGCGGGCGTGAAGCGGCGCATCGTCGCGACCATTCCGTACTTCGGACTCGTGCCGCAAGTGCTGCTGCAATCCGATCTGATCTTTACCGCACCGCGCCGTTTCGCGCAGCATTACGCGTCCATGCTGCCGCTTGCGGTGCTCGATTCGCCGGTGCCGTTTCCGCGCATCAAGTGCTATCAGCTCTCGCTGCCGCAACCCGATCAGCCGACAGACGTCGCATGGCTGCGCGAAATGATCGCGAGCGTCTCCGAGACGCTTACCGGGCGCAAGAAAAATGCAAGCATCGAAGAACTGCTGAGCCTCGCCGCCAAGTAGTGACGGCTCGGGCGCATCTCCGCTACCATCGGCGAAACAAGAACTATTCTTTCGCGCATGGACGCCCTCGATCGACTCATTCAGCTTGCGCGCCTTTCCGGTGCGCTCGATCTCCGCTGCCTGCTTGCCGGGCCGCTCGAACTCGACCACGCGCCGGGTGCGCCCGGCGAGGCGCTCTATCACGTCGTGCTGGAAGGCGCGTGCACGGTAGAGCGTAAGGGGCATGCGAGCGTCGCGTTGAACGCGGGCGATATCTTCATGCTGCCGCGCGCCGATGCACACGTGGTGAGCGTCGGTCCCGTCGATGCCAGCGAGAAAATCGGCGCCATGACTTCGCGCGATAACGGCGCCATCACGGTGCGGACCAATGTGGACGGTCGGGAAGCGGCGCTGGATTTGTTGTGCGGACGCTTTCTGTATGCGCCGCGCGCCCTTCTCATCGACGTGTTGCCCGACTTCGTGCACGTGTCGTTCACGAATGCATCGGCGCCCTATCTCGGGCCGCTCGTCGCGGCGATGCGGCGCGAGGCGGAGGAAGCGCAGCCCGGTGCGCCGTCGATCGTCATGGCGCTCTCCACCGCGCTTTTCACGATGGTGCTGCGTGCATGGCTCACCGAGCAGCCGTCGCTCGCGGGGGTGCTGGGCTTGTTGGCGAACCGGCGTCTGGGCGCGGCGGTGATCGCCATGCTCGAACGGCCTGCCGATCCGTGGACGCTCGAAATGCTGGCGAAGGAAGCGGCGATGTCGCGCGCCACCTTCATGCGCGCGTTCTCGGCGCATTCGGACAGTTCGCCGCTCGCGTTGCTGAGCCACGTTCGCATGCAGCTTGCGAGCACCATGCTCATGCACACGAGGAAAAGCGTCGCGGATGTCGCCGCGGACGTGGGCTATCAGTCCGAGGCGGCTTTCTCGAAGCGATTCAAGGAGTTGTACGGCGTGGCGCCGGGTCGTTTCCGGCAGACGAACGGCCTGAGCTGAATCCGCGTTTTCAGGCGGCCAACCGCGCCGCCTTGAGCGCCGGCAAACCGAGCCGCGCCGTCATTTCCCTCACGCGCAGCAACTGCGCCGCCACCGCCAGCGCGATCGAACCCGGCGCTTTATCGACGATTCCCTCGACGCCGATCGGACACGTGATTTCCGGCAGACGCTCCGCCGAAAGCCCGCGCTCCATCAGGCGCCGCTCGAACTTCACGCGCTTGGTCTTCGAGCCGATCAGGCCGAAGTACGCAAAGTCCTCGCGGCGCATGATCCGCTGCGTCAACGAAAAGTCGAGCGAGTGATCGTGCGTCATCACGATGAAATACGCGCCCGCCGGCGCTTCATCGACGATGGCGTCGGGCAGATCCGTGGCTTCGACCTGCACGTTCGCGGGGACTTCGTCGGGGAAAAGTTCGTCGCGTGCGTCGACCCATTGGACGACGCACGGCAGCGTGCCGAGCACTTTCACGAGCGCGTGGCCGACGTGACCCGCGCCGAACAGAACGATATGCATCATGTCCGCGCGCTCCTCACCGCGTTCACTGCCTTAAGAATTTCTTCGGCGGTCGCGGGCGCGTTCAGCGGCGGATTCACCTTGTGATCGCCCACGGCGGATACGGCGTCGCGAATCGCGAAGAACACCGAAAACGGCAGCAGCAACGGCGGCTCGCCCACCGCCTTCGAGCGATGGATGCTGTCTTCCGCGTTGCGGTTCTTGAAGAGCGACACGCGAAAATCAGGCGGCATGTCGTTGATCGTCGGAATCTTGTAGGTGGACGGCGCGTGCGTCATCAGCTTGCCGTTCTGATTCCACCAGAGTTCCTCGGTCGTGAGCCAGCCCATGCCCTGCACGAACGCGCCTTCGACCTGGCCAATATCGAGCGCCGGATTCAGCGACGCGCCCACGTCGTGCAAGGCATCCGCGCGCAGCACGCGCATTTCGCCCGTGAGCGTGTCGATCACCACTTCCGCGACCGCCGCGCCATACGAGTAGTAGAAGAACGGACGGCCCTGCATGGTCGCCTGATCCCAGTAGAGCTTGGGCGTGGCGTAAAAGCCGTCGGACCACAACTGCACGCGCGCGAGGTAGGCCTTCTGCACGATCTCGCCGAACGGAATGACATCTTCCCCGACGATCACGCGGTCGTTCGCAAAGCGCACTTGCGACGCTTCCACTTTGCCGCCGCCGAACTTTTCCGCCGCGAATTTCGCAAGCCGCTCGCGCAGTTGACGCGCGGCGTCCTGCGCGGCCTTGCCGTTCAGATCGGTGCCGGTGGAAGCCGCCGTCGCCGATGTATTCGCCACCTTGCTCGTGTCGGTCGCCGTCACGCGCACGCGGCCGAAATCCACGCCGAGTTCATGCGCGACCACCTGCGCGACCTTCGTGTTCAAACCCTGGCCCATCTCGGTGCCGCCGTGGTTCACGAGCATCGAGCCATCGGTATAAATATGAACCAGCGCGCCGGCCTGATTGAAGTGCGTCACGTTGAACGCGATGCCGAACTTCACCGGCGTCAGCGCCAGCCCTTTCTTCAGGATCTCGTTGTTCGCATTGAACTCGCGCACGGCTTCGCGGCGACGCCGATACTCGCTCGACTCGGCCAGTTCACCAATCAACTCCTGCAGCACGTTGTCTTCCACGGTTTGTCCGTAAGGCGTCTTGTTGTTTTCCGTTTTGCCGTACAGATTGTCGAAGCGCACATCCAGCGAATCGCGACCGACCGACCGTGCGATGTTGTCCATGATGTACTCGATGGCGAACGCGCCCTGCGGCCCGCCGAAGCCGCGAAACGCGGTGTTCGACTGCGTGTTGGTCTTGCCGCAATAGCCTTCGATCTTCACATCCGCGAGCCAGTACGCATTGTCGAAGTGGCAGACCGCGCGCGTCATCACCGGGCCGGAAAGGTCCGCCGAGAAACCGCAACGCGATGTCATGTCGAGCGCGACGCCGTCGATCACGCCGCGATCGTCGTAGCCGACTTCGAAGTCGTACTGGAAGTCATGGCGCTTGCCGGTGATCATCATGTCGTCGTCGCGGTCCGGACGCAGCTTCACCGGGCACAAGAGCTTCCACGCGGCAAGCGAGGCGCAGCACGCGAAAATGCCCGACTGCGATTCCTTGCCGCCAAAGCCGCCGCCCATGCGCCGGCATTCGACCAGCACGTTGTGCGAATGCACGCCGAGCACGTGCGCCACCAGATGCTGCATTTCGGTCGGATGCTGCGTCGAGCAGTACACGTGCATGCCGTCGTCGTCCTTCGGCACGGCATACGCGATCTGCCCTTCGAGATAGAACTGTTCCTGACCGCCGAGCTTCATCGCGCCGCGTTCGTGATGCGCGGCCTTTTGCAGACGGCTCGCTGCATCGCCGCGCGAGAGCTTGAGCGGATTCAGCACGTAGGATTCGGCTTTGCGCGCGTCTTCGGCGGTCAGCACGGCCGGCAATTCCTCGTACTCGATGTTCGCGCGACGCGCCGCGAGCCGCGCCGTATCGTGCGACGTCGCGACGACGATGAACATCGGCTGCCCGACGTATTGCACGATACCGGGCGCGAGCACCGGATCGTCGTGGATGATCGGGCCGCAGTCGTTCACGCCCGGGATGTCCTCGGCGGTGAAGACGGCGACGACGCCGGGCGTGGCGCGCACGGCGTCGAAGTTCATCGACACGATCTTCGCGTGCGCCTTCGGACTCATGCCGAGCGCGGCGTGCAGCGTGCCCGCGACGACGGGAATGTCGTCCGTATAGCTCGCGCGCCCGCTCACATGCAGATGCGCCGACTCGTGCGGACGCGAAACGTGGACCTGCTTGAAATCGTCGGCTTCGTTGGCGAGCGACTGTGCTTCGGCGAGAAAGGCTTCGGCTTGTTGGTTCATGTTCTTATCGGCTCCTTACTTCACTTCGACGAGTTCGATTGCACGCACATCCAGCTTCGACTTGGGCATCGGATTGTGCGGACGCGTCTCCAGCCAGAATCGATACAGCACGCTCTTCGCGGTATCCAGCCGATAGTCGCTGCTCGCGCGCATGTCGGTGAGCGGCGCGTAGTCCTTGCCAAGCGCTAGCATCGCGGCCTGCGCGGTGGCTTCGTGCCAGTGCGCGTCGGCGAGCACGCTTTCGGCGTGCGTGGCGCGCTTGGGCGTCGCGGCCATGCCGCCGAAGACGAGACGCGGCTCGCGGATCGTGTCGCCATCCGCGATAAACGAGAACGCGGCATACACGGCGGAAATGTCCGAATCGAAGCGCTTCGAGAGCTTATAGGCGCGAAATTGCAGCTTCGCGCGCTGGCCGCCGCGCGTCGGCACGCGGATGGCGGCGACGAACTCGTTCTCCGCCATGTCCTTCTTTTGATATGCAATGTAGAGATCTTCGAGCGGCATCTCGCGCGGGCCATCGACGCTCATCAACACGACGCGTGCGTTCAACGCGATGAGACCGGGCATCGAATCGCCGATGGGCGAGCCGTTGGCGACGTTGCCGCCGAGCGTGCCCGCATTGCGGATGGGCAGCGAGGCGAAGCGCTGACGCGTCTCTTCGAGTTCGGGATACGTCTTCACGAGTTCGGCATACGCGCGCTCGACCGACACGCCCGCGCCGATCTCGATCCACTCCTCGGTCGTCTCGACATGCTTGAGCGCCTCGATCTGTCCGACATAGACGATGTCGCCGAGATCGCGCAACTGCTTCGTCACCCACAAGCCGACGTCCGTGCTGCCCGCGAGAATGCGCGCCGTTGGCTTTTCGGCTCTGAGTTGCGCGAGCGCGTCGACGGTGCGCGGGGCGTCGAACTGGCGGCCCGCGTGCTCGTAGTGGAAAGTGTCGTCACGCGCGATGCCGTCGAGCGAACGCGCCAGCGCCTCGACGTTCAACGGCGCGAGCGGCGCGTGATCGAACATCTGCTCGGCAGCCTCGATGATCGGCCGATACCCCGTGCAGCGGCACAGATTGCCGGTCAGCGCGTTGCTGATCTCCTGGCGCGACGGCCGCGTTTTGTCGCAAGCCTGCGCGCAGCCTTGCGTTGCATGACCATGCTTTTCGTAGAGCGCGAACATCGACATGGCAAAGCCGGGCGTGCAAAAACCACACTGCGAACCGTGACAATCGACGAGCGCCTGCTGCACCGGATGCAGCGAACCGTCCGGCTGGCGCAAGTCTTCGACAGTGAAGAGCGCGCGGCCGTCGAGCGTCGGCAGAAACTGCACGCACGCGTTGACCGCCTTGAACGCGACGCCGCCCGCGCCGTCCGGCTCACCGATTACGACCGTGCACGCGCCGCAATCCCCTTCGGCGCAACCTTCCTTGGTGCCGGTGCAGCGCGCGTCTTCGCGCAGGTATTGCAGGACGGTGCGTGTGGTCGACGCGCCGCTTACTTCGCGGATCGCATTGCGATGATAAAAGCGGATCGGCTGGGTCATGAAATTCTGTCTCGCGGGGCTTCGATGATTCTTTTTGCTGGTTGCGCGGAGTGCGCAGCCGGTGGCTTCGGATGGTTCCGGCGCTTTCTCGGATTACTCCTAGCGCTTCGATGATTCGAAAGCTATCACCGCCAAAATCCGGAACCCATAGGCGACATTGCATGTACGACATACTCCCATCGCGATAAGTCGTGAAACCCTTATGCAGCGCGGCTTCCCGACATGCCGCCCGACCGTTCGGACAGGCAATTTGGACCACGTGGTTACAAAACTGGCGCGACATCGGGTCGCAAGCTATGTGACAATCACGCTTTAGCGTCGAAATCAACCCCGTAGTAACCCGCGCCTTTCTATGTCCACCCAACCCGCCACCGCGCCGCAAGGCGACTTCGCCGTCACGCTTCGAATCGTGTCGGTCGTCGTGTACACGTTCCTTTGCTATCTGACCATCGGCATTCCGCTGGCGGTCTTGCCGGGCTTCGTGCACACGGAGCTGGGCTACGGCTCGGTGATGGCGGGCGCCGCGATCAGCGTTCAGTACTTCGCCACCTTATTGTCGCGGCCGCTCGCCGGTCGTTCAGCCGATACCGCCGGCCCCAAGCAAACCGTGCTCTACGGTCTCGTGGCCTGCGCGATCAGCGGCGCAATGCTCCTGACCTCCGCGCTCGCGACGCAGTGGCATGCGGTGAGTCTCGTGCTGCTGGTGAGCGCGCGGCTCGTGCTCGGAGTCGGCGAAAGTCTCGTCGGCACGGGATCGATTACGTGGGGAATCGGCCGCGTGGGCGTCTCGCACAACGCAAAAGTGATTTCGTGGAACGGTATTGCGACATACGGCGCGCTGGCTATCGGCGCGCCGCTCGGCGTGGCGATCGACAATTCGCTGGGCTTTTCCGCGCTTGCGCTCATCGTGATCGCGCTGGGCGGCCTCGGTTACTGGCTCGCGAAGCGCATGGAAAGCGTGCCGGTGGTGCATGGCGAGCGCATGTCGTACCGCAGCGTGTTCTTCCGCGTGCTGCCGCACGGGATTGGGCTTGCGCTGGGTTCGGCGGGCTTCGGTTCCATTGCGACTTTCATAACCCTCTTCTATGCCGCGCACAACTGGCCGCACGCGGCGCTGTCGCTCACGGTGTTCGGCACGACGTTCGTCGGCGCGCGGCTTTTGTTCGCCAACACGATCAAGGTGTATGGCGGCTTCCGTGTGGCGATCGTCTCGTTCTGTTTCGAATGCGCGGGCTTGCTGATGCTATGGCTCGCAGCCGAGCCGACCTTCGCGCTGGCAGGCGCTGCGTTGACCGGCTTCGGCTTCGCGCTCGTGTTTCCGGCGCTGGGCGTCGAGGCGGTGGGACTCGTGCCGCCGGCTTCGCGCGGCGCGGCGTTGTCGGCCTACTCGGTGTTTCTGGACTTGTCGCTGGGATTGACCGGGCCTTTGGCGGGTTATGTCGCTGGCGAGTTTGGATACGGGTCGGTGTTCTTGTTTGCCGCGCTGGCTGCGGCGTTGGCGGTGGGCTTGTCGGTGGCGCTTTATATGCGTGGCGGGCGCGGTCTGGGTGGGCCCGCCACGGCGTGAGTTGATCAGGCGCCGGCTTTCGAGCCATGCAATTGCAGGCCGAGGGCTTTGACTACTTTGAGGATGGTTGCGAAGCTGGGGTTGCCGTCTTCCGAGAGCGCTTTGTAAAGCCCTTCGCGGCTGATGCCTGTATCGCGCGCCAACTGCGCCATGCCGCGCGCTCGCGCAATCACGCCAAGCGCGTGTGCAATAAACGCGGAATCGTCGCCGCCTTCTTGAAGACATGCATCGAAATACTCAGCAAGGTCCTCCTCGGTCTTAAGGTGCTCGACCGAGTCCCAGGGACGAGTTTTGATCTTGGTTGGGGTCATTGATTACTCCATGTCAAGGTGAGGCAGCATGGCGTGTGCGGACTTGATGTCTCTGTCTTGAGTCGACTTATCGCCCCCACATAGCAGGATCACCAACACGTCTCCACGATGAACGTAATAAACACGATAGCCTGGTCCATGATCGATCCGCATTTCAATCACCGGTGAGCCGGCCGAGTTAGTGTCGCCTGGATTGCCCGACGCGAGTCGGTCGATACGAGCTTGAATTCGGCGTTTTGCGATGCGGTCCTTCAATGCAACGAACCAGTCGTCAAAAAGCTCTGTGGTCCGAATGTTAAGCCTAAAAGTCATCGTAATCCATGGTTCACAAACCGTCAACCACAGTTGACAGGTCAGTCTATCTAATAGGAAATTCACGGCAAGAATTTGCCTCTGTCTATTTTTCGCAGGGACACCGTAAAAGTCGCCACCCGCGTCAGGGAGTAAGTCTCGAATCGATCGCCGCTGAGAGGCCAGCCGCCGAGCCATCGCGCCGCTCATCAAAAACCCCCGAACGATCCGCACACCTTTGCCTTAAAATCACCGCTCGGCCCACAAGCGTCCGCTTTATGAACCAGACCTCGGAAGACCGCTGGCGTGACCTGCGCCCGGACCCGGACAGCGACACTCCGCTCTATCTGCAACTCGCACGCAAGCTCGCCAACGCCATCCACGACAATCGCTGGAACGCAGGCGAAGCCCTGCCCTCCGAGCGTGTGCTGTCCGAAGCGCTGGGCGTCTCGCGGATCACATCGAGGAAAGCCATCGCGTTGCTCGTCGAACAAGGGCTGATTCGCCGTGAACAAGGCGCGGGCAGCTTCATCACGCCGCGCTACGAAGACCCGCTCTCGCGTCTGTCGAGCTTCTCGGAGATGCTACGCCGCCGAGGTTTTACGCCGAGCTCGCAATGGCTCTCGCGCAAGATCGAGCCCGCCAATCGCGACGAAGTCATTCAACTCGGCCTCTCGCCCGCCGCCGCCGTCACGCGCCTGAAGCGCCTGCGTCTCGCCGACGACATCGTCATGGCGGTCGAAAACTCCACGTTTCCCGCCTCGCTCATTCCCGATCCGTTGGTCATCGGCGACTCGCTCTACAGTTATCTCGACACGCGCGGCCTCTCGATCGTGCGCGCGTTGCAGCACTTTCGCGCGGTGAACGCGAGCGCGGAGATCGCGCAGCAAATGGGCATCGCGCCGCACGACGCGCTTTTGCTCATCACGCGCGTAGGCTATACCGCCGATCAACGCGCGATCGAACTCACCGATACCTACTGCCGCAACGACTACTACGACTTCGTCGCCGAGTTGCGCAAGTGACTCACGCGCCGACGCGCCCATGACCGACATCGCCGCCACGCCGCCTTCGGAACGCTCACTCACCGTCATGCTGTGGCTCGTCGCCACGGGCTTCTTCATGCAGACGCTCGACTCAACCATCGTCAACACGGCCTTGCCCGCGATGGCGAAAAGTCTCGGCGAAGCGCCGCTGCGCATGCAAGGCGTCGTGATCGGCTATTCGCTCACGATGGCGATGATGATCCCCGTGTCCGGCTGGCTCGCCGACAAGCTCGGCACGAAGCGCGTGTTCTTCAGCGCGATTCTCGTGTTCACCATCGGCTCGCTCTTGTGCGCGAACGCGCAGTCGCTGACGGCGCTGGTCGCGTTCCGCGTCGTGCAAGGCATCGGCGGCGCGATGCTGTTGCCTGTCGGACGTCTGGCCGTGTTGCGCGTGTTTCCCGCCGAACGCTATTTGTCGGCGCTCGCGTTCGTCGCGATTCCAGGGCTTATCGGGCCACTCATCGGGCCAACGCTCGGCGGCTGGCTCGTGCAGATCGCGTCGTGGCACTGGATTTTCCTCATCAACGTGCCGGTGGGTGTGGTGGGCTGCATCGCGACCAAGATGTTTTTGCCCGATAGCCGCAATCCCGCCACCGCGCCCTTCGATCTTGCCGGCTATCTGCTGCTCGCAGTCGGCATGGTCGCGCTGACGATCTCGCTCGATGGCCTGGCCGATCTCGGTCTGCCGCATGCCATCGTCATCGTGTTGCTGGTGTTGAGCCTCGGATGCTTCGTCGCCTATGGTTTGCATGCAACGCGCGCCGCGCAACCCATCTTCTCGCTCGATCTATTCAAGATCCACACGTTCAGCGTCGGCCTGCTCGGCAATCTCTTCGCGCGCATCGGCAGCGGCGCGATGCCTTATCTGATCCCGCTGCTCTTGCAGGTGAGCCTCGGCTACACGCCGTTTCAGGCGGGCATGATGATGCTGCCGGTCGCCGCGGCCGGCATGCTGTGCAAGCGGCTCGTGACGCGGCTGATCGAAAAGCATGGTTATCGGCGCGTGCTGGTCGTGAACACCGTGCTCGTCGGGCTGATGATGGCGAGCTTCGGACTCACGAGCGAACATCAGCCGCTTTGGCTGCGTCTCGTGCAACTGGCGATCTTCGGCGGCGTCAACTCGATGCAGTTCACCGCCATGAACACGCTCACGCTGAAAGACCTCGGCACCGGCGGCGCGAGCAGCGGCAATAGCCTGTTTTCGCTCGTGCAGATGCTGTCGATGAGCCTTGGCGTGACCATCGCCGGCGCGATCCTCGCCACCTTCACCGGCATCCTCCCGCGCGTGACGGAAACCAATTCGCTGCCCGCGTTTCACGCAACCTTCCTTTGCGTGGGCATCATCACGGCGGCAACGGCGTGGATTTTCGGACAGCTTGCGCCGGAAGTGCGCTCGACGAAGCGAAAGACAGATCCTTCTGAGGCGAACTAAGCCGGGGTTTCGTCGGCTCGGCCGAAAATTTTCGCCGCGCCATCCGATTGTGCGTTTCGCACCGACAGAGTGCGGACAGCACCGCTACACGACCTTCAAGCGGCATGCCGCCGCATCGTGCATTTCCGTCCGGCCGTGCGCCGAGCCAATGTACACACAAAAGCGCGCCGATTAATCGCGCTCCCCCGCTTGCACATTGAATTCGCACGCTTTTTGCTCGAACGTGATGTGCCCGATCTTGTAAACTGTCTCATTAAGTAAATTGCCCGGCCCTCGACACCATGAGCATGGTTGACATCGATCCACCCCGCTTCCAGTCTCCGCGTCCCGTCGCGGGCGATGACGGCTCGCGTCGCACCGTGCTGTACGGCGAGTACACCGTGTTCAGCGTGTTTCAGCCGGTGTTCTCGGTTTCGCATCGGCGTGCGATCGGCTATCACGCGTCCTTGCGTGCACGGGACGAGACACATCGTCATGTACCGTCACACGAAGTGTTCACCCAGGCGGCACGGCGCGGCGATCTTCTGGAACTGGGACGATTGGCCGAGTCCCTTCATCTGGGCAACTTCAACGCGTTCGACAGCCACGACGAATGGCTCTTTCTGAGCCTCCACCCCGCCGCGCTGATGGACACGAGCTACGGCGACGCGCTCCTCGCCGCGTTGAAGGACATCGGCTTGCCGCCGCAGCGCGTGGTGCTGGAAGTGCCCGAACAGGCGGGCGGCGAGACGACGCGCTTCACCGAAATCATCGATTCCATGCGCAAGTCGGGGTTTCTGATCGCGCTGGATGGCTTCGGCGTGAAGCATTCGAATATCGATCGCGTGTGGCAGTTGCGGCCTGACATCGTGACGCTCGACCGCTGCATTCTCCAGCAGGCGACCGAGCATTCGCATATCGAGCGCGTGTTGCCCCGGCTCGTATCGCTGCTGCATGAATCCGGGCAACTCGTGTTGATGGGCGGCCTCGCGACCGAGCGCGACGCGCTGATCGCGCTCGAATGCAATGTCGATTTCGTGCAGGGCGCGTACTTCGCGCAGCCGAGCGTCGATGCCGTGCATCCGCAAGTCGCCGCGGGCGTGATGGATGCGTTGTCGGCTGCGTCGCGCGAACGCGTGGGCGCGCGCGACCGGGCGCAAGCCGCGCGTCTCGAACCCTACGTGAGCGGCCTCGAACGCGCGGCAGTCAAGCTGATGGAAGGCGAAACGCTGGCCGCCGCGACGAGCGAGCTGCTGCAACTGGTCGATACGGCGCGCTGTTTTCTGCTCGATCAGGAAGGCCGGCAGATCGGCGATAACGTCGTGCCGGTCGTGCGTACATCGCAGCGCGCGAAGCGTTTCAGTCCGCTGCTGCATTCGGAAGGCGCGAGCTGGGAGCGTCGGCCGTATTTCATCGAGGCGTTGCGCGCGCCAGGACGCGTGCAGTTGACCGCGCCGTATCTATCCATCAACGAGGCGCATCTTTGCGTGACGGCATCCATCGCCGCGCAGACGCCGTATGGCTTGCAGGTGCTATGCGTCGATATCAACTGGGAAGCGGTGCCGCGGCGGCGCTGAATCGCGGGATTACGACCGGCGCTCGGCGTCGGGCTTGACGATATCGAACCCTGCAAGCGCGAGCACGCCGGACAGCACGATCAACGCGGTGGAATGGCGTCCGAAATATAAAAGCGCCGCAGCGGACCATGCGGCGAGACAGAGGGCGAGAAAGCGTTTCATCGTGATATCACGCGTGAGGGCCGACCCAAGCAATGCGGCACGGCCGATCAAAGCGACATTCTAGATTTCCCGGCGGCAAGACGCAGAAACCGACGACGCGCGAACGTTCCTCGCCATGCAAAAAAGCCCTCCGCAGAGGGCTTTTTCGTTCGATCCGACATCGCGAACGACGATGCGGGATCGGCGCAAACCGTAAGCCTTAAGCCCCGAAATTCTTCGAAGCGAAGTCCCAATTCACGATGTTCCAATACGCTTCGATGAACTTCGGACGCGCATTGCGGTAATCGATGTAATAAGCATGTTCCCATACGTCGATGGTCACGAGCGGCTTGGCATCCGTCGTGAGCGGCGTGGCGGCGTTGCTGGTGGAGACGATATCGAGCGAGCCGTCCGTCTTCTTTACAAGCCACGTCCAGCCCGAACCGAACGTGCCGGTCGCGACCTTGGCGAACTCTTCCTTGAACTTGTCGAACGAGCCGTACTTGGCGTTGATCGCATCAGCCAGCGCGCCCGTCGGTGCGCCGCCGCCGTTCGGCGACAGGCTGTTCCAGAAGAACGTGTGATTCCAGACTTGCGCCGAGTTGTTGAACACGCCGCCCGACGACTTCTTCACGATCTCTTCGAGCGGAAGGTTCTCGAATTCGGTGCCCGGAATCAGCTTGTTGAGGTTCGTCACATAGGTCTGGTGATGCTTGCCATAGTGATACTCGAGCGTTTCTTCCGACATGTGCGGAGCAAGCGCGTTCTTGTCGAACGGCAACGGCGGGAGGGTATGTTCCATGATTGCAGCTTCCTTTTCTATGTGATTTGTAGGGACTGTGGGGAGTGAAGCGCTGGAGCAATGGATTGTAGGCGACTTGGGATAACCCCGCAAACCGCCTGCCTTTATGAGCAAGATTGCTTTCCAAAGCTTGAATGCAGCGTCAAAAGTGCTCCTGCGGCACTTGGCGGCTTCGTCAAAAGGCCGGTGTCGAGGCCGTCAGAATTCGTCGGACAAACGCGGCTGGACATCGGCGAGAAGGACATCGGCGGAGCCTTCCGCGAGATGCACGGTCATCGGACGCTTCGGCTTGAGTGCGTTTGGCGCGCGCAGCGCACGGCCGGTTTGGGTATCGATCAGGGCGGCGTAACCGCGCTCGAACGTGCGCTGCGGACTCAGCACCTGCAAGCGCGCCGCAAGCTCGGACACGCGCGCGTACGCACGCTCATGATGACGCTCGCGCGCACGCTGCATGCGCTCGGCCAAACGGCCGAGATGCTCGATCTGCGTCGCGACATCCGGCCTTCTGCGTTGCCATCGATACTGCACCAGCGCGAAATGCGCGCGTGCATCGCGAACCGGGCGGGCGCCCGCCGCGGCGAGCCGGCTCGCCAGTTGCCGCAGATGCACGTGTTGCCTTGCCAGACGCTCGGCGGGACTCACGAGGCGGCGCGCGAGCCAGTCGAGTTCTTGGGCGCGACGCTCCATCGTCCGGCCAAAACTTCGTGCGAGCGCCGCGTGACGCTGATCCAGTTCCTGCAGCAACACCACGCGCTGCGGACTGACGAGTTCGGCAGCGGCGGTCGGCGTCGGCGCGCGCATGTCGGCGGCGAAATCGGCGATCGTGAAGTCGGTCTCATGGCCGACGCCGCTCACCACCGGCACGCTGCTCGCCGCGATCGCCCGCGCGAGCACTTCCTCGTTGAACGCCCATAAATCTTCGATGGACCCGCCGCCCCGGCACACGATCAGCACATCGACTTCGCGCCGCGCGCTCGCCGCTTCGACCATCGCCGCGAGCTTCGCGCCGACGCCCGTTCCTTGCACCGGCGCGGGATAAACGACGACCGGCACATGTGGCGCGCGGCGCGCGAGCGTCGTCAACACGTCGCGCAACGCCGCCGCCTGCAGCGACGTCACGATGCCTATGCCACGCGGATGCGTCGGCAGCGCGCGCTTGCGTTCCGCCGCGAACAAGCCTTCGCTTTCGAGTTGCGCCTTCAGCCGCAGAAATGCCTCGAAAAGCCGCCCCTGCCCCGTGCGCCGCACCGCTTCCACGTTGAGTTGCAGTTCGCCGCGCGGCTCGTACATGGTGACGAGCGCGCGCACCTCGATCTTGTCGCCTTCGCGCGGCGTGAATTCGGCGTATTGCGCGCGGCCGCGAAACATCACGCAGCGCATCTGCGCGCCCGCATCCTTGATCGAGAAGTACCAGTGTCCGCTCGCGGCGCGCGTGAAGTTCGAGACTTCGCCCGATACCCACACGAGCGGAAACGACCGTTCGAGCATCGTGTTGATCGCACGATTGAGCACGGAAACGGGGATGACGGCATCGCTGCCTTGCGGCATCAAAGAATCGGGAGTCATGGGCAAGAAAGCGAAAGATCGGGCCGGAAGAACCATCTGACTGATGGACAAGATCCGCCGGATAAGGTACGCCAGTGTAGCAAGTGTCCACACAGAAAGACTTACCGCTTGCTGATCGCAAGCACCCCGGCGAGCCTTTGAGTACGTTGCAACTCGTTGATTTAACTCGCTTATATTCGTCTTATGTCTGCATTATCCGAAGCAACTCTTTCCTGACGCGGATTCGCTGCTCTTCGGCCGCGAGTTTTTCACAGAGTTATCCACAGGCGCGCGCCCTCGGCCGTTTGGCTAACCGGCTGGCGTCGAGGCCGTCCGCGCGATAGAGTCCGGGGTTCGAGCACCGGCCTGACCCTGCGTAGCAATCGTCGCCGGCCATGCATTCCGTTCAACGCTGACCGTATAGAAGGAGTTGCCGTTGCGCGCCAAGCTTCACCCGTTGACCGGCTCAAACGCCATCGTCGCGAAGGCGGACCATGTCTGACTTCAAACCGCCCATCGAAAACTTTTTCGCACGCGAATGGCGCAAGCGCGGTCCCGTTGCGTGGGCGCTCACGCCCTTCGCCTGCATCTTCGGCGCGATTGCCGCGGCGCGCCGAGCGTTCTTCGAACTCGGCTGGATCAAGCGCGTCGATGTCGGCGTGCCGGTGGTCGTCGTCGGCAACGTGACGGTCGGTGGCACGGGCAAGACGCCGACGGTCATCGCGCTCGTCGAGGCTCTGCGCGCGGCAGGGCATCAGCCGGGCGTCGTTTCGCGCGGATACGGCGCGAAGATCGCGAAGCCGACGAGCGTCGCGCCGACTTCGGCCGCCGCGCAAGTCGGCGACGAGCCGCTGCTGATCGCGCGCCGCACTCACGCGCCGGTCTTCGTGTGCCCGGATCGCGTGGCGGCGGCGCGTGCGCTGGTCGAGGCGCATCCCGAAGTCGATGTCATCGTGTCCGACGACGGCCTGCAGCACTATCGGCTCGCGCGCGTGTTCGAGCTCGTCGTATTCGACGACCGCCTCGGCGGCAACGGCTTCCTGCTGCCCGCCGGCCCGTTGCGCGAACCGATGTCGCGCCATCGCGACGCGACGCTCATCAACAGTCCCTACGACCGCACCTTGCCGCCGTGGCCCAACACCTTTGCGCTCGAACTCGAATCGGGCGATGCCTGGCTGCTCGACGATCCATCGGTGCGCCGACCGCTCGCGCAGTTCGCAGGCGAGAAAGTGGTCGCCGCCGCGGGCATCGGTTCGCCCGAGCGTTTCTTCGCGACCTTGCGCGCCGCCGGCATCACGCCTGGCACGCGCGCGTTCCCCGATCACTATTCGTATCGCGAGAATCCTTTCGAGGACGTGAAAGCCGACGCCATCCTGATCACCGAGAAGGATGCAGTAAAATTTGGGGCCTGGCGTGATGCGCGCATCTGGGTCGTTCCCGTGCAAGCCGTGCTCAGGCCTCGCCTCATCGCTCTAGTTGTGGAGAAACTCCGTGGACGCACGTCTGCTTGAAATCCTCGTCTGCCCGATCTGCAAGGGTCCGCTCACCTATGACCGCGCGGCGCAGGAACTCGTCTGCAGCGCGGACAAACTTGCTTATCCCATTCGCGACGGCATTCCCGTGATGCTCGTCGACGAAGCGCGTCAAACGGTGGAAGGCACGCCGGTCGAGCCGTTGAAGCCGGTTGGCGGCGCGTAAGGTCCGATCATGTCCGTGCCGTTCATCGCCGTCGTTCCGGCGCGTCTTGCTTCCACGCGGCTGCCGAACAAACCGCTCGCCGACATCGGCGGCAAGCCGATGGTCGTGCGCGTCGCCGAACGCGCGCGTGAGTCCGGCGCGAGCCAGGTGATCGTCGCAACCGACTCCGACCGCGTGGTCGAGGCTTCGCGCGATCACGGCATCGAAGTGATGCTCACGCGCTCGGATCACCCCACCGGCACCGACCGTCTCGCCGAAGTGGCGACGCGTCTGAACTGGCCCGACGACGCCATCGTCGTGAACGTTCAGGGCGACGAGCCGCTCATCGACCCGCAACTCGTGCGCGATGTCGCCGCGCATCTCGCGGCGCATCCCGAATGCGCAATCGCCACGGCCGCGCATCCCATTCACGATCCCGCCGACGTGTTCAATCCGAATGTCGTGAAAGTCGTGCTCGATGCGAAGAGCGTCGCGCTCTACTTCTCGCGTGCGCCCATTCCCTGGACGCGCGACGCGTGGCAATCGCATTGGCCGGACGTCGCCGCGCTTTCGGCGCTGCCCGCGGTGCCCGAAAACGTGCTGCGGCATATTGGCCTGTATGCGTATCGCGCGAAGTTTCTGCGCGAGTTTCCAAACCTCGCGCAAGCGCCCATCGAAGCCGCCGAGGCGCTCGAACAACTGCGCGCGTTGTGGCATGGCGAGCGCATCGCGGTGCGCGTCACGCATGAAACACCTGCACCGGGCGTCGATACACCCGCCGATCTCGCGCGCGTCCAGGCGCTCTTTTCCAGCGCCGGCTGAAAGCTCGCACAACCCGTGTATACCCCCGCCAAACGCTTGCGCGGCGGGAATCACAGCGATTTCTATCGCCGTTATTACGGCCGCGTTCGTAATGAGCCGTGGCATAATCAAGCGATTGCGCGAGCCTTCCGGTCAGCGCCACGCTCAACGTTGCGCCGCTGTCCGCGGGTGCCGCGCCGACTTTCGAATCGGCTGCGCGCTCTGTCGTCGACGCCGCGCGAGCCTGGCCACCGGATGCAGATTCAGACTCGCCGCGCGGTTTCTAGACGATTCGGAGATATCACCATGCGTTTGATCCTGTTGGGCGCACCCGGCGCGGGCAAGGGCACCCAGGCAAACTTCATCAAGGAAAAGTTCGGCATTCCGCAGATCTCGACCGGCGACATGTTGCGCGCGGCCGTGAAGGCGGGCTCGCCGCTCGGCGTCGAGGCCAAGGGCTATATGGACGCGGGCGAGCTCGTGCCGGACACGCTCATCATCAATCTCGTAAAGGAGCGGCTGCTCGCGGACGACTGCAAGAACGGCTATCTGTTCGACGGTTTCCCGCGCACCATTCCGCAAGCGGAAGCCATGAAGAACGCGGCTGTCGTAATCGACTACGTGCTGGAAATCGACGTGCCGTTCGACGAGATCATCACGCGTATGAGCGGGCGTCGCGTCCACGCGGCGTCGGGCCGCACGTATCACGTCAAGTTCAATCCGCCGAAGAACGACATGACGGACGACGTCACCGGCGAGCCGCTGATCCAGCGCGACGACGACAAGGAAGAAACCGTGAAGAAGCGGCTCGACGTGTATGAAGCGCAGACCAAGCCGCTCATTGCGTATTACAACGACTGGGCGAAGCGCGGTGAAACGAACGGGCTGAAGGCGCCGGAGTATCGCAAGATTTCCGGGCTCGGCGCGGTCGATGAAATCCGCACGCGCGTGTTCGATGCTTTGAAGTAACTTGCCCGCGTCACGGAAAACCCGCTCTTCGCCGAGCGGGTTTTTTTACGCCTTCAAACTTCTCGCCAAGCTAAAACGGCGAGCCATAAAATCGAACGGCCTCACGAGGGCCGCGAATGCAGCACTTCCTCATATCAAGGAGAAGAGACATGGAGATACAAGGCAACGTTTTTCTGATCACCGGCGGCGCGTCCGGCCTGGGTGAGGCCACCGCGCGGCTCGTCGCCGGGCTAGGCGGAACGGTCGTCATCGCGGACATGAACGAAGCGGCGGGCGCCGCGCTGGCGAAGGAGTTGTCCGGCGAGTTCGTCAAATGCGATGTCAGTCAGGAGAGCGACGGCCAGCGCGCCATCGAAGCCGCCACGCAACGCGGCACTCTGCGTGGACTGGTGAACTGCGCGGGCATCGCGCCGGCATCGAAGACGGTGGGCCGCGACGGGCCGCATCCGCTCGATCTGTTCAGCAAGGTCATCGCGGTTAATCTCATCGGCACGTTCAACATGATTCGGCTCGCGGCCGAGGTCATGTCGAAGAACGCGCCCAACGAAACGGGCGAACGCGGGGTGATCGTGAATACGGCGTCGGTCGCGGCGTTCGACGGGCAAATGGGTCAGGCGGCCTATGCCGCGTCCAAGAGCGGCGTGGCCGGCATGACGTTGCCCATCGCGCGCGATTTGTCGAGAAACGGTATCCGCGTGATGACCATCGCGCCTGGTCTCTTCGAAACGCCGATGCTGCTCGGCATGCCGCAAGACGTACAGGACGCGCTCGGCGCCATGGTTCCGTTCCCGCCGCGTCTTGGCAAGCCGAACGAATACGCGCTGCTCGTCAAACAGATCTTCGATAACCCGATGCTCAACGGCGAAGTCATCCGTCTCGACGGCGCAATTCGCATGCAGCCGAAGTAAGCAAAAAAACGGCGGATTGCTCCGCCGTTCTTAGTCGCCGTCGTGCTGCGTGCGCTGCCTCAGTTCATGCAGCTCGGTTTCGACGACGGTTGCATCTTCCGCATCGGGACGATCTTCCAGATAACGCTGCAGATCTTCGAGCGCCGGACGCAGATAATCGAGCCGCGCGTAGGCAAAACCACGATCGCGCACTTCCTCGATACTTCCCGGCAACACGATGACGAGCCGCTGCTGCACGGCGAGCAAGCGCTGCCAGCGCTCCGTCTGCAAGTAGATGCTTTTCAGATTGCGCAGCATGCGCGCGACGATCTCGCGGCGCGTCGCGGGCTGCAACAACACGCGCAACGCGCTGCCAATGGATTCGCCCACGCGCTGCACGTACGGCTCCAGCATTTCGACCATCTGCGCTTCGGAAAGCGTCTGGCCGGTGGTCGGATCGAGCATGAGATCGTGATCGGGCGTCGAGACACGCAGCAGGAAATGCCCGGGAAACGACACGCCGCGCACGGGCAGACCGAGCTGATCGGCCATTTCCAGATAGATCACCGCAAGCGAAATCGGAATGCCGCGACGCCGTCGCAACACCACGTTCAGATGGCTGTTGTCCGGGTCGTAGTAATCGTTGAGGTTGCTCGAGAAACCCAGTTCGCGGAAGAAATAACGATTGAGCGCCTCGACCTTTTGCTTCATGTCCGCGTCGTCGGGCATGCGGCGGCGCGCCCGCACGACGAGTTCGTCGATCTCCGCGAGCACCGCTTGCATGTCGAGATCGGGATACGCGTCCTGCGCAAGCGACAAAGCCGCTTCCGTGAGCGGAAGACTCTCGTCGTCCGCCACGAGCGAAGTGAAGTAATCGAGGATACGCGTTGTCGTCATCAAAGCGTTCGTCTCTTGAAATAGGCGTATTTGAAGCCCATCGCCGCCAGAATACCGAAATATAACGCGGCGAACACGACAAGGCTCGCACCCAGCAACGCGATCCGGGTGAACGGCGTTGCGCGCATGGCGATCCAGTCGAAGTTGCCAGCGACCCAGTGCATGGTTCCAGCCAGCACGAGGCATGCCCCGATCATCTGCACGAAGAATAGCAGCCAGCCGGGCGACGGCTTATAGATCTGCCGGCGCCGCAAGCCGATGAACAACAGCAGTGCGTTCGCGAGCGCGCCGAGGCCGATAGAGAGCGTAAGACCCGCGTGCGAGAAGATCGGCACGAAGATGTAGTTGCTCACCTGCGTCATGATGAGCACGCCAATGGCGATCTTCACCGGCGTCTTGATGTCCTGCTTCGCGTAGAAACCCGGCGCCAGGATCTTGATGAGGATCAGCCCGATCAGCCCGATGCCATACGCCGACAACGCGCGGCCGACCATCACGACGGAATGGCTGTCGAACTTGCCGTAGTGAAAGAGCGTCGCGGTGAGCGGTTCGGCGAAGAAGAACAATGCGACCGCGCTCGGCGCCGCGAGCAGAAAGGTGATGCGCAAACCCCAGTCGAGCAGCGCGGAATACTCGTCGTTGTTGGCATCGACGTGGGCTTTCGAGAGACTCGGCAGCAGGATCGTGCCGAGCGCCGCGCCGAGGAGCGCGGTGGGAAACTCCATCAGCCGGTCGGCGTAGTTGATCCATGACACCGCGCCCTGCCCGATATTCGACGCGATATTCGTGTTGATGATGAGGCTCAGTTGTCCGACCGACACCGCGAACGTGGCGGGCACCATCTTCAGCAGCACGCGCTTCACGCCCGGATGCCGCAGCGCCTGCAAGAAGTTGAGCCCGATGCGCGGCGCCATGTCGATCTTCCGCAGCCCCGGAAACTGCACGAGGAACTGCAACGCGCCACCCGCGATCACCGCGTAGGCCAGCGCGTACACCGGCACTTTCAGATGCGGCGCGACGAACACCGCCGCGAAAATGAACGACACGTTCAGGAGCACCGGCGCGAACGCGGGCAACGAGAACTGCTTGTACGTATTGAGCACGCCCGAGGCGAGCGTCGTCAGCGAGATAAAGATGATGTACGGGAACATGATCCGCGTCATCTCAACGGCAAGGACGTACGCCTGACCATCGTGCTTCAGGCCGGACGCGACCGCGAAGACGACCCAGCTCGCGCCGGCCATGCCGACGAGCGACAGCACGACGAGGCCCCAGGTGAGCACGGTGGACATGGCATCGACGAGCGCCTTGGTCGGATCGTGACCTTGACTGTTCTTGAACTCGGCGAGGATAGGAACGAACGCCTGCGCGAACGCGCCTTCCGCGGACAGACGCCGCAGCAGGTTCGGTATGCGGAACGCGACATAGAACGCGTCGGTGTAGAGACTGGCGCCGAAGGCACGGGCGATCAGCGTTTCGCGGATCAGGCCGGTCACGCGCGACAAAAGCGTGAAGCCGCTGACCGTCAGGAGGGCTCGGAATAGATTCATGGGGCGCTTATTATACGGGGCGTGCGCGATGCGCTTCGGATCGCGGCGGCCGCATCGGCGTTCGCGCACGTCACTTTGACCCATTGCATCGAATTTGCGGCGCAATGGCGTCAGAGCGAGGCTTTTCTTGTCACATCTCGTATTTGCTTGCTATAATCGCGGGTTTCGAAGCTCGGCTTTCGCGCACTGCTACAATCCACGCAGTCGTGACGCACTTACAGTTCGCACAGTTCGACGCTTCATGTCATTTCTTGCCTAACAGGCAAGGGAGGCAAGGGAGACACGTGGAAATGGCATAGAGTCGACAGCAAGATTCACGCTGTCAGGCCAAGTTTCAAGGCTCCCGGGCAATCGTTCCCGGGAATTCCGATCATAGGCAGTGCGTTAAGAATCGCCCTCTCGTGCTCATGTCGAGCGCTCCCGGCAAGGCGCCGGAGTCATCGAGACAAGGGTAACGCGCTCCAGACAAGTAACAGCAGAAACAGGATAAGGAACCGTCATGGCAAATACCGCACAAGCTCGCAAGCGCGCCCGTCAGGGTGCCAAAGCCAACTCGCACAACTCGGCGCTGCGCTCGAAGTTCCGCACGGCCATCAAGGCAGTTCGCAAGGCGATCGACGCCGGCGACCAAGCCAAGGCAGCCGAATTGTTCAAGTCGTCGGTCAAGACGATCGACATCATCGCGGACAAGAAGATCGTCCACAAGAACAAGGCTGCTCGTCATAAGAGCCGCCTGGCCGCAGCCATCAAGGGCTTGCAGGCCCCCGCTGCCCAGTAATTCCGGCTTGCTTCCGGAAAACGCGCGCATGCAATGCTTTGCCGCAGTTGACTGGAAGCAGCTTCCTGTTTCCGCTGCGCAGTAAAGAAAAAGCCCGCAAACGCGGGCTTTTTTTCGTCGGTCCACAAGCGCTGATTAACGCTTCTGCTGAGTCTGCGTGCCGTGATGCGGCGGCAGTTCGCACGCCTCGGTCACGACCAGATCGTTGTCCTTCGCGAAGTTCAGCACGAAGTCGAAAGCCATTGGCTCGATGTCGCGCAGGCGCGAGTCGAGAATGACGACCTTGATGTCCCCGATGATGGTCGGCCGCACATAGATGGAATATTGCAGGCGCGCGTTCGGCCCTTTCTTCCCCGGCCCAAAAGCCGACATCACTCCGCACAGGCGCTCGGACCAGTCGCTTGGCCGAAACGTGCGCCCGCTCTTGGTGATGCCTTGTATGAAGTACTCGGTAGGGGATGATTCAGCCATGTAGCATTACCTTTTGACAGCCGGTGATGCACACCGGCGAACGCGCCGACCGGACGCGGAAACCACGAGCCCTGCATTGGCAGGCACTAGCGGCTCTGAACGCGGCAGTCACAGAAAATTCCCGACTTGGCCACGCCCGCACCCTGAAGACGGACTCGACTGCACTGTTGAATCCAGACACGCAAGGGGTAACACGAGCGGCTCTTGCGAGCCTTCGTACACATACGCGTGAAACGGTGCTGAATGTTGCAGAGCGGTTGAAACGAGCGAGCGCAATTATACAGCAGCGACCCTTCTTCCGCAGCGCACCAATGCTTGCAAGCGCCTTGCAAGGCCGTCCAGAAGCCTTCTGGAGAAAGCGATCAGCTCCTCGGTAGCCTCGTCAAACATCGCAAAATCCTTTATGCTCGAACGCGATACCACTCCCGACGGCGGCGCCGTCCGGTCTTTTCGATGCCGCTTCGCGCATCGGCGGGCACCGGGTCGAAGCCGCCGCTTGCGTTTCATGACCGCCAAAAAAATTCGCCATTATCTTCAGTTCAAGGATTTTTCACTCGACGACTACGAGTACGTGCTCGAACGCGCGCGCATTCTGAAGCGCAAATTCAAGAACTACGAGACTTATCATCCGCTGCACGACCGCACGCTCGCGATGATCTTCGAGAAGAATTCGACGCGCACGCGCCTTTCCTTCGAGGCGGGCATCTTCCAGCTAGGCGGCCACGCGGTGTTCCTCAATACGCGCGACACGCAGCTCGGGCGCGGCGAGCCGGTAGAGGACGCGGCGCAGGTCATCTCGCGCATGGTGGACATCATCATGATCCGCACGTTCGGGCAGGAGATCATCGAGCGCTTTGCGGAAAATTCGCGCGTGCCGGTCATCAACGGGCTGACCAACGAGTATCACCCGTGTCAGGTGCTCGCGGACATTTTCACGTACTACGAACAACGCGGGCCGATTCACGGCAAGACGGTCGCGTGGGTCGGCGACGCGAACAACATGCTCTACACGTGGATAGAAGCCGCGCAGATTCTGGGCTTCAAATTGCGCCTCTCGACGCCGCCCGGCTACACGCTCGATCACGCACTGGTTTCTGAAGACAGCAAGCCGTTCTACGAAGCATTCGAAGACCCGAACGAAGCGTGCGCGGGCGCCGATCTCGTCACCACCGATGTCTGGACCAGCATGGGCTTCGAGGCGGAAAACGAAGCGCGCAAGGCGGCCTTCGCGGACTGGTGCGTCGATAGCGAGATGATGTCGCGCGCCAACCCGGATGCGCTCTTCATGCACTGCTTGCCGGCGCATCGCGGTGAGGAAGTGAGCGCCGAAGTGATCGACGGCCCGCAAAGCGTCGTGTGGGACGAAGCGGAAAACCGTCTGCATGTGCAGAAAGCGTTGATGGAGTTTTTGCTGCTGGGCAAGCTCAATCACTGACTTGCTGTCGGGAAGGGCGGGGTTCGAATCGAAGTGCCGCCCTTCTTCGCGGCGTTGTCAGGGTCCGGTCACGCGCGCGTGGCTGACCTGATCGCGGTCAACGCGACCGCATGCCGCCAACGTCGGCCCTCGACGCACGAACCCGACGCTCATCGGTTTCACAAGCAAACCGGCTCCATCTCCAGTTCGACGTCGAAGCGCGCGAGCACGTCGCGCTTGATCGCTTCGGCGAGTTCGAGCACTTGCGCGCCGGTCGCATCGCCACGATTCACGAGCACGAGCGCCTGCCGGTCATGCACCGCCGCGCCACCGACGCCACGCCCCTTCCACCCGCACTGGTCGATCAGCCAACCCGCGGCCAGCTTCACCGCTCCGTCCGGCTGACGATACGACACGACGCCGGGTTCGCGCACGCGCAATGCATCGAACGCTTCCGCACTCACCACCGGATTCTTGAAGAAGCTGCCCGCGTTGCCGAGCACGGTCCAGTCCGGCAATTTGGCGCGGCGCACGGCGACGACGGCATCGAAGATGGCTCGTGCATCGTGGCTGGATGCGCCTTCCAGCGCCCGCGCGACATCCGCGTAGTCTGCGCGCGGCTGCCACGCCTTCGGCAGCCGGAACACCACCGACGTGATCAGAAAACGCCCGCGCCCTGCCCGCTTGAAGAAACTGTCGCGATAGCCGAACGCGCATTCAGCCCGGTCGAAACGGGCGTGCGCGCCAGTCGCGAGTTCCACCGCGTGCAGCCGTTCGAAGCGCTCGCCCATTTCCAGGCCATACGCGCCGATGTTCTGGATAGGCGCCGCGCCGACCGTTCCGGGAATGAGCGCGAGGTTTTCGAGGCCCGGCATGCCTTGCGCAAGCGTCCACGCGACGAACTCGTGCCAGCTCTCGCCCGCGCCCGCTTCGACGAGCCAGGCGTCGTCGTCTTCGTGGATCACGCGCTTGCCACGGATGCCGACGATCAGCGCGACGCCGTCGAATTCGCGCGTCAGCACGACATTGCTGCCGCCGCCGAGCACGAACTGCTGCATGTTGGCGATGCGCGCATCGGCGGCGAGCGAGATCGCGGCATCGACGCTATCGACGTGCATGGCGTGACGCGCTCGCACGTCGAAGCCGAACGTGTTGTGCGCTCGCAGCGAATAGTCGTCGAGCAACGGTGGCGGCGTGAAGGAAGCGTGGGACATGACAGGGAAAAACCGCGTGGCGAACCGGGAGAATCGGCGCAACCTTGGGGAACCGCAGGCGCGTCGGTAGAATGACGTCAGGTCTGTGATTATAGCGATTGCGCGAGCCGCGCCCGCTGCGCGCTCGCCTCATTGAAGGGGAAAACAAGATGCCATCGTTTGACGTCGTCAGCGAAGCAAACATGATCGAAGTGAAGAACGCGATCGAACAATCGAACAAGGAAATCTCGACGCGTTTCGACTTCAAGGGTTCGGATTCTCGCGTCGAACAGAAGGAGCGCGACCTCACGCTCTACGCCGACGACGATTTCAAGCTCGGCCAGGTCAAGGACGTGCTGGTCGGCAAGCTGGCCAAGCGCGGCGTCGACGTGCGTTTTCTCGACTATGGCAAGCAGGAAAAGATCGGCGGCGACAAGCTCAAGCAGGTCGTGACCATCAAGAAAGGCGTGTCGGGCGATCTGGCGAAGAAGGTCGTGAAAATCGTGAAGGACAGCAAGATCAAGGTGCAGGCGAGCATTCAGGGCGACGCGGTGCGCATACAAGGCACGAAGCGCGACGACCTGCAAAGCACCATCGCGCTGCTCAAGAAGGAAGTCACGGACACGCCGCTCGACTTCAACAACTTCCGCGACTGAGGTTTTCACCTTTAGCAAGCGGGCCAACGGCGCACTGCAGGACTTTCCCGCAGCGCCATGCAGCGCACGCAAAAACGCCGTTCCGCATGCCTGTGGAACGGCGTTTTGTTTGGTAGGCCGAGAGTTGCGCCGGTCCGCGCTCAGTCCGCCTCGCTCGCCGCTTGCGCCGCTTTTTTCTTGTCGCCGATACGGCTCTCCTGCCCCGCCAGCAACTTCGAAATATTGGCCCGATGCCGCCAGACGAGCAGCGCGCTCATTGCCAGCACGGCGAGCGAGATGCGGCTCGGCCCGAACAGGAACACCTGAAAAAACGGTGCGAAGACCGCCGCGACGAGCGCCGCGAGCGACGAATAGCGAAAGAAGAACGCGATGATCAGCCAGGTCAGCAAGGTAGCCGCCCCGAGCGCCGGATGAATGGCGAGCAGCACGCCCGCCGCCGTCGCGACGCCCTTGCCGCCCTGAAACTTGAAGAAGATCGGGTACAAATGCCCGAGAAAAACCGCGATGGCCGACAGCGCGATCGCGCTCGCGAGCCCGGCCGGATCGAGCCCCCAGCCCGCGCCGAAGTGCACGACGACCCACACGGGCAGCCAGCCTTTGAACGCATCGCCGATCAGCGTGAGGATGGCCGCTTTCTTGTTGCCGGTGCGCAGCACGTTGGTCGCGCCGGGATTGCCCGAGCCGTACGAACGGGGATCGGCGAGTCCCATCGACTTGCTGACGACGACGGCGAATGAAATCGAGCCGATCAGATAGGACACGACGGCGACGATCAGAGGAATCATGTTGGCTCTTTCTTTGACGTGGCGAATGCGGTCAGCATTCTAATCGACGCTCGCGCACTGCACGGGCTTCGCGTTGAGCAAGCCGGTGAGCACCGCCGGATCGAGACTGACGAGATAGCCGCGCCGGCCGCCGTTCAGATAGATGATGTCGAGTTCGAGAATGCTCGATTCGACAAACACGGGCATTGCCTTCTTCGTGCCGAACGGCGACGTGCCGCCCACGAGATAGCCCGAATGCCGGTTCGCCACTTCGGGCTTGCATGGCTCGATGCGCTTCGCGCCCGTCTGCCGCGCGAGGTTCTTGGTCGACACCGTGCGGTCGCCATGCATGAGCACGATGAGCGGCTTCGCGTTCTCGTCTTCCATCACGAGTGTCTTGACGACGCGATGCTCGTCCACGCCGAGTTGCCGCGCGGACTCCTCCGTGCCGCCGTGCTCGACATAATCGTAGGGATGCTCGCCGAACTCGACCTTGTTACGGCGCAGAAACTGCGTCGCCGGGGTTTCGGAGACATGTTTGGTTTTCGACATGGAGGCATTGTAGCGGCGCGGCTTCATGCTCACCATCGGCTGAACGGCCAATGCAGCGGCACGATCGTTCTGGCGAACAAGTCAACCGCGCGGGTGATGCTCCCGATGCAGCTTTTGCAAGCGCTCGCGCGCGACGTGCGTATAGATCTGCGTGGTCGAGATATCGGAGTGACCTAGCAGAAGCTGCACGACGCGCAAATCCGCGCCGTGATTGAGCAGATGCGTCGCGAACGCGTGACGCAGCGTGTGCGGCGAAAGCGGCGCCTGCACGCCGCCGTTCAGCGCATGACGCTTGATGATGTTCCAGAACTGCTGCCGCGTCATGCCCTCGCCGCGCGAGGTGACGAAGAGCGCATCCGCGGCGCGCGCGCCTAGCAACGCGGGACGCGATTCACGCAGATAACGCATCAGCCACTCGTGCGCTTGTTCGCCGAAGGGCACGAGGCGTTCCTTCGAGCCCTTGCCCATCACGCGCACCACGCCTTCGTTCAGGCCGACGGCCACCGTCTTCAAGGTGACGAGTTCGGTGACGCGCAGGCCGCTCGCATACATCAGTTCGAGCATGGTGCGGTCGCGCAGACCGAGTGGCGTTTCGATGTCCGGCGCGCCGAGCAGCGCTTCGACTTGCGCTTCGTTGAGCGTCGATGGAAAGCGCGGCGGCTGCTTCGCCGAGCGCAGCTTCAAGGTTGGATCGACCGTCGCGCGATGCTCGCGCAACGCCCAGCCGTAATATCGGCGGAACACGGACAGACGCCGGTTCGCGGAGGTCGCCTTGTCGCCACGGCGCGCGGCCATGTAGCCGTTCAAGTCGCTTTCACTCGCCGTGTCGATGGACCCGCCGCGCGTCTTCGCGAGCCATTCGGCGAAGAGCTTCAGGTCGCGGCGATACGCTTCGAGCGAATTCTTGGCGAGCCCGTGTTCGAGCCAGAGCGCGTCGCAAAAGAGATCGATCGAGTCCGAACTCGCGATCAGTTCCGGCGTCGGCAGTTCCTCGGCGATTGCGCTCATGCGATCGATACACCC
Source organism: Caballeronia sp. HLA56 (assembly GCF_054655155.1). Lineage (NCBI taxonomy): Bacteria > Pseudomonadati > Pseudomonadota > Betaproteobacteria > Burkholderiales > Burkholderiaceae > Caballeronia > Caballeronia sp. HLA56. The sequence continues at coordinate 1,089,278 of NZ_BAAHOB010000005.1, read as the reverse complement.
TCATGCGCCAGCAACCAGCGCTTCACGTCACGAAAAAAGCCATCGCCGGGCGTATGCGCGAAGCCGCCTATCCCGCTCGATGAAACCACCCGGTGGCACGGTATCACGATCGGCAGCGGATTGGAGCCGCACGCTTGCCCGACCGCGCGCGGCACGCTGCCGACTTCGCGCGCGAGCTGGCCGTAGGTCCACACTTGTCCCGCCGCGATGCCAGAAATGCCCTTCCACACGCGCTCTTGAAACGCCGTGCCGCCGGTGCCGAGCGGCAGATCGAAACGCATGGCGGGTTGCTCGAAATATTGGCGAATCTGTGCGATGGCTTGTTGCACGAGCGGCTTGTCCGACTCGATGCTTTCGACCTCGGCCGAAAGATAGACGATCTCGCGCACGGCGCGCTCGTCGGCGCGAATGCCGACTTTGCCGAAGGGCGCGTCGATCACTGCATCGAAATGCTTCATGCCGGCCTCGCTATTTCGTCTGGCGCCGCGCGCTGCGCGAGCGCCCATTGCACATGCTCGCGAACCAGCGCGGAAGGATCGTCCATGCGCGCCTGCAACGCTTGCACGATACGCTCGCGCTCCACGCTTTCGAGCGACGCGCGCAGTGCATTGCCCATCGCCACCGCGATATTGCGCAGCCATCGCTCGTGTCCGATACGCCGGATCGCGCTGCCCTGCATGCGCGTGTCGAAGTCCTCGGCGCTCCACGCAAACAACTCGACGAGCGTGGAACGATCGAGCCCATGCCGCACATCGAAGTCCGCGACCGGAGCGGCCTCCGCGAACTTGTTCCACGGACACACGAGCTGACAATCGTCGCACCCGTACACGCGATTGCCGATCAAAGGCCGCATCTCCTCGGGAATACTGCCTTGCAGTTCTATCGTCAGATACGAAATGCAGCGCCGCGCATCCACTCGATACGGCGCCACGATCGCGCCAGTCGGACATGCGCCGATACAGCGCGTGCACTGCCCGCAATGGGCGCCGTCCGTCTCGGGATGCGGGTCGACGGGCAATGCAATATCGACGTAAATCTCGCCGATGAAAAAGAGCGAACCGGCATCGCGATCGAGCAGCAACGTATGCTTGCCACGCCAGCCGACGCTTGCTTTTTGCGCCAGCGCGACTTCGAGAACCGGCGCGGAGTCCGTGAACGCGCGATGCCCGAACGGCCCGATGGCAGCTTCGATGCGCTCGGCCAGTTGCTGCAGCCGGTTGCGCATGACCTTGTGATAATCGCGGCCGCGCGCGTAGATCGAGACCATCGCCTGCGATGGATCGCTCAGGCGCGACCATTCGACGGCGCGCCAGTCGTTCTTCTGACCATCGGCTGTCGCGACACTTTCAGCGCCCTTGTGCTCGAGCGTCGCGCCAGGCAGATAAGCCATGCGCGCCGTGATGACCCGTCGCGTGCCGGCCACAAGCTCGGTGGGCCTTGCGCGTTTCATCCCATGTTTGGCCATATAATCCATCTCGCCGTGATAGCCTGCTTCAAGCCAACTGGCAAGGCCTTCCTCGGCATCCGTCAGGTCGGTATCGCCGATACCAACCGCACCGAATCCCAACTCGCGCCCCCACGTCTTGATGCGTAGCGCGAGTTCCGCCAGCGCGGCCTCATCGCCTAGTTCGACGTGATGCAAGGCGCGCGACTCATCGGCGGCGTCGCTGGACGCGGTCGTGATTTCAACGGAATGTTCCGGCAATCGGTTCATCACGACATTTTACGAGCAATGCCCGAAAGCCCTGTACGAACGACGCCTGATTTTCCTTCCGCGCTCCTCGAACGCCGCTTCGATCTGCGCGACGAAGCGGCAACGCTCGCCTTCGGGGAACGCTTTGCACGCGCCATCGACGAGACGCGCAAGCAAACCTCGGCCGAACGTTTTTCGGGCTTGCAGGTCCAGTTGATCGGTGACTTGGGCGCGGGCAAGACCACGCTCGTGCGCGCGACCTTGCGCGCGCTCGGTCATGCGGGCCGCGTGAAGAGTCCGACTTACACGCTCGTCGAGCCCTATTCGCTCGACACGCCAGGCGGGCCGCTCGATGTCTATCACTTCGATCTCTACCGCTTCGCCGATCCCGCCGAATGGGCCGATGCCGGCTTTCGCGAGTATTTCGATCGCGGCGCGGTGTGCCTCATCGAATGGCCGCAGCAAGCAGGCGGACTGCTCGGCGTGCCGGACCTCGTGTTCGAACTTGCCTTGCCCGACGAGAGCCGTGAAGTCGAAGAAGGCCGCGTGCTGAATGCGCGGGCGTTTAGCGAAACAGGAAAGACATGTCTCGAAAGATGCTGATCAAGCCGTTTCATTCGATCGAATCAGGTGCGAGCGCGCCGCACAACTGGCGGCGGCGTCAGGTGCTGCGCGCGGGCGCATCGACGCTTGCGCTTGCGCTCGTCGCACCGAAGCTCGCGCACGCGAGTTCCGTGCTCGGCGTGCGCGTTTGGCCCGCGCGCGATTACACGCGCGTGACCATCGAATCCGACCAGCCGCTCACGAACAGCAATCAGACGCTGCAAGGCCCGGACAGACTCGTCGTGGATCTGAACGGCATCGATCTGGATCAGTCGCTGCGCGATCTCGTCTCGAAGATCACGCCGAACGATCCGCAGATTCAATCGGTGCGCGTCGGTCAGTACCAGCCGCATGTCGTGCGCATGGTGTTTGACCTCAAGGGTTCGGTGAAGCCGCAGGTCTTCACGCTAGGGCCAATTGGCAGCTACAAGTATCGGCTCGTGTTCGATCTTTACCCGGCCGTCGCGCCCGATCCGCTGATGGAACTGCTCGCGCAGTCCGAGCACAAGCAGGAGGCCTTCGACCGCGCCAATCCGAATCCTTCCGCGCCGCCGCCCGCCACGCTTTCGGGGCCGGCCACGCCGCAGAAATCGCTCTCGCAGGATTCGACCGACGAGTTTTTCCAGAAGTACGCTCAGGGCGATGCCCCGGACAACACTGCGTCGGTGGCGCCGAAGCCCGCGCCTGTGCCTGCGCCATCCGTGCCGAAGCCGTCGCGCGTCGTGCCGCCCGTGATCGCGAAGAAGGATGACGACGACAGCGACCAATACACGTTCTCGCAGCCCAAGCAGGATCGCTCGGGGACGACGCGCCTTCTGACTGTGGCCATCGATCCGGGTCACGGTGGCGAAGATCCCGGCGCCATCGGCGGCGCGGGGACGTATGAGAAGCACATTGCGCTCGATATCGCGAAGAAGCTGCGCGCGAAGATCGACGCGCAACCCAACATGCGCGCCATGATGACGCGTGATGCCGATTTCTTCGTGCCACTCAATGTGCGTGTGCAGAAGGCGCAGCGTGTCGGCGCCGATCTATTCGTGTCGATTCATGCGGACGCGTTTACCGAGTCTTCGGCGCGTGGTTCTTCCGTTTTCGCGTTGTCGGAACATGGTGCGTCGAGCGCGGCGGCGCGGTGGATGGCCGCCAAGGAGAATTCGTCGGATCAGGTCGGTGGCATCAACGTGAAATCGCAAGACGCTAGCGTGAATCGCGCGCTTTTCGACATGTCCACTACGGCGCAGATTCGCGATTCCATGCGGTATGGGAGTTTCGTGCTGAATGAAATCGGGGGCATTAACAAACTGCACAAGGGGTCGGTCGAACAGGCAGGGTTTGCCGTGCTCAAGGCACCGGATATTCCCTCGATTCTCGTCGAAACCGCGTTTATCAGTAACCCGGATGAGGAGACTCGCCTTAACGATGATGCCTATCGGGACAAGATGGCTAGCGCCATTATGAAAGGCATCAGGCGGTATTTTGCTGCTAATCCGCCTTTGGCTAAGAGTCGCATGACTTGAAGACGTTGGTTTGCGGTTCTTTTGCGGTTCTTTTGCGGTTCTTTTGCGGTTCTTTTGCGGTTCTTTTGCGGTTCTGGACCTATCCGTAATTCTGTGGGCGAGGCATATTATGAGAGGTAAAAGTCATGGATATGCCGATGAAGAAGAAACGCACCGTCGCTTCTCAGGCAGCGGCCCGAGGGCCGCTGCCTGCCCTTCCGGAAGGTCTGCTGGATGACCTGGTCAAAGGCCCGATGACGCCCACCGAGGTCCAGGACCTGATGCTGGCGTTCAACAAGGCACTCATCGAGCGCGCAATGGGCGCCGAGATGAAGATGCATCTGGGCTACCTGGCGGGGCAGCCGAAACCCGACGGCCAGGACAACGAACGTAACGGCGCCAGCGGCAAGACGCTCATCACCGATTATGGCCCGCTCAGGGTCGATCTGCCGCGTGATCGTGACGGCAGTTTTGAACCCATCCTGATTCCGAAACACGAGCGCCGTTTTACCGGTTTCGACGAGCGCATCATCGCCATGTACGCGCGCGGCATGAGTGTGCGCGAGATCCAGGCGTTTCTGGCCGAAGCCTATGGCACCGAGGTTTCGCCCGATTTCATCAGCTCGGTCACCGACGAAGTCATGGCTGAAGCGCTCGCCTGGCAAAGCCGTCCGCTTGAGCCGATGTACCCGGTGGTGTTCTTCGACGCGCTGCGTGTGAAGATCCGTGGCGACGGCGTGGTGAGCAACAAGGCGGTGTATCTGGCGCTGGGCATTCAGGCCGACGGCCAGCGCGATGTGCTCGGCCTGTGGATCGAACAGACCGAAGGGGCGAAGTTCTGGCTGAAAGTGTTCAACGAACTGAAGACCCGGGGCTGCCAGGACATCCTGATCGCGGTGGTCGACGGCCTGAAGGGACTGGCTGAGGCGATTGGCACGGCGTACCCGCGCACGGCCGTGCAGACCTGCATCGTGCATCTGATCCGCAACAGTCTGGAGTACGCCAGCTACAAGGACCGCAAGAGCGTGGCCGCAGCGCTGCGGCCGGTCTATGCCGCCGCGAGTGAACAGGCCGCTCAGCAGGCCCTGGAGGCCTTTGCCGAAGGCCCGTGGGGTGCGAAGTATCCGACTATCGTGCAGTCGTGGCGACGGGCGTGGGAGAACGTCACACCGTTTTTCGTGTTTCCGCCGGACATACGCCGTGTCGTCTACACCACAAACGCCATTGAGAGTCTGAACATGCAACTACGCAAGATCATCAAGACACGCGGCCACTTCCCCAATGACGAGGCCGCCATCAAGCTGCTGTGGCTGGCATTGCGCAACGTGCTGGCAAAGTCAGTACGCGCGGCGTTCGACTGGTCGTCCGCGATGAACCAGTTTGCCATCCTGTTTGGAGAGCGTTTCACCAACGCACGCGGGTGACTCCGCTAACCGCCTCGCACACAAAAATGCGGACAGGTTCGCGGTTCTCGGGCAGTCTCGTTCAGTAGCCGCCTCCCCGGCGGTGGGGTCCCTTTCTTTGCTGCTGCAAAGAAAGGAACCAAAGAAAGCAGCTCAGGAACCGGCTTCTGAAGCACAACTGGTTCCCCGCTGTTTCTCACAAACCCTTTGGGCACTTCCCATTGCTCGCGCTCGTGGTAGTCAATTACTAGGCATGCGGTTTTTTTTGACTGCGCTGGGACCTCTTTTGCGGTCTGATGTTTTTTTGCGCTTCTGATGAATCGAGCCGTTGCCTTGCGTTTCTGTTCAGTAGCCGCCTCCCCGGCGGGGGGGTCCCTTTCTTTGCTGCTGCAAAGAAAGGAACCAAAGAAAGCAGCTTTGGAACCGGCTTCTGAAGCACAACTGGTTCCCCGCTATTTACCACAAACCCCTTGTGCACTCCCCCTCCACTCACGCTCTCGGTAAAACTCACAAGATCAAAGCTTTTTTCGGAGTCGCTGTTCAAGTTTCTTCTCTGGCACTTTCAAGGAAGTCGGCCGTTGTATTGCTTTTTTCTTTAGCGCCTTCTTTAAGGGTTCATTTTTTGCGGCTTTTTTTATCGCGGGACGGGGAATAGTCTCTGTTTCAAGCGTGCGCCGAATACATTGACCGCCAATCCCGCCATCACCAGCGCCGCGCCCGCTACTTCCGCCGGTGTCAGCGCCTCGCCTAGAAACACCGCCGCCGATGCAATACCTATCACCGGCACCAATAACGAGAACGGTGCGACCTGCGCCGCCGGATAGCGCGCAAGCAATTTGCCCCACAAGCTGTAGCCAATGATGGTCGCGATGAACGAGAGATAAACGATCGCGAAGATCGATATCGACGGGATCGCCGCAAGGCTCGCTTCAATGCGCGCCGGGCCCTCGAAAATCAACGACAACGCAAGAAACGGCAGCGGCGGTATCAGGCTCGCCCACACTACGAGCGACAGCAAGTCGACCTTGCCCATGCGCTTCGTGACGACATTGCCAAGCGCCCACATCGACGCCGCGCCAAGCGTGAACAAGAACCCTGTGAGGGTCATCGCGTGGCCGCCCTGCATGCCGATCAGCGCTAGCCCGGCCGCCGCGATCAAGAGTCCAGCTATGTTCATCGCGCGGATGCGCTCGCCAAGCATGAAGGCGGCGAAGATCAAGGTGAAGAACGCCTGCGCCTGCAAGACGAGCGAAGCAAGTCCCGCCGGCATGCCGACCGACATGCCATAGAACAACAACGCAAACTGGCCGAACGAAATGGAAAGGCCATAAGCGAAAAGCCAGCGCAGCGGAATTCGCGGGCGCTTGACGAAGAAGACCGGCACCGCGGCCAGCGCGAATCGCAAGGCGCCCAGCAAGAACGGCGGCACGCCGTGCAAACCCAGTTTGATGACAACGAAATTCACGCCCCACGCGAGAATCACCACCGACGCAATCAACAAATCCCTTGGCGACATCGCCGCTCCTTCGTGCACTTCGATTGAAAGTCACACGAGTTTAGCGGGGCGCACTCTGCGGTGGCTTGTGAAAAACTGCGCTCACAACGCCTTGGCATCTTAGCGCATGCAGACAAAAAAACGCCCGCGCCTCCCAAGGGAAGCGCGGGCGCTTCACAGCAATCCAGACCGCTTACTTGCTTTGGCCGGATTCCGCTGCCGCATTGTTGCCGGTTTCGACGTCAGGCGTCTTCTTGCCTGCCGACGGATGCGCGCTGTGCTTGCGCATCTTGTGCTTGGTCGTACCCGACGACGACGTGCCATCGGTCGACGCGCCAGTGTCGGTCTGGCCCATGGCCGCCGACGAGTTGCCCGACGAGGTCTGGGCCATTGCGCCGGTTGCAGCCGTGGCGCTCAAAAGACCTGCGGTGATGGCGATCAACAGTTTATTCTTGCTCATGGTTTCCTCTCCTATCAATTGACGTTTGCGCAAATTCTGCACGCATGCTGCAAAAAGCGCGGTCCCTTCGTAAAAAACACGTGAAGCACGCGTAACTCCGCACGAAGTCGATGAAGCGTTTTCCACATCCCCGATGAGAGCGCATCGCCGCAGCGGCCGGTAGAATCGGCGGTTCCAGGCGCGCAACCGGCGCGTCAGCTACCGGAACCGCTAATGTCCACGTCGATCCGCGTCCTGCTCAAACCACATCAACACGATGTCGGCGGCCTCACGGTGAGGCGCGTGCTCCCCGCACTGGCGGCACGCACTGTCGGACCCTTCATCTTCTTCGACCACATCGGTCCCGCAACCCTCGTGCCCGGACAGGGACTGGATGTACGGCCGCATCCGCATATCGGGCTCGCAACCGTCACGTATCTCTTTGAAGGCGCGATCATGCATCGCGACAGCGTCGACTCCGTGCAGAAGATCGTGCCCGGCGACGTCAACTGGATGACCGCCGGGCGCGGCATCGTCCATTCGGAACGTACACCCGACGAGGAACGCGAGCGAGGCCAGACGATGCATGGCATCCAGACCTGGGTCGCGCTGCCGGTGGCAAGCGAGGAAGTCGAGCCTTCGTTCGAGCATCATGCGGCGTCCGCCTTGCCGCAAATCGAGCGCGACGGCGTGACTTTGCGCGTAATCGCGGGCACCGCGTTCGGCGCCCAAGCGCCCACGCGCACGTTCTCGCCAACGCTTTACGTCGCCGCCGATTTCGCTCGCGGCAGCGCGCTCACGCTCGATACCGAACACGAGGAACGCGGCGTGTATCTCGTCGAAGGCGATCTGTCCATCGACGGCCAAGCGCTGCCCGAACAGCAAATGGCCGTGCTCGAACCGGGCGCGCCGGTGCGTTTCGAGAGCACGAACGGCGCGCGCGTGATGATTCTCGGTGGCGCGCCGCTCGACGGCGCACGCATCATCGAATGGAATTTCGTCGCCAGTTCGCGCGACAAGATCGAGGCCGCGAAACAGGCATGGAGCGAGCAGCGCATGGGGCACGTTCCCGGCGAGACGGAGTTCATTCCGCTGCCGCCCGCGCGCCGCGAGAATCGCGCGCCCGAGGCATGAGACGTGCATCGGCGTGAATCAACGCCGTGGCCGTTGAGAGTTATGCAAGCGTCCCCATCTAATTTCAAGACACATTGCAGGCATTAGGAGAGAACGCATGGAAACGACCCTCGCTACGTTTGAAAACGACGTCATCAACGCGTCGATGCTCGCGCCCGTTCTCGTCGATTTCTGGGCTCCGTGGTGCGGCCCGTGCAAGACGCTCGGTCCGATGTTGGAACGGCTCGAAGCCGAAGCCGCCGGCAACTGGAAGCTCGTCAAGGTGAATGTCGACGAGAATCAAGAACTCGCGCAGCACTTCCAGGTGCGCAGCATTCCGCACGTTATCGCGTTTGCGGAAGGCCGGCCAGTGGACCAGTTCATCGGCGTGTTGCCCGAAGGCCAGTTGCGCGAGTTTCTCGACCGGCTGGTGCCCGCTGGCGCCGAGGCCGAGCGCCGCGCCGCGCACGACGCGTGGGCGAGCGGTAACCGCAAGGACGCGATCGATCGCATCAAGGCCACGATCGCGCTCGATCCGAGTTACGAAGATGCGCGCCTCGATTTGATCGAATGGCTGATCGCGGAACGGCGGATCGACGAAGCGAAGGAAGAAGACAAGCTGCTTTCGCCTAAGACGACGCAGGGCATCGACGCGCGCTACAACGCGCTCAAGACCGAACTCGACGCCGCCGATGCAGCCGCCGGACTGCCGCCCGCCGACGATCTCATCGCGGCGGTGCACGCGAAACCGGACGATCTCGAAGCGCGCTTTGCGCTTGCGAACCGTTTGATCGCCGGCCGCGATTACGGTGGTGCGCTGGAACATCTGCTCGAAATCGTTGTGCGCGATCGCGCGTTCATGGACGACGTTGGCCGCAAGACGATGCTATCGGTGTTCGAACTCGCGGCGAATCAGCCGGATGTCGTGGCGTACTGGCGGCGCAGGCTGAGTGCCGCGATGAATTGAGCATGCATGATCGGCTCGTGGATGCAAAAACGGCCAGCTCGTGGAAGCTGGCCGTTTTTTGTTGGCTGCGGTTGGTCGCGTGATGTCAAGCAGCGCATGTTCGCCGTGTGGCCACGTCGACTCGCGTGCATGCATGAAACTGGCGGATTTGCCGCGACGCCAGCTCGTCATATTCGTGCGAAAACCGACCTGCCATCGACGCAAGCCACCACCATTCATGCTTCTGTGACTCTATCCGCGCGCCGTTTTTACGTCCCCGCAAGAACCTGCCGCCCTAAGCCGCCTTCTTCGCCAACGCCCGAAGCACGAACGCCGCCGCCGCGAACCCAAAGCTCGCCGTCACACACACGCTGGACCCGAAACCCGCGCAATTCAGCCCGACCGGGCCCGCGTATCCCGCGCCGGTCTCCAGATGCTCCGCGCCCTCGCTGATATCGCAAGCGGCCGCTTCCGGGTAAATGAGCGGCTCGTCCGAATACACCGCGCTGACCTTTAAACGCGCCTTCGGTCCGCGCGGAAAGCCGTGCATTTTGCGCAACTGGCCGCGCACTTTCGAAAGCAGCGGGTCCTGAATGGTCGACGCCAGGTCGTCGATGCGAATACGCGTCGGATCGAGCTGCCCGCCCGCGCCGCCCACCGTGATCAGCGGCTGCTTGTTCGCGACACACCACGCAATGAGTGCGGTTTTCGTGCGCACGCTGTCGATGGCATCGACGATGAAGTCGAAACCGCCGCCGAGCATCGCATCGAAATTACCCGGCTCCACGAAGTCCTCGATCTGCCGCACGTCGCAGGCGGGATCGATCAAACGGATGCGCTCGGCCATCGCCGTGACCTTGGCCTTGCCGTAGTTGCCGTCGAGCGCGTGGATCTGCCGGTTGGTGTTGCTTTCGGCGACGTTGTCGAGATCGATCAACGTGAGCTTGCCGATTGCGCTGCGCGCCAGCGCTTCAGCCACCCACGATCCCACGCCGCCTATGCCGATCACCGCGACATGCGCGCCTTCGAACGCGGCAAGCGCAGGCGCGCCATATAGACGCGCGATGCCGCCGAAGCGTCGGCCGCGGTCGGCGATCTCGTCGGCGGAAGGTGACTCGTTGGGAGCGATGGTGGCAGTCATAGGTGGAAGCAGAAACCGAAAAAGCGCGGGAGGGCTTCGCGGAGCATGGGCAAAAACAAGCCAAACGCCGCTGCGGCCCGTCAGGCATAGCTTACAAGCGCCTGTCTAATTGACAAAGTTGGTAGACCATTCATGCAGAAAGCGCGCGAATTGCGTATTCTGCCTTATCGAAACCCAAGGGGTGATAGCCGGACCGGATTCACCACGGCAAGGGCAAGAAAGAACCACCTTGGCTATACTGACGCCGACTGTAGCGTTTGCATAAAAATGACCACCCTCGCAGACCTTCGCAAAAATTATTCTCGCGGCTCACTCGACGCCGCCGACGTCGCGCCGGACCCGGTGCGCCAGTTCGACACCTGGTTCGCCCAGGCGCTCGACGCGAAACTGCCCGAACCCAACGCCATGACCCTGGCCACCGTCGACGAGAACGGCCGGCCCTCCGCGCGCATCGTGCTGATTAAGGGGTTCGACGAACGTGGCTTCGTTTTTTTTACCAATTACGATAGCCGCAAAGGCCGCGAAATCGCCGCCAATCCTGCGGCAAGTCTGCTGTTCCACTGGATCGAGCTCGAACGTCAGGTGCGTGTCGAAGGCGTGATCGTCAAGACGAGCGCCGAGGAAAGCGATGCCTATTTTCAGTCCCGGCCGCTCGGATCGCGCATTGGCGCGTGGGCGTCGGAACAGAGTCAGCCGCTCGAAAGCCGCGAGGCGCTCGAAGCGCGCGAGCGCGAAATGATCGAAAAATTCGGCGACGCACCGCCGCGCCCGCCACACTGGGGCGGCTACCGGCTCGTGCCGGACACGATCGAATTCTGGCAGGGACGTCCGTCGCGGCTGCATGACCGCATCGTCTATGAGCGCGAGCGCGCGGACGGCCCGTGGGATATCAAGAGGCTCGCACCCTAAGACGGGTCCGGTAGCAGGCAGTACGTCGTCATAAAACGCAGCACCACGGCAACGAACATGAAGGCGCGTCGATGCACGGGCATCCAGAACCGGCACGGCGGGCCTTCCCCTTGATTTTCTTTAGCGCGGAGAAGCAAGCATGTTCTGGGAGAAGAAGCTGACGCAATGGGTCGAGGAAGTGCGGGCCAGGGCCAACCTGCCTGCGCGCCTCGTGCTTTGGGATGGACAGCAGCACGACTTCGGGCAGTTCGCCGCGCCGCAAGTCACGTTGCATGTAAAGAGCGCGACGGCGCTGCCTTATCTGCTGGAACCGAGTCTCGACAATCTCGGTGAAGCGTACGTGAAAGGCAAGATCGATATCGAGGGCAAGCTCTCGGACATCATCAACGTCGGTTATTCGCTCGCGAAGAACACCGTCACGAGCGCGGGCAAGCTGGCTCGCGTGCGGCGCTACTTCAATCACTCGAAGGCGTCGGACAAGAAGGCCATTCAGTACCACTACGATGTGTCGAACGAGTTCTATCAGCTCTGGCTCGACAAGAACATGGTGTACTCGTGCGCGTACTTCGAAAACGGCGACGAAGATTTGGCCACCGCGCAGATCAAGAAGATCGATCACATCCTGACCAAGATTCAGGTGCAGCCGGGCCATCGTTTGCTCGACATTGGCTGCGGCTGGGGCGCGCTCGTGATCCGTGCCGCGCAGAAGTTCGGCGCGAAGTGCGTGGGCGTGACGCTCTCGGAAAACCAGTTCAAGCTCGCGACGCAGCGCGTGAAAGATGCGGGCCTCGAAGATCAGATCGAAATCCGTCTGCAAGATTATCGCGACGTGCCGGGGCAATTCGACCGCATCACGAGCGTGGGCATGTTCGAGCACGTCGGACGCAAGAATCTGCCGGGCTACTTTGCGAAGATTCGCGATCTGCTGGTCGATGACGGCGTCGCGATGAATCACGGCATCACGTCATCCGACGCCGACAGCGGCGAGACCGCGCTCGGCGGCGGCGAGTTTATCGACCGCTACGTGTTTCCGGATGGCGAGTTGCCGCATATCGGTCTCGCGCTCGAAAGCATGCAGCGCGGCGGGCTGGAAGCGATCGACATCGAAAGCTTGCGACGGCATTACGCGCGCACGCTCGACATCTGGGCCGAGAGCTTCGAGGCAAACGCCGAGCAAGCCAAGAAGCTCGTCGATGACGAAAAATTCCGCATCTGGCGCGTGTATCTCGCGGGTTGCGCGTACGCGTTCGAGAACGACGACGTGTCGATCTATCAAGTGGTGTGCCGCAAGGCGGGCCGCAGCGCGACGACCTTGCCGTGGTCGCGGAAATACATTTACGAGAAGGCGCTCTGAAGCAGGGATCGAAGTTTTCGGAAGAGGACGCTGCGCGTGACGGCGACGCGCAGGGCTCCCTGCTCGACGACACGGCGCCGAGTGAGATTGCGCCAGCCGGTGAGCCAGAGTGCCTGCCGGCGTCGGCGGAAAACGGGCAAGCAACAGAACCCGACCTGTTCGACGAACCCGCGCCGCGCAAGCCCGCGAGCCAGCCGAAGGCACGCGGCGTCCTGCCCGCGCCATTGAACGCCGATCTCGACGCGCTCGCGAAACAACTGCCCGAAGCCATTCATCTCGGCACATCGACGTGGTCGTTTCCGGGCTGGCGCGGAATTGTCTACGGCGACGCGTATTCGAACACGAAGCTCTCGCGCGACGGCCTCACCGCCTACAGCGCGCATCCGTTGTTGCGCTGCGTGTCCATCGACCGCTCGTTCTACGCACCGCTTTCGCTCGCCGACTACGCGCGGTATGCGAGCCAGGTGCCGGAGCACTTTCGCTTCATCGTGAAGGCGCCTGCCGCCGTCACCGACGCCTTCATCCGCGGCCAGCGCGGCGCGCCCGATGCGGAGAACCCCGCGTTTCTGAACGCGCGGATTGCCATCGACGAATTCGTGGCGCCGTGCATCGGCGGGCTTGGGACGAAAGCTGGCGCGCTCGTGTTCCAGTTCTCGCCGCTGCCGGATGCGATGATCGTCGAGCCATCGCGCTTCATCGACCGGTTGGCGGCGTTTCTCGGCGCGCTTCCGCCGCTCGAAGGCGAGACGCGTTACGCCGTCGAATTGCGCGACGCCGTCATGCTGACACCGCGCTTCATACGCGCGCTGCGGGACGCGAACGTGCGCTATTGCATCGGCGTGCACGCGCGCATGCCGGACGTGCGTCGCCAGGCGAAGGCGCTCGCGTTGCTGGACGAAGAAACGCTAGGGCCGCTCGTCGTGCGCTGGAGTCTGCACAGCGGCTTTCGCTACGAACAGGCGAAGGCGAAGTACGAGCCGTTCGACCAAATAGTCGATGAAGACCGCGACACGCGCGAGGCGCTGGCCGAACTGGCCGCGCGATATGCAATCGCGGGCCAGCCGGTGGTCATCGCGGCGAACAACAAGGCGGAGGGTTCCGCGCCGCTTACGTGCTTCGAGCTTGCGCGTGGGATTGCGCGGGAATGCGAGCGCGTACAACGCGGCTAGCGGTAAAGCTATAACGTGCGACGGCTGAAATCGACCGGGCTCCCCGGCGTATTGGCTGAACGCTCTATCCACCGCTGTCGAGCCGCACTTCAGGCACCGCTCGCATGCCGTCACGTCTTTGCTTCAAGCGCGACTTGCACGCCAAGATGCCTCGCCTTATGGCATGGACTGAACGCGGCGACTTCTCGGCTCCGACACGGTATGCAGACCGCCCTCAAGCGCGGCCTCCACATCGCCCCGCCCTTTACTTCTTCAACCGATGCGCGAACTTCTTGCGGAACTTCGCGACCTTCGGGCCGACGACCGCCGCGCAATACCCCTGGTTCGGATGCTGCTCGAAGTAGTTCTGGTGATACGCTTCGGCCGGATAGTAGTCGTTATCGAGCGCGGTGACCTGCGTGACGATCTTGCCGCCGAAGACATCCTCGCGCTGCAGTTCATCGATCACTTCGAGCGCGACCTTTCGTTGCTCGTCCGAATGCGTGAACACCGCCGAGCGATACTGCGTGCCCACGTCATTACCCTGGCGATTGAGCTGCGTCGGATCGTGCGTCGCGAAGAAAATCTCAAGCACTTCGCGGTAGCTGATGATCGCCGGATCGAACACGACCTTCACCACTTCCGCGTGGCCGGTTTCGCCGTCGCAGACCTGTTCGTACGACGGATCGACCACCTTGCCGCCCGCATAGCCGGATTCGACCGACACCACGCCTTCGACCGCCAGAAACACCGCTTCCGTGCACCAGAAGCAACCGCCGCCGAGCGTCGCGGTTTCAGTTCTCGCCTGCTCATTCTGCTGGGTCATGCGCAACTCCTCGTCAAGTGCATGCGGCCATGCCGCGGATCACCCATATGGATGCGCCTCGCCGCTTCTTCAACATTCCCCACGGTTTCTTCGATGTTTCGATGCGCGCGAAGGGCTTGCTCCGAGCTTACCGGCTTTTACAAAGCGGCGTTGGCCACACTGCCGACGCTGGCTTATGGCGGTTCCGGACGGCTGATTCCGCTAGAATCGAGCCAATCTCCAGCTTTTAGACAACACGAGAACAGGCCCTTCCGATTCGAATGCAACACGTATCCGGTTCGGCAAGACGAGATTCCATCACCTGATGACAAGCCCTTTCGCCCCGAGGAAACGCGCGTCCGGATCGGCATAAAACAAGACACTTCTAACCGATGACAAGTCCTCTCGCTCCAAGCGAAACTCGTCAGGTCGGCGAAAAAACAAGACGACTTTGCCCGATGACAAGCGCCAAAACCCCGAACTTCGATCCGAAAGAATTCCGCGCCGCGCTCGGCCAGTTTGCGACGGGTGTGACCGTCATCACCACGCGCACCGAATCCGGGCAGTTGATCGGCATCACGGCCAGTTCGTTTAACTCGGTATCGCTCGACCCGCCGCTCGTGCTGTGGAGCCTCGCCACCAAGTCAGCTTCGATGCCGGTGTTTCGCGCCAATAGTCACTACGTGGTGAACGTGCTCGCGGCATCGCAACTGGAGCTTTGCCGGCGCTTCGCCACGGTCAAGGGCGACCGCTTCGCGGGCGTCTCGCACGCGGCGGGCGACACCGGCATGCCAGTGCTCGACGGCGCGATTGCCTGGTTCGAATGCCACAATCGCAGCCGCTACGACGAAGGCGACCACGTGATCTTTGTCGGCGAAGTGGAGCGCTGTGGCGTGCGCGCGAAAGACGACAGCGCGCCTCCGCTCGTGTTTCACGCCGGCGGATTCCACACGTTGGGATCGATCGAATAAGCCCCTCGACGCTTGAGTATCAACCCTCAGGCTCAAGGCGGGCTGCTTGGCCGCGCCGGTTGTTCGATCAGCGCGACGGGCACACCCGCATCGTCCTTCATGGTTTGCAAGACGATATTCGAGCGAATGTCGATAACGCCCGGCGCCTTATACAGCTTGCTCAGAATGAAATCCGAGTAGTGCTTGAGGTTGTGCGCGAGCACGCGCAACACGTAATGCGTGTCGCCCGTGACGACGAACGCGCCCACCACTTCCGGCCATTCGCGCACGGCGGCCGCGAACTTCTCGTGCCAGTTTTCCTGGTCGTTGCGCATGGAGACGTGCACGAAGGCTTCGAGCTCGATGCCCAGCCGCTCACGGTCCAGACACGCGCGATAGCTCGCAATCACGCCCTCTTCTTCGAGCAGGCGCATGCGGCGCAAACACGCCGAAGGCGAGAGCGCGATGCGCTCCGCAAGGTCCAGGTTACTGATCCGTCCATCTTCCTGCAGTACCGCCAGAATTCGGCAATCTGTTGCATCGAGCGTGAATCCGGTCATTTTTTAGTCCCCTAGCCCGTTTCATCGAATTATGTTCTAGCCACAACGTTTTTGGGTAGTTTTTTTGCAATCACATTTCGAGATAGCACGGCT
Source organism: Caballeronia sp. HLA56 (assembly GCF_054655155.1). Lineage (NCBI taxonomy): Bacteria > Pseudomonadati > Pseudomonadota > Betaproteobacteria > Burkholderiales > Burkholderiaceae > Caballeronia > Caballeronia sp. HLA56. Next base: position 1,073,130 of record NZ_BAAHOB010000005.1, on the reverse strand, counting down.
ATGATTTGACGCATCCCAGCGCTTTCTGTTAGCCGACATGACGCTTCTCGATATTTCTCCGCCGATTTCCACCGACACGCCGGTCTGGCCGGGCGATACGCCCGTTGGTATCGAACGCGTCTGGCGCATGGAAGCGGGCTCGCCCGTGAACGTGGCGCGTCTCACGCTTTCGCCGCACACCGGCGCCCATGCCGATGCCCCGCTGCACTACGACGAACACGGCGCGGCTATTGGCGAGGTGCCGCTCGACACGTATCTCGGCGCTTGCCGGGTCGTGCATTGCATTGGCGCGGCGCCGCTCGTTTTGCCAGAACATATCGCCGATTTTCTCGACGATGACAACGCCCCGCCGCGCATCCTCCTGCGTACCTACGCGAGTGCGCCGCTCGATACTTGGGACAGCGCATTTTGTGCCGTCGCGCCCGCGACCATCGATCTATTGGCGGCGCGTGGCGTGAAGCTCATCGGTATCGACACGCCATCGCTCGATCCGCAGGAATCGAAGACGATGGACGCGCATCGCCGGATTCGCGCGCACGGCATGGCGATTCTCGAAGGCCTCGTGCTCGATGCCGTCGCGCCCGGCGACTACGAACTCATCGCGCTGCCGCTCAAATTTTCGACGCTCGATGCGAGCCCGGTGCGCGCCGTCCTGCGCCCCCTTTCCTGATCGCCCCGATCTTCCCTGAACAATTGGACTTTTCGATGAAAAACCGTGACGACGCCGCCGCACTCGACCGCGACGACCCGCTGAATGCCCTGCGCGATCAATTCGTGCTCGCGAACGACGTGATCTATCTGGATGGCAACTCGCTCGGCGTGCCGCCCAAAGCGGCTGCCGCGCGCGCGGCCGGCGTGATCGCCGAAGAATGGGGCGAAGGGCTGATCCGCAGTTGGAACACCGCCGGATGGTACGCGCTGCCGCGACGGCTCGGCAACAAGCTGGCTCCGCTCATCGGCGCGGGCGAGGATGAAGTCGTCGTGAACGACACGATCTCGGCCAATCTCTTCAAGATCCTCTCCGCGGCGCTCAAGCTCGCGAACGAGCGCGATCCGAAACGTCGCGTGATCGTCTCCGAACGTTCGAACTTTCCGAGCGACCTGTATATCGCGCAGGGTCTGATCGAGCAGCTCGATCGCGGCTATGAACTGCGTCTCGTCGATGACGCGTCCGAACTGCCTGCCGCCATCGACGAACACACCGCCATCGCGATGATCACGCACGTGAACTATCGCACCGGCTACATGCACGACATGGCTGCGCTCACCGAGACGATTCATCGCGCGGGCGCAATCGCGGTCTGGGACCTGGCGCATTCGGCAGGCGCGGTGCCGGTCGATCTGAACGGCGTCGGCGCAGACTATGCCGTCGGCTGCACGTATAAGTATCTGAACGGCGGACCGGGTTCGCCTGCGTTCGTGTGGGTGCCCAAGCGCCATCAGAACACATTCTCGCAGCCGCTCTCGGGCTGGTGGGGGCACAAGAAACCGTTCGCGATGGACCCGGTGTATCGCCCGGACGATGGTATCGGTCGATATCTGTGCGGCACCCAGCCTATCGTCTCGATGTCGCTCGTCGAGTGCGGGCTCGATGTATTCCTGCAAACGGATATGCAGACCTTGCGGCGCAAGTCGCTTGCGCTTGGCGATCTGTTCATCGAGCTGGTGGAAGCGCGTTGCGGCGAGTTTCCGCTGACGCTCGCGACGCCGCGCGAACATGCGCGACGCGGCTCGCAAGTAAGCTTCGAGCATCCGAACGGCTATGAGGTGATGCAGGCGCTGATCGCGCGTGGCGTGATCGGCGATTATCGCGAGCCGCGTATTTTGCGCTTCGGCTTCACGCCGCTTTACACGCGTTTCGTCGATGTCTGGGACGCGGTTGAAACCTTGCGCGATGTGCTCGCGACCGAAAGCTGGCGTGCGCCGGAGTTTGGCGAACGCGCTTCGGTGACTTGAGAGGTGGCGGCCATGAATGAGGTTAAAGGCGGCGGATGTCCGTTCGGCCACGGTGCAGCCGATGCCGCACGGGCGGTGCATCCGGCAGAATCAGGCTGGCACGAAGCCAAGCTCGATTTCTCCGATTCGATGAGCTACGGCGACTATCTCGGCCTCGATTCGATTCTGACCGCGCAGCATCCGCGCTCGCCGGATCACAACGAGATGCTGTTCATCGTGCAGCACCAGACGAGCGAACTCTGGATGAAGCTCGCGCTCTACGAACTGCACGCCGCCCTCCAAGCGGTTCATACCGACGCCCTGCCATCCGCCTTCAAGATGCTCGCGCGCGTGTCGCGCATCTTCGAGCAACTGGTGCAGGCGTGGAACGTCCTCGCGACCATGACGCCTTCCGAATACACCGCGATGCGGCCGTATCTCGGTGCGTCATCCGGGTTTCAGTCGCATCAGTATCGGCAGATCGAGTTCATGCTCGGCAACAAGAATGAGCAGATGCTGAAGCCGCATGCGCATCGGCCGGAGATTCTCGCGCAGGTGCGACAGACGCTCGAAGCGCCTTCGTTCTACGACGAAGTGATCCGACTGCTCGCGCGACGTGGCTTCCAGATCGCGCCCGAAAGGCTGCAGCGCGACTGGACTCAGCCCACGACGCACGACGCGTCGGTCGAAGCGGCGTGGCTCGCGGTGTATCGCGATCCGTCACGCTACTGGGAGCTCTATGAGATGGCGGAGGAACTCGTCGATCTGGAAGACGCCTTCCGGCAATGGCGCTTTCGGCATGTGACGACGGTGGAGCGCATCATCGGCTTCAAGCAAGGAACGGGCGGCACGGCGGGCGCTTCGTATCTGCGCAAGATGCTGGACGTGGTGCTGTTTCCGGAGCTTTGGCATGTGCGCACGATGCTTTGAGGTTGCGTGCGGTCGATGAGCTCAAGCTGCGGCGACTGCGCAATCGCGCGCGACCCTCGCCGCCCGGCGACGCTTCGAGCACGGCTGCTTCACGATGCCGCGAGCAGCCCAATCGAGCGGTCCTTCAGGCGAGCCGTCCCGCCAACGCCCTTAGCTTCGGCGCAATCGACTCGCGGAAATAACCCTCATCCATCGACGACGCCGGCCCGCTGCTGCTCAACACCAGCCAGCGCCCATTGCGCACGTCGCGAAACGGCGCGGCAATCGCGTTGACGTCGTCGTGCCATTCACGGAATGAATAGCAGCAGCCGTCGCGCGCGAAATCTTCGATCGCGCGCTGTGCCGAAGCCACTCGTTCGGCACCTTCCCGTTCCCGCAATTCTTCCAGCAAGGCCGCGCGCTCATCGGCGTCGAGCACGGCGAGATAGGCGCGTCCCATGGAACTCGTGAGCATCGACAGACGCGATCCGGGCGCGAGGCCGAGCGTGAGCGCGGTTTCGCTACGAATGGTTTCCAGATAGATCATGTCGAGGCCATCGCGACAGCCGAGCGATACCGCCGCGCCGATCTCACGCGCCAGCGCCCGCATATGTGGCCGGGCGAGTTCCAGTGTGTCCGCGCCCGCCAATAGCGAGAAGCCGAGCGAGAGCACGCCCGTGTCGAGCGCGTACTTGCCGGCGGCATCGTCGAAACGCAGGTAACCGAGCGTGGTCAGCGTGTAGGCCAGACGATTGACCGTCGCCTTGGGCAATCCCGTGCGCGCGACGAAATCGCGATTGCCGAGAAGCGTCTCGCCAGGGCGAAATGCGCGCAACATATCGAGACCGCGTGCGAGGGCGACGACGAACTTGCGATCGTCGGATGCGTTGGGCGACAGGTGGGAGTGGCGGTCGGACTCGTGATCTGAAGCGCGGTCGGACGCGTGTCCGGGATTACGCTCATCCACACGCCCGAGTTCGTGGATGGATTCACGGCCGGACTCGCGGCTCGATTCACGGCCTGAAGCGCGGACAGATTCGCGGCTAGAAGCGCCTTTGGAGTCGCCGGCTAATGCGTCTTCGGTTCTGCCATATGGTGCACGTTCGGCTTTCCGGCGAGATCCGCCGTCGGTTTCACGCCCAGAACCACGTTTGAAAGCAGCAGACATCGGGTGCTAAACTCGAAGCTAATTTGCAAAACATTGTTCCGCTAAGCGGAACGCAAGTCAAGCGCCGAAGCGAGGCGCTTTTCGATCGACACTGCATGGGAGGAGACGCACATGGCCGACGCCGCTCGCTTCAACTGGGAAGACCCGCTCTTGCTGGATCAGCAACTCAACGAAGAAGAACGCATGGTCCGCGACGCCGCGCGCGCCTACGCGCAGGACAAGCTGCTGCCGCGCGTGACGCAGGCGTTTCGCGAGGAAACGACCGATCCGTCGATCTTTCGCGAAATGGGCGAGCTCGGTCTGCTCGGCCCGACCATCCCCGAACAATACGGCGGACCGGGCCTCAACTACGTGAGCTACGGCCTGATCGCGCGCGAAGTGGAACGCGTGGATTCCGGCTATCGCTCGATGATGTCGGTGCAATCGTCGCTCGTAATGGTGCCGATTCACGCTTTCGGCAGCGACGCGCAAAAGGAAAAGTATCTGCCGAAGCTCGCGCGCGGCGAGTGGATCGGCTGCTTCGGGCTCACCGAGCCGAACGCCGGTTCCGATCCCGCCAGCATGACGACGCGCGCGAAGAAAGTGCAGAACGGCTATTCGCTTTCGGGCTCGAAGATGTGGATCTCGAACTCGCCTATCGCGGATGTGTTCGTCGTCTGGGCGAAGCTGGAGGAAAACGGACGCGATGAGATTCGCGGCTTCGTCCTCGAAAAGGGCTGGAACGGACTGTCCGCGCCAGCCATTCACGGCAAGGTTGGATTGCGCGCGTCGATCACCGGCGAGATCGTGATGGACGAAGTGTTCGTGCCCGAAGAAAACCTGTTTCCGGAAGTTCGCGGGCTCAAAGGGCCGTTCACCTGTCTGAACTCGGCGCGCTACGGCATCTCGTGGGGCGCGCTCGGCGCCGCCGAAGCCTGCTGGCATATGGCGCGGCAATACACGCTGGATCGCAAGCAGTTCGGTCGTCCGCTTGCGGCAAACCAGTTGATCCAAAAGAAACTTGCCGATATGCAGACGGAAATCACGCTAGGTCTGCAAGGCGTGCTGAGACTCGGGCGCATGAAGGACGAAGGCACGGCAGCGGTCGAGATCACCTCGATCATGAAGCGCAACTCGTGCGGCAAGGCGCTCGACATCGCCCGGCTCGCGCGCGACATGCTGGGCGGCAACGGCATCTCGGACGAGTTCGGCGTGGCGCGTCACCTCGTCAATCTCGAAGTGGTGAATACCTACGAAGGCACCCACGATATCCACGCGCTTATTCTCGGACGCGCGCAAACCGGGATTCAGGCTTTTTTCTGAAAGGCGTATGGTGCGACTCGGACTGATCGATCCTCTTTGTAACTTTCGATCAGTTTGCTGAAACTTTTACGGGTCAGATCGGCTCCCACCGTCAGTGATGTCGAGAGTTTGACAAGGCTGCGGCGATTTCCTTTGATTAGCATCGAGTGGAATGAAACCTGCAAGGAGTCTGTGTTGCAGGTTCCAGCCTGCTCGTCAGCAATCGCATCTCTGGCTGCGAATCAGGTAGCCTCACCGATTGGAGCCTTTAATGTCAGAAATCAATAAGGAGCGATTCATGTCGGACATCAAAACCGTTCTCGCTGACGCCGAAGATCTTCTCAAGCAAGCCGCCAGCGCCACGGGCGAACGCGCTTCCGAACTGCGCGAGAGCGCGCTCGCTCGACTGAAGCAAGCGAAGGAGAAAGCCGCCGATGCACAAGTCGTCGTGATCGAACGAGGCAGAAAAGCCGCACGCGCCACGGACGATTACGTCCACGAACACCCGTGGGCATCCATTGGTATTGCGGCAGGCCTCGGCACGGTGATCGGGCTTCTCATCAACCGCAAATAAGCAGCACTTACCCACGCTCCTCGACAATGGCCCGGTGATTGCTACGTTCGTAACAGTCACGGTCCATCATCAAGAAAGGACCGAACCGCCAACGCCCGCTCGGGGCGCGCGGATCGACTCTCGCGCCGGAACGCCGCCTCGTGCGGCGACCGGGACAATATCAAAGCGGCACCCAACGCGCTTCTCGCACCCAAGCCATGACGACCGAACGGCCACCGCAGCAATCGTCCCCCGGACCGTTGCGACGAATCATCAGTTCTGCCTTCGCCATCTTCGAGACGCGCCTTGAACTCATCGGTATCGAGCTTCAGGAAGAGAAGGAGCGGCTTATCGGCGTACTGTTTCTTGGTCTCGCCGCCATGATGCTGGCAATGATGGCGCTGATCTCCCTCACCGTGCTCATCGCCATATTCTTCTGGGACACGTATCGCTGGCAGGCGCTTGGCGGCATCACGCTCGTTTATGCGCTGATTGCAATCGCCTGCGGACTGCGTGCTCGCAGCACGCTGCTCGACGCGCCGAACATGTTTGACGACACGCTCGCCGAATTCCGCAAGGACCGCGACACGTTCCACTGAACTTACACGGGCAGTCCGACCATGAGCAAAAAAGACGATACCTTCAAGCCGCCCAAGCGTGACAACGCCAAGGCGCTGCGCACGCCGCACATGCGCGCGCTGCGCAAGGAACTGCTGATTGCGCGCGCCGATGTCGAACGCATGGAGCTTCAACAGGCCACGCACGATCTGCGCACGTCGATCACGCACTTCAGTTTCCTGCGTTTTCTGATGCCTGGCGGCGGCAACCGGCGCACGCCGAAGCGCGGTGCATCGGGTGGCGGCATCGGCGGCATTCTGGCTTCGGTCAGCTCGATGCTTGGCGGCAAGGGCAGCAATCTCGGCCTGCTCTTCAAGCAGTATCCGATCATCGGCTCGGTGGCGTCGCTCGTGCTGACCAAGCCTGTGCGGACCGCCGTGGTGCGTGGTGCCAAGCCCGCGCTCAAGTGGGGCGGTCTGGGTTTGGTCGCCTGGGAAGGCTGGCGCATCTGGCAACAGATGAAAGCCCCGCATACCGAAGCCACTACCGAAGCCGTCGACCCGACGGTCTTCTGAACGCTTAATTTTTCCCTCCCCAGCAAGCGGTGGACTGCGCGTTATTCAGTGCAGTCGCCGCTGATCCCGTCGTGCGGTTCGACCGCACGCCCGTCGCGTCGACGATGAATACGCCGCAAGAATCGTCCTGCATCGGACCATTTGCGACTGGCGTCGCCTCGATGCTGTATCCGCCATTCGTCGCCGATTCCGGCAGCACCGCAAGCCGATAAACCGGCGCACCGCTCGATGGCGCCTGATCCATGCCGGCGGAAAGCGTCACTGCATCCGTCGCCGACTGCGCGAGCCGCGTACTTTCGAGGAATTGCACGGCGCGCATCGACGCCGCCGCAGCATCCAGCCGATGCGCCTTCGCCACGTGCTGCCGATACGCAGGCACCGCGAACGTCGCGATGATCGCCACGATGCAGAGCGCGATGATCAATTCCAGCAGCGTAAAGCCCTTGTCCTTCATGGTTCGTCCTCAAAACGGCTTCGCTACGACGCGCCGCCAATGTCGGGTCGCGCCATCGATTCTTGATTGCAGCCACGCCTCGGTCTCGGGCGATGCGCCGAAGCCACGCGCCGTCACGAGATACGACGTCACCGCCACCGCCTGGTCCGTATGCGACCAAGCCTCGATCAGACATTGCGGCGCGCGGCGCGCATACGGCCAGTCGCCAAACGGCTCGATGGCGACGGCCGACGCTCCTTCGAACGACGCCTTGCTGCGCCAGCCCACGGGCTCCTGCGCGCCCGAACTCGTCATGACGGGCGCATCGGCAATCATGCGAACGCAGCGGACCAACGCGCTGTCGGCTGCATGGAACGCCTGCATCCGCTCGCGCGCCGACACGGCCGTGCGGGTCGCAACGAGCGAGGCTTGCAGCCAGGCGCTGGCGGTCACGAGCATCATCGCGGCGAGCAAGAGGACGATAGGCAGCACCGTGCCGCGCGAACGCGCGCGCCGCCTCACGAGGCGCCTCGCGCGTTGCGTATGCCAACCGTGCGCCAGAAGGCCATGCGCGTGCGTCCGTCATCGCTGACGGCTGGTGCGCCATCGCAATCGACATAGTTCGCCCGACGTTTCGCCTGAATCGCCGCGCCACGCACGAGCACGCAAACCTCGGCGGCGTAGACATCCGGCCAGCGTTCGCGCGCGATGGCCGACGCGTCGAGCGCGGCCGGTGCACCCGCGATCCAGTAGACGACGCGCATCCGTTCGACGCCCTCCACCAGCGGTTGCGCCTGACGACCCCCGCCCTCGCAATAAAGCTCCGGCTCGCCGCTCGACGTGCTGGGCTTCGCGTAATAGCGGTTGAAGACGAACGCATCCGAAACCGTCTGGCCGATGCAGTCGGTAGGCGTGCCGCTCGTCGATGGCCACGTCGAAACCGTGTCGGCCGCGTAGCGGACCTGCAGACCGTCCGAGTGACTCGCGAGCGACTCGCACGACGCCGACGTCTCCGCGCCGGTCACGCGCCCCTGCGAACAGCCGAAGAGCGGCGCGTCGGTCGCGCCCGCGGCCGAAAATCCGGCCATCTGCACTTGTTGAGCGACGAGATCGAGCGCGCCGACGCCGGCATCGTGAATGTGCGCGGCATCGGCGGCACGTTCGAAGCCCGCACGCTGAGCGCGATAAACCGACAGCGACGCGGCCAGGATCAACAGCCCGAGCGCAAGCGCAATCGAAAGTTCGAGCAGCGTGTGGCCGCGTGAATGAATGAGCCGCGTGTTCATCGTGCAAAGGCCATCGCGATGCATGACGTGTGCGGTCGCGCCTGCGGTTCGGGACAAGGCTCCGCGCCTTCCGCGACATGCCAGCTGACGGTTGCGACCTGCACGCCGTTGCCGCGATCCGAGATGGCGATGTCTCCATCGGGCAGCAACGCAGCCGCCCTCGCCCGCCACCTCGACAACATGGCCGAGCTATCCGCGCTGCCACGCGTTGCCTCGCCGATGGAGTCGGCAATCAGTGCCGCGCGTTCGCTCAACAGCGCCGTTCGTTCGGCTTTTGCCAGCGCGCTTTGCATGGCGACGAGTCCGAGCGCCGTGACCGCCGCGATCGACAGGGCGATCATCACCTCGATCAGCGAATCGCCGCGCGGGCGAACGGAACGAGTGCGCCCGCCGCGCCTGACGCTCGCCATGACCGATCGCGCGTTCATGCCGATGCTCCGCAAGCGCCTTGAGTCATTCGTGCACGCCCGCCCGCAGCCAGTCGAATGCAGCGCCGCGACGACGCATTCGCGTTGGCATCCGCGCTGCGCGGGCCGAAATCGAAGCTACGGAAGCCGCCGATCACTTGGCCCATCGGCGGCGTAAACGAAAGATCCGTCGATGCGCCCGCAATGGCGACCGATGTCATCGCCGGCTGCAAGCGCAAGAGCGTCAGCGCGCCGTCTTTATCGACGAACAGACCCCAGCCGCACGACCAGTCCGCGATACCCGCGTCGCAAGCCTTGCCCGCCGCGAGGCAATGCCGGCTCGCATCGACGCGGCATAGCGTGACGCGCGCGCCGCGTTTGAGCGATTCGGCCCGCGCGAGCGAAAGCGTCGAGAAAAGCGAGCGAGCGCGGGCATCGATCTGATCGCGTGCCTGCCAGGAGAGAAACGAAGGCGTGGCGAAAGTCGCGAGGATCGCCATCACGGCAAGCACCACGCAAAGTTCGACGAGTGTGAAACCGGAATTCGAGAAGCGGCTCATCTGCATGCCTTATCGACGAGTTGAACGAATGCTCAATCTAGCGATAAGGAACGCGCGCCGCCATTAGCCGAATGGACGAGTGTTCACGCGCGTTCGCACGGGGCACACTGCCCGAGGGCAAAAGATCGACTGGGGGAAAGATGCTCGGTACAGACGCGCAATCAGCGCTTGCGGGAAGTGGTCTTTTTGGGCGCGGCGCGGCGGAATTCCTCGAGCACGTCCTCGAACTCGGACACGTCTTCGAAACGCTTGTAGACCGACGCAAACCGTACATAAGCGATGGTGTCGAGCTGCCGCAACTCGTTCATCACGAGTTCGCCGAGACGTTCGCTCTGCACTTCTCGCTCGCCGCTGCCAAGCAATTGATATTCGATGCGCGCGACGGCTGCCTCGATGGCGTCCGCCGCAACCGGCCGCTTGCGCAGCGCCAGCTTCATGCTCGCGACGATTTTGCGGCGATCGAACTCGGTGCGGCTGCCGTCTTTCTTCACGACCGACGGCAGCGCCAGTTCGACGCGCTCATACGTGGTGAAACGCTTGTCGCAGGATGGACAGCGTCGCCGCCGCCGGATGGCTGCGCCGTCCTCCGACACGCGAGAATCCACGACCTGGGTGTCTTCGTGTCGGCAGAAGGGGCAGCGCATCGGGGCTTGGTTCCTGGCTCGGTTCGAATATCAGCGATAGACCGGGAAACGCTTGGTCAGCTCGGTCACTTGAGCGCGCACGCGCTCGAGGTTCGCCTGGTCTTCCGGTGCGTCGAGCACGTCCGCAATCAAATTGCCAACCTGCTCCGCTTCCTTCACGCCGAAACCGCGCGTGGTCATGGCGGGCGAACCGAGACGCACGCCGCTCGTGACGAACGGCTTCTCCGGATCGTTCGGAATGGCGTTCTTGTTGACCGTGATGTGCGCGGCGCCGAGCGCGGCTTCGGCCGCCTTGCCGGTGATCTTCTTCGCGCGCAGATCGACCAGCATGACGTGGCTTTCCGTGCGGCCCGAGACGATACGCAGACCGCGCTTGACCAGCGTTTCGGCCAGCACGCGCGCGTTATCGACCACTTGCTGCTGATACGTCTTGAACTCCGGCGTCAGCGCTTCCTTGAACGCGACGGCCTTCGCCGCGATCACGTGCATGAGCGGACCGCCCTGAATGCCCGGGAAAATGGCCGAGTTGATCTGTTTCTCGAATTCGGCCTTCATGAGGATCACGCCGCCGCGCGGCCCGCGCAGGCTCTTGTGCGTGGTCGTGGTCACGAAGTCCGCGTGCGGAACGGGATTCGGATAGACGCCTGCCGCGACGAGACCTGCGTAATGCGCCATGTCGACCATGAAGTAAGCGCCGACACTCTTCGCGATTTGCGACAGGCGCTCGAAGTCGATACGCAGCGCGAACGCCGACGCGCCCGCGACGATCAGCTTCGGCTTGTGCTCCTTGGCGAGCGCTTCGGTCTTTTCGTAGTCGATGTCTTCGGCTTCGTTCAGGCCGTAGCTCACGACGTTGAACCACTTGCCCGACATGTTGACGGGCGAACCGTGCGTCAGGTGGCCGCCTTCGGCGAGGCTCATGCCCATGATCGTGTCGCCCGGCTTCAGCACGGCGAAGAACACGCCCTGGTTGGCCTGCGAACCGGAGTTCGGCTGCACGTTCGCGGCTTCGGCGCCGAACAGTTGCTTGACGCGGTCGATTGCGAGTTGCTCGACGATATCCACGTATTCGCAACCGCCGTAGTAGCGCTTGCCGGGATAGCCTTCGGCGTATTTGTTGGTGAGTTGCGAGCCTTGCGCGGCCATGACGGCCGGGCTCGTGTAGTTTTCCGAGGCGATCAGCTCGATGTGATCTTCCTGACGGCGATTTTCCTGCTCGATCGCTTTGAGCAGTTCGGGATCGACCTTGGCGAGGGTACTTTCGGCTCTGTCAAACATACGTTTTCCGTGAGATCAAAACAGGTTGACCGGATCGCGCGTGACGATGCGTTCGAAGCACGAACGCAAAACGCAAGGAAGACGCAGGACGCCAGACGGGTCCACACGCGACGGATGAGGGAAGAATCCAGGTTCGCGGAACGGACAGCCACCGGCAACGCAGCGACGGCGCGCGGATCTCAGCTGCCCAGGCGAACGGCAAAACGACACTCCGCGCTTCCTAGTGGTCGTTCCACCTTGAATCCGAAGATTCTATCGCCAGTCACGCGGGGTTTGAGCGTTGTAGTGTAATGGTGCGGCCGGGTTTAGGCAACTTGGCGAGCGTCTGCGAAACGCTTGAAACGCACGATCGTTCGGGTTTGCAGTTGCTTGCCGCATCGCATCATTGGAAGTACTCTGTGCGCCGTTGCCGGTCGTGTGTCCGCGCGCGCTCCGGTACAGCCCAACCCCCACTTTCCGGAGCCCGCTCATGATCGTATTCGTCACCGGCGCCTCTGCCGGCTTCGGCGCAGCCATTGCCCGCACTTTCGTCAAGGGCGGCCATCGCGTCGTCGCGGCCGCGCGCCGTAAAGACCGGCTCGCCGCGCTATCGAAGGAACTCGGCGACTCGCTCTTGCCAGTCGAACTCGACGTGCGCGACAGCAACGCCATCAAGAGCGCCATCGCCTCGCTGCCCGAATCGTTCGCCCAGATCGACGTGCTGGTCAACAACGCGGGCCTCGCGCTTGGCCTCGAACCGGCACAACGCGCGAATCTCGACGACTGGAAGAACATGATCGACACCAACTGCATGGGACTCGTCGATGTCACGCATGCCGTCCTCCCCGGCATGGTGGCGCGCAATCGCGGTCACGTGTTCAACCTGGGTTCGGTCGCGGCGTCGTACCCGTATCCGGGCGGCAACGTGTACGGCGCGACCAAGGCGTTCGTGCGGCAGTTCAGCCTGAACCTGCGCGCCGACCTCGCCGGAACCGCGTTGCGCGTGACGGATATCGAGCCGGGCCTGTGCGGCGGCACCGAGTTCTCCAACGTGCGCTTCAAGGGCGACGACGACAAGGCCAGCGCCGTCTACAAGGACGTGCAGCCGCTCACCGCCGAGGATATCGCCGACGCCATCTACTGGATTGCGACGCGCCCCGCGCACGTGAATATCAACGCGATCGAACTCATGCCCGTGGCCCAAACCTTCGGACCGTTGCAAATACACCGCGGCTCGTAAGAGGAATCGACTGTATTTGGTGGCCCAACTTCCGCTTCCGGTAAAATGCCGCGGATGTTTATTTGTCAAAAAGCGAGCCGGAGCGGGTCCAAAAGCCTCCGCGCGAGCGGGGCGGCGCAAAGGTGAGTGATTCGTTGAATTTCGAATGGCCGATTCGGGTGTACTACGAGGACACCGACGCGGGCGGCATTGTCTTCTACGCGAACTACCTGAAGTTCTTCGAGCGTGCGCGCACCGAATGGCTGCGCGCGTGCGGTATCGACCAGCAGCGGCTGGCCGAATCGGCCGGCATCGTGTTCGTCGTGAGAAGAACATCCGTCGATTATTCGGCTCCCGCGCGCCTGGACGACTCCATTCGCATCGTGAGCCGTATCGCGCGGCTCGGGCGCGCATCGGTGGATTTTCATCAGGAAGCGTGGCGTGACGCGGTTCTTCTTGCAAGCGGCGATATTCGCGTCGCTTCGGTGGATCGCGCAACGATTCGCCCTGCCGGTATTCCCGAACGAGTTCTCGAAGGATTGAGGCGCGGTCCTCATGCCGGGCAGGTCGTGCTTGCCGCGGACGAGCATCGCGCGCACCCGGTTTGAACGCTTCACGAGCAAGAGCCGGCCACGAGGCGGCTTTCGTTTTATTGATGTCGCGGTCACGAAAGCCTGACGCGCCTTTGACCGGAAGCCCCTTTTCCGGACGTAAATAGCAGCTAATAGCAGGTGGAAGCAGCGGACTTTTATGAACAACACACAAGACTTGTCGATCGTATCTCTCGTCATTCATGCGAGCCTGCTCGCGCAGGCCGTCATGGCCCTGCTGCTTCTGCTCTCGCTGCTGTCGTGGACTTTCATCTTCCGCAAGTGGTTCGCCATTCGGCGCGCGCGCGCGCAAACCGAGCGTTTCGAACGCGATTTCTGGTCCGGCGGCGACCTGCAGGCGCTGTATCAAAGCGCGGCGAACAACCGTCACACCATCGGTGCGCTCGAGCGTATCTTCGAATCGGGCATGCGCGAGTTCTTGAAGGGCAAGGAGCGCCGCATCACCGATCCGGGCGCGATTCTCGACGGTTCGCGCCGCGCCATGCGGGCTGCCTTTCAGCGTGAAATGGACGTGCTCGAAGCGAATCTCGCGTTTCTTGCATCGGTCGGCTCGGTCAGTCCGTATATCGGTTTGTTCGGCACGGTCTGGGGCATCATGAATTCGTTCCGCGGCCTCGCAAACGTACAGCAGGCGACGCTCGCCAACGTGGCGCCCGGCATTGCCGAAGCGCTCGTCGCGACCGCGATCGGCCTCTTCGCCGCGATTCCCGCCGTGGTCGCTTACAACCGCTACGCTCACGATATCGACCGCCTGGCGATCCGCTTCGAGACCTTCATCGAAGAGTTCTCGAACATCTTGCAGCGTCAGGCGCACTAAGGAGTCACGATGGCAGGCTCGTCCCGTTCCAGCATGCGCGGCAGTTCGCGCCGCGCCATGGCCGACATCAATGTCGTGCCGTATATCGACGTGATGCTCGTGTTGCTCGTCATCTTCATGGTGACGGCGCCGCTCGTGTCGCCTTCGATCATCAACTTGCCGACCGTCGGCAACGCGCAGCCGCAGGAACAGCAGCCGCCGCTCGTCATCAATATTAAAGCCGACGGCAGCATGAACGTGCGCTACAAGGAAGAAGGCGGCGCGACGCAAGAGCAGAGAATGACCAAGGACGACCTGAACACGTTCGTGCTCAATCGTCAGGAGTCGCATCCGGATCAACCCGTCGTCATCGCGGCGGACAAGACCGTGAAGTATGAAGTCGTCATGAACGTGATGTCCGATATGAAGGCGCGCGGCGTGAAGCGCGTCGGATTGCTCGTCAAATCGCAATGACCCTTTTGCAGAACCGGCAGACGCGCGGCTCATCAGCGCGACCCATCCGCCCGCCGCGCGAACGCGGTACGGGCCGCGCTTTCGCACTCGCCGCCGTCATGCACTTGCTGCTTGGCTGGCTGCTGTATCACGGCATCAACTGGCAGAACAACACCCCCGCCGGAGCCGAGGCGGAACTGTGGACCGAGATTCCCGACACGCCTGCTCCCACGCCGCGCGTCGCGCCCCCGCCGCCCGTGGCCGTGAAGCCGCAGCCTGCGCCGCCGCCCGCGAAGGACGAGGACGCGGACATCGCGCTGCAGGAAAAGAAGCGTAAGCAGGAAGCCGCCGCACGCGATGCACAAGTGGCCGAGCAGCGCCGCCAGCAGGAATTGGCGCAGCAGGAAGCCGAAGCGAAGCGCCAGCAGCAAGTCGCCGCTCAGGCCGCCGCGGCGGCCGCCGCGCAGAAGGCCATGCAGGACAAGCAGAAGCAGATCGAACAGCAACGTCAGGCCGACCTGCAAAAGCAACAGCAGGCGAAGCTGCAACAGGACAAGGCGCGTCAGCAGCAACAAGCCGAAGCGCAAAAGGCCGAGCAGCTTCAGGAACAGAAGGAAGCCAAGGCGAAAACCGATGCCGAAGCCAAGGCAAAAGCCGATGCGCAAGCCAAGGCCAAGGCCGCGGCGCAGGCAAAAGCCAAGGCGGATGCGGAAGCGAAGGCGAAGGTCGATGCCGAACGCAAGTCGCGCCTCGCGCAGCTGCAAGGGCAGCTCGGCGGCGGCACGAATTCGAGCGGCGAAGGGCTGGCCAAGGGTGGCACCGGCAAGGGCGCGGGCGGCAACGCGGCGTCGGCGGGTTATGCCGAGAAGGTGCAGCGTCGCGTGCGGCCGAATATCATCTGGTCGGGCGAAACGTCCGGGCTGGAAACGGTCGTGTCGGTGCGCTGCGCGCCTTCGGGCACGCTGCTTTCGGCGACCATTACGCGGTCGAGCGGCAACGAGCAGTGGGACGCTGCCGCGTTGCGCGCGGTGCAGCGCTCCGATCCCATGCCGAAGGACATTAACGACCAGGCGCCAGGGTCATTTACGATCACGCTGCGCCCGGCTGGCAGTTGATTGCGCGGGATCACTGCAAAGCGCAAGACCGTTGCCGCACGGGAACGAATTGTGCAATCGGGGGTCTGTTTCTGCAGTCTCGGGTCACTTGAAAACGTATTTTTCTGGAACGAATACAGCATGAGTTTGATGAAGAAGCTTGGCTTGAAAACGCTGGTCGCATCCTGTCTGATCGCCGCCGGTACCGCCGCACATGCCCAGTTGAACGTGCTCGTGACTGGCGTCGGTTCTACCCAGTTTCCGATCGCCACGGCCAACTTCGCCAATGAGGGCAGCTCACCGCAACAGGTCAGCGCGATCATTCGTCAGGACCTGCAGAGAAGCGGCAAATTCACGAACATCGACGCGGGCGGCACGCCGGTTTCCGAGACTGATTCCGTCGATCTCGGCGCATGGAAAGCCAAGGGCGCGGACGCGTTCGTATCGGGTAGCGTGAACAAGCTGCCGAACGGCCAGTACGAAGTGCGCTTCCGTCTCTACGACACGGTCAAGCAGCAGAATCTCGGCGGTTTGTCGCTCGTTTCCGCCGAAAGCGGCCTGCGCATGAGCGCACACAAGATCGCGGACTACATCTACGCCAAGTTGCTCGGTGGCCGCGGCGTGTTCGCAACCCGTCTGTCCTACGTCATTCAGACGGGCGGACGCTACCAATTGCAGATTTCGGACTCGGACGGTCAGGACGCGAAGATCGCCCTTTCCAGCCCGGAGCCAATCATTTCGCCGGCATGGTCGCCGGACGGCACGAAGGTCGCCTACGTGTCGTTCGAAAAGAAGAAGCCGGTGGTCTACATCCACGATCTGCCGACCGGGCGGCGCGTGGTCGTATCGAATCAGAAGGGCAACAACAGTGCGCCGGCGTGGTCGCCTGACGGCAGCAAGCTGGCCGTGGCTTTGTCGCGCACCGGCAATACGCAGGTTTTCGAAGTCAACGCGGACGGCTCTGGCCTGCGTCGTCTGACACAAGGCAGTTCCATCGATACCGAGCCGGCCTTCTCGCCCGATGGCAACTCCATTTACTTTACGAGCGATCGCGGCGGCCAACCGCAGATCTACAAGATGCCGGCGGCGGGTGAAAACGCCGGCGCGGCCCAGCGGGTCACGTTTACGGGCAGCTACAACACAAGCCCGCGCGTGAGTCCGGACGGCAAGCAACTCGCGTACATTTCGCGCACCGGTGGCGGCTTCAAGCTGTATTTGCAGGACCTCGGGTCCGGCACGGCGACGGGGCTGACCGACACGACGCATGACGAATCGCCGAGCTTCGCGGCGAATGGTCAGTACATCCTCTACGCCACCCAAGTGAACGGACGTGGCGTGTTGGCAGCCGTATCGACCGATGGTCGTACGCGGCAAGTCTTGTCCGTACAGGGCGGTGTGGTGCGCGAGCCGTCCTGGGGTCCGTTCATGCAGTAAGTTCAGCAAACACGTTCAAATACAACGTTCAGCTACAACACAAGGAGAGGTACCATGATGTCGAAACTTCGTATCGGCCTGGCAGTTGCGATGGTCGGCGCATTGGCAGCTTGTCACTCGGGCGTGAAGCTCGATGAAGGCGCGAACAAGGGCTCGGTCGGCACGCAGCCGAACCCGACGGACGTCAAGCAGGTCAACATCGACCCGCTGAACGACCCGAACAGCCCGCTCGCCAAGCGCAGCATCTTCTTCGACTTCGACAGCTACGCCGTGAAGGACGACTATCAGCCGCTGCTGCAACAACACTCGACGTACCTGAAGAGCCACCCGGAACGTCACGTCCTGATTCAAGGCAATACCGACGAGCGCGGCACGAGCGAGTACAACCTGGCGCTTGGTCAGAAGCGTGCGGAAGCCGTGCGTCGCGCCATGTCGTTGATGGGCGTTGCCGATTCGCAAATGGAAGCCGTGAGCCTCGGCAAGGAAAAGCCGATGGCGACGGGTCACGACGATTCGTCGTACGCCCAGAACCGCCGTGCGGATCTCGCCTACCAGCAATAACAGCAGCAATAGCAGTAGTCCACGTAACGTAACTTAGTCACGGGTGAGTTGCCCTATGTTGTATCGCTTTTCCTTGCTGCGCCTTGCCGCAGCCGCGTGCGTCGCAGGTTCGACGATGCTTGCCGTGCCCGCGCACGCTGGCGTCTTCGACGACAACGAAGCGCGCAAGGCCGTACTCGATCTGCGCACGAAGACGGACAGTCTGGGCAACCAGTTGTCCGCCGCGCAGCGCACGATCCTCGATCAGTCGAATCGTATCGATCAGCTTAATCAGCAGGTCGCGACGCTTCGAGGGCAGAACGAGGATCTGGGCAATCAGGTTGCCACGCTGCAGAAGCAGCAGAAAGACTATTACGCAGACCTCGATACGCGCTTGAAGAAGTTCGAGCCGCAGCAGCAGACTATCGACGGCGTATCGGGCGCCGTGCAACCTGGCGAGACGGAAGCGTTCAACGCGGCATCGACCGAGTTCCGCAACGGTGACTACAAGAATGCCGCGACTTCGTTCAAGGCATTCGTCTCGAAGTATCCGCAGAGCCCGTATCAGCCGACCGCGCAGTATTGGCTCGGCAACGCGCTGTACGCGCAGCGCGACTACAAGGGATCGACTGCGGTCTGGCAGAATCTGGTGAAGACGTACCCAACGCATCCGCGAGCGCCTGAGGCGTTGCTCGCAATCGCGAATAACCAGATCGAACAGGGTCAGAAAGCGGCTGCTAAACAGACGCTGCAGCAGATCATCTCGCAGTATTCCGGCACTGAAGTCGCACAGTCGGCGCAGAGCAAGATGTCGCAGGTGAAGTGACAAGAAGCATCGAAGCATCGAGCGAAGCTTTCGGGTTTCGCGCCTCTCGAGACGAATGCCCGCGGGCCGTTGCGCCGCGGGCGTTTTTCTTTGTTTCGTCGATGCGCGCGCAGCCCGCGCTGCCTTGACAGAATCCGAAACGGCCGATTATAATTTCGCCTCTTTGGGTCGTTAGCTCAGCTGGTAGAGCAGCGGACTTTTAATCCGTTGGTCACAGGTTCGAATCCCGTACGGCCTACCAAAGAAATCGAAGGGCCGCGCTTAGCGCGGCCCTTTCCTTTTTCTTCGCTGGCTTCGCACCAGCACCAGTCTTCATCGTTCGAGCAATTCGACCCTTGGCGTCAACTCAAGCGCCGCTACCGATTCAAAGTTCGCGTTGGCCTCGCTCACAGCGCGATCCGCGTCTGCACGGCGCCGCTTGTACTTCAAGTGCTTGCCAAGTCCCGCGCCGAACACGATCAGTCCGGCGAGCGCGAATGGCCACTCGATGTAAGCCATCATCAGCAATAACAGGCCCCACGCTGCATGAGGCCAGAGCTTTGGCAGGGCTGGCACCGAACGCATGGCCACATCGAGTCGCGCGAGCGCCGCATCCAATCCGTCGACGGCGCCGTGCCGCTCTTGCAACCGCGCTTCGATCTCGTACACCGCGCGCATCGACTTTTCCTTCGACGGAAGTGACAACGATCCGATATCGCCCAGCAAACCGATCGCTTCGTTGACCTGCGCAAACGAAGGTCTCAGCGCGAGAAAAGTCGGTTCATGTTCCGGCAGCCGCATCGCGCGATGAATGTCCAACCGGCTCACGCACACGCCGTGCGAGAAGAAATACCGCTGGATGGCATGTGTTGTCCGGCCCTTGAGCTTTTGTAAAAGCTGCTCGTTGGCTTGCTCTCGTTTGCTCATGCTTCTGAATGCTCCTCGACGCTCGTTTAACCGTGGGCATTCTTTCCGCTCGCCGCGCGAAACGTCACTAGAACAATCCTAAACAGCGCTCGACCGTTCGGGACATCCTCTGTCCCAATGCTGCCTATAATCAAACCTCTCCGCTTCCAACCCAACGCACCGTCATGACCTCGAGCCTCGACGAAGCCATTCTCCGCGTGCTGCCAACCGAACGCGACGCGCTCGCGTGGCTCTCCACACCCGAAATTCGCCGTCGTCTCGAAGAGCGCGGGCATCGCGTTGGATACACGAAAAAAGTGCAGCGGCATCTCACCGCGCTCGAAGCCGAATCGCGCGTCATGTCGATGCAAAATGGCCGCGAACTGCTCTGGCAACGCAAGCCATGGCTGCATGGTCTGCAGGAAGGCGTCGGCTTGATGAGCGCATCGGAAGCGGTGGCGTTTCACATCCTGCAGCGCTTTGCCGGCAACAAGCTACCGAACGCTGTCACGCGCGACATCGACCCGCTCTTCAAGGCAGCCGAAGCGCGGCTCTCGCAGGAAAAGGCGGACAGCCGCATCTACCGCGCGTGGGCGGACAAGATCGATTCCGTCGATGGCGCCTTCACGCTGATTCGTCCGAAGCTGCGTCCGGACATCTTTCAGGCCGTGGCGACAGCGACTTTCTTCGAGCGCGAACTGCTCGTGCAGTACCGCGCCGCGTACAAAGGCGAGCAAGGCGACGCGCCAAAAACCAGGACGCTCTGGCCGCTCGCGCTCGTCGAATCCGCTGGCGTGATGTACATGGTCGCGCAGGACCCGGGCCGTGCGCCGCGCCCGGAAAAAGGCGAAAAGGAATGGGTGCGCGCGCTGTACAGGCTGGACCGCATTCGTTCGGTGTCCGAGTCAGGCGAGTCCTTCACGTATCCCGAAGACTTCAAGCTGCGCAAGTACATCGAGACGCAGCAGGTCTTCGACTTTCTGCCCGAGCCGCCCGTGCGCCTCGCACTCGCGTTCGAAGGCAGTTCGGGCAACCAGCTACGCGAGTCGCCGATGTCGAAAGATCAGCACATCGACATGCTGCCCGACGGCCGCATGAAGGTGACCGGCACGGTGACGCCGAGCCTCAAGCTGCGCTGGTGGCTGCGCGCGCTCGGCGCGGGCGTCGAGATTCTCGCGCCGCAAACGCTGCGAGACGAATTCGCGGACGACTTCCGCAAGCTCGCGGCTCGGTACGCACGTGCGAGTGAAACCGCCTAGCGCATGAAGTGCACGTTGACCTTCGGTCCGAACACTTCGCGCACCATGTCCACGAGATGATCGTGATGGCTCAAAAAAATCACCTGCGTGTGCATCGCGATTGCGCTCAAGACGCGCAGGCCGGCGCGCGCGCGGCCGTCGTCGAAATTGATGAAGAGATCGTCGGCCACGAACGGTAGCGGCGACGCCTTCTCGGCATGCTCCTCCAACGCAGCCAGACGCAGCGCGAGATAAAGCTGATCGCGCGTGCCTTCGCTCATGCCGGTGATCTCGACGTGTTCGCCGCTCTCGCGAATGGCGGCGAGCGCCATCGGCTGGCGGTCGTAATCCACGGCGAGCCGCGAGAACGCGCCGAGCGTGAGCTCCGAGAAAATCGTGCTTGCGCGCGTGAGCATCGGGCCTTGACGGCGTTCGCGGTATCGGTCGATCGCCCACTTCAGGAGCGTCGATGCCGTCTCCACCTTGACGAAGCGCTCGGCGGCATCGGCCATGACGGATAGCGCTTCCTGCCGCTTCGCTTCGGCGCGCGCGGCGTTGCCTTCGCCCGAGATCGCGTTGAGTTCGCGGCGCGCGGCATCGAGCTCCGTCGCCAGTTCGCTCGATGCCTTCACGGAATCGCCGAGCGCCGCGCCGATCAGCGACAGTTCGCCGTGCAGACCGGACAGGTCCGCGCCCTCCACTTCCGCGATCAGAACGTCGAGCGCGAGGCCGTCGCCACCTTTGATCAGCGCATCGCGCGCGGCATCGATCGCGGCGAGCAACGCGCGCCTCTTCTGCGACTTGCCGATGAGCGGCGCGAGCAACTCCGCGCTGTCCACGCGGGCCCGCTCGTAAAGCGGACGCAGCGCCGACTTCGCTTCCTCGACGCCCGCCTCGGCCCGGCTCACCTGCTCGCTCGCCGATGCCAGTTCCTTCTTCAGACGCTCGGCATCGGCACGCGCCGCGCACGCGGTATCGAGCCGCGCCGAGAGTTCGGCCGCGATTGCGCCGGGCTCACGCACATGGTTCGTGCCATCGAGTTCAAGCGCGAGCTGCCTTGCATTGGACTCGAACGAGGCGAGCGCCGCGCGCATGGCGTCGATCTGTCCGTGGCGAATGGCGTCGATCTGCACGAGCTGTTCGCCGATCTTGTGGACGATACCAATGGCCAATTCGGCCGCCGCCTGCGAGTCCGCCGCGACCGCCACGCCCGCTTTCGCCGCGGCTTGCGACCATTCGGCTTGCCATCGCTCGAAGGCAAGCGCAGCGGCCTTGGCCGTGTTCTGCCGCGTGACCAGTTCCGCTTGCGCTTCGTCGAGTTGCCCGGCGATATGACGCCGCTCGATCACCGCTTCGTCGATGGCGCCGATATGCGCTTCGGCGGCGTCGCAGAGCGCGTCAAAGTCGGCGGTGGCTTCCGCCAACGGCAAATGCCGCGCGAGGTCTTCATGGCGCGTGGCCGCTTCGGCGCTTTCGCGCTCGAACTCTTCCGCGCGCCGGGCAAGCGTGCGCGCCGCCTCGATTACGTGCTCGCGACGCGTGAGCCATGAAGGGACGTCGTCGAGCGCCATCTCCGCGATCTGACTTTGTGATGCGAGCGCGTGCCACGCCGCATCGACGTCCGCGAGCGCTTTTGCGGCTTCGTCCGCGCTGCGTTGCCTTCGTGCGAGCGTTTCCTGATCGACCGCCACGCGACGCTGCAACGCGCTGAACTGCGTGGCTTGTCCGATGGAATCGAGTCTGCGGTCCGCAAGGTCATCGGCGGTGTGCATCGCCGTCTCGAAAAGCGGCGCGCCCGAATCGAGCGGCGTCGCGCCACTCTTGAGCGCGTGCCACGCGGTATCGCGCGTCTTGCGAGCACCGCGAACCTGATCGCCCGTGACGACATCATGCGTCTGCGTGAAATCGGCGAGTTCGGCTTGCGTGGCGTGCAGCGCGTCGTGCGCTTCGTTCATGCGATCGGCGGCGCGCGTCAGCCGAAGCGCGAACTCCTGCCGCTCGCTGCGCAAGATGGCGATACGCTCGATCGACGGCAAGTTCATCGCTTGCAGTTCGGCAATTGGCCGCGACCATTGGCCAAGCGATGCAAGGCCCGCTTCGAGCGCTTGCGCGGCTTCGCGGCGCGCGTCGCCGAGACGGTCTTGCGCCGCGCCCGTTTCGCGATACTTCTGCGCCTGCCGCAGCGCGCGACGCAACTCCTGCGAGACCTCGCCCTCGGCGATGCCGCCAAGTCGCGCCTTCAATGTCCCGATCTGGCCGAGCGTCTCATCGACCGAGCGCGCCGCATTGCGCGCCGCCGTCTCCAACGTGCCGCGTTCGCGCATCAGGCTCGTGACCGTCTGCAACGCAAGCTGTCCGGGCAGCGCCTGACGCGCGCCCGCTTCGTTTTGCGGCCAGCCGAGTTCCGCGCAATCCTGCGCGACTTGGCGCAAGCGCGCGGCGACATCGTGTTCGAGTCGCGCGATGTCGGTCGCGTGATGCGCGCACCGATGACGCGTGGTGTCGAGCGCGCGTATCCGGGTTTCCAGCGCGAGCAACGCGTGGTCGATACGGATTTCGTTCAGCTCCGCCTGACGTTGCGCCGTCGCCTTCGCGTGCAGCTCGTGCGCGGTTTGCGCCGATGCAAGCCGTGTCAGCGCGCTTTGCAAGACAGCTTCGGCGTCGGCGGGAAGATCGGTGACTTCGCCGAGTTCCGCAAGCTCGGCCGCCTTCTCGCGCCACACGTTCAAATACGGCGCGACGCGGCGAATCCGCTCCAGCTTGCCGCGTTTCGCTTCGAGTTCCGCGCGACGCGTTTCGAGCGCGCGGCCGCGCTCCTCGGCTTCATCGACCGCCGTATATGTCTTGCGCCATTGCGTCGTGCGCACGCTTGCCGTCTTCAGTTCGCTCGTGGCTTCCTCGAATTGCTTGAGGCCGATGTAATACGCGCGGTCGCCTGACTTGCGCTTGGCCCAGAGCGCGTCCGCTTCCTCAGCCAGGCGTTGTCGCACGGCGCCGAGACTCGCAATGCCCGCAGCCGATTGAAACAGCACCTGCCCGACATCGCTCGATGCATCGAGAATGCTTCGTCCGCCCGCAATCAATCCTTCGTGGCCGAGACAGTACATCTGCTCGAAGAAGCTCTTGTCCGCCGTGCCGATGAAGGGCGCGAGCGCATCGGTGGCGAGCGCGTCGCCATTGGGTTTGGCAAGCGACGCCTTGCGGCTCTTGGTGCGATGAAACGCGAGCGTCTCGTCGTTCAGTTGCAGCGTTGCGCCGAGTTGCAGATCGCTCTGCGGATGCACGAACGCGAGCGGCGAGCGCTGCGGAATGCCGAACAGCAATTCGGCAATCGCCGTCTTGATGGTCGACTTGCCCGCCTCGTTCGGTCCGACGATGAAGTGAAAATCCTGGGGCGCCGCCGGAAATTCGATGACGCGATCCGTGAACTTGCCAAAGCGAATCAGTTTTAGCTTGCCGATGCGCATGAGCCTATTCCGCATCCGCGAGTTGGGCGATCAGACCGGAGCGCACTTCGGCGACGATCCGCGCGAGATCGTCGTTGCGCACGTATTCGAGTTCAGGCACCGACTTTTGTAATTCGCTCGGCGCCTGCGACGCCAGACCGATCAAACGCTCTTTCAACATGCTTAGAAATTCCGGGTCGGACTCGGCTTCGACCAACAAGGCGTGCAGGTCGGCGAGCGCATCGGCGCCGCCGGCGAACGGTTCGCCCGCCGCGCTCGAATGCACGATCGGCTGCGTCGCGATCTTCACTTTTTCCAGCCACAGACGGTCGTGGCTGATCGCCGCGATCTGCGCCAGCACTTCGGCGCGCAGTTGCGCTTCGAGACCGAATAGCGCGCCATGCGCCTCGGTCGCGCCGGTGATCGTCACCCGCACCGCGAGCGGCACGGGTTGCGCGGCGGATTCGACGAGCGCATCGAGCGCGCGTCCGACCGCGAGCGCGACGTCATCGAGCGTGACGGCTTCGCTGGCATCGACGATAACGGACTCCCAGCGCAAGACATCGATGAAAAGCCGCTCGACGCTCACCTCTTCCGTCTCCGAAACGTGGACGATCACCGCGCCGCGCCGGCCCGTTTCGCGGATATTGCGGCCCTGCAAGTTGCCAGGAAACACGATCGTGGAGGCCTCTTGCCAGATGGCGAAATCGTGCACGTGGCCAAGCGCCCAGTAGTGATATTGCCGCGCGTGCAACTCGGCGATCGAGCACGGCGCATAACACGCGTGCGCCGCGCTGCCTTCGAGCGCGGTATGCAGCACGCCGATGTTGAAGTAGCCCTCGACCGGCTGCGGATACGCGGTGACGAGATTCGTCGTGACCGCTTTTTCCTTGAAGCTGTGGCCGTGCAGCGCCACCTTCAGGGCGTCGAGTCGAAAGGTCTGCGGCTTTCTGCTCGAAAACGTGTGCACGTTGTCGGGCAGCTGCAACTGGCTCGTCATCTCGCTCTCGGCGTCGTGATTGCCGAAGAGCACATAAACCGGAATGCCCGCGCGTCGCAAGCGCCCCATCTCGCGGCAAAAGAAGATGCCCGTGTTGTAGTCGCGCCAGGTGCCGTCGTAGAGATCGCCCGCGATGACCATGAAGTCCACCGCCTCTTCGAGCGCGACATCGACGAGTTTCGTGAATGCGTCGCGCGTGGCGTTGCGCAAGAGATCGGCGGGCGCGTCCGCATAAGCGGCGAGACCGTGCAACGGGCTGTCCAGATGGATATCCGCCGCGTGAACGAACCGCATGGCGTTGCCTCCTTTTTGATGTACTCGATGACCGCGCGGAGCGACGATGATAGCAGCCGCAAAGAACGAATCGCGTCGCGTTGGAACGCGTTTCTTCGGGACGCGATGTGTCCCTGCGGGCTTGCACAATGACTCACTCGCATCCGCCGAAGAACGAACAGAACGAGGAGAACAAGTGAGCGCAACGAGCCCTTACACCACGCAGACAGTCGATGCCGCCATCGTGCATCTGGAACGCGTCCTGTCGAAGGAAGGCGCGAATTCGCTGTTCGGCCAGACGTACTGGCGCAGTCGCGTGCAGCAGGTCAGCGCGACGCGCGGCCTGCACCGCGACCAGCGCATGCGGCTCGAACGTCTCATGCGGCTGCTTTCGGACGTTTCGAGCGCCGCGCTATGTCTATGACACTCAAGCCCGCACGAGCGCTTGTGCCAGCGCAACGAACTCCGCCACCGGCACTTCTTCGGCGCGACGCGCGAGATCGAAGCCGAGCGCGTCGAAGTCGATTCGGTCGCGATACGCGCCGAGATTGTTGCGCAGGACCTTGCGACGCTGCGCGAAAGCAGCCTTGACGACTTCACTCAAGGTCGCCTCATCCACCACGGGCAGTTCGTGCGGCGCGAACGGAATCATCCGCACGATCGCGGAATTCACTTTCGGCGGCGGCTGGAAAGATTCGGGCGGCACGTCGATCAGCTTGTCCATCACGTAGCGGTATTGCAGCATCACGGACAGGCGGCCGTAGTCCTTGCTGGCGGGCTCGGCAATCATGCGATCGACCACTTCGTCCTGCAGCATGAAGTGCTGGTCGATCACCTTGGGCGCAAAGCTCGTCAGGTGAAACAAGAGCGGACTCGAAATGTTGTACGGCAGATTCCCGACGATACGCAGCGTCGGCTTGTCGCCTTCCAGCGCGAGCGAGCCGAAGTCGAATTCGAGCGCATCGGCGGAATGCACGACGAGACGCTCGCCAAAGCGCTTTTCCAACCGGCCGATCAAATCGCGGTCGAGTTCCACTGCGTGCAGCGGCGACTCGGGCGTGGCCACCCGTTCGATCAGCGGCTCGGTCAGCGCGGCAAGCCCCGGTCCAATTTCGACCATGCGTTCGCCGTGTTTCGGCGCGATCGTATCGACGATCGAATCGATCACGCCTTGATCGACGAGAAAGTTCTGCCCGAAGCGCTTGCGCGCGAAATGGCCCTGGTGTCTGGTGGACATCGGTCTGACGCCTTTGAAACTGATGTGGATGAAGAACCGCGCGACGCTCAGACGCCGCGCTTGTCTCGGTGCTTGTGGCGCGCCATCGTGACGGCGGCGTCGATGGCCGCGATCATGCTGCCCGCATCGGCGCGGCCCGTGCCCGCGAGATCGAGCGCCGTGCCGTGATCGACGGAAGTGCGGATGATCGGCAAACCCAGCGTGACATTGATGCCTTCGCCAAAGGTTGCGAATTTCAGTACCGGCAAGCCCTGGTCGTGGAACATCGCGAGCACGCAATCGGCGTCTTTCAGATAGCGCGGCTGAAACAGAGTATCCGCCGGATACGGACCCGGCGCGTCGATACCGAGCGCGCGAGCACGTTCGAGCGCGGGCGCGATGACATCGATTTCCTCGCGGCCGAGATAACCGTTCTCGCCCGCATGCGGGTTCAGCCCGGTCACGAGAATACGCGGCGCGGCGAGGCCGAAATGCGCGCGCAGATCGTGATCGATGATGCGCAGCGTCTCGACCAATCCGTCGATGGTCAGTGCCGCGGACACGTCCTTCAGCGGCAGATGCGTGGTGGCAAGCGCAACGCGTAATGGCCGCTCGCCCGTGCCCGCCAGCATCATCACGACTTGCGGCGTATGCGTGCGCTCGGCGAGATATTCGGTGTGGCCGGTGAAAGGCACGCCGGCGTCGTTGATCGTGCTCTTTTGCAGCGGTGCGGTAACGATGGCGTCGAACCGGCCTGCGAGCGCGCCGTCGATGGCTGCATCGAGCAGATTCAGCACGTAACGGCCGTTGGCCGCGTTCAGCTTGCCGGCCTCGGCGGGCGCGGCAAGCGCATGATGCTCGATCTCGATTCCACCATGCGCGGCAGGCCAGGACGCGGCGCGTGCCTTGAGCAACTCGCGGTCGCCCAGCACGACGAAGCGCGCTAACGGCCAGCGCGCCTGCGCTTCCTGCAAGGCGGCCGCCGTCAATTCCGGACCGACGCCCGCCGGTTCGCCCGTGGTGATCGCGATGGTGATCGCCGGGGCGAGCGGATGGGTGTCGGCGTTCATGCTTTCTTACTGCTGGGCTTGCGCCGCAATGCCCTTGTACTGCACGTAGGCGGTGTCACGCAGTTCGCGCAGCCAGTCGGAGTACGCCTGTTCCGCCTTGCGCTGACCAATGGCCTGACGCGCGATATCGAGCTGCTGCGTGGCCGACCCTTCCGCGTCGCGCCGACCCAGCACCTGGATCAGGTGATAGCCGTATTCGCTGCGCACCGGGTCGCTCACGGCTTCGTCCTGCAGGCTGTTCATCGCGCGTTCGAACTCGGGCACGGTTTCGCCCGGGCTGATCCAGCCGAGATCGCCGCCTTGCGAGGCCGAACCGTCTTGCGAATACGTGCGCGCGAAGTTCGCGAAATCGCCGCCCGAGAGCACTTGCTGCTTGATGTCGAGCAGCTTCTGGCGCGCGGATTGTTCCGACATGCCATCCGACACGCGCAGCAGAATGTGACGCACGTGCGTCTGCACGAGCTTCGGCGCATCGGCCGCGGTGCCCTGGCTCGCGCGGCGTTCGACCAGCTTGACGATCTCGAAGCCGCCGTCGGTGCGCAGAAGCGTCGGCACGACCTGACCGGGACGCAACGTGGCCACCGCCGACACGATGCCCGCCGGCAACGTGCCCGGCGTGCGAAAGCCGAGGTCGCCGCCCTTGCCTGCGTCCGTGTCCTGCGAATTCTGCTTGGCAAGTTTCGCGAAGTCGTCGCCGTTTTGCGCTTGCTTAAGCACGGCGTCGGCTTGCGCCTGCACCTTCGCGACATCGGCGGAAGATGCGTCGGAAGACAGCTTGAACATGATGTGCTGCAGGTGCAGATCGCTCGAGTTGCGCGCGCCGGGACCGCGCTGGCTGGCGATGTAGTTCGCCACTTCGCCGTCGGACACGGTGATCTTGCTGTCCACTTCCTTTTCGCGCAGCTTGGAAAGCGTGAGTTCGGTGCGGGCGTCGCGCGTGAAGGTGGCCCAAGGCACGCCTTGCGCCTCGATGCGCGAGCGGTAGACGTCGAGCGTCATCTGGTTTTGCTGCGCGAGACGCTCGAGCGTGCGGTTCACGGTGGCGTCGTCGACGACGATGTTGTCTTCCTTCGCGCGCTGCAACTGAATGCGCTCGAGCACCATCTGATCGAGCACCTGCTGCTGCAATTGTTCAGCGGGCGGCACAGGCGCGTTCTGTTGTTGCAGACGCTGCGCGATGAGGCGCGAGCGGTCTTCGAGTTCGCGCCGCGTAATGACGCCGTCGTTGACGATCGCGACGACCGAATCGGTGACTTGGGCACTGCTGCCATTCGACAACGCCTGCGCACCGGCCGGCGAACTCAGGATCAGAGCGGCAGCGATCACGCTTGTTGCAACTACCGTCGATCGAAACATATTCACGTTTGCCACAGATACTCCATCAAATACGGGTCGTGCCCGTTCGTATGCTGCTTCTCGTGCGGTTCTGGCGAGCCGCCTTACTGCTTCTTAGCTGCGTGTTAGAGGATGCCTTGTCCGCCTGCGTTCCCCGAGGCTCACTCGTAGTTGCTGTAGCGGGCGAGCGGCGGCGCTGCTGGCGGCGGAGGCTGGTAGCCCTGGACGCTCGCGCGGAACGCGCTGACGAGGCCGTTGTCGACGTTCGACAGGCCCTTGAACGTAAGCTGCGCGAGCACGCGCGTGCCGGACGAGGGCTGACCGCTGGTGTTGACGCCATTGGCGTAACGTTGCGCGCCGAAACCAAGCGCCCAGCAGTCGGCATCGTACTGGAAGCCCACGAGGCCGTCGACGAGCCGATGACTCGCAAGATCATAATTGACACGAGCGACCGCATAGAGACGATTCGTGAGTGGCCACTCGCCGGACACCAGGATCTGGTTGATCGGCTCGTTCACGAGCGTGGTCTGGTTGGAACGCGTGTAGCGGTAGCCGACGTTGATCACCTTGCGGTCGGCCGGACTGAACGCGAAGCCGATGCTCGAGCGCACGAGCTGATTATTGTCGACATTATATTGGAACGCGGTTTCCGAGGCGAAACCAGCTCCCAGCTTGATCGCCGCGCCCGCGATGAGGTCCGAGTGCTTGGCCTCGTTGATCGGCTGATCCTCGGAGATCGTGACGCGCTGGCTCGTGAAATAGTACTGCTGCGCGATGACGAAACGCGCACGTTCATCGCCCGTCGCCGGGTTGATGAAGCGCGTCGTGAGGCCCGCCGTGATGCGGTTTGCGTCCGCGATCCGGTCGTTGCCGACGAACGTGTTCGGCGTGTAGATCTCGGCGAGACCGAAGTCGGCTTCGGCGGTATCGAAGATCGGCGCGAAATTCTGGTTGTGATACGGCGTGTAGACGTAGTAAAGCCGCGGTTCCAGCGTCTGGATGTAGTCCTGGCCGAAAAGCCGCACCGAGCGGTCGAACACGAGACCCGAGTCGAAACTGAGCGTCGGGATCGATTCGGTGAAGTTCTTCGGCTGACCTGCCGGCGTCAGCGGTTGACCCGCAATCGGCCCGGTCGCGATATGGCTCAGGTCGTAAGACGCGAAGTGCCACTGAATCTTCGGCGTGACAAAGTAGCCCGGCGCGTTGACCCCGTAACTCACGTACGGGTTGAAGTACATGCGCTGACCGTCGGTCGCGCCTTCCTCGGTGATCGTGAAGCGCGTGAAATCCGCTTCGGCGCCGTAGTCGAAACCGCCGACGTTGAACTTGCTGTACTGCACGTTCAACTGCGGTTCGCGCGCATACGGCGGGACCGACGGCTGCAACGTCTGCCAGCGCTGTTCGCGCGCAAGCACGGACCACGGTCCGTTGCTGTATGTCAGACCCGCTTCCTGCTGGTAGAGCAACTGCGTGCCGTTCAGGAACTGGTTCGACGCGTTGCCCAGGTCTTCCGGATACTGACTGTCCGAAACCTTGTTGTAATTGACGTAACCCGCAAAGCCGCCGCCGAAGTTCTGAAAATGCTTCCAGAAGATGGCATAGCGGTTCGTGTGCGTTTCGCGATCGTTCGGCAAATAGTCGCCAGTGAACGAGCCGGAGTAAGTAGGCGACAGATAGCGGTACGTCGCTTCCATCAGCACACCGCGCTGCGTCATGACGCGCGGTGTCACCGTCAGATCGCGATTAGGCGCAATGTTGAAATAGTACGGCGCCGTCAGTTCGAAGCCCGTGTTCGAACTTACCGAAAAAGTCGGCGGCAGAAAGCCACTGCGGCGGTCGCCCGTCAACGGAAACGACAGCCACGGGCTTGCGAATACCGGCACGCCCTGGAAGAACAGCACGCCGTTATGCGCGACGCCGTCTTCGGCGCCGGTATCGAAATCGAACGAACTGCCCTTGATGTACCAGGCCGGATTGGTTTCGCACGCGCAGGCCGTGTAGGTGCCGTGATCGACACGCGCCCGCTCGTTATCGATGATATCGATGCGCTCCGCGCTGCCCGAGCCGCCCGTCAGCAGGAAGTGGTACTTCGGGTTCGTCATGAACCCTTCGTTCGCCTCCACCTTCAAATGCGCTTCGGGACCCACGAACGACACGCCGTTGTTGATGAGCCTGACATTGCCGAAAGCATCGGCCATGTCGGTGTCCTGGTCGTAATGGAGCGCATCGCCCTTGATGACCGTCACCGTGCGCCGGATTTCCGCCGAACCTTTCGCCGCCATGTCCTCGTCGGACGTGCCTGTGGTCTTGTCGCCGAGAAGAAAACTCGTTGGCTGCTGGCCGCTCTTCAGCGGGCGCTCCTCCAGTTGGGGCGCGAGACGCAGGCTGCCGGGACCGTCGATTGGCTGCGGTTCGGCTGCGGGTCCTAAAAGCTGAGCGTGCGCGAAAGCGGGCATCAGGCCCGGAACGGATAAAAGCGCGGCGACGAGCCGCCGCCGGCGTGGCTGAGCGTCGCCTGGAATCTTCGATGCGGGAAACTGTCGTGGCGGCATGTATGGGTGGCGGTTCGATCCCGTTCGCGTCCTGAGCGCGATGCCGACAAGTCTGCGGCCGCGCTTTTGGCCGCGCTGTGACCGCACATGCGTCGAGGTCGAAACTGGACGGTCCGTTGCCAGGCAGGGACGACACTCGATCGAACGGTGACGCGGACAGTCGTCGGGCCTGGCACCAGGCTTGGAAACGGATCGCTTAAAAAAGTCGTGGGGTATTATATGGCAAGATGTTTTGCCTCTCGAATTTATGACGCACATTCCCCCCGATTCCCGCTTCGAACAACTTCGTTCGTGGCTGCAAGCCCTCACCGATCGTTACCGGCTCGATGTCGCGACGCTCGCGCCCGCTTCGGCCGACGCCAGCTTTCGCCGCTACTTCAGGCTGGAGAGCGCATCGGAGCATGGCAGCACGCTCATCGCCGTCGATGCCCCGCCGCCCGAGAAATGCCGTGAGTTCGTGCAAGTGGCAGGCTTGCTCGAAACCGCCAACGTGCATGTGCCGAAGATTCTCGAAGCCGACTTCGAGGCCGGCTTCATGCTCGTGACCGATCTCGGCACGACCACCTACATCTCCGTCCTCGATGAAAAGAACGCGCGCGGGCTCATGCGCGACGCCATCGACGCGCTGATCCGCTTTCAGCAGACTTCGCGCGAAGGCGTGCTCCCGCCGTTCGACGAAGCGTTCCTGCGTCGCGAGATGGAGTTGATGCCCGAGTGGTTCATCGGCCGTCACCTTGGCCGCGAGGTCACACAAGCCGAGCGCAAGACGCTCGACAAGACCTTCGATCTGCTCGTCAAAAGCGCGCTCGCGCAACCGCGCACTTTCATGCTGCGCGACTTCATGCCGCGCAATCTGATGGTCGCGGAGCCGAACCCCGGCGTGCTGGATTTTCAGGACGCGGTGTACGGGCCGATTGCGTACGACATCGCATCGCTCATGCGCGACGCGTTCATCAGCTGGGACGAGGAGTTTCAGCTCGACTGCATCGTGTACTACTGGGAACGCGCGCGAAAGGCCGGCCTTCCGGTCGATGCGGACTTCGGCGAGTTCTATCGTCAGGTCGAGTGGATGGGCCTGCAGCGGCACATCAAGGTGCTCGGGCTGTTCGCGCGCATTCATTATCGCGATGGCAAGTCGCACTATCTGGCGGACTTGCCGCGCTTCATCGGCTACGCGCGCAAGGTGGCCGAACGCTACGCGCCGCTCTTCCCCTTCGCGCGGCTGCTCGATCAGTGGGAAGGCCGCGCGATCGAAGTCGGCTATACGTTCTGAGCGGCCATGAGTCAAACCCTCAACACGGCGATGATCTTCGCCGCCGGCCGCGGCGAACGCATGCGCCCGCTCACCGATTCCTGCCCGAAGCCGCTGCTTGAAGTCGGCGGCAAGCCGTTGATCGTCTGGCAGATCGAGCGGCTCGCGGCGGCGGGCATCCAAACCATCGTCATCAATCACGCGTGGCTCGGCGAGCAGATCGAAGACGCGCTCGGCGACGGTTCGCGCTGGGGCGTCGAGTTGCGCTATTCCGCCGAGACCGACGCGCTGGAAACGGCGGGTGGAATCGCGCAGGCGCTGCATCTGATCGGGCGCGGCGTGTTTATCGCGGTGAGCGGCGATGTGTTCTGCGAGTTCGACTACGCGTCGCTCGGTGAGCGCGCCGACAAGCTCGCATCGCGCGATACGCCCGGCATGCATCTCGTGATGGTGCCCAATCCGCCCTTCCATCCAAACGGCGACTTTGCGTTGCGCGAAGACGGGCTGCTCGCCATCGACGGCGCGCCGCGCCATACGTTCGGCAACATCGGTCTCTACGACACGCGCATGTTCCATGACCTGACTCCGGGTACGCGCCGCGCGCTGACGCCGTATTACCGCGAGACCATCGTGGGGAAACGCGCCACCGGCGAGTTGTACGTAGGCCGCTGGGAGAACGTCGGCACGCCCGCGCAACTCGACGCGCTCGACCGGGAATTGCGCGCCCAAGCCTGAGGCGCGCCGGGATTGGGACGCATCCGATGGTAAAATGCGCAGTTCTGCCGTCTTTTCCTTCCAGCCGCAAGCAGAAGCTGACACGCCAAGCCATCATGTCCGATACCCGTCCCGATACCCTCTTCGCGCTCACCGCGCTTTCGCCGCTCGACGGTCGCTACGCCTCCAAGACCGAAGCCCTGCGCGAATGGCTCTCCGAGGCCGCATTCATGCGTCACCGCGTGACGGTCGAAATTCATTGGCTGATCGCGCTGTCGCGTGCGGGCTTCGCCGAAGTGCCGCGCTTTTCCGAGGCATCCGAGCAATTTCTGCTGAGCTTGGCCGAGCGCTTCACGGCGCACGACGCGGCGCGCATCAAGGACATCGAGCGCGTCACGAATCATGATGTGAAGGCAGTCGAATACTGGCTGAAGGAATCGGTCAAGGGTCAGCCGGAACTGGAACGCGCGAGCGAGTTCATTCACTTCGCGTGTACGTCGGAAGATATCAACAACACGTCGCACGGGCTCATGCTCGCCGGCGCGCGCGAACATGTGATCGTGCCCGCGCTGCGCTCGGTGCACGAGCGCCTGGTGAAGCTCGCGCACGCACACGCCGAACAGCCAATGCTCTCGCGCACGCACGGCCAGCCCGCGAGCCCGACGACGCTCGGCAAGGAAATCGCCAACGTGGCGGCGCGTCTGTCGTGCGCCATCGAACGTATCGTCGAGGTGCCGCTGCTTGGCAAGATGAACGGCGCGGTCGGCAATTACAACGCGCATCTGTCAGCGTATCCGGAGTTCGACTGGGAAGCGTTTTCGAAGGATGTCGTCGAAAACCGTTTGAAGCTCACGTTCAATCCGTACACGATCCAGATCGAGCCGCACGACTACATGGCCGAACTGTTCGATGCCGTCGCGCGCGCGAACACGATTCTGCTCGACCTCGATCGCGACGTGTGGGGCTATATCTCGCTTGGCTACTTCAAGCAGCGCACGAAGGCGGGCGAGATTGGTTCATCGACGATGCCGCACAAGGTCAATCCAATCGACTTCGAAAACTCGGAAGGCAATCTCGGCCTAGCGAACGCGACGCTGCGCCATCTTTCCGACAAGCTGCCGATTTCGCGCTGGCAGCGCGACCTCACCGATTCGACGGTGCTGCGCAATATCGGCGTGGCGTTCGGCTACTCGCTGCTCTCCTACGACGCGCTGATCCGCGGTCTGGACAAGCTCGAGGTGAACGCGGCGCGCCTGAACGAAGATCTCGACAATTGCTGGGAAGTGCTCGCCGAGCCCGTGCAAACGGTAATGCGCCGTTTCGGCATCGAGAATCCGTATGAGCAACTGAAGGAACTGACGCGCGGCAAAGGCATTACGCGCGAAGGCTTGCAGACGTTCATCAATGGTCTCGCGATTCCCGCGGATGCGAAGCAGTTGCTGCTCGACATGACGCCGGGTTCGTATATCGGCAAGGCGGTCGAGCTGGCGAAGCGAATCGCTTGACGTTCGATTGGGCCGCTTGAGCCGGCCCTTCCGCACTTGCTCGCTTCATAAAAAAAGGCCCCGCGCTTGAACACGCGGGGCCTTTTTTGATGCCTATCGCTCCTGACTCAGCGCGTCTTGAGCTTCTCGATCACGTTATCCACGATCTGCTCAGGCGTGAGTTCAATACTCTCGATGATCGCCTCGTCTTCGCCCGGCTCCTCGAGCGTATCGAGCTGGCTTTGCAACAGCGACGGCTCGAAGAAGTGGCCTGTGCGCGTTTGCAGGCGCTCCTTCAACACGTCGAACGTGCCTTGCAGATAGACAAAAACGACGTCCTTGTCGCCATCGCGCAAGATGTCGCGATACGAGCGCTTCAACGACGAGCACGTGAACACCGCCGTTTCGCCCGCGCGCTTTTTCTCTTCGATCGCCGCGCGGATCGTCTTGAGCCACGGCCAGCGGTCGTCGTCCGTCAGCGGGATGCCCTTGTGCATCTTTTCCTTGTTGGCGGCGCTGTGGAACGCGTCGCCGTCAGTGAACGGGCATTGCAGGCGTTCCGCCAGCATTTCGCCGATGCGGGTTTTGCCGGCGCCCGAGACGCCCATCGCGATGAGAATCATCAAAATCTCCTTACACGACCGCCGCGAGCGCGAAGGTCAAACCTAAACCCATCAGGGAAATCAGCGTTTCGAGCAACGACCAGGTCTTGAACGTCTGTCCGACCGTCATCCCGAAATACTCTTTGATCAGCCAGAAGCCGCCATCGTTCACGTGCGAGAAGATCAGCGAGCCAGAGCCGGTAGCAAGTACCAGCAACTCGGGACTGACGTGACCGCCTGCCGCCGCTGCAATCGGCGCCACGATACCGCAAGCGGTCGTCATGGCGACAGTCGCCGAGCCGGTGGCCAGGCGAATCAGCGCGGCGACGAACCAGCCGAGCAGCAAGGGCGAAAGATTCGCTTGCGAAGCCGTGGCGACGATCTGCTGAGAAATGCCGCTCTCACGCAGGATATTGCCGAAACCTCCGCCCGCGCCCACGATCAGCGTGATGCCCGCGATCGGCGCAAGACATTCGCCGCAGAACTTCTGGATCTGATCGCGATTGAAGCCGCGCGCCGCACCGAAAGTCCAGAAACTGACCAGCACGGCAATCAGAAGCGCCATGTCGGACTGACCGACGAAGCGTAGCAGGTCGTTGGGCAGCGTCTTCGGCGTGAAGACCAAGTCAGCCCAACTACCGACGAGCATGAGAATCACCGGCAACAGAATGGTGAAGAGCGTAATGCCGAAGCTCGGCAGATCGCGCTTTTTTTCCGTGTCGCCATGCTTGCTGATGAACTGGTCGGCCAGCGCGTTGGCGTCCGGCAGCTTGATGTACTTGTGGATCATGAGCGCGAAAAGCGGCCCGGCGACAATGGCGGTCGGAATCCCGACGATCAGACCATATGCAATCGTCCTGCCGATATCGGCGTGATACGCCTGCACCGCGAGCAACGCGGCCGGGTGCGGCGGAATCAGACCGTGCACGACCGAAAGGCCGGCGACCATCGGCAGACCGATCAGCAGCAAGGATTTGCCCGTGCGTTTGGCGACATTGAACGCGATCGGAATCAGCAGCACGAAACCCACCTCGAAGAACACCGGCAAGCCCACGATGATCGCCACGACCATCATCGCCCAGTGAATGTTCTTTTCGCCGAAGACATTGATCAGGGTATTGGCGACGCGCTCGGCGCCGCCGGATTCCGCCATCATTTTGCCGAGCATCGTACCGAGACCCACGACGATGGCAATATGCCCGAGCGTATTGCCGTTGCCGGTCTCGAACGCCTTGACGATCTTGTCCATCGGCATGCCGACCGCAAGCGCGAGCAGCACGGACACGATGATCAGAACGAGAAACGGGTAAACCTTATAACGCGCGATCATCAGGATCAGAACCGCGATCGCGATTACCGCATAGAGCAGGAGCATGCTCCCGTGAACGGCCGGCATGACGCCTCCTTTGATTTTGTTGAGGTTTTTGGCGCTATGCGTGCGTTTGCCGTCGCTGCAAAGAAGCAACAGGCAAGCGCGTGCACCGCGCCGAAGAATCGGGATTTTACTGGTAAGCGGAAAAGTCGTCCGTAAAGCGGTCGAAGGACAACATAAAGCTGAATTTGGATGCGCGCGCCGTCGCTTGAATGTGAAAAAAGCCGACTTGTTGAGAGTCGGCTCTTTCGTGCAAATTGCTTCGCGCTAATTCGAACAGCTTGAATCAGTACGCAGGATGCGCGGTCGATGCGGCAGAACCGCAGGTGAAGGTGATCTCACGCGGATCGTTACGGCCTTGATTGCCTTGCAGACCGTCGACTGCCTGCACCAGAACCACTTGGCGATCCTGGCAAATCTTTGTCGCCGCGCTCATGCACGACTTCTGCGACTCGAACAGACCGGAGCATGTGACACGATAGGCTTCGCCCTGATTTGCGATGTTCACCTTTCGAGCCGTATAGGCCATGCCTGTGTCGGTGGTGCATGCAGACAACATTGCCGCTGCGGAGATGATGGAAATAAGATACTTGAACATCTTGTAACTGCCGGGTAATTGATGGTTGCTTGAATCGAGCGCCTGGGCAAACGCGCGACTACGCGAATGCCCAGGCTTTGCTTCCTGACTTTCACGTCAGGAAGCTTGCTTTACCACCGGTACGAAGCGTTGGCGCTGTACACGGTGCCATTGCGGCTCGTACCCGCACCCGCCTGCAACACGAGGTTCTGCGTGACGCGCAGGTTCATCGCGACGGCAGCCGCCGCATAACCCTGATACGCGGCGCCACCCACACCGACGGACATATCCTTGTCCTGATCGATGTGCGGGACCATGGCCAGAGCCGTAGCCGCTGCAATACCCGAGTAGGCAGTGCGACCGATGTTGTTGACCTGGCTTTGCATCCCGGCAACCGCACCGTCCGTGTAGCTGTTGGATTGCGCGACCGCGTCGTTCAACTGGTTCACGTTGACCATATCCGTGTCTTGCGTACCAGCCGCGACGTTGGTGATCTGACGCTCACTTCCCACCGCACCAACCGACACCGTCTGAGCACGATCCGCCACGGAACTTGCACCCAAGGCAACGGAGTTGTCCGCCGTAGCCTGGCTGCCTGCGCCGATCGCCGTTGCGTAGTTCCCGCTCGCAAGGGCATTCGTGCCCATTGCGGTGGTGCTCATGCCCGTGGCTTGTGCGTTCGCGCCGCTTGCTACAGCGTGCGGACCGCTAGCCACGGCCGCTTCGGTCGTGCGGTCGCCATCAGCCGCAAAGAGCGGATTCGCACTCGCGGTGACGTTCTGGATGGAACTGGCCAGCGCGTCGAGCTGCGCCTTATTGGCCAAGTCGGTCGGAGCGACACCTGCTTGAACGCCATGGATCTGCGTGCCTTGGGCGCCGCTCAGCGTGATGTTGCTGTAGTCGGTGTTGCCGTTGGCATCCGTGTCGAACGTTGCGGCCGTCTTCGCGGTTTGATTGCCGTAGAGGCCAGAATCCTTCAACTGACCAACCGTTGCGACGTCACTGTCAGCAATACCGTTCGCGATGTTTGTAATACGCAGCTTGTCCGTGCTGTTGCCGAACGACACTGTGTTCGCCTGGTCGGCGACAGCGTTGGTAGCCAAAGCCACCGCGTTGTCGGCCGTCGCCACGGCGTTGCCGCCGATTGCGATCGAGTTCTTGCCCGTTGCCGACGAGTCGATCAAGACGGAGTTGGCATGGAAGTACTTGATGCCACCCCCGTTCGCGGCAGTGCTCATGGCCGTCGAGATGCTCGTGACGTCGGTCATCGCAGTGCTCACGGTCGTCGACATCGAGTCGATGCCCGTCGACAGTGAGTTCACAGTGGTCGACATCGAGTTGACGGTCGTTGAGATCGACGTGGAGAGCGAACTGAAGCCCGTCGAGAGCGAGGACACACCTGTCGAGAGCGAGGACATGCCCGTCGACAAGGAATCCACGCCCGTGGACATCGAATTGATCGTCGTTGAAGACGACGTCGACAGCGAATTGACACCCGTCGAGAGCGAGTCAACACCGGTCGACAGCGAGGTGATGGCCGTTGACGAAGACGTCGAAATGGAGTCGATACCCGTGGACAACGAACTCATCGCCGTCGAAGACGACGTGGACAACGAGCTGACGCCTGTTGAGAGCGAATCAACACCCGTGGACAGGCTTGTCGACAACGTGCTGACCGAGCTATTGGTCGAACTCAGACCAGTGGACAGGCTGCTCACCGCGCCGTTGGTGGAGCTCAAACCGGTCGACAACGAAGTGACCGTCGTCGCCAGACCATTAACCGCGCTTGAGGTCGTGCTAAAACCTGTCGACAGGCTGTCGACCGAGCTGTTCGTGGTGCTCAGGCCGGAAGACAGGCTGCTCACCGCACTATTCGTGGTGTCGAGAACCGTCGACAACGAGCTGGCGCCAGTCGAGATGGAACTCGAAAGCGAGCTCATGCCTGTCGATAGCGTGTCCACTCGACTGCTCGTGGTGCTCAATCCGGTGGAGATACTGTCAACCTTGCTGCCCACCGTGCTGACGCCGGTGGAAAGGCTCGTCACCGCGCTATTCGTCGTGCTCAGTCCGGTGGACAAGGAGCTCACGGACGACGACATCAAGTTCACACTGCCATTGACAGTACTGAAGCCCGAAGAAAGGCTGTTGACCGCGATGTTGGTGGTGCTCAGCCCGGTAGAAAGACTATTGACCGCGCTATTGGTCGTGCTCAAGCCTGCGGCATCAGCTTCACGGGCGCACGGAAGAGCGTCTCGAAGTATGGCGCACAACTGCGCTCGTATTCCGGGAGCGTCCAAACCTCGTCATACGGCGCACCCGAGATAAGCAGCGCGTGTTGCAGGTTGAAGACCATTCGCTCGATGTCAATGACGTAGTCATTACCCACGCGCATCGTAATGATCTTTCCGCCGCCGTCTCGAAACTTGATCGACCATTCCTTATTGAGCTGGGCGCTCATCTCAATCATTACGTCGAGCTTCGTCATGGCTGTTTCCATGTCGATGAGCGGTGCCGGCGAATCGACCAAGAAACGCTTGGCGTCCTCCGGGCCACCATCGCCGCCCCCCGTCACCAAATAAGTGGCTTTTACGCGCGGAGAACGCTTTAGCAGCATGACGAGATACAGGCAGTTCTGGAAAATGCCGTTCTCCCAGAGCGACTGCTCGCCTTTTCGGATAAAAATGGAAACGCCGACATTCAACCGCTCCGGCATGCGGGGTTTTGTTTGCTTGTTCATACGCCGAGCTTCACAGTGCTGTGGTTGCAGAGGTGCAGCAACCGATTGGCAAAACTATCGAGATTTGCTTGTTGAAACGGATTGACCGAGTCGATTACACGCTGGGCTCGTGCGCGATAGTCAGCTAGCGATGCGTCGTGTTCGCGAGCAGCCAATAAGAGTTGCCGGCCGCCCTCTTGCGCGTTGAAATCCGGGTAGTAGTAGCCCGCGTCGAGCCAAGGCGAGTTGTGCACCAGCGGATAGCCGCCATACAACACGTCGAGATAAAGATAATTCTGGTCGTTTCCCCATTGATGAGAGACGACGGCATCTGCGTACTGCGCCATGAAGCCTGCAATATCATTTCGACCGTGAAATGTTGCCTTGCTGTCTTTCACGATGTTGAGCGAATTCGCCATTTGCACGAGCGTCGGATGATCCTTCATGTGCAGCGAGTTGAGCACATGCATGTGCGACACGCTCGAAGGTACGGCTCGATAAGCTTCTTCGCATACCAACATCGGAATGCTCGACGTCTTCACAACTGAAATGTTCGGCTCGAACATTGCGACACGAAAGCCCTGCGCATGTGGTGGATCTTCCAATGAAGTTCCGCTCCGACGCTGATATCCGAAATGGAGTCCGTGTTCGCTTACTTCGGCAATGCGTTGTTCGAGAAACTGCGGATGCCAGATGAATGGCACAAGATGAACGTCGCAACGGTGGAGCGTACGCATCATGGGGATTGACAATCGATCTTTCGGCATCAACCAGATTTCGTCATAGCGGTCCGGCCGCATGACGTGAACCGGTTTATCGAAAACAGGCGCCTCAATGAGACCAACGTAGGGCTGCCCGCAGCAGTAATAAACCACCTTCTTGCCGCGTGCGCGCATTAGATCAAGCCACTGGGTATCCAGCGCGCCGCCCATCTCGAAAATCACATCGACAAGATTGGTTGCATCCGCTGCGCGCATGATGCGCACCTTTCTTGACGACAGATCGACTTGCGGCGGCATCGCGTTTTGATCGCCAACATCAATCAACGAAACGCTTTCTACGAACGGTAACCGTTGGAGAGCTTCCGCCAAGAAGATGACATTTTGCCCAAGCCCGTTCTGCCAGATGTTCTGTCCTTGATGCGTTACGACAGAAATTCCAATGCGGATTGTCATTAGTTGTTATCCCTAAAATGACGGAGCGCATTTTCAAAAATTGAAACGCTGCGCTGTTGGCTTTGCGTTTGAGAGACTGCCGTGCCCAAAGAAGCACGCGTTGCCATTTGCCAAACGCTGATGGGAAGCAGGAGAGACCGTAATCAAGCGTTTTTGCCGGAGGACAAAAAGCGGATTCCTTGGTCAAATATATAGAAGAACACCTGAAATTCCCAGTGAACCTGACGTTTTATGAGAGTCGTCCTATGACGGTGCCAGGGTTCTAGTCTGCCAACGCTGAAAGGCAGTCCGGCAGGCTAAAACGTCCGACCGCTTTCGGTGGAAAAGCCAAGAAGTTTCGGGGCATTTTGCTCAAAAGAGCGTGCGGAAGATCGGCGCAAGAAAGCGTCGCCACAGTTCGTAACGATGTCTCGCTTTGTATCACTGAGGCTCGTCTTGACGGCACGATCCTATGCCACGCCGCACTGCCTCGATGTCCGCGCCCACCATGTCGGCAAGATTCGCCGACTCGCTCATGAACGAGATACGCGTTGCAAGCATTGCATTAGCAGCGTTTTGATTGCGACGAATGAAAATGCACGAATGCGCGCACCGACGCCGGCCCAGTGCAGTTCGGTGGCCTCCGTCACTCTATAGCGTCGAGGTGCGGTCGACCAATACATCGAGCCATGTGTACCTGTTCCGCTTAGGAAGAAGAGAAGGCGCACTAGGTGTTGAAACCTGCCGATTTCGCTTCACGTCGTAAGTTGCTTGTCGCTTGTCGCTTGTCGCTTGTCGCTCGTTGCTCGTTGCTCGTTGCTCGTTGCTCGTTGCTCGTTGCTCGTTGCTCGTTGCTCGTTTGCAAGCGTCAGCAAATATCGAGTTTTACAGAAGCAATCACTTCTGGTTCAACCTTCTTCGGTCAAGTTCATTTCTCTGTCACTCTGCTTGCAGCCATCACTAGTGCGAAAACCAATCATTTTCGTCTTAGCTCACATCTTTTATAGACTACAAAAAATTCGTGTTGGCGGATCACGATTTCAATTATCTGACGGCGCATAGCGGATAAAATTCGCAGAAACTATTTATTCCAATCCACACCTGTCTCGGCCTGTTTTAATAAATTGGCGAACAGTATTGGTTCGAACCAAATCGCTCAACAAACGAAACCATCGGGCCGTTTCGCACGTTGAGTAGATTTCAATTTTCAAG
Organism: Caballeronia sp. HLA56; assembly: GCF_054655155.1. Classification (NCBI taxonomy): domain Bacteria; kingdom Pseudomonadati; phylum Pseudomonadota; class Betaproteobacteria; order Burkholderiales; family Burkholderiaceae; genus Caballeronia; species Caballeronia sp. HLA56. The sequence continues at coordinate 1,030,493 of NZ_BAAHOB010000005.1, read as the reverse complement.
ATGCTCAAATTCAACTTAGAAGCATCGATTAAAATGTTAATTCACACGTCGTCTGCATCTTGCCGTGATGCAGCCAGTGGTGCGGAGCCACTCAGCGACGGCTTGCTCGAGCCGTTGGTTCTGACGGATAAGACTAAAAACGTCGACGACCAAGTGCTGAACTCTTACTCAACACGACACAACGCTTAACTCGTCAGTGTCAGCCGAACTTTGTTGAAGAACCCATAAGCATTTTGAAGGATGAGCTCTTGGGTCCTACGTCACCGCCATCAAGGGTGTGTGCAGAACGGGCGTGACGCACAAAAGTAGAAGTCGATATTTGAAGCGTCACGTCGAAGATGAGGGCCGACAAGAACCGACTAGATCGGAAAAGGGCTCGATAAGCGAGTTCCACCACGAAACGCGAGCTCGGCTCAGGGCACGTCACCTTCGTACAAAGGACGCGCCTCCAAGGACAAGCTCATGCGCGAGAGAAATCACACCTCTTTAGCCCAGCAACTCACCCCTGCGCCGCCAACTCCGTAGCCGCCCGCGCCAGCCTCGTAACCTCCTCCCAATTCTGCGCAGCCAGCGCAGCCTTCGGCGTCAACCAAGACCCGCCCACGCAAACCACATTCGGCTGCGCCAAGAAGCTCGTCGCCGTCTCGGCAGTAATCCCGCCCGTCGGACAGAACTTCAAATTCGGAAACGGCCCATGGAAAGCCTGCAGCATCGGAATTCCACCCGCCTGCTGCGCCGGGAAAAACTTCACGATTTCATATCCAAGTTCCATCGCCGTAATGATGTCGCTCGGGGTCATCACGCCAGGCAGCAATGGCAAGCCCGCATCTTGCGCAGCCTTATGCATGTCTCGCGTCAAGCCGGGTGACACACCGAATTGCGCACCCGCCTTCTTTGCCTGTGCACAATGCTCGGGTTTCGTGATCGTGCCGACGCCCACGACGATATCGTCCGCAAGCTGACTCGCGCGTTCGATTGCCGCGATACCCGCGGCCGTGCGCAAAGTAATCTCCAACACCTTCACGCCGCCAGCGTGCAGCGCGCGCGAGACGTGCTCGCCCTGCTCGACCGAATCGAAGGCAAGAACAGGAATGACAGGACCAAGACGGACGATTTCGCTTACCGTTTTCATGTGATACGACTCCTGGTGTTTGATGCGGCGCCGTTGTCTAACGGCCAAGCCGCGAGGTTTGTTTCAGGCAGCAACGGCCTTTGACTCAATGTGTCGCGTGCGCCTTCACGACATCGGGCGAGCGGTGCGACGGAGCAGACGCGGCGTCAAGCAGCGCGCCAAACACCGACGCGCCCTCTTCCGCCGGCAACGCCGCGTGACGGAACACGCCGAACAGCTCACGCCCGAAGCCCGCCTCGTTTTGCGCCTGATGCAGCGGCGCCTCCACTTCGCGCGCCGCCCATTCATCGGCATCGATATCGACGTCGAGCACGCCCGCCGGTGCATCGATCACGATCATATCGCCCGTGCGCACCTTGCCGATCGGACCATGCAACAACGCTTCAGGCGATATGTGGATCACAGCGGGCACCTTGCCCGATGCGCCCGACATGCGCCCATCGGTCACGAGCGCCACATGGAAGCCCTGATCCTGCAACACGCCAAGCAACGGCGTCAATCGATGCAACTCCGGCATGCCATTCGCGCGCGCGCCCTGAAAGCGCACGACCGCCACGAAATCGCGCTTGAGCTCGCCCCTGTCGAACGCCTCCTGCACTTCTTCCTGCGAATTGAACACGATAGCCGGCGCCTTCACCACGCGATGTTCAGGCGCAACCGCCGAGATCTTGATCACACCCCGCCCGAGTTTGCCTTGCATGAGCCGCAAACCGCCATCCGGCTGAAACGGCTCGCCAATGCTACGCAGCACCTTGCTGTCATGACTTTCTTTAGCGCCGTCGACCCATTGGAGCTTGCCGTCGATGAGCTTCGGCTCCTTCGTGTAATGCGACAGCCCATGACCGACGACCGTCTGCACGTCCTCATGCAGCAAGCCGCCTTCGAGCAGATTGCGCACGAGGAACGCAACGCCGCCCGCCGCGTGAAAATGGTTCACGTCGGCCTTGCCGTTCGGATAGATCTTCGCGAGTAACGGCACGACCTGCGACAGTTGATCGAAGTCGTTCCAGTCGATGATGATCCCCGCCGCGCGCGCAATCGCCACCAGATGCAGCGTGTGATTCGTGGAGCCGCCCGTCGCCAGCAACGCAACGATGCCGTTGATGATCGCTTTCTCATCGACGACGTGGCCAATCGGCGTGTAGTGGCCGCGTTCGAGCGTGATATCCAGTACGCGACGCGCGGCCTCGGCGGTAAGTGCATCGCGCAACGGCGTATGCGGATGCACGAACGCAGCGCTCGGCAGATGCAGGCCCATCACTTCCATCAGCATCTGATTGCTGTTCGCCGTGCCGTAAAACGTGCATGTGCCGTGACCGTGATAAGCCGCCGCTTCCGCTTCGAGCAATGCGTCGCGGTTGCATTTGCCCGTCGCGAACTCCTGACGAACCTTCGCTTTGTCGTCGTTGGTGAGGCCGCTCGTCATCGGACCGGCGGGCACGAAGATGGTCGGCAGATGTCCGAACTGCAGCGCGCCGATGGCGAGACCCGGCACGATCTTGTCGCATACGCCGAGGCACAAGGCGGCATCGAACATGTTGTGCGTGAGCGCCACGGCCGTGCTCATGGCGATGACTTCGCGCGAGAACAGCGACAACTCCATGCCAGCGTTGCCCTGCGTGATGCCGTCGCACATGGCCGGCACGCCGCCCGCGAATTGCGCAATACCGCCGTGCTGCTGAGCCGCCTGCTTGATGATGTCGGGGAAGCTCTTGTACGGCGCGTGCGCCGACAGCATTTCGTTATAAGAAGACACAATGCCGATGTTCGGCTCGCGCACCGCCTTGATCGCGAACTTTTCCTGCCCTTCGAGACCCGCGAAGCCGTGCGCGAGATTGGCGCACGACAACGCGCCGCGCGCCGGAAACTTGCCGCGCGCGGCGTCGATGCGCGCCAGATAGGCCGAACGGGTGGACTTGCTGCGTTCGATCACGCGGTCGGTGACCTTCTTGAGTTGCGAATGCGGAGAAACCATCGGAGCTCCTTTGTCTCACTCCCGGCGTGCTTGCCGTCGAGGTATTGGGTTGGACGTCGCGAGGACTGGCAGCTATCTGATTATTTTGCGTCGTGCCGTGAAACGAAATGTTAGTAGAAAAACTACAAGCAGACAACTTGCGATCCGCCTTTATTTGTTAAGCGTTCGCGTATCTGGCGCTTTTACCGGCAGCGAACTCAGGGAAATCCCCTAAACCTACACATCGGATCGTGTAGTAAATGTACAAAGCAGCGATCAGCTATAGTCGCAGGCAATTTTCCAGCATAGGCGAGATTCCCGATGTTGCTGTCCCAAGTCGAGGCGATGCGAGAACAATTGCGCCCTTCGGAGCGCAAGCTGGCCGACTACGTGCTCGAAGCGCCGCGCGAGGTACTCGACTTGTCGATGACCGATTTTGCGGCGCGGGCCGGCGTCAGTCAGCCGACGATCGCGCGCTTCTGTCAGGCGTTGGGCTTTTCCGGCTTTCGCGAGTTCAAGATTCGTCTTGCTCAAAGCGTGGCAGGGGACGTTCCCACGGTTTATCGCGATGTCCGCAGCGACGAGCCGCCTGCGGGCGTTGCCGCGAAGGTTCTGGACCGCACCATCGGCGCGCTGATCCAGGTGCGCAACAGCTTGTCGTCGGACAGCGTCGCCGCCGCGATTGGCGTGCTGGCCAACGCGCGTCGCATCGAGTTCTATGGCGCGGGCGGATCGGGCATCGCGGCGCTGGATATGCAGCACAAGTTCTTCCGCCTCGGCGTGCCGTCGGTTGCGTATTCGGACCCGCATACCTATACGACTTCGGCGGCGCTGCTCGGACCCGGCGATGTCGTCGTCGCCATTTCCAATACTGGCCGCACAAAAGACATTCTCGACGCGTGCAAATCGGCAATGGATCGCGGCGCGAGCGTGATCGCTATCACGCATGGCAATTCGCCGCTCGCGCGCATGGCGAATATCGGGCTTTTCGCGAATGTCGACGAAGACACGGATATTTTCTCGCCGATGACTTCCCGCGTATCGCACTTGGCCATCGGCGATATTCTCGCGGTCGGCATGGCGTTGGCACGTGGCCCCGAGTTGGCTGCGCGTCTTGCCGAGGCCAAGGATGTGCTGGAACGAAGACGCGTCGACCTTTGATCGACGCAGCACACCGGCCGCGAATGTGACAGTTGGTTCAATCGGCTTACTTTGCCAGTATGATCATTTAGTATGAGCTTCAGCGATTAAGTGATCAGTAGAGCAAATGGAAACCAGCGGCGTATTTTCACTTGAACGTTTCGAGTCCTGTATCAATGGCGAAGACTTCGATGAAGCTCTCGCCCTGTTCGGCAAGTTCTCGGAACAGTTGGCAAGATTTCCGTATATGAATCTGGCCGACCTCATGTCCCACGGCGACGCCCGAGCGTTCGCCAATAGATCCGAGTCGGACGAGCATTTCGCCAGCCGCGTTTGTCATGCTTTAGGAAGCATGCTCGTGAATCCGCGATTCACCTGGACCGACGTTCGCTTGCAATCGTTGCAAGCGCAGCGTTCGCTCATCTGGAGCATCGCGGCCGCCACGTCGCCCGGTCATACCGACCATTTCGTGCGTGAGTTGCTTGCTCGCCGCCAAGGCAATGCTGACGCATCCACTCTTTCTGCCGACACCGCTCGACGCCTGAGCATTCTGTACAGCCCGGAATCACGCATCGACCTCGATATCGCGCAACTTTGGAACGCCGACCGCGCTTCGGCGTTGAGTCTTGCCATCGGTATCGGAGGAGAACAATTCGGCGGCAGCGCGGTTGCGTGTGCACGACGCATCCGCTTGCTCGAATGGCTGACCGGCTCCATCGACAAACTGAATGAGTCGCCGCCGCTCGATCTGACGAGTCTCTGGGCGCTGTATATGCATTGCACTTACACCGAGGGAAACCGCCATGCCGTGAAACAAGGCATCAACGGTCTCGTGCGCCTGGGTCTTGCGAATTTCGGGCTGACCGATCTCGATACGACCAAGTCACCACCCGAGCGCGAACGGAACGCACGTCCGCTCATGCTGGTCGTCGCGGAAAGTTTCAACAGCGGGCATTCGATCGTGCGAACGCATTCCGCAACGCTCGCTGCGGCAAGACGTTGCTTCGAAACCGTCGCGTTCTGCGCACCTCGCTCTATCGACGATGCGGGTCGTCGGGTATTCGATCGAACTATCGATCTCCCGGAAGGCGCCAACGTGCTCGACCAAGTCCGCCTCATTCGCGACTTCGCGCAAACGGAGCACCCAAGCGTGCTGTACATGCCGAGCGTGGGCATGTCGGTTCTGACCATATTCTTATCGAACATCCGCGTCGCGCCGCTGCAAATTGCGGCGCTCGGGCACCCGGCGACGACGCATTCGGACCGCATCGACTACGTCAGTGTCGAAGATGATTATGTCGGCGACCCGGCTTGCTTCAGCGAAAAACTCATGCGGCTGCCGAAGGACGGACAGCCTTATATCGCATCGAGTTTATTGAGCGCGGTTCCGGCCCGCACGCCGGTTGCCAAGAACCGCACTGACATTGCCATCGCCGCGACGCCGATGAAGCTCAATCCGTCCTTCTTCACTGCCTGCAGGGCAATCGTGCAGCGGGCAGAGCCGCAAGTGCATCTGAATTTCATTGCGAGCGGCAGCAACGTGTTCACCTTGATGCACCTGAATCGCGTGCTGATCGAGTATCTTCCTTTTGGCTCATTCACGATTCACGGATTCTTGCCCTACGAGGAATACGCCGAACAGCTCGCCAACATGGACATGTTTCTGAGCCCCTTTCCCTTCGGCAATACAAACGGAATCGTGGATGCCTTCACCGTCGGCTTGCCCGGTATCTGCAAAACGGGACCGGAAGTGTTCGAGCATATCGACGGCGCGATGTTCGCACGCGCGTCGATGCCGGAATGGATGGTCGCCACGACTGTGGACGACTACGTTGAGGCTGCTGTCCGGTTGGCGAATAACCGGGATGAGAGAGAAGCGCTACGCGCGTGGATGCTTGAGACTAAAGTCGTGCAACGCTTCTTCGAGGGACGGCCGGAAGTATTCGGCGAAATGGCGCTCGCGCTACTTGAACAGCGCGACGCGTGAAAATGGCAAGCAGCTAAAAAGGCTTGACCACGACAAGCAACGTCGCGCCTAAAAGACCCAGCACCGGCAATTCATTGAACATCCGATACCACTTGTCCGAACGCTTATTCTCGCCACGTTGAAACGTGTGCAGCAAGCGCCCGCAATAAGCGTGATAAACGATGATCAGCGCAACGACGGTGAGCTTCGCATGCAGCCAGCCCTGCCCCGCGCCAATGCCTACCACGAGCCACAACCAAAGCCCGCACGCCAGGGCGGGCACCGCGATGAACGTCATGAAGCGAAACAGCTTGCGCGCCATGAGCAGCAAGCGAGCGGTTGCAGCCGCGTCCTTCTCCATCGCGAGATTCACGAAAATGCGCGGCAGATAGAAAAGCCCCGCGAACCACGACGCGACCAGCACGATATGCAGCGATTTGATCCAGAGCATCGCGTGACCTTACTGACGCACTTCGCCGCGCCCGAGCACGACGTATTTCAGTGACGTCAGCCCTTCCAGCCCGACAGGTCCGCGCGCGTGCAGCTTGTCGTTCGAGATGCCGATTTCCGCGCCGAGCCCGAATTCGAAGCCATCGGCGAAACGGGTCGATGCGTTGACCATCACGCTCGCCGAATCGACCTCACGCAAAAAACGCATGGCGCGGTCGTGGTCTTCGGTGACGATGGCATCCGTGTGATGCGAGCCGTAGATGTTGATGTGCTCGATCGCTTCATCGAGGTCCTCGACGACCTTGATCGCCAGAACCGGCGCGAGATATTCCGTGGTCCAGTCGACCTCGGTGGCATCGACGAGCGAACCCACGTTCGCCGCTTCGAGCACCGCGCGCGCAAGTCCGTCCACACGCAGTTCGACATCCTTTGCCTGAAACGCGCGCGCGAGCGCCGGCAGTGCCTCATGCGCGATGCCTCGCGCAACGAGCAGCGTTTCCATCGTGTTGCAGGTGCCGTAGCGATGCGTCTTCGCGTTGTCGCAGATCACCGCAGCCTTGGCGAGATCCGCGCGGTCGTCGACATAAACGTGGCAGATGCCGTCGAGATGCTTGATCATGGGCACGCGCGCTTCTTCCATGAGCCGCGCGATCAGGCTCTTGCCGCCGCGCGGCACGATCACGTCGACGAACTCCGTCATGGTGATGAGCTTGCCGACCGCCGCGCGATCCGCCGTCTCGACGACCTGCACCGCATCTTGCGGCAAGCCGGCCGTTTCGAGGCCCTTGGCGATGAGCTTTGCAAGCGCCGTGTTGCATTCCAGCGCCTCGGAACCGCCGCGCAAAATGGTGGCGTTGCCCGACTTGAGGCACAGAGCGGCCGCGTCGATCGTCACGTTCGGCCGCGATTCATAAATGATGCCGATCACGCCAAGCGGCACGCGCATCTGCCCGACCTGAATGCCGCTCGGCCGATACTTGAGCCCGCTGATTTCACCGATGGGATCGGCCAGCGCCGCGACCTGTCGCAAGCCTTCGACCATCGTGTCGAGCGCCTTGTCCGACAGCGTCAGACGGTCGATGAACGCTGCGTCGTGTCCCTTCTCGCGCGCGCGGGCGAGATCGCGGGCATTCGCCGCTTTGAGTGCTACGCGTTCCTCGGCAATAGCGAGCGCCACCGCATGCAGCGCCGCGTTTCTGGCCGCCGTCGATGCCCGCGCCATGGCACGCGACGCCTTGCGCGCGCGCCGGCCAAGGTCGGCCATGTAGTGATCGATGTTCATCATGTGTCTCTTTGCGGGCCGCAGGCGTCCGCAATGTCTGGATATCGCGCTTCGTCCGAACAACGGCGAGCGCTAAAAAAATCATTCTAAGCGGTTAAGCGTATTGCAACAGCGCCGGCTCAAGCGTCTAGCGACGAACTCGCGCCGGTGGCGCAACGGCGACGGCATGCGCGGCCTTGCTGGACTGCGCGACAGCCATGGCTAGCTCGAACATGCCGGCCCAGGGATCGGGCGGCGGTTCGCTGCCGCGCTTGCCCGTGCTGCCGGACAGCCCCTTCACCTGCCGATCCAGCCGCGCCGCCAGCGAAAGCGCCTTCTCCAGCGCTTCCTCGGTCACGCGCGAGAGCGCCGGGCCGATCAACCGTTCGCGCGGACCCCAGACGCGGTTCTCGCGCATGAGCGTGGCGAGCGGTTTGCCCGATGCCACGCCGCGCTTGATACGCAGCAGCGTACGCACCTCTTCGACCAGCGCCCACAGCACGAGCACGGCGGCTTCGCCTTCGCCCTTCAGACCGTCGAGCATGCGCGCGAGCCGGCCGATATCGCCGGTCAACATGGCCTCGTTGAGCTTGAAGACGTCGTAGCGCGCGACGTTCAGCACGGCATCGTGAATCTGCTCGAAACTCAATACGCCTTGCGGATACAACAGCCCGAGCTTCTGGATTTCCTGATGCGCCGCGAGCAGATTGCCCTCCACGCGTTCGGCGATGAACAGAAGCGCTCGCCGCCCTTCTTCGCCTGGCGCCACACGCTGGCCTTGCAACGAAAGCCGCTGACCGACCCACATGGGCAATTGCGCGCGTTCCACTGGATCGATTTTCAGCGCGACGCCCGCGCCGATCAGCGCCGTAAACCACGCGGACTTCTGCGTCGCGCCATCGAGACGCGGCAAGGTGACGAGCGCGAGGATGTCGGGGTTATTGGCGGCGGCGAGCGTCTTCAACGCTTCCGCGCCTTCCTTGCCCGGCTTGCCCGTGGGAATGCGCAACTCGATCAGTTGCCGGTCGCCGAAGAGCGACATCGACTGCGTCGCGCCGATCAACCCGCTCCAGTCGAAACCGCGCTCGACGGTAAACACCGTTCGGTCCGTGAAACCCGCCGCGCGCGCCGCGGCTCGGATGCGGTCGCACGCTTCCTGCGCGAGCAGGTGCTCGTCGCCATAAACGACGTACAAACCCTTCGGACCTTTCGCGAGGTGCGCTTCGAGCGCGTCGAGCTTCAACTGCATGATGGTCGATGAGCGCGCGCGATCAAAGCGGCGGCGTCGGCAACGGCGCGCGTGGCGCGATGCCCGGCGTCTGCTCGCTCGGCGCCGGATGCAGCGAACGCACGACGGCAAGCCGGCGCGTCAACTGATCGACGGCGTCGTTACGCATGTCGTTGTAGAGCAGCGTCGCTTCCTGCGATTTCGCGAGCGTGTACTGGTCGCTGTAGGTCATTGCGCGATTCAGCGCGATGACGCTAGGCGGAATCAGCAACGTGCCGTCGGCGCCGAGCAGCGAATACGTCAGCCGGAAATCGAGCTCGTATTCCTGCACCACGCCCTGCGAATTCAGACTCAACGTGCCCATGCCCGTGCCCTCGGACAGCGACAAAGTGGCGTCCGGCTTCTCGCCCGCCTTGACGATGACCGTATCGCTGCCGCCCTGCACCATGCGTTCGAGCCGCGCGACCATTTGCGGCGTGCCGCCCGAAATGGAGAGCCGCTTGAACGCGTAGTCCTGCTGTCCGCGCAACTGGAAGCCGCACGCGGATACGGCGAGCGCGCCGCCAAGCAGCGCCAGAAACGAACGCCTGCCCATGCCGGTTGCCTCGACTCGTTTTCCGGTCACATCCACTCCCTTGGCGCTCATCATCAGACGACCACGTTGACGAGGCGTCCCGGCACCACGACGACCTTCTTCGGCGCACGCCCTTCGGCAAACTTCTCGAACATCTCGTGCGCGATCGCGGCCTTTTCGATGTCTTCGCGCGATGCGTCCTTCGCGACCGTCAGCGCGCCACGGACCTTGCCGTTGACTTGCAACACGAGTTCAATCTCCGATTGTTCGAGCGCGGCTTCGTCGACCTTCGGCCACGGCGCATCGAGCAGCGGACCGAAGCTATCGGCGTAACCGAGTTCCGACCACAACTGAAACGTGACGTGCGGCACGACCGGATACAGCACGCGCAACAGCACGCTGAAGGTTTCGTTGAGCACGCCTTCGCTCGACTGCTTCGCGCCTTCGAGCGCGTTGAGCATCTTCATCGCGGCCGAAACGACCGTGTTGTACTGCAGGCGGCCGTAGTCGAAGTCGGCTTGCTTGAGCACCGTATAGATTTCGCGGCGCAGCGCGCGATCGGCATCGTTGAGTTTCGATGCATCGAGCTTCGCGTGCTGACGCAGCGCTTCAGCGTTGTCGTGTCCGAAATGCCACACGCGGCGCAGGAACCGGCTCGCGCCTTCCACGCCCGCGCCCGACCATTCGAGCGATTGCTCCGGCGGCGCGGCGAACATAACGAAAAGACGCGCCGTATCCGCACCGTATTGGTCGATGAGCGTCTGCGGGTCCACGCCGTTGTTCTTCGACTTCGACATCTTCTCGACGCCGCCGAGCACGACCGGCTGACCGTCCGCGTTCGAGGTCGCGCCCGTGGGACGGCCCTTGTCGTCGTGCGTGACGGTGACATCCAGCGGGTTGTACCAGGTCTTCTTGCCCGCCGCGTCTTCGCGATAGAACGTCTCGTTGAGCACCATGCCCTGCGTGAGCAGATTCTTCGCGGGCTCGCCGAACTTCACGAGGCCCATGTCGCGCATGACCTTGGTCCAGAAGCGCGAGTACAGCAAGTGCAGAATGGCGTGCTCGATACCGCCGATGTACTGGTCCATCGGCATCCAGTAATCGGTGCGTTCGTCGACCATGGTCTTGGCGTCCGGCGCGCTGTAGCGCGAGAAGTACCAGGAAGAATCGACGAAGGTGTCCATCGTGTCGGTCTCGCGCTTCGCCGCCGCGCCGCATTTCGGGCACGCGCAATTCAGGAACGCTTCGGACTTCGCGAGCGGATTGCCCGTGCCGTCCGGCACGAGGTCTTCCGGCAGCACGACCGGCAAGTCTTTTTCCGGCACCGGCACGTCGCCGCAACTCGGGCAATGGATGATCGGAATCGGCGTACCCCAGTAGCGCTGACGCGAAATGCCCCAGTCGCGCAGACGCCAGGTGATCTGCTTGTCGCCGAAGTCTTTCGCTTTCAAGTCGGCGGCGATCGCGTTGATGGCTTCCTCGGTCGTCATGCCGTCGTACTTGCCGCTGTCGACGAGACGCCCGGCGGTTTTGTCGCCATACCATTCCTGCCAGGCATCGGTCGAATATGTCTTGCCTTCGACGGCGATGACCTGCTTGATCGGCAAGCCGTATTTCTTCGCGAACGCAAAATCGCGCTCGTCGTGCGAGGGCACGCCCATGACCGCGCCTTCGCCGTAGGACATCAGCACGTAGTTGCCGATCCACACTTCGACCTGTTCGCCCGTCAGCGGATGCGTGACGAAGAAACCGGTGGGCATGCCCTTCTTTTCCATGGTGGCGACATCGGCTTCCGCCACGCCGCCGCGCTTGCATTCCTCGATGAACGCCTGCAAGTCCGCGTTGTCGCGCGCAAGGCGCGTGGCGAGCGGATGCTCCGCCGCGATCGCCGCGAAGGTGACGCCCATGATGGTGTCGGCGCGCGTGGTGAACACGCGCAGCAGCTTCGCCTCGCCATCGATCTCATACGGGAAACCGAAGTTCACGCCGAAGCTCTTGCCGATCCAGTTCTGCTGCATGATCTTGACGCGCTCGGGCCAGCCGAGGCCTTCGAGATCGTCGAGCAACTGGTCCGCATAGTCGGTGATGCGCAGGTAGTACATCGGAATTTCGCGCTTCTCGACGAGCGCGCCCGAGCGCCAGCCGCGCCCGTCGATGACTTGCTCGTTCGCGAGCACGGTCTGATCGACCGGGTCCCAGTTCACCGTGCCGGTTTTCTTGTACGCGATGCCCTTTTCCAGCATCTTGAGAAACAGCCACTGGTTCCACTTGTAGTACTCGGGCGAGCAGGTGGCGACTTCGCGCGACCAGTCGATGGCGAGACCCATCGACTGCATCTGCTTCTTCATGTACGCGATGTTTTCGTAGGTCCACTTTGCCGGCGGCACGTTGTTCGCCATGGCCGCGTTTTCGGCGGGCATGCCGAACGCGTCCCAGCCCATGGGCATGAGCGTGTTGTGACCGTTCATGCGCAGATAACGGTACATCACGTCGTTGATGGTGTAGTTGCGCACGTGCCCCATGTGCAGCTTGCCCGACGGATACGGCAGCATCGAGACGCAATAGAACTTGGGCTTGGTCGACGTCTCGGTCGTCCGGTAGACGTCGTTCGCGCGCCAGTTGCTCTGCGCGGCGGATTCGACGTCGGCGGGTACGTATTTATCGTGCATGGTGTGGTGGCTTTACGCAAATGCTGGGAACGGACCTCGGACGCGCTTTGCGGCGTGTCGGTCTGGATTGGCGCTGCGCCCGGTGTTTCGTCCTGCTGCTGACGAGCAACGCAAAGCACGGGCAAAGGGCGATTATACCGTCGTGTCAACTTGCTCAGGCGATGGCGGCAGGCTTCGACTTGCGTGTGCAGGGCTTTCTGGCGGAGGCGGCGCGGTGCTTGGCGCCGATGCAAAGCTTCGAGCGCCCGCCGGTGAGAAGTCAAACGCCGCCAAGTAAGCCGATCGAGCGACATTCGCGCAATGCAAGCTTGATCGAGGAGCGCATTGGGATTGTGCCGCGCTTCGCGTCTCCCGTCGCTGCAAGGCTCAAGTGTACGAAGCGGGCAAATACATTTGACCGGCACGCTGAAGTTGCATCCCGCGCGGCGCCGCCAACCGCCGCAAAACTAAAAGACGCGCCTACCGCGCCGGTTGCCCGACCGCTTGCGTAACGAACCCAATCCGCTCCAACCCCGCCTGCTGCGCCGCGCCCATTACCTGCGCGATGACCTCGTAGCGCGTCGCGCTCGACGCCCGCAAATGCACTTCGGGCTTTTGCGCGGCCTTGGCGGCATCCGCAAAACGCGCGCGCATGTCGTTCATGCTGATGGGCGCGTCGTTCCAGTAGAGCTTGCCCGCATCGTCGATGGAAAGCGTGATGGTCTGCGGCGTCTCGCGCGCCGGCTGCGACGCGACTTTCGGCAGATCGAGCCGGATCGCATGCGTGAAAAGTGGCGCGGTGATGATAAAGATGACGAGCAGAACGAGCATGACGTCGATGAGCGGCGTCATGTTGATGTCCGCCATCGGCGCGTTATTGGGCTTTTTGTCGAGTCCGCCGAACGCCATCGCGTCGCGCTCCCCTACTTGCCGTCACCGCACACGAACGCGTGCAGATCGTGCGCGAAGCCGTCGAGTTCCTCGGAAATCTGCCGCACGTAGCGCCCGAGCACGTTGTAGGCGAGCACCGCCGGAATGGCCACGACGAGCCCGAAAGCCGTCATGATGAGCGCCTCGCCAACCGGACCGGCGACGGTTTCGATCATTGCCTGTCCGCTCGCCGCAATGCTGGTCAGCGCGTGATAAATGCCCCACACGGTCCCGAGCAGCCCGACGAACGGCGCCGTGCTGCCCACCGACGCCAGCAGAACCTGCCCGAACTCCAGCCGCCGCTGTGAATTCAGCAACGCTTGCCGCAACGCGCGCAGCACGCGTTCGCTGCGTTCCACGCGCGCGAGCAACGCGCCCGGCATCTCGGCTTCCGACGCACGCCACGCAGCCTCGGCGAGCGGCAGATATACGCGCTCGCGATCGACTGCACGCAAGGCGCCGATGCCATCCTTGAGCGTCGCCGCCTGCCAGAACCGCTGCACCCCGCGCGGCCCCTGACGCTTCGCGCGCGTGAGCACCCACGCCTTTACCAGCAGAAAACACCAGCTCGCGAACGACATGGCGAGCAGCACGCCCGCAATCGCATGCGTGACCGCATCGCCGCTTTGAAGATAATGAATGACGCCTGTGGCCGCCATGAATCTCAGCGCAGCCCGAGGACGTCCTGCATGTCGAAGAAGCCTTTGTCGTGGCTCGCGAGAAACCTCACCGCGCGCAGCGCGCCCTGCGCGTAAGACAGACGGCTCGCCGATTTATGCGTGATCTCGACGCGCTCGCCGATGCCCGCGAACATGACCGTGTGATCCCCGACGATATCGCCGCCGCGAATGGTCGCGAAACCGATGGTCGATGGGTCGCGTTCGCCGGTCACGCCTTCGCGCGCGTAGACGGCGCAGTCCTTGAGGTCGCGGCCGAGCGCCTTGGCCACTGCCTCGCCCATGGCAAGCGCGGTGCCAGAGGGCGCATCCACCTTGTGCCGGTGATGCGCCTCGATCACTTCGATGTCGTAGCCTTCCGCGAAGTGCTTCGCCGCGAATTCGAGCAGCTTGAGCGTGACGTTCACGCCAACGCTCATGTTCGGCGCGAACACGACGCCGATCTTCGCCCCCGCGGCTCGCAATTGCGCCTTCTGTTCATCGGAGAAACCGGTCGTGCCGATCACCATCTTCACGTTGTGACGCAGCGCGGCTTCGAGATGCGCGAGCGTGCCCTCGGGGCGCGTGAAGTCGATCAGATAATCGGCGGCGGCGAACACGCGTTCGATGTCGTCGGTGAGCAGGACGCCCGTGGTCTTGCCGAGAAACGCGCCCGCGTCCTGGCCGAGCTGCGGCACGCCGGGCCGGTCGAGGGCGCCGACGAGTTCCGCGTCGGGATCGTTGAGAACGGTTTCGATCAACATCCGGCCCATGCGGCCCGATGCCCCGGCGATGGCGATCTTCATGGCTGTCTCGTGTCGAAGCGCGCAACGGTCACGCGCTGGATGATGCAGATTGGAAGCAACGGGAACCGCGCGAGGAGCGCGCCGGTTCCCGTCTGCGCCGCGTTACTGCGGCATGGAGAACTGCGTCTGACCACCGGCGTTGGAAGGCGTGGGCGACGTGCTCGCCGGGCCTACCGCGCTGCTATCCGGAATGTTGATTTGCTGCGGCTTGCGCTGCAACTGGATTTGCGAGTTGCTGCCGCCCGCGCCCGCCGAACCCGGCGCACCGCCCGCGCTTTGCGGCGCGCTGCTGTAGGCCGAAGAGCGCTGACGGCCCGTTGGCGTATCCACCTGAGCGGTCGCGCGATTCGCGGCCTGCGCCGCTTGCTGGTTCGCGTCGCCCGAAAAAGCCGCCGCTGCGTTTGGCTGCGTGGAAGGCTCGCCCGCCGGAGCGGTCACGGCCACGGTGGATGCCGCGACCGGCGCGGAAGCGGGAGGCACCGCGGCCTTCGCGACCTTAACGCCCTTGTCGCCGTCGATTTCCGCGAGCAGTTCGAGGTTCGAAGGCAGATTCTCGCCGCCCGACCAGCTCACCACGCGCTCGCTCGCGAAGTTCACGACGAAGTCGCGCTGCTGCACGACCGACGTGGAACCGCGCTTGAAGTAAAAGACGTAGTCCCAGCGATCCGCGTGGAACATGTCGGTGAGAAGCGGCGTGCCGAGAATTTGCTTGACCTGATCGCGCGACATGCCGACCTGCATCTGGCTTGCTGCTTCCTGCGAAACGAAATTGCCTTGCACGACCGTGATCCGATACGGCGTGATGCTCTGCGCGATCTTCTGCGTGATGCTGTCGTAAGTCGAGCAACCGGCCAGCAATGCGGCCACGGTTGCAGCGATCATGGTTCCCCGCATGCGACGGCTCTCCCTGCAATTCGATAAAATTTTTGAGAACATTTCAACCTTTCGCGCGAGGCGTTTTCGAAGGCCGCGCCAATCCAAGCCAATCCAAGCCAATACGTGAGCCAATACGCGACAGTCACGTGCTCATGCGGACCGATCCGTGTCATTTCTGTTCATGATGTCGGGAACGGTCAAAACGCATTACTATGAGAACCTCAAATTGTACTCTAGGGATGCCTAGCCATGACCAATCCCGCCGATCTCAAAAATATCGGGCTCAAGGCGACCCTGCCCCGCCTCAAGATTCTCGAAATCTTCCAGCACAGTCCGGTGCGCCATCTGACCGCTGAAGACGTGTATCGAAACCTGCTCACCGAAGAGCTGGATATCGGTCTCGCCACGGTTTATCGCGTGCTCACGCAGTTCGAGCAAGCCGGACTTTTGTCGCGGAGCAATTTCGAATCGGGCAAGGCCGTCTTCGAGCTCAACGAAGGTTCGCATCACGATCACCTCGTGTGCATCGACTGCGGCCGCGTGGAAGAGTTCTTCGACGCCGAGATCGAACGCCGTCAGCAGTCCATCGCGAAAGAGCGCGGCTTCAAGCTCCACGAGCATGCGCTGGCTTTGTACGGCGCCTGCACGAAAGAAAACTGCCCGCACCGCAAGCATTGAGCGGATACGCCGGGTGTCCGGCGCGCGATAGGCAAAACCGCCGCCCATCGGCAACGATGGACGGCGGTTTCATTTCGCCTGTACGATTTGCGAGATGCGTATGCGCACGATTCGCAATTACGTTCACGCACCTTGATCGATGAACGCGAACGCTCGGCGCGCGAGCAAGACAAGCATCGGCGTCTTCATTGAATTTCGCCGAAGACGCGCAGCCGCGACACGCCGCCATCCGGAAAAATATTGAAGCGCACGTGCGTCACGGGCCCGAGCTTCGCGAGCTCCTTCTCGAAGCGATGCACGTTGTCCATAGCGAGTTTTTGCTCGTCGAGCAGCACAGGCCAGAACATGGCTTGCGTCACGAGCGATTCATCCGTGCCGCCTTCGACACGCGCCGCCTGCAGCGAGCAGCGATCCGGGAAATTGCCTTTGAAATGCGCGGTATCGACTTCGATCGCGCGGATCACGCCGGGCGCGGCCAGCGCTACGATCGCCCAGTCGTTGCCCGGCTCGCGACGGCGACGCGTTTCCCAGCCATCGCCCATATTCACGCCGCGTCCCGGCATCAGCATTTGCGATGCTGGCCCGAAGTGCTGATTGTTCGCCGCGACCAGATACGCACCGTTCTCGACAGCCGCGAGGTCCAGCAGCGTGCCGCGCTCGATGCGCGAAAAATCCGTCTTCGGCTGACCATACACACGTAGCCGCGCGATCCCGCCATCGGGGTAAATGTTCACGCGCAAGTGCGTGTAAGCGCGCGTATCGGCGATCTCGACATAGTGATGACGATTGCCCTGCAAGGTCGTCGCCGGCACGATCTCGCGCCAGTCGCCGTCTTCGGGCGCGCTCGCCGGATTGGCGTTCGGGCTGTAGCACGCCTCAACCGACGCGGCCGGCGGAAAGTTGCCCGTGAAATGACTCGTATCGATATCGATGCCGTGAATCGTGCCCGCGCGCGCGAGCTTGACGACGCAGAAGTCATAGCCCGTCGTGCGCTTGCGGCGCGTTTCCCAGCCGTCCATCCACTTGCCGTGTTGGTCGTATTTGCCGGGAATGAACACCGCCGGCTGCGGCTCCAGCATGCGTTCCTTCGGCGCGAAGAATTCGTCCGTGGCGAAGAGCGCCTGCGCGCCGAGACGCGGGTCCGCGAGGTTCATATAGCGGCGCGTGAAGGCGGGCGCATCGGGATCGAGAATCGGGTTTGCCATTCGTATGTCCTTTTATTTGAAGATCGAGCGCAGCTTCGGCATCAGATCGCGTGCGCGTTCTCATGCCCATGCGAGGTTTCGGGCGCGGCCGGCACGAAGCGATAATCCGCGTCCTGGTCGAGCACACGCCTGGCGCGCGCCCGGTCGATGTCGTTCTCCCACACGGCCACGACCACGGTCGCCACGCAATTGCCGATGAGATTCGTCACCGCCCGCGCAATGCCGACGAACCAGTCGACCGGCAGAATCAGCACGAGACCGAGCACGGGAATCGCGGGAATGGCCGACAGCGTGGCCGCAAGGATCACGATGGCCGAGCCGGGAATGCCGTGCGCGCCCTTCGAAGTCACGAGCGACACGAGCACCACGACGATCAGGTCATGCAGCGAAAGCGGCGTGTTGGTCGCCTGCGCAATGAAGATCACCGCGAGCGTGAGGTAGATCGAGAAGCCGTCGAGGTTGAACGAATAGCCGGTCGGAATCACGAGGCCGACGGTCGAGTCCTTGATGCCCATCCATTCGAGCTTGCGCATGATCTGCGGCAGCACGGCATCGGACGATGCAGTGCCGAGCACGATCGACAATTCTTCGCGCAGATAGCGCACGAGCTTGAAGATGGAGAAGCCCGCGAGGCGCATCACCACCGCGAGCACGACGAACACGAAGAGGAAGCAGCTTGCATAGAACACGGCCACGAGCAGGCCGAGTTGCTTCAACGATTCGACGCCGTACTGCCCGGTCGTGAACGCAATCGCGCCGAGCACGCCGAGCGGCGCCAGCTTGATGATGAACGCCATGATGCGAAAGAACACGTGCGAGAGTTCGTCGATCAGACCGGTCACGCGTTTCGCCTTGTCGCCGAGCAACGAGAGCGCCGAGCCAAATAGCACGGAAAACACCAGCACTTGCAGGATGTCGCCCTTGGCGAAGGCGTCGATGGCGGTATCGGGAATGATCTTCAGCAGAAAACCCGCCGTGTCCTTGAGGCTCTTCGCGTGTTCCGTATAGGTCGTGAGCGACGACGCGTCGAGCGTATGCAGGTCGATATTCATGCCGACGCCCGGACGCGTCACCCACGCGAGGATCGCGCCGATCACGAGCGCCAGCGTAGTCATGATCTCGAAGTAGACCACCGCTTTCAGACCGACGCGCCCGACCTTCTTCAGATCGCCCGCGCTCGCCATGCCGCTCACGACGACGCAGAACACGATCGGCCCGATCACCATCTTGATGAGCTTGAGAAAGCCATCGCCGAGCGGCCGTAGCGACTGGCCGAAGTGGGGAAAAAGCGCGCCGACCACGATACCGATGACCAGCGCAATCATCACCCTGCCGAACAGCGAATTCAGGAATCTCGACACGACCTTCTCCTTGTCGTTGAAGGGTTTCATTTTCAGGCAACTGTTCCGACTGGTCGGACCAGTGATGTGATGAGGCATATTAGAAAGCCGATATAACCGCGTCAAGCAACGCGTGCTAACGGTTTACCCTGTTGCCTTCTGGCATGGAATCGCTTGATTCGAACCGGAGCACACGCGTACGAAAGGCGCGCATACAATGGCGGTCAGACCGGCCATTCTCCAATTCTTCCTATGAAAAACGTTCCGCATACCGTGACCGATGCCGCCATCGCGACCATCCGCGAGCGTATCGAGTCGAGCATGTATCCCGTGGGCAGTTTGCTTCCCGCGCAGCGGCAACTATCGGAGGAACTGGCGATCAGCCGTGCTTCGTTGCGCGAGGCGCTGACCACGCTCGAAGCGCTCGGCATGCTGCACATCCGTCCCGGCAAGGGTGTGTATGTGAGCAGCGCGCAGGCGTCGAGCGCGCATGGCTGGCGGTTTGCCGATCAGGCGTCGTTGCCCGATACGTATCAGATGCGCTTCGCGCTCGAGGGATTCGTCGCGCGGCTGGCGGCGCATTCCATCGGCGACGCCGACATCGACTGGCTCGATGACAATCTGAACGCGCTGCAAGGCGCGCTCATGGCGGCGGAACTCGAGGAAGCCGCGCAACTCGACTTCGCATTCCATATGCGTATCGTGAGTCTCGCGGGCAATGCGGCCATCGAGTCCATCTTGCGTGGCAGCGCCGACATCATGAAAGAGAGCCAGCGCTTGCCGTTCTATCGGCGCGAGCTCGTGCTTTCGACTTATAACGAACACATGGTGATCGTCGAAGCACTCAAGGCGCGTGACGGCGAGAAAGCCGGCATTGCAATAGAGCGGCACATCGTCAACGCGGCGCAACGCGCGGGCGTGCATTTTCCGGTGCCACACCGAGCGTAGGTCCGGCCTTTCCAGCGATGCGCTGTCGAATCGATCTCAGGGGCACGGCATCGGCGAACGCGGCTGCGGCGGCTGCGGCTTACGTCGTGTCGCATTGCCGGCAGCAATTTCGCGTAAGCCGGAACACGCGCGGGAAAAGAAAAGCCGCTCCGAAGAGCGGCTTTTTTTACGTCGGTCAGTGCAGCAAGCTTACTTCGCGTTCGCGAGCGCTACAGCCGTGTCCAGCATGCGGTTCGAGAAGCCCCACTCGTTGTCGTACCAGCTCGACACCTTCACGAGACGGCCCGACACCTTGGTGAGCGTTGCATCGAACGTCGACGAAGCCGGGTTGTGATTGAAGTCGATCGACACGAGCGGCGCCTCGTTGTAGCCGAGAATGCCCTTGAGCGAACCTTCCGCTGCTTCCTTCATGATCTTGTTGACTTCCTCGACCGTCGTATCACGTGCGGCGATGAACGACAGATCGACCACCGACACGTTGATGGTCGGCACGCGAATGGCATAGCCGTCCAGCTTGCCGTTCAGTTCTGGCAGCACGAGACCGACCGCCGAAGCCGCGCCCGTCTTCGTCGGGATCTGGCTATGCGTGGCCGAGCGCGCGCGACGCAGGTCTTCGTGATACACGTCGGTCAAAACCTGATCGTTCGTGTAAGCGTGGATGGTGGTCATCAGACCGTTCACAAGACCGATCTTGTCGTTTAGCGGCTTGACGAGCGGTGCGAGACAGTTCGTCGTGCACGACGCGTTCGAGATGACCGTGTCGGATGCCTTCAGCACGTGGTGGTTCACGCCATACACGATGGTCGCGTCCACGTCCTTGCCACCCGGCGCCGAGATGATGACCTTCTTCGCGCCACCCTTGATGTGCGCGCTCGCTTTTTCCTTCGTCGTGAAAAAGCCCGTGCATTCCAGCACGACGTCGACGTTCAGCTCACCCCACGGCAGTTCGGCCGGGTTGCGGTTGGCCAGCACGCGAATCTTGTCGCCGTTGACGACGAGGTAATCGCCGTCCACCGACACTTCGCCCGGGAACTTGCCGTGCGCCGTGTCGTACTGCGTCAAATGCGCGTTCGTCTTGGCATCGCCGAGATCGTTGATGGCGACGATCTCGATGTCGTGTTTCTTGCCGTTTTCGTAGAAAGCTCGCAGCGTATTGCGGCCGATCCGGCCGTAGCCGTTGATTGCAACGCGAATCGTCATGGTCAATCTCCTGATGGCTAAAAAAACCGTTGACTGCCGGGTTCAGGCCGCGAGCACGGACTTCGCCGTCTCGACGACATGTTCCACCGTGAAGCCGAAATGCTTGAACAGCTCGCCCGCCGGTGCGGATTCGCCGAACGTGTCGATGCCGACCACGCCGCCTTCGAGGCCCACGTACTTGCGCCAGAAATCCGTCACGCCCGCCTCGATCGCCACGCGCGCCACGCCCTTGGGCAGCACGCGCTCGCGGTATTCAGCGTCTTGCTTGTCGAACACGTTGGTGCAGGGCATCGAGACGACGCGCGCGCCAATGCCGTCCTTCGCCAGCGCCTCGACCGCCTGCATCGCGAGTTGCACTTCCGAGCCGGTCGCGATGAGGATGATCTTGCGCGCCGGAATGTCGTCGTTCCAGTCGCGCAGCACGTAGCCGCCCTTCGCGATGTTCGCGATCTGCACGTCGTTGCGCGGCGAGAATTGCAGATTCTGCCGGCTGAAGATCAACGTGGACGGACCTTGATGTTCGATTGCATGCGTCCAGGCCACCGCCGTTTCCACGGTGTCGGCCGGGCGCCACGTCTGCAGTTGCGGAATCAGACGCAGGCTCGACACGTGTTCGATCGACTGATGCGTCGGGCCATCTTCGCCGAGACCGATGGAGTCGTGCGTGAACACGAAGATGGAGCGCGACTTCATCAGCGCCGCGACGCGCAGCGCGTTGCGGCTGTAATCCGAAAACGTCAGAAACGTGCCGCCGAACGGGCGGAAGCCGCCATGCAGCGCTAGACCGTTGATGGCCGTGCTCATGCCGAATTCGCGCACACCGTAATTGATGTGGTTGCCCCACTGGATGCCCGCGTGACCGGGGTTCGCGTTTTCTGCATCGCCGGCAGCGCGTACGGGCTTCGACGCTTTCCAGTTCGTGAGGTTCGATCCCGTGAGATCCGCGGAACCGCCCAGCAGTTCCGGCAACGCAGCGGCCAGACCTTCGATGGTCTGTTGCGATGCCTTGCGCGAAGCGACCGTTTCGGCGCGCTGGTTCGCATCTTCGATGATCTTCGCCGCGCTCGCCTTCCAGTCAGCCGGCAATTCGCCCTTCATGCGGCGCGTGAATTCGACCGCTTCGCTGCCGTACTTCGCGCGGTATGCCTCGAACGCCTTGTTCCACTCGGCTTCGGCGTGCGTGCCTTGTTCCTTCGCGTCCCACGCCGCATAGACTTCCTGCGGAATCACGAACGGCTCGTAATTCCAACCAAGGCCCGCGCGCGTCGCGGCGATTTCCTTGTCGCCGAGCGGCGCGCCGTGCGCGTCGTGACCGCCTGCCTTCGTCGGCGCACCCTTGCCGATGACCGTGCGGCAGCAGATCAGCGTGGGCTTGTCCGAGTTCTTCGCCGTGGCGATGGCGGCATCGACCGCTTCGACGTCATGGCCGTCTACCGCGCGGATCACGTTCCAGCCGTAGGCTTCGAAACGCTTCGGGGTGTCGTCGTGGAACCAGTGTTCGACGTGACCGTCGATGGAGATGCCGTTGTCGTCGTACAGCGCGATCAGCTTGTTCAGCTTGAGCGTGCCCGCGAGCGATGCGGCTTCGTGCGAGATACCTTCCATCAGGCAACCGTCGCCGAGGAAAACATACGTATGGTGATCGACGATCTTCGCGTCGGCCTTGTTGAACTCGGCCGCCAGCAACGCTTCGGCGAGCGCCATGCCGACCGCGTTGCCGACGCCCTGACCGAGCGGCCCGGTGGTGGTCTCGACGCCCGGCGTCATGCCCACTTCCGGATGGCCCGGCGTCTTCGAATGCAGTTGGCGGAAGTTCTTCAGTTCACCGATCGGCAGATCATAGCCGGTCAGGTGCAACAGCGAATACAGCAGCATGGAGCCGTGACCATTCGACAAAACGAAACGGTCGCGGTCGAACCAGTGCGGATTCGTGGGGTTGTGCTTCAGATGGCGCGACCACAGCGCGACGCCGATTTCGGCCATGCCCATGGGCATGCCGGGGTGACCGGAGTTGGCTTGTTGAACGGCATCCATGGCAAGCGCGCGGATCGCGTTGGCCATGAGGGCGGTCTGACTGGAGGGCTGGGTCGTCATGTCGTGTCGAGTGCTTGGAAAGCTCGGGAGCTTCCGGCTGGTCCTGAAATAATCCGCAGTGATTCTGCTACGCGCCGGACCCGCGGCACACAACGTTTTCAGGACCGGAACGACGAGAAACGACGAGGATCGGGAGGCCGTCATTCTAACAGACCGGTCCGATTGACAGGCCGCGAGCAAGCGCCAAAGCATCGCCGTTCAACGCGCATCGCTGACCATCGCGGCGGGCACGTTCCGTGCAGCGGCTGCTTCGCTTCGAGCGCCGGCGCCTCCGGATGGCATGCCGGGCTTCGTGGCAGAATGTCCCTCACCGTATTCGTGCAGCAAGGCTTGAAGGAGTGCTTTCGATGACAGACCCACGCCCGGCCGACGTGCCCTGGTTGACGCCCTATCTCACCGTGCGCGATGCGCGCGTGAGCATCGGGTTCTACGAGAAGGCGCTCGGCTTCGCGGTGCGCGACAGCGTGAACGACGATGGCAGCATCATCCACGTCGAGATGACGTATCGCGGCCAGTTGATCGTGATGTTCGCGCCGGAGGGCGCTTACGGCTCGCAGGCGCGCACGCCGAAGAGCTCCGGCATCATGGCGCCGCAGTCGTTCTATCTTTATGTGGACGACGTGGATGCCACCTTCGCGCAGGCCATCGCCGTGGGCGCGAAAGCGCTCATCGAGCCACAGGATCAGTTCTGGGGCGACCGCTTTGCGCAGATCGAAGATCCGGATGGCTATCGCTGGGCGATTGCGCGGCATCTGAACTAAGCGCTGTTTCATTCCCTCAAGGCAACTTCACTATCCGCGGGTTCTGCATCCGCGATCGTTACCTATGCCACGCTTTTACGTTGACGGCCCGCTCGCGGTGGGCCAAACCTTGCCCCTCCCCGACGATGTCGTGCGCCACGTGCACGTCCTGCGCCTCCAGACCGGCGATGTCATCACGCTCTTCGATGGCGAAGGCGGCGAGTATCGCGCGGAGCTGACCGAGATCGCGAAACGTGCGGCCAGCGCGCGGATCGACGAACACGACGAACGTGACGCGGAGCCGCCGTATCGCGTGATACTCGCGCAAGGCGTCGCAGGCGGCGACAAGATGGACTGGCTGATCGAGAAAACGGTGGAGCTGGGCGTCGCGGATATCGTGCCGCTGACCACCGAGCGCGGCGTCGTGCGGCTTGCGGGCGAGCGTGCGCTCAAGCGTCAGGCGCACTGGCAAGCGCTCGTGCGCGCCGCCTGCGAGCAATGCGGACGCAATCGCGTACCGCACGTCGCGCCGCCGCGCGATCTCGACGCCTGGCTCGCCGACTTGCCGCCCTCCTCCGATGGTGAGCTGCGCTTGCTGCTTTCGCCGCGCGCGGAACTCACGTTCGCGACGCTGCCCGCAAAAGCGCCGCGCGAACCGGTGACTTTGCTGATTGGACCGGAGGCGGGATTTTCGCCATCGGAAGAAAGTGAGATCGTGGCGGCGGGTTTCTCCGCGCTCGGTCTCGGACCGCGCGTGTTGCGCACGGAGACGGCGGGAATCGCGGTGCTGGCCGCGCTCGCCGCGCGTTGGGGCGGCTGGTGAACGGGACGACAGCCCGCAAAACAAAATCAGCCCGATGAGCAAGACCCATCGGGCTGATTCATTTCAAACGTCGCGCGAGCAGCGCTCGCTTCAGCGCGTCACACGAACGAATAGAACACGCGGAACGCCACGCGCCGTTCGGCCCAGAACTCGGCCGCGTCGCGGAACACGTCGAGCAGCGTCTCGCGCCCTTCCTTGTCGAATTTCTGCGCAATCGGCAATTGCTCCAGCACGATCACGAAGCCCGGTTGCGAGCCCGCCTTGTGGACGAGATCGGTCAGCGAGTCGTACAGCGCGTCGTAGTTCTTGCCGAAGTGCTTGGGAAACAGGAACGACGTCGCAATGGTCTCCAGGATTTCCTGCTTGCTCTGCGCCTGCCCGAGATACGCGTAAAGAAAATGCTGTTCGAGTCGATTCGCTTCGTCGGCGAGTTCCTGAACACGGAACGCGCGGATGGATTGCACGATATTCGGCCGCACCGTCGCGAAAAGAGACTCGGATTCCTCCGCCGGTTCCTGAGGATGCGCCTGCACCGGATTCGGCTCGTCATCGGGTCTGTTGTCGTGTTCTGTCATGCGTAGCCGCAATACTCGCTGGAACAGGTTGCCATCGCCGGTTGCGAAAAGATCACTCGCGACGCCGTGGTCGTGCGCGTAGATGTTGTCGCTCATGCCGTTAATCCCTAGTTAGTCCGCAATGCGTTTGAAACTGGCGTAATGGTCGTCCGTGTAGTAGCAGTCGCCGGTCTGCCGCTTCGACCCGCCACACACGATTCGCCGGGCGCCCCGGTCACGCGAACGCGGCGTGGGCACCGTGTACTCGTGGTAATAACCACGCGGATGCCGCGGCAGCACACGCTCGCGATTGCCGAACACGACTCCGTCCTTTGGATAAGGGAAAGGGCCGCCCGCTTCGATCAGCCGCAATGTCGCCACTGCCTGCTTCGGCAACTGCGCAATGCCGATGGTGGCGAGCCCGTCACGCTCAGGCCGGCCGGATTCGGCAGACCGTTGCGTGGGTTCCCGCACCGGTCCCCGACCAAGAGACCCTGCCGATTCGGCGGGCGTTCCCGGCGCCTCGCTTGCCTGAATGGCAGCGGGACCCGCGGATGCCGCATCTGGTGCGCCGCCACGGGATTCGTCCTTGCCACACCCGCCAAGAATGAGACTCAAGGCGACGATGGTTGAAACCCATGCACGCATCACGAAACGGTTGTCCCCGCGTTATCAGAATTCGACGACCATGAAAGATGCAAGGGTATCGCTAATGACAAGGGGAAGCAACGTTCCGCGAGAAATCGGCAATTCTTCCTTGAAATTGCCAAAAAGCATGGAGATTGGCAAAAAATCAAGTCAATATTTAGCCCAAATCTGAGAGATTTTTATCCTGAACGAGATAATAATTTGTCCCGCAGAGCCGCGAAGCCATATGACGAGTCGCCTCACTTGTCGGCTTCACGGCAGGCGCTCCGCCGAGGCTCTGTTTTTGACCCTTGGAGGGCGAGTGAAGCCCCTTTGCTCTTGCCTCGAAGCGTGCCAACGACCCACGGCACGCTTTTTTTTTCGCCCGCGTTTTTTGCTGCCAAAAAAAACGCGGCGGAAAATTCCGCCGCGTTCAATTGGCACGTCGTCGTACGGCAGACGCTCAGTTCATTCGTTCACCGTGCAGCGGTCGCGTCGGCCACGAGCAGCGCCGTCATGTTGACGATACGCCGCACCGTCGCCGATGCCGTCAGCACATGCACCGGTTTTGCCGCGCCGAGGAGCATCGGACCGATGGCAATGTTGTTGCCCGCCGCCGTCTTCAGCAGGTTGTACGAGATGTTCGCGGCGTCGATGTTCGGCAGGATCAGCAAATTGGCGTCGCCTTCGAGCGTCGATTCCGGCAGCACTTCCTTGCGCAAACGTGAGTCGAGCGCGACGTCGCCGTGCATTTCGCCATCGACGTCGAGATCGGGCGCGCGTTGCTTGAGGATAGCCAGCACGTCGCGCATCTTCTGCGCGGTCGGCGCGTTGCTCGTGCCGAAGTTCGAATGCGACAGCAGCGCGATCTTCGGCACGATGCCGAAACGCTTCACCTCTTCCGCCGCCATGATGGTGATTTCCGCGAGCTGCTCGGGCGTCGGGTCGACGTTGACGTGCGTGTCGGCCAGGAAAATCTGGCGGCCCGGCAACACGAGGCCGTTCATGGCCGCGTAGACCTTCGCGCCTTCCTTCTTGCCGATCACCTGATCGATGAAGTGCAGATGCCGATGCGTCGTGCTTACCGTACCGCAGATCATGCCGTCGGCTTCGCCCTTTTCCACCAGCATCGCGCCGATGAGCGTGGTGCGGCGGCGCATCTCGAGCTTGGCCATCTGCTCGCTGATACCCTTGCGCGCCATCATCTTGTAGTACGTCTGCCAGAAGTCGCGGTAGCGCTCGTCGTGATCGGTGTCGACCATCGTGAAGTCGACATCCGGCGTGAGCCGCAGACCGAACTTCGTGATGCGCTGTCTGATGACCGCCGGCCGGCCGATGAGAATTGGCTTGGCGATTTTTTCGTCGACGGCGATCTGCACGGCGCGCAGCACGCGCTCTTCCTCGCCTTCCGCGAACACGATGCGCTTCTTCTCCGGCTCCACGCTGCGCGCGAGCTGGAACACGGGCTTCATGGTCGTGCCGCTGTGGTAGACGAACTGCTGCAAGTGCTGTTCGTAGGCGTCCATGTCCTCGATAGGACGCGTCGCCACGCCGCTGTCCATCGCGGCCTTGGCCACCGCTGGCGCAATCTTCACGATGAGACGCGGATCGAAAGGCTTCGGAATCAGATACTCGGGGCCGAACGACAAGTCCTGAATGCCGTACGCGGTCGCGACGATATCGCTTTGTTCCTGACGCGCCAGTTCCGCGATTGCGTTCACCGCCGCGATTTCCATTTCCTTCGTGATGGTGGTCGCGCCCGCATCGAGCGCGCCACGGAAGATGAACGGAAAGCACAGAACGTTGTTGACCTGATTCGGGTAGTCCGTGCGGCCGGTGGCGAGCACGGCATCGGGGCGCACTTCGAGCGCGAGTTCCGGCAGGATTTCCGGCGTCGGATTGGCAAGCGCGAGAATGAGCGGCTTCGCGGCCATGCCCTTGACCATTTCCTGCTTGAGCACGCCGCCTGCCGACAAGCCGAGGAACACGTCCGCGCCTTCCATCACTTCGGCGAGCGTGCGCGCGCTGGTCTCGCGAGCAAAGCGTTCCTTGTCCGGGTCCATGAGTTCGGTGCGGCCTTTATAGACCACGCCGGCCAAGTCCGTGACGAAGATGTTCTCGATCTTCATGCCGAGATCGACGAGCAAGGTGAGACAGGCCAGCGCCGCCGCGCCCGCGCCGGACGCCACGAGCTTTACTTCGGCGATGTCCTTGCCGACCACCTTCAGGCCGTTGGTGATGGCTGCCGCGACCACGATAGCCGTGCCGTGCTGATCGTCGTGGAAGACGGGAATCTTCATGCGCTTGCGGCACTCGCGCTCGACGATGAAGCAATCCGGCGCCTTGATGTCTTCCAGATTGATGCCGCCGAACGTCGGTTCGAGCGCGGCGACCACTTCGACGAGCTTGTGCGGATCGCTTTCGTTGAGCTCGATGTCGAACACGTCGATACCCGCGAACTTCTTGAAGAGCACGGCCTTGCCTTCCATCACCGGCTTGGAAGCGAGCGGACCGATGTTGCCGAGACCCAGCACCGCCGTGCCGTTCGACACGACGCCCACGAGGTTGCTGCGCGCGGTGAAGCGTGCGGCGTTGAGCGGATTTTCAACGATCGCCTCGCACGCGAACGCGACGCCCGGCGAGTAAGCCAGCGCGAGATCGCGCTGGTTGATCATCTGCTTGGTCGGCGCAATTGCGATCTTTCCGGGGACCGGAAACTCGTGATAGTCGAGCGCGGCTTCGCGAAGCTTGGTATTGGCGTCAGTCGTCATAAGGCGGGCTAGCAGTGCGGGAATTAGAATGGAAGTTCGAACGCATTGTAGCGCCATTCGTGTAGCGCTTTAGCCCGCAGTCCATGCAATTCAGCTACAAGTGCCGTGACTTTAAAAGGTCTGATCCTGAAGCACAGCAAGGCTTTCAGCGCATCGGCCGGTTTTTTCGAGACACGATGCGGGTACGTTCACCGCTCACCGATGCATTTTGCCGTCCAATACATTTCTATCTTGCAGCGCAACAATCAGCCTTGACGCCCACGATGCTCTCCGAGTTTTCACTGATTGATCGATACTTCGCCCGCCGCGCGAGCCCGCCATCGTCACGACACGACAACGCGGCCGCCATGCCGCTTGGCATCGGTGACGATTGCGCGCTGATCGCGCCGCCCGCCGGACATCAACTGGCTATTTCCACGGACATGCTGGTCGAAGGCCGTCACTTCTTTCCCGATGTCGATCCGAACGCGCTCGGCCACAAGGCGCTCGCCGTGAACCTTTCCGATCTCGCCGCGATGGGCGCGAAGCCGCACGCGTTCACGCTTGCGCTCGCCTTGCCGCGCGCCGACGAAGCGTGGCTCGCCGCATTCAGCGACGGCCTCTTCGCGCTCGCGCAGCGCTTCGACTGCGCGCTGATCGGTGGCGACACCACGAGCGGTCCGCTCAACATCTGCATCACCGTTTTCGGCGACGTGCCGCATGGCGCGGCATTGCGTCGCGATGCCGCGATGCCCGACGACGACATCTACGTTTCCGGCACCTTGGGCGATGCCCGCGCGGGACTCGGCGCAATACGCGGCGAATGGCCGGCGGCGTCGTCCGCATGGAACGTGGCGCTCGAACGCCCCGAGCCGCGCGTGGCGCTCGGTCTCGCGCTGCGCGGCGTGGCGCACGCGGCGCTCGATATCTCCGATGGCCTGGCCGGCGATCTCATGCATATCCTCAGGCGGTCGAACGTGCGCGCCATCGTCGATGCCGACGCCGTGCCGTGCTCCGATGCCGTTCGCGCGTTGCCCGAAGCCGCGCGCCGCCAATGCGCGCTCGCGGGCGGCGACGACTACGAACTCTGCTTCACCGCGCCGCGCGAGCGGCGTGACGCCGTGGCTCGCATTGCAGCACGCGTGGGCGTGGCGTTGACGCGCATCGGTACAATCGAAGCGATGAGCGCGCCGTGCACGACGAGTACGCCCGCCATCGACTGGCGCGACAACACGGGCGCGCCGCTTTCACTGACGTTGCAAGGCTTCGACCACTTTCATGCAGACTGACCCGACCCCGGCGCTCCCGGGCGATCCCCCCACTGCGCGCGGCGCGCCGCGCAAGCCGAGCGCGCGCTTCATGCTCACGCATCCGCTGCATATTCTTTCGCTCGGTTTCGGCAGCGGGCTTTCGCCGATCATGCCCGGCACCGTCGGTACGCTCTTCGCGTGGGTTTCGTTCGTCGTGTTCAATCAGTATCTGACGGTGGCCGAATGGGGCGCGCTGATCGTCATCGGCTTTGTTGCCGGATGCTGGTTCTGCGGCTTCACCGCGAAGAAGATGAATGTCGCGGACCCGTCGGCGGTCGTGTGGGACGAGATCATTGCGTTCTGGCTCGTGCTGCTGCTCGTCACGCCCGCGACGTTCACCGGACAGTTGTGGGCGTTCGTCGTGTTTCGCTTTTTCGACATGGTCAAGCCACCGCCCATTCGCTATTTCGACCGCCATTTGAAAGGCGGCTTCGGCATCATGTTCGACGATCTGGTCGCGGCGTTCTTCTCGCTGCTCGTGATCGCGCTCTGGCGCATGACCGTCTGACGGCCGTTCTTCTCACCTTCAACCCTTCGGAACATCGTCATGGCAACCGATACCGTGGTTCACCAACTCGCGATTCGCGTCGGCAACAAGCTGCGCGACGAACGGCTGACGCTCGCGACCGCCGAGTCGTGCACGGGCGGCATGGTCGCGGCGGCGATCACGGATATTTCCGGCAGCAGTGCGTGGTTCGAGCGCGGCTTCGTCACGTATTCGAACCTCGCGAAGACCGAGATGATCGGCGTGCCGGCTGCGTTGATCGAACAGCATGGCGCGGTGAGCGAGCCGGTGGCGAAAGCAATGGCCGAAGGCGCCTTGCGCAACAGCCGCGCGCAGGTGGCGGTGTCGATCACGGGCGTGGCGGGGCCAGGGGGCGGCAGCGAGGTGAAGCCGGTGGGAACGGTGTCGTTTGCGTGGAGCAATCGGCTGCATACGGCTGTCGAGACGCAGTTGTTCAAGGGGGACCGCGAACAAGTACGCACACAGGCGGCGGCGCATGCGTTGAGGGGCTTGCTGGAGTTGCTGGAGCGCAGGGAGAAGTAAGCGCGATGTGGCTTCGATCGCATCGCGTTCTGACTTCGCGGTATTGGTCGTGAGTTGGCGTAGCGTTGAAACGCCGCGAATTCATCGGTACCCGCTGATCCACGTTTCAGCGCGGCTTTAATGCATCGTCGCATTGCCGAAGCCGCGCATCGTTCTTATCGATACGCGTTGATCGAATCGCGCGTTTTCTTCGCCGCGTCCGCAGCGGCTTGAGCGTAATCCTCGCTCTTGCTCGCGTAGATGATCGCGCGCGACGAATTGATCAGCATGCCCGTGCCGTTGCCAGTGCGGCCCGCGCGCACGGTTCTTTCGACATCTCCGCCTTGCGCGCCGATACCTGGAATCAACAACGGCATCTCGCCGACGATACAACGCACCGCTTCGATTTCCCTCGGAAACGTCGCGCCGACCACGAGTCCGAGCTGACCGTTCTTATTCCACCTTTCGGCCGCGAGCGTCGCGACCACGTGATAAAGCGGCCTGCCGCCTGTATCGAGAAACTGCAGATCGGAGCCGCCCGCGTTCGAGGTCCGGCACAACACGATCACGCCCTTGCCTTTATGCGCGAGATACGGCTCGATGGAATCGAAACCCATGTACGGGTTGACCGTGACCGCATCCGCACGATAGCGCTCGAACGCCTCGCGCGCATATTGCTCCGCCGTGCTGCCGATGTCGCCGCGCTTGGCATCCAGGATCACGGGAATGCCGGGATGCTTCTCGTGGACATGCGCGATCAGCGCTTCGAGTTGATCTTCCGCGCGATTCGACGCGAAGTACGCGATCTGCGGTTTGAACGATGACGCGTAAGGCGCGGTGGCATCGACGATATCGCGGCAGAACTCGAAGATCGCGTCCGAACGGCCATTGAGCGCGGCCGGGAACTTCGACGGCTCGGGATCGAGACCGACGCACAGCAGCGATTGCGTGCGCGACCACGCGGCGTTGAGCGATTGAATGAAGGACATGGCGGGAGGCTTCTCGAAGAACGTCGATGGCACGCATTTTAACGTGCCGGCGTTCCACCCTACTCCTCCGAATCGTCCGGCAAGCCGCCGCTTTTATCGCTTGCTCTCAGGCGTCTGTCATCTGGCTTTCCTTCAGCCATCCACGCGTGCATGCGTTGCGCGTGCCTTCGCCTTCGCGCCCGAACCCGCGCGGGCGCGCGTGCGTGGACTGGCCCGCCGCGACGCATCGCCCGTTCGCTCGACCGTGAAGCGAAACGTACGCGCGAGCCGCTCGCCCGGTTCGAGCACCGTCATGCCGTGCGCCTCGCCTCCACCGGGCAGGTTCACCGCGTTGATCGGATGATCCACCGGCTCGAAGCAAAAGAAGTTCTCGCCGGGCGGCGCGTAGAGCACGTAGTAGTCGGTATCGGCGGCGATGATGAGCGACAGCCGACGCCTGGGCCACAGCACGCTCGTGCGTCCGCTCCAGCCGGTGAAGGCGTTGTTCACCATCTCGGACGGCATCGGGTATGCCACGCCGAACTGCCACGCGGGCGGCGCGGGAACGTGACGCACCGGCAGCCAGTCGTCGCCGCAAAGCCAGAGACCGCCCGCCGCCGCGGATAACTCCGTATCCGCTTCGCGCATTAGAAACGGATGCAGCCCGAGACCGAACGGCAGCGCCTGATCGCCCGTGTTCTGAACGTCGAGTGTCACGACGAGCGTCGCGTCGTCCAAGGCATAAGTCTGCGTTGCGCGATACGAATACGGCTTGCCGTCGCGCCGGTCGAGCGTCATGCGCACATGGGCTGCGTCTGCGTCTTCGTCTTCCACTTGCCACGCGCCGAGCCAGCCGTCGCCGTGAATGGGCAGCGGTTCGCCCGCGCGGTTGCACGGCACGTCGATCGCGCGGCCGGAAAACTCGAACTGCCCATTGCCGATGCGATTCGAATACGGCAGCAGCGGATAGCAGGCGAGCTGATTCGGATCGGTGTCCGGGCCCGGTTCGATGCAAGGTCGGAAGATCGGCACGAGCGCGCCTTCATGACGCCAGTCGAATCGTGTAATGCCGCCGCCGAGCGAAGGCGCGACATCGAGCCGCAAATGCGCGTTTGCAAGCGTGATGCAGCCAGCGACGCCCGCGCTGCCGATAGCGACCGCCGCGGTGCCCGGGCCGGGGCGTATCGGCGGCTCCTTGGCGGCGGCGAGACGAGAACGGCGGGCGTTCGCCTGCGCCGTGGATGCGGATACCGCGTTCGATCCTGTTTCTGTGCGCGCAGCAGTCATGGCTCGTACTCCAGCGAGAGGCGAAACTGCCCGGCGTGGCCGGGCTTGGGCGCGCTTGAACGCAGAGCGCGGCGCCTTGGTTTCATGGCTTGCCCTGAAATACCGCTTCTTCGATTCCGCGCACACCCGGTGTGGCGATGAACACGCCGCCTGCATGCGGATCGGTCTGCAAGGCACGCTCGTTCAGTCCGACGCGCGCGCTCGTCACATACATCAATGCGAAGTCCGCGCCGCCGAACGCGACGCAACTCGGTTGCGCGCTCGGCACATCGACACGCGCGCTTTCGCGGCCATCGGGTGCATAACGCACCACGCGATAACCGCCCCATTGCGCGTTCCAGAGCCCGCCATCGGCATCGACGATGGAACCGTCGGGAACGCCCGTCGCATCGCTCAATTCGACGAACACGCGGTCGTTCGCGAAGCTCGGGTAATCGCACGCGCGAATCTGGCGCGTCGGGGAATCGCAGTAGTACATCGTCGCGCCATCTGGGCTGAAGCCGATGCTGTTCGAGATCGCGCAGTCCGGAAGCGGCAACCGTTCGAGCGACAAATCGTGATTCAGCCGATAGAACCCGCCGACCGCCTGCGCATCCTCCACGTCGTGCTTGGTGCCGAACACGAAGCGCCCTTCGCGGTCGCAGCGGCCATCGTTCAGACGCGTCGGCAAGTCGGCTTCGACGAGCATGATGGTCTCGATCTCGCGCGTCGTCAGGTCGAAGAACGCGAGCCGCGATGCAAGGCCGAGCAGCAAGCGTCCCGCATCGGCGCACGGCGTGAAGCACGCGAGCCGCTCGGGCATTTCGAAGGATTCGCTTTTGCCATCGCGCGGATCGTAACGCCACAGACGCTTGCCTTCGATATCGGTCCAGTAGAAGCGGCCGCTTCGCGCGCACCACGTCGCGCCTTCGCCGAGCGCGCACTGGCTGTCGACGAGAAGGCGCGCTTTCACGCCCATCCTCCGTCGACGACGATATCCTGCGCGGTCAACATGCTGCTGTCGTCCGACGCCAGGAACAGCGCCGCGCGCGCGAGATGTTCCGGCATCAATTCGGCGTCGATGCACTGGCCGAGCTTGATGGCTTCGCGGCCTGCGTCGTCGAGCCAGAGCGTCTTTTGCTTTTCGGTCATCACCCAGCCCGGCACGAGCGTATTCACGCGAATGCCGAACTTGCCGAGATCGCGCGCGAGGCCGCGCGTCATGCCCTGCACGCCCGACTTCGACGTGACGTAGACCGGGAAATTGCCTTGCTTGAGCATCCAGCTGATGGAGCCGAGATTGATGATCGAGCCGCCGCCGAGCTGCTTCATGTCTTCGATGACCGCCTGCGCCGCGAAGAACTGATGGCGAATGTTCACCGCGATGCCGGCATCGTACGATTCGGGCGTCACCGATTCGATCGAATGACGCTTGTCGTTCGCCGCGTTGTTGACGAGCACGCTGATGGGCCCGAGCGCCGAGCGCACATCGACGATGCCTTTACGCAAGGCGTCGATGTCGGTCAGATCGATACGCAAGAAGAGCGGCTTGAAACGGCCTTCGGGCAGCGACGCGCCGAGCCGGTCGGCGAGCGCTTCGCCCGCGGCCGTATCGATATCGAAGAAC
Source organism: Caballeronia sp. HLA56 (assembly GCF_054655155.1). Classification (NCBI taxonomy): domain Bacteria; kingdom Pseudomonadati; phylum Pseudomonadota; class Betaproteobacteria; order Burkholderiales; family Burkholderiaceae; genus Caballeronia; species Caballeronia sp. HLA56. The sequence continues at coordinate 995,715 of NZ_BAAHOB010000005.1, read as the reverse complement.
GCGACCTTCGCGCCCTGACCGGCGAAGTTTTCCACGAAGGACGCGCCGATACCGGTGGCGCCGCCCGTGATGAGCACGGTCTTGCCCGCGAGGCTGGGATAAACGGCGAGCTTCTTTTCAGTGGCTGACATGGGCTTGTTCACAAGAGTTTGGCTTCGCGAAAGCCGTATGGCTTTCGCGGCGATGCAAACGACACGACCGGAGGCTTAGTCCCGCGACCCGCGATTCTTCAGCTGATCCAGCAGCACGGCGGCCAGCAGGATCGCGCCGCGCACGAGGTACTGATAGAACGCGTCGATGTTCAAAAGGTTCATCACGTTTTCGACCGTGCCCATGATGAGCACGCCGATCACGACGCCCGAGATCGTCGCGCGTCCGCCGAGCAGCGACACGCCGCCCAGCACGCACGCGGAAATCACGTTCAATTCGAAACCTTCTGCGGCATTCGGCTGACCCGACGTGATCCGCGAAGCGAGAATGACGCCCGCGAGCGCGGTGACCGCGCCCTGGATCAGGAAGATCCACACGCGCGTGCGCTCCACGTTGATGCCCGCGAGCCGCGAGGCTTCCGGATTGCCGCCAATTGCGAGCGTATTGCGGCCGTACACAGTCTGGTTGAGCAATACGCCAAAAACGATGAAACATGCAAGCGTGACCCAGATAGGCAGGGAAATCCCCAGCATCGACAGTCCGCCGAGTTCGATGAAGGTGTCCGACGACACGCCCACCGCCTGACCGTGCGACACGATGAAGCCCAGGCCGCGCACGATTTCCATCGTGGCGAGCGTGGTGATCAGCGCGTTGATGCGCAGATAGGCGATCACCGCGCCGTTCACGAAGCCGATCACCGAACCCGCCGCCACCGCCGCGATGATCGCGATGAACGTATTGCCCGTCGCGTTCAACACCATCGCGCAAAGCACGCCGGCGAAGGCGATCGTCGAGCCGACCGAAAGGTCGAAGTCGCGCGAGGCGAGGCAGAACATCATCGTGCAGGCCACCATGCCGATCTGCGAGATCGACAAGGCCAGTCCGAGCATGTTTTCGATCGAAAAGAAGTGATCGACCGTCAGCGACATCGTGGCGAACATCACCACGAAGATCACGATCAGACTGTATTCCGTCAGTTGCTGATACCACTTTTGCTTGTCGTTCTTCTGCGGAATCAGCGCGTTCGCCACCGCCTCACCCGCTTGCCCGACGATGTTTTCTCTTGCTTCCATGATGTGCTCCCCTGTCTTCTCTCTTTAAGCCGCTTCCGCGACCGTGTCCGATTGCGGCAGCGCCAGACTCAATACCGACTGCTCGTTCGCCTTCCCGCGCGGCAATTCGCCCGCTATACGCCCTTGCCGCATCACGACGATCCGGTCGGACACGCCCAGCACTTCGGGCAGTTCCGACGAAATCATCACGATGGCGCAGCCGCGCTCCGCCAGTTGATAGATCACGTTGTAGATCTCGTGCTTGGCGCCGACGTCGATACCGCGCGTCGGTTCATCGAGGATCACGACCTTGAGATCCGGCTCCGCGAGCCAGCGCGACAGAATGGCTTTCTGCTGATTGCCGCCCGACAAAAAGCGGATGCGCTGTCTGCGGCTCGGCGTCTTGATCTTCAAGAGCTGGATGAAGCGATCCGCCGTCTGCGCTTCCTTCTTGCGATCGAGGAACAAACCCGCGCGCAGATAATGCCTGCGGCACGAGATGTTGATGTTCTCCGCGACCGTCGCCATCGCGACAATGCCCTCTTCCTTGCGATCTTCCGGGCACAGCACGATGCCGTGTCGAATCGCTTCGCCCGTGCTGCGCACCTTGATCGGCTGACCGTCGAGTTCGATCGCGCCTTCCTTCTTCTTGTCCGCGCCGTAGACGAGGTGCATCAATTCGCTGCGCCCCGCGCCCACCAGCCCGAAGAAACCGACGATCTCGCCGCGCCGCACTTCGAAATTCGCCGGCGCGCTCAGGGCGGCGCCTTGCAGGTTCTTGACCGAGAAGCGCACGTCGCCGAGCGGACGCGCGCGATAGTTGTAGATATCGCTGATCTCGCGGCCGACCATCTCCTGAACCAGCGTGTCGCGCGGCAAGTCTTTCAGCGAAAGATGCGACGCGATCTTGCGGCCGTCGCGGAAGATGGTGCAGGCATTGCACAGCTCGTAAATCTCGTCCATGCGATGCGAGATGTAGATAAGCGCGCGGTTGTCCGCCTTCAGATCGCGCACGAGCTTGAACAGCACTTCCGTCTCGCGATGCGACAACGAACTCGTCGGTTCGTCGAGCGCGATCACGCGCGCGTTGCGCAACAGCGCCTTGCAGATTTCCACCATCTGCCTCTGCGCGATCGAGAGCTTGCGCAGCTTGGCGTTGGGATCGAGATCGACGCCCATCGCCGTCAGCCGGTCGCGCACGTGCTTCTTCGCCTCGCGCTTGTTGACCCAGCCGAGCCGGTTCGGCAGCGCGCCGAGCAGCAGGTTCTCGGCCACGGTCAAGTCCGGCACGTACTGCAACTCCTGATGGATCACCGCGATGCCCGAAGCAATCGAAGCCGCGGCGCTTCCGAAATGCACTTCCTTTTCGTCGATGAGCACGCGCCCCGAATCGGGCTGATACTCGCCGCCGAGAATCTTGAGCAAGGTCGATTTACCCGCGCCGTTCTCGCCCATCAAACCGTGAACTTCGCCGGCGTTGACGTCGAACGACACGCCGTCGAGCGCGCGCACGCCTGGAAAAACCTTGCCGATATTGTCAAAACGCAGCGTCGCTGACACATCGCCTCCTTATGCTTCGAGCGAGCCACGCCACGCGCGGCCCGCTCTCGTCCAATGACTTAGTTCGATGCCAAGCCCATCTGCTGACGCACCGACGCCACGTTTTCACGCGTTGCCAGCATGCCGGTCGTGAGCGTGAGTGCCGGCGGCGCCTTGCCGTCCTTGATCCACGCGTACATCAGGTCCGAGGTTTCCTCGCCGTGACGCTTCGGGCTGATGATGACCGTGCCGTAGAAGCCCGTCGGGTTCGGTTTCTTGAACTCGTTGATCGCCGAATCCGAGCCGCCGATGCCGATGCCGATCATGTTGTCAGCCTTGAAGCCACGGCCTTCCGCCGCGCGCACCGCGCCGAGCACGCCTTCGTCGTTGAGCGCGTAGGCCACCCAGTGCTTGAACTGCGGGTTCTTCGTGAGCGCGATGTTCGCGGCGTTGAACGCGTTTTCGGTGTCGGTCTTCGCTTGCGGCGCCATGATGATGTTCGCCTTCGGAAAGCCCGATGCCACGAGCGCGTCGGTGGCGCCGGCCGTGCGGTCATGCGCGGTCGGCAGCTGTTCGTAAGTCACGTCGATGGCGCCGACTTCCTTCACGTCCCAACCGCGCTTCTTGATCTCGGCCGCAATGCCGTCGCCGACTTGCTTGCCGATGTTGTAAGCCGAAATGCCCATGTGCGGCACGGCTTCGATCGGCTTGCCGGAACCGTCGACGAGACGGTCGTCCACGGTCATCATCTTGAGTTTGTCGGCCTTCGCCTTAGCCACGATGCCCGGTCCGAGCTTGACGTCAGGCGTGCAGATGATGAACCCCTGAGCCTTTTGCGCGGCGAGGTTGTCGATCGCGCTCATGACCTTTTCGCCCGACGGCGCGCCGATCTTCACGAGGGTGAAGCCCTTCGCTTTCGCGGCCATTTCGGCGAACTTCCATTCGTCCTGGAACCACGGTTCTTCGGGTTGCTTCACCAGGAAGCCGATCTTGACGTCGTCGGCGGCTTGCGCAACCGGCGCGGCGATCATGGTGGCGCTCGTGGCCGTCGCAGCGGCGAGAAGCGTAAGGAACAGTCTGCGTTTCATCGTTTTGTCTCCCGACTTTTTGCTCGAATCATGCCCGCGCACGGGCGCTTAGTTGGTTGGCGGCCGCGTTTTTGTAGTGATGCCGCACCACGGCCAGTGCGTCATTCGTGACTTCAGTCGTGGTAGAGCGCAGAGCGCCCGCCATCGATCGTGATGCAACTCGCGTTGATGAACGGCGCCTCCTCGGATGCGAGGAACACCGCCGTCATCGCCACTTCTCGCGGCTGGCCGATACGCTTCATCGGCTGCAAATCCAGTGTGGCCTGGCGCGCGGCCTTTGGATCGGGCTGGCCGTTCCACCAGTCGAGCGTCAGTTGCGTTTCGATATAACCCGGCGCGATGGCATTCACGCGCACGTTGTTCGGCGCGTATTCGATGCCGAGCGCGCGCGTCAGTCCGATCACGCCGTGCTTGGCCACCGGATACGGAAAGCAGCCGGGGATGATCTTGAACGAATGCGTCGAGGCGATATTCACGATGCTGCCCGCGCCGCGCTCGACCATGCCGGGCAGCGCCGCGCGGCAGCCGTTCCAGACGCCGTCGAGATCGACGGCGAAGCAGCGCCGCCAGTCTTCGTCGGTCATCGTGAGCGGGTCGCAGAACACGTTGATGCCCGCGTTGTTCACGAGCACGTCGAGCGGGCCGAACGCGCTTTCGGTTTGCGCGACCGCGTCCTTCACCGATGCGCTCTGCGTCACGTCCGTGCCGATCGCGACGACGCGCGTCGAATTCGCTTCCTTCGCGATGCGTTCAGCCGTCGCTTGCGCCGTCTCGATATCGAGTTCGGCGAGCGCGACCGCCGCGCCCTCGCGCGCAAACGCCAGCGCGATCGCCGCACCGATGCCGCGCCCGGCGCCCGTGATCATCGCGACCTTGCCGGCGAGGCGGTTCATTGCTTCTCGCCCCGTGTGGAACGCGCGACCGCTAGTCCGTCGATGAACGCTTTCGCATGCGATGCCGTCGCAGTTTCGCTCTGCCCCGGCTTGTACAGCGCCGAGCCGAGACCGAAGCCGTTCGCGCCCGCGCTGAGAAATGGCCCCATGTTGTCCGGCGCGACGCCGCCCACCGGCACCAGCGGCACTTCTTTCGCGATCACCGCGCGCCACGCCTTCACGACATGCGCGCCGAGTTGTTCGGCGGGGAACATCTTCAATACGTCCGCGCCGTTCTTGAGCGCGAGAAACGCTTCGTTCGGCGTTGCCACGCCCGGCGCGCAGGCGAGCCCCTGCGCTTTCGCCGCGCGCACGACATCGGCGTCGCTGTGCGGCATCACGATCAGTTCGCCGCCTGCCGCGCGCACGCTGTCGACGTAACTCGCATGCAGCACCGTGCCCGCGCCGACGATGGCATCGGCGGGCAGCGCCTGGCGGATCGCCGCGATGCTGTCGAACGGCTGCGGCGAATTGAGCGGCACTTCGATGATGCGAAAGCCCGCTTCATACAGCGCGCGGCCGTGCGCCTCGGCTTCCTCGGGCGTGATGCCCCGCAGGATCGCGATCAGCGGACACGCGGCGAACGCTTTCGCGAGGCCGCCGTGCATGCCGTAAGGCGCGGGTAGATTGATGGGCGGTTGCATTCGTTTCTCCTTTCCGTGTCACATGCGCGCGGGCTTGGCGATCAACCCGGCCTGCAATGCGATTCGATAAAGCCCGGATTCGGTCGCTTGCGCCACCGTCTGCGCGTCGTTGCATCCGTATTGCGCGAGGGCCGCGCGATAGCGGTCGCACAGCGCATCGTTGCCGATCAGACGCAACGTCTTGCCCGCGAGCGTCGCGTTCTCGCGCGCCAGCACTTCGTTCAGGCCGCGCAGTTCATGGCCGATCAAAAGTCCCGACAGATAATCCGGCTGCTCGGCCGCCGTGAGCTGACCGGTCAGTCCGAGTGTGCGCGTGCTGAAGATCGTCGCCAGAAGGCCGGCATGACCGGCATCGCGCGCGGTATCGACGCCTCTCAGAAACGCCGCGCTGTCCGGCTTTGCGTCCTGCTCCATCGTGCGGCCGAGGATGGTGTGATCGCGCAGTGCGCCGAAGGTCTCGCCCGTCATGAACGTATAGAAGCGTTCGATCCGTCCCGCTTGCACGAATGCCCACTTGGCATGCGTGCCCGGCAGACCGATGAGCGCGCCACTCGCCGTGTTCAGCGACGCATCGCTCGCGAGTGCGCCGAAAATCTGCGTCTCCTCGCCGCGCATCACGTTCGGCAGCGTGCCGCGTTCGAGCACGCCCGGCACGACATGAACGGTCGCGCCCCGCGCCGCCTTTACCGTGACGATGCCCGCGACGAGCGCGTCGGCATCGGCGGGCGTTTCGACATAAGGCGCTTCCATCCAACCCTGCGCGCTGCCGACCATGCCCGCCGCGATGACGGGCAGTTGCGCATTTGCGCTCAGCCAAGCGCCGCAGGTTTCCTCGAAAGCCTGATCGAAGCCGCCAGCGGGCAGCTTCATGATTCCCGCCGACGAAGCGCGCGTGTCGAGCGCGGCGCCCGCGGCATCGAGCAGATAAGCGCGCAGGGACGTCGTGCCCCAGTCGAGCGCGATCAGAACGGGCGCGCTCATCGCTTGATCCTGCGGTTGGCTTGCGGCGCGCGCCAGCCGAGTTCCTCGGAGATTGCGCGCGCTTCGCGCTGCACGACCGGAATCAGTTCTTCCATGCGTTCGTGGGGCATATAGGGAATCGTGCTCGCCACCGAAAGCGCCGCGACGATCGCACCCGACGCATCGCGCACGGGCGCCGCCACGCAGCGGATCGACGCCTCGTTCTCTTCGAGATCGAAGGTAAAGCCACCTTGCGAATAGCGTGTCATGCGCTGCAAAAACGTGTCCATGTCCGGCCGGTTCTCCGGCTTGAAACTCGTGCGGGCGAGCGCGCGCAGCGACGCGTCGAGCAGCTTCTTCCAGACGTTGGCTTCGAGGTCGAGCATCATTGCCTTGCCGATTCCCGTCGATGCCAGCGGCATGCGATGCCCCACGCGCGAGCGCATTTCCAACCCGCGCGTGCCCGGAATCTTGTCGATGTAGAGCACGTCGTCGCCGTCGCGCACGCCGAGGTGAATGGTGTCGTGCGTGTGTTCCGCGAGCGACTGCAAATGCGGACGCGCGACCGCCGTGAGCGGCATCTGTTCGAGCGCGATGGTGCCGAGTTCGATCAGTTTCGGCCCGAGCAGATAGCCGCCCTGCACTTGCCGGAGATAACGCGCCTGCACGAGCGAACTCACGAGCCGATGCGTCGTGCTGCGCGTGGTGCCGAGCGCCGCGCCGAACGAGCGCAGATCGCGCGCGCCGTTGGCGGCGGCTTCGAGAATCGCGAGGCCGCGCAAAAGCGTTTGCGTGCCTGCCTGTTGCGGCGTGATGTCGACGAGCGCGCTCGGCAGCGCGAAGGCGTCCGGATCGCGCCGATGATGGCCGTTGCTTTTCTTGTCGGCGCCGTCGTTCATGGCGTTGGCCGACATATCGCGCACGTTCGGCGCGGATTCGGTTTGTTCGATTTTGGTCATGCCGCTCGTTCCTCGATGAACACGACGCGCGTCATGCGAAGCGTGCAAGCTGGACGGCGCGCGCGGCACAAGCCCAAGCGCCCGCCGAAGCGATGACGAATCCGAAAGATGAGGCGCGTGACGCGACCCGCGAACGCGGGCAGGCGATCGATTGCATGACTTGTCTCCGTTGTTCTGGATATTCTTCGTCGCGCCCGTCTCGGATGACTGGCGCGTGTGCTTTTTATGCTGTGGTCGGATTGTAGTTCCGCCTATCTCGATAATTCAATATGTGATCGCACTGTTCACATAATGGGAGTAAAGCTGACGGCCGACAGCCTTTTGAAAACAAAAAAGCCCTGATAAATCAGGGCTTTAACTTGTTTATCGCGGCCAGCTAAATTTCACTCGGGCAACTCGGCCGCGCCCATTCGCCGCGCGATTACGTTGGCGCGCCTGGTCAGATACGGCGTCGCGCGGTGATCGTCGAAGTATTTCGGACGCGGCAGCATGACGGCAAGCCGTGCGCTTTGCGACGCGGACAGCTTTGCCGCCGTCGTCTTGTAGTAATACTGGGCCGCAGCCTGCGCGCCGTAGACGCCATTACCCCACTCGACCGAATTGAGATAGATCTCGAAGATGCGCTGCTTGTCCATCAAAAGCTCGAGCATCGACGTGATGACGAGTTCCTCGGCCTTGCGGATATAGCTTTTCTCACGCGACAAGAACAGATTCCGCGCCAGTTGCTGCGAAATGGTCGAACCGCCCGCGACGATCTTTCCGCGCGCCTTGTTCTTTTCCCAGGCTTGCAAGATGGCGTCGGTTTCGTAGCCGTTGTTATTGACGAAGTTGGAGTCTTCCGACGCGATGATCGCGCGCTTCAGATTGCGCGAAATCTGGTCGTACGGAACCCACGTGCGTTGCAGTTCGATGCCAGGACGCTCTTTCGCGAGGGTCCAGGCGTCGGCGCGCATGAAGGCCGTCGCGCCGGGATTTACCACGGTCCAGACCGCGATCTGCGCGAAGAAGTAGAGCTGCGTCGCGAGCGCGGCGATAACCAGTACCGACACGCCATAACCGATCCAGCGCGCGGGACCGAGCCGCACCCCGCGCCGCTGCCGCGTGCGCGTGTGCTCGGAAATGGGTGCGGTCGTCATCAGACTTTGGCTGCGAGCACCTGGCGCAGCTCGCGCAATACCGCGCCGCCGTCCGGGCGCACGCCGCGCCAGATGAAGAACGATTCGGCCGCCTGTTCGACGAGCATGCCGAGGCCATCCGCCGCGCGCGCCTGAAGGCGTTCGGCGTGCTGCATGAACACCGTTGGCTTCGCGCTGTACATCATGTCGTAGGCGAGCGTGCCGGCGCCGAACGCGGCGTCGTCGCAGTCGGGCAAGGCGGCGTCGAGACTGCCCGCGGTCGCGTTGACGATGACGTCGTAGCGCCCTTCTTCCGCGCTCTTCGCGCTGCCGCCCGCAAACCGCACGTTCGACGCGAGCGCGGCTTCCGCGAACTGATCGACCAGTTGCAGCGCCTTCTCAGCCGTGCGATTCACGATGGTGAGCGCCGCCGGCGAGCGATCGAAGATAGGCAGCACGACGCCGCGCGCCGCGCCGCCTGCGCCAAGCAGCAACACGCGCTTGCCCGTGAGGCTCACGCCGAGATTCACTTCGATGTCGCGCACGAGGCCGACGCCGTCCGTGTTGTCGCCGCGCACGCCATCCGCACCAAACGACAGCGTGTTGACCGCGCCCGCAGCGGCCGCGCGCGGCGAGAGTGTATTGGCGAAAGCGTGGGCGTCGAGTTTGAAGGGCACGGTCACGTTCATGCCGCGTCCGCCCGACGCCATGAACGTTCTGGCTTGCTCCTCGAAGCCGCCGAGCGGCCCAAGGATGCGTCCGTACTCGATAGGCTCGCCGGTCTGGATAGCGAATTTCGCGTGAATCCACGGCGATTTGCTGTGCTCGATCGGATTGCCGATCACCACGTATTGATCGCGTTGCGTCATCGCGCGCGTCCCGTGAGTTGGCGCGCGGCGTGCGCGCTCTGGATCATGCCGGCGCGCGGCTTCATTCCGCCCGCTCCGAAGACTCTTGCGATTCGCCTGCACCCTCGACTCCGCCGGCACCTTCGGCACCTTCGGCCGACGGCTCCGTCGCGGAGACTTCCGCCTGCGCTTCGGCTTCGCTCTCGGCGCTGAGATCGACGGTTTCGACGATCTCTTCCTCGGCTTCGTCTTCTTCCACCGGCGCGCTTTGCGTGGGCGCGTCGATCACGTGCAGCAGGCGGCACGACGCCTCGACGGTCAGTTCATCGATAGATACGACTTCGAGCATCAAACGCGTGCCGCGCGCATGCACGCCGAGTCCGGGCACATGCAGGATCAGCGGAATTTCTTCGAGACGCACCAGATCGTCCTTGATGACCGATGCTGGAACTTGCCGCTTGTTCTCCTGCTTGAGCCAGCGCAGACACCAGAAATACTCCATGCGGCGCTGATGATCGGCATAAGCGGTGTAGGTATCGTCGAAACCTTGCACCACGGCGAAGAGATCCGCGTCCTTCGGCTTGAACGGCGCGGCGAGCTTGGCCGTCACGCCATGCTGCACGCACGCGAGCAATTGCCACTGATTCACGAGATCGACATAACGGCGCAGCGGCGAGGTGCTCCACGCATATTGTGCGACGCCCAAGCCTTCGTGCGGCGCGGGCGTGGTCTGCATGCGCGTGCGCTTTGGACCGGGACCGCCGAAACCGCGCTGCGAACGGTAAATGCCCGGTACGCCGTGATCGTTGAGAAACGCGCCCCACGACGAATTCGCGAGAATCGCCAGTTCGGCGACGATCAGATCGAGCGGCGAGCCACGGCGGCGCGGCGTAATGGTGATGTGCTCGCCTTCGACATAGAAATTGAAGTCGTTGTTGCGCTGCACTTCGCGCTTCAGACCGTAAGTGGCGCGCGCCTGCTGTCGCTTTTCGAAGAGCGCTTGAGCCAGCGGCCAGAGCACGGCAATGTCCGCCTTGTGCGGATAATCGCCGCTGCCGTCCGCGAGCGTCTCTTCGGTGACGTGTTCGTCGAGATGGTTGTGGCGCAGATTCGACTTCACGAATACACGTTCGGCGCGCGTTTCGGTGGCGACGATCTCCTGCGTCTCGCGATTCACGATGATGTAAAGCGACAGCGCCGGGCGCAAGCCGCCTTCACCGAGCGTGAAAACATTGACGACGTCGTCGGGCAACATGGTGATCTTGTCGCCCGGCATGTAGACCGTGGACAGCCGGCCACGCGCAATGGCGTCGATCGCATCGCCCCGCGCGATGCCAAGCGCCGGCGCCGCGATGTGAATACCCACGCGCACGCGGCCATCGGAGAGATGCTGGACGGAAAAGGCGTCGTCGATCTCGGTCGTCGTGACGTCGTCGATGGAGAATGCTTCGACATCCGCTTCGGGCAAGTCTTCCGGGAAAGGCGCGGGTTGCAGCGACGGAAAACCGACGCCGTGCGGAAAGAACTCCGACAGGAACTTCGCTTCGTGCAAGGCGCGCGCCGAGGCAATTCCGCCGCATTCCAGCATGAGCCGCGCTTGCGAAATTCCGCGCGCGGCCGCCGCCGCTTCGAGCGCCTTGTACTCGATGGAGTTCTTGTCGGGCTTCGTGAGCAAACCGATTGCCTTGCCCGCGAGCGCCTCGGGCAACTTACCCGCCTTCAGTTCCTCTTCGTAGCCCGCTTGCACGAGCGCCTGCTGACGCTTGCGTTCGAGCCCGGCAAGCGCCATCTGCAATTGCTCTTGCGGCGCTCGCTGATACTGCCCGCGCCCCTTGCGGCGAAAGTACACCGGCGCGCCATGCATGCGCAGCACGAGCGCCGCGCGTTCGGCCGCGCCGAATTTGTCGCCGAAGTAATCCGCGCCGAGCGTGGCGAACGGAAATTCGTCGTCGGGCGCGCATTCCCACAGAAAGTCGAGATCGATTTCCTGCGCGATGGCGTCGGCTTCCTGCATCAGCTCGCCCGCAGCGGGTTTATCGAATTCGATCAGCACGTCTTTCGCGCGCACTTTCGCACGCCGTCCGCCCGGCAATTCGACCTGGAAGGCATCGCCCTGTTTGGACAGCACCGATCCGGCCTTGAAACTACCCGATTCCTCGAAGAAAACGTTCACTCAATACTCTCGTAAAACGGTGGACCGGGTCGCGGCAAGCGCGCCGGCGGTTGAATGGGCTATGTCCTCGCGCCGCGCGTGTGTCATGCGGCCGCGGATGCGACGGCGGGCGGCGGTTCGCGTCCGCAGAACGCGAGCACGTCGTCCAGATAGTCGGGGAAGTCGCTGATGGCGTGATCGCCGCCTTCGATCAGCGTGGTGCGCACGCCGGGGTAGTGGGCGAGCATGGTGCGGTAATCGAGCACTTCGTCGCCGGTGGCCGCAATCAGATAGTAACGCTCGGCCTGCGTGATCTTATCGACGGCGAGCGCGCGCAGTTCGTCCAGATGGCGCGGCAACACGGTGATGCTGCCGCCGCCATGCCACAGCGGCTGTTCGCCGAGATAGTGGCTCAGATCGCGCTGCGGCACCACGGCGGGATTGAGCAGCACGGCGCGCCAGCCGTGCTTTTCGGCGAGATACGTGGCGTAGAAACCGCCGAGCGAACTGCCGACCACGGTGATTTCGGCAGCGGATGTATTCGCGACGAGCGATTCCGCCAGTTCGATCGCTTCTTTCGGCGAGACGGGCAATACCGGACACTGCCATTCGCTCAGCCGCCCAAGGTCCGCCAGACGCGCACGCATGACGCGCGCCTTGAAAGATTGGGGCGAGGAGCGAAAGCCGTGCAGGTAGAGAATCACGCGTTTCCTCCGGACGGACGCGCCGAAAGTGCGTCGAGCAGCTTTTGATGCACGCCGCCGAAGCCGCCGTTGCTCATCACGAGCACGTGGTCGCCGGGGCGCGCGGCGGCCGCGACCGCCTTCACCAACGGTTCGATCTCGTTGAATGCCTGTGCCTTGTCGCCGAGCGGTGCGAGCGCTTCCGCCAGATCCCAGCCGAGTTTGTCGCGGCCATCACGCGCGCCGTAGCCGAACACGAGATTCGCGTCGGCGAGACTGCCGGGCAACTGCGCTTTCATCGTGCCGAGTTTCATGGTGTTGGAGCGCGGCTCCAGCACGGCCAGAATGCGCGCGTCGCCAATACGCGTGCGCAGGCCGGCAACGGTGGTTTCGATGGCGGTTGGATGGTGCGCGAAGTCGTCGTAGACGGTGACGCCATCCACGCTGCCCTTCACTTCCATGCGCCGCTTGACGTTGCGAAAGCTCGCCAGCGACTTGACCGCTTGCGACGCCGGCACGCCGACCGAGCGCGCCGCTGCGATCGCCGCGAGCGCGTTCATGCGATTGTGTTCGCCCTGCACTTGCCACTCGACCACGCCTTGACGCTCGCCTTCCCAATACACCGCGAATTGCTCGTCGACGCGCACGCCCTCGGTCGCGGGTAGCGCTTGCCAGCCGCCATCCACACCGAAGCGTTCGACGCTCGACCAGCAGCCGCGCGTCAGCACGCGTTCGAGCGCGCCTTCGCGCCCGTTCGTGACGATGCGTCCGATGCCCGGCACCGTGCGCACGAGATGATGAAATTGTGTTTCGATGGCGGCGAGATCAGGGAAGATATCGGCGTGATCGAATTCGAGATTGTTGAGCACCGCCGTGCGCGGCCGATAGTGGACGAACTTCGAGCGCTTGTCGAAGAACGCGGTGTCGTATTCGTCGGCTTCGATGACGAAGAAGCTCGAGTCGGTCAGTCGCGCGGAAATGCCGAAGTTGAGCGGCACGCCGCCAATGAGAAAGCCCGGATTCAAGCCCGAATCTTCCAGTAACCACGCAAGCATGGAGCTCGTCGTGGTCTTGCCGTGCGTGCCCGCAACCGCCAGAACCCACTTGCCCGTAAGCACGTGCTCGCCGAGCCACTGCGGACCCGACGTGTAAGGCAGGCTGCGGTCGAGAATGGCCTCCATCAGCGGGTTGCCTCGCGACACCACGTTGCCGATCACGAACAGGTCGGGTTCGAGCGCGAGTTGCTCGACGCCGTAACCTTCGATCAGTTCGATGCCTTGCGCTTCGAGTTGCGTGCTCATCGGCGGGTAGACGCCGGCGTCGCAGCCGGTGACCTTGTGGCCCGCTTCGCGCGCCAGCACGGCGAGTCCGCCCATGAAGGTGCCGCAGATGCCGAGGATGTGGATGTGCATAAACCGTGTCGCGCCGCGTGGGCGAAGAGTGCGGGAAACATGAAACGGCGCCGCGTGCACGCCGTGCGCGAAGACGCCTGGAGGCGCATATTGTAACCGACGCACTCCGCCACCTTACGCCCGCCGGCAGCCGATGCAAACCGGCGCGATCGAGGGCCGATCAACGCTCGATCGAGACCCGATCGAAGCCGTTCAACGATATCTAGTATTATTTCGCCATGGTTCGCAAATCACATTTCGATCCGCAGCGCGTGCGCGAGGAAATCGCCATCGCGGCCGCGAGAATGATCGCCGAAGACGGCCTCGACTACTCCACAGCCAAGCGCAAGGCGGCGCGGCAGGTGGTCGGCGAGGCGAAGATCGGCGGCGAGTTCTTGCCCGACAACGATCAGATCGAAGAGGAGATCCGCGAGTATCAGGCGATCTTCCAGAGCGACAGTCAGCCTGTCGTCCTGCGCCGCATGCGCGAGTTCGCGCTCGAATGGATGGAACGGTTGAAGCCCTTCGATCCTTATCTGACGGGCGCGGTACTCAACGGCACGGCGGGCGAGCATTCCGACGTCCACTTGCAATGCTTCTGCGACAACCCGAAGGAAGTCGCGATCTACTTGCTGAATGCGAACATTCAGTACGACGTGTCGGAGACGCGGCATTTCGCCGGGCGCGGTTACGTAGAAACGCTGAGTTTTTTGCAGCGCATACCGGGCGAGGAACCAATGGGCCTGCACATCGCGCTCTACGATCCTGACGACTTGCGTGGCGCCGTGCGCGCCGATGGCCGCGGACGTCTCGCGCGTGCGAACGCCGCGACGGTACGCACGCTGCTCGATCATCCCGATACCCCGTCGCTCGAAATCAGCGGCTGACTCTATTTTTTCCTATGAACAGCAAACGGATTCTGGCGCTTCTAGTCGTCGCGGTCGCGGCGACGGTGGGCGGCTTCTACGCGGGGCATGTCTTCACCGGCGGCGAAACCGTGGCCGCGACACAGAACAACGGCAACGCCGTCGAACAATTATGGAAGGCCGCGCCGCCGGGAGCCTCGGGCACCGCGCAACCGCTTGCATCCTTCAAAGGAAAACCGGTCGTCGTGAACTTTTGGGCTTCGTGGTGCGGACCGTGCGTCAAGGAAATGCCGGAGTTGTCGGCGCTACATCGCGAATATGAGAAAAAAGGCATCACATTTATCGGCTTGGGAGTGGACAGCGAGAAGAACGTCAACGATTTTCTCGGAAAGGTGAAGGTGGACTATCCCGTCTATGTGACGGGCTTCGGCGGCGCCGACCTCGCGCGCAGCTTCGGCAATAACGCGGGCGGTTTGCCGTTCACCGTGGTGATCGACGCAAAAGGCGTGGTCCGGTCGACCAAGCTTGGTGAAGTCAACGTCGCCGAACTTAAGCGTACACTCGACGCGCTGTAAAAATTCGCTGCGTTTTTAACCGAAGTGTCGCTCAATAAGCAGCAAGTTAGCAGGTTGAACGCCGATCTTGCCGGAACTTCGCTCTTTCGCTACGACTTGTCCGAACTTCTGCCCTAATGATCGGACCCTGTCGGAACGGTAAAACTAGACAAAATTCACTAAAGAGCGCTAAAGTGCGCCGAATTCCGCACAACCCGAAGCGACCATGAACACTCAACCGGTGCCGCAAGGCGACATTGCTGTCGAAACCGACACGCGTTTGGTGTGCGCCAGCCTTTTCGCAGGCCATCGGGGAGCGCGCTTTAAAACGATCACGATGACGCATTCGACATGAACGCGCCTTGCGTGCCAATCGATTCTGCCGCCGCAACTTCGGCTCACGTTTGGTTCAGCGCACGGCGCTTGCAGCAAACGCGTGCCGAAGCGCTGGCCCTGCCGGTCCGCGGCTGACAGTCAGAACACCACAAAGTCAAGTCAAGCACCGGGGACAGTCCCGGTCTCCAAGCATTGAAAGGGGAATTTTCGATGGACCTTCGTAAACTTAAAACGCTGATCGACCTCGTCTCGGAATCCGGCATCTCGGAACTCGAAGTGACGGAAGGCGAAGGCAAGGTTCGCATCGTCAAGAATGCGGCGCCGGTCTACATGCAGGCGCCTCAGCAATACGCGCCGCAAATGCAGGCCGCACCCGCGCCGTTCGCCGGCGGCGCAGGCGAAGGTTCGGCGGCGCCCGCCGCGAGCCCCGCTGCCGTCGCGCCGCAAGGACACATCGTCACTTCGCCGATGGTCGGCTCGTTCTACCGCGCGCCGTCGCCGGGCGCGGACCCGTTCGTCCAGGTCGGCGATACGGTCAAGGAAGGCCAGACCATCTGCATCATCGAAGCCATGAAGCTCCTGAACGAGATCGAAGCCGACAAATCCGGCGTCGTAAAGGAGATCCTCGTCGAGAACGGTCAGGCGGTCGAATACGGCCAGCCGCTCTTCGTGATCGGCGACTGACGCGTTACGCCGGACGACGCCGGATGCACCTCATCACGATGGCTCGCACCGTGTTTTCGATCTCCGGCTGCCCGCCGTGTCCGCGCGCTTCGCATCGGTTTTCCCCGATGCCCGAACCGCGCGCCGCCGATTCGATTCCCGAGGGCGCGCCCGTCGCGCCCGTTGATGAGCCGACCCACAGCCATGTTTGAAAAAATCCTCATTGCGAACCGCGGCGAGATCGCGCTTCGCATCCAGCGCGCGTGCCGCGAACTGGGCGTCAAGACCGTTGTCGTCTACTCGGAAGCCGACAAGGAAGCAAAGTACGTGAAGTTGGCCGACGAAGCCGTGTGTATCGGTCCGGCGCCGTCGAACCTCAGCTATCTGAACATGCCCGCGCTCATCAGCGCGGCCGAAGTCACGGACGCCGAAGCCATCCACCCCGGCTACGGCTTCCTTTCCGAGAACGCCGATTTCGCCGAACGCGTCGAGCAATCGGGCTTCACGTTCATCGGGCCGCGTCCCGAAACCATCCGCATGATGGGCGACAAGGTCACGGCCAAGCAGACCATGATCAAGACCGGCGTGCCGTGCGTGCCGGGCTCGGAAGGCGCGTTGCCGGACGATCCAAAAGAGATCGTGAAGATTGCGCGCACGGTCGGCTATCCGGTCATCATCAAGGCGGCGGGCGGCGGCGGCGGACGCGGCATGCGCGTCGTGCATACGGAAGCGGCGCTCGTAAACGCGGTAAACATGACGCGCGAGGAAGCGGGCCGTGCGTTCGGCAATCCGCAGGTCTACATGGAAAAATTCCTGGAGAACCCGCGGCATATCGAGATTCAAGTGTTGGCTGATTCGTTCCGCAACGCGATCTGGCTCGGCGAGCGCGACTGTTCCATGCAGCGCCGACACCAGAAAGTGGTCGAGGAAGCGCCGGCGCCGGGCATCGCGCGGCGGCTGATCGAGCGTATCGGCGACCGCTGCGCCGACGCGTGCAAGAAGATGGGCTATCTCGGCGCGGGCACGTTCGAGTTCCTGTACGAGAACAACGAGTTCTACTTCATCGAAATGAATACGCGCGTGCAGGTCGAGCATCCGGTGACGGAACTCATCACGGGCGTGGATATCGTGCAGGAACAGATCCGCATCGCGGCTGGCGAGAAGCTCTCGATCCGCCAGAAAGACATCCAGTTTCGCGGCCACGCGATCGAATGCCGGATCAACGCGGAAGATCCGTTCAAGTTCACGCCGTCGCCGGGACGTCTTACGTCGTGGCACGCGCCGGGCGGTCCGGGCATCCGCGTCGATTCGCACGCCTACAACGGCTATTTCGTCCCGCCCAACTACGACTCGATGATCGGCAAGCTGATCTCCTACGGCGCGACGCGCGAGCAGGCGATCAACCGCATGCGGATCGCGCTCTCGGAAATGGTCGTGGAAGGCATTCAGACCAACATCCCGCTGCATCGCGAACTGATGATCGACGCCAAGTTCGTCGAAGGCGGCACGAGCATCCATTACCTCGAAAACAAGCTCGCCGCGCGCAAGGCGGCGGTGGCCGAAGAGTCGAAGGCATAAGCGAGTCGATTAGCATGAGTTACCGGGAATTGATCGCCGAGCTGGATCGCGAGCACGCGGAAGCGCTGTCGGATGCGTTGCTCGACGTGGGCGCGCTGTCGGTCTCCGTCGAGGACGCCGACGCCGACACGCCTGACGAGCAACCGCTTTTCGGTGAACCCGGCCTCACGCCGGAGAAGAGCGCGTGGAAGCGTTCGCGCGTGGTCGCGCTGCTCGCCGACGACGCCGATCCCGCCGTGCTTCTCGCGGCCGCCGCGAATGAGATCGGTCTTGCCGACACGCCCGCCTATTCCCTGCGCGAAGTCGAAGAGCAGGATTGGGTGCGGCTCACGCAAGCGCAGTTCGATCCGATTCATATCGGCGAGCGTATCTGGGTCGTGCCTTCGTGGCATGACGCGCCCGACCCGGACGCGCTCGTGCTCGAACTCGATCCGGGCCTCGCGTTCGGTACGGGCAGCCATCCGACCACGCGGCTCTGCATGGAGTGGCTGGAGCAGTCGGTGAAACCCGGACAGTCGTTGCTCGATTACGGTTGCGGCTCGGGCATCCTCGCGATTCTCGCGAAGAAGTGCGGCGCACAGCCGGTATATGGCATCGACATCGACCCGCAGGCGGTGGAATCCGCGCGTCAGAATAGCGAACGCAATCACGCCGACGTCATCTACGGTCTGCCCGACGAATGTCCTGCCGGCGAGTTCGATATCGTCGTTGCCAACATTCTGTCCAATCCGCTCAAGCTGATGGCGTCGATGCTTGCCTCGAAGGTGAAAGCGGGCGGCCGTATCGCGTTGTCGGGCATTCTCGCGCGGCAGGCCGACGAGGTCGCGGCGGTCTACGCGCAGTGGATCGACATCGCTGTCTGGCGCGAGCACGAAGGCTGGGTGTGCCTCGCCGGAACTCGGCGCGAAAGCCTTTAGAATAACGCCATCGTCCACGACTAGGCCGCGAGGCCAATGGCACTCTCCTATGGCGCTGGCAACCCGCTGCCCACACTGCGAAACCGTCTTCAGGCTGGACCCGCATCTGCTCGCGCCGCATGACGGCCGCGTGCGTTGCGGCCATTGTCAGGAAGTCTTCGACGCCGCGCATCATCGCTTCGAGCTTCCGGAAGAGCATGCCGCGCCGCACGAGGCGCAACATGCGGCGATCATCGACGATGAAGTCGCCGTCGGTCCTGCAAGCTTTGCGTCCGACGCGAATGGCGATGCATCGGCGAATTCGGTGGCAGCGGAATCTCCGGGTGTTACGGCGCCGGCAACGCCGAAGATAGCGAAGGAAATAGAGAAGCCGGCGACGCCGAGTCCGGCAGCGCCTGCCGCTGTAAAGCCTTCGACGCCTCCCGCCGCCAAGCCGATCACGCGAAAGACACCCGCGCCGGTTCCAAGCGGACCGTCTGCATCTGCGCCTCGACCGCTCGATCTCGGCGCGAATAATCCGCCCGCGCCGCCCGTGCCTTTGGCGCCTGGCGAGGACAGCGACCGCACCGTCTACGCGAATACGCCTGCATCCACGCAACCAGCGCAGAACCATCCCGCGAAGCAGTTCGTTCGTGTCGATGCACCGCCAGCCGATCACGTCGCCCCGGCCGCACAATCTCCAACGCGCCCTGTCCCTCCGTCCGAGACACCCGCCGCACGCTTCGTTCCGCCGGACGATCGCGCGGAGCCGTTCATCGGGCCGACGCCGACCGCGGCCGAACCGCCACGCCCCGCACCGGAGCCAGCGCCCGCCGCCGACTGGGGCAAGGACCCCGAGCCGGCCTTCGGCGCAAAGTCACCGCGCCCGCCGGGCGCCGCGCACGCGGCCAGCGCCAACGAAGCGTTCCCGGTCATCCGCGAATCGCGCGATGCACTCGGTCCGCTCGATCCGCCCGATCCCGAATGGACGCGTCCGCGCACGGGCTGGCGCGCGGCGGGTATCGTGCTCTCGGTGCTGCTCGTGCTGACGCTGATCGGCCAGATATTGTGGTGGCAACGCGAATCCGTCATGGTCTACGTTCCCGGCACGCATTCGCTCTACGCGGATATCTGCTATCAGCTCGGCTGCACCATCGCGCCGCCGCGCTATATCGACGGGCTGCAGATCGAGAGCTCCGGGCTGCGTCAGGTCGACGGTCCGCACAAGCTCGAACTGAAGCTGTCGCTGCGCAATCGGTCGGAGGTATCGCTGGCTTATCCTGCGCTCGAACTCACCCTGCTCGACGACAAAAGCAACGTCGCCGTGCGCCGCGTGCTGTGGCCGCAGGATTACGCCCGACCGGGTACGATATTCCCCATCGGCCTTCCGCCGCAAAGCGCGCAGCCGGTCGTCGTGAGGCTGGATACGGGCGATGCGGTCGCCGCGAACTACAGGGTTCAAGTTTTCTATCCGTGATGCGTGCCCGCGCGGCCGCACGAACCCTGTCCCTTCTGACGCGCGCGTTGGCATCGAAGATGAACGAACGCGCGCGCTTTCCCGTCAGCATCTGACACATTCTCTGGAGCGCAACATGAGTCAAGTTACCCTCGGCGGCAATCCTATCGACGTACGCGGCACGTTTCCGGGCGCCGGACAGCAGGCGGCCGAATTCACGCTCGTCGGCGCCGATCTCGGCGACGTCAAGCTGGCGAATTTCGCGGGCAAGCGCAAAGTGCTGAACATTGTGCCGAGTCTCGACACGCCGACCTGCGCGACCTCGACGCGCAAGTTCAACGAAGCCGCCGCCGGCCTCGACAACACGGTCGTGGTGGTCGTCTCGGGCGATCTGCCGTTCGCCGCCAAGCGCTTCTGCACGACCGAAGGCATCGAAAACGTGGTGACGGCATCGACGTTTCGCGGTCACGAATTCGCGGAAGCTTATGGCGTGGACGTCACGAGCGGACCGCTCAAGGGCCTGACGGCACGCGCCGTCGTCGTCCTGGACGCAGACAACAAGGTGCTGCATTCGGAACTCGTGCCGGAAATCAAGCAGGAGCCGAACTACGACGCCGCGCTTGCTTCGCTCAAGTAAGGTCGACGGCATGCCGGACCGCCGCGGCGGTCCGGCGGTCCGCATACGGGACGCGGTGGACGCTCATAAGGGTTTCACCGCCGCGCGCCGTATGCGCACCCTCTTCCTCGGCACCTAAACTTAAAGGACGTTCGCCTTGGCTACGCTTATCTGCGGCTCGCTCGCCTACGACAACATCATGACTTTCCAGGGCCGCTTCGGCGACCACATCCTGCCGGACCAGGTGCACATGCTGAACATCAGCTTCCTGGTGCCGACGATGCGGCGCAACTTCGGCGGCTGCGCGGGCAACATCGCCTACGCGCTCAAGCTACTTGGCGGCGATCCCAAGATCATGGCGACACTGGGCGCGGCGGATGCTCAGTTGTATATCGACCGGCTCGACGCGCTCGGTATCTCGAAAGAGTACGTGCGCGTCCTGCCGGACCAGCACTCGGCGCAATGCTTCATCACGACCGACCTGGCGAACAATCAGATCACCGCGTTCCACCCCGGCGCGATGATGGAGTCGCACCTGAACCGCGCCGACGAAGCGAAGAACATCTCGCTTGGCATCGTGGCTCCGGATGGCGCCGACGGCATGCGCGAGCACGCGGCGCAATTCGCGTCGGCGGGCGTGCCGTTCGTGTTCGATCCGGGTCAGGGTCTGCCGATCTTGGAAGGTGTCGAGCTTTGTCGCATGATTGAACTTGCCACTTACGTGGCGGTCAACGATTACGAAGCCAAGTTGTTGAGCAACAAGACCGGATGGTCGATCGAAGACATCATGAGCCGCGTCGATGCGCTCATCATCACGCGCGGCGAGCATGGCGCGCAGATCTATCACGAGGACGGCGTGCTCGAAGTGCCCGCCGTGAAAGCGCGGCAAGTCGTCGATCCCACTGGCTGCGGCGACGCGTTCCGCGGCGGCCTGCTGTACGGTATCGAAAACAAGCTTGGTTGGGAAAAGACGGGCCGTCTTGCAAGTCTGATGGGTGCATTGAAGATCGAACATCAGGGTCCGCAAACTTATGAGCCGGCACGTGCCGAAATTGAAGAGCGTTACAAGCAGGCTTTCGGAAGCAGCCTGTCGTGATTGAGTGGAGTAATGGAATGAAAACGATAAGTCGTATCGCGCTTGCAGTAGCGCTCGTCGGCTCGGTGGCGCTCACGGGCTGCGCCTACAACAGCAGTTCGCCGGACGTGTACACGGCTTCGCAGGCGCAACGTGAAGAGACGGTGCGCATGGCGACCGTCGAAAGCGTGCGGGGCGTGAAGATCAGCTCGAACAACGGTCAACCGACCGGTCTCGGCACCATAGGTGGCGGCGCGCTCGGCGGCGTGGCCGCAGCCAGCGTCATCGGCGGCGGCAACGGGTCGATCATCGCGGGCATCATCGGCGGTCTGGCAGGCGCGGTCGCGGGTAACGCGGTCGAGAACAACGTCGCCATGAAAAACGGCCTGGAGATCACCGTGCGTCTCGATAACGGCGACATGCGCGCCATCACGCAAACCTCGAACGGAGAAGTGTTCCAGGCAGGCGAGCGAGTTCGCCTGCTGTCGAGTGGCGGCGTCACACGCGTCACGCACTAAGGTATTCAGCGGAGGATTAGCCCTCGCGTGGGCTCGTCAGATCGAGCGCACGCAGGTCTTTCGCGTTCCGAACGAAGCGCATGTATTGAAAGATGCATGCGCTTTTTCTTTGGCTCACGAAAACGCGGCGAAGCCCCAAGTCATGCGAACGGAAAAACCCGCCGCCAGGTTTCCCTGAGCAGCGGGTTTGAGGCCGGGTAGGCCTACCCGGTCGAAAGGCACATCGGTGTGTGCCGTGGTCCTGCCAACTACGAACGTAAAGACTTACGGACGGCTGCCCGTCGGGAACGGCCATGCTGCCGCCGGATTCAACGCCGTCTTGACTGCGGCGGCCGGAGCCGGAGCAGGCGTCGATACGGTCGTTGCCGTCGTTGCAGGAGCGGCAGCCGTAGTCTTCTTCGCAGCAGCGGCCTTTTTGGCCGGAGCTTTCTTGGCTGCGGGAGCCTTCTTCGCTGCGGGAGCAGCGGAAGCAGGAGCGGCAGCGGGGGCAGGCGCAGCGGCGGGAGCAGGGGCAGCAGCGGTTTTGGCGGGAGCCTTTTTCGCGGCAGCCTTCTTTGCAGGAGCCTTTTTCGCGGCAGCCTTTTTGGCGGCAGCCTTCTTCGCGGGGGCCTTCTTCGCCGCAGCCTTCTTAGCAGGCGCCTTCTTGGCAGCAGCCTTCTTCGCTGCGGCCTTCTTCGCAGGCGCCTTCTTCGCGGCTACTTTCTTGGTGGCTACCTTCTTCGCTGCAGCCTTCTTGGCGGGCGCCTTCTTGGCAGCAACCTTCTTCGTTGCGACCTTCTTAGACGCTACCTTCTTTGCTGCCGCCTTCTTGGCCGGAGCCTTCTTAGCCGCAACCTTCTTCGCCGCGACCTTCTTCACCGCGACTTTCTTGGCTGCTACCTTCTTCGTGGCGACCTTCTTGGCTGCTACTTTCTTCGCCGGAGCGGCCTTCTTTGCGGTGACTTTCTTTGCTGCAACCTTCTTGGCTGCGGGTTTTTTCTTGGCAACTGCCATGGTTTTTCTCCTTCAGGTTTTCAGATGAGAGTCAGTTCAAACTACACCCTTCGTCAAAACCCGCTTCCCACGCGTCGCTTCTCAAGGCGCACGCTACGAAGCGGATTATTCATCGGCGTACGCTGATCCCACCTGCTTACGCTAATGAATACGGCAAGGCGCGCCGTGCCCTTTGGCACCGCGCGCCAGATAGTGTCAGCACCGCTGATACGCGGCGCCGGCCATCGCTTGATCGAGCCAGCGAGCTTGCCGCTGGCGTTTTCCGGGGGGAAGTTTGCCCATCCCATTGAAGGGATCGCAAAAGGCCTGTCTTCTATCGCAGCCGTGTACGAGCACGGGCTAGCTAAGTCACAAGGCGCACTCTGCATCAGGCGACCGTTCTCCTAAACCTTGTCGGCCGAGCGCGCGTGAGTGTCACGCCGCTGCCCGGCCGTCCCATCGATTTCGTCTGCAACACGTCCTGGGCTTGTTGTTATTCCCAGGTCAGCGCGCCGCCGGTTTGATACTCAATCACGCGTGTCTCGAAGAAGTTGCGTTCCTTCTTCAAGTCGATCATTTCGCTCATCCACGGGAACGGGTTTTCCTCGTTCGGGTAGAGCGGGTCAAGCCCGATCTGCTGGCAACGCCGGTTGCAGATGAAGCGCAGGTAGCTCTTGAACATCGACGCGTTCAGGCCGAGCACCCCGCGCGGCATGGTGTCTTCAGCGTAGCGATATTCAAGTTCGACCGCCTCCTTGAAGAGCTCGCGGATCTCGGCCTTGAAGTCGGCGGTCCACAATTGCGGCTCTTCGAGCTTGATCTGGTTGATGAGGTCGATGCCGAAATTGCAGTGCATCGATTCATCGCGGAGGATGTACTGATACTGCTCGGCAGCCCCCGTCATCTTGTTCTGGCGACCCAGCGCCAGGATTTGCGTGAAGCCTACATAGAAGAACAGCCCTTCCATGATGCAGGCAAACACGATCAACGACTTCAGCAATTTCTGGTCCGCTTCCAGCGTGCCCGTGGTGAAGGCCGGGTCCGTCAACGTCTGGATGAACGGAATCAGGAACTCGTCCTTCGCGCGGATGGAAGCGACTTCGTGATAGGCGTTGAAGATTTCGCTTTCATCGAGCCCGAGCGATTCGACGATGTACTGATACGCGTGCGTATGGATGGCTTCTTCGAACGCCTGGCGCAGCAAGAACTGGCGGCACTCGGGAGCGGTGATGTGACGGTACGTACCGAGCACGATGTTGTTCGCGGCGAGCGAGTCTGCCGTGACGAAGAAGCCCAGGTTGCGCTTGACGATGCGGCGCTCGTCGTCCGAAAGACCATTCGGGTCTTTCCACAGGGCGATGTCGCGCGACATGTTCACTTCCTGCGGCATCCAATGGTTCGCGCAACCCGCAAGGTACTTTTCCCACGCCCACTTGTACTTGAACGGCACCAACTGATTGACGTCGGTCTTGCCGTTGATGATGCGCTTGTCCGCGACGTTGACGCGCGCTTCGCTTTGCGCGGCGATGACGCCGGCGGAAGGAGTCGCGGCTGCGGGCGGAACGAAGCCATCGGAGAAGATGTTGTTCGCTTGCGCGATCTGATGAGCAGCTTGATGAGCTTGGGCAGCACGATGATCGACATGCGCTGTACCTTGCGTACCGAAAGTCGTGCCTTGAGCGTTCTGCAACGGGTTCTGTTGCGAAGCGCTCGAGGGAGCTACGGCAGTGGTCTCGTCATCCCAGTTGAGCATAAATTCTCACCATCAATTTAGTTCGGTTTGTACCATCTTTCCATGAGCATTAAAAGAGTTTGCTCATGGAAATTCTCGTTTTCACGCGTTTTAGTTTCGGCGTTGCTTCCTGCATACAACATTTGGTTCATCACATCGTGTGTGAAGCGTCATGCAAGATCGGTGGAAGCGTGTGTGAAGCGGTCCTGATCGAGTGTGTTCGATGACATCGGCGAGTGCTTCGACCGTGTTCTCTCGAAGCTCTGAGAGCGTTGCCGCATAAGGCTTTGCGGCTGACGATCAAATCATGTCGCGTGACTTCGCGCTTGCTCGATGACTCTCTTCGCGATAGATGCCGCGTAGCGCTGACGTTCTTGCTTGCGATGTTCGAGCGATGCAATGTCGAGCGATGTCACAAGACTCAAGCGCTTGGATGATTCGTGGTGTCGATACGTCATCTCTGCATGCTCTTCGCCGTGCTTCGATGTGCTTTGCCGTGGTCTCGCGAGACGCGGATGCATGAGCTCGACGAGTGACTCGATGCAAGGGTTCGAAGCCTGTTCATGCATGCACCGAAGGCTGTTTTCGACCTCTCGGCAAAGCGCTCCGATGCGTCGAAACCGTTGCCGAAGTCTAGCATTTGGCGCATTCAATTTCCACTAGATATTGTGTCTTGCGTTCCCGGCAAATACAACCTATAGCGCTCGACGCACAGCCTCAGCGGCCTCGCAGCGGATCGAGCAGAGAGCGCAAATTGTTATGGTCGATCTCATGCATGAGCGCAAGCAGGCGACCCAGCTTTCCCTCTGGAAAACCCTCACGCGCGAACCACGCGAGATAGTGAGCGGGCAAGTCGGCGATGAGCCGGTCCTTGTACTTGCCGTAGGGCATCGTCTGCGTGACGAGTCGTTGCAGGTCTTGCGGGTCCATCGCTTCTTCACTCCTCTTCCATGTTCAACGCGGCGCATTGCGAGTTTCGTACTCGTCGGCTGCTCCATATCGGTGCCATAATCGCCGCTCTCGCTGCCTCGTGTCGAACGCGATTCTCCATGCCGATCGCCAAAGCTCTCATCGCCCCTCTCATCGTCGCGTGCGCGATGTTCATGGAAAGCGTCGATGCCAATGTCATCGTCACTGCGATTCCCGAAATGGCGCGTGCCTTCGGGCGCGATCCCGTCACGCTGAAGATTGCCGTCACGAGTTATGTGCTCGGCCTCGGCGTCTTCATACCGATCTGCGGCTGGGTCGCCGACCGCTTCGGCGCACGCACCGTGTTTCGTGCGGCCATCGGCGTGTTCGTGGTCGGCTCTATCCTATGCGCGGCGTCCACCTCGCTCGGACCATTCACGGTGGCGCGCTTCATCCAAGGCGTCGGCGGCGCGATGATGGTGCCGGTCGGGCGCATCATCATCTTCCGCTCGGTGCGGCGCGCGGACTTCATTCGCGCGATGAACTATCTCTCGCTGCCCGCAATGCTCGGACCCGCCGTGGGGCCGCTGCTTGGCGGTTTCATCACGACCTATCTGCACTGGCGGCTGATCTTCTTCATCAACATTCCGATCGGCATTCTCGGTATCTATCTGACCAACCGCTACATCGCGGATTCGCGCGAGGAGCATCCGGGCAGGCTCGACTGGTTCGGCTTCTTTCTCTCGGCGGGCGCGGGCGTGCTGCTGCTGCTCGGCTTGTCGCTCGTAGGCGGCGAGCTCGTGTCGCCAAGCGTGGCCATTGCGATGTGCGTCGTCGGCGCGCTCATGGTCTCGTTCTACATCATGCATGCGGCGCGCGTCGAACGGCCGCTGCTCGATCTGCGCTTCTTCAAGGTGCCGACGTTTCAGGCGAGCGTGATCGGCGGATCGCTCTTTCGCATCGGGCTTGGCGCGGTGCCGTTTCTGCTGCCGCTCGCGTTGCAGGAAGGGCTCGGCATGACGGCCTTCAAGTCCGGCGCGATCACCTGCGCTTCGGCTTTCGGTGGCATGTTCATGCGCTCGCTGGCGTCGCGCGTGTTGCGGCGCTTCGGCTTTCGACGCACGCTCTTCTTCAACGCGGCGCTTTCCGGCATTGCCATCGCCGCCTGCGGGACCTTCTTTCCGGGCACGCCGACCTGGCTGATCTGGGCAGTCGTGCTGCTTGGCGGCTTCTTTCCCGCATTGCAGTTCACGAGCCTCAACTCGCTCGCTTATGCGGAGATCGAAACGCGCGATGTCGGACGCGCGACGAGTCTCGCGAGCTTCGTGCAGCAGGTATCGCTCGGGCTGGGTGTGACGATCGCCGGCGTGACGCTCGAGTTCTCGCAGTATCTGAACGGACATTCGGCTGTGCAGTGGTCGGATTTTTGGCCCGCGTTTTTCGTCGTCGGAATGTTTTCGTTTTTGTCGATGCCGATAACCGCGCGATTGCCGCTCGATGCCGGCTCGGAGATTTCGCAAGGAACGCGAGGTTGATGAAAGCCTGAAGCGCCACGCTGCAAAGCCGCGAAGCAAACAGAACGATCGAACCAAAACGAAACCGGGCCGGCACCGCGCGCTTCCTTCAACGAAGCACGCAATGCCGGCCCGGCGTAAAACATAAAGCCCTACCTGATCGAACCGCCAGCAACTAGCTTACTGACAAGCTTCGCACTCGTCGAAGCCGGGGTCGCCGGGACGCATCATGCAGACGGGCCCATCCGCTTCCGGAGCCGCTTCAACCGGCACGGCAGCAGCCACCGCCGCAGCGTTGAATCCGCCCGCCGCCGCACCGCCAACCGCGCCGCCGTTGAATCCGTCCGCACCACCAGCGCCAGCGGCACCGCTACCGCCATCGCCTGAAGGAACCGCGTTGAGCGCGCCGTGCGCCACCGTCGACTTCTCGACGTGCGTCGCCGCCATCGTGCGGAGATAGTAGGTGGTCTTGAGGCCGCGCAGCCATGCGAGCTTGTAGACCTCGTCCAGCTTCTTGCCCGATGCGCCGCCCATGTAGATATTGAGCGACTGCGCCTGATCGATCCACTTCTGGCGACGCGCCGCCGCTTCCACCACCCACTTCGCGTCCAGCTCGAACGCGGTGGCGTAGATGGCGCGCAGATCGGCCGGAATGCGGTCGATGCGCGAAAGCGTGCCGTCGAAGTACTTCAGGTCCGACACCATGACTTCGTCCCACAGGCCGCGCGCTTTCAGGTCGCGCACCAGGTAGTCGTTGACCACCGTGAACTCGCCCGACAAGTTCGACTTGACGTACAGGTTCTGGAACGTCGGCTCGATACACGCCGACACGCCGATGATGTTCGAGATCGTCGCCGTCGGCGCAATCGCCACGCAATTCGAATTGCGCATGCCGTGCGTCGAGATGCGCGAACGCAGCACGGACCAGTCCATGGATTCGGACGTGTCGACTTCGACATAACCGCCACGCGCCTCGGCCAGCAACTGCAGCGTGTCCTGCGGGAGGATGCCGCGATCCCACAGCGAGCCGCGATAGCTCGAGTAACGGCCGCGCTCTTCCGCCAGTTCCGTCGACGCGTAGTAAGCGTAGTAGCAGACGGCTTCCATCGAACGATCCGCGAACTCGACCGCTTCTTGCGACGCATACGGCGTGCGCAGCAGATGCAGGCAGTCCTGGAATCCCATGATGCCCATGCCCACCGGACGATGCTTCAGGTTCGAGTTACGCGCCTTCGCCACCGCGTAGTAATTGATGTCGATGACGTTGTCGAGCATGCGCATCGCCACACTGATGGTGCGCTTGAGCTTCGCGTGATCCAGCGCGAGCGTGCCGTCCGCCTGCTTCGCCAGGTGCGCGACCAGGTTCACGGAACCCAGATTGCACACGGCGATTTCGTTGTCGCTCGTGTTCAGCGTGATTTCCGTGCACAGGTTCGACGAGTGCACGACGCCCACGTGCTGCTGCGGCGAGCGCACGTTGCACGGGTCCTTGAACGTGATCCACGGATGACCGGTCTCGAACAGCATGCCGAGCATCTTGCGCCACAGTTGCGCCGCGGGCAGCTTCTTGAACAGCTTGATCTCGCCGCGCGCCGCTTTCTCTTCGTAAGCCGTGTAGGCCTTTTCGAAAGCCGCGCCGAACAGGTCGTGCAGGTCCGGGCAGGTAGCCGGCGAGAACAGCGTCCAGTCGCCGCCTTCGTGCACGCGCTTCATGAACAGGTCGGGAATCCAGTTCGCCGTGTTCATGTCGTGGGTGCGGCGACGGTCATCGCCCGTGTTCTTGCGCAGTTCCAGGAATTCCTCGATGTCCAGGTGCCACGTCTCCAGATACGCGCACACCGCACCCTTGCGCTTGCCGCCCTGATTCACCGCGACGGCCGTATCGTTCACGACCTTCAGGAACGGCACGACGCCTTGCGACTTGCCGTTGGTGCCCTTGATGTGCGAGCCGAGCGCACGCACGCGCGTCCAGTCGTTGCCGAGCCCGCCCGCGAACTTCGAGAGCAGCGCGTTTTCCTTGAGCGCTTCGTAGATGCCGTCGAGGTCGTCGGCGACGGTCGTCAGATAGCACGACGAAAGCTGGGAACGGCGCGTGCCGGAGTTGAAGAGCGTGGGCGTGGACGACATGAAGTCGAACGACGACAGCACGTTGTAGAACTCGATGGCGCGCGCTTCGCGGTCGATCTCGTTGAGCGACAGACCCATTGCGACGCGCATGAAGAACGCTTGCGGCAGTTCGATACGCTTGCCTTCCGTGTGCAGGAAGTAGCGGTCGTACAGCGTCTGCAGGCCGAGATAGCCGAATTGCAGATCGCGGCTCGCGTCGAGCGCGGCGCCGAGACGCTTCAGGTCGAATTGCTGGAGCTTGTCGTCGAGCAGTTCGGCTTGCACGCCCTGCTTGATGAATTGCGGGAAGTATTCGGCGTAGCGCTCGCCCATTTCGGCTTGCGTCACTTCGCCTTCGAGAATTTCGCGGCGGATGGTGTGCAGCAGGATGCGCGCGGTGACCTGGCTGTACGCCGGGTCTTTTTCGATCATCGTGCGCGCGGCGAGGATGGCCGAGTCGTAGACCTGGCTCATCGGCACGCCGTCGTACAGGTTCTTCACCGTTTCGGCGACGATCGGATCGGCGGAGACGGCATCGCCCAGATTGGCGCAGGCCGAGACGATCAGAGCCTTGAGCGCGTCCAGATCGAGCGGATGCGTGACGCCGTTGTCCACCACGTTGATGCCGCTCGCGTTCGCCCGGACTTCCGGCGCGTGCGCGCGCTCTTGCGTGCGCTTCTCGCGATACAGCACATAGGCACGCGCGACGTTGTGCTCGCCGCCGCGCATCAGCGCGAGTTCGACCTGATCCTGAATGTCTTCGATATGGAACGTGCCGCCATGCGGACGGCTGCGCACGAGCGCGCGCACGACGGCTTGCGTCAGTTGGTCGACGAGTTCGCGCACGCGAGCGGACGCCGCGCCCTGACCGCCGTTCACGGCGATGAACGCCTTCGTGACCGCGATGGCGATCTTCGACGGCTCGAACGACACCACGCTTCCGTTGCGGCGGATGACTTTGTAGTCCGCGTACGTCGTATTCGGCGCGAGCGCTGGCGCACCCGATGCATTGGCGCCGCCCTGCGGCCGCGCGGATGCGCCTTCGAAGGAAGTCGTGGCGTTCTCGGTGGTTTGCATGTGCAAAACTCCTGATGTTCGAATGGTGCGGATGGTCCGCGGATTTATCACTTATGCCGCGCGCGTTTGCTGTCGTCGTTGAACCGATGCGACACGCGCGATGTTTGACGGTAAAGCCAGGCTGTGAATACAGCAGGCTCGGAACACGAATCGCGCAAAAAATAACGCCGATAACGGCCCGCATTGTTTCTGGCGTCTCATGCGATGCCCGCGTTGGCGCGCGGTGTCGGTCGACGCGATTTCACGTTTCAACTCGCGTTCCGACTCACGTTCCGACTCACGTTTACTTGCATGCCTTCTTCACGGTGCTTCTTGCTGGCGCTCGATACACCCGATGCCCCATTCCTCGCAGATGGAAGCGTCGCGCGCACCGCCCCGGGCCAGCCAACTTCTCTTACGCCGGAAAGCCGACGGCGCCGGCTCATTAGAGCGGGCGCCGCCTCAACAACACAAGATATAGTGCAAAGTACGTCTTTCGGCACCAAGTATAGTGGACTTTCGCACAGTCTCAAAAAGTTTTATTTGCTCTGACCATGCGCTCACGGGGTTGACTTTTGCTGCGTCAAAGCACGGCAAGGGATCGGGCGTGAGCTTGCTGCGGCGCAGCGAGACGGAGCTTCCGCGAGGCGTTTATAACGAAGTCAAGATGTGTGGACAGGCGTGAATCGGGCGCGTGATTGCGCTATACGCGAAGGCCGCTTCGAGTTTTGCGCGTGCGGGACGTTCGCGCCGATGCCATTCTGGCGATACAGGCGTTCGCAGTCGGCGAGAGTTTAGATGTATGAGACTGCGCGCGCCGCACTATAGACGCCGCAACCGCGTCTCACGTTCACGGTCGGCTAAGTAGCCGCCGCATGCGCTTGGTGCGTGTCAAGGGAGAATGACCGTGCTTATCGCAGCATGGCCTTTGCGGGAACAGCGCGCCTTTGCAGTCTGCAAGACATCCTCGACGTGAGGCGGCGCATGTTCGTTTCGGCACCGAAGGCTCAACGCGCGTCGCGCCCTCGCGGGCTCGCGGCATGACGTCGCGCGTGTTCATCGCAACAAAAGCGCTGTCCCGCCACCACGATCGACTCGCTGCGTGGCGTATGCACGCCGCATTGCACGCAGCGGATGAGCGGATCGGTGAGCTGCGGAGCATCGCTCGCAGCGGCGCCGCCACGCGTGCGGCGCGCACCAGCGGCACCCGCAGCGCCCGATGAGCCCGCCGCGCCGCTTCCCGCCGACGAACGCGCATCGGCTTGAGCGCGCTCGTTGGCGCGGCGCAGTTTCTTCAGGAGCCATTGGGTCACGAAGAAGAGCGCGATCAGAAGAATGAAGTTTCGCATCGACTTGAACAGGTTGGAAATGCCGCGCTCACACCACTGCGCGATGCAGCAGCACTTCGAAGACGAACCGGCTGCCCACGTAAGCCAGCAGCAACGCGACGAACGAAGCGAGCACCCAGCGCAAGGCAGCGCGTCCGCGCCAGCCGGAAACGCGTCGCGCGGTCAGCAGTGCGCCGAACATCACCCAGGAAAGGAACGCGAACACGGTCTTGTGATCGAGACGCAGCGCGCGATCGACCAGTTGCTCGTTGAACGCGATGCCCGACACCAGCGTCAGCGTAAGCAGCACGAAGCCAGCCGCGATCAATCTGAACAGCAGCTTTTCGAGTGTAAGCAGCGGCGGCAAGGTATCGAGCCAGCTCGCGAGCCAGCCGCCATTGGCCGCATGACGCGTGTTGAGGCCGCGCATGCGCTGCAACCGGCGCTCGAGCAGCAACATGAGCACCGCATGCAGCGCCGCGATGGCGAACAGCCCATAAGCGATATTGGCGATCAGAAAATGCAGCTTGAACATTGGCGCGGCGGAATACGAAAGCACGCGCACGCCGCCGAACAGAAGCGGCAGCAAGGACGCCACGCAAGCGAGCGGCAACACGAGCAGACGCAGGCCGTCGAGCGGAAAGAAGAAGCTTTCGATCCAGTAGATGCCCGCGCCCAGCCAGAACATGGCCGAGAGCGCGAACGCGAAGCCGAAGATCATCGCGTTCTGCGGAAAGATGGTGGTGTGCAGCAGAACGCCATGCACCAGCAATGCCACTAATAATAAAGCGCGCCCGACACCGCTCATGCCCGATGCGCGCGACGTCGATGTCATCGAGCCTACGCCCGCAGGCACGCCCGCCAGCGCCGGTTCGACGGCGGTATGACGATGCGCGCGCCACCCCGCCACGGCTAGTCCGCCGTAGAGAAGCGCAGTGAGGGCATACAGTACAATATCCATGTTCGAAGTTTACACTAGGCCCCGGTTCCGCGACGCCTTCACCCTTGCGCCAGCATAGTGCGCAGCGCGGTGAGCGCGCCATGTCACTGTGAATTCTGGGCCGCATTCTATAGCGCTCCCCATGCTCGACAACCTCACTCAACGGATGGCGCGCGTCGTGAAGACGCTGCGCGGCGAGGCCCGCCTCACCGAGGCCAACACGCAGGAGATGCTGCGCGAAGTGCGTCTCGCGCTTCTCGAAGCAGACGTGGCGCTGCCGGTCGTGCGCGAATTCATCGCCAAGGTGAAGGAAAAGGCGCTCGGCGAGGAAGTCCTATCGAGCCTTTCGCCGGGCCAGGCGCTCGTCGGCGTCGTGCAGCGCGAACTGACTGCCGTGATCGGCGGCGACTACGAAGGCAAGGCCGCCGAACTGAATCTCGCGGTCACGCCGCCCGCCGTCATCCTCATGGCCGGCTTGCAGGGCGCGGGCAAGACCACGACCACCGGCAAGCTCGCCAAGCTGCTGCGCGAAAAGAGCAAGAAGAAGGTGCTGACGGTTTCTGTCGACGTGTATCGTCCGGCGGCTATTCGTCAGTTGCAGACGGTGACCGAGCAGGTCGGCGCGGACTTCTTCCCGTCCGAGCCGGATCAGAAGCCCGCGGATATCGCGCGCGCGGCAATCGACTGGGCCAAGCGCCACTACCATGACGTCGTGATCGTCGACACGGCCGGCCGTCTCGGTATCGACGAAGCCATGATGAAGGAGATCAGCGAGCTACACGCGCTGCTCAAGCCCGCCGAAACGCTCTTCGTCGTCGACGCCATGCTCGGTCAGGATGCGGTCAACACCGCCAAGGCGTTCAACGACGCCCTGCCGCTCACCGGCGTCGTGCTCACCAAACTCGACGGCGACTCGCGCGGCGGCGCGGCGCTCTCCGTGCGTCATGTCACCGGCAAGCCGATCAAGTTCGTCGGCGTCGCGGAAAAGCTCGACGGTCTCGAAGTGTTCCATCCGGATCGCATGGCGAACCGGATTCTCGGCATGGGCGACATTCTCGCGCTCGTCGAGGAAGCGCAGCGCGGCGTCGACACGCAAGCCGCGCAGCAACTCGCCGACAAGGTCAAGAAAGGCGGCGACTTCGACCTGAACGACTTCAAGGCGCAGCTCTCGCAGATGAAGAAAATGGGCGGCCTCTCTTCGCTCATGGACAAGCTGCCCGCGCAGTTTCAGCAAGCGGCGCAAGGCGCGGACATGAACAACGCCGAGAAGCAGATGCGTCGCATGGAAGGCATCATCAATTCCATGACGCTTCAGGAACGCGCGAAGCCCGAGCTCATCAAGGCCGCGCGCAAACGTCGTATCGCGGCGGGCGCGGGCGTGCATGTGCAGGAAGTCAACCGCATGCTGAACCAGTACGAGCAAATGCGCGGCATGATGAAGAAGCTCAAGGGCGGCAACCTGCAAAAGATGATGCGCGGCATGAAGGGCATGATGCCCGGCATGCGCTAGGCGCGACAGAACAGGCCCGCGCTCGCGCCGAACGCCGCGAGGAGCGCGGGTTTATCATAGGGCGCACGCCGCCGTTTCTTTCCACACTAAGTAGTCCGCCTCCCCGCTTCCCTCTATGAATCGCGAAGAAGCTCTCCATATTTTCAGCCACTCCGAAGAGATCGTTTCGGTCGAGGCCGTCAACGCATCGATCGAACGCATGGCTGCAGCCATCAAGGCGACAACGAGCGACGATTTTCCGCTCGTGCTTTCGGTCATGGGAGGCGCGGCCGTTTTCACCGGCATGCTGCTGCCGCATCTCGACTTCCCGCTCGAGTTCGATTACATCCATCTGACGCGCTATCGCAACGCCATCAAGGGCGGCAGCGAAATGCAGTGGCGCGTGGCGCCGGCCGAATCGGTGAAAGATCGCGTGGTGCTCGTACTCGACGATATCCTCGACGAAGGCGAAACCATGGCTGCTATCCGCGACCGCATCATGGCGATGGGCGCGAAGCAGTTTCTGTCGGCGGTGCTGTGCGAGAAGATCATCCCGAAGGCCAAACCGCTGCGTCCTGATTTCTGTGGCTTCGAAGTGCCGGACCGTTATGTGTTCGGCTGCGGCATGGATGCGAAGGGTTACTGGCGGAATCTGCCGACCATTCGCGCGCTGACCGAAGGCGCATGAGCGTTCGTTCGGTAGTCAGTCAAAAAAAGCGGCCGAGGCCGCTTTTTTCATAGCTGATGCACGAAGGTCCGTATGCCCGTGAGCATCATCTCGACCGAAATGGCCACGAGCACGAGCCCCATCAAGCGCTCGAATGCCGTCACCGCGCGCTCGCCGAGCCAGTGTTGAATCTTCTCGGCCAGCACGAGCACGATGGCGCACACGACCATGGTGACCGTGAGCGCACCGATCCATTCCAGCATCTTCCCTGGCGCTTGCGATGTCAGCAGCATTACCGTGGCAAGCGCGGACGGTCCCGCAAGCGCGGGAATGGCGAGCGGCACGATAAGCGGTTCGCCGCCGCGCGAGTCGCCGCCCATCGGGCCGTCGGGATGCGGAAAGATCATTCGCAGCGCGATCAAAAACAGCACGATCCCGCCGCCGATACGCAACGACAGATCCGTCAAGTTCATCGCGCGCAGGAAGCGGTCGCCGGCCAGCATGAACACCAGCAGGATCACGAACGCAATCGCCACTTCCCGCAAGATCACGACGCGGCGCCGCTCGATAGCGACGCCGCGCAGTGCGTTGATAAAGATTGGAATATTGCCGAGCGGATCGGTAATCAACAGAAGCAGAATCGTCGCCGACAGGAAGTTGTATTGCACGTTACTTCGCGAGCGCCTCACGAATCTTGGCCGTCACCATGCCCGCTGCCTCGTCCACCGGCACGAGCGTGGCTTCGGTATCGCGGCGCGCCTGATATTCCAGCTTGCCGTCCTTGAGCCCGCGATCGCCAATCACGATGCGATGCGGCACGCCGATCAACTCCCAGTCCGCGAACATCACGCCCGGGCGCTCACCGCGATCGTCGAGAATTACGTCGAGGCCGGCTTCCTGCAAGGTCGCGTAGAGCTTGTCGGCCTGCTCGCGCACGGCTTCGCTGCGGTCGTAGCCCATCGGGCAGATCACGACTTCGAAAGGCGCAATGGCTTCCGGCCAGATGATGCCCTTGTCGTCGAAGTTCTGTTCGATGGCTGCGCCCAGAATACGCGTGATTCCGATGCCGTAGCAGCCCATCTGCATGGGCGCGGGCTTGCCGTTTTCGTCGAGGAAGGTCGCGCCCATCGAATCCGAGTATTTGGTGCCAAGCTGGAACACGTGGCCCACTTCGATACCGCGACAGATTTCGAGCGTGCCCTTGCCGTCCGGCGAGGGATCGCCCGCGACGACGTTGCGGATATCCGCGACTTCCGGCTCGGGCAGATCGCGGCCCCAGTTTACGCCGGTCGTGTGGAAATCCACTTCGTTCGAGCCGACCACGAAGTCGCTCATGTTCGCGACCGTGCTGTCGGCGATCACGCGCACCGGCTTTTTCGTGCCGATCGGGCCGAGATAGCCCGGCGGCGTGCCGAACCATTCGACGATCTCCGCTTCCGTCGCGAAGCGATAACCCTTGAGGCCTGGCAACTTGCCCGTCTTGATGTCGTTCAACGAATGGTCGCCGCGCAGCATCAGAAGCCAGATGGTCGGCTCGGCGCCTTCGTTGTCGGTGGCGAGAATGATCGACTTGATCGTGCGCTCGAGCGGAATGCCGAGATACTCGGCGACGGCTTCGCACTTCGCCTTGCCGGGCGTCGGCGTCTTTTTGAGCTCTTCGGCGGGCGCGGCGCGCGTGGCGATGAGCGGCACGCCTTCGGCAGCCTCGACGTTCGCCGCGAAATCCGAAGCCGGGCAATACGCGATGTCGTCCTCGCCCGTCTCGGCGATCACGTGGAATTCATGCGAGCCGCTGCCGCCAATCGAACCGTTGTCCGCCGCGACGGCGCGAAACTCCAGGCCGATGCGCGTGAAGATGCGCACGTAGGCATCGAACATTTTCCGATACGACTCGGCGAGGCCGGCCGTGTCTTTATCGAACGAATACGCGTCCTTCATGATGAACTCGCGGCCACGCATGACACCGAAGCGCGGGCGGATTTCATCGCGGAACTTCGTCTGCACCTGATAGAAGTTCACCGGCAACTGCCGATAGCTCTTGATTGCGCTGCGCGCGATCTCGGTCACCACTTCCTCGTGCGTCGGGCCCATGACGAAGTCGCGGTCGTGACGGTCCTTGAAGCGCAGCAGTTCGGGGCCGTATTGTTCCCAGCGTCCCGATTCCTGCCACAGTTCGGCCGGCTGCACGGCGGGCATCAGCAGTTCGAGCGCGCCCGCGCGGTCCATCTCTTCACGCACGATGGCCTCGACCTTGCGTACCGAACGCAAGCCGATTGGCAGGTAATCGTAAATGCCGCCCGCGACGCGACGGATCATGCCGGCGCGCATCATGAGCTTGTGGCTGACGATTTCGGCCTCGGAGGGCGCCTCTTTCAGGGTGCCGATGAAGAAACGGGATGCTTTCATTCGAGTTTTCCAAATGCGCCACGCGCTCCGAAAGCTCTGGCTCTCGAAACTGGCGATACGTGTGAACGACGGGACGGACGACGGCTTTGTACGGAGCAGAGGCGGCGCGTCGATGCGCTACTTCGGCCAACGGAAGAAGATTTTGCCGCACGCGGAGTGCTCTGGCAAAAAGTCGCTTATGCGTGCTTCGAACCCGGGCTAATGACGAAGGCCGGTTCCGCGGGTTGATTCCAATACGCCGTGCCCGTTATCTGTTTATAATCAAAGCAATTTTAAAGGATTCGAAGGTGGTTGTATGCTGGATCGTGAAGGCTTTCGCCCGAACGTCGGCATCATCCTCTTGAACGCGCGCAACGAAGTGTTTTGGGGTAAGCGGCTGCGTGAACATTCCTGGCAGTTTCCGCAAGGGGGCATCAAGTACGGTGAGACCCCTGTGCAAGCGATGTATCGGGAGTTACACGAAGAAACCGGCTTGCTTCCGGAGCACGTCAAGGTCGTCGGTCGCACGCGCGACTGGCTGCGTTATGAGGTGCCGGATAAGTTCATCAAGCGCGAAGTGCGCGGACATTATCGCGGACAGAAACAGATCTGGTTTCTGCTGCGCATGGTGGGACGCGACTGTGACATTTGCCTGCGCGCGACGGACCATCCGGAATTCGATGCCTGGCGCTGGAACGAATACTGGGTCCCGCTGGATGCGGTAATCGAGTTCAAGCGTGACGTTTATCAACTGGCTCTGACCGAGCTATCCCGCTTCTTGCGGCGTACCAACTCCCGCGTCGAACGCGGCGAGCGCGTCGCGCATCACGGACCACGCTATCCACGCGTCGTCCAGACGATGACGATCGAAGCACCTGCCGTAACCGTCGCTGGCAACGAGGTTCAGGCAGAATGCACGATCAGCGAGGAAGTGCATATCATCGTGCAGCGGTCTTCGTGCGACTGATCACTGCGGTTCTTCTTTTACTTTGACACTGAGCACGGCACGGCGAGCAATTCGCCGTGCTGTTGCCGTATGCGCACCTGTTTTCGGGAAGATCGAATTGAAAGCCATTGGTTCATTTGCGTTGTCCGCTGCGGTATCCGTGGCCATGCTGGCCACGCTCGCTGCCTGCTCCAGCAACAAAGGCCCGTCCACTCAGGACGATGGCGTCTTCACCTATCTGCTCGACCAGAAGCCGGAGTGGACCGAGGAAAAGGTCGATACGCTTCCGCCGCTGCCCGAGGCCTCGAATCTGCTTGCGTTCAACGTGTCGCAGAATACGCCGCTGATTTTCGCCGTCGACAAGACTTCGCTTTCGGTCGGCAAGGATGGCGTCATTCGCTACGTGATCGTCGCGACGAGCCCGAGCGGCGCGCGCAATGTGAATTACGAAGGCATTCGCTGCGATACCTACGAATGGCGCCGCTACGCGAGCATCAACGATAACGGTACGGCTTGGGATCGCGAGGTCGCATTCGACTTTCGCCGCATAGAAAATGGCGAATTGAATGCGTATCAGGCGGCGCTGTATCAGGATTATTTCTGCACGAGCAAACTGCCGGTCGGCACGGCCAAGCAGATCGCCAGCAACATTCAGTACAAGCGCACACAGAGTTCCATCAACGTGCGCTGAAGTTGCGTTGACGTTGCGTTGAGTTGAGTTGCGTCGAACGTGCGCTCATGCGAAAAGGCCCGCTTTCAAGCGGGCCTTTTACGTATCAAGTCTCAGACGAGCACCAGATTATCGCGGTGAATCAGCTCCGGCTCCAGCATATAGCCGAGCACCGTTTCGATCTCGCCGCTCGGCCGCCGATGAATCAGCCGCGCTTCTGAACTGCTGTAATTCGTGATACCGCGCGCCACTTCGCGTCCTTCGTCGTCCAAACAGGCGATGACTTCGCCGCGATCGAACGCGCCCTTCACGTCGATCACGCCGATCGGCAGCAAGCTCTTGCCTTCGGCTGTGACCTTCTGAACCGCGCCGTTGTCGATCACCACGTGACCGCGCATTTGAAGGTGATCCGCCATCCACTGCTTGCGCGCCGCAATGCGCGCCGTACACGCGATGAGTTGCGTGCCGATCATCTCGCCGGAAGCGAGCCGCGTGAGCACATCGGCTTCGCGGCCGCTTGCGATCACCGTGTTCGCGCCGCTATGCGCCGCGCGCTTCGCCGCGAGAATCTTCGTCAGCATGCCGCCGCGTCCGAGGCTCGAACCCGCACCGCCCGCCATGGCTTCGAGTTCTGGCGTGCCGGCGTCCGCCTGTTCGACGAGCGTCGCGCTCGGGTCCTTGCGCGGATCGGCGGTGAAGAGGCCGCGTTGGTCGGTGAGAATGACGAGCGCGTCGCCTTCGATCAGATTCGCCACGAGCGCGCCGAGCGTGTCGTTGTCGCCGAACTTGATTTCGTCGGT
The DNA here is from genome assembly GCF_054655155.1 of Caballeronia sp. HLA56. Classification (NCBI taxonomy): domain Bacteria; kingdom Pseudomonadati; phylum Pseudomonadota; class Betaproteobacteria; order Burkholderiales; family Burkholderiaceae; genus Caballeronia; species Caballeronia sp. HLA56. The sequence continues at coordinate 956,130 of NZ_BAAHOB010000005.1, read as the reverse complement.
GATGACCGTGTCGTTCTCGTTGATGATCGGCACCGCGCCCAGACGCAGCAGCGTGAGCAAAGTGGAACGCGCGTTCAGATAGCGCTCGCGGTCGGCCAGGTCGGCGTGCGTCAGCAGAATCTGCGCGGTGCGAATGCCGTGCGCGCCGAAGCTGCTCTCGTAGACCTGCGCGAGCCCCATTTGCCCGACGGCGGCGGCGGCCTGCAATTCGTCGATTTCGCGCGGACGTTTGGTCCATCCAAGCCGATGAATGCCCTCCGCGATCGCGCCGGAACTCACCAGCACGACTTCCTTGCCCTGCTCGCGCAAGGCCGCGATTTGCGCCGCCCAGCGATTGATTGCCGCATGATCGAGCCCGCGCCCGTCGTTGGTAACGAGGCTGGACCCTACTTTCACTACGATTCGCTTAGCAGCGGCGATGACCGAACGCATCGTGCGCATTCTCCTCGGGTGTCGCGGCCCACGCGGGCGGGCCGCGTCGTTACTCTTCGTCTACGTCTTTGTCTGCTTGCTCTTTCACAGGCGTGTTGCGAAAGCGCACGTCCGCCGCGAGATCCTCGGCCTCGGCCGCGCGCGACGCGTCCGAGTTCTGCGAAATGTAGTCGTAGATTGCATAGATGAGCGCCTCGCAACCCTGACCGGTCAGCGCCGAAATCTCGTACACCGGCCCGGTCCATTCGAAACGCTCGACGAAGTCGTCGATACGCGCGCGACGTTCGTCTTCCGGCACCATGTCGAGCTTGTTCAGCACGAGCCAGCGCGGCTTTTCGTAGAGCGACTCGTCGTATTTGCGCAGTTCGTTGACGATGGCCTTCGCCTCGGCAACGGGATCGACGTTTTCATCGAACGGGGCGAGATCGACCAGATGCAACAGCACGCCCGTGCGCTGCAAGTGACGCAGAAAGCGATGCCCAAGCCCCGCGCCTTCCGCCGCGCCTTCGATCAGGCCGGGAATGTCCGCGATCACGAAGCTCTTGCTCGGACCCACGCGCACCACGCCGAGATTCGGCGCAAGCGTGGTGAAGGGATAATCGGCGATCTTCGGCCGCGCGTTCGACACCGACGCGATAAACGTGGATTTCCCCGCGTTCGGCATGCCGAGCAGACCGACATCCGCGAGCACCTTCAGCTCGAGCTTGAGCATGCGGCGCTCGCCCGGCTTGCCGTCGGTCTTCTGACGCGGCGCACGGTTCGTGCTCGACTTGAAATGTAGATTGCCGAGGCCGCCCGAGCCGCCTTGGGCAATCAGAATCTGCTGATTGTGTTCGGTCAGATCGGCGATGAGTTCGCCCGTGTCCTGATCCGTGATGATGGTGCCGACCGGCATGCGCAACGTGATGTCGTCGCCACCTTTGCCGTAGCAGTCCGCGCCGCGACCGTTTTCGCCGTTGCGTGCCTGATGCTTCTTCGAGAACCGGTAGTCGATCAGCGTATTGATATTGCGATCCGCAACCGCGTAGACGCTGCCGCCGCGACCGCCGTCGCCGCCGTCCGGTCCGCCGAACGGGACGAATTTTTCGCGGCGCATCGACGCGCTGCCATCTCCCCCGTCGCCGGCGATGACTTCAATTCTCGCTTCGTCAATGAACTTCATGCGTTGCTCCGTCCCGTGTTTCTGCTCGATGAGACCGGAACTTGCATTGAAGCTCAAGTTCCGGTCGAGATACTATTTTGCCGTGACTGACGTGCGCCAGCCATGGTGATGAAGAATTCCTGGCGATGCGGCGTTTCGCGCATCCAAAAAACAAAAGGCCCCGCGAACTTCGCGGGGCCTTTGTCGGTCCTGAAGCCCGTGCAGTAAAACTTAAGCTGCCGGGACGACGACGACCGTGTGCTTTCTTGCTGCGCCCTTCGTCACGAACTTGACGTGACCGTCGGCCAGCGCGAACAGCGTGTGATCCTTGCCGATGCCGACGTTTTCACCCGGGTGCATGCGCGTGCCGCGCTGGCGAACGATGATGCCGCCTGCGTTGATTGCCTGGCCGCCATAAACCTTCACGCCGAGGCGTTTCGATTCTGAGTCGCGGCCGTTGCGGGAAGACCCGCCTGCTTTTTTGTGTGCCATTTGATTAGCTCCTTAACCGATTTCCGCGTAACGATAACGATGCGACCACGCCTTAGGCGTTGATCGCGTCGATGCGCAGTTCGGTGTAGTTCTGGCGATGGCCAGCGTGCTTTTGGTAGTGCTTCCGGCGACGCATCTTGAAGATGGTCACTTTGGCATGACGACCTTGGGAGACCACGGTAGCCTTGACGGAAGCCCCACTGACCAGCGGCGCACCGAACTTAATCGATTCGCCTTCGCCTACTGCGAGAACCTGGTCGAGCGTGATTTCAGCGTCAATGTCTGCCGGTATCTGTTCTACTTTCAATTTTTCGCCAACGGCAACTTTGTACTGCTTGCCGCCGGTTTTTATGACCGCGTACATTGAGAACCTCACTCTGAATTCATTTTTCCACGCACCGCGCGAGGAAAACACGAGATTATACATAGGGTTAGAGGCTTCGTCAAAACGCATTGACAATCCCGTGCGTTGTGCATGACGGCGCGATCCTCGGCGAAAACAGTCCGATTTGACGCCGATTTCGCGGGCAAACGCCCCCGATGCTCGCGCCCGACACGCGTGGTCAGTCGGATTCGCCTTATAATCCGCCGCATCACCTTATTAGCCGATCATGTCGTCCACCGCCACTTCCCCTCCCAACGCCGCCGCACTGCTTGCCCCGATCGCCGAGGACATGCAGCAGGTCAATCGCGTCATCCGGCAGCGCCTGGCATCAGAAGTGATGCTCATCAACCAGATTTCCGAGTACATCATCGGCGCGGGCGGCAAGCGCTTGCGGCCGGCGCTCCTGCTACTCGTCGCGGGCGCGCTCGGGGACACGACGGGGCACCGGCATGAACTGGCCGCCGTGGTCGAGTTCATTCATACGGCGACGCTTCTCCACGACGACGTGGTCGACGAATCCGACCTGCGTCGCGGCCGCAAGACGGCCAATGCGCTCTTCGGCAATGCTGCGAGCGTGCTGGTCGGCGACTTCCTGTATTCGCGCTCGTTCGAAATGATGGTGACCGTTGGCAAGATGCGCGTGATGGAGATTTTATCCGTCGCGACCAACGTCATCTCCGAAGGCGAAGTGCTGCAGCTTTTGAACATGCACGATCCGGACGTGGACGAAGCGCGTTACATGCAGGTGATCCGCTACAAGACGGCGAAGCTTTTCGAAGCGGCGGCCCAGCTCGGCGCGGTACTTTCAGGCTCTGACGCGCGCACGGAAGCAGCGGCGGCGGAATTCGGCCGGCGCATCGGCACCGCGTTTCAGATCATGGACGACTGGCTCGATTACACCGGTACGCCTGAATCCATGGGCAAGAATGCCGGCGACGACCTGCGCGAAGGCAAGCCTACGCTGCCGCTCATCTATTTGATGGAGCACGGCACGCCAGAGCAAGCGACACTCGCGCGCGAGGCGATCGAGCAAGGCGGCACCGATCGATTCGATACGATCTTCCACGCCATTACGACTTCCGGCGCGCTCGATCACACGCTTGAGTGCGCGCGCAAGGAAGCGCACGCTGCGGCAAGCGCGATTTCTTCGTTTCCAGATTCCATTTACAAAGAAAGCCTGATAGAATTATGTTCTTACTCGACGTCGAGGCAGTCTTGAAAGAGACTAAACCGCCTCTAAAGTCCAGGTAAAAACAAATTCGGGGTGTAGCTTAGCCTGGTAGAGCGCTACGTTCGGGACGTAGAGGCCGGAGGTTCGAATCCTCTCACCCCGACCAGAATTGCTGAAAAACCCGCATGGTCCGCCATGCGGGTTTTTTGTTTTGCGCGGCTGATTTACGCGTCTGCCATGGGTCCGCCAAGCGCGTGCACGCAGCAGGCAAGTCAATAAACCCGTCTGTTATAGTCGTCCCCATCACCGCCCCTACTCGATAACGCGTGGACAACCTTCCCTTATGGGCGCAAATTTGCGCCATCTTTCTGCTGCTCATTCTTTCTGGTTTTTTCTCGATTTCCGAAACGTCGATGATGGCGCTCAATCGCCATCGGTTGAAATTCCTTGCTAGTCAAGGATCGCTGCGCGCGCGCACCACGCAAGGACTGCTCGCCAAGACCGATCAACTGCTTTCGGTCATTCTCATCGGCAACAACCTGATCAATACGATCATCCCGGTTCTCACCACGTCGATTGCGCTCAAGACTTTCGGCCACAACAACATGGTCCTGTCGATCACGACGGGCATGGTCGCGTTTCTCATCATCGTGTTCGCGGAAATCGCGCCGAAAATCGTCGGCGCGACATATCCCGAAAAAGTCGCGCTGCCCGCGAGCCTGATCCTTTCGCCGCTCATGCGCATCGCGCGGCCGCTCGTGTGGTTCGTGAATCTTTTCGCCAACGCCATTCTGAGCGCGTTGCACATCAACACGAAAGGCGGCCGCGATCAACGCATTTCGCCGGAAGAATTGCGCACCATCGTGCTGGAATCGGGCAGTTTCATGCTGACCAAGCACCGCAGCATCCTGCTGAATCTGTTCGATCTAGAAAACATTTCCGTCGATGACGTGATGATCCCGCGCCGACGCATTGAAGCGCTCGACTTCGATGCGCCCTTCGACCAAATTCTGCATCAACTCGAAACCTGCTATCACAATAAGCTGGTGGTGTTTCAGGGCGATATCGACCGCGTGCTAGGCGTGCTCCACGTGCGCAAGACCTTGTCCGCGCTGCATAACCAGGAACTCGAACGCGAGACGCTGCGCGCGCTGCTCGCCGAGCCTTACTTCGTGCCGACCGGAACGCCCGTGTTCCAGCAGCTTCAGTACTTTCAGGAAAGCGGCCAGCGAATCGCGATCGTCGTCAACGAATACGGTGAATTGCAGGGGCTCGTGACGCCGGAAGACATCATCGAAGAACTGATCGGTGAATTCACGACGACGATTCCGCGCGGCGCAGGTTCGCGCGGCGGCTGGGACGACAAAGGCGAGTGCATCGTGGCGGGCAGCATGCCGCTGCGCGAACTCAACCGCTGGCTCAAGCTGACCCTGCCGACCGATGGCCCCAAGACGCTCAACGGTCTGATCCTCGAAACGCTGGAGGACATTCCGGACGGCGACGTGTCGGTGCGTATCGCGGGCGTGTATTTCGAAGTCATGCGCAGCGACGATCAAGCCATCCGCACGGTCAAGATTTTCCGCCCCGTCGCGCCGGTCAAACGCCCGCAGCGTTAGCCATTCGGACGACTACGCACGCGCCATGCGCCGCGAGATGATCGGAGCCTTCCGACATCGACCGGCTCACGCGCATGAATTCTCCCTTTCGCCTTGCTTCTACCGCCGATCCGGCACCCGATTCCCCTTCCGATCAAGACGCGCCCGCGGTCACGCTAGTCGCCGATACGCTGCGCGAAGCGGCGTCGCGCGGCGCGTCCGATGTCCACATCGAGCCGGGCGAGCATGGCTGGCGCGTTCGTTTGCGTGTCGATGGCGTGCTCCATGTGTTGCGGCATCCGCCGACGCATCTGCGCGATGCCGTCATCACGCGAATCAAGGTGCTGGCGCGGATGGATATCGCCGAGCGGCGCGTGCCGCAGGACGGGCGGCTGCGTCTCGCGCTGGCGGGCGGGCAGATTGGCGACTATCGCGTGAGTTCGCTGCCGACCGTGTTCGGCGAAAAGTTGGTATTGCGCAGGCTCGACGCGCTGCCGCCCGCTCTTTCGCTCGATGCCCTCGGGCTCGATGCGCAGCAAAGCCGCACGGTCGAGTCCGCCATTCGCGCGCCGCATGGTCTCGTGCTCGTGACGGGTCCGACCGGCAGCGGCAAGACGCTCTCGCTCTATTGTTTCCTGCAGATGCTCAACGCCGAGGCGCGCAACATCTGCTCGGTCGAGGACCCGGTGGAGATTCAACTCGCGGGTATCAATCAGGTGAACGTGCGCGACAAGGCGGGGCTCAACTTCGCCGTCGCCTTGCGCGCGTTCATGCGGCAAGACCCGGACATCGTGATGGTCGGGGAAATCCGCGATGCCGAAACCGCCGACGTCGCCGTGAAAGCCGCGCAGACCGGCCATCTCGTGCTGTCGACGCTGCACACCAACGACGCGCCCGCGGCTATCGCACGGCTGATCGATATCGGCGTCGCGCCGTATAACCTCGCATCCGCGCTGCGGCTCGTCACCGCGCAAAGGCTCGTGCGCAAGCTGTGCGAGGCGTGTCGCGCGCCCGCGCCACTTACGCTAGATGACGGCATCCGGCCGTTCGAACCGCGTGGGTGTCCGGCGTGTCATGGCATCGGATATCGCGGGCGCGTCGGCGTGCATCAAGTGATGCCGGTTTCCGATGACATCCGCGAACTCATCGTCGGACGCGCGGCGACGCACGCCATTGCCCGCACAGCGCAACTGCACGGCATGCCCGCCTTGCGCGATGCCGCTTTCGCACGCGTTCGCGAGGGCGTGACGAGCGTCGCGGAAGCCACCGAGGCCACGGAAATCGCATGATGCGCGACGAATCCACGGACACGCGCTTCGCGTGGCGCGGCGTCGATGCCGACGGCCGGCGCCGCAGCGGCAAGACCATCGCCGCCGATGCCGCGTCGGCGCGCGCGTCGCTTCGGTCCAGCGGCGTGATCGTCATTGGGCTGGAGGCACTCGGCCGGGCCCCGGCGCCGCGCACGAAAGGGATCGAGATCACGGTCTTTACGCGTCAGCTCGCCGGTTTGCTGCGCGCGGGACTGCCGCTCGCAAATGCGCTCGACATGCTATCCAACGCCGGTTCGCGCGGCGGATTGGCGCGTCTCATGCGCACGCTCGCCCGCGACATCACACGCGGCGTGCCGTTTTCGGCGGCGCTAGCGCGTCATCCCGCTTCGTTCGATGCGCTGTATTGTCAGCTCGTCGCGGTCGGCGAAGTGGCGGGCGCGCTGCCTGCCGTACTCGGACGTATCGCCGATGACCGCGAGCGCAGCGCGTCGCAACGCGCGAAGCTGCGTGCCGCGCTGACCTATCCGGCGATGGTGCTACTGCTGTCGCTCGCGATCACGGCGGGGCTGCTGATCGGCGTCGTGCCGACCTTCAAGACGATCTTCGACGGCTTCGGCGCCGCCCTGCCCGCGCCGACGCGCTTCGTGCTCGCGTTATCGGACGGCGTCGCGCGTCATGGCGTGCCGTTCGTGGTGGTTTGCGCGTGCGTGGCGCTGATCGGCATACATCGGCTGAAGCGGTCACCGCAGGCGCGACGGCGCGCGGATCTCGCCGCGCTGCGTTTGCCGCTCGCGGGCACGTTGCTGCGCTCGCTTGCGGTGGCGCGCTGGAGCCGCGCGCTCGGCACGCTGCTCGCGGCCGGCACGCCACTCTCCGACGCATTCGATTCGCTCACGCAGGCCACCGGCAATCGCGTGTTCGACGACGCCACCGTGGAGATCGCCGTGCGTCTGCGGCGCGGCGAGCGTCTCGCGGCCGCCATGCGCGCGCTGCGGTGCTTCCCCGATGACGTCGTGCAGCCGATCGCCGTCGCCGAGGAATCCGGCTCGCTCGACGCCATGCTGCTCGATCTCGCGAGCCTTGCCGACCGGCAGGTGGACGATCGCATCGGCACCTTTGCGAGTCTGTGCGAACCCGTGGTGATCGCCGTGCTGGGCGCGCTCGTGGGCGGTCTCGTCATCGCGATGTATCTTCCCATCATTCAGCTCGGCAACGTGGTGTAGCATCGCGGGCCAAAGCCATCGTTTCACTAACATGCAGCCTTTGTTCGATCCATCCGCCGTTCATTACGCCAGCCGCTATTTCGCGGCTTTTGCCGCGCTTCCGTACGCCGTTCAGTACGGCTTCGCCATCGTGTTCGGCCTCGTGATCGGCAGCTTTCTCACCGTCGTCGTGCACCGCTTGCCGGTCATGCTCGAACGCGCCTGGCGCGCCGAAGTCGATGCAGCGCTTCCAAATGCTCCGCAGCCCGAAGGCGATTCCTACCCTAAACGCTTCAACCTCGCCGTGCCGCGCAGTGCGTGCCCTCATTGCGGTCACGTCCTGCGCGCGTGGGAAAACATTCCCGTCGTCAGCTATCTCGCTCTGCGTGGAAGATGCGCGTCATGCGGCGCGCGCGTGAGCCCGCGTTACCCGCTGACCGAACTGACGACGGGCACGTTCGCCGCGCTTTCGCTCTACGCGTTCGGACCGGACTGGCCCGCGTTCGCCGCGTTCGGGCTGTGCGCGACGCTCTTGGCGGCCAGTCTCATCGATTACGACACGCGCTATTTGCCCGATGTGCTGACGCTGCCTCTGCTTTGGGCCGGGCTCATCGTCAATTTCGGCGCGGGCGGGTTTGCGACGCTGCACGATGCCGTGACCGGCGCCATCGCGGGCTACCTTTTCCTGTGGTGCGTCTATTGGCTCTTCAAACTCGCGCGCGGCGTCGAAGGCATGGGCTACGGTGACTTCAAGCTACTCGCGGCTATCGGCGCGTGGCTCGGCTGGGAAGCGCTTGCGCAGGTCGTGCTGATCTCGGCGGTCGCGGGCGCGGCCTTCGGCATCGTGGCGACGTGGCGCGGGCGCATGCGCTTCGAAGAACCGCTGCCATTCGGGCCGTTCCTCGCGGCGGGCGGCGCGACCACGCTTTTTATCGGAACACCGCTTTATGCTTTGTTCGGATGACGACAAGGAGCCACGGATGTTCAGCATCGGTCTGACGGGCGGCATCGGCAGCGGCAAAAGCACGGTCGCTGACCTTTTCGCGGCGCGCGGCGTGCCGCTAGTCGATACCGATCTCATCGCGCATCGGGTGACAGCGCCGGGCGGCGTCGCAATGCCGCTTATCGCGAATGAGTTTGGCCGAGAGTTCGTTGCAACCGACGGCTCGCTCGACCGCACGAAAATGCGCACGCTCGTCTTCTCCGACGATACCGCGAAGGCCCGGCTCGAAGGCATCGTGCATCCGCTGATTCGCGCGGAGACCGAGCGTCAGCGGCAGGCTGCAACGGGCGCGTATCACATCGTCGTCGTACCGCTTCTGGTGGAATCGGGCAACTGGAAGACGCGAGTGTCACGCGTGCTGGTGGTCGATTGCCCGGTAGAAACGCAGATCGCGCGCGTCATGCGACGTAATGGCTTTGCGCGCGAACAAGTGCTCGCGATCATTGCGAAGCAGGCAACGCGCGAAGCACGCCTCGAAGCAGCGGACGATATCGTCATAAACGATGAAACATCCACGCTGGACACGCTCGCCCGTCATGTCGATACCTTGCACGCCTGCTATCTCGCGCTGGCGTCCGAATGAGCGTTCGTTGCGGCCGGCATGGGCGAAATTATCGAAATGCTTCGAAATCGACCTAAATGTGGCGCGATTTGCTAGGGTAGGGATGCAGCATTAGAATGTCCTGACTTCCCTGCCGGGGAAGCAACCGACCTACGCCGAGGCGAGCGCTTGATCCTTTACGAGTATCCCTTCAACGAGCGAATCCGGACGCTGTTGCGTCTCGAAGACCTGTTCGAGCGCTTCACGTTCTTTCTGACTCAGGAAGATCCGCGGGAGCATCATGTCGCGTTGATCACGCTCTTCGAGATCGCCGAAGTCGCGGGCCGTACGGACCTCAAAGCCGATCTCATGAAGGAACTGGAGCGCCAGCGCCAGACGCTTGCGCCCTTTCGCGGCAATCCCGGGATCGAACAAGAAGCGCTGGAAGCGGTGCTGGGCGAGATCGAACAGACGCTCGCGGGCCTTGCGGACATGCACGGCAAGACCGGCCAGCATCTTGCGGACAACGAGTGGCTTGCAAGTATTCGTAGTCGTACGATCATTCCCGGCGGTACGTGCAAATTCGATTTGCCCTCGTATTACGCGTGGCAGCAGTTGCCGGTGGAAGAGCGCCGGCAGGACATCGCCAAATGGGTCATGCCCATGCTCGCTTTGCGCGACGCCGCCGCCATCGTATTGCGGCTTGCGCGCGAATCCGGCCAGGCGTCTAAAGTCATGGCCATGCAGGGCAGCTATCAACAGATGTTGTCCGGCAGAACGTATCAACTAATGCAGGTGCGGGTGTCGCAAGAAGTTCGCGTGATTCCCGAAGCAAGCGCAAACAAGTACATGCTGTGGGTGCGTTTCACCGTGCAGGACGGCGATCTCAAGCCGCGCGCCGTCGATGTCGACGTGCCCTTTCATCTGACGCTTTGCAGCCTTTGAACCCGAGCATTTCGGTTTCGTATCGAGGATAGATCGAAGCCCGCTCCATTCGTTACGTCTCATCGTCATGACCACTGTCGTCAAATGCCCGACCTGCGCCAAGGAAGTTCGCTGGGTACCGGAAAACCGTTTTCGTCCGTTCTGCTCTGAGCGTTGCAAGCAGATCGATCTGGGCGCCTGGGCCACCGAAAAGTACAAGATCGGAGGCAACGCCCAGGAAACGCCGCCTGACGACGACACGCGCGGCAGCTTGAACTAGGCTTCTTCGGCGAGCCATTCCAAAATGGGAATGGCTGCAGGTAGCAGCGGCGCCACGTCCACCGGCAGAGTCTGCCAAGAGATAGCCTGCCCTTCGCGCCCGAGCGGCTCGCCCTTCCACTCCGTCACCTTGCAGAAAAACAGCCGCACGTAGGCATGCGGATAATCGTGTTCGAGCGTGCGCCAAAGTTCACAGGCGACCACGTCAATTCCCAGCTCTTCATGCAACTCCCGGCCAAGCGCAGCCTCGACGCTCTCTCCTCGTTCCAGCTTGCCGCCCGGAAATTCCCAGTAACCTTCGTATGGCTTGCCCGGCGGACGCTGCGCAAGCAGATAGCGCCCGTCCGGCTGAACCATGACGCCGACGGCCACTTTCGTCACCTTGCGGCCATCGGGTGCAAGATCGATGGTCGCCTCGTTCTCGTGCCTGGCGTCGGTCATGTCCGTCATTGCTTGCGTCCCGACCAGTCGCGCGCGAACTGCCATGCAACACGGCCCGAACGCGAACCGCGCTCGAGCGCCCAGACGAGCGCATCGCCACGAGCGCCGGTAATCTCGGCTTCATCGACGCCGAAATGCTTCAGCCAATGGCCGACGATCGCCAGATAATCGTCCTGCTTGAATGGATAGAAGCTCACCCACAGCCCGAAACGCTCCGACAGCGAAATCTTTTCTTCGACGACTTCGCCCGGATGAATCTCGCCATCGGACGTGTGCTTGTACGTCTCGTTTTCGCTCATGTACTCGGGCATCAAGTGACGGCGATTCGACGTCGCGTAAATGAGCACGTTGTCAGACTGCGCGGCAACCGAGCCGTCGAGCGCGACTTTGAGCGCCTTGTAGCCAGACTCGCCTTCCTCGAAGGAAAGATCGTCGCAGAACACGATGAAGCGTTCCGGCCGCGTTGAAATGAGATCGACGATATCGCCAAGGTCGTGCAAATCGTCTTTGTCGACTTCGATCAGACGCAAGCCGTCTTTCGAATAGGCGTTCAGGCAAGCCTTGATGAGCGACGATTTACCCGTGCCGCGCGCGCCCGTCAGCAACACATTGTTGGCGGGCAGCTTTTGCACGAACTGGCGCGTATTCTGTTCGATCAGGCCTTTCTGACGGTCGATGTTCTGGAGATCATCCAGCGCAATCTGCGAAACAGCCGTCACCGGCTGCAAATAGCCGCGCCCCTGGCGCTTGCGCCAGCGAAACGCCACTGCGGATTCCCAGTCGATTTCCGGCGCCGCGGGCGGCAACATGCCTTCGATGCGCGCCAGCACCGCTTCGGCGCGCGTGAGGAATTGTTCGAGCTTGTCCATGGTGTCTTTTTCTTGGGCGCGCCGGATCAGGAGCGATAGTCGGCGTTGATGCTCACGTAATCATGCGAAAGGTCACAGGTCCAAACGGTGGCTTGTGCGTCGCCACGGCCGAGCAGCACGCGAATCGCGATCTCGCTCTTTTTCATCACGCGCTGGCCGTCTTCTTCGCGATACTCGGGGTTGCGCCCGCCCGCTTTCGCGACGAGCACGTCGTCGAGGTAAAGATCGACCTTGCCGACGTCGAGGTCCGCCACGCCCGCATAGCCGATTGCCGCGAGAATACGCCCGAGATTAGGGTCCGACGCATAGAACGCGGTCTTCACGAGCGGCGAATGGCCGATTGCATAAGCAATCTGGCGGCACTCCGCGACGTCCTTGCCGCCTTCGACGGTGATCGTCATGAACTTGGTCGCGCCTTCGCCATCGCGCACGATGAGCTGCGCCAGTTCTTGCGCGACGGCAGTGACTGCATCGCGCAAAGCAGCGTAAGCGGGTGAATCCGTCGAAGTGATTGCCGGCAGGCTCGATTTGCCCGACGCGATCAGAATGAATGAATCGTTGGTCGAGGTATCGCCGTCGATGGTGATGCAGTTGAACGAGCGATCCGCAACGTGCTTCACCAGTTCGTCGAGCACGGGTTGCGCGACGTTGGCATCGAAGGCGAGGAACCCGAGCATGGTGGCCATGTTCGGCTTGATCATGCCCGCGCCCTTGCTGATGCCCGAAAAGGTCACCGTGTGGCCGTCGATCCGAACCTGACGCGACGTGGCTTTCGGCAGCGTGTCCGTGGTCATGATGGACTGCGCGGCTTCGAACCAGTGCGCGGCCTGCTGATTGGCCAGCGCGGCAGGCAAGCCCGCTTTCAGACGATCGAGCGGTAGCGGCTCGAGAATCACGCCCGTGGAGAACGGCAGGATCTGCTGCGCGTCGAGGTTCGCGAGGCGCGCAAGCTCCGCGCAAGTCTCGCGAGCGATCACGAGGCCCGGCTCGCCGGTGCCCGCATTCGCGTTGCCCGTGTTGATGACGAGCGCGCGAATGCCCTTGCCGCCCGCGCGAACGGCTTCGAGATGCTCGCGGCAGACGATTACCGGTGCGGCGCAAAAACGATTTTGCGTGAACACGCCCGCCACGGTCGCGCCTTCATCGACGCGAATGACCAGCACGTCCTTGCGATTGGGCTTGCGAATGTTCGCCTCGGCCCAGCCTAGCGTGACGCCGGCGACGGGATGAAGCGCTGCGGGATCGATCGAGGGGAAATTGACGGCCATGTTCGCGACTCAGCTGTAGGTGACGCGTGCCGGTGAGAAGACCAGGCCGGCACAGGATGAAGGACTGACGCGCGCCGGGAGCGGAGCGACGCCGTGAAACGCGCGCGAAAGCGCCAGATGGACAAACGACGCATTGCTGCGTCGCTTGGTCCGTTTCGTCTGAGCAGCCTATTAAGCCAGCTTGCCGTGACAGTTTTTGTACTTCTTCCCGCTGCCGCACGGGCACGGGTCGTTGCGGCCGACCTTCGGCAGATCGTCGGCTGAACGTGTGACGACGCTGACGTCGTCGCCTGCGGACATAGCCTGATTGACCATCTGCGCGGCGGCAGTTGCCGCCACCGCGGCAGGCGCGGGCGCTGCCGCCGGCGCGTTGAAGTCCGCGTGCGTGAACGACACGTTCTCCAGATGGCTGCCGCGCTCTTCGTACTGTTCGGCGGCTTCTTCGAGCTGCTCCGGCGACTGGATCTGCACGTTCATCACGACGCGCGTGACTTCCTGCTTGACCTCGTCGAGCATGGCCGCGAAGAGTTCGAACGCCTCGCGCTTGTATTCCTGCTTCGGGTTCTTCTGCGCATAGCCGCGCAGATGGATGCCCTGACGCAGATGATCGAGCGCGGCCAGATGCTCGCGCCAGCGGCTGTCGAGCGTCTGCAGCATGATCGAGCGTTCGAACGCGCTGAATGAATCGCGGCCGACCATGGCGACCTTCGCCTCGTACGCTTCGTCGGCGGCGGCGAGCACGGCTTCGTTGATTTCCTCGGCGTCGATGGAGTTCGACTCGTTGATCATCTCCTGCACGGCGAGATCGAGCGACCAGTCGTTGCGCAGCACTTCTTCAAGCTCGGGCGCGTCCCACTGTTCCTCGATACTGCCCGCCGGCACGAAGTTGCGCACCAGGTCGCCGATCACGCTCTGACGCATGGCCGCGATGGTTTCCTGCACGTCCGTCGCTTCCAGCAACTCGTTGCGCTGCTGATAGATCACCTTGCGCTGATCGTTTGAGACGTCGTCGTATTCGAGCAGTTGCTTCCGGATGTCGAAGTTGCGCGCTTCCACCTTGCGCTGCGCCCCTTCGATCGACCGCGTGACCATGCCCGCTTCGATCGGCTCGCCTTCCGGCATCTTCAGGCGGTCCATGATCGCGCGCACGCGGTCGCCCGCGAAAATGCGCAGAAGCGGATCATCCAGCGAAAGATAGAAGCGCGACGAACCCGGATCGCCCTGACGGCCCGCGCGGCCGCGCAACTGGTTGTCGATACGGCGCGATTCATGCCGCTCGGTCCCGATGATATGCAGGCCGCCCGCTTCCTTCACGGTGTCGTGCAGCATCTGCCATTCGTCGTGCAGCTTCTGAATCAGCCGGGCCTTTTCGCCTTCGGCAATCGAAAGATCCGCCTCGATGAACGAAGCCTGCTTCTCTACATTGCCGCCAAGCACGATGTCCGTGCCGCGACCGGCCATGTTGGTCGCAATGGTCACGGCGCTCGGACGCCCCGCTTCCGCGACGATGGCCGCTTCGCGCGCGTGCTGCTTCGCGTTCAGCACTTCGTGGCGAATGCCTGCCTGAGTGAGCAGGCCGGAGAGCAATTCCGACGCTTCGATGGACGTCGTGCCGACGAGCGTTGGCTGACCGCGTTCGACGCACTCGCGAATGTCGCGGATGACGGCGTCGTAACGTTCCTTCGATGTCTTGTAGATTTGATCCTGCTTGTCGACACGCTTCGGCGCCCGGTTGGTCGGGATCACGACCGTTTCCAGACCGTAGATTTCCTGGAACTCGTAGGCTTCCGTGTCAGCCGTGCCGGTCATGCCGGACAGCTTGGAATACATGCGGAAATAGTTTTGCAGCGTGATGGAAGCGAGCGTCTGGTTTTCGCTCTGGATCTGCACGTGCTCCTTGGCTTCCACTGCCTGATGCAGACCGTCCGACCAGCGGCGGCCCGTCATCATGCGGCCCGTGAATTCGTCGACGATAACGACCTCGCTGCCCTGCACAACGTAGTGCTGATCGCGGAAGAACAGCGTGTGCGCGCGCAAAGCGGCGTACACGTGGTGCATCAAGGTGATGTTCTGCGGCGCGTAGAGACTTTCGCCCTCGCCGATCAAACCCCATTCGGCAAGCAGACGCTCCGCCTTTTCATGGCCCGATTCGGTAAGGAACACCTGACGCGCTTTCTCGTCGAGCGTGTAGTCGCCCGGCTTTTCGACGCCCGTGCCGTCCGCCTTCTCCTCGCCGATCTGCTGTTCGAGCAGCGGCGGGAGCGCGTTCATGCGCACGTAGAGGTCGGTGTGATCTTCGGCTTGACCGGAAATGATAAGCGGCGTACGCGCTTCGTCGATGAGGATCGAGTCCACTTCATCGACGATGGCGAAGTTGAGCGGCCGCTGCACGCGCGCGTTGGTCTCGTAGACCATGTTGTCGCGCAGATAGTCGAAGCCGAATTCGTTGTTCGTGCCGTAAGTGATGTCCGCCGCGTAGGCTTCCTGCTTCTGGCCGTGTTCCATTTGCGACAGATTCACGCCGCACGAAAGACCCAGGAAGTTGTAGAGACGCGCCATCCATTCGGCGTCGCGTTGCGCGAGGTAGTCGTTCACCGTCACGACATGCACGCCGCGGCCCGACAGCGCGTTCAGATACGCGGCGAGTGTGGCGACGAGCGTCTTGCCTTCGCCCGTGCGCATTTCCGCGATCTTGCCGTAATGCAGCACCATGCCGCCGATCAACTGGACGTCGAAGTGGCGCATTTTCAGGACGCGCCGACTCGCTTCGCGACAGACCGCGAACGCCTCGGGCAGAAGCACGTCGAGCGATTCGCCGCTCGCGACGCGCTGGCGGAACTCGTCCGTCTTCGCGCGTAGCTGATCGTCCGTGTATTTCTCGACGGTCGGCTCGAGGGCGTTGATCGCCACAACGGTCTTTTGGTACTGCTTGACCAGCCGCTGATTGCGGCTGCCAAAAATCTTCTGAAGGAAACCGGTGGTCATCGGATCAGTGTCTGCGTCGCGGCTTCGGATGGGCGCATGTTGCTTGCTGCGTCCGAGTTCGGAGAACCCCGGCGACTTAAGTCCATTGGGTGAAATCGAATCGGGAATTTTAGCACGCGAGTTTGGCAGACCTTACGTCCGCGTGGGCTCGCGCGCGTCGGGGGAACGCGACAGTCAACCGTTTGAAAGTTTGTTCCGGCGCGGTTGCCGAATAAGGCTTGCGCGTCGGGGAAGCGCGCGGGCGCGCGTTACAATCGAACCATTGCGTCGGGCGTTCTCAAGCCAAAAATGAGCCGTTTTTCTACAAATTCAAGATCTGGACCGCAGCGGTTCGATCCGCGCAAGCCACAGGCGCTGGCCGATGTCCTCGATCGCACCGATGCCTTTCGCGCATTGCGGGCAGGCGTCGAGCAAGTGGCGGCGCTGCAGCGCGATCTGAGCACGCTTCTGCCGGATTATCTCGCGGCCAATGTCGAGCCCGGTTTCATCAAGGATGGCGTGCTAGCGCTTTTCGCCGCGCATAACGCGCTCGCGGCGCGGCTGCGCCATATCGAGCCCACTTTGCTCGCCGATTTGCAGCAACGCGGCTGGGCGGTCAACTCGCTGAGAGTGCGCGTGCGTCCGCAATCGATGCAGGACGCGGTGCCGCCCAAGCAAGCGCGGATGTCGGCGGCGGGCGCATCGGCGCTGCACGAGCTTGCCGAGACGCTCGCGCCTTCGCCGCTGCAGGAAGCGCTCGCGAAAATGGCCGCGCGTCATCAAGGCAAAGGCGAAAAAAAATGAGCGATGCTTTCGCACCGCTCATTCGCTTGAAACTCGCTGCCTGAAGTGACTCAGGCAAATGCCGTCTGCGTGTCGAAACTGAAACCGCGCGGCGCCTTCTGAATGTCCTCGAACGTGACCATTTCGTAAGCGTCTTCGTTTGCGAGCAATTCGCGCAAAAGCATGTTGTTCATGGCGTGGCCGCCCTTGTACGCTTTGTATGACGCGAGCAGGGGATGCCCCACGACATACAGGTCGCCAATGGCGTCCAGCATCTTGTGCTTCACGAATTCGTCGTCGTAGCGCAAGCCGTCGTTATTCAGGATGCGGTACTCGTCGAGCACGATCGCGTTGTCCATGCTGCCGCCGCGTGCGAGACCGAGTTCACGCATCATTTCAACTTCGTGCGCAAAGCCGAACGTACGAGCACGCGCGATTTCACGCACATATGACGTAGTCGCGAAATCCACTTCCAACGCCTGACCGGTCTTGTCGACGGCCGGGTGACGGAAGTCGATGGTAAAGCTCAGTTTGAAGCCGAAATACGGGTCCAGACGCGCGAATTTATCGCCGTCGCGCACTTCGACGGGCTTCGTCACCTTGATGAATTTCTTCGGCGCGTTCTGCTCTTCGATACCCGCCGATTGAATCAGAAACACGAACGAAGCCGCGCTGCCGTCCATGATCGGGATTTCCTCGGCCGTTACATCGACATACAGATTGTCGATACCGAGTCCCGCGCATGCCGACATCAAGTGCTCGACGGTGGAAACGCGCGCGCCGTCCTTCTGCAACACGGACGCCAGACGCGTGTCGCCGACGGACATCGCGGACGCGGGAATGTCGACCGGCTGCGGCAAGTCGATACGCGAGAACACGATGCCCGTGCCAGCCGGTGCGGGCTTGAGCGTCAGTTCGACCTTCCGGCCGGAATGGAGCCCGATTCCCACGGTCTTGACTACGGTCTTGATTGTTCGCTGCTTCAACATGATTTTCTTCTTCCGATATGAATTCCCAATAAAGAGAATTAATCGCACTATATAAGCTAATAGGCCGAAGTATACTCCATCCAGTGCACGTCGTCGCGCTCCGGGAGGTTTCAAGTGTTTCCCGGTGTTACCTGCCGATGACAGATTTAATGAAGTAGAACGGGCCGATGGCCGGAATGGAGGCATTTCCGGTCATCGGCCCCAAGTTGCGGCTGTTTGAGAGTGCGTCTGCGGCGTTGTACAGAGACAACGCGACGCCGCTTCACTCAGCGCAACGTCGCCAGGATGCTTTGAGCGTCGCTGACTTCGAACTTGCCGGGCGCTTCGACATTGAGCGTCTTGACCACGCCATTGTCGATCACCATCGCGTAGCGCTGGGAACGAATTCCCATGCCGCGCTCGGTCAAATCCTGATCCAGTCCGAGTGCCTGGGCAAAACGCGCACTGCCGTCCGCGATCATCTTCACCTTGCCCGCGGTTTGAAGATCGCGTCCCCACGCGTTCATGACGAACGCGTCGTTGACGGAAACGCACCAGACTTCGTCGATACCCTCAGCGGAAAACTCCTCCGCCGCCTCGACGTAGCCGGGCACGTGTCTGGCGGAACACGTCGGCGTGAACGCGCCCGGCAATCCGAAGATCACCACGCGCTTGCCAGCGGTCCGCTCGCGCGCCGAGAACCCGTTCGGTCCCACGGCGCAGCCTTCGCTCGGCTCCTCGATGAACTCGAAGAGACGCACATCCGGCAACGTTTCACCCACTTTGATCATGCTCGGTCCTTCCCTCGTCAGTGCCCGCACATTCCGGCGAAGTGCATCGTCCCGCGCTTGACGCTTTATCGCGAAGTTCGACGACACCGGCTTCATCTGCACAGTGGCAAATTCGTGGAGAGCGCCTGGCCACGGCCTGGCGTCCGATTCGATACGTCCTCGAACGCGGCCTTGGACAGTCGCCCCACGTGAAGCCTGCATTGTCGCGCTTCTCGACTCAGCGCGCGTGATAACGGGTGCTACGGCTTCGCTCGTCGCCATGATTCGGCGATGAGGCCCGTCTTAGTCCGCTTGCTTGCGCAGGAACGCCGGGATGTCGTAAGTGTCGACGCCCTTTTCCTGCAATGCCTGCACATGCGATGCCGCCGTTTCCCGCGTCGAACGCCACACTGCCGGCGTGTCCAGCTGACCGTAATCCGTCGGCTGACCATGCTGCGGCGAATACGTGTTGTGCGTTGCGTGCGCATGCGCGACCGGCTGATTGTCGGTGCCCGTGCGCAGGAGGGTCATTGGCGCTTGCTGCTGCTTCTTCGCCGCGCGGCCCAGTCCCGTTGCCACCACCGTCACGCGCAGGGCATCGCCCATTGCGTCGTCGTACACCGCGCCGAAGATCACGGTTGCGTCGTCGGCCGCGTAGCTCTTGATGGTATTCATCACTTCACGCGTTTCCGACAAACGCAGCGAACGGCTCGACGTGATATTCACGAGCACGCCGCGCGCACCCGACAAGTCCACGCCTTCGAGCAACGGGCTCGCCACGGCCTGTTCCGCTGCGAGACGCGCGCGATCGACGCCGGCGACTGTCGCCGTGCCCATCATCGCTTTGCCTTGCTCGCCCATCACGGTCTTCACGTCTTCGAAGTCGACGTTCACGAGACCATCGACGTTGATGATTTCCGCGATGCCCGCGACAGCGTTGTTCAGCACGTCATCCGCGCACTGGAAGCACTTGTCCATTTCGGCGTCATCGCCCATCACGTCGAACAGCTTGTCGTTCAACACGACGATGAGCGAGTCGACGTGATCTTCCAACTGCTGCGAGCCGGCTTCCGCCACGCGCATGCGGCGGCCGCCTTCGAACTCGAACGGCTTGCTCACGACGCCGACGGTCAGAATGCCCATTTCCTTCGCGATCTGCGCGACCACCGGCGCCGCGCCCGTCCCCGTGCCGCCACCCATACCCGCGGTGATGAACACCATGTGCGCGCCACGCAATGCATCGGCGATACGCTCGCGCGCGTCTTCCGCCGCTTCCTTACCCTTGTCCGGCTTGGCGCCCGCACCGAGACCGGTCATGCCCAATTGCAGAACCGCCGGCGCGCGTGAGCGAGCCAGTGCCTGCGCGTCGGTATTCATCACGATGAAGTCGACGCCTTGTACACCTCTGTTGATCATGTGCTGCACGGCGTTGCCACCCGCACCTCCGACACCGACCACCTTGATGATCGTTCCGTTGGTTTCCGTTTCCAGCATTTCGAAATCCATGTTGCCTCCGTCAAGAATGAAGATCGGCGTTATTCGGCGAGAGATCGGGCAACCCCTCACCGCGCGCCAGCCGCCGGTACTGGCACGAATTATATTCAGCGTCTGCTGCTTTTTCTTTCGTGCTACTTATGTTTCTTATTCGATTCAGAAGTTTCCGAGAAACCAGTCTTTCATGCGCGTGAAGACCTGGCCCATCGATCCGTTCTGTACCGCGACCTTGCGGCCGCGCATGCGTTGCGAGCGTCCTTCGGCGAGCAGGCCCATGGCCGTCGAATAGCGCGGATTGCGCACGACATCTGCAAGGCCGCCCGCGTATTCCGGCACGCCGATACGCACTGGCTTCAGGAAAATGTCTTCGCCGAGTTCGACCATGCCGGGCATCATCGCCGCGCCGCCGGTCAGGACGACGCCGCTCGACAGCAATTCTTCGTAGCCGGATTCGCGCACGACCTGCTGCACCAGCGAGAACAGTTCCTCGACACGCGGCTCGACCACCGCTGCGAGCGCCTGACGCGACAGCGTGCGCGGACCGCGTTCGCCGAGACCCGGCACTTCGATCATCTCGTCGGGATCGGCGAGCGCCTGCTTCGCGATGCCGTAGCTCACCTTGATGTCTTCCGCGTCCGGCGTCGGCGTGCGCAGCGCCATCGCGACGTCGCTCGTGATTTGATCGCCGGCGATGGGAATCACGGCCGTGTGACGGATCGCGCCTTCGCTGAAGATGGCGATGTCCGTCGTGCCGCCGCCGATATCGACGAGCACCACGCCCAGTTCCTTCTCGTCTTCCGTCAACACCGCCAGCGACGAGGCGAGCGGCTGAAGAATGAGGTCGTTCACTTCGAGCCCGCAGCGGCGCACGCACTTCACGATGTTCTGCGCCGCGCTCACCGCGCCCGTCACGATATGCACCTTTACTTCGAGCCGGATACCGCTCATGCCGATAGGCTCGCGCACGTCTTCCTGACCGTCGATGATGAATTCCTGCGTCAGGATATGCAGCACCTGCTGATCGGTCGGGATGTTGATGGCCTTGGCCGTTTCGATCACGCGGGCGACGTCCGTCTGCGTGACTTCCTTGTCCTTGATCGCCACCATGCCACTCGAATTGAAGCTGCGGATATGGCTTCCCGCAATGCCCGTGAAGACATTCGTGATCTTGCAATCCGCCATCAGCTCGGCTTCCTCGAGCGCGCGCTGAATGGATTGCACCGTGGCCTCGATGTTGACCACGACGCCCTTCTTCAACCCCTTCGAGTCGCTCTGACCGAGTCCGATCACCTCGTAGTGGCCCTCGCCTTTCAGTTCGGCGACGATCGCGACCACCTTCGACGTTCCAATGTCGAGGGAAACCAGCAGGTCTTTGTAGTCTTTGCTCATAGCGTGCTCATGCCCGTTTTGTCTGCTTACTTCTTGGCCTTGTCGGTGTCATTGATGAAACGCATTCCAGCTGCTCGTATCGCGAAGCCATTCGGGTAACGCAAATCCGCGTATTCGATGTCGTTGCCCCAACGCCCCGTCACCGACGGCCACGACGCGACGAAGCGCCGACTGCGTTCGAGCAATGTGTCTTCATTGCGCTCGCGGCCCAGTTCGAGCTGCGTGCCGTTCGAGAGCTTGACCGTCCACGCGAATCGCGGCGACAGCGTCACTTCCTCCGGCTGCGCGTCGAGCGGCGCGAACCACTTCTGAAAATCGTGATACCGGGCGACCACTTCCTTCGCCGTGCCTTCGGGACCGTCGAACGCGGGCAGGTCGTCGTCGAGTTCGCCCTGGTTCGCCGTGAAGAGTTCACCGTCCACGCTCACCAACTGGTCGTTGCCCCAGGTGCCGAGCGGCTTGTATTCCTCGAGTGTCACTGCGAGCGCATTCGGCCAGACGCGCCGCACGCTTGCATGACGCACCCACGGCATCTGCTCGAACGCGGCGCGGGCCGTATCGAGATCGACCGTGAAGAAATTGCCCTTCAGATGCCCCACCACGCTCGCGCGCACCGTCGGCGTGTTGATGTGCGCCGTGTCGCCGTCGATCTGGATACCGCGCAGACGAAACTCGGGACGCTGTATCGCCCAGATGCCCGCGGCGGCCAGCAGCATGAGCACGAGCATCAAGTGCAGCGCGCTGGCGGCGAGGTTCATTTGGCGAACGTTGTTCCACATGGTTCGTTTGCTTGTGTCCTGTGCGAATGTTTAGTCTTCGAGCGTCAACGACAACACCTTCACCACCAGATCCTTGTAGCTGATGCCCACCGCGCGCGCCGCTTTCGGCGGCAACGAGTGATCCGTCATGCCCGGCGCCGTGTTGACTTCGAGAAAGTACGGATTGCCGTCGAGGTCCAGCATGAAGTCGGCGCGGCCCCAGTCCGTGCAGCCGAGCATGTCGAAGGCGCGCTGCGTCAGTTGCTTCATGCGCGCTTCCTCCGCTTCGGTCAGGCCGCAGGGAATCAGGTACTGGGTGTCGTCGGCGACGTACTTCGCGTGATAGTCGTAAAACTCGCCCGCCGGCACGATCTTGATGACCGGCAAATCCAGATTGCCGGCGATACAGCACGTGAACTCGCCGCCGCCTTCGATGCTCTTCTCCACGATCACGATCTTGTCGTACTTCGCGGCTTCTTCGAGCGCGGGCGCGAGCGTTTCCGCGCTCTTCACCTTGATGACCGCGACGCTCGAGCCTTCCGTCGCTGGCTTCACGAAGAGCGGCAAGCCGAGCTTCGCAATGATTTCGTGCGTGCGCGCGTCGTAGTCTTCACCGCGATACACGGTCTCGAACGGCGGCGTGGGAATGCCGGTCTGCTGCCACACGAGCTTGGTGCGCAGCTTGTCCATGCCGAGCGCCGAACCGAGCACGCCGCTGCCCGTATAACGGATGCCATAAAAGTCCAGCGCGCCCTGCAACTGGCCGTTCTCTCCATAGCCGCCATGCAGCGCGATAAACACGCGCTCGAAACCTTCCGCCTTCAAGTCCGAGAGCGGACGCTCCGCCGGATCGAACGGATGCGCGTCGATGCCCGCTTCGCGCAAACCTTCGAGCACGAGCCGTCCCGAGTTGAGCGAGACTTCGCGCTCGGCCGAGTTACCGCCAAGCAGCACGGCGACCTTGCCGAAGACCTTGGGATCGAGTTGATTCACGTTGCTTTTGGTTGCGTCTTTCATGTTCAGTTCTGGCTCAGCGCGAGCCGCCCGCATACACCGCCGATGGAACCCGCGCCCATGGTGATCACCACGTCGCCGTTGCGCGCAAGCGTCGTCACGGCATCGGGTACTTCGTCCACGGTTTCGACGAACACCGGTTCGACCTTGCCCGCCACGCGGATGGCGCGCGCGAGCGCACGGCCGTCGGCGGCGACGATGGGCGCTTCGCCCGCGGCATAGACATCGGTGAGCACGAGGGCATCGACGGTGGACAACACCTTCACGAAATCCTCGAAGCAGTCGCGCGTGCGCGTGTAGCGATGCGGCTGGAACGCGAGCACGAGCCGGCGATCCGGAAACGCGCCGCGCGCCGCCGCGATGGTCGCGGCCATCTCGACCGGGTGATGACCGTAGTCGTCGATCAGCGTGTACGCGCCTTCGTTGTCGTTCGCCTTCACTTCGCCATAACGCTGGAAGCGCCGGCCCACGCCGTTGAACTCGGCGAGCGCACGCTGGATATCGGCATCCGCGACTTCGAGTTCGGTCGCAATGGCGATGGCGGCGAGCGCGTTCTGCACGTTGTGCGTGCCCGGCAGATTCAGTTCGATATCGAGCGGCGGCGCGTCTTCGCGCAGCGTCGTGAACTTCATGCGGCCGCCGCGCGCTTCGACGTTCACCGCGCGCACTTGCGCTTCGGCGCCGAGACCGTAGCGGATGATCGGCTTCGACACGAACGGCAGGATTTCGCGCACGTTCGGGTCGTCCACGCACAACACGGCAATGCCATAGAACGGCAGGCGATGCGTGAATTCAATGAACGCCTGCTTCAGCCGCGCGAAGTCGTGGCCGTAGGTGTCCATGTGATCGGCGTCGATGTTCGTGATGACTTCGATCACGGGAAAGAGGTTGAGGAACGACGCGTCCGACTCGTCCGCTTCCGCGACGATGAAGTCGCCGGTGCCGAGCCGCGCATTCGCGCCCGCGCTGATCAGCCGGCCGCCAATGACGAAGGTCGGATCGAGTCCGCCTGCCGCCAGCACACTTGCGACGAGCGACGTGGTCGTGGTCTTGCCGTGCGTGCCGGCAATGGCGATGCCCTGCTTCAGGCGCATGAGTTCCGCGAGCATGACCGCGCGCGGCACGATAGGCACGCGACGATGACGCGCGGCCAGCACTTCCGGATTGTCTTGCCGCACGGCCGTGGATACGACGACCGCGTTCGCGCCTTCGATGTTCTGTTCGTGATGCCCGATAGCCACGCGCGCGCCGAGCATCTTGAGGCGCTCGGTGATTGCGTTGTTCGACAGGTCCGAACCGCTGACCTGATAACCGAGATTGAGCAGCACCTCCGCGATGCCGCTCATCCCGACTCCGCCAATGCCGACGAAGTGAATGTGTTTGACGATATGTTTCATGACTTAATGTGCCTCTCGAGCTTGCGCGTGGGTACGCGCACCGGCCACGTCGGCGCAAACCTTCGCGACCCGTTCGGTCGCGTCCGGTTTCGCCAGCGCGCGCGAACGCTCGGCCATTGCCGTGAGCGTTTCGCGCGACTGCATACGCAACCAGCCGGCGAGCCTTTCCGCCGACAAATCGCGTTGTTGTATCAATTCCGCCGCGCCGTTCCTGGCGAGGAACGCGCCGTTGGTCGTCTGGTGATCGTCGACGGCGAACGGGAACGGCACGAACAGCGCCGCTACGCCGACCGCCGCGATCTCGGAGACGGTCATCGCGCCTGAACGGCAGATCACGAGATCGGCTGCCGCATAAGCGCTTGCCATGTCTTCGATGAACGGCACGAGTTGCAAGTCGCCGCCACGCGAAAAACCTGCCGCGGCGTAATTCGCTTCGAGCGCTTCGATATGCTTCGCGCCTGCCTGATGCACGATGCGCGGACGTTCTTCGTCGCTCAACAGGGCAAGCGCCTTCGGCACCGTTTCGTTGAGCGCAGCCGCGCCGAGACTGCCGCCGACCACGAGCACGTTCAACCGGCCCGAACGCGCGGCATAGCGTTCTTTAGGTGGCAATGTGCGCGTTAGTTCCGCACGAATGGGATTACCCGTCCATTCGGCATTGGGCAGCGCGTTCGGAAAAGCGACGAGCACGCGCTTCGCAAGATGCGCGAGCACCTTGTTCGCGAGTCCCGCGATGGAATTCTGTTCGTGCAGCACGAGCGGGCAGCCGGCGAGTCTCGTCATCACGCCCGCCGGGAACGTGATGTAGCCGCCCATGCCGAGCACGACATCCGGCTTCACCTGACGCAGCACGCGCAGACTCTGCGAACACGCGCGCAAGAGATTCACGGGCAACATGAACTTGGTCTTGATGCCCTTGCCGCGCACGCCGCCGAAGCGCACGGACTCCATCGGAATACCGTGCTTCGGGACGAGCGTCGCTTCCATGCCGCTCGCATTGCCGAGCCACACCACGCGCCAGCCCTGCGCCTGCATCCAGTGCGCGACCGCTAGACCGGGGAACACGTGGCCCCCGGTGCCGCCCGCCATGACCATCAGCGTGCGTGCGTTCGCAGTGGATGAGCCTTGCACGGTCATACCTTGCCTCCGCGCATCAGCACCCGGTTTTCATAATCGACGCGCAGCAGTACCGCGAGCGCGACGCAGTTCAAAAGAATGCCCGAGCCGCCGTAGCTCACGAGCGGCAACGTGAGACCCTTGGTCGGCAAAAGACCGAGATTCACGCCCATGTTGATGAAGGTCTGCGCGCCGAACCAGATGCCCACGCCCTTGGCCATCAGACCGGCGAAGGTGCGATCGAGTGCGAGTGCCTGACGGCCGATCTCGAACGCGCGGCGCACGATCCAGTAAAACAGCAGGATCACGCAGATCACGCCGACGAAGCCGAGCTCTTCACCGATCACCGCGAGGATGAAGTCGGTATGCGCTTCCGGCAGATAGTTGAGCTTCTCGACGCTGCCGCCGAGGCCCACGCCGAACCATTCGCCGCGTCCGAATGCGATGAGCGAGTGCGTGAGCTGATAAGCCTTGCCTTGCGCGTAACGGTCGTCCCACGGATCGAGGTAAGCGAAGATTCGCTCACGACGCCAAGGCGATGCCCACACGAGCAAGGTGAAGGTGCCGACCGCCGTCGCCACCAGGCCGCCGAACAGCTTGCCGTTGACGCCGCCGAGGAACAGCACGCCCATGGCGATAGCCGCGATCACCATGAACGCGCCCATGTCCGGTTCGAGCAGCAGGAGCGCGCCGACTGCGCCGACCGCGACCGCCATCGGCAAAAAGCCCTTGCCGAAGCTGTGCATGAACTCTTGCTTGCGCACGGTGTAGTTCGCGGCGTAGATGGTCACCGCGAGCTTCATGATTTCCGACGGCTGCATGTTCGTGATGCCAAGCGGAATCCAGCGGCGCGCGCCGTTCACGCCCTTGCCCACATGCGGCACCAGCACGATGACGAGCAGCACGAGCGCCACGAGAAAGAGCTTCGGCGCGTACTTGTCCCAGGTCTTGATGGGAATCTTGAACGCGATGACCGCGCCGACGAGCGCCGTTGCTATCGAGATCAGATGGCGCACGAGGAAGTGATAGTCGCGATACTGCGCGTACTTCGGCGAATCGGGCATGGCGATCGAAGCCGAATACACCATCACGATGCCAAGGCCGAGCAGCGAGATCATCACCCACAAAAGCGAGTAGTCGTAGTCGAGCATGCGCGAGCGCGCCGGACGCACGCCGTTGACCGCGCTCGAAATGCCGCCCGCGGTTTCGGGACGTCCGACGCGCACCGAAGCGCCCGCGCGACCCGCAAGCGAATCCTGCGGAACCGCGTTGCGCTGGCCAGTCAATTTCGATCCAAAGCGTTCCGACCAGCTCATAGCATGACTCCCCGCGCGGCGGCAATTTCTTCGACCGCGCCGCGAAATACGTCGGCGCGATGTGCATAGTTTTTGAACATGTCGAGGCTCGCGCAGGCGGGCGAGAGCAGGACGGCATCGCCCGGTTGCGCGAGGCGCGCGGCGGACTGCGTCGCGGCTTCGAGCGTGGCGTGATCTTCGAGCGCGACGCCGGTGGCTTCGAGCGTTTCGCGAATGCGCGGCGCGTCGCGGCCGATCAGCATGACGGCGCGCGCCCAGCGTGCGACCGGTGCTTCGAGCGGCGAGAAATCCTGGCCCTTGCCGTCACCGCCCGCGATCAGCACGATGCGTTGCGCGAGACCGTCGAGCGCGGCGACCGTGGCGCCGACGTTGGTGCCCTTGCTGTCATCGACGTAATCGACGCCTTCGATCTGCGCGATCACTTCGACGCGATGCGGCTCGCCGTGATATTCGCGCAAGCCGTGCAGCAAGGCGGCGAGCGGCAGATCGACCGCACGTGCGAGCGCCAGCGCCGCCAGCGCGTTGGCGGCGTTATGCAGACCGCGAATGCGCAGCGCGTCGGCAGGCATGAGGCGCTTGCTCACCACGTTCGGCGCGGCGGCTTCCTGTTTGCGACGACGCGAGCTGACCGGTTCGTCGGCGGCGTCCTGATCCACGCCTTGCGCGAGCCAGACCATGCCGTTCTCGCGCAAAAGCCCGTAGTCGCCCACGTTGACCGGCTCGTCCAGACCGAAGCTCACCACGCGATTCGCCGCGACGTTCTTCGCGAGCGCCATGGTGCGGGCGTCGTCGCGGTTCAGCACGCGCGTCGTGCGCGCGCCGAAAATGCGGCCTTTCGCGGCGGCGTAGGCGTCGAGACCGCCGTGCCAGTCGAGATGATCCTGCGTGATGTTCAGCACGGCGGCGGCGTCCGGCGCGAAGGTGTGCGCGGTTTCGAGCTGGAAGCTCGACAGTTCGAGCACCCAGACGTCGGGCAGCGCGGTTTGATCGATGGCTTCAGTGAGCTTGTCGAGCATGGCCGGGCTGATGTTGCCCGCGACCGCCACGCGCTTGCCCGCGCGTTCGCACAGGAGGCCCGTGAGCGCGGTCGTCGTGGTTTTGCCGTTCGTGCCCGTGATGGCGATCAC
The DNA here is from genome assembly GCF_054655155.1 of Caballeronia sp. HLA56. NCBI lineage: Bacteria > Pseudomonadati > Pseudomonadota > Betaproteobacteria > Burkholderiales > Burkholderiaceae > Caballeronia > Caballeronia sp. HLA56. The sequence goes on along the minus strand of NZ_BAAHOB010000005.1, from coordinate 928,020 downwards.
CTTCGGCTGATAGCCGTCCATACCGAGCTTGGCCAGCGCCTGCGCAAACAATTCGAGTTCGCCCCACACAGGAATGCCGCGTGCTTTAGCAGCATCGATCAGCGGCGCGAAGTCCGGCGCGAGCGGCGAAAGTCCTGGGCTGATGGCGACGATCTCGATACCGCCATCGAGCAATTCAGTCGAGAACGGGCCGCCGACGAAGTCCGCATCGATCTGATGGATGGCGAGCTCGGAAAGATTCGGCGGCAGTTCGCGCGTGTCGGCGATGCGCAGGCGGCAGCCGTGCCTGACGCACCAGCGCGCCATCGCGAGACCCGATTCACCGAGTCCCAGCACAAGCACCATCGGACTTTGCCGATCCACAAACTTCTCGCCAAACATCGCTTTACCTTTGACCTGAAACGAAAATTCAAGAAACCTTCGAACGTCGCACCATCGACACGAAAATCACCGCGAAATCAACGCAGCTTCAACGTCGACAAACCAAGCAGACACAGCATCAACGTGATGATCCAGAAGCGCACCACCACTTGCGTCTCGGTCCAGCCGGACAGTTCGTAATGGTGATGCAGCGGCGCCATCTTGAAGAAGCGGCGGCCCTCGCCATAACGGCGCTTCGTGAACTTGAACCAGAAGACTTGCAACATGACCGAAAGCGTTTCGGCCACGAAAATGCCACCCATGATGAACAGCACGATCTCCTGACGCACGATGACGGCAATGGTGCCGAGCGCGCCGCCGAGCGCGAGCGCGCCGACATCGCCCATGAACACTTGCGCCGGGTGCGTGTTGTACCAGAGGAAAGCGAGACCGGCGCCTCCCATGGCCGAACAGAAGATCAGCAATTCGCCCGCGCCGGGAATATGCGGGAACAGCAGGTACTTCGAATACACGGAGCTACCCATGACATAAGCGAACGCGCCGAGCGACGCGCCCACCAGCACCACGGGCATGATGACCAGGCCGTCGAGGCCGTCGGTGAGATTCACCGCGTTGCTGGCGCCGACGATCACCAAGTACGTCAGCGCGATGAAGCCCCATACGCCGAGCGGATAGCTGATCGCCTTGATGAACGGCAGCATCAAGTCGGCACGCGCTGGCAGACCCATGGAAAGACCGCTGCGCACCCACGCCATGAAGAGATCGAACACGCGCGCGTTGTTCGCTTCGGACACGCTGAAGGCGAGGTACACCGCGGCGAAGAGACCGATGACCGACTGCCAGAAATACTTCTCGCGCGACGACATACCGCGCGGGTCCTTGTACACGACCTTGCGATAGTCATCCACCCAGCCGATCACGCCGAAGCCGAAGGTCACGAGCATCACGATCCACACGAAGCGGTTGGTGAGGTCGGCCCACAACAGCGTCGAAATGGCGATACCGATGAGGATGAGCACGCCGCCCATGGTCGGCGTGCCGGACTTGACGAGGTGCGATTGCGGGCCGTCACGGCGCACGGCCTGACCGACTTTCAACGCGGTCAGTTTGCGGATCACCCACGGACCGCAGACGAGCCCGATCAGGAGCGCCGTCGCCGTGGCGCCCACTGCGCGGAACGTGATGTAGGTAAACACGCGCATGAAGCTGGCGTCATTCTGGAGCCATTGCGCGAGTGCGAGTAGCATGCTGGTCCTTCTCTTTCAGTTCAGTGTGCCGCGGGCGTGGTGCCCGCGACGGGTGGTTGTGGACTTGTCACGGCATCCACCACGCGCTCCATCTTCATGAAGCGCGAGCCTTTCGCGAGATACGTGGCGCCGGGTCCGAAGCCGGCTTGTTGCACTGCTTGAATTAGGGCGGCGACATCGTTGAAATGCGCGCCGGCCTGCTTCGATGCCGCAGCGTTGAATGCGTTCACGGAATCGACGCTCGCGTCGCCCAACGCGAAGAGCGCGTCGATTCCGCGTTGTGCCGCATAAGCACCGACTTCGCGATGGAACGCTGGACCTTCTTCGCCTACTTCGCCCATGTCGCCCATGACGAGCACGCGCGGCGATGCTTGCGATGCGAGCACGTCGATGGCCGCGCGCATGGAGTCGGGGTTGGAGTTGTACGTGTCGTCGATCACGGTGGCGCCGGAAAGCGCGCCAAGCACCGCGCGCTTCACTTGCAGACGTCCCTTGACCGGCTGAAATGCTTCGAGACCGCGCTTGACGGCATCGAGCGATACGCCTGCAGCCAGTGCCGCCGCCGTTGCGGCCAATGCGTTGCGCGCGTTGTGATCGCCAAGCACGGCAAGCGCGATGTCGATCTCGCCTTGCGGCGAGCGAACGTGCACCGTCGTGCCGTCGAGCGTGCCGGTGACGGCCGCCTTCGCTGCGTCCTCGCTCAATGCGAAGTCCATGATCGGATTGCCGGTCGCGGCCACGCGCCAGATGCTCGCGTAGTGATCGTCGGCGGGAAACACGGCCGTGCCGGTTTCGCCGAGCGCGTGAATGACCGATGCATGTTCGAGCGCGACGGCTTCCACCGTTGCCATGAATTCCTGATGCTCGCGTTGCGCGTTGTTCACCACGGCGACGGTCGGCGCGGCGATCTTGCCGAGCACACTCGTTTCGCCGGGATGATTCATGCCGAGTTCGACGACCGCGAGCTTGTGCGCCGCGTTCAGGCGAAACAACGTGAGCGGCAAACCGATGTCGTTGTTGAAGTTGCCGGCCGTGGCGAGCCGCGCATCTTCGCCGACCGCGGACGCGAAGATCGACGAGATCATTTCCTTGACCGTGGTCTTGCCGTTGCTGCCGGTAACGGCGACGAGCGGCATGGCAAAGCGCTCACGCCAGCCGTGTGCCAGCGCACCGAGCCCGATGCGCGTGTCCTTTACCTTGATGACTGGCAGCGGCCAGGCATTCCCGGATGATGGCTCGCGCGAAACGAGCGCCGCCGACGCACCGCCCTTTGCAACCTGATCGAGGAAGTCGTGCGCATCGAAACGATCGCCCTTCACCGCTACGAAGAGATCGCCGGCCTGAACCGCGCGGCTGTCGGTGACGATGCGTTCGATCGCGAGGTTTTCATCGCCCTGCAAAACGGCGCCGGGAATGAGCGCTGCGGCTTCGCGCAAGGTGAACATGGTCATTCGCCGCCTCCGCGCTGCTGCGTGGCACGTGCGGCAAGCGCGAGGCGTGCGTGGTCCTGATCCGAGAAAGCGCGTTTCTTGCCCATGATTTCCTGCGTGGCTTCGTGGCCCTTTCCGGCCAGCACGACGACGTCTTCGCGCGCCGCCGCGCGAATCGCCTGCAAGATCGCGCTCGCGCGATCTTCGATACGGCGCGCTTTCCTGGCGTCCTTCATGCCGCCCGCGATCTGGTCGATGATCGCTTGCGGGTCTTCGCTGCGCGGGTTGTCGCTCGTGATGACGATCTGATCGGCAAGTCGCTCGGCAATCGCGCCCATGAGCGGGCGTTTGGTCGCGTCGCGGTCGCCGCCGCATCCGAACATGCAGACGAGTTCGCCGCCACGCGCAGTTGCAATTGGACGCAAGGCGGCGAGTGTCTTGTCGAGCGCGTCGGGCGTATGCGCGTAGTCGATCACGACGAGCGGCTCATCGCTTTGCGGCCGTCCGCCGAGCCGCTCCATGCGGCCGTTCACCGATTCGAGTTTCGCGATGCGTGCAAGCGCGGTGTCGAACGGCACGCCGACTTCGAGCAGCACGCCGAGCACGGAAAGCAGATTACTGACGTTGAAGGCGCCGAGCGTGCCGACTTCCACGTCGGCTTCGCCCCAGTCCGACGAAAGATGAAACGCGGTGCCCGTTGCGGTGGCGCGCACGTTGGTCGCGAGCAAAAGCGCATCGGCGCTTGGCACGGCGTTCACGGGAATATCGACGCCGTATGCAATCGTGCGCACCTTGCCGCGCAGCGATTCGATCAAACGTTGTCCCGCCGCGTCGTCGCGATTGACGATTGCGGTCTTGAGCGTGGGCCACGCGAAAAGACGCGCCTTGGCGGCTTCGTATGCGTCGAAAGTGCCGTGATAGTCGAGATGATCCTGCGTGAGGTTCGTGAAGATGGCGAGGTCGAAATCCGTGCCGTTCACGCGCCCTTGATGCAGCGCATGCGACGAGACTTCCATCGCCACGCCCTCCGCGCCCTGCGTCTTGAGTTGCGCGAGATTGCGCTGAAGCTGTGCCGCGTCGGGCGTGGTGAAGCCGGTATGAACGAGCTTGCCCGGCATGCCGATACCCAACGTGCCGACGATTGCGCACGGCCGGCCGAGCGCGGTGAGCGCGGTGGCAATCCACTGACTGCACGAAGTCTTGCCATTGGTGCCCGTCACGCCAACGGTGAGCATCGACGCGGTCGGCTCGCCGTACCATGCAGCGGCAATCGGGCCGGCGAGTTCGTTGAGTTTTGCAACGGCGAGCGTCTTCGACGCATCCGGCTTGCCCGTGAAGTTTTCCGGCTGATACAGCGCCGCCACCGCGCCCGCTGCGAGCGCGGCATCCAGATAAGAACGGTTGTCCGCGCCATCGACGGCATAGGCCAGAAACACGTCGCCGCTCTTGAGTGAGCGCGTGTCGGCATGCAGGTTCGCCGAGGGTTGCGCATGTGCGCGCAGCCATTCGACCGCGTTCGATATCTGGCGGGCCTGCGCGCTCATCGCACGACTCCCGGATGCGTCTTCGTGTTGCTCGACACTGCGTATTTCTTCGCGGCTATTGCGTTGTTGGCGTTGTTCGCGGGCTGCTTCGCCGGCGGTTGCGTTGCGGAGTTCGAATCGTCGGTCACGACCATTTGCTTGACCGGCATGTCGGGCGGCACATTGAGCGCACGCAGCGTGTCGCCGGCGATGGCCGAGAAAACGGGACCCGAAACCTGGCCGCCGAAGTGACTGCCCGCCGTCGGTTCATCGACCGATACGGCCACGACGATGCGCGGATTCGGCATTGGCGCCATGCCGACGAACGACGCGCGATACTTCGAATGGTCGTAACCGCGACCCGCATGCTTGTACGCGGTGCCGCTCTTGCCGCCGACGCGATAGCCCGGCACCGCTGCATCCGGCGACGTGCCGCCCTTCGACACCACGGTTTCGAGCATGGCGCGCACTTCACGTGCGGTGGTCGGCGAAAACACTTGCTGACCCTGCGCCGGTTGATCGCCCGGCGTGCGGAAAATGGACACCGGCATGACCTGACCGTCGTGCGCAATCGCGGTATAAGCGCGTGCTAGCTGAAACAGCGAAGCAGACAAGCCGTAGCCATAAGACATGGTTGCCTGCTCGATGCGCCGCCAGCTCTTCCACGGCCGCAACCGTCCCGTCACCGCGCCAGGGAAACCAACCTTCGGCGCCTGACCGAGACCGAGGCTCGTGTACATGTTCCACATTTCTTCGGCGCGCAATTGCATCGCAATTTTGGTCGCGCCGATATTGCTCGATTTCTGAATCACTCCACCGACAGTGAGCGTGCCGAAACCTGAATCGTCCGTGATGCGCGCGCCGTCCAGCACGAACGTGCCGCCACCCGTTTCGACGAGCGTATTCGGCGTCACGCGATGCAAATCCAGCGCGAGCGAAACGGTGAACGGCTTCATGATCGAGCCTGGCTCGAAAGTGTCCGTGAGAATGCGGTTGCGCAACTGCTCGCCGGTCATGCGCGTGCGGTCGTTCGGGTTGTACGTGGGATAGTTGACGAGCGCGAGTACTTCGCCCGTTTTGGTGTCGATCACAATTGCAGCGCCAGCCTTCGCCTTCGACTTCTCGACCGCAGCCTTCAGATTCGTGTACGCGATGTACTGAATCTTGCTATCGATCGAGAGTTCGACGTCCGTACCATTATGCGGCACGACCTGCTCGTCGACATCCTCGACGATATGACCCATGCGGTCTTTGATGACGCGACGCATGCCAGGCGTACCCGCGAGGACACCTTGGTCGCCGAGTTCGACGCCTTCTTGTCCCTTGTCTTCAATATTAGTAAAGCCGATCAGATGCGCAGTGATTTCGCCTTCCGGATAGAAGCGCTTGTATTCGCCGCGCGAATAGATGCCGGGAACGTCGAGCTCCGCGACCTTTTGCGCGACTTCGAGCGGCACCTGACGCTTCACGTAGACGAAGGTCTTGTCCATCGAGAGTTTCGCGCGCAGATCTTTCTGCGTCATGTCGAGCAACTTTGCGAGTTGCGCGAGCTTGTCCGCGCCGAGGTCGTTCGGCACGGCTTCGGGAATTGCCCAGATGGCCTTCACCGGCAGACTCGTGGCGAGCACGAGACCGTTACGGTCGCGAATCTGGCCGCGCGTGGCGGGCATTTCCAGCGTGCGTTGATAGCGGCTTTCGCCTTGCTTCTTGAAGAACGCGTTGCCCGGACCCTGGATCCAGAATGCCCGCCCGGCGAGCGCGACGAACGCCATGAACAACATGAACACGACCAGCTTCGAGCGCCACATGGGCAGACGCACGGCGAGGATCGGATTCGGCGTGTAGGCGACGTCCTTTTGTTTCGCGGATTTTTTCATCGTTTGGCTCCGCGTGCGGGCGGCGCCGACGCGGGCAGCGGCGGCGGCATGGGCGCGTCGGCGGCCTTGAAGGTCGCCGGGTCGTAGGTCAGGTATTGCGTGCGGCCGGTAGCGACGGGCTGCATCTTCAACGAGTTAGTAGCCAATTGCTCGATGCGCGAGGTCTTCGACAACGCGCTCTGCTGATACTGAAACTGCGCATAATCCTGCTGCAACTGACGCTCTTGCGACTGCGCCCTTTGCAATTCGATGAACACTTGCCGCTGCTTGTTGGTGGCGCTGACGACCGACAACGCGCACCCGAGCACGACGATCAACAGGAAGATGTTGAGGCGATTCATGGCGCGATCCGCTCCGCGATACGCATGACCGCGGACCGGGCGCGCGGGTTGGCGGCGACTTCAGCGTCGCTCGGAAACACGCGGCCCACGACCCGCAACGGCGGGCTGGGAAGATCGACCGCGCGGATCGGCAAGCGACGGTCCACGGCGGGCGCGCTGGCATGCGCCTGCATGAAACGCTTGACGATCCGGTCTTCGAGCGAATGAAAGCTGATCACGACCAGCCGCCCCCCTTGCTCCAACAACGAAAGTGCCGACTCAAGTACTACTTGCAGCTCCGCAAGCTCTTGATTGACGTGAATCCGTATAGCTTGAAAGGTGCGAGTTGCCGGGTCCTTGCCCTTCTCACGGGTTTTGACGACGTGACCCACGATTTCGGCAAGCTCGCTCGTGCTGTCGAGAGGCCCAAGACGCTCGGACTCTGCCCTGCGAGCAACAAGCGCCTTTGCAATCTGAAAAGCAAACCGTTCTTCCCCATAATCTCTGATCACCTCCGTGAGTTCCTGCACCGTTGCCCGCGCGAGCCACTCTGCCGCCGACTCCCCTCGAGTCGGGTCCATGCGCATGTCGAGCGGACCTTGCGCGCGAAAACTGAAGCCGCGCTCCGGGTCGTCCACTTGTGGCGACGACACGCCCAGGTCCAGCAACACGCCCGACACTCGCCCCATCCCACGCTCGCTCGCCGTATCGCGCAGGGCAGCGAAACTGTCATGCACGATCGAAAAGCGTGAGTCTTCTATCTGTTGCGCCGTGGCGATTGCGAGCGGGTCTTTGTCGAAGGCGACGAGCCGCCCCGCTTCGCCCAGCCGATCCAGAATGCCCCGGCTATGTCCGCCGCGCCCGAAAGTGCCATCTATATAGATGCCGTCCGCGCGCGTGATCAGCCCGTCAATTGCTTCGTTTAGCAGCACCGTGCGATGCTGCAGTTCATTTCTCATCGCAGGTGCCATGTTTTTAGCGCCGCGTCAGAAAGTGAAATTCTTCAGCGCGTCGGGCATGCCCTGCGCCATTGCCGCGGCTTCCTTCGCCGCATAGGTCTGCGAGTCCCATAATTCGAAGTGCACGCCCATGCCGAGCAGGGTCACTTCTTTTTCAAGCGATGCGGCAGAGCGCAGTTCGGGCGAGACCAATACGCGGCCGGCGCCGTCCATTTCCACATCCATTGCGTTGCCGAGAAAGATGCGCCGCCACCACATGGCTTCCATGGGAAGCGCGGCGACTTTGGCGCGAAAGACTTCCCACTCCGGGCGAGGAAACAGCAACAGGCATCCATCCGGGCTCTTTGTGAGCGTCACCCGGCCTTCTGCCTGCCCTTGCAGCGCTTCCCGATAGCGAGACGGAACCGACATCCGTCCTTTCGCATCGAGCGTCAGCGCCGACGCTCCCTGGAACACTCGCCCTTCTCCCTGTGCTGACGCCCCCGTTGGCGCCCGTCTTTTTGCGAAGTAGCCTTAAAGTGACTCCGAAATCACACAAAAGACCACTTTCTGACACTGTCTCCCACTTTAGTGGAAGGCATTTCCTCGGTCAAGACGCGAAACTTTTTTTCGAGTAGTTTTTGCCCGTTAGAACAAGGACTTAGCGCAGGAGCTTAAAGTAGCACAAAGTAGAAAAGCGTTATAAATTATAGAGCTAGTGGACGATGTGAAAGTGTTACGTGAATTTGACCGACAAAATGAATGAAATGTAACCGTTCTTATAGGTGGATATGCCGCCTCCGCGCACGCGCAAACGGTAATTTGGTCGATGGAGCAGGCCATCGACCATGAGACTGCCGTCTAAATATAGTAAGCGGTGCGGGTCATGATCTTCGATGCTGCGCGCATCAACGCTCGCACGGGGAACGGAACCTCACCACCGCCCGCTCCGATAGCCGCGGCAGCGTGTGCGGCTTCGTCCTGCCGCATTTGCTCGACGATCGCGCGCGACGCGTGATCGTTTTGCGGCAGCGTCTTCATGTGGCCATCGAGATGTTGCTCCACCTGACGCTCGGTTTCGGCCATGAAACCCAGGCTCGCGCGATCGCCGAGGCGTCCGGCTGCAAAGCCGATGGCTAGTGCGCCTGCGTACCACAACGGATTGAGCAGGCTCGGGCGCGAATCGAGATCGCGAAGGCGCTTGGACGTCCATGCGAGATGGTCTTCTTCCTCGCGCGCGGCGTGTTCGAAGCTCGCCTTCAGCTGCGGGCTATTGGTCGCCAGCTTCTGGGCCTGATAAAGCGCCTGCGCGCAGACTTCGCCGACATGGTTCACGCGCATCAGACCAGCGGCGTGCGACCGCTCCTTCTCGTCGAGCGCGGGTTCGTCGATGCCCGGAAGGCTCATCTCCGACTGACCGAGCGCGTTCGGCTCCGGAACCGGCCGCGACATGCGGCTGATACCCGCCATGGAACGCAGGCCGCGGTCGAATTCGCTGATGACTTCGTCTAGCGTCATGGTTTTTCTCCCTCATCTCGTTGCGCGGAATTCGATGCTCTTCGCCTTCTTTCAGCAAGCCATATTCTCTGGCAAGAAATATCCAAAGCAGGCTTTTTGAACTAATCAAATTTTGAATTAGGGCAAACGCGAGTCATAAAATTCCTGCAAAACCAAGATTTTAGCGCATGTTGCAAAAACGTCACACGAGGTGCGCAGACCGGCCCCTTTTCCTTTGTCGCCCAAGACCTCTTTGTTACATTACGTCTCAACTTCATTCAGAAGTGCCCGGCAGGGACGTCAACACACTGGCGATAGAACAGTGACCTTGCCCAAAAGTCGCAAACACTCCTTGGAGATCTATTCAATGAAAAAGTCGCTTCTCGCTTTGGCCGCTTTGGGCACCTTCGCTGGCGCCGCCCACGCGCAAAGCAGCGTGACGCTGTACGGCATCATCGACGCTGGCTTCCTGTACTCGAACAATAGCGCTGGTCAGAAGTTGTATGCCTTGAACAGCGGCAACGTGCAGGGCAGCCGTTGGGGCCTGCGTGGTACGGAAGATCTCGGCGGCGGTCTGAAGGCCCTCTTCGTGTTGGAAAACGGCTTCAACGTGTTCAACGGCGCGCTGGGTCAAGGCGGCGACGAGTTCGGCCGTCAGGCTTACGTCGGTCTGTCGACGGCGCAGTACGGCACGGTCACGTTGGGTCGTCAGTACGACTCCGTGGTTGACTTCACCGGCGCGTTCGAAGTCGGCAGCCAGTGGGCGACGTACTTCGGTGCGCACCCGGGCGACCTCGACAACATGAACAACTCGTTGCGCGTCAACAATTCGGTCAAATTCACGAGCGCCAACTACGCCGGCTTCACGTTCGGCGGCTTGTACAGCCTGGGCGGCAACGCAGGTCAGTTCAATCGCAACCAGATCTGGTCGGCTGGCCTCGGCTACTCGCAAGGCCCGTTGCAATTGGGCGCTGCGTACTTGAACGTCAAGGACCCGAACTATTCGTTCTTCGGCAACAACACGACCTCGCGCACGGCTGCAACGGCCGGTACGGCTTCGAACTTCCCGAACAGCCGCGTGATCTCGGGCTTCGCATCGGCTCACACGCAACAAGTGATCTCGGCGGGCGGTGCTTATACGTTCGGCGCGGCAACGGTCGGCGCGACGTACAGCAACACGCAGTTCAAGGATGTCGGCCGCGAAGCCGGCGCCGGCCTCAACCCGGCTGCTTACACGGGCGGTTCGGGCAAGTTCCACAACGCCGAACTCAACTTCAAGTATCAGTTGACCCCGGCTCTGCTGCTCGGCGTCGCTTACGACTACACGAAGGGCTATGGCCTGGCCGATGCCAAGTACCACCAAGGCATGCTCGGCGCGGACTACTTCCTGTCCAAGCGCACGGACGTGTATATCGACGGTGTGTACCAGCACGCAACGGGTACGGATTCGACGCAACGCGCAGCGGTTGCAAGCATCAACGGTCTGTCGCCGTCGTCGACGTCGAACCAGGTCGCGGCGCTGGTCGGTATTCGCCACAAGTTCTAACAAGTCTTAACATAGCGGTATCTCTTGAAAGGCGCCTTCGGGCGCCTTTTTTATATGGCAAGGCGCGTCGGGCATAACCGCTTCCATGCGATGCAAAGAAAAAAGCCTTCGGTCTTTCGACACGAAGGCTTTTCCATTTCCCAAATCGATTCTTCAGGCCGTGCCGTCGCGCAATTCGCGCCGCAAGATCTTGCCGACATTGCTCTTCGGCAGGTCATTGCGAAACTCGATGATGCGCGGCCGCTTGTACCCCGTCAGCCGCTCTTTGCAGAACGCCACGACATCCGCTTCGGTCAGGCTCTGATCACGGCGCACGATAAAGAGCTTCACCGCTTCGCCCGAGTTCTGATCCTTCACGCCGACCGCGGCCACTTCGAACACGCCGGGCAGCATGGCGACCACGTCCTCGATCTCGTTCGGATAAACATTGAAGCCGGACACGAGAATCATGTCTTTCTTGCGATCGACGATTTTCACGTAACCGCGATCATCGAAGACGCCCACGTCGCCCGAGCGGAAGAAGCCGTCGGGCGTCATCACCTTTGCGGTTTCGTCGGGGCGGTTCCAGTAGCCCGCCATGACTTGCGGACCGCGAATGCAGATTTCGCCGGGCTGACCGAACGGAACGTCGTTGTTGTCGTCGTCGCGAATGACGATTTCCGTCGATGGCAACGGCAAGCCGATCGTCCCCGTATATTCCATCGCCGTGACCGGATTGCAGGTCACACAGGGTGACGTTTCGGACAACCCGTAGCCTTCGACAATCGGCACGCCCGTCTTCGCGAACCAGCGTTTGGCGACGGCTTCCTGCACCGCCATGCCGCCGCCATTCGCCGCGATGAGCTTGGAGAAATCCAGCTGGTCGAAATCGGGATGATTCAACAGCGCGTTATAGAGCGTGTTAACGGCCGGAAACGTATTGATCTGTATGCCCTTTAGTTCCTTGATCGTCCCCGCGATATCGCGTGGATTCGGAATCAGCACGCCAAGTCCGCCGGTGCGGATCGTCAGCATGCCGCACACCGTCAGCGCGAAGATGTGATAAAGCGGCAACGCGACCACGCAGATGAACTGGTCGATATCGGGCCGGCGCTTGCGTGCCGGATCCAGCCAGACTTCGGATTGCAACACGTTCGCGATCAGGTTGCGATGCAAAAGCGTCGCGCCCTTGGCGACGCCCGTCGTGCCGCCCGTGTATTGCAGGAACGCGACGTCATCGGGACTTTGTTCGACGCTATGAAACGTGGCGCGTCCACCTTCGCTGAGCGCGTCATTGAAGCGAACCCGTCCGGGCAGACTCCACTCGGGCACGAGCTTCTTCACGCGCCGCACGACCAGATTGACGACGAGCCCTTTCAAACCCATGAGGTCGCCGAGCGCGGCGACAACGACGTGTTTGATGGCCGTGTTCTTCACCACGGCTTGCAGCGTATGCGCGAAATTCTCGAGCAAGACGATGGCTTCCGCGCCGCTGTCCTTCAACTGATGTTCGAGCTCACGCGGTGTGTAAAGCGGATTGACGTTGACGACGATATAACCCGCGCGCAGAACCGCCGCAATCGCGATCGGATATTGCAGCACGTTGGGCATCATCAACGCGACGCGCGCGCCGGGCTTGAGACCCTTCGTCTGAAACCATGCCGCGAGCTTTTTCGACATGTCGTCGAGTTCGCCGTAGGTAATCGACTTGCCCATGCAGACGAACGCGCGGCGGTCGCGGTTCTTGCGGAAACTGTCTTCGAGCAACTGGGAAACCGACCGGTACGCGGAAACGTCGATTTCAGCCGGTACGCCGTCCGGGTAGGACTTCAACCATGGTTTTTCCATGCGGCGTCTCCTTCTTATTGGAATTTAGAATGATCGTGCGAAAACGAGATGCTAGCTGCTTGCCTCGCTTCCGACAATTGGGTTAGACGCCGCCTTCCAGACTCGTTCCGGCCTGCTCTTTCATTACGACTCAATGCATTGACTCCACTTCGACCAGGCAGTCGTAAAACGTCGCCGATCCCCCCAGATCGGTCAGTGCCTGGCTCGTTACCTGATTGGCGTTACGGCCATCGGGGGACAACTTCTTCCACCAGATCGACAATCCGACCACGACGCCCTCCTTCGCGCGTTCGGTTACACGGGCGCGCGCCTGCATCGAGCCGCGATCGTTGAAGATGCGAACCAGCACGCCGTCTTCGATACCGCGGAGTTCGGCATCGGCAGGATGGATATCGAGATGCGGCTGGCCTTCGGTCGCGCGCAGACTCTCGACGTTCACGAAACTGCTGTTCAGGAAATTGCGCGCGGGCGGCGAGATCATCGCGAGCGGATAGCGCGCCGCGAGTTCGGGCGAGCCGTCCGTCGATTCGTACGGCGGCAGATAATCGGGCAGCGGATCGAGTCCTTCGTTTTTCAAACGTTCGCTATAAAACTCGCACTTGCCCGAAGGCGTGCGAAAGGCGCCTTGAGCCAAGGGCGCATCGGCAAGATTGAGTTTCAGCCAACCCGTCTCTTTGAGCGCGTTCCAGTCCTGACCTTCGAGCGTCGCATCGGCCCAGCGAAAGGCTTTCGATGCAATCTGTTCGTCGGTCTCGAAAAGTGCCGGTTCGGTGAGGCCCATGGCGCGCGCGAGACCGCGAAAGATGTCTGTATTCGTGCGCGCTTCGCCGACCGGTTGAATAGCCGGCAAGTTGGCCATCACATGCGTATGCCCGTAAGACTTATGGATGTCCAAGTGTTCGAGCTGTGTCGTCGCCGGGAAAATCAGATCGGCATAGTCAGCCGTATCGGTCTGAAAGTGTTCGAGAACAATGGTGAACAGATCGTCACGCGCAAAGCCCGCGGCGACTTTCGCGGAGTCGGGCGCCACGGCCACCGGGTTCGAGTTATAGACGATCAGCGCTTCGATCTTCGGGCCGAATGCGTCGTCTCCGGGGTTCAGCAGCGCGTCGCCGATAGCGTTCATATTGACGATGCGCGGCAGTTTCGACGGCCAGCCGGGCGACAGGTTCGGACGTTCGAGCGCGTTTCCATCGACCGGAGTCCAACCCGACGACGACAGCAGCAGTCCGCCCGCGCGCTCACGCCATGCGCCCGTGAGCGACGGCAGACAGGCAATGGCGCGGACCGCATTGCCGCCGCCGCGCACGCGCTGCATACCGTAATTCAGGCGAATCGACGCCTTCCTGGTAGAACCGAATGCGCGCGCGAGATCGATCACCGTCTTCTCGTCAAGACCGCATATCGACGCCACGCGCGAAGGCGGAAACTGCGCCGCGCGCGCCTTGAGTTCCTCGAAACCGAGCGTGTGGGCATCGACATATTCACGGTCGATGAGATCCTCGCGAATCAAAACGTCGATCATTCCGAGCGCGAGCGCGGCATCCGTTCCGGGCCGCAACGCAATATGTTGATGACATTTTTCCGCCGTCAGCGACCGATACGGATCGATTGCGATCAACTTGGCGCCGCGCCGCTTTGCTTCCTGCGCACGCGTCCAGAAATGCAGGCTCGACGCGATCGGATTCGCTCCCCAGATCAGGATGAGCTCGCTTTCTTCGAAAAACTCGGTGTGCATGCCGAGACTCGCGCCGTATGTGTAGCGCAAGCCGGCAGTCCCGGCGGCGGCGCAGATCGTCCGATCCAGCCGCGACGCGCCGAGCACATTAAAAAAACGCGCCGCAATGCTCTCGCCTTGTACCAGTCCCATCGTGCCAGCATAGCTGTACGGGAGAATCGCTTCGGGCGCGCGCTGTGCAATCGACTTCAGCTTGTTGGCCGCCAAGGTGAGCGCGTCGTTCCAACTGATCGCTTCGAAGCGCCCTTCGCCTTTCCGGCCGACGCGGCGCAACGGCGTGAGCAGCCGGTCTTTATGATGCGTGCGCTCGGCATAACGCGTCACCTTCGTGCAAAGCACGCCCTGCGTCGGCGGATGATCCGGATCGCCGCTGACCTTTACCGCTTTGCCGTCCTTGACCGTGACGCGCATTGCGCAGGTATCGGGACAGTCATGTGGACAGACGGCTCGGGCGAACTCGGTTGGAGCGTTCATGGCGTGGGTCCGGGATTACCAGATGAAAAGCGTCAGATGAGTCGATTTTATTATGGTCGTCGTGGGAACGACCGTTCAAATCATCAAATAATGACGGCGTAGAATGCAAGGACCGACGCAGTGTCAATGCGCAACGTCCGAATTCAAACGTGAGAACGGTTCCAAAATGAATCTGATTCCCGAAATCGAAGCATCGCACGAAGAAATCAAAGCTCTCCGACGAACGATTCACGCTCACCCGGAGCTGCGTTACGAAGAGACGGGGACGAGCAAGCTTGTCGCGGAAAGCCTCGAGCGATGGGGCATTACTGTGCATCGTGGGCTGGGAAAGACGGGCGTCGTCGGCGTGCTTAAGCGTGGCTCCGGCAACGGGTCGATCGGACTACGCGCCGATATGGACGCACTGCCCATTCAGGAAATCAACACCTTCGAACATCGATCGACCCACCCCGGCCGCATGCACGCGTGCGGTCACGACGGGCACACTGCCATGCTGCTCGGCGCGGCAAAACATTTGGCGGAGCATGGCAACTTTAACGGCACGATTGTTTTCATCTTTCAGCCGGCCGAGGAAGGTGGCGCAGGCGCGCGTGCAATGATCGAAGACGGCTTGTTCAAGCGTTTCCCTGTCGATGCCGTCTTTGGGATTCACAACTGGCCGGGAATGCCAGCGGGGCACTTCGGCGTGGTTTCCGGACCAATCATGGCGTCGAGCAATGAGTTTCGAATCACGATTCGCGGCATCGGCTCGCATGCGGCAATGCCTCATAACGGGCGTGACCCGGTATTCACTGCTGTGCAGATCGCCAATGGCTTACAGGGCATCATTACTCGAAACAAGAAGCCTATCGATACCGCCGTGCTTTCAATCACCCAAATTCATGCTGGCGACGCGGTCAATGTCGTGCCGGATGAGGCATGGTTAGGTGGCACGGTGCGCACGTTCACGGTCGAGACTTTAGACGTTATCGAAGAACGTATGCGCAAGATCGTCGAAGCAACGGCATCGGCTTACGATTGCGAGGCGGAACTGCATTTTCATCGAAATTATCCACCGACGATCAACGACGCTGAGCAAACGAAGTTTGCGGCGGGAGTGATGACTGCAGTTGTAGGCAAGGATAAGGTGAACGCCTCAGTCGAACCGACAATGGGCGCGGAGGACTTTTCGTTCATGTTGCTTGAAAAGCCCGGGTGTTATGCGTTTCTCGGGAATGGCAACGGCGGTCATCGGGATCATGGACATGGTGCCGGTCCCTGCATGTTGCATAACGCCAGTTACGATTTCAATGACGATTTGTTGTCTGTCGGCTCGTCTTACTGGGTTCGATTGGCGGAGCAGTTCTTAGCCCGATAACTTTGATTTTTTATTTGGCGCTGCTCGAACCACGCAGCGCTTTTCTTTGCGCGCCCAATGCCGCAGAAACGCAAAAACCCCACCTGTTTGGGGGTGGGGTTTTTGTTGCTGCATGAGGAGCCTGACGATTACCTACTTTCACACGGGAGATCCGCACTATCATCGGCGTGGAGTCGTTTCACGGTCCTGTTCGGGATGGGAAGGGGTGGTACCAACTCGCTGTGGTCATCAGGCATGACTTGTTATCGTGCGCCGGGTGGGCACACAACCAATCCGGGAAGAAGCAGTAAATGTTGGGTGGCGATTGTCGCACACGCATAACTCGCCAGTGGTTCAAACACACTGGTTATAGGATCAAGCCTTACGGGCAATTAGTATCAGTTAGCTCAATGCATTACTGCACTTACACACCTGACCTATCAACGTCCTGGTCTGGAACGACCCTTCAAGGGGCTCGAAGCCCCGGGGATATCTCATCTTAAGGCGAGTTTCCCGCTTAGATGCTTTCAGCGGTTATCTCTTCCGAACATAGCTACCCGGCGATGCCACTGGCGTGACAACCGGTACACCAGAGGTTCGTCCACTCCGGTCCTCTCGTACTAGGAGCAGCCCCCTTCAAATATCCAACGCCCACGGCAGATAGGGACCAAACTGTCTCACGACGTTTTAAACCCAGCTCACGTACCTCTTTAAATGGCGAACAGCCATACCCTTGGGACCGGCTACAGCCCCAGGATGAGATGAGCCGACATCGAGGTGCCAAACACCGCCGTCGATATGAACTCTTGGGCGGTATCAGCCTGTTATCCCCAGAGTACCTTTTATCCGTTGAGCGATGGCCCTTCCATACAGAACCACCGGATCACTATGACCTGCTTTCGCACCTGCTCGACTTGTCGGTCTCGCAGTTAAGCACGCTTATGCCATTGCACTATCAGCACGATTTCCGACCGTACCTAGCGTACCTTCGTACTCCTCCGTTACACTTTGGGAGGAGACCGCCCCAGTCAAACTGCCTACCATGCACTGTCCCCGATCCAGATCATGGACCAAGGTTAGAACCTCAAACAAACCAGGGTGGTATTTCAAGGACGGCTCCACCGAAACTAGCGTTCCGGTTTCATAGCCTCCCACCTATCCTACACAGATCGGTTCAAAGTCCAATGCAAAGCTACAGTAAAGGTTCATGGGGTCTTTCCGTCTAGCCGCGGGGAGATTGCATCATCACAAACACTTCAACTTCGCTGAGTCTCGGGAGGAGACAGTGTGGCCATCGTTACGCCATTCGTGCAGGTCGGAACTTACCCGACAAGGAATTTCGCTACCTTAGGACCGTTATAGTTACGGCCGCCGTTTACCGGGACTTCAATCAAGAGCTTGCACCCCATCATTTAATCTTCCGGCACCGGGCAGGCGTCACACCCTATACGTCCACTTTCGTGTTTGCAGAGTGCTGTGTTTTTATTAAACAGTCGCAGCCACCAGTTTATTGCAACCTCTTCACCCTCCTGGCGCAGGCCAGTCAAGCTACAGAGGCGTACCTTATCCCGAAGTTACGGTACCAATTTGCCGAGTTCCTTCTCCCGAGTTCTCTCAAGCGCCTTAGAATACTCATCTCGCCCACCTGTGTCGGTTTGCGGTACGGTCACTATTAGACTGAAGCTTAGAGGCTTTTCTTGGAACCACTTCCAATTGCTTCGCTTCCGAGGAAGCTCGCGCCACACCCTTGAATTATGTGCCCGGATTTGCCTGAGCACCTTCTCCAATGCAGCGACCGGGACGTCCAACACCCGGACAACCTTCCGCGATCCGTCCCCCCATCGCATCTAACAATGGTGCAGGAATATTGACCTGCTTCCCATCAGCTACGCATTTCTGCCTCGCCTTAGGGGCCGACTCACCCTACGCCGATGAACGTTGCGTAGGAAACCTTGGGCTTACGGCGAGGGGGCTTTTCACCCCCTTTATCGCTACTCATGTCAGCATTCGCACTTCCGATACCTCCAGCACGCTTTTCAACGCACCTTCGCAGGCTTACGGAACGCTCTCCTACCATGCATATAAATATGCATCCGCAGCTTCGGTGACTGGCTTGAGCCCCGTTACATCTTCCGCGCAGGACGACTCGATCAGTGAGCTATTACGCTTTCTTTAAAGGGTGGCTGCTTCTAAGCCAACCTCCTGACTGTTTTTGCCTTCCCACTTCGTTTCCCACTTAGCCAATCTTTGGGACCTTAGCTGGCGGTCTGGGTTGTTTCCCTCTTGACACCGGACGTTAGCACCCGATGTCTGTCTCCCGTGATTGCACTCTTCGGTATTCGGAGTTTGCTATGGCGTAGTAATCCGCAATGGACCCCACAACCATGACAGTGCTCTACCCCCGAAGGTGATACACGAGGCACTACCTAAATAGTTTTCGGAGAGAACCAGCTATTTCCAAGTTTGTTTAGCCTTTCACCCCTATCCACAGCTCATCCCCTAACTTTTCAACGTTAGTGGGTTCGGTCCTCCAGTACGTGTTACCGCACCTTCAACCTGGCCATGGATAGATCACTTGGTTTCGGGTCTACGCCCAGCAACTGATCGCCCTATTCGGACTCGCTTTCGCTACGCCTGCCTTAATCAGTTAAGCTCGCTACTGAACGTAAGTCGCTGACCCATTATACAAAAGGTACGCCGTCACCCCTTGCGAGGCTCCGACTGTTTGTATGCATGCGGTTTCAGGATCTATTTCACTCCCCTCCCGGGGTTCTTTTCGCCTTTCCCTCACGGTACTGGTTCACTATCGGTCGATCACGAGTATTTAGCCTTGGAGGATGGTCCCCCCATCTTCAGACAGGATTTCACGTGTCCCGCCCTACTTGTCGTACCCCTAGTTCTTCCACGCTGTTTTCGCTTACAGGGCTATCACCTGCTATGGCCGCACTTTCCAGAGCGTTCAGCTAACAACACAGATAAAGAGTACAGGCTGATCCCATTTCGCTCGCCACTACTCTGGGAATCTCGGTTGATTTCTTTTCCTGCGGTTACTTAGATGTTTCAGTTCACCGCGTTCGCTTCACTAAGCCTATGGATTCAGCTTAGGATGACCCATTCGGGCCGGGTTTCCCCATTCGGATATCGGTGGATCAAAGCTCGTTTGCCAGCTCCCCACCGCTTTTCGCAGGCTACCGCGTCCTTCATCGCCTGTGATCGCCAAGGCATCCACCACATGCACTTGTTCGCTTGACCCTATAACGAGTGTGTCTGCCAGCATTGCTGCCTTTAAGCCCACCGTCATAGGTTGAGTATTCGCGTTGTGCCGTATTCCAAAGCAATCTTTCGATCACCTTTTCATACTTGATACAATCACAACCCTGATTACCCTACTCACACCCATCTCTAAGTGCTTTCGAATAATCTCTTTACTACTTCTTCCAGATTGTTAAAGAACGACAGCCGATAGCATGATCAAATTCGATCACCTACCCGCGCTGACTGGCTCAATCGCCAATGCGCAACGTTGAACCCCGCGTTCAGCGCTGTGCATTGAGGATTGGTGGAGGATGACGGGATCGAACCGACGACCCCCTGCTTGCAAAGCAGGTGCTCTCCCAGCTGAGCTAATCCCCCCGTGTGTGCCTGACTCAGTCTGCTCGCTTGGTCGTTTCAAGCACCGCTTGCCCGGGTGGTGGGTCTGGTTGGATTCGAACCAACGACCCCCGCCTTATCAAGACGGTGCTCTAACCGACTGAGCTACAGACCCTTAGCCTGTCTTTCTGACAGCCGATAAGCGTGAACACTTGAGTGGGCGAGCGTTTAAGCTCGAGAAAGGAGGTGATCCAGCCGCACCTTCCGATACGGCTACCTTGTTACGACTTCACCCCAGTCATGAATCCTACCGTGGTGACCGTCCTCCTTGCGGTTAGACTAGCCACTTCTGGTAAAACCCACTCCCATGGTGTGACGGGCGGTGTGTACAAGACCCGGGAACGTATTCACCGCGGCATGCTGATCCGCGATTACTAGCGATTCCAGCTTCACGCAGTCGAGTTGCAGACTGCGATCCGGACTACGATCGGTTTTCTGGGATTGGCTCCACCTCGCGGCTTGGCAACCCTCTGTTCCGACCATTGTATGACGTGTGAAGCCCTACCCATAAGGGCCATGAGGACTTGACGTCATCCCCACCTTCCTCCGGTTTGTCACCGGCAGTCTCCCTAGAGTGCTCTTGCGTAGCAACTAAGGACAAGGGTTGCGCTCGTTGCGGGACTTAACCCAACATCTCACGACACGAGCTGACGACAGCCATGCAGCACCTGTGCGACGATTCTCTTTCGAGCACCCCAGGCTCTCACCCGGGTTTCGTCCATGTCAAGGGTAGGTAAGGTTTTTCGCGTTGCATCGAATTAATCCACATCATCCACCGCTTGTGCGGGTCCCCGTCAATTCCTTTGAGTTTTAATCTTGCGACCGTACTCCCCAGGCGGTCAACTTCACGCGTTAGCTACGTTACTAAGGAAATGAATCCCCAACAACTAGTTGACATCGTTTAGGGCGTGGACTACCAGGGTATCTAATCCTGTTTGCTCCCCACGCTTTCGTGCATGAGCGTCAGTATTGGCCCAGGGGGCTGCCTTCGCCATCGGTATTCCTCCACATCTCTACGCATTTCACTGCTACACGTGGAATTCTACCCCCCTCTGCCATACTCTAGCCTGCCAGTCACCAATGCAGTTCCCAGGTTAAGCCCGGGGATTTCACATCGGTCTTAACAGACCGCCTGCGCACGCTTTACGCCCAGTAATTCCGATTAACGCTCGCACCCTACGTATTACCGCGGCTGCTGGCACGTAGTTAGCCGGTGCTTATTCTTCCGGTACCGTCATCCCCACCCGGTATTAACAGGCAGGTTTTCTTTCCGGACAAAAGTGCTTTACAACCCGAAGGCCTTCTTCACACACGCGGCATTGCTGGATCAGGGTTGCCCCCATTGTCCAAAATTCCCCACTGCTGCCTCCCGTAGGAGTCTGGGCCGTGTCTCAGTCCCAGTGTGGCTGGTCGTCCTCTCAGACCAGCTACAGATCGTCGCCTTGGTAGGCCTTTACCCCACCAACTAGCTAATCTGCCATCGGCCGCCCCTATAGCGCGAGGTCCCGAAGGATCCCCCGCTTTCTTCCGTAGATCGTATGCGGTATTAATCCGGCTTTCGCCGGGCTATCCCCCACTACAGGACACGTTCCGATGTATTACTCACCCGTTCGCCACTCGCCACCAGGGTTGCCCCCGTGCTGCCGTTCGACTTGCATGTGTAAGGCATGCCGCCAGCGTTCAATCTGAGCCAGGATCAAACTCTTCAGTTCAATGCCTGTTACTGTTTTCGGTTGTTTTACCAACCGGTCGCTCACTCAACGTACTGACGATGATCAATCCGTCTTTCGACAGATAAACCTTCCTCTAATACTGTGTGAGACTTGATAACTTTCGCTAAACGTCCCAACCCCAAAAGGTCAGAACCGCTCGCGCCATCAAGTGCCCACACTTATCGGCTGTTAGTTTTTAAAGAGCACATTCGCCAAGACTTCCCGCCAAGCGCACCAAGCATTTTGCTCAGCACCGCTTCGTCTTGCGTCGCTGCATCTGCAGCAGAGAAACGAGATTATGTACGTCGTTTCAGTTACTGTCAACAAAAATTTGAAGCTTTCTTTTCTTGCCCACCGCGCTTCGGAGCGAATACCACCTTTGCCCGCCTCGCCTACTGAAACCACTTCTCGCTTCCTTCGCGTTCATCGAATCGCGAAGGAACGGAATTCTAGTGGGCGCCGGCAAGAATCGCAAGCCCTTTGCGTCGAAGAAACTTAACGGTGTTTGAAGACGGGCTTGCGCTTCTCGACGAACGCGGCCATGCCTTCCTTTTGATCTTCCGTCGCGAAGAGCGAATGGAACAAGCGACGTTCGAAATGAACGCCTTCCGCCAATGTTGTTTCGTAGGCGCGATTGACCGCCTCTTTCGCCATCATGACCGCTGGCAGCGAGAAAGAAGCGATGATCGTCGCGGCCTCGACGGCCTCATCGATCAGACGCTCCGCACCGACGACGCGCGACGCCAAACCCGCCCGCTCCGCCTCGCTCGCGTCCATCATGCGCGCGGTCAGGCACATGTCCATCGCTTTTGACTTCGATACCGCGCGCGTCAGCCGCTGCGTGCCGCCCGCACCCGGGATGACGCCGAGCTTGATTTCCGGCTGGCCGAACTTCGCGGTATCCGCGGCGATGATGATGTCGCACATCATGGCGAGTTCGCAGCCGCCGCCCAGCGCGAAGCCGCCGACCGCCGCGATGATCGGCTTGCGAATCGAGCGGATGGTTTCCCAGTTGCGCGTGATGTAGTCGCCCTTGTAGGCGTCCATATAGGAATAGCCGGCCATCATTCCGATGTCCGCACCCGCTGCGAACGCCTTCTCGCTGCCGGTCACGACGATCGCGCCGATATCCTCGTCGGCGTCGAATGCCTTCAACGCCGCGCCCAACTCGTCCATCAGCGCGTCGTTCAGCGCGTTGAGCGCCTTCGGCCGATTGAGCGTGATCAGTCCAACCCGCCCGCGCGTCTCCACCAACAGATTCTCGTAAGCCATGCACTCCTCCTTTCGATCCTCAGGTAAGCCCTAATGAAATCACTTGCTTCGCGCTATCTCGATAATGCTAACATTACCAACCAACCGGTCGGTTAATTATTCGATCCGCCGCCATCCGCCGTTCCTACTGCTCGCGACCATGACACATCCGCTCTTTACGAAACATGAGGCGACGCTCGACCAAGCGCTTGCCGCCATCGAGACACGCGGCTATTGGAGCCCGTTCGCCGAAATGCCGAGCCCCAAAGTGTACGGGGAAACGGCAGCCGCGGATGGCGAAGCCGCGTTCAAGGCGCATCTCGGCAAGACGTTCGAACTCGACCAGCCCTCGACGGGAGAGACGGTCGGTGACGAACGATCGCCGTTCGGCATTGGGCTTGGCATCAAGTATCCCAAGTCTGATCCCGACGCGCTCATTCGGGCCGCTTCCGAAGCGCAATCTGCGTGGCGCGCCGCTGGACCGAAAGCGTGGGTCGGCGTGAGTCTCGAGATTCTTTCGCGACTGAACCGCGCGAGCTTCGAAATTGCGCAAAGCGTGATGCATACGACCGGTCAGGCATCCATGATGGCCTTTCAGGCAGGTGGCCCGCACGCGCAGGATCGCGGGCTCGAAGCCGTGGTCTATGCGTGGGACCAAATGCGCCGAATCCCTTCCGAAGCGCATTGGGAAAAGCCACAAGGCAAGAATCCGCCGCTCGCGATGCAAAAGCGCTTCACCATTGTTCCGCGCGGCACGGGCCTCGTGCTTGGCTGCTGCACGTTCCCGACGTGGAACGGTTACCCCGGCCTGTTCGCCGATCTCGCGACCGGCAACGCCGTCATCGTCAAACCGCATCCGGGTGCGATCTTGCCGCTTGCAATCACTGTTCGCATCGCGCGCGAAGTACTGCGGGATGCGGGCTTCGATCCGAATGTCGTCACGCTGCTCGCCACCGCTCCGAATGACGGCCCGCTCGTACAAGAACTCGCCGTGCGGCCCGAAATCAAGCTGATCGACTTCACGGGCAGCACGCAGAACGGCACCTGGCTCGAACGCAACGCGCATCAGGCGCAGGTCTATACGGAAAAAGCGGGCGTGAATCAGATCGTCATCGATTCCGTGGACGATCTGAAGGCAGCGGCACGGAACATTGCGTTTTCGCTCGCGCTCTATTCCGGCCAGATGTGCACGGCGCCTCAAAACATCTACGTGCCGCGTGAGGGTATCCGCACGGCCGACGGACACGTGAGCTTCGACGATGTCGCCAAGGCGCTCGCCGTTTCCGTCGAAAAACTGACCTCCGATCCGGCGCGCGCGGTCGAACTGACCGGCGCGATTCAAAACGATGGCGTCGTCAATCGTGTAACCCAAGCACGCGAACTCGGCGCGGTTCTCCTTGATAGCCAGACGCTCGCGCACCCGGCATTTCCCGAAGCGCGAGTGCATACGCCCCTCATGCTCAAACTCGACGCGCGCGCCGATGAAGCCAGCTTCACCAAGGAATGGTTCGGCCCGATCTCCTTCGTCGTCGCGACGGACTCGACCGCGCAGTCGTTGGAACTTGCCGGCTTGATCGCGCGAGAACACGGCGCGTTGACCTTCGCCGTGTACAGCACGGACGACGCAGTGATCGAAGCGGCCTATGACGCAGCCATTCGCGGCGGCGTCGCCCTGTCCATCAATCTGACGGGCGGCGTTTTCGTCAATCAGACCGCGGCGTACTCGGACTTCCATGGCACCGGCGCGAATCCCGCGGCCAACGCTGCGCTGTCCGACGCGGCTTACGTCGCCAATCGCTTTCGTGTCGTGCAAAGCAGAGTCCATGTTGCGCCGAAGGCCGCGACTGCGGAAGCTAGCCAAACGGCATAGGCAAAAGCGACGGTGCAAAAGGCCTATGCCATTCGGCCGAATGGCAAGGGCTCGGACGCACGGCTAGTATCGATTCGAACGATTGGTGATTGAGGAGACGCCATGTCCGGGAAGTCCGTCCTGTTTCATATCGATGCAACGACGCGCGTCGCAACGGTGACGCTCAATCGTCCCGACAAGCTGAACAGCTTTACCCGCGAGATGCATATCGAGCTGAACGACGCGTTGAACGAAGTCGAAGCGAGCAACGCGCGCGCGGTCATCATCACCGGCGCGGGACGCGGCTTTTGCGCGGGTCAGGATCTGGCCGATCTCGACTTCACGCAAGGCGCCACGCCCGATCTCGGCGAGCTGATCGAGGCACACTTCAACCCGCTCGTGCGACGTCTTCAGGCAATGCCATTGCCGATCATCGCCGCTGTCAACGGCACGGCCGCCGGCGCCGGCGCGAATCTGGCGATGGCGTGCGATCTAGTCATTGCCGTGCGCTCGGCCAGCTTTATCCAGGCGTTCGTGAAGATTGGTCTCGTGCCCGACTCAGGTGGAACGTGGCTTCTGCCACGACGTGTCGGCGAAGCGCGCGCGCTCGGGCTCGCGCTGACGGGTGAGAAGCTCGGCGCGGAAAAAGCGCAAGCGTGGGGCATCGTTTGGCGCGTGGTGGAAGACGCCGACTTGACCGACGCCGCGACGCAACTGGCCGCACAACTCGCGCAGCAGCCCACGAAGGCGATAGCGGCGATCAAGCAGGCGCTTCGCGCGAGCGCCAACAACACGTTCGATCAGCAACTCGACCTCGAACGCGATGTTCAACGCGAGTTGGGCGCGTCCCACGACTTCATGGAAGGCGTCGCCGCGTTCAAGGAAAAGCGCGCACCGCGCTTCGAAGGTCTGTGAGAGCCGCAAGGAGAAACCTGTGACGCCTCAACAACTGGCGGAAGCGACCGCCAAGGCAATGTATGAAGCAGACGCCTGCACGCGCTCGCTCGGCATTGAACTCGTCGAAATCAGGCCTGGCTATGCGCGGCTGCAGATGAACGTGCGCCCCGACTTCCTGAACGGCCACGCGATCTGTCATGGCGGCTTGATGTTCACGCTTGCCGATTCCGCCTTCGCCTTTGCATGCAATTCGTACAACCTCAGCACGGTCGCGGCGGGCTGTTCGATCGAATTTCTGCGTCCGGTTCAAGGCGGCGATCGACTGACCGCCGAAGCGATCGAGCAGACTTTGAGCGGCCGCGCCGGCATCTACGATATTCGCCTGACCAACCGCGAAGGCGAAACAGTCGCGATGTTTCGCGGCAAGTCCGCGCAGATCCGCGGCACCGTCATACCAGTCTGACTGGACCGACCCGGGCAGGCGGACGCGCCAGACATGGCCCCGCTGCATGGCGAGCATGAAGGAGACAACGATGACCACGACGCTGCCGCTCGAGCCCATAGAAAAGGCGAGCCGCGACGAACTTCTGGCGCTGCAACTCGACCGTCTGAAATGGACGCTCAAGCACGCCTATGAGAACTCGCCGGTGTATCGGCGCAAGTTCGATGCAGCCGGCGTGCACCCGGAGGACGTGCAGTCGCTCGCCGATCTCGCCCGCTTCCCGTTCACGACGAAAAAAGATTTACGTGACAGTTATCCGTTCGGCATGTTCGCCGTGCCGCAAGAGCGAATTTCGCGAATCCACGCTTCGTCCGGCACGACCGGGAAGCCGACTGTTGTGGGTTACACGGCGTCCGATATCGACATCTGGGCGAATCTCGTGGCGCGCT
This sequence comes from Caballeronia sp. HLA56, assembly GCF_054655155.1. Taxonomy (NCBI): domain Bacteria; kingdom Pseudomonadati; phylum Pseudomonadota; class Betaproteobacteria; order Burkholderiales; family Burkholderiaceae; genus Caballeronia; species Caballeronia sp. HLA56. The sequence goes on along the minus strand of NZ_BAAHOB010000005.1, from coordinate 901,635 downwards.
CGATCCGCGCAGCCGGCGCGCGACGCGGCGATAAGGTCCACGTGAGCTACGGCTACGGTCTCTTCACGGGCGGCCTCGGCGCGCATTACGGCGCCGAACGCGCGGGACTCACGGTAATTCCCTTCGGCGGCGGTCAGACCGAAAAGCAAGTGCAACTGATCCAGGACTTTCGTCCGGACATCATCATGGTGACGCCGAGCTACATGCTCTCGATCGCGGATGAACTCGAGCGGCAAGGCGTCGATCCGGCGAGTTGCTCGCTGCGTCTCGGCATCTTCGGGGCGGAACCGTGGACGAACGACATGCGTCGCGCGATCGAGGCGCGCATGGGTATCGACGCGGTCGACATCTACGGGCTTTCGGAAGTGATGGGGCCGGGCGTGGCTTCGGAGTGCGCGGAAACCAAGGACGGCCCGACGATCTGGGAAGACCATTTTTATCCCGAGATCATCGACCCGGAAACGGGCGAAGTGTTACCGGATGGCGAATTCGGCGAACTCGTCTTCACCTCGTTGACAAAGGAAGCGCTGCCGATCATCCGCTATCGCACGCGCGATCTCACACGGCTTTTGCCGGGCACCGCGCGCACGATGCGCCGCATGGAAAAGATCACCGGCCGCTCGGACGACATGATGATCGTGCGCGGCGTCAACGTGTTCCCCACGCAGATAGAAGAGTTGCTGCTCAAGCGCCCCGTGCTCGCGCCGCACTACCAGATCGTACTGACGAAGGAAGGTCCGCTCGACGTCCTGACGCTGAACGTCGAGCCTTGCCCCGAATCCGCGCCCGATACCGTCGCGCTCGACGGCGCCAGGGACGCGCTTACCTACGACATCAAGGCGCTGATAGGCGTCAGCGCTATCGTGAATGTGCTCGCGGTGAACGGCATCGAGCGTTCGGTGGGCAAGGCGCGACGCGTCGTCGACAAACGCGCCCGCTAGGAATTCGGCAGCAAGAGCCACATCCGGCCGCCCTGCTTCATGCGGCCGGCAAGATCGCCGGCGTCGTCGCCCAGGCCCCAGAAGTAGTCGGCGCGCACGCCGCCCTTGATTGCGCTGCCGGTGTCTTGAGCGAAGACGAGGCGGTTCATCGGCTGATTGCTGAGCGGGCGCGTGGTCTGGAGGAACACGGGCGTGCCGAGGGGGATCGCGGACGGATCGACGGCGATCGAACGTTCGGGCGTCAGCGGCACCCCCAAGGCGCCAACCGGGCCGTCGCCGAGACTCGCGGACACCACGTCGGCCGACGGCATCTCACGGAAAAACACGAAGCGCGGATTCACGTCGAGGAGCGCATCGACGCGCGCGGGGTTCGCCTTCGCCCACGCCTTGATGCCCTGCATGGTCGCCTGCACCGGCGTGATTTCGCCGCGATCGAGCAACTCCTTGCCGATCGACCGATACGGCTGGTTGTTCGTGCCGCCGAAGCCAACGCGCATCACGCTTCCGTCTTCCATGACGACGCGTCCCGAACCCTGAACCTGCAGGAAGAACGCTTCGATCGGGTCGTCGACCCAGACGAGTTCGTTGCCGGTCAACGCGCCCGAACGTTCGAGCTGCGCGCGCGCAGGCAACGCGGAGCCTTGCTTATAGCGATACGGCCATCGATAAAGCGCGTTCTGATAGATGCCATGCCGCGTACGCGCGCCGCGCAACAACGGCTCGTAGTAGCCGGTTACGAGGCCGTCGAGCGTGCCGTCGGTATTCGCGAGCTGATAAGGCGTGAAGTAGCTCTCGAAGAAGCTGCGCGCCGCCGACATGTCCAGATCGTCAAGCTGCTGTGCCGCCGCGCATGCTCGCTGCCACGGCGCCTGACGCGCGAGACGGCTGCAGTTCTGACGCAGCGCGGCCGTCGCGCCGATAAGTGAATCGTCCTGCCAGCCCGGCACTTGCTGCCAGCTCACCGGCGAAAGACGCGAAGCCGCGCGCTGTCCCGTGATGATCGGCGCGCCAGTCGGTGCATTCGCGCCTGGCTTCGTATAAGAGCCGCCTCCGCACGAGGCGACGAGGACCGCGGTTGCAATCGATGCGGCCAGCGCCGCCACGCGCGCGGCAGACCGCGTGAAACGCATACAATGCTCGTTCTTGATGGGAACCGCCATGTCTGATCTGTTCGACGAATATCCAATGCTGGTTTTCGGGCTCGAGGCGCTGGTTGCGCTCGGCTTGCTGATTTTTATCGTCGTGTGGACGAATTCGGGCAAGAAGAAACACCAGAACCGCCAAAACGACGCTGCGAAGCGCCGCTGATTGCCACTAAAACTCCGCGTTCAATGCAGTGTGCGCGGCATGTGCAGCGCGAACTCCGCGACCGGCGCTTCGAAGCGCTCGCCATCTTCCGCCACGCAGAAATACGAACCGCGCATCGTGCCCACGGGCGTCGCGATGACGGCCCAGCTCGTATATTCGAAGCGCTCGCCCGGCGGCAGAAGCGGCTGATGCCCGACCACGCCGAGCCCTTTTACTTCCTGCACGTGATCGTCGCTATCGGTGATGATCCAGTGACGGGAGATCAGTTGAGCGGTGATCTGACCCGTGTTACGGATCGTCAACGTGTAGGCGAACGCGTATTGACGGTTGTCGGGATCTGACTGGTCCGGCAGGTAGCGCGTCTCGACCGCGACGCTGAATTCGTACTGGCTCATCGTTGTTCCAATTCTATTCGTCGCTGCGCCGCCATTTAGCGCGCAGGTGCCTCATTGTTTCATCGCTTTGCTTCCACTGGTCAAGCATTCTGCTTTATGCAATTCACAGTCGCAATACGAATTGCGTGCTCGAGTCAAATCCAAAACTCGCGCCATTTCATTCCGAGTAGCACGTATTAGGCCGTTCAGCCGGGTAACGTGCTGAAAAAACGCGGGTTAGAATCGGTGTTCCAGACATCGAGCCTTAATCCGGCAATGCTTTCGCCGGACGCGGGCCAACTCACTCCACACGTCCATGAAGCAATTCCATATCGCTCCTAGCATCCTGTCCGCCGACTTCTCGCGCCTTGGCGAAGAAGTCCGTAACGTCGTCGCGGCCGGCGCCGACTGGGTTCACTTCGACGTGATGGACAACCATTATGTGCCGAACCTGACGATCGGCCCGGTGGTGTGCGAGGCGCTTCGCCCGCATGTGGACGTGCCCATCGACGTGCATTTGATGGTGCGCCCGGTCGACCGCATCGTGCCGGACTTTGCAAAAGCCGGAGCTAATCAGATCAGTTTCCATCCGGAAGGTTCGGATCATATCGACCGGACCTTGTCGCTCATTCGCGATCACGGCTGCAAGGCGGGCCTCGTGTTCAATCCGGCCACGCCGCTCATTTATCTGGATCACGTGATGGACAAGGTCGATCTCGTGCTCATCATGTCGGTGAACCCCGGCTTTGGCGGACAGTCGTTCATTCCTGAAGCGTTGAACAAGATTCGCGAAGCGCGCACGCGTATCGACGCTTACCGCGAGCGAACGGGCCGCGATATTCATCTCGAAGTGGATGGCGGCGTGAAGGTGGAGAACATCGGCGAGATCGCGGCTGCGGGCGCGGACAGCTTCGTCGCGGGCTCGGCCATCTTCGGCAAGCACGACTACAAGCAAGTAATCGACGCCATGCGCGCCGAACTTGCCAAAGTGGGGAACGCGCAGTGAGCGAACTCACCACCTTTTCGATACGACCCGCGCGACCGATCCGCGCGGCCATCATCGATCTCGACGGCACCATGGTCGATACCGCCGACGACTTCGTCGCCGCGATCAACGGCATGCTCGTGCGCATCGGTCTGGAACAGCAGCCGGTCGCGCGCGATGAAGTCGTGGATTACGTCGGCAAGGGCTCGGAGAATCTGATCCGCAGCGTGCTCGCCGTGCGCCTGCCGCGCACCGAGGCCGCCGCGCAATTCGACGACGCCCTCGCTATCTATCAAAGCGAATACGCGAAGATCAACGGCCAGTACTCGGCGCTCTTTCCCGAAGTGAAGGAAGGCCTGGAAGCCATGCGCGAACTCGGCATCGCGCTCGCGTGCGTGACCAACAAGCCGCATCGGTTCGCCGTGGAGTTGCTGGCGCACTTCGGCATTGCCGAGTATTTCAAGGTCATTCTCGGCGGCGATTCGGTCGCGCAGAAGAAGCCCGATCCGCTTCCCATGCTCACCGCGTGCGAGCGGCTCGACGTGCTGCCGCGCGAAACCGTGGCGGTCGGCGACTCCGAAAACGACGCTCTCGCGGGCCGCGCCGCGGGCATGGCGACGCTCACCGTCCCCTACGGCTATAACCACGGGAAAGATGTGCAATCGGTGAAATCCGATGGTATAGTTTCCACGCTGCGCGCCGCCGCAATGGCCATTTCCACTACGCTGGCGCCGCCCAATACCACACTGACTGAATAGTCCATCTCATGTTTCTCAACAGAAAACGGAGTCTGAGCAGCATCGACCGGGGAGCCTGGCCCTGGCGTCGCTGGTCGCGCTAACCTCGCCCGAGGTACGCTGAAGCCATCATGTTCGAGCACGCTTCAGCATCCGTTTTTTGTTTCGCTGCGCATTCCCGCGCCGTTTCCTCTGACTTGTCGCACCGCTTGCTTCGGAACCATTCCGGCGCAACGAACGATAACCGCGTCGTTCTTCAAGACGTCTCTCCTTGCGAGAAACGCCCGCGAAAACGCGTGTCGTCGCGCACCGTTCGACAGCATGAAAAACCGGCCGATCGCAGTGCCCCGCTTGTCCCGATGCCGCGCTCAATCAAAAGAATGCGCGGCACGCAAAGGATCGCAACATGACCGAACTCGAATTCCAATCGCTGGCGAACGAAGGCTATAACCGCATTCCGCTCATCGCAGAAGCGCTCGCCGATCTCGAAACGCCCCTGTCGCTTTATCTCAAGCTCGCGCAGTCCGAGCGCAATGGCGCCAACTCGTTCCTGCTGGAATCCGTCGTGGGCGGCGAGCGCTTCGGGCGCTATTCGTTCATCGGCCTGCCGGCGCGCACGGTGGTGCGCGTACAGAACGGCGTGTCGCAAGTCGTGACCGACGGCAACGTCACCGAGACCGATGAAGGCGATCCGCTCGCGTTCATCGAACGCTTCCAGAAGCGTTTCAAGGTTGCCATGCGTCCAGGTTTGCCGCGCTTTTGCGGCGGCCTGGCAGGCTACTTCGGTTACGACGCGGTGCGCTATATCGAGAAAAAGCTCGCGCATACGGCGCCGCACGACGATCTCGGTCTGCCGGACATTCAGCTTCTGCTGACCGAGGAAGTCGCGGTCATCGACAACCTCGCGGGCAAGCTCTACCTGATCGTTTATGCCGATCCCACCAAGGCCGAGGCGTATGCCAAGGCGAAGCATCGGCTGCGCGAACTGCGGGCGCGTCTGCGTGCTACCGTCCAGCCGCCCGTGACGTCGGCGAGTGTGCGCACCGAAACGTTCCGCGAGTTCGCTAAAGAGGATTATCTGAACGCCGTGCGACGCGCGAAGGAATACATCGCGGCGGGCGAACTAATGCAGGTGCAAGTCGGCCAGCGGCTCGTCAAGCCGTTCCGCGACAACCCGCTCTCGCTGTATCGCGCGCTGCGTTCGCTCAATCCGTCGCCGTACATGTACTACTACAACTTTGGCGGCGACGTTCACGTGGTCGGCGCATCGCCGGAAATTCTCGTGCGTCAGGAACAGCGCGCGGGCGAGCGCATCGTGACCATACGTCCGCTTGCCGGCACGCGACCGCGCGGCAACACGCCCGAGCGCGACGCCGAACTCGCCACCGAACTGCTGAACGATCCGAAGGAAGTCGCCGAGCACGTGATGCTGATCGACCTCGCGCGCAACGACGTGGGCCGTATTGCGCAGACCGGCTCGGTTTCGGTGACGGACAAGATGATCATCGAAAAGTATTCGCACGTTCAGCACATCGTGAGTTCGGTCGAAGGCACGTTGAAGCCCGGCATGAGCAACTTCGACGTATTGCGCGCGACCTTCCCCGCCGGCACGCTTTCCGGCGCGCCGAAAGTGCGTGCGATGGAATTGATCGACGAACTCGAACCCGTGAAGCGCGGCTTGTATGGCGGCGCGGTCGGTTATTTGTCGTTCAGCGGCGAAATGGATCTGGCGATTGCCATTCGCACCGGCCTCATTCACAAGGGCAATCTCTATGTGCAGGCAGCGGCGGGTGTCGTTGCCGACTCGGTGCCCGAGTCCGAATGGCAAGAGACGGAGAACAAGGCGCGCGCCGTGTTGCGTGCCGCCGAGCAAGTGCAAGATGGCCTCGACAGCGACTTCTGAGGAGAAAAGACCATGCTGCTGATGATCGACAACTACGACTCGTTCACCTATAACCTGGTCCAGTACTTCGGCGAACTCGGCGAGGACGTGCAGACGTTTCGCAACGACGAAATCTCGCTCGATGAAATCGCCAAGCTCAATCCCGCACGCATCTGCCTGTCGCCGGGACCGAGCAATCCGCAGCACGCGGGCATCACGCTCGACGTTCTGCGCGAGTTCTCCGGCAAGCTGCCCATTCTCGGCGTGTGCCTCGGCCATCAGGCCATTGGCGAAGCGTTCGGCGGACGCGTGGTGCGCGCGCAGACCATCATGCACGGCAAGGTGAGCGCGATCGAAACCGACTGTAGAGGCGTGTTCTCCGACCTGCCAAAACACTTCAACGTCACGCGCTATCACTCGCTGGCGATTGAACGCGAGTCTTTGCCCGACTGTCTCGAAGTGTCCGCATGGACGCCTGATGGTGAAATCATGGGCGTGCGCCACCGGGAACTCAAAGTGGAAGGTGTGCAGTTCCATCCGGAATCCATTCTTTCCGAGCATGGTCACGCGCTGCTCGAAAACTTCGTGAAAAACACGGGATCGGGAAAGCGAGCGTGACTGCCATGACGATCACCGCACAAGAAGCGCTGCAACGCACGATCGAGCATCGCGAAATCTTCCACGACGAAATGCTGCATCTCATGCGCACCATCATGCGCGGCGAGATGTCGCCTGTGATGGCCGCTGCGATCATTACCGGCTTGCGCGTGAAGAAGGAAACCATCGGCGAGATCGCGGCCGCCGCGACTGTCATGCGCGAGTTCGCCAATCACGTCGAGGTGGCGGACAACTCCCATTTTGTCGATATCGTCGGCACGGGCGGCGACGGCTCGCACACTTTCAACATTTCCACGGCATCGATGTTCGTTTCCGCCGCCGCCGGCGCGAAGGTCGCGAAGCACGGCAATCGCGGCGTGTCGAGCAAGTCGGGCAGCGCGGACGTGCTCGAAGCGCTTGGCGTGAATATCGATCTGACGCCGGAACAAGTCGCCGCCTCGATTGCCGAAACCGGCATGGGCTTCATGTTCGCGCCGAACCATCATCCGGCAATGAAGAACATCGCGCCCGTGCGCCGCGAACTCGGCGTGCGGACCATCTTCAATATTCTCGGGCCGCTGACCAATCCGGCGGGCGCGCCGAATCAGCTGCAGGGCGTGTTCCATGAAGACCTCGTCGGCATCCAGGTTCGTGTGATGCAGCGGCTCGGCGCAAACCACGTGCTTGTCGTGTACGGCAAGGACGGGATGGACGAAGTGTCGCTTGGCGCCGCGACCAAGGTCGGCGAATTGAAGAACGACGAAGTGAACGAGTACGAGATTCATCCGGAAGACTTCGGTCTTCAAATGGTCTCGAACCGCTCGCTGAAAGTGCAGGACGCGCAGGAATCGAAAACCATGCTGCTCGGCGCGCTGAACAACAAGGCGGGTGTAGCGCGCGAGATCGTCACGCTGAACGCGGGCGCGGCGCTCTACGCGGCCGACATCGTCGATTCGATCGCCGAGGGCATGGCCGCCGCGCGCGAAGCCATCGCCAGCGGCGCGGCGCGCGAAAAGGTCGAAGCTCTCGTGCGCTTCACGCAGCAATTCACCAAATAACGGACATCACCATGAGCGACATTCTGGATCGCATCATCGCGGTGAAGCGCGAGGAAATCCGCGCCGCCGAACAAAGCGCGCCGCTCGAAGAACTCAGGCTCGAAGCGAGCGCGCGCGACTTGCGCGATTTCGTCGGCGCGCTGCGTGCGAAGCATGCTGAAGGCCGGGCCGCGGTCATTGCGGAAGTGAAGAAGGCGAGCCCTTCCAAAGGCGTGCTGCGCGAGCACTTCGTGCCGGGCGAAATCGCACGCTCCTACGAGCAAGGCGGCGCCGCGTGCCTTTCCGTGCTCACCGACGTGCAGTTCTTCAAAGGCAGCGTCGCGTATCTCGAAGAAGCGCGCGCCGCGTGCAGCCTGCCGGTGCTGCGCAAAGACTTTATCGTCGACCCTTATCAGATCATGGAAGCGCGCGCGATGGGCGCCGACTGCATTCTGCTGATAGCCGCCGCGCTCGAACTTTCGCAGATGCAAGATCTCGAAGCCTATGCACATTCGCTCGGACTCGCGGTGCTGGTCGAAGTGCACGACGCCGACGAACTACGAGACGCGCTCACACTGAGAACGCCGCTCATCGGCATCAACAATCGCAATCTGCGCACGTTCCAGACAACTATCGATACGACCATCGGCATGCTCGAAGCGGTGCCGGACGACCGCATCGTGTTGACGGAATCGGGCATTCTCTCGCGCCACGACGTGGACCGGCTGCGAGCGATGCACGTGCACACGTTCCTCGTCGGCGAAGCGTTCATGCGCGCCGACGATCCGGGCACGGAACTCGCGCGAATGTTCTTCTGACTCTAAAGACGGGACCGAATTTTGGGCATCGAACAGGAAATCAAGCTCGCGCTGCCGCCTTCGCAGCACGACGACGTGGCGCGCTTTTTCGACGAGCGCACCGGTGCGGGCAAGCCGATGGAACTGGCGAACGTCTATTTCGACACGCCGGATTGCGCGCTCGCCAAGGCGAAGTCCGCATTGCGCCTGCGCCGCACGCCCGACCAGTGGTTGCAGACGTACAAGGTGCTGGGCGAATCGAAAGCCGGCTTGAGCCGTCGTCACGAATGGGAGATGCCGGTGGCGGGCGAATCGCTTGAAATCGATGCGCTCCTCGTTTCCTGCGAAGACGAAGCGGCCCGCAAGGCGTTGCAGGACGCCGCGCCGAATCTGATCGCCCTGTTTCGCACGGACTTCCGGCGCATCGTGTGGGACATCGAGCGTGAAGGTTCGCAGATCGAAGTCGCGCTCGACGCCGGCAAGATCACGGCGGACGTGGATGGCGAAAACCATCACGCGGAAATCAGCGAGCTGGAACTCGAAATCAAGTCCGGCGACGCCAAAGCGCTCTCCACGCTCGCCGCCGAATTGCGCGGCGCGTTTCCCGAACTCGACCCGGAAGATTTGAGCAAGGCGGAGCGAGGTTATCGGCTGCGCGAGCGTCCGGAAAGCGCGGTAGACGACGCCGAAGCATGAGCCAGCAGCCTTCTCTTTTTGACGAGCCTCGCACGCACGCTAGCGGCTTCATCACGCTCGAAAGCCAGTTCGAAGCGCTGCCCGCTGAATGGCGGCGGCATCTGACAGCATTTATCGACAGTCCGCGCTATGCGTCGTTGTGCGCTTTCGTGGATGCCGAGCGCGCCGCCGGCAAGACCGTTTATCCCGCCGATGTTTTCCGCGCATTGCGCCTCACCAGTCCTGGCGAGGTCAAAGTGGTGATTCTCGGTCAGGACCCGTATCACGGTGAAGACAAAGGCGCGCCGCAAGCGCATGGGCTTGCGTTCTCCGTGCCCGCGCCCGTGCGCCCGCCGCCTTCGTTGCGCAACATCTTCAAGGAAATCGCCGCGAGTCTGGATATCGTCGCGCCTGCTCACGGCTGCCTCGATTCGTGGGCGAAACAAGGCGTGCTCTTGCTCAACACGTCGCTGACCGTCGAGCGCGATAAAGCGGGAAGCCATGCCAAGCGGGGCTGGGAACAGTGCACGGACACGCTGATCCACGAAATTGCCGAGCGCCACGATGGCGTCGTGTTCATGTTGTGGGGCGCGCACGCTCAGGCAAAACGCGCGCTGATCGACGGCACGGGAAAGGCGCATTGCGTGCTGGAAGCGCCGCATCCGTCGCCGTTGTCGGCGCATCGCGGGTTTCTGGGGTGCGGGCATTTCGTCGCCGCGAACGAATATCTGAAGCGGCATGGGCGCGAGCCGATCGACTGGCGCTTGCCCGCCGAGGCACAGTTGCTCGCCTGAGCATCCTCATCAATGCAACGCAATGCAATGCAATGCAAAGAGCCCGCCGCGGTCCGAAGACCGGGCGGGCTCTTTTACTTCGGCGTCGAGCTTAAGCCTTACAGCGCCGCGATCGAATCGCGTGCCGAAGCGAGCGCTGCGCTCGCGGCCTCCGGCCCCATCGCCAGGCCTTCGGCGTAGATGAAGTTCACGTCAGTCATGCCGAGGAAGCCGAGGAACGTCTTGAGATACGGCGTTTGCGAGTCGTTCGGCGTGCCTGCGTACTTGCCGCCACGCGCCGACACCACGAACACCTTCTTGCCCTTCACCAGGCCTTCGGGGCCGGTCGCGGTGTAGCGGAACGTGATTCCGGCCCGCGCGATCCAGTCGAAATAAGCCTTCAGTTGCGACGACACGCCGAAGTTATACAGCGGCGCCGCGATCACCACGATGTCGGCCGCTTGCAGTTCGTCGATCAGCGCTTCGCTCTTCGCGTTGATGGCGACTTGTTCCGGCGTGCGTTGTTCGGCGGGCGTGAAGAACGCGCCGAGCGTGGCGTCGTCGAGGTGCGTGAGCTGGTCGGCGAGCAGATTGCGGACGACCACGTTCGCGCCCGGATTGCTTTGTTGCAGCTTCGCGGTGAGTTCGTCGGCGAGCAGCGTCGATTGAGCGCCTTGCGAGCGGGCTGCGGAGTTGATCTGGAGAATCGTCGTCATGATGGCTTCCTTGATGGAGGAGCGGGAGCCGTCGGCGCCCGCGTTGGAAGCATTCTTCGTTGTTCGGCGTTCCGGAAAAAGCCGTCCGGCCGTGAAGGATCGTTGCACCAGTAGGACAATCCCCGGTGGGCGCAGCCTTTCAGCCCTTCAGCCAGCGCTCGCGCCATTGTTTCGACGGTCCGCGCCCGTCGATAGCCGTCAGCACGTAACGCGACACTTCGGGGCCGTCGAGCTTCACTTCGGTACGACGCAGTTCGTCGCGGCGAAACGCGTGTACTTCGACCTTCGCACCCGGCAGATAACGCGACAACAGCGCCTCCAGATTCGATCCCGTCACACGCAGACCATCGATGGCCACGAGAACATCGCCCGCCGAAAGCCCCGCCTTCTGTGCGGCGCTGCCGTCGTGCACGACCGCCAGCGTGCAATCCGCGCTGCCCCGCACGCGCACGCCGAGCGACGGCTTGCCGGCCGTGCCGCTCGTCGGCAGATCGGGCGCGAGTGCTATGCCGAACGGCTCGAGGAGCGCGTCGAGCGGCAAGTCGCGCGTGCCGCGCACGCCGTCGCGGAACAGCGAGCGCAGATCCGCGCCGGTGGCCTCGGCGAAGAGCGCTTCCACTTCGTCCTCGCGGATGCCCCGTGCCTTGCCGAGATAGAAGTCGCGTCCGTAGCGCTGCCACAAGAGACGCATGACATCGTCGAGCGACTTACGGTTGTCCGTCTGCCCGCGGATCGACAAATCGAACGCGACCGCGACGAGCGAACCCTTCTGGTAGTAACTGACGATGGCGTTCGATGCGTTCTCGTCGGCGCGGTAGTACTTCACCCATGCGTCGAACGAACTCTGCGCCACCGATTGCTTGAGCCGCCCGCTTCCGCGCAACACGCCGCCGATGGTCTTGCCGAGCATGGAGAAGTAATCGCTCGCGGAAATAAGGTCGGTGCGCACGAGGATCAGGTCGTCGTAATACGACGTGAAGCCTTCGAAGAGCCACAAAAGCGACGTGTAATTTTCCTGCGACAGATCGTACGGCGCGAACGCCGCCGGCTTGATGCGCTTTACGTTCCACGTATGGAAGTATTCGTGGCTGCAGAGGCCAAGATACGTGCGATAACCTTCGCTGACTTCGGGTCGGCCAAGCACCGGCAAGTCGCCGCGATTGCAGATCAGCGCCGTGGATGCGCGATGTTCCAGCCCGCCGTAACCATCGCTGACGGCGACCGTCATGAACACGTAGCGATCCACCGGCGCTTTCTTCGTGCGCGGTTCGAAGAGCGCGATCTGCGCTTCGCACACGCGTTTGAGGTCGGCCGCGAGCCGGTTCATGTCGAGCCCGATCACGCGTCCCGAGATCACGATGTCGTGCTTCACGCCATGCGCGGTGAAGCCGCCGAGCGCGAATTCGCCGATCGTCACCGGATGATCGACGAGTTCGTCGTAATTCGCGGCCTCGTACGCGCCGAAACCATGGCGCTTCGTGCCACGCGCTTCGGCAAGCGCCGTGGCGACGCGCCAGTTGCGCAGCGCTCCGCCCTCCGGCGCTTGAATATCGACGATACACGGCGCAGCCGACTGCCCCTCCACCGCGAGAAACACGCTCGTGCCGTTGAAAAAGCCGACGCTGTCATCCAGATGCGCGGCGCGTACCGACATGTCCCACGCGTACACCTCGTAACGCAGCGTGATGGGGCCATCCGCCGGCGCGGCTTGCCACGCGTGCTTGTCGATTTTTTCGATACCGATCTTGCGCCCCGCCGCGTTGAACGCCTGCAAGGTGACGATATTGCGCGCAAATTCGCGAATCATGTAGCTGCCCGGAATCCACACCGGCAGCATGAAGCGTTGTCCCGCCGGGTCCGGCGCGGCGACCGTGAGCGTGACTTCGAAGATATGCGCGGCCGGGTTCTTCGGAACGATGCTGTAGCGCACCGGTCGATCGAGCGTAGTCGTTGCCATGTCGTGTCCTTTGTTCTTGTTGTGGGCGCGCGGTCGGTGCGCCTTTGAAACCAAAAGAGGCGCCTCTCATGCGCCTCTCGTCGTGGGTTCGGGCCGCCTCAATGCGCGGTCGAAAGTTCCTTCTCCAGCCGGTCGGCGGGAACGGCGCCCGGCAGACGGCGGCCGTCCGCGAGGAACACGGTCGGCGTACCGCTCACGTTCATCGTGTGACCGAGCTTCAGGTTCTTGTCGATGGCGGTGGTGTCGCACGAGGCGGCCGTGGTCGGCGCCTTGCGGTCCAGCATCCAGCCTTCCCAGCTCATCGCGCGATCTTTCGAGCACCAGATCGACTTCGACTTCGCGGTCGAATCCGGCGAGAGCACGGGATACAGGAACGTGTACACGGTGACGTTATCGATGGACTTCAAGGTCGATTCGAGTTGCTTGCAATACGGGCAATTCGGGTCCGAGAACACCGCGATCTTGCGGCTGCCGTTGCCCTTCACCACTTTCACCGCGTTCTCGAAAGGCAGCTTCGCGAAGTCGATCTTGTTGGTCTCGGAGAGCCGCGCTTCCGTGAGATTCTTGCTGCTGCGCGTATCGACGAGATCGCCGATCAGCACGTAGTTGCCGGTGGCGTCGGTATAGACGATCTGCGAGCCGAGGTTCACTTCATAGAGCCCTGGAATGGGCGTCTTGTCGACACTCTTGATGTTCGCGTCGCCCATGCGCGATTCGAGCGTGGACTTGATCTTGTCGGTGGTCTGGTCGGCCTGCGCCGTACAGCCGAGACCAAGTGTCACGGCGAGTGCCGCGGCCGCTGCGAGTGCCGTTCGAAGTGTGCGTTTCATGTTCTTTTCCTGTATGTGCCTGGCGTGTCTTTAACCAAGCGCGGCCGAAACCAGCCAGCGCTTGACGAGTGGCTGCGCGCCCACGAGCGCCATGCCGGTATTGCGAACCGCGCGCGCAAGCGTGCCCGGCACCGAGAAAACCCGTTGCAAGCCGTCTGTCGCCAACATGAGTTTTTGTATGTCTTCGCGGCGCGCGCGTTCGTAGCGGCGCAGCAAAATGGGATCGCCAAGATTGCGAAAACCTTCTTTATTGGCGATGACATCCGCGAGCGCGGCGACATCGCGCAAACCGAGGTTCATGCCTTGCCCGGCTAGCGGATGAATTAAATGCGCGGCGTCGCCGATAAGCGCGACACGTGGCGCGATCAGCTTGTCGACCGTTTGCAACGCGAGCGGGAAGCCTTGCGCGGGCGTCACGCATTCGAGCGTGCCGAGCATGTTTTGCGTGGCCTGTTCGACTTGTGCCGCGAGTTGCGCGGGATCGAGCGCGAGGAGTTCGTCGGCGTGTTCGGTGCGCGCGGACCAGACGAGTGAGAAGTGATCGCCCGGCAGCGGCAGCAGCGCGATGATTTCCGAGTCGCGGAACCATTGGTAGGCGGTTTCGCCGTGTGGCCGCTCCGCCTTGAAATTCGCGACCACGCCCGTTTGCCGATAATCGCGCCGGTCGACCTTTGCGCCCATTTGCGCGCGCACCCAAGAATGCGCGCCATCCGCGCCGACGATCAGATCCGCTTCGAGCGTCTCGCCGCTTGCAAGCGTGACGTGCGCGGCATCGTCCTCGACCGTCATGCCCTGCGCGCGCGATTCGAACCACGACAGACTCGGCTGGAAGCGCAGCGCGGCGTCGAGCGACTGTTCGATCAGATTCGATTCGACGATCCACGCGAGCTGCGGCACCGAGGCCTGGAACGCGGAGAAGTGCAGTTCCGCGTGCGTGTCGCCGAACACGCGCATGTCGAAGACGGGCCCGAGCCGCGTGCGATCGAGCGCTTGCCAGACGCGCAGCCGTTCGAGCAGCGTCTGCGAACTCGACGAGAGCGCGTAGATGCGCGAATCGAACGCGGCGCCCGCGGGCAAGGCGGCAGCTTGCGGCGCGAGCAACGCGGTGCGCAAGCCGGATTGCGCGAGCGCGAGCGCAGCGGTCTTGCCGACGAGCCCGCCGCCGACGACAACTGCATGAAAGGTCAGGGGATGCGAAGTCATCCGGCCATTATAGCCGTGAGGATTGCAGCGTATTTGGCGCCTGCGCGGCGCTGCGGCGGGCCGTCGCGGAAGGCGGCGCGAAACGCCGCTGCCCGGCGCGGCGGTACAATGGCGGTTTGCCTGGCCGCTCGACGCGGCCGTTGCGCTGGCGGGCGTTTTTGCCAATTCAGCCTTTGCCCGGCGCGCGACTTTTGACGAAACCCGCGCGGCCTGCGCCGTCTCACCAGTTCGAAGGATTCCATGAGCCTCCAATGCGGCATCGTCGGCTTGCCTAACGTCGGCAAGTCCACTCTATTCAATGCTTTGACCAAGGCGGGTATAGCCGCCGAGAACTATCCGTTCTGCACCATCGAGCCGAATGTCGGCGTGGTCGAAGTGCCGGACGCGCGCCTCACCGCGCTCGCCGAAATCGTGAAGCCCGAGCGTATCCTGCCGGCCGTCGTCGAGTTCGTGGATATCGCGGGTCTCGTCGCGGGCGCGTCGAAGGGCGAAGGTCTCGGCAATCAGTTCCTCGCGAACATCCGCGAGACGGATGCGATCACGCACGTCGTGCGCTGCTTCGACGACGAGAACGTGATCCACGTCGCGGGCAAGATCGATCCGCTGGACGATATCGGCGTCATCAACACGGAACTCGCGCTTGCGGATCTGTCGACGGTCGAAAAAGCGCTCACGCGTTATTCGAAGGCGGCGAAGTCGGGCAACGACAAGGAAGCGGGCAAGCTCGTCGCCGTGCTCGAAAAGGTGCGCGCGCAGCTCGACGAGGCCAAGCCGGTGCGTGCGCTTTCGTTGAACGAAGACGAGCAGGCGCTCATCAAGCCGTTTTGCCTCATCACGGCGAAGCCGACCATGTATGTGGCGAACGTGAAGGACGACGGCTTCGAGAACAACCCATATCTCGACGCCGTTCGCAAGCATGCGGACGCGGAGAACGCGCCGGTCGTCGCGGTGTGCGCGGCAATCGAAGCGGAAATCGCCGATCTGGACGACGCGGACAAGCAGGACTTCCTCGCCGACATGGGCATGGACGAGCCGGGTTTGAACCGCGTGATCCGGGCGGGTTTCAAGTTGCTTGGCTTGCAGACGTACTTCACGGCTGGCGTGAAGGAAGTGCGCGCGTGGACCATTCATATCGGCGATACGGCGCCTCAGGCCGCTGGCGCCATCCATACCGATTTCGAGCGCGGCTTCATTCGCGCGCAGACCATCGCGTTCGATGACTACGTCGCGTTCAAGGGCGAGCAAGGCGCAAAGGAAGCCGGGAAGATGCGGGCCGAAGGCAAGGAATACGTCGTGCACGACGGGGACGTGATGAACTTCCTGTTCAACGTTTGAGCGCCGTCAAGCGTCAAGAATCGTCAAATCGTCTTGCATGAAAAAGCGGAGTGCCCGATAAACGGGGCTCCGCTTTTTTCATGAGCGGTACCCGATAAAAATAAAGAGAGACAAAAAGAAGATGAAAGGACCCGCGTTTCTGCGTTCGCTCGCTGTCACGTGTTGCATTGCATTGTCCGCGAGCGTCATCCCTTGCACACCGGCGCACGCGTACGCGAACAGCGCGAACGCGAACAGCTTCAACCCGCAACCTGACGAAAACGACCTCGACAGACATGGCCATTACGTCAACCGCGACGGCAACGTAATCCATGCGCCCTCTCGCTCGCGTTCGGGTGCGGTACCCGAAGGCGCGACCGCGCAGTGCCGCGACGGCTCGTACAGCTTCAGCCGCCACCACGGCGGAACGTGTTCACGGCATGGCGGCGTGGCGCGCTGGCAATAGCCTGAGCACGCCCGAAGTACAATGACATTCGATCCCGCGCGGCACACGCGCCGGGAAGCGCGTCATCCCGCGCCGACGATTCGCGTCGAATGCCGATAACGCGGCGTGCGCGTCCCGCACGCAGCCGCCCGCGCCCGGCGTTCGCACTCTTCACCACACCATTACAGACAACATCGACATGGCCCAATACGTCTTCACCATGAACCGCGTCGGCAAGATCGTCCCGCCGAAGCGTCAGATCCTGAAAGACATCTCACTCTCGTTCTTCCCCGGCGCGAAGATCGGTCTGCTCGGTCTCAACGGTTCAGGCAAGTCCACGCTCATCCGGATCATGGCGGGCGTCGATAAGGACATCGAAGGCGACGCCACGCCGATGCCCAATCTGAACATCGGCTATTTGCCGCAGGAACCGCAACTCGATCCGCAACAAACCGTGCGTCAGGCAGTCGAAGAAGGTCTCGGCGATGTCTTTCAGGCAACCAAGAAGCTCGACGAAATCTACGCCGCTTACGCCGAGCCCGACGCCGACTTCGACAAGCTCGCCGCCGAGCAGGCGAAGTACGAAGCCATCCTCGCGACGAGCGACGGCGGCAGCCCCGAGCAGCAACTCGAAGTCGCCGCCGATGCGCTGCGCCTGCCCGCGTGGGACGCGACCATCGAACATCTTTCGGGCGGCGAAAAGCGCCGCGTCGCGCTGTGCAAGCTCCTGCTGCAAAAGCCCGACATGCTCCTGCTCGACGAACCGACCAACCACCTCGACGCCGAATCCGTCGAATGGCTCGAACAGTTCTTGACGCGCTATCCGGGCACCGTCGTCGCGGTCACGCACGATCGCTACTTCCTCGACAACGCCGCCGAATGGATTCTCGAACTCGACCGCGGTCACGGCATTCCGTGGAAGGGCAACTACAGCAGCTGGCTCGACCAGAAGGAAGAGCGCCTGAAGCAGGAAGAATCGAGCGAATCCGCCCGCCAGAAAGCCATCAAGAAGGAACTGGAATGGGTACGCCAAAATCCGAAGGGACGTCAGGCGAAGTCGAAGGCGCGCATCGCACGCTTCGAGGAACTCAACAGCCAGGAATATCAGAAGCGCAACGAGACGCAGGAAATCTTCATTCCCGTGGGCGATCGTCTCGGCAATGAAGTCATCGAGTTCAAAAACGTCAGCAAGGCGTATGGCGACCGGCTGCTGATCGACAACCTCAGCATGAAGATTCCGGCGGGCGCGATCGTCGGTATCATCGGGCCGAACGGCGCGGGCAAGTCCACGCTGTTCCGCATGCTGACCGGCAAGGAGCAGCCGGATTCCGGCGAGATCGTGCAAGGGCCGACGGTCAGGCTCGCCTATGTCGATCAAAGCCGCGACGCGCTTGGCGCCGACAAGACCGTGTTCGAGGAAATCTCCGGCGGCGCGGATGTGCTCACGGTTGGCAAGTACGAAACGCCGTCGCGCGCGTATATCGGCCGCTTCAACTTCAAGGGGAGCGATCAGCAGAAGCTCGTCGGCAATCTGTCGGGCGGCGAACGCGGACGTCTGCATCTGGCGAAAACGCTGATCGCGGGCGGCAACGTCTTGCTGCTCGACGAACCGTCCAACGACCTCGACGTCGAAACGCTCCGCGCGCTCGAAGACGCGTTGCTCGAATTCGCCGGCTCGGTCATGGTGATCTCGCATGATCGCTGGTTCCTGGACCGTATCGCCACGCACATCATCGCGTTCGAAGGCGACTCGCACGTCGAGTTCTTCGACGGCAACTATCAGGAATACGAGGCCGACAAGCGCAAGCGGCTCGGCGAAGAAGCCGCGAGGCCGAAGCGTCTGCGCTACAAGCCGATCACGCGCTGATCCTTTGCGTGAACGGATGAGACGAGGAACGCGCGTGCCTATGCGCGCGCGCGCACCGACATCGGACACGAATGCGGCGACTGTCTGAGGCACGTCGCCGCCAGTCTTCACGGCATCTTTGCGACACGCTAGCGGCGCGACAGAGGCTGAAAAGTACGCGCTCACTTAAAAAAACGATGCACGCGAAACGGCTTACCGCCGAGTGAGCCTCAGGCAGAACCAGTATTCGGGAGACATTGCAGATGGCGCGATCGAAAGCGCAACGGGGAGCGCTTTGGGCAGTCGGAATCGTCGTGGCGATCATCGTCGTGGCGGTTGGCGGGTGGCTCTTCGTCGCGCATCAGATGAAGGAGCGCATTCTCGAAACGCTCGGGCCGAACGGCTCGGCCGAAGAGATCGATGTCGGCTTCGGCCACGTCACACTGTCGCGCGTGCGTCTGCGCGGCCCGCAGGACTGGCCCGCGAGCGACGCCATGCGCGCCGAGCGCATCGTGCTCGACATCGACATGCACGAAGCGCTGCGAAACCGCGTGCATCTGCATGGCGTGAGCGTGGACAACTACTATTTGTCGATCGTGCGTTCCGCCGATGGCCGCGTGCAGATTCTGCCCGGTCTCAAGGAAACCGCGCGCGTCGCCGACGCGAAGCCCGACGCGAAGGAAGACGCGCGCTCGCAGGAAGAGAAGCTCATCGATCGCGTGTCGTTCGAACGCGGCTCGATGGAGTTCTTCGATTCATCGGTGCAAAAGCCGCCGTATCGCGTGTTGATCAGCGATTCGCGCGCGACCATCGACCATCTGCATCTCCCCGCGCTCACCGACCGCACCAATCTGTCGATGTCCGGTTCGATCAAGGGTCCGTCGCATACGGGAACGGTTTCGTGGGGCGGCTGGATGGTCATCGCCAACAAGGATTCGCAGACGCGCGCCGTGCTGAGCGGCGTGGATATCGCGTCGCTCGACCCGTATCTGCTGAAAAAGGCCGGCGCGCGTGCGGCGGTGACAGGCGGGACCATCGACCTCACCGTGGACGCGAACATCCACGATTACCGCATTCACGCGCCCGGCACGCTCACGCTGAATCACTTGCAGATCAGCGACACCGGCAACGGACTCGACACCTTCCTCTCCATTCCGACGAAAGCCGCTGTTGCCGCGCTGAAAGACCGCAAGGATCAGATCAAGCTCGACTTCGTGCTCGACGGCGATCTGCGCGATCCGAAGTTTTCGCTGCAGGAAAGTCTGTCGAAGAAACTCGCCGCCGGTTTTGCGAAGGCGCTCGGTGTGAGCGTCGAAGGCGTGGCCAAAGGCACGGGCGATACCGTGCGCGGTATTGGCAACGCGCTCAAGAGTTTGCTCGGTCAGTAAGCGTCAGATAGGCACGGCGAGCGCGCGCAGCTTCGTTTCGGTTTCCATCGCGCCCGTGTAGTGTATGCCGTGCCAGCCGAGATCCGTCGCGGCCTGCGCGTTCTTCGCGTTGTCGTCGATGAAGACGAGTTCGTGCGGCTGAATGCCCGGGAGATGCTTTTCGATCTCCGCGCGCATCAACGCGAAAATCTGCGGGTCGGGCTTGACGATTCCCACGCGCCCCGAAACGATGATCTCGCGAAACCGCCGCAACACGTCGAAGCGTTCCCACGCATACGGGAACGTCTCCGCCGACCAGTTCGTCAGGCCAAATAGCGGCACGCCTTCCGCGTCCAGCCGGTCGACGAGCGCCACGCCCTCTTCCAGCACGCCCGACACCATCTCGTGCCAGCGCGCATAGAACGCGCGAATCAGCGCTTCGTGATCGGGATAGCGCGCGATCAGTTCGGCGGTGCCTTCTTCTATGGTCTGCCCGCCGTCCTGCTGCACGACCCAATCCATCTTGCAGACGTTGTCGAGAAACCAGCGGCGCTCGGTTTCGTCCGGAATCAGTTGCCGGTACAAATACTCGCGGTCCCAGTCGATCAACACGCCGCCGAAGTCGAATACGACTGCCTTGATGGTCATGGTTTTGCTGCTCCTTCTTGTTTCGGATCAGATAGCCTGCGTGCGTTTTTCGAGCCACGCCAACGCCGTGCCCGACACATGCGGCGACACGCGCCGGCGCACTTCCTCGTGATACGCGTTGAGCCACGCGCGCTCGTCCTCGCGCAGCAAGGCCAGGTCGATGCAGCGGGTGTCGATAGGGCAGAGCGTGAGTGTTTCGAAGTCGAGGAAATCGCCGAATTCGGTCTTGCCCGCGCTTCGGTTCAGCACCAGATTCTCGATGCGAATGCCCCACTTGCCCGGCCGATAGATGCCCGGCTCGATGGACGTGATCATGCCCTCTTCCATCGCCGTCCAGCTTTCGGCGGGCGCGTAGTGCGAGATGACCTGCGGGCCTTCATGCACGTTCAGAAAGTAGCCGACGCCGTGCCCGGTCCCGTGGCCGTAGTCCGCGCCTGCTTCCCAGATAGGCGCGCGCGCGATGGAATCGAGCATTGGCGAACGGATGCCACGCGGAAAGCGTGCGCGCGACAGCGCCATCGTTCCTTTCAGCACGATGGTGAAATCGCGCTTGTGTTCAGCCGTGATCTCGCCGACGGGAACCACGCGTGTAATGTCCGTCGTGCCGCTCACATACTGTCCGCCCGAATCGATCAAGAGCAAGCCATTGCCTTCTATCACCGAATGCGACGCTTCGGTTGCGCGGTAGTGCGGCATCGCGCCGTTGGCATTGAAGCCCGCGATAGTGCCGAAGCTCAGCGTCACGAAGCCCGGACGCCGCGCGCGCGCCGCCGTGAGCTTTTCGTCGATGGTAAGTTCCGTAATGCGCTCGCGGCCCAGCGCATTCTCGAACCAGGCGAAGAATTCCGCGAGCGCCGCGCCGTCCTGTTCCATCGTCGCGCGGATATGCTCGGCTTCCGCCGCCGTCTTTTGCGACTTCGCGAAGGTGGACGGATTCACGCCTTCCACGATCGTCACCGCCGAGGGCACTTGCTCCAGCAAACCATGCGTGATGCGGCGCGGGTCGATCAGGAGCGTGGCTCCGGCGGGCAGCGCGGCGAGTGCGCGGGGCGCATCGGCGTAAGGCGCGACGCGCACGTTGTCGCGCGCGAGCGATTCCTCGAGCTCGGCCGACACCTTGCCATCGGCGATGAAGATCGTCGCGTCGTCACTGCCGATCAACGCATGCGCGACGAACACGGGGTTGTAGCTGACATCGCCGCCGCGCAGATTGAAGATCCACGCGAGATCGTCGAGCGTGGACACGAAGTGCCACTGCGCGTTTTTTGCGCGCAAGGCTTCGCGCACCTGGGCGAGTTTGTCCGCGCGGCTCACGCTGGCGTGCGGCGCGGCATGTTCGTAGATGGGCGCGTCAGGCAAACCGGGACGCGTCGGCCAGATGGAATCGAGCAGATCGACATCCGTGCGCAGTACGATGCCGCGTGCCTTCAGCGCATCCGCAAGCGAGCGCGCCGCCGCCACGCCGAGCACGGCGCCATCGACACCGACGACATCGCCCGAATCGACATGCGCCGCCAGCCATTCGACGTGCGGCGCGGTTTGCTGGCCGCCCATCATCTTCATGAGCGCGATGCCGGTGCCCGCCAGTTGCGCCTCGGCTTGCGTCCAATAGCGGCTATCCACCCAGACGCCCGCGAAATCCGCCGTCACCACGAGCGTGCCGACCGAACCGGTGAAGCCGGACAGCCATTGCCGCCCTTGCCAGCGCTCCGGCAGATATTCGGAAAGATGCGGGTCTGCCGACGGAATCAGCACGGCGGCAAGATTGTCGAGCGCCATCTGGCCGCGCAGCGATTCAATGCGCCGGGCGAACTCGGCTGCGTCGGGAATGGCGGAATGTGCGATGCGGTCGTTCATGAAGTCACCTGCATGGAATGCGTGAGGAAGCGCCGGCGAGCGCGGGTTTAGCGACGCGCGGCAAGGCCGACTGTCACCGTCACGACGACGAGCGCGAACACCGTGCACGCGAACCATTCAAGCGTATCGCCGTCGTGATACAGGTTGATGATATTGCCGAACATGCGCGCGACGATTATCGCCAATATGCCCGCGACGATGGCCGTCCAGATGCGCCCCGCCGCGCCTGTGCCCACGCGCCCCGCGCGCCGCAGCGGATGCAGCCACCAACCCGTCGCGCCGATTACCGCGCCCAAAAAGATCAAGCCCGTCCAGCCCATCAGCTACCGCGCCCCTTTGATTGCGATCGAACCGGCGCCGCGCGCCGTTAGCGGTCGAGTTTAGGGGGCCAGGTTGGCGATGGCAAGTGCGTTTCCTTGAACGATTTATGCGACTAAGCTTAAAAATGAAAATATGCCGGGCCGGTAAAATGACCGCTTTAGCCACGCTGATTTAAGGGCGATACTCTAACGAGTCACTGCCCAAGTTCGCGGCATCGATCGAATAGGTTTACAGCGGAAAATAAAGCACCATGATTGAGAAAAGCCTCATATCGCTAAACGGTCTGGAATTCGTGATGACCTACCGCGGTTCCACGCTGGAGCGGCGTGAAAATCTGCGCGGCATATTGCGCCATCTCGATTCGACTTATTCCGACTACACGGTTTATCTCATCGAAGCCGATGCCACGCCCACCTTCCACTGGTCGGGCCTTGGCGACGAAAAGATCAGGCATGTCTTCGTATGCGACAACGGCCCCTTTCCAAAGGCGCGCCTATGCAATCTGGGCGCGCGAATGTGCACCGGCGACATCATTTGTTTCCATGACGCGGACATGATTTCCAACCCGGATTATCTGCCGCTTTGCATCAACGCAATTCGTCATGGAACGGCAAGCGACGCACTTTGCCCATTCACGAACGTGATTAACGTTACGGGTGTTTATCGCGATGCATTCATTGCTTCCGGAGATTACGCAATACTAAAACCGTTTCTCGAAAGCGACCGGCCCGAAGAAATGGAAATTCTCTATGCGAATACGCCGGGCGCCATCGTGCTCATAAAACGCTCGGATTACATGCGCGTTGGCGGCTACGATCCGCGCTTCATTGGCTGGGGCGGCGAAGATGACGACCTGCTCACGCGCGCGGTGCGGCTCGGCGTTCGTTGGCATTCCGTGCCCGATGCAAACGCGTCGCTGTTCCATCTGCATCACGACAATACTTCGCGGCACGCGGCCATTGCCGCCGCCGAACGAAATCGCGAAGCGGCTGCCGAGACGCATGCATTGTCGCAAGAGGAACTCGAAGCGCGCGCCGCCGAGCTGGCAAAGTACTTCGATTGAGCGCGGCGCTGCGTCCTGGCGTCGCACGAGCTTGGGGCTTCGCGCCGGCTGCAAGCGGCGCGAGCGAACACCAGCCATCCCCTATGCCGCCTATAAATGAAGAGATTGGTAAAACGCTATAATATCGCGCTATCTGAAAGGCCATCGGCTTAGGCCCATTACATGCAGCTCCTCACGATCGGAATCAATCACCACACTGCGCCTGTCGCCTTGCGCGAACGCGTGGCGTTTCCGCTCGAACAGCTGAAGCCTGCTCTGGGCGCGCTGAAGGACATCTGGCTTGGGCCGCTCGCCAAGGTTTCGCCCGAAGCGGCGATCCTCTCGACCTGCAATCGCACCGAACTTTACTGCGCCACCGACGACGCCGCCGCGCGCGACGCTGCCATTCAGTGGATGTCGAAGTACCACAATCTCCCGGTCTCGGAACTCGCGCCGCACGTCTACGCGCTGCCGCAGTCCGAGGCCGTGCGCCACGCCTTCCGCGTCGCCTCGGGGCTGGATTCAATGGTGCTCGGCGAAACGCAGATCGTCGGACAAATGAAGGATGCCGTGCGCACCGCATCGGAAGCGGGCGCGCTCGGTACTTATCTCAACCAGTTGTTTCAGCGCACCTTCGCGGTCGCCAAAGAAGTGCGCTCCACGACCGAGATCGGCGCGCAGTCCGTTTCCATGGCCGCCGCCGCCGTGCGACTCGCCCAGCGCATCTTCGAAAACATTTCGAGTCAGCGCGTGCTTTTCATCGGCGCGGGCGAAATGATCGAACTCTGCGCCACGCACTTCGCCGCGCAGAATCCGCGCGAACTGGTGGTCGCAAACCGCACGGCCGAACGCGGCGAAAAGCTCGCCGAACGTTTCAACGGCCGCGCTATTCCGCTTTCCGAGCTGCCCACGCGCATGCACGAGTTCGACATCATCGTGTCGTGCACGGCGTCGACGCTGCCTATCATCGGGCTGGGCGCGGTCGAACGCGCGGTGCGCGCGCGCCGGCATCGGCCAATCTTCATGGTCGATCTCGCCGTGCCGCGCGATATCGAGCCGGAAGTCGGCAATCTGCAGGACGTGTTCCTCTATACCGTCGACGACCTCGGCGCGATCGTGCGCGAAGGCAATGCGTCGCGGCAAGCTGCCGTCGCGCAAGCCGAAGCGATCATCGAAACGCGTGTGCAGAATTTCATGCAGTGGCTGGATGCGCGCAGTATCGTGCCGGTCATCCGCCACATGCATACACAAGCCGACGCGTTGCGCCGCGCCGAAGTCGAACGCGCGCGCAAGCTGCTCGCGCGCGGCGACGATCCCGCCGCAGTGCTCGAAGCATTGTCGCAATCGCTCACCAACAAGCTCATTCATGGTCCGACGCACGCGCTCAATCGCGCGACCACGGAAGAGCGCGCCCAGCTCATCGACCTGATGAGCGGCTTCTACCGCCACGGTTCGTCCGACAAGCCGCAAGACGACACGCCTTCGGCGCCTGAATCGTCGCAGTCTCCGGACCGTTAGCGGCTTTCCTCGCTGTTCTCCAATGCCGCGCGGCGCTGACGCGCAGGCATTTCTGATTCCACAATTCTCCGGAGCATCGCTCCAACTCCGCCCGATGAAAACGAGCATGCAAAGCAAGCTCGACCAGCTTGCAAAACGGCAGGTCGAACTCAACGAATTGTTGAGCCGCGAAGACGTGACCGCCGATATGGATCAGTATCGGAAACTCACGCGCGAACATGCGGAAATCAGTCCGGTCGTCGAGCAGTACGCGCTCTGGCGTCAGGCGCTCAACGACGAAGCGACCGCGCAGGAATTGCTGTCCGATCCGTCGATGCGAGATTTCGCCGAAGAGGAAATCGGCGAAGCGCGCGAACGCATGGCGACGATCGAAAGCGATCTGCAGACCATGCTGCTGCCGACCGATCCCAACGACGAGCGCAATATCTTCATCGAAATTCGCGCGGGCACGGGCGGCGACGAATCCGCGCTGTTCGCCGGCGACCTGCTGCGCATGTATCTGCGCTATGCGGAGCGCAACCGCTGGACTGCCGAAACCATGTCCGAGAGCGTGTCCGACTTGGGCGGCTACAAGGAAGTGATCGTGCGGATTGCGGGCCACGGCGCCTTCTCGCGGCTCAAGTTCGAGTCGGGCGGGCATCGCGTTCAACGTGTGCCGGCGACGGAAACGCAGGGGCGCATCCATACGTCCGCGTGCACGGTCGCGGTCATGCCGGAAGCCGATGAAATCAGCGAAGTGGTGATCAATCCAGCGGATCTGCGTATCGATACCTTCCGCGCGTCGGGCGCGGGCGGGCAGCACATCAACAAGACCGATTCGGCCGTGCGCGTCACGCACTTGCCGACCGGAATCGTCGTCGAATGTCAGGACGACCGCTCGCAGCACAAGAACAAGGATCGCGCGCTGAAGGTGCTCGCCGCGCGCATCAAGGACAAGCAGTATCACGAGCAACACGCGAAGGAAGCGGCGACGCGCAAGAGTCTGATCGGTTCGGGCGACCGCTCCGAGCGCATACGCACCTACAATTTTCCACAAGGGCGCATGACGGATCACCGCATCAATCTGACGCTCTACAAGCTCGAATACATCATGGACGGCGATATCGACGAACTGATCGGCGCGCTCGTGAGCGAGCATCAGGCGGAATTGCTCGCGGCGCTCGGGGAAACCGAGTGACGACCGCAGTCGATCTGCTGCGTGCGTGCGCGCTGCCCGCGCTCGAAGCGCGCGTCTTGCTGATGCACGTGCTCGGCTGGCGACGCACGCAGTTGATCACGCGCGATCGCGAAGCGCTTGGCGCCATCGCGGTTAGCCGCTTCGAGGCGCTCGTCGCGCGCCGTGTCGCGGGAGAACCGATCGCGCAGCTGACCGGAACGCGTGAATTTTTCGGGCTCGAATTCGACGTGACGCCCGATGTGCTGATTCCGCGCCCGGAAACCGAATTGCTGGTGGAAACGGCGCTCGACGCCATCGCGAATACGCCGAACGCGCGCGTGCTCGATCTCGGCACGGGAACCGGCGCCATTGCGGTTTCGCTTGCGCATGCACGGCCCGACGCGCGCGTGTGGGCCGTGGACCGCTCAGGCGCCGCGCTGGATGTCGCGCGTCGCAATGCAGAACGGCTGCTCGATACGGCGCGCGCGGGCGGGCCGCTCGCGTTCGTCGAAAGCGACTGGACCGCGAAGGTCGATCCTTCGCTGCTCTTCGAAGCCATCGTGAGCAATCCGCCGTATATCGCAAGCGACGATCCGCATTTGCAGCAAGGCGACCTGCGCTTCGAGCCGCGCGACGCGCTCACCGATGACGCCGACGGTTTGTCCTGCATCCGGACCATTATCGAGAGAGCGCCGTTTCTGCTTGCGCGCCGTGGCGTGCTGTGGCTCGAACACGGCTACGATCAGTCCGACGCCGTGCGCCGACTGCTCACGGCGCGCGGTTTCACCGATGTGCATTCGCTGCGCGATCTGGCGGGAATCGAACGCATCAGCGGCGGCGTTTTCAATGCCTGAGCGCGGCGGGCGAGCCAGGCAGCGGTCAGCCCGGAATAGCGAAATCCGCTATCATTTCAACACTTAGTCCCCACCGACATCAAAGCGCAGGAACATCATGGAAACGCAAGAACGCATCAAGCAACTCGTCGATCAAAACGCGGTCGTCCTCTTCATGAAGGGCACGGCGCAGTTCCCGATGTGCGGTTTCTCCGGCCGCGCCATCCAGGTGCTGAAGGCGTGTGGCGTCGATCAGATCACGACCGTGAACGTGCTCGAAGACAACGAAATTCGTCAGGGCATCAAGCAATTCTCGAACTGGCCGACCATTCCGCAGCTTTACGTGAAGGGCGAGTTCATCGGCGGCTCGGACATCATGATGGAGATGTACGAATCCGGCGAACTGCAACAGCTCTTCGCCGCTGCCTGAAGTCATCTTCGAAGTGAACGCGCCTGCCGCCCGACGACGGCTCATCGTCGCCATCACGGGCGCCACGGGCGCGATCTACGGCGTGCGTTTGCTTGAAACGTTGCGCCGTGTTTCCGGCGTGGAAACGCATCTGCTCGTTTCCAGCGCCGGCTGGCTCAATATCCAGCACGAGCTGGAACTCGATAAATCCACGGTTCACGCGCTCGCGGACGTTGTTCATAACGTGCGCGATATCGGCGCGAGCATCGCGTCCGGCTCGTTTTCCACGGAAGGCATGATCGTCGCGCCGTGCTCCATGCGAACGCTGGCAAGCATCGCGCACGGACTCTCCGACAATCTCATCACGCGCGCGGCGGATGTCGTGCTCAAGGAGCGTCGCCGTCTGGTGCTGCTGGTGCGCGAAACGCCGCTCAACCTCGCGCATCTGCGCAATATGACCGCCGTGACGGAAATGGGCGGCGTGATTTTTCCGCCGCTGCCGGCGTTTTATCAGAAGCCGGCGAGCATCGACGAGATGGTGGATCACACCGTCGCGCGGGTGATCGATCTGTTCCAGATCGCATCGCCGGCCGCCGTTGCATGGGAAGGGATGCGCGGCGAAGCGGACTGAGCGTCGCTTCGATTGCAAACGCCGACGACACAATTCATTGCTTCGACAGCCGTTTATTTCCGCCAGTCACGGCCGTACATTGGTGGCATCCAACTCAATACGCGACGCCATGACTTCCCTTCCCTCCGTTTTCATTTCTCACGGCGCGCCGACGCTGCCTATCGACCCGTCGATGCCTTCCGGCGAATTCGCCTCGCTCGCTGAAACGCTGCCGCGCCCGCGCGCCATCCTCATGCTTTCGGCTCACTGGGGCACGACGCAACCCGTTGCGAGCATCGCCGAGCGGCCGGAAACCATCCACGATTTCTACGGTTTTCCGCGCGCGCTCTATGAACTGCGCTATCCCGCGCCCGGCGCGCCCGATCTCGCCCGCAACGCCGCCGCGCTGCTCGGCAAGCACGGCATTGCTGCGAGCACGACGGAGCACGGCCTCGATCACGGCGCGTGGGTGCCGCTTCTGCTCATGTTTCCCAACGCCGACATCCCAGTCGCGCAACTTTCCATTCAACCGCGCCTCGATGCCGCGCATCACTTCGGTATCGGCCGGGCGCTGCGCGATTTGCGGCGTGACGGCGTGATGATCGTCGGTTCCGGGCAAATCACGCATAACCTGCGCATGGCGGACTTCGGCGCGCGTCCCGAAGATGCCGATCCGCGCGTCGATGAGTTCACGCATTGGTTCGAGGCGCGTCTTGCCGATCGCGACATCGACGCGCTGCTCGACTATCGCGCCCGCGCGCCGCACGCCGCGCTGATGCATCCGACCGACGAGCATCTGCTGCCAGTATTCGGCGCACTAGGCGCTGCGGCGGATGACTATCAGTTGCGCATACAGTCGCTCGGCACTTTCCAGCGCGCGCTCGCCATGACGAACTACGTGTTCGCGGACGCCTGAGGCCTGAACGTACGAGTCGAGCAGGAAAGAACGAAGCCCGCCTGATTGCTCAGGCGGGCTTCGTTTTACCGCTTCTCGTCGACGATCTGTTTACGCGCCGACTTCGTGCTGAATGTCTTCGTGCGCTTCGCGTTCATCCAGATAGTCCGTCCTATAACCGGTGTGGACGCCCCAGAAGTAAAACACGAGCGCGAGCACGGCGACGAGCGCCATGTCCCAGCCATACGGCAACACGCCACTTCCGCCGAATTCCTTGCTGCCGATGAGCGACATGACGGCCATTGTCGGCAGATACGCCACCAGCCACCACGCGGCTTTCAGATCGCGGCCCCATCCCGCAAAGCCGGTCTTGCCCTGGAAGTAGAAGTACACGGGCAGCGCGACGACCATCAACAGGATGATTTCGCCGGTCAGCGGCCACTTTGCCCAGTACAGGACGAGCGACGCGCAGACGAACGCGAACGGCGCGACCAAGCCCATTAGCGGCAAGCGGACCGGCCGTTCCAGATCCGGCGCGGCGCGGCGCAGCGCCATCAGGCTCACAGGCCCGGTGAGATACGAAATGACCGTCGCCACCGAAATCACCGCCGCCAGCGTGCCCCAACCCCGGAAGAAGAACAGGAACACGAACGCGACGAACAGGTTAAACCACATCGCGGGACGCGGCACGCCGTAGAACGGATGCACGTTGCCGAATATCTTCGGCATCGTGTTGTTGCGCTCCATCGCGTAGATCATGCGCGTGGTCGTCGCCATGTAGGTGGTGCCGGTGCCGCTCGGGCTCACGAAAGCATCGACATAAAGAAGCACGGCGAGCCAGTTCAAATTCAGCGCCAGCGCCAGTTCCGCGAACGGCGACGCGAAGTTGAAATGCGACCAGCCCTTCGCGACATCGGCGGGATTGACCGCGCCGATGTAGGCCACTTGCAGCAATACATAGATCACGAGCGCGATCAGAATCGAGCCGATCACGGCGAACGGGATGCTCCGCGACGGATTGCGCGCCTCGCCCGCGAGATTGACCGGGCTTTGAAAGCCGTTGAAGCTGAACACGATGCCGCTCGTCGCCACCGCCGTCAGCACGGCCGGCCAGCCATAGGGCGCGAAGCTCGACACCGTGCCGAAGTTCTCGGAATGGAACCCTGTATAGATGAGGCCCGCGATGGTCAGGCCGGGAATCAGGAACTTGAAGACAGTGATTGTCGAGTTGGCGCGCGCGAACACCTTCACGCCCCAGTAGTTGAGCATGAAGTACACGACCACGAGCAGCGCCGAGAGGATCAGCCCTGAAGTCGTGAGCGTTTCATTCACGAAGAGCGCATGCGCCCATTCATAGGGCCACGTGCTCATATATTGAATGGATGCCTCGGCCTCGATCGGAATGACCGAGACGATGGCAATCCAGTTCGCCCACGCGCTGATGAAACCGACGAGCGCGCCATGCGAATAGCGCGCGTAACGCACCATGCCGCCGGATTCGGGAAACGTCGCGCCCAACTCCGCGTAAGTAAGAGCGATCGCCATGATGACGACCGCGCCGATCACCCACGCGACCATGGCTGCGGGACCGGCGATCTTGGCCGCTTTCCACGCGCCGAACAACCAGCCTGAACCGATGATGGAACCGAGGCCGGTAAGCATGAGTGCTATCGGCCCGATATTTCGTTGTATCGAACTCTTCACATTGTTCTCCAGTGTCTCTCGCCTTGCGCTTGGAGGTCAGGCGCACGAATGCACATCCGCCGCGCGCGATGCCGGCCTACGGTCCGGTGATAGGGCGATTTTGGTGCAACCTTGGCAGGTTGGCGCGTAGTGTAACGGTTGCACCTTTCGAATGCAGCGAAGGTTTGTCAGCTTTCATCAGTTTTTGCGCGATGAAAGCTACCACACGGCGGTGATAGACAGTTGGCAGTGAAATTATGAAAGATTCGTAAGATACGTTGCGATATCTCAAAAAGTCCCTGCGCGGCAGTCGGATATTATTTGACCGCGAAAACGATTAGCCGTATAAACCTTCTTGCAGGATTTCAAGTGGCGAGTGACTTGTGGTTCTTTCGTAGTTCGCCATCGCGGTACTCCGGTTGGTCCCATTGCCCCTTCCTTGATCTTCATGCACCCTTGGCTTCGGCCTCATTCATCAATTTTTTGGAATAAGTAACATGGAAACCGGTACCGTCAAGTGGTTTAATGACGCAAAGGGCTTTGGCTTCATCACCCCGGATGGCGGCGGCGAAGATCTGTTCGCACACTTCTCGGAAATCCGCATTGAGGGTTTCAAGACACTTCAAGAAAACCAAAAGGTTACCTACGAAGTGAAGACTGGCCCCAAGGGCAAGCAAGCAGCGAACATCAAGCCGGCGTAAGTTTTTATCCGGCTTAAAGAAAACCCCGCCTCGGCG
Organism: Caballeronia sp. HLA56; assembly: GCF_054655155.1. Lineage (NCBI taxonomy): Bacteria > Pseudomonadati > Pseudomonadota > Betaproteobacteria > Burkholderiales > Burkholderiaceae > Caballeronia > Caballeronia sp. HLA56. The sequence goes on along the minus strand of NZ_BAAHOB010000005.1, from coordinate 870,142 downwards.
GGGTTTTTTGCATCTGGAACGAGCGCGATCAGGTAAAGACGCGTTGCGCGTAAATACCGAGACCCGTCGCCACGCTGGCAAGTCGATCGCCGAATACGGCTCGTGCGCCGGGAAAAGCCGCCGCGAGCGCATCGGACAGAAAGCGCAAACCGGTGGTGCCGCCCGTGAAGTACACGGCGCCGACATCCGCGTTCGCCACGCCCGCGCGTTTCACCGTTTCCAGCGCCGCTTCGACGATACGCCGCGTCTCGTCCGCTCCCGCTTCGATCAGCTGCGCTTCGTCGAATGCGACGCGCAGCGCTTCCTCCACCTCTTCCATGTCGATCTCGGTTACGCCGCCCGCCGCCACGTCGATCTTCGCCTCCTCAGCGTGCGCGGTCAGCGCATGCCCGAGCCTGCGATCGACGACGCGCATTAGCCGGTCATGCAGACGCGGTTCGGTGTAAAGGTGGCGCATCAGTTGCAATTCGCTCACGCGCTTGGGCGTGTAGACGGTATTGATCAGATGCCACGTCGCCAGATCGAAATACACGCGGTTCGGCACTTCGCGCCCTTGCGGATCGAGCGTCTGATAACCGAGTTCGCGCAAAACGGTCGTCAGCTCGACGCGCCGGTCGAAATCCGTGCCGGCCACGTGCACACCGTGATGCGCGAGGACATCGCTTTTTCGGTCTAGCTGGCGAGCGCGCTCGGGCCCCACGCGAACGAGTGAGAAGTCGGACGTACCGCCGCCGATATCCGCGACCAGCACGAGCCCTTCCTGCGTCAGGCGCGCTTCGTAATCGAATGCGGCGGCGATCGGTTCGTATTGAAAGTGAATCTCGCGCAAGCCGATGGCGTGCGCGCACGCTTCGAGTTGCGACTGCGCGAGGCGGTCGGCGCGCGGATCGTCATCGACGAAAAAGACCGGACGGCCGAGAACCGCGCGATCGAGCGGACTTGGCGAGACCGCCTGTGCTTTCTGCTTCAGATGCTGCAGAAAAAGCGTGATGACGTCCGTGTACTTGATGGCGGAGCCGTCGCCGAGATCGGTGCTAGTGTCGGCGAGCGGCGAGCCGAGAATGCTTTTCATCGAACGCATGAGGCGGCCGTCGAAGCCGTCTATATACGATTCGAGCGCGGCGCGGCCATAGGACTGGCTGTTTTCGTCCGTGTTGAAGAAGACGGCCGTCGGAAGCGTGGTTGCCTCGCCCTCGACGGGAGCCAGCCGGATCGAATGGCCACCCTGCGTCTGCGCCTGAATCGCGGCAGGCACGGCGACGGCGGAATTCGACGTGCCAAAATCGATCGCACAGTAGGTCATGGACATCGAGGCAGCGTTACGAGGCAACGCCGCATTCAAAAGTGGACAGGGTTTGTAGCATGTTCGGCGGCATGCATCAACCGCATTCGAACCCGTCTGGAACCGCCACGACGCTTCAACCGGCGCGGAATGCAACTTGCTCGCCAAAGCGGCAATTTATTCACTGTTGCGCGCGCGGATGCGGCGGGCACGAGCTAATGAACGACACTACCTTACCGCAGGAAAATCGTTCGACCGCGAGCGCCAGCGATCGATCCGACATCATAGAAACCGATTTACCGGGACGGCTCGATCGTCTGCCCTGGGGACGATTTCATACGTTGATCGTATTCGCGCTCGGCATCACGTGGCTGCTCGACGGGCTCGAAGTCACGCTCGCGGGCGCGGTGGCGAGCGCATTGAAGTCGAGCCCGGCGCTGCACTTCAACAACACGGATGTCGGCATTGCCGGCAGCGCGTACATTGCAGGCGCGGTGGTCGGCGCGCTTGGCTTCGGCTGGCTCACCGACCGGCTCGGACGACGCAAGCTCTTCTTCATCACGCTCTTTCTCTACGTGGCCGCGACCGCCGCAACCGCGTTCTCATGGGATCTCGCAAGTTTCGTGCTGTTCCGCTTTCTGACGGGCGCGGGCATCGGCGGTGAATACACGGCCATCAATTCCACGATCCAGGAATTCACGCCCGCGCGTTTGCGCGGCTGGACCGATCTCGCCATTAACGGCACGTTCTGGATTGGCGCGGGCATTGGCGCGGCCGGTTCGCTCGTTTTGCTCGATCCGGGCCTGATGCCGCCCGATTGGGGCTGGCGCGGGTGCTTTCTGATCGGCGCAGCGCTCGGTCTCACCATTCTCTTCATGCGGATGTGGGTGCCGGAAAGTCCGCGCTGGCTCATCACGCATAACCGCGTCGATGAAGCGAAGCAGATTGTCGAGGACATCGAAGCGCATTTTCGCAACCACGGCGTCGAAATACCGAACACGCCGATCAAGCCGCTGCGCCTAAAGATGCGCGAGCACACGCCACTTTCGGAAGTCGCGCACACGCTGTTTCATGTGCATCGGAGCCGCTCGCTGGTCGGCCTCATGTTGATGACCGCGCAGGCGTTCTTCTACAACGCTATCTTTTTCACTTACGCGCTCGTGCTGACGGACTTCTATCACGTGCCGGGCGATCACATCGGCTGGTACGTGCTGCCGTTCGCAGCGGGCAATTTTCTCGGCCCCGTTCTGCTCGGCAAGCTATTCGACGTGCTTGGCCGACGCCGGATGATCGCCTTCACTTACGCGATCTCGGGCGTGCTGCTCACGATCAGCGGATGGATGTTCATGCACGGAATGCTTTCCGTGACCACGCAGACCATAGCCTGGATGGTAATTTTCTTCTTCGCGTCGGCGGCGGCGAGTTCGGCCTATCTGACGGTCAGCGAGACGTTTCCGCTGGAGATTCGCGCGCTTGCCATCGCCGTGTTTTATGCGTTCGGTACGGCGCTCGGCGGGATCATCGGGCCGGCGCTGTTCGGGCAACTCATCGATACGCATCAGCGTGGCGCGGTGTTCGTCGGCTATCTGATCGGCTCGGCGCTGATGATCGCGGCCGCCGTCGTGGCCGGCATCTGGGGCGTGGCGGCGGAGCGCAAGTCTCTGGAAGATGTTGCGCGGCCGCTGTCATCGGCGGATGAGGGGTGATGTCGTACACATCCGCAGTCAAGCGCACCCGCGCCGCGTAAGCCTGGCTTCACTCGAAACCCTTTCCCCACGCGCCTTCGAACGAGGTCTCGCCCAGCGCCTTGCGTGCTCGCGGCGCGGCCTCGCGTTCGCGAAGCGCGTCGTCGAGAAGATTCGCGTCGCCGTGATGACCGACTGCGACCATCGCGATGATCTCCACCTCCGGCGGAATCTCGAACGCCGCGCGGAACGCGTCGCGATCGAAGCCGCCCATCTGATGCGTCGCGAGTCCGAGCGCGTGCGCCTGGAGCACGAGCGCCATCGCGGCCGCGCCGGTGTCGTAGAGCGCGGTGCGGCTGACATCGCCCTTCGGCGTGAGCGTCGACGCAGTCACGCAGACCAGCACGGGCACGCGAACATTCCATGTCCGATTGGACGGCGCGAGCGTTTCGAACGCGCGCTGGAACGCGGCTTCGTCGCGATGCCGATCGAACGCGATGAAACGCCAAGGCTGCAAATTGCTCGATGAAGGCGCCCAGCGCGCCGCTTCGAGCAGGCTATGCAGATGCTCGCGGCTCAGCGGCGCGTCGGAGAACGCGCGCGGGCTCCAGCGGCCCGCGAGTAGTTCGTGGATATCGACTTCGGTTGCGGCGGGTTTGGCGGTCATCATTGAAATCCTTCGGCGATTGGAAGAAGCGAGGCCTGCCCATCACGATAACGGTTTGCAGCAGTCAACCGCACAACGCTACCACTTCAATACAGCACCGTTGCCTCGCGCCGCCCTCAAAAGGGCAAACGGCGCGCATCGGCCCAATGCGCGCCGTTCAGGTATCGAACGACAAGGATAAGTCACGGACTCACACGTCCGCAAAAGCGCTCAAGTGGCGGCGACGCCCATCGACCGCCCCGCGCGATTGATCCGCAGCACCGTAACGGCTGCGACGAGGCAAAGACCGCCGGAGATCATCGTCGCCACGGTGTAGCTGCCGAGGCTCGACCGCAGCATGCCGCCACCCAGCGCCGCGAACGCCGCGCCCAGCTGGTGCCCCGCCACGATCCAGCCGAAGACGATCGGCGCCGACTCCTTGCCGTAGACATCGGTGGCGAGGCGCACCGTCGGCGGCACGGTCGCGATCCAGTCGAGCCCGTAAAACACCGCGAAAAGCGGCAAGCCGAAGAAGTCGATGCCAAACGCATACGGCAGATAGATCAACGACAACCCGCGCAGGCCGTAGTACCAAAACAGCAGCAGGCGCGCGTTGAAGCGATCCGAAAGCCATCCGGAAAGCGTCGTGCCGAACAAATCGAAAATGCCCATCGCCGCGAGCAAGGTCGCGCCTTGCACCTGCGTCATGCCGTAGTCGGAGCACATCGCGATCAGATGCGTGCCGACATAACCGTTCGTGCTCGCGCCGCAGACGAAAAAGCTGAAGAACAACAGCCAAAAATCGCGCGTCTTGCTCGCCATGCCGAGCGTGCCGAATGCGACCTTGATCGGATTTTTCGGTGGCGGAATGACGGCGGGCGGCGCGTCCGGGCTCTCGCCGACGGGTCGCAGCGCGACATCCGACGGACGCTCCGGCAGAAGCCACGCGACGAGCGGCACGACGACTGCGGTTGCTATGGCCACGACGAAAACCACCGGCCGCCAGCCGTGATGCTCCGACAACGCCGCGAGAAACGGCAGAAACACGAGCTGCCCGGTCGCCGAACTGGCGGTGAGAATGCCCATTGCAAGCCCGCGATGCGTCGTGAACCAGCGATTCACCACCGTCGCCGAAAGCGTGAGCGCCGCCACGCCCGTCGAGCCGCCGACCATCACGCCCCAGATCACGATCATCTGCCAGGGCGCGGTCATCATCGAGGAGAGGCCGACGCCCGCGGCCAAGGTCGTAAGCGCGGCGAGCAAGGTCGGACGCACGCCGAAGCGCTGCATGGCGGCAGCGGCGAACGGTCCGGTCAGGCCGTAAAGCGCAAGGTTGATCGAGATGGCGAGCGAAATGGTTCCGCGCGACCAGCCGAACTGTTTTTCGAGCGGCAACATCATCACGCTCGGCGTCGCGCGCGTGCCGGCCGCCGCCAGCAACACCAGGAAAACGACGCCCACTGCGATCCAGCCATAATGCACGCGGCCGCCAAGCCGTCTCGCTACCCAAGTCATCGCTGCTCCGTTCCGTGAATTTCGTGTTTTACGCGCCGTGACGTTACCGACCTGTCACATCAGAGTTGCGAGCTTAGTTACCGATCGGTAACATGTCAAGACCCAAGCAATATTCAAGGATGCGACTGTGACACGAACTCCCGCCGACCAGCCGAAAACCCCTGCTCGCCGCAGTGTGCGAACCGACGGCGTGCAGGCTCGGGAACAATTGCTCGATGCCGCGCAGGAACTGTTTTATCGCGAAGGCATCCGCGCGATTGGCGTCGATGCCGTCGTCGAACGCGCGGGCGTCAACAAGATGAGCCTGTACCGGCGCTTCGCTTCGAAAGACGAACTCGTCACCGCGTATCTGCAGCGCATGGACGAAAGATTCCGCAAGCGCTTCGAGGCAAGCGTCGAGAAGCATCCGGGCGCGCCGGCCGAGCAACTCGTTCAATCGCTCGAGGATCTCGTCGGGCGCGCGTCGGTGCCGGATTACCGCGGCTGTCCGTTTCTCAACATCGCGTGCGAATTCGGCGATCCAGCGCATCCCGCGCGGCAATCCGTCGAGCGCAACAAGCACTATCTGATCACGCGGCTCACCGAGATTTCGGCCGCTGCGGGCGCCGCCGATCCCGTCGAACTGGCAGAATCGCTGGCGTTGCTCGTCGATGGCGTCTACGCGACGAGCCAGACTTACGGTCCCGGTTCGGGGCCGATGCGCGCGGCGCCTCGTATTGCGCGCACGTTGATCGACGCGGCCTGCAGACCGCTTATTCAGGATGCACCATGAACGACCGTAGCACCCGCGAAGAAGAAGTGATCGCGGCCACGCGCCACTGGCTCACCCGCGCTGTCATCGGCTTGAACCTGTGTCCTTTTGCCAAGAGCGTGCATGTGAAGGGACAGATTCGCTATGTCGTGAGCGACGCGCGCGGCGTGGAAGATGTCGTCGCGGAACTCGCGGACGAACTGCGCCATTTGCGCGAAAGCGATGCAAAAGACATCGACACGACGCTTTTCATCACGCCGCACGCCTTTGCGCACTTCACCGATTACAACGACGCGCTGTTCTTCGCCGACCGCTTGTTGAACGACATGGGCCTTGCCGGAGAACTGCAGATCGCGAGCTTTCATCCGCAATATCGATTCGAAGGCAGCGAGCCCGACGACATCGAGAACTATACGAATCGGGCGCCGTATCCCATCTTTCATTTGCTGCGCGAAGCGAGCATCGACCGCGCAGTGGATGCCTTTCCCGACGCCGCCGAAATCTACGAACGCAACATGGAAACGCTGCGTCGCCTCGGTCACGAAGGTTTCGCGGCGTGGATGAAAAGCGACTGATCAGTGCGCGAAGAAGCGCTCGCGCAACTCGTCCAGCCCGAGCGTTTCGAGCACATCCGACAGCCGTTGCGCGGGCCGGGCGCGCGGCAAGTCCTTGAACTGAGCGATGATGAGCTCGTTTTTCATCGAATGTTCCCAGCCTACAAGTTCCGTCACGCTGACCTGATATCCGTGCGATTCGAGCTGCAGGCAGCGCAGTACATTCGTAATCTGGCTGCCGAATTCGCGCGTATGCAGCGGATGCCGCCACATCTCCGTCAGCACGTTCTTCGACAGCGCATGCCCCTTGTTCTTGCGCAGCACTGACGCGACTTCCGCCTGACAACACGGCACCACGACGATGTACTTCGCGTTCTTCTGCAGAGCGAACTGGATGGCGTCGTCCGTCGCGGTATTGCAGGCGTGCAGCGCGGTCACGATATCGATGGAATCCGGCAGCAGATTCGATTCAATCGATTCGGCCACCGACAGATTCAGAAACGACATTCCCTCGAAATCCAGCCGCTTCGCCAATTCCTCCGATTTTTGAACAAGATCCTCACGCGTCTCAATACCGTAGATGTGTGACCGATCGCGCAGAGTCTTGAAGAACAGATCGTAGAGAATAAACCCAAGGTAAGACTTCCCCGCGCCATGGTCGACAAGCGACACCGAACCCTGGCGTTCGTGAACGTCGGCAAGCAGCGGTTCGATGAACTGATAGAGGTGATAGACCTGTTTCAGTTTGCGGCGGCTGTCCTGATTCATCTTGCCGTCGCGCGTGAGGATATGAAGTTCCTTCAGCAGTTCGATCGACTGACCTGGACGGATTTCGTGCTTTGTAGTGGGGTCGGGGGTGCCCGGAGCCGACGCGGAGGACTTCTTGGCCATCGTGAAAGTGACGTGGAAATTAAAAAACGAGGCTAGTTTGCGCCGAATGTGCGCTAACCGCTGGTTCTGCCGACTCGAAAGGAGAAGTTTACCCAAAAGCGCGAAGACGCTCTTGTTCCGCCCAAGTCGACCGGCGATGCAAGACGGCTAGAAAACGCTTGGAACACTTCGTGCATTGTCCGGTATGCGGATCTGGCCGGGACGATGCGCAGCGTGGGGAGGAAGCCCGGCGCGCCAATGCAGCAAGGAAGAGCAACAAGCAGGTAGCAAAGCCACGCCTCGACAACGCAGTACGCGTCGTCACCCGCGAGCGGCTTTCGTTACGTAACACCTAACACTCAGCGCGGCGATTGCGACTCGCCGGCGCCATGAACATGGAGAGGACGGCGATGGACGCGATCCCCGACAAGAAAGCAGAAAAGCAGTTTCAGGAGATGCTCGCGGCGCTGACCACGATGCCCGCCTGGAGCGAGAAGCAACAACTCGAACTTGAAATGGCTCGAGAGATTTCGGTGGAGATGCTGCGTCTCGCCGAATCGATGCGCGACGGCTCCACGGATATCGAATCGTGTCTGACCATGCTGAAGTACGCCAAGGTGATGGACTTCGTCCTGACCACGCTCGCCTCGCGCCGCGAGATCGCGCCGCAGACACTGCGCGTGATCTTCAAGCTGGCTGGCCTGAAGGTCGATGAAGCGTATCCCGGCTAACGCGGGCTAACTTTCGAGAGAACCGGTTCGTCTTTGAAGGCGCGCCGGTTTCAGCCTTTGCGCCGTGTCATCAGACGCTCGGCCGACTTGCGCATGTGCCGCTGCATCGCGGCTTGAGCCTGCACCGCGTCCCGCGCTTCGAGCGCCTCGAGAATCTCGAGATGTTCGCCGAGCGCGGCCGCCCAGGTTTCCTCCCCCTCGAAATGTCCGCGTAACGTGGATGACAGCGGACTATGCCGTTCGTCATAGAGACTGCCCACTGTCCTGACCAGCACGTCGTTGCCCGACATCTGCGCGATCGCAACGTGAAACGCGCGGTCGGCGCTCATTGGCACTTGTCCCGCTTCGACTTCGCGCGCCATGGTCTCGTAGACGGCGCGTAGCGTCTTCAATGCCTTTGGCTTGGCAAACGGCGCGACATTCGCGGCAATTGCGCCTTCGATCACGCTGCGCGCATTCATGATCTCGATCGGGCTCTCGCCCAGTTCCGCCTCGGTGGCGGGCGGCTTCGCCACGGGCGTCGCGCAGATATAGACGCCCGAGCCCATGCGAATCTCGACTCGCCCTTCCAGTTCCAGCGCAACCAGCGCCTCGCGCACCGAAGGCCGCGACACGCCCAACGTCTGCGCGAGTTCGCGTTCGGAGGGTAACCGGCCGTTCGGCGCAAAGTCCTGCTGTTCGATCAGAGCGCGCAGCTTATCGGCGATCTGAAGGTAGAGGCGACGCGTTTCGACTGGTTTGACACTCACGTGCACACTCCTGCATGTCTCGGGGAAAACGTGGATTGTAATCAGCGGAAGGGTTGACGCACCGTACGAAGCGCGTTCGACCATTTTCAAACGCTTACAAGTGGCTTGACCAATTCCAATTCGAGCCACTAGTATGCATTTCGGTAAGGCCAGATGGGCCATATTTTTTACGGCTGTCTGGAACCGTTCCCAACGACAAATCCCCCATGTACTTCGCCGTCGCATCGAGCGATGGCGCGATAGCCGCCCGACATGACCAATCCGATTCTCCAGTTCGGCACGAGCCGTTTTCTGCAAGCGCACGTCGACTTCTTCGTGGCCGAAGCCGCGCGGCGCGATCCTGCGAAAGCGCTCGGCAAGATCACCGTCGTGCAGACCACGTCGAGTCCTGACAGCCGCGCGCGCGTCGATGCGCTGCGCGCCACGGGCCGCTATCCGGTACGCATTCGCGGACGCGAGCGCGACGCGACCGTCGACACCACCATCGAATGCGATTCGATCACCGAAGCGCTGCACGCAAACGACGACTGGCCGCTGTTGCTAGAACGCATGGAACGCGACGTCAAGGTGATCGTCTCGAACACGGCCGACACGGGTTACGCCCTTTTCGACGAAGACACGGCCGACCTGCTCGATGGCGCGCGTACGCCGCGCGGATTCGCGGCCAAGCTCGCCGTGCTGCTGCACGCACGCTTCAAGGCGAGCGCGGCGCCGATCACGCTGTTGCCGTGCGAACTCGTCTCGCGTAACGGCGACACCTTGCGCGACCTCGTGCTCGACTTGGCTCGCAAATGGAATGCGGACGACGCGTTCATCGCTTACTTGTCGAACGATTGCGTCTGGGTGAATTCGCTCGTGGACCGCATCGTGTCGGAGCCGATCCTGCCGGTCGGCGCGATTGCCGAGCCTTACGCGTTGTGGGCAATCGAGCGGCAAGCGGGCATGACCTTGCCGTGCGAACACGAAGACATCGTCGTCACCGACGACCTCGCGCACTACGAGCGCCTGAAACTGCTGCTGCTCAACCTCGGCCACACGATGCTCGCGGAAATCTGGCGCACGCGCGGCGGCGCGCCCGACATGACCGTGCTCGACGCGATGCGCGATTCCGCGTACCGCGAGCCGCTCGAAGCCACCTGGCGCGACGAAGTGCTGCCGGTGTTTGTCGCGCTCGGCAAGGGCGACGTGGCAAGCGACTATCTCGCGAGCGTGCGCGACCGCTTCGAGAACCCGTTTCTCGTGCACAAGCTCGCGGATATCGCGCGCAATCACGACGAGAAGAAAGTGCGGCGTTTTCAACCTGTGATCGATTTCGCCGCCGAACTCGAACTCGATATCGAACAAAGGCGCCTGCGCGATGCATTGAACGCGCATTGAGATCCGCCAAAGAACGCGGACTCCCGTCACACCGTTTTTGAATCACGGCTCACCGCGTCGGCATGGCGGTTCGGGCCGGCAGAAATGAAATGCCATCATCCCGAGGAGACAAACGATGCGCAAAATGCGTTGGGTAGTGATATTTCTGGCCTTTCTGGCCATCGCGATCAATTACATCGATCGCGCGAATCTGGCCGTGGCTGCACCGCAGATTGAGAAGGCGCTCGGCATTGGGCCGGCGGAAATGGGCTTCATCCTGAGCGGCTTCTTCTGGACCTACGCGCTCATGCAGATGCCTTTCGGCTGGTTCGTTGACCGCGTGGGCGCGCGAATCGCACTGCCGCTTGCGGTGGGCTGGTGGTCGGTGTTCACGGCGCTCACCGCCACCGCGACGAGCGTCGCGGGCATGTTCGGCTGCCGGCTGATGCTGGGCGTCGGCGAAGCGGGCGCGTATCCGTCGTGCGCGAAGCTCGTCGCGCAGTGGTTCAAGCCGCAGCAGCGCGCGTTTGCCACCAGCATCTTCGATAGCGGCTCGCGTGTCGGTTCCGCGCTGTCGATTCCCGTCGTTGCGCTCATCATCAGCTCGGTGGGCTGGGAAGCGTCGTTCGTCATCACTGGCGCACTCGGCGCGGTGTGGATCTTGGGCTGGTTCCTCATTTACCGTAATAAGTCGCTCGGCGACCTCACCGGTCCCGTGGATGTCCCGCCGCAACCGGTCGCGCCGAAGAACAAGGTCTCGTGGGGCTCGCTCTTCAAGTACCGCACGCTGTGGGGCATGATGCTCGGCTTCTTCTGCCTGAACTTCGTGATCTATTTCTTCATCACCTGGTTCCCGAGCTATCTCGTGCAGACGCATGGCTTCTCGCTCAAGTCGCTCGGCACGCTCGGCATGATTCCGGCGCTGATGTCCATCCCGGGCGGCTGGCTCGGCGGCGTCGTGTCCGACTCGCTCTTCAAGCGCGGCTGGAGCCTCACGGCGGCGCGCAAGACCTGCATGGTCGGCGGCATGCTGCTGTCGTCGGTCATCACGCTCTCGGCGTTCACCACGAACATTTATCTGATGCTCGGCTTTTTCGGCGTTGCGTACGGCAGCCTCGCGTTCGCCGCGGCCAGCATCTGGTCGCTGCCGGGCGATGTTGCACCGACGCCGGGACACGTTGCGTCCATCGGTGGCATTCAGAATTTCGCGTCGAACCTGGCGGGTATCGTCATCACGACGTTCACGGGCGTCATGGTCGAAATGACGAAAGGCTCTTTCACCATTCCGCTGTGTGTTGCAGGCGGCTTCTGCTTTCTCGGCGCGTTCAGCTATCTTGTAATTGTCGGCAAGATCGAACCGCTCAACCGCGCCGAAACGGAAGCCCTCGCCGACAAGCGCGCTCCCTCCACGATCTAAGAAAACATCATGTCCACCACATCCACCGACCATGCGGTCATCCGGCTGCATCCCAAAGACGATGTCGTCATCGCGACACGTCAGTTGCTCTCCGGCGCGCGCATCGCGTCGGAGGATCTCGTCGTCATGGGCCTGATTCCGCCGGGCCACAAGATCGCGACGCGCGCCATCGCCGCGGGCGAGCCCGTCAAGCGCTACAACCAGATCATCGGCGTGGCGAAGGACGCCATCGCACGCGGCCAGCATGTCCATACGCAGAATCTGTCGATGGCCGAGTTCGCGCGCGAGCACGAGTTCGGCATCGACAAGCATCCGACGCCTTTCGTCGATGAACCCGCGACGTTCATGGGCATTCGCCGCGATGACGGCCGCGTGGCGACGCGCAATTTCGTCGGCGTGCTGACGAGCGTCAATTGCTCGGCGACCGTCGCGCGCGCGATTGCTGATCACTTTCGGCGCGACGTTCATCCGGAAGCGCTGGCGGACTACCCGAACGTCGATGGCGTGATTGCGCTCACACATGGCTTGGGATGCGGCATCGACATGCAGGGCGATGGCCTTGCCATCTTGCGTCGCACGCTGGCGGGATACGCGGTGCATCCGAATTTCTATTCGGTGCTCTTCGTCGGCCTGGGATGCGAGACCAATCAGATTTCCGGCGTGCTCGAAGCAAGCGGACTGAAAGACGGCGAGCGTCTGCGCAGCTTTACGATTCAGGACAGCGGCGGGACGAGAAAGACGATCGAGCACGGCATCGCATTGGTCAAGGAGATGCTCACGGAAGCGAATCGCGTCAAGCGCGAGCCGGTGCCGGCGTCGCATCTGATCGTCGGTTTGCAATGCGGCGGGTCGGATGGCTACTCGGGCATTTCGGCGAATCCGGCGCTCGGCGCGGCTGTCGATAAACTCGTCGCGCATGGCGGCACGGCGATTCTCTCCGAGACACCGGAGGTTTATGGCGCGGAACATTTGCTGACGCGGCGCGCGGTCAGCCGTGAAGTCGGCGAGAAACTGCTGACGCGTATCAAGTGGTGGGAGGACTATTGCGCGCGCAACGGTGCGGCGATGGACAACAATCCATCGGCGGGCAACAAGGTCGGCGGGCTGACCACGATTCTCGAAAAGTCGCTTGGCGCGGTGGCCAAGGGCGGCACGACCAATCTCGTCGAGGTTTATGAGTACGCGCAGCGCGTCGACGCCAAGGGCTTCGTGTTCATGGATTCACCCGGCTACGATCCGATGTCTGCAACGGGTCAGGTTGCTTCGGGCGCGAATCTCATCTGCTTCACGACCGGACGTGGTTCGGCTTACGGCTGCGCGCCTTCGCCATCGCTCAAGCTCGCGACGAACACCGCGCTCTGGGAGCGGCAAGAAGAGGATATGGATATCAACTGCGGCGGCGTGATCGATGGAACGGCGAGCATCGGGCAACTCGGCGACCAGATTTTTCAGATGATGCTCGACTGCGCGTCGGGCGTGGCATCGAAGAGCGAACTGCACGGGTATGGGCAGAGTGAGTTCGTGCCCTGGCAGGTGGGCGTGGTTACTTGAGGTTCTTTGGATGCGGATGAAAGGGCGCAACGGTGACGATGCGCTCTTTTTCGTTTTAGAGGCAATGGGCGGTGGTTATGTCTCTTCGACGTTTGCATGGACAGCGAATGAGTCGCGACGTTACCGGACGGCCGCCTCATGTTCCGCCATCATCCTCAACGCGACGGCCTCCGCGACTTCGATTCCGTCGATCGCCGCTGAATAGATCCCGCCCGCATAACCCGCGCCCTCGCCCGCCGGATACAAACCTTCGACATTGACGCTTTGGTAATCGTCATTATTTCGGCGCACCCGCAGCGGCGACGACGTGCGCGTCTCGACGCCAGTGAGAACGGCGTCGTGCATCGCGAAGCCGGGGATCTTCTTATCGAGCTCAGGCAGTGCTTCTCGGATGGCTTCGATCACATAATCGGGCAACGCTGTGCTGAGATCGGTCGGCTTGACGCCTGGCTTGTACGAAGGCACGACCGATCCAAGCGATGTCGATGCGCGCCTCGCGATGAAGTCGCCCACAAGCTGTGCAGGCGCGCTGTAATCGCCGCCGCCCAGTTCGAACGCACGCTCTTCCCACATGCGCTGGAAGGCGATGCCCGCGAGTGGACCGCCCGGATAATCTTCCGGCGTGATGCCGACGACGATGCCCGCGTTCGCATTACGTTCCGCGCGCGAGTACTGGCTCATGCCATTGGTCACGACTCGGCCGGGCTCCGACGTCGCCGCGACAACCGTTCCGCCAGGACACATGCAAAAGCTGTAGACAGCGCGGCCGTTGCTGCAATGGTGGACGACTTTATAGTCCGCGGCGCCAAGCCGTTCGTGACCGGCGAATTTGCCGAAACGGCTCCGATCGATAATGCCCTGCGGATGCTCGATACGAAACCCGAGCGAAAACGGCTTCGCCTCCATGAAAACGCCGCGATCGTGCAACATCTGGAAGGTATCGCGCGCGCTATGTCCGACGGCCAGCACAACGTGATCGCAGCGCAGCGTTTCGCCGCTCGACAGGCGTAGACCGCGCACTTTGCCATCGTCGATCTCGATATCCTCGACGCGCTGCTCGAATCGTACTTCGCCGCCGAGTTGATGAATATTCGCGCGCATCTTTTCGACCATGCTGACCAGTCGAAACGTGCCGATATGCGGCCGGCTCAAATACAGGATGTCTTCAGGCGCGCCCGCTTTGACGAACTCGTCGAGGACTTTACGGCCGTAGTGCTTCGGATCCTTGATTTGACTGTAGAGCTTACCATCGGAGAAGGTGCCAGCGCCGCCTTCACCGAACTGCACATTGGATTCCGGGTTAAGCTCGTTTCGGCGCCACAGACCCCAAGTGTCTTTCGTCCGCTCGCGCACGGCTTTTCCGCGCTCGAGGATGATCGGGCGAAAACCCATTTGCGCGAGAATCAGCCCGGCAAACAGCCCACACGGCCCCATGCCGATAACGACGGGGCGAAGCTGGCTCGATGCTTCAGGCGCCTTGGCCACGAAGTGGTAAGCCATATCCGGCGTAATGCCGACATGCGGATGCGGCCGGGCCTTTAGTCGCGCGAGCACCGACGCTTCATCTGCCAACTCCACATCGATGATGTACGTAAGCTTGATGTCGGCGCGCTTGCGCGCATCGTGCGCGCGGCGAAAGACATGGAAGCGCACGAGTTCGCTTGACGTCACGCCGATTTCTCCAAGGCGTGCGATGACCGCAGGCTCGATGGCCGAATCGGGATGATCGAGCGGAAGCTTGATTTCGCTTAAACGTAGCATGGGAACTCGAATGGCAATCGGCTGCGCAATGTTTTGCTGATTTTATCGCGCGATCAAGGCATGCACGGCTGATCGAATCTGGCGTATCAGCCAAACGCCGCAGAAACGCAAAAACCCCACCTGTTTGGGGGTGGGGTTTTTGTTGCTGCATGAGGAGCCTGACGATTACCTACTTTCACACGGGAGATCCGCACTATCATCGGCGTGGAGTCGTTTCACGGTCCTGTTCGGGATGGGAAGGGGTGGTACCAACTCGCTGTGGTCATCAGGCATGACTTGTTGTCGTGCGCCGGGTGGGCACACAACCAATCCGGGAAGAAGCAGTAAATGTTGGGTGGCGATTGTCGCACACGCATAACTCGCCAGTGGTTCAAACACACTGGTTATAGGATCAAGCCTTACGGGCAATTAGTATCAGTCAGCTCAATGCATTACTGCACTTACACACCTGACCTATCAACGTCCTGGTCTGGAACGACCCTTCAAGGGGCTCGAAGCCCCGGGGATATCTCATCTTAAGGCGAGTTTCCCGCTTAGATGCTTTCAGCGGTTATCTCTTCCGAACATAGCTACCCGGCGATGCCACTGGCGTGACAACCGGTACACCAGAGGTTCGTCCACTCCGGTCCTCTCGTACTAGGAGCAGCCCCCTTCAAATATCCAACGCCCACGGCAGATAGGGACCAAACTGTCTCACGACGTTTTAAACCCAGCTCACGTACCTCTTTAAATGGCGAACAGCCATACCCTTGGGACCGGCTACAGCCCCAGGATGAGATGAGCCGACATCGAGGTGCCAAACACCGCCGTCGATATGAACTCTTGGGCGGTATCAGCCTGTTATCCCCAGAGTACCTTTTATCCGTTGAGCGATGGCCCTTCCATACAGAACCACCGGATCACTATGACCTGCTTTCGCACCTGCTCGACTTGTCGGTCTCGCAGTTAAGCACGCTTATGCCATTGCACTATCAGCACGATTTCCGACCGTACCTAGCGTACCTTCGTACTCCTCCGTTACACTTTGGGAGGAGACCGCCCCAGTCAAACTGCCTACCATGCACTGTCCCCGATCCAGATCATGGACCAAGGTTAGAACCTCAAACAAACCAGGGTGGTATTTCAAGGACGGCTCCACCGAAACTAGCGTTCCGGTTTCATAGCCTCCCACCTATCCTACACAGATCGGTTCAAAGTCCAATGCAAAGCTACAGTAAAGGTTCATGGGGTCTTTCCGTCTAGCCGCGGGGAGATTGCATCATCACAAACACTTCAACTTCGCTGAGTCTCGGGAGGAGACAGTGTGGCCATCGTTACGCCATTCGTGCAGGTCGGAACTTACCCGACAAGGAATTTCGCTACCTTAGGACCGTTATAGTTACGGCCGCCGTTTACCGGGACTTCAATCAAGAGCTTGCACCCCATCATTTAATCTTCCGGCACCGGGCAGGCGTCACACCCTATACGTCCACTTTCGTGTTTGCAGAGTGCTGTGTTTTTATTAAACAGTCGCAGCCACCAGTTTATTGCAACCTCTTCACCCTCCTGGCGCAGGCCAGTCAAGCTACAGAGGCGTACCTTATCCCGAAGTTACGGTACCAATTTGCCGAGTTCCTTCTCCCGAGTTCTCTCAAGCGCCTTAGAATACTCATCTCGCCCACCTGTGTCGGTTTGCGGTACGGTCACTATTAGACTGAAGCTTAGAGGCTTTTCTTGGAACCACTTCCAATTGCTTCGCTTCCGAGGAAGCTCGCGCCACACCCTTGAATTATGTGCCCGGATTTGCCTGAGCACCTTCTCCAATGCAGCGACCGGGACGTCCAACACCCGGACAACCTTCCGCGATCCGTCCCCCCATCGCATCTAACAATGGTGCAGGAATATTGACCTGCTTCCCATCAGCTACGCATTTCTGCCTCGCCTTAGGGGCCGACTCACCCTACGCCGATGAACGTTGCGTAGGAAACCTTGGGCTTACGGCGAGGGGGCTTTTCACCCCCTTTATCGCTACTCATGTCAGCATTCGCACTTCCGATACCTCCAGCACGCTTTTCAACGCACCTTCGCAGGCTTACGGAACGCTCTCCTACCATGCATATAAATATGCATCCGCAGCTTCGGTGACTGGCTTGAGCCCCGTTACATCTTCCGCGCAGGACGACTCGATCAGTGAGCTATTACGCTTTCTTTAAAGGGTGGCTGCTTCTAAGCCAACCTCCTGACTGTTTTTGCCTTCCCACTTCGTTTCCCACTTAGCCAATCTTTGGGACCTTAGCTGGCGGTCTGGGTTGTTTCCCTCTTGACACCGGACGTTAGCACCCGATGTCTGTCTCCCGTGATTGCACTCTTCGGTATTCGGAGTTTGCTATGGCGTAGTAATCCGCAATGGACCCCACAACCATGACAGTGCTCTACCCCCGAAGGTGATACACGAGGCACTACCTAAATAGTTTTCGGAGAGAACCAGCTATTTCCAAGTTTGTTTAGCCTTTCACCCCTATCCACAGCTCATCCCCTAACTTTTCAACGTTAGTGGGTTCGGTCCTCCAGTACGTGTTACCGCACCTTCAACCTGGCCATGGATAGATCACTTGGTTTCGGGTCTACGCCCAGCAACTGATCGCCCTATTCGGACTCGCTTTCGCTACGCCTGCCTTAATCAGTTAAGCTCGCTACTGAACGTAAGTCGCTGACCCATTATACAAAAGGTACGCCGTCACCCCTTGCGAGGCTCCGACTGTTTGTATGCATGCGGTTTCAGGATCTATTTCACTCCCCTCCCGGGGTTCTTTTCGCCTTTCCCTCACGGTACTGGTTCACTATCGGTCGATCACGAGTATTTAGCCTTGGAGGATGGTCCCCCCATCTTCAGACAGGATTTCACGTGTCCCGCCCTACTTGTCGTACCCCTAGTTCTTCCACGCTGTTTTCGCTTACAGGGCTATCACCTGCTATGGCCGCACTTTCCAGAGCGTTCAGCTAACAACACAGATAAAGAGTACAGGCTGATCCCATTTCGCTCGCCACTACTCTGGGAATCTCGGTTGATTTCTTTTCCTGCGGTTACTTAGATGTTTCAGTTCACCGCGTTCGCTTCACTAAGCCTATGGATTCAGCTTAGGATGACCCATTCGGGCCGGGTTTCCCCATTCGGATATCGGTGGATCAAAGCTCGTTTGCCAGCTCCCCACCGCTTTTCGCAGGCTACCGCGTCCTTCATCGCCTGTGATCGCCAAGGCATCCACCACATGCACTTGTTCGCTTGACCCTATAACGAGTGTGTCTGCCAGCATTGCTGCCTTTAAGCCCACCGTCATAGGTTGAGTATTCGCGTTGTGCCGTATTCCAAAGCAATCTTTCGATCACCTTTTCATACTTGATACAATCACAACCCTGATTACCCTACTCACACCCATCTCTAAGTGCTTTCGAATAATCTCTTTACTACTTCTTCCAGATTGTTAAAGAACGACAGCCGATAGCATGATCAAATTCGATCACCTACCCGCGCTGACTGGCTCAATCGCCAATGCGCAACGTTGAACCCCGCGTTCAGCGCTGTGCATTGAGGATTGGTGGAGGATGACGGGATCGAACCGACGACCCCCTGCTTGCAAAGCAGGTGCTCTCCCAGCTGAGCTAATCCCCCCGTGTGTGCCTGACTCAGTCTGCTCGCTTGGTCGTTTCAAGCACCGCTTGCCCGGGTGGTGGGTCTGGTTGGATTCGAACCAACGACCCCCGCCTTATCAAGACGGTGCTCTAACCGACTGAGCTACAGACCCTTAGCCTGTCTTTCTGACAGCCGATAAGCGTGAACACTTGAGTGGGCGAGCGTTTAAGCTCGAGAAAGGAGGTGATCCAGCCGCACCTTCCGATACGGCTACCTTGTTACGACTTCACCCCAGTCATGAATCCTACCGTGGTGACCGTCCTCCTTGCGGTTAGACTAGCCACTTCTGGTAAAACCCACTCCCATGGTGTGACGGGCGGTGTGTACAAGACCCGGGAACGTATTCACCGCGGCATGCTGATCCGCGATTACTAGCGATTCCAGCTTCACGCAGTCGAGTTGCAGACTGCGATCCGGACTACGATCGGTTTTCTGGGATTGGCTCCACCTCGCGGCTTGGCAACCCTCTGTTCCGACCATTGTATGACGTGTGAAGCCCTACCCATAAGGGCCATGAGGACTTGACGTCATCCCCACCTTCCTCCGGTTTGTCACCGGCAGTCTCCCTAGAGTGCTCTTGCGTAGCAACTAAGGACAAGGGTTGCGCTCGTTGCGGGACTTAACCCAACATCTCACGACACGAGCTGACGACAGCCATGCAGCACCTGTGCGACGATTCTCTTTCGAGCACCCCAGGCTCTCACCCGGGTTTCGTCCATGTCAAGGGTAGGTAAGGTTTTTCGCGTTGCATCGAATTAATCCACATCATCCACCGCTTGTGCGGGTCCCCGTCAATTCCTTTGAGTTTTAATCTTGCGACCGTACTCCCCAGGCGGTCAACTTCACGCGTTAGCTACGTTACTAAGGAAATGAATCCCCAACAACTAGTTGACATCGTTTAGGGCGTGGACTACCAGGGTATCTAATCCTGTTTGCTCCCCACGCTTTCGTGCATGAGCGTCAGTATTGGCCCAGGGGGCTGCCTTCGCCATCGGTATTCCTCCACATCTCTACGCATTTCACTGCTACACGTGGAATTCTACCCCCCTCTGCCATACTCTAGCCTGCCAGTCACCAATGCAGTTCCCAGGTTAAGCCCGGGGATTTCACATCGGTCTTAACAGACCGCCTGCGCACGCTTTACGCCCAGTAATTCCGATTAACGCTCGCACCCTACGTATTACCGCGGCTGCTGGCACGTAGTTAGCCGGTGCTTATTCTTCCGGTACCGTCATCCCCACCCGGTATTAACAGGCAGGTTTTCTTTCCGGACAAAAGTGCTTTACAACCCGAAGGCCTTCTTCACACACGCGGCATTGCTGGATCAGGGTTGCCCCCATTGTCCAAAATTCCCCACTGCTGCCTCCCGTAGGAGTCTGGGCCGTGTCTCAGTCCCAGTGTGGCTGGTCGTCCTCTCAGACCAGCTACAGATCGTCGCCTTGGTAGGCCTTTACCCCACCAACTAGCTAATCTGCCATCGGCCGCCCCTATAGCGCGAGGTCCCGAAGGATCCCCCGCTTTCTTCCGTAGATCGTATGCGGTATTAATCCGGCTTTCGCCGGGCTATCCCCCACTACAGGACACGTTCCGATGTATTACTCACCCGTTCGCCACTCGCCACCAGGGTTGCCCCCGTGCTGCCGTTCGACTTGCATGTGTAAGGCATGCCGCCAGCGTTCAATCTGAGCCAGGATCAAACTCTTCAGTTCAATGCCTGTTACTGTTTTCGGTTGTTTTACCAACCGGTCGCTCACTCAACGTACTGACGATGATCAATCCGTCTTTCGACAGATAAACCTTCCTCTAATACTGTGTGAGACTTGATAACTTTCGCTAAACGTCCCAACCCCAAAAGGTCAGAACCGCTCGCGCCATCAAGTGCCCACACTTATCGGCTGTTAGTTTTTAAAGAGCACATTCGCCAAGACTTCCCGCCAAGCGCACCAAGCATTTTGCTCAGCACCGCTTCGTCTTGCGTCGCTGCATCTGCAGCAGAGAAACGAGATTATGTACGTCGTTTCAGTTACTGTCAACAAGAATTTGAAGCTTTTCTTATTGACTTGCCTTTCAGCTTCTTCAGACCACTGCGGAACATACAACCCGCTCAAACCAAACGGGTCGTGCGGACATCGCACGACCCGTCGACGCTAGTCTTGGTGCCGGCTGCAGGACTCGAACCCGCCACCTGATGATTACAAATCAACTGCTCTACCAGATGAGCTAAGCCGGCGAAGGACGGAATTCTACTTCATTTGACGACTTTGAGGTGCGATCGCCCAGATGATTTTGAAGCATCGTCATCCGAGCTTGCCGAAACGTCGTCGCTCGACGAAGTCCCGTCGGCGTCGGACAGTTCCTCTACCGCGTCTTCCACGATACTTTCGTCTCGCTCGACCGGATGCGGCGCGGTGCTCGCGCCCGACGCGTCGATAGCCGTTTGCGATGAAGGCTCGACCGGGAACGCCATTCCCTGCCCGTTCTCTCGTGCATAGATGGCCAGCACGTTCGTAACCTGCACTTCGATCTTGTGTGACTTACCCGAGAAACGCGCGCTGAATTCGATCCATTCGTTGCCCATCTGAAGCTGGCTCGTCGCCTCGAAACTGATGTTCAGCACGATTTCGTCGTTACGCACGAACTGACGCGGCACCCGCGTGGCGCCGTCGACCCGC
Organism: Caballeronia sp. HLA56; assembly: GCF_054655155.1. Taxonomy (NCBI): domain Bacteria; kingdom Pseudomonadati; phylum Pseudomonadota; class Betaproteobacteria; order Burkholderiales; family Burkholderiaceae; genus Caballeronia; species Caballeronia sp. HLA56. The sequence continues at coordinate 848,932 of NZ_BAAHOB010000005.1, read as the reverse complement.
ACCGCGATGTGTGGGGTGAACCCGTTATCCGTGCACCACTCATAGAGCGCGCGCAGCAGATACGGCTTGGTGGAAATCTCTTGCATCAACTTTCCTCTACAGGAGCGCGGCGGGCGAAATGCGCGCCGCCGCGCTCCGATGCCCGCAAACTATCGACGCATCACCTTTTCGGAAGGCGTCAGCGCTTCAATATAGGCCGGACGGCTGAAAATGCGTTCGGCGTACTTCATCAACGGCGCAGCATTCTTCGACAACTCGATGCCGTAATGGTCCAGACGCCACAACAGCGGCGCGATGGCCACGTCGAGCATCGAGAATTCTTCGCCGAGCATGTACTTGTTCTTCAGGAAAATAGGCGCGAGCTGCGTAAGACGATCGCGGATTGCACTGCGCGCCTTCTCGTGGTTCTTCTCGGCGGCTTTGCCCTTCTCGTTTTCGAGCGTGCCGACGTGCACGAACAATTCTTTCTCGAAGTTCAGCAGGAACAGGCGCGCGCGGGCGCGTTGCACCGGATCGGCCGGCATGAGCTGCGGATGCGGGAACCGTTCGTCGATATATTCGTTGATGATGTTCGATTCATACAGGATGAGGTCGCGCTCGACGAGGATCGGCACCTGACCGTATGGGTTCATGACCGCGATGTCTTCCGGCTTGTTGAACAGATCGACGTCACGAATCTCGAAATCCATGCCCTTTTCGAACAACACCAGCCGGCAGCGCTGGGAGAACGGGCAAGTAGTGCCGGAATACAGAACCATCATGTCTTTAAAGTTCCTTCAGTAAACTCGAAAGGCCGGCCGCGACGCTTCCCAGGGAAACGCCGTCGTGCCGACCCACGCCGTCTAGGGCGCTATTTAATATCTTTCCAGTATGCCGCGTTCAGGCGCCATGCGAGGAAACTCAACAACGCCAGGAACAGCAGGACCCATACGCCGAGGCGCTTGCGAGTCTGCTGGGCGGGTTCGGACATCCACGAGAGGTACGAAACCAGATCGGCCACAGCATTATCATAATCCACGGAGGACATGGAACCCGGGCTAACCTGAGTGTAACCCACGAATCTCTTTACCTTTTCGCCGGTGTGCTCGTCGGTTTCGGTTTCGAATTTTGCATCGCGGATACCCTGCATCGTCCACAGCACGTGCGGCATGCCGACATTCTCATACACGCGATTGTTCCAGCCGGTCGGCCGCGCCGGATCGCGATAAAACCCCCGCAAGTACGTGTACAACCAGTCCTTGCCACGCGCCCGCGCTTCAACCGACAGGTCCGGCGGCGACGCGCCGAACCACGCTTTCGCGTCTTCCGGGCGCATTGCAATGGACATCGTGTTGCCGATCTTGTCTGTCGAAAACAGCAGATTTTCCTGAACGTCCTGTGGCGTGATGCCGAGGTCGGTCAGCCGGTTGTACCGCATCAGATTGGCGCTATGGCAATTCAGGCAGTAGTTTACAAAGATTTGGGCGCCGTGCTGCAACGAAGCAAAATTGTCCGCGTTATCGGGCGCGCGGTCGAGCACCGCTTCTTCCTGCGCGTACGCCGGCGCACTCGCGCCGAACGCGAACATTGCCGCGCCGATGATTGTGAGGGAACCGAGCCATTTTTTCATTGTGTTTGTCTCCGGACGAGTGCTCAGTGAGGTTTGAAAGTCACTCGCTCGGGCGGCGTCTTGAATCTGCCGCGCGGCGTCCAGAACGGCATGCCGAGGAAAAACGCGAAGTAGATCAGCGCGCAGACCTGCGCGATCAGCGTCCCCACCGGTGACGGCGGCCTGGTTCCCAAGAAGCCCAGCACGAGGAACACGACCACGAAGATGCCGTAGAACACTTTATGGAAAAACGGCCGGTAGCGAATGGACCTCACAGGACTGCGATCGAGCCAGGGCAGGAAAAAGAGCGATACGACCGCCGTGCCCATGACTACCACGCCCCAAAACTTCGACTCCGTCAGCGCCATGAAGACGATCACCGCGAGCGAGAGCACCGGCAAGCCGATCCGCCATTTGCCGCGCGCGCGCAACAGCGCAAAGAGGCCAAGCAGCGCGATGATGACCATCAGCACGATCTTGAACGGATCGGTGGTGGCGCGAAGCATCGCGTAGAAAGCCGTGAAGTACCAGACTGGCGCGATTTCGGGCGGCGTCTGCAACGGATTGGCCGGCACGAAGTTATTCGCTTCCAAAAAGTAGCCGCCCATCTCCGGCGCGAAGAAAATGATCGCCGCGAAGATCAGAAGGAAGACCGACACGCCCAGGAAGTCGTGCACCGAATAGTACGGATGGAACGGAATGCCATCGATAGGAATGCCGTTCGCGTCCTTCTTCGCCTTGATCTCGATGCCGTCCGGGTTGTTCGAGCCGACTTCGTGCAGCGCGACCAGATGCGCCACGACGAGGCCAATCAGCACGAGCGGAATCGCGATCACATGGAACGCGAAGAACCGGTTCAGCGTGACGTCCGACACGACGTAATCGCCGCGAATCCAGAGCGACAGATCCGGGCCGATGAAGGGAATCGCCGAGAACAGATTCACGATCACCTGCGCGCCCCAGAACGACATCTGCCCCCACGGCAAAAGATAGCCAAAGAACGCCTCGGCCATGAGGCACAGGAAAATTGCGCAGCCGAAAATCCACACCAGTTCGCGCGGCTTGCGATACGAGCCGTACATCAGCCCGCGAAACATGTGCAGATAGACGACGACGAAGAACATCGAAGCGCCTGTCGAATGCATGTAGCGAATGAGCCAGCCCCACGGCACCTCGCGCATGATGTATTCGACCGATGCGAACGCGAGCGTCGCATCGGGCTTGTAGTTCATGACGAGAAAGATGCCCGTGACGATCTGAAGCACGAGCACGAGCAGCGCGAGCGAGCCGAAGAAGTACCAGAAGTTGAAGTTCTTCGGCGCGTAGTACTCGGAAACGTGCTGCTTCCACGTCGCGGTGAGCGGAAAGCGCCGGTCGATCCAGCCGATCAGGCCCGTCGTCTCCACATCCTTGTCTGCGGTCGCCATTAAGCCTCTCCCTTTTCGTCCTTGCCGATCACGAGTTGCGTCGCGGAAGTGAACATGTACGGAGGCACGTCCAGATTCTGCGGCGCGGGCTTGTTCTTGAAGACGCGGCCCGCCATGTCATAGGTCGAGCCGTGGCACGGGCAGAGAAAACCGCCGGGCCAGTTATCGGGAAGATTGGGTTGGGCGCCTTCGGTGAAACGCGGGGTCGGCGTGCAGCCCAGATGCGTGCACACGGCCACCGCCACGAAAATGTTCTTGTGATCGGTGCGGGAACGGAACTCGTTGTTGCAGTACTCCGGCAACGGCATCGAGAATTCCATCTTCGATTTCGGATCGGCCACTTCGGTGTCGGCTTTCTTGACGTCCGAAAGCATTGCGTCGGTGCGGTTGACGATCCACACAGGCTTGCCGCGCCACGCGACGGTCATCATTTCGCCGGGCTTGAGTCCGCTGATATCGACCTCGACCGGCGCGCCTGCCGCCTTCGCCTTCTCCGACGGAGCGAACGATCCTACAAACGGAATTACTGTTGCTACACCTCCGACACCACCTGCTACGGTCGTCGCTATCAGCCAGGTACGGCGGCTACCGTCAACGCGCCCATCGTGCTTATCGTCCTTGTCTCGCATCACACGCCCCACTTCTGAGTTGGATTTATACCGTCACATCAGTGTTCCGTCGCTAGTGTGCGCGAATGGAGTTGGCATTTACAAGGCCCGAATAGGAAAAATCACTCCAAGTGATTGTTCTTTCCGGGTTTTCCCGCACGTTTTCGCGCCATCTTGTGAAGCAATCATTTAAGGCAACTGCAAGGCCGATTAAAACGATAATCGGCGCAAAACATTTATACCGGATTGTCGATATCGGTAAACACATGCTCGATGTCGAATTCTTCCGACAGGTGATTACCCAGCGCCTGGACGCCGTAGCGCTCGGTCGCGTGATGGCCAGCCGCGATGTAGGCCACGCCCGATTCCGCCGCAATGTGCATGGTCTGCTCGGATACTTCGCCGCTGACGTAGACATCCGCGCCCGCCGCGATGGCTTCTTCGAAGTATCCTTGCGCGCCGCCCGTGCACCACGCGACGCGCCGCAGTTCGCGGTCTGAATCGCCGAATACGAGCGGCTTGCGGCCGAGCGCGTTTTCGACCGTTGCAGTGAAATGTTCGAGCGAAAGCGGCATGGTAAGCGGCGCGATCCACCCGAGATCCTGGCCTGCAAAACGGCCGTCCGCGATCAAGCCGAGGCGCGCGCCGAGCTGCGCGTTGTTGCCGAACTCCGGATGCGAATCGAGCGGCAAATGATAGGCAAACAGGTTGATATCGTTGGCGATAAGCGTGCGGATTCGCTGATACTTGCGTCCCGTCAACTGCGGCGCCTCATTGCGCCAGAAGTAGCCGTGATGCACGAGTACCGTGTCCGCGCCCCACTCGAGCGCGGCTTCGAGAAAGGCGAGCGAGGCCGTCACGCCGGTTGCGATCTTCTGAACCCGGCGCGCGCCTTCCACCTGTAGACCGTTCGGGCAATAGTCCTTGAAGCGGCCGATTTCCAGCAGATTGTTCAGATACAATTCGAGTTCGATCCGATCCATGAATTCCTCTATCCCTTCAAATGCTTAGACGCTTCTGGCTATTTTTTGCCCAAGCGGTCACCGTGATTTTGGCCCTGATGTTCATCATCGCGACCTTGAAACCGCAGTGGCTTCAACGTCAGGGCCAATTCGGCAAGCAACTCGCCGAACCAATAGTCGCGCTGCAGGAAGTGGCGCCGAGCATAGGCTCGCGACCGCTTCAATCTTCCTATGCCGAAGGCGCGCAAAAGGCCATGCCCGCTGTGGTCAACGTCTTTTCCAGCAAGGACGGCAATCTGCCGCCGGACCCGCGCGCCAAAGACCCGCTGTTCCGCTACTTCTTCGGCGATAAAAACAAGCGCAAGAGCGACGAGCCGCCAGCGTCGAATCTCGGCTCGGGTGTCATCGTCAGCTCGGAAGGTTACATTCTAACGAACCAGCATGTCGTCGATGGCGCCGATCAAATCGAAGTTGCGCTTGCCGACGGCCGCACGTCCAGCGCGAAGGTAATCGGCGTCGATCCGGAAACCGATCTTGCCGTGCTCAAGATCAACATGACGAATCTGCCGACCATCACGCTCGGCCGCATGGACCAAACGCGCGTCGGCGATGTCGTGCTGGCTATCGGCAATCCGTTCGGCGTCGGGCAGACGGTAACCATGGGCATTGTGAGCGCGCTCGGGCGCAATCACCTCGGCATCAACACGTTCGAGAACTTCATTCAGACCGACGCGGCAATCAACCCCGGCAACTCGGGCGGCGCGCTCGTCGACGTGAACGGCAATCTGCTCGGCATCAACACGGCGATTTATTCGCGCAGCGGCGGCTCACTGGGAATCGGCTTTGCGATCCCGGTGTCGACGGCGCGCAGCGTGCTCGAGAGCATCATCACGACGGGCACGGTCACGCGCGGCTGGATTGGCGTGGAGCCGCAGGACGTGACGCCGGAGATCGCGGAGTCGTTCGGGCTCGACCAAAAATCTGGCGCCATCGTGGCCGGGGTGTTGCAAGGCGGCCCGGCGGACAAGGCAGGCATCAAGCCGGGCGACATTCTCGTCAGCATCAACGACGACACCATCACCGACACCACGCGCCTCCTGAACGTGGTCGCGCAGATCAAACCGGGCACGTCGGTGAAGGTTCATTTAATGCGCAAGAACAAGGAACTCGATATCAACGTGACTATCGGCAAGCGCCCGGCTCAACCGCGCGCGCCACAGTTACCGGAAGACGAGGATCAAGGAAACGATCAGGGCGACGAATAAACTCGGTTCTCCGTTGAAAACAAAAAGGCAGCTTCGGTAATCGAAGCTGCCTTTTTTGCGCATCCGACATTTCACTGCCGCGGCAATACGCCGCACCTACTCGGCCGTTGCCTCTTCGCTTTTGATTGGCTGCTTTCCAACCACCAGCCGCGCCGCAATAATCCCCGCTTCGTAGAGAATGATGAGCGGGATGGCCAGGATCAGCTGCGAGAAAACGTCTGGCGGGGTAACGACCGCCGAAATGACGAACGCGCCGACAATTACATACGGGCGAATCTGCTTGAGCTTCTGGATGGACACGACACCCATGCGCGCCAGCAACACAACGACGATCGGCACCTCGAACGTTACGCCGAATGCGAGGAACATCGTGAGCACGAAGCTCAGGTAGTTGTCGATATCCGTGGTCATCTCCGCACCGAGCGGCGCGTTGTAATGCGCCATCACGCGAAAGATGGTCGGAAACACGACGAAATACGCGAAAGCCATGCCGCAAAGAAAGAGCGCGTAGCTGCTGAACACGAGCGGCGCGACGAGCTTCTTCTCGTGCTGGTACAAACCCGGCGCCACGAACGCCCAAAGCTGATACAGCACAAGCGGCAGCGCGATGACGAAGGCGACGAGCATGGTCACCTTCATGGGCACGAAGAACGAGCCGGTCACGTCGGTGACGATCATCTTGCCGTCGGCCGGCAGGTTCTGCATTAGCGGCCGGGCCAGTAACTTGAAGATGTCCGGCGCCCAGTACACCAGCGATACGAACACCACGATAACCGAAGCGCCCGCTTTGATGATGCGGTCACGCAATTCGACCAGATGCGAAATGAACGTCTCTTCGACGGGCTCGTCTTTATTTTGTAGCGGGTCGCTCACGCCGGCCCTCGGTATGGATCATCGATGAAAGGAAGTGGCCCGGATCAAAAAAACCGGGTCGGGCGGCGCAAGGTTTCGGGCGTGTGGCGCGCAACGCGAGCCGCGCCAGATTGAACCCGCGTGCGGCGCAGATTCGTTCGCTTGTACCAGTTCGGGATGGCGCTCTGTTTGACGCGCCAGTTCTTGCGCGCGGCGCGGATGCCCGATGTGCGCATCCACGGTTTGTCCGTGACCGCCGCGCTGCCGCCGTTCGCCTCGGCCTCTTCTCTCGCGACGCTCGGCGACACGGACGTGCCCTGACTCCACGCGTCGTTCAATTCGGCTTCGTGGCGCTTCAGGTTGTCGTGAATGGACGTTTCGACGTTCGACGCAGCGGTTTCGAAGTCGGTGCGCATCTTCTTCAGCTCGTCGAGTTCCATCTCGCGCGCCACTTCGGATTTGACGTCGTTGATATAGCGCTGCGCGCGCCCGAAAAGTGCGCCGGCCGTGCGCGCAACCCCGGGCAGGCGCTCAGGCCCGAGCACCACGAGCGCCACGACGCCGATCAGCGCCATTTTGGTCAGACCGAGATCGAGCATTGAAGAGTAAGTGAAAGATTGCGGTCGATGACCGGATTAGCGATAGTCGCCCGAACGGGTCTTGTCCTTCGCTTCCACGTCAACCGCACCGTTGCGCGGCAGTTCGCGCGGATCGGTGGTCGAAGCCGGCTGCTCACCATCGCGCATGCCTTCCTTGAAGCCCTTGACCGCGCCGCCCAAATCGCCACCGATGTTGCGCAGTTTCTTCGTGCCGAAGACGAGCGCCACGATCAAAAGGACGATCAACCAATGCCAAATGCTCAACGAACCCATGAATGAAAATTCTCCGTAATTCCGCCGCAACGGCTTTGTGCGAACGGAAGATCGGCCTTGCGGCCCGCGCCGAAAAAGTCACTTCGGCTATGAATACCAATTCTGCGCGTCCAATATTGCATTGGAAAGGCGTTTGCCGACAAAATTTGCGGTTTTCAGCCCATCCGGCGCCACGGACGCTCTCCTGCCAGCAAATGCGCGTGGATGTGATAAACCTCCTGTCCACCGCCCGGCCCCGTGTTGATCACCGTCCGGAATCCCGTCTCGCCACCCGTGTAGGAGACGCCGAGATCTTTTGCCAGACGACCAACGAGACTTACCATTCTACCAAGCAGCGGCGCGTCGCTTTCCGTGCAGTGCGACAGCGTTTCGATGTGCTTCCGGGGAATGACGAGCACGTGAACCGGCGCGGCCGGATTGATGTCGTTGAAGGCGACGAACTCGTCGTCCTCATAGAGCTTCGTGCTTGGCAGTTGTCCTGACGCAATCTTGCAGAAAATGCAGTTGTCTTGGCTCATGAAATTCCCGTGTCTCCTGTTGCCAGGTGTTGCCGTTCAAAACCACGCGCGTGGGTCGAACGTTTTTCCTTCATAAAGATACAGCCAACCTTTGATGACGCGATAAAGCGTCCAGATGCCGACCGCGAAAAGAATCACGAAGCCGATCCCGACGAAAATGAGTGCCGCGCCAACCAGATGTCCGAGGACAGCCCACCAGAACGTGCGTATCTGCCAGGTGAAATGGGCTTCGTAAGGCGTTCCGACGGTATCGCCGCGTTTCAGATAATTGATGATGATCGCGACGAGCACGGTCAACCCGCCCGTCAGCCAATAGAGCGCGTAAAGCGCATACAAGACATGCGTGAGCGTCTTGAGGCTGCTCAGCCGCTGCGGGTCGAGCTGATTCTGATACACCGGCGGCGGGTACTGTTCGTGAGGCGTATTCACGGGGCCCTCCTTCGCAATGGGCGTCTCGTCAGCTGCCGTTTTGCTCGCGCTCGCGCGTTTTGCGCAGCGCTTTTTCTTCGATACCCGACAAACCTTCGCGCCGTTCCAACTCGGCGATCACGTCGGCGGGGCTCAGGTCGAAATGCGACAGCATCACGAGACAATGGAACCACAGGTCGGCGACTTCCCCGACGAGCGCTTTCGGCGCGCCGCCGTGGCGCGCATCCTTCGCGGCGAGTACGACTTCCGTCGCTTCCTCGCCGATCTTCTTCAGGATCGCGTCGTCACCTTTATGAAAGAGTCGCGAAACGTAGGATTGTTCCGGATCGCCGCCTTTTCGACCGTCGATAACCGCGGCGAGGCGCAGCAGCGTGTCCTGCGTGGTGGCTTGCGTCATTTGTAAATACTTTCGGGGTCTTTCAGAACCGGCTCGACTGCGACCCACGCGCCGTCTTGCGCCGTTCCTTCGAATTTCTGGAAAAAGCAGGAATGACGGCCGGTGTGGCACGCGATCCCCGATACTTGTTCGACTTTGAGCAGCACGACGTCTTCGTCGCAATCGAGCCGCACTTCATGCACATGCTGAACGTGCCCCGATTCCTCGCCCTTGAACCACAGGCGCTGACGCGAACGCGAAAAATAGACGGCGCGCTTCAGTTCGATAGTTTTGGCGAGCGCCTCGCGATTCATCCAGGCGAACATGAGCACGTCGTTGCTCGACGCTTCCTGCGCGATCACCGGCACGAGGCCGTTCGCGTCCCAGTTCACCTTGTCGAGCCAATCGGCTTGATCCGTCACCGTCAATTCCTCACCGAAATGCCTTGGTCGGCCATGAAGCGCTTGGCTTCGCCGACCGTGTGTTCGCCATAGTGAAAAATGCTCGCGGCCAGAACGGCGTCGGCGCGGCCTTCCGTGATGCCATCCGCCAGATGCTTGAGCGTACCGACGCCGCCCGAAGCGATCACCGGCACGGGCACGGCGTCCGACACGGCGCGCGTGAGCGCGAGGTCGAAGCCGGACTTGGTGCCGTCGCGATCCATGCTGGTCAACAGAATTTCGCCCGCGCCGAATTCGGCCATCTTGCGCGCCCATTTGATTGCGTCGATGCCCGTTGCCTTGCGCCCGCCGTGCGTGAACACTTCCCAGCGGGGCGGCTCGCCATCGGCGGAAACGCGCTTGGCGTCGATGGCAACGACGATGCATTGCGAACCGTGCTTGTCGGATGCATCGCGTACGAGTTGCGGATTCGCCACCGCCGACGAATTCATGCTGATCTTGTCCGCGCCGGCGTTGAGCAGGCGCCGCACGTCTTCGACGGCGCGCACGCCGCCACCGACGGTCAGCGGAATGAACACCTGAGACGCGACCGATTCGATGATCGGCAAAATGAGGTCGCGCTGGTCGGAAGTCGCGGTGATGTCGAGGAACGTGAGTTCATCCGCGCCTTGGTCGTCGTAGCGTCGCGCGATCTCCACGGGATCGCCCGCGTCGCGCAGTTCGACGAAGTTGACCCCTTTGACGACGCGCCCGGCGGTCACGTCGAGACAGGGGATGATGCGTTTAGCGAGAGCCATGTTCCGCCACTGCAGGTCCAAAACGAATGAAGGGCGGCAAGAGCCGCCGCCCGGCGTGCTGCAACGTGCTCGCGCCCGAAAGAGCCTCAGGCACCGTCCGCTTCGCGCAACGCATCCGCGCGCGTTTGCGCGGAAGTGAAGTCCAGGTCGCCGGAATAGATGGCGCGACCGCAGATCACGCCTTCGATGCCTTCGCCCTCGACTTCGCAGAGCGACTCGATGTCCGCGATGCTCGACAGTCCGCCGCTCGCGATCACCGGAATCTTCACGGCTTGCGCGAGCCGCACGGTGGCGTCGATATTGATGCCCTGAAGCATGCCGTCGCGCCCGATGTCCGTGTAGATGATCGACTCGCAGCCGTAGTCTTCGAACTTGCGCCCGAGATCCACTACTTCGTGGCCGGTCAGTTTGCTCCAGCCGTCTGTGGCGACTTTGCCGTCCTTGGCGTCGAGCCCGACGATGATATGCCCCCCGAACGCGCTGCACGCATCCTGCAGGAAGCCGGGATTCTTCACCGCCGCCGTGCCGATGATGACGAACGAGAGACCGTCGTCGAGATAGCGCTCGATGGTGTTCAGGTCGCGAATGCCGCCGCCTAGTTGCACGGGAATCTCGCTACCCACTTCGTCGATGATTGCGCGGATAGCGTCGCCGTTCCTCGGCTTGCCCGCGAAGGCGCCGTTCAGATCGACGAGGTGTAGTCTGCGCGCCCCTCGGTCGACCCAGTGCCGGGCCATTGCCGCCGGATCTTCTGAAAAAATGGTCGCCTGGTCCATATCGCCTTGTTTGAGGCGCACGCACTGACCGTCTTTGAGATCGATGGCCGGAATGAGCAGCATAGGTATCGCGTATTTTCTGGATTGAGTTGATCGAAACGGCCGCGCGTGAGGTCTCGGTGCCTTACAGCGGGCCGCTTCGCTAGTGTAGTACAAGTATTGCAACGCCCGGTTGCGCGCTTTACGGGTTCCAGTGAACGAAGTTGCGATACAGCCGCAAGCCCGCGTCGGCGCTCTTCTCGGGGTGGAATTGCGTGGCGAAGATGTTGTCGCGCGCCACCGCCGATGTGAACGCGGAACCATAAACGGTTTCGCCCGAAGTGTGCGCCGGGTTGTCCGGCACGACGTAGTAACTATGCACGAAGTAGAAAAACGCGCCATCCGCCACGCCGTCCCACACCGGATGCGCTTGCGTCTGATGCACGCGGTTCCAGCCCATTTGCGGCACCTTGAAGCGCGAGCCGTCGTCCTGCAACTGGCCTTCGAGTTGAAAGCGCACGACCTTGCCGGGGAAAAGCCCGAGGCCCTTCGTGTCGCCTTCTTCGCTCCAGTCGAACAGCATCTGTTCGCCGACGCAAACGCCGAGCATCGGCTTGTTGCGCGACGCTTCGATCACCGCATCCTGCAAGCCCGACGCGCCCAGATGGCCCATGCAATCGCGCATCGCGCCTTGACCCGGCAGCACGATACGATCCGCCGCGCGAATGGCCTCGGGCAGATCGACGATCGCCACGTCGGCGTCGGGCGCGGCCTTCTTAAGCGCCTGATACACCGAGCGCAGGTTGCCCATTCCGTAATCAACAATCGCTATCGAAGTTTTCATTTCAAAGATGGCATCAAGGCCTTCAACCCGTTGACGATGAACTCCACCGCCAGCGCGGACAACATCAAACCCATGAGACGCGTGCCGATATTGATACCCGTGCGCCCGACCCAGCGCGCGATTGGCTCGGCCAGATTCAACGCGCCGAAACACAACGCCGCGATGATCGCGCCCAGCACGACGAGCCCGAAGCGGTCGTACCAATGCTGTGCATTTGCAGCATAGACGATCACGGTGCTGATCGATCCCGGCCCGGTGAGCAGCGGAATCGCGAGCGGCACAACGGCAACGCTATTGCGCTCCTCGGCTTCCATGCGCTCTTCGACGGTCGAGCGCGCGTTGCCGACTTGCGCGTTCAACATGCTGATCGCCATGAGCAGCATGATGATCCCGCCGCCGACTTCGAACGAGCCGACCGAAATGCCGAAGAACGCGATGATCTGCTGCCCGAGCAGCGCGGTGATCGCGATTACGCAGAACACCGAGATCGATGCCACGCGGATGGTGTTGCGCTTTTCGAGATCGGATTGTTGCGCGGTCAGGCTAAGAAAAAACGGTATCGCGCCGACCGGATTGATCAGCGCAAGCAAGGATATGAACGACTTGAAGAGATCCATCGCGGGCGAGCCTTTCGTGCGCGACGCATTGCTGCGTCGCTTGGAACGGGCTGATCAGAGACTGCCTTTGGTGGAAGGAATTTGTCCTGCGGCGCGTTCGTCGGCTTCGACGGCCATGCGCAACGCGCGGCCGAACGCCTTGAACACGGTCTCGACCTGATGATGCGCGTTGATGCCGCGCAAATTGTCGATGTGCAGCGTCACGCCCGCGTGATTCACGAAGCCACGGAAAAATTCGATGGTGAGATCGACATCGAACGTACCGATGCGCGCGCGCGTAAACGGCACATGGAATTCGAGGCCCGGACGGCCGGAAAAATCGATGACGACGCGCGACAGCGCTTCATCGAGCGGAACATACGAGTGGCCATAACGGCGAATGCCCTTGCGGTCGCCAATGGCTTTCGCCACCGCCTGACCCAGCGTGATACCGGTGTCTTCGACGGTGTGGTGATCGTCGATATGGAGGTCGCCATGCGCTTCGACTTCGAGATCGAACAGGCCGTGTCGCGCGATCTGATCGAGCATGTGATCCAGAAACGGCACGCCGGTGGCGAGCTTCTGCTTGCCGGTGCCGTCCAGATCAAGCTTCACACGGATCTGCGTTTCGCTGGTGTTGCGAACGACTTCCGCAATGCGCATGGTGTTTCCTTGAGGCTTTCGAAGAGTGGGGATTTAGTTGAGCGCGAGCTTTTTGAGCGCCGCGACCATGTGCGCGTTTTCCTCGGCCGTGCCGACCGTCAAACGCACGCAATTTGCCAGCAAAGCATGCATTTTACTCACGTTTTTGACGAGAACCCGCGAAGTCAGCAGGGTTTCGAACGCGACGGCGGCATCCGGCACGCGCACGAGCAGAAAGTTGCCCGCGCTCGGATACACCGTCATGCCGGGCAGCGCGGCGACTTCGCGCGCGAGGACGGCGCGCTGCGCGCGCAGATCGGCGGCCTGGGCGTCGAGGACATCGAGATGATCCAGCAGGAAATCAGCGGTTGCCTGCGTTAGCACGTTGATGTTGTACGGCGGGCGCACCTTGTCGAATTGCATGGTCCACGCGGGCAGACCGACCAGATAACCGAGCCGGATGCCCGCAAGTCCGAGCTTCGACACCGTGCGCATGACGACCACGTTGTCATACTCGGCCGCGCGCGGCAGCCACGTCTTTTCCGCGAACGGCTGATAAGCCTCGTCGATGACCACGAGACTCTTCTTCGCCGACGCGATCACGCGCTCGATGTCGGCGTCGGCGTAAAGCGTTCCGGTCGGATTGTTCGGGTACGCGAGATAAACGAGCGCGGGCTGATGTTCGTCGATAGCCGCGATGAGCGCGTTTGCGTCTAGCGTGAAGTCCGCGTTGAGCGGCACGCCGATGAATTCGAGCTGCGCGAACTTCGCTGACATCTGATACATCACGAAGCCCGGCACCGGCGCCACGACTTTCGCGCCGGGCGTGGCGCACGCCATCGACATCATGCTGATCAGTTCGTCCGAGCCGTTGCCGAGCAGCACGTCGCAGGCTTCCGGCACCTTCATTGCACGCTTGATCTTGGCGAGCAGGTCCGCCGGACGCGGCGATGGATAACGGTTCAGCGCCACGCCCGCGAGATGTTCGCCAAGACGCTTGGCGAGATCGGCGGGCAAGGAGTACGGGTTTTCCATCGCGTCGAGCTTGATCAAGCCCGTGGAATCGGCCACGGGATAGCTCGTCATGGAAAGGACGTCGGGACGCAGGATGTCTTGAGGTGTGGTCATGATGTCGCCGACGTCTTTGCGCCGGACATATGGCGGCTCTCAGGCCGCCTTGGTCGTCTAAGCCGGCCAGATTCAGCCGACGTTTTTCATCCGATATTCCGCGCTCTTCGCATGCGCCTGCAGGCCTTCGCCGTAAGCCAGTTCCGCCGCGATCTCGCCGAGCGTCTGCGCGCCTTCCGCGCTCACTTCGATCACACTCGAACGCTTCATGAAATCGTACACGCCGAGCGGCGACGAGAAGCGCGCCGTGCGTGAAGTCGGCAACACGTGGTTCGGGCCCGCGCAGTAATCGCCGAGGCTTTCGCTCGTGTAGCGGCCAAGGAACATGGCGCCCGCGTTGTGGATCTGCGCAGCCCACTGATGCGGATCGAGCGCCGAAATCTCCAGATGCTCGGGCGCGATATCGTTCGCGATCGCGCACGCTTCGGCCATGTCCTTCACCTTGATGAGCGCGCCGCGGTCTTCGAGCGAGCGCTGAATGACTTCGCGGCGCGGCATGGCCGGCAGCAATTCGACGATGGCTTCTTCGACGCGCCGAATGAACGTCGCGTCCGGACACAGCAGAATGGATTGCGCGAGTTCGTCGTGTTCGGCTTGCGAGAACAGGTCCATCGCGACCCAGCGCGGGTCGGTGGTGGCGTCGCAGATGACGAGAATCTCGGACGGCCCGGCGATCATGTCGATACCGACCGTGCCGAACACGCGCCGCTTCGCCGATGCGACATACGCGTTGCCCGGCCCGCAGATCTTGTCGACCGCCGGCACGGATTCGGTCCCGTACGCCAGCGCGCCAATCGCCTGCGCCCCGCCAATGGTGAACACGCGGTCCACGCCGCCGAGCAGCGCCGCCGCGAGCACGAGCGGGTTCTTGACGCCATCGGGCGTCGGCACGACCATCACGATTTCCTTGACGCCCGCGACGCGCGCCGGAATGGCGTTCATCAGCACGGACGACGGATACGCCGCCTTCCCGCCCGGCACGTAGATGCCCGCGCGATCGATCGGCGTCACCTTCTGGCCGAGCACCGTGCCGTCGGCTTCGGTGTAATGCCAGCTATGACTGCCGCATTCGATGCGTTGCTTCTCGTGATATCCGCGCACGCGAGCAGCCGCTGCTTCGAGCGCCGCGCGACGTTTCGGCTCAAGCCCTTCCAGCGCGGCTTCCAGTTCCGCCACGGGCAATTCGAGCGCCGCGACGCTGTGCGCCTTCAGACGATCGAACTGGTTGGTGTAGTCGAGCACGGCGGCGTCGCCGCGCGCTTTGACATCCGCGAGAATTTGCGCGACCGAGCGCTCTATTGCTTCGTCCTCGCTCGCCTCGAATGCGAGAACCGCGCGCAAAGCTTTCTGAAAACCGTCGGTGCTGGAATCGAGTTTGCGAATCTTGATAGACATGCTGGTTTTCCGTTTGCTGTGGCTCGCCGCGCGACTACGCGGCTGCCCTAATTATCCGTTCCTGCCGATGCGCGCTCGAAAGCGTCGAGATACGGCTTGAGCGCCGCGCGCTTCAGCTTGAGCGCGGCCTGATTCACGACGAGGCGCGACGAAATCTGCATGATCTCTTCGACTTCGACCAGATTATTCGCCCGCAGCGTGCCGCCCGAACTGACGAGATCGACGATGGCATCGGCCAGACCGACGAGCGGCGCCAGTTCCATCGAACCGTAAAGCTTGATCAGATCGACGTGCACGCCCTTCGCCGCAAAATGCTCACGCGCGGTTTCCGTGTACTTCGTCGCGACACGCAGACGCGCGCCCTGACGCACCGCGTTCGCGTAATCGAAGCCAGCTTTCACGGCCACCGACATCCGGCAGCGCGCAATGTTCAGATCAACCGGCTGATAAAGCCCGCTTCCGCCATGCTCGATCAACACGTCCTTGCCCGCCACGCCGAAATCGGCCGCGCCGTATTCGACGTAGGTAGGAACGTCGGTGGCCCGCACGATGATCACGCGCAAATTCGGATTCGTCGTCGGCAAAATGAGCTTGCGCGAGCTTTCCGGATCTTCCACGACCTCCACGCCGGCAGCGGCGAGCAGCGGCACCGTCTCCTCGAAGATACGCCCTTTCGACAGCGCGAGCGTCAGCGGCGCATTGGCGGCAAGCGAGGACGACGTCTGCGGCAACGAACTCATTGTTCGCTCCCGCTGCCCTTGATACGACTCACCCGCGCGCCGACCGCCGTCAGCTTCGACTCCATGCGGTCGTAGCCGCGATCCAGGTGATAGATGCGGTCGATGAGCGTTTCGCCATCGGCGCACATTGCCGCGATCACGAGACTTGCCGACGCGCGCAGATCGGTCGCCATGACCTTCGCGCCCGACAGCATGTCCACGCCCGAGACGAGCGCCGTGTTGCCGTCGATGGTAATTCTCGCGCCAAGCCGGTTCAGTTCCTGCACGTGCATGAAGCGGTTTTCGAAGATCGTCTCGACGACTTGCGACGTGCCCTTGGCAATAGTGTTCAGCGCCATGAATTGCGCCTGCATGTCAGTGGGGAACGCCGGATATTCGGACGTGCGGATGTTGACCGCTTCGGGGCGCTTGTTCATGCGCACGCGCATCCAGTCGTCGCCTTCCTCGATGCTCACGCCCGCTTCGCGCAGCTTGGCGGTGACGGCATCGAGCAGCGACGGCGTGACGTTGCGCAGCGTGACATCGCCGCCCGCGGCCGCGACCGCGCACAGGAACGTGCCCGCTTCGATACGGTCCGGCACCACGCTATGCTTCGCGCCGTGCAGCTTCTCGACGCCCTCGATGACGAGCCGATCCGTGCCGATGCCATCGATCTTCGAGCCCATCTTCACGAGCAAATGCGCGAGGTCGGTAACTTCCGGCTCGCGCGCGGCATTTTCGATGACCGTCTCGCCGTCCGCGAGCACTGCCGCCATCAGCAGATTTTCGGTGCCGGTGACGGTAATCATGTCGGTGACGATGCGCGCGCCCTTCAGACGCTTCGCGCGCGCTTCGATGAAGCCGTGCTCGATATTGATCTCGGCGCCCATCGCCTGCAGACCCTTGATGTGCTGATCGACCGGACGCGCGCCGATTGCGCAGCCGCCGGGCAACGATACCTTCGCCTCGCCGAAGCGCGCGACGAGCGGACCGAGCACGAGGATCGACGCGCGCATGGTCTTGACCATTTCGTACGGCGCGACGAGGTTGTCTACTTTCGATGCGTTGAGCGTCACGCGGCCATCGCTCGACGCTTCGGAGTGCACGCCCATCTGGCGCAGCAATTTGAGCTTCGTGCGCGTGTCCTGCAAATTCGGCACATTCGACAGATGGACGTCGTCGGCCGTGAGAAGGCTTGCGCACAGAATCGGCAGAGCCGCGTTCTTCGCGCCCGATACGGTGATTTCGCCGGAGAGCTTCGCGCCCCCCGTGATGACCAGTTTATCCATGATGACGTGTCCTTCGACCGAGCGTCCTGCTGCGGAGCCGCTTTCGGCGCCGCGGTTGTCTTGAATGATTCGCACTGTTTCCTGCCGGTGTTGCCGGGTGTTACGGGATGTTGCGTGTTGCGTATTGCTACGAATGTCGCGTATTTACGCGGCTTTGAATTCGTCGGGCGTAAGCGTCTTCATGCTGAGCGCGTGAATTTCTTCGCGCATGCGCTCGCCAAGCGCCGCATAAACCAGTTGATGCCGCGCGATCAGCCGCTTGCCGACGAACGCGTCGCTCACGATGGTCGCGAAGAAGTGCTGGCCATCGCCTTCGACTTCGAGATGCTGGCAGGCGAGGCCGCCAGCGATGTAGTCCTTCACTTGCTCGGGAGTCGGCAACATGAAAGTCTCCTAAAGAATTAGTGACGCAGCTTGAAGCCGCTCGCGAGCAGACGCACGGCAATGAGTGCGAGCACGGCCAGAAATGCAGCGACGATACCCATGCTCACCAGCGGATTCACGTCCGAAAGACCGAAAAAGCCGTAGCGAAAACCGTCGATCATGTAGAAGAACGGATTCAGATGCGACACCGCGCGCCAAACCGGCGGCAACGTATGCGTCGAATAGAACACGCCGGAAAGGAACGTGAGCGGCATGATCAGGAAGTTCTGAAACGCGGCCAACTGGTCGAACTTGTCTGCCCAGATGCCGGCAATCAAACCCAACGTACCGAGGATTGCCGAACCGAGGATCGCGAACGCAATGATGTAGAACGGCGCGGAAAAAGACATCGGGACGAACCATATCGTCACGACGAAAACGCCAAGCCCGACACAAAGTCCACGCGCTACCGATGCCAAGACATACGCAAAGAACATTTCCCAATGCGCAATGGGCGGCAACAGCACGAACACGAGATTGCCTGTGATCTTCGATTGAATCAGCGACGACGAGCTATTCGCAAACGCGTTCTGCAAAACGCTCATCATCACGAGGCCGGGCACGAGAAAGCTCGTATAACCAACGCCAGCATAAACTTGTACGTGCCCGGAAAGCGCGTGACCGAAGATGGTCAGGTACAACAACGCCGTGACGACCGGCGCGAGCACCGTTTGAAACGATACCTTCCAGAAGCGCAAAAGCTCCTTGTAGAACAACGTCTGAAAGCCGCTCATGAAAGTCCCTCGACCACGTCGGGTTCGTTCATGACTTGCACGAACACGTCTTCGAGATCGGCTTTGCGAACCTCGATTTCATCCAGCGCGCAACCGGCCGCGCGGCACTTCGCGAGAATCGGCTCGACATCGTCGTAGCTCGAAAGGCGCAGCAGATGCTGCATGCCGGACACCGCGTGCGGATCGACTTCCAGCGGACGCAGTTCCACAGGCAGCGAGCCGCTCGAAAAGCGCAGATAAAGTTGCAGACCGGAAAAGCGTTGCAGAAGCGTGCTCGTGCGCTCGAGCGCCACGACTTCACCACGGCGAAGCATGGCGAGACGATCACATAGCGCCTCGGCTTCTTCGAGGTAATGCGTGGTCAGCACGATGGTGTGCCCTTCGCGATTCAACCGCGAGATGAACTTCCAGAGCGTCTGACGAAGTTCGACATCGACGCCCGCCGTGGGCTCGTCGAGCACGATCACCGGCGGCCGATGCACCAGCGCCTGCGCCACCAGCACGCGTCGCTTCATGCCGCCCGAGAGCGCGCGCGTGTTGACGTCCGCTTTCTCGGTGAGATCGAGATTGACCATGACTTCGTCGATCCAGTCGTCGTTCTTGCGCAAACCGAAATAGCCCGACTGAATTCGCAAAGCCTCGCGCACGGTGAAGAACGGATCGAACACCAGTTCTTGCGGCACCACGCCAAGCGCACGGCGCGCCGCGCGGAAGTCGCCCACGACATCGTGGCCGCGCACGGACACCGTGCCGCTATCGGCGCGCGCGAGTCCGGCAAGGATGCTGATCAGCGTGGTCTTGCCGGCGCCGTTGGGGCCGAGCAAGCCGAAGAATTCGCCCTCTTCAACCGTGAGGCTCACGCCTTTGAGCGCCTGAAGCTGCTTGTAGCGCTTTCTGACGTTTCGGATTTCTATGGCTGACATTGACAGTGCGCGTGCCTCGTGTGGCCGCGCCTCGATTGTGCGGATAACGCTTGACAGACCCGGGCTCGATCGAAAAATTGCCGGGTGCGGGCCCGAAAAAGCATTTGATTATAGGGCAAACCGGATGGAGCCGACTTCGGAGCGATCCTGATCGCGGCAACGCATGCCTGGTTGCCGCACCTGATATGGCGTCAGGACAGGATCAATGTCGGAAGGAGAGCAGCGTGTCGACGCCGTAAGCTTGCGCGAGACTGGCAAGCTTGAAAGGAACATTCACGACGCCAAGCGCCGTGCCGCGCTCGGTGGCGGCGCGCTGCCATGCAAGCAGCACGGCGAGCGCGGATGAATCGAAATGCGTGAGCGGCGCGCAGTCGACTTCGGTTGCACCCGCCGCGATACGCGACAAACCCGCGTCGAGCGCAGCCTTCGCGCTTTCGTGGGTTAGCGTGGCAGCCGTTTGGAAGCGGCCGCCCGCGACTTGCGCATTTGCCTGCGTGCTCACGATGCCTTGCCGTTCGCGAGTTGCTGATTACGCTGCGTGAGGAATTGCAGCAAGCCAGCCACGCCATTCTGCGAAATCTGCTCGTTGAACTGCTGCTGATACGCCTGGATCAGCCATGCGCCGAGCACGTTGATGTCGTACACGCGCCAGCCTTGCGGCGTTTTGTACAGGCGGTAGTCGAGTTCGATCGGCGAGCCGTTGTTCATCACGACCGAGCGGACCACGACATCCGTGTCCTCCGGCGACGCGCGGAATGGCTTGTACTGCACCGTCTGGTTACGAACCTGAGCGAGCGCGCCCGAATACGTGCGAATGAGCAGCATCTTGAATTGCTCGACGATCTGCTTTTGTTGCTCGGGCGTTGCCGTGTTCCAGTTGCGCCCCATCACGAGGCGCGTGGTACGCGTGAAGTCCGTGTACGGCAGGATCTTTTGATTGACGAGTTCAGTGATGCGCTGGATGTCGCCCGACTGAATCTTGCTGTCGGACTTGATGTCGTCGAGCACTTGTTGCGTGACGGTCTTGATCATCACGTCGGGCGCGCTCGAGTCGACGGATTGCGCCGACGCCGCGCCGCAGAACGCGATCAGCATGGCGAAGATGGGAAGCAAAAAGATTTTTTTCATCGCAGATCCTGCAAAAAAAGGGGCTTGAGTTTGAGCGCGCTGGCTAGAACGAGTTCAGACCGCGCGCCTGTCAAACTGTAAAAAATGCTGCCAAGTATTTTACCGGCCGTTAGCGCCAGTCCGCTCAACGCAAGCGGAACGAAGGGAATCCCGGCGCGCGCGGCGGAACGTACTGATGTCCCGGAACCGTGTTGTTGCCCGTGTCGCTCGCTGCGCGCGGCGCGCCAGCGGCTCCAGAAGCAGGCGTCGCGCCCGATGCCGCTTCGGACGGAACCGCCGTGGCCGAAGCGCCCGCCGGAGTCGCGGCTTCCGCGCCTTCCGCATCGTAGTTTGGAAGCGGCGCTTCGCTGTAATCGGGCGAGGTGCCTTCGCCACCGGTAATCAGATATTGCCGCCGCTGCAGGTAAGCGTTACGAACGAAAGAGTATTTGTCGAGCGCGGCATCCGAAAGAATGTCGGATGCATCCAGCAGGTTCGCGCGTGTGTTCACGAGATTTACGCCGTACAAGGCCCAGCTCACGGAATCCGGCTGCACGTAACTCAGCGGATTACCGAAATAATCGACCGCGAGGCCGCCGGTATCGCGCACGGTGCTTGGTCCAAGGAGCGGCAGCACGACGTACGGGCCAGGCGGCACGCCGTAGTGGCCGAGCGTGAGACCGAAGTCGCCCGAATGCTTCGGCAGCTTGGCGATGGTCGCCACGTCGAACAGACCGCCCACGCCGAACACCGTGTTGATCGCGACGCGCATGATGTCAGACACGCCATCCGCGATTCTCAGTTGCAGAAGATTGTTCGCCGCGATGTAGACATCGCCGATATTCGAGAAGAAGTTCGTGACGCTGTTGCGCACGGGTTCCGGGACGGCCCAGACGTAAGCCTGCGCCACCGGCTTGAACGCGTATTGATCGACCTTGTCGTTGATCGTGAACATCGTCCGGTTGTAGCTCTCGAAGGGATCGCCCTTGGTCGGAGTGGTCACTGTCGCGCACCCGCCGAACATGCCCACCGTTGCCGCTAGAACGATTGCGCGCCGCATCCCTGTCGAGTGCATGTTGTTTCTCCTTATTGAGCCGTACCCGAGGCCGCGCTCGCGCCCATAGCGCTTGCCGCACCCGGAAATGCCGGTGCGGGAGCTGCCGTTGCCGCCGGCGCCGCCGAGGATTTCGACGCGCCGGAATCCGCTGCCTTGTTATAGAGGAACTGTCCGATCAGATTTTCCAGCACCACGGCGGACTGCGTCATCGTGATGGTGTCGCCATTCTTGAGCATCTGATCGTCGCCGCCCGGCTCCAGGCCGATGTACTGCTCGCCGAGCAGACCGGAAGTCAGAATCTTGGCGGACGAATCTTTCGGAAATTGATATTGCTTGTCGATGTCGATGGCGACCACCGCCTGATACGTATTTCCATCGAAGCTGATCGAGCCGACGCGCCCGACCGTCACGCCCGCGCTCTTGACCGGCGCGCGCGCCTTAAGGCCGCCGATGTTGTCGAACTTGAGCTTCACCGCGTAGGTCTGCTGGAACGACAGCGAACTCATGTTGCCCGCCTTCAGCGCAAGGAACAGCAGCGCCACGAAACCGAGCACCACGAAGAGGCCGACCCAAAAGTCGAGAGCAGTCTTTTTCATCGTCTTCCCAAAGAGAATCTTGTCGCAGAGCGCGTGTGAGGTCTGTGCCCTTCACAACGCCCACGCCCTCGCGGGCGTTTTGCATTTGGTTCATTAGCTGGACATCAGCTGAACATCAACGCGGTCAGCAGGAAATCGAGGCCGAGCACCGCGAGCGACGCATACACGACCGTTTTCGTGGTCGCACGCGACACGCCTTCCGGCGTTGGCCGTGCTTCGTAGCCCTGGAACAACGCGATGAACGTCACCGCGAAGCCGAACACGATGCTCTTGATGACGCCATTGCCGACATCGCGCCACACGTCCACGCCGCCTTGCATCTGCGACCAGAACGCACCGGAATCCACGCCGATCAGCAACACGCCGACCACATACCCGCCGATTATGCCGACCGCGCTGAAAATGGCCGCCAGCACGGGCATGGCGATGATGCCCGCCCACATGCGCGGCGCGACCACCACTTTCATGGGATCGACGGCCATCATTTCCATTGCCGTGAGTTGTTCGCCCGCCTTCATCAAACCGATCTCGGCGGTCAGCGACGTACCCGCGCGGCCGGCGAACAACAGCGCCGTGACGACCGGCCCGAGTTCGCGCACGAGCGAAAGCGCGACGAGCAGTCCGAGCGCCTGCTCCGAACCATAGCGGTTCAGTGTGTAATAACCCTGCAGCCCGAGTACGAAGCCGACGAACAGGCCCGACACCGCGATGATGACGAGCGAATAGTTGCCGACGAAGTGAATTTGCTTCGTTACGAGACGCGGCCGCCGCAAAAGCGGGAAGAATTCGAGTACGAGGCGCAACAGCATGCGCATTGCATAACCGGCGGTTCCGAAACCGTCGAGCACCCAGCGTCCGAGTGCGCTGATCATGCTTTCCCTCCGATGCCGAAATCCGTCGCGAGCGGCTGGCTCGCGTAATGAAACTTGAAGGGACCGTCCGGCGTGCCGTCGATGAACTGACGCACGGTCGGGTCTTCCGACGCGCGTAATTGCTCCGGCGTGCCTTCCGCGTGAATGCCGCCGTTCGCGACGAAGTACACGTAGTCCGCAATGGCGAACGACTCGGGCACATCGTGCGAAACGAGAATGGACGTGGCGCCGAGAGCGTCGTTGAGCGTGCGGATGAGTTGCGCGGTTATGCCGAGCGAGATGGGATCGAGACCGGCGAACGGCTCGTCGTACATCATCAGTTCGGGATCGAGCGCGATGGCGCGGGCAAGCGCGACGCGGCGCGCCATGCCGCCGGAAATCTCCGACGGCGCGAGATCGCGCGCGCCACGCAGGCCGACCGCGTTGAGCTTCATCAGGACGAGATCGCGGATGAGCTCCTCCGGCAGATCCGTGTGTTCCCGCAGCGGAAACGCGACGTTCTCGAACACGGTCTGGTCGGTGAACAGCGCGCCGAACTGAAACAGCATGCCCATCCGGCGGCGCAGCGCGTAAAGACCGTCGCGCGATTGCGTGCCGACGTCCTTGCCCGCGAACAGCACCTGACCGCGGCTGGCTTTCACCAGCCCGCCGATCAACCGTAAGGTTGTCGTCTTGCCGCAGCCGGAGCCACCCATGACCGCAACCACCTGACCACGCGTGAAACGCATGTTCAGGTTCGAGAGAACGGGCCGATTACCGTAACCGAAATCGACGTCGCGAAGCTCTAGCAGGGGCTCGGGGAAAGCTGGCACGAGGTAAGAAATTCCTTGGACGCAAGAGGCCGAATTATAGGGCCTGCGCGCAATCGGTGCTTTACCTACGCTCTACCCGATATGATTTTCAGAACATTTACCCTTGATTTGCAAAGCTTTGTTGTAGCGACTCGACGGCGGCTTCGGTGTCCGCCGCTTCTGTCACGGCACGCACGACAGCAGCGCTTCCTACGCTGGTCGCCAGCACCTCGGGCAATACCTTGCCGTCGATACCGCCGATCGCGACGAGCGGCACACGTCCTTTCAGAAGCTTTACGTAGCGTGTAAGCCGCGCCAGGCCTTGCGGCTTGGTGGGCATGACTTTCGTCGTGGTGGGAAACACCGCGCCGAGCGCGAGATAGCTCGGCCGGAAGTGCAGCGCGCGAAGCATCTCGTAATAGCCGTGCGTCGAAAGTCCGAGGCGCAAGCCGGCTTGCGCGATTGCCTGCAGATCGGCGGTTTCGACATCTTCCTGACCGAGATGCACGCCGTAAGCGCGTGCGGCGATCGCTTCGCGCCAATGATCGTTGATGAAAAGCTGCGCCTGATGCCGCTGCCCCGCCACGACCGAACGCTCGATTTCGCCGTGAAGGTCCGCTGCGTCGGTGGTCTTGCGGCGCAACTGCGCCGTGCGCACGCCGAGGTCCAGCACGCGTTCGACCCAATTAGCGCTCGGCAATACGGGGTAAAGACCGAGCTTGTCCGGGCAAGCGGGAAAAGCAGGTTCCGGCGCGGGTGGAAGATCGCCGACGCGCGGGAACGTGTCGAAGTCGCTTGGCCACGCGTCTTCTTTCTGTTCGTCGCCGGCGCGCCATGCCATTGCCAGGACGAGCGCATCGTGCGGTTCGAAATTGCAGTCGAGGAACGCCGCCAGCGCGGCCAGCCAGTCGTCGGAACGCTCGCCTTCGAGAACGTGGCGCGCGCCTGCATGCAGCAATATCACGCGATGTTCGTACGCTTCCAGCACCGTCGCATTGCCCGCGGCGTATGGCTCGTTGACGACGAGCAGATCCTGCGCACTTGGCGTATCCGGCACGGTCAGGCAGATGCGCCAGCGCGTTGGCGGCGCGGGCCACTCGCCGAGCCGCGCGCGGATACGTTCGGCGACTTCGGTCAACTCATCCGCCGGCGGCCAGAAAACTTCGTGTCCGAGCAAGCTCATGCAGCACCTCCGTCCTGATGCCAGAACGGCATGCCAACGACCGGCGTGCTGGCCTGCGCGCTGTCGCGCTCGGCCATCGGACCGGCGAGAAACGCCGTGCGTCCGGCTTCGACACCCAGCGCGAACGCGCGCGCCATCTGCGACGGAAAGGTCGCCTGCGACACGGCGGTGTTCAAGAGCACGCCGTCGAAACCCCACTCCATCACCTGGCACGCATGCGAGGGCACGCCGAGGCCTGCATCGACGATCAGCGGCACGTCTGGCAGCCGCTCGCGCAACGTGCGCAGACCGTAGGGATTGGTCACGCCCTTGCCGGTGCCGATGGGCGCGCCCCAGGGCATCAACGCCTCGCAGCCGGCATCGAGGAGACGGCGGCCGATCACGAGATCCTCGGTGCAATAAGGCAGCACCTTGAAGCCGTCGCGCACGAGCTTGCCCGCCGCTTCGACGAGGCCGATCGGGTCGGGCTGCAACGTGTAGTCGTCGCCGATCAGTTCCAGCTTGATCCACGGCGTGTCGAAAACCTCGCGCGCCATGTAGGCGGTGGTCAGCACTTCATCGACGCTATGGCAGCCCGCCGTGTTTGGCAGCAGCGCGACGCCGTGACGCTTGAGGACATCGAAAAAACCGGCCTCGCCAGTCTCGGACTGACGGCGCAGCGCGACGGTCACCATGCCGGGCCGCGCGGCATCGATGGAATCCGAAAGCGATTGCAGCGACGGATAACGCGATGTGCCGAGCAGCACACGGCTCGGGAACGTCTGGCCGTAGAGCGTGAGGCTATGGGCGGCGGTGTGTGAGGTCATGATTCGATCCTTCGGATTCGATAGATTCAGCCGCCCGCGACGGGCGACACGACGTCGAGCTTGTCGCCGGCTCGAAGCGTCTTCGTGCCGTGCTCGCCGCGCGCGACGAACTGTCCGTTGAGCGCGACCGCGAACGGCGGTTTTGCGCCGAATGCGGCGAGCGCGTCGGTGACGGTGGCGGCATCGGTCAGACTGAATTCGCGCTGATTGATGTGGATGTTCATGGCTTTGACTTTCGATGACTAGAGCGCGGCCGCGATGGCCGGTTCGCTATGCAGAAGTTCGGACCAGCGCGCGCCGCCGCGATAATCCGCGAACGATGCGGCGTCCGCGACGGTTCCGCCCGCGATGGCTTGGGCGAGTGCGCAGGCGGCATCGGCGACTTCCGGCGCGATCATGAAGCCGTGCCGATACAGGCCGTTCACGCGCACGGTCCGCGCCCCGTCCCAGACGATGGCCGGCCGATGATCCGGCAGCGTCGGCCGGCACTGAGAATTGAGTTCGAGGATGCGCGCCTCGCCGAAACCCGGATGCACCGCGAACGCCGCACTCATCAGTTCCAGCGCCGAGCGCACGCTCACGGGTGACATGTCCTCGCCTTCGACTTCGGTCGCGCCGATCACGTAAAGATCGTCCTCTTTCGGCGCGATATACAGCGGATAACGCGGATGCAGCAGCCGCACCGGCCGCGACAACCCGATGCCCGGCGCATGCACGCGCGCCACTTCCCCGCGAATACCACGCAACGCGGGCCACGCCGTTTTCCCGCCCAGCCCACGGCAATCGATGATCCAGCGCGCGTCGGGCATGGCATCGACCGGAGAATTCCAGTGCGTGCGCACGCCGCGCGCCGTAAGTCCGGCCGCGAGCGCTCGAAGCGCCTGACGATTGTCGAGTTGACCTTCGTGCGGCAGCAGCCAGCCTTGCGCGAAACGCGTGCCGAGCGCGGGTTCCGCTTGCGCGACTTCCGCGCCCGCGAGCTTGACGAAGCCGCCATTGAGCAAGCTTGCAGGCGCGTTGGCGCGCAGCCTGCGTTCGAACAGCGGCGCTTCCGCGCGATCCGCGCCGTGCCAGACGACGAGCGTGCCGTTGCGCTGAAAGTAAACCGGCTCGGGCAACTCGGCGATGAGACCCGGCCAGCGTTCCAGCGACGCCGCGCCGAGTTCGACGACGAGCGGCTCCGCACTCGTCGCCTCGGCGAGCGGCGCGAGCATCGCGGCGGCCACCCACGCAGCCGACTGCGTGCCCGCCGCGTCGCCGCGCTCGTATAGCGCGACGCCGTGGCCCGCGCCCGCGAGTTGCCACGCCACGAGCCGCCCGACGAGTCCTCCGCCGATGACGGCGAAGTCTGGCCGGCGCGCGGCGGGCTGATCGATCGTGTTCACTTTTCCGATGTCTCCTGTAGATCGAAACGAGGCTGGGCGCCGCTCCGGTCTTATCCACGACTGATAACGCCGTGCAGCAAACGCACGAACGCGAAGACAAAACTTGCAGAGGAGAGACCGGCCCGGCAGCGGCAACGCAAACAACGCGCGCCAGGCGGAAAAGAAAGATGATGGAAGAACCTGGAGGAAAGGCGCGACGGCCGCGCGTTCTCCGGAAACTTCCCTCGCCGGTATTACCCGGATCGGGTGCAAAGGGTCTCTCTCAGCCTCGCCGCGCCAGCACACCGATAATTCGATGACGTCGCGCGCGAAGCACCCCTGTTTCGTCGAAGATCATTAGACCATGAAAGCCAAAGCCGCTGCAAACCGGGATCCCCGCCTTTGGTCGCCTCAGTCGGCACTCTGGCACAATGCCGCGAGCATGGTTCTCCGCATGGTTGTGCGAATGAGCACGGAATTAAGCGGCAGTTAAGGGAACCTCTGAACAATCTTCGGGACAGGAAAGAGGCTGCTCGTGCGAGTATCGCGGCGCGGTGCGTCCATTCGTAACTCGGACCGGCATATCATCAGGAAGGTCATGGCCAATTCTCAACCGGAAAACACGCAGCAACAAGCCGACACGGTCTCTGCGTGGAGCCTCATCAAGCCCTACTGGGTCTCGGAGGAGCGCGGCTTCGCATGGGGTCTGCTCGTTGCCATCATCGCGATCAACATGACGGTCGTATGGATCAACGTGCGGCTCAACAGCTGGAGCGCGGCGTTCTACAACGCGCTGCAGAACAAGAACGTCCACGACTTTCCGCACCTTCTGCTGGTCTTCACCGGCCTCGCCTTCGCGTACATTCTGCTCGCGGTTTATGGGCGGTATCTGCGGCAGATGCTCGGCTTCCGCTGGCGCCAGTGGCTGACCAATAAGTATCTCGAACAGTGGTTCGGCGACC
The DNA here is from genome assembly GCF_054655155.1 of Caballeronia sp. HLA56. Lineage (NCBI taxonomy): Bacteria > Pseudomonadati > Pseudomonadota > Betaproteobacteria > Burkholderiales > Burkholderiaceae > Caballeronia > Caballeronia sp. HLA56. Next base: position 820,651 of record NZ_BAAHOB010000005.1, on the reverse strand, counting down.
GCGCGTTTTACCGCATAGAACGCGACCGTCTCGCCGATAACCCCGACCAGCGGATCAGCGACGACCTGCAATCCTTCGCGACCACCACGCTGTCTCTGTCGCTCGATCTGCTTTCCACGCTCGTCACGCTCGTCACGTTCATCACCATTTTGTGGACGCTCGCGGGCGCGCTGACCATCACGGCATTCGGCACGCCGCTCGTCATTCCCGGCTACATGGTCTGGGCGGCGGCGCTTTACGCGATCATCGGCTCGGTCATCATCCAGAAGGTCGGGCATCCGCTGGTGTCGATCAACTACCAGCAACAGAAGGTCGAGGCCGATTTCCGCTTCGGGCTGATTCGCGTGCGCGAGAATGCCGAGCAGATCGCGTTTTACGATGGCATCGCCACCGAGACGGCCAACGCGAAGACCATTTTCCAGCGCATTCGCGACAACTGGTGGATGATCATGAAGTACACGAAGCGCATGACCTTCGTGCTCAGTTTCTACGGACAGATCGCCATCATCTTCCCGATCATGGTTGCCGCGCCGCGTTACTTCGCGGGCGCGTTCTCGTTCGGCGTCTTGATGCAGATTTCATCGGCGTTCGGCACGGTCAGCGATTCGTTCTCCTGGTTCATCAACAGTTACTCGACCTTGGTCGAATGGCGCGCCACGGTGAATCGTCTGCGCGAATTCAAGCGTGTGATGCGCTCGACGCATATCCGCGAGGAAACGTCGCCGGCAACGGCGCATGGCGGTATCAACCTGCATTACACGAGCACGAAAGCGCTGACTACCAAGGGGCTTGCGCTCGCGTTGCCGAATGGCACGCCGCTTTCGCGCGTGGGCGATGTGACGATAGAACCGGGATCGCGCTGGCTCATAGTCGGGCCGTCGGGCGCGGGCAAGAGCACGCTGATGCGGGCTCTGGCGGGCCTTTGGCCGTTTGGCGACGGTAGTATCGACGCACCCGTCGACGCGAAGATGCTGTTTATCCCGCAAGTGAGCTATCTGCCGATCGGCACGCTGCGCGCGGCGTTGAGCTATCCGTCGCCGGGTGGCACCTTCACCGACGAGGAATCGCGCGAGGCGCTGCGTCTGTGCAATCTGGCCGAGTATGGCGACCGCCTGGAAGAAAATGCGCACTGGGCGCGCAGCTTGTCGCCGGGCGAGCAACAGCGTCTTGCCGCCGCGCGCGTGCTGCTGCACAAGCCCGACTTCCTGTTCCTCGACGAAGCCACCAGCGCCCTCGATGCGGATAACGAACTGCATATCTACAACACGCTCGTCGAACGTTTGCCGAAGGCGGCGATTTTGAGCGTTGCGCACCGGGAGTCGGTGGCGCTGTTCCATGATTATCGGATCGAGATAGAGAGGACGATGGCGGAGGCTTGATTCCGTCTCTTGCTGAAGGAAGAACCGCATCCGCGAGCAATTGTGGGTGCGGTTTTTTTTTTGGTGGCATAACCCCGCCAACAAAAAAGGGCGAACCCCAAAGGTCCGCCCTTTCGTCCCATCAACCCCGCTCTCTCATCGCGGCAATTCGCTACTGCCCATCAAATACGCGTCCACCGACCGCGCGCACTGACGCCCTTCGCGAATCGCCCACACCACGAGCGACTGACCGCGCCGCATATCGCCCGCGGTGAACACCTTGTCCACCGACGTGTAATACGCTTTGTCACCTTCGGTCGAGGCGCGCACGTTACCGCGCGCGTCCTTGTCGACGCCAAACGCATCCAGCACCGGCGAAGCCGGCTGCGTGAAGCCCATGGCGAGCAGCACGAGGTCGGCCTTCAGCTCGAACTCGCTGTTCGGCACTTCCTGCATCTTGCCGTTCTTCCACTCGACGCGCACCGCGATCAGCTTCTCGACCTTGCCGTTCTTGCCTTCGAAACGCTTCGTCGCAACCGACCAGTCACGCTCGCAACCCTCTTCATGCGACGACGACGTACGCAGCTTGATCGGCCAGTACGGCCACACGAGCGGCTTGTTCTCTTCCTCGGGCGGCTGCGCGAGCAGTTCGAACTGCACCACGCCCTTAGCGCCATGCCGGTTCGAGGTGCCGACGCAATCCGAACCCGTGTCGCCACCGCCGATCACGACGACATGCTTGCCCTTCGCGACCAGTTGCTCCGCGAGCTTGTCGCCTGCGTTAACCTTGTTCTGCTGCGGCAGGAATTCCATCGCGTAATAGATGCCTTCCAGCTCGCGCCCCGGCACCGGCAGATCGCGCGGCGTTTCCGAACCGCCCGCCACCACGACCGCATCGAACTGTTCTTTCAGTTCGTCCGGCGTGATGGTTTCCTTGGCCGTATTGCCGATGTGCCCCGGCAGCGCGTCCTTGCCGACGAACACGTTGGTGCGGAACGACACGCCTTCCGCTTCCATCTGGCGCATGCGGCGGTCGATCAGCCACTTCTCCAGCTTGAAGTCGGGAATGCCATAACGCAGCAAACCACCAATGCGATCGTTCTTTTCGAACACGACCACGTCGTGACCGGCGCGTCCCAGTTGCTGCGCGACCGCGAGCCCGGCGGGACCGGAGCCGACCACCGCAACCTTCTTGCCGGTCTTGTGCTTGGGCGGCTGCGGCGCGACCCAGCCTTCGGTCCACGCCTTGTCGATGATCGCGTGCTCGATCGACTTGATGCCCACCGGATCGTCATTGATGCCGAGCGTGCAAGCCGACTCGCACGGCGCCGGACAAATGCGTCCCGTGAACTCGGGGAAGTTGTTGGTCGAATGCAGCACTTCGATCGCGCTCTTCCAGTCCTGACGGAACACGAGATCGTTGAAGTCCGGAATGATGTTGTTCACCGGACAACCGTTGTTGCAGAACGGAATGCCGCAGTCCATGCAGCGCGCGCCCTGAACCTTGGCGTCTTCATCGGTCAGCGCGGCGACGAATTCCTTGTAATGCTTGACGCGGGTCAGCGGTGCTTCGTACGCCTCGTGGCGGCGTTCGAACTCGAGAAAACCGGTTGCCTTGCCCATGTGGTTCTCTTCTTTCTCTGTATTTGGTGAGGAACTCGCTCTCCGGCGTACCGGAGAGCTCTTCTATAGTGAGACCGCTCAGGCCGCGAGTGCGTCCTTTGCCTTCTTCGCGCCAATCTCGCCGAGCGCGCGCTTGTAGTCGGTCGGGAACACCTTCACGAACTGACGGCGCGACGCATCCCAGTTCTCGAGCAGCGCCTTGGCACGCGGCGATCCGGTGAACTGGAAGTGACGCTCGATCAAACCCTTGAGCAGCGCTTCGTCGGTCTTGCCGGCATGCCACAGCGCGCGATCCACCGTGCGCTCCTGTTCGGCCTGTTGCAGCACCGGATCGAGGGCCACCATGGTCTTGTTGCACTTGGCGCCGAACGTGCCGTCCGGATCGAACACGAACGCGACGCCGCCCGACATGCCCGCCGCGAAGTTGCGGCCCGTCTCGCCGAGCACGACCACCGTGCCGCCCGTCATGTATTCGCAGCCGTGATCGCCCGTGCCTTCGACGACTGCCGTCGCGCCCGAGTTACGCACGCAGAAGCGCTCGCCCGCGACGCCACGGAAGTACGACTCGCCTTCGATCGCGCCGTACATCACCGTGTTGCCGCAGATGATGTTCTCCTCGGACTTGCCACGGAAGTCGTTGGTCGGGCGAATGATGATGCGCCCGCCCGACATGCCCTTGCCGACATAGTCGTTACCGTCGCCGACGAGGTCGAGTGTCACGCCCTTGGCGAGGAACGCGCCGAAGCTCTGGCCCGCCGTGCCCTTCAACTGGATATGGATGGAGTCGTCGGGCAAACCGTCGTGGCCGTACTTCTTCGCAATCAACCCGGACAGCATGGCGCCGACCGTGCGGTTCACGTTGCGCACCGGCTGGATGAACGAAACGTGCTCGCCCTTCTCGATCGCCGCCTTCGACTTCTCGATCAACACATGATCGAGCGCCTTGTCCAGACCGTGGTCCTGCACATCGACGTGCTTGCGCGCGACTTCCGCGCCCACCGGCACTTGATAGAACACGCGCGAAAAGTCGAGACCCTTCGCCTTCCAGTGCTCGACGCCCTTCTTCGTGTCGAGCAATTCGGCGTGGCCGATCAGATCCTCGAACTTGCGGATACCCAGTTGCGCCATGATCTCGCGCACTTCTTCCGCAATGAAGAAGAAGAAGTTGACGACGTGTTCCGGCTGGCCAGTGAACTTTGCGCGCAGCACCGGATCTTGCGTCGCGACGCCGACCGGGCACGTGTTCAGATGGCACTTGCGCATCATGATGCAGCCTTCGACGACGAGCGGCGCCGTCGCGAAGCCGAATTCATCCGCGCCGAGCAGCGCGCCGATCACGACATCGCGGCCGGTTTTCATCTGGCCGTCGGCCTGCACGCGAATACGGCCACGCAGACGGTTCAGCACCAACGTCTGCTGCGTTTCGGCGAGACCGAGTTCCCACGGCGTGCCCGCGTGCTTGAGCGACGACAAGGGCGATGCACCCGTGCCGCCATCATGACCCGCGATCACGACGTGATCCGCCTTTGCCTTCGCCACACCCGCAGCGATGGTGCCGACGCCCACTTCGGACACCAGTTTCACCGAAATGCTCGCCGCGGAATTCACGTTCTTGAGATCGTGAATGAGCTGCGCCAAGTCTTCGATCGAATAGATATCGTGGTGCGGCGGCGGTGAAATGAGACCGACGCCCGGCACCGAGTAACGCAGCTTGCCGATATAGTCGGAAACCTTGTGGCCCGGCAGTTGACCGCCTTCGCCCGGCTTCGCGCCTTGCGCCATCTTGATCTGAATCTGATCCGCCGACGACAGATATTCCGCCGTCACGCCGAAGCGGCCCGATGCAACCTGCTTGATCTTCGAGCGCAGCGAATCGCCGTCTTTCAACGCGACGTCGGTGACGATTTCATCGCCGATCAGGGACTTGAGCGTGTCGCCGGTCTTGATCGGAATGCCGCGCAGTTCGTTCCGGTAGCGCTTCTCGTCCTCGCCGCCTTCGCCCGTGTTCGACTTGCCGCCGATACGGTTCATGGCAACCGCGAGCGTGGCGTGCGCTTCCGTGCTGATGGAGCCGAGCGACATCGCGCCTGTCGCAAAACGCTTTACGATGTCCTTCGCCGGCTCCACTTCGTCTAGCGGAATGGCCTTCGACGGGTCGAGCTTGAACTCGAAGAGACCACGGAACGTCATGTGACGCTTCGTCTGGTCGTTGATCAGATGCGCGTATTCCTTGTACGTCTGATACGAGTTGCTGCGCGCCGAGTGTTGCAGCTTGGCGATGGCATCCGGCGTCCACATATGCTCTTCGCCGCGCACGCGATAAGCGTATTCGCCGCCCGCATCGAGCATGTTCGCGAGAACCGGGTTGTCGCCGAAGGCATCGCGATGCAGGCGAATGGCTTCTTCCGCCACGTCGAAGATGCCGATGCCGCCGACCTTGGACGCCGTGCCACGGAAATACTTCTCCACGAGCTCCGAGGACAAGCCGACCGCTTCGAAAATCTGTGCGCCGGTGTAGGACATGTAAGTGGAAATGCCCATCTTCGACATGACCTTGTACAAGCCCTTGCCGACCGCCTTCGTGAAGTTGTAGATGACCTTCTCGGCCGACAGATCGCCCTTGAAGCCTTCCGCCATGTTGGCGAGCGTTTCCAGCGCGAGGTACGGGTGAACGGCTTCCGCGCCGTACGCCGCGAGCAGCGCGAAGTGATGCGTCTCGCGCGCCGACCCGGTTTCGACGACGAGACCCGTGCTCGTGCGCAGACCATGCTGCACGAGATGCGAGTGGATGGCCGACGTGGCGAGCAGCGCCGGAATCGCGACATTGTCGCGGTCCATCTTGCGGTCGGACACGATCAGCATGTTGTAACCGGACTTCACGGCATCGACGGCTTCGGCGCACAACGACGCAATGCATGCTTCCACGCCTTCCTTGCCCCAAGCCACCGGATAGCAGATGTTCAGTTCGTACGAGCTGAACTTGCCGCCGGTGTATTTGTCGATGGCGCGAATCTTCGCGATGTCTTTGAAGTCGAGCACGGGCTGCGACACTTCGAGACGCATCGTCGGGTTGATGTTGGTCGTGTCGAGCAGATTCGGCTTAGGACCGACGAACGAGACCAGCGACATCACCATGTTCTCGCGGATCGGATCGATCGGCGGGTTGGTCACTTGCGCGAACAACTGCTTGAAGTAGTGATAGAGCGTCTTGTTCTTGCCGGACATGACCGCGAGCGGCGAGTCGTTGCCCATCGAGCCCACGGCCTCTTCGCCCGACTGCGCCATGGGCGCCATCAGAAACTTGAGGTCTTCCTGCGTATAGCCGAACGCCTGCTGACGGTCGAGCAGCGCGGCGGCTTCGCGACGCTGCGTTTCGACGTCTTCCGCCTTCGGCTCGATTTCGTCGAGCTTGATACGCACGGCGTCGATCCAGCTCTTGTACGGCTTCGCGTTCGCGAGGTTGTCCTTGAGCTCCTTGTCCTCGATGATGCGGCCTTGTTCCATGTCGATCAGGAACATCTTGCCCGGCTGCAGACGCCACTTCTTGACGATCTTCGATTCCGGGATAGGCAGCACGCCCGATTCCGACGCGAGGATCACGAGGTCGTCGTCGGTGATGAGATAGCGCGCCGGACGCAGGCCGTTACGGTCGAGCGTGGCGCCGATCTGGCGGCCGTCCGTGAACGCGATGGCGGCGGGACCGTCCCACGGCTCCATCATCGCTGCGTGATACTCGTAGAACGCGCGGCGGTTGTCGTCCATGAGCGTGTGCTGTTCCCATGCCTCGGGAATCATCATCATCATGGCGTGGACGAGCGGATAGCCCGCCATCACGAGAAGTTCGAGGCAGTTGTCGAACGAAGCCGTGTCCGACTGGCCGGGATAAATCAGCGGCCAGAGCTTGGGCAGATCGTCGCCGAGCACGTAGGAGGCGATCGCGCCGGTGCGCGCGTTCAGCCAGTTGACGTTGCCCTTCACGGTGTTGATTTCACCGTTGTGCGCAATCATGCGATACGGGTGAGCCAGTTCCCACGCCGGGAACGTGTTGGTCGAGAAGCGCTGGTGCACGAGCGCGAGCGCCGAGACCACGCGCTCGTCCTGCAGGTCGCGGTAATACACGCCGACCTGACCGGCCAGCAGCAGGCCCTTGTAGACGACCGTGCGCGACGACATGGACGGCACGAAGTATTCCTTGCCGTGCTTGAGCTTGAGCGCCTGAATGCGGTGGCTCGCCGTCTTGCGGATGATGTAGAGCTTCCGCTCGAGCGCATCCGTCACGACGATGTCCTTGCCGCGCCCGATGAAGATCATGCGGATGAGCGGCTCACTCGCCTTCACGGTCGGAGAAATAGGCATGTTGCCGTCGACCGGGACGTCGCGCCAACCGAGCACGACCTGGCCTTCCGCCTTCACCGTGCGTTCCAGTTCCTGTTCGCACGCGAGCCGCGAAGCATGTTCCTTCGGCAGGAAGATCATGCCGACGCCGTATTCGCCGGCAGGCGGCAAAGTCACGCCTTGCTTGGCCATCTCTTCGCGATAGAAGCCGTCCGGAACCTGAATCAGAATGCCCGCGCCGTCGCCCATGAGCGGATCGGCGCCGACGGCGCCACGGTGATCGAGATTCTCGAGGATCTTGAGACCCTGTTGAATGATCTCGTGGCTCTTTTTCCCCTTGATATGGGCGACGAAACCGACGCCGCAGGCGTCATGTTCGTTGGTAGGGTCATACATGCCCTGCGCGGCGGGAGGCGAACCGACTGCCGGTTGCTGATGATCGTTCATGGGGACACCGTCTCTACTGTGAGGGGCCGACTCGGCCGTTGAACCATTTTTTATGTCGCCCGCGACGTTTATTTCGACTTGGAAGCCGCGAAGCCGGTCGTGCAACGGGCGCGCTGCGCCGCAAAAACCGCCGGAAATCGAAATATACGCGACCAATCAAAGAGATGGCAAATAAAATATGATGATGCGTCACTAATTATCGATATGGTGCACGCATGCCCCAAAATATTGGTTCCATATCGATCTTGGGCAAAAAGAAACGGCGCGCCCGAATCTTCGTGCCGCCGTCCTTTCAAGCGTCGTTTTCCGCGATGCCCGTGGTTATTGAGATTGAGGCGTCTCGCGCACTTTACGCGGCCGTCCGCGCGGCAATGGCGACACGCGCCGGTTCGCCGCACGCGATGCCCAATCGCGGTACGCATCGCTGCCGAGCACCCAGCCTTTCAGTGTGGCTTGCAGGAGACGATTGGCCTCACGCTCGTCGAGCGGCTGATCGCACAACTCCTTGTATGCATGCTGGCGTTCGAACGGCGTATTGCCGAGCGACCAGAAAAGCGGATGGTCGGTGATCAGTCCGTCGAGCGTCAGCCCTATATGGTGCCGAAAACTCGACCACTTGTAGTCCTGCGGCGCGGCAACCAGACCCGCGCGAACCGGCGCGGTTTCAACCACGCGCGTGGCAAGCAGGAAATAACGTTCACCCTCGATGACCGTTGCGCGATATCGCCCTTCCCACAACGTCCCGCGCCGCGTGTAACGGCGATTGAAATGCGCCACGTAACGACGCCCGACTGCCTGCATCGCCTTCGGAAGGCTCGATTCGTCGCGCGGCGTGACAAGCAGATGCACCGCCTGCGGCATCAACGCATATGCATGAATGGAAAGATGATGATCACGTGATGCAGTTCTCAAGCAGTCGATAAAAAGCTCGTAGTCCTGGTCGTCGACGAAGGCAGGTTGCTGGTCGAGACCGCGCAGGATGACATGCTGCGGCTGATCGGGAACATAAAGTCGTGCAAGCCGTGCCATTCTGGATATTCCATTGGTCGCGTTTGTGTTACCCCAATCGGGGACCTTGTGGAGATGTTGAGGCAGCGTGGACGAAACACATGCAAATGCCATGCAACACGATTCCAACGCCGCACACGTCTTAGGGAAAATGCTCTACGGCGACGCTATGGTTACTTTGAAATCTTATGCTCATAATGAGCGTGCTTTTCTGGAGGAGCACAAATTGAAAATAAAACAAGTCATGGTGGGAGCAGCGGCATTTGCGTGTGTAGCCAGCGCGGCGCACGCACAGTCGGCGGGTTCCTTCTACGCAACCGCTGGCTGGTTTCACTTCGCCCCGCAAGACAGCAGCGGCCCGCTCAAAGAGACAAGTGTAGGCGGATCTCCCGTCAATATCGACGTACAGGGCACGGGCGCCGGCATTTCAAGCGCGGATACGGCAGGCTTCACGCTTGGTTACTTTGCCACCGACCACATTGCGGCGGAATTCGAAATGGGCATTCCGCCCTCCTTCGACCTCGAAGGCACAGGCTCGTTCTCGCAATACGGCAAGCTCGGCAGCGCGAAACAATGGAGCCCAACGCTGCTTTTCAAATACTTCTTTAATGCTCCTCAAGCGAAGTTTCGTCCGTTCGTCGGTATTGGCGTAACCCGCACCTGGTTCACCGACGCCAAGATCACGAACTCATCGTTCGAAGGCAACGTCCTGCATGGTCCGACCTCCGTCGACACGGATAGTTCTTGGGCGCCGGTGTTCAACGTGGGCGCCGTCTATAACTTCACGGAGCATTGGTTCGCGGGTTTTTCCGTGTCGTTCATTCCGTTGAAGGCAACGGCGACTTTGAACTCGCAAGCGCAGACGCCGGTTGGCACGTTGAACGTGCAGTCGAAAGCGAAGATCACGTTGAATCCCATCGTGACTTATTTGCGTGTCGGCTATCGTTTCTAGAACACTGGATTAACCACGGCGTTCCCGAAATTTTATCTGCGGGCATGCAAATAAAAGCGCCGCCATGCATGAAACGTGGCGGCGTTTGATTTTACCGGCTCTTGTAAATGTGACCCGCGCATTTGCGGAGCTTGCGCATTTATTACGCTGTCGCAACGCCGTTCACCGACAGTCTTGGTGGTGACACGACCGTGCGCGCCCATGGGCATCGAATTTGCTGCATCATCGATTTCCCGCTCTTCGCGAGCGGTGTGGTCATCCATCCACGATTCATCCATCGACGGAGCGATCTATGAACGCATTGCCTAACACGCGAGACGCCATCGGAGATTCCTGGAGCAGCACCAACCGCCGTGCGCGCCGTATGGCGCGTCATGGCCGTGATGCCGCCGAGGACATCAGCGGCGAGTTGCGCGCGCTGCTTTCCGATCTTGAAGAAACGCTGTCGAACGGCGCATCGGCCGATGCCGCCATCTTGCGCAAGCAAATCAGTTCGCAACTGGACGGCGCACGTTCCCGTCTGAACGACACGCACGCCGCGCTCAGACAACGCGCCGGCGCTGCTATAGACGACGCCGACGCGTATCTGCACGAAAAGCCCTGGCAGACGATTGCACTCGTCGGCGGCCTGGCGCTCGTCGCGGGCGTTTTGCTGGCCCGCGCTCGCTGACCGAACGAGCGGCGCCAGTATGAATGGCGCCGCGCGCGTCGTTCAACTTCCCGCAAGAAAATCCGCACCAATGATATCGATGCGATCCGTACAGATCGCATCGACTCCCCATTGCGCGAGCAACTTCACGCGCTCAGGTTCATTCGGTGTATAGGCAAGTACGCGCAAGCCCGCGTCCTTGATTTCGCGAACGAGTGCTTCGCTCAAATGCCGGTAACTCGCATGCAGCGACACGCATGCGAGTGCCGACGTTTGCTCGCGCCAGTCGACCGGAACTTCCTCGTACAGCATGCCGCGAGGAAGCTCTGGTGCCGCGTTGCGCGCGGCTTGCAGCGCCTCGTATGAAAACGACGACAATAACGGCGCCGGTTCCGCACTCGCCCACAAGCGCGCCGCCTCACGCGCGACAAGCTCACCCGTCTCGACTTCGCGTCCGGGACACGGCTTGATTTCCACGTTTGCCGCCATGTCGAGTTCCGTGCAACGCGCGTGTACTTCAGCGAGCGTCGGCATATGCGCGCCCGCGAATGGCTTGCCGAACCACGAGCCCGCATCGAGTGCACGGATCTGTGCGTAAGTCATCGAGCGTGCGGGTCCATGACCGTTCGAGGTGCGATCGACGTCATCGTCGTGCAGCAGAAAAACCACATTGTCGGCCGAGAGCTTTGCATCGAATTCGATCATGCGCAGACCGCGCCGCGCGCCTTCGTCGATGCCTTCGAGCGTGTTCTCGGGCGCGAGCTTGCCGCCGCCGCGATGCGCGACGATTGCGGGATAAGGCCAGGTTCTCATCGCGGATACTCCCTTCAGTTGACGCGCCGACCGCTCGCCGGATCGAAGAAATGCAGTTGTTGCGGCGGCACGGACACCGCCAGCTTTTCGCCACGCTGCGGCCGGTGCGTATGCGGTAAACGCGCCGCCACGTCGTGCTTGCCCCACTTGCCGTGCGCGAGATTGTCGGCGCCGAGCAGCTCGGTGGAATCGACATCGAGCGTCGCGCTCGCCGCGCCGACGATGCCCGGTGTCATATGCTCGGGGCGAAGGCCGATGATCCACTCGCGACCGTGCATCGTGCCGTTCAAGCCGGCAGCGCCCGCAACCGGCAGCTTCGGTCCGCCGTCCGCCACCTCGAACGTCGAGCCGTTTTCCGACAAGCGCCCTTCGAGCAGATTCATCGCGGGCGAGCCGATGAAGCTCGCGACGAACACCGTCGCCGGCCGCTCGTAGACTTCGGTCGGCGCGCCGATCTGCTCGGCGTGTCCCTTGTTCATGACGATGACGCGTTGCGCGAGCGTCATCGCTTCGATCTGGTCGTGCGTAACGTAAAGGCTCGTGGTTGCGAGTCGCGCGTGAAGCCGTTGAATCTCGAGACGCATTTGCACGCGCAGTTTGGCGTCGAGATTCGAGAGCGGTTCGTCGAAGAGGAACACGGCCGGTTCGCGCACGATCGCGCGGCCCATGGCAACGCGCTGACGCTGCCCGCCCGACAGTTCGCGCGGCTTGCGCGCGAGCAGCAGTTCGAGTTCGAGGATGCGCGCCGCATTCGCCACGCGGCTCTCGATAGTCGCGCGATCCGCGCCGCCGATCTTGAGCGCGTAAGCCATGTTCTGCGCGACGCTCATATGCGGATAGAGCGCGTAGTTCTGGAACACCATCGCGATGTCGCGATCCTTTGGCTCCAGCTTGTTGACGACCTTGCCGCCGATCTGGATCTCGCCCTCGGACACGCTTTCGAGCCCCGCGACCATGCGCAGCAACGTCGATTTTCCGCAGCCCGAAGGACCGACCATGACGACGAACTCGCCATCCGCGATTGCCACGTCGATGCCGTGCAGCACGAAGTTCTTGCCGTCGTAGCTTTTCCTGACCGCCTTGAGATTCAACGCAGCCATCGATCAGTCCCGCAGCGCGCCGCACACCGTCGCGAAATGCGCGACCGCGATGCCCGGCTCATAGAAGCGATGCAGCAGCGCGCGCCATTGCTGGTAACCCGCCGATTGCCGAAAGCCCGGATCATGCGCCGCGACCGAATCCCAACGCACCAGCAACACGTATTGCGAGCCGTTGCCGGCGTCCGCCCCGCGCACGAGCTCATGCGAACGATAGCCCGGCTGCGCCGCGATGATCTTCTGCGCTTCGTCGAAAGCGGCTTCGAATGCGCTTTCCTCGCCGGCCATGACCGGCAACTGTGCGATTTCGAGAATCATGTCTGAAGTCTCCCGTTTGAGCCCGAGCGGACGCTTTCTGTTCTCGGGCGTCATGCCAAGGTGGTTGCGTTATTTTTCCGAATCGACGAGGCCGCGCACGAACCAGCGCTGCATCGTCAGGACGACCGCGAGCGGCGGCAACATGGCGAGCAAGGTCGCGGTCATGACGAGATGCCACTCAGTCGCGGTATCGCCCGATGCGATCATGCTCTTGATGCCCACCACCGCCGTTTGGAGCGACTGCTCGTTGGTGATGAGAATCGGCCACAGATACTGATTCCAGCCGTAGATGAACGTGATGACGAAGAGCGCCGCAATGTTCGTCTTCGACAGCGGCAGCACGACATCCCGGAAGAAACGCAGCGGCCCCGCGCCGTCGATGCGCGCCGCTTCCATCAGTTCGTCCGGCAGCGTCATGAAGAACTGGCGGAACAGAAAGGTCGCGGTCGCCGATGCAATGAGCGGCAGCGTCAGCCCGGCGTACGTGTTCGACAGATGCATCGACGACACGACCTGCACCGTCGGGAAGATACGCACCTCCACCGGCAGCATGAGCGTGACGAAGATCAGCCAGAACGCTAAGTTCTTGAACGGAAAGCGGAAGAACACGATCGCATACGCCGAGATGATCGACACCGCGATCTTGCCGATGGAGATCACGAGCGCCATCACGAGGCTGTTGATCAGCATGCGTCCGAAAGGCGCCGCCGCGTTGCCGCTGCCGTGCGTCCAGATGTTCGCCACGTTTTCGAAGAGATGCGTGCTCGGCACGAGCGAGAGCGGCACGGTGAAGACTTCCTTCGAATTCATCGTGGCCGCGCAGAACGCGACATACACCGGAAACACTATCAGCGCGACGCCTACGAGCAGCACCGCGTGACAGAAGATATCGAAGCCGCGTCGGTTCTCGATCATGAATATTGCACCCTGCGTTCGACGAAGCGGAACTGCACGATGGTCAACGCAACGACGATCACCATCAGCACGACCGATTGCGCGCCCGAACTACCGATGTCGAGACCCTGAAAGCCTTCCGCGAAAATCTTGTAGATGAGCGTCTTGGTCGACTGCGCCGGGCCGCCGCCGGTGGCGGCGTCGATCACGGGGAAGGTGTCGAAGAATGCATAGACCAGATTCACGACGAGCAGGAAGAAACTCGTCGGCGAAAGCAGCGGCAACGCAATGCCGAAGAAGCGTCGCACGGGACCGGCTCCGTCGATGGCCGCGGCTTCGATCAGCGACTGCGGAATTGCCTGAAGTCCCGCATAGAAGAACAGGAAGTTGTAGCTGACCTGCTTCCACACCGACGCGAGCACGACGAGAAACATGGCCTGCGTGCCGTTCAGCGCGTGGTTCCACACGATGCCCTGCTTCGCGAGCGCATACGTCACGAGCCCGATGCTCGGGTTGAACAGAAACGACCACAACACCGCCGCAATCGCGGGCGCGACGGCATATGGCCAGATGAGCAACGTCTGATACGCTTTCGCGCCGCGCGTCACGCGGTCGGCGCACGCGGCGAGCAGCAGCGAGATCACGAGTCCCGACACGGTAACGAGCGCGCAGAAGATCATCGTCGTATTGAACGACGACAGATAAAGCGGGTCCGCGAAGAGCTGCTTGAAGTTCGCGAGGCCGACGAATTCGCTCGACGTGCCGAACGCGTCCTGACTTTGCGTGGATTGCCAGAGCGCTTCGCCCGCCGGCCACAGAAAGAACAGCGCGGTGATCGCGAGCTGAGGCGCAACGAGCAGATACGGCAGGACGCTCGTATCGAAACGAGACCGTTTTTCCATCGATGTATCCTGAAACGGCGCCCGCGAGAAACACGCGGGCGCGCTGCGTCATGGGCGCTTAACCACCGCTCTTTTCGAAGCGGCGCAGCAGTTCGTCACCGCGCGAAACCGAAGAATCGAGCGCCTGTTGCGGCGTCTTCTTCTCCGCCCAGACCTGCTCCAGTTCTTCATCGACGACGGTGCGAATCTGCGGCATGTTGCCAAGACGCAAACCCTTGGTGTAGGCGAGCGGCGGCTTGTTCAGCATCTGCTTGATGGCGATATCCGCGCCGGGATTCTTGTCGTAGAACCCCTGCTTCTGCGTGAGTTCGTAGGCCGCTTGCGTGACCGGCAGATAGCCCGTGTCCTGATGCCACTTCGCCGCGACCGGCGGCGAGGTTAGATAAGCGAGAAACTTCGCGACGCCCTTGTACACGGCCGGGTCCTTGCCCGACAGCACCCAGAGACTCGCGCCACCGATGATCGCGTTCTGCGGCGCGCCCTTCACGTTCGCGTCGTAAGGCATCATGCCGACGCCGTATTCGAACTTCGCGAACTTGTTGATGGTCGCGCGCGAGCCCGACGAGTTCGTGATAATGCCGCAATCGCCGCTATAGAACTTCGAGACCGGCTCGTCCTTGCGGCCCACGTAGGTGAAGTTGCCTTCTTTCGCCATCTTCTGCAGGAAGGCGATATGCGCGACTTGCAGCGGCTTGTTGATGTCGAGCTTGGCGTCGAGCCCGTCGAAGCCGTTGTTCTTCGTCGCGAACGGCGCTGCATGCCACGCGCTGTAGTTTTCGAGCTGAATCCAGCTTTGCCAGCCCGACGAATAACCGCAAGAGTAACCGGCGGCCTTGATCTTCTTTGCGTCGGTTTCGACATCGGCCCAGGTCTTCGGCGGCTGGTTCGGGTCGAGTCCCGCCTTCTTGAAGGCGTCCTTGTTGTAGTACAGAACCGGCGTGGAGCTGTTGAACGGCATAGAGATGAGATGGCCGGTCTTCGCGTCGCTGTAGTAACCGGAGATGGTCGGCACGAAGGCCTTCTCGTCGAGCGGCACGCCTGCCTGCTTGAAGACGTCGTAGACCGGAACGACGGCTTTCTTGCCCTGCATCATCGTTGCCGTGCCGACTTCGTAGACTTGCAGGATCGCGGGCGCGTTGCCGCTGCGAAACGCCGCGATGCCCGCCGCGAGCGTCTGGTCATACGTACCCTTGAACACGGGGACGATCTTGTAATCGCTCTGCGACGCGTTGAAGTCGTTGGCGATGTCGTTGACGCGCTCGCCGAGCGCGGCTTCCATGGCGTGCCAGAACTGGATTTCCGTCGCGGCCTGCGCTGCGGTGCTGCCGGCGAACGCGAGCACGGCAGCTGCTGCGATCGAGCGGAACGAGGGCATGCGTCTCATCGAGAAAGTCTCCTTGAATTGATTCTTGCGCGTTGAAACGCGCGATATTAGTTGTTGTCGATGACAAACAGGCGTTGATACTCCTTCAGTGCATAGCGGTCGGTCATGCCCGCGATGTAATGCGCGACGAGCCGCGCCTGCGAGCTGTCGTGGCCGGTTGAACTCGCGTCGTTGGCCGACTCCTCCACCGCGGCCTGACGCGCCTGATAAGCGGGCGGCAACAGGCGCGGGTCGTCGGTGAACGCGTCGAAGAGACCCGTCACGACGCGCTTCGCCTTGTTTGCCATGCGCATCACGCGATAGTGCCGGTACAGGTTCCTGAACAGAAAACGCTTGAGCGCGGCAGCTTGCGCGGCAATTTCATCGCTATGCGCGACGAGCGGCGGCGCGTTGCGGATATCGTCGATGGACTTCGGCGCCACGCGCGTGAGATTGCGGCTCGTCGCCTCGATCAGATCGACGATCAGCGTATTGATGATGCTGCGAATGGTCTCGTGAATCAGCCTGCGTCCGCCGATGTCCGGATACGCGGCGCGCGCCACATCGAAATGCGTATGCCAGAGGCTGACTTCGGAAAGCTGTTCGAGCGTGATGAAGCCGGAGCGCAAGCCGTCGTCGACATCGTGATTGTTGTAGGCGATTTCGTCGGCGACATTGGCGATCTGCGCTTCGAGCGACGGCTGCTTGCCCGTGAGAAAGCGTTCGCCGAGATCGCCGAGCTTGCGCGCATTCTCGCGCGAGCAATGCTTGAGAATGCCCTCGCGCGTCTCGAAGCAGAGGTTGAGGCCGTCGAATGCGCCGTAATGCTCTTCGAGCTGATCCACCACCGCGAGGCTTTGCAGATTGTGCTCGAAGCCGCCGTGATCGCGCATGCATTCGTTGAGCGCGTCCTGGCCCGCGTGACCAAACGGCGTGTGGCCGAGATCGTGCGCAAGCGAAATCGCTTCGACCAGATCTTCGTTCAAATTCAGATTGCGAGCGACCGAACGCGCGATCTGCGCGACTTCGAGACTATGCGTGAGACGCGTGCGAAAGAGGTCGCCTTCGTGATTGACGAACACCTGCGTCTTGTATTCGAGCCGCCGGAATGCAGTGGAGTGCACGATGCGGTCGCGGTCGCGCTGGAATTCGGTACGGGCGGCAGGCGGCGCTTCGGCATACCGGCGTCCGCGCGACAACGCCGAATGCGCCGCGTACGGCGCGAGATACGCTTCGAACGAGCCCGATGGCGGCCCGCTCGACGGAAGTAGACTTTCTATTTCGCTCACCGGCTGCTCCGCTCAAGTCGTGGTTCCGGTTGTCTCCGGCATTGCCGCCGGGTCGGCGCCGATCCGATACTCAGACGCTTGCGGCGAGCGTCTCGCACACGGCGTGGTCGGGCGCCTTTGCTATTTCGACCTCGCCGAAGCGGGTCAGCAAAATGAACTTGATCTCGCCGGCTTCGGCTTTCTTGTCGACCTTCATCAGATCGATATAACGCGCCGCGCCAAGCGTGGGCGCCACGACCGGCAGCTTCGCGGCTTCGATCACGCGCACGAGACGCTTGCGCGCGGGTTCATCCAGTTTGCCGAGGCGCACGGAAAGATCCGCCGCCATCACCATGCCGCAGCCCACCGCTTCGCCGTGCAGCCATTCGCCGTAGCCCAGGCCCGCTTCGATGGCATGCCCGAAGGTATGACCGAAGTTGAGAATTGCGCGGCGTCCGCCTTCGCGTTCGTCCGATGCCACCACCGACGCCTTGATCTCGCACGAACGCTTGACCGCGTGAGCAAGCGCTTCTTCGTCGCGGTCGTTCAGCTTCGCGATGTTCGCTTCGATCCACTCGAAGAACTCGGCGTCCGCGATTGCCGCCGTCTTGATGACTTCCGCGAGTCCCGCAGCGAGTTCACGCTCCGGCAGCGTGCGCAAAGCGCCGATGTCCGCGATCACCGCTTGCGGCTGATAGAACGCGCCGATCATGTTCTTGCCGAGCGGATGATTGATGCCCGTCTTGCCGCCCACCGATGAATCCACTTGCGAGAGCAAAGTGGTCGGCACTTGAATGAACGGCACGCCGCGCATATACGATGCCGCCGCGAAGCCGGTCATGTCGCCCACCACGCCGCCGCCGAGTGCGATCAGCGTGGTCTTGCGGTCGGAGCGTTCGCTGAGGAGCGCGTCGAAGATCGTGTTGAGCGTTTCCCAGTTCTTGTGCGCTTCGCCATCCGGCAGCACGACGGTCGTTACCTTCTTGCCGAGCGTGGCGAGTGCGGCACGGAGTTCGTCGCCGTAGAGCGGGTCGACGGTGGAGTTGGTGACGATGGCGACCGACGCGCCCTTGATATGCGGCGCGAAAAGCTCCGTGCGACCGATGAGGCCCGCACCGATATGAATGGGATAGGCGCGTTCGCCCAGTTCGACGTCGACGGTAAGCGAGGGGGAAATCATGACGGACATTATGACTGAGCCGGTTTGATGACGCCGGCCACCTCCAGTTGCATCAGGACCATGTTGACGAGCGCGTTGACGGTAGGTCGGCCGGTTTCCACGACGAAATGCGCGCACTCGTTGTAGAGCGGATCACGCGTCTGAAAGAGCGCTTCCAGCTTGCCGCGCGGATCGTCGGTCTGCAAAAGCGGCCGGTTCTTGTCGCGCCGCGTGCGCTGCCAGAGATCGTGCGGATTTGCACGCAGATAGATGACGACGCCGCGATTCTTCAGATGTTCGCGATTCTCCGGACGCAGCACCGCACCGCCGCCCGTAGCGAGCACGATACCGCTCTTTTGCGACAGCTCGTCGATAACGTTGGCTTCGCGCTGACGAAAACCCGCCTCGCCTTCGAGCTCCCAGATCACCGGGATGCGCGCGCCGGTGCGCGCCTCGATTTCCTGATCCGAATCGATAAATGAGCGCTGCAAGCGGCGCGCAACCGCGCGGCCCACGGTGGTTTTACCCGCCCCCATGAGTCCGACGAAAAAGATGTTCGCGTTCGCGTGCCCTTCCTGCAACTCAGTTTCCTTCAAGTCAATCGAATTTTGTTCGTGCGGCAGCTTAAGGGCAAATAGCCCGCTTTGTCGAGTCGGGCCGCCCGCTCGCGGCCCCGCTTTCCGCTTCTTTCCGCCTTCATCCACTCGAAGCAATGACGTGCGGCGTAATCAGGATCACCAGCTCGTTGCGCGAGCTGCGGCGCGCGTCATGGCGAAACAGCCAGCCGAGCCACGGCAGCTTCGACAGTCCGGGCACGCCCGTGACGTCGTTGCGCTCGTCTTCCGAGTAGATGCCGCCGATCGCCACCGTGCCGCCGTCCTCGACCTCGACGCGCGTCTGGACGTGCTTGGTGTTGATGGCCGGACCCGCGTCGGTCTGCTCGCCGACGCTGTCTTTCGCGACATCGAGATCAAGAATGACGTGCCCGTGCGGGGTAATCTGCGGCTCGACCTCCAGTTTGAGCGCCGCGCGCCGAAACTGCACGCCGGAAACGCCGTTGCCCACTTTCGCCTGATACGGCAGCTCCGTGCCCTGCTCGACCAGCGCCTTCGCGCGGTCAGCCGTCACTACACGCGGCCGGGAGACGATCTGCCCGCGTCCCTCGGCTTCGAGCGCGCTCAGTTCGATGTTTAGAAGCCGCGTGGCCTGAGCCGCGAACAGCGTGAGTCCGGCCGTGGCGGCGTCGAAACCGTTGATCGGCCGCGCCGATAAATCGTACACGACACCGTCCTTGCCGCCCGAGAGACCGCGCGCCGGGTCGTTCACGCCCGCGACGCCCAGCTTGACGCCAAGCGTGCGCGAAATGCCCGCCTCGCCTTCCAGGATCTTCGCTTCTATCACGACTTGCGGCGTGGGCTTGTCGATCTGCGCGACGAGTTCGGCGATTTGCTTCACGCGCGCGTCGAGGTCCGTCACGAAGAGCAGATTGGTGCGCGTGTCGGCCATGGCGGAGCCGCGTTTGGACAGCACGCGCTGGCTCCCGGAGCCTGTCAGCAGCTTGCGGACGTCTTCCGCGCGCGGATAGCGCAGCACGAACGTGCGGCTCGCGAGCGGTTCGAGATCGGCGGCGCGCGCGTGCGTCTCGTAGCGCAGCTTCTCGCGTGCGGCGAGTTCCGCGAGCGGCGCGACCCAGATCACGTTGCCGTGCTGCTCCATGGCGAGGCCGTTCACGTCGAGCAGCGTGTCGAACGCGCGGCGCCACGGCACGGCGACGAGATTGATCGACACCTGGCCGCGCACCTTGTCGCTCGCGATGATATTGAGCCCGCTGAAGCGCGCAAACGCATGCAGCGCGGCGCCCAGGTCGGCGTTCTTGAGATCGAGCGTGATCGGCTTGCCGTCGTCGGTGCTGCCGGGCGATTGCGTGCTCAGACGTTCTGGCTGCGGCATCGGCACGGGCGGGCCTTCGAGCGCCTCGCTCGTTTCCGTCGATGACTTCGCGGCAGCCACGGGCTCCGCACTCTGCGCGACGGGCGGCGACAAGAGCGCGGGCGGCGTGCTCGTATCGATGGCGAACTGGTCGGTCGGCAAAGTCTCGTAGCCCGCGGGCAACGGCGGCAAAGGCGCAATGGGTTCGCTTTGATCGGCTTCGGCCCAGACCGCGTGCGACGCGAAAAGGAGCGCCAGCGCCAGAACGAGCCCCTTAAAACGAAAAGTTGGTGGCGCGATCATTTGCGATCCTCCGCGAAACTCAGCGTGCGCGAAGCGCCGTCGTCACTCGCGAGCTCGACCGCGCGCGGCCGCACGCGTCCGAGCCATTCGTCTCCGATCTTCTCGCCGGGCCGGAAGTCGCCAACGCCCTCGCTGCTCTGCATCAGCGCCATCGCGCGATGACGTCCGAGAAGCGTCCCGACGAGCAGCAAGTCCGCGCTGCGCGAAAAGCCGCCGGCGCTTTCCTTGCCGAACGGATCGATGACGAAGGCGTTCGTGCGCGCCGGTTCGGGCAGCGGCACGGCCGGAAGATCATCGTGGATGCGCAAGGTCGTATCGATGGAAAGTACACCCGTCTGCCGCCGGATTTGCACGCCTTCCGGTATGACGAGACGCGGCAAACCCGCGAGCGCCTCGATGAACCGCTTCATCTCGGCAAAGCCGCCTTCCGCGCGAAACCGGAGCGCGCGCGGTGCCTGGACCTCGGCGAGTTTCGTCTGAAGCGGCTCGATCTCCGTCACGTGCAACCCGCTTTGCGCGGCGAGACTGGCTACGGCGTGTAGCGCATCGGCGGCAGTCCAGTGTTCGGGGTTCAGACCGCCCGCCGCCACGCGTTTGCGCAGATCGGGCAATTGCGCCTCGATACCGCGCAGTTGGCCCGCTTTCTCCTGCGCGGCGGAGAGCGCCGCGTGGCTTGCATCGAGATCGATCAGACCGGCCGCGCGCCAGCCCTGCACGCCGATGACGCAGATGATCGCCGCGAGAAGCATCGCGCCGCAGAGCGTCCATCG
The DNA here is from genome assembly GCF_054655155.1 of Caballeronia sp. HLA56. NCBI lineage: Bacteria > Pseudomonadati > Pseudomonadota > Betaproteobacteria > Burkholderiales > Burkholderiaceae > Caballeronia > Caballeronia sp. HLA56. The sequence goes on along the minus strand of NZ_BAAHOB010000005.1, from coordinate 799,463 downwards.
AAGCGGCCATTCATGGAAGGCCGCGACTGAGCGCAGACGGCCGGCATCGTTGAAGGACATCGTGTTCATTGATTGCTCCCGTGAGCGGTGTTGGTCGTGCGGCGGACGGCGAGCGCGGGTTGCGCGGTCTTTGCCGCCGCCGCGGTTTCGCGTGCGTAGCGCACCAGCGCCGTGAATTCGTAGCGTTCGACGTTCGATACGGCATCGCGCCTCGCCGGCGCCGGCGTGGTTGGCCGCCGCTTCATCTCGATCACTTCCACCGACTGCACGTCGCGCACGTCCTCCAGACGCTTGAGCCAGTTCGCCGCCGCTTGCGAATCGGGCGCGAGCGCCGCGAGTTCGACTTCGTCGGTCCGTTGCGAGACGCGTTGCAGCTCGACGCCAGGTTGCCGGGGCGCGTCAGCCAGCGCGTCGAGAAGCGCGAGAAAACGGTCGCGCGGCGCGGCAAGCGGTTGCGCGTTTTGGCGCGCGCGCCGCCGGTCGGCTTCGGCACGCGTGAGCCGTGCGTGCTCTTCGAGCTGCGCGCCCGATGTCCGTAGCGACGCTTCCAGCGCGAGACGCCGCTCATCCAGACGCGCGCGCTGCAAGGCATCCCAGCCCGCGACCGCGCCGACCGCCGCGCATCCGGCAAGACTCGCCGCCGCGAGAATCGCGAGCCGCTGACGGCGCATCTCGCGGCGCTTGCGCAAGCGGTAAGGAAGCAGGTTGAAGCCTTCGACCACGCTCGCGCCGCTCATTGCAGCACCTCGCGCAACGCCAGACCGAACGCCACCGCGAAGAGCGGCGAATGTTTGAGCGACGCATCGATGCCCGCCACGCCATTGCAATACGGCGCGCACTCGAACGGCAGCGCCGGGCAGCCGAACATCTTCGCCAGCGCGGGAAGTGGCAGCGCGGCCTGCGCCATCAGGTCCGCTTCGCCGCCGACGTACACGCAGTCGAGCGGCGCATCGGTGCCAGCAAGATCGCGGAGCGCGTCGGCGAGACATGAATGCTCGGGCGCCGGATACCGCACTTCGGACTCGACACCGTGAGCGCCGGCGACCCAGCCGTGCAGCCCCGTCTTTTCGAGCCAGCAAAGCATGAAGCGCGCATCCGGACCGAGCTCCACCTTGCCGGAATGACGCATTGCGCGCATGGCCGCCGCCGGTTCGCCGTCGATGGCGGACAGCGCGATTCCCGCCGCAGCCGCCGTTTCGACGCGCGCCTCGACATGCCGGCGCGCGGTGGCGGCAATTGCGACTTGCGCGCGGCCGTCCTCCTGCGTTTCGACTGACCAGTCGACCGCGAGCGCGCCGCGTTCGATGCCCGAGATGCGCTCGGCCTCCGCGAGCACGGCGGGTTCGAGCACGCCGCGCGGATCGCCGTCCGCCACGAGCGCGGGCGCATCGCGCGTCTCCAGCAACGCGGTGAGCGGCACGCGCGTGGTGAGCGTCGCGGACGACGGCAAGCCCATTGCGCAACGCAGCGCGCGCGACACGCCGTTCTGCGGCAAGCGCTCGACCGTATCGCAGAGCGCCGCGATCACGGCGGCGCGATCGACGAACTCGCCGTCGATCACCGCGCCCGGTTCGAGCGCCACCCAATCGATATGCTCGACGCACACCGCCGAGGGCGAACGCACGCGCTTGCTGAGCACCACTATCCGCACCGCGCTTTCGCTCACATCGATACCCGCTGCAAAGCGGCGCGTAACTGTCAATAAGGCCTTGTTCATGACTCACTCCATCGTCTCTTGCGCGCCGAACCTTTCGAGCGCTTGCACGAGAAGAATTGTGGTGAGCCGCGCGTCTTTCGAACATTCAGCCAAATGGCTAACGCGTGTGTTTGGCGCGTTTCAGAGGTGCTTATCCGCACGATCCCGCGTATCTTGAAGGGACGAAGTTCCGAAGCAGGAGAAACGGGACCGAAGCACGCCCGCGATTCGTCGCAAGTCTTAAGAAAGGCTCGAAACCCGGACGGCTATAATCCCGAGACTGTTTTTTGGTGGTGCCATGCAATCCTCTTCCCCGACCAACCCGCCATCCAAACCGCCCGAAGGTCAGACGACCAGGCGACCGTGGTATTTGCGGCTGCTTTCCGCGCTTGTCATCAGCTTTTTCGCGCTAATCGTTTGCGCGGCGCTCGTGCTCGGGTATGCGCTCGTCGTCGCGATGCCGAACCTGCCTTCGCTCGATGCGCTCACTGACTACAAGCCGAAGGTGCCGCTGCGCATCTATACGGCGGATCACGTGCTGATCGGCGAATTCGGCGAAGAGCGGCGCAGCGTCGTGCGCATTCGCGATGTGCCGGACCATCTCAAGAAAGCGGTGCTCGCCATCGAGGACTCGCGTTTCTACGACCACGGCGGCGTCGATCTCACCGGCATCCTGCGCGCGGGCACGGTGGCGCTGTCGAACGGTCACGCGTCACAGGGCGCAAGCACGATCACCATGCAGGTCGCGCGCAACTTCTTCCTGTCGAGCGAGAAGACCTACACGCGCAAGATCTACGAGATGCTGCTCGCTTACAAGATCGAGCGCGCGCTGACGAAAGATCAGATTCTCGAGGTCTATATGAATCAGATCTATCTCGGACAGCGCGCGTATGGTTTTGCGAGCGCCGCCCGGGTGTACTTCGGCAAGGATCTGAAGGACATCTCGCTCGCGGAAGCCGCCATGCTCGCCGGTCTGCCGAAGGCGCCGTCGGCCTATAACCCGGTCGTGAATCCGAAGCGCGCGAAGGTGAGGCAGGAGTACATCCTTCAGCGCATGCGCGAACTCAACTTCATCACGCAGGACGAATACGACCAGGCGAAGAATCAGCCGCTCGTCGTGAAGGGACAAGGCCGCGAGTTCAGCGTGCACGCCGAATACGTCGCGGAAATGGTGCGGCAGATGATGTACGCGCAGTACAAGGAAGAGGCGTACACGCGCGGTCTGAATGTCGTGACCACGATCGATTCCGCCGATCAGGACGCCGCCTACCGCGCGGTACGCAAGGGGCTGATGGACTACGAACGCCGGCATGGATATCGCGGGCCCGAGGGTTTCATCGATCTGCCCGCGAATGCGGACGACCGCGAGCAGGCTATCGACGACGCGCTTGCCGAGCATCCGGACAACGGCGAGATCGTCGCGGCGGTGGTCACGTCGGCGAGCACGAAGGAAGTGAAGGCGAGCTTCATCGACGGCAACGTGGCGACCATCAACGGCGCCGATCTGCGCTTCGTCTCCAATGCGCTCTCCACGCGCGCACAGCCCAATGCCCGCATTCGTCCTGGCGCGATCGTGCGGCTCATGAAGAACGACGACGGCGAGTGGATCATCACGCAGTTGCCGCAAGTGGAAGGCGCGCTGATCTCGCTCGTGCCGCAGGACGGCGCCATCCGCGCGCTCGTGGGCGGTTTCGACTTCAACAAGAACAAGTTCAATCACGTGACGCAAGCGTGGCGTCAGCCGGGTTCGAGCTTCAAGCCGTTCATCTATTCGGCGTCGCTGGAAAAAGGCTTGTCGCCCGCGACCATCATCAACGATGGTCCGCTCTTCTTCACCGCCGCCGAAACCGGCGGTCAGGCGTGGGAGCCGAAGAACTACGGCGGCGGCTTCGACGGACCCATGACCATGCGCTCCGCGCTGCAGAGGTCGAAGAACATGGTGTCCATCCGCATTTTGAACACCATCGGCACGAAGTACGCACAGCAGTACATCACGCGCTTCGGCTTCGACGCGGACCGGCACCCCGCGTATTTGCCGATGGCGCTCGGCGCGGGTCTCGTCACGCCGCTGCAGATGGCGACGGGCTACGCGGTGTTCGCCAATGGCGGGTATCGCGTGAATCCGTATCTGATCGCCGATATCACCGACCCATACGGCGCGGTCGTTTCGCATCCGCAACCGCTCGTCGCGCAGCAAAGCGCGCCGCTTGCCATCACGCCGCGCAACGCGTTCGTGATGAATAGCCTTTTGCAAAGCGTCGCGCAGCACGGCACGGCGGCCAAGACGAATCAGTTGAAGCGCACCGACCTCGCAGGCAAGACCGGCACGACGAACGATTCGCGCGATGCCTGGTTCGCGGGCTATCAGCGTTCGCTCGTGGCGATTGCGTGGATCGGCTATGACAATCCGCGCACGCTCGGCGACAAGGAAACGGGCGGCGGTCTCGCACTGCCCGTGTGGATGGATTACATGACGCGCGCGCTGAAGGGCTTGCCCGAGTACAAGCCGATGACGCCGCCCGACGTGACCTCGCTCGGTGGCGAACTGTACTTCGACGACATGACGCCGGGCCACGGCTTCATCGCGACAATCGGCGTGAGTCAGGCGTCGTCGGCAGCGGGCGTGTCAGGCGTCACGGCTCCGGCGCCCGAAGTCGGCGAGCAGGAAAAGCAGGACATCATGAATCTGTTCAAGGGACAGTGACGTTCCTTGCCGGGCGCGCCTTACTTCGCTGAAAAGCGAACGGGCTCGCCCGCCTGTTCGGTCGAATACTTCGTGAGCGTGGCGAAAAACTCGCTGTTGTCGCGTGTGTCGCGCCAGGCGCCATCCACGTATTTGTAGTGAAAACCGCCCGCCTTCGCGGCTAGCCAGATCTCGTGTTTCGGCGGCTGAAGATTGACGATCACCTTCGTGCGGTTCTCGAATTCCAGCGTGAGCACATTGCCGCTACGCTCGAATTCGATATCGGCTTCAGCCCGATCCACAGCACGTTCGATGGCCGTCAGCGCGGCCTCTGCCAAGCTCAGGTATTCCTGGTCTGTCATGCTAAACTCCATCGATTCAATGGTACAGGGACGGTCATGCGAGTCGTTTTCAGGATGAGCGCGATTGTAGCGGCTTTGAGCATGAGCGCCGCGGCAACACTCGCACTCGGCGGTTGTGGACAACGTGGTCCGCTCTATCTTCCCACTGTCCCGCCACTGCCGCAGCGTCCTAGCGACCTTCAGGATACGCCGCCTTCCGCTTCCGTCGACAAGGCAAGCGCTGCATCGGCTGCGAGCGAGACTGGCGACATTCCCGATACCTCCGGCGCGCCGCTGTCGCTTTCGCCGGACACCACTCTGAAACCGGCGCCCGCCGGGTACTGACCTAAGCCTCACGCGCACCAAGCCGCGTACATCCGAATCCACGCATGAACGATTCCGCATTCCACTACGTCGACGGCGCGTTGCACGTCGAAGGCGTCCCCGCCGCGTCGCTCGCGGAACAGTTCGGCACGCCGCTTTACGTCTATTCGCGCGATGCACTGACGCGCGCCTATCGCGCTTACGCCGATGCCTGCGCGGGCCGCAAGGCAACGGTGCACGTCGCGGTCAAAGCCAACAGCAACCTCGCGGTGCTCAACGTGTTCGCGCGTCTGGGCGCGGGCTTCGACATCGTGTCGTCGGGCGAACTGGCGCGTGTACTGGCCGCGGGCGGCAAGGCTTCCAACACGGTTTTCTCGGGCGTCGGCAAGAGCGCGGCCGAGATGCGCGAGGCGCTCGAAGCGGGCGTGAAGTGCTTCAACGTCGAGTCCATTCCCGAGTTGCACGCGCTCAACGAAGTCGCGAAGTCGCTTGGCAAGAAGGCGCCCGTGTCGCTGCGCGTGAATCCCGATGTCGACGCCAAAACGCATCCGTACATCTCCACCGGTTTGAAGTCGAACAAGTTCGGCGTGGCCTTCGGCGACGCGCGCGCGACGTATCGTGAAGCGCATGACATGGCGAATCTCGATGTCGTGGGTATCGACTGTCATATCGGTTCGCAGATCACCGAAGTGAGCCCGTATCTCGATGCCGTCGACAAGCTGCTCGACCTCGTCGAACAGATCGAGTCCGACGGCATGGGCATTCGTCACGTGGATGTCGGCGGCGGTCTCGGCATTACGTACGACGACGAAACGCCGCCGGATATCGGCGACTTCGTGCGCACGTTGCTCGCGCATTTCGAAGAGCGCGGCCACGGTCAGCGCGAAGTGTATTTCGAGCCGGGACGCTCGCTCGTCGGCAATGCGGGCGTGCTGCTAACGCGCGTCGAGTATCTGAAGCCGGGTGAAGAGAAGAACTTCGCTATCGTCGATGCCGCGATGAACGACCTCGCGCGTCCCGCCATGTACGAGGCGTTTCATCGCATCGTGCCGGTCATCGAACGCAAGGCAAGCGCGCGTTTATACGATGTCGTCGGCCCGGTTTGCGAAAGCGGCGACTGGCTCGGACGCGATCGTGAACTGGCCGTCGAGCAAGGCGACTTGCTCGCCATTCTTTCGGCGGGAGCGTATGGCTTCGTCATGAGCTCGAACTACAACACGCGTGCGCGCGCCGCTGAAATCATGGTCGATGGCGAACGCGCGCGCGTGGTGCGCGAACGCGAAGAAGTGAAGCAGTTGTTCGCGGGCGAATCCATTTTGCCGGACTGAATCTTCGTGCCGTGAGCCAAAAAAGCGATGCCGTGGCATCGCTTTTTTTTATGCGCTCAACCGGCGTCGCTCGATTCGTCCTTTGAGCCACGCGATCAGCCGCCAGCCCAGCAACACGATCACGATTGCGCCGTAAATCTTCGGCAAGGCGAAATCGTGCTTGCCGGCCTTCATCCACCAGAAATGCAGGATGGCCAGAATAGCGACGAGATAGATGATCCGATGCAGCATCTGCCAGCGGCGGCCGAGCTTGCGGACCATCGCTTTCGGCGATGTCACCGCGAGCGGTATCAGCAACACGAACGCGGCGAAGCCCACGGTGATGAACGGCCGCTTGCCGATGTCCTTCAACATCGCGGCGGCATCGAACCACTTATCGAACCAAATGTATGTCGTGAAGTGCAGCACGGCGAAGAAGAACGCGTAAAGGCCGATCATGCGGCGAAAGCGCACGAGCGCCGTCACGCCCGTGAGCCGGCGCACCGGCGTGATGGCGAGCGTGATGCAGAGATAGACGAGTGTCCAGAGGCCGGTCGAACGCGTGATGAACTCGATCGGATTCGCGCCCAGTCCGCCCATGAAGCCGAGCAACACAATGCGCGCCAGCGGATAGAGCGCCGCGATGAACACGATCACTTTTGCGGGCGCGATCCAGCGCGGCCCGGACCGCACGCTCGCGCGCGTTTGCGATCGCTTGAGTTCGGATGCAGTGGGCATCGTTCAGAAGTTTTTCTTGAGGTCCATGCCCTGATAGAGCGACGCAACCTGATCGCCATATCCGTTGAACATGAGCGTCTTGCGCTTGGGCGCAAAGAAACCGTCCTCGCCAATACGCCGCTCCGTCGCCTGACTCCAGCGCGGATGATCCACGCCAGGATTCACGTTCGAATAGAAGCCGTATTCCGTCGGCGCGTATAGATTCCAGCTCGTCGGCGGCTGCTTTTCGACGAAGCGAATCTTGACCAGCGACTTCGCGCTCTTGAAGCCGTATTTCCACGGCACGACGATACGCACCGGCGCGCCGTTCTGATTCGGCAGCACTTCGCCATACAAGCCGACGGTGAGCAAGGTGAGCGGATTCATCGCTTCGTCCATGCGCAGGCCTTCGGAATACGGCCATTCGAGGATCGGCGTCGAAAGACCCGGCATCTGCGAAGGATCGGCAAGCGTGACGAACTGCACGTACTTCGCGCTGCCCGTGGGCTCCGCGCGCTTGATGAGCTCGGACAGCGAGACGCCGATCCACGGAATGACCATCGACCAGCCTTCGACGCATCGCAGGCGATACAAACGTTCTTCGAGTGGCGCGAGCTTCAGAAGCTCGTCGATGTCGTAGGTTTTCGGATTCTTGATCGCGCCTTCGACCGACACTTTCCACGGCCTCGACCGCAACGTGCCCGCGTGTTCAGCGGGATCGCCCTTGTCGGTGCCGAACTCGTAGAAATTGTTGTAGCTCGTGATGTCCTTGAGCGACGTCGCCTTGTCGAGCGCGATGAACTTCGGATTCGCTTTCGCCGCGAGTTTCTGGCCCTTCGCATCCGGCGATGTAAACGCCGCATTCGCGATGCCGCTCACGCCAGTCAAGCCGGTCGCCGCCAGCGCGCCGATCGAACGCAGCGCACGCCGCCGATTCTCGAACACATCGCGCGGCGTGATTTCGTGCGCGGCGATATCGTCACCGTAAAGCGCGCGATTACGTCTGATCCACATGGAGCCATACTCCCTTTGCTTGCGCGGCATTGGATACGCCGCCCATCCATTCATATACGTGCAAACAGCAAACCGGATGCCGCTATTCCATCACAAGACAAAAAAAAACCGCCAGCGCGACGCATGGCGGTTTCTCTTCTTTCGATGGCGCGAGATCAGAGCTTGCCGTAACTGTGCAGTCCCGAAAGGAACATGTTGACGCCCAGAAACGCGAAGGTCGTGACGATCAATCCCGTCAGCGCCCACCACGCCGCCGCCGCGCCGCGCAGGCCCTTCATCAACCGCATGTGCAGCCACGCCGCGTAGTTCAGCCAGACGATCAGTGCCCACGTTTCCTTCGGGTCCCAGCTCCAGTAACCGCCCCACGCTTCGGCGGCCCACAGCGCGCCGAGAATGGTCGCGATGGTGAAGAACGCGAAACCGACCGCAATGGACTTGTACATCACGTCGTCGAGCACTTCCAGCGACGGCAGACGGTCGGCCAAAAAGCCGCGCTGCTTCGCCAGATACGCGACGGAAACCATCGCGGAAAGCGCGAAACTGCCGTAGCCGATGAAGTTCGCCGGTACGTGAATCTTCATCCACCAGCTTTGCAGCGCGGGCACGAGCGGCTGAATCTGCTGCGCGTCGCGGGCAATCGAATACCACATCAGGAAGCCGACCGCCGCGCTGATCACGAGCAGCACGAACGCGCCCATCTGACGCGTCGCGTAATGCTGTTCGTAGTAGAGATAGAACAGTGACGTGATGAGGCAAAACAGTACGAACACTTCGTACAGATTCGAGATGGGAATGTGTCCGACATCCGCGCCGATCATGTACGACTCGTACCAGCGCACCATCAGGCCCGTGAAGCCCATGAGCACCGCGACCCACGTCATGCGCGAGCCGATTGCGCCGCCCGTCTGCGAGCGCGACACGAGGCCGATCCAGTAAAAGAGCGTCGCCAGGATGAAGAGCGCGCTCATCCATAGAATCGCGGATTGGCTCGACAGGAAGTATTTGAGGAAGAAGTTGGTTTCGGCGCGCGCGAGGTCGTGCTGATAGAGCTGGATGGAGAACAGCGACATGACCGCGATCGTCGCGATGAGCAGCCGCGCCGGTTTCCAGCGCCAGCCGAGCACGACGAAGGTCGGCACCGCGGCGACCAGCACCGCCATGTCGTACACGTCCATGAACGCGTGATAGCGGTTGAGCGCGAAGCCCGCGCCCGCGACCATCGCAATGGCGAACAGCCAGTCGATTGCGCCCAGGCGTTTGAGGAACGGTCGATCGTCGAAAACGGCGACATCGGGCAGGCCCGACGACGATGATGCCGGACGTTCCGTCTTGGGCTGCGCGTGGGAGGAGGTCTGAGAAAGGTCCATGATCTTACCGTGTTGATACTTCCGAGCCGGAGGCCGCGGATGGCTCGTGTGTTTGCGTCGCCGATGCTTTCGACGAATGCTGCGCCGCCGGATCGATCGGCGTGGTGCCGAGCGCCGCCGCGACCGTCGCGCGCGTACGCTCGAATTCCTTCTCGAAATCGAGCGTGCGGCGCGCCGTGGACATTGCCATCAAAACGCTCGCACCGCCTTGCCCTGAATCTTTGAGCCAGAACCAGAGCCGGCGTTCACGCACGTAAAACATCGAGAAAATGCCGAGCACGAGCAGCAGGCTGCCAAGATACACCACTTTTTTGCCCGGTGCGCGCGTCAGCTGGAATACCGATGCTTGCACCTGTTTGAACGTGTCGAGCTGCAAAAATACCGGCGATCCGTACAGAAAGCTGTCGGAAAGCGCGTTGATGGAAGACTGAACGAAGGCGCTGTTTTTCTCGTCCACTTTTGCGGCCGGCTCGCCGTTTTGTTCGCGGGAAATCTGCCAGACGTCCCACATTGCGCCTTCCAGCATGCGCATGAGCAAACCGGCGGCCTTTTCTTGCTCGCCCTTCGGCACCGAACGATCGATGAACGCCGCGATACTCTGAAATCCGCCGCTCATTTGCGGATTCGTGGACCCGTTGCCCGATTCATCCGAGCCGGCGAAAAGATTCAGCACGCGGATCGCGCTTTCGTCCAGGTGCTTCTGCAAATCGCCGTTTTCCTGGGGCACGGAACGCTGCGCGAACCGGTGCGCAGCCTCGATGCGCGTCGCGGGCGTGGCAAGCGCGGCGCGCAGATTCATCCATTCCTTCACCGTGCCTTGCTCGTCGGCAGGAATGCGCAAGTAGCGGAACGGATCGCTCGGGCTCAGGCGCATGCCGGCGAGGAACATCCGCTGACCGCTGACATCGACCGGCAACATGTAGTTGCTGTACTCGCGCGCCTGACCGTCCGTGCCGCGCACCTTGTACTGCACCGATGGGCCGATATTGCGCAGATCCGTCGGCTTCGACGTCTTTGCGCCGGAGCCGAGGCGCTCGTCGAACGCATCGCGCAAGGTTTCCTTCTTGCCGACGCCGCGTGCGTCCGGCGCACCGTTGCCGTCCGTCATGTTTTCGACGTTGATTGCGCGGAAATCGGTGAATTCGACCGTTTGGCCTTGCGCACCGGCAATCTGCTGATTCACGGGCGCAGTGCCGCCGATCGTACCGTTGAAGGGCGTGGTTTTCGCGCTGCCGCCGCTCATGGGCCAGGCGGTCATCTGCATCTTCGAGCCGCCATCCTGAAAACTCGACTGATAGATCGACACGCCGTCGTACGTGAACGGCTTGTTCACCTCGACGCGCGCCGGAATGCGCTTGCCGGTCTTGTGGTCGATCACCACGATGTCGCTCGCGAACAGCTTCGGCATGCCGGTCGAGTAGTAATCGACGATGAATTTGTCGAGTTGAATCGAGAACGGCAAGTCCTGAATAATCGAGCCGTCCTGCTGATTCAAGATTGCCGTGCCGACGTATTGACCTTCCGGGACCCACGCGTAACCGCGAAACGTCGGATTCGACACGGACAGGCGATGCTCCGCCGGAATGTCGTTGATGACCGCGTTGGTCTGAATGGGCGTCTTGTTGAAGAGCCACATCTGCAGCTTGATGGGCAGATTGCTGTCGAGCAGCCCGCCGACGCAAATGATGACGATAGCCAGATGCGCCGAGATGTAGCCGATCTTCGTGAGCGCGCCGCGCTTGCCCGCGATGAGCGTCGAGCCTGCGTCAATCTGACGCGCGACAAAGCGATAACCCATCTTTGCGGAAAGACGTTCGAGCGTGGCGGCCGTCTGCGCGCGATCCGCGCTGACCACGAATTCACCCTTGTGATGAAATGCGCGCAAGCCGCCTTCGTGAACGCGATCCTTCCAGCTCTTGAGGTCCGCGATCATTTTCGGGCCGTTGCGAATGACGCATAGCGAGACCGAAATCACAAGAAAGATCAGGATCAGCATGAACCACCACGCGCTGTACACGGTGTAGATGCTGATGCCGCGGAAGATGTCCGCCCAGAACGGGCCGAACTGATTGACGTAGTTGGGGTACGGGTCGTCTTGCGTAAGCACCGTGCCGATGATGCTTGCTATGGCCAGTACGACCAGCAAGGCGATGGCGAAGCGCATCGAACTCACGAGTTCGACAAAATGCCTGACCGCGCGACGGCTCGACTTCGACTGCAATCCCGATGTGGTGACGCTCATTCAAACTCCGACTGACAGCAAAAAGGGTGGCGACGCGAGCGGCCTCGTCGACCGACGTCCCACCCTTTTCTTGTTTTCGCGCCGGCCTCGTTGGACCGGCTGCTTAATGTTTGCTCAGTGGCAACTTACGGGCAACGCTTGGGGCAACTCAGTATCGACGATTACCGGGTTCGATGCCGAAGAACGCATGCCCTGCCCGGATCAATGCAAACCGGCGATGTAATCCGCCACCGCTTTCATCTCCGTTTCGCTCAAACGGGAGGAGATGGCATGCATGGGCTCGCTATTGTTACGCGTGCCTTGCGCGAATGCATTCAACTGCGCCACCGTGTAATCGCCCCACTGCCACGACAGCCGCGGATATTGCACCGGGATACCCATGCCTGTAGCGCCGTGGCACGCCGCGCACGCCGGCACACCCTTGTCCGCGATGCCGCCGCGATAAATCTTCTGCCCGAGCACAACGTCGTTCTTGTCGCGCGCAAAGTTGGGCTTGGCCTTCTGCGACGCAAAGTATGCGGCGACGTTGATCATGTCCTGATCCGACAACGCGCCCGCAATGCCCGCCATGATCGGATTGTTACGCGTCGGCGCCTTGGCTCCCGGCTGCGTCTTGTAATCCTTCAACTGCTTGACGATGTATTCAGCGTGCTGGCCCGCGAGCTTGGGAAACGCCGCGCCAGCGCTGTTGCCATCCGCCGCGTGACACGCCGCGCACACCTGGGTTGCAATGGCCTGACCTCGGGCCACATCCGGCTTCGCCGGTTGCGCGGGCTCCGCCGCGTTTGCTGATGCTGTTATCGATCCACCGAAAGCCGCCGCTGCCTGAATCAACATCAGAGACCTGTACAGTCGGTTCATTCGCGTACCCTGTTTTTCGTCTTGTGAGAATGTGAGGTTCTGCAAAAAACGACGGCGGCAAACCGGGAACGGCCACAACATGACCCGAACGAAAGGGCTCAAAAGACGCCCTTAAAACTGTCTCGCTCCATTGTGGGTGCGCTTGCAACCCGGGTCTTCCGTGCCCGTGCGGATCTTTAAAAAACCGTCGTATTGTACAATAACCCGCTACACGCAAAGACGCCAGTCGGGGCATGCCCAGTATTTGCCGGGTTCTCAAGGCTTCATGTTTTCGCAGCTCTCTCAGTCGACCCGCCAAATGCCATTTCTGCTCCATCAAGCTCGCTTCTTCACCACTGTCAATCACCTTCGTGATCTGCCGCCGACGCCGCAACCTGAAATCGCTTTCGGCGGCCGTTCCAACGCAGGCAAGTCCACTGCGATCAATGTGCTCTGCAATCAGAAGCGGCTCGCGTTCGCCAGCAAGACGCCCGGACGCACGCAGCACATCAACTACTTCTCCGTCGGGCCTGAAGACGAACCGACCGGCTTTCTGGTCGACCTTCCGGGTTACGGCTATGCCGAAGTGCCAGGCGCCGCAAAGGCGCACTGGCAGCAATTGCTTTCGACGTATCTGCAAAGCCGCGCTCAATTACGCGGCATGATCCTGATGATGGACTCGCGTCGTCCGCTCACCGAGCTCGACCAGATCATGATCGACTGGTTCGCGCCCACCGGTAAGCCCATTCACGCGCTGCTCACCAAATGCGACAAATTGACGCGACAGGAGATGACCAACGCCCTGCGCGCGACGAAAAAAGCATTCGGCGAGTACAAGGATGCGGGCTATCGCGGTGAATTGAGCGTGCAGCTTTTTTCAGCACTCAAGCGCACGGGACTGGAAGAAGCGCATGAGCTTATTGAAGGCTGGCTCGCGCCTAAGCAAGCGGCTTCGGAAGACGTCGCGGAGTGAAAATTAACGCGTGCGGCATGAAAAAAACCCGCCGCATGACGGCGGGTTAACAGCCTGATCGAATAACGACAGGCACCCGCTCAGGGAGGAGAAGCGGGGAGTTCAGCGCGAAGCGCCTTACTCGATCGGTATGATATACCATTGTCTCAAAACGTTTCCGGACCGCTCCGAGCGCTTGCCCGGCAAGGCTTCAAGCATATTCGAAGCGCGTTTTCATCCTCGTCCCCGAAGCACTTCAAACCGAGCCAAGTCATGAGTTTCTATCCCCATCATCGCCCGCGCCGCATGCGCCGCGATGACTTCTCACGCCGTCTGATGCGCGAGAACATCCTCACCACGAACGATCTGATTTATCCCGTGTTCATCGTCGAAGGCACCGACGTGCGGCATGCCGTGCCGTCTATGCCCAGCGTCGAGCGCACGTCCGTCGACTTGTTGATGAGCGTGGCCGAGCAGTGCGTCGAGCTGGGCGTGCCCGTGATCTCGCTCTTTCCGGCAATCGAACCGTCGCTGAAAACACCGGATGGACGCGAGGCGACCAATCCCGAAGGTCTGATCCCGCGTGCCGTGCGCGAACTGAAGAAGAACTTCCCGACGCTCGGCGTACTCACCGATGTCGCACTCGACCCGTACACGAGTCACGGCCAGGACGGCGTGCTCGATGAAGAAGGCTACGTGAAGAACGACGAAACGAGCGAGATTCTCGTCGATCAGGCGCGCACCCAGGCGGAAGCAGGCGTGGATATCGTGGCGCCGTCGGACATGATGGACGGACGCATCGGCGCCATTCGCGAGATGCTGGAAAGCGACGGCCACATCCACACGCGCATCATGGCTTACGCGGCGAAATTCGCATCGGCGTTCTATGGCCCGTTCCGCGATGCCGTCGGCTCCGCCGCGAATCTCGGCAAGGGCAACAAGATGACGTATCAAATGGACCCGGCGAACTCTGATGAAGCGATGCGCGAAGTGCGCATGGACATCGAGGAAGGCGCGGACATGGTGATGGTCAAGCCCGGCATGCCATATCTCGACATCGTGCGGCGCGTGAAGGACGAGTTCCGCTTTCCGACGTACGCCTATCAGGTGAGCGGCGAGTACGCGATGATCAAGGCCGCCGCGCAAAACGGCTGGCTCGATCACGACAAGACGATGATGGAAGCGCTGCTCGCGTTCAAACGCGCGGGCGCGGATGGCGTCTTGACCTATTTCGCGCTGGATGCCGCGAAGATTTTGCGGGCGTCGAAATAAAGTCGTTTCAGGGCGGTGCGCAATGCATCGCCCTTCGTCATCCGTTCGCCGGACTGACTTTATCGAGGCTTTTCAAAAACGTATCCGCGGATTCATAGCCAACTACGCGCGCGACCTCGTTGCCTTGCGCATCGAAAAAGATGATGCCGGGCGGGCCGAACAGCTTGAAGCGCTTGAGCAAGGTCTGATCATCGGTGTTGTTCGCGGTCACGTCCGCACGCAACAGATTGAGTTGCGCGAGACGCGCCTGAACGCGGGCGTCGGAGAAAGTCAGGTTCTCCATTTCCTTGCAGGACACGCACCAGTCGGCGTAAAAGTCGAGCATGGCGGGACGTGCCGCCGATTTCACCGCCGAATCCAGTTCCGTCGATGACTTGACCGGCGCGAAGATCGGCCCCGATGCTCGTGCCGTCGCGCCTGCATTGCTGCCGCCGCGCGCGGCTAGTACGGCTAGCGGGCGCAACGCATCCGTCGATCCCGCCGCGAGACCGACCAGCAACGCCGCCGCCCAGATGGCAAACGCGGCGCCCAGGCCGCGCCCCAGCCGCTTCCAGACGTTGATCGGCGCGACCGCGCCCGACGCAAATAGGCCGAGCGATGCCGCCGCGACCAGCAGCCAAAGCGCGGCCAGCAACATTTGCGCGACGCCACCGATGACCGGCCACACGATCCACAAAGCGGCCGCAAGCAACGCGACGCCGAAAAACACCTTCACGCCGTCCATCCAGGCTCCCGCTCGCGGAAGCACCGACCCCGCGCCGAGACCGATGATCAGCAACGGCACACCAAGCCCGATACCCATGGCGAACAGCGCGGCCCCGCCGAGCACGGCGTTGCCCGTGTGCGCGACAAACGCGAGCACGGCGAAAAGCGGCGCGGTCATGCACGCGCCGACGACGAGCGCCGACAACGCGCCCATCACGGCGACCGCTGCGAACTTACCGCCGCCGCGTTTCTGAGACGCCTCGTTGACGCCGCTTTGCCAGCGCTCCGGCAACGCGATATCGACTCCCGAGATCAGCGCGATCGCGAAAACCGCGAGCAGGATGCCGAACGCGCCCAGCACCCACGGGTTTTGCAGCCACGCGCCGAGGCTTTGACCGACGAGCGCCGCGGCAATCCCAAGCGCGGTATAGACAAGCGCCATGCCGACGACGTACGACACCGACAGCGCAAAGCCACGCGTGCGCGTGACGCGCGCGCCTTCGCCGACGATGATTGCGGAAAGAATCGGGATCATCGGATACGAGCAAGGCAACAAGCTCAACACCATGCCCGCCAGAAAGTACAAGCCGACCACAGCGAAGAAGCCGCCGCCTTCGAGCATCGACTGCGCGTAGTCGGCGCTCGTCGCGCGTTCGAACCAGGATTGGGACGACGCAGTGTTTGTCGCTGGAGACGTCGCAGAACCGGCACCCGCAGCTTGCAACGCGTCGCCCTTGACGCGATAAACGCGCTCCATCGGCGGATAGCAGATGCCCTGATCCGCGCAACCTTGCGACGTAACTGATAGCTCGAACGGCCCCTTTGCCTGAGTCACCGGAATGCGGATGAGTAGTTCGCCGCGATAGGTTTCGACGTCCTTGTTAAATGTCTGGTCGAAATGAACCTTGCCGGCGGGCAGTTGCGCCGCGCCGATAATCGCCCCGCCGCTTTTGACCGCAAAGGCAAAGCGCTCGCGATACATGTAGTAGCCGTCGGCGATCTTATAACGCACGTCCACTTCGCCCGGCTGTTCGGACGCACTGAACTTGAAGGCGACGGCGGGATCGAGGAAGTCGTCCGCGGCGTGCGCGGCGTTTATCGCCAAAGGCAGAAAGGCGAGCGTCGCGGCCATCATCAGCCAACGCAAAACGAGACGAGGAAGATCAAACATGAAGAGGACGCTGCGTTTCTGCATTGACCCATTGTCCATATCCCGGCGATGCATCGGCCTGCCAGACAAGAATTTCGGGCGTTTCGTAAGGATGCGCCGCCGCGACGAAGCGCTGCAGTTCGGCGCTGCACGCAGGGCTCGTCTTGAAGAGCAACTGCACTTCCCGCGATGTCTCCAGTGCGCCCTTCCAGTAATATTGCGATTGCACTTCGCCGAGCCTCGTCACACACGCAGCCAGGCGCGCCTCGAGCACCGCTTGCGCCAACGTGTCGGCAGCGTGTGCATCCGGAACGGTGGTCAGCATAAGGACGACAGGGACATTCACTTCGGGCTCCGGTGCGGCGCGGCACGTGAGACTTGTGGATCGGGCCTTATCGTAGCACTCTGCTCACTTCGACGATCGCAACGACTCCGAAGCCCACAATGCAAAAAGGCCAAGCTACGCTTGACCTTTTCGTTCACCACCAACCGAATTTATTCAGCTTCCTGAACTTCTTCGGTTTCTTCGACTTCCGGGCGGTCCATCAGTTGAACCAGCGCCATCGGTGCGTTGTCGCCAACTCGGAAACCAAACTTCAGGATGCTGAGGTAGCCACCCGGACGGCTTGCGTAACGCGGGCCGAGGACGTCGAACAGCTTTGCGACGGAGTCACGATCGCGCAGGCGATTGAACGCCAGACGACGATTTGCCAGCGACGGCTTCTTGCCGAGCGTGATGAGGGGCTCGACAACCTTGCGCAGTTCCTTGGCTTTCGGCAGCGTCGTCTTGATGACTTCGTGCTCGATCAGCGAGTTCGACATATTACGGAGCATTGCCAGACGGTGGCTGCTCGTGCGGTTCAGTTTCCGCAAACCATGCTTATGGCGCATTTCAGTTCCTTAAACGAGTTTTGATCCAGCTCTTCTATTGCGCTCTAAAGTGGCGCACGGGCCGGTCGAAGAAAAAGCAAGACGCGGATTTTAAAGCAAAATCCGCGTCTTTGCCAGTAACGCGATTGACTCTTTCGCTTACTTGTCGAGACCAGCCGGCGGCCAGTTTTCGAGCTTCATGCCGAGCGTCAGACCGCGCGAAGCCAAGACTTCCTTGATTTCGTTCAGCGACTTGCGGCCCAGATTCGGCGTCTTCAGCAGTTCGTTTTCCGTACGCTGGATAAGATCGCCGATGTAGTAGATGTTTTCGGCCTTCAGACAGTTCGCCGAGCGAACCGTGAGTTCCAGGTCATCCACCGGGCGCAGCAGGATCGGATCGATCTGCGGCGCACGCGACGGCGCTTCCGCTGCCGCTTCCGTGCCTTCCAGCGCTGCGAAGACCGACAACTGATCGACCAGAATGCGCGCCGATTGACGGATCGCTTCCTCCGGCGAGATCACGCCGTTGGTTTCGATGTTCATCACGAGCTTGTCGAGGTCGGTACGCTGTTCGACACGCGCGCTTTCCACGGCATAGCTCACGCGGCGAACCGGCGAGAACGACGCGTCAAGCACGATACGACCGATGATCTTGGCCGATTCCTCGCCATAACGACGCACGTTGCCCGGCACGTAGCCACGGCCCTTTTCAATCTTGATCTGGACGTCGAGCTTGCCGCCCTTCGAAAGGTGGGCAATCACGTGACCGGGATTGATGACCTCGCAATCATGCGCGAGTTCGATATCGCCAGCCGTGACGAGACCTTCGCCTTCCTTGCGCAGCGTCACCGTGACTTCGTCGCGGTTATGCAGCTTGAAGACGACGCCCTTCAGGTTCAACAGCAGGTTGACCACATCCTCTTGCACACCGTCGAGCGTCGAGTATTCGTGCACTACGCCTGCAATCGTCACTTCGGTCGGCGCGTAGCCCACCATCGACGACAACAGCACGCGCCGAAGCGCGTTGCCCAAGGTGTGGCCATAGCCGCGTTCGAACGGCTCCATAACCACTTTCGCATGGCTCTCGCCAAGCGATTCAACTGCAATGATCTTGGGCTTCAACAAACTGGTTTGCATAGGTTTTCCTTTTCAATACCCTCGGCTCGTTACACCGATAAGGCTGACCGGTAACAACCTGAAAAAAACAGCCGAGGCCGCCCTCTTGCCACCGGCAATCAGGGTCCCCGGCTGCCAATCCGGTTACCGCGCGATTAACCGCGCGATTAACGCGAATACAATTCGACGATCAGGCTTTCGTTGATGTCGCCAGCAATATCGCTGCGTTCCGGCATCGACTTGAACGTTCCTTCGAACTTCTTGGCGTCGACCGACACCCAGCTCGGCATACCGCCTTGCTCGGCGAGCGACAGCGCTTCGACGATACGAGCCTGCTTGCGCGACTGCTCACGCACGGAGATGACGTCGCCCGACTTCACTTGCAGCGACGGGATATTCGCGACTTGACCGTTCACGACGATCGACTTGTGGCTCACGAGCTGACGTGCTTCAGCGCGCGTCGAGCCGAAGCCCATGCGATAAACGACGTTGTCGAGGCGCGATTCGAGCAATTGCAGCAGGTTCTCGCCCGTCGGACCCTTGCGGCGGTCGGCTTCAGCGAAGTAGCGGCGGAACTGACGCTCGAGCACGCCATAGATACGCTTCACTTTTTGCTTTTCGCGCAACTGGGTGCCGTAGTCGGACGTGCGTGCGCCCGAAATGCGGCCATGTTGACCAGGCTTGCTGTCGAGCTTGCACTTGTCGGCGAGCGAGCGGCGTGCGCTCTTCAGGAACAGATCGGTGCCTTCACGGCGGGACAGCTTGGCTTTGGGACCGGTATAGCGTGCCACTTTGAATCCTTAAAAATTGATCACGCAAACTTTCGTCTGCGCTAGTTCGAACCCTATAGGCCGAACGGTGGGCTTAGTGAAATGCGCGAAGCAGATGCATAACGCACGAAGCCCGCCGACGCTTTCGCATCGACAGGAAACATGCGGTCGCGAATCAACTGATGCGCGACTTTAGATACGACGACGCTTCGGCGGACGGCAGCCGTTGTGCGGGACCGGCGTCACGTCGGAGATCGCGGTGATCTTGATGCCAAGACCATGCAGCGCGCGCACCGCCGACTCACGGCCAGGGCCGGGGCCCTTGATCCGCACTTCGAGGTTCTTCACGCCGTATTCCATTGCCACGCGGCCAGCCGATTCTGCTGCAACCTGAGCTGCGAAAGGCGTCGACTTACGCGAGCCCTTGAAACCCTGGCCGCCCGAGGTCGCCCATGCCAGCGCGTTACCTTGACGATCGGTGATCGTGATAATGGTGTTGTTGAACGACGCGTGAACGTGAACCACGCCCTCGGCGACGTTCTTCTTGACCTTCTTGCGAACGCGTTGCGCCGCGGAGTTGTTCGAAGCCTTAGCCATTACGTTTTCCTGTAACTGTCAGTTCCGCTTACTTCTTCAGCGATTGCGCTGCACGACGCGGACCCTTGCGAGTACGGGCGTTGGTGCGCGTGCGCTGGCCACGCAGGGGCAGACCCTTGCGATGACGCATGCCGCGGTAGCAACCCAAGTCCATCAGGCGCTTGATGTTCATCGTCACTTCACGGCGCAGATCGCCTTCGACGATGAACTTGCCCACTTCGTCACGCAGCTTTTCGAGGTCTGCGTCGGTGAGGTCCTTGACCTTCTTCGAAAATTCCACACCAGCAGCACTGCAAATGCCGCGGGAACGCGTGCGACCAATGCCGAAGATTGCCGTCAGGCCGATCTCGGTATGCTGGTGATTCGGGATGTTAACCCCTGCGATACGAGCCATTGTTTTTCCTCAAACAAAAAGCGCAAGCAAAAAGCGCGGCGTTCAGCCTTGACGCTGTTTGTGGCGCGGATCAGAGCTGCAAATCACGCGCACAACGCCCTTGCGCTTAATGATCTTGCAATTGCGGCAAATGCGCTTAACCGATGCCATCACTTTCATGATATTACCCTTTTTTCAAATCACTTCGCCCGGAACACGATCCGTGCACGAGACAGATCGTAAGGCGTCAATTCAACCGTAACCTTGTCGCCCGGTAGGATACGGATGTAGTGCATCCGCATCTTTCCGGATATGTGTCCCAGGACGACATGGCCATTTTCCAATTTCACCCGGAAAGTAGCGTTGGGGAGGTTTTCAATGACCTCGCCCTGCATCTGGATTACATCGTCTTTGGCCATAGTCCTAACTAGCGCATCGGGACGTTGCCGCCCTTGAAGTTTGCCTTCTTGAGCAGCGATTCATATTGTTGCGACATAACGTACGACTGCACCTGAGCCATGAAGTCCATCGTGACGACGACAATGATCAGCAGCGACGTTCCACCAAAATAAAACGGCACGTTCCAGCGCAACACCAGAAACTCAGGCAACAAGCACACAAACACGATGTAGATCGCACCGGCCAGCGTCAGACGCGTGAGGATGCGGTCGATGTACCGTGCAGTCTGATCGCCCGGACGAATACCCGGAACGAACGCACCGCTCTTCTTCAAGTTGTCGGCGGTTTCCCTGCTGTTGAACACCAACGCGGTGTAGAAGAAGCAGAAGAACACGATAGCCAACGCATACAGCAGCACGTACACAGGTTGACCGGGCTTGAGGGCTTCAGCCACGCTGTGCAGCGTGTTCGCGAACCAGCCGGTACGCGTTCCCGAACTGAACCAGTTCAGGATGGTTGCCGGGAAGAGAATGATCGACGACGCGAAGATCGGCGGAATCACACCCGACATGTTCAGCTTCAGCGGCAGATGTGACGACTGTCCACCGTAAATCTTGTTACCGACCTGGCGCTTCGCATAGTTCACGAGGATCTTGCGCTGACCGCGTTCGATGAACACGACCAGATACGTAACCGCCGCGATCAACGCGACGATGATGATCGCCGAGATGATGCTCATCGAACCGGTGCGAACCAGCTCGAACAGACCGCCGATTGCATTCGGAAAGCCTGCCGCGATACCACCGAAAATGATGATCGAGATGCCGTTGCCGAGACCGCGCTCCGTGATCTGCTCACCAAGCCACATCAGGAACATCGTGCCCGTTACCAGCGTGACCACCGTCGTCAGCCGGAACACCATGCCGGGATCCAATACCAGGCCGGGCTGATTTTCCAGCGCCACCGCGATACCGAAAGCCTGGAAGGTTGCCAGAACCACCGTGAAGATCCGCGTGTACTGCGTGATCTTTCGTTGACCAGCCTGTCCTTCCTTCTTCAACGCCTCCATTTGCGGCGACACGATCGACAACAACTGCATGATGATCGAGGCCGAAATGTAGGGCATGATGCCCAACGCGAAAATCGTGAATCGTGACAGCGCGCCACCCGAGAACATGTTGAACATGCCAAGGATGCCGCCCGACTGGCTTTGGAACAACTTCGCCAGCTGATCCGGATCGATGCCGGGAACCGGAATATGCGCACCAATGCGGTAGACAACCAACGCCAGCAGCAGGAAGACTGCACGCCGACGCAGATCGCCAAATTTCGCCGCGCTTCGACCGGGTTTTGCGAGACTCGGGCTGTTAGCCAAGAACCTTCTCCGATGCTAGTGCTAGTAACGGCGAAATCGCATTACTCGGCGAACGAGCCGCCAGCGGCTTCGATTGCTGCACGGGCGCCCTTCGTTGCCGTCAGACCCTTCACCGTGACCTTGCGGGTGATCTCGCCGGTCTTGATGATCTTCGCGCTCTTGATGAGCTCGCCGACCAGACCCGCTTGCTTCAAAGCCAACAGATCGATTTCGTCGACCGGCAGCTTCTCGAGATCAGCCAGGCGCACTTGACCGACGAATTCCTTCGTCAGCGAAGTGAAGCCGCGCTTCGGCAGACGACGCTGCAGAGGCATCTGACCGCCTTCGAAGCCGACTTTGTGAAAGCCGCCCGAACGCGATTTCTGACCCTTATGGCCGCGACCTGCAGTCTTGCCGAGGCCCGAACCGATGCCGCGACCGACGCGACGCTTAGCGTGCTTCGCGCCTTCTGCCGGCTTCAGGTTATTCAATTCCATGTTCAACTCCTTGGATCCTAGTCGGCGGCCTTAGCCGATGACCTTAACGAGGTACGAAACCTTGTTGATCATCCCGCGCACTGCCGGCGTGTCCTGCAGCTCGCTCACCGAGTTGAGGCGACGCAGGCCGAGGCCACGCACCGTAGCGCGGTGCGTTTCGCGGGTCCCGATCAGGCTCTTGACGAGCTGAATCTTGACAGTTTTCTCAGACATGATGACCTCGAGGCTTAGCCCAAAATATCTTCGACGGACTTGCCGCGCTTCGCCGCGATGTCGCCCGGCGTGGACTGCTTACGCAGACCGTCGAGCGTTGCACGAACGAGATTGTACGGGTTCGTCGAACCGTGGCTCTTGGCCACCACGTTCTGCACGCCCATCACGTCGAACACTGCGCGCATCGGGCCGCCTGCGATCACGCCAGTACCGTCCTTCGCCGGAGCGAGGAGGACTGCGGAAGCGCCATGCTTACCGTGCACTTCGTGTTGCAACGTACCGTTCTTGAGCGGCACCTTGAACATGTTGCGGCGGGCTTGCTCCATTGCCTTTTGAACGGCGACCGGAACTTCTTTCGCTTTGCCCTTGCCCATGCCGACGCGGCCATCACCGTCGCCTACCACGGTCAGTGCGGCGAAACCGAGAATCCGGCCACCCTTCACGACCTTGGTCACGCGGTTGACCGAAATCATCTTTTCGCGCAGGCCGTCGTCGCGTTCGTCAGCCTGAACTTTCGCTTGCATCTTTGCCATGACGAATTCTTCCCTTAGAACTTGAGCCCGGCTTCGCGCGCGGCATCAGCCAGCGCTTTCACGCGGCCGTGGTAGCGGAAACCCGAGCGGTCAAAGGCGACGGATTCGATGCCGGCAGCCTTAGCCTTTTCGGCAATACGCTTGCCGATCAGGGTTGCAGCGTTGATATTGCCGCCCTTGCCCGACTTGTCAGCCAGTTCAGCGCGCACTTCGGCTTCCAGCGTCGAGGCGCTTGCAAGCACCTTCGTGCCGCATGCCGAGAACACTTGCGCGTAGATATGCGTATTCGTGCGATGCACGGCGAGACGCGCGACCTGCAGCTCAGCGATCTTGATACGCGTCTGACGAGCGCGGCGCAGGCGAGATTGAGTCTTATCCATGATTGCGCACCCTTACTTCTTCTTCGTTTCTTTGAGGATCACGACCTCGTCGGCATAACGCACGCCCTTGCCCTTATAGGGCTCCGGCGGACGATAGCCACGAACTTCCGCCGCGACTTGGCCGACTTTCTGCTTGTCGATCCCCTTGATCACGATTTCGGTCTGCGTCGGGGTTTCAGCCTTGACGCCTTCCGGCATCTGGTGCACCACGGGGTGCGAGAAACCCAGCGACAGATTCAGCTTGTCGCCTTGCGCTTGTGCACGATAACCGACGCCAACCAGCGTCAGTTTGCGTTCGAAACCCTTGGTGACGCCATGCACCATGTTCGCCACCAGGGCGCGCATCGTGCCGGACATCGCGTTCGCTTCGCGGCTTTCGTCAGCCGGCGCGAAATTCAACGTACCATTGTCGTTCGCCACGCTCACCAGCGGATTGCCCGCTTGCGAAATCGTGCCGAGCGGACCCTTGACGGTGATGACGTCGCCCTTGACGGCCACTTCGGCGCCTTGCGGCAACGCGATCGGGCTCTTACCTACTCGAGACATGTTTCTTCTCCCTTCGGCGTTAAGCGACGTAGCAGATGACTTCGCCACCGACGCCGGTCTGGCGCGCCTTGCGGTCAGTCATCACACCCTTCGGCGTCGAGACGATTGCAACGCCCAGGCCATTCATCACCTGAGGAATGTCGTTGCGCCCGCGGTACACGCGCAGACCGGGCTTCGAGACGCGCTCGAGGCGCTCGATAACCGGACGGCCAGCGTAGTACTTCAACGCGATGTTCAATTCCG
This sequence comes from Caballeronia sp. HLA56, assembly GCF_054655155.1. NCBI lineage: Bacteria > Pseudomonadati > Pseudomonadota > Betaproteobacteria > Burkholderiales > Burkholderiaceae > Caballeronia > Caballeronia sp. HLA56. Next base: position 774,962 of record NZ_BAAHOB010000005.1, on the reverse strand, counting down.
ACTTCGCACCTTCAGCCTTCACTGCGAAATCGTCGATATAACCTTCGTCCTTCAAAACCTGCGCAATCGCAACCTTGACTTTCGACGAGGGCATAGTCACCGAAACCTTCTCAACCATCTGCGCATTGCGGATGCGAGTCAGCATATCGGCGATAGGATCACTCATGCTCATTTATGTTTCTCCTATTACCAGCTCGCCTTGGTGAGGCCAGGGATTTCACCGCGGAATGCGATTTCGCGGATCTTGCTACGCGCGAGTCCGAACTTGCGGAACGTGCCGCGAGGACGACCCGTGATCGCGCAGCGGTTACGCTTGCGAGTGGGGTTCGAGTTACGCGGCAATTGTTGCAGCGCGAGACGGGCGATATAGCGTTCTTCGTCCGACTTGCTTGCGTCGTCGATCACAGCCTTCAGCTCAGCACGCTTCGGAGCGTACTTGGCTGCGAGGCGTGCGCGCTTCTTTTCACGTTCGATCAGTGCCAGTTTAGCCACGGTAACCTCAGTTTCTGAACGGGAACTTGAAGCCGGCGAGCAGCGCCTTTGCTTCGTCGTCACTCTTCGCGGTGGTCGTGATGCTGATGTTCAGCCCACGCAGCGCGTCGATCTTGTCGTAGTCAATTTCGGGGAAAATGATCTGCTCTTTCACACCGATGTTGTAGTTACCACGACCGTCGAATGCACGGCCCGAGACGCCACGGAAGTCGCGCACACGGGGGAGCGCAACCGTCACGAAGCGATCCAGGAATTCGTACATCGCTTGACCGCGCAGCGTAACCATCGCGCCGATCGGGTAGCCTTGACGAATCTTGAAGCCCGCGATTGCCTTGCGCGCCTTCGTGATAACCGGCTTTTGGCCAGCGATCTTCGTCAGGTCGCCCACGGCGTTTTCGATAATCTTCTTGTCAGCGACCGCTTCGCCAAGACCCATGTTGAGGGTGATCTTGGTGATGCGCGGCACTTCCATGATGGACTTGTAGCCGAACTTTTCAACCAGTTGCGGCACAACCGTTTCTTTGTAAATTTCTTGCAGACGAGCCATTTTTTAACTCCGCGTCAGGCGTTAAGCGTGGCGCCGGTCGACTTCAAGAAGCGAACCTTCTTTCCATCTTCGACCTTGATGCCCACACGCGACGCCTTGCCATTCGCGTCGACCAATGCGACGTTCGAAATATGCAGCGGCATCGTTTTGGCTTCCACACCGCCCGTCGTACCCTTCATCGGGTTCGGCTTCACATGCTTCTTGACGAGGTTGATACCCTCGACCGTGACATGCTCTTCCGCAACGACCAGCACGGTACCGCGCTTGCCTTTGTCCTTGCCGGTAGTGACGATAACTTCGTCACCCTTGCGAATCTTGTTCATCGCGACTCCTTACAGCACTTCCGGCGCGAGCGAAACGATCTTCATGAATCGTTCGCTACGCAGTTCACGCGTCACCGGCCCGAAAATACGCGTGCCGATCGGCTCGAGCTTCGTGTTCAACAGTACGGCGGCATTGCCGTCGAACTTGATGAGCGAGCCATCCTGGCGACGCACGCCCTTGGCCGTGCGAACGACCACGGCGTTATAAATTTCGCCCTTCTTTACGCGTCCGCGCGGCGTCGCTTCCTTGACGGTCACCTTGATGATGTCGCCAATGCTAGCGTAACGACGCTTCGAACCGCCGAGCACCTTGATGCACATGACTTCACGCGCACCCGTGTTGTCGGCCACTTCAAGCCGAGTTTCGGTCTGGATCATGGTTTATCTTTCCCAACTTAATCCGGTCACACCACCATGGCGCATCCGGTCAGTCTTGGTCCCGTCAGCCAATCGGCTGCTTGGGTTAGAACAGGCAGCGAGGGCAGACGAAACCCGCCATCGCAATCCGGTGAATCTGTCGACTCAGGCTGGCGCCTGAACCGGCTTCCCCCACCAGTTTCGCCCGCGACGGGGCTCCCACAAAGAGGGAAGACCGAGATTATAACAAATAATCTCGGTCTTGCAAGCGAAACTTACTGCGACACTAGTTACTGCATCGCGGCACTACAACTACAGACTTAGATCACGCGCGCCGCTTCAACCAACTTCGACACAACCCAAGCCTTCGTCTTCGAAATCGGACGAGTTTCCTGGATTTCGACGAGATCGCCTTCGTTGTACGTATTGGCGTCATCATGCGCGTGGTACTTCTTCGAACGCACGACGTACTTGCCGTAGATCGGATGCTTCACGCGGTGCTCGACCAGAACGGTGACCGTCTTGTCCATCTTGTTGCTGACGACCTTGCCGACCAGCGTCCGCTTGAGCGAGGTTTTTACGCTATCGTTCATTTCTGGTTCGCCTTCTCAGTCAGGACGGTCCGCACACGTGCGATGTCGCGACGAACCTTCTTCAGCTGGCTCGTGTTCGTGAGCTGCTGGGTCGCGAGTTGCATGCGCAGGCCGAATTGCGCCTTCAGCAGGTCCGTCAGCTCTTTGTTGAGCGCGGCCTGGTCTTTCTGGTGAAGTTCAGATGCCTTCATCATTTACTCCTTAGGCGCCGAGCTGACGCACGACGAAGTACGTCTTAAGCGGCAGCTTGGCTGCAGCCAGACGGAACGCTTCGCGCGCCAGTTCTTCGGTGACACCGTCCATTTCGTACAGCATCTTGCCCGGTTGAATTTCAGCGACGTAGTACTCCGGGTTACCCTTACCATTACCCATACGTACTTCTGCCGGCTTCTGCGAAATCGGCTTGTCTGGGAAAATGCGGATCCAGATCCGGCCACCACGCTTGATGTGACGCGTCATTGCACGACGCGCGGCTTCGATTTGACGCGCGGTCAAACGGCCGCGACCGATAGCCTTCAGACCGTATTCACCGAACGACACCGCGTTGCCGCGCGTCGCCTTGCCGGTGTTACGACCTTTCTGCTCTTTGCGATACTTTCTGCGTTTCGGTTGCAGCATCGTTATTCTCCACTCTTCGCGTCACCGCCAGCGCCGCCACGACGGGGACCGCCGCGACGAGCACCTGCCGGAGCGCCTTCGCCATCACGGCGCGGACGGCGATCGCCACCGGGACGTGCGTTGCGGCGCGGACGCTTGTCTTCCGCCACTTCTTCCACCACCGGCGCTTCATTACGGCCCAGCGTGTCGCCCTTGTAGACCCACACCTTTACACCGATGATGCCGTACGTGGTTTTCGCTTCCGACGTTGCGTAGTCGATATCGGCACGCAGCGTATGGAGGGGCACGCGACCTTCGCGATACCACTCGGTACGAGCGATTTCGATACCGTTAAGACGGCCCGCACTCATGATCTTGATACCTTGCGCGCCAAGGCGCATGGCATTCTGCATCGCACGCTTCATCGCGCGACGGAACATGATCCGGCGTTCGAGCTGTTGCGTGATCGAGTCAGCGATCAGCTGAGCATCGGTTTCCGGCTTGCGAATTTCTTCGATGTTGACGTGAACCGGAACGCCCATGCGCTTCTGCAGTTCAGCCTTCAACAGTTCGATGTCCTCGCCCTTCTTGCCGATGACCACGCCCGGACGCGAGCTATAAATCGTGATGCGCGCGTTCTTTGCCGGACGCTCGATGATGACGCGACCAACCGAAGCGTTCTTCAGCTTCTTCTTCAGGTACTCACGAACACCGATGTCTTCCTGGAGCATCGCCGCGAAGTTGCTGTTGTTCGCATACCAGCGCGAAGCCCAGTTGCGGCTGACGGCCAAACGGAAGCCAGTCGGATGAATTTTTTGTCCCATCGTATGGCTCCTTAATTCCCGACCGTCACAGTGATGTGACAGGATTGCTTCTCGATGCGGTTACCACGACCCTTAGCGCGTGCGGTAAAACGCTTCAACGAAGCAGCCTTGTCGATATAGATGCTCGTGATCTTGAGCTCATCGATATCGGCGCCTTCGTTGTGTTCCGCATTCGCGATCGCAGACAGCACGACCTTCTTGACGATACCCGCCGCCTTCTTCGGCGAGAACGTCAGAACGTTCAGCGCCTTGTCGACCGGCAAACCACGAATCTGGTCAGCCACAAGGCGCGTTTTCTGCGCCGAGATGCGGGCACCGCGATGAATTGCTTTCACTTCCATCTTGATAGCCCCTTATTTCTTGGCCTTCTTGTCGGCCGCGTGACCCTTGAACGTACGGGTCAATGCGAACTCGCCAAGCTTGTGGCCGACCATGTTTTCCGTGACATACACCGGAACGTGCTGACGGCCGTTGTGAACAGCGATCGTCAGACCGATGAAGTCCGGGAGAATCGTCGAGCGACGCGACCAAGTCTTGATCGGCTTCTTGTCGCGCGTAGCTGCAGCCGACTCAACTTTCTTCAGCAAATGAGCGTCGCAGAACGGACCTTTTTTAGCAGAACGTGTCATTGCCTACTCCTTAACGCTTGTGACGGCGCTGGACGATCATCGTCGTCGTGCGCTTGTTGCTACGGGTGCGATAACCCTTAGTCGGCGTGCCCCACGGGCTCACCGGATCGCGACCTGCAGCCGTCTTGCCTTCACCACCGCCGTGCGGGTGATCGACCGGGTTCATTGCAACGCCGCGCACCGTCGGACGGATACCACGCCAGCGGTTCGCGCCAGCCTTACCGATTTGACGGAGGCTATGCTCTTCGTTGCCCACTTCACCGATCGTCGCGCGGCACTCGACGTGCACGCGGCGAATTTCGCCCGAACGCAGACGAACCTGCGCGTAGACGCCTTCGCGCGCCAGCAGCATCGCGGACGTACCAGCCGAACGCGCGATTTGCGCACCCTTGCCCGGCAGCATTTCGATGCAGTGGATCGTGGTACCGACCGGAATGTTGCGGATCGGCAGCGTGTTGCCTGCGCGGATCGGCGCTTCCGAACCGGACATGAGCTGCGTACCAACGACCACGCCCTTCGGCGCGATGATGTAGCGACGCTCACCGTCTGCGTACAGAACCAGCGCGATGTTCGCGCTACGGTTCGGGTCGTACTCGAGACGCTCGACCTTTGCCGGAATGCCGTCCTTGTTGCGACGGAAGTCGACGATACGGTAGTGCTGCTTATGACCACCGCCCTTATGACGCGTGGTGATGCGGCCGTTGTTGTTACGGCCGGCGGTCACGGACTGCGAATCGAGCAGCGCCGCAAACGGCTTGCCCTTATGCAGATCCTTGTTGACCACCTTGACCATCGCGCGGCGACCCGGCGAAGTCGGCTTAACTTTAACGATTGCCATGATTACTTGGCCTCCGCTTCAAAGTTGATTTCCTGGCCGGGCTTCAAGCAGACGTACGCCTTCTTCACGTCCTTGCGCTTGCCGTTGAAGCGGCCAAAGCGCTTGGCTTTACCCTTCGTGACGAGCACGTTGACGGAATTGACTTCGACCTTGAACAGCAGCTCGACAGCAGCCTTTACTTCCTGCTTCGTGGCGTCCGGGGCGACTTCGAACACGACTTGTTCGTTCTTGTCGGCCACCAGCGTCGCCTTTTCGGAGATCACCGGCGCGAGCAGAACTTGCATCAAACGATGATCGTTTTTGCGAATCTCGCTCATGACAGCAACTCCTCGATCTGAGCGACCGCAGCCTTCGTGATCAGAATCTTCTTGAAGTAGATCAGCGAGAGCGGGTCGGCGTAACGCGGCTCGACAACGGCCACGTGGGCCAGATTGCGCGACGCGAGGTACAGGTTCTCGTCGACCGTATCGGTGATGACCAACACGGAATCGAGACCCATCGCCTTGAATTTATCGGCCAACAGCTTGGTCTTCGGCGCTTCAAGCGCGAGGTCTTCGACCACCGAGATACGGCCTTCGCGAGCCAATTGCGAGAAGATCGAGCAGAGACCTGCGCGATGCATCTTCTTGTTGACCTTGTGCGAGAAGTTTTCTTCCGGCGAATTCGGGAAGATACGACCACCGCCACGCCACAACGGGCTCGACGACATACCGGCACGAGCGCGACCCGTACCTTTCTGACGCCACGGCTTCTTGGTGGTGTGCTTGACCTGCTCACGATCCTTCTGAGCGCGGTTGCCGCTACGTGCATTGGCTTGATAAGCCACGACGACCTGGTGAATCAGGGCTTCGTTGTAATCGCGACCGAACACGACGTCCGATGCGTTCACGCCAGCAGCTTCCTGACCATTGGCATTCAGGAGCTTAAGTTCCATTATTTCGCTCCTTTCACAGCACGCGTCTTGACGGCCGGCGTCACGAATACCTTGCCGCCCTTCGCACCCGGAACCGCGCCGCGAACCAGCAGCAGATTGCGGTCGGCGTCGATGCGAGCGATTTCGAGATTCTGAACCGTGACGGTTTCGTCACCGAGGTGACCCGTCATGCGCTTACCCGGGAACACACGACCCGGATCCTGCGCCATACCGATCGAACCCGGAACGTTGTGCGAACGCGAGTTACCGTGCGAGGCACGACCTGAGGCGAAGTTGTAACGCTTGATGGTACCGGCGTAGCCCTTACCAATCGACGTACCTTGCACGTCGACCTTCTGGCCAACTTCGAAAATGTCCGTACCGATCACAGCGCCGTTCGCCAATTCGGCGGCCTTCGCGGATTCGATCTGGAATTCTTTGAGGATTTCACCAGCTTGAACGCCGGCTTTGGCGAGGTGACCCGCCAGCGGCTTCGTCACGCGCGATGCGCGGCGAGCACCGAATGCAACCTGAACGGCGGTATAACCATCCGTTTCAACGGTCTTGATCTGCGTCACGCGGTTGTCCGACACGTCCAGCACGGTGACGGGAATCGAGTCCCCTTCAGGCGTGAAGATACGGGTCATGCCAACCTTGCGACCTACGAGTCCAAGGCTCATCGTTTTCTCCATTCCCGACTGCGATTGGTCGGGGCTGATTACAAAATGTCCACTTCGTTACGAGAAACTGGGCGGACTTTTTTGCGCAAGTGCGCGAAAAGCCTTGGAGTATAACAAGGCTTTTCGTTTTCTGCAAGCAATCAAAGACTTAGCTTCACCCGAAAACCCGGTGAAGCTCTAGAGGCTTACTGCAGCTTGATTTCGACGTCGACGCCAGCCGGCAGGTCGAGCTTCATCAGCGCGTCGACCGTCTTGTCAGTCGGATCGACGATGTCCATCAGGCGCTGATGCGTACGGATTTCGAGCTGATCGCGCGACGTCTTGTTGACGTGCGGCGAACGCAGAATGTCAAAGCGCTGAATGCGCGTCGGCAGCGGCACCGGGCCACGGACGATTGCACCAGTCCGTTTCGCCGTATCGACGATTTCGGCTGCCGATTGATCGATCAAGCGATAGTCGAATGCTTTCAGACGGATACGGATTTTTTGGTTCTGCATGACAATTCCTTAAAAGAGCGAGGCGATGTTGCACCGCCGATTTGGCAAAAGAGCGAGAGACCGGGCATTCGCTTGGGGCGAACACCCGGCCTCGGTCACGTTACTTCAGTACTGCAACGACAGGTGAGCCCGAGATTTTACTCGATAATCTTGGCAACCACACCTGCGCCGACGGTACGACCGCCTTCGCGGATAGCGAAGCGCAGACCTTCTTCCATGGCGATCGGTGCAATCAGCTTCACCGTGATCGACACGTTGTCGCCCGGCATCACCATTTCCTTGTCCTTCGGCAGCTCGATCGAACCCGTCACGTCCGTCGTACGGAAGTAGAACTGCGGACGGTAGTTGTTGAAGAACGGCGTGTGGCGGCCGCCTTCGTCCTTGCTCAACACGTACACTTCAGCCGTGAAGTGCGTGTGCGGCGTGATCGAACCCGGCTTGGCCAGAACCTGGCCACGCTCCACGTCTTCACGCTTCGTGCCGCGCAACAGGATACCGACGTTGTCGCCCGCTTGACCTTGGTCCAGCAGCTTGCGGAACATTTCCACGCCCGTGCAAGTCGTCTTCACCGTCGGCTTGATACCGACGATTTCGATTTCCTCGCCAACCTTCACCACGCCGCGCTCCACGCGACCCGTCACCACCGTGCCGCGACCCGAGATCGAGAACACATCTTCCACCGGCATCAGGAAGGCGCCGTCCACTGCGCGCTCCGGCGTCGGGATGTACGTGTCCAGCGCGTCGGCCAGATTCATGATCGCCACTTCGCCCAGCTCGCCCGTGTCGCCTTCCAGCGCCAGCTTGGCCGAACCCTTGATGATCGGCGTGTCGTCGCCCGGGAAGTCGTACTTAGACAGAAGCTCGCGCACTTCCATTTCGACGAGTTCGAGCAGCTCGGCGTCGTCCACCATGTCGCACTTGTTCAGGAACACGATGATGTAAGGCACGCCGACCTGACGCGCCAACAGGATGTGCTCACGCGTTTGCGGCATCGGGCCGTCAGCGGCCGAGCACACCAGAATTGCGCCGTCCATCTGCGCCGCGCCCGTGATCATGTTCTTCACATAGTCAGCGTGGCCCGGGCAATCGACGTGTGCGTAGTGGCGATTAGCCGTTTCGTACTCGACGTGCGCGGTGTTGATGGTGATACCACGTGCCTTTTCTTCCGGCGCTGCATCGATCTGGTCGTATGCCTTCGCTTCGCCGCCAAACTTCTTGGTCAGCACCGTCGTGATCGCTGCCGTCAGCGTGGTCTTGCCGTGGTCAACGTGACCGATCGTGCCCACGTTCACGTGCGGCTTGGTCCGCTCGAATTTACCTTTTGCCATGATTACCTTCTTTCAGAGATTGTTTATCGGTTAAAGCTTATGGCTCGCCGAATGACTTGCAGGGCTTACTTGCCCTTGGCGTTGATGATCGCTTCGGCAACGTTACGCGGAGCTTCAGCATAGTGCTTGAATTCCATCGTGTACGTAGCACGGCCTTGCGACAGCGAGCGCAGCGAGGTCGAGTAGCCGAACATTTCCGACAGCGGTACTTCGGCGCGAACGATCTTGCCGCCGCCGATCATGTCTTCCATGCCCTGGACGATACCGCGACGGCCCGACAAGTCGCCCATCACGTTGCCCATGTAATCTTCCGGCGTTTCGACTTCCACGGCCATCATCGGTTCGAGGATGACCGGGCTTGCCTTGCGCATTGCTTCCTTGAAGGCCATCGAACCGGCCATGCGGAACGCATTTTCGTTCGAGTCGACGTCGTGGTACGAACCGAACGTCAGGTGAACCTTCACGTCGACGACCGGGAAGCCAGCCAGCACGCCCGACTTCAGCGTTTCCTGGATACCCTTGTCCACCGCCGGGATGTATTCGCGCGGAATCACACCGCCCTTGATCTCGTCCAGGAACTCGTAGCCCTTGCCCTGTTCGTTCGGCTCGAGCGTGATGACCGCGTGACCATACTGACCGCGACCACCCGACTGTTTGACGAACTTGCCGTCGACATCGGCAGCCGTCGCGCGGATCGTTTCGCGGTACGCAACCTGCGGCTTGCCGACGGTTGCTTCAACGCCGAATTCACGCTTCATCCGGTCGACCAGAATTTCGAGGTGGAGCTCGCCCATACCCGAAATGATGGTCTGGCCCGACTCTTCGTCCGTTTGAACGCGGAACGACGGATCTTCCTGAGCCAGACGGTTCAGCGCCAGACCCATCTTTTCCTGGTCGGGCTTCGTCTTCGGCTCGACTGCCTGCGAAATCACCGGCTCCGGGAAAATCATGCGTTCGAGAACGATCGGGCTCTGCGGGTCGCACAGCGTGTCGCCCGTCGTCGCTTCCTTCAGGCCCACGGCTGCCGCGATGTCGCCTGCGCGCACTTCCTTGATTTCTTCGCGCTGGTTCGCGTGCATCTGCAGAATACGACCCAGACGTTCCTTCTTGTCCTTGGTCGCGTTCAGCACGGTGTCACCCGAATTGACCACACCCGAATACACACGGAAGAAGATCAGCTGACCGACGAACGGGTCGGTCATGATCTTGAATGCCAGCGACGAGAATTTTTCGTCGTCGGCAGCACGGCGCTCGCCCTTCTCACCGTTTTCGAGTTCACCCGTAACCGGCGGAATGTCGACCGGCGACGGCAGGAAGTCGATCACGGCGTCTAGCATGCGCTGCACGCCCTTGTTCTTGAACGCGGTGCCGCACAGCATCGGCTGAATTTCGCACGCGATGGTCCGGTCGCGGATCGCCTTGACGATTTCCGCTTCGGTCAGCTCTTCGCCGCCGAGGTACTTTTCCATCAGTTCTTCGCTGGCTTCGGCAGCCGACTCGATCATCTTCTCGCGCCACTCGTTGCACGTGTCGACGAGTTCAGCCGGGATGTCGACGTAGTCGAACTTCGTGCCCTGGGACGCTTCGTCCCAAATGATCGCCTTCATCTTGAGAAGGTCGACCACGCCCTTGAAGTTTTCTTCCGAGCCGATCGGCACGACGACGGGAACCGGGTTCGCCTTCAGACGCGTCTTCAGTTGCTCGTAGACCTTGAAGAAGTTTGCGCCAGTGCGGTCCATCTTGTTGACGAACGCGAGACGGGGAACCTTGTACTTGTTAGCCTGACGCCACACGGTTTCCGACTGCGGCTGCACGCCGCCCACTGCACAGTAGACCATGCACGCGCCGTCGAGGACGCGCATCGAGCGCTCCACTTCGATCGTGAAGTCGACGTGCCCCGGGGTGTCGATGATGTTGATGCGGTGCTCGGGATAGTTGCCGCCCATGCCCTTCCAGAAGGCCGTGGTAGCAGCCGACGTGATGGTGATGCCGCGCTCCTGCTCCTGCTCCATCCAGTCCATCGTTGCAGCGCCGTCGTGAACTTCGCCGATCTTGTGGTTCACGCCCGTGTAAAACAGGATGCGCTCGGTCGTCGTCGTTTTGCCGGCGTCGATGTGAGCGCTAATACCGATGTTGCGGTAGCGCTCGATAGGTGTCTTGCGAGCCACTTTGGATCCTTTTTTGGTCGACCCGCCGACTCGATCTATAACGAGCCGACAGCGTCCTAACACAAACGGGCGAGGCGCCTGGAGTAGCGCACCCGCCCTTATTTTTCCGTTTGCCCTACGAGCGGGAGCTTAGAAACGGAAATGCGAGAATGCCTTGTTGGCCTCTGCCATGCGGTGAACTTCGTCGCGCTTCTTCATCGCGCCGCCACGGCCTTCTGCCGCTTCGGAGAGTTCGCCTGCAAGACGCAGGGCCATCGACTTTTCGCTGCGCTTCTTCGCGGCTTCACGCAACCAACGCATCGCCAATGCCATACGACGCGAGGGACGCACTTCGACCGGAACTTGGTAGTTGGCACCACCAACGCGACGGCTCTTCACTTCGACCACCGGCTTCACGTTGTTGAGCGCAACCGTGAACACTTCCAGCGGGTCCTTGCCACCCTTGGTCTGGATCTGTTCAAAAGCGCCGTACACGATACGCTCGGCAACCGACTTCTTGCCTGAGAGCATCAGCACGTTCATGAACTTGGCTACATCTACGTTGCCGAATTTCGGGTCCGGCAACACTTCCCGCTTGGGGACTTCGCGACGACGCGGCATGATTCTTCCTTTACCTTTTCAGTTGGAGCCGACTCCGAACGAGTCTTTAAGCTCCGCGGCCACCAACAAACCCGATCCATCTTTTCGACAAAACCAGCTTGGCCGGGTGACCACTTACTCGATAGCACTGGCATTCCAGCACCACCGCCTAAACCGCCTTACGGCGACCTCAAACTACAAGCAGACGACTGCAGACCGGCGACTTACTTGCCAGCCTTGGCGCGCTTCGCACCGTACTTCGAGCGAGCTTGCTTACGATCCTTGACGCCCTGGGTATCCAGCGAGCCGCGAACCATGTGGTAACGCACACCCGGCAAGTCCTTGACACGACCGCCGCGAATCAGCACGACCGAGTGTTCTTGCAGGTTGTGGCCTTCACCACCGATGTACGAAATAACTTCGAAACCGTTCGTCAGGCGAACCTTCGCAACCTTACGAAGTGCCGAGTTCGGCTTCTTAGGCGTCGTGGTGTACACGCGAGTGCACACGCCACGACGCTGGGGGCAGTCCTGCAGGGCCGGCGACTTGCTCTTCGTCGTTTCCGACGTGCGGCCTTTGCGAACCAATTGATTGATGGTTGGCATCGTTTATTCCTGAAAATGATCAAATTCGGCGCGATTCTCGACGGGCAAAGCGTCGGAAAATGCGCGTCTAACGTTCTCGAAGAAGCTCGATCCCTTGTCGGACGCGGCGCTAAGCCGGTTCCGAAAACGGACCAAGAACGAGAACCTAGCATGATATGCTGAAAATCCCAATTGGGTCAACACGTTGCGCGCATTTCGGAGTACCGCGCAAAGCGTTGGCTTATTCAGTCGTCACGACATCCAGCAACTCGTCGCCGAAACGCTCCAGCTTGCGCGCGCCGATGCCCGGGATATGACGCAGATCATCCACCGTATCCGGATCGCTTCGAGCTATTTCGGCAAGCGTGGCGTCATGAAAAATGACGTAGGCCGGCACGCCGTCGCTCTTGGCGGTCTCTGCGCGCCATATGCGCAGACGCTCCCAGCGAGACTTCTGCCGCTGCGACATGCCCGTGGTCGGATCGGCGCGTTCCCGCGTGCGTCCCGACGATTGCCGGCTACGCACCGGCTTCACGTATTTGCGCAGCGTGACGTGCTCCTCGCCTTTCAGCACGGGCTTGCTCGCATCGGTGAGAACGAGCGCGCCGAAGCCGTCGTGGTCGATCGCCAGATAGCCAAAAGCGACGAGCTGCCGAAACACCGCGCGCCACTCCGGCTCGGAAAGCGCGGCGCCGACGCCGAACGTCGATAAATTTTCGTGTCCGCGCTGTAGGACCTTTTCGCTGCGCGACCCGCGCAGAATGTCGATTAGATGTCCCGCGCCGAAATGAAAGCCGCTCGCTTTGCGCGCGCGGAAGACGCAGGACAGCGCCATTTGCGCTTCGCGCGTGGCATCGAACGACGCGGGCGGTTCCAGGCATGTGTCGCAGTTGCCGCACGGTTGGCTCGTCTCGCCGAAATAAGCCAGCAGCCGCACGCGCCGGCAGGCAGCCGTTTCGCACAAGCCAAGGAGCGCATCGAGCTTGCCGGTCTGTACGCGTTTGTGGGCGTCGTCGGCTTCGGATTCGTCGATCATCTTGCGCTGCTGCACGACATCGCCGAGTCCGTAAGCCATCCATGCGTTCGCCGGCATGCCGTCACGACCCGCGCGTCCGGTTTCCTGATAGTAGCCCTCGACGCTCTTTGGCAAGTCCAGATGCGCGACGAAGCGCACATCCGGTTTATCGATACCCATGCCGAACGCAATCGTCGCGCACATCACGACGCCTTCCTCGCGCTGAAACATCTCCTGATGCTTCTGCCGCGTCTCGAATTCCATGCCCGCGTGATACGGCAGCGCGCGCACGCCCTGACCCTTCAGCCACTCGGCGGTCTCTTCCACCTTGCGACGCGACAGACAATAAACGACGCCTGCGTCCGTCGTGCCGTCCGTATTCGTATGCTCGGCGCGGATGAAATCGAGTAACTGCGAGCGTGCGTTGTCTTTCTCGACAATCCGGTAACGGATATTCGGCCGATCGAAGCTCGATACGAAGATACGCGCGTCGTCGAGCGCCAGCCGATGCACGATCTCGTCGCGCGTGATGGCGTCCGCGGTCGCCGTGAGCGCAATGCGCGGCACCGAAGGGAACCGTTCGTGCAGCACGGAAAGCTGGATGTACTCCGGTCGGAAATCGTGTCCCCATTGCGATACGCAATGCGCTTCGTCTATGGCAAAAAGACCCACGCGCGCGCTTTCGAGCAATTCTAGAAAGCGCGGCGTCATGAGACGTTCGGGCGCCACATACAAAAGGTCGATGGTGCCGTTGCGCAGCGCGCGCTCCGTGGCGGCGGCCTCCGCGCCGGAGAGCGTCGAGTTCAAGTACGCCGCGCGCACGCCAAGCTCGGTGAGCGCTGCGACCTGATCCTGCATCAACGCAATCAACGGCGACACGACGATTCCCGCGCCGAAACCCGCCTCCTTGCGCACGAGCGACGGAATTTGATAGCAAAGCGATTTGCCGCCGCCCGTCGGCATAAGCACGAGCGAGTCGCCACCGTTGGCGACGTGTTCGACGATATCCGCCTGCTGTCCGCGAAAAGCCGGATAGCCGAAAACTTCCTTGAGGATCTGCAGCGGACGGGACATGGACGGGAGACGCTCACTACAACATGGAGATACCGAATTCTAACAACGCATGCTCGCCTGCCGAGGCGCTCGTTACAGCGTTAGCCAATCGGCAGAGTGGAAATCGTCGAAAACGAACCGGCGAAAAAAAACCGCCCAGCTAAAAGCCGAGCGGTTCGATGTTGCAACCGACAATCCAGCGAGAGAACTTACTCGTTGGTATGCGGCGCCTGCTCCGTTGCCGGGGTTTCCGGCGTACCGAAATCGAATGCCTCTTCGGCAGCGATCTGGTCGAAGCGTTCGCGATCCGACATTTCCTTGCTCTTGCGCGCCTTGTGGAACGCGAGACCCGTACCAGCCGGAATCAGACGGCCGACGATCACGTTTTCCTTAAGGCCACGCAGATCATCACGCTTGCCCATGATCGCCGCTTCGGTCAGCACGCGGGTCGTTTCCTGGAACGACGCCGCCGAGATGAACGAATCGGTCGACAGAGAAGCCTTCGTGATACCGAGCAGCACGTTTTCGTACGTGGCCGGACGCTTGTCGTCCGCGGTCATGCGGTCGTTCTCATCGAGCATGTCCGACCGCTCGACTTGTTCGCCCGGAATGAAGCGCGTGTCGCCGTTGTCCGTGATCTGGACCCGACGCAGCATCTGACGCACGATCACTTCAATGTGCTTGTCGTTGATCTTCACGCCTTGCAGACGGTACACGTCCTGCACTTCGTCCACGATGTAACGCGACAGCGCCTCGATACCCTGCAAACGCAGGATATCGTGCGGATCGGCAGGACCGTCGACGATCATTTCGCCCTTGTTGACGACCTGACCATCGTGCACCAGCACCTGCTTTTCCTTCGCGATCAGGAACTCGTGCTGATTGCCTTCGAGGTCCGTGATGACGAGACGCTGCTTGCCCTTCGTGTCCTTACCGAACGACGTCGTGCCCGTGACTTCCGCCAGAATGCCGGCGTCCTTCGGCGAGCGCGCTTCGAACAGTTCGGCCACGCGCGGCAGACCACCGGTAATGTCACGCGTCTTCTGCGCTTCAACCGGGATACGTGCCAGCACTTCACCAACCTGCACTTGCTGACCATCCTTTACGGTGATCAGTGCGCCGACCTGGAAGCCGATCTGCACCGAATGCTCGGTGTTCGGGATCTTCACTTCCTCGCCGTTCGCGTCGAGCAGCTTCACCTGCGGACGCACGCTCTTCGAAGCCTGCGAACCACGGCGCTTCACGTCGATTACGACGAGCGTCGAAAGACCCGTGACGTCGTCGATCTGCTTCGCGACCGTCACGCCTTCCTCGACGTTTTCGAACTTCACCGTACCGCCCCACTCGGTGATGATCGGACGCGTCAGCGGATCCCATTGAGCCAGTTGCGAACCGGCCTTGATCTGCGCGCCGTCGAGTTGCAGCAACGTGGCGCCGTACGGGATCTTGTGACGTTCACGCTCGCGACCGAGGTCGTCCGCGATGATCGCCTCGCCCGAACGCGAGATGACGACTTGCTCGCCCTTCGCGTTGGTGACGTAACGCATCGTGGCCGTGAAGCGCACCGTACCGTTCGACTTCGCTTCGACCGTCGAAGCAACCGCCGCACGCGATGCCGCGCCACCGATGTGGAACGTACGCATCGTAAGCTGCGTGCCCGGTTCACCGATCGACTGCGCCGCGATCACACCAACCGCTTCGCCGACGTTCACGCGCGAACCACGACCCAGGTCGCGGCCATAGCACGAAGCGCACAAGCCATAACGCGTTTCGCAGGTCAACGGCGTGCGCACGCGCACTTCGTCGATACCGAGGCGCTCGATTTCCTCGACCGCGTCTTCATCGAGCAGATCGCCCGATGCGTACAGCGTTTCCTGCGTTTCCGGATTGACGACGTCCGCCACCGCGACGCGACCGAGAATACGGTCACGCAGCGCTTCGACGACTTCACCGCCTTCGACCAGCGCCTTCATCGCCACGCCGTTCGACGTGCCGCAATCTTCTTCGACGACGACCAGATCCTGCGTCACGTCGACGAGACGGCGCGTCAGGTAACCCGAGTTCGCCGTTTTCAACGCCGTATCCGCCAGACCCTTACGTGCACCGTGCGTCGAGATGAAGTACTGCAGCACGTTCAGGCCTTCGCGGAAGTTCGCGGTGATCGGCGTCTCGATGATCGAGCCGTCCGGCTTCGCCATCAGGCCGCGCATACCGGCGAGCTGACGAATCTGCACCGCGGAACCGCGCGCGCCCGAGTCGGCCATCATGTAGATGGAGTTGAACGATTCCTGACGCGTTTCCTTGCCGTCTCGATCCGTCACCGGCTCTGTTGCGAGCTGTTCCATCATCGCCTTGCCGACCGCTTCCGACGTTGCCGACCAGATGTCGACCACGTTGTTGTAGCGTTCTTGCGCGGTGACGAGACCCGACATGTACTGACGGTCGTATTCCTTCACCTTCTTCGCGGCGTCACCGACGATCGTCTCTTTCTGCGGCGGCACGAGCATGTCGTCCACGCAGATCGAGATGCCGGCGCGCGTTGCAAGACGGAAACCCATTTGCATCAACTGGTCGGCGAAGATCACCGTTTCGCGCAGACCGCACTTGCGGAACGCCGTGTTGATCAGACGCGAAATTTCCTTCTTCTTCAACGGCTTGTTCAGCACGGTGAAGGGCAGCCCCGGCGGCAGAATCTCCGACAGGATCGAGCGGCCGACCGTCGTTGCGAACAACGAGATCTTCGGCACGAACTTCGGCGCGCCTTCGCTCTGGTCTTCGTTGTGGACCATTTCCGTGATCCGCACGTTGACGCGCGATGCCAGCTCGACTTCCTTGTTCTCGTACGCGCGAATCACTTCCGACACGCCCGTGAACGTCATGCCTTCGCCCTTGCCATTCACCGCTTCACGCGATGCATAGTAAAGACCCAGCACGATATCCTGCGACGGCACGATCGACGGGTCGCCGTTGGCCGGGAACAGAACGTTGTTCGACGCGAGCATCAGCGTACGCGCTTCCATCTGCGCTTCCAGCGACAGCGGCACGTGAACGGCCATCTGGTCACCGTCGAAGTCGGCGTTGAACGCCGCGCAAACGAGCGGGTGCAGCTGAATTGCCTTACCTTCGATCAGCACCGGCTCGAAAGCCTGAATGCCGAGTCGGTGAAGCGTAGGCGCGCGGTTCAGCATGACCGGATGTTCGCGAATGACTTCTTCGAGAATGTCCCACACCACGGGCGTCTGGTTCTCGACTTCCTTCTTCGCGGCCTTGATGGTCGTAGCTACGCCCATCACTTCCAGCTTGTTGAAGATGAAAGGCTTGAACAGTTCGAGCGCCATCAGCTTCGGCAGACCGCACTGATGCAGCTTCAACGTCGGGCCGACCACGATCACCGAACGGCCCGAATAGTCGACACGCTTACCGAGCAAGTTCTGACGGAAACGACCGCCTTTACCCTTGATCATGTCGGCGAGCGACTTCAGCGGACGCTTGTTCGCACCCGTCATTGCCTTACCGCGACGACCGTTGTCGAGCAGCGAATCGACGGCTTCCTGCAGCATCCGCTTTTCGTTGCGGACGATGATTTCAGGCGCCTTCAGTTCGAGCAGACGCTTCAACCGGTTGTTACGGTTGATCACGCGGCGATAAAGGTCGTTCAGGTCCGACGTCGCGAAACGGCCGCCATCCAGCGGCACGAGCGGACGCAGTTCCGGCGGCAGCACCGGCAGCACTTCGAGCACCATCCAGTCAGGCTTGATGCCCGAACGCTGGAAAGCCTCGAGCACTTTAAGGCGCTTTGCGTACTTCTTGATCTTCGCTTCCGAACCCGTGTTCTTGAGTTCGGTGCGCAACATCTCGACCTGTTCGTCGATGTTGATTGAACGCAGCAGTTCGCGCACGCCTTCCGCGCCCATCTCGGCGCGGAATTCGTCACCGTACTCTTCGACCTTGTTGTAGTAATCCTCTTCGGTCATGATCTGCCGCGCTTTCAGCGGCGTCATGCCCGGATCGATCACCACGTATGCCTCGAAGTACAGCACGCGTTCGATGTCACGCAGCGTCATGTCGAGCACCATGCCCAGACGCGACGGCAGCGACTTCAAGAACCAGATGTGCGCAACCGGCGAGGCCAGTTCGATATGGCCCATGCGTTCGCGACGCACCTTGGCGAGCGTCACTTCGACGCCGCACTTTTCGCAGATCACGCCGCGGTGCTTCAGACGCTTGTACTTGCCGCAAAGGCATTCGTAGTCCTTGATCGGACCAAAAATCTTCGCGCAGAACAGACCGTCCCGCTCCGGCTTGAAGGTACGGTAGTTGATGGTCTCCGGCTTCTTCACTTCGCCGAATGACCACGAACGGATCTTGTCGGGCGAAGCCAGACCGATCTTGATCGCGTCGAACACTTCTTCTTGCTGGACTTGCTTGAATAGATCGAGCAGAGCTTTCATTGCTTTCTCTCCGTAGTCCGATTAGTTGCGGTCGAGATCGATATCGATACCGAGCGAGCGGATTTCCTTCACCAACACGTTGAAGGATTCCGGCATGCCGGCGTCGATCACGTGATCGCCCTTGACCAGGTTCTCATAAACCTTGGTCCGGCCTGTCACGTCGTCCGACTTGACCGTCAGCATTTCCTGCAGCACGTACGACGCGCCGTACGCTTCGAGCGCCCAAACTTCCATTTCACCGAAACGCTGGCCACCGAATTGTGCCTTACCACCCAGCGGCTGCTGCGTGACGAGCGAGTACGGGCCGGTCGAACGCGCGTGCATCTTGTCGTCGACCAAGTGATGCAGTTTCAGGTAGTGCATGTAGCCAACCGTGACCGTACGCTCGAACGGTTCGCCCGTTCGGCCGTCGTGCAGCGTGACTTGATTCTTCGAAGGCGTCATGCCGAGGTTCTTCGCGATGTCATCCGGATAAGCCAGATTCAGCGCGCGCGACATCTCGTCTTCCGTTGCGCCGTCGAACACCGGCGTTGCGAACGGCACACCTTCGCGCAGGTTCTTCGCCAGTTCGACGATTTCGTCGTCGGAGAAGCTTTCCAGCTCTTCCTTGCGGCCCGACTCGTTGTAGATCTGGGTCAGGAACTGACGCAGTTCTTCGATCTTCGCCTGACGCTGCAGCATTTCGCCGATACGCCAGCCAAGACCCTTCGCGGCCCAGCCCAGATGCACTTCGAGAATCTGGCCCACGTTCATCCGCGACGGCACGCCGAGCGGATTCAGCACGACGTCGGCCGGACGGCCATCGGCCATGTACGGCATGTCTTCGATCGGAACGATCTTCGACACGACACCCTTGTTACCGTGACGACCCGCCATCTTGTCGCCAGGCTGCAGACGACGCTTGACCGCGAGATACACCTTGACCATCTTCAGCACGCCCGGCGGCAGTTCGTCGCCCTGCGTGAGCTTCTTGCGCTTTTCCTCGAACGCGAGGTCGAACTGGTGACGCTTCTGTTCGATCGAGTCCTTGATGGCTTCAAGCTGCGCCGCTGCTTCTTCGTCCGCGAGGCGGATATCGAACCAGTGGTAGTGATCGAGGTCTTCGAGGTACGGAAGATCGATCGCCGTGCCCTTCGCCAGCTTCTTCGGACCGCCGTTCGCGACCTTGCCGTTCAGCATACGTGCGAGACGCGAGAAGGCGTCGCCTTCCACGATACGCAACTGGTCGTTCAAGTCGAGGCGATAGCGCTTCAGTTCGTCGTCGATGATCTGTTGCGCGCGCTTGTCACGCGTGATGCCTTCGCGCGTGAACACTTGCACGTCGATCACCGTCCCGCTCATGCCCGAGGGCACGCGCAGCGACGTGTCCTTCACGTCCGATGCTTTCTCACCGAAGATCGCGCGCAGCAGCTTTTCTTCCGGCGTCAGCTGGGTTTCGCCCTTCGGCGTGACCTTGCCGACCAGCACGTCGCCCGCTTCGACTTCCGCGCCGATGTACACGATGCCCGACTCATCCAGACGGCCAAGCTGCACTTCCGCAAGGTTCGAGATGTCGCGCGTGATTTCTTCCGGTCCGAGCTTCGTGTCGCGAGCCACGACGTTCAGTTCTTCGATGTGGATCGACGTATAACGATCGTCCGCCACGACTTTTTCCGAGATCAGGATCGAGTCTTCGAAGTTGTAGCCGTTCCACGGCATGAACGCGACCAGCATGTTCTGACCGAGCGCGAGCTCACCCAGATCCGTGGATGCGCCGTCGGCCAGCACGTCACCGCGCGCAACCTTGTCGCCCACCTTGACGATCGGACGCTGGTTGATGTTCGTGTTCTGGTTCGAACGCGTGTACTTGATGAGGTTGTAGATGTCCACGCCGACATCGCCGGCGACGGCTTCATCGTCGTTCACGCGAATCACGATACGGCCGGCATCGACGTAATCCACGACACCGCCGCGGAATGCCTGCACCGTCGTACCCGAGTCGACCGCGACCGTGCGCTCGATACCCGTACCGACCACGGCCTTTTCAGGACGCAGACACGGCACTGCCTGACGCTGCATGTTCGAACCCATCAACGCGCGGTTCGCGTCATCGTGCTCAAGGAACGGGATCAGCGATGCCGCCACCGACACGATCTGCGACGGCGCCACGTCCATGTACTGGATGCGGTCCGGCGTGACCATCAGCGTTTCGCCTGCTTCACGCGACGAAACCAGTTCGTCGGTCAGCGTGCCGTCTTCGCCCACGGCGGCATTCGCCTGCGCGATCACGTAACGGCCTTCTTCGATCGCCGACAGATAGTCGATCTGATCAGTCACCTTGCTATCCACGACCTTGCGATACGGCGTTTCGAGGAAGCCGTATTCGTTCAGGTGCGCGTAAAGAGCCAGCGAGTTGATCAGGCCGATGTTCGGACCTTCCGGCGTTTCGATCGGGCACACGCGGCCATAGTGGGTCGGGTGCACGTCGCGAACTTCGAAGCCAGCACGCTCACGCGTCAAACCGCCCGGGCCAAGTGCCGAAACACGGCGCTTGTGAGTGATTTCCGACAGCGGGTTGGTCTGGTCCATAAACTGCGACAACTGCGACGAACCGAAGAACTCGCGAATTGCCGACGAAATCGGCTTCGAGTTGATCAGGTCGTGCGGCATCAGATTTTCGCTTTCGGCTTGACCGAGGCGTTCCTTCACTGCGCGCTCGACACGCACGAGACCCGCGCGGAACTGGTTCTCCGCCAGTTCGCCGACGCAACGCACTCGACGATTGCCCAAGTGGTCGATGTCGTCCACTTCGCCCTTGCCGTTACGCAACTCGACGAGAATCTTGATGGTCGCGAGGATGTCGTCGTCTTGCAACGTCATCGGGCCGATGATTTCATCACGGCCAACGCGGCGATTGAACTTCATGCGGCCGACCTTCGAAAGGTCATACGCGTCTTCGCTGTAGAACAGACGGTTGAACAACGCCTCGACTGCTTCCTCGGTCGGCGGTTCGCCCGGACGCATCATGCGGTAGATCGCGATACGCGCGGCCATCTTGTCGGCGGTTTCATCGATACGCAGCGTCGACGAGATATACGGGCCTTGGTCCAGATCGTTCGTGTAGAGCGTCTGGATTTCCTTGACCTTCGCCTCGCGCAGCTTTTCGAGCACCGTCTCGGTGATTTCCTCGTTAGCGTTCGCGATCACTTCGCCCGTTTCCGGATCGATCACGTTCTTCGCCAGCACGCGGCCGAGCAAATAGTCCTCGGGCACCGAGATGAACTTCGTCTTGGCGTTTTCGAGGTCGCGAATGTGCTTCGCGTTGATCCGCTTGTCCTTCGTGACGATGACATTGCCATCGCGGTCCTGGATGTCGAAGCGCGCGACTTCACCGCGCAGACGCTCCGGCACGAATTCCATTTGCGCGCCTTCGCCCATCAGCGCGAAGTTGTCGAACACGAAGAAGTTCGCGAGGATCTGCTCGGGCGTCATGCCGATAGCCTTGAGCAGAATCGTGACCGGCATCTTGCGGCGACGGTCGACGCGGAAGTACAGCACGTCCTTCGGGTCGAACTCGAAGTCGAGCCACGAACCGCGGTAAGGGATGATACGAGCCGAGAACAACAGCTTGCCGGAGCTATGCGTCTTGCCCTTGTCGTGCTCGAAGAACACGCCAGGCGAACGGTGAAGCTGCGACACGATCACGCGCTCGGTACCGTTGATGACGAACGAACCCGTCGGCGTCATGAGCGGAATTTCGCCCATGTACACCTCCTGTTCCTTCACTTCCTTGACCACCGGCTTGCTCGGCGATTCCTTGTCGAGCAAAACCAGACGCACCTTCGCGCGCAAGGCGGAGCAGTACGTCAGGCCGCGCTGCTGACATTCCTTGATGTTGAACGCGGGCGGCGACAGCATGTAGCTGACGAACTCGAGACGCGCAAACCCGTTGTGCGAAACGATCGGAAAAACAGAGGTAAATGCAGCTTGCAGGCCTTCCGCCTTGCGCTGCGTGGAGGACGTATCCGCTTGCAGAAACGTCTGGAATGATTCAAGCTGGGTCGCCAGCAAAAAGGGAACTTGGTGAACGATGGGGCGTTTCGCGAAACTCTTGCGAATACGCTTCTTCTCGGTGAAGGAATATTGCATACGATCTCCGAATCACGGCGGGCGTTGGCGAGGCGGGATACCTCGACGTCACGGCCCGGTGTTCACCGACTGAGATTCGCGCGAATGTCCGGGGAGGACGCGCGAATCTAGAAGCTTGGTGGTTGGCCGCTACCAACCGCTGGCTGACGGCAGCGGATGCCTGTGTTTCCCGCTACCCGACCAAACTTGCCTTCTGCAGTCGCTTCAGAAGACAAAGAGAACTGCCGGAAATTCATGCTGATCCGACTGTTCTCTTTGGCCTCTGCGAGGACATTTATGCCTGACTACACGCATAAAAACTCTGCCCTCACAAAGCACAAAAAGGCCGGCGGTGGAAAACCGCCAGCCTCAACACAGCGCAATGAAACTTACTTGATTTCAGCTTTCGCGCCTGCGTCTTCCAACTTCTTCTTTGCTTCGTCAGCAGCAGCCTTCGGCACCGCTTCCTTGATGGGCTTCGGTGCACCGTCGACCAGGTCCTTCGCTTCCTTCAGGCCAAGACCCGTCAGTTCACGAACAGCCTTAATCACGGAAACCTTGTTCGCGCCGACTTCGAGCAGGTTCACGGTGAACTCGGTTTGCTCTTCAACAGCAGCAGCAGCGCCGCCGCCTGCGGGGCCAGCGACTGCAACAGCAGCTGCCGACACGCCAAACTTCTCTTCGAACGCCTTGACCAGCTCGTTCAGTTCGAGAACCGACATCGAGCCAACGGCTTCGAGGATGTCTTCTTTTGCGATTGCCATTTGAAATACTCCTAGATTGAATTCGGATCGAGCTAGCGATCTAGCTAATACCTAACTGAGCGACTGGCGCCCAAGCGTGTGCGTTATGCAGCTTCGCCTTGTTTCTTTTCTGCCAGCGCGGCCAAAGCGCGCGCAAAGCCGGAAACAGGTGCTTGCATGACGAACAACAACTTGGAGAGCAGTTCTTCGCGGCTCGGGATGTTGGCCAGCGCTTGCACGCCTGCCTTGTCCATCACCTTGCCTTCGTAGGAACCAGCCTTGATGATCAACTTGTCATTGCTCTTGCCGAAGTCATTGACGACCTTGGCAGCGGCAATGGCATCTTCCGAGATGCCGTAGATCAGAGGACCGGTCATCTGCTCAGCCAGCGAAGCGAACGGGGTACCTTCGACGGCGCGACGCGCCAACGTGTTCTTCAACACGCGCAGATACACCTGTTGCTCACGCGCTTTCGCGCGCAGCTTGGTCAGATCGCCAACCGTGATCCCACGATACTCAGCGAGCACCATCGTCTGAGCCTTCGCGACTTGCGCGGCGACTTCAGCGACGACTGCCTGCTTACTTTCTTTGTTCAGTGGCACGGTTAAACCTCCAGATTCGATGCACTCGGGTTACCAACCCTCATGCACCACGTTCGACAACGGCGTCCGACTGTTAGGAGTATCTCGATCGATTGGTGTTCGCATCACAGCGCACGACAACCGACTTCAACCACTGCAAAACCGTTTCGGGTTCGCCATCTGCGTTGGCTTGAATTAAGGCAGTGCCCAACCGCGACGCCACCACCAACGGTCTTTGACAACCGGTTGCTCGATTCCGACTGCAACCTCGCAACCGCCCAAAGCCCTTTACAGCGCGGTCTCAAGACCGCGCCCAAATTCGTTACTGCTGCGCGAGCGTGGCTTGATCCACGCGTACGCCGACACCCATCGTGCTCGACAGAGCGATCTTGCGCAGGTACACGCCCTTACTCGTGGCCGGCTTGGCCTTTTGCAGCGCGTCGACCAGTGCTGCCAGGTTTTGACGCAGCGAAGCAGGTTCGAACGATGCACGTCCGATCGTGCCATGAATGATACCGGCCTTGTCGACGCGGAACTGGACTTGACCAGCCTTCGCGTTACGCACAGCTTGCGCGACGTCCGGCGTGACCGTACCGACCTTCGGGTTCGGCATCAAGCCGCGGGGGCCGAGGATCTGGCCCAACGTACCGACGACGCGCATCGTGTCCGGCGAAGCGATCACGACGTCGAAATTCAGGTTACCGGCCTTGACTTGCTCGGCCAGGTCTTCCATACCCACGATGTCTGCGCCCGCTGCACGTGCTTGCTCGGCCTTTTCGCCTTGCGCGAACACAGCAACACGAACGGACTTGCCCGTGCCTGCCGGCAGAACGACCGAACCGCGAACCACTTGGTCCGACTTCTTCGCGTCGATGCCGAGTTGGACTGCGACGTCGATCGACTCGTCGAACTTGGCGCTTGCGCATTCCTTCACGAGAGCCAATGCGTCGTCGATCGGGTACAGCTTCTGGCGATCAACCTTGCTTGCGAATGCCTGAAGGCGCTTAGAAAGCTTAGCCATTTACACGCCCTCCACAGTGATGCCCATCGAACGGGCGCTGCCGGCGATCGTGCGCACGGCGGCGTCAAGATCAGCTGCCGTAAGATCCGGCATCTTGGTCTTCGCGATTTCTTCCGCTTGAGCGCGGGTGATGTTGCCGACCTTATCGGTGTGCGGCTTTGCCGAACCCTTGTCGACTTTGGCTGCCTTCTTGATCAGAACGGTAGCGGGCGGCGTCTTCATGATGAACGTGAAGCTCTTGTCCGCGAATGCCGTGATTACAACCGGCACCGGCAGACCCGGCTCCATGCCCTGAGTCTGCGCGTTAAACGCCTTGCAGAACTCCATGATGTTCAGGCCACGCTGGCCCAGTGCCGGACCGACCGGCGGCGACGGGTTGGCTTTACCTGCAGGAATCTGCAGTTTGATAAAGCCGATGATTTTCTTTGCCATTTTGAAAACCTCTGCTGAACGCCGAAACGTTCGATGAGTGATAGCGCGCGTTCAACAACCATGCCTACTGACGCTCCTCAACAGCCATTACGCGGGCTGTAAGCGCAAAATCGCGCGAGAACCCAAAGGCCTCACGCGATGAAACTTTTAAACCTTTTCGACCTGACCGAACTCGAGTTCGACCGGCGTCGAGCGCCCAAAAATCGTGACAGACACACGGACTCGGGACTTTTCGTAGTTCACTTCTTCGACGTTGCCGTTGAAGTCGGTGAAAGGACCTTCCTTCACGCGAACCATCTCGCCAACTTCGAACAACGTCTTGGGCCGCGGCTTTTCGACGCCTTCCTGCATCTGCGACATGATCTTTTCGACTTCACGCGGCGAGATGGGACTCGGACGATTGCGCGCTCCACCAACAAAGCCGGTGACCTTCGCAGTGTTCTTCACCAGGTGCCAGGTTTCGTCCGTCATCTCCATTTCCACCAGGACATAGCCAGGGAAGAAACGACGCTCAGTAACCGACTTGTGACCGCCCTTGACCTCAACCACCTCTTCGGTCGGGACGAGAATTTGACCGAACTGATCTTGCATGCCTGCTCGGTCGATACGCTCCTGAAGCGCACGTTGCACGCTCTTCTCCATTCCGGAGTAGGCGTGCACCACATACCAACGTTTTCCGCTCGGGGATGCCGGAGTATCGCTCATATCATTTCCAACCCAGAATCGCCGAGAAAATCACCCATTCGATCGACTTATCGCTAAGCCAAAGGAAGATGGCCATGATTAAAACAAACGCGAAAACCACGAGGGTCGTTTGCGTTGCTTCCTTGCGGGTGGGCCAGACAACCTTGCGGACTTCCTTATAGGAGTCTTTCGCGAAGGCGATGAAGCCCTTGCCCGGCGTCGAGAGGAGGCCGACTGCGACACCCGCGATGACACCAACAGCCAGCGCTGCGCCGCGGACGTACCACTCTTGGCCTGACAGCCAGAAGAAACCCACGAACCCGGCCAAGACCAACAATACGCCCGCCACCAACATCAACTTGTCGCCGGAAGTATTTACAGTTTCGACGGAAGGATTCGCCATAACACCTTAAGCAGCGCCACTTGGCGCAATAATTTGGCAGGGGCAGAGGGAATCGAACCCCCAACCTTCGGTTTTGGAGACCGACGCTCTGCCAGTTGAGCTATACCCCTAAACCATTTGGGGTCGACGGTTTCGCCGACCCCGAAAACTACAGACTACCGAGAGATTTCTGGCTCTTACTCGATAATCTTGGCAACCACACCTGCGCCGACGGTACGGCCGCCTTCGCGGATAGCGAAGCGCAGACCTTCTTCCATGGCGATCGGTGCAATCAGCTTCACCGTGATCGACACGTTGTCGCCCGGCATCACCATTTCCTTGTCCTTCGGCAGCTCGATCGAACCCGTCACGTCCGTCGTACGGAAGTAGAACTGCGGACGGTAGTTGTTGAAGAACGGCGTGTGGCGGCCGCCTTCGTCCTTGCTCAACACGTACACTTCAGCCGTGAAGTGCGTGTGCGGCGTGATCGAACCCGGCTTGGCCAGAACCTGGCCACGCTCCACGTCTTCACGCTTCGTGCCGCGCAACAGGATACCGACGTTGTCGCCCGCTTGACCTTGGTCCAGCAGCTTGCGGAACATTTCCACGCCCGTGCAAGTCGTCTTCACCGTCGGCTTGATACCGACGATTTCGATTTCCTCGCCAACCTTCACCACGCCGCGCTCCACGCGACCCGTCACCACCGTGCCGCGACCCGAGATCGAGAACACATCTTCCACCGGCATCAGGAAGGCGCCGTCCACTGCGCGCTCCGGCGTCGGGATGTACGTGTCCAGCGCGTCGGCCAGATTCATGATCGCCACTTCGCCCAGCTCGCCCGTGTCGCCTTCCAGCGCCAGCTTGGCCGAACCCTTGATGATCGGCGTGTCGTCGCCCGGGAAGTCGTACTTAGACAGAAGCTCGCGCACTTCCATTTCGACGAGTTCGAGCAGCTCGGCGTCGTCCACCATGTCGCACTTGTTCAGGAACACGATGATGTAAGGCACGCCGACCTGACGCGCCAACAGGATGTGCTCACGCGTTTGCGGCATCGGGCCATCAGCGGCCGAGCACACCAGGATTGCGCCGTCCATCTGCGCTGCGCCCGTGATCATGTTCTTCACATAGTCAGCGTGGCCCGGGCAATCGACGTGTGCGTAGTGGCGGTTAGCCGTTTCGTACTCGACGTGCGCGGTGTTGATGGTGATACCACGCGCCTTTTCTTCCGGCGCTGCATCGATCTGGTCGTATGCCTTCGCTTCGCCGCCGAACTTCTTGGTCAGCACCGTCGTGATCGCTGCCGTCAGCGTGGTCTTGCCGTGGTCAACGTGACCGATCGTGCCCACGTTCACGTGCGGCTTGGTCCGCTCGAATTTACCTTTGGCCATTTTCGACTCCTAACAGGATTTTCGCACCTTGCGCCACGCGCAACTTACTAGACTAATACTTCTGGTGCCCATGGGCAGGATCGAACTGCCGACCTCTCCCTTACCAAGGGAGTGCTCTACCACTGAGCCACATGGGCACTACAAACCGACACTGGAGCGGGTGAAGGGAATCGAACCCTCGTCGTAAGCTTGGAAGGCTTCTGCTCTACCATTGAGCTACACCCGCTTGGGCTGGATTCCCTACCGCTTGAATTCTGGTGGAGGAGGTTGGATTCGAACCAACGTAGGCGTAAGCCAACAGATTTACAGTCTGCCCCCTTTAGCCACTCGGGCACCCCTCCGCAGAGAACTATCGATTATGGGGAAGAAACACGGTGTTGTCAAGCCTTCCGCGCGACCCGCATTAACTGAGGCTCTCACTTATAGTTGAAAGCAAAACGCAAAAACCCCACCTGTTTGGGGGTGGGGTTTTTGTTGCTGCATGAGGAGCCTGACGATTACCTACTTTCACACGGGAGATCCGCACTATCATCGGCGTGGAGTCGTTTCACGGTCCTGTTCGGGATGGGAAGGGGTGGTACCAACTCGCTGTGGTCATCAGGCATGACTTGTTGTCGTGCGCCGGGTGGGCACACAACCAATCCGGGAAGAAGCAGTAAATGTTGGGTGGCGATTGTCGCACACGCATAACTCGCCAGTGGTTCAAACACACTGGTTATAGGATCAAGCCTTACGGGCAATTAGTATCAGTTAGCTCAATGCATTACTGCACTTACACACCTGACCTATCAACGTCCTGGTCTGGAACGACCCTTCAAGGGGCTCGAAGCCCCGGGGATATCTCATCTTAAGGCGAGTTTCCCGCTTAGATGCTTTCAGCGGTTATCTCTTCCGAACATAGCTACCCGGCGATGCCACTGGCGTGACAACCGGTACACCAGAGGTTCGTCCACTCCGGTCCTCTCGTACTAGGAGCAGCCCCCTTCAAATATCCAACGCCCACGGCAGATAGGGACCAAACTGTCTCACGACGTTTTAAACCCAGCTCACGTACCTCTTTAAATGGCGAACAGCCATACCCTTGGGACCGGCTACAGCCCCAGGATGAGATGAGCCGACATCGAGGTGCCAAACACCGCCGTCGATATGAACTCTTGGGCGGTATCAGCCTGTTATCCCCAGAGTACCTTTTATCCGTTGAGCGATGGCCCTTCCATACAGAACCACCGGATCACTATGACCTGCTTTCGCACCTGCTCGACTTGTCGGTCTCGCAGTTAAGCACGCTTATGCCATTGCACTATCAGCACGATTTCCGACCGTACCTAGCGTACCTTCGTACTCCTCCGTTACACTTTGGGAGGAGACCGCCCCAGTCAAACTGCCTACCATGCACTGTCCCCGATCCAGATCATGGACCAAGGTTAGAACCTCAAACAAACCAGGGTGGTATTTCAAGGACGGCTCCACCGAAACTAGCGTTCCGGTTTCATAGCCTCCCACCTATCCTACACAGATCGGTTCAAAGTCCAATGCAAAGCTACAGTAAAGGTTCATGGGGTCTTTCCGTCTAGCCGCGGGGAGATTGCATCATCACAAACACTTCAACTTCGCTGAGTCTCGGGAGGAGACAGTGTGGCCATCGTTACGCCATTCGTGCAGGTCGGAACTTACCCGACAAGGAATTTCGCTACCTTAGGACCGTTATAGTTACGGCCGCCGTTTACCGGGACTTCAATCAAGAGCTTGCACCCCATCATTTAATCTTCCGGCACCGGGCAGGCGTCACACCCTATACGTCCACTTTCGTGTTTGCAGAGTGCTGTGTTTTTATTAAACAGTCGCAGCCACCAGTTTATTGCAACCTCTTCACCCTCCTGGCGCAGGCCAGTCAAGCTACAGAGGCGTACCTTATCCCGAAGTTACGGTACCAATTTGCCGAGTTCCTTCTCCCGAGTTCTCTCAAGCGCCTTAGAATACTCATCTCGCCCACCTGTGTCGGTTTGCGGTACGGTCACTATTAGACTGAAGCTTAGAGGCTTTTCTTGGAACCACTTCCAATTGCTTCGCTTCCGAGGAAGCTCGCGCCACACCCTTGAATTATGTGCCCGGATTTGCCTGAGCACCTTCTCCAATGCAGCGACCGGGACGTCCAACACCCGGACAACCTTCCGCGATCCGTCCCCCCATCGCATCTAACAATGGTGCAGGAATATTGACCTGCTTCCCATCAGCTACGCATTTCTGCCTCGCCTTAGGGGCCGACTCACCCTACGCCGATGAACGTTGCGTAGGAAACCTTGGGCTTACGGCGAGGGGGCTTTTCACCCCCTTTATCGCTACTCATGTCAGCATTCGCACTTCCGATACCTCCAGCACGCTTTTCAACGCACCTTCGCAGGCTTACGGAACGCTCTCCTACCATGCATATAAATATGCATCCGCAGCTTCGGTGACTGGCTTGAGCCCCGTTACATCTTCCGCGCAGGACGACTCGATCAGTGAGCTATTACGCTTTCTTTAAAGGGTGGCTGCTTCTAAGCCAACCTCCTGACTGTTTTTGCCTTCCCACTTCGTTTCCCACTTAGCCAATCTTTGGGACCTTAGCTGGCGGTCTGGGTTGTTTCCCTCTTGACACCGGACGTTAGCACCCGATGTCTGTCTCCCGTGATTGCACTCTTCGGTATTCGGAGTTTGCTATGGCGTAGTAATCCGCAATGGACCCCACAACCATGACAGTGCTCTACCCCCGAAGGTGATACACGAGGCACTACCTAAATAGTTTTCGGAGAGAACCAGCTATTTCCAAGTTTGTTTAGCCTTTCACCCCTATCCACAGCTCATCCCCTAACTTTTCAACGTTAGTGGGTTCGGTCCTCCAGTACGTGTTACCGCACCTTCAACCTGGCCATGGATAGATCACTTGGTTTCGGGTCTACGCCCAGCAACTGATCGCCCTATTCGGACTCGCTTTCGCTACGCCTGCCTTAATCAGTTAAGCTCGCTACTGAACGTAAGTCGCTGACCCATTATACAAAAGGTACGCCGTCACCCCTTGCGAGGCTCCGACTGTTTGTATGCATGCGGTTTCAGGATCTATTTCACTCCCCTCCCGGGGTTCTTTTCGCCTTTCCCTCACGGTACTGGTTCACTATCGGTCGATCACGAGTATTTAGCCTTGGAGGATGGTCCCCCCATCTTCAGACAGGATTTCACGTGTCCCGCCCTACTTGTCGTACCCCTAGTTCTTCCACGCTGTTTTCGCTTACAGGGCTATCACCTGCTATGGCCGCACTTTCCAGAGCGTTCAGCTAACAACACAGATAAAGAGTACAGGCTGATCCCATTTCGCTCGCCACTACTCTGGGAATCTCGGTTGATTTCTTTTCCTGCGATTACTTAGATGTTTCAGTTCACCGCGTTCGCTTCACTAAGCCTATGGATTCAGCTTAGGATGACCCATTCGGGCCGGGTTTCCCCATTCGGATATCGGTGGATCAAAGCTCGTTTGCCAGCTCCCCACCGCTTTTCGCAGGCTACCGCGTCCTTCATCGCCTGTGATCGCCAAGGCATCCACCACATGCACTTGTTCGCTTGACCCTATAACGAGTGTGTCTGCCAGCATTGCTGCCTTTAAGCCCACCGTCATAGGTTGAGTATTCGCGTTGTGCCGTATTCCAAAGCAATCTTTCGATCACCTTTTCATACTTGATACAATCACAACCCTGATTACCCTACTCACACCCATCTCTAAGTGCTTTCGAATAATCTCTTTACTACTTCTTCCAGATTGTTAAAGAACGACAGCCGATAGCATGATCAAATTCGATCACCTACCCGCGCTGACTGGCTCAATCGCCAATGCGCAACGTTGAACCCCGCGTTCAGCGCTGTGCATTGAGGATTGGTGGAGGATGACGGGATCGAACCGACGACCCCCTGCTTGCAAAGCAGGTGCTCTCCCAGCTGAGCTAATCCCCCCGTGTGTGCCTGACTCAGTCTGCTCGCTTGGTCGTTTCAAGCACCGCTTGCCCGGGTGGTGGGTCTGGTTGGATTCGAACCAACGACCCCCGCCTTATCAAGACGGTGCTCTAACCGACTGAGCTACAGACCCTTAGCCTGTCTTTCTGACAGCCGATAAGCGTGAACACTTGAGTGGGCGAGCGTTTAAGCTCGAGAAAGGAGGTGATCCAGCCGCACCTTCCGATACGGCTACCTTGTTACGACTTCACCCCAGTCATGAATCCTACCGTGGTGACCGTCCTCCTTGCGGTTAGACTAGCCACTTCTGGTAAAACCCACTCCCATGGTGTGACGGGCGGTGTGTACAAGACCCGGGAACGTATTCACCGCGGCATGCTGATCCGCGATTACTAGCGATTCCAGCTTCACGCAGTCGAGTTGCAGACTGCGATCCGGACTACGATCGGTTTTCTGGGATTGGCTCCACCTCGCGGCTTGGCAACCCTCTGTTCCGACCATTGTATGACGTGTGAAGCCCTACCCATAAGGGCCATGAGGACTTGACGTCATCCCCACCTTCCTCCGGTTTGTCACCGGCAGTCTCCCTAGAGTGCTCTTGCGTAGCAACTAAGGACAAGGGTTGCGCTCGTTGCGGGACTTAACCCAACATCTCACGACACGAGCTGACGACAGCCATGCAGCACCTGTGCGACGATTCTCTTTCGAGCACCCCAGGCTCTCACCCGGGTTTCGTCCATGTCAAGGGTAGGTAAGGTTTTTCGCGTTGCATCGAATTAATCCACATCATCCACCGCTTGTGCGGGTCCCCGTCAATTCCTTTGAGTTTTAATCTTGCGACCGTACTCCCCAGGCGGTCAACTTCACGCGTTAGCTACGTTACTAAGGAAATGAATCCCCAACAACTAGTTGACATCGTTTAGGGCGTGGACTACCAGGGTATCTAATCCTGTTTGCTCCCCACGCTTTCGTGCATGAGCGTCAGTATTGGCCCAGGGGGCTGCCTTCGCCATCGGTATTCCTCCACATCTCTACGCATTTCACTGCTACACGTGGAATTCTACCCCCCTCTGCCATACTCTAGCCTGCCAGTCACCAATGCAGTTCCCAGGTTAAGCCCGGGGATTTCACATCGGTCTTAACAGACCGCCTGCGCACGCTTTACGCCCAGTAATTCCGATTAACGCTCGCACCCTACGTATTACCGCGGCTGCTGGCACGTAGTTAGCCGGTGCTTATTCTTCCGGTACCGTCATCCCCACCCGGTATTAACAGGCAGGTTTTCTTTCCGGACAAAAGTGCTTTACAACCCGAAGGCCTTCTTCACACACGCGGCATTGCTGGATCAGGGTTGCCCCCATTGTCCAAAATTCCCCACTGCTGCCTCCCGTAGGAGTCTGGGCCGTGTCTCAGTCCCAGTGTGGCTGGTCGTCCTCTCAGACCAGCTACAGATCGTCGCCTTGGTAGGCCTTTACCCCACCAACTAGCTAATCTGCCATCGGCCGCCCCTATAGCGCGAGGTCCCGAAGGATCCCCCGCTTTCTTCCGTAGATCGTATGCGGTATTAATCCGGCTTTCGCCGGGCTATCCCCCACTACAGGACACGTTCCGATGTATTACTCACCCGTTCGCCACTCGCCACCAGGGTTGCCCCCGTGCTGCCGTTCGACTTGCATGTGTAAGGCATGCCGCCAGCGTTCAATCTGAGCCAGGATCAAACTCTTCAGTTCAATGCCTGTTACTGTTTTCGGTTGTTTTACCAACCGGTCGCTCACTCAACGTACTGACGATGATCAATCCGTCTTTCGACAGATAAACCTTCCTCTAATACTGTGTGAGACTTGATAACTTTCGCTAAACGTCCCAACCCCAAAAGGTCAGAACCGCTCGCGCCATCAAGTGCCCACACTTATCGGCTGTTAGTTTTTAAAGAGCACATTCGCCAAGACTTCCCGCCAAGCGCACCAAGCATTTTGCTCAGCACCGCTTCGTCTTGCGTCGCTGCATCTGCAGCAGAGAAACGAGATTATGAGGAATCTTTTTCTCGTTGTCAACAGCTTATTTCCGCTTTCGCATCAAAATCTGCCGACTTCGAGGCCGCCTGTTTCGCTGGCGGCTCCCGTCTTGCGACGAGGAGCGGAATATTAGGCGATGCGAACGCCAATGGCAAGACAGCGAGCCAACTTTTTTTGAAGCACCTCAATGCGCCGCTTTTGCCTGCCCAAACACCATGTCGAAGGGAACGGCTGCGGCCATCGCTGCGTAGCCGGCATCGCTTGGATGGATGTGGTCGCCGCTATCGAAACGCCGTTGCAGGACGTTCGGGCGCGCCGGATCGCGAAGCGCCTGATCGAAATCGATCACGCCATCGAACGCATGGCTCGAACGGATAGACGCGTTCACCGCCATCCGGATGGCCTCGCGTTCCGGCGGCAGCGCTGCGGGCGTGAGCGTCGCGCCGTAGATCTTGATGCCGCGCTGATGCGCCTGCGCGATCAGCCGCTGGTATCCGCGCACCAGCGCGTCGGCGTTGACTTCCGTGTGCGGCGCGTCGCAGTCGAGTCCAGCGTGCGCGGGCATCGCCGCAAAGTTGATGTCGTTGATGCCGATCAACACGATGATCGCCCGCACGCCCGGCTGACGCAGTGCGTCGCGCTCGAAACGGCTGACGAGCGCCTCTCCATAGCACGGCGAATTGCTGAGGAGCCGATTGCCGCTGATGCCCGCGTTCACTATCGCCGCCTGACCGCCACTTTTCTGCGCGACCTGTCTGGCGAGCACATCCGGCCAGCTTCGGTTGGCGTTCAGCGTCGAGCGCATGCCGTCGGTGATTGAATCGCCGATTGCCACCACCGTCTGCGCGGACGGATGTTCGACCGACACATTCGTCAGCCACGCGTATTGGGTAAAGCGCGTGCGAAACGCATCGGCGGAAGCGTCGTTTGCGTGATTGCCGGGCGACGAAACGTAATTCACCTGACTCGAGACCCGATGCCACGCCACGAGTTTCTGATCCTTACCCATGAATGTGCTCACAGCGACTGGCTGGAACGCGGTGACATCGAACGCTATGGGATCGCTGGTCGCCTGGCCGCCTGGCGGAACGGTTACCGCGTTGTGTCCACCGAACGCCACTGGCTTTGCGCTACCCGCGCGGATGGCCGGACTGCTGCCGCTGACGGCACTTGAGACGCTCATCGATTCGATGACAAGCGGCTCCGTTCCATACAGATTGCTGACGCGCAGCCGGAGTCGTTTCCCGTCGAGTTGCGGATAGATCAACTGCCGAACCGTCCGCCCGCCCACTTCAGGTGCCCGGTACAGCGGCGGCAGATTGGCTAATTGGGGAATGGACTGCAAAACCGTGCCCCAGGCGCTGACCCAATGTTCGTTGGCCGCGGCGTCGGCGGATTCGGCGGCGAGCGTCTGCGGCGCGAAGGCGAATTGCGCGGCAAGCGCGGCCGCGCACAGCGAGGCAATAATTCTGAATTTCATTCGGCGATGGCGTTCCGACGAGCGCTCGATTGTGACAAAACGTGGATTGTGCCTGATCGACCGCGCCCGATTCGCCTTCAAAACTCGAAAGGTGCGACCGGCGCGAGTGAAATGGCATCAAAATGCTGCCAGTTCACTTTGCGGCCGGCAGCCGCTGGCCCGCACATCAAAAGACAACAATGCAATCTAAAAGCACGCCTCACGCCGACACTCCGCCAATCCTGCACTGGGAAGAGGACGGCGAAGAACGCTCCGCCCGCTGGCGCTCGGAAAGCAGCAACCCGGCGCCAAAGCGCATTGTCATTGGCGACGACCAGATGACGGCCGACAACGCGTATCGCCTTGCCTGCGAAGGAACCGGCATTCTTTGGCGCGGAGATTATCAAAACGCGCGGCAGTTGCTTCAGGCGATGGCGCGCCGTATCGACAACAAGCCGCGCAAGCCGAAAAAGGCGGCGGCGGAAAGGGAAAAAGCGGCGGCTGCTTCGCCGGTCGATACCTTCAATCTGCATCGTCTGGCGCAGTCGCAACGTGCGCGAACGCTGGCGATGCTGCTTCTGCCGCTAGACGAGCAGTATGCGATTCCGCTGCGCCGCGCGCCGAATGTACAGGAAGCGTGCGAAGAAGCGTACGGCGCGGCTCGTGACGCGTCGGTGGTTTCGTTGCGAGAAGTGCTCGGGCTGGTCGGCGCGCACGAGTGGCGCAAGAAAGGCGTGGATGTCGCGGCGGTGGGCGGGAAGATTCATCCCTATTACGGCGTTTTCTCGCCTGTGCGGGGCGAATACATCAACCTCGTTGCCAATCAGCCGCTTCCGTCGACTTCGCTGGCCTTCGATATCGGTACCGGTACGGGCGTTTTGGCGGCGGTGCTTGCACGGCGCGGCGTCGAACGAATCGTCGCGACGGACCTCGATCCGCGTGCGTTGGCTTGTGCACGCGAAAACATCGGGCAGCTCGGGCTGAATCGCCAAGTGAATGTGGTCGAAGCGAATCTCTTTCCTGAAGGACGCGCGCCGCTCGTCGTGTGCAATCCGCCGTGGCTGCCCGCGCGGCCGAGTTCGGCGATCGAGCACGCGATCTACGATCCCGAAAGCCGGATGCTGCGCGGTTTTCTCGATGGCCTCGCCGCGCATCTCACGCCCGGCGGCGAAGGCTGGCTGATTCTGTCCGATTTCGCCGAGCATCTCGGGCTGCGCACGCGCGCGCAGTTGCAGGAGTGGATCGACGCGGCGAAATTGAAAGTGGATGGCCGCATCGATATTCGGCCGCAGCATCCGCGTGCATTCGATAAAACCGATCCGCTGTATGCGGCGCGCTCGAAGGAAGTGACTTCGTTGTGGCGCTTGGTGGCGGCCTGAGCGCGCTTCAGCCGCGCGACGCCAGCCACGCGAGCGCGCCTTCCCCAGCCACGAGCCCGCTCGCAAAACACGCCGTCAATAAATAACCGCCTGTCGGCGCTTCCCAGTCGAGCATTTCGCCCGCGCAGAACACGCCGGGCAACGCGGTAAGCATCGAGCGCTCGTCGAGCGCTTCGAACGCCACGCCGCCCGCGCTGCTGATCGCCTCGGCGATCGGACGCGGGCGTAAGACGCGCAACGGCAGCGCCTTGATGCGTGCGGCGAGCGTTTCGGGATCGCCGAATTCCGCCTTTGTCAGACATTCCCGCAGCAAGCCCGCTTTCACGCCGGTCAGATGCAGGCGGCTTTGCAAATGACTCGACAGCGAGCGCGCGCCACGTGGATGCAGCACCTCCGCACGCACCCGCTCGGCGGAAAGCTGCGGAACTAGATCGAGCAGAATGGTCGATGCTCCGCCGTCGTTTTCGGCGAGCCGATTGCGGATTGACGCCGACAGCGCGTAAATCAGACTTCCTTCGATACCATTGTCCGTAATCAGCGCTTCGCCGGTGCGCCAGTCGAGCCGGCCGTCCGCGCGCGCCACACCGATCGCCACCGCCTTGAGCGGCTCGCCCGCGAAGCGGCTTTGGAAATGCGGCGACCAGTCGGTATCGAAACCGCAATTGGACGGCACGAAAGGCCGCACCGGCACACCGCGCGCGGCGAGATGCGCAATTGCGCCGCCATCCGAGCCGAGTTGCGGCCAGCTCGCGCCTCCCGCTGCGAGGATCAGCGCGTCGTGACGAATGCACTTTTCCCCGTCGGGCGTCGCGAAGCGCGAGATCGAGGCGCCGTCGTCAGTGAAACCGAGCCATCGATTCCGCATATGCAGCGTCACGCCGGACGCGCGCAGCCGATGCAGCCAGGCCCGCAGCATCGGCGCGGCCTTCATGTCGCGCGGAAAGACGCGGCCGGAACTGCCAACGAACGTTTCCACGCCAAGGCCGTGCACCCATTGGCGAAGCGCGTCGGCATCGAAGCGAGCAAGGAGCGGCGCGATTTCGGCGCTGCGCGCGCCGTAGCGGCCTAGAAACGCGTCGGCAGCTTCGGAGTGCGTCAGATTCATGCCGCCCTTGCCCGCCATCAGGAATTTGCGGCCGACCGATGGCATCGCGTCGAAGACATCCACGCGCGCGCCGCCCGCCGCGAGCGCCTCGGCGGCCATGAGCCCGGCCGGTCCGCCACCGACGACCGCGACGTTCACCGTTTCGATGTTTTCTGCAGGCGCCATGCTGAATGGAAAAAGAAAAAGAGCCGCGATTGTCGCATCCGCGCCGATGAAACTTGCAGCCTGAAAAGCCCGCCGGCGCGCGTAAGTCATTAAATAACAAAAAAGAATTTGGTCGCGGCAAGCCCTGCCAGTAGCATCGCGCGATTCGCTGCATCAACACTTTTTCACTTTCCGCCCGCTTATGTCCGTCTCACTCGCGTCCGAACGCGCTTCCGCTCCGGCCGCCGCCGATGCGCGCCCCGTCATCCGCAGCGCCGCCGATGTCTCCAGTCTCGTCAATCGTGGCGCCGCCATCGGCAGCGACGCGCGCGTGGTCGTCGCCATCGCGCTCGGCGGCATTTTCCTCGATGCCTACGATCTCGGCGCGCTCGCGTTCGGCATCAAGGACATCGCCCGTGAGTTCTCGCTGAGCCCGACGGGAACCGGTTTCGTCGCATCGGCGATCACGTTCGGCGCGATCATCGGCGCATTTCTCGGCGGCTATCTCACCGACAAGATCGGCCGATACCGCGTCTTCATGGCGGACATGTTCTTCTTCGTGATCGCGGCCATTGCCTGCGCGTTCGCGCCCAACGCGTGGGTGCTCGGCGGCGCGCGCTTCGTGATGGGGCTGGGCGTTGGCATCGATCTTCCGGTGGCAATGGCCTTTCTCGCCGAATTTTCGCGTCTGCAAGGCCGTGGCAACAAGGCCGCGCGCGTCGCCATGTGGTGTCCAACGTGGTACGCCGCGATCAGCGTGTCCTATCTGCTGGTGCTCGGTTTGTACGCGGTACTGCCGGCGCATCACGCAGGCTTGCTGTGGCGGCTGATTCTCGGCTTCGGCGCTGTGCCGGCCATTCTCATCATCGCGATTCGCAGCCGTTACATGAGCGAGTCGCCCGTGTGGGCCGCGAATCAGGGCGATCTCAAGGGCGCCGCCGAGATTCTCAAACGTTCGTATGGCGTCGAGGTTCGCGTCGAAGCGGCTGCATCGACCGTTCCGAAGGCGCGCAAGGCGACGTGGAGCAACTACGGCGCGCTTCTGCGCGGCGTGTATTTACGCAGGACCGTGCTCGCGACCGTCATTGCGATTGCATCGTCCTTCGCCTACAACGCGGTCGCGTTCGGCTTGCCGGTGATCATTTCGAGCTTCCTCGCGCAGTCGATGCTCACCACGATTCTCGCCTCGCTCGCGCTCAATCTGCTGTTCGCGTTCACGGGCGGCCTGTTCTCCGTGCGCACCGTGCCGAAGTACGGCGCGTGGAATCTGACCGTGATCGGCTACGCGTTTCAGTTGGTGGCGCTCGTCGGGCTCGCTGTCGTCGGCAAGCCGGCAACCGGTGCGCAGGTGGCGATCGCGATCGCGCTGCTCGCCGCGTTCCTGCTCGGCCAGGGCGTCGGACCGGGCTCGCACAGCATGACGTTTGCGTCGCTGAGTTATCCGACGTCATTGCGCGGCGTGGGCGTCGGCTTCAATCAGACGTTGATGCGCGCTAGTTCCACCGTGTCCCTGTTCCTGTTTCCGGTGCTGTCGGCGGCGCTGGGCACGAAGGTGTTCTGGATCATCGCGGTAGCGCCGCTTCTCGGCTTGATCGCGCTGTTCGCGGTGCACTGGGAACCGTCCGGCTATGACGTCGATGCCGAGGATTTCGCCGCCAGCGGCACGCGATAAGGCGTCTTTCGGCTAGAACGGCGTGGCCTCGCGGTCGCGCCGTTCGCGCTTCTGAAATGGTTTGCCGAAGCGCGCCAGCCCACAGCCGGTCGCAAATCGATTCGCGTAGACTGATTGCTGCTCGTCCGAGCGGCAAAACACGAGTCCTTCTGGCAAATCCACAACAATGACCACGATCCACGTCACCAATGGCGACAGCGCGGCCCTGTCTCTCGCCGAAGCGCTTCGACTAGCCGACCGTCCAGACCGTGTCATCCCTCTGCGCGACGATCTCGCGGTCGGCCCGCTCAGAGACGCCGACGACACTTCGCTCACGCGCGCAGCGTTTTGGCGTCAAGTGCTCAACAGCACGAATGAATTCGAGGACGAACTCGAAGCGCAGCAGGCGCTCTTGACACGCCTCGTGCGCGGCGACGCGCAGATTGTCGTGTGGCACGGACAGAGCGCGGCCGACCAGCTCACCTTGCGGCGCGTCGCCTACCATCTGCGCAACGTGCCGCAACGTCTTAACGAGGCGAAGCTCAACTACGACGACCTGTCGATCGAAGCATCCGACGCGCATTCCGATCCGCTCCGGCGTGCCGATCGCGCGACCGCTGTCGGCATGTTTTCACCTGGACAGTTGCTAAAGAAGTTGCCGAGCGCCGCGCCGATTTCGGTGCTGCGCATTAGCCGGCTGGCGCTCGAATGGCAGGAGGCGAAGCATGCGAGCGCGGAGACACGTCGGCTGCGCGACAACATGCTGGTTTCGGGAAGCTGGTTCGACGTCGACGAAGCCCTGCTCGACCTAGCCAGCCCCGAATGGCAGCCCGCGCGGCGGATCGCCGGTGGCGCAATGGCGCGCCGCTTCGATTTCCTTCTCAGCGATTCGATCGCTTTCTGGCGATGCCGCGAACTCGTCACGGCGGGCCGGCTTAAAATACGCGGCACGCCGTCGGATATCGTGCAGGCCGAATTGCGGCGCTAAAACCGACAAGAACGCATCTTCCGACCCAATGGCCCGAACCAAAGCGCCCGATCACGAGACGCAACGCGAACAGATTCTGGAGCTTGCCGCCGCGAAATTCGCGCAGACGAGTTACCCCAGCACGTCGATGGCCGACTTGGCAGCCGCGAGCGGCACGTCGAAAGCGCGCCTCTATCATTATTACGAGAGCAAGGAAGCGATTCTTTTCGATCTGCTCGACCGCTACACTAAGCGGCTGATGCTGATCATCGCGGAAGTGGAAGCCGCGAGCCAGCGACGCGGACTGGGCGAGCGCGAGGCTTTCGCTGAACTGGTGCGGGCGTTCCTTGCCGAATACGAGACCTCTCATAGCCGGCACGTCGCGCTATTGAACGACGTCAAATATCTGGAAGACGTGCAGCGCGAGATCGTTCTGGATCGCCAGCGGGATATCGTCGCTGCGTTCGCGCGACAACTGGCGCGCGCGTACCCGAAGCGCGTGACGAGAGAAAATCAAACCGCGCTGACCATGATGGTTTTCGGCATGATCAACTGGACTTTCACGTGGCTCAAACCGGGCGGCAGGCTCGGGTATCGTGAGTTCGGCGAGCAAGTCGTCGCGATGATTGAAAGCGGCCTGAATACTGAAGCCTGAGCGATATTGCGTCGCAGCATGAAGCTGTTGCACGTTGACACACTCTATAAGTCCATGATTTTTATAGATTACAAACGTTTTCCGTAGCTATTTAGAACGTGTCCTCCAGCTTTGATTAAGGGTTTTCCCGTACCCGCCTTCCTCGATTGGGCTAAAATTGTTTTTGCTGTGCAACATGCCCGCATCACCGAGGAGAATCATCGTGGAATTGAACATCGACCGCACTGCCGCGCAGATATTCGCTAGCGATCCGCTGCCTGCATCCGCGCGTCTGCCGGTTCTGGTCCGCGAGTTGTCGTCGGCTGATCGCGAACGGCTGCAGACACACTTCCTTGCGCTCGACGAAGACGACCGGCTGCTGCGTTTCGGGCAGATCGTGCCGGATCACGTCATCGAGAATTACGTTCGCAACATCAACTTTGCTAACGACGCCGTTTTTGGCGTGTTCGACAACGCGCTGCAGTTGATCGGCGTCGGCCATCTGGCCTATCTTCCGGTCGATGGTGAAAAGCGCACCGCCGAGTTCGGCGTCTCAGTTCTCGAAAGCGCGCGTGGCCGGGGCATCGGCACCAAAATGTTCGAGCGCGCCGCCATGCGCAGCCGCAATTCGAAAGTCTCGCAGCTCTACATGCATTGTTTGTCGCGCAACAAGACCATGATGCACATCGCCCGGAAATCGGGGATGAAGATCGAATACGCATATGGCGAAGCGGACGCGTATCTCTCGCTCGCGCCCGCCGATCAAGGCAGCATCATGGCCGAGATGCTTCAGGAACAGGCCGCCGTCTTCGATTACGCGATCAAACGGCAGGCCCATCGGGCGTCGAAGGTTTTTCAGGCGTTCATGCCTGCGGCAACCGTGGCCTGAATCGCAGTCCACGTATCTCACCAAAGAAAGAGCGGCTCTGACCGCCCTTTTTCATTTCAACGCAACGGCAGCGCCGTCGTGTCCTTGATTCGTTCGAGCGAGAAACTCGAACGCACGTCGATCACCGAAGGATGGTGCAGCAGCCGTTCCTGCATGAAGCGCGAAAAGTGCTCCATGTCGCGTACCTGAACGCGCAGCAGAAAGTCCATTTCGCCAGTCATCGCGTCGCACGCGACGACTTCGTCCCACGCGCGCACCGCGTCGCGAAACAGATCAGCATGCGTTGGCGGATTCTGCGAACCGGCCGCGAGTGGAACGCCGCCGCGTTTTTCCAGTCGCACGTTGATGTAGGCGAGCAGCCCAAGCCCGAGCTTTTTCGCGTCGAGCAGCGCGACGTAGCCGCGAATCACGCCAAGTTCTTCCAGGCGCCGAATGCGCCGCAAGCACGGACTCGGTGACAAACTGACTCTATCCGCGATTTCCTGATTCGAAAGCCGGCCGTTTTCCTGAAGGATCGCGAGAATCTTCCTGTCGATGGTGTCGAGTTCTATTTCGGGCACGTTCTGGCTCGTTTGAAGCGTGAGACGGCAGGTTGTTGCGCAATCTTAGAAACACGCGATTTGTTTCGCAAGCTTTTGCTTCTCCAGCTTGACTAGACTGTCTCAATATCGAAACGAATATCAGGAGACACGCGCATGACCGCATCGACTTGGGAAAATCCCGTTGGCACCGACGGCTTCGAATTCATCGAATACACCGCGCCCGATCCCGTCGCGCTCGGCAAACTGTTCGAGCAAATGGGTTTCACCGCCATTGCGCGGCACCGTCACAAGGACGTGACCCTTTACCGGCAAGGCGAAATTAATTTCATCGTCAACGCGGAGCCGGATTCGTTCGCGCAGCGCTTTGCGCGCCTGCACGGCCCGTCGATTTGCGCCATCGCATTCCGCGTCGCCGATGCCGCTCAAGCCTACAAACGCGCGCTGGAATTGGGCGCGTGGGGCTTCGACAACAAGAACGGCCCGATGGAATTGAACATTCCGGCGATCAAGGGAATCGGCGATTCGCTGATCTACTTCGTCGATCGCTGGCGCGGCAAGAACGGCGCGCAGCCGGGCAGCATCGGCGACATCAGCATTTACGACGTCGATTTCGAGCCGATTCCCGGCGCTTCGCCGAATCCGGTTGGCAACGGCCTCACGTATATCGATCACCTCACGCATAACGTGCATCGCGGCCGGATGGTCGAATGGGCCGAGTTTTACGAGCGGCTTTTCAATTTCCGCGAAGCGCGTTATTTCGACATCGAAGGAAAAGTGACGGCTGTCAAGTCCAAGGCGATGAGCTCGCCCTGCGGCAAGATCCGTATTCCGATCAACGAAGAAGGTTCGGAAAATGCCGGCCAGATTCAGGAATATCTGGACGCGTATCGCGGCGAAGGCATTCAGCACATCGCGCTCGGGACGGACGACATCTACAACACGGTCGACGGCCTTCGCGCGTCGAAAATCGCGCTTCTCGATACCATCGACACTTACTACGAACTCGTGGATCGGCGCGTGCCGGACCACGGCGAATCGGTCGCGGAACTAAAGAAGCGCAAGATTTTGATCGACGGTGTGCACGACGAAATCCTGCTGCAAATCTTCACCGAGAACCAGATCGGGCCGATTTTCTTCGAGATCATTCAGCGCAAGGGCAATCAGGGCTTCGGTGAAGGCAACTTCAAGGCGCTGTTCGAATCGATCGAACTGGATCAGATGCGCCGTGGCGTGCTGAAAGACACGACCGCCAACTAGTAACCAGCGTAAGCGCTAAAAGAAAAGGGACATGACCTTTCAGGTTCATGTCCCTTCTTCTTTTCCGCGATTCGTTCGACAGCGCCGAGGAGCGAAGAATAGAGCGATTGGCTTTATGCGGCCGTGTCGTCGCTGCGTTCGGATTCACGGCGCATGCCGGCGCCGGTTTGTGCCGACGGCACGCGGACTTGCGAAATTCGCGGAACGGGCGATGCCGCATTTTGCGGCGCATTCGCACGCGCACCGCCAATCGGTGCGTTGATAGCGAAAAAGGCCGCCGATACCATTAAAAAACTCTGGATGTGACGTTGCTTCATTTTTAATTAACTCCTTCTGACTGCGATTTACGGCACTTGCAACGACCGCCGCATTCCTTCCGGAATGGCGCGCGATCCCCACAAGCGCTCATTTAGACATGCATCCGCGCATGGGTTCCACGATTCGGTCGAACTTACACGCCGTAACAAAACTGTCCTGAATCGCCCACTTGCGGCAACGTTTCAATGCAAAGCGCGAGTAAGTGCGTATTTTTCAACGGGTTAGTACCACTGTCTGAAATCCGTGAGCATCGGCAAACTGGGAAGTCCCGGCCTGAGCGTTCACAAGACGCTGCGGCCCGGAACATGCTTTGGTGATCCCAAACTCGGGTGGAGGAGTACACAGAATGAACGCCCCGCTAGACGCAGAACAAAGAGCTTCGCTAGAAGCCGCACTCAAATCCGTCACGCTAGACGACAAATACACGCTGGAACGCGGCCGCGCCTATATGAGCGGCATCCAGGCGCTGGTGCGTCTGCCGATGCTGCAGCAAGAGCGCGACAAAGCCGCTGGCCTCAACACCGCTGGATTCATTTCCGGTTATCGCGGGTCGCCGCTCGGCGGACTCGACCAGTCGCTCTGGAAGGCGAAAAAGCATCTCGCCGGACATCAGGTCGTGTTTCAGCCCGGCGTAAACGAAGACCTCGCGGCCACCGCCGTTTGGGGCTCGCAACAGGGCAACCTGTACCCGAGCGCCAAATATGACGGCGTCTTCTCGATGTGGTACGGC
Organism: Caballeronia sp. HLA56; assembly: GCF_054655155.1. NCBI lineage: Bacteria > Pseudomonadati > Pseudomonadota > Betaproteobacteria > Burkholderiales > Burkholderiaceae > Caballeronia > Caballeronia sp. HLA56. The sequence goes on along the minus strand of NZ_BAAHOB010000005.1, from coordinate 730,085 downwards.
AAGGGTCCGGGCGTCGACCGCACCGGCGATGTCTTCAAACACGGCAATTCGGCTGGTTCGGCGACGCACGGCGGCGTGCTCGTGCTCGCTGGTGACGACCACGCCGCGAAGTCATCGACGCTCGCGCATCAATCCGAACACATTTTCAAGGCGTGCGGCCTGCCGGTTCTGTTTCCGTCGAACGTGCAGGAATATCTCGACTTCGGCCTGCACGGCTGGGCGATGAGCCGCTACTCCGGCCTCTGGGTCGCGATGAAATGCGTGACCGACGTGGTGGAATCGTCGGCGTCGGTGGATATCGATCCGCATCGCACGAAGATCGTGATTCCGACCGATTTCGCCATGCCCGACGGCGGCCTGAACATTCGCTGGCCCGATCCGCCGCTCGTGCAGGAAGCGCGTCTGCTCGACTACAAGTGGTACGCCGCGCTCGCCTACGTGCGCGCGAACAAGCTGGACCGCGTGGAAATCGATTCGCCCAACGCACGCTTCGGCGTCATGACGGCGGGCAAGGCGTACCTCGACGTGCGTCAGGCGTTGACCGATCTCGGTCTCGACGACGCCACCTGCGCGCAAATCGGCATTCGTCTCTATAAGGTCGGCTGCGTGTGGCCGCTCGAAGCGCAAGGCGCGCACGAATTCGCGCGCGGTCTCGACGAGATTCTGGTGGTCGAGGAAAAGCGCCAGATTCTCGAATACGCGATCAAGGAGGAGTTGTACAACTGGCCCGATGCGCAACGTCCGCGCGTCTTCGGCAAGTTCGACGAGAAAGACGGTGCAGGCGGCGAATGGTCCGTGCCGATGGGCAACTGGTTGCTGCCCGCGCACTACGAACTCTCGCCAGCGATCATCGCGAAGGCCATTGCGACGCGTCTCGAAAAGTTCGATCTGCCCGCCGATGTGCGCGCGGGCATCGCGGCGCGCATTGCCGTGATCGAGGCGAAAGAGAAAGCGCTCGCGCGTCCGCGTGTGGAAGTGGAGCGCAAGCCGTGGTTCTGCTCGGGCTGTCCGCACAACACGTCGACGAACGTGCCTGAAGGCTCGCGCGCGATGGCGGGAATCGGCTGCCACTACATGACGGTGTGGATGGACCGCAGCACGAGCACGTTCAGTCAGATGGGCGGCGAAGGCGTCGCGTGGGTCGGCCAGGCGCCGTTCACGAACGACAAGCACGTCTTCGCCAATCTCGGCGACGGCACCTACTTCCACTCCGGCCTGCTCGCCATTCGCGCGGCGATCGCGGCGAAGGTGAACATCACCTACAAGATTCTTTATAACGACGCCGTCGCGATGACCGGCGGCCAACCCGTCGACGGCGTGCTGACCGTGCCGCAGATCACGCATCAGCTCGCGGCGGAAGGCGCGGCGCGCATCGTCATCGTCACGGATCAGCCCGAGAAGTACACGCCGAGCACGGGACTCGCGCCGGGCATCGACGTGCATCATCGCGATGAACTCGACGACATTCAGCGGCAACTACGCGAGATTCCCGGCACGTCCATCCTGATCTACGACCAAACCTGCGCGACCGAAAAGCGCCGCCGCAGAAAGCGCGGCGCGTTTCCCGATCCGGCGAAGCGCGTGGTGATCAACGAAGCGGTCTGCGAAGGTTGCGGCGACTGTTCGGTGAAGTCGAACTGCCTTTCGGTCGAACCGCTCGATACCGAGTACGGCACGAAGCGGCAGATCAATCAGTCGAGTTGCAACAAGGACTATTCGTGTCTGAACGGCTTTTGCCCGAGTTTCGTCACGGTCGAAGGCGGTCAGTTGAAGAAGCCGAAGGCGACGACTGTCGAAGCCGGCGGCATGCCGGCCCTGCCCGCGCCTGACCTGCCGGATATCGGCCGGCCATATGGCGTGCTGGTGACGGGCGTCGGCGGCACGGGCGTCGTGACCATCGGCGCGCTGCTTGGCATGGCGGCGCATCTGGAGCAGAAAGGCGTGACCGTGCTCGACGTCACCGGCCTCGCGCAGAAAGGCGGCGCGGTGATGAGCCACGTGCAGATTGCCAACCGTCCGGGCGATATTCACGCAACGCGCATTGCCATGGGCGAGGCGGATCTCGTCATCGGTTGCGATGCGATCGTCACCGCCAGCGACGAATGCGGCTCGCGCATGCAGCCGGATCACACGCGCGTGGTCGTGAACAGCGCGCAGACGCCGACCGCTGCGTTCATCAAGGACCCGAACTGGCGCTTTCCCGGCGCGAGCGCTGAAGCCGACATCCGTGCGGCGGCGGGCGAACATGTCGCGCTCGTCGATGCCAACCGCTTCGCCGTCGCGCTAATGGGCGACGCCATTTACACGAATCCGTTCGTGCTCGGCTACGCATGGCAAAAAGGCTGGGTGCCGTTGCGGCATGAATCGCTCGTGCGCGCGATCGAATTGAACGCCGTACAGGTCGAAAAGAATCTGGCCGCGTTCGAATGGGGCCGTCGCGCCGCGCACGATCTCGACTCGCTACGCAAGCTGACCGAAGCGCAACGCGGCAGCGCGCCGGAAGGCGCGGGCAAGATCATTGCGCTGCACACGCCGAAGGCGCTCGACGCGCTCATCGACAAGCGCCTCGACTATCTTGCGAAGTATCAGAACACCGCGTATGCAACGCGTTATGGCCGACTCGTCGCGTCGGTGCGTGCCGCCGAGGCGGAACTCGGCGTCGGCGATGGCCAATATCAATTGACCGAAGCCGTCGCGAAGAATCTGCACAAGCTGATGGCGTACAAGGACGAGTACGAAGTCGCGCGTCTCTATGCGGACCCCGCTTTCCTCGACAAGGTGAAGAACAGTTTCGAAGGCGACTGGAAGATCAAGTTCCATCTCGCGCCGCCGAGCATGTCGAAGAAGGACCAGCACGGCCATCTGGTGAAAAAGCAATATGGCCCGTGGATGATGTCCGCCATGCGCGGGCTCGCGAAGCTCAAGTTTCTGCGCGGCACGGCGCTCGATCCGTTCGGCAGAACCGAGGAGCGGAAGATGGAGCGCGCGCTGATCGTGGAATACGAGGCGCTGGTGAAGGAGCTGATCGGTGGATTGACGCCGCAGAAGCTGGCGCTTGCCATCGAACTGGCGAATCTGCCGGATTCGATGCGCGGTTACGGCCACGTGAAGGACAACAACGTGAAGGCGGCGCGGATCAAGTGGAATGCGCTGCTGACGCGGTGGAGAAACAACGAGGGCGGTCAGGCGCGACAGGTAGCGTAAGGCCTGGGTTACGCGCTGTTTGAAACAAAAGGGCGATCCGCGAGGACCGCCCTTTTGTCTTTCGTGCGTCCAAAGAGAAGCGGCGACCTCTCCGAGAAGCCGCCGTTTTGCCCTTACTTGTTATTCGCCACCTTCGCGTTCGCCGAAGCCACCGCCGTCATATTGATGATCCGTCGCACGGTCGCGGCCGGCGTCAGGATGTGTACGGGTTTTGCCGCGCCCAGCAGGAACGGTCCGACCGTCACGCCCTCGCCGCTCACCATCTTGAGCAGGTTGTACGTGATGTTCGCGGCTTCCACGTTCGGCATGATGAGCAGGTTCGCTTCGCCGGTGAGCGTCGTGCCGGGGAACGAAGCCTTGCGTACCGCTTCCGACAACGCGGCGTCGCCGTGCATTTCGCCATCGACTTCGAGGCCCGGCGCGCGTTCGGCGATCAGCTTGCGTGCTTCGGCCATCCGCTTGCTCGACGCGCTCGGCACGCTGCCGAAGTTCGAGTTCGACACCAGCGCCACCTTCGGCGAAATGCCGAAGCGCTCGATCTCGCGCGCGGCGAGGATCGTCATGTCAGCAAGCTGCTCGGGCGTTGGCGTTTCGTTGACGTAGGTATCGCTGATGAAAAGATTGCGCCCTTGCAGCATCAGCAGATTCATCGCCGCGAAGTTGTTTGCGCCTTCGGACTTGCCCAACACCTGATCGATGAACTTGAGGTGATCCTGATACGTGTCGATGAGACCGCAGATCATGCCGTCGGCGTCGCCGGTATGAACCAGGATCGCGCCGATCAGCGTGTTGAACTTGCGCAGCGCGGCCTTCGCGCTTTCGGGCGTCACGCCTTCACGCGCGGCGATTTCGTGATACGCCTGCCAGCTCTTTTGATAACGCGGATCGTCTTCCGGGTTCACGATCTCGAAATCGACGCCAGGCTTGAGCTTCGAGCCCATCTTCTGCAGACGCATTTCGACGACAGCCGGCCGGCCGATGATGATCGGCTTCGCGATCTTCTCCAACAACACGAACTGCGCGGCGCGCAGCACGCGCTCGTCTTCACCTTCTGCAAACGCGATGCGCGCGGGCGCAGCCTTCGCCGCCACGAACACCGGCCGCATCACCATGCCGGTGCGATACACCGTCGCGCCGAGCGTCTCGCGATACGCGTCCATGTCCTGAATCGGACGCGTCGCCACGCCCGAATCCATCGCGGCCTGCGCCACGGCCGGCGCAATCTTGATGATGAGTCGCGGATCGAACGGTTTCGGGATCAGATATTCCGGGCCGAATTCGAGCGAATGGCCTTCGTAGGCTTTCGCGACTTCATCGCCCTGGTCGGTTTCTTCCGCGAGTTCGGCGATCGCGCGCACGCACGCGAGCTTCATCTCTTCGGTAATGGTCGTGGCGCCCACGTCCAGCGCGCCACGGAAGATGAACGGGAAGCACAGCACGTTGTTGACCTGATTCGGATAGTCCGAACGGCCAGTCGCGATGATGCAGTCCGGCCGCACCTTCTTCGCTTCCTCCGGACGAATTTCCGGCTCGGGATTGGCAAGCGCGAGAATCAGCGGCTTGTCGGCCATCACCTTGACCATCTCGGGCCTGAGCACGCCCGCGCTCGAACAACCGAGGAAAACGTCGGCCTGATCGATGGCATCGGCGAGCGTACGCGCGTCGGTGGTCGCCTGATAGCGCTCCTTCGACACATCGAGGTTGCCGCGCCCTTCGTAGATCACGCCCTTCGAATCGACGACGAGCGTGTTCGACTTCTTCAAGCCCAGATCGACGAGCAAGTCCAGACACGCGATAGCGGCTGCGCCCGCGCCCGAACAGACGAGCTTGATTTCGTCGAGCTTCTTGCCGACCACTTTCAGGCCGTTGAGGATTGCCGCCGACGCGATGATCGCCGTGCCGTGCTGATCGTCATGGAAAACGGGAATCTTCATGCGCTCGCGCAGCTTCTTCTCGATATAGAAGCATTCCGGCGCCTTGATGTCTTCGAGGTTGATGCCACCGAGCGTCGGTTCGAGCATGGCGATTGCATCGACGAGCTTGTCGGGATCGGTCTCGTCGAGCTCGATGTCGAACACGTCGATGCCCGCGAACTTCTTGAACAGACACCCTTTTCCTTCCATCACCGGCTTGGCCGCGAGCGGACCGATGTTGCCGAGGCCGAGCACCGCCGTGCCGTTCGTCACCACGCCGACGAGATTCGCGCGCGAGGTGTATTTCTGCGCGTCGAGCGGTTCATCGAAGATCGCCATGCATGCGGCGGCTACACCCGGCGAATACGCAAGCGATAAATCCAGCTGATTGGAAAGCGGTTTGGTCGGCGTGACGGAGATCTTGCCCGGACGCGGATATTGGTGATATGCGAGAGCGCTTTGCTTCAGTTGTTCGTCCATGATTAGCCTGAGACGTTAGAAATATTTTGAACAGGGTTCACACCGCCGACGACCGCTCAACATTGAGTGTGGAGTGTGATTCGATGGACCAATGTCTTCAGTCGCCCGGCGCATCGGATAGACGCGGCGTGCCGCCCGTAAGGATCAAACGGGACGGCCGGAGCTTTAATTTTTGGGACGACCAGTGTACACCTCGCCTTCCAGATGGCGCGCAGCAGCATTTTCCCTAGGCCGAACGGTTGATCAGTCGAGTTCGGCGCCGCGTTTCTCGGGAATGAGAAAGAGCGTGGCAAATATATCGAGTAAATAGATCGATGCCAGCAAGGCGAGCGCAGTCGCGAACGAATACTTCGCGGCAAGCGCGCCAACCACGACCGGACCCAGTCCGCCGACCGCGCGGCCGATATTGAACAGCACGTTTTGTGCGGTGGCGCGCGCCTCGGTCGGATAGATTTCGGAGATGAGCGCGCCGTAACCGCCGATCATTCCGTTGACGAACACGCCCATGACCGCGCCGCCTACCAGCAACGCGCCGGGGCTCGTCAAGTTCGAATAGACGAAGACCATTGCCACCGCGCCGATCTGATAGAAGAGAAACGCGGGCTTGCGGCCGAAGCGGTCGGCCGCGACGCCGAAGAGCCAGATGCCGAGCGCCATGCCGAGCACGGTGACGGCGGTCCAGAGACCCGACTTCGTGAGCGAATAGCCGAAGGTCTTGGATAGATAACTGGGCAGCCAGATCATCAGCCCGTAATAGCCGAAATTCTGCACCGAGCACAGCACGATCACGCCGAGGCTCGCACGCGTCGTGCGCGCGGTGTCGAAGAGACGTCCGAGCGGCAGCTTGCGCGGCGCGTGCTTCGCGCGACGTTCCGTGAAGGGCGCGGGTTCGGCGACCTTGCGCCGCACGAAGAACGACGCGACCGCCGGCAACAAGCCGACGGCGAACATGCCGCGCCAGCCGATCATCGGCAGCAAAAGCGGCGTGAGAAGCGCGGCGGCGAGCACGCCGAGTTGCCAGCCAAGCCCGACATACGAGGACACGCGCGCCCGCAGCCGAGCCGGCCATGCCTCGGCGACGAGTGCCATGCCAATGCCGAACTCCCCGCCCAACCCAATGCCCGCGATGGTGCGATAGACCAGCAAGTCGCCGTATCCTCTTGCAAGCGCGCACAGGCCGGTGAAGACGGCGAACAGGAGAATGGTCCAGGTCAGCATGCGCACACGGCCGAAGTAATCGGAGAGCATGCCGAACACCACGCCGCCCGCGACCGCGCCAGCCAGCGTCCACGTGACGAGCGACCCTGCCTGCGCGGGCGTGAGGTGCAGATCCACGGCGATCGCGGGCAGCATGAAGCCGAGGATCAGGAGATCGAAGCCGTCCATCGCATAGCCGAGAATGGAAGCGATGAGCGCGTGCAGCGCGTGGCGGTGATTCGGGGTATCGACGGAAGGGGAAGCGGGAGTCATGTGGGAGCACGGCGGGCGAAGTTGCGCGAGTTTAAGTGCGACGACCACGCGGCTACAAGACGCTCAAAAAATAGGCGCTGTCCCGAGCGCCGCTCGCCCGAACGTCTCACCTCGGGTAAAATTTCGGCCTACGCGCGCAGGAACCGCACGAACGCCGCCTAAAAGCGGCTCGTTCTGCCTGTTAATGCGCCAGGGCCCCACGCGGCCGCCTCCCGCTTCGACCAAGCGCCACCATCCAAGTCCAAGGATTCGCCCATGACAGGCTTCGATCGCCAGACGATCTCCGACACCACCGCCAAGATTTTGCTCGAAGTACAGGCGGTGCACTTCAACGCGGAAAAACCGTATATCTTCACGTCCGGCTGGGCGAGCCCGGTGTATATCGACTGCCGCAAGCTGATTTCCTATCCGCGCGTGCGTCGCGGTCTGATGGAAATGGCCGAGGCGACCATTCTGCGCGACGTCGGCTACGAACAAATCGACGCGGTTGCAGGCGGCGAGACGGCGGGTATTCCTTTCGCGGCGTGGCTGGCGGATCGCCTGATGGTGCCGATGCAATACGTTCGCAAGAAGCCCAAGGGTTTTGGTCGCAACGCGCAGATCGAAGGTCTTCTAACCGAAGGCCAGCGCGTGCTGCTGGTGGAAGACCTGACCACCGACAGCCGCAGCAAGATCAACTTCATCAATGCGCTGCGCACGGCCGGCGCAACGGTGAACGACTGCTTCGTGCTCTTTCACTACAACATCTTCAAAGAGAGCGTGTCGGTGCTGAAGGATATCGACGTGAATCTGCACGCGCTCGCGACGTGGTGGGACGTGCTGCGCGTCGCCAAGGAACAAGGCTATTTCGAATCGAAGACGCTGGATGAGGTCGAGAAATTCCTGCACGCGCCTGCCGAATGGTCGGCGGCACACGGCGGAGCGACGGCTGCGCCGCAATAAGTCTTTAAAGCAATCGCTGGTTGAGAATCGAAACGAAAAAGCCGCTGACATGACATCAGCGGCTTTTTTCAATTCGTCCAGCGGTTAAATACTGCGAACCTAATTTGAATCTGGAATGGGCACGTCTTCCACGGAACCGTCGCCCGAATATGCCGAGAGATTCATCAAGCCATTACTTTGTGCATACTGAAACAATTCGGAATCTCGCTCGATACCCAGTTTGCGCATAGCGGTGTTCTTTTGCGTGCTGATGGTTTTAATACTGCGCCGCAATTGCCCCGCTATTTCAGTGATCGTCATGCCCGAGACGAAGAGCCGCACCACTTCGAGTTCACGCTTGGAAAGAATCACGCTGCGTTGCTGACCGCTTCCGCTCATTCCCATGCTGTCGAGCGCCGCCTTGACCGATGGCCCGAGATACTCCTGACCACGCATGACGTGCTGAATTGCCCAGCCGATATGGTTCATGTCGTCGGCTTTGTTGATTATCGACATGACACCGACTTCGCGCAGACGTTTGAGCAAGGCCGGGTTTTCCAGCATGGTCAGGACAACGAGTTTTACCCGGGGAAATTGCCTGCCGATATAGCCGAGCAGCGGCATGCCATCGCCATAAGAGCCGCCCGGCATTGCAAGATCGGTTACGAGAACGTCGCAATGCGATTTTTGCAGCAATTGAATAAGCTCGGTGGATTGCTTGGCCTGACCAATGACGTCGACCTCCGGAAACTTGTTGAGCGCCTGAGTGGCGCCGAACAAGATGACCGGATGATCGTCTGCAATGATGACTTTTATTCGCTGGCTCATTTACTGCCCCAGAATATTGGTTCGTCTGATGCCGCGCGAATCACTGTCGGGATATTCATTTTCTCTTTGATAGCTGCCGAAGTCGCCGCCGTCAAGGCGTCATCTCGTTTTTAATTTCAGACACATTTGAACTGCGCCATAGGTTTAGTCTCAAGGTGCAAGCTTTTAATGCTTTGTTGCAATGTTAAACTGCAACTTGGCATGAAGCGCATCACTGAGACAAAAAACATCGTTGCAGCCATCGAAACGCTGATATAAGGCGCAACGACACTGACAGGAGTCAGCTACATGCGCCTCGCATGTCGAACCGAGAGTCCGGCCGGTCTTACGTTATTCGCACTCTCGACGTGGATATTGACGGTGATTTTCATGCCACAAGACGCCGTGGCTGAACCGGCATTCACCGTTTCAAGCGTCGATCTAGTTCCGGGAAAGCCGGTTTCGCGCGATCTTCTTTTCAATGAATCCGACTGCAAGGGCGGCAATCGCTCACCGCAGCTTTCATGGCGCGGCGCGCCCACCGATACGCGCAGTTTTGCGATCACCGTATTCGATCCCGACGCCCCCGGCCGCGGCTGGTGGCATTGGGCCGTCGCTGGCATTCCGGCGGGTGTGACGCATATACCGGCCAATGCGAGCGCCGCCGGCGCGCTGCGCAAAATGAGCGCGGTGGAAGCCCGCAACGACTGGGATACCGACGGTTACGGCGGTCCGTGCCCTCCGCCTGGCAAGGCGCACCGCTATATCGTGACGGTGTATGCGCTGCGCAGCGACGATCTGCGGCTGCGGCAGGGTACGCCCGCGCTGATGTTCGAACACGAAATCCGCACGGTAAGCATCGCTTCGGCGCAGTTGACGTTCACTTACGGCCGGTAATGAACGGGCGGCGAGCGTAACGCTCGCCGCATCCATGTCCGCAGAACGAAATTTGTCTTTGCTAGACTGGTTCCGCTCGCCCGCCGCCTTCGTCGAGTGATGGCTTCCATGCCGTCGTCGCGAAGAGCAAACCCACACGCGTGCAGTCGAGACGCACCGCGAATTCATCGCGGCTAAAGGAAACCATGTCGAACATCATCATCGTTTATCACAGCGGCTACGGCCACACGAAGAAAGCCGCCGAAGCCGTGCTGGCCGGCGCCACGGACGCAGGCGCCAACGCCAAACTGATCGCAGTCGGCGATCTCGACGACGCCGCCTGGGCCGACCTGGATGCCGCCGACGCCATCATCTTCGGCTCGCCGACGTACATGGGCGGCCCGTCCGCCGACTTCAAGAAATTCGCCGACGCCAGTTCCAAACCCTGGTTCGCGCAAAAATGGAAAGACAAGATCGCGGCGGGCTTCACCAATTCCGCGACCATGAACGGCGACAAGTTTCTGACGATTTCCTACTTCGTCACGCTCGCCATGCAGCACGGCATGATCTGGGCGGGCACCGGCATGATGCCGTCGAACACGAAGGCCGCTACCCGCAACGACCTGAACTTCGTCGGCGGCTCGACCGGGTTGCTGACGCAATCGCCGGCGGATGCATCGCCGGACGAAGCACCGCCGCCCGGCGATCTCGAAAGCGCCCGCGTGTTTGGCGCGCGAATCGCTGCCGTGACTGCTCGCTGGACCGGCAAGTAAGGCGCGCGCGCCGCTTGGGCGGCGCGTTTGACAGCCTGCACGCGCTCGTTGCGGACAACGGACATCAACGCGTCTCGGAAACGCCTTAAAATGTCCGTTTTTGCGGCGAGCGCGTAGGCGTTGCAACCATTTGCGTCGTCGCGCCGAACCAGTGAGATCGAGATGACCACGAAAGTATTTGTCGACGGACAGGAAGGCACCACCGGCCTTAAGATTTTCGAATATCTGTCGGGACGCCGTGACATCGAAGTGCTGCGTATCGACGACACGAAGCGCAAGGACGTCGAGGAACGCCGCCGCCTCATCAACGCATCCGACGTGACCTTTCTATGCCTGCCGGATGTCGCCTCGCGCGAATCGGTTTCGCTCGTCGACAAGGACAACGCTCGCACCGTCATGATCGACGCCAGCACCGCGTTTCGCACGCAGGACGACTGGGCGTACGGTCTGCCCGAACTGTCGCGCGCGCAGCGGGAACGTCTGCGTACTGCGAAGCGCATCGCCGTACCGGGCTGCCATGCATCGGCGTTCGTACTGTCGGTGCAACCGCTCGTCGCGGGCGGTCTCGTATCCGCCGATTTCGACGCGCACGCCTATTCGATCACCGGCTACAGCGGTGGCGGCAAGAAGATGATCGCCGAATACGAAGCCGGCGGCGACGCGCGTCTGGCGAGTCCGCGTCCGTACGCACTCGGCCTCACGCACAAGCATCTGCCGGAAATGTCGGTGCGCACGGGTTTGAAGCGCGCGCCGATTTTTACGCCAATAGTCGGCCCGTTCCTGAAGGGTCTGGCGGTGACGACATATTTCTCGCCCGACCAGCTCGCGCGCAAGGCGAACCCGCAGGACGTGCGCGATATGCTCGCCGAGTACTACAACAACGAGCCGTTCGTGCGCGTGCTTCCGTTCGATGCCGAAAGCAATCTCGACAACGGTTTCTTCGACGTGCAAGCGTGCAACGACACGAACCGTGTCGAGATTTTCGTGTTCGGCAACGAAGAGCGTTTCGTGACCGTGGCGCGGCTCGACAATCTTGGCAAGGGCGCATCCGGCGCGGCGATTCAATGCATGAATCTGGCCATCGGTGCCGACGAGGAAGCCGGGCTCACGCGCTGATCGTTATCCCTCGGAAAGCAGAAAAGCCGGTTCGTTTTGTCAGCGGATCGGCTTTTTTTATTGGCTGCATCATTTGCTGCGGACGAAAAAAAGCCCGCCTAGTTTGGCGGGCTGAATCCATATCAGTGGAGACATGGAGGAGACAGGAGTAACTATATCGTTAAATTTGATGCGATGCAACATCTCCGTTGCATGCGATCAACACGGAATATTTCACGGCTGCGTCATCGAGAGAATGAACTGCAGTTGATCCGATGAAATTGGCTTCACGAGATGTACGTCGAAGCCCGCATCCATCGTTAGTTCGCGGTGTTGCGGCTGACCCCAGCCCGTGAGCGCAACGAGCATCATCGCGTGACCTGTGGGCGTGCGGCGCAAATCACGCGCGGCGACGAGCCCATCCAAAAGCGGCGCGCCGATATCCAGAATCACGACATCCGGCGAAAACTGCGCGGCCACGTGCACGGCTTGCGCGCCATTGGCGGCGAGCGCCACTTCGTGCCCCATTCCATTCAGGAGATTGGCGAGACCGCTCAGGGCGTCGTCGTCGGCGTCGGCTATAAGGATGCGCTTCGTCACGATAGCCTCACCGGTTGCCGTAGATTTCGAGCTTCAGCTTGTTCTCGCCCGCCTGCGATGCCGCGATCTCCGTGCGCGCGCCGCGTGCGCCAAGATAAAAGTGCTGGCGCGCGGGCGAATTCTGATCGTGGGTGGCGTCCGGCAGACAGGAAGCGATGTCCGCCGCGACGCTTTGCAGCGCATCGGCGCTTGCTCCGCCGTGCGGCGTCCAGGTGCATCGATAGTTGCTTTGCGACGCCGCGCAGCTCGCGCCGTCGCCGTATGCCAACGCGACGGGCCGTCCATCGATTGCGGAGAGTGACGAGAAATTCGGCGCCGCCGCCACGATGCGCTTCAGCGCATCGCACGGGCTCGGGGTGTCATCGGCGTGAGCGGGCGCGCTCGACAAGGCGCCCCAGCAAAGCGCGGCAAAGGCGATGCGGTTCGATGGCATGACGTCTCCCAGCTATTTTTAATTACGTTCGATGCATAGCCATCCCAGCAAATCACGAACCCGTTAGAACAGACGTTTCTTTTCAACGATCATCGTCCCGCGCGGCGCGCCGCCACTTGCCCGAGCACCGCGAAGTCCTTTTCGCCGTCGCCGTGGGCAAGCGCGTCGACGAGGTTGTCGCGCACCACGCTCGCGACTGGCAGCGGCACGTTGACCGCGTCGCCCGCGGCTATCGCGAGGCGCACGTCCTTCAGACCGAGCCGCGCCTTGAAGAGCGCGGGCTCGTAACGACGCTCCGCGATCATCTTGCCGTAGCCCTGATAAACCGGCCCCGGAAACAGCGAATTCGTGATGACGTCGAGCAACGTCTGCGCCTCGATGCCGTGTCCGCTCACGAGCGCGGCCGCTTCGCCGAAACTTTCTATCGCCGACGCCAGCATGAAATTCGCCGCCAGCTTGAGCACGTTGGCGTGCTGCGGTTCGTGGCCCACGCGCCAGGTTTTTTGACCGAGCGCGTCGAAGACGGGTTGCACGCGCGCGATGTCGGCATCGGCGCCGGCCGCGAGAATGTTGAGCTTGCCCGCCGCCGCGACATCCGGCCGGCCAAGCACGGGCGCGGCCACGTAAGCGACGCCATGCTGCGCGTGCAATTGCGCGAGTTCGACGGCGAGCGCCGCCGAAATGGTCGCCATGTTCACGTGCACGAGGCCTTTCGGCGCGTGCTTGAGCAAGCCGCCATCGATCAGCACGGAGCGCAGCGCTTGATCGTCCGCGAGCATCGAAAAGGCGGCGTCGCCGGCAAATGCCTGCTCGGGGGTATCGACCACGGATGCGCCCTGGTCCGCGAGCGAACGCGTCTTGTCGCGCGAGCGGTTCCAGACGCGCACCGTGTGGCCCGCTTTCAGCGCGTTGACGGCCATGGCCGCGCCCATTTCACCCAGACCGATGAATCCGATATCCATGCTTACGCTCCATTCGTTGATTGCCGACCGAGCGCCAGTAGAGCACATCGACCGGCAGCACGCCGAATCCGCCGATGCGATACTCCCTGCATGGTCACGGCGCGCTTTCACTTCCATCGCGAACTGAACGACTTTCTGGCGCGGCCCCAACGCGGGCAGGCATTCGCTTGCGCCTGTCCGCCGTCTTCGTCGGCCAAACACATGATCGAAGCGCTGGGCGTGCCGCACACGGAAGTGGCGCTGATCGTGCGCAACGGGCATCCGGCCGGCTTCGACGCGCCGATCGAAGAAAACGATGTCATCGAGATCTATCCCGCGCGGCGCGTGCCGCCCGGCATGGCCGAAGGCGCGCGGCTCTTGCGGCCGGCACTCGTCGCGGAAAATTTGCGCTTTATCGCCGATGCGCATCTCGGCGGCCTCGCGCAACTGTTGCGGCTCGCGGGTTTCGACACGCGTTACGACAACAACTTCGCCGACGATGAAATCGAGCGCCTTGCGCACGATGAAGCACGCATCGTCCTTACGCGCGACCGCGAATTGCTCAAGCGAAAAAATGTGCTGCACGGCTGCTACGTGCGCGCACTGCATGCCGACGAGCAATGGCGTGAAGTGGCGGAACGTCTCGATCTCGCGCCGCATGTGCGCGCGTTTCGCCTCTGCCTCATGTGCAACGCGCCGCTGCGTCGCGCGGCAGCGAGCGAGATCGACGACCGCGTGCCCGAAGGCGTGCGCGAACGGCACACGCGTTTCGTGACTTGCGATGTCTGCCGCCGCGTCTTCTGGGAAGGCTCGCACTGGAAGCGCATGCGCGAGCGCATCGACGGTCTCGCGGATGCAAGCCGCGTGTGAACCTCCACGTACAATACGGCCCCTGCCTATCAAAACGCCGCAACGGAGCATCGCGTGAACAAATTTCAACTGGAACAAACCAAGGCGTTCAAGCTCGCCAACGACCTGAAGCAAGGCGGCAAGCCGCGCGTGGGCGCAGCGGAAGCGCCGAAACTGGATCGGCGCGAGCAGCGCAAGCTGGATCAGGCCAAGGGCCTCGTGCCGTTTGCCTGCAAGCTGGACGAGAAGCTCGTGACGCAATTGAAGGAACGCGCCGCGAACCACGAAGGCGGTCTCTCCGAAGTCCTGGCGGAATTGCTCGTCGCAGCGGGTCTGGAGCGTTGAAGCGTCGCGCAGGCGCTCGACCGCCTAGCGGATGCCGTCGCGCGCCTCGTCGACATCGACGTGACGCGTCGCCGGAATGCAGGCCACGGCGATGATCGAAAGCACGAGTCCCGCCATCACGTAGAAGGTCGGCGCGAGTTGCGAGCCCGTCGTCTTGATGAGCCACGTCACGATGAACTGCCCGAAGCCGCCGAACAGCATCACCGCGATGTTGTACGCGAGCGCAAGCCCGGTCGAGCGGATATGAGCGGGAAACAGCTCCGCGATCAGCGCGCCGAACGGCCCGTAGTAACCGGACAGCGTGATCGACAAGAGCGCCTGCACGACCACGAGCCGCGCCACGCTCGGTTCGGCGGCGAGCCACGCGAAGAGCGGATAGATGATCACGAGCGTGATGAGAAGCGACCACAAGGTCAGGCCCTTGCGTCCGATTCGATCCGACCACGCGCCCGCCACCGGCGAAAGCACGGTCAAGATGAGATTGCCGACGATCAGCGCCGTGAACGACTGCCCGAGCGGCAGCTTGAGTTGCTTGACCGCGAAGGTCGGCAGATAGGCGATCAGCACATAGACCGTCACCGTCAGCGCGATCACCGAACCGAGCCCGCACAGCACTTCGCGGCTGTGATTGCGGAAGACTTCACCAAGCGTCGCGCGGCGCGCGGTCTTCTTCGCGTGCAGGAACGCTTCGGTATCGGCCATGTTGCGCCGAATGTACAGGCCGATCGGCCCGATGATCAAACCGAGAACGAACGGCACGCGCCAGCCCCATGAATCGAGCGCTTCGGGCGACAGTCCGCGCGTGATCGCCGCGCCGACGAGCGCGCCGAGCAAGAGCGCCGCCGCCTGACTCGCCATCTGGAAACTGCCGTAGAAACCGCGTCGGGAAAACGGCGCTGCTTCGATCAAGAGCGCGGTCGCCGTTCCGAACTCGCCGCCGGCGGAGAAGCCCTGCAACAGCCGCGCGAACACGATCACGAGCGGCGCGCCGATCCCGATTGCCGAGTATGGCGGCGCTATCGCGAGCAGCAGAATGCCGATGGTCATCATCGCGATGACCAACGTGAGCGCCGCCTTGCGTCCCGCGCGATCCGCATAAAGACCCAGCACGATGCCGCCGACCGGCCGCATCACGAACGCGACGCCGAAGGTCGCGGTGGTCAGCAAAATGGATGAGTAGTCGCTATAGCTCGGAAAGAACAAGCGGGCGATGACGACAGTCATGAAGCCGAACACGGTGAAGTCGTACCACTCCAGCGCATTGCCGATAACCGCGGCCGCGACGGCGCGCGCATTCAATGGTCTGCCTGCCATGCGAATCCCTTTGGTTTGTCGATCATTGGGTTTCGTGCCATCGGACGGACCCCCGTTGGCCGCGTCGTGCGCGTATCGCCCGGCGCATCGAATGCATTTGCTCAGGCGAGGCGTAAGGCTGAATTTGCCTTGGCGAGTGTAAAGACCATGCGTTTGCTTATCAAGCGGCTACAACGCAAAACGCGCCGGGCAATGCCGCCAGGCGCGTTCGTCGTAGAACGAAGAAAGCTCAGGCCTTCTTTACATACGCGCCGCACCAGCCCTTCGAGGCGACCTGCTTGTTCGCGAACATCGGACACGGCGCGTAGGCATCGGCGGCCTTGCCTTGATAGAACTGGCAGTTGCCGCAGTCTTCGCCGGCGGCGTACTTGGCGAACTTGGCCTTATCGACCTTGGTCGCGTCTTCCTTGTAGCCGAGCGCCTTGGCGGTGGGATCGTTTTCGTCGACCTTCGGTGCGTCGGCGAAAGCGGCTTTCGAGCCGAGCGCGAACGTCGATGCAACGCCCACGCTGGTGATGAGAAACGTACGACGAGATGCCTTCATGGTGACTCGCTCCATGTTGTATTGGGGGAAAACGCCGTTCTGACGACGGCGATGCCCGAGCATAACAATCCGGAAGCGAATCGATGAAGCCAAATGTTATAGATAAGAACCCGGGGGAATCGCGGCTAACGCATCATGTCCGCCACGCGCTCGGCGATGGCGAGTGAAGCCGTCAGTCCGGGCGATTCGATACCGAACAGATTCACGAGCCCCGGCACGCCATGCGCGGACTTGCCTTGAATCATGAAGTCGGCGGCAGCCTGCCCCGGACCCGAGAGCTTCGGCCTGATGCCCGCGTAGGCCGGCTGCAGCGCGTCGTCAGGCAGACCCGGCCAATACGCACGAATCGCGGCGTAGAAGGAATCGGCGCGGCGCGGATCGACATCGTAATTGAGCGACTGCACCCATTCGACATCAGGACCGAACTTGGCTTGGCCGCCCATGTCGACGGTCAGATGCACGCCGAGTCCCGCTTCATTGGGCATCGGATAGATGAGCCGTTCGAACGGCGCGCGCCCGCTCACGCTGAAGTAGTTGCCCTTCGCGAAGTAGAGCGGCGGCACGTGACGATCGTCGAGACCGCGAATCTTGCTGGCGATCCTGTTCGCGTGAAGCCCCGCGCTGTTGATCAGAAACGACGCCCGGAAGCGCGCCGGGGCATCGCCGCCGGTCTCGACGATAAAGCAGCCTTCGCGCGCGTCGATGGCGGCCACCGGCGTATGAAACACGATGTTCGCGCCGTGATTCTCGGCATCGCCTTGTAGCGCCAGCATGTACTGGTGACTGTCGACGATTCCCGTACTCGGCGACCACACCGCCTCGACGCACGTCAGTTGCGGCTCCATCTCCGCCGCCTGTGCGCCGCTGATCCGCACGAGACCTTCCACGCGATTTTCCAGGCCCTTCTGTTCGATGCCCGCAAGCTGCGGAATCTGATTGCGCGCCGTGGCAACGAGCAGCTTGCCGCATTGCCGATGCGGCACGCCATGCTCGCGGCAGTATTCGTACAGCATTTCGCGCCCACGCACGCACAGCTCGGCTTTCTGCGATCCGCGCGGATAGTAGATGCCCGCGTGAATCACTTCGCTGTTGCGCGAACTGGTGCCAATGCCGATCGCCTTGCCCGCTTCCAGTACGATCACTTCGCGCCCGCGCATTGCCAGTTGCCGCGCAATCGCAAGTCCAACCACGCCCGCGCCGATTACCACGCACTCGATCCGATCCATGTCCGTTCCGTCGCAAGATAGCTCGCAACCATTCTACGTTCTTGACTATTGCGAGTTGCACAACAAACGCATGGCAATTGAACCGAATTACGGAGCAATGCAGAAAAAGGCATGAAACTGGCCGTCCGATGACAAAAAAGCCATGTTTCCACGGCTTTTTTGGCAATTCCAAAAATTCGAGCGCTTTAAAAACCGATCGCTTTCTTGCGCGAATTACGGTCGAGCTGGATATCGCGCGCCTCGACGTGATGCCGTCCGTCGATACGCGCGTTGCCAAACGCGTTGAGCATCGCGCGCCGCATGCCGCGTGGCGAGGCTTGCGTGAGCGCATCGAGCGGGGCATCGCCGAGCGTTTCGGGAAAGCGCCGGCCCCACGCGTGCGTCGTGCGGATGTCGTCGTAAATCGCCTGCGCGATACGACGCGCGCCGTCGCGATCCGGCGCGGGAATCTCGTAGACGTTCATGCGGTTCATGATCGGCTCGGGAATGGCGCGCGCGTCGTTGGCCGTTGCAATCCACACGACGTTGCCCGCGTTGATCGGCACTTCCGCGAATTCGTCGATGAAAGTCTGCGCCGTGTCGTGTTCGAGCAACGCGTAAAGCGCGCCGAGCGGATCGTATTGCGCGTCGCCGGTGGCCTTGTCGATTTCATCGACGGTAATGACGGGGTTCGCGTAACTGCCGTTCACGAGGGCGTCGAACACCTTGCCTGGCTTGGCGTTGCGCCATTGCGACGACGCGCCCGAGAGAATCCATCCGGCCGTGAGCGAACTCATCGCCACGTAATGCGACGTGGTCCCGAGCATTCGCGCAAGCTGCTTCGCAAAATGCGTCTTGCCGATGCCGGGTTCGCCAAGCAACAGTATTGGCATGAGTTCGAGGCGGTCCTCGGTTTCGAGGCACAGCGCGATCTGCTTGCGAATGTCGTCGAGCGGCTCCTCGAAGTTCGGCAGGGAAGCCGCAAGGTCGTCGATGCACGGCATGCGATTCGGCTTCACGCAGAAGCGCAGATTGCCGACCTTGAGCATCTTTTCGTAAGTGGCGCGCAGGGCGTCGCTTGCGCCTTCGGACAAGTCGTTGAGCGCGGTTTCCACGTCGTCGAGACTGTAGACCTTGCTGAACGATGCCACCGCCAGTTCCTGTTTCACCACGGCTGTCGTCATGTCACACCCCGTCATTGTTTTGGTCGACAAAGCCAGTGTAGCGACGACAAAACACCACGCAAGCGAGCAGTCTCGCGGGTCTGCTGCCAATTCCGCCGCATAGCGCAGGCGCGAGTATCATCGTTCGTCCCACGTGTGAGCGTGCCGCGAGCGGGTTCGAAACGTGCTGTTTTTCTGCGGCGTTTTTCCAACCTCGCTGCGAAGTGTTTTGCGCGGCCCCAGATGTCGGGTTTTGGTAAGGATTCTGGCTGAACCGTAGCCGTGCAGCCCGGTCAGAATCAAGTCGCCGAGGAAACGCCGATCCAGCGGCTTTTCGCCCAAGCAGATCACGCGCAAGAGCGAAACGCCGCCATCCGAACCGCCCGTGCGCCGGAGAAGCCTTCAATGCAAAGAACAACACGAACCGTCTTGCCGTTCCCCTTTAGATTTGCGCTTGCTGCGAGCGCGTGCCTCGTGGTGGTATCGGCGGGACCTGCCTGGGCGCAGTCAAGCACGCCGCAGCCTGTCGACTGGCAGTTGCAGGTCGTGCGCGACGGTCAGCAAATCGATTCGTTTTCCGCCACGACGAATGTCGGCCAGGCGCGCACCGATACGCATCACAACATCACGCAGAATCAGGTCGGCTGTGCGAATCAGCCGGCGGGCGACATCGATCTCACGCGCACCATCACCGTTTCGCCGACGCACGCGAGCGCCGACGACATCACGCTCGCCATCGACGCTCAGGAAACGCTTCAGGATGATTCCTCGCGGACCACGGCGGCCGGCTGCAAGTTGCCGCCGGTGCCGCGTCAGGTGAGCGGATCGCATCCGGGGCTCGTGCTGAAGCCCGGCGAATGGGGCGAATGGAAGATCGTCGACAGCAATCCGACGCTGTTGTATCGAGTGCGCGCGAGCATGGCTTCGGCACCAGCAACGCAATGACGGCCTTCGTGACATAAAGTAGAGAGGCCGCGCCACCACACAACGAACGCATGCGAAACCCAGAACATCTTCCGCCAGGTCCATCCACGCACAACGGCACGCCGGACTTCACCGCCGTAAGCTGGAACCTCCACAAGGGCCGCTCACCGCTCGGACTGCGCGCCTGGAACGCCATGCAGCGGTGGGTTCAGACCACCAACGCCGACGTCTATTTTCTCCAGGAAGCGATGGCGCGGCGCATGCCGCAGCCCGTGCTCGCAAGCGGTTTCGGCAACCCGCTTGCAGCGCCGCTCGACGATGTCTGGCATTGCCAGGCCACCGAAATCGCCACCGCGCTCGAATTGCAGATCGCCCTCGGGCCGAACGTGTTCAAGCCGTCGTGGCGGCACGGCAACGCCATCTTGTCGCCGCATCCGCTGGATCTGTCCGGGCGCTGGGACATCTCGGCGCATCGCTTCGAAAAGCGTGGCTTGCTGGTCGCGCGCGCCACTTTCGCCGGCAAGGCCATCACGCTCTTGTGCGCGCATCTGGCGCTCACGCGTTCCGCGCGTCTGCGTCAGATGAACTGGATCGCGCACTGGATTGCGAAGGAAGCGCCGGAAGGCCCGCTCGTGCTGGCAGGCGATTTCAACGACTGGCGCAACGATTCCGTGCCGCTATTTCGCGAACTCGGCATGAGCGAGGTCGCGACGATGCTCGGCGAATCCGGCCGCACCTTTCCGGCGTTCTCGCCCGCACTCGCGCTCGACAAGATGTTCGTGCGCGGTCTTAAGCCTGTCGAATGGCTCGTGCCGACGCAGGACACCGCATGGCTGTCCGATCACTTGCCGTATATGGCGAGACTGCGCGTTGAGGAATGAGGCGGCGTTAGCCGAGCAGCGCTTCCAGAGCGTCGATGGAAACTGGCTTGGTGAGGTGATGATCGAAGCCGGCATCGATCGAATTCTGCCGATCCGCGTCGCTGCCGTAACCGGTCAGCGCGAGCAGCAAGGCGTCGCGCGTGACGGGGCGCTTGCGCATCTCGCGCGCCACGTCGAAGCCGTTCATGCCCGGCAGACCGATATCGAGCAGCACCACGTCGGGTTTGAAATCGTCGATGGACTGCAGCGCGCGCGGACCGTCGTGCTCCGTGCGCACTTCGTGGCCCAGTGCCTCGAGCAGCATCGACATGGCAAGCGCGGCGTCCTCGCTGTCGTCGACAATCAGAATGCGCCGGCTCGACGCCGCGCCGCCGGTCGCTTCGGCGGTGGTGTTCATGCGTGTCCTCGTACATTTTCAAGATGGCGAGGCGACTGTAGCACAACGCCCGAGCCTGATGAAATGAGGGCGCAAGGCAGCATGCGACAGCTCTGCTATCGTGGACTTTTCCGCGCACGCCGGCGTTCCCATGTTCGATCTCTTCGACGACATTCCCAAACCCGATATCGTGTGGCACCCGGACTGGATCGACTCCGACGCCGGTTCCGATCTCATGGGCGAGCTGATCGCGGAAGTAAGCTGGCAGCAGGACACGATGAACACGCCCCGCGGCCGTTTGCCGCTGCCGCGCCTGACCGCGTGGCAAGGCGAGCCGGATGCCGTCTATGTCTACTCGGGCATCCGCAACGTGCCGCAGCCGTGGACGCCCGCCGTCGCCCGGTTGCGCGATGCCGCTCAGGTCGTGTGCGCCGCGCGTTTCAACAGCGTGCTCCTCAACCGTTATCGCACGGGGCTCGACAGCATGGGCTGGCACGCCGACAAGGAACGCGAGCTCGGGCCCGAGCCGGTGATCGCGTCGGTGAGTCTTGGCGCCACGCGTGCATTCGAGTTCCGCCACGCGCGCACGCATGCCACGCACGCGCTCGCGCTGACGCACGGCAGCCTGCTCGTGATGCGCGGACGCACGCAGCTGGAATGGGTGCATCGCGTGCCGAAGGAGCCGGGCGCGCGCGGCGAACGCATCAACCTGACCTTTCGCTGGGTCGACGCATCGAAGCGGCGTTGAACTTCAGGGCCGCCGCGCGACGAAGTCGATCTCGACGAGCGCATCGCGCGCAAGGCCCGTCACGCCGATGCACGTGCGCGCCGGCAGCGGCTTCGGCAGAAAGTAAGAGCGGTACACGGCGTTCATCGCGTCGTAGTCGCGCTTGAACTCGGTGAGGAAGATGCGCGCGCTCACCACGCTGTCGAGCGTGAGGCCGAGTCCCGTCAGCACCAGGATCAGGTTATCCATCACGCGGCGCGTCTGCGCGGCGACGCCCTCGGGCAGCGGGGCGTTGTCGTCGTTGGGGTCGGTCGGCATCTGGCCGGTGAGGAAAACCCAGCCGTCGGCTTCTGCCGCGTGGGAGAACGGGCCGACAGGCGTCGGCGCGGCATCGATCATCGAGAATTTGGGTCGGTGGTTCACGTTGTCTCCTTGCAAGGAACCGGCACGTTAGCCCGCCAAAATATCCCGCGCGCGTCCGGACCTTTGATGCGAAGATGCAGCGTCCCTTCCAGTCCTGTTTCTTCGCGATGCTTCCTCAACCCATTCTCATCGATGCCGTCGTCCGCATGCTCGTCGCGGTGGCGATCGGCTGCATCATCGGCGTCGATCGCGATCTGCACGGCAAACCGACCGGCATGAAGACGCTCGGGCTCGTGTCGCTAGGTGCGTGCATCGCGACCATGTGTGCGCTCGGATTTGCCACCGAGCCGCTCGCGCACAACACCGAAGTCTCGCGGGTGGTGCAAGGCATCGTGACGGGCATCGGCTTTCTGGGCGCGGGCGTGATCATTCAGAATCCGCGCGAGAACCGCATTCGCGGGCTGACCACGGCGGCTTCCATCTGGGTGACGGCGGCCGTGGGCATTCTGTGTGGGCTCGGCGTATGGAGTCTCGCGCTGATCGCCACGGTGATTCTCATCGTGCTGCTGACGGTTGGGCGGATCATCGAGAAAGGCTTGCTGAAGCGCTGGATGCGCAAGCCGCCGAGTCAACGTCCGGCGGGTATTGGCGAGGAAGAGTGACTGGCGGAGTTGCCTGTGCGCGTCGGCACACTCTCGCATCATTCAATGAGCAACGCGGCGCAACCTTGCGGCCCGCCGCGTTTCCAGGCGCAGAAAGTCGATGCGCTTACCAGCCGTGATGTTCGCGCCAGCGTTCTTCGCGATGCATCTCATGCCGCCAATGACGCTCGCGCTCGTGGCGTCGCCATTCATGTTCGCGCCAGCGTTCATCGCCGTAGCCGTATCCGTATGCGGGCTGCACGTAGACCGGCTGGGCCTGTGCATAAACCGGCACGCCGACGCCTACCGCGACATCGACATGCGCCGATGCTGCCGTCGATACCGCCAAACCCCCGAGTCCTGCCAACGCGATTGCCACAGTTGCAAGCTGCTTCTTCATGTCGCCTTCTCCTTGCCCCGATTGCGTGATGTCGAGTGCAGTCTAGAAGGCGATTCCTGACACAGGTGCAACAGACCCGCGAGAAAGGTAACGTCAGGTAACGGTCAAGTCAGAGCAAGCGTTTGCCTGCTTCGTCGATAACCACTTCGCCGTCTTCCTTTGCAAAAGGTCCTTTTTGCGGCTCCGGCAAAAGATCGATCACGAGTTCGGATGGACGGCACAGTCGCGCGCCTTTCGGGGTATCGACGAAGGGACGATTGATGAGGATTGGATGCGCGAGCATGGCGTCGATGAGTTGCTCGTCGGTGAGACTCGTGTCGCCCAAGCCGAGCTCGGCGTAGGGCGTGCCCTTTTCGCGCAGCGCTTCGCGCACGGAAAGCCCGGCGCGCGCGATGAGCGAAGTGAGCGTCGCGCGATCCGGCGGCGCGGTCAGATACTCGACGACTTTCGGCTCGATGCCCGCATTGCGGATCAGCGCGAGTGTGTTGCGCGAGGTGCCGCACTTCGGGTTGTGATAGATGATGACAGTCATGTCGGCGATGTCCTTGATGATCACATTCGGCATTCTAGGCCGACCTCACGATGACGCGCACGCCCGGCTTGCGTCAGGCCACCGACCGGATTGCCAGCGATGCAGCAAATACCCTGTTCAATCGCGGCTGCGCGGCCTATAACGAAGTGTGCAGTGCGGCATGTCTTGGGTGCATCATCCGCCAGCGGTCTTACTGGCGTTCGGCCCTGACTGCTTCGCAGTCGCCTTCGAATTGCATATCTACAAGTCCGGCAAGTGGTCGCATGGCAGAAGCCGACCGGAACCGGCCCTGACGCCTCTTCGCGCACTGCCATCGAGTAGAACGCACCGTGGCACGTCGTGTGCGAACGACGGTTCGCTACAACGAATAGCGCGACCCGGCCATTGTCGGTTCGTGCATCTCATTCAAGGAGTCGATATGAAAACACGTCTCGTCGCGACGGCGCTTGCCGCCTCGCTACTGGTGGCTCTTGGCAGCGCCTCGGCGCAGGAAACGTATTACCGCACGGCGCAGGTGCCGGGACAAACCACGGCGGATACCTCGTCGCAACCGGCGATGCAAGGCAGCACGCAAGGCCAAACGGGCGATATGTCGTATGGCGGCGCGCCCGCCTCTCGTGGCGCCACTGGCGCAATCGGCACGACCGGAACCAACGCGGGCATCTCCAAGCCGTGCGTGCGCGGGCCGCCCTGCGACATATTCTTCGGCAACTGAAGCAGCAAGCGCGGCCTGAAAGTTGCGCTAGCATCCGGTGCATGATCCCGTGCGCTCGCATATGCGGGCGCGCTTTCCTTTTCCCTTTGGAACGATCGCCATGCACCGAGACGAATTCCTCGCCCTTCTTCCCGAGGAGGGCTTTCAAGAAGTCGTGACCGTCACGCGCGAGCCGAACGGCGTAATGGATATTCACGCGCATCCCTTCGAAGCCAAGGCGCTAATTGTCGAAGGCGAGATCACCATCCGCGTTGGCGATGACGAGCGGCTGTATCACGTCGGCGAGATCTTCCAGCTGTCCGCGAATCTCGAGCATGAAGAACGCTACGGACCGCAAGGCGTGACCTATCTGGTTGGGCGCAAGTAAGCCGCATCGGCGAACACACGACATCGAGGACGACATATGGCCACGCGAAAGACGGCGCGGATTCGCGTCGGTATCGGCGGATGGACGTTCGAGCCCTGGCGCGGCACGTTCTATCCGAAGGGACTCGCGCAGAAGCAGGAGCTCGAATACGCGAGCCGCGCGCTCACGACCATCGAGGTGAACGGCACGTTCTATGGCTCGCAAAAGCCCGAGACCTTCGCCAAATGGCGCGATGAAGCCCCGGACGACTTCGTGTTCTCACTGAAGGCGCCGCGTTACGCGACCAATCGCCGAGTACTCGCCGATGCGGGCGAAACCATCGAGCGTTTCTTCAAGAGCGGCGTGCTGGAACTACAGAACAAGCTCGGCCCGATCAACTGGCAATTCGCAGCGACCAAGAAGTTCGATGCCGATGACTTCGGCGCTTTCCTCAAGCTGCTACCCGCGAAAGTGGAAGGCCGCGCAATTCGTCATGCCGTCGAAGTGAGACACGAGAGTTTCAGCGATCCGGCATTCGTGGCGCTGGCGCGAAAGCATCGCGTGGCGATTGTCGTCGCGGGAGACTCGAAGTATCCGCAAATCGCGGATACGACCGCACCATTCGTCTATGCACGCATCATGGGAACGACAGAGAAGCAGAAGCAAGGTTACTCGAAGGCCGCGCTCGATGGCTGGGCGAGCCGCGCGAAAGAATGGGCGGCGGGTGGCGTGCCTGAGGATATGGCGAGGGCATCGACAAGCGCGGGTGCGAAGGTCGGTTCACGGGATGTGTTTCTTTACGTCATCAGTGGTTATAAGGAGCGCAATCCCGCTGCGGCAATTGCACTGACCGAACGAATCAATGGGACGACGTAATTCGACTGAGGCGAACGTTCCGCGGGTAGCGACCGGTGACGGTGTCTTTGCCGCTTCGTAGGTAAAGAGCCGTCACCGGATTTATGTCAGTTCACTTTCACAGGCGGTGGCAGGGTGTTGTAACTAAATGCCGTTCGGCCGATAAGGATCAGTGCAATTCCCAATGTCGCAGCGACGGCGAAGATTACGCCGAAGATTCCAGACGCTTCTTCCCTCGCGACAAAAATGCCCCGCCCCCAAACGAAGCATTTTCGCCGCAGTCCCTTAGATCACTGCCCGCTCATCGCACCATGCAAGGCCTCTTGTTATCGAACTTCCAGTTCGGAATCAGATACTGCATGGCGACGCCATCATCGCGCGCGCCGAGTCCGTGTTGCAGATACAGCGCGTGCGCCTTCTCCACTTCATCCATATCGAGTTCTACGCCTAAACCCGGCTGCTCCGGCACCTTCACCTTGCCGCCCACGATTTGCAGCGGATCGCGCGTCAGACGCTGGCCGTCCTGCCAGATCCAGTGTGTATCGATCGCCGTGATCTTGCCCGGCGCGGCGGCGGCCACATGCGTGAACATCGCGAGCGATACATCGAAGTGGTTGTTCGAATGCGATCCCCACGTAAGACCCCAGTCGTTGCACATCTGCGCGACGCGCACCGAGCCTTGCATGGTCCAGAAGTGCGGATCGGCAAGCGGAATATCAACGGATTGCAACTGGATTGCGTGACCCATCTGCCGCCAGTCGGTCGCGATCATGTTGGTGGCCGTCGGCAGGCCAGTCGCGCGGCGGAATTCGGCCATCACTTCGCGGCCCGAGTAACCGTTTTCCGCGCCGCACGGATCTTCGGCGTAGGCCAGAACGTCGTGCTTGTCGCGACACAGGCGGATGGCTTCGGCAAGCGACCACGCGCCGTTCGGATCGAGCGTCACGCGCGCTTCCGGGAAGCGTTCCGCGAGCGCGGTCGTCGCCTGCATCTCTTCGTCGCCGGATAGCACGCCGCCCTTCAACTTGAAATCGTTGAAGCCGTAGCGCGCCTTCGCGGCCTCGGCCAGACGGACGACCGCTTCAGGTGTCATCGCTTCTTCGGTGCGCAGGCGTTCCCAGTCGTCGCGGCCATCCGCGCCGCTCGCGTACGGCAGGTCCGTCTTGTTGCGATCGCCGACATAGAACAGATATCCGAGCATCTCCACTTCGTCGCGCTGCTGCCCTTCGCCGAGCAACGCCGCGACCGGCACGCCCAGATGCTGACCGAGCAAATCGAGCAGCGCCGCTTCGAGCGCGGTGACGGCGTGGATGGTCGTACGCAAGTCGAACGTCTGCAGGCCGCGGCCGCCCGCGTCGCGATCCGCGAATTGCGTGCGCACGCGGTTCAGCACCGCCTGCATGTTGCCGATGGATTGCCCGACGACGAGCGCGCGCGCATCGTCGATCGTCTTGCGGATGCTCTCGCCGCCCGGGACTTCGCCGACGCCCTGATTGCCCGCGCTATCGGTGAGGATCACGATGTTGCGCGTGAAGAACGGCCCGTGCGCGCCACTCAGGTTCATGAGCATGCTGTCACGGCCCGCGACCGGTACGACGCGCAGGTCGGTGACTTTGGGTGTGGCGTTCGCTTGAGGTGCTTGAGTGGACATGGTCGGAGCTTCGTTGGGTTGGTTTGCGCTGCGCTTGTTTTCGCGCGAGAGCACATTGAGTCGCGGCACCGATGGCACGCGGAGAACCAAGACGATGTCTCGCGCGTCGCGACGCCGGTATTCACGAAAGTGATGTAGCGCGTCTTTATCGTCTTTCCGCGCAATATACGATCAGCGGTTCGCGCGCGTTATGTGACGTGTAGAAGCACGCCGTCATCGTTATACGTTGTCAGATGACATAGTATCGCGAGTCGGCTTGAACACCAATTCGGCGTTTACCCTGTCGCGCTTGAGTCCTTTCTACAAGCCCTTTAGAGCCCCTCGATCCTTCCAGCGGTTCAAATTGGCAAAGGGCAATTAAGACGTCCGACAACTAATAGCGAGTGCGCCCGCGTCGAGCCTCACGGCAAGGGCCAAGCTCCAACGAGCCAGCCAAAAACAAAAGCCGGCGAACGCCGGCTTGTCGACGACAGTTGAACCAGCGTCTTACTTCTTTTCCTGCCCAATCTCATGATTCGCCATGATCTCCAGCGCGCGAACCATTCCCGAGTGATCCCACGCCTTGCCGCCATGCGCGCTGCACGAATTGAACAACTGCTGACACGTCGCCGTGTTCGGCAGCGACACGCCAAGCGACTGCGCGGTCGCCAGTGCCAGATTCAAGTCCTTCTGATGCAATTCGATCCGGAAGCCCGGATTGAACGTGCGCTTGGTCATGCGCTCGCCGTGCACTTCGAGAATGCGTGACGACGCGAAGCCGCCCATTAGCGCGGTGCGAACCTTCTCGGCATCGACGCCGGCCTTCGACGCCAGCAGCAGCGCTTCGCCGACAGCCTCGATGGTTGCCGCGACGATCACCTGATTCGCCACCTTGCAGACCTGCCCGGCGCCCACTTCGCCGATCAGCGAGATGTTCTTGCCCATCATGTCGAAGTACGGCTTGACCTTGTCGAAGGTCGCCTGCGCGCCGCCGACCATGATGGTGAGCGATGCCGCCTTCGCGCCGACTTCACCGCCGGAAACGGGCGCATCGAGGTAGTCCGCGCCGCGCTCGCGCACCTTCGCCGCGAACTCGCGCGTGGCGATGGGCGAAATCGAGCTCATATCGACGACGATCTGACCCGCGCGCAAGTTCTGCACGACGCCGTTCTCGCCGAACAGCACGCGCTCTACATCGGGCGTGTCCGGCACCATCAGGAAAATGATGTCGGCCTGGGCGGCGACATCCGCCGGGCTATCGCACGCCTTGGCGCCCGCGCCGGTCAGATCGGCGGGCACGCCGCTGCGCGTGAATGCCGCAAGTTCGACGCCGTTCTTGAGGAGATTGGCGGCCATGGGATTGCCCATGATGCCCAGTCCGATAAAGCCTGCCTTTTGCATTGTGTCGCTCCTTGGTCGGTTTTCAGATTCGATTCTCGAAGTCAGCCGCGGGTTTTGCCACCCGCGCAGCTTACTCCTGGATGAAGTGCCTCTTCACGCCCTGCGCGGCGTTCCTGAGCAGCCCCAGGTCGGCGCAGACCGCGACCATCGTGCAGTCCAGCGCGAGATAGCGCTCGGCTTCCTGCTGCACGGGCGCGAGAATGCCGCTCGACTTGCCAGCCGCGTGCACGCGTTCGAAGACATGTTTGATGGCGGCTTGCACGTCCGGATGATTCGCATTGCCGAGATGTCCGTACGATGCCGCGAGATCCGAAGGCCCGACGAAGAGCGCATCGACGCCGTCGACGGCCGCGATTTCGTCGATGGCTTCGACGGCCGCGCGGCTTTCGATCTGCACCGCGACGGCGATGTTGTCGTTGGCCAGGTCGAAGTAATTGGGCACCGTGCCATACCGGTTGCCCCGATGCCCGACCGACACGCCGCGAATGCCCTGCGGCGGATAGCGTGTGGATGCCACAGCGCGGCGAGCGTCGTCGGCGCTATCGACGAACGGAACGAGAAAGTTGACGAAGCCCGCGTCGAGCAAGCGCTTGATGGCGACGGCGTCGTTGGCCGGTGGCCGCACCACGGGCGCACTAACGCTGTCTTTTAGCGCCATATGCTGCGGAATCAGCGTGATGGAATCGTTGGGCGCGTGCTCGGCGTCGAGCAGAATCCAGTCGAAGCCGACAACGCCGAGCAATTCCGCGACGATAGGACTGGCAAGCGACGTCCAGCATCCAATCACTTTCTTGCGTGCGAGAAGCGCCGCCCGGAAGGTATTGGGCAAAGCTTGATAAGGTGCCGTTGATGACATGGTGTCTCCTTGAGCGACTGTCTTTCGATGAGAAGCCGGTGTCTGAGATTGCAAATGTCATCAGACGTCTTAACACAGGGTACTGTGTTTTCATTCACATTAGACAGCGGAGTTAACCCTTAATCCTTTTTGCGGCCACGTTTGAAGCGGTACCGTTGAACGCGGCCAGTTATATGACATCCTATTTGATAAGCGCTGCGAGCGCTGGAATCGCCGAGTTGACGAACGAACGGCGTGACGACAAGATGCGTTGTCTGACATCCAAGTTACAGGCGCTGCCCACGGCGCGGACAAGATGTCCGACCACACCATTCTTCCCAACATCAAGAGAACATGGCGAGTTTGACCGATAAAGTTGTCACCACGTTGTTCGAGGAAATCGAGCGCGGCGTTCTGCGACCTGGCGACCGGATTCCGACCGAAGCCGCGTTGATGAAGCAGCTGTCGGTGAGCCGGTCGGTGGTGCGCGAAGCGGTGTCGCGGTTGCAGGCGGCGAATGTCGTCGAGACGCGACATGGCGTTGGCACTTTCATTCTGGCGCCGTCCGAGCGCGAGACCGTTCGCTTACCGGGCGTCGAGTTGTCGAACCTGCTGGACATCATGGCGATCATCGAGTTTCGCATCGACCTGGAAGGCGCGGCCGCCGCGCTCGCCGCGGGACGCCGTACGGAGCAGCATCTGAAGCAGATTGCCGCGACGCTCAGAAACTTCGAGGATCAACTGACGAGCGGCAGCACCGATGTTCTCGAACACGACGTCGAGTTTCATCTGCAAATTGCTCGGGCAAGCGGCAACCGATATTTCCACGACGTCCTGAGTCAGATGGGCCGAGGCGTGAGTCCGCGCACGCGGCTTGGCCGGGCGGAGTTGGCAGAGCTGGATCAGATCGAACGCCTGCACAATGTTCTGAGTGAACACAAGGCGATTTATCGGGCGATCGTGCGTCAGGACAGCGACGATGCACGCGCAGCAATGCGCCTGCATCTGAGCAACAGCCGCGAGCGGTTGAAAGACGTGCATGCGTCGGCTGCGGTCTGAAACATCGCACGGGTTTTGAGCAGCGCGCCTCGTCTGTCTAAGTTAACAAAAGGATTCATATGTATACGTAGTAATAGTTAACAAGCACGAGGCGTTTCAGTGGATAAGTACCGTCGTGCTTTTCCGATCAACGAGTTGGCGATTTAACAAGTCCGGTATGGCGAGCGCGTTTGCGGACGGAAGCTGGGACAACTTTCGGTGTTTGCGGGTTAACGCGAGGTTATCCAGAAACCGCCAACAGACGAACAATCGAGCTGTTGACAGGGTTGTCCACAGGCGTCAGGCCACGCGCACCTGGTTGATCGAGATCGTCTTGGTCATGGCGTCGAGGGTTTCGACGGTTATCGGCAGGTTGTCGGCGTAGCGTTTGAAGTCCGATGCGATGGCCGCGATTCGATCGATGGAGCGCGCAGCGACACGTGGCGCGATGCCGGTCTTGCTGGCGAGCTTCATGACATGCTCGCGCGTCACGGCCCTTGCCTCTCCGCAGACATCCATTTGATGCTCGCCGCCCGGACCTGAATTAAACGTAAGCTCGTACGCGGGTGAAACTGCCAGCGGCCATCCGCGTCCATCACGAAGGAAAAGTTCTTGGCGTAATCGTCGCGAATGTCGAAGACGACGTTGAACACGCATCGCTCGAAGGCCTGAAGTACTTCGCGTGCATCGCGCGTTATGAACTGCATGAGTCGCAAGAGCGTGACGTAGTCCATCTGAGGGACGCGAAAGTCGGCGTGCGCCACGCCGGCTGCCGTACGCATGGGGACCCGCATGCAGCTCGCGATCGAATCGTTCGATACCAAAGGCGGCCATGGAATCGCCGAGATCGAAATAAGCCGTGACGGGCATTCGTAGCTCGCACGCAGTTGCAATGGCGCCGTACATGGCCTCGACCGCGCAGACTTCCTTGTGATCGGAGCGCGGCTTGAGTTCGAAAGGGAGATCCAGATTGTCGGCAAGGCCCAACATGCCATGGCGACGCGGATAAAAGAATCGAGCGACCCTTGTCCGCCGCGTTCGATATCGCGCAGTGCGCGCGTTGTTATGCCGGCGCGGCTTGCCACGTCTTTCCTGTTGGAGATTTTGCGCAAGGCGGTGAGCGCGCAGGCGCTGGCCTGATTCCTCCCAAATCTCAGCTGAGCTTGCTAAGTTAAAGCGCGTTTTTTTGCCGGTTAAATGCAAAGATTGACGCTTACCGGCGTTGTTTTACCGCTTAGAAAAGGGTGCCACTTGTTTCAGGATATGCCCCATCCAACAAAAACGCCCCCGAAGGGGCGCTTTACAAAACTCGCGACGGCACCAACCCAACTTCACTCCACCGTCACCGACTTCGCCAGATTCCGCGGCTTATCCACATCCGTCCCACGCGCACAAGCGGTGTGATACGACAGCAACTGCAGCGGCACCACATGCAAAATCGGCGAGAGCGCGCCGTAATGCTCGGGCATGCGGATGACGTGAATGCCCGCCTCGCTGACGATGCGCGTATCCGCATCCGCGAACACATAAAGCTCACCTCCGCGCGCCCGCACTTCCTGCATGTTCGACTTGAGCTTTTCAAGCAGCGTATCGTTCGGCGCGACGGTCACGACCGGCATCGCCTCGGTCACCAGCGCGAGCGGCCCGTGCTTCAGTTCGCCCGCCGGGTAAGCCTCCGCGTGGATATACGAAATCTCCTTGAGCTTCAACGCGCCTTCCAGCGCGATCGGATAATGCAGCCCGCGCCCGAGGAAAAGCGCATTCTCCTTGCGCGCGAATTCCTCCGACCACGCGATGATCTGCGGCTCCAGCGCCAGCACGCTATTCAACGCCGCCGGCAAGTGACGCAACTGACCGAGATAAGCCGCTTCCTGCTTTGCATCGACGAAACCGCGCAGCTTCCCGAGCGTCACCGCCAGCACGAACAAGCCGACGAGCTGCGTCGTGAACGCCTTCGTCGACGCCACGCCAATCTCCGTGCCCGCATGCGTCAGGAACGCGAACTCGGTCTGTCGCACCATCGCGCTCGTCGCAACGTTGCAGACCGCGAGCGTGTGCTTGTGGCCGAGCGATTGCGCATGCTTGAGCGCGGCGAGCGTGTCGGCGGTTTCGCCCGATTGGGATACCACCACGACCAACGCTTTCGGATTCGGCACCGACTCCCGATACCGATACTCGCTCGCAATCTCGACCTGCGTCGGAATCTTCGCGATAGATTCGAGCCAGTACTTCGCCGTCAAACCCGCGTACGAACTCGTGCCGCACGCCAGAATGAGCACGCTGTCGATTTCCGCGAACACCTCGCCGGCCGTCGCGCCGAATAGCTCCGGGTCGAAGTGATCGGCTTGCGGAATCGTGTCGGTGATAGCGCGCGGCTGCTCGAAGATTTCCTTCTGCATGAAATGGCGATACGGCCCAAGCTCCACGGCGCCGCCGTACGCCGTCACCACGCGCACTTCGCGCTTCGCGGGCAGACCCGCCCGATCGAAAATCTTCACGCCATCGAGCGAAAGTTCGACGACATCGCCTTCTTCGAGGAACGAGAAACGGTCCGTGCTGCCCGCAATGGCGAGCGCATCGGACGCGAGGAAATTCTCGCCATCGCCCAGACCGACGACGAGCGGCGAACCCTGCCGCGCGCCCACCACCGTATGCGGCTGATCCTTATGAATGACCGCGATGGCATACGCGCCATGCAATTGCGCGACGGCTTCGCGCACGGTCTGGAACAGATCACCGCGATACATGCTGTGGATCAGATGCGCGATGACTTCGGTATCCGTCTGCGATACGAACTCGTAGCCCTTGCCGCGCAGCATCTCGCGCAGCGCCTCGTAGTTCTCGATGATGCCGTTATGCACGAGCGCCACGGTATCGCGCGAAAAGATGGGGTGTGCGTTGTCGGTAACGGGCGCGCCATGCGTGGCCCAGCGCGTGTGCGCAATGGCCGTCATGCCGGCGAGTCCCGATTGCTTCACCTGTTCGTCGAGATCGGCCACGCGGGCGACGCTGCGCGCGCGGCGCGGCTCGCCGTTGCTCAATACGGCGACGCCGCACGAGTCGTAGCCGCGATATTCGAGGCGTCGCAGGCCTTCGACGAGCACCGGGACGATATTACGTTGCGCAACCGCGCCGACAATTCCACACATGGCGTTGATCCTTTCAGACTTAGTTTCGTGCGCGCGCCGCAATGCAGTCCGCGCGCGTTGTTCAGACCTTCTTCGCCTTGACCGGGCGAACGTAGCCCGGCTTGCTGACCTGCACTTTCTCGTTCAGCACGAGTTCGCCTTCGCCGACATCCTTCCACACGGTCGTGCCCGCCGCGATGGTCACGCCGCGACCTACGCGCACGGGCGCGACGAGCTGCGTATCCGAGCCGACGAACACGTCGTCTTCGATGATCGTGCGATGCTTGTTCGCGCCGTCGTAGTTACAGGTGATGGTTCCGGCGCCGACATTTACCCGCGCGCCGATGTCCGCGTCGCCGATATAGGTCAGGTGGCTCGCCTTGGAACCGTGGCCTAGCACCGCGTTCTTCACTTCGACGAAGTTGCCGACATGCGCTTCGTCGCCAAGCACCGCGCCCGGACGCAGCCGCGCATACGGCCCGAGCACGACATTCGCGCCGGTCTTGCCGCCTTCGATATGCGTGTACGCGTCCACGCGCGCGCCTGTGCCGATGGTGGCATTGCGAAGCACGCAGTTCGGACCGATGGTCACGTCATCCGCCAGCGTCACGCGGCCTTCGAAGACGCAATTCACGTCGATGAAAACGTCCGCGCCGCATTCGAGCGTGCCGCGTACGTCGATGCGGGCCGGGTCCGCGAGCGTCACGCCCGCTTCGAGCAGCGCGTAAGCCACGTTGCGCTGATGCACGCGCTCCAGTTCCGCCAGCTGAATCTTGCTGTTCACGCCGAGCGTTTCCCATTCGGCATCGGGCTGCGCCGTCACCACTTCGACGCCCGCTTCGATGGCGCGCTCGACTACATCGGTGAGATAAAACTCGCCCTGCGCGTTGTTGTTCTTAAGCGACGCGAGCCACGCTTCGAGCGTGCGCGTGGGCGAAACGACAATGCCCGTGTTGATCTCCGCGATCCGCCGCTCTTCCTCGCTCGCATCTTTTTGTTCGACGATTTTCTGCACGGAACCGCTGGCATCGCGCACGATCCGGCCGTAGCCGGTCGGATCAGCCACCGTTACCGTCAGCACGCCGTAGCGTTCGCCGCCGGCAGCATCGAGCAGGCGTTGCAACGTGCTTGCGCGCGTGAGCGGCACGTCGCCGTAGAGCACGAGCGTCGGCACGGAGGGATCGAGCAGCGGCAGCGCCTGTTGCACCGCGTGGCCCGTGCCGAGTTGCTTGTCCTGGACGGCGAACTGCACGTCGGACGCGCCGACGGCTTCGCGCACCTTGTCCGCGCCGTGACCGATCACCACGACGAGCCGCGTTGGCGAAAGCGTGCGCGCCGTGTCGATGACATGCGCGAGAAGCGGCTTGCCCGCCAGCGGATGAAGGACCTTCGGCAGAGCGGAGCGCATGCGCTTGCCCATGCCGGCAGCCAGAATCACGATGTTCATTGACGGATTTCTTGCGAAGAATGGTTGCGGCCAATATAGCACGCAGGCCTTTTGACGCAGTGCGGTAAATGCCACGCTGCGCCTTGTCGGGAAAGGCTCAAAGGTCGTCGAACTGCACGATTGAAATCGCGTTTGCCGGCCCGGACGGTTCGCTCGCGCACGGTTCTTCGTCGAAGGCAAGATCGCCGTTTGCGTCCGCCTCGCCCGTCGCGCGCAATCCGGCGAACGGAAAGAGCTTGTGATCCATCAAGTGCGACGGCACGACATTGGTCAGCGCGTTGAACATATTGTCCACTCGACCGGGAAAACGCTTGTCCCAATCGCGCACCAGCGCCTTCATTTCCGCGCGCTTCAAGTTGGGCTGACTGCCGCACAGATTGCACGGGATGATCGGAAACTCGCGCAACGCGGCGTATTTTTCCAGATCGGTTTCCTTCACGTAGGCAAGCGGGCGAATCACGATGTTCTTGCCATCGTCCGATTGCAGCTTGGGCGGCATGCCCTTCAGCTTGCCGCCATAAAACATGTTGAGCAAAAGCGTCTGCAGAATGTCGTCGCGATGATGCCCGAGCGCGATCTTGGTCGCGCCCAGTTCGCCCGCCACGCGGTACAGAATGCCGCGCCGCAGCCGCGAGCACAGCGAACACGTCGTCTTGCCTTCCGGCACCAGCCGCTTGACGATGCTGTACGTATCCTGGTTCTCGATATGAAACGGAATGTCGAGCTTGCTCAGATATTCGGGCAGCACATGCTCCGGAAATCCTGGTTGCTTCTGATCCAGATTGACGGCCACGAGTTCGAAGTTGATCGGCGCGCGCTCGCGCAGGCGCATGAGAATTTCGAGCATCGCGTAACTGTCCTTGCCGCCGGACAGACACACCATGACCTTGTCGCCTTCCTCGATCATGTTGAAGTCGCCGATCGCCTCGCCGACTTGCCGCGCGAGCCGCTTGAAGAGCTTGTTGTTCTCGTAGGCTTCCTTCTGCTGACGGCGCGTCAGCGCTTCGCGCGCGGGCTTTTGCTCGTCGGGCGCTTGCAGTGTCTCGGGCGCGTTCATGCTCGTTCCTCTTTGATACGGAAGACTTCGACGCCCACCGCGTCGCAGTCGGGATACACGTCGGGTTTTTCTGTCGATACCGCCACGGCCCGCACATTCGGATGCGCGAGCAGCGCGGCGGCGACATCGTCGCAGAGTGTTTCCTGCAGATGGATGTGGCCGCGCTTCACGCGCTCGGCGATGGTCGAGCGCATGAAGTCGTAGTCGACGACTTCGGCGAGCTTGTCCGCGACGGGCGTGGACAGCGCGAGCGGCACGAACAGTTCGACGTTGATCACGACGCGTTGCTCGCCGCGCTTCTCGAAGTCATGCACACCGATATTGATGCGCACTTCGTAGTTGCGCAGAAAAAGCCGCCGGCAATCGGCCAGCCGGGGATGCGAAAGTGCGGCAAGCATGGGTTCGTTCCAAAAGTTGATACGCGGCGCGCGGGCTACAGCTTCGGCGCGCCGAACAGGTACATCACGTCGCGCGGGCTCGGCACGAGATGCTGGCCGCCATCGACCACGAGCGTCGTGCCGGTCATGCCGTGCGCGTTCGCCAGAAAGCACGCGGCCTCCGCGACGTCGCGCACCGTGGACGCCCGCTTGAGCGGCGTCACGCGATGCGCCGCCGCGAACGATTCCGGCGTCTGCCCGGCGGAAATCAGCGTCAGTCCCGGCGCGAGGCCGACGACGCGCACCTTCGGCCCCAGCGCCTGCGCGAGCGCGACGGTGGCGTTTTCCAGCGCGGCCTTCGTGAGCGTGTACGACAGGTAATCCGGGTTCATGTTGTACAGCTTCTGATCGAGCACGTTGATGACAACGCCGCGTTGCGTGTCGTCATCGGCGGCGGATTCAGGCGTGATTTCGTGCAACAGACGCGCAAGCGTGAGCGGCGCGGCGACGTTGATCGCGGTCATCTCGAGCAGCTTCGCGTAGCCGAAGTCGGTGGCCGTGTCTTCGTCGAAACGCGATGCGCAGTTCACCACGCAATTCAGCGCGCCGAATGCCTCGACACACGCCGGCACGAGACGCGCCACGTCCGCTTCGATGCCGAGGTCCGCGTGCAATGCGGCCGCGCGCCGGCCAAGCGCTTCGATTTCGACGACGGTCTCGAGCGCTTCACGCGCAGAGCCGCCGTAGTGCACGGCGACGTCCCAGCCCTGACGAGCGAATTCCAGCGCGACGCCGCGCCCGATGCGCCTGGCGCCGCCGGTCACGAGTACGACGCGGGACCGCGCAGCCGAAGCGGGCGAAAGCGGCGAATTTGCGGAAGATAACGGCGTGGAGGCGCTCATTTACAATACTGGGATGAATCCGAAAGCTCGACAATCCGACAGTTTACCTGCTCCCGGCGCGGATGCACTCGCCCAGTCCGACGCACTTTCCGCGCTGATTTGCGAACGTATCGCCGAGGCGGGCGGCTGGCTGCCGTTCGACCGCTACATGGACCTCGCGCTGTACGCGCCCGGACTCGGCTATTACAGCGGCGGCGCGACGAAGTTCGGCCGGCGCGCGGAAGACGGCAGCGACTTCGTCACCGCGCCGGAATTGTCGCCCTTGTTCGCGACGACGCTCGCGCGGCCCGTGGCGCAGGCGCTCGAACAGAGCGGCACGCGCCGGCTGATGGAGTTCGGCGCGGGCACGGGCAAGCTCGCGGCGGGTTTGCTCAACGCGCTCGCCGAACTGGACGTGGCCTTCGATAGTTATGCAATCGTCGATCTTTCCGGCGAATTGCGCGCGCGCCAGCGCGAGACAATCGAAGCGCAGGCGCCCACGCTCGCCGCCAAGGTCATCTGGCTCGATGCATTGCCGGATTCGTTCGAAGGCGTGGTGATCGGCAACGAAGTGCTGGACGCCATGCCGGTGCGACTCGTGGTGCGCAAGCTCGGCGCGTGGCACGAGCGCGGCGTGGTCGTGCTGAACGACCGTCTCGCTTTCGATGACCATCCCGTGGAAATCGACGAGCAAATCGAATTGATCGATGCCGCCATCGACGAAGCCAACGACGAGCCATTCACCGAATACGTGACCGAAACGCACGAGGCGGCGCTCGGCTTCACGAAGACCGTTTGCACCATGCTCACGCGCGGCGCGGCGTTTTTCATCGACTATGGATTTCCGCGCCGCGAGTTCTATCACGCGCAGCGCGCGACCGGAACGTTGATGTGTCATTACCGGCATCGCGCGCACACGGACCCGTTTCTCTATCCGGGCTTGCAGGACATCACGGCGCACGTCGAATTCACGGGGATCGCGGAAGCAGGCACGGAAGCCGGCGCCGATCTGCTGGGCTTCACGTCGCAGGCGCGCTTTCTGATGAACGCCGGTATCACCGACGTACTCAACGAACTCGATCCCGCCGACGTGCGGCGCTTTTTGCCCGCCGCCAACGCCGTGCAGAAATTGCTTTCGGAAGCAGAGATGGGCGAACTCTTCAAGGTGATCGCGTTTTCGCGCGGCATTCCCGGCACGCTCGACGCCTTCTCGGCCGGCGACCGTTCCCATACGCTCTGAGCCATTGCCATGATCCGCTGGCTTCTGACTACGTTTGTCGCGCTGATGGTGCTGTCGGCTTGCTGGCCGTGGCTCCGCAAGCTCGGCGTCGGGCGCTTGCCGGGCGACTTCACGCTGCGCATCTTTGGACGCGAGTACTCGTTTCCGTTCATGTCGACGCTGCTGCTGTCGATGTTGCTGTCGCTGATCGCGCGCGCGCTCTAGCCGTTACAGAACCGCCTTCACCGCTTCGACGCGCGCATCGTGCACGGCGTCCTTTATGCGCGCGGGCTGATTGGCGAAGCGTTGCGCGACCGCGCCGGCATCGACGGAACGGGCCGCGAATAGCGCCTCGCGCAGCCGTTCAGCCTGTGGATAAGGCTGCTGTTCCAGACCGAGCCGACCGCGCGCATCGGCGAGACACGCCTGCAAGGCTTCCGCGAAACGCGCGGGTTTGCGCAACGCGTCGGCGCGTTCGAAGAGGCGCACCAGCGCGGCCGCGCCCGCGTCCATGACGCGATGAATGTTGCCGTGCTCGCGCGCGACGAGTACCGCCAGATCGCGGCACTCGTTCGGCACGCGCAATCGGTCGCAAAGCGGCTTCAGGAGATCGACGCTGCGCCCTTCGTGACCAAGATGGCGCGGCAGAATATCGTCCGGCGTGGTCGCCTTGCCGAGATCGTGAGTGAGCGCGGCGAAGCGCACCGGCAACGCAAACCCCTGCGACGCCGCGTAGTCCACCACCATCATCACGTGGACGCCGGTGTCTACTTCAGGGTGATAGTCGGCGCGTTGCGGCACGCCCCAAAGCGCGTTGACTTCGGGGAGAATGCGCGCCAGCGCGCCGCAACCGCGCAGGACCTCGAACATGCGGGAAGGCTTCTTTTCCATCAGACCGCGCGAGACTTCCTGCCATACACGCTCGGGCACGAGGGCATCGACTTCGCCCGCCTCGACCATTTTCTTCATCAGCGCTTCGGTTTCCGGCGCGACTGAAAAATCGGCGAAGCGCGCCGCGAAACGAGCGAGACGAAGAATACGCACCGGGTCTTCGATGAACGCATCGCCCACATGCCGGAAGAGTTTCTCCGCGAGATCGGCGCGGCCGTTGAACGGATCGATCACCGGGCCGGTCAGTTCGCCATCGGGATTCACTTGGCGCGCCATTGCATTGATGGTCAGATCGCGCCGCGCCAAGTCCTCTTCGAGCGTTACGTCCGGCGAGTAGTAGAACTGGAAGCCGTGATACCCCGCCGCCGTCTTGCGCTCGGTGCGCGCGAGCGCGTATTCCTCGTGCGTCCGCGGATGCAAAAACACCGGGAAATCCTTGCCCACCGGCCTATAGCCTTGCGCCACCATTTGCTCGGGCGTGGCTCCAACCACGACATAATCGCGATCCACCACCGGCACGCCGAGCAACTCGTCGCGGATCGCGCCGCCAACCGCGTAAATGTTCATTGCGCGATTTCCTGCTTTGCATCCTCGATCCACGCCGCGACCGCAGGCAATGCGGTCACGCGCTGCGCATAGGCACGCGATTCATCGTCAAGCGACGGCTCGTAGGAATTGAAGCGCATGACGACCGGCGCGAACATGGCATCCGCAATACCGAACTCGCCGAACAGAAACGGCCCGCCCGACTTCGCCAGGCAATCGGCCCACAACGCTTCGATGCGCGCGATATTCGCCAATGCGCCTTCGCTTGCGCCTTTGCCTGGCGCGTGCGTGTGAATTTCCATGGGCATCGACTGACGCAAGTCAGCGAAACTCGCGTGCATCTCGGCGCTGATGCTGCGCGCACGTGCCCGCGCAGCGGCATCGCGCGGCCACATCGCGTTGTCGGGAAAGCGCTCGGCGAGCGTCTCCATGATCGCAAGCGACTCCCACACGGAGGCGCCGTCGTCGGTGACGAGACACGGCACCTTGCCCGATGGCGACACTTCGAGAATGCGCGCCTTGGTATCGGACTGACCGAGACGGATCAGCGTTTCCTCGAAGGGAATGCCGAAGTGCTTCATCAGCACCCAAGGGCGCATGGACCAGGAAGACGTGTTCTTGTCACCAATGACGAGTTTCATGCGATCGATGTTCAGCGATGCGCCGTGGCGCGAAAAGAATTGAAGCGCGAGCGATTCGACGCGCCCGTCAGATACAACGGCGCAATCGCCTCGATGCTCGCCGGTTCGCCGATGCCCAGTTCGGGCGCAAGCGGGCCGCTCGCAATATTCGGCGTTTTCATGGAATCGAGATTGTCGCGCGAAATCAGCGGTTCACCGGGCGCGAGTTCGAGCGTCATCGCCTGAAGGCGGCCAAGGCTCTCGGGCAGCTTGATGATGCGCGAATGCTTGCCGATGGTCGCGCCCGCAAAGCGCACCAGCTCCGCGAGCGTGAAGACGCCCGGCCCCGCGAGTTCGTAGACCATGCGGTTGGCCGCGTCGAGGTCGAGCACGTTGACCATGGCCTTGGCCACGTCGCCGACGAAAATAGGCTGGAACTGCGCGTCGGCGCAAGCCAGCGGAATCACCGGGAACATGCGTTCGAGGAAGGCGAACTGATTCAGCAGATTGTCCTCGGGACCGAAAACGACGGAGCTTCGAAAAATGGTCCAGTCGAGGCCCGAGTCGCGCACCGCCTTTTCGCCATCGCCCTTCGAGCGCAAATACATGCTCGGACCTTCCGAATCCGCACCGATCGCGCTCATGTGCAGCAGCCGGCGCACGCCTTTCGCCGCGCACGCCGCCGCGATCTTGCGCGGCAACTCGACGTGTGCTTTCTCGAACTCAGGCCCATAAGGCTCGCCGCGCCGCCCTTGCAGCACGCCGACGAGGTTGATCACCGCGTCGGCCTCCGCGACGAAAGCCGCGAGTTGCGCGGGATCGTGAATATCGGTTTCGATGACATCGACGGGAAGAAGCGTCAGATGCGCCGCGTTGGAACGGCGCCGCGTGGCAATCCGCACGTTCTTGCCGAGATCGACCAGCGCGTTGACGAGATGACTTCCGATGAAACCCGAACCGCCGATGAGCGCTACCTTTTGATGTCGCATATTCGCCTCTTGAGTCGCGGCTTTGTGAGTGCGCTTTGACGAATGCGAACGGCGAAGGGGCAGCCGCGCGCCCGTTCCGTTTATTCGTGCAACGAAACCGCGACGCGCGGTGCAAAAGAACTACGGCGCGATGTATCCCAGCCGCGTCTTCAGCGATTGCGGACGGCCTTCGAACAGTGCCGCGTAATATACGGTGTTCGACAGCACGTTCTTGACGTAATCGCGCGTCTCGGTGAACGGAATGGTTTCAGCAAAAATCGCGCCCTCGACAGGCGCGCGCAAATCCTGCCGCCATTGCTTCGGCCGGCCGGGACCTGCGTTGTAACCGGCAGTGGCG
Organism: Caballeronia sp. HLA56; assembly: GCF_054655155.1. Classification (NCBI taxonomy): domain Bacteria; kingdom Pseudomonadati; phylum Pseudomonadota; class Betaproteobacteria; order Burkholderiales; family Burkholderiaceae; genus Caballeronia; species Caballeronia sp. HLA56. Next base: position 687,996 of record NZ_BAAHOB010000005.1, on the reverse strand, counting down.
AGCACGGGTGAGTTATCGAATTGATTGTAGATCATCGACAGGTAATTTGTGCCGAGCAGAATGTTGGTGTTGATGTCGTTCATTTGCGCGCGCGACACCGGACCCATGCCGATTTTCTTGGCGACGAGTTGCGCCGTGCCAGGCATCAGTTGCATCAAACCGCCCGCGCCTACTTCCGAACGCGCGTTGATGATGAAGCGCGATTCCTGGCGAATAAGCCCGTATGCCCATTCGATATCGAGCCCGGTGGTTTGCGCATCGCGCTCGACGATATCGCGGAACGGCGACAGATAACGCAGCGTGAAGTCGTGCTCGGTCTTCGTCTTGTCGGCGGTGTTCACCGTGCGGTCGAACAGTTCGATGCGCTTTGCATACTGCGCGGCGGCGATGAGTTGCCGGTCCGTCATGCTGCGCAACGGCCAGTTCCACTCGCGGTTGCCTTCGAGCCGCATGTTCAGCGAGTAGAAACGTTGCGACAGCGCGAAGCCCGGCACCGACTGCATCTGCGCGATTTCAGCATCGCTCACGGTAGTGCGCGGCGGGACGCTGATCTTCTGGCCGGTCTCTTCCAGCGCGAGCTGGCCGTAAAAGTTGTATTGGTCCGCGATCGACTGGAATTCCTGATTGGCCGTTGCGGCGTCGCCCGCTTGCTTGACCGCGCGGCCGTGCCAGTAAGTCCACGCAGGCTGGCTGCGCAAGGTGGGCGGCATCTGGTCGATAGACCAGCGCACCATGTTCCAGTCGCCCGCAAGCAGCGCGCTGCGCGTGCGCCATTCATATGCGGGGTTCGACAACTGCGCGTTCGCCGATAGCCGATACCAGTCCGACGCGGCCGGCATGCGCTTGATCGCCGCCTGATAGCCGATGGTGCCCCAGCCGATCGCGCGTTCCTGCGCGGTGAGACTCGGCGCGACCGAACTGAACGTGGCCGCGGCCATTGCCGGATCGTTGCGAGCCATGCGCGTGATGGCGAGCAAGGTCAGTTGATGCGCCGGCGTGTTCGGCATGACGCCGCGCGCGAGGTAAAGCGGCGGCTTGTTGACCGCGTCGTCGAGAAGCGAGCCTTTCGGCTTTTCCTGCCCGAGCGCTTCGACGATATTTAATCCGGTCGACGTGTAGTTCTGTTCGTAAGCGATGCGAATCTGCTGCCAGATGTCGTCGCTCGTGAACTGGCCTGACTCCGCAAGTGCGCCGATGAGATCGACGCAGCCGTCGCCGTACCATTTGGGATCGACGAGCAGCGCGCGCGCCGCTTCCGCGACGTTCTCGCCCTTCGAGAGACGCGCTTCGAGTGCATAGCACTTGACCTGCGTGTCGTCGTTGAGCACGAAGCGGGCATATTGCTGCTCGAAGTTCTTCCAGTCGTGACGGCTGCCGAGCACGACGAGATAATCGTTGCGCATGCGGTCGGCAATGGCCTGGCCGTCGTTGCGCTGCAGGAACGACAGCACCGGCGCATCGGGCGCGTCGATGCGCGCGTGGCCTTGCGAATCGAAGAGTTGCGGCTTGATCGTGAAGTACTCGACGTAACTCGGCGCCGGATAGTTCGGGATTTGCGCGGCAAGAACGGCGGCTTTGGCCGGATCGTTCGCGCGCGCGGCATCGCGCAATTGCATGAAGATGCGGTCGTCGGACGACGGCGAGAAGTCTTCGTCGGGGCGAACCGCGGAAGCTGTTCCACAAGCGACGAGCGTCACTGCGGCAAGTGCGGTACCAGCCGCAAGATATACTCGGTCGAGGCGTTTTGACATCGTTATTACTGGAGCGCGAGGTGGTCCAAAGATCGGTTGAAAGCATAGCACGCAACGTTTGCGCGGAACCTAAAAGCGCATTGCGTTCCACGCTTCTCGCAAGCCGCGAAGCACAGCGTGACGATCCCGCGCAAGCCGAAAGAAACAAGGCGCTCGCGACACGCATCGAGGCGTTGCTCGCGGAGCATGCGGTCAAGTGCATCGGCTTTTATTGGCCCGTTGCGGGCGAATTCGATGCACGCGCTTTGCTCACGCGCTGGCTCGCGGCAGACGCGACGCGCGCCGCCGCGTTGCCCGTGGTGGTCGAGCCCAAGGCGCCGATGGCCTTCCACGCATGGCATGCGCAGATGCCGATGAAGGAAGGCCGCTATCGCATTCCCGTGCCTGCGCAGGAAACCCGCGTGACGCCGGATCTGTTGCTGATTCCATGCGTCGGTTTCGATCTGCAGCGCTTGAGACTGGGTTACGGCGGCGGCTACTACGATCGCACGCTCGCCGCCTGGCCGAATGGCGAGCGCCCCGTGACGATCGGGATTGCCTACGAATCGGGCAAATGCGATGCGCTCCCGCGCGAGACTCACGACTTGCCGCTTGGAGCCATCGTCACCGAGGCTGCCGTCTACTGACTCAAAGCGATGTCGCCGCGCGCGCGGCGGTATCGTAAAGACCGGATGCGTTGCGCATGAGTTGCGCGGCGTCGCCAATCTGCTCGTTTGTCAGCCCGCTCTCGCGCAGCGTCGACATGAGACAGCTCTCCCGCACTTCACGATACTTCCCGCACAACTCGCGCCCTGCCGCCGTTGCGGAAAAGAACACTTCCTTGCCCGTCTTCTCGCTTTTAACGTAACCGCGCGCCACCAGTTTCTTGAGTGCATACGTGGCAACGTGGGTATCCTCGATATTGAGGACGAAGCAGATATCGGCGAGCTTTTTCTTTCGATCGCGATGGCTCACGTGATGCAGCAGCGATACTTCCACGGCGGTCATGTCCTTCGCGCCCGCCGCCGACATGCAACGCACCATCCAGCGATTGAACGCGTTGCTCACCATGATGAGCGCGTATTCGAACTCCGATAACTCGGCGCTGACTTCTGACACGAGATGCTCGGACGAGACGATCTTGGTAGGGTGACGCGACATGGCGAGGACCGTTGAAAAGTGCGTGGAGTGTATCCGAACGATATCGCGCAGCCGCGACCTTGCGTCACGAACTACACTCCGAACAAACGCTTATTGATAAATTGTCGATAATTTATTGACAATGTAGCATTCTGACGCGTTGCTGGCCGCATGGACGGCGCGCGCAAGGGACCAGAGAGGCATGACGAAACCACGTATTCATCCGCTTGGCGACAACGCGCTCGTGTGCGAATCCGCGCCACCGGCGACGCTCGATTGTCAGCGCCGCATCTGGGCGCTCGCCGACATCGCGCGGCTCATGCCGCACGTCGTCGAAGTCGTGCCGGGCATGAACAACCTGACCATCGTCTTCGACCCGCTCGAAGCCGATTACGAAGCCCTCGCGGCGCAACTCGAAGATGGTTGGGAAGCGGCCACGCCATCGGACACGGGCGGCGCGGAGATCGAGATTCCGGTGCGCTACGGCGGCGCGGACGGCCCCGATCTGAGTTCGCTCGCCAAGCACGTCGGCCTTTCCGTCGATGAAGTCGTGAAGCGTCACACCGAAGCCGAATACGTCGTCTTCTTTCTCGGTTTTCAGCCGGGCTTCGCCTACATGGGCGGCCTCGATCCCGCGCTGCACACGCCGCGCCGCGCGGAACCGCGCCTCGAAGTGCCGGCGGGTTCGGTCGGCATCGGCGGGGCGCAGACGGGTATCTATCCCGCTGTATCGCCCGGTGGATGGAATCTGCTCGGCCGCACCGACCTCAAGCTTTTCGATCCGGCCCGCAACCCGCCGACGCTCATGCAGCCCGGCGACCGCGTGCGCTTCACGGCGCTGGAGGTGCGCGCATGATCGAAGTAAAACGCGCGGGCGTGCTCTCGTCCGTGCAGGATCTCGGGCGCCACGGTTATCGGCATCTCGGCGTGAGTTCGGGCGGCGCGCTCGATGCGCTGTCGCTGGAAATCGGCAATCGTATCGTCGGCAACAAGGCGGATGCGGCGGGCATCGAAGTCACGTTCGGGCCGACCGTGCTGCGCTTCTCGCGCGCGACGCGCGTGGCGATTACCGGCACGGACTTCGGCGCGACGCTCGACGACAAGCCGGTTTATTCGTGGTGGAGTCTGCCCGTGCGCGCGGGCCAGGAACTGACGCTGCGCGCGGCCAAGCGCGGCATGCGCGGCTACGTGTGCATTGCGGGCGGTATCGACGTCTTGCCGATGCTCGGCTCGCGCAGCACCGACCTCGGCGCATGCTTCGGCGGCCTGGGCGGACGCGCGCTTGCCGACGGCGACCGTTTGCCCGTCGGCGTGCCGCAACCGCACAAGGGCATCGCGTTTTCGCCGGAAGAACCGGCCTTCGGCGTGAAGGCGCCCGCGTGGTGCAAGTTCGTGCTCGTCGATGAACCCGTGCGGCGCGGCCGACATGCGCCGGGCGTCGACTGGGCCGTGCCGATTCGCGTGCTGCGCGGTCCGGAATACGCGAGCTTCACGGAGAAGGCGCAGCGCGACTTCTGGAACGAGGAATGGACCATCACGCCAAACAGCAACCGCATGGGCTTTCGCCTCGCGGGCACGGAGCTCGAACGCGGCGAGAAAATCGAACTGCTGTCGCACGCGGTCTTGCCCGGCACGATACAAGTGCCGCCGAACGGCCAGCCCATCGTCCTGATGGGCGACGCGCAATCCACGGGCGGCTATCCGAAGATCGGCGCGGTCATCAAGGCGGATTTGTGGAAGCTCGCGCAAGTGCGGTTGAACGGCGGCGTGCGCTTCATCGAAACGTCGCTGGAAGAAGCACGCCATGCGCTCGCCGAAGAGCGGCGCTATGTCAGTCAGGTGGGCACGGCCATCGCGATGCACGAGGAACGCTGCGCGCGTCTGGCTAAATCAACGTAACGACTTTGAACGATACGACATCATGGAAATCGATCTGAACGCCGATCTCGGCGAAGGCTGCGGCACCGACGAAGCGCTGCTCGAACTCGTCAGCTCCGCGAACATCGCATGCGGCTGGCATGCGGGCGGCGCCACCGCGATGCGCGAGTGCGTGCGCTGGGCGGTGAAAAAAGGCGTGGCGATCGGCGCGCATCCGAGCTTCAACGATCCCGAGAACTTCGGCCGCAAGGAAATGGACTTGCCGCCCGAGGAAATCTACGCGGGCGTGCTGTATCAACTGGGCGCGCTGTCGGCCATTGCGCGGGCGGAAGGCGGACGTATCGCGCATGTGAAGCCGCACGGCGCGCTCTACAACCAGGCCGCGAAAAGCCCCGGGATAGCGGATGCCATCTGCTCCGCCGTGCATGACTTCGATCCGTCGCTGCTGATCTTCGGTCTCGCCAACAGCGGTCTCGTCGATGCGGCGCGGCGCGCGGGCTTGGTCGCCATCGAGGAAGTCTTCGCGGATCGCGGCTATCGCGCGGATGGCTCGCTCGTGCCGCGCAAGGAACCGGGCGCGCTGCTCGAGGATGAAACCGAAGTGCTCGACCGCACGCTCGCGATGGTGCGCGAGCAACGCGTGCAGGCCGTGTCCGGCGAATGGGTGCCGCTCAAGGCGCAGACCATCTGCCTGCATGGCGATGGCGCGCACGCACTCGAATTCGCGCGACGCATTCGCGGCGCGCTCGCCGATGCGGGCGTCGATGTCCGCGCCGCCCGCGCCGCCCGCGCCGAATAAGCGATTTTCCGATGCATCGAACGCCCCGCCTGCCGGGGCGTTTTAACAAGCGCTATTTACGCGTCCGCTTCGAGGCGCGATGCCTAACCCCTGGTCTGGAGATCTCATGGCAACCGCAGTCAACTTATGGCCGCTCATCGGCGTGGCCGTCATCATCGTGGGCTTCGTGCTGCGCTTCAATCCGATGCTGATCGTCGCCGCAGCGGCGATCGTCACCGGCTTCGCGGCGCACTTTCCCGTGGAGCGCATTCTGACCACCATCGGCACCGGCTTTCTGAAGACGCGCAATATTCCGCTCATCATCTTGCTGCCGCTCGCGGTGATCGGCCTGCTCGAACGGCATGGCTTGCGCGAACGCGCGCAGACGTGGATATCGAGCATTCGCGCGGCGACGGTCGGGCGCCTGTTGATCGTCTATCTGCTCGTGCGCGAACTGACGGCGGCGGTCGGCCTCACGGGTCTCGGCGGCCATCCGCAAATGGTGCGACCGCTCCTCGCGCCGATGGCCGAAGGCGCCGCCGAAACGCGTTACGGCAAGCTCTCCGACGCGGTGCGCCACAAGCTGCGCGCTTATTCGGCGGCAACCGACAACGTCGGCCTCTTCTTCGGCGAGGACATCTTCGTGGCGTTCGGCGCCATCGTGCTGATGGTCACGTTCCTCAAGGAAGCGGGCATCGTCGTGGAACCCATGCATGTTGCCGTGTGGGGCATTCCGACCGCGATCTGCGCGTTCCTCATCCACGGCTTTCGGCTGTGGCTGCTCGACCGGCGCCTGACGCGCGAACTCGGCGCGCTCACGCGCAATCTCGCGGGAGAGAAAGCATGACGCTCACCATCAACTATCTTTTCTATCTCGTCGGCATCGTGCTGGTGGTGGTCGCCGGCATGATCCTCACCGACAAGTCGCATCCGCGCCGCCTGACGACGGGCGTGTTCTGGCTCGTGTATGCGCTCGTGTTCCTGATCGGCGACTGGCTGCCGCCCGCGGTCGTCGGCGTGCTCGTGATCGCGATGGCGCTCATCGCCGGACTCGGCGGCGTGACCGGCGCGAAGCCGAAAATGCTGTCGGAGCAAACGCGCCGGCAGAGCGCCGCGCGGCTCGGCAACAAGCTCTTCGTGCCCGCGCTGACCATTCCGGTCGTCACCGTGATCCTGACGCTCGGCGCGAGCCATCTTGTCTTCGGCGGGCAACCGTTGATCGAGTTGAAGAACGTGACGCTGATCGGCTTCGGCATAGGCTGCGTGATCGCGCTGGCGGTGGCGTGCGTCATGACGCGCGATACCGTCGGCCAGTCGATGCGCGAGGCGCGCCGTCTCATCGACGCGCTTTCGTGGGCCGCCGTGCTGCCGCAAATGCTCGGCATGCTCGGGCTCGTGTTCTCGGACGCAGGCGTCGGCAAGGCGGTCGCGCATGTGACGACGGCCTACATCAACCTCGACTATCGGCTCGTCGCGGTGACGGTCTATGTCGTCGGCATGGCGCTTTTCACGGTGGTGATGGGCAACGGCTTCGCCGCGTTTCCTGTGATGACGGGCGGTGTCGGCGTACCGATTCTCGTCGGCGTGTTCCATGGCAATCCGGCGACGATGGCCGCCATCGGCATGTTCTCGGGCTACTGCGGAACGCTGATGACGCCGATGGCCGCGAACTTCAACATGGTTCCGGCGGCGTTGCTGGAGTTGCCCGACAAGAACGCGGTGATCAAGGTGCAGGTGCCGACAGCGTTGTCGCTTCTGATCGTGAACATCTTTTTGCTGAACTGGCTGATGTTCATCTGAATCGGCAAAGCGTTCAGCCAGCCACCACGACGAAGCCGCGCTTTCTCAGCAGTTCGAGCACGCCGCGCGACCCGCCGAGATGCAGCGCCCCGATAGCCACGAACACCGGCTTGTCGGGCGCTGCCAGTTGCACCATCCGCGCGACGAAGCGGCGATTGCGCTCATATACCACGCGGTTATCCACCTGATCCGCGAGCGGCTTCGAGCGCGCAAGCTTGTTGCCCTTGGCGTCGTCCCAGGCTTTTAGCGCGTCCGCGTCGCCGATTCGCCAGAGCCGGTGCAGCTCTTTCACGTCGGCGATGTTTTCGGTTGGCGTCTGCACGAGATCCTGTGCGAGCATCTCGCGCTGTTGCGCGGAAGTCAGACGCGTGAACGTCGATATCTGTTCGTTCAAGGTTTCGAGCCCGACGATTTTTCCGCGCACATGCAGATAGACATTCTGCAACTGCGCCTCGGTGCCGTACTCGCTCTGAAAACCGGCCTTGAGCGTGTCGTATGTTTCGATCAGCATCGACGCGAGCCACGGACGCGTGTGCCGCAATTCCTTCAGCGCATCGGGATTGTTGCGCATGCGCGCTTGCACCGCCTGCCACATCGAATCCGGCAAATAATCGATCAGACATTCGCTGCGGCACATGCCGAAGCGATTCACGTCCTCTTGCGAAACGAGCAGTTCGTCGGGAGAGATTTCGAGCGCGAGTGTGGGCGATGCATAGAGCGCAGCCAGTATCGACTGGCGAAACGGCTGTTCGGCCGGATAGTCGGTCGCGAAACCGACATGCAGCGTGCCGAGCAAATAGATGGTGGTCGTGCCTTTGGTCGCAACGTAGAACGGCATGCGCGCCGGCGCCGCGCGCACGGGGCCGCTTGCCGTCGTGCCATCGGATCGATCCACGGCCGGCGCGGGTGCCGATGCGCCCGGTGCCGCCGCTACGTCCGCGCCGCCTGCGGGCTGAGGGGTGCCACCTGCCGGCGTACGCGATCCGACGACCGCGAAACCGGATGGCGTAACGACCGCGCCTGCCATGAACAGTACGAACGACAGCACAATGGCTGTCGCTCTGGCGGACGCCACGCGCGCGGCGCGCGGCTGGTCATATGAATACGGCACGAGCGACATCTTAAAACATTCACGCGACCCGCTGGACACGCGCTGTCGCTTCGAGACAATCGACTTGGAGCTTGACCGCGCGCCGCCTTCTTTGAACGAAGCTGGCGCGCGTCAAACCGCGTGTCGATGCGATTCAAACCTCCACGTCACCTACCTCCTCGGCGCGATGACACGAGACCTGCCGCCCGTCGACGACGCGCAGCGCCGGTTCCTCGGTTCTGCAACGATCGATCGCGTACGGGCAGCGCTGATGAAACGTGCAGCCCGATGGCGGATTGAGCGGCGAAGGCATTTCGCCCTGCAGCTTGATCTTGATGCGGCGATCTTCCTCGAACAACGCGGGCGTTGCCGACATCAAGGCGCGCGTGTACGGATGACGCGGTCGCGCGAAGATGGTTTTCTTGTCGCCGAGTTCGGCCACGCCGCCGAAGTACATCACCATCACGTCATCGGCAATATGCTCGACCACCGACAGGTTGTGCGAGATGAACACGTAGCTCGTGCCGAACTGCGCTTGCAGGTCCATGAACAGATTGAGAATCTGCGCCTGGATCGAGACATCGAGCGCGGAGACGGGTTCATCGGCGACGACGATTTGCGGGTCGAGAATCATCGCGCGCGCAATCGCCACGCGTTGCCGTTGACCGCCCGAAAACATGTGCGGGTAGCGCGTCGCGTGTTCCGGTCTCAGGCCGACGGTGCGCATCATCTGCGCAATGCGTTGAGCGCGTTCGGTTGCGTTGAGCTTCGTGTTGATGGCGAGCGGTTCGCCGAGCGTCTGCTCGACGGTCTTACGCGGATTGAGCGAGGCAAACGGGTTCTGGAACACCATCTGCACGCGCTGCCGCAACGCGGCGATCTTGTCCTTGCTCGCGCCCGCCACGTCCTCGCCATCGATCAGAAGACGGCCCGATGTCGGCGTTTCGATCATCGTCAACTGACGCGCGAGCGTGGACTTGCCGCAGCCCGATTCGCCGACGACAGCAAGCGTGCGCCCGCGCTGCAACTCGAACGACACGCCGTTCAGCGCCGTCACCGTGCCCTGCTCGAACATGCTGCGCTTGACGCTGTAATGCCGCGTGAGCTGATCGGCGGCGAGCACGATGTCCTTGTTGATTTCCTTCGGTACGGCGTTCATCGCGCGCCTCCTTCCACCACCACTTCGACATTCAACGGCTTGATGCAACGCGCGCGCACGGCGGCGTCGTTGGGGTCGAGCTGGAACAGATTCGGCCGCCCCTTCCAGCAGTCCTCGACGGCATATTTGCAGCGCGGCGCAAAGAGGCATCCACTGGGTCTGTCGTCTCGGCCCGGCACCATGCCCGGCAACGCCGCCAGACGATCCGCGCCGCGGCTATGTTCCGGAATCGCGGCTAGCAACGCTTCCGTGTACGGATGATGCGGCTCGCTGAAGATGGCAGGGACGTGATTCGTTTCGATGATCTCGCCCGCATACATCACCGCGACGCGCTGCGCCACTTCCGACACCACCGCGAGATCGTGCGAAATCAGCACGAGCGCCATGCCGCGTTCCTTTTGCAAGCGCACGAGCAGTTCCATGATCTGCGCCTGAATGGTCACGTCGAGCGCGGTCGTGGGCTCGTCGGCGATCAAAAGTTTGGGATTGCAGGCGACCGCCATTGCGATCATCACGCGCTGATTCATGCCGCCCGACATCTGATGCGGAAACGCGTCGATGCGGCTTTTCGCATCTGGAATGCCGACCTGATCCAGCAGTTCGAGCGCGCGTTTGTTGAGTGCGTCGCCGCGCAAGCCTTCGTGCAGTCTCAGCGATTCCTTGATCTGATAGCCGACCGTGTAGCTCGGGTTCAGGCTCGTCAGCGCGTCCTGAAACACCATCGCGATGTCCTTGCCGATGATCTTGCGACGCTCGCGCGCCGAGGCCTTCAGCAAATCGCGCCCATCGAAGGTGATCTGATCGGCCGAGACCTTGCCGGGTGCATCAATCAGGCCCATGAGCGCCATCATCGTGACGCTTTTGCCCGAGCCGGATTCGCCGACCACGCCGACCACTTCGCCCGGCTTGACCGACAGGTCGATGCGATCGACCGCCTGTGTGCCGCCGAACGTCACTTGCAGATTACGGATAGTGAGTAGATCGTTCATGTCATCCCATCCGTTTCAGTTTCGGGTCGAGGGCGTCGCGCAGACCGTCGCCGAGCAGATTGATGACGAGCACCGAGATCAGGATGGAGAGACCGGGCATCGTGACGATCCACCATGCGCTTTCGATGTAATCGCGCGCCGAAGCCAGCATGGCGCCCCACTCTGCCGCGGGCGGTTGCACGCCCAAGCCGAGAAAGCCGAGCGCGGCGGCGTCCAGAATCGCCGATGAAAACCCGAGCGTCGCCTGCACGATGAGCGGCGCGGCGCAGTTCGGCAGCACTTGCGAGAACATCAGCCGCACGACGCCCGCACCCGCGACGCGCGATGCCGTCACGTATTCCTTTTGCAATTCGCCGAGCGCCGATGCGCGCGTCAGACGCACATAACCCGGCAGCGCGACGATGGCGATGGCAAGCATGGTGTTGACGAGCCCCGGCCCGATGATCGCGACCACGGCGACCGCGAGCAAGAGCGAAGGCAGCGCGAGGAGCACATCCATGATGCGCATGATCGGCGTATCGAGCCAGCCGAAGAACGCGGCCATGAGCCCCAGCACGACGCCCGGAATGAGCGCGAGCACGACCGATACGAAGCCGATCCAGAACGACAGCCGCGCGCCGTACATGAGACGCGAGAGAATGTCGCGGCCGGCTTCATCGGTGCCGAGCAGGAACATGCGGTTGCCGCCTTCGAGCCACGCGGGCGGAATCTTCACGTATTCGCGATATTGCTCGATGGGGCTGTGCGGCGCGATCACGGGCGCGGTGAGCGCCACCAGAATCAGCACGAGCACGATGAAGCCCGCGACCACTGCGCCGCGATTGCGCGAGAAGTTCGCCCAAAACTCGCGGCCCGCGACCATGCGGCCGCTGGGTGGCGGTGTTACTGCCTGGGGAGGTAGGTTGTTTTGAATGTCGGCCATATCATGCCTCTCGCCGAGCCGCCTCAAGAGAGGCATGCGCCCCCTTGGGGGGCAGCGAACGAATGTGAGCGTGGGGGTGGTACATGTTTATGCCTCTCGCCGAGCCGCCTCAAGAGAGGCATGCGCCCCCTCGGGGGGCAGCGAACGAATGTGAGCGTGGGGATGGTACATGTTTATGCCTCTCGCCGAGCCGCCTCAAGAGAGGCATGCGCCCCCTTGGGGGCAGCGAACGAATGTGAGCGTGGGGGTGGTACATGTTCACCTTGTATGGCGAATGCGCGGATTCAACACGCCGTACAGCAGATCGACGATCAGATTCACGAAGATCACGAGCGACGCGATCATCAGAATGCCGCCCTGCACGACGGGATAATCGCGACGCGAAATGGCATCGATCAGCCACTTGCCGACGCCCGGCCACGAGAACAACGTCTCCGTCAACACCGCACCCGCGAGCAACGTGCCAACCTGCAAGCCGATCACGGTCACCACGGGAATCAGCGCATTGCGCAACGCATGCACGATCACCACGCGCAACGGCGAAAGCCCCTTCGCGCGCGCCGTGCGAATGTAGTCCTCGCGCAGCACTTCGAGCATCGACGAACGCGTCATGCGCGCAATCACCGCGAGCGGAATCGTGCCGAGCACGATGGTCGGCAATATCAGATGGCTCACCGCGGACTTGAACGCGCCTTCATCGGTGGAGAAGATCGAGTCGATCAGCATGAAGCCCGTGACGTGCGGAATGTCGTATTCCACCGCGATCCGCCCCGACACCGGCGTCCAGCCGAGCCTCGCCGAGAAGAACATGATGAGGATCAAGCCCCACCAGAAGATCGGCATCGAATAGCCCGTGAGCGCGGTGCCCATCACGCCATGATCGACCACCGTGCCGCGCTTGAGCGCCGCCGCCACGCCCGCCGGCAGACCGACGATGAGCGCGAAGATCATCGCGCAGATGGAGAGTTCGACGGTCGCCGGAAAGCGCGCCATGAATTCGCTCATCACACTCGTATTGGTGATGATCGACATGCCGAGATCGCCCTTGAGCGCATGGCCGACATAGTGGAGATATTGAAGCGGTAAAGGCTCGTCGAGACCTAAGCGCTTCATGGCTTCGGCGTGCATCGCCGGGTCCACGCCGCGTTCGCCCATCATCACTTCGATGGGGTCGCCCGGGATCAGGTGGATGAGCGCGAACGCGAGAATCGTAATGCCGATGAACGTCGGTATCACCATTCCTATGCGTCGCAAAACGAATCGGAACATGATCGCCCTTTGGTTCGTACTTGGGGATTTGGAAGAGTGACCGGCGGCGCGGATCGTTTTCGACCCGCGCCGCCGGTCCTGTTCGACTAATTATGGTTTAGTGCAAAAAGCGTTCCGCTTGCAAGCTGCGTTTTGCGGATGCTCTCGCTTTACTGCATGCCCACGCCGTCGAAACGCACATAGCCGAGCGGTTCGATCTTCAGGCCCGTTACCTTCTTGCTGGCCGGCTGATACACCGTCGAATGCGCGATCGGCGAGAACGGCAGCTGTTGCGCGAAGATCTGCTGCGCGTCCATGTAAGCCTTCGTGCGCGCCGCCACGTCGCTCGTCGAACGGCCCTTCACGACCAGATCGTCGAACGGCTTATAGCACCACTTCGAAAAGTTGCTTCCCTTCACCGCGTCGCAACCGAGCAGCGTGCCGAGCCAGTTGTCGGGGTCGCCGTTGTCGCCGGTCCAGCCGATCAAGAGCGCCTGATGCTCGCCCGCGTGCGCGCGCTTGAGATACTCGCCCCATTCGTACGACACGATCTTTGCCTTCACGCCGATCTTCGCCCAGTCGGCCTGGATCATCTCGGCCATCAGACGTGCGTTCGGGTTGTACGCGCGTTGCACAGGCATGGCCCAAAGGTCGATATCCATGCCGTTCGGAAAGCCGGCCTTCGCGAGCAGATCCTTGGCCTTGGCCGTATCGTACGGGCTCGTCTTGAGGTTCTTGTCGTAGGACCATTGAGTCGGCGCCATCGGAGCGGTGGCCGCCTGGCCCGCGCCCTGATACACGGAATCGATGATCGCCTTCTTGTTGATCGCCATGTCGAGCGCGCGGCGCACGTCGGTGTTGTCCAGCCCCTTCTTGGTCACGTTATAGGCCACGTAACCTTCGTTGAAACCGGCCTGCGACGGCGTATCAAGATTCGATGCGGACTTGAGCGACTCGATGTCGCCTGGCCGCGGATAGCTCATCACCTGGCATTCGTTGCTTTTCAGCTTCTGAACGCGCACGGCGGCATCAGGCGTGATCGAGAAGATCAGCTTCGACACCTGCACCGCGTTCGGCTTCCAGTAATCCGGATTGCCGTCGAAGCGAATGGTCGCATCCTTTGTATAGCTACGGAAGATGAACGGTCCCGTGCCAACCGGATACTGATTGATGTCGGCGGCCTTGCCGTCCTTCACCAGCTTGTCCGTGTATTCGGCCGAGAGAATGGACGCGTATTCCATCGCCATGTTCTGGATGAATGGCGCGTTCACTTCCTTGAGCGTGAACTTCACGGTGTAGGGATCGACCTTCTCCACCTTCGCGATGAGCTTGTCGAGGCCCATGTCCGTGAAGTACGGGAACGCAACCGGATACGCCTTGCGGAACGGCTGGTTCGGGTCGAGCATGCGGTTGAACGTGACGAGGACGTCATCCGCGTTGAATTCGCGCGTCGGCTTGAAGTACGACGTCGTCTGGAACTTCACGCCGTGACGCAAATGGAAGGTGTAGGTCAAACCGTCCGCCGACACGTCCCACTTTTCGGCGAGACCCGGCTCGACCTTCGTGCCGCCGCGCTCGAATTCGACGAGGCGGTTATAGACCGTGAACGTGTTCGCGGTGAAGTCGGTGCCAGTGGTGTATTGCGCGGGATCGAAACCGGCGGGACTGCCTTCCGAGCAGTACACCAGCGTCTTGTTGGGGATGGCGGCATTCGCGACGTTCGCCGCGAATAGCGTTGCCGTGGCGACGGCGCCCATGAGCGCCGACACGCGGGCGACTCGCAACAGGCCATTCTTCTTCATGTTTCCTCCAGGTCGATGCCAGCTTTCAACTGACGTAGCGCGATATTACTTGATCGCATCGGCGGTGCTGCCAGCCACGCGAATCTGCCGGATGAAACGGCGCAAGCAAATTCGGGCGCTACCCTAGCATGAACAAATATTACGTGTGTGGTCGTTTTCCCCACTGGATTTACGGCTGCCGGTTGGTTCGATGCGGTTAGGTTATCGCCTATGCCTAAGCGTGATAGCTCGGATGGCGAAATATCCGCGCAAGGTGCCGGCAGCGTGCGCAAAGTGCGCCGTCGGGTACTAAAACGCCCGAAAAAAGTGCTAAACGAGGAGGAAAGTAAGGACCGCGCGGACGCACGCCGCGCGGGTAAAACAAACTCAGACGCTCTTGACGCCGAGCCGCTCGCAAACCGTCTTCGACGCCCACGCGCCGTTGAGCGTGTAGAAATGCAAGCCGGGCGCGCCGCCGTCGATCAGACGCTGGCACAGACCCGTCACCACATCGACGCCGAATTCGCGGATCGACTCGCGGTCGTCGCCGTAACTTTCGAGCCGGCGCGCGATCCACTTCGGCACTTCCGCGCCGCACATCTCGGAAAAGCGCATCAACTGCGTGAAGTTGGTGATCGGCATGATGCCCGGCACGATAGGCACATCGACGCCGAGCTTTTTCGCTTCATCGACGAATTCGAAGTAGGCGTCCGCGTTGAAGAAGTACTGCGTGATCGCGGAGTTCGCGCCCGCCTTCACCTTGCGCGCGAAGTTTTCGAGATCGGCGCGCGGCGAACGCGATTGCGGATGAAACTCCGGATACGCCGCCACTTCGATGTTGAACCAGTCGCCGTGCTCCTGGCGAATGAACGCCACGAGTTCGGACGCATAGCGCAACTCGCCGACTTCACCCATGCCCGAAGGCAAGTCGCCGCGCAACGCGACGATATGGCGAATGCCGTGCTCCCGATACTGCGAAAGAATCGCGCGCAGGCTGTCCTTCGACGAGCCGATGCAAGACAGATGCGGCGCCGCTTCGAAGCCTTCCGCGGCCATTTCGAGCACGGTGTCGAGCGTGCCTTGCTGCGTGGAGCCGCCCGCGCCGAACGTCACGGAGACGAACTTCGGCGCGAGCGTTTTCAGTTGCGCGCGCGAGGCGCGCAGTTTGTCCACACCTTCCTGCGTCTTCGGCGGGAAAAACTCGAATGAAAGTTCGATCGGTTTCATGATGGTGTGTGTACGCGCGGCGAGGCGTGGTGTGCGCGGCGTCAGCCGAAGTTGCGCTGTCCGAAGATGAGCGCCGACAGAAGCCACGACACGATGCTATAGAGAATCGAGCCAAAGAACGCGGACCAGAAACCCGTCACCTCGAAGCCTTTCAAGAGCGACGAGCACAGCCAGAAACACAGCGCATTCACCACGAGGATGAAGAGGCCGAGCGTCAGGATGGTCACGGGCAACGTGAGAATGATGAGCACCGGGCGCAGCACTGCGTTGATGAGTCCGAGCACCACGGCCACGATGAGCGCCGTGCCGAAACTGCGGATGTGGATCGACGGCACGAGATAGGTGATGATCAGAAGCGCGAGCGCGTTGATCAGCCATGTCAGCAGCACGGTCATCGAGTGTTCTCCGGTTGATGCAATGTGTCTTTGTACCGCGCACGAACCTCCCGATCCGTGCGCGGCCACGCCGCCGCGTGCCTTGTCAGTAGCGGATTAATAGCGGTAGTGGTTCGGCTTGAACGGACCGTTCTTGTCGACGCCGATATAACCGGCCTGCTCCGTCGAAAGCACCGTCAGTTCCGCGCCGATACGTCCCAGATGCAGACGCGCGACCTTCTCGTCGAGATGCTTCGGCAGCACATACACCTTGTTCTCGTACTTGTCGCCTTGCGTGAACAGTTCGATCTGCGCGAGCGTCTGGTTCGTGAACGAGTTCGACATCACGAACGACGGATGGCCGGTTGCGCAGCCGAGATTCACGAGACGCCCTTCAGCCAGCAGAATGATGCGCTTGCCGTCCGGGAAGATGATGTGATCGACTTGCGGCTTGATGTTGTCCCACGTGTATTGGCGCGTGGAAGCGACATCGATTTCGGAGTCGAAGTGACCGATGTTGCAGACGATGGCGTTGTTGCGCATCGCCTTCATGTGGTCGTGGTTGATGACGTGGTAGTTGCCCGTTGCCGTCACGAAGATATCGGCCTTGTCGGCGGCATATTCCATCGTCACGACGCGGTAGCCTTCCATTGCCGCTTGCAGCGCGCAGATCGGGTCGATCTCCGTGACCCAGACAGTGGCGCCCAGACCGCGCAGCGACTGCGCGCAGCCCTTGCCCACGTCGCCGTAGCCCGCCACGACCGCGATCTTGCCGGCGATCATCACGTCGGTGGCGCGCTTGATGCCATCCACGAGCGATTCGCGGCAGCCGTATAGATTGTCGAACTTCGACTTCGTGACCGAATCGTTCACGTTGATGGCCGGGAACGGCAGACGCCCTTCCTTCTCCATCTGATACAGACGATGCACGCCTGTGGTCGTCTCTTCCGTCACGCCCTGGATGTGCGCGAGGCGCGTGGAGTACCACGTCGGGTCGGCATCGAGGTGCGAAGCGATCGACTTGTACAACGCGACTTCTTCTTCATTCGTCGGCTTGCCGATGACCGAGCGGTCTTTTTCGGCCTTCGAACCGAGGATGAGCAAGAGCGTGGCGTCGCCGCCGTCGTCCAGAATCATGTTGGCGAATTCGCCGTTCGGCCATTCGAAGATGCGGTGCGAGAACTCCCAGTATTCGTCGAGCGATTCGCCCTTGAACGCGAACACCGGCGTGCCGCCCGCGGCAATGGCGGCGGCAGCGTGATCCTGCGTGGAGAAGATGTTGCACGATGCCCAGCGCACGTCGGCGCCGAGTGCGGTCAGCGTTTCGATCAGCACGCCGGTCTGGATGGTCATGTGCAGCGAGCCTGCGACGCGCGCGCCTTTCAGCGGCTGTTGCGCCTTGTATTCCTCGCGCGTCTGGATGAGACCGGGCATCTCCGTTTCGGCGATGTCGAGTTCTTTGCGGCCCCATGCGGCGAGCGACATGTCGGCAACAACGTAATCCTGGGAATTCTTGGAATCGAGAACTGCGGCGTTCATCACGCCCTCCTTTCTAAAAAAGACTAGAAATTTTGACGTGAGCGCCGTTCGATGCGGTGGCTCAGCGGGCTTGTTTATGTGCCTTCGAACCGTCCGATTGAAGCCTCCGAGCCTGGCGGGTGAAACCCGTCGCAACGCTCCTCGGGGGCGAGCGAAGATTGTAGCAAAAGTCGGCGGAATGCGAATGCGGGATTAAGCGCAGTCTGATTGATGGGGGTGACTAAGCGTAGGGGGCGTTCAGGCTTGATCGATCGTTGATTCAGCAGTGCCGGACATCGCCGTGCGGGCGCGTGCGACGAACTGTTGGATGGCCTCGGTGGTCGCCCAATGCTCGTCGAACGGCGTTTCGGCGCCTCCTGCGCGGCTGAAATACAACGCCACGTGGCTCCCCGGATGATAGTGAACGCGAACGCCTTTCCTGGCTTCCAGGCGATAACAACCGTAAATGTCGATGATTGCATTTGAAAGCGCCGAATCCTCGCCGCCATAACGCCGGAAGACTTCATCTGTAGGGAAGCCGCCGAGCGCGAGGAAGGTCGCACGCTGAATCACGAGCGTGCTCGCCACCGTGTCGCTCATGATGTCGGCGTGGCGTTCGAAGTCGGGGAAAGCACGCAGATCGGCGGGAAAGTCGCTGAAATCGGCGCTGAAACGGACTGCGGCTTGCCGAGGCGTGTTTCGCAGATAGAGTGCGGCAGTCGCCAGTGCGCCTGGCTGGTACTCGTCGTCGGCGTCGAGGAACGCAAGAATGGAGTGTGCCGCAAAGTTCGCACCGCGATTGCGCGCCCGAGCCGGACCGCCGTTTTCCGGCATCTGAACCAGTTCGACGCGTCGGTCTTTCAGGGAATAAAACTTCGCAACCGCCGCCGATGCGTCCTGCGAGCCATCGTCTACCACGATGATCTGCGCTGCTTCGGTTTGCAAAAGACAACTATCGAGCGCGCGTGCCAGCGTTTTTGCCGAGTTGAAACACGGAATGATGACTGAGACGCCGGGGTGCTGGGAGACTAGTGACATTTGGCTCGAACCGAAAAATTTGAGCCCGCATTGTCGCAATAGATGCCACGCGAATTGCCCGCGAAAACTCCTAAACAGCGGCGCGTGCGCGTAATTGCCTATATCGGCAGCATGCTCAAAACTGGCGCGAGCAGCACCATCACCACGCCCGCGATCATCATCGTCAAGCTGGCGACAACGCCCTCTTCGTTCCCGAGTTCGCGCGCCTTCGCGGTGCCGACGCCATGCGCCGCCGCGCCGAACAACGCGCCGCGCGCAAGCCGCGTGCGCAGCGGCACCAGCGCCAGCACGATCTCGCCGAAGAGCATGCCGCACACGCCCGTCGCGATGACGAAAAGCGCGGTCAGATCGCGCGGCGCGTGAATCTTGTCGGATACCGCGAGCGCAAATGGCGTCGATATCGAACGCGTCGCGAGACTGCGCTGCAGTTCCGGCGACAGATGCAGCAACTTCGCAAGCGCAATCGACCCGCCGACCGCCACCAGAATGCCAACCGTCACTCCGACGCTCAACGAAATCCAGTGCCGCTTCAGGAGCGACCGGTACTCGTAGATCGGCACCGCGAACGCGACGGTGGCTGGCCCGAGCAGCCACATGAGCCAGCGCGTATCGGCGAAATAAACGGGGTATGGAATGCGCGCCGTCACGACAATCGCCGCAAGCACCGCCGGGACAGTCAGAAGCGGCGTCAGCCACGGACTTTTGAAGCGCGCGTAAAGCCGCTTCGACACGAAGTACAGGACGACGGTCATCACGAAGCATCCGGCAGCGATCAGGCGTGCAGCGTCGTCTTGGAGCAGCGAAGCGTAGAAGTGGCTCATGGCTCAGGCGCGCGCCGCTTGCCGCGCGTTGAGCGCCCGGCGCAGCGCGAGGTGACGCTCCAGGCGCGCCGCCCGATCCACGGCGAACGCCACCGCCACCATCACCATGAGCGTTCCCGCGACGACAACCAGCGCCAAACGCCAGCCTTCTTCCATGAAAAGCCCGCCGTATTGGACCGCCGCCACGGCCGCCGGGATGAAGAACAGCAGCATGTCCGACAGCAGCCAGTCGGCGCCCGCCTTGACCCAGCGCGGCGCCACGCCGCCGCAGAACAGAAGCGCCAACAACGCGACTAGTCCGACGACGCCACCTGGCACCGGCAGCGCCAGCTTGCGCGCGGCCAGGTCCGCGACGAACCAGATCGCCGCGAGCGCCGCCGATTGAATCGCGATGCGCGTCACGCGGGCAAGCGCCATGCGGGCGTTGGCGAAGGCGGATGGGGCGGAAAGAACGGTGGACATGGCGGGCTCGGGGCGAATGACTAGGGTTAACCTGTAGGCGGAGTATAAGTGCACCATTTACATAAAAAAAATGACTTAGCATTATCCAAATCATTCCAATCTGGAATCTCACATGGAATTGCGCGCGTTGAGGTATTTCATTGAGGTGGTCAAGCAAAAGAGCTTCACTGCTGCCGCCGAGCATATGTTCGTCACTCAGCCGACCATCAGCAAAATGGTCAAGTCACTGGAAGACGAGGTCGGCTCGCCGCTTTTACTGCGGGAAGGCCGTCAGATGGTCCTGACCGATGCCGGGCAAATCGTCTATCAGCGTGGCGTCGATGTGCTCGCGGCCCATGCGCGGCTCGAAGCGGAACTGAACGATCTGGGCACGTTCGGGCGCGGCACGCTGACGATCGGCATTCCGCCGATGGGCGGCGCGCTCTTCACGCCAGTCATTGCCGCTTTCAGGGAGCGGTATCCGAAGATCGAGCTGAAGCTGTTCGAGCAAGGCTCGAAGGCGATCGAGGCTGCGTTGATCGAAGGCGAACTCGAACTCGGCGGCGTGCTGCAGCCAGTCGATGCCGAAACGTTCGACGTGCTGCCCGTCAGCCGGCAACTCTTGTGGCTCGTGGCGCAAAAAGGTTCGCGCTGGGACGGTCTGAACGAGGTAGCGCTCGCCGATCTGGCAGCCGAACCCTTTGTGTTCTACGGCGAAAGTCTCGCGCTCAACGACGTCGTGCTGAACGCGTGCCGCGCGGCGGGGTTTGCGCCGACGATCGTCGGTCGCAGCGGGCATTGGGATTTCATGGCGGCGTTGGTACAGGCTGGCATCGGCATCGCGCTGTTGCCCGCGCCTTATTGCGGCCGCCTGGATGCCGAGGCGTTCACCTGCCGGCCGGTCGTCGCGCCCGAGATTCGCTGGGATATGGCCGTCGGCTGGCGGCGCAACGGATATCTGTCGCATGCGGCGCGAGCGTGGATTGAAGTCGCGCGCGAAATACTGCCCGCGAATGTCGATCAGGATTTCATGGCCGATGGCTTTCCGCGGCTGAAGCGTGGCGAGGCGCTGTAATGCGTTGAACGGGAGTTCCCTTGCCTGATGCGCCTGGTGCGCAGTAAAAAAAGCGCCGAACCGCTTCACAGCGGTCCGGCGCTTTTTCAACGCATCGCGCCCGAGATGGCGCGCGACGCTCAGTCGGCTTGCTTGAACTCGATACGTCGATTAGCCATGCGGCCAGCGGCGGTCGAGTTGTCGGCGACCGGATTGGCGTCGCCAAAGCCTTGAGCCGTCAGCGAATCAGAAGGAATGCCGTGCTGAACCAGGTACGAACGCACCGCTTCCGCACGCTTCTTCGACAACTGAAGATTCAGCGCCGCGCCGCCCGTGTTGTCCGAATAGCCTGCGATCTGAAGCTGAATTGGCTTTGCTTGCGTGTCGCAGGCCTTCAGCGCCTTCGCAGATGCAGCGAGCGCCGCCATGGCAACCGGCGGCGGCGTGTTCGAACCCGTGCCGAAGTTGACCGGCTTCAGGTTCAGCGTCTTGACGATAGCCGGAGCCGAGCAGGCATCCGCGTCTTGATTGGCTTGCGCTTCCGATGCCGGAGCCGCAACCGGAGCCGATTGCGTGCCGACCGTCCAGCCGGCGCCGAACAGCGCCTTCAGCTTGTCGACCCAGCCGAGCTTCGGCTCGCTTGCGCCGCCGCTCAGGGTGATCGTGTCGCCGGTAATCTGCAGATCGGCGCCCGGCAGCGTCATCAACGGCAGCAGGCCTTCGAGCTTGTCGAGCCAAGCGGCGGGCTTCGTGTCGGGATCGACGGTCACGTTCGCGTGGAACTTGTCCGCGCCGAGCTTGGCCGACAGCATGTCGATCAGGCGTTGACGTTCCTGCTCGCTGTTCACCGTGGCTTTCAGCGTGGGAATGCCGGAGGCGTCGACCGTCATGGACAGGCTTGCGTCCTTGCCCGGCAAAATGGTCGGCAACGATGCCTGATCGGGCGCCACAGCCGTGGCTTGCGATGCCTGATCGTCACTGGCGCTGGCGCTGGATGCAGATGCGGCGTCGGATGCCGCCGAGGCGTCCGTGCGCGTTTCGGCCGTCACGTCTTTCGACTTGTTTTCGGTCGAACAGCCGCGCGCAACGAGCGCGGCCAGCAACGCGAGGGCAGCGGCGTTGGCAACCCACAGCCATTTGCGGCGCGGACCCTTGTCGTTTGTTTGCGCGGTTTCCACGGCCGGTTCTTGTTCACCATGAATGGGGAACGACGCTGCTTCTTGGGTAGCCGGATGACCGAGATGCGAGGACACCGCCTTCAGCCGCGAGGCCACGCCCGCGAGGAACGCGCCGACTGAGCCGAGCCCCAGCGCATTCGCGAACGAATCCGTCATGTTGGCCCGCACGACCGGCAGTTGATGCCCGAGCAGCGTGGGCAACTGGCCGATATGGCCGTTGTGCTGCGTGAAATAGCGCTTGAGGATACCGAGAATGGTCGCGCCCACGACGCCCGACAACGTGCGCGATGCGCTCGCCGCCACGCCCGTGTATTCGGAAATACGCTCGGCGAGCGCATTGAGATTGTCGTGCGAGGCAATGACGCCATCCACCGTCGAATGGGTGGCGAGGAGCGTTTGCATGCCTTCGTCGTTGAGAACGAAGTGCGGCAGTTCCTCGGCGATATGCGTGTTCACGCCCGGCGACATGACGGATGCAAACAGACTGCGTGCGCCATCCAGCGACGCCGCCTTGTTCATCATCGAGCCGATGAGTGCTGGCGCGCATAGTCCGACGACGCGCCTCGCGGACTCCTGCGTGCAGCCAACGCGTGCAGCCAGGTGTTGCAATACGCTCTCGGTCAAGGCGCCTTGAACGAGTTGATTGAGGTTGATGCTCATTGAGAAGACTTCCAGAAGAGGCCTGTAAACCTCAGGCCATAAGGGTCTCGGCGATTATAGGTTCGGCCTCCTGTCCGTCAGCCGTGGTAGCCAAACAATCGGATTTCTCTCATCCGGTTGGTCTTTAAGAGTTCGCATCAGAAAAATATAGGAATGGTTTAAGACCAAACGCGAGCGCCCGGCCAGATTGAAGCGAGCGGCAGCGCTACAGCTAGTCGGGCGTGCGGCCTATCATCGTTAAATAGAGATAGAGGATCATTTTTGACCACGCGTGTTGCGATTAGCCGACGCAAGCTCGCACGGGAGACACACGATGAACCACGCACCCTTGTTCGAGACACACGAAGTCACGAATCAGTCGCCGCCGCTTGTCGACTACGACGCCTTCGCCGCGGACCGCGCGCTCGTTGCCGCGCTCGAGCGCGAAGGCGCGCATTGGCATGCCGAGGCGCTCCACCGCGACGGCCGCGCGCTTACACAACCGGACGTGCTCGCGCTCGCCGATCTCGCCAACCGGCATACGCCGGAACTGAGCACGCACAGCGCGCGTGGCGAGCGTATCGACGCAATCGAGTTTCATCCGGCCTGGCATGAACTGCTGCGACGTCTGCGGCAAGAAGGTCTGCACGCGCTGCCGTTCGAACCTTCGGCGCGCGCCGGGTCGATGGCCGCGCGCGCCGCCTGTTATTTTCTGCACGGACAACTCGAATCCGGATCGCTGTGTCCGGTCACGATGACCTTCGCGAGCATCCCCGTTTTGCGCAATGAACCCGCGCTTTATGAACGGCTCGCCGCACCGCTCTTGTCGCGCGAGCACGATTCGCGCGACATCGCCCTCGAAGCCGGCAAGCGATCGATGTTGATCGGCATGGGCATGACCGAAAAGCAGGGCGGCTCCGACGTGCGCGGCAATCGCACGCGCGCGCATGCGCTCGGCACACCCGGGCGCGGCGGGGACTATCGGTTAATCGGACACAAGTGGTTTTTCTCGGCGCCGCAGTGCGACGCGCATCTCGTGCTCGCGCGCACGGCGGACGAAGGCGGACTCTCCTGCTTCTACGTGCCGCGCTTTGTGCCCGACGGCCGCAAGAACGCCGTGCACGTGCAGCGTCTGAAGGACAAGCTCGGCAATCGCTCGAACGCGAGCAGCGAAGTCGAGTTTCTCGATGCCTACGGCATGATGATCGGCGATGAAGGACGCGGCGTGCCGACCATCATCGAAATGGCGAACTACACGCGGCTCGATTGCGTGATCGGCAGCGCGGCGTTGATGCGCGCGGCGCTGGTCGAAGCGATCCATCATGCGCGGCATCGCAGCGCGTTTGGCGCGCATCTCGCCGATCAGCCCTTGATGCGCAACGTGCTCGCCGACCTCGCGCTCGAATCGGAAGCCGCGACGGTGCTGTTCATGCGGCTGGCCGGGGCGTTCGAGCAGAGCGCATCGGCGGGAGCGGCGTTGCGCGAACGCGCGTGGCGGCGCATCGTCACGCCTGCGGCGAAGTTCTGGGTCTGCAAGCGCGCGCTCGAATTCACCGGCGAGGCGATGGAAGTCTGGGGCGGCAACGGTTACGTCGAAACCGGGCCGATGGCGAGGTTTTATCGCGAGGCGCCGGTCAATTCGATCTGGGAAGGTTCGGGCAACGTCATGTGTCTAGACGTGCTGCGTGCGTTCGAGCGCGAGCAGGACGCGGCGCACGCACTATTCGACGACTGGCGCGATACGGCAAGCGCGCATCCGGCGCTCGGTGCGGCTTTGCAGACACTCTTGACTAGTTTGACGAGCGATCCGGCGTCGCGCGAGGCATCGGCGCGGCGCATCGCGCAGCAATTGACCTTATGTGCACAAGGCGTATTGCTGGCGAGACATGCGCCGGACGAGGTGGCACAGGCGTTCATCGAAACCCGTTTGGGCGATGCGCGCGGCGAAACCGGCCGCGTGTATGGCACGTTGCCCGCGCGCTTCGATCATGCGGCGATCGTGAGGCGGGCTTTCGAGTTTTAGCGGCGTCCCGCTTCCCTCACCGGCTCCTCGTTCTCCAGCCGATAAACCCAGGCCAGCAGCTCCGCCACCGCCTGATAAAGCGCGGGGGGAATATGCGAATCGAGATCGACCTGCATCAAGAGCGACACCATTTCCGGCGAGTCATGGACATACACGCCCGCTTCCTTCGCGCGCTGCACGATCATTTCCGCGACCACGCCGTAGCCCTTTGCCACGACGCGCGGCGTCGTTTCGCGGCTGCCCGCATCGTAAGTGAGCGCGGTGGCCTGCTTGCGCGAATACAGTGGATTGCTCATGTCACTTCTCCACCCGGCGGCGCGCGGAATAAATGCTCGAGCGGCGAACGCACCGGTTTCGGCGCATCCAGGTCGATGTCGCCCGTGGCGGCGCCCGAGCCATCCATCGAACGCACGCTGAACGACGCCAGCGCGATGCCCGCCGCTTCGAGCTGACGCTGGAACGCGGCGGCATCGGCGGAAAAACGCGATGCGCCCGTATCGCTCGCCCTCAGACGCGCGACCAGCTTGTCGCCGGTCAGCACGAGTTCGGCGTCCACCATGCCGAGCGCGGGCAACGACAACGTGACGCGCGTGCGCCACACGCGTTCCTCGCTGGTATCCACTGCGGGACGCGGCTCTCGCGCCACTTCCCAGTCGAAACGCGTCCCCGGCCACGCTTCGCCCTGCCAGCGGAATTGCTCGTTGGCGAGGATGTCGAGTTGCTGACGCACGACCGTGAGCGTCGCCGGATGAATACCCGCATCGAGCGATGCCTGCAGCGCCGATTCATGCTGGCTCGGCTGCGGCGCGGCGGGCGGCGAAGCGGGCGCGGACGGCGCGCTTTGCGAATTCGACAGCGCCAGCGCGGGCGCATCCCGTACCGATGCCGCGAGCGCCGCCGCTTGCTGCGGCGTTTGCGGCATCGCGACGTTATGCGTTTCGGCGTGCAGATCGGACAGATCGGTTTGTGTCGAGGCAAACGCCGGTGGGCGCGTGTCGTCGAAGGCGGTATCGCGCGCGATGCTTTCGTCGCCCGGCAAATCGAGCGGCAAGGTCAGCGCGCGCGGATCGATGCGCGCCTGCGGTTCGCTCGCGAGCGACGCCGTGCTGCGCTGCCCGGCCATCCATTGCACGAGATGCGACTCGTAGAAGAGGCCGCTTTGCGCCACCGTTTTCGCAAGCTCCGATGCCAGCGCGGACGCCGGCAACGGCGGCAGATTCTGGCTCGCCGCGCGCGCGGCCGCGACAGCGGCGGCATTGGAGGAGAAAGCGGTATCGAAAAGCCCCGTGGTCAGCGCGGCGAACGCGCTCGCGGGACGCGGCGGTGTCGGCCAGAGCGGGGTATCACCGAGAATCGCGGGCGCGGCGCCGCCCAGGCGGGAAATGACATCGAGCGTGCGGGCCACGCTCGACAGTTCGGTTTGCGCGGACGCCACCGGAGCGAGCGTCTGCGCGGATGCGCCCGCCGCGGTTCCGGCGGGCGTCGCGACGGACAAGGAAACGCCCGTCTGCGTGGTCGTCTGGCCGGTCGAACCGGCGTTGGCGCGCAGCGCGGACAGAAGGAGCTCGGTCCGGCTGGCGATAATCGTGGCGATCGCGGAATCGAGTCCTGACATGCCGGCATCCTGGAAAGACCGCGCGCGAGGGCCGGGCCAGACGCCGGAAGAGTTCTCCGTCGCAAGCCGCGTTGTCTAGCGCAGTCCGATCATCTTTTTAAGTACGCGCGCCGGGCTGTTGGTCGTGAAGAGCGCGGAAAGACGCGCGAGGCTCGGCGAACTGAGGTCGCGAATCGCGGCGTCGTCGGCGAGGATCTTCTTCACGAGGTCCAGCTTGCGCGCACGGGCGGTGTCGTCGAGTTCCGAGCCGGTATCCACGTCCTTCAACCGTTCGATCAACTCGCGATACCTGCCCTGCATCGTCTTCAATTCGCTCCACTCGCCACTGCGCGCCGCAGCCAGCATCTGGCCGGACAGCGCAGCAATCGCCTCGTAGTGCGCGAAATATTCGTCTGTGGTATTCATTCTTGTCAGGCAGTCGCCATGGCTGCCGCTCAGACGGCTGCCGCGGTCGTTCTCGCCACTTCCGGTCCAATGCCGACCCACGCCTCTTCGAGCGTAGCCAGCAGATTGTCCACTTCCACGAGCATCGACTCGTCCTGGTTCAGATTCGCTTCCAGGAGCCGGCGTGCCATGTACGAGTACAGCGCGTCCAGACGCAGCGCGACTTCGCCGCCCGCTTCCTTGTTGAGCGCCTGCTGCAACCCGGTCTCGATGATGTTGATCGCCTTGCTGATCGCCGTTCCGCGCGCGCCCACGTTCTTCTGCTGCAAGTGCATCCGCGCCTGTGCAATCGACTGCCGCGCGCCCTGATAGAGCATCACGATCAGCCGGTGCGGGCTCGCTCCCATCACCCCTGTCTGAACGCCGACGCGTGCATATGCGTTGGCTCCCGCCTGTCCTGGGGAATACATCCGTGGTTCTCCTTATGCGATACCGAATGACGCCCGCGGCACGTGGCGCGCGGTGCTCGGACGACGGCGCAAAGGCCGTTTCGTCCGACCGGTAAGAATCGGTGCTGGCGATCGAACCATCGTTCGCCGTGCTGTTATCGAGGTTATCGGAGAATCGCGGCAAAGCTTTAGGGCGCAAGGCTCTGGGGCCGTATCGGCATGATGGGGACGGATTCGAAACGCACGCGCCAGCCACAGCGCGTCACACCGAAATTTGCATGATGTCGTTGTAGGCCGACACGAGCTTGTTGCGTACTTGCAAGCCGAACTGCATGCCGACGTTGGCCTTTTGCATATCGACCATCACGTCGTTGAGCGAAACGTTCGGCGCGCCGATTTCGAACGCGTGCGCTTCGGACAGCGCCTTCGTCTGGTTGTCGCTGATCTTGCTGATCGACGACTGCAGCGCGTCCGCGAACGTGCCCGCGCTCACCGCGCCCGACTGGCCGATTCCCGCGTCCTGTCCGGATACGGCGCCCGTGGCGACCGTGGGGCTGCCGGCGGCCTGCGTCGCCATCGACTGCATTGTGCTCAGCGCGGAGGTGAGCGGATTGATCGGGAAGTTCATGGTGTCTCCGATTGACAAGTAAAGGGCCGGTTCAGCGCCCAAGTGCGAAAGACGCTCGTCGCCGGGTTCGGGGCGGCGTGCGAACGGTCGTCCGAACGCTTTTACCGAGTACGAGAAAGATTAGCAGCGCGGCATTTTCCAAAGCGCTGGAAGAACGGGGGAAACCCGGCTCTATTCGCCGAATCGACTTGCAATCTTCTGCGGATAATCCATCTCGTCAAAAGTCCTCCGGCGCCGCATCACGGGCAGTACGACCGGCCAGAGGGGAACGCAAAAGATTCGGAGCTTCGACGCTAAATGGATACGCCCAACAACTCACTGATCACGCCAGACGCCAGAATGGGCCTGGCAGGCGCGCAGCCTGGCGCCTCGGCGAGCGCCGCGAGCCCCAGCCTCACCGGCGGCGCTGGCGGCGCCGACTTCGGCGGCTTCGCTCAGCGCATGCCGATGCTCTCGCAATTCCGCTCGAACCCGCGCGTGCCGCTCATCATCGCCGTGGCGATCTTGGCGATGGTCGTGGCGGGGCTCGTCATGTGGACGCGCCAGCCCGACTACCGCGTGCTGTTCTCGAATCTCTCCGACCGCGACGGCGGTGCGATCGTCGCCGCGCTCCAGCAGGGCAACATTCCCTACAAGCTCTCCGACGGCGGCGGCGCGATCCTCGTTCCGGCCGAGTCGGTGCACGAAACGCGTCTGCGCCTCGCAAGCCAGGGTTTGCCGAAAAGCGGCTCGGTCGGCTTCGAACTGATGGACAACCAAAAGTTCGGCATTAGCCAGTTCGCGGAGCAGATCAACTACCAGCGCGCGCTCGAAGGCGAACTGGAACGCACCATCGGCGCAATTTCCTCGGTGAAGTCGGCACGCGTGCATCTGGCCATTCCGAAGCCGAGCGTGTTCGTGCGCGACAAGGAACTGCCGACCGCGTCCGTCATGGTCAACCTCTTTCCCGGGCGCGTGCTCGACGAAGGACAGGTTTCGGCGATCGCGCACATGGTGTCGTCGGGCGTGGCGGACATGCCGGTCAAGAACGTGAATATCGTCGATCAGGACGGCAACCTGCTCACGAACCAGAGCGCCGCGAACGGTCTCGACGCATCGCAACTGAAGTACGTGCAGCAGATCGAGCACAACACGCAAAAGCGCATCGACGCCATTCTTTCCCCGCTCTTCGGCGGCGGCAACGCGCATTCGCAAGTGAGCGCGGACATCGACTTCTCGAAGCTCGAACAGACCGCCGAAAGCTACGGCCCGAACGCCAACCCGCAGAACACGTCGATCCGCAGCCAGCAATCGAGCGAATCCAGCGAAACCTCGGGCAGCGGCCCGTCGGGAGTGCCGGGCGCGCTGTCGAACCAGCCGCCGCAGCCGGCATCCGCGCCGGTCACGGGCGGAGCATCGGACGCAACCGGCGCTGCCGCCGCGAAGTCCACGCCGCAGAACCTGCGCAAGGACACGACGACCAATTACGAAGTGGACCGCACGGTGCGCCACTACGAACAGGCGACAGGCGGCATCAAGCGTCTTTCGGTGGCGGTGGTCGTGAACTATCAGCGTCAGGTCGATGCGAAGGGCAACGTCACGATGACGCCGCTCGCCGCCGACAAGCTCGCGCAAGTCCAGCAACTCGTGAAGGACGCGATGGGCTACGACGAGAAGCGCGGCGACTCGGTCAACGTGGTGAACAGCGCGTTCAACTCCGACCAGAACGTGACGCCCGATGTGCCGTGGTGGCGCACGCCGGACATGATCATGCGCGGTATCCAATTGGCGAAGTACGTGGGCATCGGCATCGTCGCACTGTTCCTGTACTTCAGCATGGTGAAGCCGGCAATGCGCCGCGCCTTCCCCGTGCCGGAACCGGCGGCGCCCTCGCTCAACGCGCCAGACGAACTCTCGCTGCTCGACGGCCCGACGCTCGAAGGCGGCGCCAAGAATGACGATGATGACAAGGATGCCGAGGTAAGTCTCCTCGGTCATGAAAGCAACAAGGCCAAGTTCGATCGCAATCTCGACTACGCGCGTATGGTGGCGCGTCAGGACGCGAGAATCGTGGCGACGGTCGTGAAGAACTGGGTGTCCGATGAACGCTGAAGGTCTCAATAAAGCCGCGCTCCTCCTGATGTCGATCGGCGAGGAAGAAGCCGCCGAAGTTTTCAAGTATCTCGCTCCGCGCGAGGTGCAGAAGATCGGCGCGACCATGGCGGCGCTCAAGAACGTGACGCGCGAGCAGCTCGACAACGTGCTGACCGAATTCGTCAGCGAAGCGGAGCAGCACACCGCGTTGTCGCTCGATTCGAGCGAGTACATCCGCTCGGTGCTCACGAAGGCGCTCGGCGAAACCAAGGCTGGCGCGCTCATCGACCGGATTCTGCAAGGCAGCGATACGAGCGGTATCGAAGGTCTGAAGTGGATGGACTCGGGCGCGGTCGCGGAACTCATCAAGAACGAGCATCCGCAGATCATCGCGACGATCCTCGTGCACCTGGACCGCGATCAGGCTTCGGAAATCGTCTCGCTGCTCAACGACCGTCTGCGTAACGACGTGCTGCTGCGTATCGCCACGCTCGACGGTATTCAGCCCGCCGCGTTGCGCGAACTCGACGATGTGCTGACCACGCTTCTCTCCGGCAGCGACAACCTGAAGCGCGCGCCGATGGGCGGTATCCGCACGGCGGCCGAGATTCTCAACTTCATGTCGAGCAACCATGAAGAGGGCGTGATCAACAACGTCAAGGAATACGACGTGGAACTCGCGCAGAAGATCATCGACCAGATGTTCGTGTTCGAGAACCTGCTCGACCTGGAAGACCGCGCGATCCAGTTGCTGCTGAAGGAAGTGGAATCCGAAACGCTGATCGTCTCGCTCAAGGGCGCGCAGCCCGCGTTGCGTCAGAAGTTCCTGTCGAACATGTCGCAACGCGCGGCCGAATTGCTTGCGGAAGACCTCGATTCGCGCGGTCCGGTGCGTGTGTCGGAAGTCGAGCAGCAGCAACGCAAGGTGCTTCAGGTGGTGCGTAATCTGGCGGAGAACGGCCAGATTCAATTAGGCGGCAAGGCAGAGGATGCATATGTCTAATCCGGCCCAGAACCCGAAGGCGCCGCTCTCCGCGTATCAACGCTGGGAGATGGCTTCGTTCGATCCCGTCACCGTGGACCACAGCGCGGCGGATCAGGCAGCGCTCGAAGCGCATTTGCGCCGCGTCGAGGAAGACGCGCATGCGCAAGGTCTCGCCACGGGTCATGTGGCTGGACAGGCGATCGGGTATCAGGCCGGTTTCGAACAAGGTCACGCCAAGGGTTTCGAGGACGGCCGCAAGGAAGCGCTCGCCGAAGCGGCGCGTCTCGCGGAAATCGCCGATGCGTTCAGGATCGCGCTGCAAGCCGCCGATGCCGCCATCGCGGAAACGCTCGCCACGCTCGCGGTCGATATCGCGCAGCAAGTGGTGCGGCAGCATCTGGCGCACGATCCGACGGCGCTCGTCACCGTGGCGCGCGAAGTGATCGCGGCCGAGCCAGAACTCACGGGATCGCCGACGCTGATCGTGAATCCCGCCGATTTGCCTATCGTCGATGCGTACTTGCAGGAAGAACTCGGCGCGGCTGGCTGGATGGTGCGGCCAGACCCGCTCGTGGAACGCGGCGGCTGCCGCGCGCACGCGGCGAGCGGCGAAATCGATTCGACCAATGCGTCGCGCTGGGAGCGTGTCGCGGCGGCATTGGGGAGGAACAAGCCGTGGTAAATAGCGCAATGACGCATCGCATCACGCAGGACGGACTGAGCGAGCTGGAGCAGGAAATCGCACGCGCGTCGTTCGGGCCGGAGGCTGTCGTCGAGGAAGAATCGCCGGAGGAACTCGCTGCGCGGACCATCGCGGAACTCGCGAACATGGCGGGCAATCCGCATATCGACGCCTGGCGCGACAAGCTCGACGCCCTCAAGGCGCGCACCGCGATCGCCAAGCCGCTGCGTCCGTGCGGACGTCTCACGCGCGCCGCCGGCCTCGTGCTCGAAGCGGTCGGCCTGAAGATGGGCGTCGGTTCCGAATGCATGATCGAACTGCCGCCGGGCAGCGCCATTCCGACCGCCGAAGCCGAAGTCGTCGGCTTCGCGGGCGACAAACTCTTTTTGATGCCGACCACGGAAATGGCCGGCCTCTTGCCCGGCGCGCGCGTGTATCCGCTGGAAAGCGCGCCGATCAACGATCCGATGGCAGGCGCAAAACGTCTGCCGGTCGGCTGGGAGATGCTCGGCCGCGTGGTCGATGCATCCGGCCGTCCGCTCGACGGACTTGGCCCGCTCGGCGCAAAAGTCGATGCGCCGTTGTCATCGCCGGTCATCAACCCGCTGAATCGCGAGCCGATTCACAAAGTGCTGGACGTCGGCGTGCGCGCAATCAATTCGCTGCTGACGGTTGGACGCGGCCAGCGCATGGGCCTGTTCGCGGGCTCGGGCGTCGGTAAATCGGTGCTGCTCGGCACGATGGCGCGCTACACGAGCGCGGAAGTGATCGTGATCGGACTGATCGGCGAACGCGGCCGCGAAGTGAAGGAATTCATCGAACAGATTCTGGGCGAAGACGGTCTCGCGCGTTCAGTCGTCGTGGCCGCGCCGGCCGACGTTTCGCCGGTCCTGCGCATGCAGGGCGCGACTTACGCGACTTCGCTCGCCGAATATTTCCGCGATCAGGGCAAGCATGTGTTGCTGCTCATGGATTCGCTGACCCGTTACGCGATGGCGCAGCGCGAGATCGCACTTGCGATTGGCGAGCCGCCCGCGACCAAGGGTTACCCGCCGTCGGTGTTCGCCAAGCTGCCCGCGCTCGTCGAGCGTACCGGCAATGGCCCGGAAGGCGGCGGTTCGATCACCGCGTTCTACACCGTGCTCACCGAAGGCGACGACCAGCAAGATCCGATCGCCGATTCGGCCCGCGCCATTCTCGACGGCCATATCGTGCTGAACCGCTCGCTTGCCGAGGCGGGACATTATCCGGCTATCGATATCGAACAGTCGATCAGCCGCGCGATGACCGCGCTCATCGACGACAAGCATCTCGAACACGTGCGCCTTTTCAAGCAGATGCTTTCGCGTTATCAGCGCAATCGCGATCTGATTAACGTGGGCGCGTATTCCAGCGGCCGCGATGCCCTGCTCGACCGGGCCATCGCGCTTTATCCGCGAATGGAGTCGTTTTTACAGCAAGGCTTTCGCGAGCAGGCGAATTTCGAACCGAGTCTTGATTTATTGCATCAACTTTTCAACTAGTATTTGCAGCCGCACCTATATTTGTCATAAGTTATTAAAAAAACCGCGCGACCACAGAGACCAACTCGTCCATGTCAAAGAATCTGCCGATCAACACCCTGATCGAACTCGCTCAGGAAGAACTCGACGCCGCGACCAAGAAGCTGGGCAAGCTTCAGCAGGAGCGCAACGAAATCGAGGGGCAACTCAATTCGCTCGTGACGTATCGCGACGAATATCACGCGCGTTTCACGGCGTCGGCGCAGCAAGGCACGACGGCGCAGACGCTGCGTAACTTCCAGGCGTTCGTCGACACGCTGGACTCGGCGATTGCGCAACAGCGCACGTTGCTCGTGATGGCCGACCAGCGCATCGAGGCGGCGAAGCCGGAATGGCGTCTCAAGAAGCAGAAGGTCGGCAGCTACGAGGTGCTCGCGGCGCGCGGCGAGGCGTTGCTCGCCAAGAAGGCGGCGCGCGTGGAACAGCGCGAATCGGACGAGCACGCGGCCAAGGCGCTGCGCATGCGCGCCGAACGCGCCTGAATTTAACTACCGGACTTTTTCGAGGTAACGCATGTCCTCCGTTTCTTCCATCGGCGCGCAGTCGGGCGTTTCGTCATCTTCGGCTGCCAAAAAGCGTGCAGCGGACGCAGGCGCGTCGTTCGGCCTGACGCTGCAGAGCATGACCGACAAGGCCAATGCCGACGCACAGGCAGCCAAGGCGCTGGCGGCGTCGTCCTTGTCTTCGTCCACTGCGGCCAAGTCGAGCGTGCATGACGTGCCGAAGTCCGACGACACCGCGAGCGCCAGCAAGTCGGACGACGCGAGCGACGTGAAGAAGAGCGATAGCGCGACAGACACGCAGGCGTCGTCGTCGGCCGACAAGAGCGGCAAGACGGATTCGACGAAGGAGGCATCGAAGCCTTCGGGCAAGACCGAAACGGCGGATGCGTCCAAGCCTGCCGCCCCGGCAAAGCCCGCGAAAGCGACGGATGCCGCCGATGCGGCCGAGCGCGCGGACGCCGCCGAAGCTGCGAATACCACCGTGTCCGACGTGACCGATGCGGCCGCGACGGCGGTTGCATCGACGGATGACGACAAGACCGCGACCGGCGACACGCACAAGAGCGGCGACGCCAAGTCCGCGCAAGATGCGCTGCAGGCCGCGCTCGCCGCGATGAACAACGTGCCGGCGAATGCCGTGCCGATGAACGCAGCGGCATCGGCGCATGCGGGCGCGGGCGCGGCCACGGGCGCTGGAAAGAGTGACGAGCCGTCGGGCGGCATGGTCGGCGAAGGATCGAAGGGTAATCGCTCGGGCGGCCTGCTCAACGCGCTCGCCGGCGATGCCAGGGACAACGCGGCGCCGGCGACGACCGCGGCACTGGCAAGCGATGCGGCAGCGGTTCAGGCCGCGCTGACCCCACAAGCCGATGCGGGCAGCGCGGCGTACAAAGCCATCTCGCAGCAAGCCGATGCAGCGGCGCGCGCGGTGGCGATGCAATCGGCATCGGCGGGGTCGGCGGTATCGAGTGCGCAAGGCGAGATGACGGCGGCGACCAGCGCGGCGATAGCGCCGCACGTGGGCGCTGGCGGCTGGGACGATGCGTTCAGCCAGAAAGTCGTGTTCCTCTCGAATTCGCAGCAACAGAGCGCGGAGTTGACGCTCAATCCGAAGGATCTCGGCCCGTTGCAGGTCACTCTGCAGGTTTCCGAGAATCACGCGCACGCGCTCTTCGTGTCGCAGCATGCGCAGGTGCGCGAAGCGGTCGAAGCCGCGATGCCGAAGCTGCGCGAGGCGATGGAAGCCAACGGTATCAGCTTAGGCTCCACCAGCGTTTCGGATGGATTCGCGCGCCAGTCGTCGCAACAGGACCGCGGCGAGGGCCGCTCGTCGTCGGGCAACGGACGCGGCGTGGGCGGTGTTGGCGGCGTCGGCGGTAGCGATTCGGGCGTGGCAAGCACGGTGACGATGCCGGTGCGGCGCACGGTCGGGTTGGTGGATACGTTTGCTTGATGGCTTGACGGGACAAGCGGTGCGCTAGCCGTTTGGCGGCGGCGCGCCTTTCCTCGCCGCAAAAAGCAGCTTTAGGCCTTTCGAGGCGTAAAGCTGCTTTTTTGTTGGTGTCCACGCGGCGATCAGACCACGTCAAAGCACGAGAATCACCACCCGCGCCGCCCGATGCCCCGTAAAACCGCTGTCGCGCCGCGAATCTTTAACCCACGAGTTAGCCCCAAATCCCCCCTCTTTTCGCCCCATCGCTCAACGGCGTTATAGCCAACAATTCAACCTATCGAAAGAGGGCAAGAATTCATGGCTACCACCACTG
Organism: Caballeronia sp. HLA56; assembly: GCF_054655155.1. Lineage (NCBI taxonomy): Bacteria > Pseudomonadati > Pseudomonadota > Betaproteobacteria > Burkholderiales > Burkholderiaceae > Caballeronia > Caballeronia sp. HLA56. Next base: position 652,521 of record NZ_BAAHOB010000005.1, on the reverse strand, counting down.
CAAATCCGAAAGACATCGTTCCCGCGAAGAGCGGCAAGCTCAAGAAGACTCTGATCATCGCCATTGGCGCGGTCGTTCTGCTGGGTGCTGGCGCCGGCGGCGCTTACTTCATGCTCGGCAAGCAGCCTCACGGCCCCGCCAAGCCCGCACCGGTGCCGCCGCCCGTGTTCTTCCCGCTCGATTCGCTGACCGTCAACCTGCAAGCCGACGACGGCATCATGCACTACCTGCGCGTCGGTCTGTCGCTCAAGCTCGCGGACGAAAAGGCTCAGGTGCAGATCACCGAACGCATGCCTGAGATCCGCAGCCGCGTGCTGATGCTCATCTCCGGCAAGCACCCCGAAGAGATGGCGACCGTCGAAGGCAAGCGCAAGCTCGCCGACGAACTGCGCGAAGCCGTCGAGAAGGCCGCCAGCGCGCCGGATCATCCCGCCCACGTCGAAGAAGTGTTGTTCACCGAATTCGTCGTGCAGTAAGCCCGCGCACCAGATTCAAGGAAACGGAAAAGAGTCATGGGCCACGAAGAGTTCATGTCGCAGGAGGAGGTCGATGCCCTCCTCAAGGGCGTCACCGGCGAAGTCGATCAGGTCTCAGACGACAGCAAGCCCGCCGGCGTTCGTCCTTACAACATCGCGACGCAGGAACGCATTGTCCGCGGCCGGATGCCCGGCCTCGAAATCATCAACGACCGCTTCGCGCGCCTGTTGCGCGTGGGCATCTTCAATTTCATGCGGCGTTCGGCGGAAATCTCCGTCGGCCCGGTGAAGGTGCAGAAGTACAGCGAATTCACGCGCAATCTGCCGATCCCGACCAACCTCAACCTGGTCCATGTGAAGCCTCTGCGCGGCACGTCGCTGTTCGTGTTCGATCCGAACCTCGTGTTCTTCGTGGTCGACAACCTCTTCGGCGGCGACGGGCGTTTCCATACGCGCGTCGAAGGCCGCGAGTTCACGCAGACCGAGCAACGCATCATCCACAAGCTGCTCACGCTGGTATTCGAGCACTACTCCGCTTCGTGGAAGAGCGTGCGTCCGCTGCAGTTCGAATTCATGCGCTCGGAAATGCACACGCAGTTCGCGAACGTGGCGACGCCGAATGAAATCGTCATCGTGACGCAGTTCACCATCGAATTCGGTTCGACGGGCGGCACGCTGCATATCTGCATGCCCTACTCGATGATCGAGCCGATTCGCGATCAGCTCTCCTCGCCGATTCAGGGCGAAGCGCTCGAAGTGGATCGCCGCTGGGTGCGCGTGCTCTCGCAGCAAGTGCAATCGGCGGAAGTGGAACTGACAGTGGAACTCGCCGAGATCCGTTCGTCGTTCGAAAGGCTGCTCAACATGCGCAAGGGCGACGTGCTGCCGATCGACGTGCCCGAGCATGTCGTCGCCAAGGTGGACGGCGTGCCGGTGATGGAATGCGGCTACGGAATTTTCAATGGTCAATACGCGCTGCGCGTGCAGAAAATGGTCAGCGCGTCGGACAACATGAAGGAAGGTGGATATGAGTGATCTCTTGCAGGAAGGCACACTGCCCGGCTCGACCGGCGTGGGCGACATGAAGGCGGAAGAGTTGTCGATGGACGACTGGGCGAGCGCGCTCGCCGAGCAGAACGGCAACGAAACGCCTGCCGTGGCCAGCGCGGGCGTGTTCCAGCCCTTGTCGAAAGCCGCGGCGCCTTCGACGCGCAACGACATCGACATGATTCTCGACATCCCCGTGCAGATGACGGTGGAACTCGGCCGCACGAAGATCGCGATTCGCAACCTGCTGCAACTCGCGCAGGGTTCAGTCGTGGAACTCGACGGCATGGCGGGCGAGCCAATGGACGTGCTCGTGAACGGCTGTCTTATTGCGCAAGGCGAAGTGGTCGTCGTGAACGACAAGTTCGGTATTCGCCTGACCGACATCATCACGCCGTCCGAACGTATCCGGAAGTTGAATCGATGAAACGCTTTGCCGCCGTCCTGATTGCCTTCGTGCCTGCGCTGTCCCGCGCAGCCGATATGAACGCCGTGAACCACGCCGCGCAGATCGCTTCGAGCGTCGGCGCGGGAAGCGCCGTGCCGTCGCTCGGTTTCGGCGCGGTGTTGCAGACGCTGTTCGGTCTCGTCATCGTGATCGGCTTCGTGTTCGGTTGCGCGTGGCTCGCTCGCAAGTTCGGCTTGCAAGGCGGCAGGAAAGGCGGCCTCGTGAAAGTAGTGGGCGGCGCGTCGCTCGGCAACAAGGAGCGCGTGGCGGTCGTCGAAATAGGCGATACCTGGCTCGTGCTCGGCGCGGGGCCCGGCAACGTGCGCTTGCTGCATACCATGCCCGCCGGATCGGCGGATGCGGACGTAAGCGGCGAACCAGCACCGTCGGCCGCGCAAACGTTGCAAGGCAGTTTTGGTCAGCGGTTTCGCGATGCCCTCGCCGGTGAAGCGAACAAGCGTCTTCAGAAGTTCGTGGGCGGGAGCAAGTAATGCAGGTCAGTCGTAACATCGTGCGCGGCGTGAAACTGGCGCTGCCGGTCGTGATCGCCTTGTTGCCGGTCGCGGCGCTCGCGCAAAGCACGGCGGGTCTTCCCGCCTTCAATACCAGCCCCGGCCCGAACGGCGGCACGACGTACTCGCTCAGCGTGCAGACGATGTTGCTGCTGACGATGCTCTCGTTCCTCCCGGCCATGGTCCTGATGATGACGAGCTTCACGCGCATCATCATCGTGCTGTCGCTCTTGCGCCAGGCGCTCGGCACGACGAGCACGCCGCCTAATCAAGTGCTCGTGGGCCTCGCGTTGTTCCTCTCGTTTTTCGTGATGTCGCCGGTGCTCGACAAAGCCTACACCGACGCATACAAGCCCTTCTCCGACGGCACCATCGCGATGGATCAGGCCATGCAGCGCGGCGTCGCGCCCTTCAAGCAGTTCATGCTGAAGCAGACGCGCGAAGCGGATCTCGCGCTCTTCGCCCGCATCTCGAAGGCCGCGCCGATGAACGGTCCGGAAGACGTGCCGCTGTCGCTGCTGGTGCCTTCGTTCGTGACGAGCGAACTGAAGACGGGGTTTCAGATCGGCTTCACCATCTTTATTCCGTTCCTCATCATCGACGTGGTGGTGGCGAGCGTCTTGATGTCGATGGGCATGATGATGGTCTCGCCCACGACGATAGCGCTGCCCTTCAAGCTCATGCTGTTCGTGCTCGTCGATGGCTGGCAGTTGCTGATCGGCTCGCTTGCGCAGAGCTTCGTTTCGTAACGTTATCGTTTCTATTGAGGTTGCTGGAATGACACCCGAATCGGTCATGACCATAGCGCATCAGGCGATGTATGTCGCGTTGCTGCTGGCTGCCCCGCTCTTGCTGGTCGCGCTCGTCGTGGGTCTGGTGGTTAGTCTCTTTCAGGCGGCCACGCAGATCAACGAATCGACGCTCTCCTTCATTCCCAAGCTGATCGCCGTGGCGGTGACGCTCGTCATCGCAGGACCGTGGATGCTCACGACCATCCTCGATTACATGCGGCACGTGTTCACCATCACGCCTGCAATCACGGGCTGATTCGTTCGATGTTCTCGGTTACTTATGCGCAACTGAACGGCTGGCTCACGGCGTTTCTGTGGCCGTTCGTGCGCATCCTCGCCTTGATGGCCACCGCGCCGGTGCTGAACCATATGGCGTTGCCCACGCGCGTGAAGATCGCGCTGGCGGCCTTCATCACGCTGATCGTCGCGCCCACCTTACCCGCCATGCCCGACGCCACGGTGTTTTCAGCGGCGGGCGTGTGGATCATCGTCAATCAGTTCCTGATTGGCGCGGCCATTGGCATGACGATGCAAATAGCCTTTGCCGCCGTCGATGCGGCTGGCGAGTTCATCGGACAGCAAATGGGCCTCGGTTTCGCGATGCTTTACGATCCGCGCGCGGGTGGCAATGCCGTGGTGGTATCGCGCTATCTCAACACGCTGGCGATGCTGGCGTTTCTCGTCTTCGACGGGCATCTGCAACTGATCGCGGCACTGATCATGACCTTCCAGAGTGTGCCCGTCGATGTCAATGTCGTGGCGTCCGCTTCGCATGCGCAAGGTTGGCGGGTGATGGTGGGTTATGGCGCTTCGGTTTTTTCCACCGGGTTGTTGCTGTCGTTGCCGGTCGTGGCGGCGCTTCTTATCGCCAATCTCGCGCTCGGCATTCTGAATCGCGCGGCGCCGCAGATCGGCATCTTCCAGGTGGGTTTTCCGGTCACCATGCTCGTCGGCTTGTTGCTGCTTCAGTTGATGGTGCCTAATTTGATGCCGTTTTTTCAGCGGATCTTCGAGGCGGGGCTGGGACAGGTGGGAAGAATCGCGGGCTCGATGGGCCCTTGACGCCTCATTGCCCGCATCGTGGCTCACGGTGCGCGCATGCACGGCGCAACGTGCCCGACATACATGGGCCGTTCACCATACCGAACGACAGCGCCGTTGCGAATAAGGAACCAGCGGCGCTTGGCTCCCGTGTAACCGCCATAGCTGTTCTTCGCGTTGATGTCCGTGCACACGAGATAGCCATAAACGGCACGGTGCTCCGTCATGTTCTCGATAGCCTGATCCTTCGTTGGCGTGGAGAAATCGCCATAGCGCGCCGACTCGGGGTCTTTGAGCGTCTTCGCCATGGCCGCCTTGATGATGTCCTGATAATTCGACGGATATTCACCGTAGTCAGCGTCCGGCTCCGGCAGCGTCGCGGCCCACTGTGCCCGCCCGGCGTCGAGTTGTGCCGTGTTCTTGCGGGCAGGCGGCGAATCCGAGCCGCTTCCACACGCGACAAACATGATCGGACATGTCATTGCACAGAGCACAACGAGCGCGCGATCAATCCTCATTTCCGTCACCCGTCTCACCAAGCAGTCGGTATCTCATGGCGCACGAATCTTCGACGTTGCACTTAAGTCCGGTGCGTCAATCATAGGCAATCGTTCCCGGCTTCTTCCACTGAAAAAACGAAAAAAAGAGCATCGCCAAACCGCACGATGCCCTTCTCGAAGTTCCCTTAAAAAACGAGAGACAAAGACCCCTTATTAGCTGAGGTAGTTGAACAACGACAACTTCTGGATCTGCGAAAACGCCTGCTGTGCCGCCGTCAACGAGTTCTGCGTGAGCTCATAAGAACTGATCGCCGAAACCAGATCGATGCTCGTCAGATTCGCAAGATCGCTGGCGGTCTGCGTCTGCGAAGTCGCCATCGACGTCTGCGTGGCCTTCACTTCCTGCTCGCGGCCACCCACCACCGTCTGCGCAGACAACACGTTCGTGTAGGTGTTGTCGAGCTTGGTCGAAGCCGTCGACAACGCGTTGGTCAACGTCGCTTCCGAGGCTGGCGTGCCCGTCGGCTGCTTGAGCGCGCTGATCAAATTGTCGAGCGTCGCGAACACATCGTTGTTGCCCGATGCCGCCGGCTGCACCGTGAAGCTGTCGCCGTTCGCGGGCGCGCCGCTGACCGTCACCTTCTGACCGCCGAACGAAATCGCCGTGCCGGCCGTGTATGCGGTCGGTGTCGTCGACAACGACGAGTCAGGCGGCGTCGCGGTCACGAGGTAGCTCGTCGAACCATCCGTCGACGATACCGAAAACGCGATCGAATACGTGCTCGCATTGTTCGCGTTGCCCGGATCGGTCGTGCTCACCTTGCTGATCGTGGCCGTGCCCGTATTGGTCGCCGATGCCGACGGTACCGCGTCGCTATCCGTGGGCGACACGCCCATGAAAATCGACGCGCCGGTGTCGCCCACGGGAATCGAGCGGCCCGAGCTGATCTGCACCGTGCGCTGGCCGGCATCGCCCGAATACGTCGTGCCTACGCCGGAAGCATTGTTCGAAAACGGCGCGGTGCCGCCCTTTAAACCCGAGAAAATGTAATTGCCTTCGCTGTCGGTCGTGTTCGCGACGCTCATCAACTGGTCGCGATAACCCTGCAGCGTATCCGCAATCGATTTGCGATCCGCGTTCGTGAGGGAGCCATCGCCCGCGCGCACGACTTGCGTCTGAATGCTTTGCAGCACGCCGCTCACGTCGCTCAAGGTCGAATCTTCCTGCTGCAACGACGAAAGCGCCGTGGTCTGATTCGCGCTGTATTGCGTGAGCGTGGCGGTCTTCATCGTGAGCTGCACGGCCTGCGCGGCACCGAGCGGGTCGTCGGAAGCGGTCAGAATGCGCTTGCCCGACGAGATCTGCTGATACATCGAGGCAAGCGAGCTCTGCTGGTCGCTCATCGAAGCGACGTTCATGTTGAAATACTGCGAACTGGATATACGCATCGCTAAATGCCTCAGTTAAAGATGCCAAGCAGCGTCTGAAACAGCGTCGAAGCCGTCTGAATCACTTTGCTGTTCGCCTGATAAAGCTGCTGATACTGCATGAGGTTCGCCGCTTCCTCGTTCAGGTTCACGCCCTGCACGGACTGTTGCGCCGATGTCGCCTGACTGAGCAGCGCCGTTTGGGACGAGCTCGTGCTCTTCAGCTGGTTCGTCTGGTTGCCGATCTGGTTCACGTAGTTCGCATAGGAATTCGTGAGCGTGTCGGTGCCGTTCATCGACTTGGTCGACACCAGGTTCGACATGGTGAGCGCGTTGCTGCCGTCGCTCGTGCCGCCCGTGTTCGGATTGATGTTGAACACGTCCGTATTGGCCGGCTTGCCGCTGATCGTCGCGCTGATGCCGTTCGACGTGACAGTGAGCCCCTTCGACGAATCGTAGGGAATGGTCGTGTTGGCCGGGTAATTCGTGGTGCCCACGGTCACCGCGACATTCGACGTGAAGCCGCCCGCCGTCGAGTTGTACGTGAGCGCGATAGCCGAAGGCGTGCTGTAACCCGCCGCGACCGTCGCCGAGGAAATTGTGGCCGTACCGGTGTTCGCGGTCGCCGCCGATGTCACCGCGGGCGAAGCGGCCGCGATCGCGGAGCCGTTGGTCGTCGCGAGCTGGAAGTTGTCGAGCGAGGCGCGCGTCGGCTGAATGGAGAACGAGTCGCCCGCTTGCATCGTGCCCGACGGCGTGATCTTCAGACCGTCGAACGCGTTGGGCGGCGTGAAGCTGCCGAGCGCCTTGCCGCTCTGGGTGTCGGTCACGTCGAAGCCGGTGCCGTTATAGGTGACCGTGAGATCGCTGGACGTGGGCTGCGTGGCATCGGAGAACTCGGCCGTGACCGTGCCGGTGCCCTTGTTGCGCGCGTCGGCGTAGACGGTGGGCGAACCCGCCGAGAAGAGCGCGCCGCCAGCCTGGCCGTTCAGATCGAGGCCGAGCGAGTTCTGTCCGTTCAGTTGCGCGGCAAAGCTCGTCGCAATCGCGCCGAGTTGCGCTTGCGCCGGATCGAGCGTTTGCGAGCGGAAGTCCATCAGGCCGCCAACCACGCCGCCCGACAACGCGCTGGTATCGAGGTATTGCGTCTGCGCGGCGGTCGGCGTCGTGCCGTCCTTGCTCTTGAACGCGACCGTCAATTCGCTCGGGTCAGTCGGCGATGTCACCGTCTGCAATGCCGAAGCCGTGCCGCCGACGACGAGCGGCTGTCCGTTGCCGACGAAGATGTTGTAGTTGCCATCCGTTTGCACGACCTGCACGCCGACCATCGAGCTGAGACTCGCAACGGCCTGATCGCGCTGATCCATCAACTGATTGGGCTGCTGACCTTGCGCGCTGGCGACGTTGATTTGCTTGTTGAGATCAGCGATCTGTTGCGTGTAGCTGTTGATCGACGAGACCGCGCTCGTCAGTTGCGTGTTGACGCTCGAACGCAACTGGTCGTATTGCTCACCTGCCGAATTGAGCTGATTCGCGAGCGTCTGCGCGTTGCTCATGAGCGACTGGCGCGACGACGTGCTGCTCGCCGAATTCGCCACCGACTGCATGCCCGAAAAATAGTTGCTGATGCCGGTTGCGATACCGGTGGTCGGGTCGCCAACCAGGTTGTTCAGCTGCGAGATCAACGAGTAATAGGTGTTGGCGGCGCTGCTCGACGCGGTCGTGTTGTTGACCTGCGTGGTCAAATACTGGCTGTATTGACGCGTGACGGTAGTCGTCTGCACGCCGCTGCCGAGATAGCCGGAACCCGTGTACTGTCCCGACGACTCCTGAAACGAAGCCTTTTCGAGCGTATAGCCGGGCGTCGCCGCATTGCTGATGTTCTGCCCGGTGACTGTCAGGCCCCATTGAGCCGCATTCAGTCCCGACAGGCCGATATTGAAGATGTTGTTGGACATGCGTTGATCCTTGTCTTGGCGGCGATGGCGTCATGCAACGCCGCCGGATAGCTGCCTTGTTTATCGGCGAAGCGCCGGGAAAGTTGAGCGTTTCGGCAAACGTTCGCGGACCGGTTCTTCAACGCGGATACCGTGGACGGTTTGCTCGACTTGGGCATTATCGAGCGCGTCGTGCAAGCGCAATTTGCCGATTTGAAGGGGGTTTTGGGGCTTATTCGGATTGGATTTCGGCGGGCGCTTTTAGCTGTATCGCGACGCGAGGGAATGGAAAAAACCGGGAAACCTTGCAGCAGGACGGGCGGCGCTCAGAGCAGCGCCGCCGCGAGGGATGAAACCGATGTGAACGGCCGCCTTACTTCGCCAGCGCGCGCCGCTTCATTTCCAGTTGCGTAATGAGCCGCTGCAGCGTGTTTTCCGCCGATCCCGGCATCGAGATGAATTTGAAGCCGAGCGTGAAGCGGCGATCGCCCTTGGCCGTCGTCGATTCCCTGTGCGACACCAGCTTGATATCCACGGTCACCTTGCCGGTAGTCGTGAAGTGCAGTTCGGCATCCTGAATCACGATGCCCATCTCCAGGTCGGCCACGCGTTCGTCCGTGGTTCGCAACGCGACGCCGCCGAGCGAAAGATCATGCACTTCGAAGCGAAAGCGCTCGCCATCCGGCAGCGAACCGCTGCAAATGTAGGGGTCGAGCACCGGCGCTTCGACGCGGAAATATTCGCGACGCTGCATGTAGTAAAGCACCGGCGGAAACTCGGCCTCGAAAGCGGGACGTCCGTCGAACACGGTCTCACGCGCGGCGCCCGTGGTGAATTCGAGTCGCACGCCGTCCGGCGCCGAACTGAAAATCAGCTTGGGCGCAGCCAGCACGTGACGATTCTGTTCCGCCATGCCGCCCCAGTCGAACGTAAAGCGATGTCCCGTAACATCGACGTCCAAAAGGCGCGTAACAATCTGCCCGTCGCCGTATTGCGCGGTCAAAAAGTCGCCGCGATGGGCAAGGTTGCGCAACGACACACCGATCTCCAGCGGATTGCGTCGTCCAAAGTCCACGATCGGCGCAATGTCGTCGTCGGCGAAGTCCTGCATGTGATTGATATTCATTGTGCTGGCCGTATTCATTGGTCGCGTACCGTCCATTTCCGCTACGCCACGTGTCGAACCGGCTCACCTTCGAACCGGCAGTTTCTTCTTAGGGATAGCGGCAAACTGCCAGCAAAGTTTAGACAGGCAGCCCCGAAAAATATGTGGCGCGCCGTCCCTACGAGGACTAAAACGTTTGCACATGCACGAAGCAGGCCAAAGAGCGCGCATGGCTCTAAATCAACGTATTGAGCGCCGAGCGCAAAAAGGCAGGATCGTTCCGCCGTTGACGAAACGCCTGCCTTTCGGTCGAATTCGAAAACGCTTCGTCAGGCGATCTGACGCATGATCGAGATCAACTTTTTCGCGTATTGGGGATCGGTCGCGTAGCCTGCCTTTTGCATGCCGTGCGCGAAGCCCGCGACATCGCGCGATGCCTCCACGACCGGCGCGTAACGCGGATTGTTCTTGATGACGCTCGCGTAGTCGGTGAGCGCGGCTTCGTAGGAATCGTAGGCGCGAAAGCGCTCCACGACCTTCTTCGGCTGACCGTTGACGTATTCCGTCGTTACCGAATCCACTGTCTTGCCGGTCCAGTTCGACGTCGCCTTGATGCCGAAAATGTTGTGGCTCGTCGCGCCGTTCGCGTACTTGATCTCGCGCTTGCCCCAGCCCGATTCCAGCGCCGCCTGGCCGATGATGAAGCGCGCCGGAATGCCCGTTGCCGCGCTCGCGGCTTGCGCGGGCGTGGCCAGCCGTTCGACGAACGCGTTGACCTTGTCCGAACCGTTGCCGCGCACGCCCGGATCGAGCGCGTCGGCGCCCGTGTAGCCGTTGCCGCTGTTGAGCGATGCGCCGCTCTTGTTGGCCTGCGCCGCGGCGTAGGCCTTGGCCATTGCGTTCATTGCGGCGATGTTGCCCGCGTTCGCGTCGCTGCTGCCGCCGCCGCCCGACAGCGCGTTCATCGCGTTCATGCCGTTTGCCGCGCCGCCCGTGGCCGACGTGTCCTTGATGCCCGCCGTGCGCATGAGCTGCTTGTACATCGCGTCCGCCACGCCAATACCCTTCGACGACATCTGCTGCGACAACTGCTGGTCGAGCATCGCCGTGAACGACTTCGTATCGTTCGACTCGAACGGGCTGTCCGAGGGCGTCGCATCGCGCATGCTCTTGAGCATCATCGTCGTGAAGACCGCATCGAACTGCTTGGCTGCCGCCTTCAAACCCTGTTGCGGCGATGCGTTGGCCTGCGCGCGCAACGCGTCGAAGCCCTGCGTATCGAGCGCGAAGCGGTTGGTCAGGTTCGACAGTCCGCCCGTCTCGGTAGATGCCAATGCCGTGTTGGCGATACCGCTCGAAGTCGAGTTCATGTGCCGTCGTCCCTTAGATGATTTCGAGGTCGGCGCGCAGTGCGCCCGCCGCCTTCATCGACTGAAGGATCGAGATCAGATCGGCCGGTGTCGCGCCGAGTGCGTTCAAGCCCTTCACCACGTCCGCCAGATTCGCGCCCGCCGAAAGCATCTTGAGCGCGCCGCTATCCTGCTTCAACTGAATTGACGATTCCTTCGCGGCGACCGTCTGGCCGTTCGAGAACGCGTTAGGCTGGCTCACCGCCGTCTTCGTGTTGATGACGACCGACAGGTTGCCGTGAGCGACCGCGCAATTTTGCAGCGTGACCATCTGATTCATCACGATGGAGCCGGTGCGTGCATTCAGAATGACCTTGGCCGCGGCTTGCGCCGGACGCACGTCGATGTTTTGCAATTGCGCCATGAACGATACCTGTTCACTCGCTTCGGACGGCGCGCGCAACTGAATCGTGCGGCCGTCGAGCGCGAGCGCCGTGCCCGTGCCGAACTGGTTGTTCACGGCCGCGACGATGCGCTGGGTCGTGTCGAAATCCATCTCGCGCAGTTCCATCTGCATGGTGCCGCCTTGTTGCAGCACCGTGCTCTGCACCGCGCGTTCGACGAGCGCGCCGCCGGAAATGCGGCCCACCGCGAGTTGATTGACCTGCACCTTGCTGCCGTTCGCACTTGCGCCCGCGCCGCCGACGACGAGGTTGCCCTGCGCCATCGCGTAGACCTGACCGTCCGCGCCCTTCAGCGGCGACATCAGCAAGGTGCCGCCGCGCAGGCTCTTGGCGTTGCCGAGCGAGGACACGGTCACGTCGATCGCTTCGCCGGGACGCGCGAACGGCGGCAACGTAGCCGTCACCATCACGGCGGCGACGTTCTTCAATTGCATGTTCGATGTGGTCGCTGAATTCACCGTGATGCCCAGGTTGCCGAGCATGTTGGTCAAGCTCTGCGTGGTGAACGGCGTCTGCATGGTCTGGTCGCCCGTGCCGTCGAGACCGACGACGAGGCCATAACCGATCAGCGGATTGTCACGCACGCCTTGAAAGGAGACGAGGTCTTTCAGGCGCTCGGCGTGCGCATGCGGAACGGAGCCGATGGCGACGACAGCAGCCGCGAGCGAGAACGAGAGGAAGCGAAGGAGCGAATTCATGATCGGTCAGAACGGCGCGACGTTGAGGAAGAAGCGCTGGAGCCAGCCCATGTTTTGCGCTTCGTCGATATAACCCTTCGCCGAATATTCGATCTTCGCATCGGCGATCTGCGTGGAGTAGACCGTGTTGCTGCCCGAGATGGTCGTCGGATTGACGACGCCCGAGAAACGCACGTATTCGTTACCCTGGTTGATGAGCATCTGCTTTTCGCCGCTGACCATCAGATTGCCGTTCGACATCACTTCGGTGACGGTGACGGTGAGCGTGCCGCTGAACGTGTTGGCCGCGCTTGCGCCGCCGCCCGCCGTGAACTTGTTGGCGCCCGTGGCCGACAGGTTCGTGTTGTTGAAGAGGCCGCCGAAGACGCCCGGCACGGTCGGCACGGCGAACGCACCCGTGCCGGTGCGGTTGGTGTTCGCCGCCGACGACTTCGTCGCGTTGACGTTTTCCGAGATCACGATGGTCAGGATGTCGCCGACGTTGCGCGGACGCTGATCTTCGAACAGCGGCCGGCCCGCATAGCCCGCGTTGTAGATCGCGCCGGGCGAACGCGTGCCGATGGGCGGCTGCGGCGGACGCGCGGTCATCGGCTGCTGGATGATCGGTTCCTTCGGCACGAGGCCGCAAGCGGCAAGCGCCGCGCCGAGCGCGAGAAGCGATGCAAGGCGTGACGCGCGAACGATAGTGTTGAGTGGCGACATCTTGATGATCCGTTTAATGCTTCTGCGTCAAACCTGCATCTGGGAAAGCGTCTGCAGCATCTGGTCGGACGTGGTCACGGCCTTGCTGTTGATCTCGTAGGCGCGCTGCGTCTGGATCATGTTGACCAGTTCCTGCACCACGTTCACGTTCGACGCTTCCACATAGCCTTGTTGCAGCGAGCCCGTGCCATTCAGGCCCGGTTGCGAAACGTTCGGCGCGCCCGAGCTGCCCGTTTCGGCGAAGAGGTTTTCGCCCTTCGCTTCGAGACCGGCCGGGTTGATGAACGACGCGAGCGTGATCTGGCCGACCGTCGTGCTGGCCGTGCTGCTCGGCTGCGTGACCGAGACCGTGCCGTCCGAGCCGATGGTGATCGCGGTCGCGTTTTGCGGAATCGTGATCGCCGGATTCAATTGATAGCCGCTCGACGTGACGAGCTGGCCTTGCGCGTTGGTCTGGAACGAACCGTCGCGGGTGTAGGCGGTCGTGCCGTCGGGCATCGTCACCTGGAAGAAGCCTTGACCGTTGATCGCGACGTCCTTCGAGTTGCCGGTCTGTTGCAGGTTGCCCTGCGTGTAAAGGCGTTCGGTCGCGACTTGCTGCACGCCGGTGCCGAGCTGGCTGCCCGACGCGAGTTCGGTTTGCTGCGTGGAGTTCGCGCCCGGCTGACGCACTGTCTGATAAAGCAGATCCTCGAACACCGCGCGCGAGCCCTTGAAGCCGTTGGTGCTCACGTTGGCGAGGTTGTTCGAGATCACGTCCATCTGCGACTGCTGAGCATTCATGCCGGTCGCGGCGATATAGAGGGAGCGGTTCATGTCGTTCGTTTCCTAATGTCTTGGCTGTGCGGCTTAGCTGAAGTTCAGCAGCTTGTTCGCCGATTGTTCGTTCTGGTCCGCGGATTCCATCAGCTTGGTCTGCATCTGGAACTGGCGTGCGTTGGAGATCATCGAGACCATCGCGGAGACCGGGTTCACGTTGCTGCCTTCGAGCGAGCCGCCTGCCACGACCACATTCGGGTCCGCTTCGGCGGGGTCGCCATCGGCGGTATGGAAGAGGCCGTCATCGCCGCGCGACAGCGTCGACGGATCGGGATTCACGAGCTTCAGCTGATCCACCGTCGCGATCGCCGTGGGCGGATCGCCCGGAATCAGCGCGGACACCGTGCCGTCCTTGCCGACCGTCACTTCCGCGCCCGGCGGAATGGACAGCGGGCCGCTCGTGCCGAGCACCGGCAAGTTGTTCGCCGTGACGAGCTGACCGTTCTGATCCACGTGCAGATTGCCGGCGCGCGTGTAGGCCTCGTTGCCGTCGGCCGTTTGCACGGAGAGCCAGCCGGGTCCCTGAATCGCGACATCGAGCGGATTGCCCGTTTGCGAGATCGGGCCTGCCGAGTAGTCCGCGTTCGGCGTGGACGAGAGCACGAAAGTGCGCGTCGTGCCATCGGCGGACTGGTTCTCGAACGACATCGGCACTTGACGGAACGCCGCGAGTTGAGCCTTGAAGCCCGTGGTCGATGCGTTCGCCAGGTTGTTCGCCACGACGCTCTGTTGTTCGAGCGCCTGGCTTGCGCCGGTCATCGCGGTGTAGATCAGACGGTCCATGAATCGCTTCCTTCCTTGACTGACTTGGCGACGCTTACAGGTTGATGACCGCTTGGTCGACGGCCTGCTGCGTCTTGATCGTCTGCGCGTTCGCCTGATAGTTGCGCTGCGCGGTGATCAGGCTCACGAGTTCGCTCGTCAGATCGACGTTCGAGTCTTCCACCGCGCCGCCTTGCAGCACGCCGTGGTTGGTCGAGCCCGGAACCGCGACCTGCGCCGCGCCCGAAGCCGCCGTCTGTGCGTAGACGTTGCCGCCCAGGTTCTGCAGACCGTTCTGGTTGTTGAAGTTGGCAATCGCGATCTGGCCGAGCGACTTGGTCTGGCCGTTCGAGTAGTTGCCCGTCAGCATGCCGTCCGTGCCGACCGTGAAGCCGGTCAGTTCGCCCGTGCTGTTGCCGTCCTGATGCAGATTCGCGAGACCGCTCGTCGCGCCGTATTGCGTCGTGCCGGTGAGATCGAGCGTGAGCGACTGCGTGGTCGTGCCGCTCGGGTCCGCGCCGTTGGGAATCGTGAAGGTGTATTTCGGGCTGCTCGTCAGGTTGCCCGACGTATCGAACGTGACCGCGCCGAGATCCGACTTTTGCGTGACCGGATCGCCGTAACCCGCGAACGCCTCCCACGAGCCCGTCGCGGACTTCGTGAAGTACACCGAGACCTTCTGCGTGCCGCCGAGCGAATCGTAGGCATCGACCGAGGTCGAGGCGTTGTACGTGTTGCCGTTGGTCGGATCGAACGCGGCCTTGTCCTTCACTGCGTCCTGCGAATTCAGGTTGAACGACGCGGTGATGGTCTTCGTCGCGGTCGGCGCGATATTGGCCGTCGGCACCGACAGCGGCACCGTGCTTGCGCTGTTGACCACACCGTTCGAATCCGCCGCGTAGCCCATCAGTTGCAGGCCGGCCGAGTTGACGATCTTGCCGGTGTTGTCGAGGTGGAACACGCCGTTACGCGAGTACACGGTCGAACCGTTGTTCGACAACTGATAGAAACCGTTGCCGTTGATGGCGACGTCGAGCGCCTGGTTGGTCGTCGTGATCGTGCCTTGCGAGAATTGCTGCTGCACTTCGGACAGGCGCGTGCCGATACCGATCTGGTTGCTGACGGCGGTGGCCATCGAGCTTGCGTACATATCGGCGAATTGCGCCTGGCCTTGCTTGAAGCCGACCGTGTTCGCGTTCGCGATGTTGTTGCCGATCACGTCGAGGTCGCTCGATGCAGCGCCCAGACCGCTCAGTGCTTGTTGATAGCTCATGTGTTTCTCTCTGGAATGTCTGTTTGTTTAAAGAATCGAGGCGACGCTCGACAGTGCGACCGTGGAGCCGTTCGCGAGCTTGAGACCCGGTGCGCCGCCCGTCATCTGCACGACGCTCTGGACTTGCGAGGCCGCGAGCGTGGTCGCCGTTGCCTGCTGGCCGTTGATCGTGCCTTGCGCGGTGATCGTGTAAGTGCCGTCGGCGAGCGTATTGCCCTTCGAGTCGACCGGCTTCCAGCCCGAGACCGGCACGACGCCTGCGCTCTGCGCGCCGAGGTCGAGCGTGTTGACGATCTGGCCGGACGAGTTCTTGACGACGACCTGAAGGTCGCTCACGTCGTTGGCGAGCTGCACGCCGAAAGTCGACGACGCGCCACTCGATACCGACACGTTGCTGCCCGAGGCGAGCACGGTCGAACCGATGAGCATCGCCGCTTGCGTCGACTGGCCGGCGGAAAGCTGCGTGGCGAGCGAGGACAGCGACGTGTTCAACTGACCGATGCCCGACACCGTGTTGATCTGCGCGAGCTGCGAAGTCATCTGCGAGCTGTCGGCGGGGTTGGTCGGGTCCTGGTTCTTCAACTGCGTCACGAGCAGCGTGAGAAAGGTGTTCTGCAGGTCCGATGCGGACGTGCCCGAAGTCGAACTGGAGCTCGAGCTGGACGACGTCGAGGAAGCCGACGACGCGCCGTTCATGGTGTCGAGGAGCGTCTGCGACACCGTGGTGCCGTTGCTGCCGATGGTTGTGCTGGTTGTCACGTTATGTTCCTTCAGGTTCCGATGGTGAGGGTCTTGAGCATCAATTGCTTCGCGGTATTGAGCGTTTCGACGTTCGCCTGATAGGAACGCGACGCGGACATCATGTTGACCATTTCCTGCACCGGATCGACGTTCGGCAGCGTCACGTAGCCGTCCGCGTTCGCCGCCGGGTTGCTCGGGTCGTAGCTGGTTTTCATCGGGCTCGGGTCGTCGATCACGCCGGTGACCTGCACGCCGCCGACTTGCTGACCGGAGCCGCTCTTCGCGCCGCCGAGCGGATCGACCGCGAACACGACCTGCTTCGCCTTGTACGCCTGGCCGTCGGGGCCGGTGGTGCTGTCCGCGTTGGCCAGATTCGACGCGGTGACGTTCAGGCGTTGCGCCTGAGCCGACATCGCCGAACCGGCCACGCTGAAAATGTTCATCAAAGAAGGCATGGTTTTCTGGCTCCTTAACTGTTCGACGTGATCGCCGAAAGCATCGACTTGATCTGCGAACTCAACACCGTCATGCCGGCTTCGAAGTGCAGCGCGTTGTCCGCGAATTGCACGCGCTCGGCGTCGAGATCGACCGTATTGCCGTCGAGCGACGGCTGGTTCGGCACGCGATAGGCGAGGCGGCCGTAGTCGTCGCTCGAACCGCCGGATGCGGTGAGCGTCGAAGTGCCCGACATGTGGCCGCGCGCCGTGACCGCCATTGCCGCGCCGGCGCTCACGCTGACCGGCTGCGCCATTGCCAGCGTGCCGGTGCTGCTCGTGCCCGCGCTGCTCGCCGTGCCAGTGGCGCCGCCTTTCTTCAGCGCGCCAGCAAGGGCGGACGAGAAATCGACGTCGCGCGCTTTGTAGCCCGGCGTGTCCGCGTTGGCGATATTCGACGAAAGCAGTTCCTGCCGATACGCGCGGACATCGAGCGCTTCGCGGCCGAAGGCGAATTCCTTGTCGAGTTTGTCTAGCATCACCGTCCTCTACAGATGTTTGGTTCGGGTCCGGCATCGCCAAGACCTTTTTGCATGACACGAATATTAGGAGCGGCGCGCAACAACTAATCCGACGAATAACCGGGAAACGGGGCCTCTATTCAACGCTTGATCGCCGCGCGGTCTATCTAGAATCTGGTTCGTGGTCGATAGGAATGGTTTGGGAGTCGAAGCGGCCGTGATGTTCGTGGGACTGATCGGGTGGATGGGCTCGGCCGCCGTGGCATTGCGGCGGGGTTTGTCCAGCGATGTGCAGTTGCCGTCTTGTCCGCGCCCCGGCCTGGGCAAGACGAGTCAGTCGAATGGGAGTGCCGCCGTGGAAATCGCGGCGTGTCGTTAGCGGTTTGCAGTCGCCGTCCTGTCCGCGCCCCCGCAAAGGGCAGGACGGCTCAATCGAATCAGAACGCCGACGCGGCATTCGCGGCGCGCGAGGGAGAGAAGTAATGAGCAGGTCCGCCAGTCATTCGTCGAAGGCTCTTGCCCGCGTCGCCGCGATGGAGCGCCGCGTGCAGAAGGCGTCGTCGCTTGCGCGACGCTCGGCGGCTGGCGTGGCCCTCCTGTTCGTCGGGGCCGCTGGTTTTGGCTTTACGGCGAACGCTTACGCGCAGCAGGACGATGGTCCTATCGTCATTCCGGGCAACGCGGAGACGAATCCGGCAGCCGCGGCGGAAATGGCGAAGGGTCTCAAGACCGCGAAAGCCGCGCCCGCGACCACGCCCGCACCGGTGGCCGCCGTTTCTCAGGCAGCAATTTCATCCGCGATGATGTCGCGCCCGAGCGGCTACGGCGATGCCAGCAAAGCCGCCGATGCCGCCATGCGCCATGCCGCGCTCGCGCTCGAAGCGCGCGCCGAAGCCGCCGACGACGCCATGGACGACGCAAGCGGCATGATCGTCATTCCCGGTCCGGGCGAAGCGAAGGCGCAAACGGGCGTTGGAACGGCGCGCGCGGCGGCCCCTGCTAATCAGAATGCAGTAAGCGGCGCGATGAGCGCGCCCGTTTCCAAGGTTGCCGATGCTCCGGGCGCCGCTCAAACCGCAGCTCAACCCGATACCGCCGCGAACGCGAATCTGCGCAGAGTCGCCTCCGTCACGCCATCGCGCGATGTGATTCCCGTGGTCGTCACCCGCGACGACGCCATTCCCGCCCGCAACGGTGCCGTGCGTCCGATCGCGGCAGGCACGACGGCGCCCGTTTCCAGCGCGGCATCGCCGATGAAGCGCGTCAGTTTCAATCCGTCCGCCGCGGCGGGAGCCGCCGCAGCGCCCGCCGCGACGACGCTGCCACAGGCGAACGCCACCGGCGCCACCGTCCAGGACGGCGAGAGCATTCGCGCGGCTGCCGTGGCTTTTCTTCAGCAACAAACCGCCGGACTGCCGGGCAAGGTCGAGATCACCGTGACGCCTGCGTTCCCGCGAGGTCTCGCGCCGTGTTCGTCGATCGATCCGTTCATGCCGACCGGCGCACGGCTCTGGGGCCGTATGACAGTAGGCGTGCGCTGCGTCGGCGAGCGCCCGTGGACGCTCTATCTGCAAGCGCGCGTGGCGATCAACGCGACTTACTATACGGCGGCGCGCGCGATCGCTCCCGGCGAGATGCTCGGTCAGGGCGATGTGGTCGCCCACGAAGGCGATATCACCGCGATGCCGCAGGCCACCGTCACCGATCCCGCGCAAGCCGTGGGCGCCATCGCGCTGTCGCGCGTGCCGGCGGGGTTGCCGCTGCGCACCGACATGCTGCGCGCTGCCAGCTCGGTTGCCGTCGGCCAGACGGTGCATGTCGTCACGGATGGCTCCGGATTCTCGATTTCCGCCGAAGGCAGCGTGATGAACAACGCCGCGCCCGGCCAGCAAGTCCGCGTGAAGACGGCCAACGGACAGATCATCACCGGCATCGTGAAGGACAGTCAGACCGTCGAGATACGGATGTGAGACGGCTTGAGGAAGATATCTGCGAATCAGGTCGTGAAAGACAGTAAGACCGTCGAGATGCGTGACCGAAGGTGGCTCTTTTCGGCGCTCCATCGTCCGAACGAATCGGTCTGAACGAGCCGCTAGAGCCCTTATGTGGGCCAGATAACAGTTTGTTTCACTTTGTTGCAATTGCTCTGACGCCCGCCCCGTAAGGCTTTGCGGGCGACGAGCGAGTCGATGCCCCGTATGGGTCCCCCGGTTGGGTAAAGTTTCCAAACACCCCCGCCGATAAAGGACTCAACAAGTACGGGAATAGACATCGTGAAAATCGAATCGAATAGCAACATCGCACTGGCTGGAATTCAAGACGCTACACAACGTGCATCGCAAAACGACGCCAAGAGCGCTTCTAGCGTGGCGCAAGCCGGCACGACCGCCGCGCAGAACTCGAAAGTGAGTCTGTCATCGCTGTCGTCGGGTCTGCGCGCGTCGAACAGCGCCGACGTCGATACGGCGAAAGTCGATTCGATCAAGGCTGCACTGCGCGACGGCAGCTACAAGATTGACGCCGGCAAGATCGCCGACGGCATGCTGAGTTCCGCGCGCGACATGCTGCAAACCAGAACCGCGCCCGCTGGCGCCTGAGTTCTCTCTCCGCCGCGCCCGCTTTCGCTTCGAAAGCAGACGCGCAACGGAACCGGAATTCGACGGCGGCAGGCGCATTGTGAAACCCGCGTTTTTTTAGCGAGCTGCAATGAGAGACGCCCTGCTGTCCACCGTTACCGAAGAAGTCGCCGCCGTTCTGGCGTTCGAAGCCCTCCTCGCCCACGAGGAAAAGGCGCTGATCGCCGCGCAGCCGCTCGAAGCGCTGCCGGGAATCATCGAGAACAAGACCGAGCTGACCGAGCGCATCGCCGCGCTCGAGAAAGATCGCGACGCGCATTTGCACGCGCTCGACCTGCCGGGCGGTTTCGCCGGCATGGAAGTCGCCGCTCAGGGCGATGCGCGCATCGCCGAGCAATGGGCGTTGTTGTGCGCCGCCGCTCGCCGTGCGCGTCAAGGCAACAACAACAACGGCGTGTTGATCCGCACGCGCATGGAATACAACCGAAAGGCGCTCGCCGCGTTGCAGGTTGCGCCGTCGAAGGCGGGCTTTTACGGGCCGGATGGGCGGTTGCCGGGAGCTTGAGGATTTGTTGGAGGGTTGCATTTGCCGTGTGCGCTTTCGGGCCGGCGCGGCTTGCTCCGCTGGCACTCGGTAAACGACAGCCGTTCTCCAACGCTTTCTCGGGCTTCTTGTCTCGATCGGGGCGCACGTCGCTTGGCGCTCCTGGCTGGCGGCCGAGGCTGGTTATCTGTCGGCGGGTTGGTTTTTCGACGCGGTCGCGCCTGATTCGATCGCCGGCTTGCTGACGCCTCTGGCTCTTGCGAAAGCCCGCTGTTTTGCAGTCGTTCGAAGCTCCGCGCAGCCTCTAGCCGGGCGGGCGCGGTGAACGATCCGCGCCTTTCGAACCGTCGGCACATGATTCCGCCGAGTGTGCCGATGGCCGCAGCGGCAAGCGTCGACGCTCCCTTTCACCGATAAGCCTCGCACTTCTTGTAGCGTCGGAGCTTGCTTCAGTCCGCTGGCGTCCGACTTTCGGCGAATGCCAACGCTTACATCCGATCGGCGCGGCACATCGCCGGATCAACGCTTCCGCCGCGCGGCGCGTCCGTTCCAAAGCCTCTCATCACCCGAATAAACCCCCTTTCCCCGGCCTTATCCGCCGATGGTGGCTCGACGTCCTCCGCAATAATCGCTTTCATCAAGAAGCGGCTTCGCGCCGCGTGCATGGCGATTAACGCAGTCGAACCGGAGTCGAAGCGCGGTGGCAGAAGAAAGCGATCTCGAAAAAACCGAATCAGCCACTCCCAGGCGCCTCGAAAAGGCGCGGGAGGAAGGCCAGGTTGCGCGCTCGCGGGAACTCGCATCGTTCGCGCTCCTCGCGGCGGGATTTTTCGGGGTATGGGGTTTGTCGGGTCCGATCTACGGTCATCTGCAAGGCATTCTGCGCGGCGCGTTCACCTTCAATCACGAGAACGTGCTCGATACCCACCAGATGATGATCGGCGCTGCCAACGCCAGCAAGGAAGGCATGCTCGCCATGCTGCCGGTGCTCGCGCTCACCGCCGCCGCCGCGCTCGCCGCACCCATGGCGCTCGGCGGCTGGCTCATCACCACGAAGCCGCTTGCCCCGAACTTCGGCCGGCTCAATCCGATCAGCGGCCTCGGCAAGATGTTCTCGTCGAACGGTCCGATCCAGCTCGGCATGTCGATGCTGAAAACCGTGGTCGTCGGCGGCATGGCGGGCTCGGCCATGTGGAGCCGCAAGGCCGAAGTGCTCGGTCTTTTGACCAAGCCGCTCGACCTCGCGCTCGCCGATGCCATGCATCTGCTGTTCGTGTGCTGCGGCATGGCCATCGGCGGCCTCTTTCTCGTCGCCGCCGTCGATGTGCCGTATCAGCTTTATTCGCACGCGAAGAAGCTGCGCATGAGCAAGGAAGAAGTGAAGCGCGAACACAAGGAAAGCGAAGGCGACCCGCACGTGAAGGGCCGCATCCGTGCGCAACAACGCGCCGCCGCCCGGCGCCGCATGATGCAGGCAATTCCGACCGCCGATGTCATCGTCACCAACCCGACGCACTTCGCCGTCGCCCTCAAATACGCCGATGGAGAAATGCGCGCGCCGAAGGTCGTCGCCAAGGGTGTGGATCTGGTGGCCGCGCGTATCCGCGAATTGGGCCGCGAGCATAACGTGCCGCTGCTCGAAGCGCCGCCGCTTGCGCGTGCGCTCTATCACAACGTGGAAATCAACCGCGAGATTCCGGGCGCGCTGTACGGCGCTGTCGCGCAGGTGCTGGCGTGGGTTTATCAGCTGCGCCGGTATCGCGAAGACGGCGGCGCCAAGCCGGACGATCCGTCCGATCTCGAAGTACCGAAAGAACTCGACAAGGGCAGCGTCTCCGACGCCGATGCCGAACAAGAAGCCGCCGATGTACTCGGCGCCGATGACACCTCGAATGGAGCCGCAGCATGAACGCGCGCGCTGGATTTTTCGCCAAACGGCCCGACGCGCTCGGCACGCAGAATTTGCGCGCGCTCGCCGGTCCGATCCTGATCTGCATGATCCTCGGCATGATGATTTTGCCGTTGCCGGCGTTCCTGCTGGATCTGCTGTTCACCTTCAACATAGCGCTCTCGGTGATGGTGCTGCTCGTCAGCATGTACACACAGAAGCCGCTCGACTTCGCGGCCTTCCCCGCCGTGCTGCTGTTCTCGACGCTGCTGCGCCTGTCGCTGAACGTGGCGTCCACGCGGATCGTGCTGCTCGAAGGTCATACCGGCCCGGACGCTGCCGGTCAGGTGATCGAATCGTTCGGCCACTTTCTCGTTGGCGGCAATTTCGCCGTGGGTATCGTCGTCTTCGTGATTCTGATGATCATCAACTTCATGGTGATCACGAAGGGCGCGGGACGTATCGCGGAAGTCGGCGCGCGCTTCACTCTCGACGCGATGCCCGGCAAGCAGATGGCCATCGACGCCGACCTGAACGCCGGCCTCATCAACGAAGAAACCGCGAAGAAGCGCCGCACGGCGGTGGCGCAAGAAGCCGAGTTCTACGGTTCGATGGACGGTGCGAGCAAGTTCGTGCGCGGCGACGCGATTGCGGGCTTGCTGATCATGGTGATCAACATCGTGGGCGGGCTGATCGTCGGCATGCTTCAGCACGACATGGACTTCGGCCACGCGGCGACGAACTACACGCTCCTGACCATCGGCGATGGCCTCGTCGCGCAGATTCCTTCGCTCATCATTTCGACGGCGGCGGGCGTGATCGTGTCGCGCGTCGCGACCGAGGAAGACATCGGTACGCAGTTGACCGGCCAGTTGTTCCAGAACCCGCGCGTGTTGATGATCACGGGCGTGATCATCGGCGTGATGGGGTTGATTCCGGGCATGCCGCACTTTGCGTTCATGCTGCTCGGTGGCGGCTTGATCTACGCCGCGCGTTCGATGAACAAGCGCGCCGAAGCGAAGAAGAAAGCCGGCAACGTTACGGACATCACGCCGGTCGCGGCCGCGCCGGTGGAGAATGCCGAAGCGAGCTGGGACGATGTCGCGCTGATCGATCCGCTCGGCCTCGAAGTGGGCTACCGGCTGATTCCGCTCGTCGATCGCAATACGGATGGAGAATTGCTCAAGCGTATCAAGGGCATTCGCAAGAAGTTCGCGCAGGAAATCGGGTTTTTGCCGCCTGTCATTCATATTCGCGACAACCTGGAATTGCGGCCGAACGGCTATCGCATTGCGCTGAAGGGCGTGGAAGTGGGCGTTGGCGAAGTGTTTCCGGGACAGTGGCTCGCGATCAATCCGGGGCAGGTGTCGGTGACTTTGCCGGGCCCGCAGACGCAGGACCCGGCGTTCGGCCTGCCGGCAGTGTGGATCGACACGAATATGCGCGAACAGGCGCAGGTTTATGGCTACACGGTCGTCGATGCCAGCACGGTGGTCGCGACGCATTTGAATCATCTCGTCGTGACGCACGCGGCGGAATTGCTTGGGCGTCAGGAAGTGCAGGCGTTGCTGGATCGTATTGGCAAGGACACGCCGTCGCTCACCGAGGATCTCGTGCCGAAGACCATTTCGCTCACGCTGTTGCAGAAGGTGCTGCAGAATTTGCTCGACGAAAGCGTGCCGATTCGCGACATGCGCACCATTCTCGACGCGGTGCAGGAGCACGCGCCGCGACTTGCCGATCCGTACGAGCTTACGGCTGCGGTGCGCCTTGCGCTCGGCCGCGCGATTTCGCAGCAGTGGTTTCCGGGCACCGACGACCTTCAGGTGATGGGCCTCGATCCAATGCTGGAGCGTGTGTTGTCGCAGGCGCTTTCGACGGGCGCGAACCCCGGACTGGAGCCGGGGCTTGCGCAGACGCTGATGAACTCGACGCAGAACGCGATGCTGCGTCAGCAGAACTTGGGCTTGCCGCCGGTGCTGCTCGTGCAGCATTCGCTACGCGCGATGCTTGCGCGGTTCCTGCGCCGGAGTCTGCCGCAGTTGAAGGTGCTTTCTTATGCGGAAGTGCCGGATACGCGGAATGTGAAAGTGGTTAATTTGATTGGGGCTTGAGGTGCGGGCCTTGATTCGATAATCAATTAAGCGTGGCGCTGATCAGACTTCGAAGATTGCGCGCATCGAACACAACGGTTTTCCACGTGTAGTAATTCGCGCGTTCGAACTGAATCTTGCCGACCGCTTGTTGCGACTCCGCAATTGCCAAGACCGCGCCCGGCATCTTTTGGGCGCGGTACTGCAAATGAATGATCTCCCCTTCTAGAAGACGCTTCGCGCTCGTCGCGGCAATCACGATGGAAGGCGTGGGCGTATCGATGACATGGTCGGCGATCAAGCCACCGGATATCGGCAACTCAACGTCCGACACATGCGCGAGGCCCAAATCGCTTGCAATCTCGTCGATCGCGCATTTCAAGCGGACCGTGAACTCATTGCTACCCTGGCGTTCGGCGCGAGACGTAGCTACGCCATAAAGCTGTTGCGCTGCCTCCGCGACGCGGAACACATAGGGCGCAAGAAGACGTTCGTCGATTGTCGTAGCGCGGATTACTTCGTCATCGCAGAGGCGCGCCGGACTGTTTTGAGCAAACGCGTCCGACCAGCGCTCGACGGCGCCCGACTCGACATCGCCACCCGCCATACTTGCGTGAAAGCAGGATTCTCCGTTTTCATCGATAACAAAACCGTCGTCGCGAGAACGAATACGCACCACCACGCGATCGCCTGTTCCCGGATATTCGAGCGGCGTAATGACGCGATACACGCCGTTCGAGTCAGCGTGAACTTCGAATAGCGCGCAGATTGTTTGTTTAAGTGTGTCTGCTAGCACGATAAGTCGCCCTGGCCGTCTTGCTCGTTTGAGATCGTGATGCCCGTCGCCTTACAGAACAACACGATCAAAGCGCCACGATCATTTTCCGCACGTGGATCGAAACGTTTCGACGACTTAAGGTTAAGCTCCGGCGCGCCCGGCAGCAAGCGGTTCCGATAATCGCTTGTCGTCCGACACGGCACCTTGCAGTGCAAACCCTTATGGCTTGGATGGTAATGAAACTCGAGCAAGGGATAGAGATCGCCCTTCGGCAGCGAGCAAAGCAGATGCGCGTAGAACGCGCGGTCTTCGAGTTGTTCTCCGTCGCGCCAAACGAACAATACGAAGTGGTCGTCCGACACGCGAATGAGTTCGGTGGCGTGAACGCGCGGCCTCGCCATCCGATTAAATGGCTTCGGCCACTTGTTCTTGACCATCTGCTTGAACTTTGGCGAGCCGGTCAGCGTTTTGCGCACTTGCTTATGCGCAGCAAGATCCTGTGGAAGCAAGGCGGTCTCTCAAGTATTTGAAGCGACCGCGTCGCACCGAAGGAGCAGTCGATAGATTCGTTTTAGTTCTATCGATGCTAACCGCCTTGCGTGATGGAAACTGCTTCGTCCACCGAATTTTTCAATCGCCCTGACAATTTCTGCTTGGAGCCTCAACACTCCACGATATTCACCGCCAACCCACCCCGCGAAGTCTCCTTATACTTCGTCTTCATATCCGCCCCTGTCTCGCGCATGGTTTTAATGACCGAATCCAGCGATACATAATGCGATCCATCGCCACGCATCGCCATGCGCGCCGCGTTGACGGCCTTCACCGATCCCATCGCGTTACGTTCGATGCACGGAATCTGCACCATGCCGCCCACCGGGTCGCACGTGAGCCCAAGGTTGTGCTCCATGCCGATTTCCGCCGCGTTCTCCACCTGCGCGGGCGTGCCGCCCATCACCGCCGCAAGTCCCCCGGCGGCCATCGAGCACGCAACGCCCACTTCGCCCTGACATCCCACTTCCGCGCCAGAAATCGACGCGTTCATCTTGTAGAGGATGCCAATGGCCGCCGCCGTCAGCAGAAAATCGATCACGCCCTGCGCATTCGATCCCGGCAAAAACCGATCGTAGTAATGCAGTACCGCTGGAATGATGCCCGCCGCGCCGTTCGTCGGCGCCGTCACCACGCGGCCGCCAACCGCGTTCTCTTCATTCACGGCGATGGCGTAGAGGTTGATCCAGTCCATCATCGATAGCGGATCGCGCAGCGCCTGCTCGGGTTTGCCGGCGAGCGCGCGATACAACACCGGCGCACGCCGCTTCACCTGGAACGGACCCGGCAGATGCCCATCCGCATCCGGATTGCCGATGCCGCAGCCGCGCGCGACGCAATCCTGCATCACGTCCCAGATTCGCAACAAGCCCGCGCGAATCTCGTCCTCGCTACGCCACACGCGCTCGTTTTCCCACATCAGTTGCGCGATGGACTTGCCCGAATCGGCGCACATCTTCATCAACTCATCGCCCGTCTTGAAGGCGTAGGGCAAGTGTTCGATGGCCGTAAGCACCGCCGTGTTCGCCGCGCCCGCCGTCACCACGAAGCCGCCGCCCACCGACAGATACGTCGCCTCGCGCAACGGCTCGCCGCTCGCATCGAATGCGTGCAGCTTCATGCCGTTCGGATGCTCCGGCAACGCCTGCCGATAGAACGCAATGTTCTCCTTCAGCGTGAACGGAATCTCGTGCGTGCCGAGCAGCGCGAGCGTCCTGGACGTGCGTACGGTTTCGAGGCGCGGCGCGATGGTGCCCGCATCGACCGTGTCGGGGGCATCGCCCATCAAGCCGAGCATGACGCCGCGGTCCGTGCCGTGGCCTTTACCCGTCGCACCGAGCGATCCGTACAGCTCGCATTTCACCGATGCCACCGCGTCCAGCAGCCCATCGCGTTCGAGCCCTTGCGCGAACATCAGCGCGGCGCGCATCGGGCCCACGGTATGTGAGCTCGAAGGTCCGATGCCGATCTTGAAGAGGTCGAATACGCTGACTGCCATGAATGCTCCTTGCTTGAGCTGCTTGAGACGGGATCATCGCGCCGGCAACGGCAGACACACCGCGAGCCACGCAGGCGGCGTCGGCGCGAGCCGCAACGCCACCGGCGCATAACGGCCGTCGAGACGCGCCGCGAGATGAAAGAGTTCCGCCGAGTTTTTCGGATCCCACTGACCCGAGAATCCCGGCAATCCGGCCTCGCGACGCTTGGCATCGAAAGACACGGTCGAATGCACGAATTCGTCATGCGTGCGGGTGCCGAGCGCATACGGGGTAAGCCAGTTGAGCGCTTGCGCGAGCGTTGCGCCCGACTGCGCGCGCTCCGGCAGCCAGTTGCGGTTATGCCGTCGCGCGGCCAGCGCCGCCGTCACGAGCGGCTGAAGATCGTAGGTGACGTAGCGCAAGGCATCGCGTTCGGCGAAATCGACGGTCGATCCATCCGGCGCGATGTTGTCGCCGATATGCTCGACGAACAGCCGCTGCGCCGCGTTGATGAGCTTGCGGTCGTCGATGGTGAATGCGCCCATCGCCACCAGCTTCACGCGATGACTCTGCCAGTTGTTCCGATACGTGCCCGTGAGCGGGCGCTTCTGCTTGTCCATGTCGGCGACGTAGCCCGTCACCATCTTCGTGATGAACGCGTTCGCCGCGTTGCGCGTCTTCACCGGCAACGCGCTCGCGGTCAGATCGTAGGCGAGGATCAGCGACTCGAAGTTGGTCTCGTCGATCGGATTGAAACTCGGCTGATACGTTGTCGTCCACGCGAACAGAAAGCGGTCGACGAGACGCAGATAACGCTCGTCGCCGGTCGCGCGCCAGGCGAGCGCGGCATCGCGCATCAAGCCGAGATCCTTTTCGGCTTCGATGCTCTCGTCGCGTATGCCTTCGTGCGGCAGCGTGCCTTCGGTATGCAATTTCGCGAGCGGCTTCGGCTGGTCGTTGACGTGCGATTGCACCATCTGCACGAGCGCCTTCACGCCGGGATCGGCATTGGTGCGCTCGCTCGTCTGCATGGCGGGCGCGGCGCAGAAATTCATCGCCGCATGCGCGGACGGCGCGGCGCAAGCCAACGCCCACAGCATGAATCGCGCGGCATGGAAGCGCTTCGTCTCGTTCACCTCTCGCACCCTTGTCGCCATATGAACTCCCTATTTTGGCTTTTGGTCCGGGGTGAGATGTTAGCCCTTCTGACTCGCGCTGCAAAACCGCCAGACAATGCTTGACGTTTCTGGGCGGTTCCGCGGTTTTGATCGATTACTCGTCCGTGTACTCCGAGATCGGCACGCACGAGCACATCAGATTGCGGTCGCCATACGCGTTATCCGCGCGGCCAACCGGCGACCAATACTTGCGCGTCACGAGCGACTTCAGCGGATACGCCGCCGCTTCACGCGTGTACTTGTGGTCCCACGCATCCGACGTAACGACCGCCGCCGTGTGCGGCGCGTTCTTCAGCACGTTGTCTTCGCGATCCGCGCTGCCTTCTTCCACCGCGCGAATCTCGTTGCGAATGGCGATCATCGCGTCGATGAAGCGATCCAGCTCTTCCTTCGACTCCGATTCGGTCGGTTCCACCATCAGCGTGCCGGGCACCGGAAAGCTCATCGTCGGCGCGTGGAAGCCGTAGTCGATCAGACGCTTGGCCACGTCTTCCACCGAGATGCCGCTCGATTCCTTGATCGGCCGGACATCGAGAATGCATTCGTGCGCGACGAGCCCGCCCGGCCCGCTATACAGCACCGGATAATGCGGCGCGAGGCGCTTCGCGACGTAGTTGGCCGCGAGAATCGCGCTTGCCGTGGCGGCGGTGAGACCTTCCGCGCCCATCATCGCGATATACATCCATGAGATCGGCAAGATCGCGGCCGAGCCGTAAGGCGCCGACGATACCGCGCCGATGCCCGCGTCATCGCGCTTGTAACCGGTCGAAGCCTGATTCGGAAGAAACCTGGCCAGATGCGCGCCAACCGCTACCGGACCCACGCCCGGTCCGCCGCCGCCGTGCGGAATGCAGAACGTCTTGTGCAAGTTCAGATGCGAGACATCGCCGCCGAACTGGCCGGGCGCGGTGAGGCCGACCATCGCATTCATGTTCGCGCCATCGACATACACCTGGCCGCCGTGCGCGTGCACGATCTCGCAGATTTCGCGGACGTTGCGCTCGAACACGCCATGCGTCGACGGATACGTGATCATGATCGCCGCGAGATTCGCCGAATGCTTTTCGGCCTTCGCCTTCAGGTCTTCGATATCGACGTTGCCGTTCGTATCGCATGCAACGACGACGACCTGCATGCCCGCCATCTGCGCCGAAGCCGGATTCGTGCCGTGCGCGGACGCCGGAATCAGACATACATTGCGATGCCCTTCGCCGCGCGACTCGTGATACGCGTGAATGATGAGCAAGCCGGCGTATTCGCCCTGCGAACCGGCGTTCGGCTGCAACGACACCGCCGCATAGCCGGTGCACGCGACGAGCATCTGTTCGAGCTGATCGATCATAGTGCGATAGCCGACCGTCTGTTCCGCAGGCGCGAATGGATGAATCTGCGCGAACTCGGGCCACGTCACCGGCAGCATTTCGGAGGTCGCGTTGAGCTTCATCGTGCAGGAGCCGAGCGGGATCATCGTGCGGTCGAGCGCGAGGTCCTTGTCCGCGAGACTGCGCAGATAGCGCAGCATTTCGTGCTCGGAATGATGGCGATTGAAAACCGGATGCGTGAGGTATTCGCTCGTGCGCTTGAGATCTGCGGGCAATGGATCGGCAAGCGATGCATCGAGCGCGTCGATATCGAACGTCTCGTTCTTGCCCGCGACTTCGGCGAACAGCGCGAAGAGCTTCGTGAGATCGTCGCGCGTCGTGGTTTCATCGAGCGACACACCGACGCGATTCGCGCTCACATGACGCAGATTCACATGCGCGGCGTAAGCGGCCTGATGCAGCGCGTTGGTGCTCGCGCCGCTTTCGATGGTCACGGTATCGAAGAACGTGTCGTTGGTGAGCGCGTAGCCGAGCTTTCGCACGCCCGCCGCGAACACCGACGCGACGCGATTCACGCGCAGCGCAATGGTCTTGAGACCCTGCGGGCCGTGATAGACCGCGTACATGCTCGCCATGATCGCGAGCAGCGCCTGCGCCGTGCAGACATTCGACGTCGCCTTTTCGCGGCGGATATGCTGTTCGCGCGTTTGCAGCGCGAGACGCAGCGCGGAATTGCCTTGCGCGTCGATAGTCACGCCGACGAGACGGCCCGGCATCTGACGCTTGAATTCGTCGCGCACGGCCATGTACGCCGCGTGCGGACCGCCGAAGCCGACCGGCACGCCGAAACGCTGCGTATTGCCGATAGCCACGTCCGCGCCCCATTCGCCTGGCGGCGTGATGAGCGTGAGCGCCAGCAAGTCGGCTGCGGCGATCACGTAACCGCCCGCCGCATGCACCGCTTCGGCGAGCGCGCGGTAGTCGCGAACGTCGCCATTCGCGCCGGGATATTGCAGCAGCACGCCGAATGCGTTCGCGCTCGCGGCATCCGCGGCCGGTCCCACCTGCACGTCGATGCCCGCCGGCTTAGCGCGTGTCTTCACCACTTCGATGGTCTGCGGCAGCACGTCGTCGGCCACATAGAACAGGTTCGATTTCGGCTTGCCGACGCGTTGCAGAAGCGTCATGGCTTCGGCGGCGGCGGTGGCTTCGTCGAGCAGCGACGCGTTCGAGATGGCGAGGCCCGTGAGATCCATCACCATCTGCTGAAAGTTCAGAAGCGCTTCCAGACGCCCTTGCGAAATCTCGGGCTGATACGGCGTATAAGCCGTGTACCACGCCGGATTTTCCAGCACGTTGCGCAGGATCACGCCCGGCGTGTGCGTGCCGTAATAACCCTGGCCGATATACGTGCGAAACACGAGATTCTCGTTCGCCAGCTTGCGCAGCGACGCGAGCGCTTCCGCTTCGCTTTTCGGCTGCGTGAACGCGCCGAGCGGCAGCGTTTCCTGACGGCGGATCGATTCCGGAATCACCGCGTCGATGAACGCCGCGCGCGATGCGAACCCGAGCGCGTCGAGCATGGCGCGCTGGTCGGCATCGTCGGGACCGATGTGCCGTGCCGCGAATGCGTCATGGCATTCGAGCGCGGCGAGGGACAGGGAGGTGCGGTTCATCAGGTGATCCGGATGTTCGAGCTTCATGTGAATTCCTGCAAAGCGGCCGGTTGGAAACGCAACCGCTTTCGTCATTGAGATGAGTTATTCGCCGATCGACTTGCCGTAGCCTTCGGCGTCGAGCAGCTTGTCGAGACTGGCGTCGGCGGCCGGCTTGATCTTGAAGAGCCAGCTTTCGTACGGTGCGCCATTCACCGAATCCGGCGACGAAGTCAACGCGTCGTTCGCGGCGACGACTTCGCCCGACACCGGCGCGTAAATATCGGATGCCGCTTTCACGGATTCGATCACCGCGATGGCGTCGCCCGCCGCGACTGCCTTGCCCGCTGCGGGCAGTTCGACGAACACGATGTCGCCCAGCGCTTCTTGCGCGTGATCGGTAATGCCGATGGTCAGCGTGCCGTCGGATTCGGTGCGGACCCATTCATGCGATTCGGTATATTTCAGATCGGCCGGGATGCTCATTGGATGCTCCTTGCGTAATTCGTTCGTGGGGTTCGTGATCGGATGGCGCGCGCCACGTTCGTCCGCTGTCGGGCCTCAAAGGCTCACGAGCGTCTTGCCGTTGCGCACGAACGGAAGTTTTACCACGCGCGCGGCAACTTGCTTGTCGCGGATGAGCACTTGCACCGTATCGCCGATCGCCACTTGCGTCGGGACGCGAGCGAACGCAATCGACTCCTGCATCGACGGCGAAAACGTGCCGCTCGTGATCTCGCCTTCGCCGTGCGCCGTGACGACCTTCTGATGCGCGCGCAGCACGCCAGCCGCACGCCCGTTCTCCTTGATGAGCACGAGCCCGACGAAGTTCGACTGCGAGCCGTTCGCTTCGAGCGCGGCGCGGCCGACGAAATCGCGCGGGGTTTTCAGGTCGACAGTCCAGGCGAGGCCGGCGTCGAGCGGCGACACGGTTTCATCCATGTCCTGGCCGTAGAGATTCATGCCGGCTTCGAGACGCAAGGTGTCGCGTGCGCCGAGGCCTGCGGGCTTCACGCCGGCTTCGCGGAGCGCGTTCCACAGCGCTTCCACGTTCGTGGCGGAAACCACGATCTCGAAGCCGTCCTCGCCCGTGTAGCCGGTGCGCGCGAGCATCAGTTCGCCGAAGGGCGTGGTTGCGAACTTCGCCGCATTGAAGGGTTTGAGCGATTCGGTTTCGGCGCGCGTCTGCGGCAGCACTTGCCAGACCTTTTCGCGTGCATTCGGACCTTGCACCGCGATGATGCCGAAATCGCCGCGCGGGCGGATCGACAGATCAAAGCCACCTTCCGCGTTCAGTTGCTGGAACCACGCGATGTCTTTATCCGCCGTGCTCGCGTTCACGACCACGCGGAAACTCGTTTCGGAGAAGTAGTAGACGATCAGATCGTCGATGACGCCGCCGTCGGTCTTGAGCAGGCACGAATACAGTGCGCGGCCGGGCGTCGTCAGCTTGTCGACGTTATTGGCGATGGCGTGCAGAAAGAAGGGGCGAACGGCGTCGCCTTCGAAATCGACGACGCGCATGTGCGATACGTCGAACATGCCCGCGTCGGTTCGGACGGCGTGATGTTCGTCGATTTGCGAACCGTAGTTGACGGGCATGTCCCAGCCGCCGAAATCGACCATGCGCGCGTTGAGCGCGAGGTGGGCGGCATGCAAGGGCGTGTGTTGAAGAGCGGTCATCGGGGCCTCGGTTCGCGAAACAAAAAAGGCCACGCAGCGCGCAGATATCTGCCTTCGCCGCGGACTATGCCTTTGCTCGCTGACTTTCAGCAGCGCAAAGCGCATACCGGCTGGCGGTTGCGATGCGTGACCCCTCTGTCCTCGGTACCTGAGAGATTGCGCGGATCAAAAAAATCCGTCGCGCGCCCCTTCGGTGGGCTGCTGACATCGTTCGATGCCGCTGCCGCTCTCCAGAGTGCGAAAAAATTGCCCGAAAGGGCGATTTCTTCGACGCGGCCGGTCCTTTTGCCTGAGAGTTTGTGGGTGTGCCCCTTCGGCGGCGCGGCTCGCTTGGCGATTTTGAAATCGACAGAAGCCACGCGCTCTCCCGACGCGTGCGGCCGAATTTACGCGACCGAATTAGGCTTGTCAAACGGATTCGGACGGGGCTGAGTGTGCGGTGGAGCGGGTTGTGGCTGGCGACGATGCCTCGCCATGCGTCGGCCTCAGAACGTCGTTGACAGGGTCGAGTTGATTTGCCCCTGAAATGCATCGGTTTTCGGCAAGAACGCCAGACAGTTCGCGACGAGGTCGGTGGCGTCGTGCTGACTAAACGGCTTCGTGAGATGGTAATCCGCGTGCGTACGCACTTTTTTTAGGTCGATGAGCACGTAGGCCAGCGCGCGGCCTTTGTTCCCTACGGTCATGAGCCGATTTGTCAGCCGTTCATGTTGACCGGCAACCTCGCGCGTTGACGGCAAGCAGGCGTCCGCCACGGCAAGCGTTTTGTGATAAGCGGCGTAATAAGCTCGCGACGCGCCGGATCGCCATTCGCATTCGCTATTGCCTGCCGACAACTGCTGCGCCAGATGCAGCAGATCGGAAACCTCGATGCTCATTCCACCACCTCCATTAGCGCACTGCGGGAGGCAAGCGCACTAAGCGAACCAACAGGGCGACAGACGAAGGTAATCACCTCTGGGTACGCGTTATCGAAGGTCGTGGTCAATACCTCGGCAATCGCGAAGTTGACGTTTCCACACTGGCTTGCAGTTTCGTCGACATAAAGCTCGTATCTCGTTGTGTCGTCGTAAATCATCAACCTGCTGCCGCGAATCATGCAGCCCTGCGAGCGGATTGCTTCGACCGCCGTTTCCAACAAAGCAAGCCGTTGCTCGGCATCGACGCCGCAACGAAGAAAGATCTGTGCCGTCGCTTCGATGTCGCGCGGTAGCTCCGCATCGCCTTCGGCAACGGTTGCATTGAGATCATGAGCAAGCATGATTGCCGCCGCCTCTTCGGCATGCAGCGCCGTGACGAATACACGAGCCGCCTTGACCCGGCTTGTCGGGTCGCTACGCTGCGTATCGGCGAGCAAGCGCGCGTAGTTCACCGCCATGCGCGGCTCTCCGAGATCGCACATTAGCGACGCCACATTGGTCAGAATGGTGACGTCATGCCTCGCTAGTGCCTGCGCGGCTTCGGAGCAACGAACGCATTCGTCGCGATCACCACGGAGGAACGCGGTGAATGCGAGTACGAGCCAAAATATCTCAGGACGTTCGCGGCCCTTGCTCAAGAACGCAAGCGCTTCTCGCTCGATGCGCCTTACCTGGAATTCGTTGCTCTGCGCCGTGATCACCATATCGATCAGATCGCATAGCCATTCTGTTGCAACAGCTTTCGGGACATTCAAGGGAACGCACTCCGGATATTCGTTTGCGGTCGATTCGAAATACTACCGCCTCGATCGCGCCAGGCGTTTGTCTCTTTAATGTGAATTAAATGCCCCTGCTGGAAGGCACGGAATTATTGCCGCAATCGTTCGAGTGAGCGCAAAGGCCGCTTCGTCAATGTCGAACAAACTCCACCCGCCGCCCTTCCTTTTCACTCTGAATAGCCAGCTCGATGATCGCCATCGCGTCCACCGCATCCTGCGGCTTAACGGGGAACGGTTTGCCGTCCAACACGGCCCCCGCTAGCGCCCGATAAAACTCCACATACGCTCCGTCGCGGGTGGCGAAAGCCTGACGCAGATCGTGATCGCCATCGACTTCGCGCAGCAAGCCCGGCGGGTTCTTGCCGAATTCCGAATGCCCCGGCCGCATGCCGGAGCGCAGTTGATCTTCCTGCACATCGAGCCCGCTCTTCACATAACTGCCGCGCGTGCCGTGAATCGTGAAACGCGGCGGATCGAGCGCCGCGAGCGCGCTTGCATGCAGAACGACTTCCTTATCCGCATAGCCGAGCACGAGATGCACGTAATCCGGCGCATGCGCGTGGTCGCGATGCGCCTTCACGAACGCCGTCACCGTCGCGGGCGCGCCGAACAACGTGAGCGCCTGATCGATCAGATGCGGCCCGAGATCGAACAGCAAGCCGCCGCCGCGCGATGCTTCCTCACGCCAGCGCTGCGGCACTTTCGGACGAAAGCGGTCGAAATGCGATTCGTAATGCGTGATGCGTCCAAGCCGCCCGCTTTCGATCAACGCGCGCACGGTCATGAAATCGCCATCCCAACGGCGATTGTGGAACGGCGCGAACAGAAGCCCGCGCGATGCGGCGAGATCGGCGAGCGTGCGGGCATCGCGCGAGGAAAGCGTCACGGGTTTGTCGACGACCACATGCTTGGCCGCCGACAACGCGCGATGCGCGAGGTCGAAGTGCGTGTCGTTAGGCGTGGCGATGACGATGCAATCGAGCGCGTCGATGGCGAGGAGCGCATCGAAATCGGCGACGATCCGTGCATCGGGATAATCGGCCTCGGCGCGCTCGGCCTGGCTCGTCGCGATGGCCGTCACCTCCGCGCGGCCGCAGTGTTCGATGACCGGCGCGTGAAACGTCGCGCCCGCCAGACCATAGCCCATCACGCCGACTTTCAGTTTTGAACTCATGCTTGGCGTCCTTTGAATCGGTAATCCGGCTGGATATTGTGGCATGTCAGTTGGACGCGGCGCGCTCAGTGCTTCGTTCACGGCGGCGTCACGATCATCTGCCGATTGACGGACGATGGTCCCGTTTGGCGACAAGACGCAATCGCGAGCGCCACCCATCGTCCGAACGAACGAGGGCCAAAACCCGTCGCGTTCTATCGTGTTAACATCGCGCTCTCGCGCATTTTTTGCGGTCGCACGCGCGTCGCTGCGATGCGCGCAGTCCATCAGGCACCGGCGCCGCCGCGAGCCTCAACTCAAAGTCCAAAACGATGTCCGCAGGTCTGAACGCCGCGCAAAGCGAAGCCGTGCGCTATCTCGACGGTCCCTGTCTCGTGCTCGCCGGTGCGGGCAGCGGCAAGACGCGCGTGATCACGCAGAAGATCGCGCATCTGATCGAAGGACGCGGCTTCGAGCCTAGGCACATTGCCGCCCTCACCTTCACCAACAAGGCCGCGCTCGAAATGCGCGAGCGCACCGCGAAGCTGCTCGAAGGCAAAACGCTCACGACGCCCGGCAAGGAAGGCCGCAAGGTGCCCGTGAATCAGTTGACCATCTGCACGTTTCACTCGCTCGGCGTGCAGATCATGCGTCAGGAAGCGGAACATGTCGGCCTTAAACCGCAGTTCTCCATCATGGATTCGGACGATTGCTTCGGCATGGTTCAGGAGCAGCTCGGCACGACCGACAAGGGCTTGATCCGCAAGGTGCAGTCGATCATCTCGCTGTGGAAGAACGCGATGGTCTCGCCCGATCAGGCGTCCGTGCTCGCGAACAACGAAGACGAGCATCAGGCGGCGATTGTTTATCGGAGCTACGCGGCGACCTTGCATGCGTATCAGGCGCTGGATTTCGACGATCTCATCCTGCGTCCCGCGCAACTGTTCGCCGAAAACGAGCAGGTTCGCGACAAGTGGCAAAACCGTCTGCGATATCTCTTGATCGACGAGTATCAGGACACCAACGCCTGTCAGTACGAGTTGTTGAAGCTGCTGGCTGGTCCGCGCGCCGCCTTCACCGCCGTGGGCGACGACGATCAGGCCATTTACGGCTGGCGCGGCGCCACGCTGGAAAACCTCGGGCAGTTGAGCAAGGACTTCCCGAAACTGCATGTGGTGAAGCTGGAGCAGAACTATCGCTCGACGGTGCGGATTCTGACAGCGGCGAACAATGTGATCGCCAACAATCCCAAACTGTTCGAGAAGAAGCTCTGGTCCGAGCACGGCATGGGCGACAGCATCACCGTGACCGGTTGCAATGACGAAGAGCATGAAGCGGAGTCCGTCGTGTTCCGGCTGTCGGCGCACAAGTTCGAACGGCGCGCGGCGTTTCGCGACTACGCCATTCTGTATCGCGGCAACTTTCAGGCGCGCATCATCGAACAGGTTTTGCGGCGTGAGCGCATTCCGTACGTGCTGTCGGGCGGGCAGTCGTTTTTCGACCGCGCCGAGATCAAGGACATCATCGCGTATTTGCGGCTGATCGCGAATCCCGACGACGATCCCGCGTTCATCCGCGCGATCACGACGCCGCGCCGCGGTGTCGGCAACACGACGCTCGAAGCGCTCGGCGCGTTCGCCGGCGCGGCGAAGGTGTCGCTCTTCGAGGCCGTGTTCATGGGCGGTATCGAGGCGCGCTTGTCGGCGCGGCAAGTGGAACCGCTGCGCACGTTTTGCGAGTGGATTCGCAGGCTGTCGGACCGCGCCGCGCGCGATCCGGCGAGCACCGTGCTCGACGACATGATGGAAGCGATCCACTACGAAGCGTATCTCTACGATGCCTACGACGAACGGCAGGCGCAATCGAAGTGGCAGAACGTGCTCGAATTCTGCGAGTGGCTCAAGCGCAAGGGCACGAAGCCGGAGCCATCGGCGGAAGCGGAACAAACCGGGTTCGATACGGCCGACGGTCTTTCGGATGACGGCAAGAATCTGCTCGGCCTGATTCAAACCGTCGCGCTGATGTCCATGCTCGAAGGCCGCGACGAAGACCCGGACGCGGTGCGGCTATCGACGGTGCATGCGTCGAAAGGGCTCGAATATCCGCACGTGTTTCTGGTGGGCGTGGAGGAAGGCATCATGCCGCATCGCGGCAGTTCGGACGATGACGCGCCAGTGGATTCCGCGCGTATCGAGGAAGAACGGCGGCTCATGTATGTGGCGATCACGCGGGCGCAGCGCAGCCTGCATCTGAACTGGTGCAAGAAGCGCAAGCGCGCGCGGGAAACGGTGGTGTGCGAGCCATCGCGCTTCATCCCCGAGATGCTGCTCGACGATGCACCGCCGCCGACGGCCGAAGAAGCGCCGTTGTCGCCGAAGGATCGGATGGCGATGCTGAAGGCGATGTTGCAGAAGGGGTGATGAGCGCTGCGCGCTTGGCAGTCTTGAAGCGCGTCGAGCGTATGCATAAGATATAGAGCTGCAGACGCGGTCCCGGTAGCTACGGTCGAAAGGCAAGCCGGCTAACTCCCCGTTCGGCGAATATCGCGTTGTAAAAGCAAAGCCCCGCGACGCTCACACGCACGCAGGGCTTTTACCGCCGCCATTCACTTCGAAGCATTCACCATGTAATCGACGGCGGCTTTCACGTCCGCATCGGATGCATTCGACCCGCCTTTCGC
Source organism: Caballeronia sp. HLA56 (assembly GCF_054655155.1). Taxonomy (NCBI): domain Bacteria; kingdom Pseudomonadati; phylum Pseudomonadota; class Betaproteobacteria; order Burkholderiales; family Burkholderiaceae; genus Caballeronia; species Caballeronia sp. HLA56. The sequence continues at coordinate 614,194 of NZ_BAAHOB010000005.1, read as the reverse complement.
CGGCATTGCGCCCTTGCCGTGCAGCGCGTAGTTGTAGACGGTGTCCATCGGATCTTTCAAGCGCGGCGCCCATGCTTCCTTGTCGCCGAACTTCGGTGCGTTGAGCACGCCGGCCGCGTGGCACGCCTGACAAACCTGCTCATAGAGCGCCTTGCCGGCTTGCGATGCATCGGCGCTTTGCGCGCCCGCTGCCGGAGCAGCCGCCTGCGGCACCGATGCCAGCGCGGCGACTGCCGCCGCAGCCTGAGCGTTCTCCGTCGAACTCGCGCCAGCCGCCGCGCCGGATGCTCCGGCTGCGGGAGCCGCGGCGCCTGCCGTTGCGCCAGAAGCGGGTTGAGCCGGTTCGGGGAACTTGGCGCCGCCGTCGTTGGCCATGTAGACGACTGCGCGAGCGATTTCGAAGTCGCTATAGTCGTCGGGGCTCGTGCCGCCGCGCGCGGGCATGGCGCCCTTGCCGTTGAGCGCGTTATGCAGAAGCGTGTCGTAGCCTTCGCTGATGCGCGGGGCCCAGGCGCTCGCATCGCCGAACTTGGGCGCGCCTGCGGTTCCTGCCGCGTGACAAGCCGAGCACACGGCCTTGAAGACCTGTTCGCCGGTCTTGTAGACGCGTGGCGCGTTGGCATCGCGGATATCGACTTGAGCGGCCGGTGCGATACGTTCCTTGACCGAAGCTTCGAGGTCGGTGCCGGCGCCGGTGCGAGTCGAGTTATTCACATAGACCGCGAGCAGGATGATGATGGCGACCGGTATGCCAAACCCCGCGATCACCGCCGCGATGAGTTGGCCGGGTGTTTTTATTGGGGCTCCGTGGGGTGCTTCGCTCATGCTTGTCTCGTCTCCCGTTTTTTCTAGGTGAGTCGGTTCAGTGACAGCGTGTGGCTACCGCGAGTGCCCTCCTTCTGTATGAGGGCACGGTCGATTATAGACGGAACGTTTAACGCAGGGCGTGGGCCGCCTGCTTTGGTTTCACGCGCGTTTACCCGAACCGGCGCGGGTTCCGAGCTTCCACGATAGGCGCTCGCGCAGGCCGCGCGATGGACGGATTCATCGAAAACAGGTATTCTCTCGGATTCGCATGGGTCTTGCAGACGCTTCTCCAGCGTCCCCCGCAGCCAAGATCCTCGTCAACGCGCCCGTAGCTCAATGGATAGAGTACTGCCCTCCGAAGGCAGGGGTTGCTGGTTCGATCCCAGCCGGGCGCACCATGTCTGACAAGGGTTTCGGCAATGTCTTCGGTTCTGCCCTCCTTCTCATTGCAGCTAAATTGCAGCTAGTCTCGGCTTAGGCAACAGCGTCAGCGGCGTGACCCACTGCGCCAAGTGGTCGGCCGACAGGTGTGCGTACCGCTGCACCATCTCCATCGTCTCCCACCCGCCGAGCTCCTTCAACACCTGCACCGGCGTGCCGCGCTGCACGTGCCAGCTTGCCCATGTATGCCGCAGATCGTGCCAACGGAAGTCGCGGATACCGGCGCGCTTCAGCGCCTTGCGCCAAGCGGCCGTCACCGTCTGGTAGACCGGCTTACCGTGATAGACGAACACGCTGTCAACATGCTCAGGCATGCGCTTCTTCGGCACCTGGCGGCGTAGCACCGCGATTGCTGTGTCGGACAGCGGCACGGTGATCGCTTTCTTCGCCTTCGCCTGGTCAGGGTGAATCCAGGCGATCCGCCGCACGATGTCGACCTGCGACCAGTGCAGCCCCGTGACGTTCGAGCGGCGCAATCCGGTCTCGAGGCTAAACCGCGCCATGTCGGAAAGGTGCTCAGGCAGCTCGGCCAGCAACCGCTCCGCTTCCGCCGGCGTCAGCCAACGGATACGCTTCGCGACGACCTTCGGGCGTTTCGTCACCGGCGCACGGTCCAACCACTCCCACTCGACGGCCGCATTAAGCACGGCCTTCAGCACGCCGATGACACGACGTACGGTGCCGGCGCTGACGGTCCTGCCGGTGTCCACCACGCCGTGTTTCGTTCGTATCACGCGAGTTTCCCTCCTCTTTGCCAGCGCGATCGCGTCGATGCGGTTCCGGTCGATGTCGGCCAAGGCAAGGCCCGACAGGTGCTGGTCAAGCCATCGCAGATGCGTTTTCGATGTCTCCAGGCTAGATAGCCCTTCGCGGTCGCTTATATACCGCACGACAGCATCGTTCCAGGTGTAGCGCGGCTTCATGCCAAGCCGCGCCTGATTCCACAGATCCACCCTCAGACGGTCGTAAAACTCTTGGGCCTGTTCCTTGTTGCTGGTGCCAGTGCTTCCTTGTATCGGCGATCCGCCACCAGGGGGGTACAGCTTGTATTGCCAGTTCGGACTGGACTTCCGTTTGTAGAGCGACAATTTTTAACTTCCTCCTGCTGATCGCCCTGCACAACTCGCGGAGTCCATTCTCCGGTGAGGTAGCGTTGCAAGGCAACCGTCGAAAATATCCAGCGCTTGCCGACCTTACGGCCGGGCAGCTCTCCGGCCTTCGCCTTCAGGCGAACCGTTTCGGGATGCGCGCTGAGCAGCGCGGCGGCTTGCTTGAGATCTATGGTGTTCATCGGGTTGTCTATCGAGCGCGACGCAGCGGGGGGAGGGGCAGCGCAACTAGTGGAATGATGGCAACGGCCGAAAATGCATGATAAGCGATTGATTTTATTGAGTTTATCGTGCCACTAGTTGCCATCAAAAACACATGGCAGACCTCTCTGACTCGTGGCCTAAAAAATAGGCAGCGTCGCTGACTGATGGCAAACCGCTTAAGACTCGTGGCGTGTGAATTGTGTGTCTTCTCGGTTTTCTTGCCCTTCTTTCTTCTTTCTTTACAACAACTTAGAGAGAGAAAAGAGAGGGGAAGCGGCAAATAGTCCACAAATGGACTAGTGGCAAAATCACGGTGACTAGTGGCAAATCGAGGGTGACTCATGGAAGTACTCTTCTCAACAATCAAGGACTTACGTGAAGTCGCCATCAAAAAACGCGGGTTTTCTGCGCTACCTGTGGTCTCCCCATGCGAAAAACGGCCTCTCCCGGCGATTCGCGCACCAAAGAAGTGCTTAATTCGGACGGAAAGAATGAGTCGGCGGGTGCTAGCGCCACCGATTTGGAGGTAGGTGTAGTGCATCGGACTACGCTCCTTGCAGGGCGTCAGTCGCAAGATCTTCGCGAACGGACACGTGAAGGTTGAAGTCGGCAAGCCGCCGAAGCGAGATCGGAGTCAGGTAGGGCACACGTCGAGTGAAGATGCGACGCTCTACTTCCTTGTCGCCAACAACGACCCCTGCATGCTTGAGCTGCGCTTTGAACACGCGGTCCGACTTAACGGGCAAACCATTCCAGATGTCACGCAAAGCGCTCGTATGTGCGATGTGATCCATCACATGCCCGGTGCGCATCAGAAGGCAGAACTCGCCATCGACCGTATCGAACGTGTACGGATGCTTGTAATTGCCTCCATCGATTTCCGACAACACCGTTTCCAAAATCCAAACCCATGGTTCTCGGTCTGCACTCGTTTCGGAGACATGGCTGTTCATTTCGGCGAGCAGATCCCTGATGAACTTGCCGTCATGCGCATCAATGCCGGCGAACTCACAGAGATACTTCCAAGCGAGGTTGACAGCCGCGTAGTTGCCCGCCATGCGGGTAGCGCCGTCGTCCTCACCGCTCGCGCGACAATTCGCGAGCGCCTCGTTGCGCAATTCGGCGTAGCTCGCCATAACAGAGCGCTTATCGAGGCGCGCGAGGAACTCAAGCCACTGCCGCACGGGAAAGCGCGGCAGATCATCCGGCAGCAGCGGGCCTCGCTTGCCCGTCAATGTGGTGCGTACGAGCTTGCCGAGCAGGCTGCGCACGGGTACATCCTCACCGGCCAGCATCACCGGCGCGCACAGGAGGTATTCCGTCATGTCGGAGCCACGTCGAGTGACGGTGTACTGGTAGTTCTCCTGCAACAGTCCAACCGCCTTGTCGATTACGTCTTGTCGGCGCGCTGACAGTTCTTCCCATCCGACCGGATGGCTCGTGTGGCTGATGCTCGTGAGCAAGCGAAACTCGGTTTGAAGCGACTGACCCGAGAACATCGTGAACGCCAGAGCACGCTCAAGCCGTTTGATTAAGGTCGACTTGCCCGCCCCTTTGTTCGCCTGGATGGTGATGTGCGGCCAGAAGCCCAACAGCGCCTTGAGGTGACCGCCTAGGGCCCACACGAGCGGTATGGTCGCAGCGCTTTGCTTGAACGTCGTCTGGAACGCGCTAATTACGCGGCGGGCGTCCGCGATCGGGCCGCTCGGAAACGTCAGATTGTGATAGGGGCACTGTTTGTCCGCCTCGGTGAAGTAGCAGTCGGGACCCTCGTTCACGATCAGCCGGCCGTCGCGCCATGCAAGCCCCACAAAATTCGCGGCCTGTCGCGCTCCGAGGTCAGCTCCGCGTTCGAGAATGTTCACCATGCGCTTGAACGGCGCTGGCGACCAGATAGGCCCAAATTTCCCCCACTGATCCACGTTGTGCAGCTGGTCGTCTAGAAACACGCGACGAATAAGCTGCGCGCCGTGACGCGCGGCCTGGACAGAGACGGCGAAATAAACGCTTGGCGCCTGATCGGCGTCGCCCGTCATCGTCGATGTCGCACTGGCCACCGCGACACGACTCATGCCCGCGATGCGAAAACCGCAGAGATCCGTGATCACAGGCGTTTCGACTCCCGATTCCTCGTTGCGGTCCATCTTCGTGATGTAGCTCGTGAAGTCGGGGCGCACGCGAAAGCGCCAGTACTGCGCGAAGTCGTGCGAAGGCAAAAAAATGCGCGGCCGTCCTCGGCGTGTCGCGTCGCCGGCGAGACCGGCAATGAGCCAAGGTTCGAGCTGGTCCAACGCCCGAGCAAGCTCGGCCGCGCCGCGTAGCTGCAGATAGTCGTTCACGTCGTTGATCGGCTTGCGCGTTTTTTCGCCATCGGCAAGGTCAGCAAGCCATTGAGACTGGTCAACGAGCATCGCGCTAATGTTCAGGCTCGTGAGCCGCTCGTACAGCGTCCAGGCGGCCTCCGGTCCCGGACGCTGGCCAGCGCGAGGATGACCGTCCGCGAAAGGCTCGTCGTTGTCCATGCAGATCACGACCTGTTTGCCTCGAAGCATTGTGAAATCGATGGCGTCGACGTTTGCCAGACCGCGCAAGGCAAACGCTGCTGTCCCCGGCAACGCACAGGTGTCGATCGACAGCGCATTGATCGCGCTCTCGACGACATACACGCGCTTGGCCTTCGCTAGCCGCCGAGCGTCGGCCGTCCAGCCGAACCCGGCTTTCTCGCCTTGTGTTTGCGTCTTGACGCCGCCGTTGAGCGACGGATCCACGTAGCGAAGATCCACGGCCACGACACGCGTGTCGGCGGGGGCACGTACGACGAATGCTGCCGCAGGGCCGCCGTAGCCGACCTCGCCTTGAACGACCTTGGAACTCGTCCAGGTGTTGAAGCCGAGGGAGCGCGCGCTAATCGCTGCATCAATCGCAGGGTCCGAGATCGCACGGCCGCGAAGATACTCCCGAGCAGATTCTGGGTCGGACAGGCAACGGTCTGCGATGTACTCAACGGTCGATTTTTCGCGCCGTTCGGTCGATGTGGGCCGGTCCATGGGGATGCCATAGGCGTCGTGCAGAAACCGCACCGCCTCGGCGACGGTCCCACCGCGAGTAAACATCACGAGGTCAACGCATGAGCCGCCTGCGCCGCTGCTGTGGTCCTTCCATCCAGTGCCGTACTTAGGATGGTTCATGTATATCGACAGCGACGGACTCTTATCTTGATGTTGAGGCGAGTGATACAGCGCCTTATTGCCGCCTCGGCCGCGTTTGATGCCGAGCCGATCGGCCAGATCGTGCAAGTCGATGCGATGCTTCAATTCGTCGATCGTAGCCATGGTTATTCGTGTAGCCCCGGATGCTGCGCGCTTGCTGTGGTTGGATTGCCACCCGTTGGTGCGCTGAATACGACCGCATTGAGCGCCTCCGCTGATTGCGGAAACGCAAGGGCAAGGCGATCGCTCAGCGCCGCGACGAACAGGCTGAGCGTCGCTTGCCGCGCGACGCTGCCGGGCCGGTTGTTGAAGCGAAGGACCGCAGCGGCAGACTCAATGGCTGCTCTTAATGCCGCGTCGTTCGGTGTGGTCTCTTGGGATTGATTCATGTATGCCTCCGTTCTAGCTAGAACGCCGTCTCTCAACTGAAAGGAAAACGCGCGAGCAAACAGATGTGAAAAACCTCGGCACCGTGCCGTTGCAAAGCGTGGAACTGCCCGGGAAAAGGTTACGGAGCGCCGGACTGCCGGCGCGGTTCGATCAATCGTCGATATCGTTCGCGGCGCGCCGCTTCGCGTCGAGCGCTTGTCGCGTACGCGCTTGTTCACGGTTGCGCCACGCGTGCGCGGCAGCTTCGACGGCAAGCCGTACAGCGCGATGACGCATTGACATGTCATAGTCGCCAACCAAGTGCAAGCGCTTCCAAGCCGCGCGCAGATCGGTCTCGCTCAGCGACTCACGCATTGTCAGTGAAGAACAAGCGGCGTCAGCACAGGCATGTCGGCGCGGACATCCCAGTAACAACGCAACGAGTAACCTAGACGGTGGGCGACGCCGACGAACACAAACGGATCGATATCCGCGCGCCATAGAGCGTGCAGGTATTCGACCCTTTGGCGAGAAGAGGCCTTCGCCGGATCGAACGGGATAGCTACAGGTGTTGATGCAAGCCGTGCCATGTCTGTCTCCGGTTTAGTGGCCAAGCGACTGTTGCTTCAGTCCCGGCGCAAGCGTCTCGAGTTCGGACACTGGCATGCCGAGCAGCCGGGAGACATGACGCAAGTTCGCGTGTAGCTCGAGCGCAAGTCCGCGCTCGGTGGTCCGAGAAAGGTCTTTGGCAAGCGTGCCGCGGTAGCGCAGTGCTGCCAGTCGCTGTGAGACGCTCAAGCGTCCGGTCTGCTGCGGGACTTGCCGACCTTCCAACACGTCGAGGACCCAAACGCGGAATGCCTTCGCGCGCTCCGTGCGGGCCAGCATGCCGAGCAGATAGCAGCCGCGCGGGCTGAAAATGCGCACCTGCTGGCGGCCACCGGCGGTCTCCAATTCGACGAGCTGCGTCATTTCGACGGTGAACTCGTCGGCGTTGCGGTCGTGCAGCTTGGCCACGGCGACCGGCGCATCGGAATACTGCAAGGCATTACCAATTTGGTAACCCCTTAGCCACGGCACATTGTGAATATCGACGACATCAAATTCGACGTTCTCGAACACCAGGACGGACGAGGAAGAGGTGTGTGTCATGCAGATCTCCTGTTTCGATAGGTAAAAAGAGTCCCTCGCGCCGTGATGGCACGATGCAAGGGACGACGAAGGTTAGGGGCTGTCTGCTACAGCGGCATACCTAGCTAATGAATGCGGACTTGCTGGCGGTCACGGGCAGTCTCCAGTTCGACGAGCTGCGTCATTTCGTCGGTGAATTCGTCGGCGTTGCGGTCGTACAGGAACTGGATGTTCTGAGAGGGGTTTTGATAGGCCAAGGCATATTCAATTTGATTACCCCTTAGCCACAGGACAGTTGGATTCGAACAGTTTGTGGATCGACATACGCACTCGTTATAGCCCAAGGCCCCCTCAATCTGAGGGGCCCTTAGCCACTGCACATTGCGAGTATCGACGACATCTAATTTGACGTTCTCGAACACTAGGACCATCGAGGTAGAAGTGCGTGTCATGCAGATCTCCAGTTTCGATAGGCAAAAAAAAGTCCCTCGCGCCGTGACGGCACGATGCGAGAGGCGACGAGGGTTAGGGGCGGTCTGCTACAGAGGCAGATCTAGCTGTTGCGCCAGGCGCTCACGCACGTGTGGCGAAAGCGGCAGCTTCAGGTCCAGATTGGGGGTGGCCGACGGCGAAAGCGTTCGCGCGAACTCCATGTTCACCACGTACGTATGCCCACATTCGGGATTAGTGCATTGATACGTGACTTCCCGAAACGTCAGCGAGATTTCATGGCTGCTACGCGCGACGGCGCGAGCACGGCAATGAGGGCAGCGATTCAAAATCGCCATATCGATTCACTCCAAAATCAGGTGGGTATGCTACGCACACAAACCGTATTTCCGCGTCAGATTGCTCGCTCATTCTTCAACCGGTGCGCAGTCTCCGCATAAGCACACCAACGATTTAGATCTCGAACGGGCTTCGCATTGAACGGCATTCGCCGTGACCTCGGCGGGCACATTCGCAATGCACGCCGACTTCCCCGAGAGTAGCCACCGCATCAAGATACTTACGAGTCACCAGGACAAATCCAACTGCGGCGACAAGCGTATCTAGTTTGTCGATTACGACACCTTGGCTACCGCTCAGAAAGCGACTGACCTGAGAATCGTCCCAATTGAGCGCGGCCTGTACCTCTTGACGTTGAGGACCATGAAGTGCTTGGCGCAAAGCGGGTTCGATCAGAGCAGGGTGGCGCATCACTCAATCTCCCGCAATCGTGTTTGCGTGCGCTTGCGCCATTGATCGGCTAACTTTGGCTCGGTACCGGTCGATGCCTTCAAGGTAAATCAGGCGCGCTACGCTTGATGCGGAGCTATTTAGTGTTGCAGACAGGTCTTCCAACATGCGCCGCTCATTCGGCATGAGCCGCATGTAGACCGGCTTAGTAGACAACACGCCTTTTGGCGCACGTCTGTAGAGGGGTTTCTTGGTAAGCACGGCGGATATACTCCAGTCGATAACCTTGCACAGGATGATAGTGACCGAATGCTCACCTGTCAATCAAATATGGTGATTTAGTGTCCACTTTTTTCGAGCGACTGAGGGAAGAGCGTAAGCGACTACGGTTGAATCAGACCGTTTTCGCCGCACTTGCCGGCGTGACAAAGGAAAGTCAGTTGAAGTACGAGAACGGCTCGCGGCGACCAGACACCGGATATCTCGAATTGGTAGCCGCACATGGGGTTGACGTCGCGTACCTACTCACCGGCGTTCGGTCTAGTGATGCTCTTGCCGTGGATGAACAAGCGCTCTTAGCCGGATATCGTTCCCTTGACGAACGTGGCCGCGCAGGCGTCCTCGGGATGATTGGCGGAATGACACAGCAGGTCCAGCCAAGCGAGAAAAAACCGCGAGATATCAAACAAAATTTCGAAGGGGCGACTATCGGTCAGCGCGTCAAGGGGGATATCACCGCGCCATTCACGATCAACATGGGGATGGGGAAACCCAAGAAGAAAACGGATGGTTGATAGACGAACACGCAGGCCGATCAATGAAAACGAAGTTTGAATTTCGAAGCAACGTAGGCGTAGTGGCCGGCGGCGACATCAGTTCGAACGTCGGAGAGGTGCATCTGTACGTCAATCTCGATCGGCCGGACGTCTCACTCTCAATTGACGAAGAACAGACGCAGCTAGTGACGCAAAAGGTCTTCTCGGTCGCCCGCCGTTCAGGCGTAGATACATTGCGCTTGACCGAGATCTTGTGCACGAAATTCGGACTGGCCAGCATAAGCGCGATGACGGTCGCCGAATTTAGGCCAGTCATGGCATTTCTCGACGGCTGGGAGACGAGCTTCGTGCAGCGCTCGAAGACATACACGAGGCCAACCTTCGGCGGGTCGCTTGCTCGACTGCAGCGTACGATGCCATTTTTGAAGGATTGGTATGTGCCTTGGGTCGGCGCGCTGCTTTTGTGCGCGTTCGCTGTTTGTATCGCAGTGGGCGTATCTCGAGAAGTGCGTTCGAAGCACGAACAGGTACTGGCTTTTCCTGCTTCTCCAGCGATCTCGATCCCGGGCGAGCCTGATGACGATCTATCGTCAACCTTGACGCCGGTTGGCTTTCGATAGGGTTCGCCCGGGCAAGAAAATGACCCGAACCGCCAACTTGAAGTCGAACAGGGAAATGAGCGGATGCTGCCTCAGCTTGCATCTGTTCTCTCGGCGTTCCGTTATTACGCGTTTCGCTATCCATTCAGATAGCGAAGCCGATGTCGGCAGGTAGGCCTTACGTCTTATTTCAGCTCACTCCACCTTTGCGTCGGAGGCCTGCTCGATCGGAGGGCGTAGCCCGCGTTGGATGGCCGGTCGTGCGACCATTTCTGAATGAGCCTTCGGTGAGCTTGAGTCGACTTCCCGCGAATCATCGAGCTGTGCGGCGGGCTTCATTTCGGATTGATGCCCTGCGATAACTGATAGTGCTATTCCGATGGGCAAGGCTATAAGAGTGCGTCGTAGCATATTCAATTTCTCTATAACAGCTCGATATGATTTTCCCGCCGAGGACAATCGATCCTAACCTCGTTCGAGCTGGCGGGTGCTTATTCTAGTCGATGGTATGTGGGCAGATCAGCTTTGCGATGACGACCTGCGAGTAATGCAAGTCTCAACGCCCGGCGTGGCGGAAGTGCGACCGATGGCGCTCGGTCGTCGGGTCGTCGCGCACTTCGAGCTCAAGCGCCGTTGTAAAGCCTGCGTCGCCGGTCATCGTGTGCGTCGCTCGCTTCACCAGCCATAACGTGTCGTCAATCTCGGGCTTGAAACCCGTGATCGTCACCGGCAGCTCTGGAAACATCTCCGCGCGGCCACGCGCCAACGTGTAGTCCATCGTTGCCTGACTGCGCTGCACCCGCGCAAGTTCTGCTGTCGCAGCGGCCCGCGCTTCTGCCTCACTCGCATAGTCTTCAGGCAACACCTTCACGTCTCGATTATTTTCGCCGCCGATCACAACGGATTGACGCTTGCCCGCACCGTTGGAATGCCAATGCGCACGCACTGCGGTATAGCTCTCGCGCTGCGCGACATGGTAGCGATGGCTGTCACCGTCGCGTCGTGTGAGACTGATTTCTGTGAGCGCGTGGCCACTCGCTGTTTTGCCCGAGCCGATCGGCATGAATAGCAAATGCAGATCCTTGATGTTCATCACCGCGTCATAGCGCTTGGCAAGCCGTGTCAGAAACGACATATCGCTCTCGTGCGTCTGATCAATGTGCGCGATTGCCGCCTCGGCGAGCGCTTGGGCTACCCGCGCTTTCAACGAATGGCGTGAGGCGATGGTGCGCACGATCGAGCCGAGCGTCTGGCCGTGCCAGCTTTGTTCGCGCCGCTCGTGCATGGCATGGGTCATCGAGGCTGATCGTGCGCGGATGGTCAGGATATCAGGTGCACCGCTGTGCTCGACTTCATCGACCGTAAAGACGCCCTTGTTCACGAGCGGCTCGCCGAACCAACCGATCTCCACGCGAACGTTCGCGCCGCGCTTCGGGATCGCAAAGGTGTTCTTCGAATCGTCGATGACAAGATCGAGCGTGTCCGCTTCCTCCGCACGCGACTCTGAAAGCGTTAGGCTGATGAGCTTCGGTGCGATTAGCCGCGATAGATCGCGGCCGTCCAGGGTGATGCGATAGTCGGCCTTGGGTTGCATGTTCGATAACGATGTCATCGTGCGGGACCCTACGGCTTGGCCAACACGTCATCGTCAACACGTTTGATCGACAGATTGAACTCGATCTTGCGGGCAACGCCGGCGACGGTATGGTACGACGCGGTCTCGTTCAGGCTCTCGATGACGAACGCACCATACACCGTTCCCGAGCCGTCCACGAGCACATACGCATCGCCCGAATCTCCCATTTTGGCGAGCTCGGTGAGCGATGCGATGGTCCCGATCGAGTTGTCCTGCGCCACCATTCCATTGAGCGTGATCGTGTCGTCACCGACGCCGACATATTGGCTTGCATCGCGGGCGCCGACGCGCGAGCTCGTCCGGTGTTTCCAGTTGCGTTGACGTTGCAGTTCCTTGAGCGGCGCTGATCTGAGACTGAATAAGAATTGCCCGAGCGACATCATCATATGGTTTCCCCTGCGATTACGATCGGTCTCGAAGGCTTGAACCGAGCCGCGATTGTCTCGCGCGATCGCGACGGTCGAGCTCGGCCGTGACGGCACGCGCGATCGCCCGCGCGTCCATGCCCGGCTGCGGATAGATATTGACCACGACAGAGGAGGCTGCGCCGCCGCCAGTATTGCCGGCCGATGCGGCCGCCAGCGGCCCGCGCCTGTCGATCGGCACATTCGAGCGCGCCAGCGCAATCGCGGGCTTGGCGAGCGGAGTGCCTGCTGCCATTGCAGGCGAAGCGAACGAGCTCGCTGCAACCGCAGCCAAGCCGAAGGCCGCACGAGCGACGCGCCCCTGAGTGCGCTCGATCCCAAGCGCCGCACCTTCTCCAACAAAATGGCCCAGCACGCCGAACACACGACTGGGGCTTTGAATGCCTAGCTTTTCCTTAAACCAGCCCACCGTCGAGCTCGCCACGTTCACGATGGCGTCCTTGACCGAGCTCATCTGACTGCTGATGCCATTGACTAGGCCCGAAATGATGTTCGCGCCGATCGCAGCCAACGAAGCGGGTAGCGTTTCAAGCCAGGCCACGCCCGAACCAAATGCCGAACGTAAATGGTCCCAGAGGGCAGATGCGCCGGACTTGATTTCGTGCCAATGTGTGTAGATGGCATAGGCTGCAACCGCGATGCCAGCGGCCAATGCCGTAATCACGAGGCCGATCGGGCTCAGCAATAGCGCTCGCCCGGCGAACCACGCCGCCGACCCCAGCATTCGAAAGGCGCTCACGCCAAGGCCAAGTCCGCGCGTGAGCAAGCCACCTTGCATGCCAAGCGTCGCCATGCTGAACCGCAACACCGCGAGCGGACCGAGCACCGCGGCCAATGCAATCACTAAGGTGCCGCATGCGGCCAGAAGCGCGCCGAAGACCGCTAGCACCGTAATGACGGCCTTCGCGGCGGCCGGGTGTGCTCTGACGACGCTCAGAAGACGCTCAGCGAGCGCGCGCGTTTTATCGAGCCCTGCGTTATACAGCGGCGTGACGCGTTCGCCGATTTCTCTCTTAAGATCACGCAGCTTCGCCAAGGCGGCAAGCTCTTTGCCAGTGGTTTGTCCTTTCGCAATTTCGTTCAGCGTGTCGATGTCAGCAGCGCCCCTATTTTGGCGCTCGTTCTTTGCAATTTGACCACGCTGCAAAAACATCGTGGTGAACAAGTTCGAGGCGGTCGAGTTCGTGAACATCGAACCGATCGTGCTGATGACCGCCTTATCATCCGTGATGCCCTTCTTCGCGAGGGCTGGCAGCAAAGTCTTCTGCATCCATTCATAGGGCGAAGACTTGAACTGTTCGGAATTTAGCAACGCGCCATCGGCGAATGCTTTGACGTGGCCGTTCTTGTCATACTCGACCTTCTTCGAATCCAGCAATCCGAGACCCATCAGCTTGCGAGCAGCGCGCACCGTCGTGCGTCCTTCGATCAGGTTTTGATAGCCGGACATGAGCCCCTTACCTGCGCTGCCGCGCATCTCCTGGATGAGTGGCTCCATCTGATAAAAGAAGGCATCCTTGGACAGCGACTTGGCGGCAACGCCGCCGCGCTGGATGAACTCCATCCACTGGTCGCCGCCCACGCGCCCGCCCGTTGCCGAAATGACTTTTTGAACGCGATTGGCCTCATCGAGAAACGTCGCGTGGTCCTTCATGCCTCCGCGCAGCTCGATCACCTTAAGCATGTTCATGAACTTGCGCTCATTGTCTTCGGCGTGCTCGTCTCCGTACACGGCGTCGTTCGCGAACTTCATTTTCGACAGGATCGGTGCCGCGACCTTCGCGTGATGCGAGTCGGCGAAGACCGACATCGAATCGCGCATCATCGTCATGTTGTCAGCGGCGCTTGTACCGTACACCTTCATGTCCCGCGCGAACGCAACAGCCTCCCGCGTGGCGCCTTCGCTCTGGCCAAGCGCCCGAATTCGGCCGACCTCATTCTGGATTTTCTTGGCTTCACCAAGCGTCTCGCCCAGACCGCCCAGAATGCGCGTGCCGGTGCTCTTCGCCGCAAACCCGCCGATGGCCATGTTGGCACCAACGCCCTGCACGGTCTGCATTTTCGAGCGTGCAGACGCAACGCGCCGCTCGCGCTCTGCGAGTTGCTCAAGCTGCCTTTGCTGTTGCGCGATCGACGTCCTCGTGGCATCGATGCTCGCCTTGAGCTCGCGCTCGTGACGAGCCAGGCTTGATGTCGAAAGCCCCGCGTCCGCAAGCGAAGTGCGCAATGCGCTCAACTTGGCGACCTGCTGACTATGCTGCGTCGTGAGCGCTGCTGCCGTCTGCTTCGCCTTCTCCAGATCGGCGATCATGGCCCTCGACGGTGGCCCCGATGCACGCAGCGCCCGCGTAAGCTCGCCCACACCGGCGTGCGCGGCTGTCATTTCGGCCGTCGTCTTGGCGACGCTACCGGAGAGCTCGCGGAACGCGGCAACGTTCTTCTGCGCATGGCTCAAGTTGCTCAGCTGTGCACGCGTTTCCTTGAGCGACGAGGCAAGCGCCTTGTTGCCTGCAAGCATGGTCTTCAAAGGCTTGGTGATCCTGTCGACCATGTCGAACATGACGCGAAGTTTCAATGCGTTGTCCACCGCTATTCGCTCCCACTGCCACTACGTTGCCGCGCTCGCTCGCGCCACTCCATCAACTCGACCAAACTGAATTCGTCCATCACCGCAGGCGTCCATCCAGCAAAGACCACGGCGAGATCGGCCATCGCGTCTTCTACCCTCTCAGGGATTCCAGTTTCGATTTGACGGCCTTCGACATCAAAAAACCTGCAAAGATACCTCCCAGTTCGACGAGATCGGCGGGATCGATGTTGGCGACGTCGTGCTCGGTGAGCGTGGGCGTGCTGATGCGCGGCAGCACTTTTGAGAGCGCCGTGACATCGAGATTCACGAGGTCGGAGAGCGACACGCCGCGCAGCTCGCCCGATTTGGGCTTTCGAAGCGTGATGGTGGTAATGGTCTGCTCACCGCGCACGAGCGGCGTATCGAGCGTGTGCGTGTTCGGGTCGACAAGGTTCTCGATTTGGTTGGGTTCCATAGCTGTGTCGAAAGATGAAAGGGGTGAGTGATCTGCGAGACGTGGACGCCGTCAGATGCCTATCGCTTTGCGCAGCGCGGCGAGCAGGTCTTTGCCGTCGATCTTCTCGATCGAATTGATGAAATCGATCTCGATGAGCTCATGGCCATTGATTGCGAGCTTGTAGTAGCTCGCAACGGTCGTCACCTTGAATGCCGTGTCTTCCTTAGCCTTGACCGTGCCCATGTCGATCTCGCTGTGCCGGCCTTTGATGACGATTTCGACCGAGTCTACGCCGGACGCGTCTTCGGACTGGTAGCCACCGGAGAAGCGCAACAGCACGCCATCGTGCGCCATGATGCCGTACTGGGCGAGCACGGGACGCATGAAGCCACCGCACGTCCATTCGATTTGAATGCCCTCCTGACCGAAGTCGATTTTGATAGGGCCGCTCATGCCACCGCCCTGATAGTCCTCCATCTTGCGGGTGAGCTTGGGCAGCGTGACTTCGGCTACCTGACCGAGAAAGCTCTCGCCGTTGTGAAACAGATTGAAACCTTTGAGTTTGCGCGGCAACGCCATGTTCTGAGCTCCTGAGAAGGCCGACGATTACGCGCCTACACGCGAGGCGAAGTCGGCGAGGTATCGGTCCGTGATGCGCTGGCGCAGCACGAGGTTTTCGAGCGGAGGAACCGGGGTGTAGTCGTAATCGATGTACGACTGCCCGGATTTCAAGCTGTCGGTGGTGTTCGGCTCGGGATCGAACCACGCGGAGCCGCCGACCAGATAACCCTGCGAAATCCACCCTCGAAACCGGCCGTTGATCGACTCGATGATGTCGCGCGGCAGCGAGGGGTGAAGTGGCCCGTCAACGACTGGCATCTGCGCCTCTGCTATCGAGTCGGCGATGACCTGAGCGGTGCGCGTCGAATTCTCGAAAGCAAACAGCGGATCGCTGGAACACGTGCGCGAGCCCCAGAACCGGTATCCGTTCTTGTTGATGAGCGTGGTGACGCCTTTCTCGTTGAGGAAGCCCGCATCGGTATTCGGGTCCTGCAAGCCCCATGACACGTCAGCGGAGATGCCTACCACGCCGTTGACCGCCACATTCGACAGCGTCTTGTGCCAACCGATTTGCTCGTCGATCTTCGCGCGCAGGCCAAGCGCATACGCGACCGCAGGAACTTCGACATTCTTCTTCGCATCGCGATCCCATGCGATGAAGTTGGGCCACAGGAGCATGATCTCGCGCTGGCCAAATTGATCTCGGTAAGCCGCGACTTCTTCCTTGGTTTTGCAGCCCCAGGCAAACGCATACGTCATCGCGCGCAGCGACTGCGCGATCGGGAGCATGGCAGCAGCGACTTCCGGCCGGTCCAGTCCGGGCACACCGATGATGCGCGGCGTGACATGGAGCTTCGCGTTCGCCGCAAGAAATGCTTTCAAGCCGGTGTAGCGGCCTTCGCTCGTCACGGTCCCGATCACATTGCCGACGGTCTCGTCCAGGTCCTTACCTTCGGCCACGCGTACGACCACGGTAAGGGCTTTGGTCTGAGCGCCGATTGCGCGAAGCGTGGTGGATAGCGTGCCCTTTTTACCTGCCTTTCCAAGCGCTTCGATAACGTTCGTGAGAAGAATCGGCGTATTCAAGGGGAAGGCGTTTTCGTCCGCGTCGTTTGCTGTGCACACCACGCCGATCACAGCGGTGGCCACGGTCCGGATCGGCCTTGAGCCCTGATTGATTTCGATCACGCGAACGCCGTGGTGATAGTCCTGCGTCATAGGTCTATTCCTTTAAAGGTGAGAGGAAGCGGGGGCGTCCAGCGTCGGTGCCTGGGCGGGTTCGGTCGGCCACGTCACCTGATCGGGGAATCCCTCGGCGTCGACAGCACGCATGAGATCGAGCTGATACGCGGCCCAGGCACGGAACGCTTCAGCCTGCTCAGGCGTGAGCAACCCGGCTGCATAAGCGTCGGCTCGACCGGCGTTCATCGATCGCGCGCGCGCCATGCGCGTGTCGTATTCATTCATAGCGGCGTCGCGCAATCTTTGCCGAGCGAGCGCAGGATCAATGTCCCACTTGCCGTCAAGCCAGATGTGAGCGGGCGAGGGGCGTGGCTGGTCAGTAAGTCCCAGCACCTCTGGACTTTTTCCCGCGACTGTAATCTCGACAGGCTCGCCTGACTCAATGCGATAGCAGATGCGGCCACGGAAATCGGGCAGCAGACGCCATGCGCCCATGGTATGAAACGGCCAAGTCGTAGGCGTACGCTCGGGCGGCGCATCCGCGGTCGCAGAAGCCGGAATGAGCCATCGGCCGTCGTTGCGCGGGTCAACGTCTGCCTGAGTGCTGTGCACGTATGCGCCAGACTCGGGGTGGTAGTGGTGAATGAGCATAGGTCACTCCTTCAGTAAGCGCGAATCATGGCGAGCAGCGCAATATTGCGGGGGCGCGTTTCGCGACCATCCGACAAGCCCGTATGATTGCCGCCGTTGTTCGTGTTCTCGGTCGCCTCACCCACGTATCGCCCCGCGTGATAGTGATGCCCCGAGGTTTGCAGCGCGTGGGTGTGAGGTTGAACATCCTGTGCCTGAAAGGATCCGATGACGCGGTTTGTATCGACACCGCGGCCATCGTCGAAAGCGCGAATGAATTCGCCTCGCAGGTCCGGCAGTCTGAATGTCAACGCCCCGTCTCCCTCAGAGAAGCAACCGCTACGGCTTACGACCCATTCGATTTCCTTCACGAGCGCGCCGCTGGCCTGCGCATAGGCCCACAGGGCTGGATAGTCGGTACGCTTAAGGGTCGCGCCGTCGAGTTTGAGAAATCCGGCGCGCGCAAATGACCTTGGTTCGAACCAAACGCTGCCAATTGCTGCGGCGGCAATGGTTTGAAGGACCCATGCCATTGTCGGTACGGTGTTAGGGCCGTCGCCAACCTGGGGCTCTTGCGCGGTGATCGTTCCGCCAACATGCAACGCGCCTCGGCATCCCATATCGCCTGTGCGCGTATTGAACCAGTGCGAGAACGCTTCTTGGGCGATCGGTCCATTGGTCACGCTTGGCCCGAAGCCGATGCCGTGACTCGAGCGCAGGGCGACGTTGTTCGTCGTCGAGGAGCAGTCGTCGCCGTTGCCTGACGCCAAGGCGGCTTCGCCACCAGGAGCAGCGAGCAAGCGCAGCCGATCCTTGGTGCCGATTGAGCCCGTAAAATCTGCGCCGCTTAAATCGGCCTTGGCACGCAGCTGCTTACTGAGCGTCGCGGGCGTGACCACGCGCTCGGTGTCGCGGCCAGTGTCCACCTGCGTTTGAGTGGCGAGTCGGACGACCCCGGCCCGATCGGCGGTCGCAGGCGGGTTGAGAAACGATGTCTCACCGAATACAAGCTGCGTGGCATCGATCGCCGCGAACTGCATGTCGGCCGAGAGCAAAAGCCACGCGGCGGGAGACTTCTCCATGATCGGCGTGTCCTGACCATAGACGGCCAGCAAAGTGCCATCTTCGAGATAAAGCCCGAACCCGAAAAGCGTGTATTGGTCCTCGCTGTCGTCCGTGAGCGTCGCATGAATCGTGTCGGGCGCCACGTTGGCCCCACCGAACGTCGTGAGGCGTTTGTGCTCGTTGGGCAATGACTTCAATGCCTTGCTCATCTCGAAACGAGCCGTCGCGAGACCTATCTCAACAACCTTGTGCGCATTTGTGCCGTCTTTGTTCGGCGCGACGAGCGCGGCGCGTCCAGCATCGGTGATAGTAAGAATGGTTCCCATGGTCCGCTAGCTGCCTCGAGGTTCGGTCAGAGTCAACCGGCGATACACCGCTGCGCGTGCTGCGCCGCCCACCGTTTGCCGGGTTTGCTTAGAAAAACCTTGTGTGAAGGTGTAGTGCGCTCGCAGAGGTTTGGTGCGATCGATTTCCGCACAGATATCCGCGACGTACTCAGCAGTGGGCGGCTCGCCTTCTTGTCCGCTGACTGTCAACAAAATCTCAAACGTTCCAGGCGCGCCGGGCGGGCGCAATTCGAACCATTCGCGCAGAACCAAGTTGCCGCCGAAAGCCGCGACGACTTCGCGGACTGCGGCGGCCGTGCCCTTGCGACGCGCTACCGGAATCGCCTGTTTCACGCGCGCGCGCTTCACGTGTTCGGGCCAATACCCTTTCCATGTATCCACGCCCAGTTGCCAGGCGAGCCACGGCAGCAAGTCAAGACGAATCGTTTCCGGATCAATGAGCGTCGCGAGCGGCGTCGGAATGTCATCAATGCATGTGCTCGTAACAGCGAAGCGGCGTTCAAGTCGCGTCGCGTTGGGCGGCAGCAGCTTATTCATGGCTGTAAACTCCGCCATCGATCAGTTCGATTCCGGTGCAATACGGCGCTTGCGTCTTAGACGCTTGGATGCCTTGTAGCGGCCCCTCAAGCACGACTTTCTGAACGCCAGGCGCACGCGCGGCCGCGTAGATCCCATCCAGGGTGACTTCCATACCCAGCCGGTGCATCTGCTCGGTGTATCGCTTCATCGCCTTGTTCGCTTCGGCAAGGGCGACCGCCCGGTCAGGACCGGAGAAAAAGGTTAAGGTTGCGCGCACGGAGTACTTGATAATTTCCGCTGATTTGACGGTGACTTGATCGGTAAGCGGACGTACGTCAGCCGCGCTCAGTGCCGCGACAACGGCATCGATCAAGCTCGGTTCAGCCGCCCCATCCCCCAACCGCGAGAGAATGGTGACGAGCACTTCACAAGGCGCAGGACTGATCGCAGTGGCGTCGAGCACGTGGGCGTGCGCGTTGCGAGCACGCGAGATATACGCGCCTTCCGGACCTGCTACGGAGAAGCTCTGCGGTGCAAGCTGTATGCGCGTGCGCAGATCAGCGTTGCCTTCCATCAACGCCTGCGTCCCCTTCTCAGGATCAGCCGGCGTGATGGTCTGGCGCTTAATGCCCACTAGCGCGGCCAGATGGTCCAAGTCGGAATCAATGGCATAAGCGAGCATGATCCGCCGCGCGGCATCGTTCACCCGCTGGCGCAGCGTCATCTCGCGATAGGCCAGCAATTGCAGCAGCCGCACGATGGGCTCGGATTCGAGCTTGAGCGTCTCCGCTATTTCAACCTGCTCCTCTGCAGGGACGAGCGCGATGAACTTTGCCTTTAAGGTCGCGAACAACGTCTCGAAATCGATCGTTTCGATGATGTCCGGCGACGCAAGCCTGGAGAGATCGATGGGCGTCGCGCTCATACCGTCCTCCCGCTGATCGCGTCGATGCGCGTCCGTACGGGCGCACCGCTTAAGTTTGCCCAGCCTTCGATTTCGAGGTAAAGCGCGCCTTGTTCCGCCTCGTCGCCCACGAGCAACACGCGGGTTAGCGTGAGACGGGGCTCCCAACGCATGAGCGCGGTGGCGACTGCTGCGTAAAGACGCGTGCGCGTTGCACCGTTGACCGGTGCGTCGATCAGATCATGGAACTCCGAACCGAAATTGCGGCGCTTAAGACACGAAGCAAGCGGTGTCGAGACGATCTTCCCGATGGATTGGTAGAGGTGGTCATGACTGGAAATCCACCTGCCAGTGGTCGCATTCATGCCTCTCATGCGAGACCTCCCAGTCGACTCGGGCGGCGCAAGCGCGCACGGCGCAGCGATCGGCCAGCTGCGGCATTCATGCCTCTAAAGCTCGCTCCTCTGATTGGCGTGCTCGTTGGCGCAGTCGAGCCTTGGGCACGATGCAAGTGGCCCGCCAGGCTCACGCCGTCAGCTCTCACGTCTTTCGAAAAAGTCGCCCCGCCATCGATTTGCATCACATCGCGACCAGCGCCGCCCTTGCCGCTCATGCCGGACTGGAATGCAAATACGCCAGCCACCGTCATGGACTTGCTGACTACGACGTCGCCGTCGAGCAAGATGTGGTTCGCGCGAAGCGTGCAAGTCTCGCTCTCGATTGATGCCTTCTGAGTTTTAACGATCACTGCGTCCGGCGCGACGAGATCGATCGTTGCGCCATCGGGAAGCGTGGCGGAAAGTGTGTGAGCGGCATGGTCGTATTGGACCAATGCGCCATCGGGGTAGGCCGTCGCGTGAACGTCAGGGCTGCGACTGGGCGGCTTTACGTGATCGCTGAAGAAACCGCCCCATACGAGGCCTTGCGCCGGGTCGCCCATCGGACAGAGCAGGACGACTTGCTCGCCAATGGTGGGCGGATGCCAGACGCGCGTCTTGCCTGCTCGCACCGTCACGAACGGTAGCCAATTCGTCTTCAAACCCGGCGCGTGCTCAACATCCGGGTCGCCCACCGACACCCGCACACTCGGCGGGTCAGTCGAAAGGTCAACATCGGACACCGATCCTTTGCGGATCAAATTGATGAGAAGGCGGCGAAATTCATTGGCGTGCATATCGCCAATCTTGCCAAGCAGGCGCGCGCGTGGCGATCAATACGTGGCGTCAAACCTCGGATTACGTAATTTCAGGCGAGGCGGTTCGACCTGCTACTGAGTAATGTGCTTAAGCAGCATGTCGCGTATCAATTCGCGATCAGCGTCCGTGAAGCCAAGCAGTGTACGGGCGGGATAGCGGTAGTCTCGACCGCCCGGTGCGACGGGCGCCGTTTCGCCAAACTGGTGGATGCGCGCGATGCGTGCGACGCGCCCAGCGAAACCGATGGCAAGTCCGTCCGCGCCGACTTCGGTTCGCATATATCGGATGGTGCGCAACTTGGCGAACATCGCGGCGCGCTTGATTCGTCCGCGCTTGTCGCGCAGCTTCTTCGCGCCAACTTCGAAGCGTGGCTTGCGCGGTTCATACGCAGCGCCGTCCGGATTGCGCTGCGCGGCGATGCGAGTCTGCTGACTGCGGCGCAGCACACGAGCAACATCGCGCATCGCCGCGCGACGTGCAGCGGGTTGGAGCTTCGAGAGCAGGCCACCGGCCCATGCTTCGAAGTCATCTAGTTGATTTTGCATTCCACGGCCGGCTAACGATAAGACGTATGTGATCCGAGAGTGAGCAAAGAAATGTTACTTCGCTCACGGCTGCTCGTCGGTCTGCGAATCATCAACATGAATCACCGTTCGGACGCCATTTTCAACTTTCACGACAACGCTTTCGGTGAGTTGCAGCTTGATCGACACATCGGCGGCATCGTTTCCCAAAATGTCAATTTCGTAGGTGATGCCGCTCTCGCGTTGATTCCAGTTCGTAACAAGGTCCCGCTGATGCGTGCGAACCCAATCGACAACGGCGACGAATACTTCGTCTGCATCGCCTGCGTAATCGAGCACGAGAACGTTGAGCGTGTACCGGTATTCGAACGAACTGGAGTTCCCGCCGGTCGCGGCAATCGAACCCTGGTCGATAAAGACAGTCAGCTTGTCCGGATTCTCCGCAAGCGTCGGGAGGGCAGCCGCAAGTGCCGCGCGCAAACTGCTTGGTTTAATCATGGTCCTTTGCCTTCTCTTCGGCGATCCGGGCCTGCGCACGAGCCTGGCATTCGACGATCACATCCACCTTGGCCGCACACGTGGCCCACGCGCCCTTCGCTGTTGTAAGCGCATCTTGCAACTCGCCGTTAGTGCGTGGAGACATCGCTGGAAGGTCGCACGGTGTGATCGTCTGGCATTGCTGCACTGAAATCTGCGGCGCTGGCGTAGGCGGGATTGGCTGACAAGCGCATAACGTCGTCAGGCAAAGCAGTGTCGGCCCACGATTGAACGGTCGGACTATCATGGATGGCTTTCCTCATCGCTTCGCGTTGTTTTGACTCGGTGTTTTTAGCCGCGGTCGTGCTCTTGTCAAGCTGTGCCCGCTGCCGCGCTTTCTCAATAGCGTCGCGTTGCAGCTCGCGAATGGTCTGGTCTCGATCGGCAACGCGCTGACTCACGATACGAAGCTGATCGCTCTGCGCTATCAGTGCCGTGCGCAGTGCCCGTACATACAGCACGCTGCTAACCAACGCCGCGATGACGAGGACGCAGACAGCTAGCTTGAGCTTGATCGCCAGCACGCTCACGCGGTCGCTTTAGTCGGTGCAGGCGGAGGAGCAGGTGTAGGCGTAGGCTTGGGAGCATAGCGTTCATACGCGCGAGCAAGCTTTACATCGTAGAAGTTTGCCTTGAACGCCTTGCCGTTGTAGCCCTCAGCGAAAGCTTCCCACCGGCACGATTTCAGCGCGGCGATCAGCTTGGCATCAGAAGAAACAAAGCGCACGAATGCATCGAGCTGCTCGCTCTCGCCCGCCTCCATTCGAGAAACGAACTCTTGCGGGCTTTGATAGCCGAGTCGCTTCCAATGCTCGCCCATTACTTGGAACGCGCCCCAACTCGTTGCCTCCCACGCGGCCACTGGCGCGAGCATTTGGGCCCACGCGAGCCGAACATACTCTGCGGATCCGCCTTCGTAGCCGCCACGCGTCTCCGACACGATGTTTGGATAACGAGCCGCGAGAGGCTTCGGGTCGATCTGGTGGGTGACCAAGCGCTCCCAAAAGACGTGACGCTCGAACAGAATGACCGGTCGGCCATCAGCAAGAAAGCCTTCGCCGCGAGACTCGACCTCGTTGACGGCGCGCACGCACTCGACGGGGACATCGAGCGTCGCGGCAGCCTTGATGAGGTCTGCGTCGGCGAGCTGCTTTGCGTCTCGCTTTCCTGTAGCGAGCGCAAGCAGCGTTTTTGGTCCGGCGATGCCGTCAACAACGAGACCCGCGTCATCTTGCACCTTTTTGACTGCGGCCTCGGTAGCCTCATCAAACACATGAGTCACGGTGAGCTCGAAACCGGCCCGAAGGAGTCGGTGCTGAAGAAGCGCCACCTCATCGCCTACCGCGCCAAAACGAAGGATTCTCATTGTTCGCCACTCCATAAAAGGCGCGCCACGTTGCCACGCGCGCAGTACACAAAAAGCGCAAGCAAAACAGACCGCGTGGCTTCAAGGAAGTCCACGTGCCGGGGATGCAACGCCAGCTCGATTGCCGAACATCCAAGTACGGTCACGAGTGCCCATGCAAGCCAGGAGACATGAGCACGGTGCCGAGCGCCTTTGCGCCGGAAGAACACGATGCGCAGCGTCGTCACAACGTGCGCCGTGAGCGCGATAGCCGCAAAAGAGGTACTCACGTCACTTGCCCCGCTTCAGAAGAGCGAACAGATCAGCGCTCTTGATGCGCTCGATAATCTGCAACGTCACGGTGATAACGAGCGAAGCCGCGAAGAACGCAGCCACGCCGCTTGATCGCAATGGCGTGGAGCCGATGATCTCGGGTGCTGCTAGATAGCCCATGACGAGCGAGATAAGCATGTAGGCCGCGCGCTGGATGACGCCGATATCTCTCGATGTCACTACAACAAGCGCCGCGCCCGTGAACGAACCGACTAGCGCATTGCCATCGATGCCAGGCGCGAGGCTGGCCAGTCCGATGGCGACGGACAGCGCCAGCGCGGTGGTGGTATTCGGCTCGGCCATTGGCCCGCTCCTTTCAGTCAAACAATTGCAATAACGGCGCGGTGTTCACCACTTTGCCAAGCTCAGGCATTTCCACCGACGTGCCTAGAGGAAGTACTAGCCCTAGGTCGGCAAGCCCGGGGTTCGCCTCGAATACCGCTTCAGCCGTGCCATCGGTGCGGCCATAGACGCGCCAGCACAACAAATCGACCGTGTCGCCCTGCTGCGAGCGCACTCGCATCAAATTAACTCCACGGTCGTGCGCGCAAGCCCTCGAAGGTCGCTTAGTGCCCACCGGACATTGCGCCGCGCTTGACCAATCGTCGATTCAATATCCTCGGCCTTCTGGCCGCCGGATTTGGTCGTATCCCAATCCCGATAGCGCTCGGTGATATCCGCGTGCGTCAGGTTGAACACTGCGCGCCGATAGCGAATAAGCTGAACACTCTGCCCGTCGATGTTCGCTGCAGGGATATCGGCCAACGTCGAGAACCCGGCTGAGATCTGTTGAGCACGCCACGCATGCAACTCGTTGTTCACGCTGTCGATTGCACCGATCGTCGCTTCGCGCAAGCGCTCGTTAGTGACCGTTCCGTCAAGGCGCATCGTTGCGCGCAGCTCGGCGAGTGAGATGTCGGGGAAGAATCCGTCGTTTCGGATCAGCTCTTTCTCGGCGGCCGATGGTTCGAGTGTTGGAGTCGCAATGAAGCTGCTCATGACCGTTCCTATAGAGTTGGCGGTGGACCGGCGTTCGCCTCCGTCACGCTTAGGTGGTGGAATGAACGCCGGTGCCGCCAGGCCGGTTGGGGCTCGTAACGAGCAGGCTGCTCAATTGCTGTCAGCCTGCGGTTTCAATCGACTTTGTAAGCCGATCGATGTCCTTCTTCGCGCCCACGCGATCATTAAGCGATACCGCGCGGCGCAGATAGTCCAACGCGCGTGAGGCATCGACTTGTTCAATCGCGTATCCGAGCGCCTTGTAGAGTTTCGCGCGCACCTGATCGTGCATATCAGCGTCGGCCGTGAGTTGATCGATACGCTCAAGAGGCGAGAACGGGAATGACTGGTCATCCATGAAGGCTGCGAGCGCGGCATCGGCGAATTGCTCGGCCAGCAACGACGCAAGCGAGCGCTCAAAGTAGTCCGGCAGCGCAAGACTGTGTTCAACCGCGTAGGAAGCGATTGCGAGCGCACCTTCATAGTCGCCCACATCGATACGCCAGATCATGACCGTGACAAGCACGTCGTCTTGCGCGCCGCGACCGGCGTCGAGAACGCCTGCAACGTAGTCGTCGTATTCCGGCAGGAGCTTGCGTTTCAATTCGATCTTCCGAGCCACCGATTGCACGCCTTTAAGCGCCCGACGATCGGTTGCGAGCTTGATGAGCATCAGCTCATAGGGTGTCGCCCCAGCCATGCTTTGGCCGGGCGTTGAAGCAGCGGCTGCACGCGCGGCCGTCGCGCGTGCAAAGTGCGACCTGGCGGGAGTGCTCATCGTCATGCCGGCACCAGCTCGATGTTTTCAGCTACGCATCCGCAGCCGAAGTCCTCGACAACATAGGCGTCGTTGGATGACTCGTAATTTTCGATCTGGTCGCGTTTGGGGTTGTCGATGAGTGCACGACGACGCGCGCTCTCCTGGTAGTAGATAGACAGGTTGTCCAGCTTCGTGACCATCAATGCATGCTTCGGGAAGAACGGCACGCGCACTGCTTGCAGGTTACCGATGCGCTTTTGACTCACGATGATGTCGGCCGCCAGTTGTTCGGTCGGCGGCTGTGTTGCATTGACAATAGGGAAGTACTTGTCGTGCAACAGCTCACGTCCGCAGATGACGACCAGCTCGGTATCTTCGCGGAACCAAGGATCAATCAATGAATCGACAAGATCCATGACCAACGCGTCGAGGTTGGCGTAATCGCCCCCCTTACCGACATACACTTTGTGCGAGTCCTTCACCTTGCCTTCATGGAGCACGCGTTGATTGGCGTAATTGCGGTACTGCTGCAACCAGCCGATGTTGACGTCCTGGAGCAGCGGATGCGCATTTCTGTCCGTGCTCGGCGCAGCTTCGACACCGTTCCAGCCGATCGCAATGCGATCGAGCGCGCACTGCTTCAGGATCACGTTGCGGATGCGTTGCTGGAAGTCCGGAAATTTTGCCCAGGCGTCGAGCTTGCGATACGCAATAGCGGTGTCATAGTCAGTCTTCTCGCAGCGATAGCGATTGCTGTCGAGCGCGGTCGGATCGACCGGCTTACGGTCCGCCTTGGTGGTGTCCGTGCGGCTCGCGATCGGACCCGATACCGACAACCCAAGCTTCTCGCCTTCGAGTTCCGTCACCGGCAGAATATTGATGCGAGAGAGAAACGCGCTTGACTCCTGCATCTTTGTTTCCAGCTTTTGCTGAATGGTCGGCTCGACAGTGAACTTCGTCGACACGTCGGCCGTATCGTTCAGTTTCGCGATCTGCGCGGCGTATGCGCTATAGGCCAGGCGCGTTGTCTTTTTCATGAGGTTGTTCTCTTTCAGGTAGCGAGGTGGCTTCAGCAGTCGGTCAGCACTTCGCCGGTCGAGCCGGTCGAGAGCGGACGACGAGGCGCGCCGTTGTCAGCGGTGGAAAGCGTTTGGGTCAGCTGCTCAACCAATGCGATGGCTTCGTCAGCTCGCCGCTGGGCGTCATTCGCGCTCTGTTGCGCAAGTTCGAGCGAATCCCGCAAGGAGTCGATCTCCTGGCTCTGCTGACCGGCGAAATTCGCGATCTCTTCAACAGCCCGGCGCACATCCCCATCGCGTTCCTCGTCGGCGATACGGTTGCGGGCAAACATGGCCTTGACTATCGACAGCAGACTGGTCGGTGTAGGAATCTCGTCGATCTCGATCGACGTCTCGCATGGCGCCGAGAAGAGGTTGCTGGATCGGCGCGCCGCAAACTGCAACGATTCGGTTCCGAGGCTCGCAGGCGAATCGGTCGCCGCAACGCCCACAAGGTAGGCTTCGGCAAGGTCCGCAAAGGACGGATTAACTTCGATGGACGTATAGATCTTCTGTCGCTTCTTCGTCAGTGAGATGAGCTCATCGGTCGGACTGATTTGCGCATACAACGCCATCTTTCCTTTGAGCGGTCCCTCATCAATCTCCTTGGTGCTCAGCGCGATTACATCGCCGTATGAGCCAAACGGATTGGTCGCCGACATAGGAGCAAAGCCCTTGATGTGCTCCACGTTGATGCGCGCGCCAAACAGCGCCGGATCGTAGTGCTTTGCCATCTGTACAAGCCATTCACGCTTGATTTCGCGGCCGTCAACGGTCGCGCCTTCGACGGCGACGCGAAAGAATTTCGTTTTGCTGGATGCCATGGATAGAGTCGAACCTTGCTGGTGTGAGCGTGGTTCTCATGTTCGATGCGCGTGCGTCAGAGGGCAACGATTGACTTGCGTCAAAGCCCAAAGCACGCAATGCATCAAGTGCTCGCGCACGCGCGAGACCTTACGCTTCATCCATGTCTGGTCCAGTCACTTCTACGAACAGCGCGAGCGATCCTCGTCGCGCCGCGCGCGCCCTTTATTGGCAGGGATGGCGCGTTTCATCCATTGCACGTTATTTCGCGTTGAAGACATCGACCGTCGCATCGTGGTGTCGACGCGAGAATTGGAAAGAGGCGACGCCGCTGCAACGCATCGAAAGCGCGGCCGAGACACGTCTCATTACGCTCATTGCGAAGGAAAAGAAGGACGGCGCGGACTACAAGGAAATTGATCTGCTTGGACGACAGATTGAGCGCTTTGCGCGCGTACGCAAATATGACGCGACGGGAAGGGAGAGCGACCTCAATCCGAATATCGAAGCTCGCAACGCCGGACCCAAGCGCAAACCTTCGCGCAACGCGATTAGCGAAGAGCAGCAACAGCTTCTATCGACCGCGTTCCGTGAATCACTCTTCGAGTATCAGAAGGTTTGGTACCGGAACGCCGATCGGAAAATCCGCAACCTTCTGAAGTCCAGGCAGATTGGCGCGACGTGGTATTTCGCACGCGAGGCCTTCATCGATGCGCTCGAAACCGGTCGAAACCAAATATTTTTGTCAGCCAGCAAGGCGCAAGCGCATGTATTCAAGCAAGAGATCCTGAAGTTCGCGCGGGAGGTGGTGGGTGTTGAGCTCACGGGCGATCCGATGATGCTTGCCAACGGAGCGACCTTGTATTTTCTCGGGACCAACTCGCGAACAGCTCAGTCGTACCACGGCAACCTGTATTTCGACGAGTATTTCTGGGTGCCGAAGTTTCGTGAGCTCAATCAGGTGGCCTCGGGAATGGCCATGCATAAGCAGTGGCGACTGACGTACTTCAGCACACCGTCAAGCACCACGCACGAGGCATTCGCGTTTTGGAGCGGAGCCGAGATCAATGCTGGCCGCGCGCCGACCGAGCGAATCGAAATCGACACAAGCCACGACGCACTTGCTCGCGGTCGTTCTTGCGCCGATCAGCAATGGCGGCAGATCGTCACAGTCGAGGACGCGATCGCAGCCGGCTGCAACCTGTTCGATCTCGACGACTTGAAGCGCCGGTATAGCGCCCAGGCGTTCGCGAATCTGCTGATGTGTGAGTTCATCGACGATTCGGTGTCCGTGTTCAAGCTCGCCGAGCTGCAGCGTTGCATGGTCGATGCGTGGGAAGAATGGGCGGACGATTTCTCGCCATTGCTATTGTGCCCATTCGGCCACCGCGAGGTTTGGGTGGGCTACGACCCTGCGTTCACGGGCGACTCTGCCGCGCTCGTGGTGGTTGCGCCGCCCCGTGTCGATGGGGGAACCTTCCGCGTTCTGGAGTGTGAGCAGTTCCGCGGCAACGATTTTGAGCGGCAAGCCGCAGCGATTGAGAACGTCACCCGGCGTTACAACGTCACGTATATCGCAATCGACACAACCGGCATGGGGCAGGGCGTCTACCAGAACGTCATCAAGTTCTATCCCAGCGCGGTCGCGTTGAACTATTCGCCCGAAGTCAAAACGCGGTTGGTCTTGAAAGGCCAGTCCGTGATCCGCAACGCCAGATTGCAATTTGACGCGGGTCAGAAGGATTTGGTCGCGGCCTTCATGGCGATCAAACAAACCATGACCGCCAGCGGTCGGCAAGCCACTTACAGCGCCGGGCGAAACGAGGAGATCGGTCATGCTGATTTGGCCTGGGCATGTCTGCATGCCATCGACCGGGAACCGCTTGCGGGCAGCAGCAATTCATCTTCTTTTGTGGAGTTTTATTCATGAGCAAGCGCCGAGCTCGCACGCCGATCACGCACCACCGGACGACTTCGACCGCATCCGAGCCCAATGCAGGGCGTTTCGAGTCCTTCACCTTCGGCGAACCCACCCCCGTGCTTAGCCGGGCCGACATCCTTGACTACGTGGAATGCTGGTCGAATGGCGAGTGGTTCGAGCCGCCGGTGAGCTTCGCGGGGCTCGCGAAGTCATTTCGGGCCAGCACGCATCACAGCTCTGCGCTCTTCTTTAAAGTGAACGTGCTCGCGTCCACCTTTCGGCCGCACAAGTGGCTCTCGCGCCAAGCCTTCGAGCGATGGGCGCTGGACTTTCTGACTTTCGGCAATGGCTATCTTGAGCGCCGTCGCAACAAACTAGGCGGCACGCTCTCTTTGGAGCCAGCGCTCGCCAAGTATGTGCGTCGAAAGACCGATCTCAGCGGGTACGTGTACGTGAACGGAACGCAGAACAAGCACGAGTTCGAGAAGGACAGTGTCTTTCAACTGATGCGACCGGATATCAACCAAGAGGTGTATGGCCTGCCGGAATACTTGAGCTCGATGCACTCGGCCTGGTTGAATGAGTCGTCCACGCTATTCCGCCGAAAGTACTACGAGAACGGCAGCCACGCCGGATTCATTCTTTACCTGACGGATGCGGCCAACAAGATGGAGGATGTGGACAACATCCGGGAGCAGCTCAAAGGCGCAAAGGGTCCCGGCAATTTTCGCAACCTCTTCATGTATGCGCCAGGTGGCAAGAAAGACGGTATCCAACTTATCCCCGTTTCAGAGGTCGCGGCAAAAGACGAATTCTTCAACATCAAAAATGTGACGCGTGACGACTTGCTTGCAGCCCACAGGGTGCCTCCTCAAGTGCTTGGAATCGTACCCAGCAATTCGGGAGGCTTTGGCACGCCGGACACTGCTGCCCGAGTCTTTGGACGCAATGAGATTTCGCCGCTCCAAGGCCGCTTTACCGAGATCAACACTTGGCTTGGCGAGGAGATCGTAACTTTTGATCGGTACGAAATCCCGAGCGCGTCCGCCCGGGATTAGCGACAGCTCTTTTATAGCTTGAGGCGGGAAAGAATGGCCGCAAAGAATTCAGACGTCTCCGCCTCTACGCCGTCAAAACCCTCATCTGGCTTCAGCGGGTATCTAAGCGCTGGATATTGTGGCAGCACGTGCTCAACCTCTTCGCGAAGCGTCGGCCGGACTAGAAATTCGCACGTTTCAGGTTCGTAAGTGATCAAGATCGCGAAAGGTTCGTTGAACGAGCGATGCACCTTGGTGGCATTCACGGAAGGGGGCGCGACGGCAAGCTGCCTTTTTAGATTTACGTGGTAACGAATATAGGCGGGGAAATCGAAGTCACTAACGTAGTCTTCCATTCCTTCGTCGACTTGTTCCAGTTCTCTAAGAGAATTTTCAATTCGATAAACATTGTCAATATGGTCGCCTAGATTAAATTCATCGGCCGAGAATACAAAGGCTTGTTCCTCTAAGTGTTTCCGCGCGCGCTCGAACATAGCCGGAATGTCGGATTTATCGAAATTGATCATTTTAAAGTCGGGGTTGTGTTTTAAGCAGTAAGCATATGCTGCTGTCGCGAGGCTGAAGCACAAGGCTTTTGCAACCAATGAGCGCCTGCGGTTGCAAGATGCGCAGGCTCGCCCATATATCTGATCACAACCTGCTTTGTTTGTCAGTTCGGCAATTTCGACGGAGTTTTCTGCGCCGTTGCGATTAGCATCGTTAGCGTTCGGATTTTCTTCTGCCAGTGACGTGCTTGCATCTTGCTGGGTGCCTGACTGGTTCTTAGTTTTTTGCTTTTTCATAGTGAGCGACGTAGTAACACTGCAATCAGCAAAACTTTGCCTCGAAAGCAGTGTTTCTCAAAGGTTACTGCTCTTTCACGAAGCCTTTACGTTGTTCGCCAAAGAAGCACAAGTCTATTGATGTTAGTCTCGCTTCGTCCGACCTTGCGCGGAGAAGGCCACTAGTAAGGGCTACATTTATTAAGCGAGTTAGGTGGCTTCGAACAAGCGATAAGCATCGGTTTCGGAACGATCCCTACGGAAGCACAAAGTTTAAGGCCTGTGGGGAGGGCGTCAGCGTATAAAGTTGTGTGGCTCGCTCGGCCGGCTATCTCTTGCAGCAACCTCTTACCAACTCCGCAACGCTGCTGTGACGGGTGCACGCATACTTCAGCAATGAACGTCACCGACGGGTCGTCCGTAAGGGCACGTGCCATCCCGATCAAATTTCCGCAGCCATCAACAGCAAAAGCGGACAGCACATTATCAGCATCAATAAACCGTAATCGAAAATGTTCGAGCGATAGGTAGTCGCGTGCTTTTCCGAACCCTACACTTTGATACAGATAAGCAACGTCTTCGGTCTTGATCGCTTCTTTTTTAGAATGCACGTTTATTAAGGTCATAAGAATAGCTTTCACGATCGACCTGCGTCGAGCGTAATTTAGAGTAAGGCATTGGTTTGAATGCAGATAATACTTTGGCAACGCATTTGATATGAAGTAAAAAAACACAAACGATGAGCGCAACTTGGTAGCAAATTTTTATGTTTTTTTGCCGAATCTTTGATCCTGCTCATACGTCAAAGGCGCGGCCTTATGCGGCATCCGAGGATCGGAATGCTCCGACACCTGGCAGGCTTCAACGTAATAAGCAGCCACGTATGGGTCCTCGTTAAAGCGATGAGGTGAAAGCGACGGCTCGGAACCCGGTCAATTTTCTGAGACCCGACCGGGAGCGATCGGCAGAGGCCTTGCGCAGTCCCCTCCCCGCCTGCGGGCTTCGCTTACCTTGCCACTTTTCGTGCGCATACAGGTACGGGCTACAGCTTTATGCCGTAAGGCACACAGCGAGAACACACAGCGCAACAAATCGTGCAGATCGTTGCGCGTCGTTGCAGTTCCACGCAGACAGGCACGATCGATCCCTTGGTAGGGGACCTTCACCATCTGCAGTAGCTGAAGCGTCCTAGGATTTTGTGTCTTTACACGCTGTAAAATCGTTGCTCGCAGCCTTTCGCATCGATTTCTGCAACTTGTTCCTGGCAGCGTCGGCTGAAAAGAGACACGGCAATCAGCTCATTTCCATGCCCGAGGTCACGGCGATAGGCAAGTTTTTCAATATCAAAAATGTCTCCCGCGCTGATTTCGCTCGCAGCGCATCGCGTTCCGCCACAGTTGATGGGTTCGTGTCAAGTGATACGGAAGGCGTCGGTGTGGCCGCTAAGGCCGCAGCAGTGTTCAGTGCGAACGAGATCGATCGGCTAGAGGCGCGATTCTAGTTTATGGACAATGGTCGGGCGAAGAGACGAAAACTCTCGGGCCAACTCTTAAACGACTGCACAACCTATTTAGTTTTCTCGACCAGTTTTCGATCGGATGCCGGGGATTCATTTTCAAAGTTGACAACGTTTCTGTCGCCATTGATTATCGGAGACTCTCCACCAGAAGTCGTCTGAGATGTAATCGATGGCGAAGCGCTCTTGCTGACGGGTTCAGAGACCTTCACTTCTTGGAAGTGATGGAATATCTTCTCGGCAAGGTCGGTGGCGTGTTCGGTCCAAGCCAATCCACCGATGATGAGAGCGCCGATCACGGATATCTTTCGCCATTGCATTGAAAATGCCCGTATAGATGAGTGGAATGATCAGCGTACGCAGGGGCCGCAAGAGTATTCAACAACGCTCCAGCTGCCGTCATCGCGTTGTCCAACGCCAACTATTTCGTTGGCATCGTTGCCGTGCGAATAAAGATAGTCGGTGGCGAACGCGGCGCCAAACTCCGGTCTGTCTTGCAGACGGCTTTGCGGCGGGTTGACCACATTACCAGCGACCCACTTCCGATTGCGATGCGGTCCTGAGTTCCGGCGATATAACGCCATAACCTGCGCGAACTTCTCCTCGCTGACCATATTTCTCTGTTGCGGATGAAGTTGAACGTACGCAGCTTTGTAGTCTCCGACATCGATCAGTTCAAGCCAGCGAATCGCATATTGGTCTACCGTCTCCTTCGGATACGAATGAACCTTCGATTTGCTTCGCTTACGGGGCTCTTGGGACCAGTAATTAATTTCGTTGCCGCTGCCGTTGACTATGGGCGATTGTGGCCCGGACGAAGAAAATTGACCTACAGCATAGTCCACGCGCCCAAGGAGAGCCAGAAAACTCAGAGCCACACACATTCTTCGAGTTTTATTCATTTTGCGGCCTATGGCGAGTTATGGAGCGCCTGAATGCGGGTCCGTTCTGAGTGACTCATCGATGGAGAACGATGCCACCCAAACGGCGAACGCACACTTCCGAAGGAATTCGTGAAGCGACGGAAAAGTGACGCGTCCGAGGCCTTATTATGCGCAGATCTCTATCGTGAGATACCAATTAGAGAGTCGCGTGGCAATTAGGCGCTGGACAAACCGAAGGGGCAGGGCTTCGCAAAATATGCCGTGGAGCTCGGCCACGACGAGGCATTCATATTGCTGCCTCGATTGCAGCTCGATGAAAAGTCAAAAAGGCGAGCCGATGAGCCTGTTGGACGCCTGCTGTGGTCCATCTTTAACTTAGACGGGTGAGCGGTCGATATAAATCATCGAAGCGGCGTAGACGCCTATGAAGATGGTCCTTTATCAGCGACCTAGATCGACTTCGCGGCTATCACAAGCGCGCCAGCTACACTTGCCTGTGCATGGCCTCTGTTGACCTCAACATCGATGTGGTAGTCCGCTTTGACGCGATTATCGACGAGAAGTCGGAGTCCTTTGCTCAAGGCCTGAGACACAAAGTACTTTTTGTTAC
Organism: Caballeronia sp. HLA56; assembly: GCF_054655155.1. Classification (NCBI taxonomy): domain Bacteria; kingdom Pseudomonadati; phylum Pseudomonadota; class Betaproteobacteria; order Burkholderiales; family Burkholderiaceae; genus Caballeronia; species Caballeronia sp. HLA56. The sequence goes on along the minus strand of NZ_BAAHOB010000005.1, from coordinate 579,769 downwards.
CCTTCCCGCAGCCAGGATTTGCGAGCTGCGCGATAAGTTGCTCGTGCCGACCAGTTGCTCTCCCGACGGAACCCGGAACTGGAAGCCCATTATGGAAGGCGTTGGCCGCATGGAACGCGCCGTAATAAGCACGGCTGCAGACTGCCCGGTATTCCGATTCGCTAGCTGCGGATCGCGCCATCGCCTCCGCGCAGTCCACCAATTCTTGAGCAGTCGAACTCATGCGAACGCTGCCTCAAACACAACGTCGAATTCAACGCACTTTTCGATACCTGCCTCGTCCTCGCACATCGCAAGTTCCACGTTCATCTCGAACGCTTCCTCCGCCGAGACGGGTACAGCTAGCGAATACGTCACACCCTCGAAGAAGCCTGCAGACGCCGTCACGCGCGGCGAAACGTGAGGGCGAATACCGTGCTTCCTAAGAATGGAACCCGCGACATCGAGCTGTCGAGCAACCCGCTCGTCGGAAATTCCGGACGCCTTCAGCATGGTATGAGCAGCCTCAATTTCATGCACAAGCTTCTTGTCCCAATCAATGTTCATTTGCCTTGCCCTCTCGATGTAGTGAGCGGCTTGCGCGATCGCGCCGGCTTTGTAGCCGTCCTCGAGCATCTCCGAAAAATGCCCTGTCTCCGGACTACCAACGGACGAGTACATTTCTTGCGCAGCAGAAAACATTCCAAGATTGAGCCGATTTACCGTCCAGTTGCATCGGTTCGACCAGTTGTCGCCTAGCGCCGCGCTGGCTCTGAACGCTTCCTCGGTGCCTTCGAAATCTCCGGTGAGCCCCTTCCAAGCGCCTGTCAGCTCCCAGGCAACACACGCGTCTACACGAAACAGATCTCTGATTTCCCGACCGATCAAACGCCAGTCCCGAGACACTCCGCTAACTTGTGTCGGATCAATGTATCGGTGGGCCGAAATCTTCTGAAGTTCGTTGATGCGTTCGATTAGGGTGTTGGATTTGAGCTCAGGAATTGCTTTCATTTTATGGTTTTTCGGACGCCAGCCGTCTGTGCGTACAGCAACATTCCTGCAAAGTCGGAGCGAGGAAACAATCCATCATATGGATGTCATCGGCCGTACCAAGAAAACCTTGAGGCAGCGTCGATGGATTATATAGCGTCACAACGCACGACCGATTGATAATATCTATCGCAGAGCTGGGACCCCCGCTCAATCGTGCGAGAGTACGAAACATGCGTACTTACCGTTCAGCCAGAGCTTGCACAAGTGCGCCACACAGCCGTGATGTTACACGCAAGTCTGTTGGCCGTCGTAGATCACCCTTTCAGCAGTCCCCCCGCCGGCCGGCTCTAGGGTTGCTGCTTTTGATGCAGTTGACAGTTGGTGCCGTCGCCTATGCTCCTCGGACGTTTGACCGAAATAAGTCGTCCGACTGTAAGGGGTCTTGAAACGCCTAGGCGAATGAAGGCGTCCGGCGCCGCCTTCAGCTTGACCGGTGCAGCTAAACTGCAGCTTGGACCCGCTGGATTGCTCTTAGTTGAGCTTGTTTGGCCTTGATTTTGAAGTTGGCGAGTTGCACAAGTCATTGATTTAAAAGAGTGTTTGATACGTAGGCAAAGCTCCGAAGGCAGGGGTTGCTGGTTCGATCCCAGCCGGGCGCACCAATAGCGTCGTAGTTGTTGCGCGCCTGCAAGCCCAGCAGGAACCGCGCGACCTGCACGCCAACCTCTCGCTCTCCCTCAAAACCCGAATAAGCACCCTTTTCGGCGTTTCTTCAGTCGTTCGAATTTCCGGCGCCACGGCGATACTCTCGTCACGGAACAATCGCGCGCACCCCAACACATTGCGGACTGCGCGCCACGCACGGCAAACATTCACGTGACACGCAAACTCTTCATTTACGGCGCAGGCGGCTTCGGCAGAGAAGTGATGGACGTCGCCCGCCGCCAGAACGCGTCCACCGGGCAGTGGTCCGAGATCGCGTTCGTCGACGATATCTGCGAAGCGCGCACGAAGCATGGCGCCCCGGTGCTGCGCTTCGACGATTCATCTTTGCACGCGCAATTCGACTCGGCCGAATTCGTGATAGCGGTCGGCGAGCCGGCGGGCCGCGAAGTCCTGGCGCGCAAGCTCCGCGACGCGGGTACGCAGTCGGGCATTGTCGTGGACGCGAGCACCATCGTCGCGGACAGCGCGCGACTCGGAGCAGGGGTCGTCATCACGCCGTTCTGCTCGATTTCGAGCGACGCGCGACTCGGTGCGCACGCAAGCATCAATACGATGGCTATCGTCGGCCATGACGTCGAAATCGGCGACTACACAGTCGTCTCCTCAATGGTCAATCTTGGCGGCGCGTGCACGGTTGGCCAGGCAAGCTACATCGGCATGGGCGCACTCGTGAAGGAGGGCGTGCGCATTGGCTCAAATTCGATCATCGGCATGGGGTCTGTCGTCTACGGCGACATTCCCGACAACGTGATCGCGCTCGGTAATCCCGCGCGCGTCGCGCGCCCCAACACCGACCGCAAGGTCTTCAAGTGAAACCGGTAACGAACATGACTAACAGGGATACTTACGATAAGGTATTTATGGACTGCTTCGCGGTCCCTCACGACGCGCTCAACGCGGAGTTCGTGTATCAGTGCGTGCCTGATTGGGATTCGGTCGGCCACATGGGCATGATCGCCGCGCTCGAGGACGCGTTCGAGATCATGATGGAAACCGAGGACATCATCGAATTCGGCTCGTACACCATCGGCGTCGAAAAGCTGAAGAAGTACGGCATCGAGGTATGAACGTGCCCCTGGTCAGCCGGCAATATTCGCAACGCACTGCCCTGATTGCCGAGGACGGTCGCATGCTCACTTACGAGGCCTTGCATGCTTCCATCGGACAGTTGGCAGCGGATCTGCCCGCGCGCCAGCTCGTTTTTATCGTCGGCGAGAATGATCTGCCGACCGTGCTGTGCTATCTCGCCGCACTCGAACGCGGCGCCGTGCCGCTTCTCTTGAGCCGCTCGATTCATGCAAGTACGCTTGGCGCACTGTACGACGCTTACCGTCCGGCACAGGTACTCATCGCGCGCAACGCCGCATGGGCTCCCCCAGGCGCGACGCTCGTGCGCGAGATGGAGGATTACGGCCTGTACGACACAAAGGCGAAAACCGACGGCTCGACACCAGCGTTGCATGCCGACCTCGCGATGCTACTTGCTACCTCGGGTTCGACCGGCTCGCCCAAACTCGTACGGCTCACCGCCACGAATCTGGTCGCGAACGCGACGTCTATCGTCGAGTATCTAGGACTCACGCCCGACGAGCGCGCGATAACGTCGCTGCCACTTAGCTACTCATACGGCTTGTCGGTTCTTAACAGCCATCTGCGCGCGGGCGCATCGGTCGTGCTGACGAATCGCTCGCTGATGGACGCCGCATTCTGGCGCACCCTCAACGCATACGGGGCGACGAGCCTCGCGGGCGTGCCGTATAGCTACGACATGCTGCTGCGCCTTCGCCTCGCGCGCATCGACATGCCGTCGGTGCGCACGCTGACGCAGGCTGGCGGGCGCATGCGTCCGGAGAAGTTGCGCGATGTCGCGCAAATCTGCGAGAAACGCGGGATCCGTTTCTTTGCGATGTACGGTCAAACCGAAGCCACGGCACGTATCGCTTATCTCGCGCCGGCCGACGCGGCATTGAAGCCCGCCAGCATTGGCCAAGCGATTCCAGGCGGCCGCCTCTCGCTCGAACGCGCAGATGGCAGCGTAATAGAAACTGCAGGCGAAACAGGCGAACTCATCTATGCAGGCGCGAACGTGTCGATGGGATACGCCGAGTGCGCGGCCGACTTCGCTCTGCCGGATGTCAACCGAGGCACGCTCCGCACGGGTGACCTCGCCCATTTCGATGAGGACGGCGCGTTCTTCATTGAAGGGCGGCTGCATCGCTTCCTGAAGGTGTTTGGCATTCGCGTTTCGCTGGATGCCGTCGAACAACTCGCCGCCGAACTCGGCTTCGAATGCGCAGCGAACGGCACCGATGAGCGCCTCGTCATTCATGCCGTCGCGCCAGACTCGCATTCCAATTCCGAGGCCGCACCTTCCGTCGCGTGGGCGCAGTCGCTGCGCTCGGAACTGGCACAGCGTATCGGCGTCCATGCGTCGGCAATCGTCGTCAAGCCCCTCGCGGCGCTGCCGCGGCTGCCGGCTGGAAAGGTGGATCACGCATGTCTGGCGAGCCTGTCGTGAGCGACGTCCTGCAGTGGCCCGTGTACGGCATGCCGCAGTCGGAGAAGGATGCCCTGCTCGGCGCCGAATTGCGCCGCCTCACCGCGCTGCACTATGAAGCGTGCCCGCCGTATCGCGCGATGCTCGACAAGCTCGCTTCCGTGCGGACTGCGCACGGCGAGTCCACTCCCAACGCGCTTGACGACCTGCCGTTTCTGCCCGTGCGCCTTTTCAAGCACGAGCAACTGGTGAGCGTGCCGCACGCGGAAGTCGTGAAGACGATGACATCGTCCGGCACGAGCGGGCAGAACGTATCGCAGATATTTCTCGATCGGAAAACGTCGATGCTTCAGGTAAAGGTGCTGTCGCGCATCGTCGGCGATCTGATCGGACCGAAGCGCCTTCCAATGCTCGTGATCGACTGCCGTGCGACCATCGCGAATCGCTACCGTTTTTCAGCGCGCACCGCTGGCATTCAAGGTTTTTCGATGTTCGGCCGCGACGTCGAATTCGCTCTCGACGATGACATGTCGCTGAATCTCGAGCGCGTGCGCGCATGGCTCGACAAGCACGCCGACGAAGACATCCTCGTCTTCGGCTTCACGTTCGTCGTCTGGCTGCATCTGGTACGCGCGCTGGAAGACGCGGGCGAGACCCTTCCGCTCGAGCGCGGTGTGCTGGTGCACGGCGGCGGCTGGAAGCAGTTGCAGTCGCAAGCCGTGGATGGCGCCACGTTCCGTCGGCGCGTCGGCGCAATCACGAACTTGGCACGAGTCCACAGCTACTACGGCATGGTCGAGCAGACCGGATCGATCTTCGTCGAATGCGAGCATGGCCATCTGCACGCGTCTGCATGGTCGGATATCCGCGTACGCGATCCAATTGACTTCCGCCCTTTGCAACGCGGCGGGCGTGGCCTGATCCAGCTCTTGTCAACGCTGCCGCACAGCTATCCGGGACATTCGCTTTTGAGCGAGGACGAAGGCGAGATCGTGGGGATCGACGACTGTCCGTGCGGACGCAAAGGCACTTACTTTGCGGTACACGGGCGCATTCAGCATGCTGAAGCACGAGGTTGCAGTGATACCTATACCCGCTGATATCCTAAGCCGCATGACGGTGATCGTCGGCCAAGCGCACGCGGTGTCGAACGCTCCGACGCCGGTCTTTCATGCACCCCGCATGGACTTCCTTGCGGATCTCTCGCGGACGCTGCTCACGCATCCGCGCGCCCGCGCGATGCCGGATGTCGTCAGCTTCGCTTACTGGTGCCGCCGCGCGAATCTCACGCAACTTGCCACGGCGCGACGCAACGCCGATCAGAGCTTTGAGGGCACAGTCCGTCTGGGCCTCGGGCTCTCGTTCCATATCTGCCCGTCGAACGTGCCGGTGAATTTTGCCTTCTCGCTGGCGTTCGGGCTGCTCGCGGGCAACGTCTGCGTGTTGCGCCTGCCGTCGAAAGAGACGGAGATCGCGCGGCTGCTCATCGACGCGATTTCGGCATGCCTCGCCCAAGAAAAGCACGCTCCGCTCGCTTCCGCAATGCTTCTGGTGCGCTACGACCACGACGACGCGATCAACGGCTTCTGGATGGCGCAGGCGGATGCCCGTATCGTCTGGGGCGGCGACGCGACGGTCGCGCATATGCGCACGCTGCCGGGCCGTCCGCGCGCCCGCGAAGTCGCGTTTTCGGATCGCTACTCGCTTTGCGCCATCGAACCGCGCGCTGTTCTCGAACTCGATCACGGGGGCCTGCTCGACCTGTGCGCGCGACTCTACAACGACCTGTATCTGATGGACCAGGCAGCGTGCTCGTCGCCGCAGTTGATCGCTTGGATCGGCGCGACCGACGAAGCCGCCGCGGCACAGTCGCGTCTTTGGCCCGCACTCGCCGAGCATGCGCGCACGCGCTACGCACCGCGTCCGGTGCAGGTCATGGACAAGTTCGTCGACGCGTGCCGCCACGCGCTCGGCAACCCACGCGTCGCGGCCGTGGAGTGCCACGGCAACGTGCTATATCGCGTCGCGCTCACTGAACTCGCCGCCGATCAGGATACCTGCCGCGGTTACTTCGGCACGATCCACGAGGTGACGCTCGATGCCCTTGACAAGCTCGCGCCGATTATCAACGAGCGCTATCAGACGCTCACCTATTTCGGCCTGGAGCCGGCGCGACTGCGCGAATTCGCCACGGCTCAACGCCTGCGCGGCGTGGATCGCGTCGTCCCGGTCGGCCGTGCGCTAGACATGAACATCGTATGGGACGGCTACGACCTCGTGGCCAGCCTGTCGCGCGTGATCGACGTGCGCTAAGCCCGCATCAATTTTCGAGGAACAGATGGACACCGCTTACGACCACCTACCGCACGGCTTTAGCCTGAACTGCATGGAGTTGCAGGCGTATCAGCCAAACCGTTATCCCTACCTGATGATCGATCACGTCGATGAAGTCGTGCCCGGCAAGTCCGCGCGCGGCTACAAGAATCTGACGATGAACGAGTGGTACTTCCCCGTGCATTTCCCCGCCGGCCCTAACATGCCCGGCGCGCTGCAACTCGAAGCGCTCGCGCAGATGCTTACCGTCGCGATCACGACGCTGCCGGGCCTCAAGGGCAAGGTGACGCACGCGCTGCAACACACGGTGCGCTATCGGAAGGAAGTTCTGCCGGGCAAGAAGTTCGAGATTGAAACAGAAGTGCTGTCGTGGCGGCGCGGAATCTGCAAAGGACGCGGAATTGCTCGCGTGGACGGAGACATCGCTTGCGAGGCAGACATGTTGATCGCGATTCCCGAGATCCTCGAGCAGTTCACTCCGAAGAAGCCGGCCTGACGATGAACGATATCGCGGACATCGTGATCGTTGGCTCGGGTGCGAGCGGTGCAGCCGCAGCGTGGCGGCTGTCGCGCGAGCGCGGGCTGCGCATCGTCTGTCTTGAACAGGGTGGTGCGACGCGGCCTGCCGACTATCCGTCGACTCGCACGGATTGGGAACTCGCGCGTGCGGGCTCGTATAGCTCGAATCCGGCCATCCGCAACAACGTAGCCGACTATCCGATCGACGATTCCGCGTCGCCGATCGCGATTGCCAACTACAACGGCTTCGGCGGCAGCACAATCCTGTACTCGGCACATTTCCCGCGCTTTCATCCGTCCGATTTCCGCACGCGCAGCCTCGACGGCGTCGGCGATGACTGGCCGTTCGACTACGCCAGGCTGCAGCCGTTCTTCACCGAAAACGAACGCATGATGGGCGTGGCGGGACTTGTCGGGGACCCGGCCAACCCCGACTACGAGACGCTGTTGCCGCCCGTTCCCCTCGGCGGCGCCGGTCGCGCGATGGGTGCGGCATTCAACCATCTCGGCTGGCACTGGTGGCCTTCGTATGCGGCGATCAACACGCATCGGCATGGCAACCGCGCCGCGTGTATCAACCTGGGCCCGTGCAACGCCGGCTGCGCGCAAGGCGCGAAAGCAAGTGTCGATGTCACATACTGGCCCGCCGCGCTCGCGCAGGGCGTTGAGGTGCGGATGCATTGCCGCGTGCGCGAAATTACGCTCGATGCGCGCGGACTCGCTAACGGTGTGGAATATGTCGACGAACAGAACCGCGAGCAGCGCATCGATGCGCGCGTGGTTGTACTCGCGGCAAGCGGAATCGGCACGCCGCGCTTGTTGCTAAACTCGAAGTCGAGCGCGTTTCCCGACGGACTCTTGAACGACAACGGCCTGGTCGGACGCAACCTCATGTTGCATCCGCTCGCTTACACCGAAGGCGTATTTGAGCAAGACTTGCAGTCCAGTTTCGGTCCGCATGGCGCGTGCATTCTGAGCCAGCAATTCTACGAAACGTCTCGCGAGCGCGACTTTGCGCGGGGCTATACCATGCAGGTGCTGCGCGGCGCGCCTCCCGCCGAAACCGCCGTGTCCGGCCACTACATGCGGCAGCTGCCTCTGGGCCCTGGCCATCACGCGCGCTTTGCGAAGCTTTACAACCACACCGTGGGCATCGCCGCGATCGCCGAAGATCTGCCCGACGTCGAGAACCGAATCGAACTCGACTATGACCATCTTGATTCGAGCGGCATGCCGGGCGTGAAAGTTCATTACCGGCTTGGCGAGAACACGAAGCGCATGCTTACTCATGCCATCGATATGAGCAAGCAGGTATTTGCCGCGGCCGGCGCGAAGGTAATTTCATCGTTTGCACCGGTGCGCCACACTGGCTGGCACTTGATGGGCACCGCGCGAATGGGCGACGACCCGGCGACCTCGGTAGTCAACCGGAATGGTCAGGCGCACGCGGTGAGGAATCTGTTCGTCGTCGACAGCAGCGTGTTCGTCACATCTGGCGGCGTGAATCCGGTCGCGACCGCGCAGGCGATCACGCTCATGGCGACCGACTGGCTTGCGCGGCATCTCGATGCTGTTGCCGGAACGCCGTTGCATGCACGCGCTCCCGTGAAGCCGTGCGAGCCACAACCCGCGTCCCCTATCACGTCATGATCGATCTCGTACTCGACACAATACTGCCCGGCGATGCAGCCCTCGGCCTGCCGCCCGCCTCGCGAGTGGATTTTGAAGGCTATTTGCTGCGTCATCGTGCAACGGCGCAGTCCGACGCCTTTCTCGCCGTGCTCGTCCGAGTCGCGCGTGAACGTGTCGGCGCGCCGTTCGAAGCGCTCGACGCGACGCAGCGCCTAGCCGCGATAAACGCCTGCAAGCTCGCCGACGTGCGCGCGTTCTCGGCGTTCGTCACGCACGCGCTGCGCGCCTACTACACGGATCGCACGGTGCTCGCCTGCATCGGCGCGGGCGCGGCGCCGCCGTTTCCCGAGGGAAATGCGCTAGGCGACGACGACTGGACGCTTCTCGAACCGGTCTATGAGCGCGGACCCATCTGGCGCGACATCTGAACCATTGGAAACATTAGGACAAGGCATGCTGTTAAAGGACAAAGTTGCGGTGGTGACGGGCGCGAACCGTGGCATCGGCGACGCGATCGTGCGCACGTTTGCCGCGCAAGGGGCGCGCGTCATCGCGTGCGTGCGCGATCCGGCGACGCCTGCGCATGCCGCTTGGCTTGCATCGCTTGCCGACGATGGCCACGTAGAGGTGCAAAGCGTGCCCCTTGAACTTGCCGACGAAGCGTCGGTGAAAGCGGCCGTCAAGGCGATCATGGCGCTCACGCCGCGCGTCGACGTGCTCGTGAACAACGCCGGCACCGCGAGCGGCGGGCTGATGCAGATGACGACCATGGCCGAGTTGCGACGCGTTTTCGATGTGAACTTCTTTGGTCAGGTACTGCTGACCCAAGGCCTTTCGCGTTTGATGGCACGGCATAAGTCAGGCTCGATCATCAACCTGACATCGACGGCTGCGCTCATTGCCGATGCCGGGACGCTCGCGTACGGTACGAGCAAGGCGGCGTTCGCGCGCGCGACCGAAAGCATGGCCACAGAACTTGGCGCGTCGGGCATTCGCGTCAATGCCATCGCGCCCGGCCCGACCCGTACCGACATGTTTGAACAGATGACGCCGGCCGCGCGCGAGCGGATCGTCGAATCGTCAGCGCTCAAGCGAGCGGGCGAGTCGCAGGACGTCGCCAATGTCGCGTTGTTCCTCGCATCGGAGTTGTCCGCGTTCGTGAGCGGCCAGATTCTGCGGGTGGACGGCGGCATCGTCTGAACAGGAAATCACATGAACCACTACCCCGAAATCGAAAACATGGCGCGCCTGATGCGCCGCAAGATGCTCGACATTAGCCACCAATGCAATCTCAGTACGCATCTGGGCGGTGGCCTGTCGATGGTCGAGATCATGGCGACGCTCTATGCACGCGTGCTGTGTTACGACGCTCGCGATCCGCGCTGGCCGGAGCGTGACCGCTTCATACTTAGCAAGGGACATGGCGTGCTCGGCTACTTTCCCGCGTTGCTCGCGGCGGGCTTGATCGACGAGGCCACCTTCGCGACGTTCCAGACCAACGGCAGCGACCTTATTGCGCACCCGGTGATGAACCTGAAACTCGGTATCGAATCGTCGAACGGCAGTCTCGGGCAGGGCTTGTCGATGTCGGTCGGCATCGCGCTCGCCGCGAAGAAGCGCGGCAAGTCGTTCGGCACCTTCGTGCTGCTCGGCGACGGCGAATGCAACGAAGGCTCGGTATGGGAAGCGTCGATGTCGGCGGCGCAGCTCGGTCTCGACAACCTCACCGCGGTCGTCGACTATAACCGGCTGCAAAGCGACGGCGACGCGCGTCAGATCATCGACTTCGGCGATCTCGCCGCACGCTGGCGCAGCTTTGGCTGGGACGTCATAGAAGTTGACGGCCACGACATCGCCCAGCTCGTCGCCGCGTTCGAGGCACCGCGCGTGCGAGCCAAGCCGCGCGTGCTGGTCGCAAACACAGTGAAGGGCAAGGGCATCTCGTTCATGGAGCATAACAACGAGTGGCATCACAATCGCCTCACGCGAGCGAGCTATGAACTGGCGCTTGCCGACCTGGAAGCGCGGGAAGCACCGCAATCGCAGACCATTTGTACGCCGGACTTTGGCGTGGCGGTTTAAGGGAGCATCATGCTGGAAATCAACGCAAGTAACGCGCGCCAGTGGTCGCGCCTCGGGTCGCGCGGGATGTTCGGTCAGGCCGTTCTCGCGCTCGGCGAGCGTTATCCAGATGTAATGGTGATGTCGGCGGATCTAGGTACTTCTTCCGGGCTCGATCGCTTCAAAAAGAGTTATCCGGACCGCTTTCTGAACGTCGGCATTGCGGAGCAGAACCTCGTCGGAATGGCGGCCGGACTCGCCAAGGAGGGCTATAACGTTTTTGCGACGTCGTTCGCACCGTTCATCTCGATGCGCGCCGCCGAACAGATCCGCATGAATCTCGGCTACATGGAGATGAACGTGAAGGCAGTGGCAATAGGCAGCGGAGTTTCCATGGGCCTGCTCGGCAACTCGCACTACGGCATCGAGGACGCCGCCGTGATGCGCGCGATTCCCAACATGACGGTCGTGTGTCCCGCCGATTGCGCGGAGATCGTCAAGACGGTGGAAGCCGCCGCGCAATTCACGGGGCCAATGTATATCCGCCTGACGGGCGCGGTGAACAATCCGCCCGTGTACACGAAAGACTACGAGTTCAGAATCGGCCGCGCGATCACGCTGCGCGAGGGCGCCGAGGTGACGATCATCGCGAATGGATCGATGGTGCATGAGTCGCTTTTAGCGGCGAAGCTGCTCGAAGAACAGGGCATCGCGGCGGGCGTCATCAACATGCATACGATCAAACCACTCGATACGGGCGCCGTGGACACGGCCTGCGCACGCTCCGGGCTGATCGTGACCGTGGAGGAGCATTCCATCATCGGCGGCTTGGGTAGCGCGGTTGCGGAATACAAGGCGGCATTGCGTCGTGCCCCGCCGCAACTCATCATCGGTTTGCCGGACAGCTTCGACAAGGCGGGCGATTATCGCTGGCTGCTCGAAAAGCACGGGCTCGTCGCCGAAAAGATCGCGCAACGTATCCGCGCGTTCATGGACGCTGCCAACGACTGAGTAGGCTGTCGCGCTATCCAGTGAATGGAGGCGTGGCATCTCGTGACCATTCTGACCCGCGCAAGCGCTATGCGAAAAAAACGCGGGCCGCTCAAGAACGGTCCGCGTTTGCTTTTTAGGGAAGGCTTCATATTCGAACAAGCGCGACACTTACCCCGCGTTCGCCTCGATAAGCGCGACGATACGCGCCTGCTGTTCGTCTGTGAGCGTCGGGAAGATCGGCAGGCACATGACCTTGCTGGCGGCATCGGCCGCGACAGGCAGGTTGGCGCGCGGCGCCGATGACAGACCACGGTACATCGGAAAATCGGAAATCAGCGGGAAGAAATAGCGGCGCACCATGATGTCCTGCGCGCGGAACGCTTCAAACAATTCATCGCGGGAAAGCGGATATTCGTTCTCCACGAGAATCGGAAAGTACGAGTTGTTCGATTCCTGATCGACGCACACGGGCAACAAACGGATGCCGCGCACGCGTTCGAGCCGCTCGGCGTACCGAGATGCGACCGCGCGCCGCCGTTCGAGCGCATCGTCGATATGCTGGAGCTGCAGCATGCCGAACGCCGAATTGACCTCGCTCATCTTGCCGTTGATGCCAGGCGCCACGACCGTGGTTTCGTCGACGAAACCGAAGTTCTTCAGCCGGTCGATGCGCAGCTTGGTCTTCGCATCAGGGCTGATGACCGCGCCGCCTTCGAAGGTGTTGAAGACCTTGGTCGCATGGAAGCTGAGCACGGACAGGTCGCCCGCACGCAGAATGCTGCCCGCTTCAGTGCGTACGCCGAACGCGTGCGCGGCATCGTAGATGACTTTAAGGTTGTACATGTCGGCGATGCGCTGGATCGCTTCGACATCGCACGGATGGCCATAGCAATGTACGGGCAGGATGGCCGTGGTTTCCTTCGTGATGGCCGCTTCGATTTTCGCGGGATCGAGATTCAGCGTGACCGGATCGACATCCACGAAAACAGGCTTGATGCCGTTCCACAGCAACGAGTGCGCAGTCGCGACGAACGAATAAGGCGTCGTGATCACTTCACCGGTGATGCGCAGCGCCTGCAGCGCGGTAACGAGCGCGAGCGTGCCGTTGCTGAAGAGCGAGAGATGCGGCACATCAAGGTACTTGCAAAGCGCCTGTTCGAGTTGCTGATGGAACGGGCCACCGTTTGTCAGCACCTTGCTTTCCCAGATCTGCTCCAGATACGGCAGAAACTGCTCCAGAGGCGGCAGATGCGGCTGGGTGACGTAGATGCGTTCATGCTGCTGCAGGGCGAGGACGGCTTGGTGGGGCAGGCTGGCATTCATGATGGCGCTCGTAAATTCGTGGTCTCGTGGTCTTGTGTCGGATGCGCGCCTGTCCAGTTGGCCGGCGTCTCGAATGCCGACGCGGTCAGACGAGTTTGCAAATTATGTTGCGCGAGACCGGCCGTTAAAGCGCCGAATTAATGCCCAAACATCCACCTGTTCGCGTGAATGAACCAGCAGCTTTCAAACGAAACTTCATGCTCGGGCAAACCGGGTCATTCAAGTCGGCCACGGCGCCATCAAGCCGCCGAATCAGGCAAGTGTAAGCACAAAGAAACGCAGGGTTCCGCCACATGAACATGGCCAGCATTCCCCCTTCGCGCAAGGGTCATCCGTACTACATCATGGCCCCGGCTTATCGGGAAACCTCGGCGGGTATCGTCGTCATGCACACGCTTTGCGACGTGCTAAATCGCGACGGTTATGAGGCGTATATTGCCGGCACGCCAGTGGTGAACCCAGCATTCGACACCCCGCTTCTCACGCCGGAAGTGCAGACCTTGCACCGGGCGCAGGGTCGCACGCCCATTGCGATCTACCCGGAAGTCGTGTCCGGCAATCCGCTCAATGCCGAAGTGTGCGTGCGCTACATCCTCAACCGCATCGGCTTCATCAACGGCAAGCCGCTCAACGAGGGCAAAGACGACCTGTTCTTTTACTACTCGGAGAATTTTCTCGGCGACGCGAAGAAAAGCGACGTCGATTTTCTGTTTCTCCCGGTGCTCGATACGGAGTTGTTCAGACCCGACCCGACGCGCAAAAAGGACAAGACCTTTGTCTTCCAATATCGTTATCCGCTGGACAAGATCGACTTTTCGCTACTTCCAGCCGGAACCGAATTGCTTTCGATGGCGAATCCAGTAACGCTGCCCGAACTGGCCAAGAAGCTTCAGGGCGGGCGCGTGTTGTACTCGTACGAGCTTTCGTCCGTCTGCCCTGAAGCGATGATGTGCGGCTGCCCGGTCATCTTCCTGCCCGACGGCGGCCTGAAGGAAGTGCCCGATCAGTTCGCGTTCGGCGCAAATGGCTCTGCGATGGCCACCGAAAAGAACGGCTTCGCACGGGCCGTTGCCACCGTGGACACGGTTTATCCAACCGTGCTTGCCATGAGCCGTGTGTTCCGAGCCCAGCTTCCCGTGTTCCTGGAGAAGACTCAGCATGCGGCACGCAAAGCGAACCTGCGTCGAGACGCCGCGTCCGTGGCACCATCGTCGCACGCGTCGGCAATGCAGCCGCCCAGGCCGCGTATCGCGGTGCTGACGATGGAGCCCGTTGCGCATCGCGCGACCACCGTGCGCGTCGCCAAACCGTTCGAATTGCTGGCCGATCAGTGGGAACTCAGCTGGCCGGTTCAGGACAACGCAGGCGTGCTCGGCCCCTTCAACATGCTTCTGATGCAGCGACGTTTTCCGATCTCGATTCCGCAGCAACAGCTAGATCAATTGTTCTCGACGGGCAAGCCGGTCGTCTACGAGACGGACGAACTTATGCATGATCTTCCCGCCGATCATCCCTTGCACTTCCTAAGCCGGCAGACCGCGCAGAAGACCGAGTACGTCATGCGCCGCGCCAGTGCACTCGTCGTGTCGACGCCCGCACTCGCGCATGCGCTGCGGGCGTACAACGCCAATATTCATGTGCTGCCGACGAGCGTCGACTTCGACCGCTTCTACAGTCCGGTACGTACGCATGGTGGCAAGGTACGTATTGGCCTAATGGGTTCGGCCATGAAGCCGTGCAATTTTGCCTTGATCGAACCGGCGCTGAATGAGATTCGCGCGCGCTTTGCAGGCGTTGTGCAGTTCGTCTTCGTCGGCGCGCTGCCGCCCGATGACTGGATGGGCCACGAAGACGTCACCATGACGGGCACGTCCGCGACGTACGCCGCGCATGCCGTGGCGTTACAGCAGCTCGAACTCGATCTCGCGCTCATGCCGCTGGCGGCATCGGCAACTATAGATGGCGCACCACGCATGGAGTGGCTGGAATACTCGGCGGCGGGCGTGGCGACGGTCGGCAGCGATCATTCCGCCTACAACGAACTGGTGACAAACCGCTGCTCGGGGTTGTGCGTAGAGGCGGAATCGACCGAGAGCTGGATCGATGCAATCGCGCGTCTCATCGACAATCCCGCACAACGACGCGGATTGGCCCGCACCGCGCAGGCTATCGTGTACAAGAGCGGTTCGGTGCAGTCCCAACTGTCGCGCTATCACGAGGTTTTTCTGCGCTGCCTGGGTCTCAATCCGGGCAAGACCTCCGTCACCGCGCCGGAACGGATTCCAGCCGTGTTGATCCTTGACGCGCAGGGCGACGCGCAAAAGGTTCAGCACAGCCTGAAGCTACATGCGAACAGCCCGCACAAGGATCATATGGTCGTCGTGCTGACTACACAGCAAGGCGCTCTGCCCGAATGGGGCGACGATCTGCGTTATCTGCACGCAACGGCGAGTGAATTCTGCGGCGCCATGGAGCAGATTTGCGGGCACGACGAATTTGACTGGAAGGTGGTCACCGAAGCAGGCGTCGCGCTGCTCTAAGGTTCATGGCGGGAGCGTGGCGCAATACGCACGTTCCCGCTTTTTCCGCGTGTTAGATGGTCCCCCACCCAAACCCCATTCCCGCCAACCATCTCCGATACGCCACCGACATCCGGTCGCACTTCTGATGCAACTCCGCATCGAGCGCGAGCGGCAGCAGCTTCGGCCATTGCGACTCCACGATCGGCGTGTCCTGCAGCAGAATCTCCATGTTGAAGTCGTACAGCTCCTCGTCGCTGTGCGAAGTCTCGTCTTCGTGAATGGAAACGAGCCACGCGCGGGTCTCGGTCTGCGTCACGGGCGACGCCACCAGCATGATATGCAGTGCGCCCATTACCCCCGACGCCATCTTCGTGAGCTTCGCAACCAGCGGCCGCTTCACGCGATAAACGTAATCCATCATCGCGCCGCCCTGCCCCGGCAATCCCGCCGGCTGCCAGAAACGGCACTGGCGCGCTTCGAGTCCGTCTGCGCTTTCCACGACTTCATAGTCCGGCACTTCGGTATGCGCATCCTCGCCGAGAATGCCCACGTGCACGAACGAAAAATGCGCCATGTCCAGGAAGTTTTCGACGACACGCGGCGCGGACGACTTCACCGTCTGCGGCGCAAGGTTGATGCGCCGTCCGCCCGGAATCGCGGCTTCGGGAAAGAAATCGAGCGCGTGCGCGGGCTCGCCGAAGCACATCCACACGACGCCGTATTTCTCCTCGGCGACGAACGCGGTGGCGCACGCGCGTTTCGAAGGCCGAAGCGACGGATTCGACGGAATCAGCACGCACTGACCAAGCGTGTCGTAGCGCCAGCCGTGATACGGACACACGAGCTGATCGTTCGTCACCGTGCCCAGCGACAGTTGCGCGCCGCGATGCGGACAGTAGTCACGCCAGACATGCGCCACGCCTTCGGCATCGCGCCATACGACGATGCGCTCATCCGCCACGATGAACGCTCGCGTCGAACCCGCCGGCACGTCATCGCCATTACAGACCGCCAGCCATTCGCCAGCGAGAGAAAAGTCGTCGCTCATAGCACTGAAGCATCCGCAGAAAACGCCGTTAATCATCTGTCCGAGATGCGTTCTTACACGATTCACAGCAGCTTGGCAAAACGTTGCAAAATACCAGTCGTCGGAGACGAACATCGCGACGGGGCCGCAATAAGACAAAAGCGCGACAGCAAAGACACGCGCAAAAGACCATAACAGCAAGAAATCACCACCAGGGGTTCAGTATGGAGCAGGCGCATCAACCGGCACGCCGGGCCTATGCCTTCGCATGGTCCGGCAACCGGAATCCCGAACGCGAGCAAGCCATGCTGCGTATCGGGATGGGAGCGGCAGTTCTGCTGGCTTATGCGGTGTATGCGTGGCGGCACCCTTCGGCCAACGCGTCGCTGATCACGCGGTTGATCGCGCTCTACGTGTCCTACGGTGCAATCACACTATTGCTCGTCAGCCGGATGATGGCGCTGTCCAACGTCCGGCTCGTCATCACCACTATCCTCGATCAGGCGTTGCTCGGCGCCATGCTCTTTCTCTGCGGCACGCTCGCCTTGCCGCTGCTGTGGGTGGTGTTCTGGTTTCTGATCGGCTCGGGATGCCGCTACGGCAAGCGCACGCTCGCCATTTCGTGCGCAATGGCGCTCGTCGCGATCGTCGCGCTGGCGTTGTGGCAACCGTGGTGGGTGGCAAACCGCGCCGCCGCGCTCGGGCTCGCGCTGAGCGTGCTGGGCGCGTCGGTGTATCTGAGTGTGCTGGTCGACAGGCTTGGCAGCGCGAATCGCGTGCTGGCGCGGCAGGCATCGACAGACCCGCTCACGGGCCTCTATAACCGTTACGCGCTCGAACAAACCGTGAATCGCGCGATGTCCGCGCCCGAAGCCGCCGACGCGAATACCAGCGCACTGCTACTGATCGACCTCGACGGCTTCAAGGGCGTGAACGATACCTACGGTCACGCGGTCGGCGACGTGCTGTTGCAGTCGTTCGCGCAATTGCTTGCACGGCGCATGCGCAAGACCGACACCATCGCGCGGCTGGGCGGCGACGAGTTCGTCGTGCTCGCGCGCAACATGCGCGATCGCAGCGCGGTGCTCACGCTCACCGATGGCATCCATTCGGCGCTCGCCGACCTCACGCTGGTGCAGGAGCGGCCAGTGAGCGTATCGGCGAGTATCGGCGCCTGCTTGCTGTCGAGCGCGGCAGAAGCGCATGACGCCGATATCACCGCCGTGCTGAGAGCCGCGGATCGCGCGATGTATCGCGCAAAGAGTCTCGGCGAAGGCAAGACGGTGTTCGCCGAGGCGCGCGACTTCGAGATGCATTGAGCCCATCCGCGCGCATTCGAGCGCCTTTGCAAAGGCAAAAGCAAAAAGCGCGCGGCCCCGGTTCGGGGCTTCGCGCGCCTCTACAACTCGGAACTCAGGCCTCGACGCTAGTCCACGACTGTTCCCGCAGCTTCGCACGCAAACGCGCCACGGCCTGGCTATGCAACTGGCACACGCGCGACTCGCTCACTTCCATCACCGCGCCGATTTCGCGCAGGTTGAGGCCCTTCTCGTAGTACAAGCTCATGAGCAGCTTCTCGCGCTCCGGCAACTTGTCGATGGCTTCGATCAGCGCGCCGCGCAGACTGTCGTCCAGAAGCGCCGACAGCGGGTCCGAACGATCGACGCAGTAACGGTCGAGGAACGGCTCGTCGTCCGCCGAGCGGTCGAAGTCTTCGTAATAGATCAACTGGCTGCCGTGCAAGTCCTGCAGCATCGACTGATACTCGTCGAGCGGCATCTTCATGTGCTCGGCGACTTCGGTCTCGCTGGCCGAACGGCCAAGGTTCTGTTCCACCTTGTGTACCGCCGACTCCACTTCGCGCGATGTCTTGCGCATGCTGCGTGGCAACCAGTCGTTGGCGCGCAACTCGTCGAGCATGGCGCCGCGAATACGCTGACTTGCGTAGGTTTCGAACTGGGCGCCCTGATCTTCCTTGTAGCGGCTAGCCGCATCGAGGAGGCCAATCATGCCGGCCTGAATCAGATCGTCGAGATCGACGCTCGCCGGCATTTTGGCGACGAGCTGGAGTCCGAGGCGGCGAACGAGCGGCGCATATTTCGTAAGCACGTCGGACTGCGAGAGTTTGCCTTGGGCGTTATACATCCTGTTCACCTTTCAATATCACATCGACGCCGTGCTGCTCATTGCATGATCGGAAAACGCCGCCGCTCGGTGCGCCGCTTTCCGTCCGCTTTCACCAGACTCGCCAACCGGAATGTGCGCGTCGTACTGGCTCGCTTCGTCGCCGCGCGAAAACGGCGCGGGACGCATCGGCCAGTGCAGCAGCTCGGCTGCGATGTAGCGGTAGTCGCGCGCCGCGGCCGTAGCCGGAAACGCTTCCACCGCACACCGAGAGAGCTCCCTCGCCCGAGCGACGCGCGCATCCTCGGACACATACCCTGCCTGCACGAGCGACACGGCCAAATAACGGCTCGCGACACCCGAGAGGTTGTCGAACGCGACCGCTGCATCGGCTGCGTCCTGCACGTGATTCATCAGCACGCGGAACTGGCCGATCGCGTGGGCGTAGTGCAAGCGCTTCATGCACGCATACGCCTCGGTGATCGCCGACGCGGCTACCCGCGTCACTATCAGAAAGTCATGCGCCTGCGCCGCGAGCGACGAGAGCGCGCCATTACGATCGAGTTGCGCATCGATCAGCACGATATCTGCGGGGCCGTCGAGCAGCGCGCGTGCTTGCGCTGCGTCGTGGCTGATACGTTCATCGCGCGGTGCGGCGATCAGCGAAAAACCCATCGGCGTGCGCACCGCGACATCCTGCAATTCGCGACGGCCGGACATCACCGCCGAGAGCGCGCCCGCGCCATCCACACCCGCCATGCGGCTGACCGAGCCCGCGTTATGCCGCTCGTCGATGACGAGCACATCCTTGCCATGCACGGACAACGCCGCGCCGAGGTTCACTACCGCCGACGTGCAACCGATGCCCGCCGGTCCGCCCACTACAGCCACCACGCGAGAACTGGCGCGCGTCAGCAGCCTTCTCAGGCCTTCAGCCTGATCGAGCACGAACTTATCCAAAATGGACTCCATGCAGTTCGGTCGTGGCGCGTGCGGACAGTGCGGACAGAAGCGCCGGCACATCGTCGTCTTGCGGCACGAAAGGCGAGCCATCGCGCGGAATGCAGAACGCGCTCTTGATGAGGAAACGCTTGGTTGCGACGTACAAGTTCTCCGGCACCTTCTGACCGGTCGATACGTAATGCACCGGCAGCTTGTAGCGGATGACCGTATCGAGCACGCTGCCGAGGTTGGTCGCCTCGTCGAGCTTGGTCAGAATGCAGCCCGCGAGCGGCGGCTGGTCCGGCGCACTCTTGTAGGCCTGCACGACTTCGTTGAGCGTGTCGCCGTGGCTCGTGGCGTTCAGCAGCAACAAGCGTTGCACCGGCTGACCCGTGCCGCACAGCATCGCGATCTGGTCGGAGACCGTGCGATCGCGCTGGCTCATGCCGATCGTGTCGATCAGCACGATATGTTTGTTGCGCAGTTCGGAGAGCGCGAGTTGCAGGTCGGCGCCGTCCTTTACCGCGTGCACCGAGACGCCGAGAATCTTGCCGAAGATGCGCAGTTGTTCATGCGCGCCGATCCGGTAGCTGTCCGTCGTCAGGAGCGCGACCTTGCTGGCGCCGAAGCGCATCACGCAGCGCGCCGCGAGCTTTGCCGTGGTCGTCGTCTTGCCGACGCCCGTCGGGCCCATCAGCGCGAACACGCCGCCGCGTTCCATCAACGCGTCTTCGCTCGGCATCACCGGCAGATTCGATTCGAGAACTTGCTGCACCCATTCGAGCGCGTTTTCCACGTTCTCCATCGACGGCATGTTGTCGATCACCATGCGCACGAGTTGCGCGGAGAAACCGGCGGCGAAGAGGCGCTTGGTCAAGGCCGAGTTGGTCGGGTTGCGGCGCTGGCGGTCGCCCCACAGCAAACCCGAGAAGTGCTCTTCCATCATCTCGCGCATCGACGAGAGTTCGTTCATCACCGTTTCGTTGACGACTTGCTCCATGCGCGTGCGGATGGCTTCGGTCACGACGGCTGCGGCATTGGCCGGCAAGCCTTCGAAATTGCCCGATGCGGCCGGCGCTTCGTCGGCGGGTTGCGGTGCTGCGTTGATCTTCTGTGCGGCGCGGCGTGCGGCGACTTGCGCGGCTTCACGCGCCCAGTCGGGCGTTTCGATCTTTGCGTGCGCTTGCGCGGCGGGTGCGGCAGGCGCGGCGGCAACCGGTTGCGCGGCGGCTTGTGCACGCGGCGCTTGCTGGCGCGGTGCGTCGGCTGCCTTGACCGATACCGGCACGCCCATGCCGCGTGCAATTGCGGCAGACGGCGTCAGCGGCCGGTTCGACGGCACCGAAGCCTGTTGCGCGATACGGCGCGCATGTTCGATCAACCACGGATTGGAATCGGCCATCGTGCGCGGTGCTTCCATGCGCTCTTCGTCGGCTTGCTCGTCGAAATCGTCGGCGTCGGCGGTGTTGCCGAAGACGGAGGAGAAAACATCGCCGCTGGCGTAGGGGTTCATCGGAGAGCTGGGAGCGGCGGCCTGCTGCTTCATCGCGGCGGCTGCGGCTTGTGCAAGCGCGGCGCGCGGCGTGGCGCTGGCGAACGGCGCGGCGGCGGCTTGTTCGCGTGCGGCCTTCGCGGGCGAGATCGAAGCGAGATCGCTATCCGCGACACCGACGATTTCCACCGATCCATCGTCGAGCGTGCGGTTGGACAACACCACGGCATCGGGTCCGAGCGCTTCACGGACCTGGCGCAGAGCGTCACGACTGTTCGCGCCGATGAATTTACGAATGTTCAAACTGGCCCCCGATGAGGATAGATGCAGCGATATTTGCGAGGCGAGCACCCTTTGGTTATTTCCGTGCCCGCTTTTCAGTGAAGCCATTATTGCGAAGATCACTTCGGGCCTATCGCTGGATAAAGGGTGTGAAAGAGGGGTATTTCGACTGATGGAAACAACCCGGCCGTGCGGATTGCGTCGCGCGTCATGCGGGAAAAAATGCCGGTCTGGCACGATCGACGCGACGGGACGAGAGATGTCGCTTGGCGGTTTGTCCGGCTGTGAGGCGCGCGGCGGCAGGCGCGTCGCGCGCCAAGGCGGCCGGACTGCATCAGCCAGAGTCCCATCCAGCGGCGTAAGCTACGGTCTGCGGCTCGAAACCCGGGCTCACCGATGCTCACTGACAAAGGAGACTTGTTCGCATGGCATCCGCTTCTCATGGCCAGACCACCGGCGCGCGTCTGGTTGTCGATGCGCTCGTTCATCACGGTGTCGAACGCGTGTTCTGCGTGCCGGGCGAGAGCTTTCTCGCCGTCCTGGATTCGCTGCACGACGAAACCAGCCAGATACAGACGATCGTCTGCCGCCACGAAGCCGGCGCGGCGAACATGGCCGAGGCGGTCGGCAAGCTGACGGGGCGTCCGGGCGTGGCTATCGTCACGCGCGGGCCGGGCGCGACGCACGCGTCCATCGGCGTGCACACCGCTTTCCAGGACTCGACGCCGATGATCCTGCTGATCGGCCAATGCGCGCGGGATCACATGGATCGCGAGGCGTTTCAGGAAATCGACTATCGGCGCATGTTCGGGCAGATGGCGAAGTGGGTCGCGCAAATCGACGATCCGCGCCGCGTGCCGGAATATCTAAGCCACGCGTTCCATGTCGCGATGGCGGGACGACCCGGCCCGGTCGTGCTGGCGTTACCCGAAGACATGCTGACCGAAGCGTGCGATGCGGCGCCGCCCGTGCCGCGCTATCAACGCGTCGCGGCGGCGCCGTCGCAGGCGCAGATGGAGCGCGTGCGCGAACTGCTCGCCAACGCGAAGACACCGTTCGTGATCGCGGGCGGCAGCGGCTGGACCGCCGAGGCGACGCAGGACTTCGCGCGCTTCATCGAGCGCTGGCAGTTGCCGGCGGGATGCGCGTTCCGCTATCAGGACACGCTGCATAACGAGCATCCGAATTACGCGGGCGATGTCGGGCTCGGCATCAATCCGGCGCTGGCCGCGCGCGTGCGCGAAGCGGACGTGCTCTTCGTTCTCGGCCCGCGCATGGGTGAATCGACGACGGGCGGCTACACGCTGCTCGACATCCCTAAGACGAAGCAGACGCTGATTCACGTGCATCAGGGCGCGGAGGAACTGGGCCGCGTGTATAGCGCCGATCTGCCGATCGTCTCCGGCATGCCCGAGATTGCGTCGATGCTTGCCGCGCTCGAACCGCCCGCGCAGATCGCGTGGTCGGGCAGCGCCGAGACGGCGCACGCCGCGTATCTCGAATGGCGCAAGCCGCGCCCCATGCTCGGCGATGTCCAGCTCGGCGAGATCATGCGCACGCTTTCTGAGCGCCTGCCCGAAGACGCGATTCTCACCAACGGCGCGGGCAATTACGCGACCTGGCTGCATCGGCATTATTCGTATCGGCACTTCCGCTCGCAAGTTGCGCCGACGAGCGGTGCGATGGGTTACGGCGTGCCTGCGGCCATCGCGGCGAAGTCGCTGTATCCGCAGCGCACGGTGATCGCGTTCGCGGGCGATGGCTGCTTCATGATGTCGAGCCACGAACTCGCCACGGCGATGCAGTACCAGCTGCCGGTGATTTTCGTGGTCGTGAACAACGGGCAGTTCGGCACGATCCGCATGCATCAGGAGCGGCACTATCCGCATCGGGTCCATGGCACGGGGCTGACGAACCCCGACTTCGCGGCTTATGCGCGCGCGTTCGGGGCGCACGGCGAGCGGGTCGAATCGACGGAGCAGTTCATGCCGGCGTTCGAGCGCGCTGTGAGTTCCGGATTGCCCGCGGTGATCGAGATTCGGATTCCGGCGGATCAGAGCACGCCGGGCGCGACGCTCGAACAGATTCGGGAGCAGGGGAAGCGCTGAGGGCTGGTTCAGCCGGTTAGCCCCGTCCAAACGAAAACGGCCCGGTCGCACACGACCGGGCCATCCAAAACAGCCACTAAACCTTACTTCCCACCCACGCTCTGCAGCGTCGTCCACTTCCCGCCAACGACCTTATACAGCGTGATACCGCCGTTTTTCAGATCGCCCTTCGAGTCGTACGCCAGATGCTTCGTGGTCACGCCTTGCATGTCGGTCTTGGCAAGCAGCGGCAGATACTTTGCCGGGTCCGTCGAGTTGGCCGCCTTCATTGCGTTGAACATGGCCATTGCGCCGTCGTAGGCGTACGGCGAGTACGTCTCTACGTCTTCGTTGAAGCGCTTCTTGTACTTCGCCGTGTAGTCCGCGCCGCCAGGCATCTGGTCCATCGGCAGGCCGGCGAGCGATGCCACCGTGCCATCGGCCGCGTCGCCCGCGATCTTGATGAACGTGTCGGTCTTGACCATCTCGCCCGCCATCAGCGGTGCAAGAAAGCCAAGCGTCTTCATTTGCTTGGCCATCGGCGCGGCTTGCGAATCCGCGCCGCCGTAGTACACGAGGTCAGGATTCGACGACTTGATCTTGGTCAGAATCGCCTTGAAGTCGACAGCCTTGTCGTTCGTGAATTCGCGCACGACGATGTTGCCGCCCGACGCCTTCGCTGCCTTCTCGAACTGGTCGGCGAGACCCTGGCCGTAAGCCGTGCGGTCATCGACGATGGCGATCTTCTTCACTTTCAGCGTCTTCACCGCGAACTCGCCCGCGACCGAGCCTTGCTGCGTGTCGGACGTCATCATGCGGAAGGCCGTCTTGAAGCCTTGCGTGGTGTACTCCGGCGCGGTTGCCATCGCGATTTCGGGGATGCCGGCATTCGCATAAATGCGCGATGCCGGAATGGTCGTGCCCGAGTTGAAGTGGCCGAGCATGCCCTTGATGCCGTCGTCGACGAGCTTCTGCGCGACGGTCGTGCCCGTGCGCGGGTCGGCCTGATCGTCCGCCGAATCGAGCACGATGCGAACCGGCTTGCCGCCGATCACCGGCTTCGTGGCGTTGAAGTCCTCGACCGCGAGCGTGATGCCGTTCTGGAAATCCTTGCCGTAGTGCGCCTGCGCACCGGTCATCGGCCCGGCGAAGCCGACCTTCACATCTTCTGCTGTTTGCGCGAACGCAGTCCCCGCGAGCGACAGGCCGGCGAGCGTCAGGGCGGCTGCCAGCTTGTTCATCGTGTGCTTCATAGCTTCTCCTAGTACCAGTGTGAATGGCAGCTCGTCGCCGGGATCGCCGTGCCTGCTGCCGTTTGTTTGAATCGAGCGCGAGAGGATACTTCTCAACCGATCGTCATCAAATTCGCATTGCCGCCCGCCGCCGCCGTGTTCACGCTCACCGAGCGTTCCGTCAGCAGACGTTCGAGCGCATAGTCTTCGCCGTCATGATCAGCATCGGCGAATGTTCCCGCCGCCACGCCCTGCACCGATACGATCGGTCCCGGGCGCTTCGCGACTTCCTTCACGAGCGACAACAGTTCGTCGCTGTCGCCTTCGAACAGCACGGCGTCGAACTCCGCCGCCGCGTCTTTCCTGACCGCGGCATACGGCTTGAGCGATGCCGGCAGCGACGCCGCCAACTGCTCGCCCGCCGAACCGGCGAACAGCGCCTTGTTGCCCGTTGCCAGCACGGCGGCAAACTGCGCCCGCGCGCCGCTCGGGGTTGCCGCCACGCACAGCACCGTGCCGCGCGCGCCGAGCGTGTACGTGTTGCGCTCGCCGGTCGGACCGGACAGCACGGCCGTCGCGCCCGCGAGCACGTGTTGCAGATAACCGTCGCAACGCGCCGCGGTCTGCGGATCGCGTTCGCCGATGGACCAGTCGCGCAGCGCCGTGAGAGCGGCGGTCGGGGCATCGGCGGATGCCGCCTTGTCCACCACGAGCGCGCTTGCCAGCGACTTCGGCAGTCCAGTGGGACGCTTGGCCAGCAAGCGCTGCAAGTACAACGCGCCGCCCGCCTTCGGACCCGTGCCCGACAAACCTTCCCCGCCGAACGGCTGCACGCCGACCACCGCGCCGATCACATTGCGGTTCACGTAGATGTTGCCCACGTGCGCGCGCGAGATGACATGCGCGATGGTTTCGTCGATCCGCGTATGGATGCCGAGCGTCAGTCCATAACCGGTCGACCGAATTTGGTCGAGCAGTTTATCAAGAGACGAACGGCGGTAACGCACCACATGAAGCACCGGGCCGAAGACCTCGCGCTTGAGTTCGTCGATGCCGTCGAGTTCGATCAGCGTCGGCGGCACGAATGTGCCTTGCGCGCAACCGTCCGGCAGCGGAAGTTGCACGACCTTGCGGCCCTTCTCGCGCATCTGCGCAACGTGCGCGTCGATGCCGCGTTTCGCGTCGGCATCGATCACGGGACCGACATCCGCCGACAGCCGGTCAGGATTGCCCACCGCGAGTTGCTTCATCGCGCCGGTCAGCATTTCGAGCGTGCGATCCGCGACATCGTCTTGCAGACAAAGAACGCGTAGCGCCGAGCAGCGTTGACCCGCCGAGTCGAACGACGACTGCATGACGTCCGCGACGACCTGTTCCGCAAGCGCCGAGGAATCGACGATCATCGCGTTCTGGCCGCCGGTTTCGGCGATGAGCGGAATCGGGCGGCCGTCCGGATCGAGCCGTTCGGACAGCGTCTTGTTGATGAGGCGCGCGACTTCGGTCGAGCCGGTGAACATCACGGCGCGCGTGCGCGGGTCGGCGACGAGCGCTGCGCCCACGGTTTCACCGTTGCCCGGCAACAGTTGCACGGCGCCCGGCGGCACGCCCGCTTCGCGCAGAATGCGCACGGCTTGCGCGGCGATCAGCGGCGTTTGCTCGGCTGGCTTCGCGAGCACCGGATTGCCAGCCGCGAGCGCCGCCGCGACCTGACCCATGAAAATCGCGAGCGGGAAGTTCCACGGGCTGATGCAGACCACCGGTCCGAGCGGACGATGCGTGTCGTTCGAAAATTCCTCGCGAATCTGTGCGGAGTAATAGCGCAGGAAGTCGATAGCCTCGCGAATCTCCGATACCGCGTTCGCGAGCGACTTGCCCGCTTCGCGCACGACGAGGCCCATCAGCGTGTGCATCTGCGCTTCGAGCAAGTCGGCGGCGCGCGTGAGGCAGTCGGCGCGGTCATCGACGGGCGTCGCTTGCCAGATCGGCGCGGCGGCCACCGCGTTGGCGATCGCGGCGCCGACTTGTTCCTTCGACGCTTCCACCACCGTGCCGACGAGATCGCGCAGATCGGCGGGATTGCGAATGTCGCGTGCGACGCCGTTGTGCGGATCGTCGCCTTCGAGCATCGGCTCGGCGCGCCACTGATGATTCGCGCTCGCGAGCAACGCCGACGACAGCGACGCCAGGCGATGCTCGTTCGACAAGTCCAGACCCATCGAATTGGGCCGCTCGTCCCCGTACAACTGACGCGGCAGCGGAATCTTCGCGTGCGGCGCGCCGAGCGGCACGATCTTCTGCGCTTCGTCGATCGGGTCTTCGACGAGCTCCTTCACGGGGATCGATTCATCGGCAATACGATTCACGAACGACGTGTTCGCGCCGTTTTCGAGTAGACGCCGCACGAGATACGCGAGCAGCGTTTCGTGCGTGCCGACCGGCGCATATACGCGGCATGGCCGGTTCAGCTTGTCGCGGCCCGTGACTTCTTCATAGAGCGGTTCGCCCATGCCGTGCAGGCACTGAAACTCGTACTGGCCGGGATAGTAATTCTGTCCCGCGAGGTGATAGATAGCCGACAGCGTGAACGCGTTGTGCGTCGCGAACTGCGGATAGACGGCATCCGGCGCGCCCAGCAGTTTTTTCGCGCAAGCAAGATACGAGATGTCCGTATAAATCTTGCGCGTATAAACCGGATAGCCTTCGAGGCCGTCCACTTGCGCGCGCTTGATTTCGGTATCCCAATACGCGCCCTTCACGAGACGAATCATCAGCCGATGCCGGCTGCGACGCGCCAGGTCGATCAGGTAATCGATCACGAACGGGCAGCGTTTCTGATAACCCTGCACCACGAAGCCGATGCCGTTCCAGCCCGCGAGCGCCGGGTCGAAGCACAGCGCTTCGAGCAGATCGAGCGAGATTTCAAGGCGATCCGCTTCTTCCGCGTCGATGTTCAGGCCAATGTCGTAACGACGCGCGAGCAGCGCCAGCGCGCGCACGCGCGGCAGCAGTTCGCTCATGGTGCGTTCCTGCTGCGAACGCGAATAACGCGGATGCAGCGCCGAGAGCTTGATCGAGATGCCCGGGCCTTCGTAGATGCCGCGCCCGCCCGCCGCCTTGCCGATAGCGTGAATCGCCTGCTCGTAGGACGCGTAGTAACGCTGCGCGTCTTCCTCGGTGGTCGCGGCTTCGCCCAGCATGTCGTAGGAATAGCGGAAACCGCGCGCCTCGAACTTGCGGCTGTTCGCGAGCGCTTCGGAGATGGTCTCGCCGGTGACGAACTGCTCGCCCATGAGGCGCATCGCCATGTCCACACCCTTGCGGATCAGCGGCTCGCCGCCTTTGCCGATCATGCGCGTCAGCGCCGACGACAAACCGGCCTCGCTATTCGTCGTGACGAGCTTGCCGGTGATCATCAAGCCCCACGTCGCCGCATTCACGAACAGCGACGGCGCCTGGCCCATGTGCGAACGCCAGTCGCCCTTGCTGATCTTGTCGCGGATGAGCGCGTCGCGGGTCGCGCGGTCGGGAATGCGCAGCAGCGCTTCGGCGAGACACATCAGCGCAACGCCTTCCTGACTCGACAGCGAGAACTCGTGGATCAACCCTTCCACGCCGCCGCCCGTGCTCTTCGCGCGCAAGGCTTCGACGAGTCTGGTCGCGAGCTTTTCGGTATCGGCGGAAACGCTGGCCGGCAAGCGCGCTTGTCCGATCAGGAACGGCACGCATTCGGGTTCCGGGCGACGATACGCCGCCGTGATCGCCGCGCGCAACACCGACTGCGGTTGCACGTTCTGCGCGAAATCGAGGAAAGGTTGCGGCGCGCTGTCGTCATCGCCCTCGACGGCTACGGTCTCGCCGGGTTCGCCCGAGCCGTTCGTGCCCGAAAGTTCCGGCGGAAGCTGACCATGCTCGATACGCTCCAGATAGGCGAAGATCGCCTGCTTGATGAGCCAGTGAGGAGTGCGCTCGAGCCGGGTCGCGGCATCTCTGAGCCGTGAACGCAGCAGATCGTCGACTTTGACGCCAAGGGTTGTGCTCGCCATGATTCCTTCGTTTGCCGGACGTGCTCACCCGGCCGTAGACCTAAAAGTTGGCGAATCGTACTCCGCTGAAAAAAAAGGTGCAACCGACAATTTCGAGAGGGTTGCACCATGTTGGAACCCTTGTGGGACAAGGCTTTGCGCGATGCAACGCCGAACGGACATTGGCGGAAATCACCTAGTAGTTTCCCTAGGCGTTTTTATTTTGGGACATGCCCTAAGTAATTGCCCGAGTGCAGCCGATATAAACGCCATGCGCGCCGTCGGCGCCACATTCCGCGGAGGACCACCGCGGGGCTCTCGGAGAATAACGAGCATGAGCACTTGGATGGTGATAGCCAGCGTTTGGGTGATGTTCGCAGTGTGCGTCGTCTTGTTTGTGCGAGGCGCATCGCCGCATGTAGGCCGTTCGGACGATCTTCACGACGACCTCGAATCCGCATCTGGAAGCGCCACGCGCGCCGAGTATTAGACGTCCAGCGGATCCACTTCCACGTTCCAGCGCAATACGCCCTTCAGCGCGCGCAACTCCGGTTGCCACGCGCGCAGGGCGGATTGCAGCGCAGCCCGCGAGCTGCTTTCGAGCAGCAATTGCGCGCGGTGCACGTTGAACACTTTCACGATGGTCAGCGGCACGGCATCGTAGACCGTCACGCGGTCCGCGCCCGGCAAGGGCGCGAAGGCGGCCGCCGCCTGCCCGAGAAACGCCAGCGCCGCTTCGAGCGTGCGGCCTTCCGCGCGCAGCATGGCCTGATAGACGAATGGCGGCAGACGCGCGTCGCGACGTTCCGCAAGCGTCGCGTTGGCGAATCCCACGTAATCCTGCCGCGATAACGCCTGATACAGCGCGTGACGCGGATATCGCGTCTGAATCATCACTTCGCCGGGAAGTCCGGCGCGACCCGCGCGGCCGCTCACCTGCGTCAGTTGCGCGAAAAGCCGTTCGCTTGCGCGAAAGTCGTGAGAAAAAAGCGCGGTGTCGGCGTTTAGGACACCCACGAGCGTCACACGGCGGAAGTCGTGGCCCTTCGCAATCATCTGCGTGCCGACGAGAATATCGACCTCGCCTGCATGGACATCCGAGAAAAGCGCCTGCGCGCTGCCCTTGCGCCGCGTGCTGTCCGCGTCGATGCGCAACACCCGTGCGCCGGGAACCACGCTCGCGAGTGTTTCCTCCACGCGTTGCGTGCCGCGTCCCATTGGCGCGATATCGATGTTGCCGCATTCCGGGCATGCCTTTGGAATGCGCGATTCCCAGCCGCAATGGTGACAGCGCAACGCGCGCTCGGGCTTGTGAAGCACGGCGTAGGCGCTGCATCGCGGACAGCCCGCGACCCAGCCGCAGGCGTCGCACGACAGAATCGGCGCATAGCCGCGCCGATTCAGGAACACGAGACTCTGTTCGCCGCGTTCCAGACGCGCCTTCAGCGCTGCGATGAGCGGGCCCGACAAGCCTTCCACGGACGCGCGCCCGCGCTGCCTTTCCTCTTCGAGATCGATGAGCCGCACGCTTGGCAACGCCGCATCAGCGACGGCGCGGCGCTTGAGCGTCAGGCGCGTGTAGCGGCCCTGCTCCGCCTGCCACCAGGTTTCGAGCGATGGCGTCGCCGACCCGAGCACGACGGGAATACCAAGCTGCTTCGCCCGATAGATGGCCAGATCGCGCGCGGAATAACGCAACCCTTCTTGCTGCTTGTACGCCGGGTCGTGCTCTTCATCGACGACGATCATCGCCAGTTTTGGCTGCGACGCGAGGATCGCGAGGCGCGTGCCAAGCACGATGCGCGCGCTTCCCGTGTGTGCCGCGAGCCAGTTGCGGGCGCGTTCGCCCTCGGCAAGACCGCTGTGCATCGTGACGATGGAACCGGGCGCAAGCATCGAAAAACGATTGCGGAACGCCGTCTCGAACTGCGGTGTCAGGTTGATTTCGGGCACGAGTACGAGCGCCTGCGCATCCGCTTGTCTGGCGAGCAGCGCGGCAAGCGCGTGCAGATAAACCTCGGTCTTGCCGCTGCCCGTCACGCCGTGCAGCAGAAATGGCGCGAAGCCTTGCGCGCTCGCGATGGCATCGACGGCTTTGCGTTGCTCGTCGGTCAGGCGCGGCGGCGCTTCGGTCGCCGCGAGCGTCGGCGCGTGATCCGCCGGCGATGCGTCTTCAACGCTTTCGATCCAGCCGCGCGTCAGCCATTCGTCGAAAGTCGCGCTTGCCTTGGGATGTACGGCGCGCGCTTCGGACAAACCCAGCGTCTCGCTCGATCCCAGCGCTTCCGCCAGCCGCCGCAACGCGCTCGCCCGCGCGGGCAAGGCATCCGGAAGTTCGGCTCGTCCGGCTGCCAGCATCCGGTAACGCGGCTCGACCGCGAATAGGCGGTTCCAGCGCGATGCGTCGCGTAGAGCTTGCGGCAAAGCGGGCAGCGCAACTTCGCCGAGCCCGCGTTGATAGTATTCCGCCGCGAACGTCGCGAGCCCGATCCATTCGGCGGAAAGCGGCGCGCAGGCATCGCAGATGGCGCTTACGTGGCGCAGTTTGTCGGCTGGGACGTCGGTTGAGGTCGCGATTTCGCAGATGAGCCCAACGACATCGCGCCGCCCGAACGGCACCTGCACCAACGAGCCGACCACAGGCTCGACGTCGAGTTGACAGACGTAATCAAACAGCACGGACATCGGCTGATCGATAGCGACGCGCACATAGAGGCCGCTCATGCCACGCGACGCCTTTCGGCAAGCCACGGCGGGCTTTCCGACAATGACATCAGGCTTCGCGCGACGAACTTAAAGTAAAACATCAGAATCGCTGGTAAACCGAAGATTATTTTTAGATTTCCGATGCTTTCCACAGGCCTGTGGATAACTTTGTTGAGAAGTGCATTACGGGCTGCCGCAAACCGTGTCGCCGATCACTTATGTGCGTCGGCCCACATTTCGGGCAGACTACAACAAACATCAATACAAACAGGTACTTACGCAACAAATAGCGACATTTAATTGATCGAGGATGGCGATATGTCTGATGGCGCGCCGCAACGTACAAAATGTGTATAACTGCTGTCTTGACATCTTTCGATTCCACCAAGGGCGGGCGTTTCAGACAAATCCGACGATTTCTGAAACGCTGCACCCGACGCTATCGCGCTGCACTGCACTGCAACATACGGTTTAGCGTACCAACGCGGCCGCGCGCATCGCCCGGCTGTGCGAATGGACTTCATCGACCAGTTCGGCAACGTGTTCGGGCGGCGTGAACTGCGAAATGCCGTGGCCGAGATTGAAGACGTGTCCCGGATGATTGCCGAAGCTTTCCAGCACGCCACGTGCTTCGGCGCGAATCGCCTCGGGCGGCGCAAACAGCACGCTCGGATCGATATTGCCCTGCAACGCCACGCGAGCGCCCACTTTCTCGCGCGCCGCGCCGAGGTTCACCGTCCAGTCTAGCCCGACAGCATCCACGCCGATTGACGCGATCTGCTCAAGCCACAACCCGCCGCCCTTCGTGAACGTAATAACCGGGACCCGCGCGCCGTCGTGCTCGCGCTTGAGGCCTGCGACGACCTTCGCGATGTAGTCGAGCGAGAAGCGCTGATACGCGCCGTCGGCGAGTGCGCCGCCCCAGGTATCGAAGATCATGACCGCCTGCGCGCCGGCTTCGATCTGGGCGTTGAGATACGCGACAACCGCTTGCGCGTTCACATCGAGAATGCGGTGCATGAGATCGGGCCGCGAATAAGCCATCGATTTCACGGTGCGATGATCGTCCGAGCCGCCGCCTTCCACCATGTAGCACGCAAGCGTCCACGGACTGCCCGAGAAGCCGATGAGCGGTACCCGCTGACGGCCTTCCGCGTCGGTGAGCGCGCGGCGAATCTGGCTAACGGCGTCGGTGACATAGCGCAGCGTGGCGTCGATGTCCGGCACGGCCAAGCGCTTTACGTCGTCTTCGGTGCGCACCGTGCGTTCGAAACGCGGACCTTCGCCTTGCACGAAGTTCAGCCCGAGGCCCATTGCGTCGGGAATGGTGAGGATGTCGGAGAAGAGGATCGCCGCGTCGAGCGGATAACGTTCGAGCGGCTGAAGCGTCACTTCGGTGGCGTAATCGGGATTCTTCGCAAGACCGAGGAAACTGCCTGCGCGTGCGCGCGTGGCGTTGTACTCGGGCAGATAGCGCCCGGCCTGACGCATCAGCCAGATTGGCGTGTATTCGGTCGGCTGCCGCAAGAGCGCGCGCAGAAAGGTGTCGTTCAGGAGAGTGTGGGCCACGGCGCTCGATGCTGAATGCGAAGAATCGTCCATTCTACCGGACGATGCGCGCGTCATCGGCGGCTGAGAGTGATGTTCAGACTCACGCGCGCTCGTTATGATCGACGGCGGCAACCAATACGAATAGAACACGGAGAATCGATGAAACGCGCGTTTTTAACGTCCATTAGTGTCGCAATCGCCGTCTTTGCCGGGTCGATGTCCACCACCGCACTTGCTCAAACGGTGCAAGCGGGAAGTGTCGGCACCGTGCCCGCGCCTCCGCCGCCCGTCGCGCCGCCCACGCGGCTCGACGACATCCTCGGGCGCCACACGCTGCGCGTCTGCACGACCGGCGACTACAAGCCGTACACGTTCCTGCGTACGGACGGACAGTTCGAAGGCATCGATATCGACCTGGCGGAAAGCCTCGCGAAGTCGCTTGGCGCCAAGGCCGAATACGTGAAGACTTCGTGGTCGAACCTGATGAACGATTTCATCGACAAGTGCGATATCGCGGTCGGCGGCGTATCGACGACACTCGACCGGCAGAAGCGCGCCTTCTTCACCGCGCCATATATGGAGGACGGCAAAACGCCAATTGTTCGCTGCGATGACGTGGACAAGTATCAGACCGTCGAACAGATCGATCAGCCGAACGTGCGCACGATCGTGAATCCCGGCGGCACGAACGAGCGCTTTGCCAAGCAGTTCTTCCCGCATTCGCAGTTGATCGAGTACCCGGACAACGTCACGATCTTCAAGCAGATTCTGGACGGCAAGGCAGATGTCATGGTCACGGATGCCTCGGAAACGCTGCTTCAGCAGAAGCTCAATCCAGGCCTATGCACCGTGCATCCGGACAAACCGTTCCAGTTCGGCGAAAAGGCGTATCTGTTGCCGCGCGGCGATGTCGTCTGGCAGCAGTATGTCGACCAGTGGTTGCACCTCGCGCGCGGTTCGGGCGAGTTTCAGGCTGTAGTGGACAAGTGGCTCAAATGAACGATCAGCGCGCGGCGCGCAACCACTCGCCCGCGCGCTCGCCGATTCGACGCAGCCAGGCAAGCGCGGCTTCGGATCGCGGATGCATGCGGGCGAAGCCGTGCGTCATTTCCGCAGCGTCGATCAATTCGACGCGGCCGCCGTTGGTTTCGAGGAAGCGCTTGAGTTCGTGGGCATCGTCGTAAAGCGGGTCGTAGGCTGCCGCGACGATCAACGCGGGCGCAGGCGTCCGCTCGAACGGCTCGGCGAGCGGAAAGGCGCGCACATCATGGGCGTCGGGCATCACGCCGGACAGGAACTGAGTCCAGTACCACTTCATCTCGTCGTTGGTGAGGCCGGGGCCGTTCGCGTTTGCAAGACAGCTCGCGCTCTCGAATTGCCGCCGCATCACCGGATACAGCAGAAGCTGGAGACTGACGAGACCGGCCACGCGCTCGTTCGCGCCGCGCGCCGCGACCACCGAGAGATGCGCACCCGCGCTATCGCCACCGACAGCCAGCCGGTCCGTCGCGAAGCCAAGCCGCGAACGATGTTCGGCGAGCCAAATCAGCGCGTCGAGGGCATCGTCGCAAGGCGCGGGAAATGGATGCTCCGGCGCCAGCCGATAATCGACGCTCGCGACTGCGCACTGCGAATCGCGCGCGAGGCGGGCGACCAGCGCATCATGCGTCTCGATATCGCCGACCACCCAGCCACCGCCGTGAAAGTAGACGATTAGCGGCAGCGGACCGTTCGCCGACTTCGGCTTATAGATGCGCGTGGCAAGCGTGCGCCCGGCAAGCGGAATTTCGATGTCCTCGACGAAAATGGTTTCGTCCGGGGCCGGGGCGTAGGCTTTCGCCACTTCGCTGAAGCGCTCGCGCACTGCCTTCGCGTCGGCATCGGGACCGAGCGGCGGAAAAGCTTCGGCGACGGTGGCGTAGTAGCGAAGCAGAGCGGCGTCAATGGTCATACGAGTCTCCAAGTGCGTCTTTTACGGGAAGTTTTGGCGGTTCAGGCCGAATGAGTATCGATTTCATACGTGCGCCCGTTCGATTTTCCCGGAAAATGCCGATTAACGCAGCGGCCCATATAACCGGAAAAACTCCGGGAGTTTTAGCGGATCGAATAAATCAGCTTAATAACTGACAATATCTGCACGGCTTTGTACGCATCCGCGACCGAAAATTTAACGAGAGCCTTATGGGACGGGGGTTACAACCTGAAACACTTTGTTACGGCGGGTCAGAATCAATTCGCCCACAATCTGTTCAAACGGTTTCAACACGGATGTGTCCGGGCGCGCGGTTGCAAATGCGGCGTTTTCCGGTGGTCGCCTTGGGCGAATCTCTGAAAGGGACATCAGTGTTGGGATCGTTCGTCGATTTGACGTTGAATCGAATCCCACCTTTGGTCTCCTCGCGCTAACCCCGTAGCGTGTGGTTTTTAGCGGGCTCCAGGCCCGCTTTTTTTTCGCCTGCACAAACGTTTGCGCTAGTTGCGAGTTTCGCCGCCGAACGTTTCGTGCCATGACAGGAAGGGAGCGCTTAATAGCGCTCCCTTCGTCGTTTCAATTACGCCGTTTTGGCTTCCGCAAGCTTCAGGTCGTCGATCATCTGCGCGCGCATCACAAACTTCTGGACCTTGCCTGTCACCGTCATCGGCAATTCGTCGACGAACCGGATGTAACGCGGAATCTTGTAGTGCGCGATTTGTCCTTGGCAAAAGTCGCGGATCTCGTCGGCGCTGGCGATCTCGCCCGGACGCAGCACGACCCAGGCGCACACCTCTTCGCCATACTTTTCATCCGGGACGCCGAACACCTGCACCGACTGCACCTTCGGATGGCGGAACAAGAATTCCTCGATCTCGCGCGGATAGACGTTTTCGCCTCCGCGAATCAGCATGTCCTTCAGGCGTCCGACGATGTTGCAGTACCCTTCGGCGTCGAGCGTCGCGAGGTCGCCGGTATGCATCCAGCCATCGACGATTGCCTCGCGCGTCTTTGCGTCGTCGCCCCAATAGCCTTTCATCACCGAATAGCCGCGCGTGCACAGTTCGCCCGTCTGGCCGACCGGCACGATTTCGCCGAGCGGGCCGATGATCTTCACCTCCAGATGCGGCTGAACGCGCCCGACAGTGGTCGTGCGTTTGTCGAGCGGGTCGGTGGTCGAGCTTTGAAACGAAACCGGACTTGTCTCCGTCATGCCGTAAGCGATGGTGATCTCGTCCAAATGCATGGTGGAGACCACACGCTTCATCGTTTCGATGGGGCACGGCGAGCCCGCCATGATGCCCGTGCGCAGCCGGCTCAAGTCGTAATTCGCGAACTCGGGATGATCGAGCTCGGCGATAAACATCGTCGGCACGCCGTGTAGCGCCGTGCAACGCTCTTCGTGCACGGCGGCGAGCGTCGCGGCGGGGTCGAATGCCTCGCCGGGGAACACCATCGCGCAGCCGGTCGATACGCACGCCAGCACCGCGAGCACCATGCCGAAGCAGTGGTAAAGCGGCACGGGAATGCACAGCGAGTCGTTCTCGGTGAGGCGCATGGCCATCGCGATATAGCGCGCGTTGTTCACCACGTTCCGATGCGTAAGCGTCGCGCCCTTCGGATTGCCCGTCGTGCCGCTCGTGAACTGCACGTTGATCGCTTCGTCGGCGGCGAGTTTGGCTTCGAGCGCATCGAGCTTGGCGGTATCGACGAGCGCGCGGCCTTCTTCCATCAACGCGTCGAAGTTGAGCATGCCGGGCGTCTTGCCTTCGCCCATTCGGATGATGGCGCGCAGGTCCGGCAGCTTCGCCGCGTTTAGCGCGTTCGGTTGCGCATGGGCGAGCTCCGGCGCGAGCGTCTGCAACATCTCCAGATATTTCGACGATTTGAACTGCTCCGCCGCGACGATCGCCTTGCAGCCGACCTTGTTCAGTGCGTATTCCAGTTCGGCAAGCCGATAAGCCGGATTGATATTCACCAGCACCGCGCCGATGCGCGCCGTTGCAAATTGCGTCAGCAGCCATTCCGCGCGATTCGGCGACCAGATGCCGACGCGGTCGCCTGCTTCGATGCCAAGCGCAAGCAAGCCGCTCGCAAGCACGTCGATCTCGTCGGCGAACTCACGCCAGGTCCAGCGGAGGTTCTGCTCACGAAACACCACAGCGGGACGCCCGGGAAAGCGGCGCGCGGTATCGAGAAGAAAGCGCGAAACGGTGGCGTCGCTCAAGGGCGTGTCGGTCGCGCCGCGGACGTAGGAAAGACCGTCACGCGGTTCGACTTGCGCGCTGGCCTGCGTCGGTTGAGTTGCCATCGAAGGGTCTCCGCTATCGACCGTGCAAGATATGCAGCCTCAAAGACGTAGGCTGTTTGGAAGGCTATTTTGCACGGTGGCAAGCGGCGCTGGCATCAAGTGTTACCCGCAATCGGGGTGCACAACGGTCATGCAGATTTGCCGGTAAGCAACCCGGACTCGCCATAAAAAAAGCAGCCCGGAGGCTGCTTTCTTCGATTCGCTACAAGCGCGCTGGCTTAGTGCTTCGAGCCAAGCTTGCGCAAACGCTGAATGGCGGCGAGCTGTGCCGTTGCGTACGCGAGTTCCGCTTGCGCGGTCGCGTATTCAAGGTTCGAGCCCGTGTTCTGCAACGCTTCTTCCGCGCGCTTCTTTGCTTGCTCGGCCTTTGCTTCGTCAAGATCGGCGCCGCGAATGGCGGTATCGGCAAGAACGGTCACGACGCCCGGCTGAATCTCGAGGATTCCGCCTGCGACGAAAACGAACTCTTCCGAACCGTCTTCCGCTTCGATGCGCACCGCGCCCGGACGAATGCGCGTGATGAGCGGCGTGTGGCCCGGCAAAATGCCGAGTTCACCTGCTTCGCCCGGCAGCGCGACGAACTTCGCCTGGCCCGAGAAGATCTGCTCTTCCGCGCTGACGACGTCTACTTTGATGGTTGCCATATCGACTCCTGAGCGTATTACGAAGGCGCGGAGTTTGAGATCCGCGCCCGCTTCGTCTACACCCGACCGTTACTGAATCTTCTTGGCCTTTTCGAAGGCTTCGTCGATCGTGCCGACCATGTAGAACGCCTGCTCCGGCAGATGATCGCACTCACCTTCGACGATCATCTTGAAGCCGCGAATGGTTTCCTTCAGCGGCACGTACTTGCCCGGCGAGCCCGTGAACACTTCAGCAACGTGGAACGGCTGCGACAGGAAACGCTGGATCTTACGAGCGCGCGCCACGGCGAGCTTGTCTTCCGGCGCGAGTTCGTCCATGCCCAGAATCGCGATGATGTCGCGCAATTCCTTGTAACGCTGCAGCGTTTGCTGCACGCCGCGCGTGATCGAGTAGTGCTCTTCGCCGATCACGTTCGGGTCGATCTGACGCGAGGTCGAATCGAGCGGGTCCACTGCCGGATAGATACCCAGCGATGCAATGTCACGCGACAACACGACCGTTGCGTCCAAGTGGCCGAAAGTCGTAGCCGGCGACGGGTCGGTCAAGTCATCCGCAGGGACGTACACGGCCTGAACGGACGTGATCGAACCAGTCTTGGTCGACGTGATGCGCTCTTGCAGCTTGCCCATTTCTTCAGCCAGCGTCGGCTGATAGCCCACTGCCGACGGCATACGGCCGAGCAGTGCCGACACTTCCGTGCCCGCCAGCGTGAAACGGTAGATGTTGTCGACGAAGAACAGCACGTCGAGACCTTCGTCACGGAAGTGCTCGGCCATCGTGAGGCCGGTCAGCGCCACGCGCAGACGGTTGCCCGGCGGCTCGTTCATCTGGCCGTACACCAGCGCGACCTTGTCGAGAACGTTCGAGTCCTTCATTTCGTGATAGAAGTCGTTCCCTTCGCGGGTACGCTCACCCACACCGGCGAACACGGAATAACCGCCGTGTTCTTTCGCGATGTTGTTGATGAGTTCCATCATGTTCACGGTCTTGCCCACGCCGGCGCCGCCGAACAGGCCAACCTTACCGCCCTTGGCAAACGGGCAGATCAGGTCGATAACCTTGATGCCCGTTTCGAGCAGTTCGGTCGAAGGCGACAGCTCGTCGAACTTCGGCGCGAGCTGGTGAATCGAACGCGTGGCGGTCGATTCGATAGGACCGGCTTCGTCGATCGGACGGCCGAGCACGTCCATGATGCGGCCAAGCGTCGGCTTGCCGACCGGCACGCTGATGGGGTTGCCCGTGTTCTTCACTATCGTGCCGCGGCGCAAGCCGTCGGATGCACCCAGACAGATGGTGCGGACCACGCCGTCGCCCAACTGCTGCTGGACTTCCAGCGTCAGCTCGGTGCCTTCCAGAATGAGCGCGTCGTAAATCTTCGGCATGTGCGAGCGCGGAAATTCCACGTCGATAACGGCGCCGATGCACTGTACGATCTTGCCTTCTACCAAAGCAGTAGTACTCATCGCATTTCCTTTAGATACTGTGTTCTTTCACGCGGTCATCAAGATCAGACCGCAGCGGCGCCGCCGACGATTTCCGACAATTCTTTCGTAATCGCGGCCTGGCGGCTCTTGTTGTAGACGAGCTGCAGTTCGTTGATCACGGTCTTCGCGTTATCCGACGCGGCCTTCATTGCGACCATGCGCGCCGATTGTTCCGACGCCATATTTTCCGCCACCGCCTGATAAACCAGCGCCTCGACGTAGCGCACGAGCAATTCGTCCACCACGGTTTGAGCGTCCGGCTCGTAGATGTAGTCCCACGAGGTCTTCGGCGTGTCGTTCGCAATCGCGGCTTCGTCTGCCTTCTGCTGCAGATCTTCGGCCGTCAACGGCAGCAATTGCTCGATCACCGCTTCCTGCTTCATCGTATTGACGAAGCGCGTGTACCCCAGGTACACCGCGTTGATCTTGCCTTCCGAATACAAGTCGAGCTGCACCTTCACCGCGCCGATCAGCTTTTCCAGATGCGGCGTGTCGCCCAGATGTGTGACTTGCGACACGACCTTGGCGCGCAGCCGGTTCAGGAAGCCGAGACCCTTGGCGCCGATAGCCGACGCTTCGATGGACACGCCGGTCTGCTCCAGCTCCTTGATGCGCTGCAACGACGCACGCAGCACGTTCGTGTTCATGCCGCCGCACAAACCCTTGTCGGTCGTGACGAGGATCAGGCCGGCCGTCTTCGCGCCTTCGTTCTTCACCATGAACGGGTGACGATACTCAGGGTTCGCCGCGCTCATGTGCGCCGCGATTGCACGGACCTTGTCGGCATACGGACGGGCGGAACGCATGCGCTCCTGGGCGCGGCGCATCTTCGATGCGGCGACCATTTCCATCGCTTTCGTGATCTTGCGCGTGTTCTGCACGCTCTTGATCTTGCCGCGAATTTCCTTCATTCCAGCCATTGCTTACTCCTTGATCGAAGCCGCGCGGTGTTCATCGGTCGATGCACCGCGCGTTGCTCCTCAGTCCCGATCAATAAGCGCCCGACTTCTTGAAGTCCTTCAGCGCGGTATGCAGTGCGCCGTCGTCGTCCTTCGACAAGTCTTTATTGTCTTCGATGCGCTTAACCAGATCGGCATGGCTCGTCTTCAGGTATTCGCGCAGGCCCTTTTCGAACGGCAGCACTTGCGCAACTTCCAGATCGTCGAGGTAGCCGTTGTTAGCCGCGAACAGCGCCACAGCGAGTTCCCACACTTGAAGCGGCTGATACTGCGGCTGCTTCAGCAGTTCCGTCACGCGGCGACCGCGCTCCAGCTGCTTGCGGGTGGCTTCGTCCAGGTCCGACGCGAACTGCGCGAACGCAGCCAGTTCACGATACTGCGCCAAGTCGGTACGGATACCGCCCGACAGCTTCTTGATGACCTTGGTCTGAGCCGCACCACCTACGCGCGACACCGAAACGCCCGCGTTGATGGCAGGGCGGATACCGGCGTTGAACAAGTCGGTTTCCAGGAAGATCTGGCCGTCGGTAATCGAGATCACGTTCGTCGGAACGAACGCGGTCACGTCGCCGGCTTGCGTTTCAATGACGGGCAGTGCCGTCAGCGAACCGCTCTTGCCCTTCACTTCGCCGTTGGTGAACTTCTCGACGTAGTCTTCCGAAACACGAGCCGCACGCTCGAGCAGACGCGAGTGCAGATAGAACACGTCACCCGGATACGCTTCACGACCCGGCGGACGGCGCAGCAACAGCGAAATCTGGCGATACGCCCATGCTTGCTTGGTCAAATCGTCATAAACGATCAGCGCGTCCTGGCCGCGATCGCGGAAGTATTCGCCCATCGTGCAGCCGGCGTACGGCGCGAGGTATTGCATCGCGGCCGATTCCGAAGCCGAAGCCGCCACGACGATGGTGTAAGCCATTGCGCCGGTTTCTTCGAGCTTGCGCACCACGTTCATGATCGACGAAGCCTTCTGGCCGATCGCGACATAGATACAGAAAAGGTCCTTGCCCTTCTGATTGATGATCGCGTCGACAGCCACCGCGGTCTTGCCGCACTGACGGTCGCCGATGATCAGCTCGCGCTGACCACGGCCGATAGGCACCATCGAGTCGATGGACTTCAGACCCGTTTGCACCGGCTGCGACACCGACTTACGCCAGATCACGCCCGGAGCAATCTTTTCGATTGCGTCGGTCATCTTCGCGTTGACCGGACCCTTGCCGTCGATGGGGTTACCCAGCGCGTCGACCACGCGGCCGATCAGTTCCGGACCGACCGGCACTTCGAGAATGCGGCCCGTCGTCTTGACGATGTCGCCTTCCGAGATGTGCTCGTACTGACCGAGAATAACGGCGCCGACGGAGTCGCGTTCGAGGTTCAGCGCGAGGCCGAAGGTGTTGCCCGGAAACTCGAGCATTTCACCCTGCATCACGTCCGACAGGCCGTGAATACGCACGATACCGTCGGTCACGGAGATCACGGTGCCCTGGTTGCGAACATCCGCGCTCGCTTCAAGGCCCTGGATCCGGCTCTTGATCAGCTCGCTGATCTCAGAGGGATTGAGTTGCATTATTCGCTCCTGATAGTCAATTCTGTTGCGTGCCAGCGATTCGCTTCTAACGAAGCGTCAGGCGGTCAGAGCCGTCTGCATGCTGGCGAGGCGCGCGCGGACCGAGGTATCGAGCACTTCGTCGCCAACCGTCACGCGAACGCCGCCGATCAGCGACTGATCGACTTCGACGGTCGGTTTCAGCTTGCGTTCGAACTTGCGTTCGAGGCTTGCGACTAGGTCGTTCAATTGTTCGCCTTCGAAGGGGAACGCGCTTACGATCAGCGCGTCGGCCGCACCTTCGCGGGCGTTCTTCAGCTCGTCGAACTGCACGGCGATTTCAGGCAGCAGCGACAGACGATGATTGTCCACCAGCATGCCGACGAAATTCTTCGCCTGTACATTGCCTTGAGCCAAAGGCGACTTCACTGCGGACAGCAGCAGATCTGCTACTTGATCGCGGCTCACCTTCGGGCTCGAGGCGACCGACTGCACTTCGGGCAGACGCGCAACCTGGGCCAGTTCCTCGACGAAAGTGGACCAGCCCGCGAGATCGCCGCTCTCGGCTACGCGGAACAGCGCTTCTGCGTAAGGACGAGCGATGGTTGCAAGTTCGGCCATGATCAGAGCTCGGTTTTGAGTTGATTCAGCAGATCGGCGTGAGCCTTCTGATCGACTTCGCGCTTCAGAATTTGCTCGGCGCCCTTCACGGCCAGGGCCGCGACTTCGGCGCGCAGCGACTCGCGCGCCTTGACGACTTGCTGTTCGGCGTCCGCCTTGGCTTGCGCGACGATGCGCGCGGCTTCAGCCTGAGCGTTGGCCTTGATTTCTTCGGCGACGGCTGCGGCGCGCTTTTCGGCGTCAGCGATACGTTGCTGACCGTCCGTGCGAGCCTGCGCGAGTTCCTGGTCGACGCGCTTATGCGCGGCTTCGAGTTCCGCCTTGCCCTTGTCGGCGGCGGCGAGGCCGTCGGCAATCTTCTTTGAGCGCTCGTCGAGGGCATTGATCAACGGCGGCCACACGAACTTCATCGTGAACCACGCGAGGATCAGAAACACGACCATTTGCGCAAACAGGGTTGCGTTGAGATTCACGGTGTTTCCTTAAACGTTGCTTAGTCGGAGAGTGAAACGGTTAAAAGGCGCTCATCGGCCCGTTGTGCTCGATCAGCGCCTCACCCGTTCCGTCTTGCGTCTCATCGCAAGAAGAGACGCACACTTCCGAGGAACCTCAGCCTGCGAGCTTCGAGAGCAGCGGGTTCGCGAACGCAAACAGCATTGCCACACCAACGCCGATCAGGAACGCCGCGTCGATCAGACCAGCCAGCAGGAACATCTTGGTCTGGAGCGGGTTCATCAGTTCCGGCTGGCGGGCGCATGCTTCAATGTACTTGCCGCCCATCAGGCCGATACCGATACAGGCGCCGATTGCACCCAGGCCGATGATGATGCCGATACCGATGGCGGTCAGACCCTGGATGTTGGCGATGAA
Organism: Caballeronia sp. HLA56; assembly: GCF_054655155.1. Taxonomy (NCBI): domain Bacteria; kingdom Pseudomonadati; phylum Pseudomonadota; class Betaproteobacteria; order Burkholderiales; family Burkholderiaceae; genus Caballeronia; species Caballeronia sp. HLA56. The sequence goes on along the minus strand of NZ_BAAHOB010000005.1, from coordinate 536,311 downwards.
AGCGTTCATGTTCACTCCTTTGATTAAAGACTTTGGAACTGGATTTATAAAAATTGAAAACTAAAACCTAAGCGATTCTGGACCTGCCGCGAACACTCTTTAGTGAGAGTCGTGCGCCTGACCGATGTACACGAGCGTCAGCATCATGAAGATGAACGCTTGCAGCAGCACGATCAGAATGTGGAAGATCGCCCAGACCGTACCCGCGACCACATGGCCGATAAAGCCAAGTACAGAGGCGTCCGCGCCGAAGTGCCACATGCTGCCGAGCAGCGCGATCAGCAGGAACAGCAGCTCACCCGCGTACATGTTGCCGAAAAGCCGCATGCCGAGCGAAACCGTCTTGGCGACGAACTCGATGATGTTCAGCGCAAGATTCGGAATCCACAGAAGCGGATGCGCGCCAAACGGAGCGGACAGCAGCTCGTGCACGAAGCCGCCTGCGCCCTTGATCTTGAGGTTGTAGTAGATCATCAGCACGAACACGCCGAGCGCGATGCCGAGCGTGCCGTTCAAATCGGCCGTGGGCACGATGCGATGATGCGGCAGCACTTGTTCGAGGCCCAGCCAGCCAATCACGCGGCCTGGCAGATCCACGGGGATGAAGTCGAGCGAGTTCATCAGGGCGACCCAGACGAACACGGTCAGCGCGAGCGGAGCGATGAAGCGGCGGCTGCCGTGGATCATCGACTTCGACTGATCTTCGACCATTTCGACGAGCATCTCGATCGCGCACTGGAAACGGCCGGGAACACCGGACGTCGCACGGCGCGCCGCGATACCGAGAATGACGATGGTCAGGAGACCGCACACGATGGACCAGAACAGCGTGTCCAGATTCCAGACGTGGATGTCGAAAATCGACGTCTGCGTGTGCGTGGAAAGATTCTGCAAGTGGTGCGCAATGTACTCGGACGGGTCCAGAGCGTGCGTTCCTTCGCTAGCTGCCATATCGTTAAAGCCACCCAAATTGTCAAAAATCTTTCGTCGCCAGACGCTTATCCGAGCCACCGCTTCGCGTTGCGGCTCCGGGCGTCCGGCCCGAGCGCGGCGTTCATAACCGCGCTTTCATGTGTGATGCTACATACTTGACTTCGGGCTGGCGATTACCCTGGAGGTCAACGCAAAGCCATGGCCAGCCAGTAAGTCTTCAACGCGACGATGTACGTAACGAGCAAAGGCAACCACAGCGCGCTCTTGTACCAGAAAGCGACCGCTACGAACATAGCAATCGTCGCTCCCATTTTCATCGCTTCGCCGATCATCCAACTCATGATGGTCTCGGCTCCGCTCTTCGCCTTCAGGCGCGCCGCGAACAGTGCACTGGGCAGCCAGCAGATCGCGCCTCCGAGGAAGGCGGACAGCGCAGCATCGCCCGGCGGCTTGTAGAACAGCCACCACAACAGCGTCGCACCCAGGGACAAAACCATTTGCGCGGCCACTACCTTGAAAGGCGTGACCCGCGATGGACGACTCACATCAGGACCGAACAGCTTCTCTGCCTGGCCCCGCGTGAGCGGAACGATATTGTTATCTTGCGCCTCGGCGTCCCACGAGTCGTCAGACGAACTGCGGGGCTGATTTCCTGAAGCGTGAATGTCTCCGCGTTTGTTTTGAGCGCTGTCTTGCCCGCCCACCGGCGCTCGATTCTGCTCTCGCACCGTCTTCAAACCCCTTCAACACATCAACCGACAGTTCGGAAACCACCCTGCGCTTTCGCCGCGCTTTCTAGGTGGCCTAGCTGATAAATCCGGGGGATTGTAAGCGATTGTCCTCGGGGATTCAATAGTTTAGGTGCGTCAAAAGCCAAGCGGACAAAGCTTAAAAAATGGTCTCGAAAGCGAGACTTTTCTTGCGGTTACAAGCAGATTTTCAGACGACGTGAGATTGCGTCGCGAAACTCAGATGAGCGCCCATCCAACAAGCGCTGCAACAAACCAGAAAGGGATCGAAACGAGGTGAAACGGACCCCACATGCCCTTCTCGCCCGAAAGACGCACGGCGATGAGATTGGCGAGCGAGCCGATTGCCACCCCAAAGCCACCGACGCTCACGCCGAACGCAAGCGCGCGCCAGTCCTTCGAAAACTCGGCGAGCACGATGGCCGCCGGCACGTTACTGATGGCCTGCGACAGCACCGCGCCCGCAGCATACGCACGCATCGGCGTGCCGATATCCAACTGCGCAATGAAGCCGTGGATGGCCGGCAACGCGGCTGCGCTGCGCAGCACAATGAACATCAGCATGAAGATGAGCAGAAGCAGCCAGTCGATCTTCAAGACGACTTCGGGGCGCCAAAGCAGGAACGCGACGGCAATGACAGCGAGGCCGGGCCCGGCATGATGCGCGTCGGCCAGTGCGACGAAGCCAGCGAACGCAAGCACGCTCACACCGCATAACACACGGTCGACGCCGTGCTCTTCGGCATCGCCGGAAAAGTCGAGCGGCGCGTTGCGAAACATCGCGCAAGTCACGGCGCCGAGCATGAGCATGAGGACCGCGCAAAGCGGCAGCAACGCCCAGACGAACGCGCCGAAGGAAACGCCGCTCGTCTGCCAGAGGAAAAGGTTTTGTGGATTGCCGAGCGGCGTGAGGATCGATCCCGCGTTCACCGACAACGCGATCACGATAACGAGACGCTTGATGGGCAAGGGCGCGAGCCGATGCAGCGATAGCGCGAGCGGCACGACCGCGAACAACGCGACATCGTTGGTCAGCACCGTGGACAGCGCCGCCGCCAGCGCGACGAGCAGCAGCGCCAGGCCGCGTTCGCCGCGGATGTGATGCACCAGCCGATGCGCGGCCCACATCAGGAATCCTGACAATTCGATCGCTTTGGTCAGGATGAGCAGGCCGGCGAGCGTGAGCACGGTCTGCCAATCCACAAGACCTGGCAGCGAAGCCCACGAGCGCGGATGAACCACTTGCAACACGCCGAGCGCGAGCACGAGAATGGCGAGGACCGGCTCTTTACTGACGGTCCTCCAAACGCGCGTCAGGAGGTCGGACCGCGATTGCTTGACGTTGTATTCCGACAAGACTCACGCAGCCGAATTAGGCGCTTCAATGCTGCCGCGTAGTTTGCTCAGAATGCCTTCGAGCGCGTCGAGGTTACCGAAATCGATCATCACCTTGCCGCGTCCTCGTCCGCCCAGCTTGATCTTCACGCTCGCCGCGAGCAGATCCGACAACTCTTCTTCGAGCCTGCGCGTGTCACGGCCGCCATCGTTCGCGGGACGCGCCTTGACTGCCGGCGCTTCCTTCGTCGTCGCGGCGACGAGGCGCTCCGTTTCACGCACCGACAAGCGGCGATTCACCACGTGATTAGCCAACTGAATCTGCGTGGCGGCATCGACGGCGAGCAGCGCGCGTGCGTGGCCCATGTCGAGATCGCCTGCGAGCAGCATCGTCTGAACGGGCGTGGCGAGGTTCAAGAGACGCAGCAGATTCGATACCGCGCTACGCGATCGCCCGACCGCTTCGGCCGCCTGCTCGTGCGTGAACGTGAATTCGTCGAGCAGGCGCTGGATACCCTGCGCCTCTTCCAGCGGATTCAAATCCTCCCGCTGGATGTTTTCGATCAGCGCCATCGCGGCGGCAGCCTGATCGGGCACGTTCTTCACCAGCACCGGCACTTCGTCGAGCCCAGCCAGACGCGCCGCGCGAAAACGTCGCTCGCCCGCGATGATTTCGTACTGATCCGGGCCGACGGAGCGCACGAGAATCGGCTGCATGAGGCCTTGCGCGCGAATACTCGCGGCGAGCTCTTGCAACGCGCCCTCGTCCATTCGGGTACGCGGCTGATACTTGCCCGCCTGCAGCTTGTCGAGCGACAGGACTGACGGCGTGCCTTCGCCGCGTACGGCTTCGGTAATGTCGACGCTGCCGCCGAGCAATGCATCCAGGCCTCGGCCCAAACCCTTCTTCTTCATCACAGCGCTCATTTCGATTCCTCCGTTGGCGTCGTCCGCCAGATCGAATGGGTTTGCGTTACAGCGCGCGTACGCGCTCGATCATTTCCGTGCCGAACTGGATATACGCCTGCGCGCCACGCGACGACTTGTCGAACACCACGCCTGGCAGGCCGTAACTCGGCGCCTCGGCAAGGCGCACGTTGCGTGGAATGACGACATCGAAAACCTTGTCGCCAAAGTGTTCCTTCAACTGTTCGGACACTTGCTGCTGCAAGGTGATGCGCGGATCGAACATCACACGCAACAGTCCGATCACTTTTAGATCGCGGTTGAGGTTCGCGTGGATCTGCTTGATGGTGCTCACCAGATCCGACAAGCCTTCCAACGCGAAATATTCACACTGCATTGGAATGACGACGCCATGTGCTGCGCACAACGCGTTCAATGTCAACAGCGACAATGCAGGCGGACAATCGATCAAGATGAAATCATAGTCATCGACTATTTCCGCGATGGCCGAGCGAAGAATGTGCTCGCGGTCATCCATGTCTACAAGTTCGACTTCCGCGCCAGCGAGTTCACGATTCGCAGGCAGAACGTGGTATCCCACGCTCTCCGGTCGCACTACCGCCTCACGTAGCGTCACGCCATCGACTAGCACTTCGTAGATTGTTTTCTCGCATGCGCCTTTGTTGACGCCACTGCCCATCGTCGCGTTCCCCTGCGGGTCCAGATCGATCAGTAGAACGCGTTGATCAAGGCCCGCGAGACTTGCCGCGAGATTGACCGCCGTGGTGGTCTTTCCAACGCCGCCCTTCTGATTTGCGACGCAGAAGATTTTTGCCATCGTTTTATGTCCTCGTTTCTTCGCTGTCAGAAGATCAGCTGCGTTTACGGCCGTGACGAAAGCGCCCGCGACGTGTTACTGCGCGCCGACGGCTACATGGATCAAGTGGCGCTCGGCATCGAGCATCGGAACATTCAGACGCTCGATGCGCTCCACCGTCGCGCCCTCTGGCAGACGCGCGATCTCGTCGTCCGGTTGCAAGCCCTTCATCGCGAGAATCCGGCCGTCCTCCGCAACCAGATGACGCGCAAGTGTAACGAAATCCGCGAGGTCTGCGAACGCGCGCGAGACAATTACGTCGAATTTTACCGGGACTTCGCAACCCGGCCGCAGATTCTCAACACGTCCGGTCACGACGGAAAGATTCGCCAACCCCAACTGAACCTTCGCTTGCGACTGAAAGGCGGTCTTCTTATGAACGATGTCATTCAGCGTCACTTTCACGTCGGGAAAGACGATGGCCAGCACGATGCCCGGCAGGCCGCCGCCCGAACCGACATCCAAAATCGATTTTGGTCGGCGCGCCACGAGCATCGGAACGATGGCAAGCGAATCGAGAATATGCTGAATGAGCATTTGCTTCGGGTCGCGGATCGCGGTCAGGTTGTAGACGGCGTTCCATTTGCCCAGCAGCGCGACGTAATCGAGTAGCTGCTGTTTCTGCGATGACGTCAACCCAAGCTCGAGTTCAGCCGTACCTCGGTCGAGCAAGTTAGCCAGCAATTCGTTTTGGTCCTTCATTGAACCACCGGGTTGCTGCTGGCCTGATCCTGATCGCTGCCTGTGCCGCGTCCGCGCCGGCCGAGGCCGCGCTTGAGATGCACCATGAGCAATGAGATGGCAGCCGGCGTGATGCCCTGAATACGCGAAGCCTGCCCGATCGTTTCTGGACGATGCTGCGTCAACTTTTGTCGCGCCTCAAACGAAAGGCCGCGCACTTCGCTGTAGTCGATCGCCTCTGGTAAACGCGTGTTCTCTTGCGCTCCGTTGCGCACGATCTCGTCCGCTTGCCGGTCGATATAGCCTTGGTACTTCACGCCAATCTCGATCTGTTCTTTGATCTGCGCAAGCAGAACTGGATCATCGGCTAACGCTTCGGCTGAACCGCATTCCCCGCTGCGCAGAGCGCAGACGCCGTCGTATGAGACACCAGGGCGTCGTAGCAGGTCGGCCAAACTGTACTCGTGATCGATCGGCTTGCCGAGTAATGCGGTCGCCTCTTCAGCCGGAAGCGTCTTAGGGTTCACCCAAGTGGAGCGCAGACGCTCTGTTTCACGTGAAACAGCGTCGCGCTTGCGGCTGAAAGCATCCCAACGAACGTCACCTACGACTCCAAGCTCCCGCCCTGTTTCGGTCAGGCGCATATCCGCGTTATCTTCACGTAGAGACAGACGATATTCCGCACGGCTTGTGAACATTCGATACGGCTCAGAAACTCCGCGCGTCGTCAAATCGTCGACCAATACACCCAAGTACGCATGATCACGGCGCGGCGTCCAGGCATCCCTGCCCTGCACTTGAAGCCCTGCATTTATGCCGGCTAGTAGTCCCTGCGCGGCAGCTTCCTCATAACCCGTCGTGCCGTTGATCTGTCCGGCGAAGAAAAGCCCACCAATGGATTTCGTTTCCAGCGAAGCCTTCAGCGCACGCGGATCGAAGTAGTCGTATTCGATTGCATAGCCAGGACGCAAGATATGGGCGTGTTCGAGACCACGCATGGAACGCACAAGATTTAACTGGACATCGAAAGGCAGACTCGTCGAAATTCCATTGGGATAGAACTCGTTCGTCGTCAGCCCTTCCGGCTCCAGGAAGATTTGATGTGCGTCCTTCGACGCAAACCGATGGATTTTGTCTTCAATCGACGGGCAGTAGCGCGGCCCAACGCCTTCAATTACCCCTGTGTACATCGGCGACCGATCCAAGCCCGACCGAATAATGTCGTGCGTTTGAGCGTTCGTGTGCGTCACCCAGCACGGCACCTGACGCGGATGCTGCTCGACGCGGCCAAGAAAAGAGAAAACCGGAACCGGATCCAAATCGCCCGGCTGCTCTTCAAGTTTTGAAAAATCGATCGTGCGGCCGTCGATGCGCGGTGGCGTTCCCGTCTTTAGTCGGCCCTGTGGCAAATTCAACTCTTTGAGACGTGCGGATAAAGATATCGCAGCAGGATCGCCCGCGCGGCCGCCCACGTAGTTGTTCAGCCCCACGTGGATCTTTCCGTCGAGGAATGTCCCCGCTGTCAGAACCACGGCACGCGCCCGAAACCGTAAGCCAACTTGCGTAACGGCACCAATCACGCGGTCGCCTTCCACCATCAAATCGTCAACGGCTTGCTGGAACAGCCAGAGATTCGGCTGATTTTCCAGCCGATGGCGTATTGCCTGCTTGTAAAGAATGCGGTCGGCTTGAGCGCGCGTGGCTCGCACTGCAGGACCCTTCGACGAATTGAGAATACGAAACTGAATACCGGACTCGTCGGTGGCGGCAGCCATCGCACCGCCCAACGCATCGACTTCCTTGACGAGATGTCCTTTTCCGATGCCGCCTATCGACGGGTTGCAGCTCATCTGGCCAAGCGTCTCAATGTTATGCGTCAGGAGCAGCGTCCGACAGCCCATTCGCGCCGATGCAAGCGCCGCTTCGGTGCCCGCGTGACCACCGCCAACGACGATCACATCAAATTCTGAGAGAAAAAGCATGAAGATCTCGCATCGGGCGATGCGAACCTGAAGAAAGAATATCGACGAATTATATCGGGTTCTCGTCCGCCGATTTTCCAACGACCCGGAAAAGGCGAAAAAAATGGCGTGTTTCACGTGAAACACGCCTTCGAGATTTGACGCAGCCCGCTAAACAGCCTTCTTTACCAACCCGAGGTAAGTCTCAATGACTTGGGGATTGTGTTGCAAATCTTGCGCGGGGCCTTTCAGGGCGAATTCGCCTGTCTCAAGAACGTAGCCAAAGTCAGATATCTGTAGTGCCGCGCGTGCGTTTTGCTCGATCAAAAGTATTGCGACGCCCGTCTCGCGAAGCGCGCTAACGATATGAAAAATCTCCTTCACGATCAAAGGTGCCAGACCCAGACTAGGCTCATCGAGCATCAACAATTTTGGCTTGGCCATCAACGCTCGACCCACAGCAAGCATTTGCCGCTCACCGCCGGATAGCGTTCCTGCCGCCTGCGTGCGGCGTTCCTTCAACCGGGGAAAAAGGCGAAAGACTGTTTCAAGTTGATCCAAGAAATTTCGCTCCCCCGCTCGCTTGCGCCGATAGGCGCCTAGGACGAGATTGTCCTCAACCGACATCGAAGCAAACAGTTCCCGGCGCTCAGGGACAAGGCACATTCCACGTGAAACACGACGCTCGATAGGCAGCGCAGCGACATCCTCGTCCAGATACCGAATCACACCGTTAGACGATCCTGTCTGCGGCAAAGCTCCCATGATTGCATTCAACAGGGTGGATTTTCCCGCACCATTTGGACCGATCACGGACACGATTTGTCCAGCGCCGACCGTAAGCGTCGCATTGTGCAGCGCCTCGACTTTCCCGTATCGGACGGATAAACCATCGACTTGAAGAATCGGCACACTTTTTTGCATCACTCCACTCCACCAAGATACGCTTCGAGCACAGTAGGATCTTTCTGAACATCTGACGGCAAACCTTCTGCGATCTTCGTCCCGAACTCCATCACGACAAGGCGGTCGGTGAGATTCATCACGAAGTCCATATCGTGCTCGACCAGCAGGATGCTCATTCCCTCTGCGCGAAGCCTACGCAGCAGGTCGGCAAGCTGAAGCTTCTCCTGGTATCGCAAACCAGCTGCTGGCTCATCAAGAAGCAAAAGCGTCGGATCGCAACACAGCGCGCGCGCAATTTCCATGATGCGTTGTTGCCCCAGCGCCAAACTTCCGGCCTCACTGAATACATGCTTTTCCAGACCGACGCGTTCGATCTGTCGCGCCGCCTCGGCCATCAGCCGACTTTCCTCCGCACCGTTCAAACGCGCGACGCTCCGCCAAACTCCGGTGTTTCCCCGCAGATGCGCGCCGATCGCAACATTTTCCAAGACGCTCATACCCGGAAGCATCTTCACGTGCTGGAAGGTTCGCCCGATGCCGCGCTTTACGATCTCCCGCGATGTCAGCCTCTCGATACGCTCGCCTCGAAAGCTGATCGCGCCGCTCGTGGCCTGAAGCACTCCGGTCACGAGATTGAAAGTGGTGGATTTTCCAGCGCCGTTCGGCCCGATCAGCCCTATGATCTCCCCTGCCTTTATATCGAAACTCACATCGTTTACTGCAACAAGCCCGCCGAACTGTTTGCGCGCGTTATCGACGACAAGAAGCGATTCGCCCGCCGCCGGCTTGCTGCGCTGCGGCAACGCTTCGCCGCGCTCCGGCACGCGCGCTCGCGGAGCGCTTGGAAACAAACGCGCCACAAACGGCCACACTCCCTGACGCGCGTATTGAAGCAGCAGCACCATCAACACGCCGAAGACAATAACCTCGAAGTTTCCGTTCGCACCGAGCAACTTGGGCAGCAGCGTCTGCAGATAATCTTGCAGAACGGTGAGGATAGTCGCGCCCAGAATCGCACCCCAGACATGCGCCACTCCGCCAACCACCGCCATGAACAGAAACTCGATGCCATGATTAAGCCCGAACGGCGTCGGATTCACCGCACGCTGCAAATGCGCGTAGAGAAAGCCGGAAATGGACGCAAGCACCGCCGCATAGACAAAGATAACGACGCGCATCCAGCCGGTATTGACGCCCATCGCCTCCGCCATCGTGCCGCCGCCGCGCAACGCGCGGATAGCGCGGCCCGGACGACTATTAAGCAGATTCTGAACAGATACGACGGCGAGCAGCACGACGACCCAAATCAGGTAGTAGATGCTGCGCCCAGACTCCAAGTGCCATCCAAAAAGGTTCAACATAGGAATTCCATTGATCCCGTCGTACTTGCCGAGCAACTCCATGTTTCCGAACAGATAAAACAACGACAGTCCCCACGCGATTGTGCCGAGCGGCAGAAAGTGCCCGGAAAGCCGCATCGTGATGAGGCCCAGAAACAGCGCGATGACTGCCGTCAACACCACGCCCGCGATCAACGCAAGCCACGGTGAGACACCGTATTGGGTCGTCAGAAACGCCGTTGCATACGCGCCTACGCCGACGAACGCGGCCTGCCCGAAGCTCGTCATCCCGCCTATGCCCGTCAGCAAGACGAGCCCTATCGCGACAATCGAATACAAGCCGATGTAGTTGAGCAGCGTTATCCAGTACTCGGGCACGGCCACCGGTTTCGGCAACACGGGCAACGCAAAGACCACGACGAGGAACAGCCAGAAGAAGCGGTATCGATGAAGGAATGCCATTGCGTTACTCCTCGTCTTCATCGGAATGCGGGCTTGCCAGGCTTCGCCATAGCAGCACCGGAATAATTAGCGTGAAGACGATCACCTCTTTGTACGCACTCGCCCAGAATGACGAATACGACTCCAGCAAGCCGACGAGCAGCGACCCCGCTGCCGCCAGCGGATAACTCACCAGACCGCCCACGATTGCCCCGACGAAGCCCTTCAAGCCGATCAGGAATCCCGAGTCGTAATAGATGGTCGTGATGGGTGCGACGAGTACGCCGCACAGCGCGCCGAGCCCCGCCGCCAGCGTGAACGCGAGCCGCCCCGCCTGCGTCGTGCCGATGCCGACCAGTCGCGCGCCCAAACGGTTCACCGACGTCGCCCGCAACGCCTTGCCGGAAATGGTCCGGTCGAAGTAGAAGTAGAGAGCCGCGATCAGCACGACCGCCGTGCCCACCACCCACACACTCTGCCCGGAGATCGACACGCTGCCGAGATTGAAGGTGGCGTCGGAGAACGCTGTCGTGCGCGATCCTTCCGCGCCGAACATGACGAGCCCGAGCCCGACCATCGCGAAGTGCACGGCCACCGCGACGATCAGCAGCAACAGCGTGCTCGCCTCCGCGATCGGCTCGTAGGCGAGTCGATACACGAACGGTCCCATCGGCACGACGATCAACAGCGTCAGCGCGATCTGCACGAACATCGGCAAGGGCTGCGCGAAGATTGCCTGCGTCAGTGCCCATACGGCGACGGGAAACAGCACATACTTTCCCGCGAGCGTTGCAAGCAGCCGTCCAATCTGCCGATACCGCGTCGGATGCCGCACGATCCCCGCAAGTTCGGCGACGAAGCAACCCGCGCCCATGACGATGAGCAAGTAACACGTCGCCGGCAGCTTTTGCGTCTGCAGCGCGGCAAGCGTGAGCGCGCCATAAGCGACGAACTCCCCTTGCGGGATGAAAATGACGCGAGTCACGGAAAACACGAGCACCAGGGCGAGCGCGAGCAATCCATAGATCGCGCCCGTGGTGATCCCGTCTTGCGCGAGGATCGCCGCAATCGATAAGTCCATACTTCCTCTTCAGAGCTTCCGCAAAAAGGTCGGGCTGCCGGATCGGCCCGTGAACATGGGAAAAAGCGGCGCGCCGCATACATCGGCGCACCGCTTTGCTATCTTGAAAATCGGAGAAAAGCACGCGCCTTTAGCAGAGCGCGCGCTCAAGTCCGATCAGTCGTTGAGCAGCTTCCACTTGCCATCGGAGATTTGCACCATCACACGCGCGCGATCGTCGAAGCCGTTGTGATCGTTCGATGTCGTGTTCATGATGCCGTGCGCGACGGGCAAGTCCTTCAGATTCTCCAACGCGGCACGCAGCGCCTCACGGAACTCGGGCGTACCCGGCTGCGCTTTCTTCAGCGCTTCGGGGATCGCACGCTGAAGCATCTGACCGGCGTCCCACGCGTGACCGCCGAAGGTGGAAAGCGTACCCGCCCCGTTGGCCTTCTCATAGGCGTTCTTGTACGCCGCCGAGGACTTCTTCACCGGATTGTTTTCCGGCAGTTGCTCGGTCACGAGAACCGGCCCGGCAGGCAGGATCTCTCCTTCGCAATCCTTGCCACACACGCGCAGGAAGTCGTTGTTCGCCACCCCGTGCGTCTGATAAACCTTGCCCTTGTACCCGCGCTCCTTCAACGCCTTCGCCGGCAGCGCCGACGGCGTTCCCGCGCCTGCAATCAGCACGGCATCCGGATTGGCGCCCACCGTCTTGAGCACCTGACCGGTGACGGACGTGTCCGTGCGGTTATAGCGTTCGTTCGCGACGATCTTGAGCTTGTGCGCGCTCGCCGCTGCGTTGAAGACGTTGTACCAGCCGTCGCCGTAGGCATCCGCGAAGCCGATGAAGCCCACTGTCTTCACGCCGTGCTTCTCCATGTAACTGGCGATGGCGTCGGCCATGAGCGCGTCGTTCTGCGGCGTCTTGAAGACCCACGCTTTCTTGCCATCCATCGGTGCAATGATGGAAGCCGATGCCGCCATCGAGATCATCGGTGTCTTCGAAGCCGAAGCGGCATCGATCATCGCGAGCGAATTGGGCGTTACCGTTGAACCGACGACTGCATCGACATGATCCTCGTCTATCAGCTTGCGCGTGTTCTGCACGGCGCGGCTCGTGTCGGAGCCGTCATCCAGCACGATGTACTCGACGGACTTGCCGCCAATTTCCTTTGGCAACAACGCGATGGTATTTTTCTCGGGAATCCCGAGCGATGCCGCCGGTCCCGTGGCCGAGAGCGTCACGCCAATCTTCACTTGCGCGAAGGCCGCGCCCGAGCTTACGAGCGCGCCCCCCGCGATGGCGAGCGCGACGCTTGCCCTGATCCATGTGTGCTTCGTTTTCATTGCTTGTCTCCAAACGCGACCGGCTGTACGCGCCGCTGCGAGTTGTTATCGATGAAGCTTGCTCACTGCCGTCTGAATAGCCGCCCCAATCTATGTACCGCGAAACCACGTGCCTAGGCTGGTTTTCCCTGACCGTCGGCAGGCGCTGCATGGGGTTTTTCGCGCCCTCTTCTCTTCCATTACGGCATGCAGAAAAAAAGGCGCGACCATGACAGACGCGCCTTCTTCGTTTGCGTGATTTCACATGCTCAGTTGCCCGAGAGCTTCCACTTGCCGCCGACGATCTCCACCATCACGCGAGCACGCTGATCAAGACCGGAGTGATCGTTCGCGCTCATGTTGAAGATGCCGTGCGATGCAGGCAAGTCCCTGGTTCCCTCGATAGCCGTGCGCAATGCCTCGCGAAACGCGGGCGTTCCTGGCTGACCCTTCTTCAAGGCAATGGGAATAGCGCGCTGGAGAATGAGGCCCGCATCCCACGCATGACCGCCGAACGTCGAGACCGAACCCGCGCCGTATGCGCCTTCATAAGCCTTCTTGTAAGTGAGCGCGGCTTGCTTCACCGGATTGCTGTCCGGCAATTGCTCGGCGACCAGCAACGGTCCGGCGGGCAGGAACGTGCCTTCGCAATCCTTGCCGCATACGCGCAGGAAGTCGTTGTTGGCAACGCCGTGCGTTTGATAGATCTTGCCCTTGTAGCCGCGCTCCTTGAGCGTCTTCTGCGGCAGCGCGGCGGGTGTTCCAGCACCGGCGATGAGCACCGCATCCGCGTTCTGCGACATCATCTTGAGCACTTGCCCCGTGACCGATGCGTCGTTGCGCGCGAAGCGCTCGTTGGCCACGACGCGAATTTTCGCGAGCTCCGCCGCCTTCGTGAACTCCTTGAACCAGCTCTCGCCGTAGGCGTCCGAGAAGCCGATGAAGGCAACCGTCTTCACGCCATGATTCGACATGTGCTGCGCTATGGCGGTCGCCATGAGGATGTCGTTCTGCGGCGTCTTGAAGACCCACGCCTTCTTCGCATCCATGGGTTCGACGATGCTGGCCGCGGCCGCCATCGAGATCATGGGCGTGGTGGTCTCGGCGGCGATGTCGATCATCGCGAGGGAATTGGGAACGACCGTCGAACCGACGAGCGCATCGACGTGGTCTTCGCTCGTGAGCTTGCGCGCGTTCTTCACGGCTTGCGTGGAATCCGTGGCGTCATCCAACACGATGTACTGCACCTTCTGCCCCGCCACTTCCTTCGGCAGCAACGCGATGGTGTTCTTTTCCGGAATGCCGAGCGAAGCCGCCGGGCCCGTTGCCGAAACCGTCACGCCTATCTTTACGTCCGCGAAAACCTGAGTGCTGAATACCGCCGATAAACCCGCGACAGCCATTGCGACCGTCTTAACGCGTAAAGCCCACTTCATTGATTTGCGCCCCGTCTTGATCGTGAAACGTCCAGTTTGAAGCCCGCGTCTTTTCACCGACCGATGGGTCGGGAAATGCAGTTTAGCGGAGGCGCGTCATGCACAGCAAGCGTTTTGCAGGGCTTATGACGGCTGTCGAACGTAAGCTGCGACCGGGTGTGAATGCGAGTTTTTTGAATCCGCCGAAACGGTATGCGGATTATATTTCGGCGACGCGAAATATCGACGCAAAACAAAACAGCCAATAAAAAAGCGCTGTTGGAATCATCCAACAGCGCTTTCGGTCGGGCACTTGGTGCCTCATGTCTCCTCGTTCTCCACCTCAAAAATCTGGGTGCAACAGAACTAAGCAGAATGTTATCGACTGTATCGTTTCGCAACAACCTAGCATTTACCCTAGTGGTGCATAAAAGCACCTTAAGAGGGCGATTTCGAGGTCGTTAACCGTGCATTGCGCGCGTGTCGTTGCTTGAACAGTATTTGTTCGGATATCCAACTAAATGGTTAACCCTGTAGCGGTCTGACACGCGCCACGATTTCACCCACAATGCCGCGCCGAAATGCGAGCACGCATGCGATAAAAATCAGGCCCGTCACGATAGTCACGGATTCACCCAGCGAATTGAACCAGTCCACGCCGGTGAGTCGCGCAAGTCCGCCGCCGATATCGCCGAGCCGGTCTTCCAGCGCAACGATGATCGCCGCGCCGAGCAACGGACCGAACATGGTGCTCATGCCGCCGACGAGCGTCATCAGCACCACCAGGCCGGACATCGTCCAGTAGGCATCGCCGAGAGTTTCGAAGCCGAGCACGAGCGTCTTCAGCGCACCGGCAAGCCCTGCGAGACCCGCCGACAACACGAACGCAAGCAGCTTGTAGCGCGCGGTATCGTAGCCGAGCGATACCGCGCGCGGCTCGTTCTCCTTGATCGCGATCAGCACTTGCCCGAACGGCGAATGCACGATACGCACGATCAACGCAAACGCCAGCAACATGACGACAAGTACGACGTAATAGAGCGTGATGTCACTGCCGAGGTTCAACGCGCCGAAGAGCTTGCCGCGCGGCACGCCTTGCAAGCCGTCTTCGCCATGCGTGAACGGCGCCTGCAGGAACACGAAGTAGACCATCTGCGCGAGCGCGAGCGTGACCATCGCGAAGTAGATGCCTTGGCGGCGAATCGCCAGAAGACCGACGATCAATCCAAGCACGGTCGCCACCGCCGTTCCCGCGATCACGCCGAGTTCGGGCGTCAACCCCAATGTCTGGATGGCATAGCCCGCGGTGTAACCCGCGCTTGCCAGAAACATCGCGTGCCCGAAAGACAGCAAGCCCGTATAGCCGATCAACAGATTGAACGCCGCCGCGAACAACGCGAAGCACAGCACTTTCATCATGAAGACCGGATACACGCCCGCGAAGGGCGCGACGATCAAAGCGATCAGCAACAAGCCGTAAAGCGCTTTTCTCTGCATCATTTTTCCTTGCCGAACAGTCCGGCGGGCCGCACCATCAGCACGAGCGCCATGATGACGAAGACAACGGTCGCGGACGCTTCCGGATAAAACACGCGCGTCAGGCCTTCGATGATGCCGAGCAAAAGACCCGTGAGAATCGAGCCCATGATCGAACCCATGCCGCCGATCACCACGACCGCGAACACGGTGATGATCATCGACTGGCCCATCAGCGGCGACACTTGAATCACCGGCGCGGCCAGCACCCCCGCAAAGGCCGCAAGCGCGACGCCGAAGCCATAGGTGAGCGTGATCATGAGCGGCACGTTGATGCCGAATGCCTCGACGAGCTTCGGGTTCTCCGTGCCCGCGCGCAGATAAGCGCCAATGCGCGTCTTCTCGATCACGAACCATGTCGCGAAGCACACCGCGAGCGATGCCACGACGACCCACGCGCGATAGTTCGGCAGGAACATGAAGCCGAGATTGGTCGCGCCCGTCAGAAGCGAGGGCACGTCGTAAGGCTGACCCGACGAACCATAGATGGAACGGAACACGCCTTCGATCACGAGCGTGAGGCCGAACGTAAGCAACAAGCCGTAGAGATGATCGAGCTTGTACAGCCAACGCAGCATCGAGCGTTCGATAACCATGCCGAAGAGGCCGACGATAAGCGGCGCGAGCACGAGCATCGCCCAATACGGCACGTTGAGATACGAGGCGCCCATCCACGCGAGCATGGCGCCGAGCATGAACAACGCGCCGTGCGCGAAGTTGATGACGTTGAGCAAGCCGAAGATCACGGCGAGCCCGAGACTCAGGATCGCGTAGAACGAGCCGTTCACCAGTCCGAGGAGCAACTGGCTCATCATCGCGGCGAGCGGAATGCCGAAAATTTCCATTGAACCTGCCGTCAGGAATGGGTCGATTAAGTCATCGCGGCAAGCGGCCAATGACAGCCGCTTGCCGCATCAACCGTGTGCGCTTATTTCCACGCCGCGCAGCGCGACTCCGCCTTCGTGCCGAATGCCTGATCGCCGGGAATCGTCGCCGTGATCTTGTAGTAGTCCCACGGCTCCTTCGACTCCGACGGCTTCTTCACTTCCATGAGATACATGTCGTGGATCATCGCGCCGTCCTGGCGGATGGTGCCCTTCGCGTAGAAGTCGTCGATCTTCGTCTGCTTCAACTGCGCCATGATCTTGTCGCTGTCGGTCGTGCCCGTGGCCTGCACGGCCTTCAGATACGTCGTGACAGCCGAATAGTCCGCGGCCTGCAGGCTCGTCGGCATCTTCTTCATCTTGTCGAAGTAGCGCTTGGCCCACGCGCGCGTCTTGTCGTCCTTGTTCCAGTACCAGCTATCCGTCGCCACGAGGCCTTGCGTGGTTTCGAGTCCCAGGCTGTGGATGTCCGTCAGGAAGATCAGCAACGCGGCGAGTTTCATCGACTTGTTGATGCCGAATTCCTTCGCTGCCTTGATCGAGTTGATGGTGTCGCCGCCCGCGTTCGCAAGACCGAGCACCTGCGCCTTCGATCCTTGCGCCTGCAACAGAAACGACGAGAAGTCCGACGCCGACAGCGGATGGCGTACATCGCCGAGCACTTGGCCGCCGTTGGCCTTCACCACATCGGCCGTGTTCTTTTCGAGCGCCTTGCCGAACGCGTAGTCGGCGGTGAGGAAGTACCACGACTTGCCGCCCTGCTTCGTCACGGAGGAACCGGTGCCCTTGGCGAGCGCCATGGTGTCGTACGCATAGTGCACGGTGTACGGTGTGCACTGCTCGTTCGTGAGGTTGTCCGCGCCCGCGCCGATGTTGATGTACGGAACCTTCTTCTCGCCCGCGACCTGATTGGTGGAAAGCGCGGTAGCCGAGTTCGTGCCGCCGATGATCACGTTCACGCCATCGCGGTCGATCCACTCACGCGCGCGCGATGCCGCGATATCCGCCTTGTTCTGGTGATCCGCATACACGAGTTCGATTTGCTTGCCGTTCACCTTGCCGCCGAAGTCCGCAATCGCCATGCGAATGGCTTCGAGACCGCCCTGGCCGTCGATATCGGCGTAGAGACCCGACAGGTCGGTAATGAAGCCGATCTTCACCGTGTTGCCGTCGGCCGCGTGAGCAGCGTTCATGGACGCCACACTCGCCGCCGCAGCCGCAAAGCAAAAAGTGGAAAGGCGCGCGAGGGTCTTCATTTTCATTGCAGTCTCCGTGAGTTTTTGGTTGTTGCGTGCTGCCTGAGCCGTGCCGCTTTACGTGCCGCTTCAACGTGCCGCGTTTGTCGATTTAAGAACGATTACACCCCGAGCAATTCGTGCAGCACCGGCATCTTCGCTTCGAGTTCCCCCGCGCCGAAATGCTCGACGATGTTTCCATGCTCCATCACATAGAAGCGGTCCGCGAGCGGCGCCGCGAAACGAAAATTCTGTTCGACCATGACGATGGTGTAGCCACGCCCCTTCAGCATGAGGATCATGCGCGCAAGTGTCTGCACGATGACGGGCGCAAGCCCTTCCGATATCTCATCGAGCAGCAGCAAATTGGCGCCGGTGCGCAGAATGCGCGCCACCGCGAGCATTTGCTGTTCGCCGCCCGAGAGCCGCGTGCCCTGACTCGCGCGCCGCTCCTTCAGATTCGGGAACATGGAGTAGATCTCGTCCAGCGGCATCGCCTCTTTCGGATTGCCGGTCACCGGTGGCAGGAGAAGATTTTCTTCGCAGGACAAGCTCGAAAAAATGCCGCGCTCCTCCGGACAATAGCCGACCCCATGATGCGCGATCTTGTGTGTGGCAAGCCCAATGGTCTCGCGTCCGCCCACGCGGATAGAGCCCGTGCGCCGCCCGGTCAATCCCATGATGGCGCGCATCGTGGTCGTGCGCCCCGCGCCGTTACGGCCGAGCAGCGTGACCACTTCGCCGCGATTCACCTTCAGATCGACACCATGCAGAATGTGCGATTCGCCGTACCACGCCTGCAAGCCTGCTATTTCCAGCGCGGGCACATGACCCGCTGCGCCGTTCGCCTCTTGCGAGCGGCGCGCTTCCACGATCGTGCTCATGCGTGCGCTCCGGTGAGCGCTGCATCGGCGCTGCCCATGTAGGCTTCCATCACGAGCGGATTCTTCGATACTTCCGCATAGCTGCCTTCCGCGAGCACTTCGCCGCGCTGAAGCACCGTGATGGTGTCGGAGATGCCCGCGATCACGTTCATGTTGTGCTCGACCATCAGAATGGTGCGTCCCGCCGAGACCTTCTTGATGAGCGCCGTCACGCGATCCACGTCCTCGTGCCCCATGCCTTGCGTCGGTTCGTCGAGCAGCATGAGTTCGGGTTCCATCGAAAGCGTCGTGGCAATTTCCAGCGCGCGCTTGCGGCCGTATGAAAGCTCGACGGTTTTCGTATCGGCGAAATCGGTCAGGCCCACTTGCGTGAGCAAATCCATCGCGCGGTCGTTGAGGGCATCGAGCGAACGCTCGCTGCGCCAGAACTGGAACGACGTGCCGAGCTGCCGCTGCAGGCCGACGCGCACGTTCTGCAGCACGCTCAAGTGCGGAAACACGGCGGAAATCTGGAACGAACGAATGATGCCGCGCCGCGCGATATGCGCCGGGCGTTCGCGCGTGATGTCGGTGCCGTTGAAGACGATCTGGCCCGCGGTGGGTTCGAGGAACTTGGTGAGAAGGTTGAAACAGGTCGTCTTGCCCGCGCCGTTGGGACCGATCAGCGCGTGGATCGAACCGCGGCGCACGCGCAGGTTCACGCCATTCACGGCCGTGAAGCCTTTGAATTCCTTCGTGAGCCCTCGCGTTTCCAGAATGGTGTCGCCGAGAATCATGTCCCCTTCCATGCGAAGTGAAACGCTAAGCGGATGACTTCGCCTGCGCCTTATTTTTTATCCGCGCATACCGGACGCGGGTTTCGCGCCGATACCGCTTTGCCTCGTGCGCCGCTGTTGCGGTTGCACAAAAGTGTGCGCGCGATAAGCCGAGCATCACCTGATTCGAGGCCATTGTCGCCGCAATGATGCAGCGCAATCATTGGGATTTGCACTTACTTACGCCGTTGAAAGCTCGGGCTGTCGGACATGCGAAGGCCTCGCATGACGCCGTCTCGTGCGAGGCCGCAAAACGCGCCGTTCATCGTGCGGTCATGCAAGCGCGGTTGCGATGACCTCTTGCGCTTCCATGCCGCGCCGGTCTTCGCGAATCATGTCGCTTGCGCGTTCGGCGATCATCAGCGTCGGCGAATTCGTGTTCCCGGAGGTGATGACCGGCATCACCGATGCATCGACCACGCGCAATCCGCGCACGCCGATCACGCGCAGACGGCTATCGACCACGGCGGCGGGATCGTTGTCCGTACCCATGCGGCATGTGCCGACCGGATGAAAAATCGTCGTGCCGATATTGCCTGCCGCTTCGATCAGTTCTTCCTGCGTCTGGAACTGGATGCCGGGCAGAATCTCTTCGGGCGCATGTCGCGCCAGCGCGGGCGCGCTGACGATACGCCGCGTGAGCTTCAACGCGTTGACGGCAACTTCGCGGTCGTGTTCCGTGGAAAGATAATTCGGCGCGATGAGCGGTGCCGCGTGCGCATCCGGCGAGCCGATATGCACGCTGCCGCGCGACGTAGGCCGCAGAT
Organism: Caballeronia sp. HLA56; assembly: GCF_054655155.1. NCBI lineage: Bacteria > Pseudomonadati > Pseudomonadota > Betaproteobacteria > Burkholderiales > Burkholderiaceae > Caballeronia > Caballeronia sp. HLA56. The sequence continues at coordinate 516,257 of NZ_BAAHOB010000005.1, read as the reverse complement.
TGCATACGGACGCCGTGAACGCATTGAACGCGTGCAAGGGCTCGCCGAAGCGTTCGAGCGACAACGGCTGAACGTGATATTCGACATCGGAGCGCTTGATGGATGCGTCGTCGGGATTGGATTTGGCGAACGCGCCGAGTTGCGACGGCGCCATCGACATGGGGCCGCTGCGCAAGAGCGCGTATTGCATGCCGATGAAAAGCTTGCCCCACCATTTGGCCGACAACGTATTGAGCGTGCGCACGCCGTTCACTCTGTATGCCATGCGCAATTGCAGATGGTCCTGCAGATTCTCGCCGACGCCGCGCAGATCGCGCACGACATCGATGCCGAGCCGCTGCAGCCGCGCGCCATTGCCGATGCCCGAGAGCTCGAGAATCTGCGGCGAGTTGACCGCGCCCGCGCTGAGAATCACCTCGCAACGCGCCCGCGCGATGTAATCGACGTCGCCGCCGCGATATTCCACGCCCGAGCACCGCATGCCCTCGAACACGAGCCGTTGCGTGTGCGCGCCGGTGATGGTCGTGAGGTTCGGGCGCTTCATCGCTTCACGCAGGAATGCTTTGGCCGCGTTCCAGCGAATGCCGCCGCGCTGGTTCACATCGAAATAACCGACGCCTGTGTTGTCGCCGCGATTGAAGTCATCGGTTGCGGGAATGCCGCTTTGCTGCGCGGCTTGCGAGAAGGTTTCGAGAATCTTCCACTTGAGACGCTGTTTTTCCACGCGCCATTCGCCGCCCGCGCCATGCCACTGATTCGCGCCGCCGTGATGATCCTCGCTGCGCTTGAAGATGGGCAGCACGGAATCCCACGACCAGTTCGGGTCGCCGCTGATATGCGCCCAGTCATCGTAGTCTTCGCGCTGGCCGCGCATGTAGATCATGCCGTTGATGGATGAACATCCGCCGAGCACGCGACCGCGCGGATAAGACAGCGCGCGCCCGTTCAGACCCGCTTCGGCTTGCGTCTTGTACAGCCAGTCCGTGCGCGGATTGCCAATGCAGTACAAGTAGCCGACGGGAATGTGAATCCAGTGATAGTCGTCCTTGCCGCCCGCTTCGAGCAGCAGCACGTTCACGTTGGGGTCTTCGCTGAGGCGATTGGCGAGCACGCATCCGGCCGTGCCCGCGCCGACGATGATGTAGTCGAATTCACCTTCCAGCTTGCGGGCGTCCTGTTTCATCGCTGTCTCCTGATGGCCGGATATGCCGTCTGTCGCGGCATGGTCTGGCGAGAGTAACGCCGCAAGCCGCAGCAAATCCAATGAGATATGTTCATCGGCGATATAAGTCGCGCTAATATCAGCGCATGGACTACACACTTCTGCGCGCTTTCATCACCGTCGCTCGCGAAGGCAATCTCACGCGCGCGGCGGCGCAATTGCATGTCACTCAGCCAGCGGTCAGTCTCCAGATCAAGAATCTTCAGGAGATGCTCGGCGTCGTGCTGTTCTCGCGGACATCGCACGGACTTTTGTTGACGCGCGACGGCGAAGCGCTGCTGCCGCACGCGGAACGCGCGCTCGTCGCCGCCGCAGATGTCCAACGCGCCGCCGCCGCATTGCGCGACGAAGTGAGCGGCACGTTGCGCATCGGGACGATTCTCGACCCCGAATTTCTGCGCCTTGGCGGCTTTCTGCGGCAACTCGTGGAAGCTTATCCACGCATTGAAACGGCGTTGCGGCATGGCATGTCGGGTTGGGTGCTCGAACGCGTGAAGTCGCGCGAACTGGATGTCGGCTACTACATCGGCGACCCTGCGGCGGACGGCACGCGCGATGGCGAGCGCTTTCATGTCGTGCGGCTGACGCCCTTCGACTATCGCGTGCTCGCGCCCGCCGGCTGGCATAACCGCGTGAACAAGGGAAAGCGCAACTGGGCGACGCTCGCGCGGTTGCCGTGGATCTGGACGCCGCCGGAATCCGCGCACAACCGGCTGCTATCGAAGATTTTCCGCGACGCCAACGCGTCGCCGACCATCGTCGCCGAAGTGGATCAGGAGCCGTCGATGCTCGATCTCGTCAAATCGGGCGTGGGCCTTTCGCTCGCCCGCGATTCGATCGCGCTTCGGGAGGCGCACGCGCATGCGCTGACCATCGTCGAGGGCGTCACGGTATCGACACAACTGTCGTTCGTGACGCTCGCCGAACGCCGCGAGGAACCGGCGATTGCGGCGGCGCTGCGGCTCATCGACGCCCAATGGTCGATGTAAGGCGAAGTTCAAGCGGCCTTCATCGAAACTTTGCTAGGCTTGAGCGCAGATGCTTCATTCAAGGCAAACCGCTCAACCGGAGTCCTCCATGGCACGCAACATCGAAATCAAGGCACGCGCTCATCAGTTCGACCAATTGCGTGAGCGCGCCGCCGCGCTCGCCACCGACAGGCCGCTGGTGTTTCGCCAGCAGGACTTCTTCTACGACGTGCCCACCGGCCGTCTCAAGTTGCGCCAGTTCGACGACGGCACGCCATCGGAGCTGATCTTCTATCAGCGCGACGACCGCGACGGCCCGAAAGTCTCGTATTACTCGCGCAGTCCCGTGACGAATCCCGAAGCCATGCATACGCTGCTCGCGCAGGCGCTGACCACGCGCGGCATCGTCACGAAGGAAAGGCATGTCTATCTTGTCGGGCGCACGCGCATCCATCTGGATCGCGTGGATGGGCTTGGGGACTTCATCGAACTCGAAGTGCTGCTGGGTCAGGAAGACGACGAAGCCGGCGGCGAGGAAGAAGCGCACGCCATGTTCGCGCGTCTTGGCGTGGAACAGACGGATCTGGTGCCGGTTGCTTATGTCGACTTGCTGAATCCGACGCTTCAGGCGGAATCGGTCGACAAGTGACCTAGCGGAAGCGGACCGTTGCGCTTGAATGTCGTGAGCACGATGTTCGAGCGCACGCTATCGACGCCGGGAACGCGCATCAGCTTCTTCATCACGAAGGTGGACAGCGCGTTCAGATCGGGCGCGACGATCCGCAGAAGGTAATCCGCATCGCCGACGGTCGCGTGGCATTCGAGCACTTCGGGCAGCGTCTCGATCTGCTGCTGAAACTCCTCGATGATCGAATCGCCGTGATGCTTGAGCTTCAGGCTCGTGAACGCGGTCACACCGAGGCCGAGCTTTTCTGGCCGCAACACCACCCGATATCCTTCGATCACGCCGGTCGCTTCGAGCCGCTGCAGTCGACGGCCGATCTGCGACGGCGACAGCGGCACCTGCTCGCCCAATTGCTGATGCGTGGCGCGACCGAAGCGTTGCAGCACATCGAGCAAAGCGAGATCGAAATGATCGAGTTCCAGCATGATTGGGCGCGCGCGAAAGCGAAAACGAAGATGCGACTTTAGCGCATGAAAGTGCCATCACTCACATACCCGACGCGCCGAAGGGCCGTTTCGCGCGGAGCTTAACGCCTGCTTACGGCAACCGACAAGGTAACAGCCGTATTACCAACCGTGACATGATCGAAAGGATCGAAAAGCGCCTTTTGCCAGCTTCACGTCATGGATGGAAGCCGATGCGAAGCTTGGAGAAAGAAATCGTGCTGAAATCTTTCGGTCGTGCAGGCTGATTTATAAGCGCGTGTAATGTAGCCGCGTGACGCGCGCCCGTGGACCCGGCCGATCGACCGGCACTTCTGACTGACGCTGTACAATCAGCAGCGCAACTAGCCTGGGCAACGTTCAGGCAGAAAGTCATCCGGTGTACGGCCGCTCGCGGCTCGAGGTTACGTTCGCGCGACGCCGCATGAGAATCAACGGATTTGATCCGGCTCGAACCCGCGCCGCCGCGTCGTGCATGTCACCGGCTTGGGCGCCGGCTCGGGTTAAACCCATCGTACTTGAGCGAGTTCATGCGAATCCTTCTGATTGAAGACGACCGCCCCATTGCGCGCGGCATCCAGAGCAGCCTCGAACAGTCGGGCTTCACGGTCGATATGGTCCACGACGGCATCTTCGCCGAGCAAGCGCTCGCGCAGAACCGCCACGAACTGGTCATTCTCGATCTGGGCCTGCCGGGCATCGACGGCATGACGCTTCTGGCGCGCTTTCGCCAGAGCAACCGGCATACGCCGGTCATCATCCTCACCGCGCGCGACGAACTGCATGACCGCGTGCAAGGGCTGAACAGCGGCGCCGACGACTACATGCTCAAGCCCTTCGAGCCGCAGGAACTGGAAGCGCGCATTCGCGCCGTGATGCGCCGTAGCGGCCCGCACGGCGACGTGCCGCGCCCCGAAGTCACCTTGGGCGGCTTGCGTCTGTCGGGCGTGGATCGCCGCATCTTCAACGACGAGCGTCCGCTCGAACTGTCGCCGCGCGAATTCGCCGTGCTGGAAATGCTGCTGCTGCGTCATGGCCGCGTCGTCAGCAAGGCGCAATTGCAGGATCACCTGACGCATTTCGGCGGCGATCTCGGCGATACGGCCATCGAAGTTTATGTGCATCGCGTGCGCAAAAAGCTCGAAAACACGCGCGTGGAAATCGTGACGGTGCGCGGCTTCGGCTATTTGCTTCAGGAGATCCGTCAGGCGACGTGACGTCCCGGCGGTAGAACGGTTTGCGACTTCCCACCCGGCGCGCGGGCGATCAGCGTTTCGCCCGCGAAGATTGGCTCGATCTGGCGCGATCTAAGGCCACCGAAGTTCCCGCGTCACCGAGCCTGCGGCGCACGCTGTTGCGCCGCCTGGCCGCGCCGCTGTCCCTGCTCGCGCTGATGAGCGGCCTGATGGCGTACTGGCTCGCGTGGCAGTACACGCAGCACGTGGTGGACCGTTCTCTCGCGGATCTCGCCACCGCCATCTCCAAGCAGATTCAGCTCGCGGGCGTCGATGCCCCCGTCACCGTTCCGCCGCTCGCCCAGGCGATGTTCTCCGATCCGGTGGAGCAGCTCGTCTATCGCATCAGCACGGGCGACCAGGAAATTGCCGGCGAGCCCGATCTGCCGCTGACCGGCACCGCCGTGCGGCGCATCCACTATGCATACGTTTTCGAAACGCACTATCAGGGCGTGAGCGTGCGCGCCGCGCAAGTGCGCGTGCCGCAGCCGACGGGCAATCCTATCGTGGTCGAAGTGGCGCAGCGCGTGGGCTCGCGCTACAGAATCGCGGTGGAGTTTCTCTTCGCGATCATGATGCCGCTGCTGCTTTTGCTGCTCGCAGGCTGGGTGATCGTATGGCGCGTGGTAAATCAGCAATTGAACCCGCTCACCGATCTCGCCGACACGCTCAACCAGCAGACCCACATCTCGCTCGAACCCGTCGACGAAACCTTCGTGCCAAGCGAAATCCGTCCGCTCACGAGCGCCATGAACGGCTTGCTCGTGCGCCTTCAGGCCGCGCTCGATGCACAACGCAAATTCATCGCCGATGCCGCGCACCAATTGCGCACGCCGCTTACCGCCGTCAAGCTGCACGCGGAGCAAGCGCTTAGTTCGCGCGATCCGGCGAAGGCCATCGAAGCGGTGAAGGAACTGCGCGCATCGGCGGATCGCGCGGTGCGTTTGTCGAATCAACTGCTTTCGCTCGCGCGCGCCGAACCGGGCGAACAAGCCGCGCGTTTCACCGACTTCGATCTCGCCACGCTCGCGTTCGAAACCGGCGCGGAATGGGTGCCGCGCGCGTTGTCGGCGGGCGTGGATCTGGGCTTTCAGCGTCTCGACGACCCCGACAACGAACATCCGATGATGGCGCGCGGCAATATCGTGCTGACGCGCGAGGTGATCGCGAATCTCATCGACAACGCGCTCAAGTATGTGCCGCCGTCGCGTCATGAAGGTTCGCGCATCACGCTGACCATCGGCGACTGGCACGATGCACAAGGCAAGCGTTTCGGCGAGGTGGTCATCGAGGACAACGGTCCCGGTGTGCCGCCGGATCAGCAACCCGATCTCTTCAAGCGCTTCTTCCGTGGCGACGGTCAGATGGTGGAAGGCGGCGCGGGACTCGGGCTCGCCATCGTTCACGACATCATCTCGCTGCACGGCGGCACGGTGCATTACGAAGACGCTCCGGAAGGCGGCGCGCGCTTCATCGTGCGTATGCCGCTCAAGGACGGCGCGGCGCCAGCCGCCGCAAAATAAAAAGCCACGGCATGATTCCATGCAGTGGCTTCTTTACCATGGCGTTGCAAGCGCCTATTTCTTCAGCGCGAGCATGGTTCCGCGACACTTCTTCGCGCCGCAACGGCATTCGTATTCTTTCTTGAGCTTCTTCGTGATGCGGCCTTCGATCACGAGGCCGTAGTCGTAATTGAGCTCCTCTTCCGGCTCGATGTCGCGCAGGGCGTGGATGAACACGCGCCCTTCCACTTCCTCGGCTTCGCAATTCGGCTTGCACGAATGATTGATGTACTTCGCGCTGTTGCCGTCGATCTTGCCGTCGATCACGCTGCCGTCGTCGAGCGCGAAGTAGAACGTGTGATTCGGCTCATCCGGATTGTGCGGATGCCGGCGCAGCGCTTCCTTCCACGAGATACGCTCGCCCTTGTATTCCATCACCTGCTCACCCGCCGCGATGTGCTTCACGGCGAATACGCCCTTGCCATGTACTCCCGAGCGGCGGACGGTGATCCTGCGTGAACTCATCGAACGAATCCTTAATAAACGAGGTGTGGGGTTGGCTTCATGTCCACTTCGTCTTGGATCGTCTCGACGAAAGCGGATAAAAAAAACGCGGTGGCCGCTGAGGCGCCGCGTTGGCATGGTTGAACGTGCTGTTCAACTCAATCGTTATCGTACACTCCCGGGCCGCTGTCGAACAACTGGCCCGTGAGTATCCGTGGGTCGACTGATGATGTTGGTTAGCGCTGGCCGAACGCCACGTCGCCGAACAGGTTCTTCAGTTCGCGCGGCTGCGAGCGCCAGTATTGCGGCGGCGCCGTGACGGTCGCGCCGAGCTCGGCGGCGGCGTGCCACGCCCAGCGTGGATCGTACAGCGCGGCCCGCGCGATGGCGACGAAGTCCGCCTTGCCGCTACCAACGATCGCCTCGGCTTGCTGCGGCTCCGTGATGAGACCGACCGCGATGGTCGTCACGCCCGTGGCTTCCTTGACCGCCTGTGCGTACGGCACCTGATAGCCCGGCCCGAGCGTGATCTTCTGCAGCGGCGATACGCCGCCCGACGAGACATCGATCCAGTCGACATCGCGCTTCTTCAGTTCCGCCGCGAACGCGATCGTGTCCTCGATGGTCCAGCCGCCCTCGACCCAATCCGTCGCGGACACGCGCACGCCGACGGGCTTGTCGGCGGGAAACGCGGCGCGCACGGCCTCGAAAATCTCGAGCGGATAACGCATGCGATTTTCGAGCGAACCGCCGTATTCGTCGGTGCGCTGATTGGCGAGCGGCGACAGAAACTGATGCAGCAGATAACCATGCGCCGCATGCACTTCGATGCCGTCGATACCAAGCCGCGCCGCCCGTTTCGCCGATGCGACGAACGCTTCCTTCACGCGAATGAGGCCGGCCGCATCGAGCGCGAGCGGCGGCGTCTCGCCTTCCTTGTGCGGAATGGCCGAAGGTGCGTGCGTCATCCAGCCGCCGTCGGCAACCGGGATCAGCTGGCCGCCATCCCACGGCTTGTTGCTCGACGCCTTGCGGCCCGCGTGCGCGAGCTGCATGGTCACGGCGATATCCGAATACTGGCGGATGGCCGCGAGGACCGGACGCAGCGCGGCTTCGGTCGCGTCGTCCCAGAGACCGAGATCGCCAGGCGTGATGCGGCCGTCAGGCTCGACCGCGGTCGCCTCGATGACGAGCATGCCCGCGCCCGAGAGCGCGAGTTGGCCCAGATGGATCATGTGCCACGCGGTGGCCTCGCCGCGTTCGGCGGAGTACTGGCACATCGGCGAAATGACGATGCGATTGGGAAGCTGAAGGCTGCGTAAGGTCTTGGGAGTGAAAAGCGCGCTCATGTCGAAGGCTCGGTGAGAAAAGATGCGATCGAGAATAGCATCGGGATTTCTTCCGTGCAGGATGCATGCGGTCCCACCCGCCGCAATCCGCGCCTTGACTTTCAGCCCTGACGTTCGGTGCAGGGAAACTTGTCGAGCCATTCGTGGAACATGGCGCGCGCCGCGCGTTCGAGGGCGGGACCGTGGCGCGCCGTCTCTTCACGCAGCGTGACGGCCGTGGCGCCGCTCCTGGCGATATCCGCGGGATAGGTGACGAGCCAGCTCTCGAACCGGTCTGGCAGCACTTCGGGATGGCACTGCAGCGCAAGCACATGCTCGCCCCACGAGAACGCCTGATGCGCGCAAGCTTCCGTCGATGCAAGCAAGCTCGCGCCTTGCGGCAAATCGAAGGTGTCGCCGTGCCAGTGAAATACGGGAATGGGTTTGCCATCGGCTTCGAGATGACGCAGCGGCGACGCGCGCCCGGCGTCGGTCAGCGCAAGCGGCGACCAGCCGAGCTCCAGCTTTCCCGACGAATACACGCGCGCGCCGAGAGCACGCGCGATCAGCTGAGAGCCAAGACAGATGCCGATAGTCGGCAAGCCCGCCGCAATGCGCTTTTCGAGCATCGACAAAAGCGGAGCCAGATGGGGATACTGCGCATCGTCGTAGGCGCCGATCGGCCCGCCGAGCACGACCATGAGCGATGCATCGAGCGGATCGGGCGCGTCTATGCGTCCGCGGCCCACGTCGAGATAACGCACGAGATGGCCGCGGTCGCCGAGGACCAGTTCGAGGCTGCCCAGATCTTCGAAATAGACGTGGCGAATCGCCAGGACTTCATGTTTCATCGGCGGGTTTCCGTGGCTCGGACTGCGGAGTAGAGACGAGCCGCGCCTCGCCAGGAGGCGCGACGCGCACAGTCTAACCGACTCGACGCGGCCTCACAGCGTACCTTTGCACCGATCGACCCGGGTTGTCCCGGGCCGTTGCCGTTCAGGCGATTTGCGCGAAGACCTTCCAGCTCTTCTTCTGCGTGGCGACGTCGGCTTCTTCGTATACCGAACAGTCGAGACGCAGATTGGTATCCGCCATGTCGATCTGAAGCAGTGCGCAATGATGCAGCACCTTCTTCGGATTCTTGCTCGGCTGGAAATGCGCGCACGACAGACACATCCGATGCGCCGGAATCTGCTGTTGTGTTTCGAGCTGCCGGATGGTCTTGAGCAAGCTGCGGTAAAGCGCCGCTTGCTCTTCCTCACGCAATGTGCCGACTGCCTTCGCGAGGAAGTCCGGCCATTGCAGCGCGCGCTTGGCGGCCGTGCGGCCGCGTGCGGTCAGACGTACCGCCAGTGCGCGACCGTCGTCGAGTGCACGGCGCTTTTCGACGAGCCCCTTGCCTTCGAGCGTGCTCACGGCGTCGCTGGTGGTCGCGGCGGTCAGCGCGGTTTCCCGTGCAATCTCGCCGAGGCGCATGGGCCCCTTGCGCTGCATCAGCAGTACGAGAATTTCACCCTGGGTTGGCGTAAGCCCCGCGCCTTCCGCCCATTCCCAGGCCTGGCTGCGCATCGCTGTGCTCAGCCTCAGCAGGCCGTGGGTCACCCGCCCCGTCGCCTGCTCTCCGTATAAACCTTCACTCATGATCTTTCGCTTGTTGTTCCGCTTATGGGTTTTGACGGCATGTTCGCTAACCAACGAACACCACGTCCCCTAAGCCGCCCCAGGAACCTGCTGCCTGTGCATTGCTGTCAGTATTCCAAAGACCGCCTTCAGGTCGTGGTCCCCGCCGTCTCAAAATTCAGGCGTACCAAGCCAATTCGCTTTGCCTGAATGGGGGACATGCAACCCTCTTCGTTATGCGCCATCTTGTCACCAGCCACTTCACCACCCTGCTCGACAATCTTGCTTTGCGTCCAAAGTGACCGGTTGCGGCGCTATGTTTTTGCCGACTATGACGCGCCGTCGGCAACGTCGCCATTCTAAGCGACCTAGAACAAACGTACACCTTAATTATTCACGCAAAACTGTGGATAACCCGTGGAAAAACGTAGCGTTTGGTTGTGAGCGAATTCTCGATAAGCCAAGGCATCTTCCGACCACCCTTTGTCTTATCCTTGGTCGCGCGCATCCATTCAACTTTGATTCACCGCCTTATCGTTTTTCCAATTCGTTGACCTTGCAGCGCTTTTTAACGTTTTCCATAGCGTCGCGCAGCCCTCGTTACCTTCTATTACGTAGGTATACGGACTTCTCACGGGAAACCTTAGAGATGCCGTAACGATTCACGTAACGTTCAGGCAACGAGCTTATTCCTAAGTTCCGCATGCACGCGTTTCATACACAACATAGCGAGACCGAAGTTTCAAAGCACGAAGGCCGTTTCGACTTTCATCGAAACGGCCTTTCGTCTTGATTCTCACTTCAACGCGTGTGTAAGGGCAGCGTCATGCGCGCCATTGCAGGCATTGCTGACGTACGGCTTCATGGAGCGACTTCTCTTTGTCGAAAACGCCGCGCAACCAAGTGGCGTCATTCATGCCACCGCGTGCAATGTCCGCGATTTGCGCGAGCGCCGCTTGCGAACCCAATGCTTCGGCATGCGGTGCAAGTACATCCAGCGTTGCGAGAATATCTTCGCCGATGGTGTGCCGCTCTCCCGACTGCGGATGCACGCAAGTGCCTTCCAGACCGAAGCGGCAAGCTTCGAAACGATTGAATGTGTAGACGAGGTAATCGTCTTCTTGCGGCGTAAGCGGTTTATCGAGCAGCAAATACCGCGACAACGTTTGTATATAGCAAGCAATCGCCGCAGCGCGATCGACAGAAAGTGGCGTATCCATCACGCGAACCTCGATGGTGCCGAAACCCGGCTTCGGCCGGATATCCCAGTAGAAGTCCTTCATGCTGTTCACGACGCCCGTGTGCACCATCTTCGAAAAGTATTCCTCGAAGCTGTCCCACGTGAGGACAAACGGCGCGCGTCCGGAAAGCGGGAACGCGAATACTGAATTGAGTCGTGCCGAATGGAAGCCGGTATCGACACCCTGGATATACGGCGACGATGCCGAAAGCGCTATGAAGTGCGGAATATAGCGCGACATCGAATGCAACAGGAACAGCGCGCTATTCGGGTCCGGACAGCCGATATGCACGTGCTGGCCGAACACCGTGAATTGCTTGGCCAGGTAGCCATAGAGTTCGGAGATGTACTGGAAGCGCGGCGCGTCGTAAATTTGCCGGTCGCTCCATTGCTGAAAAGCATGCGTGCCGCCGCCGGCAAGGCCGACATTGAGTTGATCCGCCGCCGCGACCAACGTATCGCGAATCTTGCGCAGGTCGGTGACGGCCTGTTCATGCGTCGTGCAGATGCCGGTCGAAAGCTCGATCATGCTTTCGGTGATTTCCGGCGTGATGTTGCCCGGAATCTCTTCGTCCTTGATGAGACGCATGAGGTCCGACGCGGCGCGGGTCAGATCGTAGTCGTGCGTATTGACGACCTGGATCTCAAGCTCCACGCCGAAGGTGAACGGCTCGGAGTCGATAAATGGTTCGAGTGCCATGACGCCTCTAGAAAATTCAATGCCCGTGCGGTGCGGTGCGGCGCCTATTCGCGCCGCTCGCCCACCGCCGACAGGCTACGGTACACCAGGAACGGCGACACGATTTGCAGCACGACGATCGAGCACATGACGATCGCGCGAAGCGTCGGGTCGTAGCTCGGATAAAGCACGTACATGTCGTCGACGAGCAGGTAGGCAAGCGCGGACATCGGCGTGAGCGCGACGCCCAACGCCGCGCCCTGCTTCCAGTCGAGCCCGCTCGGCTTTGCGAAAATCATCACGCCGGCCAGCTTGCCGATGAAGCGCGCGACGATCAGCGCGAGCGCCGCTACACCGCCAAGCGCGATATCGCGCCATTCGAACGACGTCAGTGTCAGCGCAAAAAGAATGACGGTCAGCAGCCATCCAGCGGAACCGAAATGCGTAGGCCAGAGTTGCGGCTTTTCATCAGCGTTCTTAACGATGATGCCTGCTGCAAGCAGCGCAAGAATGATCGACAGCTTGAAGATATGCGCGATCGCGATAGCCAGCAGCACGAGACCGAACAACGCGACGAAGGAGTGCTCGTCGTTCGCATTCAGACGCCGATACAGCAGGTTGCATGCACGCGCGAGCAGGAAGGCCAGCACGAGCGAACCGATCAGCAGATAAAGCGGCTGCAGAATGGTTGCAAACGCATTGCCGTAAATTTCCTGATGCAACACGCCGGCCGCGAGTTTTTCGACGATCACCGCGTACATGCTGTTCAACGCGGTCAACGTGAGAAGACGCTGCGTGACCTGTCCTTCGGCGCGCAATTCGGTCTTCAATTGGATGACCATTGCGGGCGACGTCGCCATGGCGATGGCCGCGATGACGATCGAAGGCATTGTCGGCACGTTGCATAACATCAACGCAATCAGCACGAAGCCGAAGGTGAGCGTGGCTTCGGCGATGCTCGACAGAATCAGATACGGATTGCGGCGGATCCAGCGCAAATCGAGCCGGCCGCCGAGTTCGAAGAGCAATAGCCCGAGCGCGACATCCAGCAGAGGCCGTGAGATGGCGCCTGCGCTTACGTCGATCACACCGAGTCCCGCGTTACCGGCGATCAGCCCGATGACCGCATAGCCCGTGATACGCGGCAGACGCCATGCGCGCCAGAGCAATTCTCCGGCGAGGCCGGCGGTGACGAGCGCAAGACCTGCCCAAAGAATGGCATTGGGTTCGAGCGGCCAGGCGGGCAAAAACGAAAAGGCCGAATTCATCGTGTTTGCTTCTCCTTCGTTGCAGCAGAGGATGCACGTTCTGTTGCGTGACTTTGCGCGCGCGGCGCATCCGAGCGGCTCGCCTGTTCAGGCGAATGAGTTCATTCAAATGAAACGAAAGCGAACGAACACGGCGTCACGGAACCAGCCGTGCACGAATTAGACGACGCACCCGGCTCGCCATCGCGCGGCTTACGACTCGCGCGCATTGAGATGGTGACGGATGCGGGCAAGACAAGCGGCGCTTGCCCGGAGGCGGGCCGACGGCCAGACGACAGCGCGGCCCTGGTTGATCAGATTCGTGGCGCGCGCTCATCGTTCCGTTGAAGCGGTCGCCGTCTGAACGGCGCGACGCGGGAAGAAGCGCGATTGTGCCATACCTCGATGACCGTGACAGGGAAGTCCAGGCTCATGATTTTTATGAAGTAAAAGCGACAACCGCGCACACGCGAAGGCGGCAAGGCTGACCGGCCGGCGGTTTGCGGATTCGTTTTCTCTCTTCCGATAGCCTCTGTGTCAGGTGTTTACAGGTTTACTGTATATACACGTAGTAGTAGTTAACAAGCACCTGCCTTACCTGTGGATAAGACCAATTTCTCCTTTCCAAACAAGCGATTGTGAAAAGCAGAACGCAGCGGTAAACATGTTCAGGCATGGCGGTCAACTTTGAACAACTTTCGGGACGCTCGGGCACTCGTGCAGGTTGTCCCGTTTACGTGCACAACGAGTCCACAACTCGTTCTTCGGTAAACCCGGGTCTTATCCACAACCCGGCTTGGATAACTACGTTGCGTCGAATTGACCGTGACGCAGCGCTCGCAATAAAAAGCGCGCGGGATCGATCGACTCGGCGAGTTCGCGTTCGATGACCCAAGGTTCGCCTTCGATCTGCGAGACGATGAGTTCCGCGGCGAGCGTCGCCCAGACGAGCCCGCGCGAACCGAAGGCAAACGCGCCATACAAACCCGGCATGCGCGGCAGGTCGAGCGGCCACGCGCCTTTGAGGCGGGCGGCGTCGGCGCGCGCGGCGGCTTCATCGGCGAACTGGCCGATCATCGGCATGCGGTCGCTCGTCACGCAACGGAACGCGACGCGGCCTTGCTTCACATGCGCCGTCGCTTGCAGTGCCGGAAGCATGGCTCCAACGCGCTCGATGTTTTCCCGATGCCCTGCGTCACGAACTTCGATATCGGGATCGTCGATGTCATAGGTCGCGCCGATCAGCGTGCCTCGTTCGCCCAAAGGCACCCCATAACCTTCGCCGATGACGGGAACGCGCAATCCATCGAGCGTGGTGCTGTCCAGGACGCTGAGTTGTCCGCGAACGCTGCTCGTCGTTGCATCATCGAGATATGCGAGTCGCGCAGCTTCATGCGCGTTCGCCAGCACGAGAATCGGCGCTCGCGCGACCTCCGCGTCGTGCGTGTCGAAGACGCGCCAGTTGTCACCATCACGTTCGATGCGCGCCACTTCCGTGTTCATTCGCGTCGTCAGCGCGGCGCCGGCATCGGCAAGCTGCGCCGAGCAGACCGATGCCGGCGAGATCGCGCCGCCGTGCGGGAAGAACCATCCGCCGCGCGCGACATCCACGCCTGCGATACGCGATGCATCGGCGCTGGATACCGAACTCACGTAGTCGCGCGGATACGCGAAACGGGCGATGGCGTCGGCGATCGCGGCGGCGTCTTCGGGCGTGTCCGCGATTTGCAGCAAGCCATCGCGGCTACGTTGCAAGTCGTATGAGCGCGCTTCGAGCGCTTGCCACTGACTCAGCGCGAACAAAAAGCCCGCACGGGTGAGCCGCGCGGCGACGCTGTCATCGCGCCAGACGATGGGATGAAACACGCCAGCCGGATTGCCCGACGCGTCGCGCGCGGGCAGCGCGTGCCGGTCGATGAGCGTGACATGCCAGCCGCGCGCCGCGAGACGCGATGTCATTGCAGAGCCCGCGAGTCCCGCGCCGATCACGATGGCTTCGCGCGACTGGACAGCGGACGCGCGCGGCGGTTCGTGACGACGCACGCGCCAGCGCGGGGCGAAGCGCGCGCTTCGGTCGTCGGCACACGTGAAACCCGATGCCTCCAATGCGCGTCGCAACGAGGCGGCGTCCGCGATGTTCGTCGCCGATACGGTTGCGTCATCGCCCGCAAGCCGCGCGATGCCCTTGCACAACCATTGCGGATTGTCGAAGGCGGCGGCGTCGAGATGGAAGGCATCGGCGCGCAGCCACAGTCTCGACAGCATGTCGTTCGGATCGCCGATGGCGAGCGTCAGCACCACGCGCCCTCCATCGAATTCGAGCCGATGCATGCCGGAGACGCGCATCGGCCAGGCGTTTATCAGTGCGTCCGCGAGCACGTCGCCGTTCTTCGACGGCGCTGCATCGAGCGCATGCAACGGCGCGATGACGACTACATGCAGACGTTCGCAACGCGCGTTGTCATCGCGCCAACGTCGCCAGATGTCGAGAAAGCGGTTGGTGTGCGCGAATTGCGTATCGACGAAAGTAAAGACGCGCCGATGCCGCCAGCGCGCGGGAAGATCGTGCAGCTCGAAAAGCTTGTCCGTAGGCAACGATGATTCGGTCATGCGAAAAAGGGAAGGGAAGCGAAGGCGTCCGCTATACCGGACGAATACGGCAAGACATCGAGCATGTACTAGACAGACGGCGCTTTGGCCGCATGCAAGGCGTTGGGCATCGTGCCTTCGAGCGCGATCGGTTCGACCTCGTGACCGGCGGCGCGCCATGCTTCGAGACCGCCGAAGAGCGGCGCGACATCGTCGAAACCATGCGCGATCAGGTCTTTTGCCGCCAACGCCGCGGATACTTCGTTCGGACAATCGCAGTAGGTCACGATCTTGAGATCGCGCTCGATGCCCGCAAGCTGCGCCGCGATGCCGCCATGATCGAGCAGCAGCGCGCCCGGAATGGCATACGGGTCCATCGCGCGACGCTCGCCGCGACGAACATCGATGACGAGCGGCCGTGGTTCACTCGCAAGCAACGCGCGCAACTCCGCAACCTCGATGCGCGCCATGCGCAGGCGTCGCAACAACGTGACGCGCCGCCACCAGCGCGCGCCGAGATATAGCGCGAGCACGACGACCGCGATTGCCAGGACGCCGCGACCGAGCCAGTCGAGCAGGGCGAGCGCCTTATCGACGAGATCGGCGAACATCGCGCCGAACGTCACGCCGAGTCCCGACCAAAGGATCGCGCCGAGTGCGTCATAAAACAGAAAGGTGCCGAAGCCGACGCCGGTCGCGCCCGCCACGGGAATGGCCAGCGTTGAAAGGCCGGGGATGAACTTGGATACCGCGAGAATACGCACGCCGAAGCGGCCGAAGAAGTCGAGACTGCGGTTCACGCACGTGTCGCGCGAGATGGAAAGCTTGCACAGAACGCCCAGCACGCGGCTGCCATAACGGCGTCCGAGCCAGAACCAGAGTGTGTCGCCGAGCAATGCGGCGGTGCTTGCGACCACCACGATAGCGACGAGCGGCGCGAATGCGGAGGCGGGAAACATGGCCGTGAGACCGCTTCTTCCGAGGCTCGCGGTGACTGCGATGGCGCCCGTCAGAACCAATGTGGGCAAGGCTGGCAGCGGCAGACCGAGGCATTCCAGCAGAACGTTGGCAAAAACCAACGGCAGCCCGTATTCGATGATCAGCTCGCGTAGCATGGACCGCACCCCGGAGTTCTATGCTCAAAAAAACCGCCCGCAAGCCCGGAAAATATAAGGGTAAATCTTTGAAACCCTTGTCCTGATTGGGTTTGCGCTGCGCTATCATACCAAGCGCCGCGTATAGAGGCGGCGCGAGGGCAATGAAGCGAAGCATGGCCGTAGAAGTGGCGCGAAAGAACGCCAGTTCGTCGCAAAGGCGCGCCGGAAGGCCGTCCCTACTCGACTGCACGGCCCGCGCACGTATAATCGGCGCGTTCGCGCTGTTCGTGTCAACCTAAACTGATAAAGGAACCTTAATGAACAAACAGGAATTGATCGACGCCGTAGCCGCTCAGACCGGCGCAAGCAAAGCTCAAACCGGCGAAACGCTGGACACCCTGCTCGAAGTGATCAAGAAGGCTGTCTCGAAAGGTGACGCAGTGCAGTTGATCGGCTTCGGCAGCTTCGGTTCGGGCAAGCGCGCAGCGCGCACCGGCCGTAATCCGAAGACGGGCGAGTCCATCAAGATTCCGGCCGCAAAGACGGTGAAGTTCACGGCTGGCAAGGCATTCAAGGACGCAGTGAACAAGCGGTAAGTTTCTTGCCGATTGTGGCGCTACGCGCTCTTAGCGCGGCGCCTCGGAATCAGGTTAATCCGCGTGCGCGCAGACAGACCGCAGCAACACATAAACCCGCCTTCGGCGGGTTTTTTTTCGCGCGCTCGACTCGTGCGGTTTGGCTTAGTGCGTGTGGCCGTCGCAGCCGCAATCCGGACCGTGCTCGTGATCGTGATCGCCGTGTTCATGCTCGTGATCGTCGATACCCCATGCAGGAAACGGATCGTTCAGATGCCGCCAGCCGTCCGAGCCGAGCAGCCATTCCTCGTCGGTGAGCAGGCATGCATCGAAGTTGGCGTCCCATGCCGCCACGTCGAGATCGAGGCCGATCAGCACCAGCTCTTGCCTGCGATCGCCAACGCTGTTGTCATCCGGGTCACCGAACCATTCCGCGACGATATCCGCTTCGAGCTCGGGATCGTCCGTTGGCCATTCGCTGCGATCCTGCGCCGCCCACCACACGCCCGCCGGACCATGCCGCAGCGTCCCGCCCGCTTGCGACAACGCCCCGCCCACTTCGCTTCTCGTGGCGAGCCAGAAGAATCCCTTGGCGCGCAACACGTCCGTCCATTCGCGATGCAGCAGTTCCCACAGTCTTTGCGGATGAAAAGGCCGGCGCGCGCGATAGACGAGATGCCCGACACCCGACGCATCCGGCTCGCCGTTCGAAGGATGCTCGTCGTTGAGAATCGCGAGCCAGCCAGGCGCGCTTGCCGTGTTGTCCAAATCGAAGCGGTTCGTATCGAGCACGTCGGCTATGGGCGCCTTGCCTGACTGCGTCTGCACCCGAAGCGCGCGCGGATTGAGCGCATGAAGAATGCTCGCGAGCGTTTCGAGCGCCTCTTCGTCGACGAGGTCGATCTTGTTGATCACGATGACATCGCAGAATTCGATCTGCTCGATGAGCGACTCGACCACCGTCCTGCCTTCGTCGTGCGCGTCATCGTGCGATGCAAGGCCGCGTTGCGCGAGCGAATCCGTCGACGCGTAATCGCGCAGGAAGCTCGCCGCATCGATCACGGTGACGAAGGTATCGAGCACGGCCTGACCGCCGAGCGTCGCTTGCTCATCGTCGCCGAAAGCAAGTTGCTCCGCGATATCGAGCGGGTTCACGAACGGCGGCAGCTCGACGACGATCGCATCGAATCGCTGCTGTTCGGCAAGCGCTGCGATGTCTCGCTCGATTGCTTCGACCGGGTCCGCTTCGTGGGCGACGCTAACGGCGCCAACGCGCACGCCTTCGTCGTTGGCGAGCATGGCATTGACGAGCGCGGACTTTCCCGCGCCGGTGAATCCGGAAATCACGGTGACTGGGAGTGGCGTTGAGTTCATTGCGATGATGACCGGCGAGCGGCATTTGAGAGGCAGGCGGACACGCGGCAAACGGCAAGCCCGCGCACAGGCGAAGCGACACGCCGGACAATGGTCAACGGTGCGCGCTGTCGGAGAAGGGATTTTGCATCAAATGCAGATGAAAGGCGCAAGGACGCAAGCGCCTGAGCGCCGGGCCGAACTTACTTGGAAGCCTGAAGCAATTTCCAGCGACGCAGGATATCGATGATCTGCGAGGAATACTTGTCGCGCAATGCGGGTGTTTCGGAATGGTAAGCACCGACGGCCTGCCACGAATTGCCATACTTGTTCATCTTCTGGCGCAGATGCCATGCGGCCACGTACACGGCCTTGCAGGGTTCCATCAGCGTGCCGCTGGAGATACCGTATTGAGCCAGCGTGTTGAGATGAATCGAGTTGATCTGCATCAGACCGTAGTCGGTCGAGCCGTTGGCGTTCTTGTTGATGGCGTCGGGTTTGTTGTGCGATTCCTGCCAGGCGATGGCGCGCAAGATGAGCGGATTGACCTTTTGATACTTCGCTGCCTCGTCGAAGCAGTCGGCGTGTGCGGAAGCAGCCGCGAGCATCACGCCGCCGGCCATCGCAAGTAATCGCAGGAATCTCTTCATCTTCTTTCTACTCCATCCGCCCACGCGGAAAAGCGTCACGCCGCCAATTCGGCGACCGGGCGCCTAACGTCATTCATCCGCGTCGGCGCCAGTCAAAGCACGCTCGCAGCCGTATGGCATCGGGAAAACCCACCCCCGATGTCGCCGCCCGGAATGCGGAACCGCCCGTATCATACCCGCTGAAGTTTGACGCCATAAGTTAGCCACCAGACATACACCCCGGCGAGGGCGCGCCATAGGTCAGCCGTTTTCCGCCAGCCGCGCGGCGGAAGGCGTTCTTAAACGTCTGAATAATAAGACTTCGAGTCGGGTTACAATTCGTCTCCCGCGCGCATGGGCCAGCCTGTGAAGGCTTCACAGGCGGTTTATCGGCAAGTTCGTTGAAAGCTTGAGAGCGGCGGAATTCAGTAAGCGAAGGCGGCTAGAGAAAATTCTGGTCTTGAACGATTTTTTGAATAATTTCGTTACGCGTTGCTGCTATCGTCACAATTTTTTGAAATGATCGTCGCCCGGGCAAGCTAGCCCGGAAACGATCGGCGGCGCCTCTGCTTGACGAGCGGTGCTGCCTTAGCGGGCTTTACCCGAGAAGTTCGCTTAGACAACACATTCATGAGAAGACAACCTATCGCACTGCGTCGCATCGCGACGGCACTGCTGGCGGCGGGACTTATCGTCGCGCAAGCCGCGCACGCGCAAGTGACATTGAATTTCGTCAACGCCGATATCGACCAGGTCGCAAAGGCGATCGGCGCCGCCACTGGCAAGACAATCATCGTCGATCCCCGGGTGAAGGGGCAGTTGAACCTCGTCTCGGAAAATCCGGTACCCGAGGATCAGGCGCTGAAGACATTGCAAGCCTCACTGCGCATGCAGGGTTTTGCGCTGGTGCAGGATCACGGTGTATTGAAAGTCGTGCCCGAGGCCGACGCCAAGCTGCAGGGCGTGCCGACCTATGTCGGCAACTCGCCTGCCGCGCGAGGCGATCAGGTCATCACGCAGGTGTTCCAGTTACGCAATGAATCGGCCAATAACATTTTGCCGGTGTTGCGCCCGCTGATCTCGCCGAACAACACCATCGCGGCCTATCCCGGCAACAACACGCTCGTGGTCACCGACTACGCCGACAACGTGCGGCGGATCGCCGGAATCATCGCGGGTATCGATACCGCTGCCGGGCGCGAGGTGGACTTGGTCCAGCTGAAGAACGCGAACGCGATCGACGTGGCCGACCAGATGAACAAGCTGCTCGACCCCGGCACGATCGGCAGCACGGACGCCACGCTCAAGGTCGTCGTCACCGCCGACCCGCGCACCAACTCGCTCATGTTCCGCGCTTCCAGCAGCGCGCGGCTCGAAGCCGCGAAAACGTTAGCGAAGAAGCTGGACTCGCCGACTTCACAGCCGGGCAACATGCACGTCGTGGCGTTGCGCAACGCCGACGCCACGCGTCTTGCCAGAACCCTGCGCGGCATGATGGGCAAGGGCAACGGCAGCAGCAACGACAACTCGTCGAGCAATTCGAACTCGAACTCGTCGAATTCGTTCGGCCAGAGCGGCGGGCTCGGCAATTCGTCGAACTCCACCGGCACGTCGGGCGTGCCGCCGTTGCCAGGCGGTTTTGGCGGCAACAGCAGTTCGGGCAGCGGCAGTAACCCGATGTCGGGTTCGGGCGGCAATCGCGACAGCGGTTTCTCGTCGAACAAGGACAGCGACAACGGCAACGACTCGGGCGGCGGCATGATCCAGGCGGATTCGGCGACGAATTCGCTCATCATCACCGCGGCGGACCCGGTCTATCGGAACCTGCGCGCCGTGATCGACCAGCTCGACGCGCGCCGCGCGCAGGTCTATATCGAAGCGCTGATCGTCGAGCTCTCGGCCACCACCGGGGCCAATCTCGGCATTCAATGGCAGGGTCTGCTGCTTTCGAACGGCGGCAACAACGCGGTGTACGGCAGCACGAGCTTCGGCTCGGGCAATACCAACATCTTCGATTTGACCGTGCAGGGCGCAGCCGTCGCGCAAAACACGTCGGCGATCACCGCTTCGACGGGTCTTTTGGCGAACGGCCTGAACATTGGCTTGCTGCACCGCTTCGGCAATCTGTTCGGTCTCGGCGGTCTCTTGCAGGCGTTGTCCACGTCCGCCGACGCCAACATCCTCTCCACGCCAAACCTGATCACGCTCGACAACGAGGAAGCGAAAATCGTCGTCGGCCAGAACGTGCCGGTGGTAACGGGCTCCTACGCCACGCCGACCGCCAACGCCGCGACGTCGGTGACGGCGTTCAACACGTTCGACCGCCGCGACGTCGGCGTGACCTTGCACGTCAAGCCGCAGATCACCGACGGCGGCGTGCTCAAGATGCAGATCTATCAGGAAGATTCGAGCGTCGATGCCACGACCAAGACCGATCCGGGCGGCGTGACCATCAACACGCGCTCCGTGCAGTCGACCATTCTCGCGGACGATGGCGAAATCGTCGTGCTGGGCGGCTTGATGCAGGATCAGTACAACAATAACAACAGCAAGATTCCGCTTCTGGGCGACATCCCGTTCATCGGCAGCCTGTTCCGCAGCGAAAGCAAGACGCGCACGAAGACCAACCTGATGGTGTTCCTGCGCCCAGTGATCGTGCGCGATCAGGCGACGGCTTCGCAGATCGCCAACACGCGCTACGACTACATGCGCCAGCAACAATACGGCTCGACCACGGACAACCGCCTGATTCGCGATCAGAACGTGCCGGTCATGCCGCCGAAGCCGCTTGGACCGAGCGAAGGCGGTGGCGCCCCGGCCCAAAATCTGCTGGACTGGAGCAACCTGACGCGCGGTACGCCGAGCACGACGCTGCCCCAGGACCCGAACGCGGGTCCCGCGCCGCAGCCGTATCAGCAAGCGCCGCAGCGTTCGGAGTTGCCGCAGCCGCAGCAGCCGCCGTACGGCAATGCGCCAACCAATTACGCGGTGCCCAACAATCAGCCGAGCACCACGCCGCTGGATAACAGTTCGAACAATTCGAACAGTTCGTCAGGAGCACGGCCGTGAATACGCTGAACGCCGAAGCCGATCGCACGAATCTCGCCCACAACGCTGAAGCGCCGGCCGCAGCGTCGCCGCTCGCGGCCAGGCTCGTGCCTTACAGCTTCGCGCGAACCGGACAGATACTGCTCGCGCATCAGCATGCGGACAACATCGAGGTTTGGATCAGCGAGCGCACGTCCGACGCCGCGCTCGCGGAGGTCGCGCGCAATTTCGGCGCGCTGTCCATCCAGCGCAAATCCGCCGATGAACTGGCCGCCGCCATCAATTCCGCCTATGCGCGCAACGACGGCAGCGCGGCGCAGGTTGTCGGCGAAGTGGAGGGCGAAGTCGATCTCTCGCGCCTGATGCAGGACATTCCGGAAGTTGAGGACCTGCTGGAATCGGAAGACGACGCGCCGATCATCCGCATGATCAACGCGCTTCTGACGCAGGCGGCGCGCGAACAGGCGTCGGACATACATATAGAGCCGTTCGAGAACGCGTCGGTCGTGCGTTTTCGCGTGGACGGTACGTTGCGCGACGTCGTGCGCCCGAAGAAAGCGCTGCACGGCGCGCTGATCTCGCGGATCAAGATCATGGCGCAGCTCGATATCGCCGAGAAACGTCTGCCGCAGGACGGGCGCATTACCTTGCGCGTGGGCGGGCGTCCCGTCGATGTGCGCGTGTCGACGCTGCCGACCGGACACGGCGAACGCGCGGTGCTGCGTCTGCTCGAAAAAGACGCGCAACGCCTGAACCTCGAAAAGCTCGGCATGGCGCGCGACACGCTCGTCAACTTCGACAAGCTGATCGGCCGTCCGCACGGCATCGTGCTCGTCACCGGGCCGACGGGCTCGGGCAAGACCACGACGCTTTATGCGGCCATGTCGCGGCTTGAGACCACCACCACCAACATCATGACGGTGGAAGATCCGATCGAATACGACTTGTCGGGTATTGGCCAGACACAGGTGAACGAGCGCATCGGCATGACCTTCGCGCGCGCGCTGCGTTCCATTTTGCGGCAGGACCCGGACATCATCATGATCGGGGAAATTCGCGACCTGGAGACGGCGCAGATCGCGGTGCAGGCGTCGCTCACGGGTCACCTGGTGCTTGCGACCTTGCACACGAACGACGCCGCTTCGGCCGTCACGCGTCTCACCGATATGGGCGTGGAGCCGTATCTGCTCGCATCGTCGCTGCTCGGCGTGCTGGCGCAGCGGCTCGTGCGGCAACTGTGTCCGGTGTGCAAGGAAGAGCGCGTCGAGGAAGACGGCGTGACGCATTGGCATCCGGTGGGCTGCGACCGCTGCGGCCAGTCGGGTTACGCAGGACGCCGCGGCGTCTACGAACTTCTGCTGATGGACGATGAAATCCGTCCGCTGATCCACCGCAACGCCGCCGATGCCGAAATTCTCGCGGCGGGCCGCAAGCAAGGCATGCGCACGCTGCGCGAGGACGGCAACCGCTGGCTGGCGACCGGCGTGACGTCGCTCGAAGAAGTGCTGCGCGTGACGGGCGGAGATTAACGCGTATGCCGGCTTTCCGTTTCGAAGCGATCGACCACGCGGGCAAGACGCAAAAGGGCGTGCTCGATGCCGACAGCGCCCGCGCCGCGCGCAGCCAGTTGCGCACGCAAGGTCTGACGCCGCTTATCGTCGAGGCGGCGGGTACGCGGACGCGCGGCGAACGGCAGCAACGCCTTTCGCTCGGGCGGCGTCTGTCGCAGCGCGAGCAGGCCATTCTCACGCGTCAGCTCGCGAGCCTCTTGATCGCGGGTTTGCCGCTCGGCGAAACGCTCGCGGTTCTGACCGAGCAGTCCGAGCGCGATTACATCCGCGAACTCATGGCCGCGATCCGCGCCGAAGTGCTCGGCGGGCATTCGTTCGCCAATGCGCTGGCGCAGCATCCGAAAGACTTCCCCGAGATCTATCGCGCGCTCGTCGCGGCGGGCGAGCATACCGGCAAGCTGGGTCTCGTGCTCTCGCGTCTCGCGGACTACATCGAGCAACGCAACGCGCTGAAACAGAAGATCATTCTGGCGTTTACGTATCCGGGTATCGTGACGATCATCGCGCTTGGCATCGTCACGTTTCTTTTGAGTTATGTCGTGCCGCAGGTCGTGAACGTGTTCGCCAGCACCAAGCAGGCGCTGCCGGTTCTCACCGTGATGATGATGGCGCTCTCCGCGTTCGTGCGAAATTACTGGTGGGCCATGCTGATCGGCGTCGCGCTTTTCGCGTGGATCGTCAAGAGCATTCTCGCGCGGCCCGGG
This sequence comes from Caballeronia sp. HLA56, assembly GCF_054655155.1. Taxonomy (NCBI): domain Bacteria; kingdom Pseudomonadati; phylum Pseudomonadota; class Betaproteobacteria; order Burkholderiales; family Burkholderiaceae; genus Caballeronia; species Caballeronia sp. HLA56. The sequence continues at coordinate 492,018 of NZ_BAAHOB010000005.1, read as the reverse complement.
CCGCGCATGGCGTTCGACCGCTGGCTGCTCACCGCGCCGCTCATCGGCAAATTGGTGCGCGGCTATAACACCGTGCGCTTTGCCAGCACGCTCGCCATTCTGACGGCCGCCGGCGTGCCGATCCTGCGCGCGCTGCAGGCCGCGGGCGAAACCCTGAGCAACCGGGCGATGAGCAATAACGTCGACGACGCCATCGTGCGCGTGCGCGAAGGTTCGTCGCTGTCGCGCGCGCTCGGCAACACGAAGACGTTTCCGCCCGTGCTGGTGCATCTGATCCGCTCCGGCGAAGCCACCGGCGACGTCACCACCATGCTCGACCGCGCCTCCGAAGGCGAAGCGCGCGAACTCGAACGTCGCACGATGTTCCTGACGAGTCTGCTCGAACCGCTGCTCATTCTGGCGATGGGCGGCGTCGTGCTGGTGATCGTGCTCGCGGTGATGCTGCCGATCATCGAACTGAACAATTTGGTGCAGTAATGAACAGCCTGCAAATTCGCCTGATATCGCTCGCCGCCCTCGCGCTCTTTTGCGTGACCGTGACGTACTGGGTCGTCACGCTGACCTCGCGGCAGACCGCGCCCTTGCCCGCTGCCGCCGCCACGCGCACGCCGTCGGTGGAACAGGCCGCGACTATTTTCGGCGGACAACTGGAACGGCAAGCGAATCAGGATGTGCATCTGTTCGGCATCCTGGCCCTGCAGCACGGCGCGGCGGCTATCGTCAGTTATGGCGGCGAGCCGGCCCGCGCGATCTCGCTCGGCGGTCCGCTCACGCAAGGCGTGAAGCTTTCGGAAGTGCGCGCGCGTTCGATCATCATCGATCGTAACGGCTCGAAGTCGGAGATCTTCCTGCCGCAGATGCCTCCTGGACCGACGATCTACGTGCGCTAAAGCGCCGCGCGGCGGGTTCGTTCGCGTGTTCATGCGAACGCGCTCGCTAGAATGCTCGGCGGGAATTTTCAATAACAGCGGGCGCAAGCCCCGGATTCATATCAAGAGGTAGTAGTCATGCAATTGTGGACACAACGCCGCATGAACGTTGCAAAGGCGCGCCGTCAGGGCGGCTTCACGCTGATCGAAATCATGGTGGTGATCGCCATTCTCGGCATTCTCGCCGCGCTTATCGTGCCGAAGATCATGAGTCGTCCGGACGAGGCGCGCCGCGTCGCCGCGAAACAGGACATCGGCACCATCATGCAGGCGATGAAGCTGTATCGCCTGGACAACGGCCGTTATCCGACGCAAGAGCAGGGTTTGCGCGCGCTGATCGAGAAGCCGACCACGGAACCGGCGCCGAACAACTGGAAGGACGGCGGCTATCTGGAACGTCTGCCGGCCGACCCGTGGGGCGCGCAGTATCAATATCTGAATCCGGGCGTGCACGGCGAAATCGACGTGTTCAGCTACGGCGCGGACAACAAGGCGGGCGGCGACGGCAACGACGCCGACGTCGGTTCGTGGCAGTAATCTCATCGAAGGAATGATCGTGGGCAGGCGCGATATGCATAGAGGCCGTGAAGCAGGCTTCACGCTGCTGGAAATGCTCGTCGTGCTGGTGATCGCGGGTCTGCTCGTGTCGCTGGCTTCGTTGCAGCTCACGCGCAATCCGCGCACCGACCTCAACGAGGAAGCGCAGCGTCTCGCGCTCCTGTTCGAATCCGCGGGCGACGAAGCGCAAGTGCGCGCGCGGCCCATCGCGTGGCAGCCTTACGACGGCGGTTTTCGCTTCGATATCCGCACCGAGGACGGCTGGCGTCCGCTGCGCGACGATCTGCTGCGGCCGCGTCCGTGGGAAGGCGGCGTGACGAGCGCGACGATCCAGTTTCTCGATTCCGACAAGTCGGCGAGCCGCCTCGTTTTCGGCACCGAAGCCATCGACACGCCCATGGAAGTCACGCTCGTTTCGCCGGCAGGGCGCGCGACCATCGTCGGCAGCGGCAATGGCCGCTTTCAGGTGCGGTGATGTGCACCCGGCGGAAGGAACGCGGCTTCACGATGATCGAAGTGCTGGTTGCGCTGGCGATCATCGCGGTGGCGCTTGCCGCGTCGCTGCGGGCGGTCGGCGCGATTGCCAACGGCGAGGCGGATTTGCATCGGCGTCTGCTTGCCGGCTGGAGCGCGGACAACGAGCTCGCGCAGATTCGGCTGGCGCACACATTCCCGGAGATCGGCTCGCGCACCTTCGAATGTTCGCAGGGCAACCTGAAGCTGGTCTGCACGCAGCGCGTCACCGCGACGCCCAACCCGATTTTCCGGCGCGTCGAGATGTTCGTCACGACGCCGGGCCGTTCGGGCTATCTCGCGCAAATGGTCACGGTGGTGGCGAATGAAACGAATCGCTCCCTCTGACGCCGCGAGGCAGCGCGGCTTTACGCTGCTGGAAATGCTGATCGCCATCGCCATTCTGGCGGTGATCGCGGTGCTGTCGTGGCGCGGGCTCGACTCCATCATCCGCGCCCGTGCGACCATCACCAATTCGATGGAAGACGAGCGCGTGGTCGCGCAGTTGTTCGACCAGATGCGTATCGACGCGCGTCAAGCCGCCACCGACGACGAAGCGGGTCAGCCCGCGGTGTCGATCGACAACGGTTCGCTGCAGATCGTGCGCGGCATGTTCGCGGTCGGTGCGCCGCCGCGCTTGCAGGTCGTGCGTTACCGTTTATCGGACGGACGCATCGTGCGCTTCGCGTCGCCGCCGCTCGCAAATGTGGGCGAAGTGCGGCGCGCGTTGTCATCGAGCGATACGGCGGACGGCTGGAACGCGGTGCAGTTGATGGGCGGCGTGGCTTCGCTCGCCTCGCGCGTCTATATTCCGCAGAAAGGCTGGACCACGAGGATGAACGACGTGTTCTCGCAGATCAACGAGAACGACAACAATCTGAAGGTGCCGCAGCTCGGCAACGCGCCGCTGCCGCGCGCGGTTTCGGGAATTCAGGTGGCGGTCGGCGCGCGCAATCTCGCCGTGCCGATCACGCGTGTATTCATGGTCGGAGAATGACGATGCGCGCCAGAAGCCGGAAAGAACGCGGAGTAGCGATCATCAGCGCGTTGCTGGTGGTCGCGCTGTCGGCCATTCTGGTGTCGGGCATGTTGTGGCGTCAGCAGGTGCAGGTGCGGCGTATCGAAAATCAGCGGCTGCTCGCGCAGGCGCAGTGGATTTCGCGTAGCGCGCTCGACTGGACGCGCCTCATTTTGCGCTCGGAAGCCGATACCTCGCCGACCGTCACGTATCTCGGCGGCGTGTGGGGTGTGCCCATCGCGAAGACGAAGCTGTCGGACTTTCTCGGGCAGATCGGTGAAGTGCGTTCGCAGGAAGGCGCGCAGACGTTTCTGTCCGGATCGATTGAAGACGCGCAGGCGAAGTTCAATCTGCGCAACCTCGTGTCGACGCCAACGCCGGGCGTACTGACCATCAACGTCGAACAGATTCAGGCGTTCCAGCGGCTGCTTACGCTTCTCGGCATCAACGGGTCGCTCGCAAAAACGGTGGCGCTGCAGATACGCGCGGGTCTCGCGCGGTCCGCGACGCGTTTTCAGACGCAAACGGGCAACAGCACCACGACGAGCACGACCACGCCGGAAGCGACCATCGCGGCGATTGCGCAGGGCGGCGGCACGGGCGGCGGCAATTTCACCGACGATCCCGGCCTGAAGGACGCGGATACCGACGCGCCCGTCGCGCCCTTGCAGATGATCAGCGTCGACTCGCTGCTCGACGTGCAGGGTTTCTCGCCGGAAGCCGTCGCGAAGCTCAGGCCGTTCGTCACCGTTCTGCCGACGACGACCGCCGTGAACATGAACACCGCGCCCGCCGAAGTGGTCGCGGCCGTGGTGTCGGGAATGAATCTCTCGCAGGCGCAGGCGTTCGTCGCGCGCCGCGAGACGGTGTTCTTTCACGATACCGGCAACGTGCAGCTCGCGCTCACCGGCGCGGGCGTGAAGACCGCGACATCGATCGATCCCAGCGAGCTCGATGTCACCACACGCTATTTCGTGATCCGTGGGCGCGTCGAACATGAGCGCGCGCAGCTGGAGCGCTCGACGCTCGTGTACCGCGATCCGACCACGCATACGACGCGCATCGTCTATACGCGCGACGCGCTTTAAATGAGAGGAAGTGGCCTTTGAGCACACTGATCGTTCTACTACCGCCGCGCGATCCGGCGGTGCGCTCGGAAGAGTGGCATCTGCCCGACCTGCCGTTCGTGCTGCTCGACAAGCGCGGCGAAACTCAGCGCGCTGGCCGCGCCTCGCTCGGCTTGCTGCCGCGTGCGAACGCGACCGTGCTGATCGTCGCCGCGCGCGACACGCTGCTGCTCGCCGCGCAAGTGCCGCCGCTGAAGGGGCCGCGCTTGCGTCAGGCGTTGCCGAACGTGATCGAGGATCAGGTGATCCAGGACGCGCAGACTTGCCATATCGCCGTCGATCCCGTCGCGCTCGCCGATGGCCGGCGCGTGCTCGCGGTCATCGATCGCGGCTGGTTCCGCTTCGTGCGCGAGGCATTCTCTGGCGCGGGGCATCGCAATGTGAAGGCGGTGCCCGCCATGCGTTGCCTGCCGATTCCGTCCCGCGAAGCTGATGAAACGCTTGCCGCGCCACCGTTCGTCGCCGGACTGCTCGGGCATGTGGTTTCGACCGCGCCCGCGCTGATCGGCGAAGTGGCCGCGCCGGCCGCGCTTGTCACGCCGCGCATGGAAGTGGCGATTGCGCGCGGCGAACACGCGGCGCTCGGCGAGGGACTCGCCTTGCCGTCCGACTCCATAGCCGCAACGCTCGACGCTCTCGCGGGCGATCAGCCGGTCACCGTGTATTCGCTTCTCGATCTTCCGGGCGACGAGCCGCGTCTCGCATCGTCGCGGGCGGCGGCGAGCATCGTCGGCGCAGAGCCGCTCGCGTTCGAGTCGCTCGCACGCAATGCGCTCGCGAGCCGCTTCGATCTGTGCCAGTTCGAGTTCGCCGCGCAGCCGTGGCGGCTCGACCGCACGACGATGCGCCGTCTGCGCGTGCCGATCGCGCTCGTGGTGGCGTCGATCGTCGTGTCGATCATCGGGATCAACGTGCAGTGGATTCAGCTTGCGCGTCAGCGCGACGCGATCAGCGCGCAGATGACGGAGCTGCTGCTCAACGCCTTTCCGAAAACCACCGTCGTGCTCGACGCGCCCGATCAGATGACGCGCAATCTCGATCGTCTGCGCGTGGCGTCGGGCGAGCTGTCGCCATCGGATTTTCTGACACTCGCCGATGGCCTCGCGCGTTCGCTCGGGCCGGTGCCGGTGAACGGCATCGCGGGGCTGGATTATCGCGATCGGCATCTCGAAGTGACGTTCAAACCGGAGACGAAGGTCGATGGCGATCTTTCCCGGCGTCTCTCGGCGAACGGGCTGAACGGTGCAATCGACAGCAACACGGGTAAGTGGACGATCAGGAGCGGTCAATGAAAGCGGAACTCGGACGTTCGCTCGGGGAGTTTTGGGAGGCGCGCACGGCACGCGAAAAGGCGCTGCTGTTTTGGGGCGGACTGGTTCTCGGCCTCGCGCTCGTGTATCTGGTGCTGTGGGCGCCTGCCTTCGAAGGGCGCGGCCGCTTGCGCGACACGCTGCCCGCCATGCAACGCCAGCTCGCGACGATGACCGCGCAAGCCAACGAGGCGCGCTCGCTCGCGGGCAATTCGGATAGCGTGACGCCGACGGGCGGCGCCTTGCGCGATGCGCTCACCAAGTCGCTGGCGGACAGCGGCATGCAGGCGACGCAGGTGCAGGTGATCGGCGCGGCGGTGCAGATTCAGTTGAAGAACACGTCGTTTCCGAACTGGACGCTGTGGCTCGACGACGCCCGCAAGCAGTTCAAGGTGCAAGTGTCGGAGGCGCATGTCACGGCGCTTCAGCCGGATGGCCAGGTGGATCTGACGGCATCGCTGCAACCGGCGAGCGTGAAGTGACATGAGCTATTGGACTCGCCGAATCCGGTACGCGCTGCCGGCTTTTTTTGTGATGATCTTGTCGGTCGCCGGCACGCTGCTCGTAATGCTGCCCGCCGCCTGGATCACGCCGCAATTCGCGCGCGTAACGGGCGGCCGCGTGAATCTCGTCGATCCGGCGGGTTCGCTCTGGCGCGGTTCAGCCACGCTCATGCTCGCGACGGGCGGCGACGTTTCCGGCGCGACGCTGCTGCCGGGGCGTATCGAGTGGACGACGGCGTTCTGGCCGCTTTTCACGGGCCGCGTTCACATGACCATGCGCCAGAGCGAAGCGATGCCCGACGCCGTGATCGTCGATGCCACGCCGCGCGGCGCGTTTCTTTCGGCTGGCGGGATCGCCGTGCCGGCTACGTTGCTTTCCGGACTCGGCGCGCCGTTCAACACGCTGAACTTCGATGGTTCGGTGCGGCTCACATGGACCGAGTTCCGCGTGCTCGGCAGGAATGCGTATGGTCAGGTGGTCGTCACGCTTGACGACATGTCGTCGAGAGTATCGCGGGTGAAGCCGCTCGGGTCGTATCGGGTGGCGTTGCAGGCGCAGGGTGAATCGGCGGAAATCGATCTCACGACTACGCGTGGCCCGCTCCTGCTGAAGGGAAACGGCACGGTGTCGCAGGGATCGACGGCGTTCAACGGCACCGCGACGGCGGCGCCCGAGCAGCGTGAGAATCTGGCGGGACTGTTGAATCTGCTAGGCCGGCATACGGATCAGGATACGGTGGCGCTGACCTTGGTGCGGTGAGGCGGTGCTGGCTTTCCGATGTCTTTAGTGCCGGTGCGGTTGTGCAAGTTGTCTTTCCAACGGCGCTTCGGATTGAGCGGTTCGTGCGCGCACGTTGAACAACGGAGGCGCACTGAGCGCACCGCTTGCGCTCGCGAGATTCTTACTCAGCTGGCTTGTGCTTGCTTGCCCGCAACGCGGCGCACCAGGCAACACGCATGCGTTCGAGCTTGCACGGGCGTTTTAGTCGGCTGACGCGCGCTTGTCGCTAGCCGATAGCGTCTGACTGACGATATCGGAAGCCGAAGCCGAAGCCGAAGCCGAAGCCGAAGCCGAAGCCGAAGCCGAAGCCGAAGCCGAAGCCGAAGCCGAAGCCGAAGCCGAAGCCGGCGCCTGCGCCGCCCCCGTTTCCTGATCCATCTGCGCGACATCCCACCCGCCGCCTAGCGCCTTCACCAATCCCACCGACGAGACCATCCGCTGTCCCGCGATATTCGCCAGCTTCTGCTGCGCCGTGAACGCCGTGGTTTGCGCGGTCAGCACGTTGATGAACGCGACCGTCCCCGCCTTGTACTGATTGTTGATGATCGCGAGCGCCTGCTGCGCCGACTCCACCGCCTGCTGCTGCACGACGACTTCCTTCTCGAGAATGCGCAGCGAAGCGAGATTGTCTTCGACATCCTGAAACGCCGTCAGCACCGTCTGCCGATACGTCGCGACATTCTGGTCGTAAGCGGCACGCGCGGCGTCCGTGCGGGCGGCGCGCAAACCGCCATCGAAAATGGTTGCGGCGATGTCCGGGCCGAGCGTCCAGAAACGCGACGGCGCGCGCAGCAATTGCGACAACACCGAGCTTTCGAAGCCGCCCTGCGCGGAGAGCGTGAGCGTGGGAAAGTACGCCGCGATTTCCACGCCGATCTGTTCGTTCGCCGCCGCAGCCTTCCGTTCGGCCGATGCGATATCCGGCCGCCGTTCGAGAATCGCCGATGGCATCTGCGCGGGCACGGTCGGCGGCGTGGCATCGAGCGGCATCTGCGCCAGCGAGAAGGTCGAAGCCGCCTCGCCGATAAGCACGGCGATGGCATGCTCGTACTGCGCGCGCGCGACGCCGTTATCGATTGCCGATGCCTGCGCCGACTGCAACTGCGTCTGCGCCTGAATCACGTCCGAGCGCGCGACGATTCCCTGCCCATACTGATTCTGCGTGAGCTTCAGCGACTGCTGATAAGCGGCGACGGTATCGTCCAGAAGCCGTTGTTGCGCGTCGAGCGAGCGCAACTGGAAGTAGGTCTGCGCGAGCGTGCCTTGCGCGGACAGACGCGCGTTCGCAAGATCGGCTGCCGCGCCCTGCTGGCCGGCCTTCTGCGCCGATACCGTGCGGCTCACGCTGCCCCAGAGATCAGGCTCCCAAGTGGCATCGAGCGACGCGCTGAAGCTGTTGCCGACGGTGCTGGAACTGTTGCCGAACGTAGAGGTGCTCGTGGAACGCGTGCCCGCACCTTGCCCAGAGCGCGATCCCGAAGCCGACGCACCGATGGTCGGGAAATATGCCGCGCGCGCCTCGCCGACGAGCGCCCGCGCCTGCCGATAAGCCGCCGCATATTGCGCAACCGTCTGGTTCGACTGATTCAGCCGCGCTTCGAGGTTGTTGAGCGTTGCGTCAACGTAAATGGTCCACCACGTTCCGCGATCGGTCTGATCGGCGGGCTGCGCGACTTTCCAGCCATCGGGCGCTTCCTTATAGGACGCGGGCATTGCCGTGGACGGGCGCTGATAGTCGGGACCGACCGCGCAACCGGCGAAGGACAACGCCAGCGTGGCCGCAAGCGCAGTGGCGGAAAGGCGCAGCGAGGATGAAACAGCGAGGCGAGACGGCATCTGCTTTCGAAATTCCTGTCGGCGGCGCTTCGTCCGATACGACGAATGCGACTGCCGAGATGGTAACGGAACGCTCGCGAAGCAGGTCGTGGGACTTGCGCGCGAGCGTCAGGCAGACGTTAGGGTAACGGCTTCGGCGTAAGGTGGGTGTTACGCGGCAGCGGGAATCGGTTACGACGCGTTACGCGCTTCAGGCGCCGCCTGCTCCGCCGCTACTGGGGCAAGCGCACGGCGCGGGAAGCAAAGTGCGGTTGGATGCACGCGCGGGCTTTTCAGTCTTGCGCCGCTGCCGATTCTCGAACCATCCCATGGCCAGCACGATGAACGAACCGCCCGGCATCAGGAACACGATCAGATACAACGCGAATTTCCACGAGTTCAGATTCGGCGGAACGAACTGACGGGATACGTTGGCGATCGAGCTGCTGACTTGGCCGAAACGTCGGCCGGCGGTGCGGGCAAAGCGGGTCATCGAAGGGTCCTTGGGGCGTCGCGAACGACGCATCGGGCGATCAGAACATGGTCTCGGGTGGCGCATGTCGCGCGTAACTCGGTGCCTTAAATAATATTGACTATGCAAGTAGTTTTCAAGATACTACCGATTGCTTTTTTCGGAATGTTGCTTTTCTGGGACGTTGCATAGCTTTGCGCGTCGTCCCACGGACCGTCGAATGACCAGCGAACCGCTTTACGATCCGGCCACGATCCAACTCGACACCAGCCTTGGCTACTACCTTGCAAAGGCTCGCAACGTGTTGATCGCGCGAACTGACGAAGCGCTGCGGCCGCTCGATCTGACGTCGCAACAAATCGGCGTGCTGCTTTTCCTGGCAGCGGGTCGAGCGCGCACGCCGCTGGAACTGTCGCGCGAGATGTCTTACGACAGCGGTTCCATGACGCGCATGCTGGACCGGCTGGAGAAGAAGGGTTTCATCGGCCGCACGCGTAGCGACGCGGACCGGCGCATCGTCGAACTGAATCTGACGGACCGTGGCCGCGCCGCCGCCGCGCAACTGCCCGCGCTCGGCGCTGCGGTGCTGAACGAGCAGTTGGAAGGCTTCAGCCGGGCCGAACTCGATCTTCTGACGTCGATGCTAGCGCGCATCGTCGGCAATTCGCCTGGTGCTGGCCGCGCAGGTTGCGTCGGATGTGTCGAAGACGCCGGGGAGTGACCGAGCAGCGGCAACGTAGCCGCCAAGAGCCGCATATTTCGCTGTCTGGGCAGAGAATGCCGCGGCACGGACTTTCGAACGCATAAGAGAACAGATATGTCGACGACCGCGACTGCCGAACCCGCCACGCCCGCGCCGCGTCCGCTCACGGGCGGCATCCTCGCCTTGCTGACAATGGGCTTGGCGCTCGGCACCTTCATGGAAGTGCTCGACACATCCATCGCCAATGTCGCCGTGCCGACCATTTCGGGAAGTCTGGGCGTCGCGACGAGCGAAGGCACGTGGGTAATTTCCTCGTACTCGGTTGCATCCGCGATCGCCGTGCCGCTCACCGGCTGGCTCGCGCGCCGCGTCGGCGAAGTGAAACTGTTCACTATCTCCGTGCTGCTGTTTTCCGTGGCGTCGGCGCTTTGCGGCTTCGCGCATAACTTCGAATCGCTCATCGGTTTCCGGCTGCTGCAAGGCCTCGTATCCGGCCCCATGGTGCCGCTGTCGCAAACCATCCTCATGCGCAGCTATCCGCCGGAAAAACGCGGACTCGCGCTCGGTTTGTGGGCAATGACTGTCATCGTCGCGCCAATCTTCGGTCCCGTGATGGGCGGCTACATCACCGACAACTACACGTGGCCGTGGATCTTCTATATCAATGTGCCGATCGGCATCTTTTCGGCGGCGATTGCGTACTTTCTCCTGCGCGGACATGAGACCAAGACGACGCGACAGCGCATCGACGCCGTCGGGCTCAGTTTGCTCGTGATCGGCGTCGCGAGCCTGCAGATGATGCTCGATCTCGGCAAGGACCGCGACTGGTTCAACTCGACGTTCATCGTCACGCTGGCGATCGTCGCGGCGGTATCGCTCGCGTTCATGTTCGCGTGGGAAGTGACGGAAAAAGAACCGGTGATCGACCTGTCGCTGTTCCGCGACCGCAATTTCGCAATGGGCGTGATGATCACTTCGCTGGGCTTTCTCGCGTTCTTCGGCTCGGTCGTGGTGTTGCCGCTGTGGCTGCAAACCGTGCTCGGCTATACGCCGTGGCTCGCGGGTCTTGCAACCGCGCCGGTCGGCATACTCGCGCTCGTGCTCTCGCCGATGATCGGGCAAAACATGCATCGCATGAATCTGCGCGTGGTCGCGAGCTTCGCGTTTATCGTGTTTGCGTTCGTGTCGTACTGGAACTCGACTTTCACGCTCGATACGCCCTTTAGCCACATCATCTTTCCTCGTCTGATTCAGGGCATTGGCGTCGCGTGCTTCTTCGTACCGATGACGACCATCACGCTATCGAGCGTCTCCGACGAACGGCTCGCCGGCGCGGCGGGGCTGTCGAATTTTCTGCGGACCTTGTCGGGCGCGATAGGCACGGCGGTCAGCACGACCTTCTGGGAGAACGACATGATCCGCCATCATTCCGTGCTCACGGAGTCGGTGAGCGCCTATTCCCAGGGCACGACCGCTTATTCGGACCTTCTCTCGGGACTGGGGCTTTCAGGGCAGGCACTGACGGCGCAACTGGACCGCGTGGTGTCGGCGCAGGCGTACATGATGTCGACCAACGACTTCTTCCGCATTTCCTTCTATGCGTTTCTCGTGCTCGCCGCGATGGTCTGGCTGACGCGCCCGAGGAAAGGCGCGTCGGCCACGACGGGACACTGACGCCTATTGCGGCGTGAGCGGTTCGCCCGACTGGCCCGGCTGGCTGTCGAGATTGAGCGGTACAGGCTGCGGATTCGTCTGCACGGCTTGCGGCGTTGCGCTCACGGGGCGCGTCGCGCCATTGCGCACGAACTGCTTGAAATCCGCGCCCGCTTGCCACGGACCCGGCTGGCAGCCGAGCGGACTGTCGCAATGCGCGGCGAAACCGATCGTGGCCGTGCCTTCGTTGCTCGGCGTCTTGGTGATCTGATAAGCAAGCGCGCGCTTGCCGCTCGACGGTCCTGCCGTCTGGATGATCGAATCCGTGATTGCCTGAAGCTTGTACTCCGAATGATTCGTCACCCAGACTTGCGCGCGCGCCCACCAGGCGTCGCATTCCAGCTTGCTCATGCAGGTGAGCGGCGCGGTGGCCTGCTCCATCGTCTGACTGCTGACCTGGCCTTCGCTCGTGCAGCTCGCGAGCAGAACCAGCGCTGCCGTCGCCGATGCGGCCTTCAGTAATTTGGTGCTCATTGCGTCCCCGCTAGTCGATAAGTCCTTGATCATTTTGACTGATCCCGCCGGGCGGCGTTTCTGCGCGTTTCGGGTTGTTTCAAACACGCGTAACGCTTGCCACGCGCACGAGGCGCGGGCAAGGTAAAACTACGCGCCGGTTCAGCGCGCGCCCGCCTTGTAGTCGCGATACGCGGTGACGAATTCGTCGAACGTTTCGGTTTGATTGCGTTCGATCTCGGCTTGCTCTTCCAGCGACTTCGCGGCAAGCGCGGCCATCTCGCCTGCTTCTTCGGGCGAAAGCGGACGCTCGCGGAAGAACTCCGCATGCTGGCGGCTCAATTCGAGCGCGAAGGCATCGAACGATTGCTGCTTGTCGCGCATCGTCTGAAGCACGCGTGCCGAAGGCGTCAGCGATGCATCGCGAATGCGCGGCCGCAGTGCTTCGAGCACGCGTGTGGTGTCGTTCGTGCCGTCGAGTTGATCGAGAATCTTCGCAACCGGCGCAATGGCGTCGAACAATTCCTCGGCCCATTGCTGCATCGACACGGACGCGCCGTCGCGCGTGAGCGTCAGTCCTGGCTTGCGCCCTTCCTTCGATACCTTGGTGAAGTTGCCGTTCGCTTCGAGATTCGCTTCGCGCGAGAGCAGCGGGCTGTCTTCGAGCGCGCAGTAAAGCAGATAGGCGTCGAGAAAGCGCGAAGTGGCGAGGGAAATGCCGGTCGGCTCGAACGGATCGATATCCAGACAACGCACTTCGATGTACTGCACGCCGCGATCGGCCAGCGCATGCAGCGGACGCTCGCCCGAACGCGTGACTCGCTTAGGCCGAATGGTCGAGTAGAACTCGTTTTCGATCTGCAACACGTTGGTGTTGATCTGCACCCACTCGCCGTTACGCTGCGTGCCGATGGCCTGATAAAGCGCATACGGCTGGCTCACGGCGTTCGCGAGCACGTCGACATACGCGGCGAGATTGTCGTAACTCGGCAATAAATCCGCCTGCGCGGGGTTGTTCGTGTAGCCGAGATCGCTCATGCGCAGACTGGTGGCGTGCGGCAGATAGAACGTGTCCGCGTCGAGCGCTTCCAGGCTATGTGCCTTGCCTTCGATAAAGCGCCGGTTCAGCACGGGCGATGCGCCGAACAAATACATCAGCAGCCAGTTCGTGCGCCTGAAATTGCGGATGAGCGCGAAATAACGCTCCGACTGGAAGTCTTTCGCCGAGAGCGTGCTCGACGGATCGAGCGCTTGCCACGCGCGCCAGACGTTTTCGTCGAGCGAATAGTTGTAGTGGATGCCCGCGATACATTGCATCGTGCGGCCGTAGCGCAGCGCCAGCCCGCGCCGGTACACGTGCTTGAGCGTACCGATGTTCGACGTGCCGTAAAACCCGAGCGGAATGTCGTCTTCTGGCGGCAGCGAACAGGGCATCGAATCGTTCCACAGCAACTCGTCGCCGAGATGCGCGTAGGCGAAACGATGCAGCAGATCGAGACGATCGAGCGTCAGCGTGATATCCGTTTCCGCCGGCGTGATGAGTTCGACGAGCGCTTCCGAATAGTCGGTCGTGATGAGCGGATGCGTCAGCGCCGAGCCGAACGAACGCGGATGCGGCGTCGTCGCGAGCTTGCCTTCGGGCGTCACGCGCAGGCTTTCTTTCTCGATGCCGCGCAAGCCTTGACGCAACGCGTTGGCGTGCGGTCCGGACGCGAGCGCGGCGAGCCGGCGCTGATAGGCGCCGGCCTTGGGGTGAGCGGATTGCTGGTTTGCCATTGAAGCCGTTGAGCGAGGAGCGCAGGTGTTTCGCGCCCGGTCTTATTTTCGGGTAGCGGGCACTTTAACATCTCGGTGTTCGACGTGCTTGGGCCCAATGGCGACGGGCATTTGCGGGGATTTCCGGGGTTTGCGAGGGCCGCGCTCAGGACTTCGCGTCCCTTTGCGCGCGTTCGGCATCGAGCAGGGCCTCCTTGCGCGTCACGCCCCAGCGATACCCCGTGATCGCGCCGTCCTTGCCAATCACGCGATGGCAGGGAATTGCGAGCGCCACCGGATTCGACGCGCACGCGTTCGCCACCGCCCGCACCGCGCGCGGCGCGCCGAGCGCTTCGGCGATCTCGGAATAGGTGCGCGTCTGCCCGTAGGGAATGTTGCGCAACGCTTCCCAGACGCGCCCTTGAAACGCCGTGGCGCCGATGTCGAGCGGCAAATCGAAACGTTCGCGCGTGCCCTGCACGTAGGCCAGAACTTGCGCGACGAACGGCTCCAGTCGCGTGGCATCGTCGATTCGCTCGGCCATGGCGAATTCCACCGCCAATTGATCGATGAGTGCGCGGCCATCGTCGCCGAAAGCGATCTTGCAGATGCCCTTGTCGGTTGCCGCGACCAGCACGACGCCGAGCGGCGTGTCGGCCGTCGTATAGCGCACGGTCGAGCCCGCGCCACGGCGCTTGTAGGCCGATGGCGTCATGCCGAGTTCGGCGGGAACGGCGTCGTACAGACGCGAAGGCGAGCCGAAACCGGCGTCGTTGGTCGCGCGGGTGACGTCCCGGCCGTGCTGCAAGGCTTCACGCAGCACGCCTGCGCGCCTCGCCGCCTGATACTGCCGCGGCGATACGCCGACGATGCGCGAAAACAAGCGCTGCAAATGAAACGGGCTGACGTGCACGGCGTCGCTCAGTTGCGCGAGCGTCAGGCGCCGCTGCGGATCGGCGTCGAGTACCTTGCACGCGCGCTCGACAATCGCGAGTTCGCGCGGCAGGCCGGTCGGCTGGCAACGCTTGCATGGCCGATAACCCGCTTCGGCGGCGGCATCCGTCGTCTGGAAGAATTCGACGTTCTCGCGTCGCGGCGCCCGCGACGCGCACGACGGACGGCAGAATACGCCCGTGGTGCGCACCGCGAAGAAAAATGCGCCGTCGGCGCGCGCGTCGCGATCGACCACGGCTTGCCAGCGGCCGGCGTCGGTATCGAAATCAGGGACGATCTGAAAGGTTTCCGCGATGTTCATGGCTGCTCCAGTGGAAGGGCGTGAATCCACTGTAAGGCCCTGTGAGAAAGGTTACGCGCCGTTTCTTGCGCTGTCATCGCGCGCCGCGTCCAGCAATTTCAGAATTGTGACGCACAGATGCCACACTTCGGCGCCATAGGGGTTTTTACTAAAAAAACTATTGCGTCGCATCAAGTGGCTGTGTAGTATTGGAACTGTCTCCTCCATGTCTCCTCCTGATATGGATTCAGCCCGCCAACTAGGCGGGCTTTTTTTCGTCTGTCGTTTTTGGCGATGCCGCGCGCCGCGTGGCTTTCGGGCGTAAAAAAACCGGGCGTCTGAAGCTAGCCCGGTTCGTTTTCACCGAGTTACATCACAGCACGTAGCGAGAAAGATCCTCATCCTGCGCCACGTCGTTCAGTGCGCGATCCACATACGCCGCGTCGATTCGCACCGGCGTGCCCGCGTGGTTCCCCGCCGCGAACGACACTTCCTCCAGCAACTTTTCGATCACCGTGTAAAGCCGCCGCGCGCCGATGTTCTCCGTCTTCTCGTTCACCGAGAACGCGACTTCGGCGAGACGCCGGATGCCGTCATCGGCGAAATCGAGTTCCACGCCTTCGGTCGCGAGCAGCGCTTTGTATTGCTTGACTAGACTTGCATCGGTGGAATTCAGGATCGACTCGAAGTCCTGCACGGACAACGAATCCAGCTCGACGCGAATGGGAAAACGCCCTTGCAGTTCGGGAATCAGATCGCTCGGCTTGGCCAGATGGAACGCGCCACTCGCGATGAACAGAATGTGATCTGTCTTGATCATCCCGTATTTCGTGTTGATGGTCGTGCCTTCGACGAGCGGCAGCAGATCGCGCTGCACGCCTGCGCGCGACACTTCCGCGCCGCCGGTTTCGCTGCGTGACGCGATCTTGTCGATCTCGTCCAGAAACACGATGCCGTTTTGCTCGACGTTCTGCACCGCGCGGCTCTTGACCTCTTCGTCGTTGAGCATCTTGCCGGCTTCCTCGTCGGTGAGCAGCTTGAGCGCTTCCTTCACCTTCACCTTGCGGCGCGTCTTCTTGCCGCCGCCGATGTTCGCGAACATCGAACGAATTTGCTCCGTCATGTCTTCCATGCCCGGCGGACCCATGATGTCCATGCCGACTTGCGGCTGTTCGACATCGAGTTCGATTTCCTTGTCGTCGAGCGCGCCTTCACGCAGCCGTTTGCGGAAGGTCTGACGCGTGACGTTGTTGCTGTCCTCGGCCGATTCCGCCGCGCTCGACGCGCCGAAGCCAACCGGCCGCGCGCTCGGCAGCAGAATGTCGAGGATGCGGTCTTCGGCGCGATCCTCGGCCTTCGTGCGGACTTTCTTCATCTCGGATTCGCGCGTCTGCTTCACCGAAATCTCGATCAGATCGCGCACGATGCTGTCCACGTCGCGGCCGACGTAGCCCACTTCGGTGAACTTGGTCGCTTCGATCTTGATGAACGGCGCGTCCGCGAGCTTCGCGAGACGTCGCGCGATCTCGGTCTTGCCGACGCCCGTCGGCCCGATCATCAAAATGTTCTTCGGCGTGATTTCCTGACGCAGCGGCTCGGCGACTTGCTGACGGCGCCAGCGATTGCGCAGCGCGACCGCGACCGCTTTCTTCGCGCGGCCCTGGCCGATAATGTGTTTGTCGAGTTCCGAGACGATTTCGGCGGGAGTCATGGTGGTCATCGTTGGTCCTTTGCGCGCGTGCGCTTACTCGATCGTCTCGATGACGCGATTGTGATTGGTGTAGATGCACATGTCGCCGGCGATGGTCAGCGCCTTCTCGACGATTTCGCGCGGAGAGAGTTCGGTGTTTTCGGCGAGCGCCTGTGCCGCGGCTTGTGCGTACGCGCCGCCCGAGCCAATGGCGCAGATGCCGTTTTCGGGATCGAGCACGTCGCCGTTGCCGGTGATGACGAGCGTGGCTTGCGCGTCGGCGGCAATCAGCATGGCTTCGAGACGTCGCAGCATGCGGTCGGTGCGCCAGTCCTTGGCGAGTTCGACGGCTGCGCGCGTGAGATTGCCCTGATGCTTTTCCAGCTTCGCTTCGAAGCGGTCGAGCAGCGAGAACGCGTCGGCCGTGCCGCCGGCGAAGCCGACCAGCACCTTGCCGCCATAGATACGGCGCACTTTCTTCGCGCCGCCTTTCATGACGATATTGCCGAGCGTCACCTGACCATCGCCGCCCAACGCGACTTTGCCGCCGCTTCGCACGGAGACGATGGTCGTGCCGTGAAATTGTTCCATGTGCGTTCCTTGAGAAAACGAAGGACGCGGGCGGCTCGATCTAAAGAACCGCCACGCAGTCGAGAATTCGATGGAGTGCACGGCGCGGGGTTCCGCCCGACTCGAAAAGACGAGCGTCCGGCGCCGCGCACGCGCCGTCGTCGTGAACGGGCGCGTCGGATTCATTTTAGGGCGATGGGGAATTTATCAAGACACGCGATGCGCAGGACGCGCCGCGCAAACAAAAAGGCACACGCGGATGCGTGTGCCTTGCGTGTACCGGAGCGTTCGAACACCCGAATTTCGCGGCGGCGTCTTCCCCGTGGCGGGCGGCCCCGCGACGTTCGCCGAGAAAGACGCGCTTCAGTCGCCGAACAGCTTCTGACGCAGTTCGCGGCGTTCCTGTGCCTCGAGCGAGAGCGTGGCGGTCGGGCGCGCGATGAGACGCGGAATGCCGATCGGCTCGCCGGTTTCCTCGCACCAGCCGTAATCGCCGGACTCGATGCGCGCGAGCGACTGCTGCACTTTCTTCAGGAGCTTGCGTTCGCGGTCACGCGTGCGCAGTTCCAGTGCATGCTCTTCCTCGATGGTCGCGCGATCCGCCGGGTCCGGCACGATCACCGTTTCCCGCAGGTTCTCGGTCGTCTGTCCGGCATTCTTGAGAATGTCGGCTTGCAACTGTTCGAGCCGGTTCTTGAAGAAGGCGAGCTGTTCCTCGTTCATATAGTCCTTCTCGCTCATCTTCAGGATTTCGGCTTCGGTCAAGAGTTTCGTTGTCATCTGCTTGCTTCTTCAATGTAAGGCGAAGTCTTCCGCAACGCCCCGACTACATTACCCGCATGCAGCGTCATGGCATCACGCGACACGTCGATGCGGGGCCGAACTCCTCTGGAAACCGATTACGGATGTGTCCGGTACGCGGGGCATTTTTTTGCATGTCCGCGTTCCGGGCCTTCCTGCGTTGTTTCGATTCGCCTTCCCCCGCTAAATCGAGATAACGCAAAACAGGCCATCCCTTCTCCTGACATCCGACAGCGTAAGGCTCAGATGTGACTTCAAGCCATGCGCCAAACGGATTCGCCCTTCTCCAGTGGGGCTGTATTGTAACTGAACCGCAATTTCCGACGACAACGAGAAAACCCTGTCAATTTATGTCGGAATTTCAAAAATATAACGCGTGGACGTACAAAAAGCGATGCTGCTTCGTGGTCGCGACTACACACGCCGCACGAAAGTCACGCTACGAAAAACGCCGCGCGCGATAGGCCGCGGCGGCGTTTCCAGCTTTTCGCGCACGCTTCCGGAAGACGGGAACCGCGCCTATTAAGCGATATGCATGCCAATCTATTTGACGAGGCAGGCGTCGAGGCCGTCGAAAATCAGATCCTTCGGCAACTCGATACCGATGAACACCATCTTGCTGTTTTTCTTCTCGATCGGCATCCACTTGCTGGCGAGGTCGCTGCCCATCATCTGATGCACGCCCTGGAACACGACCTTGCGATCCACGCCCTTCATATAGAGCACGCCCTTGTAGCGCAACAGACGCTCGCCGTAGATCTGCAGGATGCCGCCCAGGAAGTCTTCGAGGCGGTTCGGATCGAACGGCTTGTCGCTGCGATACACGAACGACTTGATCTTGTCGTCGTGATGCGCGTGATGGTGATGATGATGCTCATGGTCGTGGCTATGATCGTGACCGCAAGTGGCGTGATCGTGGTCGTCGCCGTGATCGTGCGCGTGGTCATGGCCGTGATCGTGCGCGTGGTCATGGCCGTGATCGTGTTCGTGGTCGTCTTCCGCGAGGAAATCCGGGTCGATCTCGAGCTTCGAATTCAGATTGAAGCCGCGCAGGTCGAAGATTTCCTTGATGTCCGCATCGCCGAAATTGACGACGCGAATGGCCGCGCGCGGGTTCATGTGCAGCAGGCGATGCTTGAGCGCTTCGAGCGCGGCGGCATCGACGAGATCGGACTTGGTGATGAACAGGCGGTCCGCGAAACCGACCTGACGCTGCACCACTTCGTGCTGGTCGAGCTGCGCGTTCGCGTGTTTTGCATCGACGAGGGTGATGATCGCGTCGAGCAGGAATTCGTCGGCGACCGTGTTGTCCATGAAAAACGTCTGCGCCACGGGGCCCGGATTCGCGAGACCCGTCGTTTCGATCACCACGCGGTCGAAATCGAGCGTCCCCGCCTTCTTGCGGTTAGCGAGGTCTTCCAGCGCACGCGCCAGATCGCCGCGAATCGTGCAGCAGATGCAGCCGTTGCTCATCTGGATGATCTGCTCGTTCGTTTCCTGCACGAGGATTTCGTTGTCGATGTTCTCTTCGCCGAACTCGTTCTCGATCACGGCGATCTTCATGCCGTGCTGCTCGTTCAAAATGCGCTTGAGCAGCGTGGTTTTGCCGCTACCCAGAAAGCCGGTCAGGATGGTTACGGGAATCATGGTGTCGCCTGTGTCCTTGTCTGTGTTCGGGGATTGCGCGGGCCGCGGCAGGCGCAATGAGTCGAATATTGAAACATATTTGCCGAACCGGTGCTCCGTGCGACCCGGTTACGTGGCCGCTAGATAAGGGCGCTCACGCGATTTGCAACAGCAGCCCTTTCAGGTATTCGCCTTCGGGAAAAGCCGTCAGCAAAGGGTGATCGACGCCCGCGCCGAGCCGCTTGAGGATGCGCGCATCGACACGCGCGTCCGACGCCGCGCCCGCGACGATCTTCTGGAAGAGGTCCGAATCGATCGCGCCGGAACACGAATACGTGAAGAGCAGCCCGCCCGGACGTAGCAGCTTGAAACCGCTGAGGTTGATGTCCTTGTAAGCGCGCGCGGCGCGCTCGACGCTCTCCTTCGACGGCGCGAACTTCGGCGGATCGAGCACGATCAGGTCGAAGCGCCGGCCTTCGTCGTAAAGACGGCGCAAGGTCTTGAACGCGTCGGCGTCGAGCCATTCGGCGCGTTCGGCGTCGAAGCCGTTTGCCGTGACGTTGGCGCGCGCCAGGGCGAGCGCGTCGCCGGATGAATCGACGGACACCACGCGCGTGGCGCCGCCCTTGAGCGCCGCGAGCGAAAAGCCGCCCGTGTAGCAAAAGCAGTTGAGCACTTCGCGGCCTTCCGCGTTTTGCTGAACCAGCACGCGGTTGTCGCGCTGATCGACATAGAAGCCTGTCTTGTGGCCGTGCATGACATCGACGTGATAGCGCACGCCGCATTCGTTCGTGATGAGCGTCTCGGGCGGCGCGTCGCCGGCGAGCACGCCGGTGGTTTGCTCGAGCCCTTCCTTCTGGCGAATCGACACATCCGAGCGTTCGTAGACGTTCGGACAGCCGGTGGCGTCGATGAGCGCCTGCACGATCGCCTCTTTCCAAGCTTCGACGCCCGTCGCCATGAACTGGCAAACGAGTTGCGCGCGCGCGCCTTCGTCGGCGACGTAGTAATCGACGATCAAACCGGGCAAGCCGTCCGCTTCACCGAAAATGAGACGGGTGGCGCCGGTATCGCGCACCATCGTCTGCCGATGCGCGACCGCGCGCTGCACGCGACGCTTGAAGAACGCGTGATCGACAGGTTCGGCTTCGTCGAAAGACCAGACGCGCGCGCGAATCTGCGAATGCGGGCTATACGACGCGCGCGCCAGAAAGCGGCCGTCGGCCGCGCGCACGGCGACGGTCACGCCAGGCGCGGGATTGCCGTCGATCCGCGCGATGGCGTTGGCGTAAATCCACGGATGGCGGCGAACGAGCGACCTGTCCTTCGCCGGTTTGAGCGTGATGGTATGCATGAGAATGTCAGGCGCGGGCGCTCATGCAAGCGCCCGCAGGTTAATCGCGCTTCTTCGCGCGCGGGTGCGCTGAATCGTAGACGCGAGCGAGATGCTGAAAATCCAGCGATGTATAGACCTGCGTGGCCGTGATGCTCGCGTGACCGAGCAACTCCTGCACGGCGCGCAGGTCGCCGCTCGATTGCAGAACATGCGTGGCGAACGAATGCCGCAACACGTGCGGATGTACGTTCGACGGAATGCCCGCGAGGAGCGCCATGCGCTTCACGCGCTCGCGCACCACGCCGGGCGCCATGCGGTTGCCGCGCACCGAAATGAAAAGCGCGTGCGGGTCGTGCTTGACGAATTCGCCGCGTACCGCGATCCACGCGCGCAAGGCATCGACTGCCTTGCGTCCGACTGGAACCGAACGCCGCCGGTTGCCCTTGCCGAGCACCGTCACTTCCTCGTGCGCGAGATTGAGCCAGCCTTGCGAGCGGTATTCGGCGGTCTCGACGAAATGCACGTCCAGCCCGACCAGTTCGGCGAGCCGCAAGCCGGACGAGTAGAAGAGTTCGAGGATCGCGTGATCGCGCGCGGCTTCGGTTGTGCTGGCCTGGGGCGCGTCCATGAGCGCCATGGCGTCATCGACGGAAAGCGCCTTCGGCAAGCTCTTCTCGCGCTTGGGCGCGCGAATGGTCGCCACCGGATTCGCGGGCATGTCGACTTGCTGCGCGAACCATCGATAAAACGCCCGCCACGCCGACAGCCGATGCGCGATGGAGCGCGACGACAGCCCCGCCGAATGCGCCCTGACCACCGCGCCGCGCATATCGAGCGCGGTCAGTGATTCGAGCGGACGGTCTTTGGCGAGCGCGCGCAGTTCGCTCAGTTCGTACGTGTAGCCACGCAAAGTGTGTTCGGACAGACGCCGCTCGTGTTCGAGCATCGAAAGATACGTGGCGATGGCTTCGGCGGCGTCCATGGCGATCTCAGTAAGGCATCAGACGGCTCAAAGCCGCGCTGGCCAATGCGCCGATCTGCGTGAGGAAATCGGTCGCCATGCCGTCGTGAAAGCGGCGCGGATCGGGCGAGCCCATGACGAGCAGGCCGAAGGTGGGCGCATCCGGACCGGCTTGCGGATCGCGCAGGGCGATCAGCGAGATCGATTCGATCTTGCGCTGCGCGGCGCCTTCTCCGGCAACGGTCGTAGCCGACGCCGAGTTCGGCGCGCCAAGCCACTGCGCCGCCGCGAAGCCGCTGTTCGCGCCGCAATACGGCACTTCCAGATTGTTCGCGAAGATGCGCACTTCCTCGCCGACCTGACGCGCGAAGTCGGCCTGGCGATACCCTTCGTCGACATCCCAGACGCGCAGCGCGGCGTGCGGAACGTCGAAGACTTCGCACAGGCCGCGACTGATGGTCGAGGGCAACGCGTATGGATCGCGCTGCGCGATCACGCGCACGGTCCAGCGGTTGAACTTCGTCGAAATGCTGTCGTTTTCGTGGCCGTAGCGCAGCAGTTCGGCGAGGCGCCGTTCGAGTTGCTTGTTCTTGTCGCGCAGCATTTCCATCTGGCGTTCCTGCAGCGACACGGCGGATTTGCCATGCGGATTGGACAACCGGATCGTGCCGAGCAGTTCAGCGTGCTCGGTGAAGAAATCGGGGTTGTCGAGCAGATAATCGGCGACTTCGCGTGGATTCATGGTCGATGGTCGTAATGATGCGATGCGTATGCAAACTCAGCCGGCGATGCGGTCGAGGTCGATCTCGCCTTCGAAAACCGTCGCGGCGGGTCCGGCCATGAAAAGCGGCGCGGATTCGTCGCGTGCGCCCTCCCAGCTGATGGTGAGCGTGCCGCCGTGCGTCTCGACGCGCACCGGCGTGTCGAGCACGCCGCGCCGGATGCCTGCCGCCACCGCCGCGCACGCGCCCGTGCCGCACGCGAGCGTTTCGCCCGCGCCGCGTTCGTAGACGCGCAGCTTGACCGATTGACGATCGACGATCTGCATGAAGCCCGCGTTGACGCGCTTCGGAAAGCGCGTGTGACGCTCGATCAGCGGACCTTCGACGAGCACGGGATACGCTTCCACGTCATCCACGATCTGCACGGCGTGCGGATTGCCCATCGAGACGACGGAAATCCAGCGCGGTTCATTCGCGTAGCCGTTCAGATCGAGCGGCCAGAGCGTGTCGTTGCCTTCGTTGCGGCCTTCGAGACCGTGCGCGTCGAAAGGCACTTCGGGCGCATGAAACACCGGCGTACTCATGTCGACCGTCACTTCGCCATTGGCTTGCATGGTCAGCGTGATGACGCCGTTTTGCACCTGCACGCGCACGGTTGCAGCGTCGGTCAGCTTGCGGTCGCGCACGAACTTCACGAAGCAGCGCGCGCCGTTGCCGCAATGTTCGACCTCGCCGCCGTCGCAATTGAAGATGCGGTATTTGAAATCGACGCCCTCGATGGTCGGCTTTTCCACCAGCAGCAACTGGTCCGCGCCCACGCCGAAATGACGGTCGGCGAGCGCACGCACTTGCTGCGCGCTCAGATCGAGCGCCTGCGTGTAGCCGTCGAGCACGACGAAGTCGTTGCCCGCGCCTTGCATCTTGGTGAATTTGAGTTTCATGGCGCTATTGTATGTGAGCCTCACCGTCACGTTTCATGACGTTTCGCGACGATCTGCGCCACCACGGCGCCATGCGCGCTCAATAGAAGCCCGGCTCGCCCTGCGGACGCGTTTTGAAACGCTTGTGCACCCAGTAATACTGCTCCGGTATGTGCGGAATCTGCTCTTCAAGGAACTCGTTCATGCGGCGCGCGTCGGCTTCGTCGTCGCCAGTTGGGTAGTTCTGCCACGGCTCGAAAATCTTCAGCCGATATCCCTTGTAGTTCGGCAGCACCTCGCCGATGAACGGCACCACTTGCGCCTTGCCCGCTTTCGCCAGCCGGCCGACGGCCGTCAACGTACACGCCTGAATGCCGAAGAACGGCACGAAGGTGGAATTGCGCATGCCGTAGTCCATGTCCGCGCCGAGCATCACCGGTTTGCGGTCGCGCAGCCAGCGCAGCACGATACGCGCGCTGTCCGCACGGCTCGCCATGTCCGCGCCGAAGCGGGCGCGCTGCGCTTTCGCGATTTCCTCGACCTGCGGATTCGAGAACGGTTGATACAGCGACCCGCATTGCCGATGCAGCGAGTAGTTCAGAAAGATCGATCCCGCCTCTATGCCGACGAAATGCAGGCCGAGAAAGAGCGTGGGCGGCAGGTTCGGGTCGGAGAGATCGACGGCGCTGTCCACCTCGATCAGTTCTTCGAGTTTCTTGGCCGAGCCGAACCACTGCACGCTGCGCTCCACATAGCTGCGGATGGCGTGGCGGAAATGCTGCTGCGCGACTTCCTCGCGGCGCTCGGGCGACCAGTCCGGAAAGCAGAGCGCGAGGTTCGTATGTACGATGCGCTTGCGTCTGCTCGGGATCTGATAGAGCAGCCAGCCGAGTCCGTCGCCGAAACGTGCCGTGATGCCGTACGGGATGAGCGCCAGAAACTTGAGAAAGCCGAAGGCGAGCGCCACGCCAATGCGCCCTAACATGAGGTGCTCCAGCGAACAGACGGAGGTGAACTATGGACAGAAGATTGTTTCGGGACGAATGGGGACAAGCGTTCGGCTCAGTAAAAACACGGGAAACCGGTATAATAAGACCTTCGCCGAGTTAATGGACAACTTGCGGGGCGAAGCCGGCCGGCCTTCATGCAATCTGTGGAGAAGGGCTGGAGTTTAATGACATCCGCTAAAGCGTCGCCGCTTCAGACTCCGAACGAAGTCGGCTACGTGAGCAAACCACAACGTACTTTAATTGGAGTCTGAAGCGTGTCGAACGACTATCTGTTTACATCCGAATCCGTTTCCGAAGGCCACCCGGACAAGGTCGCCGATCAAATCTCCGACGCCATCCTCGACGCAATCCTGAGTCAGGACAAATACTCGCGCGTCGCAGCGGAAACGCTCTGTAACACCGGCCTCGTCGTCCTTGCGGGCGAAATCACCACGACGGCCAATGTCGACTACATCCAGGTTGCGCGCGACACCATCAAGCGCATTGGCTACGACAACACCGACTACGGTATCGACTATCGCGGCTGCGCGGTGCTCGTCGCTTACGACAAGCAGTCGCCGGATATCGCGCAAGGCGTGAACAAGGCGCACGACAACAACCTCGATCAAGGCGCGGGCGACCAGGGCCTGATGTTCGGCTACGCATGCGACGAAACGCCCGAACTCATGCCGCTGCCTATCCACCTTTCGCATCGTCTCGTCGAGCGTCAGGCGAACCTGCGTCGCGACGGCCGTCTGCCGTGGCTGCGTCCGGACGCGAAGTCGCAAGTCACCGTGCGTTATGTCGATGGCCGTCCGCATTCCATCGACACCGTCGTGCTTTCCACGCAGCACGCACCGGACATCGATCTCTCGGACCTGCGCGAAGCCGTGATCGAGGAAGTCATCAAGCCGACGTTGCCGGCGGATCTCATCAAGGGCGACATCAAGTTCCTGGTGAATCCCACGGGCCGCTTCGTCATCGGCGGTCCGCAAGGCGACTGCGGTCTGACGGGCCGCAAGATCATCGTCGATACCTACGGCGGCGCGGCCCCTCACGGCGGCGGCGCGTTTTCGGGTAAGGACCCGTCCAAGGTCGACCGCTCGGCTGCCTACGCCGGCCGCTATGTCGCGAAGAACATCGTGGCAGCGGGCCTGGCCTCGCGTTGCCTGATTCAGGTGTCGTACGCTATTGGCGTGGCGCGCCCGACTTCGGTCATGGTCAACACGTTCGGCACGGGCCGCGTGTCGGATGCCGAGATCACGAAGCTCGTGCTCGAACACTTCGACCTGCGTCCGAAGGGCATCATTCAGATGCTGGATCTGCTGCGTCCGATCTACGAGAAGTCGGCGGCTTATGGCCACTTCGGCCGCGAAGAGCCGGAATTCACGTGGGAAGCCACCGACAAGGCTCTCACGCTCGCGGAAGCCGCGGGCACGGAACCGGTCGCGAGCGTCGCATAAAGCGTCGTATTGGTTCGGCAGGCAAAACGAAAACCGGCAAGCATCGCGCTTGCCGGTTTTTTTGTGCGTCGCTTTTATCGAAGCCCGCCGTGCGGGCCTTCAGCGTGCCGCGAATGCATACCAACCCGCGCTGCTAGCGGAAATACGTCGCGGACGGCGGCTCGTATGCGCCGCCGCCTGAGGCTTCGGCAGTGCGGGCGCGCGGGCTTGCATCGGACGGCGCAGCAGCGCTCTCAACGACACCTTGCGCGATGCCGTGCGCGCGCGAAGATTGAAGAAGAAGCCGCGAAACCACGAGCGAATGCCAACGACCGGATGCACGTGCATGAGCTGTTCCGCGAGCGCCTGAGTGCGCGCGGAATGGTGGCGCAGTGCGCGAACCACGCCGCGTCGGGCCGGGCGCGCGGCGTGTGAGGCAACTCGGGTCAGGCCGGAAGCGATTCGGTGGTTCATATCGGGAAGAGTCGGTTGCATGGAGGCAACTCGACGATAGTCGTCTCAAAAATAGCGATCAACGGATTCGGTCCAACGAGCCTGCGGAAGTTGCACCGAATTGATGCAGGCAATGTACAGGACCATTATTACTCCGGTAAGTCCGCGTTTTCCCTGCTGAATGCCGGACGAAACGCCGGTCGCGCCGTTAAAGCGCAGGCCGAACGGGCTTTAGCCGCGCGTGAGATTTACAATCGTGCTATTCGCCCGGATGCCGGGTATTGCGATGGTTGAATGAAGTCACGTGAAGCCGTCGAGGTAAGAACTGAAATGTCCGAACACAATCCGCTTCAATCGAAATCAGAACAAGTGCGCGAATTGCGCGAGACAGGCTTCGTCGTCGTCAAGCGGCTGGTGCCTGAAGCGCGCTGCCAAGCGTTACGCGAAGTCGCGCGCCGCCAGTTGGCGGAGGCGGCGACGCCGCTCGAATTCGAAGCCGATCTGAAATACCCCGGCGCGCCCGATTCCCGGGACGCGCCCGGCGGACACACCGTGCGCCGTCTGCTTGACGCCTACGTGCGTGATCCGCTCTTCGCCGAGTTCGCGACATCGCCCGAGATTCGCGGCTGGATGGAGTTGTACTTCGGCGAAACGCCGTACCTTTCGCGCGCGCATCACAACTGCGTAATGACGAAGCATCCCGCTTACGGCAGCCTCACCGGCTGGCATCGCGACGTGCGTTACTGGGGCTTCGAGCGCGACGATCTGGTTTCGACGTGGCTCGCAATCGGCGATGAAACCGTCGACAACGGCGCGCTCTGGTTCGTGCCGGGCTCGCACAAGCTGCCGTTCACGTCCGACCGCTTCGATGAAGCGAAATTCTTCCGCTCCGACCTGCCCGAAAACGCCGCGCTGATCCGCACGGCGGTTTCGCCCGCGCTCGAACCCGGCGATGTCGTGTTCTTCCACTGCAATACGCTGCACTCGGCGGGCAAAAACCTCAGCGATAAGGTGAAATTCTCGCTCGTCTACACGTATCACGGCGCGAGTAACGTGCCGTTGCCAAGCACGCGATCGGCCGCGAAACCGGAAGTGCCGCTCGTCTGAGCGCGTTTTGCGTTTTATCGGCGGGATGACGGCAGCGCAAGGCCGATCATTCCCGCGAGCGTGGCCACGACGCCGCCCGCGAGCAGCCAGATAGTCTTGTTCGTGGGCGAACCGGTGAAAAAGCGCGATACGTCGTTACTCAACGAATGAAACGACTGGCCGCCGAAATAAAGCAGCACGATGCCGCCGACAATCAACGCAACGGAAATCGCTCGGGTCATGGGCCAGTCTCGCGGAAGGTAAGGCGCGACAGGTTATTCAATCTTCTCGCTCGCGTCCAGTCGTCCCGGTTTCAGGTGATCTGCTCGCGCGTCAGCGGCTGAATCTTGCGCAGCAATTCGGCCTGCACGCTCGCGTGATCGCTCGCGCGCGTCCATGCGCCCACGTTGAACTTGACGCCGGTGTCGGTGTAATCCGTTACCGCGATCCACGGCGCGGACGGCGCTTCCTGCACGATACGCGGATCTTCGCTCACGAGCCGGCGCAATTCCTCGAGCACATGTTCGACCTTCTGACCGTGCGCCACCTGAAAGTTGAGCACCACGCGGCGGCGTTCGTTCGCGCTGTAGTTGGTGATGGGATTCGCCCAGATCGTGCTGTTCGGCACGAACATGACGATGCCGTCGGCCTTGGTGAGGCGCGTGGTGAAGAGACCGATCTCGTTCACGGTTCCCGCCGTGGTGCCGACGCCCTCGATGTAATCGCCCACGCGGAACGGGCGCAGCAACAACAGCATCAGTCCCGCCGCGATGTTCTGCAGCGTGCCCTGCAACGCCAGGCCAATAGCCAGTCCGGCCGCGCCGAGCACGGTCAGGATACTCGCCGCCGCGATGCCGAACTTGCCGAGCGCGGCCACGATGGCGACTACGCGAATGGCCCACATCGCCACGCTGGCGAGTACCGGCGTGAGCGTGGCGTCGATATGCGTGCGCCCGAGCGTGCGCCGCAGCGCGTTGGCGACGAAGTTCGAAATCCACCATCCGACAGCGAGAATCAGGATCGCCATGAGGAAGTCGATGCCATACGTCACGGCAAGGGCTAATAGGGAATCGTAGGCAGGGCGCAGCTTATCGATAGAGTTCATCGGTCAGATTCCTTAATTTGGGATTTGCATTGGTCCGGCGTCGGACCAGAACGTTCCCGCGTAGGCCGTCCGGACGAGGGTCGTACGGCTTGCGGCGGATTGGCTTAACATTGTCGGCCTCGACCGGCGGAGCGGCGAGCACGTGCCGCACAACGCCCGAACGCAGTCCCCGAAACCGATTCAGTCAACCAGCACGCAAAGGGAATTCGATATGGCATACGAAGCAGCTTCCGAGCGTTATACGCAGATGCAATACCGCACGTGCGGCAAGAGCGGATTGAAACTTCCTGCGTTGTCTCTTGGTCTGTGGCACAACTTCGGCGATACCACGCCCATCTCGACGCAACGCGAAATTCTGCGCACGGCATTCGATCTCGGCGTCACGCACTTCGATCTCGCCAACAACTACGGCCCGCCGTATGGCAGCGCGGAAACGAACTTCGGCCGGATCTTCAAGGACGACTTCCGGCCGTATCGCGATGAGCTGCTGATTTCTTCGAAGGCTGGCTGGGACATGTGGCCGGGACCTTACGGCAACGGCGGCGGTTCGCGCAAGTATGTGCTCGCGAGTCTGGATCAAAGCCTGAAGCGCATGGGCCTCGATTACGTCGATATTTTCTACTCGCATCGTTTCGATGCGGACACGCCGCTCGAAGAAACCGCTGGCGCGCTCGCCACTGCCGTTCATTCGGGCAAGGCGCTGTATGTCGGCATTTCGTCGTATTCGGCGTCGAAGACGCGCGAAATGGCGCGCTTGCTGGCCGAGCACAAGGTGCCGCTCTTGATCCATCAGCCGTCGTACAACATGCTGAATCGCTGGATCGAACACGAACTGCTCGATACGCTCGACGATCTCGGCACCGGCAGCATCGCATTCACGCCGCTCGCGCAGGGCTTGCTTACGAGCAAGTATTTGAACGGCGTGCCGCAGGATGCGCGCGTGAACAAGGCGGGCGGCGGATCGCTCAAGCAGGAGCATTTGAGCGACGAGAATCTGGCGCATGTGCGCAAGCTCAACGAACTCGCGGAGCGTCGCGGTCAGAGCCTCGCGCAGATGGCGCTCGCGTGGGCGTTGCGCGGTGGCCGTGTGACTTCGGTGCTGATCGGCGCGAGCCGCGCGGAACAGGTCGTCGAGAACGTCGCCGCGCTGAAGAATCTGGAGTTCAGCGCAGAGGAACTCGCCGAGATCGACAAGCATGCGCAGGAAGGCGGCGTGAATCTGTGGGAGAAGCCGTCGACGGATCAACGCATCTGATCGCGTCGTCCCGCCGTTGTCCCGGCCCGACCGTCAGAAGGGTATTTTGGGATAATTGCGGAATCCGTTGCTATCATGCGGGCTCGGCGGCTTTTTGGCTGTGATTTGCGGCGTGTTCGACGCGCGTCTCCCGTTCTTCGCAATCATTCGCCAGGCCGAGCAGCCAGGTGCGCGCCGTCCCGCAAAGTCCCACGCGCGTCCAGTCAGTCTCTATGCCGCACGGCCGCGACACGACGGCAAATGTCGATCGGGTTAAAATGCTCGATTGCGCCGGGTTGTCCGGCTGGGTTGTCTGGTTTGCGCGCGTGCTTCGGCTCAAGTCTTGAGCAGGCCGCGTGATACCGAAGCGCCGACATCAGCCCATACGATCGTCCTTTTGCGTAGTTAAGCGCGGCAAAGTCTTTTCGATGCCCGTTCCCGCCAAAGCATTCGGCTGGCGGCGAGCGGCACCGCGTCATCGCATCATCGTTCTCGCACAGTCCAAGAAGCCATGAGCAACCTTAATTCTCAAACCGTTCTGAGCGTCCACCACTGGACCGACACGCTCTTCAGTTTCACCTGCACTCGCGATTCGTCGTTCCGCTTCGAGAACGGTCAGTTCACGATGGTGGGCCTCGAAGTCGAAGGCAAGCCGCTCTTGCGCGCCTATAGCCTCGCGAGCGCGAACTACGAAGAGCATCTTGAATTCTTGAGCATCAAGGTGCCGGACGGCCCCCTGACGTCGCGCCTTCAGCATTTGAAAGTGGGCGATCCCGTGTTGATCGGCAAGAAGCCGACGGGCACGCTCGTCGCCGACAACTTGTTGCCGGGCAAAACGCTGTGGCTGCTTTCGACGGGCACGGGCCTCGCGCCTTTCATGTCGATCATCAAGGACCCGGACGTCTACGACCGCTTCGACAAGATCGTGCTGACGCACACGTGCCGTTTCGTCGATGAACTCGCGTACAAGGACTTCATCACCGAGCACTTGCCGGCGCACGAGCATATCGGCGAGATCGTGTCGGAGAAGCTCGTGTACTACCCGACCGTCACGCGTGAAGAGTTCGCGAATCGCGGCCGGATCACCGACCTGATCGAAACGAAGAAGCTGTTCGCGGATTTGTCGGTCGATCCGTTCTCGGTCGAAAACGACCGCGTGATGCTTTGCGGCAGCCCGCACATGCTGCGCGACACGCGCGAGTTGCTCGACAGCCTTGGCTTCAAGGAAGGCAGCAATAATCATCCGGGACATTACGTGGTGGAAAAGGCTTTCGTCGGCTGATTCGACTGCTGTTTGTCCTGTCGAGAAAACCGGTGCTTTCGTGCGCCGGTTTTTTTTCGCCCCGATTCGCCGGGGCATTGTTACAAATTGGCGGCCTGTGGCCACGACGCCGGGTCGTCAGCGAATAGTGGCAATGGTTGCCAAACGACATGAGGTTCACGTCTGAAAGCCTTGTCCAATATGGCTTTATGATAATTTTGAGATATGATTCCGCAACGCTCAGACGGATGACGCAACGATATCGTCCGTCGTCGATGTTACGGAATGTAAATTTAGTTACGCCGCATGCGTCTTCTGGCGACGTAGCTCTAGTTGCGCTCACTTGGGAGACATTGAATGAACTCGCCGGCCAAAATTCCGCCTGAAACACGCAAGGCGCCGCGCGCGTCCGCTTCGCTAGTCTCCGTGCCGATCGACGCACGCCTCAAGAGCGATCACCGAGTGCGCAGTCTCGCGGCGCGCATCGACGAACTCACCACGCAACTGGCCGCCATCGAAGCGCACACGCGCGGCACACTCGCGCAGGACCTGCACGACGAGATGGGCGCCGTGCTGACCGCAGCCAACCTGGCGATTTCCCGCGCGCAATACTGGCTTCCCGCCAATGCCCCTGCCGCTTGCGCCGATGCGCTTCGCCAGGCGCGCGACTGTATCGCGGAAGCAGGCGAAGCGAGTCATCGAATCGTCGAGAATTTGCAAGCGCCGCCCTTCGACACCGGTTTCACCACCGGACTTGCCGACTGGATCGCCACCTTCGGCGCGCGTGCCGCCATTCATGTCGATTTCGTCTGCCCCGACGATTCCCGCTTCGACGATCTCCAGCCCGGTCTTGCCGTCGCGGTTTTACGCGTGATGCAGGAAGCGTTGACCAATGTCGCACGCCACGCCCGGGCGACGCGCGCGCGGGTTAGCGTCGAGCGTGACGCGCAAGGCGTGACGCTCGTCATCGACGATGACGGGATCGGCATGACGCCCGCCGCGCGCCGCAAGTCCGGCCGCTTCGGCCTGCCCGGCATGCGTGCGCGATGCGAGGCGTTCGGCGGCAGCACGCGCGTCGCTGCATCGGAGATGGGCGGCGTCGCGGTGCACGCGCGCATTCCGCTGGCATGCCCGCCGCGTCCGGTTCCGCGCGCGGCCAACGCCTGAGGCCGCGCATGGCGCTGCGCATCCTGCTCGCCGACGACCACGCCATCGTGCGCCGTGGCGTCGCGCAATTGCTGATCGAGCGCGAGCTGGCCTCGGAGGTGATCGAAGCCGGAACCGGCGTGCAGGCGCTCGCACTCGCCGCGCGCGACGCGCCCGACGTGGCGATGCTCGACATTTCGCTTCCCGATGTGAACGGTCTCGACGTGCTCAAGCGCCTGAAGCGCGACATGCCGCGTCTGCCAGTGCTGATGTTTTCGATGCATCGCGAAGATCAATATGCCGTGCGCGCGCTCAAGGCCGGCGCGGCGGGTTATCTCTCGAAGACGGCGGACCCTGCGCTCATGATCGGCGCGATTCAGCAAGTCGCGGCGGGCCGCAAATACGTGAGCCCGGAAATGGCGGAAGCGCTTGCGAACTACGTTTCGCTTGGTTCGGAGCGCATGCCGCACGAGCAACTCTCTGACCGCGAATTCCAGACGCTGTGCATGCTGGCTTCGGGCAAGCGGCTCACGGACATCGCACACGCGCTTTCGCTGTCGGTGAAAACAGTGAGCGTTTATCGGGCGCGCTTACTCGACAAGATGCAGCTTGCGAACAACGCCGAACTGACCTTCTATGTGATGAGCCATCGCCTCATCGACATGAACCCGGCAATAGCGGGCTGAATGGTCCCGAAATTTATCTTAAACAAGATAAAAAACGAACGATCTGTAAAAAATGCGCAAGGAAAGGGCGTCCCATGCTCGTTCTTTGGGCATGCTTCCAGTCTCCGCTAAACTATCGGGTTTTCCCGAGGTACGGTGCCTTTGAGCGCCTTTAGGAGACTCACCGCAATGTCGTTGTTCCGCAAAAAAAACATCGAGCACATGCTGGCTGCCACCCACAGCACGTCGCTCAAGAAGACTCTGGGTGCGCTCGATCTCACCTTCCTTGGTATTGGCGCCATCATCGGCACCGGCATTTTCGTGCTGACGGGAACCGGCGCCGTGCAAGCCGGCCCGGCGCTCATGGTTTCGTTCATTGTCGCGGCGATTGCGTGCTGTTTCGCGGCGCTTGCCTACGCCGAGTTCTCATCGACCATTCCGGTCGCCGGTTCCATCTATACCTATTCGTACGCCACGCTTGGCGAACTGGCCGCGTGGATCATCGGCTGGGATCTGATGCTCGAATACGGGCTTGCCACTTCCGCCGTGTCGGTCGGATGGTCGGGTTATCTGCAATCGCTACTGTCGGGCTTCGGCATCTCGCTGCCGACCGTACTGACCGCCGCGCCCGGCGCGTTGCCCGACCACGTCACCTATTTCAACCTGCCCGCATTTCTGGTGATGATGGCGATCACCGCGCTCTTGTCGGTCGGCGTGAAGGAATCCACGCGCGTGAACAACATCATGGTCGCGATCAAGGTGACCGTCGTGTTGCTGGTGATCGCCGTCGGCGTGTTTCATGTGACGCCTGCCAACTGGCATCCGTTCATGCCGAATGGCTGGTCGGGCGTATTCGGCGCGGCGGCGGTGATGTTCTTCGCGTTCATCGGTTTCGATTCGGTGTCGTCCGCCGCCGAGGAGGTGAAGAACCCGAAGCGCGATCTGCCGATCGGCATCATTTCGTCGCTGGCCGTGTGCGCGGTGCTGTATGTCGCCGTCGCGGCGGTCGTGACGGGCATCGTGCCGTCGGCGCAGTTCGCGGGCGTTTCGCATCCGGTTTCGTATGCGCTGCAAGTGGTCGGACAGAACTGGGTCGCGGGTTTCATCGACTTAGGCGCGGTGCTCGGCATGCTCACCGTGATCCTCGTCATGAGCTACGGCCAGACGCGCATCATCTACGCGATGTCGCGTGACGGGCTCTTGCCCGCGCGGCTCTCGAAAGTTCATCCGCGTTATTCGACGCCTTTCTTCACGACCTGGCTCGTCGGCATTTTCTTCGGGCTGATCGGCGCGCTCGTGCCGCTCAACGTGCTGGCGGAGCTCATCAACATAGGCACGCTCGCGGCGTTCTCGATGGTATCCATCGCCGTGCTGATCCTGCGCCGCACGCATCCCGACCTGCCGCGCGCGTTCCGCTGTCCTGGCGTGCCGGTGGTGCCCATTCTCGCGGTGGCGTCGTGCCTGTTTCTCATGCTCAATCTCAAGGCGATGACGTGGGTCGCGTTCGTCGTTTGGCTCGTGATCGGCCTCGCGATTTATTTCGTCTACTCGCGCCGGCATTCGGTGCTCGGTCGCGCGCAGGCTTCGAAAAACGTGCTGTAAGGCGTCTTGCGCGCCGGTTGCATGAACGCCGCCTTCGGGCGGCGTTTTTATTTTCAAAGCCGCAAGCGAAGACGAGCGCAGACAGGCAAACGCATCCACCGGCAAGTAAGCCCAATAGCTACGCTCGCCGATTTGTGCTTTACTCGGCTCTGCAAACATGAACGCGCATCACACGATTTCCCAGCCAAACGCTCACAGCAGCAGGTCGGCAGGTTCAGGACGTGGTTGACGTGAGTGGCGAAGCAAGCGAGTGGCGTAAGGCTGGTCCATCCCCACAGCAGTCGGTCTGCCGTGACCGGAATAGAAGCGGATAGCTTCGCTTCGAGTCGTCGCAGAGAAACTGCACGAGGCCCGCGTATGGAGCAAAAAAGCTCCGGCCGGGTCGCAAAGGAGACAGTAATGACGCTCAGCATCAGCCTGACGGTCAACGGCAAACCCGTGACCGCCAACGTCGAACCGCATCTTCTGCTCGTCCAGTTTCTACGCGAACAACTCAGGCTCACCGGCACGCACATTGGCTGCGATACCGCGCAGTGCGGCGCGTGCACCGTGCATCTCGAAGGGCGCGCGATCAAGTCGTGCAACATCCTCGCCGCGCAGGCCGACGGCATGGCGGTGACGACTATCGAAGGCATGGCGAAAGACGGCGAGCTTCATCCCATGCAGGCGGCCTTCAAGGAATGCCACGGTCTGCAATGCGGTTTCTGCACGCCGGGCATGGTGATGAGCGCGAGCGCACTCGCCGCGCAGTCTCCGGATCTCTCCGAAGAGGAAGTGCGCGAGCAGCTCGACGGCAATCTGTGCCGCTGTACGGGCTATCACAACATCGTCAAGGCGGTCCTGCAGGGCGCGCAATCCATGAGGTCGGGCGGCTAGAAACACTAGCTGCGCTCTATCGATCGATCCGGATTTCGCGCCTATCAAGGAGACCGCGATGAATGCCCCTGAGCAACAGAAACTGATTGGCGCTGGCATCAAGCGCAAGGAAGACTATCGCTTCCTGACGGGTGCCGGCCAGTACACCGACGATGTCGTCCTTCCACAGCAAAGCTACGCCGCGTTCCTGCGCTCGCCTCACGCGCACGCGAAGATTCGCGGTATCGACATGGAAGCGGCCAAGGCTTCGCCGGGCGTGATCGCCATTTTCACGGGCAAGGATCTTGCCGGCGAAAATGTCGGTGGCTTGCCGTGCGGCTGGCTGATCCACAGCACCGATGGCTCGCCGATGAAAGAGCCGCCGCATCCCGTCATCGCGAACGAAAAGGTGCTGCACGTGGGCGATCAGGTCGCGCTCGTGGTCGCCGAATCCATCAAGGAAGCGAAGGACGCGCTCGAACTCATCGAGGTCGATTACGACGTGCTGCCCGCCGCGGTCGATACCGGCAGCGCCGCCGGCGACGGCCAGCCGCAAGTGCACGACAGCGTGCCGAACAACGTCTGCTACAACTGGGGCCACGGCGACAAGGCCAAGACCGACGCCGCCTTTGCGCAGGCCGCGCACGTGACGACGCTCGATATCGTCAACCAGCGCCTCGTGCCGAACGCGATCGAACCGCGCGCCGTCAACGCGAGCTATTCGAAGCACGACGAAAGCTACACGGTCTACGTCGCGAATCAGAACCCGCACGTCGAGCGGCTGCTGATGGCGGCGTTCGTACTGTCGCTGCCGGAATCGAAACTGCGCATCATCGCGCCGGATGTGGGCGGCGGCTTCGGCTCGAAGATTTTCCTGTACCCGGAAGACGTGGCGCTGACGTGGGCGTCGAAGAAAGTCGGGCGTCCGATCAAGTGGACGGCCGAGCGCTCCGAAGCGTTTCTCTCCGACGCGCATGGCCGCGATCACGTCACCAAAGCAGAACTCGCCATCGACAACGACGGCAAGTTTCTCGCGATGCGCGTGCACACGACGGCGAACATGGGCGCGTATCTGTCGACGTTCGCCTCGTCGATTCCGACCGTGCTCTACGCGACCTTGCTCGCCGGCCAATACACCACGCCCGCGATCTACGCCGAAGTCAAAGCGGTCTTCACCAACACCGTTCCCGTCGATGCCTATCGCGGCGCGGGCCGTCCGGAAGCGACCTATGTCGTCGAACGGCTCGTTGAAACGGCGGCGCGCGAGTTGAATATCGATCCGGTCGAACTGCGCCGCCGCAACTTCATTCGTGAGTTTCCGTACGCGACGCCGGTCGGCCTGACCTACGACGTCGGCGATTACGACGCGTGTCTGAACCGCGCGCTCGAACTCGCGGACGTGCAAGGCTTTGCCATGCGCAAGGCGGAATCGGAGAAAGCGGGCAAGCTGCGCGGCATCGGCTATTCATGCTATATCGAGGCGTGCGGGCTCGCGCCTTCGAATGTCGCGGGGGCGCTCGGTGCGCGGGCAGGCTTGTTCGAGGCGGGCGAAGTGCGCGTGCATCCGACCGGCTCGGTCACGGTTTTCACCGGCTCGCACAGTCACGGACAAGGGCACGAAACGACCTTCGCGCAAGTGGTCGCGGACCGGCTTGGCGTGGATATCGACAACGTCGAGATCATTCACGGCGACACGGGCCGTATTCCGTTCGGCATGGGCACGTATGGCTCGCGCTCCATTTCGGTCGGCGGCTCGGCGATCATGAAGGCGCTCGACAAGGTGGAAGCGAAGGCCAAGAAGATCGCCGCGCATCTGCTCGAAGCAGCGGTGGAGGACATCGAGTTCAAGAACGGCACGTTCCGCGTGGCGGGCACGGACCGCACGAAGAGTTTCGTCGATGTCTCGCTTGCCGCCTACGTGCCGCACAACTTCCCGCTGGAAACCATGGAGCCGGGGCTGAACGAAAACGCGTTCTACGACCCGACCAACTTCACTTATCCGTCGGGCGCGTATGTCTGCGAAGTGGAAGTCGATCAGGACACAGGCGAAACGCGTATTCAGAAGTTCACGGCGGTCGATGACTTCGGCAACGTGATCAACCCGATGATCGTCGAAGGGCAAGTGCATGGCGGGCTCGGCCAGGGAATCGGCCAGGCGATGCTCGAGCGCTGCGTCTACGACGACACCACCGGCCAGTTGCTCTCAGGCTCGTATATGGATTACGCGATGCCGCATGCAATCGACTTGCCGAACTTCACCGTCGAAACCGCGAAGGGCACGCCGTGCTCGCACAATCCGCTCGGCGTGAAGGGCTGCGGCGAAGCGGGCGCAATCGGCTCGCCGCCCGCCGTCATCAACGCGATTCTCGATGCCCTCGCGCCGCTCGGCGTGAAGGATTTGCAGATGCCCGCGACGCCCCATCGCGTGTGGTCCGCAATGCACGCCGCCCAACGCGCCTGAACGGAGAACGAACATGTACGCATTCGACTATCAACGTCCCGGCGAGACTCAGGCTGCGGTTGCCGCGCTTGCCGCCAACGGCGATGCCAAATTTCTCGCGGGCGGCCAGAGTCTCTTGCCGACCATGCGCTTGCGGCTCGCGCAGCCGTCGGCGCTCGTGGATGTGACGCGCATCGCGTCGATGAAAAGCATCGCGCTCGATGGCGGCAAGCTGATCATCGGCGGCGCCATGTGCCACGCGCAGGTTGCATCGGACGAACAGGTTCGAAAGGCGCTGCCCGGTCTCGCCGATCTGGCTGGCCGAATCGGCGACAGACAGGTGCGCGAGCGCGGCACGATTGGCGGCTCGCTTGCCAACGACGACCCCGCCGCGTGCTATCCGGCCGCCGTGCTTGCGCTGAACGCGACGGTGGTGACGGATCGCAGGCGCATTGGCGCGGATGAGTTTTTCATCGACATGTATCAGACCGCGCTGGAACCGGACGAGTTGATCGTCGCGGTGGAATTTCCGCTCGCCGAGCGCGCCGCGTACGAAAAGTTTCGCAACCCTGCTTCGCACTTCGCGCTCGTCGGCGTGTTCGTTGCAAAGCATGAAGACGGCGTGCGCGTTGGCGTGACGGGCGCGGCGTCTTCCGTGTTTCGTGCGGCCGAGCTGGAGGCGGCGTTGTCGAAAGACTTTTCCGTCAGCGCGGCGCGAGGCGTGAAGATCCTGCCCGGCGAACTCAACGACGACATGCACGCGAGCGCGGAATATCGCGCGCATCTGATTCCGGTGCTGGCGGGCCGGGCGATCGAACGCGCCAACTCGTTCTAGGCAGCACGTCGAAGTCATTCAGCAACCAAGCGGCGGATTTCGAGTCCGCCGCGCCTTCCCATGATGCCGAACGAGCCGGATTCCATCGACGAGACGCTCGCGCGACTGCGCGAGCATCAATACTTCGCGAACCGCGAGCTCGCGACGGCGCTTTTTCTCGCGCTGAAAATGCAGCGGCCGCTCTTTCTCGAAGGCGAGCCGGGCGTCGGCAAGACCGAACTCGCGAAAGCGGCGGCGGGTCTGTGCGGCACGACGCTCTTGCGCCTGCAATGCTACGAAGGTCTCGATACGGCGAGCGCGCTCTACGAATGGGACTATCCGCGTCAGATCATGGCGCTGCGGCTCGCGGAAGCATCGGGTGAAACACCCTCGAACGATTCGCTGTATCGCGGCGAGTTTCTGTTGAAGCGTCCGTTGCTTCAGGCGCTGCTGCCCGATCCTTCGAACGCGAACGCGCGGCGCGTGTTGCTCATCGATGAAATCGATCGCGCCGACGAGCCGTTCGAAGCGTTCCTGCTCGAACTGCTGTCGGACTTTCAGGTGTCGATTCCCGAGTACGGCACGGTGCGCGCCACGCATCCGCCTCTCGTCGTGATGACCTCGAACCGCACGCGCGAAGTGCACGATGCACTCAAGCGCCGCTGTCTTTATCAGTGGATCGGCTATCCCGCGCGCGATGTCGAGCTCGAGATCGTCGCGGCCCGCGCGCCGGAAGCGAGCCGCGACTTGCAGGCGCGAGCGGTCGGCTTCGTGCACGAGTTGCGCACGCTGGATCTGTTCAAGGCGCCGGGCGTCGCGGAAACCATCGACTGGTGCCGCGCGCTCGCGGCGTTGTCGGTGTCGGAACTGGACCCGCAGTCGGTGCGCGACACGCTCGGCGTGCTGCTGAAGTATCAGGACGACCTCGCGCGCATGGACGCCGACACGCTCGCGCAATGTCTTTCGGCTGCGCGGTCATAGCGATGGAGACCATCGCGCGCAACGTCGTGCACTTCGTCAGGCTGCTGCGCGGCGCGGGCCTCGGCATGTCGCCCGCGCATGCCGTCGATGCCATCGACGCGCTGCGCTTCATCGATCTGCGTCGTCGCGACGACGTGCACGCGACGCTCGCGTGTCTGCTGGTTCACGCGAGCGACGAGCGCGGCATCTTCGACGCGGCCTTCGATCTCTTTTGGCGCGATCCCGACTGGGAAGGCAAGCTGCGCATGCTGTTGCTGCCGAAAGTGACGAACGGCATGCCGCCGCCCAAACGCAACAACCGTCTCGCCGATGCGCTCGCCACGCGCGCGGTGTCATCGGCTGAAACGAAGCGGGAAGGCGCGACCGAGGAAGCGCACGCGCGCCTTTCGTTCAGCGCGCGGGAACGCCTGAGCCAGCGCGATTTCGATACCCTGAGCGCCGACGAATGGCGCACGTTGCGGCATCAGATTCGCGCGCATCGGCTGCCGCTTGCTAGCGAACCGACGCGCAGGCTCAAGGCGGCTTCGCGCGGCACGCATGCCGACCTGAAGGCGAGCGCACGTCACGCGGTTCGTTCAGGCGGCGACTGGACCGTGTGGAAGTACCGCGCCGTCGTGGAACGCCGGCCGCCGCTCGTCTTGTTGCTCGACATATCCGGCTCGATGAGCGCATATTCGCGCGCCGTGCTGTACTTCTGCCACGCGCTTTTGCAATCGCGCGAGCGCTTGCAGGTGTTTCTGTTCGGCACGC
Source organism: Caballeronia sp. HLA56 (assembly GCF_054655155.1). Lineage (NCBI taxonomy): Bacteria > Pseudomonadati > Pseudomonadota > Betaproteobacteria > Burkholderiales > Burkholderiaceae > Caballeronia > Caballeronia sp. HLA56. The sequence goes on along the minus strand of NZ_BAAHOB010000005.1, from coordinate 451,685 downwards.
GTCTGACCAACGCCACGCGCGCGTTGCGTGAGCGCGATCCGGACGTCGCGATTGCCGCGCTCGGGCTTCAGGTCGCCGACTGGTCGGGCGGAACGCGCATTGGCGGGGCGCTCGCCGAGTTCAATCGACGCTGGGCGCGCCGCGTGCTTGCAGGTCGCGCGACCGTTCTTCTCGTCACCGACGGCCTGGATCACGAGGCCATCGACGTGCTCGAAACCGAAATTGCGCGGCTGCATCGTTTCGCGCATCGGCTGGTGTGGCTCAATCCGCTTCTGAGATTCGCCGATTTCACGCCGCGCGCCCGAGGCGTGCGCGCGATCCTGCCGCACGTCGATGCGATGCTCGCGGCCCACAATCTCGACAGTCTCACCGCTGTCGGACGGGAACTGGCGGCGGCGCACGGCCGGCACGATTCAGGCGCGCGTCGCGTCCCGTGAGTTTCAGGGAGACGAAAAATGGAACTGTCCGAAACGCATGTCTTGCCGGTGCCCCAGGCGCGGGCGTGGGAAGCGCTCAACGACACGGAGATTCTGAAACTTTGTATCCCCGGCTGCGACAGCATCGACGCGGAAGGCGAGAATGCGTATGCGGTCGCGATGACGGCGGCGGTCGGCCCGGTCAAGGCGCGCTTCAAGGGCCGCATGGAACTGACGAATATCGACGCGCCGAAGACGTACACCATCGTGTTCGAAGGGCAGGGCGGCGCGGCCGGTTTCAGCAAGGGCAGCGCGACGGTGAACCTGGAACCGGGCGAGACCGCCGACACCACCAGGCTCACTTACAGCGCGAATGCGCAGGTGGGTGGCAAGCTGGCGCAGATCGGCTCGCGGCTCGTGGATGGCGCGGCGCGCAAAATCGCGGGCGAGTTCTTCAAGCGCTTCAGCGCGCAATTGCAGGGCGCGAGTGGACCGGCGAATGAATCGGCGGACGCTGAAAACGGCGGCGACGCAGGGCAGGAACAGGGAAAGAAATCATGGACAGCGTGGATCTCGAAGTCTTGAAAAACAGCGCGCGATGGCTCGAAGAAGGTCATCGCGCATTGCTCGTCACGGTGGTGAAGACGTGGGGCTCGTCGCCGCGCCCGGAAGGCGCCATGCTCGCCGTGCGCGCCGACGGCCACGTGGTCGGATCGGTGTCGGGCGGGTGTATAGAAGACGATCTGATCGAGCGCGTGCGGCAACGCGGTATCGAGCAGACGAAGCCGGAAGCGGTGAAGTACGGCATCAGCGCGGAAGAAGCGCATCGCTTCGGCTTGCCGTGCGGCGGCACGATTCAGCTCGTGCTGGAGCCGTTGACGAAGGACAGCGGCATCGCGGAACTGTGCTCGGCGGTGGAAAGCGGGCGGCTCGTCGCGCGCACGCTCGACATGGCGACCGGCCGCGCGCGTCTCGAACCGGCGCAAGCTACCGATGGCGTGCTCTTCGACGACGCCACGCTGCTCACCATCCACGGGCCGCGCTATCGCATGCTGGTGATCGGCGCGGGGCAGTTGTCGCGCTATCTGTGCAGCATCGCGGTGGGGCTGGATTATCAGGTCACCGTCTGCGACCCGCGCATGGAGTACACGGACGAGTGGAACGTGCCGGGCACGACCATCGTGCGGACCATGCCCGACGATACCGTGATGGACATGAAGCTCGACGAACGCTGCGCGGTCATCGCGCTGACGCACGATCCGAAGCTCGACGATCTCGCGCTGATGGAAGCGCTGAAAACGCCTGCCTTCTATGTCGGCGCGCTGGGATCGCGGCGCAACAACGCCGCGCGGCGCGAGCGCCTGAAGGAGTTCGATCTCAACGAAGCCGAACTCGCGCGACTGCACGGGCCGGTGGGCATTTATATCGGCAGCCGCACGCCGCCCGAGATCGCGGTGTCGATTCTCGCGGAAGTCACGGCGGCGAAGAACGGCGTGTCCTTGCCGGAGTTGCTGAAGGTGGAAGGCGCAAAGGCCGCGCGGGAAGTCGCGGGAAGTGGCGAGGTGTGTGGCGTTTGAGTTTGGCGACCCCGAATTCGCAAGCTCAGGCCCGCATCGCGTGCGGCCTATAATCGTCGTTCTCATCCGCGCGGCCTATTTTGATGCGCCAAGCCTGCGCGGACAGGTCATCGAACTATTTCCAATCCGCACCGAATGCCCGGCAAACCCTTGACCGGCGATGCCCGCCGCGCAATCGCGCAAGCGGATGCGCCGCCACAACCCGCGTCCGCCAGAACCGGGCAGCGTCACATGAGCCACCGTGCGTTACGCGGGTGGTCCGTGGTGCATCGCTGGACAAGTCTCATCTGCACCGCGTTCATGTTGCTGCTCTGTCTGACGGGCCTGCCGCTCGTCTTCGGTCACCAACTCGACCTGCTGACGGGCGATGCCATCGAAGCGCCTGCGCTGCCCGCATCGCAGGCGAATGCGCGCGCGAGTTACGACGCGGTCTTGCACGCCGCGCTGAGGGAGCATTCCGGCCACGTTGCGCAGTACATGATTTGGGAGCCGGACGAACCGCTTTTGCCTGTCATCGTCACCGCGCCTCGCGCCGATACACCGCCCGACGACACGCTAAGCACCACCGTCGATGCACGCACCGCGAGGCCGCTCGGCATGCCGCCGGGAAAGGGATCGCTCAAGTTCGTGCTGCTCAAACTGCACGTCGATATGTTCGCCGGACTCTTCGGCAAACTGTTCCTCGGCGCGATGGGCGTGATGTTTCTCGCGGCGATTGTCTCGGGTGTCGTCGTGTATTTGCCGTTCTGGCGCAAGGTGGGGCTCGGGCGCGTGCGGCTTGCGAAGAAGCGGCGCATCGTCTGGCTCGACTGGCATAACGCCATCGGCATGTTGACGCTCGCGTGGGCGCTATTGGTTGGCGCGACCGGTTCCATCAACACGCTCGCCGATCTCATGCTCGATGCCTGGCGTAACGATCAGCTCGCGCAGATGCTCGCGCCTTATCATGGCCAGCCGCCGGTGACGGTGCGCGCAACCGTCGACGACGCCGTGAAGACCGCGCAGGGCGTCGCACCCGGCATGATTCCGTCGTTCGTGGCGTTTCCGGGGACGCGCTTCAGCAGTCCGCATCACTATGCCGTGTGGATGCGCGGTGACGGCATTCTCACGACGCGAATCCTGCGGCCGGTTCTCGTGGATGCATCGACCGGCGCGCTCACCGATTCACGCGAACTGCCGTGGTATCTGAAAGTGCTGCTTGGCTCGCAGCCATTGCATTTCGGCGATTTCGGCGGGATGCCGCTCAAAATTTTCTGGGCAGCGTTCGATTTGCTGACCATCGCCGTGCTGGGAAGCGGTTTGTATCTTTGGCTCACGCGGCATAATCCGCGGAAGAGGAAGGCATAGAGCGGCGCGCGTGGTTCGCGCCGGCATGGCAAAGGCCGGCCATGGGGAAAAGCGGAAAAACGCGGCAAAAACGGCGACACCGCGCATCCAAACCGCTTCGCCACGCGCCAAGCGCGCTAGGGAGCGCCTTACATCAACCCACAAACAATTGCCGCGATCAGCGAGACGGTGACGATCACCACACCCGCCGTGCGCCGCTTGTTGAGCTCCGTCCACAACAGCACGCCAGTCAGCGACAGCAATATGATGCTGCCCGCGAACGTATCGATGAGCAGCACCCAGCCCACGCTCAGACCCACGCCCTTATGCAGGTTCGTCATCATCGCGAGGAAGGTGTTTTCGGTGCGCTTCACCGACACGAAGTTATTGCCCACCCAGTATTCCGCCTGCACGTTGCCGCCTGGCGTGGCCAGTGCCACCGACCACTGCTCCGGCTGCATCGTGCTCTTGTCGCCCCAGCCGACCGGATGCGCGGGCTCGCGACGCGTGCGGCCAAGCTGACCGTCGATCTTCAATTCCTTCTTGAGCCACGTCCCCATGTCGCGCGGCGACTTGAATCCTTCGGCGGGCAAAGGCATCTGCATCTGCGAAACCTGCGGTTCGCCTGTCGAGATACGCAGCGGCGGCGCGCGGTGATTCAACAGGAAACCCGTCGTGCCGAACAGCAAGCCGAGTAACGCGCCCCACAAGCCGATCCAGCCGTGCACCTTTCGCAGCCATTTGAGAAAAACCGAACGGCGCGACCGATTTTTGCGAACGAACTGCTCGGCATCGTCGATAAGCCGATGCGGCCGGTAGGAAGCGCCGCTCGTCGCGGATGGCTGCGGATTCAGTGTATCGGGCGCGTTCACGCGTCTCTCCGGAAGTGGGTCTGGTTCGGGCAAAGCCTCGCCGCAGTCGGCTAGACACGCGTTCAAACGCGGCGTCGGCGAGAGGCAACGAAGAGGCAATCAGATGAGAATCGTTATCATTACATGTCGAAAAACCTAACTCAACGTTTTTCGACTGACTAACACGATCATTTCTAACGAAATATTTCAGACCGGCCAGAGCGGGCCTTCCTGCATCGCGCCGACTTGCTCCCGCAGTTCGAGGATGCGTTCTTCCCAGTAACGCTGCGTGTTGAACCACGGAAAGGCGGCGGGAAACGCGGGATCGTTCCAGCGGCGCGCGAGCCAGGCCGCGTAGTGAATCAGCCGCAAGGTGCGCAGCGCTTCGATCAGATGCAGCTCGCGCGAGTCGAAATCGCAGAAGTCTTCGTATCCGGCGAGCAGATCGGCAAGCGCGCGCGATGCCTCCGCGCGGTCGCCCGGCAGCAGCAGCCAGAGGTCCTGAACGGCCGGGCCCATGCGGCTGTCGTCGAAATCGACGAAATGCGGACCGGCATCGGTCCAGAGCACGTTGCTCGGATGGCAATCGCCGTGCAGTCGCAGATGGCGCACGTCGCCCGCGCGCTCGAAACATTGCGCGACGCCTTCGAGCGCCATGTCCACGACGCGCTCGTAGGCCTCGCGGACATCGTCGGGCACGAAGCGATGCGTGAGCAGAAACTCGCGCGGCTCGTACCCAAAGGTTTGGATATCGAGTGTGGGCCGTTCGCGATACGGTTCGATGCCGCCCACCGCATGAATGCGCCCGATGAAGCGCCCGAGCCATTCGAGTGTGTCGCGGCCGTCGAGATCCGGCGCGCGGCCGCCGCGCCGTTCGAACACGGAGAAGCGAAAGCCTTCGAATTCATGGAGCGTCGCGCCTTCGAGCGAAAGTGCCGGAACCGCTGGAATCTCGCGCTCCGTCAACGTGGCGACGAAGGCGTGCTCTTCGAGAATCGCGGCGTCCGACCATCGCCCGGGGCGATAAAACTTCGCGACGATCGGCGGCCCGTCTTCGAGACCCGCCTGGTAGACGCGATTTTCGTAGCTGTTGAGCGCCAGCAGGCGGCCGTCAGTGCGCTTGCCAGCGGGGATCAGCACGCTGTCGAGCGCGTCGAGCACACGCTCGGGCGCGAGGCCGGCAAAGGGCGGGGCCTCGCTCGGCGCGGGCGCGCCGGGGGTATCGGAATGAGTTGAGTTCATTCCGGCATTGTGCCCCGCGCGCGGACAACTGGCTCGCCGGCCGCGCGCCGGTCAGCGTTCCTTCAGTGGACGACCGTGTTCGCGGGGCGCACGATCTCGCCCGTATCGATCAGATCTTCGAGAAAGAACGGCTCCGTGTTGAGCAGTTGAGTGACGCCGGGCTCGCCCGCGTACCACGCGACCATAGCCATGTCGCCCAAAATTCGCATCACGATGCCGCGTGCGCCCTGAGGCACGGCAATATGGACGGAGCGGACAATCGAACCGATTTGCATGATGAATCCCCGTTTCCGTGCCGGCTGAGGATAAAACGCCGGTCAAATATTTTCACCAAGCACAGGCTTTTCACGGCTCGTGCACCAGACAACCTGCCGCGTCATTGTTGCGCGACGCGCAGCACACACGGCTTCCATGAACGATTGTGTCCTTACTTTAGCGCATCGCGGCGCGTGAGCGCGATGCCCGCCGATATCATTTGTTGCCATTGGATGACGTTTTTCGGCATTAAGTTGTGTCCTGCGGCACATGTGACCGATTTCTGTATCGGGCAAAACCCTAAGGATCGGCGTATCTTTAACGGTTTTGGGCCGCCGAGCGTGGGCCGACAACTTTGAACCAGATCAGAATAATCCTCTCTGGTCGACACGGAGACCCTGGTTGTGAATGCATCGCCGGCGCCGCAGCGCACCGAAACTGAAGCTGATTCCATTCCCTATCTCGAGCGCGGCTCGCGCGCTTACTGGCGCGCGGCGCTGGCCTTGTTGTTCGCGGGCTATGCCACGTTCTCGCTGCTCTATTGCGTGCAGCCGCTGCTGCCGGAGTTCACCAAGGCGTTCGGCGTAAGCCCGGCGGTGAGTGCGCTTTCGGTCTCGGTGAGCACGGCGGCGCTGGCAGTGGCGATTTTCATCGCCGGATTCGTTTCGGAGAGTTGGAGCCGCCACCGCTTGATGACGATGTCGCTGCTCGCATCGTCCGTTCTCACCATGATCGTCGCCGCGCTGCCGAACTGGCACGCGCTATTGATCGTGCGCGCGCTGGAAGGCTTCGCGCTCGGCGGCGTGCCGGCGGTGGCAATGGCATATCTCGCGGAAGAGGTGCACCCCGAAGGCCTGGGCCTTGCGATGGGGCTCTACGTCGGCGGCACCGCGATAGGCGGCATGGCGGGTCGCGTGATCAGCGGCATCCTCGCCGATCTGTTCGGCTGGCGCATTGCGATTGGAGGAATCGGGCTGCTCGGGCTTGTCGCGACGCTGGCATTCCGTTCGTTGCTGCCGCCATCGCGGCGCTTCAAGCCGCGACGCGGCGTTGGGTTCCACCATCATCGACGCTCGCTTGCCGGACATTTGCGCCACGGCGGATTGCCGTTTCTGTTTCTCATCGGCTTCGTGCTGATGGGCAGTTTCGTCACGCTCTACAACTACGTGGGCTATCGGCTGCTCGGCGCGCCGTTCTCGCTCAATCAGACGCAAATCGGCGCGATCTTCACGGTTTATCTCACCGGCGTGGTCGCATCGCCGTGGTCGGGCAAACTCGCGGATGTATTCGGGCGCGGGCGCGTGCTGATCGCGAGTTTGCTTTTGATGATGCTCGGCATCGCGATGACGCTTTCGGGTTCCTTGCCGGTGATCATCGGCGGAATTGCCTGCCTGACGTTCGGCTTCTTTGCCGGGCATTCAGTGGCGAGCGGCTGGGTCGGACGACTCGCCGCGCAGGCAAAAGGACAAGCGGCGGCGCTCTATCTGCTTGCTTATTACCTTGGATCGAGCCTGATCGGCTCGTACGGCGGCCACTTCTGGACGGCGTTCGGATGGCCTGGCGTGGCTTCGCTGATCGGCGCTTTGCTGCTGGTCGGTATGGCGGGCGCGGTTTATCTGAATGTGCGCGAGCGGAGTGCTTAATCGTCATTATTCCGCTGAGGCGATTTTGAAAGCCCGTTGAAATATGAGGGAAGTAAGGGTTTTTCCGCGTCTACTTAATAATTCCGTTCGCAAAGCCTTGTTTCGAAAAGCTTGGTGCAATGCAATAGTTTTCAGTCGCACGAATATAGGCCGACACGGCGATTCGACCGGCCTATACTCGAAGCGTCGACGCGACGAATTATCTCGAGCGCGCCGCGACAAGAGCTTGAAGCTGGAAGAAGGGAGACGCACCATGACGACTTACTTCACAATCGGCGATTTCATTCTGATTATCCCGATGGCGCTCGCTGGCGCCTTGTTCCTCGGCGCCATTCCCTGCGCAACGCATTTCAAGAACAACGCCTTGCGCGTATTCGGCGCGCTCTTGGGCGTGCTGGTTGCGTTCCTGCTCGTGGAAGGACTGCCGGCGCTGGTTTAGGCGCGGCGGGCGGATGCGCTTTAATCAGCACGTCCGCCGCTGATCGAAACCGGTACGGCTCTAATGCCGTCAAGCCGGGTTTTGTCTTTTCAGGCGCGAACATTACGCGCCGTCGAACGAAATATTCAGACCAGATATTCGCCGAGGAACGTCAAGGTCCGGCCGTGCGCCAGCGCCGATGCCTTCGCGTTATACGAAGCGCGATCGCCGCAATTGAAGCCATGATCGGCGCCCTGATAAAGATAGAGTTCCGAATCCGAACGGCCCGCAAAACGGTCGCGCACGCTGGCGACTGCATCGGAAGGGATATGCGCGTCTAGTTCGCCGTAATGGAATTGAATCGGTGATTTGATTTTGTCGGCCTGATCGAGCTGATTCTGAATGCCGCCACCGTAATAGGCCACGGCGAGATCGACCGACTCTTGCGCCGCCGCCAGATAAGCGAGGCGTCCGCCGAAGCAGAAGCCGATGGCCGCCACCTTGCCCGTCACTTCGGGCAACGCGCGCAATGCCTGGGCGGCCGCGCCGACGTCGCCGACGGCTGCATCGAGATTGGTCTTTTGCAGCAGTTCCATCGCCTTTTCGCGATCCGCGCCGTCGTAACCCAACTCCACGCGTGGTTGCGTGCGCCAGAAAACGTCCGGTGCGAGCGCCACGTAGCCATCTGCCGCATATTGATCGGCGACGCTGCGAATATGCGCGTTCACGCCGAAGATTTCCTGCAGGATGATCACAGCGGGTCCGGTGCCCGTCTTTGGCAGGGCGAGATAGCCCTGGAAGCTGCCGCCATCAGCGGGAATGTCGATCCAGCGGGAAGTGGTGGAAATGGTCATGTCGTTGCTCCTTTAGCTCGATTGAACATGCGCGTTTGAGGCGGCTGTGTGCGTTGATTCGCCAGCCTCGGACCGCGTTGGCGAGTGAGTGTGCCAGCTTTCCCTTTCAGACGCCTGAGCGCGCCCGGGCCGCGCTGGCATGACCTTTGACGGGAAAAGGATTTTTAGAGCGGCTAGTCTAAACACTTGGCGACTAAGCGGCTTTAAAAACAGGCTAATGAAGCGAGCGCGCGGGATTATCGGCAAACGGCCGCCGCTCTTGAAGCGCGTTCAAACCGGCACACGTCCGCTCCTTGGAAACCCGCATGAACAGGGCGTCTTCACGGAACGCCACCACAAACGCCCGCGCTTCTCAACTGGCCTTTAATCGGTAGTCACACCAGTATCTTAAAAAACTTCCCTAATTTAATTTGACACCCCTACACTTGCGCGCAGTGCGGATGGCGGCCGCCAAAAATGGCCAGCCAGAAGGACTTGCCAAGTGCATGACGATGCATCCGGCGTGGTCGTCCACGGGACTGAGCGATCGTGATGAAAGACGGGGCACAGGGCGATTACGTTGTTTTTGGGACCGAAACTGGAGACTTACATGAACACCAAGCTTCACAAACTGTTGCCGATCAGCGCTGCAGCCGTGCTTTTCGCTACGTTGGCAACATCCGCAGCAGCCGACCAGGTCGTCAAGATCGGTCACGTCGCTCCGCTGACCGGCGGCATTGCTCACCTGGGCAAGGATAACGAAAACGGCGCGCGGCTCGCAGTCGAGGAAATCAACGCGAAGGGTCTCACCATCGGCGGCCAGAAGGTCACGCTGGAACTCGACGCGCAGGATGACGCGGCCGACCCGCGTACCGCCACGCAGGTTGCACAGAAGCTGGTCGACGACAAGGTTGTCGGCGTCGTCGGTCACTTGAACTCCGGTACGTCCATCCCGGCATCGAAGATTTACAGCGACGCGAGCATCGTTCAGATTTCGCCGTCGGCCACGAACCCGACCTACACGCAGCAAGGCTTCAAGACGACATATCGCGTCGTCGCGACCGATGCTCAACAAGGCCCGGCGCTCGCCAACTACGCCGCGAAGCAATTGAAGGTGAAGAGCGTCGCCGTGGTGGACGACTCGACCGCCTACGGTCAGGGTCTCGCCAACGAGTTCGAAAAGACCGCGAAGGCACTTGGCCTGAAGGTCATTTCGCACGATGCGACCAACGACAAGGCAGTCGACTTCCGCGCGATTCTGACCAAGATCAAGGGTGAGAACCCCGACGCGGTGATGTACGGCGGCATGGACGCAACCGGCGGCCCGTTCGCGAAGCAAGCCAAGCAGCTCGGCCTGCGCGCGAAGGTTCTCGCAGGCGACGGCGTCTGCACGGAAAAGCTGGCCGACCTGGCTGGCGACGCAACCGACAACATCGTGTGCTCCGAAGCCGGCATGGCGCTCGAAAAGATGGAAGGCGGCCAGGCGTTCGCGGCGAAGTTCCAGAAGCGCTTCGGTCAGCCTATCCAGATCTACGCGCCGTTCACGTATGACGCGGTGTATATCATCGTCGACGCGATGAAGCGCGCAAACTCGACCGATCCGGCGAAGATCGTTGCCGCCATGCCGAACACGGACTACAAGGGCGTGATCGGCGAGACGACCTTCGATTCGAAGGGCGACCTGAAGCACGGCGTGATCTCGCTGTACGACTACAAGAAGGGCAAGAAGAGCTTGCTGGACGTCGTCAAGATGTAATGACGGCGGGCCTTCGGCTCCAGGAAACGCGCGGACTTCAAAGGTCCGCGCGTTTTTTTATATCTTGAGGCGCTTGAGGATCTTCGGTCCGATCAGCGCGATCAAGGCGCAGCAAGCCGCGACCACGCACAACCCGATGGGCAATGTGCTGATTTGCGCGACGCCGCCAATCAGCACCGGTCCGAGCAGCAAGCCGAAATACGCGAGGCCCGCGACCTGCGCGAGCCCTTCCGCCGCCGTCACGCCCTCCACGCGCGCCGCGGCCGCGAAGAGCACCGGCATCATGTTGGCGAGACCGAGGCCCATCAGTGTGAAGCCGGTCAGGGTCACGACCGCGTTCGGCACGACGAGCGCCATCACCATGCCGATAAACGCGAGTCCCGCGCTGCCGAAGATCAATTGCGGCGCGCCGAAGCGAGCGCGCACGGCATCGCCGCCAAAGCGACCGGCCGCCATGCCGCCCGAGAACGCGGCATAAGCGGCGCTTGCGACCGAGGGCGTGGCCAGCACGACGTCGCGCATGTACACGGTGGCCCAGTCGTACATGGCGCCCTCCGCGATCAACGCAACGAGCGCCATGCCGCCCAGCGCCCAGAGCGCGCCCGAGCGCCAGCGATTCGACGACGACGATTTCGCGTGTTCATCGTGATGCGCCACGTGCGGCAGCACGTAGGGCATCGACACGAGCAAGACGATCAGACTGACGCCCGAGACAAGAGCGAGATGCGCGGCAGGCGCAAGACCGTGCGCGAGCAACGCGCCGCCGACCGCCGCGCCCGCCATGCCGCCCACGCTGAACATGCCATGCAGCGACGACATGATCGGGCGCTCGAGCGCTTCTTCGACGGCGCTGGCCTCGGCGTTCATGGCGACATCGAGTGTGGCCATGCCGAAGCCGAAAAACGCCAGCACGATGAGCAGCATCCAGAAAGCCGGGACGACTAGAATCAGCGCGCCGCAGCACATCATGGTGAGGCCGCCCGCCATGCAGGCCATGCGCGTGCCGGCTCGCGCGATCCACGGACCGGCTGTGAGCATGGCGAAGATCGAGCCGCCAGCGACGGCGAAGAGTGCGAACGACAGCATGCCGGGACTGAGCGCGAACTTGTCGCGCACGGTCGGCACATGCACGCCCCACGAGGCGTACATCATGCCGGCGATGAAGAACACGGCCATCGTCGAATAGCGGGCGCGCTTGCGGGCGGCGGCCGGGAGGCTGCGATGCAAGGCTTGCATCGGATTTGACTCGCGGGAGGCGGAAAGAGAGGTCGAGTCGGACACGAACGAAAAGTTTGAAAGAGTGATGCGAACGCAGGACAACCTTGCAGATTGCCTCATTTCGCGGGAGCTTTCGATTCTATCGAACGGCTAGCAGACACGCTCGATGCCCGTGCTTTACCATCGGTCGCATCAAACTCGAATAATCAAAAAGGAGATTCATGCATATCCCGTCGCAAGCGCCTTTGCATTTGCTGCATCGCATGCCAGAAGGCACGCTCGCCACGCAGTCGCGAGACCCACGCGGTTTTCCTTATCCAACCGCTTTGCCTTTTGCGCCGACCGCTCACCATACGCCAATGTTGTTGATCAGCCAGCTCGCCGAACATACACGCAATCTTCAGGCAGACGGACGGGCCGGTTTTCTGATTACTCACGCGGCGGAAGGGCGCGTTCTCGAAGGACAGCGATTGACCATGCTCGGTACATTCGCGCCCGCGCCGCTTGCGCAATATGAAGAACTGTCGCGTCGTTATTTGCGATATCACCCGGACGCGGGGCGTTATCTGGAGTTGGGTGATTTCTCGTTCTGGCTGATGTCGCTGGAACGAATGCGATTTATTGGCGGTTTTGGTGCAATGGGATGGCTGCGCGCAGAAGATTTGGATGATCTGGAGCCGGTTTCTTCCGCCGATGAAGTCGCGCTCTGCAAGATTTTCGACGCTTATAACGCTCGGCCGGCGAATCTCGCATTATTAGGGATAGACCGATACGGATGCGATTTGCTGCGCGACGGCACACGCAATCGTTTTACCTTCGATAAGCCGAAACTTAACGGGGACGAATTGAGGACCGCGCTAATCGATTGCATCGAGCGGCAAAGCTAGGCAGCATTCATTAACCGGATGGCAAAAAGACAGCTTACTATGAGGAACGGCTGCATCTAAACTGTCATCCGGTGAAATATTTGCCCAAAGAGCGTCGACGGCATTTCATTGCGCGCCAATTTTTCACGATTAACGACGTCTATTCCTTACTACTTTCCCGAGAGGTGCTACGGGCGAGAAGCGAACAGACGGCCCATTGTTACGAGGAAAGCCGCTGAAACTCAATTTAAGTGGCAATGCGCACATGCCGCCTTAATCCGATATGTGTTAATCTGCGTGCCATCCGAGGCTTTATCGAAAACGTAAAGCGGGCGACAGACTCGTAATTCAGCAAACCACTCAGGAAATTGCCATGCCTTCATACAAGGAACTTCTCGCGCAGCGCGAGTCTCTGGAACGTCAGATTGAAGAAGCGAAGTCGCGTGAATACGCCGAAGTGCTCAATGAGATCAAGCAGAAAATGGCGGATTACGGCATCACGCTTCAGGAACTAGCCGGTGGTCGAGGCGCTAAGACTCCGAAGGCATCCCGTGCCCGTAACGGCGTTGCACCGAAATACCGTGACCCGGAAAGCGGTAGCACGTGGTCGGGCCGCGGTAAGCCGCCAAAGTGGATTGCGGGACAAGACCGCGATAGTTTTCTGATCGGCAGATAAGTCGGGCCAGATTTCAGTGAAAAGAGCCGCGCTTAGAACGCGGCTTTTTTTCCGACTAGCGAGTTCGCACGCGTAACGGCACGTATTAATGTCGCCGTCTGTCCTATTTCCGCGAGCGAAGAGCGCATTGAAAGCGCGAAGCCAGGCACGGCGTTAAGATTTATCGACATACATGTTTGGCTCAAGGCAAATTACATGTCGCTTTCGACGGCTCGTGCCAAGGAAAAGCAGGACGTTGCGCGGACGACTACCTGGACCAGCATTGCGCTCAACTGCGTTTTAAGCACGGCGCAACTGACCGTGGGTTTTATTGCCCATTCTCAAGCGCTGCTCGCGGACGGCGTCCATTCGCTATCCGATCTGGTTTCCGATTTCATCGTTCTGATTGCCAACCATCGTTCGGCGGCAGCGCCGGATCACGATCACAACTACGGTCATAGCCGTTATGAAACGGTAGCGTCGTTATTCCTCGGCGGATTGTTGATTGCAGTCGGTGCGGGAATGTTATGGCGCGCCGGCACGCGAGTTCTAAACCTGGACGATATTCCCCCCGTTCACGCCAGCGCGCTGGTGGTTGCGTTAATCGTCCTCGTATCGAAAGAAGCCTTGTTCAGATATATGCTGCGCGCGGCAGAACGCGTGCGCTCGGCATTACTCGTGGCCAACGCCTGGCATGCACGTTCGGACGCCGCTTCGTCACTCGTCGTGGCGCTTGGAATTATCGGCAGTCTCGCAGGACTTAAATTTTTCGATCCTATTGCCGCCGCACTGGTCGGTTTCATGGTCGGCAAAATGGGCTGGAGTTTCGCGTGGGATGCGCTCCAGGATTTGTCGGACCGGGCGCTCGATCAAACCGCCGCCGCTGATTTACGCGCCATTTTGCTCGGCACGCCTGGTGTGCGTGAAGTCCACGAATTACGTACTCGGAAAATGGGCGACCTGGCAATCGTCGACGCGCATATTCTCGTCGATCCGCGTATTTCGGTTTCGGAGGGGCATTTCATTGCCGAATCGGCGCGTGCGCACGTAATGACCGATCCGCGCGTGATCGATGCCCTCATTCACGTCGATCCGGAAAGCGACGCGCTCAACCCGCTGCCCGGCAATTTCCCGTTGCGGTCCACTGCAATGGACGCTGTGCGCGCCGCTTTCGGCGCAGAGAGCTTGCCAATAGAGGAATTGAATCTGCATTACCTGAGCAGCGGCTTCGATATCGATATTGTTTTGCCAGCGCATTTGCCAGATCAATTAGGCGAAGACGCGGCGGCGCGCCTTGCCCGAATCGATATCGATGCCCTCAAGCGAAAGCTTGGCGCGCACGAGTTACGCGTAACCCATGCGCTTCGAACGACGCGTGACGCGCCCGTTCGACCTTGATATTCAGAGTGGCAGTTGCGTATCGAACTTGATTTCGCGCAGCACGACGCTCGTGCGAACCTGCGCCACGGCCGGAATCTTGAAGATGCGCTCGTGCAGGAACGCGTCGTATGACTTGATGTCGGGCGCCACGATCTTGAGAATGTAGTCGGATTCGCCCGTGGTGCTGTAGCACTCGGTCACTTCCGGACAGGTGGCGATCTCGCGCTCGAACTGTTCGACGCCGCCTTCGGTGTGCCGCGTCAAATGAATATGCGCGAGCGCGCAGACGTGCAGGCCGAGCTTCTCCCGGTCGAGGAGAGCGGTGTAACGCTGGATGACGCCGGACTGCTCCATGTCCTTGATACGGCGCCAGCAGGGCGTACTCGAAAGCCCGACCTGATCCGAAATTTCCTGAACGGACCGCCGCGCGTCGAGTTGCAGGAGACGCAGGATTTTTTGTGAGAATGTATCTAGAGTCAACTGCGCCTCCATTCGGTCGCGATCTGACCTAATGTTAGAGGCGCAGAAAAAGAAACGCAATGCAAAGCGGCTGCACTGAGGTAGTTTCCCTAACTCACCGGCCTGTCGGCGCGTTTTTACCTTCGACGATGCTTTCAGTTTCGCCCGCAGTGGCTTGTGTGGCGGCCTGCGAGGCACGAAGCTCCGCCAGCATGTTGCAAAAGAGCGCGCCCTGCTCGATAGCGTCATCGAGCGCGACGTGCGTATGCGGCAGGTCGTCGAACCAGTGCTTGGGCAGACGCGGTTTGATCGCCTTCCGATACGGCAAGCCGGTAATCGCAAAAGCCAGCGTCTTGATGTCGAGCGCGGACCACGAAAAAGGACAGCGTTCGGCGAAGCGCATCATGTACCAGAACATATAGGTGAAGTCGAAGCCTGCTGGATACGCCACGAACACCGGTTTGCCGGGCAGGGCCTCCACCCATTCGACGTACTTGACGAGCGCGACTTCGGGCTTTTGCAGATCGATACGGCACGCGGCCCAAGCCTCGGGCTGTGTCTTCCACCATGCCGCTTGAACAGGATGCGGCGCCGCGCCTTCGAGCGTTTCCAGATTCGCCGAGAACGTGCTGACGAGTTGTTTGTCCGCCGTGAACGCGGCCGACGCGAAACTCAGCATCGAGTGCGGACCGGGAATGGGACCGTCGGCTTCGACATCCGTGCTGACGTAGATTTCGGGAATGGCGTTCATGCGCTCACTCCGTCGCCTACATAGGGATTGGAGCGGCGTTCCTCGCCAAGTGTCGATGCAGGTCCGTGGCCCGGCACGAAGGTCACGTCGTCGCCGAGCGGCCAGAGCTTCTCGCGGATGGAGCGGATCAGTTCGGCGTGATTGCCGCGCGGAAAATCGGTGCGACCGATGGAGCCGGCAAACAGCACATCGCCGACGAGCGCCAGCCGATGCTCGCGGCTGAAGAACACCACGTGTCCGGGCGTATGACCGGGGCAAAAATAGACTTCCATGCTTTCCTCGCCGAACCGCACGGTGTCGCCGTCTTCGAGCCATCGCTCGGGCGTGAAGGCTTCGGCATCCGAAAAACCGAAGCGCTTGGATTGCGCGGGTAACTGGTCGATCCAGAACGCGTCTTCCCGATGCGGTCCTTCTATGGTGACGCCGTAGTGTTCCGCGAGTGCCTTCGCGCCGCCGCAGTGATCCAGATGACCATGCGTCAGCAGCACTTTTTCGACCTTCGCGCCTTGCCGCTCGACCTCGGCGATGATGCGCTCGATGTCGCCGCCGGGGTCGACCACGGCGGCGCGCTGCGTCGTCTCGCAGATTACGATGGAGCAGTTTTGCTGGAACGGCGTCACGGGCACAAGAATGACTTTCATAAGACTCTCACCGGGACGAAGTCGCGTGTAAAAAGGTGCATTGTACCGGTGCCGGATCACGCTCGCGTCAGCCTCCATAAAGGCCCGGAGGCCGCTTCCAGAGCTGCAATTCTTACGGTCATAGCGAAAATCAATGACGAAATATGCAGTCGGAGGAGCCGGACCCCCGTTTTTTTGTATAATGACGACACTTGTGCATGGCTTTGACCATGCCGTCAATGGACAAAAGTCTGAACGCTAGTGCGTTTTTACAATTGTTATCAGTACGCTGTTGGGGGCTGAAAGCCTCGTAACTGCAACTCAAGCACCGTCATTTGGTGCACACGTCTTGTCCGGTCAGGCGCCGCGCGTCTGTCAGACGGCCTTAGCTGCCGTCGCACCGGATGGGGCCTACGCCGCCGTTCCTGCGCTGAAACAACGTCTCATAGCGCGCGAACCGTTGTCACGTTCGATGGCGGCACGTGGGGTCTGGTCAGGCTGCCGGGGACAGGCTGCGCCAGACGTGAACAATAACCGGGCTTTGCGGCAAGAGTACGCCGCATCCGAGCATCAGTTCGCCGTTCGCTGGTTCGAACGGCGTCCTGCTTTGCGCGGCTTGCCTTTCGAGCAGTCTTGCGCGCGCTTTGAGCGCGGCGCGGCCGCTCTACAAACAATGAAGACACGCCTATGAATGCTCGATATCTTCGACATGTCGGTAGCTTGCTAGCCGTCGCAGTACTGGCTGGCTGCGCCGCGCCGGGTTCGGGCGACATCGCGTCCAATCCTCAGACAACAGCTACCGTTAGCACGACGAGTGCCCGCTCCACCGCACCCCTCGCTTTCGACAACAACCTGAGCTCCGTGCCTGCTCCGAAGCAAGCACAGGGCGAGTCGCTAGCCAACGCGCAGCCGATTACCAGCGGTCCGAACGTCGGCGAATTCGAGCAACAGGGCAAGGCTTCCTGGTACGGTCGCCTGTTCCACGGCCGCAAGACGGCGAGCGGCGAGAAATTCAACATGAATGCGATGACCGCCGCTCATCGCACGCTACCGCTGGCTTCATGGGTGCGCGTGACGAACGAAGCGAATCACAAGACGGTGGTGGTTAAGATCAACGATCGCGGACCTTACGTGCGTGGCCGCGTGATCGATCTTTCGTACGCGGCTGCATCGGCGCTGGACATGAGCAGCAGCGGCACGCAAAAGGTGAAGATCGAAGGACTGACGCAGCAGGAAGCGCGGGCGGCGCGCGAGCAATCGCAGTCGCTGGCGGATGACGGCGTGAACTGAACCTGCGTCTGATCCATGAAAAGGCCGTCATCGCGACGGCCTTTTTTCATTCTTCCGAGCGTTTGCTGAGTATCAACGCGCGTTCGTACAAGACGTTGCGCGATGCGCCCGAGAGCGCTGCCGCGATGCGCGCCGCGCTCTTCACCGACAACTCTTCGAGCAGCATGGTGAGCAGCTCGTCGTTGACGTCGTCCGATGCTTCTTCCTCCGGTGCGCCCTGCACCACAAGCACGAATTCTCCGCGTTGCCGGTTGGCATCTGCTTCGAGCCACGTTGGCCCTTCGGCCAGGGTGCAGCGATGAAGGCTCTCGTGTAACTTCGTCAATTCGCGTGCGATCAGCATTTGCCGCCCGCCGCCGAGCGCTTCACCGAGCGCGCGTACTGTTTCCACGATGCGATGCGGCGCCTCGTAAAACACGAGCGCCATTGAGTGCTTGCTCAGCGTGCGCAGTTGCGCGGCGCGTTGTTTGGGTTTCGACGGCAGGAAGCCGATGAACGAGAAGCCGCTGACCCACGCGCCGGCCGCGCTCAATGCAGTGGTGAGCGCGCTTGCGCCCGGCAAGGGGATGACGGGAAAGCCCGCGTTGCGCACGGCATCGACGAGACGTGCGCCTGGGTCCGAAATGCCGGGCGTGCCCGCGTCCGACACGCACGCGATGCGCTCGCCGTTCTTCAGATGCTCGATCACGCGTTCGGCGGCGCTGCGTTCGTTATGTTCGTGCACGGCGATCGACGGCTTCGAGATGCCGTAGCGCGCGAGCAGTTGCGAGGTGTTGCGCGTGTCTTCGGCGGCGATGCGATCGACGAGACCGAGCACGTGCAGTGCGCGCACCGTGATGTCCGCCGTATTGCCGATCGGCGTGGCGACCACATAGAGCGCGCCCGTCGGATAGTGCTGCCCGTCGGCTAATTCGGAGATCTGAAGCATGAGCGCGGGCGTCGAAGGAAAGACTGCCATTTTGCCACGCGTGCAAGCGCTCAACGCTCGACAACTTTTGAGGAGTGCCTGTGTCCAAATCGCTCGGCGATGTTTTCGAAGCGCGCGCGCTCGAGTACCTGCAAAGGCAGCGCATGAAGCTCGTCGCGCGCAACGTGCGTTGCCGTGGCGGCGAGATCGATCTCGTCATGTCCGATGAACGCGGCGCGCTCGTGTTCGTCGAAGTCAGGGCGCGCGCGAGCCGCCGGTTCGCGGATGCCGCCGCGAGCGTCGATGCCAGAAAGCGCGAGAGGATCGTGCGCGCCGCGCAGTTTTATCTGACGAAGTGGCGCGGCGCGTTGCCCGCGTGCCGCTTCGACGTGATCGCCTTCGATGCGGGACGCATTCGCTGGGTGACGGATGCATTTCGTGCCGACGGCACTTGATGTTGAGGTGTGCCGCGGCATGCATGCGGTAAACTGCGCAGCATTCACACGCAACAACCGCCGCCGCCGCGGCCGATAATCGAGAGTCGATGTCAGTCGAACGCATTCAACAGCAATTCCGCGACAGCGCGGCGCTCACGCTCGAAGCACTCGATGTGCTGGCGGTCCCGATCGCGGCGGCAGTCGACACGCTGTTCAGCGCGCTCGCCAACGGCTCCAAGATTCTCACATGCGGCAACGGCGGTTCGGCCGCCGACGCGCAACGTTTTGCCGCGCAACTCATCGGCCGCTTCGAGCGCGAGCGTCCCGCATTGCCGGCCATTGCGCTGACGACCGATACATCGATACTCACGGCAGTCGGCAACGACTACGCCTTCGAACAGATCTTCTCGCAGCAGGTTCGTGCGTTGGGACATGCGGGCGATGTCCTGCTTGCCATCAGCACGTCGGGCAACTCGGTGAACGTGCTCGCGGCGATTCAGGAAGCGCACGAACGCGAGATGATCGTGATTGCGCTGACGGGCAAGGGCGGCGGCGTGATATCCGAAGTGCTCATCGACACCGACATACATATCTGCGTGCCTTCCGAGCGGACGGCGCGTATTCAGGAAGTCCATCTGTTGACCATTCACTGCCTGAGCGACGGCATCGACGCGATGCTGCTAGGCGACGACTGAACACAAAGGGGAAAACGAGTTGATGAACAAGACACGCGTGAAGGCGACGCTGGCTAACGCCACGTTGGTGGTGAGTATGTTGTCGGGTGTTGCGTTGACACTGCAGGGCTGTGCGCTCGCGGTGGTCGGTGCGATGGGCGGCGGCACCTTGATCGCCACCGATCGCCGCACGCTCGGCGCCCAGACCGAAGATCGCGAGATCCAGGTGAAGGCGTTATCCCGGATTAACGAGAGCGTGCCCGACACGGCGCATGTCAATGTCACCGTGTTCAACCGGCGCGTGCTCTTGACGGGCGAAGTACCCGACGATGCCTCGAAGCAGAAGGCCGAGTCTGTCGTGCACGACATCAACAACGTGGGCAGCATCGTCAATGAACTGTCGGTGCAGGGTGCGAGTTCTATTTCCTCGCGCGCCAACGACTCGTACCTCGAAGGCCGCGTGAAGACCGCGATGGTCGGTGAGAAGGACTTGCGCGCGAATTACTATAAGGTCGTGTGCGAGCGGAGCATTGTGTATTTGATGGGCCTCGTCACCCCGGATGAAGGCGCGCATGGCGCGGATGTCGCCGCGCGCGTGCCGGGCGTCGAACAAGTGGTGAAGGTGTTCCAGTACATCAAGCCGGAAGAAGCCAAGGCGCTGGAGGCGGCGGCGGCATCGGATGCGAGCGGCGTCTCGGCGGCGAGTGCCCCGGCGCCTGAGGCCACGGTTGGAACGGTGCCGGATTCATCGGTGACATCGCGTCCGCTGGATCAGCAGACGCCCGCGCCCGTTAAGAATTCGGATGTTCATCCGGGAAGTGCGGCTCCGGCGCCAGTGGGTAAGTGATGATGCGACTGCGTGGTTGTGTCGTGGCTGGTTTGCTTTTGAGTGTGTCGGCGTTGGTTCATGCGGCGGATCAGCCTATATCCGCCGCCAATGCGATGGCGATTGCGCGCAGCAATGCGTGCATGGGATGTCACGCGGTGGATCGCAAACTTGTTGGGCCGTCGTTTCAACAAGTGGCGGACAAATACAAGGGCGATGCATCCGCGAGCGCGAAGCTTGAAGCGAAAGTGAAGAAGGGTGGCGCGGGCGTGTGGGGATCGATACCGATGCCTTCGCATCCTTCCATGAACGATGCCGACATCAAGACCGTGGTCGCGTGGGTGCTGGCGGGAGCGCCGCAGAAGTAAGCTGGTGGCGGCTCGGGCTTGCGTTTCGTTGAGATGCTTGTGATACACTTTTACTTCGTTGGGGGGGTAGCTCAGCTGGGAGAGCGTCGCGTTCGCAATGCGAAGGTCGGGAGTTCGATCCTCCTCCTCTCCACCAACCAACATTCCTAGCACGTCCGAAGTAGTCCCGAAACCCCGCAGCCAGCAAGGCTCGCGGGGTTTTTTTATTCCAATGTCATCCGAGATCATCCTGTGTCATGCGATGCCATTTGGGGGCATGTTCCGGGGGCATGTCGGGGCGCCTTACAGGCGATGCCCCCACCCACAGTTACAAGCGTCTCCCCCTCAGTGAACCAATGGCTAACGCTCGGGATCTAGTCTCTCAGGGCTCCGCTGTCCCGGCGCAAGAAAGATCCAACAAACACTGTGCGTTATTTATGGATACAAAAAAGATCTAACGCCGCCTGTACGAAGTCTTGACGACTGGGGGCTTTGCCGCGATTCTAGCTAGCCGATGTTTTGTATGAGAAATACCGTGTCGTTGACGGACGTTGCTATAAAAAACGCGCACCCCAGAGATAAGACCTATCGAATCACCGACGGTGCGGGGATGTATCTGGAAGTTACCCCATCCGGTGGCAAACATTGGCGGCTGAAATATCGATTTTCCGGCAAAGAAAAGCGACTGGCGTTAGGGTCGTATCCGCTGGTGTCGCTGAAAGATGCCCGCCGGCGTCGTGACGACGCACGCCGTCTTTTAGCAAACGGCATTGATCCAAGTGTTGAGCGCCGGATTCAAAGAGCAGCCGCTGTCGCACGTTCGGCTAATAGCTTCGAAGTTGTTGCTCGTGAGTGGTTCGCTCGACAGGCGCCGACGTGGGCAGAGTCACACGCCGATAAGGTAATCGCGCGTCTCGAGAATGATGTCTTCCCGTGGTTAGGCGGTCGGCCAGTCGCGGATATCTCTGCACCTGACGTGCTCGCCGTCTTACGGCGCGTGGAGAAGCGGGGCGCGCTCGACACGGCTCATCGCGTTCACCAGAATTGTGGACAGGTATTCCGCTACGCTATAGCAACAGGCCGGGCGTCACGGGACGTGTCGGCCGACCTGCGTGGAGCGCTCGCACCCGCGCAACATACGCACTTTGCGGCCCTAACGCAACCGCAGGAGGTAGCTGAACTGCTCCGCGCCCTTGACGGCTTCCAGGGTACATTCGTTGTGCAATGCGCGTTACGCCTCGGACCGCTCCTGTTCGTCCGGCCGGGCGAATTGCGAAATGCCGAATGGAAAGACATCGACCTCGAACGCGCAGAGTGGCGATATAACGTCTCGAAGACTAGAACTGACCACCTCGTTCCACTTTCCACACAGGCGTTGAGCATCCTGAGTGATCTACATGCTCTTACCGGACATCGCCAGTTTGCTTTCCCTGGACGTGACCCGCGTAAGCCAATGAGCGGTGCGGCGGTCAATGCGGCGCTGCGGCGATTGGGCTATGACACACGGACGGAAATTACCGGACATGGATTTCGAGCGATGGCCCGTACCATTCTTCACGAGCAGCTCCGCTTTCCATGTGAGGTGATCGAGCATCAGCTCGCCCATCGAGTTGCCGACAACCTTGGAACAGCTTACAACCGAACGAAATTCATCGACGACCGCGTGCGGATGATGCAGGTTTGGGCAGACTATCTCGACAAGCTCAAAGCAGGCGCGCCCATCTCTGCTGACGCAGTGCGCTAGGCTGTCGAAGAGATGCGTTCGCGTGCCGATGAATTTCGTCGATTATCGCTACTGGGTAGCGCTCGACCGGTGGACCGTGAAGGAAGCCGCGCTTTTGCTCGACTCCAAGGACCCACGTTTGCATTTAGATTTTGGGGTTCGGTCTGCGCGAGGACAGCCAGAGTACGAGAAGGCAAGGCAGATCGCCACCGTCATCAAGCGCATGAATTGGGGCCAACGCTACGGTATGTGCAAATGGGAGGTAAAGGACGACCCCTTTTTCATCTGCGATGCAGTCCAGCGTGCCGGATTCGCGTTGCCGGAAACTTTGATCCGTGAACTAGCTCGCCGACAGCGGCGAGATGTATCGCCGACGATGCCAAGCTTTCGCGAAGAGGAAGAGGGCAAAAGTGCAATAACGAGAGAGCGTAAAACCATGCTCAAGCTCATCATCGGACTGGCAATGGGCGGCTATCGTATGGATCCGGACTCGCCTCGGAACCTTCACGCGAAAGAGATGCGGATTGATCTTGAGCGTGCAGGTGTACCGCTTGACGACGCAACAATCAAAAAGTATCTCGACGAAGCGCGCCGATTGAGGAGGGCGATACTTGATCAAGGGCAATAGGCGTGACATTGTTCCCTGATTGGGGTTTCTTGCTCCGTCTGCCTTCAACGAGTTCAAGCTACCCACCCGCGGTTCATCGTTTCTTGGATCGGCCTCGCTAGTTGACGAGCACTGCGGGCCTATCAATTTTGATCATCAAGAAATCAGCAAGTTAACGTCAGTCGCCAACATATTGAGCAGGCTTTCGTTAGCGATCACCACGCCAAAATCGAACATTGCTCGAGTCGATTCATTCCACTCATCGAGAAGAGTCTAGGCAGTGGAAATATGATTGTCAGTATAGTTGCCCCAATTCGATACACGTCCGATATCTTCGGGCAATGTTCGTGCGTTAAGCTTACATCGGCAGCGCGCCGGCGTTGTCATCGCTGCATCGGCCGTTCGTCAGTAAGAATTGATTTCGGTTCCTGACACCGAACGAATTCGACAGTCGTCCTAAGCCGTGCGTTGCAGAACACCCAAAATGGAACCCTCAAACACGGCGTGACTCGCCTCAGTGACGAGACATCTCAACCTTGGCTTTTTCTCAAGCGCAACCCTGTTATCTAGATATACATATGGAAGTTCGAAATGCGCGGCATTGGGCGCGCGGAAGAGATTGGAAGTTCAGAACTGTAACAGCGACATGCTTAACGGTTAGTTCTATACATTTGCCTCAGTATTTTGCGGCGCGCACGGATTGTCGCTATGCCTTAATTGCAGTATCCGCCGTTCTTATCGCGCTAATTGCCGGTTACGCCTTCTCATTCACGGCGCTCTTGATAGCGGTCTTACCTCCAAGCTCGCCGACAGATATTAAGACGGGTGACGATTCGACAATCTTCTTCTCTGTGTTGATAATCTTAATCGCTGTGATTGAGCTACTAAAGCGTCAAGAATATCGGGCGGTACTTATCGCGCGAGTCGCCGAGTCACGGCGCGAAGTCTTGCTAACGGAACTAGGAAATAACGCGGTAGGTAACCGCGTGAAGAAAAATTCTTTTTTACATCGACTCGATGATATGAAAAGTTCAGAAACTTTGAGAACACAGACGAACAGCGACGGGATCGGCCTTGCAAATGGCAATATCGGAACTGTCGCGGACACGCCTGGAAAAAAAATGCATAGTATTCGGCCGCTAGCAGGCTCAGAAGTCTTTGTTCCTATCGAAAAGCGAACCGTACGGGCGGTCTTACTTGTTCACGGTCTTTCCAGTTCGCCTTCAGAAATGAGCTACCTTGCCCGAGCTCTTGAGAAAGAAGGCTATGAGGTTAGCAGAGCGGTCATACCCGGTTACAGTGCAGCTCAGGGGGAGGAGGCCATGGAAGTTTGGATTGAGGCCGCACTCGAGAAGTTTGATGCACTCGCGGCGCGCTCTGATTATGTGGCGGTCTGCGGCCTGTCGATCGGCGCGCTGCTCGCTCTGGTAATCGCGTCGAGGCGACCGAGCCTCGACGCCTTGATTCTTTTGTCGCTAACTCTCCACTATGACGGTTGGGCAGTGCCGTGGTATGCAGGGGTGCTCCAGATTGCATACCATAGTCCATTAAGGCATCGTTATCGCTATCGCGAGAGCCACCCGTTCGGGCTCAAACATAAAGGGCGGCGCGATCGTGTTGCTCGTTCCCTTCAGCGAAAGCGAACAAGCTCGGTTGGTCCGGCTACACTTACGCTGAGCGCTCTGTATCAGGCTCGCCGACTCGGCAAGCTTGTCATCGCTTCACTTCCGAAAATCCAAGCAGACACCTTGATCATCCACGCTATCGATGACGAGACTTCAAGTCCAGGAAATGTGAACGTCGTGCTTAGGGGTATGCGATCGCAAAATATACGCACGATATGGCTTGGTGATTCGTACCACATGATTACACAAGACAACGAACGCGATGTCGTTTGCCATGAGGTTGTACGCTTCTTGAAAAGGCAATAGTCTCTCTGTGCAAGTTCAGTGGCATTCGAAGTTCCTGGTAGCCAGCGCGCGTACTCGCTACTTGCAGATTTCGGCGCCGGATCTCGGTGAAAACCAAGTCGAGTCAGGTAATGCGCTTAGCATTTGTTGCCGGTCCTCGAACCTCAACCGTGCTGACTCTAGCGTAATGACAATTACTGGAAGCGCTTATAGCGGCACCAGCTTCTTGTTAGAGCAGAAGTAATCCCAGACGTTCTGATTTCGATCTTCGTGTCGAAAATCTCGTTAAACCGTCATGCGCAGAAAATTCAACTGAACCGGCTTGTGTTGTTCGTCCCTTATCTTGTCTCTTGCGTATGTACGAGTGCAACTCGGACGAGTACGATTTAGCTAGCTTACATCGTCGCTGGCCCATCGATGTGACAATGCTTCGATAAAGCATTATCGAAAATGTACTGAATGAATCGAAATCTCGTACATGTCTGATTGAGCGGTCTGCTTTCATTGATCTAATCTTGACATCCTCGCGTGCAGCCAATCGGCCGCAAGCTGAAAAGATCATCATGAAGAAAAGGCGGGTACATTGTCTATAAGGGTCCTTGCGGCTGACAGCCATCCGGTAACCGCTCTAGGCATCGAGACGATCTTACGGAAATATCATGATCTGACATTGATCGGCGCGATGGGAAGGGCCATTTACATCTCAGATCTGGAGTTAGTAAATGAATTCGATGTAATCGTGATGGATAAAAAGGCGGCATCGACATGTATGGTCGGGACAACGATTCCGCTGATAAAGCTTATTCTGGACGATTATCCGGATGTCGGCGTCGTATTGCATTCATGTGTTCGTAACGCTGCTTATATTGCCACGCTTGGTCAATTGGGAGTGAGTGCGATGCTCGACGCTGAAGACGTAATCGTACATCTGAATGTGGCTATTGAGGCAGCCAATGCAGGGGCGCATTTTGTTTCGCCGACGCTTGCGGAAACGAGCTTAAGTAATACGAGCGCGTTAGAGGAGGTAAAGCCATTATCTCGATGCGAAATCCATATCATTCGATCAATTCTATCGGGATCTTCCGTGAAGGAGATCTCCTTGGCGAGGTATCGATCAAAACAAACGATCAGTACTCACAAAAACAACGCAATGCGAAAGTTGCGGGTCACATCGGATGCAGAGTTATTCAGGGTTTTTTCCGAGGAGGATTTCATTCTTGTTGAACTCACGTGCACGAATGGCTCAGGAAGACCTAAGCCTGGCGATTAATAATAGTCGGAGCAGATCGGGACAACATCCATATCGCGCGGCCGCAGTGTTGCCGACCGCTATTAGATTTCTTGCCGTTGTTCTTCTATCGGGCTGCAGTAGTCCCTTTGTCGAGCACTACGAACCCTTTGGAGATTTTAGCCCGCAAAGTCAAGCGGGTTCTCGCATCGGAACTGCTGAAATAATAGAAACCAGCGACCTTCAAAAACAGATTAGTGAGCTGAAGCGTGAAGGATATGTGCTCTCCGGCGCTTCTTGTTTCATTGATGTAGATACTGGAAGACGGGGGGATCAAGTAAAAGAATTAGCGCAAAAAACTGACGCGGATATCGTCGTAAGTTGGCAGATCCCTATGAACGCTGCGTTTGCCAATATCCCGCCGTCTGTCAAGCCGCGAAAGGATTGGGAGGTCGCCAACCCGACGAGCGTCCCGGTGCCAATGAAGGCGTACTGCGCCTTTCCGATGTTTCGTCTTTCTGAGTCCGCGCCGCCATGATGAGTGCTATCGAAAACTCGATGTGGTGCCACGAAAGCGGCGCGCTCGCATCGCGTCGGCCGCCCGCATCTGCTGTGACGACCGGCGGGTATCGCAGTCAACCTTGCTGGTCCGGCTCCCGCTCGGGTCCGCCAACGTCTGGGACATCGCCAGGGGTTGGTCCGGGTGCTGGTGCATCCGGTGGTGTTGAGGGTACAGCAGTCGGGTCGATCGGATCTGATGACATTGCAAATCTCCAAGGAAACGCGCATGGTGCGCGCGTTTCATCAACGCAATAGCTATTCCTAGGTAGGCGAAGCGGTAGTGCTACCACCTTATCACTTCGATTAGCTGGCGATGCCGAGGCAGGCAATTACTCACTCGGCCTTGAGCTTTTTCGGCTTCGGAGGCGTCTGGACTTTGCTGTACTCGAATTCCGGAGTGTCTTTCAGCGCTTGCTTGGTCGCTCCGGCAAGATAAAAATTGCCATTACGATTCTCAAGTGATGCGATTGGGACAGCGACGTCATGAGTAGCTACGCCCAAGAAGCCACCAGCGGCGATTACCGCTGCGGAAACTGTTGCGTCAGTCGTGATCACTAGATCTTTAATTGAACCGATCTTTTCATTCTTGTCGTTGTACACGGCTTTCCCAAGAATGCCCTTCTTCGCGCTCCAACCCTGCAAGAGGGCCTGAGATTGTTGCACGGTAACGCTGAGCGGTTGCGTTCCGGCCACTTGCGCTTGTGCAGTAATGCTCGCCGTGCCAATAGCCAATGAAAGGGCGATCTGATGGGACGTCTTCATGTTGGACTTCCGAGTTGAGGAACCTGCCGAAGTGCAAATCCCGTTCCCGGCAGGACTGGACCGACTAAGGCGCCTCGTTGGCAGCCACAAGCCCCTATAGCAGGCTGTGCATGCGGGATGTGCAATCTTCACGAAGCGATTACTTTGCCCTTCTCCGACGTTCCTTGCTGCGTTGAGAAATGCCAAAGTGGATTTGCCCCCGTAGTTCCGGACACCATCTCACACCAAGGTTGATGAATCGGCTTTACGTCGGAACTCGCGCGGCGAGCGGTATTTCAGCGCGCTATGCGGGTGTTTGTCGTTGTAGTGTTCGAATGCGACGGCCAGATTGCGCACGGCGGTCGCCGCGTCCGGCTTCGGCATGAACGCAACGTAATCGCGCTTCATCGTCTTGACGAAGCTTTCTGCCATGCCATTGCTCTGCGGGCTGCATACGGGCGTGGTCAACGGCTTGAGACCAATATCTGAAGCGAACGCGCGGGTCTTTTCGGCAATGTAACCCGAACCGTTGTCGCTGAGCCATTCGATTTGCGCGGGCGTTTTGCGAACGTTCCCGAAACGATGTTCGACAGCCGCCAGCATGACATCGCGCACAACGTCGCCGCTATGACCGCCTGTCGTCGCTGCCCAGCTGATCGCTTCGCGGTCACAGCAATCGAGTGCGAACGTCACGCGCAGCGGCGCGCCGTTGTCGCAACGAAACTCGAAGCCGTCAGAGCACCATCGCTGATTGCTTCTGGGCACCGCCACCGTACCTTCATGCCGACGCTCGATGCTCGGCCTCGCAGGCCTCCTGTGAAGCAACAAATCGTGCTGGCGCATCACGCGATAAACACGTTTCGCATTCACTCGAACCTCACACCGCAATTCCCGCTCGCTTCGCAGCAGGCCCCAGACGCGTCGATAGCCGTAGCTGGGCAAGTCAGCAACGAGCAAACGAATTTCGTCGACAATGCCAGCATCATCCGTTTTGCGTGCGCGCCGGCCATCCTGCCAGTCAGCAGTCCGGGCGAGCTTTACGACACATTTGAGCGCGCTACACCGAGAACGTCACAGACCTGCTTCACTGGCCGTCCCCCGGTAATGAGGGTGAGCGCGCAATCCATTTTCGCGACTTCATCACCTCCACGGCTTCCCGGAGAATCTCGTTCTCCATGGTCTTCTTGCCCAGCAGGCGCTGGAGCTCCTTTATCTGCTTCAGCGCGTCGCTCAACTCGGACGCCGGCACAACTTCTTCTCCAGCGCTCACTGCCGACAGGCTGCCGTCCTGATGCAGCTTGCGCCACTGAAACAGCTGATTCGGATTGATGCCGTGCAGCCGAGCCACCATCGAAACTGTCTTGCCGGGCTCGAACGTCTCCCGAACCATCGCCAGCTTCTCATCAGCCGACCAGCGCCGTCGGCGCTCAGGTCCCGTCAACACTTCCATTACTTCGTTCTTGTTGTTAGTCATATACACAGTCTTATGCCTACCCGCTATTGTAAGTGGGAGACTGTGTCCGGTCTTTCAGGGGGCTGTTCCACAAAGTTAACTAACGAACATTTTCTGGTTAGGCCAGTGGCCAGGACTTTATAAGAATTCGACTCTTCCCGCGCGCAGGTCTAATAACACTTCCTCGATACCTTGGATCTCGGTGCCGTCTCTGCTCGTCGCAATTACAGTCGATAAGCGGCCGGCATTGCTCGAAGCATCTTTTCGAATCTGCATCAACCGCCGCATCACGCCTTGCTGGGTGATGAAGTACTGATCCATCTTGGCCTCCGAGTATTAAGCGAATCCTACGCTTGGCGACCTGATGGTTGCGTGTTGAACTTCACATATAACTGATAGCTCTTGCTTAAGCCTGCGTGGCTCTCAAACAAGCGGGCGCTGATCGTCGCCAATTCTGCGCAGGTACACCGCGGCTGGAGGCCTTATTGCATATGGTCTAGCAGCCGAATTCGGACGCGCCTCATGGCGAATTCGGACAAGCCCGAAGTTGGTAGCGCGAAGCTCTGCTTTGCGTGCCGGATGGGCCGGAGCACACGCGTATTAGGGTAGGGCAATGAGATATCAAACTTCACAAGCAATTCTGCGCAGGAAGCAAGTGGAAGAAGTTACGGGACTTTCCCGGTCCACCATCTACGCGCGAATCAAGAACAGAACTTTTCCTTCACCGGTTGCACTCGGACCGCGCTCTGTCGGATGGCGTGTGTCCGACATCGAGGCGTTCCTCCTCGCTCCCGCTAACTATCGTATGGGAGACTGAGATGCTTTCGATGTTTTTCTCTCTGGCAATCTCAAGGCTTGGTAGTCGCGGCGATGCGAAGCATGAGACCACTGCTACGGGCGATGCGTGTGGTGATGGAGCGTCCACGTGCGGCGACGGCTATGGGCCGATTTGCACAGGCTCCAGAGAATACCCAAGGGCAAAAAAAAGGGCCGGCGCGATGTCCGGCCAAAAAGAAGACCCCGATAGCAATGTTAGTCGAGGAGCGGCGCGCCTGATATTGGTCGGGTACGAAATCGCGTGCGCTTCGCATCCTGCTGCGCCGTCGATGACAAACGATCGTGCTTGTGAGCCGACGGCCAAAAAAAAGCTGGCCGTTGAGGCCAGCAAAGAAGGGTTTCATGGATGCTGCACTTCGATAGTAGCCAAGCTCGAGGGTGTGCACCATCGGTTGGATACGAAAGAGGCTTGCTTGACGAAGTCGGAAGCGGTCGTCTATTCTCTGTGCCGTGGGAGGAGACACCTCTCGCTCGGGATTGCAGTCTCGATGGGACATAGGCGGACAACCGCCGACCGGCGGTTTTTTTTCGTCCGCAGCCTTGCGCACGCCTTCAATGGTCGGGCCTTGGTGGGGGAGCGTTCGCGCTCGCCGGTTTCCTATGTCGCCGGTACTGCAATCCCGCCTTGCGCTCGGCCACCCCAATTGCAGTTGGGGGCCGGGTTCGTTGAACCTGACATAGGAGGCTGCACCATGCGACTCGCTATCCCCGCTCGTCCCGAGCAAACTGATCCGCCGCTTCAAATCCAAATCATCAACCGCGCATTGCGTGAAGCTGCGCTCGCGCCGAGCGCGAACGACGCGCTTGACTGCTGCGCAGATGCACTCCTCGAGCTTGCCGAGCTCGCCCGTGCGGAGGTGCGCCATGACTAAGACAACACGCACCGCTATCCAGCAAATACCTTCGGCAGCAAGCCTGCTCGCCTTCTTTCGCGAGCGCTTCGACACAGCGCACGCCTCAGACAGCGAGCTGCAATTCCTCGCGGACTGCCTAACCGTGGCGGGCGATTCCGCGTCGTCGTTAGCCACCGTCGTATCAGCCATCGGATGCTTGATCACCAATGACCGAAGCCCTGAACTCAAACCAGTGCGCTCCGGCGCGTTACAGGAAGCCGAACAACCTCTTTTGCTCTACCGCATCGCCAGTGAAATCGAGCTCATCGGTCAGATCGTCGAGACCGCGTCCGAAGCCGAGTGCGTCCTTCGACAGCGATTGATCGACCGTCTCAAAATAGAGCGCTCTAGTCGTGCTCACAGCGATGAGTACTCCTTACAGGGAGGACACCATGGTTAGGCACCTCGAGATGGCGGCGAAGGTTCAGCAGTTCCACGATGTCTTGCAGATGTTGCTGATCGCCATTGCGGAGCTTCCTGTGAACGACGACCACCCTGTCTACGGTGTCGTTCGCATGTTGATAGATCAGTTTGCTGGAGTCGCAGAACAGTTGCATGAATACGTGCACGCAGATGGCGTGCGTCACGGTCAGTGCGCGATCGGTTCGAAGGAGGATGTATGAGTACGGTCGATCAGGACAAGGTGGTGATGGATATCCAGAAGAGCGCGACGCAGCGCATCCGGATCATTCATCGTCGGTATAAAGGCCGCGAGTACGTCGATATCCGGCTTGTGGTCGCCAATGCAGCGGGTGAGTTCGTGCCGACGCAGAAGGGCATCATGCTGCGCCCGGAACTACTGCCGCAGATCATTCAGGGGCTGACGCTGGCCGCGCGGGAGGTCGTATGAACGAGAACTACAAACTCGGCATTCCAATCGCTGAAGGCGAGTACGCGAGCCCGACTGAGTGCGTTCTCATGTGCGGCTTCCTTGTGTTTCATGCAAAGAAAGCCGATGACGACGTGCGCCAGTTCGCACGCCGCGTGCTCGACGTGGTGTTTGCCGCTGCCGCCGAGAAGGGGTTTCGCCGTACCGATCTGCTTGAAACGATGATGGCGAAGGGTGTCCGATCGCCGCGCGTGGGCGTTCTCGCGGGGCAAGCGACGGCGGCGATCGGCGACAACCTTGCCTTCGCTCGCGTAATTGCGAAGGCACATGTGATTGCGGGAGGTAAGCAATGAGCACCGTCTTTGACGAACACCAACGGATCCTCGAGGCACTCTCGTACATCCCGCCGGACGTTGAGCGCGACGTATGGTTCCGCGTCGCTGCGGCGCTCAAGCATGGCGAGGGCGAGGCTGGCTTCGACACGTTCGATCAATGGAGCCAGGGCAGTCCGAACTACGTCGCCGCCGACGTTCGCGACACGTGGCGCTCGATCCGTCCCGATGGGGGCATCACCATTGCCACCTTGTTTGCGATCGCCAAGAAGTACGGTTACAACCCGCGCGCAAAGGCGGCAATCGTCGTGGACCCAGTGGAAGTCGCCCACCGCCGGGCGGAACGCGACGCTCGGGCAAAAAAGGATGAGCAGCAACGCGCGAAGGACCGCAATCACGCGTCAACGATCGCGCTCGCCATCATCGAGAAGTCCGAAGCTGCGCGTGACGACCATCCATACTTGTTACGCAAAGGCATCACAGCCGTCGATGCTCTGCGTGAGCTCGACGTGCGAAAGCTTCGGACGCTGACAGGTTATCGCCCGCACTCCGGCGGCGTCCAGCTTGAGGGACGAATCCTCATCGCGCCGGTCATGATCGACGGTGCGGTCACAACCGTGGAGATGATCGACGACGATGGGCGCAAGTCGGCGCTGGCGGGCGGCGCCAAAGCGGGCGGCGGCTGGTTTGTCGGCGAATTCACAAAAGACTGTGCCCGTATCTTGATCGCGGAAGGGGTGGCTACCGCGCTTTCAGCTCATTTGTGCACGAACCACGCTACGGTGGCTGCGTTGTCTGCGGGCAACCTCATGAAGGTCGCTCAGGCAATGCGAGCAGGGCATCCGGAGGCTGAGATTATCGTACTCGCGGACCTCGGAAACGGGCAACAAATGGCGGCCGAAGCGGCGAAAGCCGTTGATGGCAGGCTCGCCTTACCCGAGTTTGGCGACACACGCGACGAGGACGAGAGCGACTTCAACGACATGCACACACGGTTCGGCGCGGCGGCGGTCGCCGCCAAGATCGAACGGGCTGCAAGGCCGGACGGCGGGGAGCAACCGGATAAGGGCTGCGTGCCGCGTGGCTTCTCCGTGAGTAAGGACGGGGTGTTCTATACCGATGACGACGGCATGCCGCACTGGATCTGCTCGCCACTTTACGTTCGGGCGCTGGTGCGCGATCGCGCCTCGGAAAACTGGGGGCGTCTGCTTGAGTGGAAGGACGCCGACGATCATCCGCATGTCTGGGCCATGCCGATGGAGATGCTGCGATCGGACGGTGCGGACATGCGAGGCGAGCTCGCACGGTTGGGGTTAGACATCGCACCGAGTAACCGCGCTCGCAATAAGCTAACGGAATACGTGACGACCGCGAAACCCAAGGCGCGGGGCAGGTGCGTGACACGTACTGGCTGGCATAACAGCGCCTTCGTGTTTCCCGACCGTACGATTGGCGTGTCAGCCGAGCGCGTGATTTTCCAATCGGAGGCCGTGATGCGGACGTACTCACAGGCTGGAACATTGGACGATTGGAAGCGCGACGTCGCATCTTATTGCTCCGGCAATTCTCGGATGCTCGTCGCTGTTTCGACGGCGTTTGCGGGAATGATGCTGGCGTACTCTGGGCAGGAGTCGGGCGGTCTTAACTTTGTGGGCGATTCATCGACAGGCAAAACGACCGCGCTCCGTGCCGCGTGTAGCGTCTATGGTGGTCCCGAGTACATGCAGCGGTGGCGTGCAACCTCAAACGGCCTTGAGGGGTTAGCTGCGCTTCACAATGACACCCTACTCGTGCTGGATGAGCTAGCGCAGGTCGATCCACGCGAGGCCGGGGAGATTGCGTACATGCTAGCTAACGGGAGCGGCAAGGCGCGCGCCGGGCGCACCGGCTCGGCGCGTGCGCGGCAGTCGTGGAGGTTGCTCTTCCTGTCGGCCGGCGAGATTGGCCTCGCGCAGCACATGCAAGCTGGAGGCAAAAGAGCAAAGGCGGGTCAGGAAGTCAGACTTGTCGAAATTCCGGCTGATGCGGGTCGAGGCTTTGGCCTTTTCGAGAATGTGCACGGACAGGCAGGCGGTGCACAACTGTCGGCGCTGATCGGCGAAGGGTGTAAGCGTAGCTACGGGATGGCGGCGATCGAGCTGCTGAAAATCGTATCAAGAGAGCCAGAGGTGGTCGAGAAATACCTCAAACAGGAGACAGCGAGATTTCTTGCCGAGCACCTTCCGCCGGATGCCTGCGGCCAGGCTCATCGTGTTTGCGATCGGCTCGCGCTTATCGGTATAGCAGGCGAATACGCGACGACCTGCGCTATTACAGGGTGGCAAGAGGGCGAAGCGAGATCTGCTGCGGCCATGTGTTTTAAAGCGTGGCTCATTAATCGCGGCGGCGCGGGCAGTTACGAGCATGCCGCGATTCTCGCGCATGTGAAAGCATTTTTTGAGGCTCATGAAGAATCACGCTTTACCGATCTGAATGATACGGGATTGCGGCCTACTCTAAACAGGGCCGGCTTCCGGCGACCTGCCGAGGGTGGCTCTGAATACCTTGTGTTTCCAGAGGTTTTTAAGCGCGAGGTATCTATGGGATTCGATCCAAAATGCGCAGCAAAAGTGCTCATCGACGCGGGCTGGGTTCGCGGCTCGCCGGATGGAAAGTTTCAGCGGGTGGAGCGAATCCCAGGCAAAGGAAGCACCCGCGTCTACGTATTCACCTCCAGGATCTGGACCGCAAGCGGAGCTTCATGATCATCCTAAAACCGGTGTAACAGGTGTAGCAGGTGTAACGCACGCCGTAAAGCCCTGAGGCTTAAGGCGTTTCGCGTTACACCGTTGAAGGTTCCGCCGTTACACCGTTACACCCTCGATACCGCTATCGAAAATCCCTGTTACACCAGCCCACGTGTCAATTACCGGTGTAACGGGGGCGGTGTAACGCTGAGAACCCCGATCTGCTTGCGTTTGCAGACGCCGTTACACCTGCTACACCTGTTACACCGAATTTGAGTAGATAGCTTCATCCGCATCGGTGTCGTCGCTGAATGACCCGCCCCGAAACTGGCCGCTCGAAGGGGCCGTAGTGAACGATGTTGTGTTCAAGATTACAGACTTACGCTTGGACCTCATCCCGTGAGAACGCACTCGTTGCGAGCGAGCGTGAGTGTTGCAATGCAAATTTGAATTGCCGTTGGCAAAGCGACGGAGTCGAAAGACTAAGCTTCTTATCTTCGAATCTACAGAAGCAACAAGCGATTATTAATTTATCCATCCATGGAACGGGTTGCTGCATTTGATAAATATCAAATTTCCAGTGTTGTTAATGCTGGTTTCGTACTCGACTGATGTTCAAGGATGGTCGTTATCCGCTTTAATAATGACTAATCGAACGACGATAAAAGCAATCGATGCGTAAGGCCTTGCACTCTGCAAAGATAACCGGCCAGGCGGGGCACGTCGTTTATCTGATCAAAAATCGAGCATGACACACGTTTGCAATGGCGAGCGTATTGGGTGAGCACGTTTCGGTATTAATCGCTGAGGGATGAAGCTTATGAGAAGGACTTCACGAATTTTCCGGGGGGGGGGGGCTTTGAGTGCGGATTTCGGCGATGGTGATCAGTCATTTCGGCGAACGTGATCAGTCTGGAAGGTGGTGTTGCGCGGTCAATGGATTATAGCTACGGTGATCACGATCAGGCGTCAGCGGATTCGTATTTTGTTTTCTTTCTCATCGAATCGCCCTTGACCGGAAGCTTGTGGGCCTGATGCACGAGCCGGTCGAGAATCGCATCGGCGAGCGTGGGATCCTGCAGCCACGCGTGCCAGTGTTCGAGCGGCAACTGGCTGGTGATCACCGTCGAGCGCGTACCGACACGATCATCAAGTACTTCGAGCAAATCGTTGCGCGCGGCCTGGTCGAGATCCTGCAAACCCCAGTCGTCGAGGATCAGCACATCGATCTTCGCGAGTTGCGCGAGCCGACGTGTGAAGCTGCCGTCGCCGTGCGCGATTTTCATTTCTTCGAACAGCCGCGCGACGCGCACATAGAACGCCGAGAAGCCCTGACGGCACGCCTGCTGGCCGAACGCGCATGCGAGCCAGGTCTTGCCCGCGCCCGTGGGGCCAGTCAGGATCAGGTTCTGCGCATTGCGCACCCAGTCGCAGCCGGCGAGCGTGGCGACGATGCGCTGGTCCAGCCCACGGCTTTGCCGGTATTCAATGTCCTCGACGCAGGCCTGTGGGTTCTTGAGCTTCGCCGCGCGCAGCAGACGTTCGAGTCGCCGCGTATCACGCCAGGCCAGCTCGCGATCTACGAGCATGCCCACGCGCTCCTCGAACGACAGGCTGGTGCTGGCCGTGAGCGCCGACTGCTCCTCAAAGGCGCGGGCCATGCCGTCCAGTTTCAGCGCCTTCAGTTGGGTAAGGGTGTGCTGCATCAACATTGTGATCTCCTTCGGGTCAGTGGTAGTAGTCGGGACCGCGCACGTTCTCGTGCTCGGGCGAGCGCCATTCGGTGAGCGTGATAGGGAGCGAGGGCTGCAGGTCAAGCCCCGCTTCCAGGATCGACAGCACGGAGCGGCGCGTGGGCGAGCCGATCTTCAATGCGCGCTGGCACGCGGCTTCGAGGCGGTGCTTGCCGTACTTGCGCGCGAGCGAGAGCAGACCGAGACAGGCGCGATAGCCCATCTCGGGGTGGGGTTTGTTGGTCAGCAGGTGTCGCACGACAGCCTCGGCGCCGGGGCCGACGGATGCGCCCCAGTTGAGCAGGCGGCCCGGAGTCCATTCCATGTGCGCGCGATGCGCGGCCGGCATGTGTTCGGCGATGGTCGTGTGTTTACCTTTGAGGCGCGAGCGTGCGTGCGCAGCGACACGCTTGCCGCCATGCAGGATCTCGACGCCGTGGCGTGTGATGCGCGCCCAGACCTCCTGCCGCGCGAGGCTGTGCGGGACGCTGTAATAGTGGCCGCCGACATCGACGTGGTAATCGATGTTCACACGGCACTTCTGGAAGGTGGCAATCTCGTAGCGACGCACGGGCAAAGGGCGCAGTACGGGCTGGTCCAGACGTTCGAACCATTCACGACGGTTGCCTTCGAGCCGCTTGAACGG
Organism: Caballeronia sp. HLA56; assembly: GCF_054655155.1. NCBI lineage: Bacteria > Pseudomonadati > Pseudomonadota > Betaproteobacteria > Burkholderiales > Burkholderiaceae > Caballeronia > Caballeronia sp. HLA56. The sequence goes on along the minus strand of NZ_BAAHOB010000005.1, from coordinate 414,719 downwards.
GCGCTGGTTCAGCTCGGCGATCAGTTCTGCAATGGCCTTGTTGAGTTCGGCCAGACTGTAGAAGCGATAGTGGCGCAACCGGGCCAGCACCCAGCGCTCGACGATCTGCACGCCGACTTCGACCTTGGCCTTGTCCTGCGGTTTGCGCGGACGCGCCGGCAGCATTGCCGTGCCGTAGTGGTTCACGAAGTCCTGCGTGGTCGTGCCCAGTCCGGGTTCGTAACGGTCGGGCCGCGCGATCAGCGCCTTCGGGTTGTCGGGCACGAGCAGCTCGGGCACGCCGCCGATGAACTCCAGCGCGTCGCACAGGCTGCCAATCCAGTCCGCCATCGTCTCGGTGCGGGTCGCGCACGCGAACGTGTAGTTCGATGCGCCGAGCACGGCAACGAACACGTGCGCCTCGAACTCAACGCCGCCATCGCGCGCGAGGATCGGCACAGTGGGACCCGCGAAGTCGGCGAACAGCTTCTCGCCGGCGCGGTGCTGCTGGCGCATTGAACGCTTGATCGACTTCGCCCAGTCCTTGTACTTCTGGCAGAACTGCGTGTAGCGGTAGGTCCGCTGGCCGGGGTTCGCTTCAGCGTATTCTTCCCACAGCAGTTGCAGCGTCACGCCCTTGCGACGCAGCTCGCGATGCAATGCCATGTAGTCAGGCTCGATGCGTCGCGACGCTGTCGCCGTGGCATCGGTCGCCGCAGGCCTCAGGCGCGCGTCCAATTCATCGTCGGACAGCGCTTGGGCTGCGGCCCAGTCGAGTCCCGCCTGGCTGGCCTGGGCCGCGAACTTCGACACGGCTCCGACGCTGATGCCGATGGCCCTGCTGATCTGACGATGCGTCAGGCCACACGCCCACTTCAGTCGCAGGACTTCCTTCAATTTGCGCATGCTCATCCGAGGTGTCGGCATCAGCGCCTCTCCCGCAAAAAAGGGAGCAGGCTAACGCCGCCGGTGAATACATGCGCAACGCCGCCGCCAGACTCAAACCCGGATTACGTTCCGGTTACGTGATCACCCGTTTCGGTCCCGTGATCGCTCATTCCGGCATCGTGATCACGCGTTTCGGAAATCTGTGATCGGCGATCGTGATCAACCGAAACGGCTGATCACGATCATTCGGAATCCGCGATCACGATCCGCTGAAATGCGTGATCACGTTCGCCGGAATACGCACTTTGAGGCTACTGCCATCGGTAAACTGGAATGTCCTATGGACATTCTTCGCCTCTGCCGCGTGGGCTAGCAATCCCGGGTCTCCTCTCTTCCTGCCAGCGTCGGCGGATATGGGTCAAAACAAATGCGGCGAGAGAACTGCGGACAGCGTCAGCAGGGAGATTGAGCCAAAGGCTGACACCAGCTCAAGATCTCGCGGCGAAACTTGTTGCAGCACTTATCTCAGCCCGAACGCGCAAGCTCAAATGCTTGGCCCTGCGAGATCGGGAATAAAGTTGACCGCCGATGGACCGCCGCTGAGCGGAGCTCATGTAGCGGTCGGATGCGATGCTTATAAAGTTCTGCCTCCGCAGTGCGTCGCAAGGATGCATTGGCGTGGCATGAGTGAGCGGCGCAGTCTTGCACTTGAGCAAGGACACTCTGCCCTGTGTCAGCTCGCTCGGCCGAGCCGTCGAAGGCCGGTTTGCATCATGATCCCTGTGAGCCGCCACGCCGACTAACGATCGATGGTCGGCGCATTTCGGACTGCATTCCAGCGCAGCGCGAAGGCCTGCGTAGGTCATAAAGGGGTTCCACTCGCCATGCCTAGAACCGACAAAGACGGCTCTGATTTGCATGTCAAGCTGTCAGTGCTGATTGGGAGCGCGCTGAGAGTCGACATCGCTCGCCTTCGACGCGACGAACTCTTCGTGGACGTGATTCCGAACTTCGACTCTTTAGTTATTCTCGAAATCATTCTTCTAATCGAGGAGCGCGAGGGTCTTCAGTTCGACCGCTATCTACAAACGCGCAACGTCCTGGCCACCGCCAACGCAGAGGGATCCTTGCCGGTGTTTCCGCCGAACATCAGCGCGCTTGTGCGCGCAGTGCTTCAGGCAAAGAAGGCGGAGTCGTGTCTTTTGGAAAGCGAGATGCGCACGACCGCGACGAACCTGACTGCCGGCCTACCTGAAAGCGAGAACAATGCTCGAAGCAGCATTAGGGATGGTTCTACATGAAGCATGATGTGCTTATCACCGGCATTGGATTGACTGGACCGCTAGGCAACGATCCGAATGTCTTCTTTGACGCACTTATTGCGGGGAAAAATGGAATCCAGCGTCATCCTAATCCGCTGATAGACCGATACGTCGGACATGCGGAATTGAACATCGAGGCGCATTTCGCCCCGGCTGACTCGAGATGTCTCGATCGTGTGTCTTTGCTGGCTTTATACGCAGCGCGACAAGCCATGATTTCCAGTGGATGGGGTGGCGATGAGGTGGGGCGCGACTGTGGCGTGTTCATTGGAACAGGCATCGGCGGCGTGACCTCGCTTGTTGGCGGGATCAACGACTTTTATGGCCGAAACAGGCGTGAAATCTTACTCACCATACCTGCGGCCATGCCCCATGCCCCTGCTGCACACATAGCAATCGAGGTCGGCACGTCGGCGGAGGTGCTGACCTACACGACCGCGTGCTCGGCAGGCGCCGTCGCAATCGGAGAAGCTTTCCGCCGTATTCGCGACGGACACTTAAATATCGCGTTGTGTGGAGGCACCGAGGCTATGTTGAGCCCACCGCTGCTTCGAGCTTGGTCTCAGCTGCGAGTCCTGTGCGACGAGCCGGCGATTGCACCTGGGACAGGGTGTCGCCCGTTCAGTGAAAGCCGGACTGGCTTCGCACTCGCAGAAGGCGCATGCGTGCTTGTGCTCGAATCCGCCGCCCATGCGGCTCGTCGGGGAAGTTATCCAATCGCTGAGATAGTCGGATACGGTTCGAGTAATGACCACAGTCGTTTAACGATGCCTACGTCGCACGGCCAAGCTCTCGCGATTGAGCGGGCGATCACCGATGCAGGCATAAGAGCGAGCCAGGTCGGATATGTGAATGCGCATGGTACTGCAACTCGAAATGGAGATGTGATCGAAGTGGAAGCGCTTCGCCATGTGTTCGGTTCGTCACTCCCACGCATTCCGATAAGCAGCACAAAGTCGTCTCATGGACATTTGATCGGCGCGGCTGGTGCGCTGGAATTGGCGATTTGCGCGCTAGCAATTCGTGAACAGAAAATTCCGCCGACTCTTCATCACGATGGGAAAGACCCGTTCTTCGCGGGGCTCGATTATGTTCCTGAGGTCGGGCGCTCGGTTAGCGATCTACGAATTGCTATGAGCAACTCATTTGGGATGGGAGGGAACAACACTGTGCTGATCATCAAGCGATGCTGACGGTGTCCCATCGTGGAACCTTAAGATAAGGAGCGAATCGTTGAGCGAGGAGAGAATCAGCTTCAGGACGACGAATATGCGTTACCCCCGATCTTCGAGGGACACGTTGGCAAAAACTCGTCCAAGCGATCGGGAGCTTCACATATGGGTCGACTCAGGAGGTTCCAAGCGCGTTTGCACAGAGCTGTTTAAGGCGGGGTACATGGACAGCGCTCGCTACATGGCGGACGTAGCATATTGTCGTATGACATTTACGCCAAGCGTCAATCATGGATATAGCTTATGGGGACCTACCTGCGCGTCCATGATGCGTCGCTACAAGTGGATCATGTGGGCGATGTCGAAGCCGACCCTCTGGTTTGTTGAAGACAGCGCTTTTCAAATGTCGCAAAGGGAAACGCCTCATTGGCGCGGAATGTTCGTGCGCTACGTCGTCTTCATCCCGGCGTGTCTGATGGCCCTAGGCTTAGAAAAGTCTTTCGTCCGGTTGCTTCGCCGTGCACGAAGCAAGCGATAGTTCTCAACGCTTACGAGATCGCGACGCGTAGACATACAGACGCCGTCTCGTTCACGACAACTCCCTAGAACTGGGATGACTAAGTTCGCATCGCAGAAGCTGATGCGCATCCGGCCATGTGCCGGTCAGAGCATCAAAGTGTTGCTCAATATCCTCAACTTTTATCTCGAAGCACTAACTAGGAGAGTAGAAATGAGATGCCGAAAGAAAGTGTTAGCAGCCGGTTCACTTAGTATCCTCGCAGTCGGTATCGCGATGGCAGATAGTCCCAGCCCAGGAGTCAACAAAGGGCAGATAAATTTCACCGGCGAGATCACAACTGCGCCCTGCTCGGTCGATGGAAGCAGTGTCAATCAAACAGTCCCGTTAGGTTCGATATCGACAAACGTATTGTCGGCAGCCGGCGCAAAGTCAACGGGGCGAGACTTCGAGATTAAACTCACGGGCTGTACCCTCGGCACGGTCAAAAATGCTCAGGTCACATTCAATGCAACGCCTGATGCTGACGATCCGAGTCTTATCGCACTGACGGCTGGTCCATCGAGCGCGCAGAACGTAGCTGTGGGTCTTTACGACGTAAATAGCCAAAAGGATCTGGCGCTCGGAACAAAATCTGACGCAATTCCAATCAGGAACGGCTCCTTCTCTCTCCCATTCCGAGCCTTTTATAAAGCCACGAAAAGTGCTGCCGTAGCTGGCGTTGCGAACGCTACCGCCCAATTCACAGTTTCATATAACTGACAATGACTGTGACAAGCCCAGGGAATGATATCTCTGGGCTCAACTTGTGTATTCCATTCTGTAGATTGAGTAATCTACGTAAAGCGATCTTACTCGATGTTTCTTCGACCGCGGTACTTAATCATCCCCCTCATGTTCGCTTACTTATTGGCGGCCGATGGCGTGGACGCAGCGATTGTGTTGTCCGGGACTAGGCTCGTATTCGAAGGTGCAAAACGAGAAACGTCTATTACCGCAGAAAACAGATCCGACGAGCCATACGTCGTCCAAGCATGGATCGAGGACGACAGTGGCAACACCGACACGCCCTTCTTCGTTGTTCCCGCCGTCTCTCGGATCGACGGACGGCGTGAGGGATTGCTTCGTGTTGTGAAGGTGGGCGGTGGATTGCCGAGCGACCGCGAATCCATGTATTGGCTTAACGTGAAAGAGATCCCGAGAATTGATAAGCGTGACAACGTACTTCAGATCTCGGTCCGTACGCGAATCAAGCTCTTCTACCGTCCGCCCGGCCTTCACCAAGACAAGCTTGATACTAGCTTGCTTCGCTGGAGTCAAGTAAGGGACCGCCATTTACGTACCTGTTCGCTTGTTCTGCGCAATGACGCGCCATTCTTCGCAAGTTTCACAGATCTAACAATCAAGTATGGCGACGGGCGACGCACGGAACTTGAAAGTGGGTATGTAGCTCCGTGGTCGTCACGTGAATTCGTTTTGCCACACTGTGACGCCGATCTTCAAGTGAGCTACTCGATCATTAACGACTTCGGGGCAACTGAGGAGCGCCCCGCGGTACCAGCGGCGATCAAGACAAGAAACTAAGCCATCTTCGTGGATTGCAGGTCGATTGAAAAGGATCACTTGGGTGCATGAATCGACGACAGCACTTAAAATCTGTCGGCGTTGTGTGGAGTATCTTGCCATTATTGCGTTAAGCAATGCCTCGCCGATAACAGTACGTGCGGATAGCGACCGCGCGGTGTTCAACAATGCTTTTCTGAGCTTAGGAGGCGGTCCGCAAGACGTCGATCTGTCCGTTTTTTCATTTGGCAATCGCATACTGCCTGGCTCTTACCCGAGCACGGTCTTTCTCAACGGAGATCGATTAGGTGATGAGGAAATCAAACTGGTCACGGATCGTCATGATGTCGATGCTTCACCCTGCCTGAGTCGAGAGCAACTGATGAGATGGAAGGTCAATATCGCCGCATTTCCCAAAATCTCGGAGTACGCAGACGGCGTCTGTATCGATCTCGGTAGAATTATTCCTGACACCACAACGCAATTTGACGCAGCGTCTCAAACTCTTCGGATCTCAATACCTCAAGCAGCAATGCTGCGCCGAGCTCGTGGCGTTGTGCCGATGGACCAACTCGACGACGGCGTCACGGCTTTGCTCTTCGGGTATCAGCTAAACGGGAACCACGACTATTTGCGAAATAGAGATAGTTTGTACGCAAGCTTGCACTCCGGACTGAATCTTGGACCTTGGAGATTTCGGAATTGGCTCGCCATCAATCGTAGCCCTTATGGGACAAAGTTTGAATCGCGAGCGACTTACGTCGAACGAGCTTTGCCAACTATCCAATCGCGCTTGACGGTGGGAGACACGTTCGTGTCCGGGTTCGGAGACGATGGTTTTGGCTTGCGCGGTATTCAACTGCAAACGGACGACTCTATGCGGCCTGACAGCTTGCGGGGATTTGCCCCATCCATTCGCGGAATCGCCCGCACAGCCGCCGAAGTTACAATTCGACAGAATGGCTACGTGCTCTACAAAATCAACGTGGCACCGGGCCCCTTCGTCATCGACGATCTATACGCAACGCCGGGCGCCGGCGACCTCGAGGTTACGATCGCGGAGGCGGATGGTTCGATCACTCGATACAAGCAACCTTATGCCGCGCTGCCGACTTTAGTACGAGAGGGAATGCTCAATTACGACCTGGCGATCGGAAAGTACCGAGACGCTTCAGAACCTGACGGACCGTTCGCAGCGAAAGCAGCGATTGGCTATGGTTTGACCTCCAACGCGACGGTCTACGGTCGTGCGGTGTTATCAAGTGTGTACAGTGCTCTCACAGCAGGCGTTGGTCTTAATATGAAAGGTTTAGGAGCTTTAGCGTTTGATTTTACACATACAAAGCTAAGCTCGGGCAGCACCTTTCGTCAGTCGGGAAACGGAATTCAGCTAACGTACGCAAAGTCGCTGCCGGCGTACGGCACGCAGTTCCGACTCGTTAGCACGAGGTACTTGACCGAAGGCTACCGTTCGTTTGCACAAGCGGTTCGGGAAGACCGGGGAGGATGGAGGAGGGCGGGCGATCTTAAAAGTGAAGTGAGCGCAAACGTCGCACAGCCGCTTGGCACGTATGGCTCAGTGTACTTAACGGCCATCCGACAAGGGTACCGGCGATCGCACTCGGCAGAGACGGTGCTGCAGCTCGGCTATGCGACATCATTCCGAACCGCCACAGTCAGTTTCAATTACAGCCAATTTGCAGCACGGCGTATGCATCAAACCGAACGCCAGCTACAGGTGGGTGTCTCGATACCAATCGACAAGAGCGTATCAACCGCGACGTATCAAGTCGCGAGTGATGGGAAGGGCAAGCTCGACCATCAAGCGGGTGTCGCTGGCTCAATCCTTTCCAATCGCAACCTTTCTTACAGTGCGAACGTGAGCAAAGGCACCGGCGATTCGCGAAGTTTCTATGGCTCGCTCAACTATCAAGGGTCGAAAGGAAATGTATATATTGGTCATAGCCAAGGGGCACGGTCGAGTCAGTCGCAGGCTTCCTTAAGCGGCGGAATGATCATTGACAGCCATGGTCCGCTTTTGTCTCAGTCTGTCGGGGAGACGACGGGCATCATTGAAGTACCAAATGCAGGCGGGCTTGCTATTGAAGGTTACCCAGGAGTTGCTACCGACTCAAGTGGGCGCGCGGTGGTGCCAAGTCTTGTGCCATATCGGAAGAACCGTGTTGCTGTGAATGCGGCGCAGACCGCGACAAGCGATGTTGATTTGCTTGAGCCTGCAGTATCGGTCGCTCCGACTCGAGGCGCAGTCACCTACTCGAAGCTGAAGGCCGACATCGGAAAGCGGTTGTTTGTCCGATTGACGCTGCCTGATGGAGAAAAGGTCCCCTTTGGGGCGCGCATCACAGATCGCAAAGGCAAAGAAAAAGGAGCTGTCGGTACAATGGGACGTGCCTACCTGACTGGCCTCGAAGCGGGCCCATCCAGCTACGCCGTGGATTGGGGCAGCGCTCGTGACAAGAACTGCACGTTCTCTGTTCACATCTCGCAAACGAGCGGAATGTCGGACGACCGTCTAGTCGACGCAGTATGCAACTTCGCCAACGATCGCTAAACCGTTCGCAGGGAAGCTCCGCGATTCGGTCCACATGAGGAAAAGAGATTGAAAGAAGCGAGTTTCAGGATTGCGCTGCTCGCTATTGCAGCGGCATGCTTTTTGGGGTGCGCGCCGGTGTGGGCTGCTTGCAAATTGAACGCAAACTTTCCATTTGGGCAATACACGTTCTCGGCGGGATTAATAAACCTCAAGGTGGATCCAGGACTCAAGGTCGGAGACCAGATAGGGAATGCCTGGACTTTCGATATGCCTGATTGGGCGGGAAAACAAGGGATGGAGCAATATGCGGTGGCACTCTGTGACATCGGGACCTTAGAGCGTTTCGTTGGCACGACGCCTTTTGACCCTGCCACCGATACCTATTTGCTGCCCAATGTTGAGGGGGTGGGATACCAAGTCTATTATCCCGCAAACCCGAACAGCGGAAACCAAGTTCCGCGTCAGGGCCTTGCGCCAATCGTTATCCCGAATCCTCACCGTCCGGGCTATATGGTCTATCCGCCTGCGTCGCAAGGACGCCCTTTGACATTAAGATTTATAAAAACGGGTGTTATCAAAGGCGGATATGCATCGGTGCGAAAATACGCTACCGGCGAGTTGATATATCCGACAGTTTTAGAAACTCTCTCGCTTTCGTTCGGCGTTATAGTCCAGCAACCTACGTGCGACATTCGAAGTAAATACACGAATGTCGAAATGCCCAAAACTGATGCGTCCGACTTCTCCGGAGTTGGGTCTACGTCTGCTAAGAAGTCGCTGTTTGAGATAAAAATGGACTGCAACCAGATAGTGTCGAACCTGAAAATAAAGTTTGAAAGCCCATACGGGAACACCGATATGCCGGGTACGATAAGGCTGATTGACCAAGGCTCACGAACCGCGAGAGATGTTGGGATTCGAATGCGCTACGGAAGGGATAACCAGGTGGTCTACTTGAATCAGCAGTTGGACATCTCCGACTTCCTTCAAGATCCGTCGCACGGAGTCGGTGAGGTCTCGCTCCCGATGAGCGCTGAATACGTTCAGACGGGAACTGATGTCAAGCCGGGCGCGGCAAATAGCGTCGCGCTTTTCACCATTGAGTTCCAGTGACCCTCACCGACGACATCTTTCGTCGCAAGCGCGCGGTCCATGACCAGTGCCTGATGCAGAAACAAAGCTCTGCTCGTCTTCAAGATTTTGCGAGGCTTTGTACGTTGCCTGCGTTGAATGCTCGTCGACAAAGGCGCTCGGACCACAACACTAACTCTTATCCCTAGCGCGAGGCCAAGAAATTGTGAGAGGGCTCGAGGTGGTGAGCTTAATATGTTTTCGACTCAAGCTCCTGTGGATATATCGAACCGATGAGTGCTCAAAAAGTCTTCCATCATGAATAGGTTGTTGACCCAGGATGAGCCAGGTTAGGAGGGTCATAATCAGGTCGTCCGTTTTCATACTACTTTCACCGGGAAATCTGGAAGATCAAAAACATACGACAACGGTGCATGATCAGCAATCGGACAAGTAAAAGACCTCTGACGAAGTCTGCGAAACGTACTCTTGAAGGTGCCTCGCTCAGCAATCGTACGCGTCATATTGCGCCGCCCTTTAAGCGTTGTTAAGTTAAGGCATACTAAGTTACCGCGCACTGAGAATGGAGGTGGGTTGTTTTAAGGTGGTACCAAGCCAAAAGGACGCTGCTCGACTAACGAAATTAGAAGGCTAATCAAAAGTGAAGATCCTACATAGCGAATCATCGAGGGGTTGGGGAGGGCAAGAGGCACGTACCCTAAGAGAGATGGTTGCGTTGCGAGAATGCGGCCACTCAATCGAATTGTTATGTCCGAAAGACGCGCGTCTTGCAACGAGGTGCTGCGAACTTGGCTTCAGGGTGCATCATGCACGCATGCGCTCGGGGGGTGATCTGCGGTCAGTACTCGCCATCAAATCTCTACTACGGCGGCACGCTTTCGACGTTCTAAATACGCATAGCGGGCACGATAGTCTCGTTGCCGGCATTGCAGCGCGAATGGCGGGAACGCCGCTGATCGTGCGTACGCGACACCTTGCGTTGCCGATCAGCTCCTTGGCTTCGTACAAATGGATACCACATCGTGTGATTGCCGTCAGTCATTACGTGCGTCAGCATCTAATCTCGGCGGGAGTTCCCAACACGCGAGTACACACTATTTATGACGGCATCCATAAATGGCATTCAAAGTCGCATTCAACCTTACGCACGGAGTTAGGGATTGAGGCTAACGCAACTGTCGCATGCATGGTCGCAATGATGCGCGACGAAAAAGGACACGAGGACCTAATTGAAGCCGTGCGACCACTCGCCAAACCTCATATGCTTCTGCACGTGGTCCTGGCGGGCGATGGCCCCGAATTTGCCCGTATCAAAAATCTGGTGCATAGGCTGGGCCTGGAGACCCGCATACACATGCTCGGCTTTCGTAAAGACGTGCCGAACATTTTAAACGGGAGCGACATGTTTGTTTTGCCAACGCATCGAGAAGCGCTTGGCCAAGCGTTCATCGAGGCAATGGCGGCAGGCGTACCGGTGATCGGCACGCGTGTGGGCGGCGTACCCGAACTCATCCAGGATGGAGTAAATGGTTTGCTTGTTCCTCCGCGCGACCCAAGCGCTCTTCGCGAAGCTATCGGGCGCATGGCCAATGATGCGGGGCTGCGCGTGCGTCTCGGCGAGGAAGGCCGCCGAATCACCGAACGCGGATTCACCGTCAGCGATATGGCTTACGAAACGTCCTTATATTATCGAAGCTCGTTGTACGAGCGGGGGTTCTGCCGTTGAGCGCCCCCCACTCGCTACAGTCAAGCCTCGACTCTAGACGCGGAGTTTTTCTAATTGCTGCCAATTTCAGGTAAGCCGGTAAGCCCCACCGTGGTCGCTAAGAAAGTAAAAGCCACTGATTCCGCGTGGGCTATGGCCTTGGGCGTAATTCCTAGGCCATGACCGCCTTCCTGCAGTTCTAGATACCATACATTCCGGTGTCCTTGTGCCTGCATCCTCGCGACCATCTTGCGCGCATGTGCGGGATGCACACGATCATCGCGCGTTGACGAAGTGAACAGTACGGCAGGGTAAGCAACTTCCGCTCGCACATTGTGATACGGCGAATAGGTCATCAGGTACTTCAGATCAGCAGGTTTGTTCGGATCACCGAATTCGTCGATCCAGGATGCGCCCTGCAACAACTGGTGAAAGCGTGCCATATCAGTGAGTGGGACCTCCGACAACACGGCACCGAAGAGCTCTGGCCGTTGCACCATACACGCCGCGACTAGCAGCCCGCCGTTGCTGGCACCGCGAATCGCAAGCTGCTTCGATGTCGTAGTTCCGGAATCAATCAGCGCCTGTGCGACGGAGATGAAATCGCCGAATGAAACATGACGCTTGTGTCGAAGCGCGGCTTGATGCCAGTCGGGACCGAACTCTCCGCCTCCACGGATGTTGGCGACTGCATATAGTCCGCCGCGCTCGAGCCAAGCGATGCCGGTCGTCGCGCTGTAACACGGCTCGAGTGCGATTTCGAAGCCGCCGTAACCATACAGCAGGCAAGGGCGCGCGTCAGTGCGCGTTTCGACGTCTCGACCTATCAGCCAATACGGAATGCGCTCGCCGTCCTGCGCGATCGCATGACGACGCACAGCGGAGAGTTCGCTGGCGTCGAACTGAGCGGGTAGGCGGGATAACAGTTGCCACGGTCCGTCATCTGCTAGGTCCGCGTAGTGGAGCGATCGTGGCGTCAGAAAATGCTCGTCTTGTATGAGTATAGTGTCATCACGCTCGCTGTCGACGGAAGCAACCCGTGCATGACTTGCCTCAGGCAGTGAGAAAGCGCGTACTTCCCATTCGATGTCGGATGGAGCAGGCGGCCGCATTAGAACCACACGTCGCTTGCCATCGTCCACCTGCGAGACGATGAGCCAGTGCTTTGTGAAGTCGATGCCTGCAAGCGCGCGCCGCTCGGACGGCACGAACAATTCCGTAAATTGGCGTGAGCCTGCGAGAAACGCATCTCGACGAATCACCGCAAGCGTGCCCGCCGCATACAGGCTTCCTCCGACATTCCACGGCTTGCGGGGGGTGACGAACAGCCAGCCGTTCCAGTGTTCAATCTCAACGTGAGTCGGCAGTTCATATTGACGCCATTTAGTCGCGGATTCATCGAGCCAGTATTGATGCGTCTCGTAGAAGCTTGCGGCGCGTGAGGCAACATGCAACTTTTCGATGGGATCGAAGCTCGCGCTTGCCCACATGTCGGAATGTGCGGCTTCAAATACGACCGGCGCGTTCATCAGCAGCGTTCCACGCGCCCAGCGGCGGACGGTCCGCGGGAAACCAGAGTTCGTGAGATCGGGACTTGGATTGACAAGGCTGTCATCCCAACTAACGTAGACTGCTTCGCGACTTATCCAAGATATCCGGTGTTTGCCGACGTCTGGCAACACAAAACCGTCTTCGACGAACAGTCGCTCCTCCACATCAAGTTCACGAACAACGAACGCATCTGATCCGCCTGGTGAGAGACTGACTAGCGCGCGGTCGTACGTAGGATAAAGCAATCGGAAGTCCAAAAGTGTCCAATGCGGGCCATCGCCGACTTGCTCATTCAAGTCGAGCTGGGCCACATCAAGGATAAGTTCCCACTTTGGCTTGCCGTCGAGCCACGAGAACCATTCAGTGCGTCGCACGATCCCTAGCGGATGATCTTCGTCCTGCCAAATGTTATACGCCCAATCACCATAGCGGGAACAAGCTACGAGGCGATCTTTCGATGTGTAGACCTTTTCGAGCCGCTCAGCGAGTGCTGTTGCTTCAGGCGTATTGCCGAAAGTCGCGTTGGTGTGCTGAGTTTGCGCGACGATCCAAGCGTTGGTCGGGGTGTCGTTAAATGACTCGAGGGTGATGAAGGGATCGCCACCTTCGGATTCGAGAATTGCGACATCGCTCAATCTAATGGGGAGACTCATATGTTTGCGGGAGAGGTCAAAGAGAGATCAACGAATTCTGCTACCTTCAATCTTCGCTGTCATCTATGTCATTGTCTGATAAGCGACGCGCTGTTAGCACCTGACTGCGGTCTGCGATTCACAAGCGACTTATTGTCAAGGTATCCGAAATAAAAGCCCGCTCGGTCACCTACCCTAGGCAGATGTCGTCTGTTCCGATAGCTGAGACCATTTGCCGCAATCCTATACTTTGATCTGGTAGCAACTTGCGTTTGCTCGGAGCGGCGATATAATCCGCCGAACTGACGAAAGCGGCATCACGGCGTACGAAGCCGGCTATAGTCCGTTGTGGATAGAATGACATGCCGCATAAACCAATATTCCAACGCCGAGCGCAGACGCGAAGCCTCGTTCAAGCCAAGATGTTTTCTGTTTTCAGGCGAATGAAGAACGGCTGCGCGCGCGAATCAGCATGCCATCATGCTGGACGGAACGCTGCGGAAGGAGTGAGCACAGCACTCGCTCTAGACCTCAGTGCAGTCATACGGCACCGACTACCTTGTAAGCAAGTGGTTGGATTTGTAAGGACGCTCGATCGCACGCACCTTTGACCTCTGTTGTCTCGAGCTGCATCCTTGCGACCTTGCGTTACCTCAATGCGAGCGACGCCGATCACGGGTGCCCTCAACCAATCGAGCGTCCGCGCTTTTAAGGATTTTTGGTGTCGGCTCCAAGGAGGCGACCCTTAGCAATGAGCCCACACTTAGTTGCCGCTGGTTGTCGGAAGTTAATGCCATTAGACACTCTTTACTTGTTTATTGAACATGCCAATTTATTCTTTAATAAAACAGGCATCGAGAAACGCGCAGCACGTACTTGAAAAGTACCCGGAATCTGGCGCCAACCCGGACGCGCTGCGCGAACTGGCCACAGCTGTAGAACAGCTGCAGACAATACCCAGCCGCGCTTGGGATGCCGCCGAATCTTTAATGCTCGAGGCAGGTTTCTTTTACTCGGAGCATTGCACAGCCACCTATAACGATACTTGGCGTCGGTGGGTGAGAGAGCAGTCCCGCGAGGACATGTTCATCGACGTGCTGCGCATCCGACTAGAGGCCATCAAGTACCTAAATGTTCGTTGACTTGCTTCTCGTCACGTCCGGGGCGCTTCAACGCTTGTTGTTGCATGCGACTGTTTCTGCGCGTGAGGGGACGGTCTGTGTCGGCGGGCAGGGGACCTTTGAGCTGAAACAACGCCCCGTTGCCCAAACCACTGTTGTCGCCTTCCTATCGTCGACGAGGGTGCGGAAGCCGCGACCACTCCCCCTTCGATCTACTCGCTCGCATAGGAAGTTTGCCTACGCCTGAGACGTCCGGTTACAGCGAACGCACGAACAAGACGACAGCTCGTCGGATATGGGGGGCTAAGCGTCGGTAGCTATGGACAAGGATCAACTCTTCGCTCGTCAAGGTTTGCTCGGACCGCATTCCGGTCAACACGTAGAGCACGTCAACACCTGACTGCGCAACGAGTTGCAGATACCGTGAGTCGGGGAAGCGATGCCCATTCTCATACATAGCCTGCGTCTTTTCGGTTACGCCAGCCTTGTTTGCTAATGAGCGTTGAGAGTCTCCGAGCCTCTTCCTTTCGATCCTAAGCCTTGTTGCCATTCCTTTCATGCCTGCGACTCATTCGGTTAGATGTTCATCTTTGCTTGTACACGAATGCGGCCATAGCGTCGGCGCCTTTGGGGGCACCGCACTGTCTATGTTCCGGCGAGACGAGATACCCAATCGGTTCGAGTGTGCGGCGGTGTCGCACCGCTTAGTTTAGTTAACTACCTCGAATAGAACGCCAACAGCGCGGCGAATGCTACTGTGCGCTAGGAGATAGCGGTTGCTTTCACACCTGCTACTTCACTTCTTCCCAACAAAGAGCGCGGCGTCGCGATGACGAGGATGAGGTGCAGGAATTTGGGATCTTCGAATGAACTTCTATTCTTGTGAAGACCGAGCGCGGAGGACCGCCGCTGCTACCGTTCCATTCTAACCCTCGCGTGGTTGAAGGCACGTGGCTTGAGATACTTTTCTCGACGCAACTTGTGGGATCGCGGCAAAGTGGTGACGCGACGAAGAAATTTATCACGGAAGCTGTTGCTGAAAGAGTTAGACGGTGCCTTAGGCGACATGTCGAATTCAGAGATCCGCAAGAAGCAGCGGTGCGTGGACCGGGATGCCTTAGAGCGACGGGCGAACACCATAACGAGCTCAGCAGTAATAAGACGCACTATTTAGTCAGGAGTTGATGCAATGAACCAGATAGCGTGCCCTCATACCCCATTTAGATGGGATCTGTACCGGGCGGATTCACCACTGTTCCTTGCGACGCCAGCGCACACGCTCCTCGCAATTGGTCGATCAGACGTCATCCCGCATGGGAAAACTTCGTTGGTCGAACGTTTAGCAACCGTGCTGCATCAGGCGCAGGCCGAAGGAGGCGCCGGCGCAACAGTCGTGGGTGCGGTGCCGTTTGACACCAATGCACCGGCCGCGCTGCGCGTCACGAAAGGGATGATACGTGCCGCGCCGCTCGGCCTCCCGCACGCGCCGGCGCGCGCGCCGTCCGGAAAACGCGCGGCAATTCGCGAGGTCCCTTCGGCGCATGCATTCGCTACTGCTGTGGCGCACGCAATTGCTCGTATCCATACGGGCGAGCTGGAGAAGGTTGTGCTCGCTCGCACACTTGAAGTGGACTGCGAGGACTTGGTGGAGGTCGCTCCGCTAGTCGCGAGTCTTGCAGCTTGCAACCCTCGTGGCTATACATTTTCAGTCGGTATCGGCGACGGGCGAACATTGCTTGGAGCAAGCCCGGAATTGCTCGTGAGCCGATTCGGCAATGTTGTACGAGCGAATCCGCTGGCAGGGTCTGCGCCACGCAGCAGCAATCCGATTGAGGATCGGCGGAGCGCAGAGATATTGTTGAACTCGGTAAAGGATCTCGAGGAGCACCGCGTCGTCGTCGACGCAGTGCGAGATAGCCTTGCGCCTCTTTGCCGGGATTTGGACGTTCCGGCAAGGCCCTCGCTGATTGATACCGATACGATGTGGCACCTATCGACCGTTGTCTCTGGCGTAACGGATGCGGACGCGCTTACGCTTGCGCTTGCGTTGCATCCGACGCCAGCGGTATGCGGTACGCCGCGTGAGGCGGCGCGCGATTTTATTCGCGCCGCGGAACCGTTCGACCGCGGGTTCTACTCGGGGATGCTCGGCTGGCTGGACGGGCGCGGCGACGGTGAATGGATCGTTACGATCCGTTGCGCAG
Organism: Caballeronia sp. HLA56; assembly: GCF_054655155.1. NCBI lineage: Bacteria > Pseudomonadati > Pseudomonadota > Betaproteobacteria > Burkholderiales > Burkholderiaceae > Caballeronia > Caballeronia sp. HLA56. The sequence continues at coordinate 398,419 of NZ_BAAHOB010000005.1, read as the reverse complement.
AGGCCGTCGATCGAACACTACGCCTTTTCGCTGGAGCCGGAATAGTCGCAAAATCGACGCCAGGCGGCGAGTGTGCTGAAACCGCAGCGAAGTTCAAGACGATGCTGGATGCGCTTGGAATTAGAAGCATGCGGTCCGCAGGCGACGAGCGGAGTTGGACGTGATGAGCGGGCTCTTTACCCCATGGCCTGCAGATTTGGCTGCTCTCTATCGGGCAAAAGGCTATTGGCGGGGCGAATCCATCGCCGAGTGGTTTGATGCTCTGGTCGCACGTTTCGGCGAGCGAACAGCACTCGTGCACGGCGGTCTTCGGTGGTCCTACCGAGATCTTGCGGTTGAGGCGCAACGGACCGCAGGGGCGCTGAGTGCTTTGGGCATCGCTCCAGGCGACCGCGTGGTGCTGCAGTTGCCGAACTGCCTTGCGTTTTTCGCGACCACTTTCGCATTATTTAGCTTTGGAGCAGTGCCGATATATGCGCTGCCGGCGCACCGCCGCCGCGAGATCACTTCGTTTTGTCGTCACAGCGGCGCCGTGGCGTACATCGCAGCGCAACGCCATGCCAACTTCGACTACCGCTCACTTGCTGGTGACGTGCGGAGGGATGTGCCTACTCTGAGGCACGCGTTGTTCACAACACAGGACAACGCGAGGCTACAAGTTTTCGATACTGGGGAAAGTGCATCGCCGACGAGGCCGAAGTCACACGGATTGGCCTTGATACTGTTGTCAGGCGGCAGCACTGGGATGCCGAAGTTAATTCCCCGAACGCACGACGATTACTTGTACAGCGTGCGAGAAAGCTCTCGCATCTGTGGTCTGAGTGAGCGCAGCGTCTACCTTGCCGCGTTGCCGGCTGCTCACAACTATGCCCTCAGTTCGCCCGGGTCGCTGGGGGTGTTTCATGCGGGAGGCACGGTCGTTCTGAGTGACAGTGCTGACCCCGGTACAGCTTTGGGGTTGATCGAGCGTGAACGCGTGACCGTGGTCGCGCTCTCACCGTCGTTACTAGTTCCCTGGTTGGCTGCCGTCGGTCGGCATGGCGGTGCGCCAGCGTCTCTTGAGCTTATTCAGGTTGGAGGGGCGCGACTCGATTCGTCGTTGGCGGCGCGCGCCGTAGAGGGCTTCGGCGCGCAACTTCAGCAGGTGTTCGGGATGGCAGAGGGGTTGGTCTGCTACACCCGGCTTGATGATCCGCAAGGGGTCGTGATTTCCACGCAAGGGCGACCGATCTCGCCGGACGATGAGATCGTTGTTGTGGACGACGACGACCGTGCCGTTGTTCTGGGCGAGGTGGGTAACCTATTGACACGCGGACCCTACACGATCCGCGGTTACTACGATGCGGAAGGTCACAATGCTCGCGCCTTTACGCCTGATGGGTACTATCGTACCGGCGACCGTGTGCGTGTGATCGAGGGCGGTTATCTCGTTGTGGAAGGGCGCGCAAAGGACCAAATCAACCGCGGCGGCGAGAAGATATCTGCGGTGGAGATTGAGCACGTGTTACTGATGCATCCTGGCGTTGCCGATGCGGCGCTCGTGTCGATGCCGGATCCCTATCTAGGAGAGCGTAGTTGCGCATATGTGATCCGCGGCACTGCATCGTTAAGTGCGGCCGAGCTTAAGCGGTTCGTGCTCGAGCAGGGAGTGGCCACCTACAAGATTCCGGACCGTATCGAGTTTGTCGATGCTTTCCCGAAGACGGCAGTTGGGAAACTAGACAAGCAGGCGCTCCGACAGCGAATCTCCGATCGGCTGACCAAGATTGGCGTCTGAAGTTCGGCTAAGTGCCATTCCAAGTTTTCCACAATCGATCGAGTCCCATATGGCTATCCCCAAGATTGCTTCTTATCCTATGCCTACCGACATGCCGACAAACGGCGTGATGTGGCTGTTTGATCCGAAACGTGCAGCGCTGCTTGTTCACGACCTTCAGGACTATTTCCTCGATTTCTATGATCGCCACGCTTCACCGGTGCCGCAATTGTTAGCCGGTGTTGGACGCTTGATCGCCTTTGCACGTGCAACGGAGATGCCTATCTATTACACGGCACAGCCGGCAAACACAGCGCCCGCGGATCGCGCGCTGTTGACCGACTTATGGGGACCGGGGTTGGCTGCGCAACCCGCGCGCGCAGCCATTGCTGCGACAGTTGCGCCAGTCCCGGGAGATACGGTGCTGGACAAGTGGCGCTATAGCGCCTTCCAACGATCGGACCTGGAAGCACGATTGCGCGTACAACATCGCGACCAGCTCGCAATCTGCGGAGTTTACGCGCATATCGGCTGTTTGATGACTGCTTGCGACGCATTCATGCGTGACATCAAGCCGTTCTTAGTCGGCGATGCAATCGCAGATTTCTCCGAGCGTGAGCATCGGATGGCGCTGGAATATGTCTCGGGGCGCTGCGGCCGCGTTGTATCGACTGATTCACTGGTCGGCGCGGCGCGCGTCGAATCAAAGGCCCCTTCACTTGGGGAAGTCACAAAGCTTGTTGCCGAGAGCTTGTGCGTTCCGGCCGTTGAGTTGCGTGCGGACGCCGACCTGATCGCTTGCGGCGTCGATTCGATCCGCATGATGGCTTTTGTCGAACACTGGCGGTCCGAAGGCTATCCGATTACATTCGTGCAGCTCGCTGAAATACCAACGCTCGACGCTTGGACTCGCCTGTTGCAACGTGCCAAAAAGGCGTCCACTTGACGACGCGTTAGCCCCGTCTCATAAACCTCGCTCGCGCGGTAACCGTTGCTCTGGCTGGCCGACCTTATTTGATCCGCAAGCCTAACGAAATCAAATTCCTGCGGCTCGGGTGACAGGTTAGTCGGACGTCGTTCGCCAGAAGGAATGGGGGCATTTGCAACTAATTTCGCGCGATTACGATTTGTGGTTGGGCAAGAGCAGGCGGATGGGCGGCAGCGATTCCGCAGAAACTGTGTTCGCGAATTATTCAACTATGCAACTCAAAAACCGACCGATACGTGCGACTTCCGCTCAATATGGGATCTGGCTAGCGCAGCAATCTGATCCAAGCGACCTCGGCTATTTGACAGCCGAAATTATTGAGCTCGAAGGCGCCCTTGATATGGCAGCGCTGACGGTTTGCGTCGAAGCGGTGCTCGATCATGCTGACTCGTTGCATATGCACTTCGCTTGGGCAGACGATGCACTTTGGCAATGCCGCAAGGAGCCGAGTACACAGCTGGCGCTGATAGATGTATCGGCGGAAGATGAACCCGAGCATGTAGCTCGTTGCTGGATAAAGTCATCGATGTCGAAGTCCTCCGCACTCACGTCTGACTCACTTTATCGCACCGCGTTGCTGAGACTCTCGCCTACGAAACACTGGTGGTATCTCCAAGTTCATCACATCGCTCTTGACGGCTTCGGCTACAATTTGCTTCAGCAAACCGTGGCGGCGCGCTACAACGCCCTCATAAGCAAAACACGGTTGCCCGATTTGCCGGACTGGCAAATGGATCGCGTCGTCGAAGCCGAGACGCATTATCGTCGTAGCGGCAGCTTTGACGTCGACCGGGCGTTCTGGCGCACATATACGCGTCACATCCCTGCGCCGCTTCTGCTCACGCCAGAACATGACGTTGCCAACGAAGCGTTGCAGGAAACTATCGTTGTCGACGACATCCGGCTCGCCACTTTTCGCAAGGCCGCTAGGCGCGCGGGGGTCGATTGGAACGCATGGTTGTTATGTGCTATCGGGGTTTGGTTGGCACGGCAGGGAGAGCAGCGAGACCTGACGATCGGGCTGCTCGTGATGAATCGGCTCGGAACGCCCGCACTCGGCGTGCCCTGCATGGCGATGAATATCGTTCCGTTCCAATTGCATATCGATTCAAATCATTCGCCGCGCGATCTCGCGCGAGTATGCTCGGATCAGATAAACGCGATTCGACCGCATCTGTACTATCGGTACGGTTGGATCCGTGACGATCTGGAGTCATCGAAGCGTAAAGGGCCGATTTTTAATCAGTCCGTCAACATAATGCCGTTCGACCGCCAAGTTGCGTTCGACGGGCTTACGAGCAGCGTGCGCCCGGTCCGCGGCGGCCCCGTGAAGGACCTGAACGTGGCCTTAGCAGTAAGCGGATGCGCGTGGCGTCTAACTCTCGAAGCCAATCCAAATGCTTACGACGCACCAACGCTCAGAGCATACATGCGGAACCTTGTGGATGTCCTCGACAGGTTTGGCGCCTGCGCGGCGAGCGAACCGATTGCGCATCTGCTGGAACGCCTACCTCCGACGTCGATTTTGCGAGGTTCATCCCTGACGGGGCCGTACATCGACGTAATCGAGCGGATCGAACGCGTCGCTCACGATCAGCCGGCGAGCACTGCAATCGAATATGGTGAGCGTCGGGTCGATTACGGCACGTTGCTCGCAGGCACACTTTCCTTGGCGGACGAACTAGCTCGACGCGGCGTCACCCAAGAAACTCGCGTCGCGATCTTGGCGCCAAGGTCGCCGGAAGTAATTGCTGCGATGCTTGCTGTTTTGAAGGTTGGCGCTGTCATAGTGCCACTTGATCCTAACGGTCCTTCACAACGCATTGCGACGATGCTCGCGGGCGTGGCTCCAACGCTCGTCATTGTAAGTACCAAGCACTGGGCATACGCGGGAACTTATCCAGTGCTAGATCTAAGTGCGGCGCACCTGCAGGATGTGCATCACTTTATGAAGCAGCGTGAACCTATCGAGAACTCTTTGCCCGCATATTTGATGCACACGTCGGGATCTACCGGCCGCCCGAATGGGGTGCTGATTAGCCGCGGCGCGCTTAATCAGTTTGTGGCGAGCACTTGCGAGCTTTATGGCGTCAATGTGGATGATCGCGTGCTGCAATTTGCTCCGCTGCATTTCGATGCCAGTTTCGAAGAGATTTTCATAACGCTCTGCCAGGGAGCCACCCTCGTATTGAGGGATGATGCAATGCTGAACTCAGTCGATGCGTTCACTGCCGAAGTCGAACGGCGCGGCATAAGTGTGCTTGACCTGCCGACAGCATATTGGCACCAGCTCGCGTATGCGCTTGATGAACAACTCGCGCGTCGACTCGAATGCGTGCGTCTGACAATCATCGGCGGCGAGTCCGCTTTGCCAGAACGAGTGCGCCGTTGGGCGTTATACCTGCCACGTCATACTTTGTTGAATACTTACGGGCCAACCGAGGCCACTATTATCGCGACCTCTGCATGCATCGGTGGCCCGCATAGCGTCTGGTACAACGGCGAGTCGGTGCCTATTGGCACGCCGCGCGCGGGAATAGACGCGTGTGTTGTCGACGAGCGTATGTATCCGGTCGCCGCTGGGCGAGCAGGTGAGATAGTGTTGAGCGGCGACGGACTAGCGCTCGCGTATCTCGGTGATTCGACCCGAGCGTCCGAGCGCTTCGTGACTTTGCCGCATTGTGGCCAGCGCGCGTACCGTACTGGTGATCTTGCGACACTGCGAGACGGCCAGCTATATTTCGAAGGCAGAATTGATGATCAGATCAAGATAAGCGGTGTTCGGATCGATCTGCACGAGATAGAGAATGCGCTTTTACACGTGCCGGACGTGTGCGAAGCGGCAGTAATTGCGATGCAAAGTAGCGCAGGGGCGGTTGTACTTGTTGCGTTTGTCACGGGATTGGAAGATACAGGGCCGTTACGCGGGCAACTCGCTCAGCAGCTGCATTCTGCTGCAGTTCCTAATCACTGGCACGCGCTCAAGCGGCTACCGCGCAATGCGAACGGGAAGATCGATCGCAACGCCTTGCGAAAAATTCACGTACGACGCGCCGGCATCACTAGCAGTGAGGTCAGCGGTAGGTTCGAACTTGAGGTGATGGCCGCCTGGCGGAGCGTGCTCGGCGATGTCGCATTAACGCCGCATTCCAACTTCTTTGACGTCGGCGGCAAGTCGCTGTCGGCAATGCAGGTAAGCGTGCGACTAGCAAAGACACTCGGCCGGGACGTCCCAGTATCGATCCTGTTCAGCCATCCTACGGTCGCCGCTCTAGCTGCCGCGGTGTGCACCCCGTCACCATGCCTTCCACCCGTCGAGCTGGATGCATTCGCACAACATCTGACCCTCCAAAAGGGTAGAAATGACACGCCACGGCTCATCTGCATTCATGCAGCCGAGGGTCTTGCTTGGAGCTATTTGCGTCTCGCCGCCTGTCTGCCCAATGTGACGGTTGACGGGCTGCAAATTTCGATGGAAGACACGCGAAATGCGGCCGACTTCGAAGCGCTAATTGCGACCTATGTGCACCGCGTGCGGGCGCTGCAACCTGTTGGACCGTATCACCTGCTCGGATGGTCGCTCGGAGGGGCGCTCGCCTACGGTATCGCAGCGGCGCTGGCTCGTGATGGCGAAAAGGTAGCTACCCTAGCGCTGATGGACAGCTATCCGTCATCGGCATGGGCTGGCCAGCGGCTACCCGTGCGCAGCGACGCGCTGCAAACACTGCTACAGGTCAATGGCGACTTCGATACGACCGACGTTTCCGACACAGTGAAGCGACAGCGCCTGCTGTGCGCGACTAGCCCCTTCGCGGTGCTTGGCGACGCAGGCTTGGATGAATTCGTCGATGCAACATTGCGGCAGATGCGGCTATTTCGCGAGGCGCCAACGCCCCGCTATCACGGCCAACTGCTGCTTTTTAACGCGACGCAAAAAAAATCCGGGATGCCATCGCCTAAGAGCTGGTATGCACACAGGCCGACCGAATCTATGATCTGCTGCGATGTCGACTGTTCGCATGACGGGATGTCGGACATGGAACCGATGGCTGCGATCGGAGCCGTTTTGAGTGACAGGTTCAGCACCTGAGCCCCATACGACTTTTAATCATGGAATGCGAAGCAAACGTCTGCAATATGAGCCAAAGGTTTCCGACTGGAGTTGCAGTTGTGACTGGCGCCGCTAGCGGAATCGGGGCTGCGGTCATGTACGCGCTCGCAATGCGTGGCGTTGATGTGGCAGCGCTGGATATAAACGGAGACATGCTCAACCGCACAATAAGGCAAAGCGTGGCGTTGCCCGGGCGCATACGAGGTTTCGTGGTCAATATCGCAGATGCAAGTGCAGTCGAATCCGTTGTCGAGCGAGTGGAAGCGGCTTTCGGTCCGATCGGGATGCTCGCGAATGTTGCCGGGGTCTTGACGCTGGCCAGCGCGACATCGATAACGGACGACGAGTGGATGAAATGCTTTTCAGTGAATACTCATGGCGTGTTTAACCTGTCGCGTGCGGTCGCGTCACGCATGGCGGTACGTCGGTCGGGGGCCATCGTTACCGTCGGTTCGAATGCGGCGTTGGTGCCGCGCACGCAGATGGCGGCATATGCGGCATCGAAAGCGGCGGCTCACCAATACACCCGTTGCCTCGGGCTAGAACTAGCCGCGCACGGAATTCGCTGTAATATCGTCGCGCCTGGCTCGACAGATACCCCAATGCAGCGTCAGGTCTGGCATGACTTGGAAAACGGAACGGACGTGATTGTAGGAACGCTCGAGAAATATCGTCTCGGCATCCCTCTTGGCCGCATCGCGGCACCAGATGATGTCGCTGAAGCTGTACTGTTTCTCTTGTCGAACGCGTCGCGCCACATCACACTACACACGCTGTCTGTAGACGGTGGGGCGACACTCGGTGCATGACTTGCACCAATTCGCTGCCATTCCGAGTGAAGGGCCACGCGCCAAGCCGTGTCGCTCCCCTCCGGCGGCCGGTAGGCGACTGATCGAAGTCGATGCGTTATTAATCTAAAGTGACTGTCAGCCTCGTCTTGTTTCCGACGAGGCGGCGCAAAGCGAGGCGTCGTGCCGCATTAGCGTTCCCAACGTTCGAGCCGTAGCCTGCACTCAGCTTCAGGCAGGCGCGCATTTCTCTCAAGCATGGTTCGGAGCGCCCCGGCGGCGCGCGCTGTCTCTATCACAGCGGACTCCACCAGTTGGTCGAGAAGCCAGAGCGCGCCACGGACTTCGACGTGCTCATTTATGGCGAGTCGTCGCAGTTGACCATCGCCCGTAAGCAGCGGTATGCCACTCTTCTTCGCGAGGAAGTAACACGACATATCGGCCAACGATGGGTTCTCGTGCAACCTCGTGAGCTTGGAAAGCTGCCGAACATCGTCTGCGCTCATCTCTTCGACGATAAGTCCGCGCCCGACGAGCGGAGCCAGCGCAGGAGTGTCCAGCTCGAACGCAACGAAGTCCGTGCAGCAAAGCGAGAATGGCAATTGGAACAGTTCGTCAAGCAGCGCGGCATGGTGGAAATCAATCCAGATGTTTGTATCTGACACGTACACCTTCGGCATTAGGCCTCCAGCACAACGGCGGCCCCGTTAGCCTCCAGCGCAGATACCGGCTGCTGCAGGAATTCAGCTGCCCGAGATTGCGTGAATAACCCCTCCGCCAGCCCCCAATACACGAGCGACGCGAACCGCAAAGGTTCCTCTGCGCTCATTGCTTCCGGCTCGGCCGTCTTCCAGCCTTTCCTTGCCATCTGGATATTAAGAGACCGGAAGAGACTGTCAGCAATCAAGCCAAGATCTTTGAGACGGCGCATTGCCACTTGCATTGAAACGCCGTAGCCGCGCTTGGCAAGCATCAGTTCTTGCATGAGTACGCGATGCCGCACGCTACTTCCGAAATCAGCCCTGACGCGCTCTCGCGGATAGAGGAGGGCTGCCGCGAAGCGATGGCAGCATGCTTCTTTCTCCCGCTCGGGCATGTCTTCCGGAAGGGCCATAAGCCAGTGCCCCAATTCATGTGCGGCGGTAAATCGCTGACGCTCGCCCGGACGCTGGCGATTAAGCGCTACCAAAACGTGCCTCTTGTCCTGGGTGGCGACGCATGCACCATCGAATTTTTCGATGCCATCCAGCATCGCGACCTTGATGCCGTGCCCCTCCAATAATTCAGTCAGATTTGAGATTGCGTCGCTACCGAGACGCCATTCTTTCCGCAACTCTTCGGCTGCCCACTCAGCCTCGTCTAGATTCCCGACATGCAGCGACTGAGAGGGAAACGGCTTAACGGAAACTTCCGCGGCTTCAAAGCACTGTTCTAGTGCAAGGTAACGCTCCAGATGATCCCGTGCTTGTTCAATGACAGATTCTTGGTCACGCACGGGCATGCCAGAGAGCTTCCGAAATTCCACAGGGCCAAGTTCGACAGCATCTGAACGGAAAAAGTATTCAGGTTTCACGTCGAGGACCCGCGCGAGCTGCAGCAAACGCGCGGAGGTGGGTACAGCATCATCCTTTTCAAACTTGCTCAATGCCTGCTTGGTGATGTCGCCCATGCGTTGCGCCAGTGCATCCAAGCTCAGGCCTCGCAGCAGTCGCGCGCGGCGAATGCGGTCGCTTATCATAGTTTCCTCCCTGGTTGACAAATTATCTATTTAACGTTTTTTTGTCAACTACGGAAACTAGGGTCGGGGGTTGCGTCTGAGGGGGAGTAGCTATGCGCCCTAAAAAAATGGTTAAGCATCGACCGTTCGGATGAATCATTTTCTTTCAAAATGAAAGAATTATGTCGGCTGTGACCTCTCGGGACTGATCCATGGGCTTTAACATCTTTAACATGTTTTAACATCGCTTTAACATGTGCCGAATTGCCTCAAAGCCCCGCCAGTAAAGGGGTTTAGTTAATTAGGGCCATGTTAAAGGCTTTAACATTTTTTTGTTAAAGGGGGATTTTTTCTGCGCGTGAGAGACCGCTCTGTGTCCGGGTCAAAAAGCTGCCAGGTCTCAGATACCCCCTCCCCCTAAGGTCCCAGTGTCTCATCGTACAACTCGACCGTCTATGCACGGCGCATTGGGAAACTGCCGCTGCTGGCGATGGGCCAACGTCGCCATGACGGCGTAGGCGCTCATTTTGGCGACGACGCGGCATGTCCTAAGTCTTTTCGGCGAGATTCTGCACGGATGACCCACAAGAATGTGCCAACTCAATAACGACGTGGGTTTGCGGGGTGCACTTCGCCACTTTCTCGCCACTTACTTTAGGTGTCGGTGCTTCGGTCAGTCCCATCTTCTCGCGCCGTCGTGCATGCGCATTGACGACCGAGCCGAGGCCGCCTCCAGATAGACCATCGTCGTGCGAAGATCCCGGTGACGCATCACGCGCCTGATCGTCGGATTGGAACGCCGTGCTTACTCAGCAGGGCGGACTTCCCGCGCAGGCGGTGCGGGGTAAGGTCGGTAAGAGGGCACGCTGAGTTTGCGGATGTCGCGATTACCGTGCCGTCGCCGCCGGACAGGGCAGCTATCAAGCGCCTCCTATCGCCAATGTATGAGACTAGGAAGACGATCAGATGACCATAGGTCCATCGCCGCATACGACAGGCGTGATGCGCGCGAAAGGCTTCATACCTCTTTGGACAGCCGGCGCGGTGTCGACCTCAATGATGTGGCTCGAAATGCTAGCCGCCGCATTGTTCACCTTCAACGCGACGCATTCCGCTGTAGACGTTGCAGTAGTCTCCGCTTGTCGAAGTCTGCCGCTCCTTTTTAGCGGTGCGATTATGGGTGTGGTCGCCGATGCAATGGACCGGAAGAAAATCGTGCTTTTCGGTCTGTTGCTTGCAAGCGCTGCGTCAACGACGGTCGCGGTTCTGTCGTTGTTCGGGGCATTGTCTATGTGGCACCTCTGCGCTGCCGCGCTGGCAAGCGGTGTCGTTTATGCCACAGAGATGCCGGCACGACGACGTATGATCGCTGAGGCGGCGGGCGCGTCGATGGCCTCGCGCGCGGTTGCCGTCGACAGCATGACCAACTACGCGACTCGCTGTATCGGACCGTTGCTCGGGGGCTGGATCTATGGAACGTTAGGCGTTGCGACGTCGTATTCTCTCTCGGCGGCGGCGTCTCTTTTTGCCGCATCACTCATTTCTCGGCTTGAGACGATACAGGCAACAACCGCGGGGTTCGCCTTGTTCCGAATTCGCGAGGATCTCGTTGAGGCTTGGCGATATGCGCGCGACAGCAGAACGATCACCGCGCTTCTCATCGTGACGATCATCACGAACCTGTGCGGTTACAGCTACAACGTTCTGCTGACGCCTCTCGGCAAAGAGACCTTCACATTGTCAGCCTTCATGATTGGTGTGCTTTCCTCGGCGGAACCGGCAGGGTCATTTGTTGCCGGAGCAGTGATCGGAAGCGCTCGCATCCCGGGGAGATGTCTTTGTTGGTTGCTGGGCGGGTCGACCTTATTCTTTTTGGCGATTGGGATTGCTGGATTCGCGGGTGCGCATCATAGCTCCCTGGGCATGCTGCTTCTAATCCTCTTCATCGGCGGACTTGGAAGCGCTGCATACAACATATATCAGACCACTATCGTGATTGAGACCGTACCCGCTGGAATGCGTAGCCGGGTCTTTGGGCTGGTGACAGTAGGGATTGGCTGTTGGCCACTCGGAACGCTGCTGGCGGGTGCGCTCGCCACAGTGTTCGGACCGGCTGGAGCGTTGTTGGTGCTTGGCGTCACCGGCATCGCCGGTAATGGTCTTTTGGCACTGCGCGCCGCCAGCGCCAAATCACGCGGATAGTTCGGAACTGCGCGAGCCAATAAAACGAAACTCCAGCATACGACGCGCGGCGAAGGATGTCTCCGGCTCGTTTGCGGAAGCGCAGGCGCGCACGCCGCTTCCCGAAATCGTCCGATTGTGATGACGCGTGCGCAGCCGTTCGCGGAAACCGAATTTGATTGCCTCGAAATTAGAGACGGGCGCGCCGCCGGATTGCGCTTATGTCGTCGATGACCGGCACGAATGTGAGCATGAACAGTACGCAAGCCAGAGGAAACGCCGCGAGGAAGCCGATATGCGAGAAACCGATCGCGCCCACAAAGCCACCTAGCATGAACATGGCTTGCAAAGATCTCAGCAAGCGAAGTCCCGGGCGGTTGGCACGAACATAGTGTGATTTATCCGAGGGACAGCCCCGATTCCAGTAGAACGCTTTGCCGATTTCAATGCCAATATCGGTGATGAGTCCGGTCCGTGCGTAGTGCGGATCTCAGCTTTCGAGATCTTCGTAATCGTTGCGTTCTGCAGTCCCATGACGAAACAGAGAAGCGCCACGGTTAGCGGAGTGTCCAGCATCCTGTGTGTCAAGAGATGCGATCCGACCAGCGCAAAGGCTACAAGAAGCGCGGCCTCGAGCAGCAGCGGCGTCGCATAGATGCTGCGCGCGAGGCGCAGGCGTCCCCAGTTGATAAGAATCGCCGACGTCGCCGAGCCCGAGACGAAAGCCGTCACAGCGCAGGCAGCTGACAGGACGAGGGTAGTTTGACCGAGTACGGCATTATCGCCGATCGAGGTCCGGACATGTGAGACGTGTACTGCCCAACGGCTAGAAATCCACCCGCATTCGTCGCCCCGGCCACAAAGCTCAGGGTACAGTCAAGCCGCCGGTTTCCTTGATCGGTTCGGTCCGGTGAAGTCAGACCACGAAGAAAAGCGAGTGGCATAGGGCCTTCTGTTCTCTTAGCACGAAGGCTGAAAATATCATGTGCGAGACGAAGGGCGCTCCACACACCGCATACTTGGATAATGCGCGGCCCCCAGCGAGGGGAGGGGGAGAGAATGTCTGGGGCGTTTGGGCTAGGGACCGACCGTTCCGTCGAAGTTTTACACCCGCGAAATTAAAAGTTCAGGTTTAGGCCGCAGGCCTATGTCAGATGGAGGGGACGGATGATGGCCTTTCAGGATTTGCACAAAAATAAGGCGGGAAGAATTGAAAAAGGTGGATGCACGAGGAGATGACCGAATGCATGCGAACCGATAGGAGCACTCAACCGGTAATCGAAATCCGGCTCGAGCCGCCGATCCCGGTTTTCGCACCACCAGCCAGTTGCCGCGCGGCAAGTCGTTGGTTTCGACAAGGCGTCGCGCCGCACGCTTATGGTTAGCTCCGTTGGTGTCGGGCTGAGAGATATGGAACCTCGAGATGTGAAAACGCCCGGCGGGTGGCGTGGCCGGGCGTCTATGCTAACGACGGGTCGAATCATGAAACGAGTTGCATCTCTTCGTACACGCTTTCTGTGTGCGTACGGCGCTGGCGCCGATCCACGCGGCATCGCGCCGGCGGCCGCGAGTGCGACGCTCAGGCATGCTGCGCGTTGAACGCGTGACCGGATGTGACGTGCCGGTAGGCATCGAACATGTCCCCGTCGATGGCCGGCCCTACAATGGATCCCGCCGCGTGTCCTGCGGCGCTGCCGAGCAGGCCGGCCATCAATGCGCTGGTGAGACCTCGAATATCAAGTGGAAGGGGTCCACCGATCCCGCCGCTGCAGTACCGGCTTCGGCGTCAGCAAGCGCCATCGCGATACCGCTCGTCGCACCTGCGACACTGCCGATTGTGCTGCCTGCCATGCGTGCGACGTTGAGCGTGTAGATGTGTGCGGAACTGCAGCGCGGGCAGCGGATTGGTGCATCGCTTGCGGGGGAGATGGCCCGAACATGGAGAAGCCGGAGTCAGGCCAAACGGTGGGACTTGCCTGATCGGTGGCGATATGCCGCGCAATTCGAACGGCTCGACGTCGACGAAAGCGAACGAGTCGCGCTGCTGAAAACGGGGCTTCGACACCGGTTTGAGTATCGAATGCCGGGCGATAAGATGACGCAGATGGTCTGCGGGTGTGCGGCGCGTAATCTGGATAGGGCACATGCGCTTCCCACTCGTCAAACGGATAGGCGGCCCTTGGCGGCGCGGGAGAGGGCACCGGTATCGACGGACGTTGTCGCCAGCACGGGGCAGGATGCGAGGCCGATGCAGTGCGGGATGATCCTGTCGAATGACCCAGCGACGTATGTGGTCGCCGGCTCAGGGTCGGCAGTCGACATCGCTTGTTCTTCGTGTCATCGCGTTGAACCTGACCGTGGCATCGACCGCAGACACATTTCGGACTCTACATTCACCAAAGAGAGCCTAAAAGACTTCGTACCGCTGCTGGGGTTTGGCCCCGGGCGAAACTTCGGACCACGCCTGCTTTCGTATCCTGGCGCCTAGAGTACTGTATATTTACACACATTGTAGGCCCGTGTGGATTCGTCGATGCGCGGCCACGTCTTGATCGACTCAAAGGATGAGAGGTGCCATGAGCACGTTAGGTGAGTTCCTGGTGGACAAGCCGATCGACACACGCACTGAGATTGGCGCTTACGAATTTCTCTGGCAGCAGCCAAATTCGACAACGAAACGTCTGGCTGACTTGTTCGAGGCGAATCCAGGCAGTTTGCCGTCAGATCTTGTCGATGATGAGGACGCTGAACGCACGGCCCAAGAGGTAGTGAAGCAGCTATCGCGTAGGGGCATCAAGCGGTTTGGCGTTCGCATTAATGGCGCCCATGACTATCCAGAACGTTTGCGCCAAGCAACGGAGCCGGTGGAGTTGCTTTACTTTCTCGGATCTTGGGAACTAGCGGAATCGCCCCGCCGGGTAGCTGTTGTTGGCACGCGCAAGGTTTCGCCAGAAGGCATTGCGCGTACTCGCAAGCTCGTGCGCGCTCTGGTCGAATATGATTTCACCGTCGTCTCCGGGCTCGCGCAGGGTGTCGACACGATTGCGCACGAAACCGCAATCGAGCATGGTGGACGCACTATCGCCGTGATTGGCACACCGATTTCGGAAGTGTACCCTAAGGAAAACGAGGCGCTTCAGCGCAGGATCGCGGAGGAATACCTACTCATCAGTCAGGTTCCGGTGCTGCGCTATAAGAGCCAGTCATCGAAATGGAACAGGTTGTTCTTTCCGGAACGGAACAAGACGATGTCTGCGCTTTCGCAGGCGACGATTATCATCGAAGCAAGCGAGACCTCAGGAACATTGATTCAGGCGCAGGCGGCGTTAAAGCAGGGGCGAAAACTGTTTATTCTGGAAAGCAATTTTCATAATTCCGCAATCACATGGCCGGCGAAATATGAAAAGCTGGGTGCAATTCGGGTGCGTGAATTTGATGACATTATGCATGCCCTTTCATGACCGCAAGGATGCCCCCTCGTCTGACGGTTGTAGGGGCGCTTGAGCGTCCTGATCACTTTCATCTGCCCGAGCAGGCGAAATGCTACTTCTGGGGTGAATACACGCCCTACGAGCACACTGTTGGCGAGAAATGGAATTTCTCGCCAACGAACCAGCTCATGAGCAACTTGAAGAAAAAGATGGATCGCAGGGGCGCCGCAGATTGGCGATACAAGCAAGAGGCTATTGAGAAAGTGGGACGTGCATTCGCGCGGCTCTGGAAGTGGGAGCACATTTTGGATAAGCATCGCATCATGCTGGTCCCGATTCCTCCGTCGAAGGCGCGCGACGACGCAATGTTCGATCCGCGGATGCTTCAAGTTCTGCAAGCCGTAGCCCGCAATCTGGAGACCGAATTGGACATCCGCGATTGTCTCGGTTTTTCCGGTCGACACGGCGCTAGTCACGAGACTGACGCCCGGCCGACCCCGGAGGATCTATTTCTGGATCTAAGCTTTGACGCTAGCGTCGGCGATCTGGAGAATCAGCCAACCCATATTTTCGTGTTCGACGATATGCTGACGTCCGGCGCGCATTACGTCGCAGCAACGCGACGATTGGCGCTTCACTATCCGCACGCGGTCATGATCGGAAACTTCGTGGCCCGCCGCATTCTGCCGAACCCGTTTGCAGACCTTGCCGACGATCTCTGAGCATTTTGGTGGGGCTTGGGCTTTACCGTGACGGTTAAACGTAGTCCTCCAGGCGTGACGAGGAAAGATCTCGAAAACCATGTCGTCGAGGGGTATAAGCGTCTGTGTTATCTATTCGTGGAGGTCGAGACCTTTTCGCGAGCTGATTTGATGGGCTAAGTTGTAGAGGGCAAGGGTATTGCTGCAGATTGTTGGTCGGGACATAGTCCTGCTGACCGCGTTGTTGTTCTTGATCGGTACCTTGGTGTCGGTAGGGAAATGGACTTGGCACACCTCTGAAATTACCCCGGGTTTTTTTTGGTCAAGCTTCGACGCAGAGAGACAGTACCGCGTCGTGGCAACACAAGCCGTGCACGGCGCAGTAAGAAACAATTAGATACAAGTCCGAGCGCGCGCTACAATGTCTCGCGTCTCTTGGAGCCGGGCCTCCAGCAATTCCTTTCGGTACAACGACAGTCATGCGCACGATCCATCTGCCGGTCATCGAACAAATCGAAATCGACGACTATGTTCTTTATCCTGGGATGGATTCAGATCCGGGGCTCAATCATCGTTTCCTACCGGGCGTCAACGTTATCGTTGGCATCAATGGTATCGGCAAGACGACACTGCTCAGCATAATTTTTAGATTATTCACCGGGCCTCGCGACTTACGCGGCGGGGATGAACTCGGAGGAGCACAGCGAAGTCTCGCGACTATACGCTCAGACGTGTTTGCAGAGCGGGTCCCAGACCGCGCTAAAGACGCGATTGCGACGATTCGTTTTTCATTGGGCGGCCGCTTCATTGAGATCACGCGTTCGCTGGCGAATCTGCAACTCCTTGAGTTGAACTTCGACGGTACACGTAACGACACAGATTCAGCGTTAGAGATAGAGGATCAGTACAAGCGAGCAGTCTGCGAGCTTGCAGGAGTGGACGATTTTTTTGATTTTGTATTGCTTTTGCAGTATTTGTCATTCTACTTAGAGGATCGGCGTTCTCTCATCTGGGACACGTGGGCGCAGACTGAAGTATTGCGCATTTTATTTGCTCCTGACGATCTGCAAAAAACATATAAAGATAAGCTTGGAACTGCTCTGTCGGCGGACAGTGCGGCACGCAACACTCATCACGTGCTTACGAGAGAACGTACGCGCCTCTTGAGGCTTTTGGAGCAAGAAGCGCAATCTACGCCAGATGAACTCAAACTGCTTCGAGTGCAGGTCAAACAGATGGAGGAGCGGAGCAAGCAACTTGCCGAGCGGCTTTCTGAGCTAGATGAGACTCGACGAGCGCGCCGGCGAGATGTTGAGCAGCGACGTCATGAGGCGGAGCGGATCGAGCAGGAGGAACTGCGCCTTCGGGAACAGATGTTGGGAGCAATATTCCCTTCGCTCAGCGATTATGGCGCCTTTGTTCTTGCCAGCATCCAAGCGGGGCGTGGTTGTGTAGTCTGCGGCACGACCGACCACGATCATTTGAAGCATGTAGCAGATCATTTAAGTCATGCGATCGATTGCCCCATATGTGGATCGAAGCCTGCGCAGCAGGAAGGGCATGCCGTTGCTCCGACATTGGACGACCAGTCTGCGCAGCTAGAGACGCTGGCTCATGAACGAGAGATGCAAAAGAAAGCAGCAAATTCAGCAGCAGAAGACGCCAAACAGGCTTTGCAGGATTATCTCAGGGTTCAGGTTGAGAGAGATGAGTTGTCCGCTGAGCTAAGTGCATGCAGGCAAAAGCTCGAAGTTAAAGAAGCACTAATTGGTGGTGGCGCGCCAGAACAAATTATTAAGCTAGACGAGCGTGTTCGAGTACTTCAGGAGTCAGTTGACGAGCAATTGCAAATCAAAAGGCAGGCTCTGGAGTATTTGAAAGATCTTGTCGATGGTATTACTGAGAACGTTGAGGAATTTAAAGATAAGTTGATCGAGAGATTCGACGGGTTTGTGAAGGCGTTTCTTGCCGAGCGGTGTATTCTTGACTATAGAACCGTTCTTCGTAAAATCGGCCAAGGTGCTTCGATACAAATCGCATTTCCAGAATTTCATGTCTTAATGACGTCGGGCGTTTTTAGACACTCTGGAACCTCTCGCGAAAGTATTTCCTCAGTGTCAGAGTCGCAGAAGGAATTCATTGAGCTCGCATTTAGGATGACATTTCTTTCAATAGCTGCCGAACAGGGGCCTTGTAGTTTGGTAATAGAAACACCCGAGGCCAATCTGGATGCCGTTTTTATTCCGAAAGCTGGGGCAGCGTTGAATGATTTCGCGCGGGGTATTGATCCAGTTCGTGGCTTAAGAGAAACGCAAGCCGGGGGTAAGACACTTTCTCGAACTATCATTACAACGTCAAATTTGAATGGTAGCGAGATGATTCCGGCTCTGCTGGGCAATCAAGGCAGCGATGGCGATCCGCGAAACAAGGAAGATGGCGTCGGGTTTCAGCGATCTGACTATATTTTAAATTTGCTCGATTATGCAGCAAAGAGTCAAGCTCTTCGCGATTACTCCGCCGAATATTCTGAGAAGCTTGACGAGGCCATCCGATTGTCGGTCGAAGATTGATTTGCCATTGCGGAGGAGATAATGAGGCAATATCAACGCTTTTGGATTCTATCGCTGCTTAGAGGCATCGAGACCGCTGGATTGGCACCGCTGCCACTCGGAGAAATCAACGCCCTTGCTTATTTAGCGAACGCCGTCGCACCGTGCTTTGATTTGGAGCCGATGACATACACCGTGCTCAAAGAGCGTGAGGGCCCTCTTTATCCTGAATTAGTTTGGAATATAGATCGCCTTGTTGGAATGGGGCTCGTTCGCGTTTCTAATTTAGTTTTGAACGGTGCGTCTATTAAGTCTGTTTCTTATTCTATCACAGAGAATGGACTGGAAGTTATTGCTAAGTGCCGAAGAGCATCGACGCGATTTGAAATTGTGGCTGGCGCTCTCCACAGTGTTGCACTAGCGTTTTCGCGACATCCTAGTTCAATGGAAAACAGAAATCTTTTGGCATATGACGGTAATTATGCCAATAGTAGGTACGGTCTGGGCGATGTGGTCGACTTCGGTGCTTGGGATGATGAGAACAGCACCAGCGATGCTATCGAGATGGTTAAAAGCGAGACCTGGGATCGAAACCAGTTGCCAACGACGATGGCAGTTAATCTTTACGCCGATTACCTTGCGTCCGCCTCTTCAATGCAATCGGCGGAGGCGTCGTGAGGCCAAAATTTAGCGGCGGAATTGATGCTGGAGCGTTGAAGCGATCAGCGCATAAAGCAGATAGTTTGATCTCCGATGATGACCCCGTGGCTTGGGAGCCGGGATGGCTTGATTCCTTTCGTCGATGGGGGGCAAATTTATCAGCTGGTGAAACCGTTCTCTTAGTATTTTCAGAGTGTCCATCGATTTTGGGTAACTCGCGATCATGTGATCGTATTTTCAATATTGCGAACGAAGCTAAGTTGACCAGTGGAGTCTATATTGTAGGTAGAGCTGTGACTTCGAATGGATGGAAATATGGAGCGGCCAATGATTTTCAGACGTCTTGTCAAACAATAGTTTCTGACTCGGACGTGTGCCCTCTTCCCGCCGTAATTTTGGGGCGGAAGCCTGGTTATATGGTGTATTACCGAGCCGGATTGCTTGATGATGTTGATTCATCCATCGAAATTGATTTAGATACCGTCGAGTCGACCCTCGACGCGGGAACGTTACTGAACGCTCTGGACGTTTTTGCTTCGGAACAGCTTAATTCTCAGGAAATGAGGCGACAAATCTGGGATGATGCAAGCAAATTTATTCCGAGGGAAAGGGCAGAATCAATCGTGCAGGAAAATGTGCTGGTCGCACTTCGGGTAATGTTCACGGGTTATACAACACTGGCGGAGACAAATATCCCGATCGGTCGAACTGATCTCTTTATGATTAGCAAGAACGAAAAGGATCCTGCTCGTGGGTTGTTGGAGTTAAAAGTGCTCAGGAGCTTTTCTAGCACCGGGTCGAAGATTCACGAGTCTGTACTGAAGCAACACTTGATGGGTGGCCGGATACAGGCGCGGACCTACGGTAGCCAACTCGGAGCATGTATTCGCTTGCTATGTAGCTACGATTTGCGAAAAGATAAGAAAGAGGAGCTATTAGATGGAATAAGGAGTGAATGCGGAACCGATGGTGTCACATTCAAAAATTATCCAGTCCAGAACTCCTCCTCGAATGTTCGGGATGCGCTAGATCCGGTGATGTAGATGAAGCAGCCATTCGTCTAAAGTCTTATTTCCTTTAGCGGGTTGCTGCATTGATGAGCGCATCACCCGCACTGACTGACTTTTTACGAGGCAAAGTCCGATACGATCGGCTAATTCGCCGATGATGCTCGCGGAATCAATCTTAATATTCGCATAAGAGGAGTCACCAACCACGATGGCGATTTTTCCACTCGGTGAAAGAGCCGGCTTGATTCCCGAGAGGAGAAGGCTTATGTCCTCGAAATAGGCTTCCACCATTTCCGGCAAGCGCTTGTCCCACAGGTTCGCTCGCTCTGAATCAAGTGATGTGAGTGTCCTTTTCAGAGTTGGACTATTGTGTGCGGTCGGAGAGAAGTCCCAGCTCACTTGAACATGCGAGCGCAATGTGTTCAATCGGAGTTGGCGGTTATCTGCCGCGCTTTTAAAATAGCCGAGCATCCAAAGCTCTATATTATATATGTCGGTATAATCAAATGAATTCGGGTAGGGCGGCGAAAAAATGGCTAAATCGTGCAAGTCTGTTGCATTCTTTAGCTGTTTCCTTGCGTCACCTCGGAGAAGCGTGTAGGGACTTCTAGGGATTCCAGCGTGGTGGTATATGTCCTCGATCATGTTACTAACTGCCAGCACAAATCGAGCAAAGACGTCTTTCTCAGTTGTGTGGCGATTTTGCCATCCTTGCCGATAACGACGGCCCTTGCCATCAATGCGCACATTACTAGCTTCGATCAAGATCGATCCAAGCGCGACCATGAACAGTCTGCATACTTTTGGTTTTCTACATCCTAAAATGGACAATCGGATTTTTTCTATTCCCTTTGCGGCTCCGCGATCGAATAGCCAGCGTTCTTTCGTTCCTGGCTCTACAAATGTCGTGGGAAGTCTAGAGCGAACATCATCAATGGAAACTTTTATTGATTTTGCGCGGTCCAGTAACGCACCGGCCTCAAAGCTGATATCGACATCGCGGTAGTCGCTTAATTTCGCTTCGATGACATCAGAGAGAAAAGGGTTCACCTCGATTAACGTGGGTTCGATACCGAGAAATTGTGCGACGACACCTGTTGTGCCCGAGCCGGCGCAGCAATCCAGAATTTTCTTTGGAGGTTGCGGTAACGTGCCGATTACGTCGTGGACAAGTTTCGGAGAAAATGCCTCCTTGAACCTGAACCAACGCTGAAATGCCAGCTGGTCACTGCGTTGGTATGTGCTAGGCGCTGGCGTTGACCAGCCGCTCATCCAGGCGTCGAGGTGCGGATTGGTCTCAAGCAAAGTGCCCCCAAGGTAGAGTGATTTTTAACGGATTCGATCTTATTTGACGCAGGCGATATGTCAACTCTGCCGACCAACCGGGAGAGCATAAATTGTGTTGTAACGTAGGTTCGTAGGCTTTGCATTGGCGGCCGATGGTTCGTGCGCCGCGGCGGTAGGCTCCTGACCCGAACGACCGACCATACTGTAGGCTTTCAAATTGGTGTACCTTTTCAGCATCTGCATGCTGCGGTGACGGGTAACGGAGGCGACCGCCATCGGGTGCAAGCCTTTTTCGAAGAAGCGAGTTGCAGCCTCGTGACGTAAGTCACGCCACCGAAGAGTACCCGCCTCGGGTCGTCGAGGGATGCGTTCTTGAGCTCTCGAGCGCTCGCTTCCAGACGCAGAATACAGCGTTGACACTTATACCGAATACCCGTCCTGACAGCTTCTCAGGGATGACGCCCGCAGGACCGAGTCGCGAGCGGTTGGTGCGTTCCTCTGGAGCTTACGAATCGGCCGCAAGGCGGCGAAATACCGTGACGGCTCGACAAGACAGCCGCAGAACTGCCGGCACTGCCGTATTCTTGGCGCCGCGGGCGTCTGGCGGAAAGCGAAGGAGGCGATTCTCAAGATCGAGCTGTTGCCATCGCACATTGAATAGCGCGCCTTTTCGCAGACGAGTTTCGATTCCCAGTTCAAAGGCAAGCGCGGCCCACGGATTGCCGCTGGCCGAAAGTAGCGCGTGAAGTTTTTCGGATTTTCTAGGGTGCAGACGTCGATCCCTCGCCTCGCAGCCGGACGGTTTGCGAATGTTCTTCGAGGGGTTCATCTGCGCTTCTAAGCCCCATTCCTGCGGGCGATTTCGAAGAGATGGCTGTTCGTCGGAATTCGAGTCGAATGGTGTTTTCTGCTCGTCCGGCGGCCCTGTGTTCGTCTCGATACTTCGCAGAGCCCGTGCCGCGCAAGGAGGCTAGAGTTCGATGCGACAGGTGATTGTCGATCCAGCGTTGGATGCGTCGGATTTCCTCATAGGGGCGGCGGTTCTCCGAGACGATTTCTCGACGGTACCGTTATAGTGCCTCAAGGAGCGTAGGTCGTTCGGCTCCGGTGCGATCGATGTATGATCCGCTATCCATCTCCGACTCGACGTTCCAGCCCATTGCTGCGCTTGCTGTTTGTGTCGGACAAGCGATAGACGGGCCTGTACCGCGTCGGCTTACCTCGGCGCGCCAATAAGTGCCGCGCTGGCTGACGTAGGCCAATCCAGACTGCGTGCGGAAGATTGAAAACCCTTGGTCTGAATTTTTCGTCGGGGGACCTCCGGCAAAGGCCAGTTTTTGACGCCGCCGAGCACTGGGCACAGACGAAAAAAGCATTCGGTCGCTCGCAAATGGTTGATTTCTATCGCTAATTATGTGATGGGGCGTGAGTGACTCGAACGCCCAACTCACGGATTCAGAGGCGCTCCGTCGACAGCTATGCTCACTCCGGAGAGGCGCTCAGTGCCTGACTTGTGCGGTGCTGGATGGATGTGTCGCGGTCCTGGAACGTGGGTGAACCAAGTTGATCGACTGAAGGTAAGTGACGGGGCGAGCCTAACTACCCCTGCGAGCAGTTTTGAGTAGACGCTCATCAATGGGGGCACTTATAGGGGCATCCCTCCCGTTTTATGGTGAGAGTTGGCTATGAATAAAAGGCTCTGGCGATTACTTGTGTAGCCCTCCTCACCACGAAAAATCAAAAAGCTCAGCCATTCGGCTGAGCTTTTTCGCATTGACGACATCCCACACGTACATTACGCGTCGTTCAACCCGCCCGCATCGATATCAAACCGCCGCCCCCTTAAACACCCCCTTCCGAATCATCACCGGATCCACCGTCGCGCTCCCCAACGACGCCTCACCATCCTGCACCGTCATCTGCAGCCGCATCGTCCGTTCGGCCAGCTTGCCAAGCGCCTCGCCGACGCCTTCCTCAAGCGACCACACCGTCACGTTCTGTAGACGCTCGACCTTGCCCTTCACACCTTGCCACCAGATATCGCTCGTCCTGCCCGCATACGCGATAACCACCACGCGGTCCGCGCGACCGCTCGCTTTCGCGATACGCCGCTCATCCGGCTGGCCGATCTCGATCCACGTCTCGATCTGACCAGTGAGGTCCTTTTGCCAGAGATCGGGTTCATCGGTGTCGGATAGTCCTTTGCAAAACTCCAGTCGTTCGCTCGCGAATAGGCCAAAAGCGGCGACGCGCACCATCATCCGTTCGTCGGTCTCGGAAGGATGACGCGCGATGGTCAGGGAATGGTCGCCGTAGTAGTGGCGGTCCATGTCGGCGATCTGAAGGTCCGCCTTGTAGATTGTCGATTTGAGGGCCATGCAACACCAAAAGGCCGGTCGAAAACCGGCAAGGAAAGTAGAAGAGGCGGCGAACAAATACCAAGACACCGCACGCCGACGCTCACGCGACCGACATTGTGCGGTGATTCAGGAACAAATTGGAAGAATAAGATGCGCGCAGCGAGCGTTCGCCGCCACGGAAGATGGCACCATTTTCAACGGCAATGATTTACCTACGCGCATTCATTCGATGCGCGTCGGCTACCGTCATTCGTAATTACTCAAAGCCCTTTCTGCTCGATAAACCGGTCGGCAGTCCACATTCCCTGCGTATCGCTATTCGACGCATTGACGAATTCGATGTCGTGTCCGACTACGCGCAATACGCGAAAATGCGAATCGACCGGCGTCGAAACGCATTCGAAGCCTTCGAAATATTGCTGCATCTTTTGATGCTCGCCAGCTTTCGCATGCTCATAGGCCGAATCGAATTTGTCCTTGGACAGGCAACCATATGAGTTAGGCCGAAACGTGAATGTCTGTTGGGCTTGAACCGCGCTGTCCTGCGCCTGCGCAGCGCAAACGATGACGAACGTCCCTACCATCGCAACGAGAAAACTGGCGCGCTTCTTCATTGAGTAGCCTCCAAACGAATTCGTCTCGAAATTAGCTATGTATTTAAAAGCCGCAAAATGCAAAAGCCATGCTAATTGACGTTTGAAAGTTTGCAAGCACAAGTTGTGTGCGATTGCAACAAGCCGGAATGTCGCACGCTTGCGTTAGTTTGTCAGAACGCAGCGTAATGATATGAAAGGCATTAAAAACCTCTATTTGGAGGAGATTGAAGCGGTTATTACTTGCCAATGGTAGCGATTTATCTCAACACGATTCTTGTGCGCCGCATTACCCGACCAAGAGCGCTTTCCAAACTTCCAAGCAATCGATTCTTCGCCGAGATGTCTAGCTAGCCTTCCGGCCTATTGCGCCGCGCCGCTGTTCATGGATAAATCGATCTCAACGAAATCAGGAGACATCCCATGACGCTTGCTCAGTGGCTGCCGTTCGCTATCGCATCGGCCATTCTTGTTGCAATCCCTGGCCCGACCGTATTGCTGGTCGTGTCCTACGCGCTCGGGCACGGGCGCAAGTACGCGCTCGCGACGACGCTCGGCGTGGCGCTCGGCGACCTCACGTCGATGACGGCTTCCATGCTCGGTCTCGGCGTTTTGCTGGCGGCATCGGCGGAACTGTTCATGGTGGTCAAGTGGGTGGGCGCGGCGTATCTGTTTTACTTGGGCATCAAGTTGTGGCGCGCGCCGGTGATCGACACGGACGCAGTCAAGGCCGGCGACGATCTGCGCACCGGCCGCATCCTGGCCCACGCCTACGCGGTAACCACGCTCAACCCGAAGAGCATCATCTTCTTCGTCGCGTTTCTGCCGCAGTTCATCGATCCCCACGCGGCGAGCGTCTCGCAAATCGCGCTGTTCGAGGCAACCTTTGTCGGGCTGGCGGCTGCTAACGCGTTCTTTTACGCGTTGCTCGCATCGGGCGCGCGTCGGGCAATTCGCAAGCCCTCCGTGCAGCGCACGGTGAATCGGACCGGCGGCGCGCTGCTTATGGGCGCCGGCGTCTTTGCGGCTGCATGGAAGAGGGCGACATGACTCAGACCGCATTTGCTGATTGGGCGACCAACGCGCGCCGCGTATTTTTCGGCTTGCTCGATGACTGGAATCGTCAAGACGCGGCAGCAATGGCCGCGCGTTTCGCCGAGCGCGGCAGTCTGGTCGGATTCGACGGCAGCACGATCGATGGCCGCGCGTGCATCGAAGCGCATCTGCAACCGATTTTCGCGCAGCATCCGACGCCGCTCTTCGTGGCCAAGGTGCGGGAAGTCAGACGCATGGCGAGCGGGCAGACTTTGCTTTTGCGTGCGGTTGCAGGGATGTGGCCACGCGGCACGGCGGCGCTCGATCCGAGTCTGAACGCGATTCAGACCATGGTTCTGTCGATGTGCGACGGGGCGTATCGCATCGAGCTGTTCCAGAACACGCCGGCCGCGTTTCATGGAAGGCCGCAGGAAAGCGACAAACTGAGCGCCGAGTTGCGGGAGATAGGGAAACCGAAACTCGCTTGAGTTACTTTCCGATGCAAAACCGGCTGAAAATCACGCCCAGTAGATCATCGGAACTGAACTCACCCGTGATTGCATTGAGATTTTCTTGAGCGAGGCGCAGCTCTTCAGCGAATAAATCAAGCGCCTGTGAGTTCTGATCGGCGTGGGCGGCCGCCAGCGCCAGATGTTCGCGCGCCGCCCGCAACGCGATGAGATGCCGTTCGCGCGCCAAATACACGCTCTCCGCGCCTGCCTGCCATCCGGCAACCTTGAGCAGCATTTCTCGCAAGAGCGCGATGCCTTCGCCCGTTTTCGCCGAGAGATTCACTTGGCGCGCGTCGCCGTCCGCGTCGCGGCTTGCGGCTGGTGCGCCCGCCAGGTCCGTTTTGTTCAGCACGCGCACGACCGGCACGCCATCGGGGAAACGCGCGGCAATCGCGTCGTCTTCGCTCGTCATCCCGTTTCGGGCGTCGAGCAAATGCAACACGACGTCGGCGCGCTCGATCTCACCCCAAGTCCGCTCGATACCAATTCGCTCGACTTCGTCTTCGGTGTCGCGCAGCCCCGCCGTATCGATGATATGCAGCGGTATGCCTTCCACTTGAATGGTCTGAGCGACCTTGTCACGCGTGGTGCCGGCAATCGGCGTGACGATAGCGAGCTCCGCGCCGGCCAGCGCGTTCAGCAGCGACGATTTGCCCACGTTCGGCTGCCCGGCCAGCACGACTGATAAGCCTTCCCGCAGCAAGGCGCCCTGCCGGGCATCGGCGAGGACGGTGTTCAAGCGCTCGCGAATGCGTGCGAGCTTGCCGCGCGCGTCCGCTGCTTCCAGGAAGTCGATCTCTTCCTCGGGGAAGTCCAGAGTCGCTTCAACCAGCATCCGCAAATTGATGACGTCTTCGACGAGCGCGTGGATTTCGCGCGAAAACGCGCCTTCGAGCGAGCGGCCCGCGGAGCGCGCGGCGGCTTCCGTGCTGGCCTCGATCAGATCGGCGACGGCTTCGGCCTGTGCGAGATCGAGCTTGTCGTTGAGAAACGCGCGTCGCGTGAATTCACCGGGCTCGGCAAGTCTCAGGCCGAACTCGCGTCCGACGTCGAGCGCGCGTTGTAGCACGAGTTGAAGCACGATCGGCCCGCCGTGACCCTGCAATTCAAGAACATATTCGCCGCTGTATGAGTGCGGCGCGGGAAAGTAGAGCGCGATGCCGCGATCGATTGCCTCGCCGTTGCCGTCGAGAAACGGCACGTAGCTGGCGTGGCGCGCGTTCAACGATTGGCCGCACAGCGCGAACATCGCGAGGTGCGCGGCGCGCTCACCCGCGCGTCCGAACGACAGCCGCACGACGCCAATCCCGCCGCGTCCGGGCGCGGTGGCGATGGCGACAATCGGATCGGAGTCGTTGCTGAGCATGTGAGGAAAGCAGGGATTTCGGGTGCGGGGATTGTATCGCGCCGAGACGCTTAGCTGCCGGCATCCCGCCCGTTAGGAAAAATCTTGGCGTATCTTATTTGAGATACGCACGAACGCATGCGACTCACGCCATTTTCCACAACAAATTCGCGGCTTAGGCAGCACTGACGAAGGTCTGAGAGCGAATTTAGATTGCCTTTTGGCAGTGATAGGTAACGCTTACGCAAGATAAAACGACGAATATTTCCGCCACTTCTAACGCGATTGGTTGACGCATAGGCAACGGTTGCCTCGCACAATTGCACTATGCCTACACCACAAGAAAAAGCCGATTTCTCCGAGCGGCTTAAGTTCTCGATGACCCGCGCACCTGAGAAGTTGCGCGGCGCGACCGATCTCGCCAAAAAATTCAGTCTTCGTTACCACGGCGAGGCGGTTTCCCCTCAAACGGCGCACAAGTGGCTCACCGGGCGTTCGATTCCGACCATCGACAAGCTGGAAGTATTGGCCGAATGGTTCAAAGTGGAGTTGCACTGGCTGCACTATGGACCGTCGCCGGGCGGTATCGCTCAGGGGACGCCAAAGCCGCTCGTACGGGATGAGCAATACCCGGCGTCCGGGGAAACGCTCGAGCTTGTGTCGAAGATCGAGGCGTTGTCGCCGCATCATCGGTATCTGGTCGAGGAGCTTGTGCAGCAGTTTTACGGGGCGGCGAAGCGGTGAAGCTGACCTGAACCTACTAAGATCGACAGCAAACAAAAACGCCCGGCATGCCGGGCGTTTTCAAATCCACTTCCACATCAAATCTAAAGAAACCTCAAGCCGCCTTCTTCTTCCGCTGTCCCATCATGCGCGTGATGTAATACTGCTGCGCGATCGACAGCACGTTATTCACGACGTAATACAGCACGAGACCCGCCGGGAAGAAGAAGAACATGACCGAAAACGCGATCGGCATGAACATCATCATCTTGGCTTGAACCGGGTCCGGCGGCGTCGGGTTCAGCTTGGTCTGCAGGAACATCGATACAGCCATCAGCACCGGCAAGATGAAGTACGGGTCTTGTTGCGACAGATCGTGAATCCAGCCGATCCACGGTGCACCGCGCATTTCCACCGACGACAGCAGCACCCAGTACAGCGAGATAAACACCGGAATCTGCACCACGACCGGCAGACAGCCGCCGAATGGATTCACCTTCTCGGTCTTGTAAAGCTCCATCAGCGACGCGTTCATCTTCTGCGGATCGCTCTTGAAGCGCTCGCGAATCTGTTGCATGCGCGGCGTGATTTCTTTCATGCGCGCCATCGACTTATAGCTCGCCGCCGACAGCGGGAAGAACACAGCCTTGATGAGCAGCGTAAGCAGCACGATTGCCCAGCCCCAGTTGCCGACATAGCTGTGGATCTTTTCGAGCAGCCAGAAAAGCGGCTTGGCGATGATCGTAACCATGCCGTAATCCTTCACGAGCTCGAGCCCCGGCGCGATACCTTCCAGCATGCGCTCTTCTTCGGGACCCGCGAAAAGACGCGCATCGACGGTCGCGGTCTGTCCCGGCGAAATGGTCTGCACGGCCTGCTGCACACCCACGCGATACAAATCCGGATCGATCTTCTGCACATAGATGTCACGCTTCGCGCCCTGCTGCGGAATCCACGCCGACGCGAAGTAATGCTGCACCATCGCAATCCAGCCGTTGTCGGCGGAAGGCGCGAACGTAGCCTTGTTCTTGTCGATATCGCTGAAGTCGATCTTCTGAAAGTGATGCTGGTCCGTGTAGACCGCCGGCCCGATGAACGTATGCGAGAAGCGCGGCGTCTCCACCGGCGTGTTGTCGCGCACGAGTTCCATGTAGAGCTTCGGCGTGACCGGCGCGCTACCGACGTTCTCGATTTTCGTATCGACGTTGATCACGTAGCTGCCACGCGTGAACGTGTAGGTCTTTACGACCTTCACGCCACCCTTCACCGGCGATTCGAACGCGAGCGTCAGCGTTTTGGCGTCGCCCGACAAGGACGTCTGGCCCGGCACCGCCGTGAAGATGTCGTTGTGGTTCGGGAAGTCGCCGCCGAGCAGGCCCGTGCGCGCGAGATACGTGTGGGTCGGCGTGTGATCGAAGAGGGTGATGTAGAGGTCGGGCTGCTTGCCGTCGCCTTCCTTCACGAGCGAGAGTTTCGAAAGCGTGCCGCCGCGCGTGTCGATCTCACCGGAATACACGTCCGTCGTGAACTTGACGAGTTGCGCGGCCGCCGTGGCGGGCGGCGTCGCCGAACCCGGCGCGGCGGTACCGGCCGGCGAGTCGGGCAATTCGGAAGGCTGCGCGCCCGATGCGGCCGTGCCCGGTGCGGGGTTGCTGGCGGTCTTGGCCGGCTGCGTCGCGCTCGGGAAGAACATCGACGGGCGCCCATGGTCGCGCTGCCAGTTGTCGAACAGCATGACAACTGACACGAAGAAGATGACCCATAGGACGGTGCGTTTGATATCCATGCGTTGTCTCAGTGTCGATCGGTAAGCGCATCAGCGCCGTTTAGTGGTGAATGCTTTTCTTGAGCGAATTCCGCGGCCGGCTCGGAAACCCGCGTGGAATCTGATCGCGAATCGGAAGGCTGCGGCACGAGATCGACGCCGCCCGCCGAAAACGGATGGCAGCGGCAAAGCCTTTTGGCGGCGAGATACGTGCCATGCGCGGCGCCATGATACTGGATTGCCTCGCGCGCGTAGTCGGAACAGGAGGGATAAAAACGGC
The DNA here is from genome assembly GCF_054655155.1 of Caballeronia sp. HLA56. Classification (NCBI taxonomy): domain Bacteria; kingdom Pseudomonadati; phylum Pseudomonadota; class Betaproteobacteria; order Burkholderiales; family Burkholderiaceae; genus Caballeronia; species Caballeronia sp. HLA56. The sequence continues at coordinate 368,627 of NZ_BAAHOB010000005.1, read as the reverse complement.
ACCGGCTGCCGAGCAGCGGGCTCACAGCAACCTTGTAGAAGCGCAACAACGCGATTAGTGCCGTTTGCATAAGCTTCGCGCCGCGCGCCCCGTTCGCCGTGACCGGCGATTCGAGACGCAGACTGCGCTTCATGACCCGGAAGGGCCGGAGGTGTCGTCTACGGCGGGCACGCCAGGCGGCGCCGCCACGGTTTCAGCCGCACGGCGCGCGACTTCGCGCACGGCACGGTCCAGCAATGCTTCCAGTTCGCCTCGCACGAGCGCGCCGAGCGGCGGCGAACTGGCGCTCGGCATGGCCTTGCGGTCGATTTTCGCGTGCAAGCGCACGAGGATATCGAAACCGCTCAACGCTTCGCGACGCAACCGAAACGCGTCACGCGCGTGCCGCTTGATCAAGTTGCGCGTGACTGCACGCGGCGCCTGCTTCTTGCCGATCACGAGGCCGAGACGCGCCTCCTGCCCAGTCGGTTTCCCGTACAGCACGAAATGCGGCGAACGTCGCCATGGGCGCAAACGAAAAACGGATGAGAACTCATCCGTTTTCAGTAGCCTTGCGGCCTTGGGGAACGCGGCCTGCGCCGGCAACTGAACGATGTCCTGTTTCAAGACTTCTGTGCGGCGCTAAAGCAGCCTGCCGGTTCGTGATGCGCGCCCGGCTTCAGGACAGATACGGCCTGTACCACGCGTGCGCGACCAGCCACCGGAAAGCCTTAGATTGCCAGGCGCTTGCGACCCTTCGCACGGCGAGCGTTGATGACCTTGCGGCCGCCAGCGGTCTTCATGCGAACGCGGAAGCCATGGGTGCGCTTGCGGCGCGTCACGGAAGGTTGGTAAGTACGTTTCATGATGCTCTCACTTGAGTATTGATCGACCGCGCGGGCTTTGGCGCCACCGTGTTCCGACTGTGGATAACCGCAGGCACGAGAGGCACAACGGGCGCAACGACCGGAGGTTCAGGAATTCTGTTTTCGCGGAACCCGCTATTTAAACCGTTTTCCTATTGACCGTCAATAGGTTAGCGTAATAGTGAAGCTCGCCATGCTCGCATCATGTTCATTTCCAGCCTGCCGGACGCGCTGATTTGACCCTGTGGATAACTCGCGCGCCGGTCCCGTTTGGCGTTAGAATCTCGCCTTACTCCCAAATATCCGCCTACTGCTTCGGCCCGCCGTTCGCCCGCAAACCCTTGCGGCGTAAGCCTCCGGAGCATGCCTGCATGGCTGTGCCGGGACTTGCCGAGGCGCTTGAGCGCATCCGGCAAGCACGGCCGTCAGGAGCGCGGAGCCAACCATAAAACGACCGCATTCGATGAACGATTTCTGGGAACACTGTTCGGCACTGCTGGAGCGTGAACTCACGCCGCAGCAGTACGTCACGTGGATCAAGCCGCTGGCCCCGGTCGACTTCGATGCCGACGCGAGCACTTTGCGCATAGCCGCTCCTAATCGCTTCAAGCTCGACTGGGTGAAGAGCCAGTTCTCGGGACGCATTGCCGATATGGCGCGCGAATACTTCAGCGCGACGATCGACGTCCAGTTCGTACTCGACCCGAAAGCGACCGCGCGCAGCGCCATCGGTCAGGCGCCGAACGCCGCGCCGCGGCCGGCGGCCGGCGCGGGTGTCGCCGACGGCGCGCCGCGTCCGCCCGCGCCGGCCGCCGCACCGCAAGCGCCTTCGGTCGTCGCGCACGCGAACGCTGCCGCGCACGTGAACGCGCTGGCGGCGGAAGCCGCCCAGCAAGCTCAGGCCATGCAGGACGAACAAGCCGATCTCGACTTGCCGAGCCTCGACGCCAACGAAGCCGCCGCTGGCCGGCGCACGTGGCGTCCGGGCGGCAACCCATCGGCCGGCGGTGAAACCGATTCCGCTTACGAACGTTCGAAGCTCAACCCCGTGCTGACCTTCGACAATTTCGTCACCGGTAAGGCGAATCAGCTCGCGCGCGCGGCGGCCATTCAGGTCGCCGACAATCCCGGCATCTCGTACAACCCGCTCTTTCTTTACGGAGGCGTGGGCCTGGGCAAGACGCATCTGATCCACGCTATCGGCAATCAGTTGCTGATGGACAAGGCGGGCGCGCGCATTCGCTACATTCACGCGGAGCAGTACGTGTCCGACGTGGTGAAGGCGTATCAGCGCAAGGCGTTCGACGACTTCAAGCGTTACTACCATTCGCTCGATCTTTTGTTGATCGACGATATTCAGTTCTTTTCGGGCAAGTCGCGTACGCAGGAAGAGTTCTTCTACGCGTTCGAGGCGCTGGTCGCGAACAAGGCGCAAGTCATTATCACGAGCGACACGTATCCGAAGGAAATCTCCGGTATCGACGACCGTCTGATCTCGCGCTTCGATTCCGGTTTGACGGTCGCCATCGAGCCGCCCGAGCTGGAAATGCGCGTCGCCATTCTGATGAGAAAGGCGCAGTCCGAAGGCGTGAGTCTGTCCGAAGACGTCGCGTTCTTCGTCGCGAAGCATCTGCGCTCGAACGTGCGTGAACTCGAAGGCGCGCTGCGCAAGATCCTCGCTTATTCGAAGTTCCATGGCCGCGACATCACCATCGAGCTGACCAAGGAAGCGCTCAAGGATCTGTTGACGGTGCAGAACCGCCAGATCTCGGTGGAGAACATTCAGAAGACCGTCGCGGATTTCTACAGCATCAAGGTCGCCGACATGTATTCGAAGAAGCGGCCGGCCAATATCGCGCGCCCGCGCCAGATCGCGATGTATCTGGCGAAGGAACTGACGCAGAAGAGTCTGCCCGAGATCGGCGAGCTTTTTGGCGGTCGCGATCACACCACCGTGCTGCACGCCGTGCGCAAGATCGCGGCCGAACGCGGCACGGATGCGCAGCTCAATCACGAACTTCACGTGCTCGAACAAACGCTGAAGGGTTGAGCCGGCGCGAACGCGTCGATTATTGCGCCACCGGACCTGTTTATTGGTAAAAACGCCCCCAATTTTCGGGGGCGGTTCCGTTTTAAGGCACAATATAGGTTTAGCTGTCCGTGGCCTGGGCGGCTGGCGTCAAGCATTCGCGAGTGACCGGCGGGGGGCCGGCAACGCGTGTTACGAGGTTGTCCGGCGAGCGCGGCGAACCAACCGCTGGTGACAAAACCAGCGGTGGCAAAACCGGCGGACAGGCCGTCACATCAACGAAGGAACTCTATGCAACTGGTCAAGACCGAACGAGACAATCTTCTAAGGCCGCTGCAAACCGTGAGCGGTATCGTAGAACGCCGCCATACCTTGCCGATCCTCGCCAATCTGCTGATCACCAAGAACGGCGCCGATGTGTCGTTCCTCTCGACGGATCTCGAACTCCAGATCACCACGCGCGCCGATTTCGGCGTTGGCAGCGACCAGATCGCCACCACGGTCGCCGCGCGCAAGTTGCTCGACATTCTGCGCGCCATGCCGCCGGGTGAGGTTGCGCTCGACTTGTCCGACAAGCGCCTGACCGTGCGCTCCGGCAAGAGCCGCTTCGCGCTGCAGACGCTCGCCGCGGACGAGTTTCCTACCGTCAACCAGGCTACAGACTTCGGCGCGAGCCTTTCGGTTCCGCAGAAAACGTTTCGCCAGTTGCTCGGCATGGTGTATTTCGCCATGGCCCAGCAAGACATTCGCTATTACCTGAACGGCATGTTGCTCGTGGTGGATGGCGACCAGTTGATGGCCGTCGCAACGGACGGTCACCGTCTCGCGTTCTCGTCCATGAAGATCGACGGCGGCACGTTCCCGCGTCAGGAAGTCATCATCCCGCGCAAGACCATCCTCGAATTGCAGCGTCTGCTCGAAGACATCGACGACACGCTCAAGATCGACATCGCCGCGACGCAGGTTAAGTTCAGTTTTGGCCAAGTCGAACTCGTGTCGAAGCTCGTCGAAGGCAAGTTCCCCGACTTCCAGCGCGTGATTCCCAAGGCGCACAAGAACACGTTCGAAATCGGTCGCGAAGAACTGCAGCGCTCCCTGCAGCGCGCGGCCATTCTCACGTCGGACAAGTTCAAGGGCGTGCGGTGTCTGGTCGAGCCGGGTCAGCTCAAGATCATGTCGACCAACGCCGACCAGGAAGAAGCGCAGGAAGAACTGGAAATCGCGTATCAGGGCGATACCGTCGACATCGGTTTCAACGTCACGTATCTGCTCGACGTGCTTGCGAATCTGAAGGTCGACACGCTGCAAGTGAGCCTTGGCGACGCCAACTCCAGCGCGCTCATCACAATTCCGGAAAACGAGGAATTCAAGTATGTCGTGATGCCAATGCGCATCTGACGCGTTCAGGTACCACGAACACACCAAGGGGCGGCTCGCCCCTTTGGCGTTTTTAAGGTGTTTTGAAAAGTTTCGAGCAGTAACCGAAGCAGCGACGCAGAACCGGAAAATTCCATGACTGAAAACACAAATTCGCAACCCGACAACAGCTACGGCGCATCGTCCATTCAGATCCTCGAAGGTCTGGAGGCCGTGCGCAAGCGCCCGGGAATGTATATCGGCGATACGTCGGATGGCACCGGTTTGCATCACCTCGTTTTCGAAGTGCTGGACAACTCCATCGACGAAGCGCTGGCCGGCTATTGCGACGACATCCACGTGACCATTCACGCGGACAACTCCATTTCAGTGACGGACAACGGCCGTGGCGTGCCTACCGGCCTGAAACGCGACGACAAGCACGACCCGAAGCGCAGCGCCGCCGAGATCGTGATGACCGAACTCCACGCGGGCGGCAAGTTCGACCAGAACAGCTACAAGGTGTCGGGTGGCCTGCACGGCGTGGGCGTGTCGTGCGTGAACGCGCTGTCCGAATGGCTGCGCCTCACCGTGCGCCGCGACGGCAAGAAACACTTCATGGAGTTCGCGCGCGGCGTGGTGCAGAACCGCGAGCTTATCGAAGAGAACGGCGTGCAGTATTCGCCCATGCCGGTAGTCGGCGACACCGAAAATCGCGGCACCGAAGTGCACTTTTTGGCGGACGCGACCATCTTCGGCAATGTCGAATTCCACTACGACATTCTCGCCAAGCGCATGCGCGAGCTTTCGTTCCTGAACAACGGCGTGCGCATTCGCCTGACCGACTTGCGCACCGGCAAGGAAGACGACTTCGCTTTTGCGGGCGGCGTGAAGGGCTTTGTCGAATACATCAACAAGCAGAAGCAGGTGCTGCATCCGAACGTGTTCCATGCAACGGGCGAGCGTGAAAACGTCACCGTCGAAGTGGCCATGCAGTGGAACGACAGCTACAACGAAAGCGTGCTCTGCTTCACCAACAACATTCCGCAGCGCGACGGCGGCACTCACCTGACAGGCTTACGCGCCGCGATGACGCGCGTGATGAACAAGTACATCGCCGACCACGACATCGCGAAGAAAGCGAAGGTCGAGACGAGCGGCGACGACATGCGCGAAGGGTTGTCGTGCGTGCTGTCGGTGAAAGTGCCTGAGCCGAAGTTCAGTTCGCAGACGAAGGACAAGCTGGTGTCGTCGGAAGTGCGCGCGCCGGTCGAGGAAATCGTCGCGAAGGCGCTGGAAGATTATCTGCAAGAGACGCCGATCGACGCGAAGATCATCACGGGCAAGATCGTCGATGCCGCGCGTGCGCGAGATGCCGCTCGCAAGGCGCGCGAGATGACGCGGCGAAAGGGCGTGCTCGACGGCGTCGGCTTGCCGGGCAAGCTCGCGGATTGCCAGGAGAAGGACCCGGCGAAGTCGGAAATTTATATCGTCGAGGGTGATTCGGCGGGCGGCTCGGCCAAGCAAGGGCGCGACCGGAAGTTCCAGGCAATCCTGCCGTTGCGCGGCAAGGTGCTGAATGTTGAGAAGGCGCGCTTCGACAAGCTGATTTCATCCGAGCAGATCGTGACGCTCGTGACGGCGCTGGGTTGCGGCATCGGCAAGGATGATTACAACCTGGACAAGCTGCGCTATCACCGCATCATCATCATGACCGACGCGGACGTGGACGGCGCCCACATCCGCACGCTTCTGCTGACGTTCTTCTATCGGCAGATGCCGGAGATCGTGGAGCGCGGGTATATCTATATCGCGCAGCCGCCGCTTTACAAGATCAAGGCGGGCAAGGACGAGCGGTATATGAAGGACGCGCACGAGCTCAACCAGCATATGCTGAAGCTCGCGCTGCAGGGTTCTGAACTGGTGCCGAGCGAAGGCGCGGACCCGATTTCGGGCGATGCCTTGGGCGAACTCGCGCGTGCGTATTTGCTGGCCCAGGCGGTGATCGATCGCATCAGCCGTATTTACGATGCCGCCTCGCTCGAAGCGGTGATGGATGGCACGGTCATCGATTTGTCGACGCAGGAAGCGGCGGAGGCATCGGCGAAGGCGCTCGAAACGAAGTTGCGTTCGGACCCGTTGAAGCCGGAAGTGACGGTCGAGGCGGCATACGATCAGGTTCGCGAGCTGCGTTCGTTGCATATCAAGCGGCGTCACCATGGCAACGTGAAAGTTTCGGTGTTCGATGAAGATCTTCAATTGACCGCCGACTACAAGCAACTCGTTTCCACTGCGGATACCTTCAAGGGCTTGATTGGCCAAGGCGCGTTGATCAAGCGCGGCGAGCGCTCGATGGCCGTGCTGGACTTCAAGAGCGCGATGAAGTGGCTGATCGCGGATGCGGAACGCAACGTCAGCAAGCAGCGTTACAAGGGCTTGGGCGAGATGAATCCCGGACAGCTTTGGGAAACGACGATGGACCCGGCCGTGCGGCGTTTGCTGCGCGTGCAGATCGAGGACGCAATTGCGGCCGACGGCATTTTCACGACACTCATGGGCGACGATGTGGAGCCGAGACGCGCGTTTATCGAGAGTAATGCGTTGCGGGCGGGGAATATTGATGTTTGAGGGGTAGGTAGCGCGACGCTATCTCACCGAAACCGTAAGTACCGCGCGCGAGGTTTCAACGCGCAGGCACTTACGGTTTTTTTATTGAACGCCAACGCCATACCCCCGCCCAAAACGCACGGACCTGGTTCCGCCGCGCCACCCGCAGACCCGCGTACACTTTCGGTTTGAACCGAAAACCACTTCGCTGCATTCCATCGCGGCTACGTGCATCACGCAACAACGAGAAATCCGACATGTTCACCTGCCGAAACCAGTCCTGCGACGCAACGTGGGACGTCTCAGACGTCGTCATCAAGAATGAAGGTCAGGGCCTGCTGTTCCGCTGCCCGATGTGCGGCGCGCGCAATTACGTGACGCGCCACGACGCACTCGATGGCGCCATCACCTACGAGCAGGTCACCGAAACCCCGCCGCGAGGCGCGCAATAACCATGGCGACCGATACCTCATTCAGCAGCCTGCCGCTCAACGAAGCGATGCAGACGAATCTGCAGCAGCTCGGCTACACATCGATGACGCCGATCCAGGCCGCGAGCCTGCCGCTCGCACTCGCCGGTCACGATCTCATCGCGCAGGCGAAAACGGGCAGCGGCAAGACCGCCGCCTTCACGTTGCCACTGCTCGCCAAACTCGATTCGCGTCAGTTCGCCGTGCAAGCGCTCGTGCTTTGCCCGACGCGCGAACTCGCCGATCAGGTCACGCAGGAAATCCGCCGCTTGGCTCGCGCAGAAGACAACGTGAAGGTGCTCACGCTATGCGGCGGCACGCCCATGCGTCCGCAGATCGCGAGTCTCGAACACGGCGCGCATATCGTCGTGGGCACGCCGGGACGCATCATGGATCACCTTCAGCGCGAAACGCTTTCGCTGGATGGCGTACGCACGCTCGTGCTCGACGAGGCCGACCGCATGCTCGACATGGGCTTTTTCGACGATATCGCTTCAGTCGCGCGTCTGTGTCCGAAAGACCGTCAGACCTTGCTGTTTTCGGCGACGTATCCCGAGGGCATCGCGAAATTGAGTCAGCAGTTCCTGCGCAATCCGCGCGAGATCAAGCTCACCGAACAGCACAGCAACGCGAAGATCAAACAACGCTTCTATCAGGTCGAGGATCACGAGCGTCTGCATGCAGTGGGTTTGCTGCTGGACCACTATCGTCCCGTCAGCACGCTTGCGTTCTGCAACACGAAGCAGCAATGCCGCGACTTGCTCGACGTACTGCGCGCGCAAGGCTTCGAGGCGCTCACGCTGCATGGCGAACTCGAACAGCGCGAACGCGATCAGGTGCTCGTGCAATTCGCCAATCGCAGTTGCTCGGTGCTGGTCGCGACCGATGTCGCCGCGCGCGGGCTGGACATCACGCAACTCGAAGCGGTCATCAATGTCGATGTGACGCCGGACCCCGAGGTACACGTGCATCGCATCGGGCGCACGGGGCGTGCGGGCGAGGAAGGTTGGGCGCTGTCGCTTGCGAGCATGGACGAGATGGGACGCGTCGGCGCGATCGAAGTGGCGCAGCGCAAGGAAGTGGAGTGGTATCCGCTGGCGGAGCTGACATCGGCGGAACCTGGGCATCTGAAGCCGCCCATGGCGACGCTCCAAATCCTCGGCGGCCGCAAGGACAAGATCCGTCCCGGCGATGTGCTCGGCGCGCTGACCGGCGAAGCGGGCTTCAAGGGCGAGGAGATCGGCAAGATCAACGTGATGGACATGGTCACGTACGTGGCCGTTCAACGCGGTATCGCCGATGATGCCGAGCGCAAGCTGGCAGCGGGGAAGTTGAAGGGGCGGAAGGTCAAGGTGCGGCGGATGTGAGTCCGGTGAGTCGCCAACGAGCTAGTTAAGGAACTGTAGCGTGAAGGGTTGTCCTCCGAGCGAGCCCGCCCGATGCGCCCCGCAGCGCCGCACCGCGGATTCACGGAAGCGAGCCGCGCGCGCGAAAGCTTTGCAGATTCAGCGTATCCCGGCCTTCACGCGGGTTTCCAAGCAACTGCAAACGTGCGGTGCAACGGCGCCGTGCTTGACTCTCAAACTTTCCTCTGCGGCTCGACTGAAATCCCATCCGACGACGTCACCTTCGACGTTCTCGCCGTCACCAGCCGCAATCCGCTCGCCACACTTCCCACGCCCGCGAACGCCGCTCCAAGCGACAACGCGAGCGCCGGACCATGCTTTCCCGCGATGCTGAAGCACAACGCGACGAGCGCCGCGCCGGTGGCCTGTCCGATCAGCCGCGAAGTCGCGATCGTGCCACTTGCGCCACCCGCGCGTTCACGCGGCGCGCTCGACATGAACGCCTTCAGATTCGGCGACTGAAAGAAGCCGAAGCCTGCGCCACAGATCGCCATGCGGATGCAGATTTCGAGCACATGCGGTTGCGCTGGCAGCATCGCGAGCGACACCATTCCCACGCATAGAATCGCGAGCCCGACGCCGCCCAGCAAACCCGGCGCGTGCCGATCTGACAAGCGTCCGGCGATCGGCGCCATCAACGCGACGAGCGCTGACCACGGCGTCATCAGAAAGCCGGTTTCCACCTGACTGCGACCAAGCACGCTTTCGAAGAAGAACGGCAACGACACGAACGCGAGCCCTTGCGCGGCAAACGAGCAGATCGCGGTCATCGTGGAGAGCGCGAACATCGGGCGGCGGAAGAGATCGACGGGTAGCATCGGCGCGGGATGACCGCGCTCGCGTCGCAGAAGCAGAACGCCCGCAATCAACGTGACGCCGAACGACGCGAGCACGGTATGCGCGGGCGCGCGCTGGGCGGCTTCGCCGAGCGCGAAGATGAGCGACGCGAACGTGATCACGTTGAGCAAGGCGGCGACACGGTCGAAGCCGTGTTCGGCGCGCTTGGTCTGCGGCAACGACCGCACCGCGATGGCGAGCGCGAAGACGCCGATCGGCAAATTCACGGCGAAGAGCCACGGCCACGTGCCGAGCGAGAGCACGATCGATGCGACCGTCGGCCCGACCGCGAACGCGATACCCACGACGAGCGCGTTAAGTCCCACGCCGCGCCCAAGCCGATGCGGCGGAAAAATCGCGCTGATGAGCGCCGCGTTGACGCTCATGATCGCGCTCGCGCCGAGCCCTTGCAGCAGGCGCGCGGCGACGAGCGTCGGCAGCGACCACGAGAACGCGCAGACCGCGGACGCGACGAGAAACACGACGAGCCCGCCGAGATACACGCGCCGGTGTCCGAGGATGCCGCCGAGCGCGGCAAGCGGCAGCAGCGTGGCGACCATTGCCAGCTGATACGCGTTGATGATCCAGACCGACGCGGCGGGTGTCGTATGCAAATCGGCCGCGATCGCCGGCAACGCCGTGTTGGCGATGGCGGTATCGAGCGTGGCGAGCGCGACGGACAGCAGGATCGCGAGCATGCCGCGGCGCTCGAGCGAGGACATGGGTGCGTCGGGGTTGCGGGGCGCGTTTTGGGGATGTTCTTCGGAGGGCACGTCGGCGGTTCCGGATGTAAGCGGAAGAGGAATAATCCGAAACGATACGGGAACCCGGCGCATTCCGCTCGCCACGGTCGCGGGAGCTTTCAAAGCGTTGTCAGCGTGTATCGCGCGTTGCTTCGGCGCGGTTATCCTTCGCCGGTGACATTCGAAGGAAAACGATCATGGCGATTCGAATCGTGCGGCTCGGCACGCCGCGCGCGGTGGACGAAGGGCTGCGTATCGGCACGGTTCGGCGTCCGCCGCGCGGCGTGCCGAAAGCCGAATTCGCGAGCCGCGACTTTTACGATGTGTGGTATCCGAATCTGGCGCCATCGGCAGAACTGGTCGCCGAAGCGCTCGCGGCCGAAGACGACAAACAATGGCGCGCGTTCGTGAGGAAATTCAAGGCGGAGATGGCGGTTTCCGAGGCGAGCCGATCGCTGGACTTGCTTGCGGCGTTATCGCGTTCGACGAATTTGTCGGTCGGATGTTATTGCGAGGACGAGTCGCGGTGCCACCGTTCGGTGCTGCGGGAGTTGCTGGCGGAAAGAGGCGCGGTGGTGATTTAGCTCGCCTGGGCTGTGGGGCTCAGGCGAGCATGCGATCAGTCCGTGCCGTATTTGGGCGAGTGCGGTCCGTAGAGTACGGTCGCCTTGCCGCCCGATGCCAGAAGACGTTGGCTCGTGAGGCCTGCCACGTCGAAGGACTTGTCGGTTAAGGTATGCGCGACCTGCGTCACGACACTCTGCGCAATCGCGCTGATGAGCCCGTAACCTACGCCCACGTTCACGCCCACTTCCTTGCCATTCGCGCTCGCGGAGCCTTTCCAGAGTTCGTCGCCTGAACGCAGATCGACGAGCTTCGCGTTTGCGGTGACGACGGTTCTGCTGTCGAAGACCACGAACTTGGTGCCGTAGTTCGTGACCGTCGTGTACAACGCCGCATCCGCGCCGAAAATCTCGCGCAGCTTGGCCGGCGCGACATTCTGGATGTCCGTAGGCGTAGTCAGGCCGTTGTGCTTGAACGTCTCGTCCATTTCAGCGACCGGCACGACGTAGTAGCCCGCTTCTGCGAGCGGCATCGTCATTTGGGCGAGCATGCCGTATGTCGCCTTGATATCCGACGTCTCGTTGACCGGCGGCAACACGAGAATCGTGCGCGGCTTGCTGTTGCGAAATGCGGTGTAGTCGCTCTGTTGCGGAGTGGAAGCGCACGCGCTCAACAGGCACAAAACCGACAGCGCCGCGAAGAGTTTATGAGAGAGGAACTTGATCATGGCCGGCGTTTAATGAAGTTTGCTCAACAAAAGGTTCATGTAGGCGGACGACTCGGGGAACGCGTTCTTTTCGGCTTCGAGTTCCTTTCTGGCTTCGTCCGAACGGCCGACGCTTGCATACAGTGCGCCGACGTGGGCACGGAAGCCGGGCGGCAGCGCGTTATTCTTCGCAAGGATTTGCTGGCGCGCTTTTTCGAGCGCGTCGATCTGCTCGGGGACGGATTTGTCGCCCGTGAAGAAGGCATACACCTGCGGTTGATACGCGTCCCACTGGTAAAGCGGCGGCGTGGATTGCGTGGCACAACCGGTCAGCAGCGCGCACGCTGCCGCGACCGGCAAGAGAATGCCGGTCGAGAAAAGTTTCTTGTGATTCATGCTTCTGAGTGTTGATGAGTGATGCTTACTTGGAGGCTCGTAGCGCGCCCGCGTCGACTTGTTCGGACAGGTGGTTCACCGCTTCTTGAATTGCCAGGTCGAGCACCTTGCCGTTGAGCGTGGAGTCATAACTCGCGGTGCCGCCGAAGCCGATGATTTCCCGGTTGGACAGGCTGTACTCGCCGGCGCCCTGGCTCGACGCGACGACTTCGGAGGTCGATGCATCGACGATATTCAGGCTCACCTTGGCGTAGGCTACCTGGCTCTTGCCGCTGCCGAGAATGCCGAACAACTCGCGATCGCCGACTTCCTTGCGCCCGAATTCGGTGACGTCGCCGGTAATGACGTAGTTGGCCGCTTTAAGCGCTTGCTGCTTGTTTGCGATGGCGGCTTCCTGCTTGGTCTCGTTCATGTTCTCGCGATCGAGGACGGAGAAGCGCCGGCTCTGTTGCAGCGTCGTGACGAGAATGGTCTTGGCCTGGCTGCCGACGCGGTCGACGCCATCGGAGAAAAGGCCGCGCATATAGCTCGAACGGTTGTCGAATTTGCCAACGGCGACGGCTACCGGCTTGCCCGCATAGGGCGTCTGAGCGATGCTGACCGCCTGAACGGGCAGTGATTTGGATGCTTCCGTCGCACATCCGCTCAGGAGGACGGTAACGGAAGCGAGGGCGACTACTAAGTGTTGTTTTGTGAAGACCATTGGAACCTTGCGAGACAGCGTGCCGGACGCATTCGATGCGGTGACGAACAGCGCGGGTTTTCGCGTCACGATGTTTCGACAGGTGCGTTCGCGGACTCGTGTGAACGGTAACGGATCTACCAGCGCCCTTGTTGCATCGAGAGCGAAAGAGGCAAGGATTGTTCAGCGATTTGAAAGCGAGGGCTAGCGCGAAAATTCTTAATTTTTGGCGCGATGAGGTGGAAGCGGCAGACATGACCGACCGTCCGCTGCGGATGCGAGTGAGAGAGTCGCAAGGCTCGAAATGCAAAAAGCCCGGTCACGAGGACCGGGCTTTTTGCATTAATTCTTTGGTGGGGCGTGAGTGACTCGAACACTCGACCTACGGATTAAGAGTCCCAGTCTGGCACTATTTATCGGTGTTGATTTGCGTTGTGTAACCCGTCGAAAGCCTTACTGGGTAAGCCTTTGAGCTTCCGACCAACGGATCTTCGCGTTGACCGAAATTGATCGTTTACGACAAAATCGGGTTACACAGCGGTTACACGGATGAGGCGTGTGTCTATAGGGTCGGCATGTCAAAAGTCAAATTTACGGCGGCGCGTGTTCGCGCTCACGTATGTCCAGAAGGAAAGTCGCAAGCGTTTTTGTGGGATTGTGGGGCAACCGGGCTCGGGCTACGCGCGACTCGGTCAGGCGCAACGACCTACATCTTCCAAGCCAAGCTTCACGGCTCAACATTGCGCATCACGATCGGCTCACCGGATGCTTGGACAATCGCGCAGGCACAAGACGAAGCACGTCGCTTGCAGCGGTTGGTCGATGCCGGTAAAGATCCTCGGGAAGAGGCCGCCGAGCGCCGGGCGGCAAGCTTGGCGAAGCAGGTAGAGGAGCGCCGTCGAGATGTCACTGTCGGCGAAGCGTGGGAGGCGTACATTGATGACCGCCGGGGTCGATGGAGCCAGCGGCACTATCAAGATCATCTTCGCCTATCAACACCAGGCGGCATCCCGTACCGACGAGGCAAGGGCACAACAATGCCTGGTCCGCTCGCGCACCTCATGGCACTGAAGCTCTCAGAACTGACGGGCGAGCGCATCGCAGAGTGGTTGAAGTCTCAAACCTCCGAACGACCTACGATGGCGGCGCTTTCGTATCGCCTGCTCAGGGCCTTCATTCGATGGACAGAGGATGTCGACGAATACGCCGGCGTCGTGCCAGCAGGATGCTACAAGGCTCGTCGCGTAAGGGACGCGGTGCCGCGTGTGCAGGCCAAAGAAGGCGATGTGCTTCAGCGCGAGCAGCTCAAGCTCTGGTTCGGTGCCGTAAGGCGAATCGACAATCCCGTCATTTCGGCCTATCTGCAAGCGCTTCTGCTGACTGGCGCGCGACGTGAGGAAATGGCCGCACTCCGCTGGAGCGATATCGATTTTCGTTGGCGCAGTCTTTCACTGTCCGACAAGATTGAAGAATCGGGGCGTGTGATTCCGCTAGGCGCTTATCTCTCCATGCTCCTCAGCGGGTTGCCTCGGCGCAGCGAATGGGTTTTCAGTAGTACAACCTCTGCGGATGGACGCCTCAATGAGCCGTCCAAGGGGCACGTTAAGGCGCTCGTCGCGGCGGGACTGCCGCACGTCAGTCTCCACGGCCTGCGTCGCTCGTTCGGAACGTTGTGCGAGTGGGTTGAGATGCCGGCCGGCGTGAGCGCGCAGATCATGGGCCATAAGCCCAGTGCGCTTGCCGAGAAGCACTACCGTCGGCGCCCGCTCGATTTGCTGCGGGCGTGGTACGACAAAATTGAGGCTTGGATTCTCGTGGAGGGCGGTGTCGATTTCGACGCCTCGCAAGCAAAGAGCTTGCAAGTAGTCAACTAGCAACCAGCTTTGCTCCCGTCTAGCTTTAGCGGGCGAAGAGCCGAGACCCCTTCACTCGGTCTGGCGGGAGCATCTCAATTGAAGGTTTGCATTGAAGGATGCAAGATGATTCAGCCTCCCCAAGATCTCCTTGAACTCGTTATAGACGCCATCGAGGGCGAGGAAATCGACAGGCAAACGGACATCTTCGATGGCGTTGAACAAACGTTCGAGCGGCGCTGGTTTGGGCCCGAGAAATGGATACACAGGGTTCACGAGCGCGGCATCCTGAGCCCTTTGCAATTTCTTGCAATCGTGAACTTTGTGTTGAACGACTGGTACGACGATGGACTGGACGAAAGCCTGCTGGTTGACGGCTGGTTTCATGCTCTGATGGATGCAGCGCAGAAACGCATTATCGTTCCGCGCAACCGTCATTCGTTGCTGCCGCTCGACTCAATCGACAACTGGAACGGGTGGCTACTAAGCGTGACGGACGCGAATGCGTTCATCGCATCGTTGGGCATGAGGTGGACCTTCAATGAGGTTGCCGCTCATCTCTTTGCCGAGGGCTCGAATCCTAGCGGCATACAGTTCGACCTGATCGCCCCTAGTGGCAACGAACAACGCGGCTCCGATGCCGAACCTAAATCATCGCGAACTGAGAACCCGTTCTCGCCCAAATTAAGCGCGGAGCAGCGAGTTGAGATCGTGCGGCGTGCGACCGATGGCGAGACGCACAAGGCGCTGGCTTCTGAGTTCGGAGTTACGCCACAGAGCATCAGCAAGACCGTGGCGCGCGCCAAGGAGCGAATTCGGGGCGGCGCGGCAAGCTACGGAATGCCGATAAGGGTGTTTTCTGACAGGGCGTGAATGACGCATAGCGACCGAAAAGCGCGGAAGCGGTTGTCTACCCGGTTGCGCAACCGCCCGCAAAGCCTTACTCAACGGCACTCAATGGTTGTTGTTTGGTTGCGCGCGGTTGTTGCAGGCAAAGTATCAACGCCGAGACACATTGCCGAGCAAGGTGGAACGTCGAGGCGTTGAAAGCGCATATCGGCACGTGATCAACGCTCGATGTTTCGCCCGCAAGGCGAACTCTAATAGCGTTGAGATGAACCAGCAAAATCTTTTATACCGCGCCGACCTTCCGGCAATCATGGCCACCGCAGAGGCGGCGGCCGCAATCAATCGCAAGCCACAAACGTTGCGCAAGTGGGCATGCCACGAAAACGGTCCCATCCGCCCGATTCGCATTAACGGCCGGCTCGCATGGCGTGTGAAGGATCTCCAGGCGCTGCTCACGGAAGGAGATCGGTCATGATGGGCAAAAAAAGCGCTGGCGCAAGCGCCAGCCAAGACCGGTACTACGAGTCATGCGTAGCCAAGCGTAGCGGAACTAGCACGTTCACACTATCTGTCACGTACGAGAACGACTCTTTGCAGATGAAAAAAATGGCTGACCCGAAGGCCAGCCATGAGAAAAATCCCAAAGTCGAAAAGAGTGCTTATGTTAGTCGTGCTCGCGTGGCGGCGCCATTGGTCCAGTACGAAACCACTGCTGGCTTGACGAAATCGGAATCTGTCGTCTATCCTCTAAAGCGTGGGAGGAGACACCTCTCGCTCGGGATTTGCAGCCCGGATTATGTCGGCGGACGACCGCCTCAGTGCGGTTTTTTTTCGTCCGTATGCCTTTGCGCGCTTGTCAATGGGCGGGCCTTGGCAGGGGAGCGCTCGCGCTCGCCGGTGCCGACGTTCCGGTCTGCAAACCCTGTCATGCGCCCGCCCACCCCATTTTGCAGTGGGGAGCGGGCTTCCAACATAACGTCGGAGGCCGCAATGCGTGCTATTTCTTTCGCTCGTTCAGAGCAAACCGTTCCCCTCGTCTATATCGACATCATTCAGTGCGCGCAACACGCCTTACGTGAAGCCACGCTGGCTGCGTCCGATCTGGATGCGCTCGACATTACCGGCAATGCGCTACGTCAGCTGATGGACATCGCCCGTGCGGAGGTGCGCCATGACTGACACAACACGCGACGTTATCCATCAAACACCGTCGGCAGCTGGCTTGCTCGCGTTTTTCGCAGAGCGATTCGACATGGCGCACGCCTCGGACAGCGAGTTGCAGTTCCTCGCTGACTGCTCGTGTGTGGCAGTCGATGCAGCGTCGTCTTTGAGCACCGTTACGTCCGCCATTAGTTGTTTGATTGCGAGCGACCGAAGCGTCGAGCCCAAGCGAGTTCGCACGGGGGCGTTACAGGATGCCGATCAAACGCTCCTGCTCCACCGCATCGCTAACGAAACCGAGCTGATCGGACAGATCGCAGAAATCGCCTCGGACGCCGACTGCACGCTTCGGCAGCGGTTGTTCGACCGTCTCAAGATCGAGCGATCTCGTCGTACTTACAGCGATGAGTACTCCTCACGGGAGGCGCGCCATGACTAATCTCTATGAACTCGCATCCAAAGCATGGCAGATACACGATGTCCTGAAAACACTGTCGGCCGCACTGCCAGAAGATCGGGCGGACTGTGACGTTCCCGTGCATGGGGTTGTTTCCATGTTGATGGGTCAGGCTCAGGACGTTGCCGACAAGCTGTCTGACGCTGCGTTTGCGGCTAATGATGTGCGCAGCGATGCGAAGGCAAGCGGTTCGAAGGAGGATGTATGAGTACGGTCGATCAGGACAAGGTGGTGATGGATATCCAGAAGAGCGCGACGCAGCGCATCCGGATCATTCATCGTTGTTACAAAGGCCGTGAGTACGTCGATGTCCGGCTTGTGGTCGCCAATGCAGCGGGTGAGTTCGTGCCGACGCAGAAGGGCATCATGCTGCGCCCGGAACTACTGCCGCAGATCATTCAGGGGCTGACGCTGGCCGCGCGGGAGGTCGTATGAACGAGAACTACAAACTCGGCATTCCAATCGCTGAAGGCGAGTACGCGAGCCCGACTGAGTGCGTTCTCATGTGCGGCTTCCTTGTGTTTCATGCAAAGAAAGCCGATGACGACGTGCGCCAGTTCGCACGCCGCGTGCTCGACGTAGTGTTTGCCGCTGCCGCCGAAAAGGGGTTTCGCCGTACCGATCTGCTTGAAACCATGATGTCCAAGCGTGAACCATCGCCGCGCATGCGCGTTCTCGCGGGGCAAGCGACGGCGGCGATCGGCGACAACCTCGCCTTCGCTCGCGTGATTGCCCGAGCAAGCTCGATTGCAGGAGGTAAGCAATGAGCACCGTCTTTGATGATCATCAGCGGATCCTTGAAGCACTCTCGTACATTCCGCCGGACGTTGAGCGCGACGTATGGTTTCGTGTCGCTGCATCGCTCAAGCATAGCGAGGGCGAAGCTGGCTTTGTGATGTTTGACAATTGGAGTCAGGGAAGCCCGAACTACGTGGCGGCTGACGTTCGGGATACGTGGCGCTCAATTCGTCCCGACGCCGGTATCACCATCGGCACGCTGTTCGCGATCGCGAAGAAGTACGGCTACAACCCGCGTTCGACCGCCGCAACGGTTATCGACCCGGCAGAGGTCGAGCGCCGTCGTGTCGAGCGCGACGCACGCACGGAACAAGAGGCGCAGAAACGAACGAAGGCCCGTAAGCACGCGGCCTCGCTTGCCATCGCCGTCATCGAGAAAGCTCACCCCGCTCGCGACGATCATCCGTACCTGATGCGCAAGGGTGTCAGTGCGGTTGACACCCTGCGCGAAATGGACGCCGCGAAGCTTCAGAAGCTGATCGGCTACCGGCCGCAATCGGGAGGCGCGCAGCTCGAGGGGCGGATTCTGATTGCGCCCGTACGGGTCGGGAGCGTCATCACCACCATCGAGATGATCGATGAACTCGGGCGCAAGTCGGCCTTGGCCAATGGGGAGAAGGCGGGCGGCTGCTGGTTCGCCGCCGCGCCAGAACAGTGCAAGCGCATGCTCATCGCCGAAGGTGTCGCCACAGCGCTGTCGGCTCACCTCTGTACGGGCGATGTCGCAGTGGCGGCGCTCTCGGCGGGCAACCTCACGAAGGTTGCACAGACGATGCGCGCGGCCTATCCCGATGCCGAGATTGCGGTACTGGCGGACCTCGGTAACGGACAGCAGAAGGCGGTGGAGGCGGCGCGATCCGTCGGTGGCGCCGTTGCCCTCCCGGAGTTCGGCGACAAGCGTGGTGACGACGAAACGGACTTCAACGACATGCACACACGTTTTGGAGCAGCCGCAGTCGCCGCGCAGATCTGGAAGGCTGCGAAGCCGGATGGCGGCGATGAGCCGGACCGTAGCGGTGCAGGAGCGACAACTGCCGGCGCAGGCGAACTAGAAGCGTATTACGAGCGCCGTCAAGACGGCTTGTACTTCGTGGGCGTGAAAGTCGATCGCGACAGCGGCAAGACGGTCTATCTTGCGCCTCGATGGCTCTGTGACTCGCTGGAGGCGTTGGGAAGCGGCCGCGACAGCTCAGGCCGTCAGATGCGCGTGTTGCGCTGGCAGCGCGCGGGTTGCGGCGAAGAGGTAATCGAAGCCATGCCCAATGCAGAGATTGGGGAGCGCGACGGTTGGGCGCGATTGCGTAGCGGCGGGCTGGCGGTCGCAACCGATCGCGCGGCTCGTGAGCGACTTGCGTACTGGCTTCAGACCGAGAACCGCGACGCGTGGTATGAGATCGTCAGCATGACCGGTTGGCAGCACGGCGCTTTTGTACTGCCCACCGGGGAAGTCGTTGGGCAACCGAATGCTCGTATGCACTTTAACGGCAAACCGGACAATCCGAGCGCCTATAAGGCGCGTGGCACGCTTGGCGATTGGCGAGAGCAGGTAGGTCGCCTAACGCAAGGCAATGCCCTCGCTATGACGAGCGTGGCATGCGCGCTGGCCGGGCCGCTGCTTTCCATCGCCGGAGAGAAGGACGGCATTGGTTTGCATCTCTATACCAACTCGACAGCGGGTAAGAGCACCTGCGGCGATGTGGCTGCTAGCGTCTGGGGAGACCCAGACCGCAGCAAGGCGAGCTGGAATGGTACGTCCCTAGGTCTGGCGCTGATGTCGGAGTCAGCCAACGATCGCTTGTTATATCTCGACGAGATCGGCTCGGGCGATGCGCGCAAGATCGGCCCGGCGATCTACCAGATGCTCAATGGCATTTCGAAGGTACAAGGAGCGCGTGACGGCGGCACCGTCGCTTCTCGGTCGTGGAGGTTGACGCTCATTTCGACGGGCGAAGTCGCGATGAGTCAGTATCTCGCCGAAGGCGGTCTAAAGCCGCGTGGCGGGCAGGAGGTGCGCTTGCTTGATGTGCCCGCCGACGCGGGCCTGCATCGCGCATTTGACGAACTGCACGGCTACGCGAGCGCCGAAGCTTTCTCTGACGCACTGACGGCTGCTGGTCGCGCACAGCATGGCACGCTCGGGCCCGCGTTCGTGAAATGGCTTCTGCCAAGGTGGAGTGACGCGCGCGAGCAGATCGGGCGCGAGCGTTTCCGCATGGCGGCGATGGTGCCGCCGGATGCCGCGCCACCCGTGCGGCGCGCGACACGCAAGTTCGCCCTGCTAGCCGCTGCCTTGGTGATGGCATCGCAGGCGGGCTTGACGGGGTGGACCGCCGAAGAATCGCAGCAGGCGGTCGATACCGTCTGGCGGCGGTGGCTTGATGTGTTCGGGACGGGCGACCGCGACGATGAGCGTTTGATCGAGCAGGTCGAAGGTCTCATCGAGCAGCATGAGCACTCGAGATTCGTTCGCCTGCCGCTCACTGAAAACATGCCCGTTGTGCACAACTCGCTGGGGTTTATTCGGGCCGACGCCGACGGCAAGATCACCGTGTACGTGCCGCCCGCAACCTTCAAGGGGGTGTTCGTCGTCGGTTATGACCTGAAGCACGCCTGCAAGGCCCTTCACAAAGCTCGCATCCTATTGCGTCCCACAGGACGCAAGGGCTGGACGAGAAACGGTGGGCGTGGCTTGGGGCAGGTCTACGTGCTCTACCCACGTAAAAATCACGCTGATTGGAAAGCTGACGACGATCAGTAGCAGCACGCCGCGCTTCTATCTTTGGACCTCGCCACCGCGCGAGGTTTTTTTATGGCCAAACGGAACACATGAACATGAAAGCTTTGTCAGGATCACGTTAAACGCTTTCTAATGGCTTTCGACTGATTTCTCTGCCTTCACAAAATTCCCGTGTAGGGAAATCTCACTGCCAACACTGCCAACTGCCAACTACCCTATTCAAACCCTTATGCTATATAGCTTTTGCTGTTGGCAGTGTGTTGGCAGTGTTGGCAGTGTTTCGCATGACGGAATCCCTGATAGCGGGGTGTGGGCAGTCGACTGCCAACAATTGGCATCAAAGCGCTGCCCACTGCCAACAGCGAAACCCTTACCCAGTAAGGGTTTGAGGCCGCTGTTGGCAGTTTGGCAGTGTTGGCAGTGAGTTTTGTGTACCTATAGAGTGGGGGAAAACTCGACTCGATATCGACGACAGCTTATTGAAAGCAATTGCGACGGCTGTCTGAAGATCGCCTGTTCGTATCCATCCGATTGTCCGAGGCCCACGCCCTCGGTAGGCTCGTTGCTTCGTATCTATCTGCGAGGTCACGATGTCGTTAAGGGTTGTTTGTGCTGGTAGCCATCTCATAAGCGCACTGGGTACCGAGGCGGCCGTTAGGCAATGCGCAGGGGTCACAACCGTGGCCACGACCTGCTGCGGTGATACGCTGGCCAAGCTCGCGAGTGAGTGTGATGTGATTGTCGCGGACCTGCAGAGCGTCTCGTCGAGGCAAAACTCCGCTCGCGAACCTTTGTTGACCCGCATACGGGCGGGACATATTGACGTGGGTCTGGTGCTGCATTCGTGTATCAAGAATCCCGCTTACCTCGCCACGCTGTCGGCCCTGAGCGCCGTTCACGCAGTGCTGGACCGGGATGAAGTCGGCGAGCATCTGAAGTCAGCGATCGATGCCGCGTACGCCCGCCAAAAATTTGTATCGTCCACGCTTGCCAAGTACGCGGCGACGCTGCCTAGACGCGGCCAGAGTTTTCAGCCTCTAAGCGCGTGCGAAATCGACGTTCTCAAGGCGACGCTAGCCGGTCAGTCGCTGAAGGAGATCGCGTTCGCGCGCCACCGCTCGAAGCAAACCATCTGCACCCACAAAACGAACGCGATGCTTAAGCTTGGCGTGGCATCGACCGCTGAACTTTTTCGCTTATTCTCAGAAGAGGATGTCTGCATCCTCCATGACAGAGCATTGCAATCGACGGCTTAGTGGGATGTTGAAAGCTTAATCCCGTGCGAGCCGGTGTACGCAGAAAGCTTATGCGGAATCACGACGCGGCAGGACATATCGACGAGCACGACTAATCACTCGCCAGACCCATGTAGATATTCGTTACCGCAGAAGCGCTACGAGCGGATATCGGCGTTTCAGTGTCCGGTAGAAGCGCATGATGGAAAAAAGTTCACTCGCTTACGTAGAGTATCAATTCGTCTAATTTGTCTGATCATTGACTTATACTTGCTCCAGCGCAGTGGTGGAGCGCAGACGAACCGAAGAGACTTCTGCACAGAGAACTCGGCCGAGTGGATGCTATCTTTTAGCGAACTCGGCCATGAGTGCCAAGCTTGTGAGCGTTGTAGGCACACTGCGCCGCAGCGCATTCTGGCTCTTTGGAGTTAGCAGCCAACCTGAGAAGTCCTAAATGCAGAAGAACCAAACTTCGGTCCGAAGCCTTATGAATCTTCATCCTGCCTCTATTGACGTGTGTCGCCTTTAATGAAGAGATGTCTCTATGAATGTGCGCCAGACGGAGAAATCTTTAACGATCTCAAGTACGTTCGACGAGGCAACGCGCGTACGTGCTTATGAGATAAAGTTTTGCTATCCGGGGTTTCGAACTAAAGAACACCTGCGCGCTTATGAAGTTAATGTCGGTACCTTGACGCTCAGCTACTCGCCGCGTCGTAGATTGATAGAGTTCGAGTCGTTTCGTAAATACTTGTTGTCGTTCGAAAATAAAGCAATAACGTTAGAGGAGGCTGCTTTGACTGTCGTCGACGATGTTTTCACTGACGTGGAACCGCTTGCTTGTTCAATCGTCGTGGCATGCAAGCTAAACGATGGGCTGAAGGTTTTCATAACTGCGAAGCGAGGGTGGCAAGACTGTTTAAGTGTGCACCAGTTGATTCACAACGACGGGGGCTTATATCTGTGAGTGTTTTAGATTACCAATCGACGATATCCGACTTTATCGGCTTCGCCGGGGCGCTAATCATTGTCTTTCAGTATTATCGAGGCATTAGCGGCAGGGCGAATGTCGAGGGGCTGGCCTTTCCATTAATAAACCTCTGCGGCTGTGCTCTGGTTTTATACTCGCTCTATCACAACTTCAATCCTCCGTCTTTCGTTATTGAAATTTTTTGGTCAGCGGTAAGTATGTATGGGATAGTCAAAGCGCTGCTTAAATCCAAATCCGCCAGTTGAAACTACAATGAAAAAAATTCTTGTAGGAGTAACGGGAAGCATTGGTTCCAAAGATGCAATGTTACTCTTTGATCAATTGTGTGGACGATTTGCAGTCCGTTTGCTTGCGTCGATGCCGTCACTTGCGTTTTTTGATGTCGAACAGGTAAAGACTATATGTGAAGTTCATACTGACGAATCGGAATGGTACACATGGAAGCGGCGCGAGGATCGCGTGCTCCATATCGAGCTGCGAAAGTGGGCGGATATTTTGCTAGTGGCGCCGACGACCGCTAACACGCTAAGCAAATTTGCAAACGGACTATGCGACAATTTGCTCACAACGGTTTTCAGAGCGTGGCAGTTTAGAGAAAAACCCATACTTGTAGCGCCGTCAATGAATAAATATATGTGGGAGCATCTTTGCACTCAAGAACATCTTGAAAAACTTCGTTCTTGGAACGACAGGATTATAGAACCGCGAGTCAAATTACTTGCTGGAGGTGATTTCGGTCCCGCAGCGCTTGCTGATGTGCCGACGATTGTCGCTGCTGTCCAATCTGAAGCTTTTCCCAGTAGCGCCAGCTGACGCATAGGCCTTCACTTCTGCGACACCACCCGGTTGGACGGTGGATCTCGTACTGGCGTTGCTACGTGGCGAAGCCGGATCCTCGAACGCGCAGAACGAGCCGGCTTGA
This sequence comes from Caballeronia sp. HLA56, assembly GCF_054655155.1. Taxonomy (NCBI): domain Bacteria; kingdom Pseudomonadati; phylum Pseudomonadota; class Betaproteobacteria; order Burkholderiales; family Burkholderiaceae; genus Caballeronia; species Caballeronia sp. HLA56. Next base: position 344,983 of record NZ_BAAHOB010000005.1, on the reverse strand, counting down.
CGCCACACATCAGCACGGGTGATCGACTGAATCAATAGCGTTGTACCGCTCGAGATTGGCGGTGGGGACGACGATCCGCAGTTGACGATCGGGAGCAACAACCGTCGCAGTGAATGAGACGTGCAGCGTTGGCAGCGACAATTGTTTTGGCCGGGAGGGCGCGACGCTTGACTGTCTACCTATTGATCGAAGCACGATGGAAATGCTGGCGCGAAGAGTTGGTATGAGTGTCGCTCGATGGCGCGCGCAATGGAACTCAAACGGGTATTAGTTTCGGACACTCGCGACAGCAGCTCCCCCTGATGCTGGCAGTGCAATGGTTGGCGGCCAGCGCTTCGGTGCAACAAGTCGCTGACGACCTTGGCTATGAAAGCGCGAGCACCAATAACGAAGCAAGAACTGGAGCGTATTAAACCCGTCTAGGTCGCATCATAAGTCCGTCCACTCAAGGAGCACACACTCATGAATGCGCCTCACGTTATCGCTGAACCCCATATCCTCTACCTGGGAACGCCAGTTGTCCTGGTTAGCACCGTCAATGAAAACGGTACGGACAATCTCGCGCCCATATCTTCAGTATTCTGGCTGGGCTGGCGAGGCGTGCTCGGTATTGCGTCCGGATCGCAGACCACACGCAACCTGATCCGTACCGGCGAATGTGTGCTGAATCTTCCGTCGGTCAAAGAAGTGGGCGCTGTTGATCGCATCGCCCGCACCACGGGCGTTTATCCGGTTCCTGAATTCAGGCGCGCACTGGGCTACGTCTACGAACCTGACAAATTTGGGCGCGCTGAATTGACGAGGATGGAATCCGATACGATCGCGGCAGCACGCGCGCTTGAATGTCCGATTCAACTTGAAGCTGTTGTCTCGGCAGTCCATGGTATTGGCGAAGATAGCGACCAGTTGCGCGGCTTCATCAGCTTGATCGAGGTGCGGATCCAGCGTGTTCACGTCCATCCCGACCTGCTCGTAGAAGGTCACGCCAATCGAATCGATCCGGACAAGTGGTCGCCGTTGATCATGAATTTCCAAAAGTTTTATGGTCTCAGCAACCAGGTGCATTCGTCCCGACTTGCGGAAATACCGGAAAAAGCGTACGAGGCACTTTCCAAGGTTTGATGCGATTGGCCTGATGTCGTCGGCATCGCTCTTTAATCGATTCCACGAGCGAGTCGAGCTTTGCATTGGCAAGATTTAAGCGGCAAGCCGATGCTCGTAATACGGCCGGTCGCGATCATCGAGAATGGCGTACAACGCATCCAGATTCGATGCGTCCGGGTTCAGCCACGCGTCGACGTTGTCCGGCTTAATCGGAATGATGCAACGGTCATGTCCCGCAGCCTCGATTTCAGGCGGCGGCTCATCCGTGATCGCGGCGAACGAAAGCAAATCCGATTGGCCTGGTGCGCTCCAGTGCGACCACAAGCACGCAACGAACATCAGTTGACCATTGCTCGGTCGAAATTCGAGGACGAGGTTTTCATCTCGCTCGTGCGTCTCAAGCAATGTGTTCTCGTAGCGTGCACGCTTGACGTTCTCGTAGAAGACGTCGACCAGCATTAAACCATGCGACACACCAAAGCATGGCTTCCAGAAGCCCTCGAGATTGTCGCGTCGTGCGTTGTAGGTGCCCGGGAAGCGAACATCGTAGTTTGCAGGCTTGCCTGCGATGCGGCATTGATAGCGCATTGGCTTTACCACGTACTTGCCATCCTCCACGACGAGCACCGGCGCGTAGTGCCCCGGAAAAATCCGCGCATCGCGATCCTTGGGCGTCGTGCGACGCAGATCGTCGAGCCGACGCAAAGCGGAGTCGATCTTGTCGGTGGCGATGCGCTGGCTTTCGGTTGCGGCTTTCGTTACCTTCGTCTGGAGCATACGTTCGGCATCAGCCAGGCGCTTGCGCTGCTTGAAGAGCTCCTGTTCAAGCGTATTCGCCTGCTCAGCGTTGAACCGATCAACGAACGCCTTGATCTGGCGTTCGTCTTCGTTCTGCGGCTCAAGGAACGGGGCGTCCATCGCCTTCGGGATCTTCGCCTTGCTGCCTTCGGCACGCTCCCAGTACAGACGCGCGAACTCGCGAATGTCCATCTGCGCGCCGAACATCTTGACGTATTTTCGATAGTCCGCCTGGATCTGCGCCGAGTAGCACACTGTCGCCTCCTTGCTCTGTATCGGTCTGCTCACGTGTCCGTTCGGTCGCCCGTGTCGAGCACGGGCTTGATCGCTTACTTCGGTCGCCTAGCTTGCCGTGCCGGTCGCCTCACGGCACAACTTCATCATCTTCTGGACCACGGTGCTTGCGTGGTTCAATCCCATATCGCCGTTGAAGAGCGCTTGCACATCTGCCTGGCGAACGGCGATGCCTGCGCCCTTTAAATCGCGACGCGCGATCTTGAGCGCCAGTTGACCGATCCGAACGCGCTCTAGCCAGTGCATCGATACGAGATTGCGTTTGAGCCAAATACGGCCGCTCTCCACAACATGATCGACGCGCCATTCCCGCGTGAGCGCGTACGACGCCGCTACCGTCGCGACCAGAAAGCACAGCAGATCGGCTCGCGCGCCCATCAGTTCGTCAATATCAGGCATGTTCATCTTGCTCCCTGCGTGTATCCAACCGAGGTTCCGGACCAAACCAACGCCGAATAGCCCCACTTAATGCAGTTGCGGATGCTCTTCAGACTTTCAACGCAGAGAATAATCTCGGCTCGCTGCAGCGCTGGCAACCCGATACATGCACCGGCGCAACCCGAGGAATAGTGTCGGTCACGCACGCGCGCGTCGATCTGCCAGCGGTGGAACTTGTCCACAACTCCGTTTCGGCGTCCGGTCATTCTCCCGAGCCAAAAAGTCGGCTCGCTCGTGTTGCCGCGGGCCACGGCTTCGTCGATAGTCGCATCCTCAAAAGCCTCACGCAACTTTGCAACGAAGTTGACGACTTCAGGCATCGGATGTCTCGGAGCGATCATAGGATCCCATTTGCCAATCGTCAGCAAAAAAGGGAGCAATGAACAAAATCAATTTTGCGCTAAGATCAACACTGTATATTTATACAGTACTGCAATAACCGGATTCTTGGAGAACGTTCCCGATCATGGCTGCCCTGCCGCAACAAATCGAGTCGATTCACCCGGCGCTTTGGCGCGGCTCTTCAATGGCGCGCGCGTACGGCAAGACGATCAACACCGGCTACGCGGTATTGTCGGCCGAGCTGCCCGGTGGCGGCTGGCCAATCGGCTCGCTGATTGAGTTGCTCGTCCAGCAGCCAGGGATCGGTGAGATGCGCTTACTGAAGCCCGCGCTGGTCGCAGCGAGCAAGCGGCCCATTGCGTTGCTCCAGGCCCCGCACGTGCCGAACAGCCTGGCCTTCGCCTATCTGGGCGTGCCGCTGGACAAGCTCATGATGCTGCGCGCGCCAAAGACGGCGGACGCGCTCTGGTGTGCCGAGCGCGTGCTCAACGCGCGAAGTTGCGGCGCGCTGCTCGTCTGGCAGCAGCACATGCGGTCTGAGGCGTTACGTCGATTGCATCTGGCAGCACAAGCGACGGAAACGCTCCTGATTCTGGTTCGACCGCTTGCCGCTGCCCAGGATTCGTCACCCGCGACGTTACGACTGGGGGTGCGGCCCGCCGACGGCGGCATCGCCGTCGACGTCATCAAGCGACGAGGGCCCACCCGAACCGATCCACTCTCCATCCACCTTCAACCGTCACCGATTCTGCTCAGTCCTCATGGCCGTGTTCGTCGCCATCTTCCTGCCCCGGCTTTCGCTGGAGGTGTTCCGTCCGAGGTGGTCGTCTCCAACTAAACACGGGTGTGTGGTGCTCGAACGTGACCGAGTGATCGTCCTCGATCAGGCGGCAAGAGATGCCGGGGTGCTGGTGGGCATGAAGCGCGGTGGGGTGACCACGCTTGCGGCCGACGCGCTGATGTACGACCGCGACCCCGCGCGTGAACTGGACGTACAACGCGAAGTCGCGTTCGCGCTGCTTCGTTTTTCGCCACAAGTCGCGATACGCGAAGAAGAAACGATCATCGTCGACGTGACGGCAAGTCTTCGGCTCTTCGGCGGCATCGTGCACGTCTGCCGGCAGATTCGCGAGACGGTCAAGACAATCGGCGTCACCGCCCGAATGAGCGTGGCGCCCACGGGTCAAGGAGCGTGGTTGCTTGCCAAATGTGGCCATCGGCGCGTGCTCAAGATGCGTTCACTCGAACGCCATCTGGGTGAGCTGCCGTTCATGCTGGTCCCCGAAGTCCGGTCATTTGCCGAGTGGTTCAACGGCCTGGGTTGCCGGGTACTCAACGATATTCGACGCCTGCCGCGCGCGGGGCTTAAAAAGAGGTGCGGTGTGGATTTACTCGATTCGCTTGACCGTGCCTACGGCCTGTCGCCTGAACTATACGCGTGGCTGGCGCTGCCGCCTGCCTTTAGCGCGCGTATCGAACTGCCCGATCGCGTCGAGCATGCCGAGGCCATCCTTTTCTCCGCACGACGCCTGATCGTGCAACTCTGCGGCTGGTTGAGCGCGCAGCAGCTCGCACTCACGCAGGCGACGATCACGCTCGAACACGAGCGAGGCCGCCAGGCGATCGAACCGACAGTAATCGATATCGCGCTCGCTGAGCCAACTTGGTACGAGGAACATCTGGTTCGCCTGCTCAAAGAACGACTCGGCCGCATCGAGCTGGAAGCGGCTGTCATTGCGGTGCGCCTGAGCGCTACGAAGGTTCAGCCCGCCGAGCCGCCCAGCGACTCGCTTTTCCCGGATCCAGGCGGCTCTGCAGAAGATCACAATCGATTGCTCGAACTGCTGGTCGCGCGTCTGGGATCCGAGAACGTCTTGCGACCGGCGCCAACATCTGATCACCGGCCCGAGCACGCGAATCAATGGGTACCGGTGCAGGCATCCACCAAGCCCTGCCCGCCTCCGGCCGATCTTCCGCGTCCTACGTGGCTGCTGGACGCACCTGTGCGGCTCATGATCAAGAACCACCGGCCGTTCTACGGCTCGCCCCTGAAACTTGTCTCGACGGGTGAGCGCATCGAAGCGGGCTGGCACGACGGCCAGTTGGTGACGCGCGACTATTACGTCGCGGAAGCCGCCGACAACAGTTGCTACTGGATCTACCGTGAACGACCGAGCGTGAAGACTGAAGAGGTCCGCTGGTTTTTGCACGGACTGTTCGGGTAATCGGTGTTGCCGTGGATCTGTTCTCCTCAACCCTTCCCGAATACGCGGAGCTTTTCGCATTCACAAATTTTTCGTTTCTGCATGGCGCATCGCATGGCGAGGAGCTCGTGCTGCGCGCGTCGCAACTCGGTTACTCGGGCCTCGCCATCACCGACGAGTGTTCGCTCGCCGGTGTTGTGCGCGCACATGTCCAGGCGAAAGAAGAAAAGCTGCCGCTGGTCATCGGCTCGTACTTCCGGCTCGTGCACGCGGACAAGAGCCCGGCGTTCGGCCTCATCCTGCTTGCGCAAAACCGCAACGGCTATGGCAACCTGTCCGAGTTGATCACGCTCGGTCGCATGCGCGCGGCAAAAGGCACGTACCTGCTCACGCCGCACGACGTCTCGAAGCCCGACAAAGACTACGCGCACCTGCGCGGCGTACCTGATTGCCTGGCGATTCTGGTGCCGGATTTCCCGGCGAAGGAAGAGGCGCTTTCAGCGCAGCTCGAATGGCTCAATGAGACGTTTCCGGCTCGCGCATGGGTCGGATTGATCCTTCATCAACGCGCGATGGACGACATTCATCGCGGCAGCGTGGAATACATCGCCGAGCGGCATCGCGTGCCGGTCGTCGCGCTTGGCAACGTCGTCATGCACGTGCGCTCCCGAAAACCGCTACAGGACACGATGACGGCGATCCGTGTCGGCAAACCTGTCGCTGAATGTGGCTACGATCTCGCGCCAAACGCGGAGCAGCATCTTCGTTCAAGGCTGCGTCTGGCGAATCTCTATCCCGCTCACGCCCTTACTCAGACGCTCAACATTTTGGAGCGCTGTAGCTTCTCGCTGGATGAACTGCGCTACGAATATCCCGATGAACTGGTGCCGGCAGGCTTCACGCACGAAGGCTATCTGCGGCAGGAGACCTACATCGGCGCGCATAAGCGCTTTCCGGCTGGAATTCCGCATGAGGTTCAGCAGCAGATCGAGTATGAGCTGCAACTGATCGGCGAGATGCGCTACGAGGCCTATTTTCTGACGGTCTATGACATTGTCCACTTCGCGCGAAGCCAGCACATTCTCTGTCAGGGACGTGGGTCTGCGGCCAACAGCGCGGTTTGCTATTGCCTCGGCGTGACGGAGGTCGATCCCTCGCGCGGCAACATGTTGTTCGAGCGGTTCATAAGCAAAGAGCGAGGCGAGCCGCCAGACATCGACGTCGACTTCGAGCATCAGCGGCGCGAAGAAGTGATCCAGTATATCTATCGCAAGTACGGCCGCGATCGTGCTGCGATCGCGGCAGCGGTTTCGACCTATCGGCCGCGGGGTGCATTGCGCGAAACAGGCAAGGCGCTGGGCATTGATCCGCAAATTGTCGACAAGGTCGCGAAAAGCCATCAATGGTTCGATCACTCGCAGGATCTGTTGCGTCGATTCGAAGAGTCGGGGCTTGATCCAGAAAACTCGCTGATTCAGATGTGGGCGAAGCTTGCGGCGCAGATTCTCAATTTTCCGCGTCATCTGTCGCAGCATTCGGGCGGTTTCGTCATCAGTCGCGGAAAGCTCACGCGGCTCGTGCCCGTCGAGAACGCGGCGATGGCTGATCGCAGCGCCATTCAATGGGATAAAAACGACCTGGAGGCGCTTGGCTTGCTGAAGATCGACGTGCTCGCACTCGGCATGCTGTCGGCCATCCGTCGCACGCTCGATATCATCTCTGAACAGCGCGGCGAGCGTTTCGAGATGCAGGACATCCCGCCGGAAGATCCCGTGACCTACGAAATGATTTCGCAGGCAGACACAGTTGGCGTCTTTCAGATCGAATCGCGTGCGCAGATGAGTATGTTGCCGCGGATGCAGCCCCGCACCTTCTACGATCTCGTAATCGAAGTCGCCATCGTCCGTCCAGGTCCGATCCAGGGCGGCGCGGTCCACCCTTATCTGAGACGACGTCAAAAGATTGAGCCCGTTTCGTACCCGAGCAAGGAACTGGAAACCGCACTAGGTCGCACGCTGGGTGTGCCTATTTTCCAGGAACAGGTGATGCAAGTTGCTATTCTCGCGGCAGGCTTTACGCCGGGTGAGGCCGATCAGCTTCGCCGTGCGATGGCAGCATGGAAGCGCAAAGGCGGCCTGCAACAATACTACGATCGCATTGTCAACGGCATGCAAGAGCGCGGCTACGAAAAATCCTTTGCTGAAGCCATCTTCGAGCAGATCAAAGGCTTTGGCGAATACGGTTTTCCTGAAAGTCACGCGGCGAGCTTCGCGCTACTGGTTTATGCGAGCAGCTGGCTGAAGTGTCATGAACCGGCAGCGTTTCTGACCGCCATGCTAAACAGCCAGCCGATGGGATTTTATTCGCCGTCTCAGCTCGTGCAGGACGCGAAACGTCACGGTGTCGGTGTGGCGCCGATCGATGTCACGGTCAGCGGTTGGGACTCGATCCTTGAACATGAGCCAGGAGACTCGAAGCCAGTCGTACGTCTCGGACTATCATTGTTGAAGGGTATGCGCGATGGAGCTGCGCAGCGCATCGAAAACGCCCGAGCGGTGAGACGTTTCGGGAGCGTCAGCGACTTGGCGCGCCGAGCGCAACTTGATCGCCACGATTTGCAAGTACTGGCGGCTGCCAACGCCCTTCAATCGCTCGCGGGCAACCGACGGGAAGCGCTCTGGCATTCGGCCGCTGCCGTGCCTGACCGAGATCTCCTTTCAGATAGCAGGATCGACGACGAGACACCCGCGCTCGGCGCGCCCTCCGAGGCACAGGACATCGTGAGCGATTACAACTCAACGGGGTTGACGCTTGGGCGGCATCCGTTGTCTCTGTTGCGTCCCACACTTCTCGAGCAGCGCCTCATGCCGGCCTCGACGCTACGTACATTCCGAAACGGGCGGCTGGCTCGCGGTTGCGGCCTTGTCACCGTACGGCAACGACCAGGGACGGCTAAGGGCGTGATGTTCGTCACGCTTGAAGATGAGACCGGCAACGTGAACGTGATCATCTGGCCCTCGCTACTTGAGAAACAACGAAAAGAAGCTTTAGGCGCCGCCTTGTTGGCTGTGTACGGTACCTGGCAATGCCAAGGGGAAGTCCGACACCTAGTCGCGCAGCGGCTTGTAGATATGTCGCATCTTTTGGGCGGGCTTACCGCCATCAGCCGCAACTTCTGTTGATTTTTCTGCCCTCAAATGTCTCAAGGCGACCCAACCCGGTCAGACAATGCCTCCAAACCAGCCACTCAGCGGAATCGATGTTCAGCCAACCGAAGCGCCAGGAAACGGCCGCTGGTGAACTCACCCAATCGGCCACTTCCAGACATTGGCCGGTACTTTCGGGCCGACATTCGAACGTCCGCATTGCCACTGCTTTCGGCCACCAAGCTTTAGATACTGGCCTGATTGACGCGCTTCATCAGTTCCTCAGCGCTCTCCTTGCGTTCGCTGTACCGGTCTACAAGGTACGGGCCGATGTCACGCGTCAGCAGCGTGAACTTGACCAGCTCTTCCATCACGTCAACAACGCGGTCGAAATACGCTGAAGGCTTCATGCGGCCGGCTTCGTCGAACTCCATGAAGGCCTTGGCCACCGACGACTGGTTGGGGATGGTCAGCATGCGCATCCAGCGTCCGAGCACGCGCATCTGGTTGACGGCGTTGAACGACTGCGAGCCGCCGCTGACCTGCATCACGGCGAGCGTCTTGCCCTGGGTCGGCCGCACCGCCCCGACCGAAAGCGGAATCCAGTCGATCTGCGCCTTCATGATGCCGGTCATCGCGCCGTGCCGCTCCGGCGAGCACCAGACCATGCCTTCCGACCACAGCACCAGCTCGCGTAGCTCGGCAACCTTGGAATGGCTGTCCGGCGCGTCGTCCGGCAGCGGCAGGCCGCTCGGATTGAAGGTGCGCACTTCGGCACCCATCGCCGTGAGCAGGCGTGCAGCTTCTTCACTCAGCAGGCGGCTGAACGAGCGCTCGCGCAGCGAACCATAGAGCAGCAGGATACGCGGCGGATGCGGCGACGCCTTTGCAGGCTGTAGGCGATTGATATCGGGCACACGAAACAGCGCCGGGTCCACCTGCGGGAAGTCAGTCGTGAAATCGGACACGTTTGCCCTCTGTGATCATTTCTGTATTCCCCAGGCGCACTCGTACCAGTCCTTTGAGCGGTTGACGATGCGCACCACGAGCAGCATGACCGGCACCTCGATCAGCACGCCCACGACCGTCGCGAGCGCGGCCCCTGAGTTGAATCCGAACAGGCCGATTGCCGTGGCGACAGCCAGTTCGAAGAAGTTCGACGCGCCAATTAGGGCTGAGGGGCAGGCAATGTTGTGCTTCTCGCCAACTACGCGATTGAGCCCGTAGGCGAGCGCCGAATTGCAAAACACCTGGATCAGGATCGGCACGGCGAGCAGCACGATGACGAGCGGCTGCTTCAGGATGGCCTCGCCCTGGAACGCGAAGAGCAGCACCAGCGTCGCCAGCAACGCGGTGACGGACCATAGACCGATCTTTGCCATCGCGGCATCAAACGCCGCCTGTCCCTTGGCAAGGAGCACCCGGCGCAGGATCTGCGCAAGGATGACCGGAATCACGATGTAGAGCACGACGGACGTGAGCAGCGTCGCCCACGGCGCCGTGATCGCGGAAATGCCGAGCAGCAGGCCGACCAGCGGCGCAAAGGCGACCACCATGATGCTGTCGTTCAGCGCGACCTGGGAAAGCGTGAACAGCGGATCGCCACCGGTCAGCCGGCTCCAGACAAAGACCATCGCCGTACAGGGCGCGGCGGCAAGCAGGATCAGGCCCGCGACGTAACTGTCGAGTTGCTCTGCAGGCAGCATCGGCGCGAACAGGTGCTTGATGAAGAGCCATGCGAGCAATGCCATCGAGAACGGTTTGATCAGCCAGTTCACGACGAGCGTAACGCCGATGCCCTTAACGTGCTGGCGCACCTCATGCAGCGAACCGAAGTCGACCTTGACGAGCATGGGGATGATCATCACCCAGATCAGCAGGCCGACCGGCAGATTGACGTGCGCATATTCCATCCGGCCGATCGCCTGGAAGACCCCAGGCAGGACTTGCCCAAGCAGAATGCCGGCGACGATGCACAGCGCGACCCAGACGGTCAGGTATCGCTCAAAGAAGCTGATGGCCGGTTTTGCGGCCGACTTCCCCGAAGCGGCAACATTGGGGGTGTTCATGGGGTGACTTGATGGAGAGGATTCAGCTCTGAAGGATGTCGTTTAGCGCCTGCTTCAGCTCGGCGTTGTCCAGACTTTCGAGTGGGAGCGTGAGCAGTTGCAGCATGCGGTAGCCGATCGCTTCGCGCGTGAGTTCGAATGCGTGACGCTTGCCTTCATCGCCGCCCGGCGCGTTCGACGGATCGGCGTAGCCCCAGTGGACCTTGACAGGGCTGCCCGGCCAGAACGGACACTGTTCGGCCGCAGCGCTGTCGCAGACTGTGATGACGATGCGCATCTCGGGTGCACCGTCCTGCGCGAATTGATCCCAGCTTTTGCTGCGATAGCCTTCCGTATCAATACCGGCATTCGTCAGCGCTTCGAGCGCGAACGGATTGATGCGTCCGCTCGGGGCGCTGCCCGCGCTGTACGCGCGGACGTCCTTGCCGAGCTTCTTCGCCCAGCGGTTCAGCATGCCTTCGGAAAGCACACTGCGCGCGGAATTGTGCGTGCAGAGAATGAGTACGTTTGTGGTCATGGTGTTGTCCGTGCGCAGCATGATCAGCAGCAGGCCGAACCGGCAGGCTTAACAGGGATGCCAATGGGTTTGCCGCTCGGGGCACAGCAGGACGTTGCCCCTGCCGACGACGATGTTTGCCTGCTCTCTCCATATACCGGAGCGCCGTCCAGCGTATGGAAGTGCTCCCAGGCAATCCCCTGTGGATCCAGAACCCAGTGCTTGTCACTGCGCGCATAGCAGCAGTTGGTTTCGCCCTGATGGAGCAGGACCATGTCCGCAGCCTCCGCCCGCGTTGCGAGTTCGGCAAGCTCGGCCGGGTCGTCGACCTGGAAGCCGAGGTGGTCCACACCAGCTTTCGTGCCGCGCGTTGAAATCGCAAAGTTCACGCGAGGATCGTCCAGCATCCATTTCGCGTAGTCCACCTCGACGCGCGCCGGTTCCGCGTCGAACAGCTTCGAATAGAACGCGACACTGGCTGCGAGGTCGTCAACGTGGATGTGGATATGAAACCGCTTCATGGTGGTTCTCCGTCAGCATTTGCATGAGGCCGCGCCAGGTTCAAGGCAAGGCTGCTCCTGACAGCAGTTTTCGGTCAGGAAACCCAGGACCGCGTTCATCTGGTCATAGGCGGCCCGATAGATCAGGCTGCGGCCGTCGCGCTCCTGCGTGACGAGCCCCGCGCGCATCAGCTCCTTCAGGTGAAAGGAGAGCGTCGCATTGGGAACGTCGAGCTGTTCCGCCATGGCGCCCGGCGTCAAGCCGGTCGGGCCAGCGACAACCAGCATGCGAAACACCCGCAGGCGCAGTTCGTGGGCGAGCGCCGCGAGGGCGCGGATAACGTCTTTGTCTTCCATATTTCCAATATATTCGAAATGTCGCATGGAGGCAAGCCGCTGCGGCAGCTCACCGGAGCAATGACGGCTATCGTTTTGCGAACGAACCTAGCCGAGACGGTGGATCGAAGGGCAGTTCAGGGTCGGGGTGAGCCAATCCGAGCTCCGAACTCATCGCCGTAAAGCGGCCACTGGTATTTGGCTGCCCGGTAACGGCTGGTCGGCAACGCGAACTCTCGACCCGAAGCAGACCTTCAAACCGGCGAGCGTTCAGTGGCGGATGTCCGATGTATAGCAGCCCTTCAACTGGGCTTACTCGCATTGGCGCGCATGCTTAGGAAAGGCACTGCGGGGAAAACCGTTACCTGGTTAGCAGAATAAAGACCGCCAAATGGCCTTGACCTACGCTCACATGATTGCGCTAATCTGCCAAGGTACGAATTCGTTTTGTCCGTAACCGTGCCGCTCGCTGCGAGAACGGGTCCCCGAGGCTACATCTAGCAGCAATTCGAAAAGCACCCGACCCAGTTGCTCGATCGTCGCACGTCCTTCCAACACTTCTCCGCAGTTCAGGTCTATATCATCGGACTGTCGTTGCCAAAGTGCTGTGTTGGTCGCAAGTTTGACGGAAGGCGCGGGGGCGCAGCCGTAAGCTGAACCGCGTCCCGTGGTGAAGCAGATCAGGTTTGCACCGCCTGCTACCTGGCCGGTCGCCGACACTGGGTCGTATCCAGGCGTGTCCATGAACACCAGACCGCGCGCCTTAACGGGCTGAGCGTATTCGTACACCTCGGTGAGGTTTGTCGAACCTGCCTTTGCGATGCCGCCTAATGATTTCTCGAGGACGGTCGTCAAGCCGCCGGCCTTATTGCCCGCCGACGGATTGTTGTTGATCTGGGCCCCTTGCCGCTGCGCGTATGCTTCCCACCACCTGATGCGATCAATCAGCTTCCGACCCACCTCTGGCGTTGTGGCGCGGCGCGTCAGTAGGTGCTCTGCGCCATAGATTTCCGGCGTCTCCGAGAGAATCGCGGTGCCGCCGTGCTGCACCAACAAATCAACGGCTGCGCCTAGCACCGGATTGGCGGTGATGCCGGAATAGCCGTCGGATCCTCCGCATTGCAGACCGATCGTGAGATGGCTTGCGCTGACCGGCTCTCGCCTCACGTTGTTCGCTTCGGGCAACATGCGCCGAACCAGTTCAATACCCTTCGCAATCGTCAATGTCGTGCCACCGCTGTCCTGGATCGTGAACGTTCGCAATCGGTCGTGTTCGCGGAGTCTTTGTGTTTCAAGTAGTCGCGAAATCTGATTTGTTTCACAGCCGAGACCTACGATCAGCACGCTAGCGAAGTTTGGATGGCATGCATAGCCGCCGAGCGTGCGCTGCAAAATCGCGAGACCGTCGCCCTCCGAGTCGATTGCGCAACCCGAACTATGTGTTAGCGCGACGACGCCATCAACGTTCGGAAACGCCGCTAGTGCTTCCGGATGGACGTCGCGCCGAAAATGGTCAGCAATGGCTCGTGCAACGGTGGCCGAGCAATTTACAGAGGTGAGAATTCCGACGTAGTTGCGCGTGGCGACACGGCCGTCTTCCCGGACAATGCCCTGAAATGTTGCCGGCTCATTCGACGGAACAGTCGGACGCGCGGCCTGACCGAACGCGTAGTCGCGCGCAAAATCGCCCATCGCAAGATTATGGGTATGAACGTGCTGCCCAGCGCGAATTGGCTGGCTTGCAAAGCCGATTACCTGACCGTAGCGGTGCACCGCCTCACCCTGACCGATGTCACGTGTCGCCACTTTGTGACCGGGCGGAATCAGTCCCGAAACTGTCACCGCTTCATTCTCGATCACCGTGCCGGACATGAGCTGTTCGAGCGCAATAACAACATCGTCGGCCGGATTCAGCCGTATGACACGAGCCGACATGGATGCGGTGGATGGGACGGACGTGTCGACAATATTCAACGACATGGCAGTATTCCTATGTTCTCAGGGTGAAGGTCAGTCGCGCCTAGCCACGTGGGATTTGCGCGAAAGGCCATGCAGCGGTGCTCAGACGACGCTTAGCCGCTTAACTGCTTAACCAGCGCTCCAGGGCGTTTTGCAGCGCGTGTACTCAAGTTGATAGAGGGTCGTGTCCGGCTCTGTCGCGCCGGCCTGGGGCAATGCCGCGAGTCCCGAAACCAAACGGTCCACCGCTGAACGGACATAGTCTGCCCGGCACCCTTCGACTAACACGATCCATGTCGGTACCTGGGTGCCTTCTGAACGCGCCTTCTTCTCCGCCGTCTCCACCTTGCTGATCTCCTCGTCGGCAAGGCACAGGTGGACGCCCGTGATACCCGGTAGGTCGACAAGGGGCGGTAGGACGCGCTGACGCAAACCCTTCACGACCTCCGCCCGTGCATCCGAAGGCACGTCGAAGCGCACAGTCATGAGATTCGATCCCTGCCCAACACCGTCCGAATAGGCCACGTGACAGATTGAGCGGGCGACGCTCCGGAAAGAGGCGACCACCTGCTTGGTCCACGGCGTCGGCGTATTCAACCGAGAAAGGTAGTCTTGCGCGCCTAGGACTTCGACTGTGTCGGCCTCGTAAAGATTGAAGTACTCGGGACCTGCATCCAGTGCTATGAAGCGCCGACCGCGCCTGAACCCTGGAATCCCGGCACGTTCCGGCATATGCTCGCGATTGTGCCACTCGTAAAATTCGTCCTTCGCTTCCGGCAGCAGGTCATGCCAGATTGCGACAATGCCCGTTCCAGCAAGGCTCATATCTCCTCCTTTGTCAAATCGAATTGTCTTACAGCGCTAATGGATACTCGCCGCGGGCCCATGCCGCGCCGAGTGTGTCCGCATACTGCACAACCTTTTGCGTCTGCGCGCCAAGTCCGCTGCTGCCAAGCGTCATCGTATCGCCTGCTTTGAGAAAGACCGGCGGCTTCTGACCGAGGCCCACGCCGGGAGGCGTGCCCGTAATGATGACGTCGCCCGCCATCAACGGCATGAAGCGGCTGAGATACGCCACGATATGCGCGACATTGAAGATCATCGTGCGTGTGTTGCCGGTCTGACGACGCGTGCCGTTGACGTCGAGCCACAGGTCAAGCACCTGCGGATCGGAAATTTCATCACGCGTAACAAGCCACGGTCCGAGCGGAGCGAACGAGAATCCGCTTTTACCCTTGGTCCACTGGCCTTCGCGTTCGAGCTGATACGCGCGTTCGGAAACGTCATTCGCAAGGCAGTAGCCCGCCACATGGTCTAGCGCGTCTGCTTCGTCGATCTGCCACGCGGGTTTGCCGATCACCACGCCGAGTTCGACCTCCCAATCCAGCTTTTGCGCGTCTGCGGGCAAGATGACCGGATCGTTTGGGCCGCTGACTGAGCCCGTATGCTTGTTGAACACCACCGGTTCGCGTGGTATCGGTGTGTCGGTTTCAGCAGCATGATCCGAGTAGTTCAGACCAATGCACACGAGATTGCGAACGTTGCCGACGCAGGCGCCGAGACGCGTGCCCGCTTCAACGATGGGTAGACGATCTAAATCGAGTTCACTCAGCTTTGTGAGGGCGACCGGCGAGACAGTCGTTCCATCAATGTCGTCCACGATGCCGCTCAAATCGCGGATCGCGCCGCTCGAATCGATGATACCGGGGTTCTCTTGGCCAGGCTGGCCGAAACGAACGAGACGCATGTAGTACTCCTCTCAAGACAAAAAAGTAATCGGCAATGTGCCGAGGTCGCCGAAGCCAACACGCAGGTCAATGCCGGTTGGCAGTGCCAGCACACCCGCGTAAGAGCCGGTGATCACAGCTTGGCCTGCGTGCAGTCCGAGGCCGCGGACACGAAGAAAATTGGCGAGCCACACCATCGGCGCCAGCATGCTGCGATCAGGGTGGCGGCCAGCGAATGTGACTGCCTCGTGCCCGGCGCTGGCTAGACTGACGTCGAATTCGACGGGGAGATCGGCCAACGTCGCGCCCTCGATCGAATTAACCCGGGGTCCAATGACAAGACCGGCATTGAACAAGCCGTCTGCCAGTAATTCAGGGAATGTCAGCTCTTCGGGATGCGCATAACGGCTGCCCAGCAATTCGAGCGCTAGGTGCGTGTCCCCAAGAGCATCGAGCACTTCGGCTTCGCCATAGGCTTCGCGCCGTGGCGGCAGGTCGCGGTTGAGTAGGCACGCCAGTTCCGGTTCCGCCCTTACAGAGACACGCGGAGACCCACTCATGCGACATACTTCGCCTCGATGAATATCAGCGTCGTAGATCGGCGCAGCGATGACTTTGCCCGGCTGCGGAAGCGCGCATTTCCATGCGCCGATCTGCCGGCCTAGCTGACGGCTGACCTCTTGCTGGATTGCGAAGCCGTCGTCTAGATTCGCAGGCAGCAGTTCGACAGGCAGCCGCTCGACGAGCGCGCCTTCTTGGCGCGCGGTCACAAGAAGGCGTGCTGCCTGTTCACGCGGACTGGCGATAGCCTGGGCGGCCTGTGTTGTGGCTGGCACGTTCATGCCGCCTCACTTACATTGGCACCAACGCTTTGACGCGGCCATACCGCACCTAGCTTCGAAGCCGCTTCTTTCAATAACGCGCAGAAGTTGTCGTAATGCTCGGGCTGAACTCGCATTACGGGTCCGGCAATGCTCATCGTGCCGACCACTGCACCGTCGGTCAGTGACCGCACTGGCACCGCCAAGGCGGCAACGCCGGGTTCGGCCTCTTCTACGACAAGCCCATAGCCGCGCTGTCTGGTCAGCTCCAACTCGGGGATCAACTGCTCGATGCTGGTGATCGCCTTCGGCCCCCATGCGCGGGCCGCTGCTTTTCCGAGTCCACCACGCAACGCACATTCGACCGCCTGGTCGTTTGACATCGACGCTAGCCACACCTTTCCGTTCGCCGTTGCATGCAACGTAATAGGGCTATCCATGGACGGCGAATACATGAGACCCGGTGCCGCGCCTTGGGAGGACGCCAGCCACGCGAGTTTTCCCTCACTGACCACCGTCAGCCGGACCAATTCGCGGCACTGAGCCGCAACCTCATCGAGGATCGGTTGCACCAGGCCCGGTAAGCCAAGCCCGTGTAAATACCGCTGACCGAGCAAGGAAAGCTTCAAGGTCAGCCGGTATTGGGAAGTGTGTTCGTCCTGTTCAGCCCAGCCCTGTTCACACAACTGCGCTAGGACTCGATGGGCCGGTCCTTTCTCGAGCTCGAGTTCAGCAGCGATATCGGACATACGCATCCACCGCGCCTCACGTGCGAGCAACTCGATCGCCTGAAGCGATCGGTCAACTGCTCCCTTGACAACTCTCATAATTTGAGTAACATCCTTCCTATTGGAACGGTGTTACAACAATAGACCAGCGACACCAAAAAGTCAATTACCCATGGAGACAGGCATGAAAGCAAAAGCCCCGGCGACGCCCCACGGCAAGCGCCAGTCGAAGATCGCAGCCGCTAGTGGCTGGATCGGCTCGGCGCTCGAGTACTACGATTTTTTCATCTACGCGACTGCAGCGACGTTGGTGTTCCCGCAACTTTTCTTTCCATCAGCGGATCCAACGGTAGGCATCGTCGCTTCACTGGCGACCTTCGGTGTCGGCTATGTCGCCCGACCGATCGGGGCCATGGTGCTTGGGCACCTCGGCGATCGCCACGGCCGAAAGACGGTCCTGATCGTCTGCATGCTCTTAATGGGTATCGCAACGATGTGTGTGGGCCTCTTGCCCACCTACCAGCAGATCGGCATCTGGGCGCCAGTGCTGCTCGTGATCCTGCGGCTTATTCAGGGATTCGCGGTCGCGGGTGAAATGTCCGGCGCCAGTTCCATGATTCTCGAACATGCGCCGTTCGGACGGCGTGGGTACTTTGCAAGCTTTACCCTTCAAGGGGTGCAGGCAGGGCAACTCCTCGCGGCAGGCATCTTCTTGCCGCTCGCGCACTTCATGCCGAAGGATCAGTTTGCTTCCTGGGGCTGGCGCATTCCGTTCCTGCTGAGCATCGTCGTGATCATCGCGGGTTACATCATTCGGCGCCAGGTCGATGAGACCCCCGCTTTTTCTGAAGAGCAGGCACACGGGGAAGTTCCTGCGTCTCCGGTCATCGAGGTCCTACGCGAGAGTTGGGGCGATGTCTTGCGCGTTGTCGGCATGGCACTTGCCGCGGTCACCGCGCTCCTGGCGACTGTGTTCGGCGCGACCTATGCAGTCCAGCCGGCGTATGGCATTGGCTTTCCTGCCAGCGTCTTTCTGTGGGTGCCGGTCCTCGGCAACCTTTGCTCCGTAATACTGATCCCCCTCGTCGGCAACCTCTCGGACAAGATTGGTCGCAGGCCCCCGGTTCTGGTCGGCGTCGTGAGCTCCGGGATCCTCTCTTTCGGCTATCTGTACGCCATCAGCATCCACAGTGTCTGGCTCTCGCTGGTCTTTTCGGTGCTCATGTGGGGCGTCGCTTACCAAGGCTTCAACGGCGTGTTCCCGAGTCTCTTCCCCGAACTATTCCGCACGCGCGTGCGTGTCACCGGCATGGCAATCGGACAAAACGTAGGGACGACCTTGTGTGCCTTGCTGCCGTCGCTTTTTGTCGCAGTCGCGCCCCCGGGATCCGCCAACATCCCGTTGAAAATTGGCTTTCTCACGTTCGGCATTTGTCTGGTTGCCGCGTTTGCCGCGTTCACCACTCGGGAAACGTACCGTATTCGCCTTGACGATCTCGGTGACCGCAACGCGATTCCGGTACCCAAGGCCGAATATGAACGCCTGCGCAGAGAAGCCATCGCCGTGACGAGCAAGGATGCTGCTCAACCGGGGTTTGTCAATAACGTGCGGTCTTAAGCCGTTGCCAGCCGCCTACTCGGCGTGATCAGCGCGTGGGCGCAACGCAAGTTGGACGTCGCATGCAAATGCGCACTTCGGAGCCGTACGCGGTTTCGAATGTGCACGAATTGACCTTTGTTTTACATTGAAAATCACGCCGCAATGCAACCACATATCTCGGGCACAACGCGACTCTATGGGTTGGTAGGCGACCCGCTGAGCGCGGCGAAGTCGCCACAACTGTTGAACCGGCTGTTTGTCGAACAGCGCACCGACGCTGCTTGCGTTCCTTTTTGGGTCAAGGCAGATAACCTGTCGGCCTTCGTCAGCGGTGCACGAGCGATGGGCAATCTGTCCGGCATGCTGGTCACAATGCCTCATAAGCAACGGATGCTCGCATTTGTCGACGAGCTGGATTCGACCGCTCGTCAGGTCGGCGCGCTCAACGTCATCCGCTGCGACACGGATGGACGGTGGGTCGGCGCGATATCCGATGGGATCGGCTGCGTTCTTGGGATGCAGTGGGAAGGCAACCATCCGGCGAATAAGTCGGTGCTTCTCGTGGGCGCAGGAGGCGCAGGTCGAGCGATCGCATTTGCCGTCGCTTCCGAAGGCGCTAGCACGCTGACCATCTCCGATGTCGACGAGCACCGCGCCAGGGATCTTGCGGCGGCTGTTACCGCCGAAACGGGTTGTACTGCGCGTTCAGGACCATCCGATCCGCATGGTTTCGAGGTCGTGATCAATGCCACGCCGCTCGGCATGAAAGCGAACGACGCCATGCCAGTTGATCCCGAGCGACTCGCACACGGCACCATCGTCGTAGACATCATTAATTCGACCGAGCCGACGCCGCTTCTCCGAGCCGCGCAGGCACGGGGATGTCGTGTTCAGGACGGGGGTCCAATGCATCAAGGACAGGCTTTGTACGCGCTGCGCTTTCTCGGATTCGACTACCGTCCCGAAGGCCGCTCAACAAGAGACGAGAGCCTGAAATGAGCAGCGAGGCAAAAGCGCACGGCCGTCATGCCGAATTGCGAAATATGCCCCATGCCACCAGCTGTTACCTGCCAATCCGGATTAAAAAATTCGTGGGAAATTGCGAAGGAGAAGAAGTATGAAAGTTGCCTTGTTGGAGGCCAGCCATTGGCATGTCCCGCTGTATCTTGATGCGCTCAACGCGCCCGGGATTGAGGTGGTTGCGGTCTCCGATGCTGAGCAAGTGAAGGGTGAGGCGATTGCGGCACGCTTCGGGAGCAAGTTGTACTCGTCGGCCTACGAGTTGCTTGAGCGCGAGGAGGTTGATTTCGCGTTTGTGTTCGGGCGGCATTCCGAAATGCCGGCGCTCGCCGAGGCCGTCATCGCGCGGAACATTCCGTTCGCGCTAGAGAAGCCGTGCGGCGTCAACATGTCCCAAGTCACCCGGCTTCGCACACTGACCGAGGAAGCGAATCTTTATTGCGCGGTGCCGCTAATCTTCCGAATGAGCGAGTTGCTTGGCTCACTTGAAGAAGCGCAGGGGCGCGTACCCTCGGACTTCAACTACATGTCGTTTCGTTTCATTGCTGGACCGCCCAGTCGATACGAAGCTGCAGGCTCCGGTTGGGCAGTCGATCCCGTATATTCCGGCGGAGGATCAACAATCAACTTGGCAACGCACTTCATCGACTTGTTCAGATTGCTCACAGGCAAGGAGGTTGCCCGTGTCTCGGCCGTCATGAACTCAAGGACGCATCGAGGTGCCGCAGAAGACTATTCGCTGGTGACCATGCAAACCGAAGACGGCGTGATCGGCTTGGTGGAGACGGGATACAGCTTTCCCAGTACCGCCGACGAGCAGCGCGAATTTTCTTTCACTCTAGCTTCGGACCGCATGTACGCGAAGTCTGGTCCGGACCGAATCGAGATCCGCGACAGAAATAATCTTTCTGCCGGCACGCGAAGCCGCCGCCTCCAGCTTGAGACCGACGTCTACTACCCCTTGTTTGTCAAGCGCGTACTTGAAGAAAGTCAGACTGGCGCGAAGCCGATTGCATCATTGCGGGATGCGGAGCTGATGATGCAAGTCATGGACGCAGCATATGCGTCGGCCCAACAAGGGGGAGTGCCTCTTATCCTTGAGCCCAATTGTTAGTTGGATCGCTTGTAGCGTTGAAAATATGCGAGACAGCCGATCTGCATGCGCCAAAGGATTATTGTCGATTGGCGCAGTTTCGTGGCTGCCTCGCAACGTGATCGATTTATCGCATTATCCCGGAATGGCTGCAGTCTAGATGTTCTCCTTCACCTGAGGATGGCACGTCGCAGGTTTAACTTAGTTTTCCTTATTTTTGACTAGCTGTGAGCCGACGAGCTCTGTTCCATGCATTCGCGACGGCGGAGACGCTCAGTTTTAGCGTACTTACGGCGCTCGAACCGATCCCATAGAACAGAAGCAATCCCCATATCTAACAAAGGAGACGTAATGAAGGATTTAAACTTGACCAAAGCTTCCGCTTTCGCAGCAACGGCACTCGCGGCAACTGCGCCAGCGTTCGCTCAAAACAGCGTGACGCTGTACGGTATCGTTGACGATTCGATTGTCTATCAAAGCAGCCAGACCTTACTCGGTTCGACGAGCGGTGGCCGTTCGAACATTAAAACGGCATCGGGCATCTGGGCGGGCAACCGCTTCGGCCTGAAGGGCACTGAAGACTTGGGCGGCGGCACCAAGGCCATCTTCCAGTTGGAGTCGGGCTTCAACATCAACAACGGCGCGCAGCAATACACGAACGCGATGTTCGGCCGTCAAGCCTGGGTCGGTCTGCAACCAGCCGTTCGGTACGCTCACATTGGGTCGCCAGTACACGTCGTACTACACGCTGATGGCGCCGTACAGTCCGACGAACTGGCTGACCGGCTACTTCGGCGCGCATCCCGGCGATCTGGACGCGCTGGACACGATTTACCGTGCGAACAACTCGATCGTCTATACGTCGCCGCAGCTCTTCGGCTTTACGGCGAGCGGATCATAGTCGCTCGCAGGCGTGCCTGACAGCGTGTACCGGGGCTCGACGTGGTCGGCCGCGATTCAGTATCAGCAAGGCCCGATCGGCGGTTCGGTTGCGTTTATGCGCATCAACAACTCGACCGTCGGCGGCGGCGTCTACGGCACGGACTCGACTATGAACACGGCTGGCCAGTCGGGCGTGTCGGCAGTCACCAACGGCTATCAGGGCGCACAGGCACAGAACCGCTTTGCTGTTGGCCTCGCCTACGTGTTCAACAGCGCGTGGGATATCACGGCGACATACACAAACGTTCAGTACATCCCGGGCGCGCTGTCGAAGTTCACCGACGAGCAAGTTTTCAATACCGCTGGCACTGTGCTGCATTGGAAGGCTACGACGGCATGGGACTTCGCCGCCGGCTACAGCTACACGTGGGCGAGCAAGGCGAACGGTATCGACGACGCAGCGTCGTATCACCAGTTGAACCTGTCCCAGTACTACGCGCAGTCCAAACGGACCGGCTTTTACGCACTGGAAGCGTTCCAGCGCGCAAACGGCCGCACGCTCGGCACACCGACATTCACGGCAGCAGGCGCGGCGAACCGCCAAATCGATGCAACCGCATCGATCGGCGACGGCTTCCAGTCGACTCCGTCTTCCTCGCGCAGCATGTTCGCAGCAGGGGTGGGCATTGTCCACCGCTTCTAAGCACCGGCGGAGGCTCTCCCCGATTGCGACGGTCTATGGTGAGGCCACCGACAGGTGGTCAACAGGACAACCGTGAGCGGCGGTCCGGGAAATCCGCAGGCCCGCAAAGCGCCAGCAGCACGTTGCGAGCTTGCGTCACCTTCATGCACCACGGCTGCTCTGGTGCAACGAGAGATCGACCCCGAACAGGTCGATACCTACGGGACCTTGAGTTCGGATCGTCGTTGGCCGTCGCGAACGTCCGCTCAGCATGAGAGAACGGCCGCCGATAACGACCGCCCGGCGCCGCAGCGAGCGTCTCAAAGTGGCCGGATTGAGGCTGTGCCCTCGGTGATTTGCTCGCCGCAAAGCGGCCATTGAGCGACAGGAAACGAGAGCTTGGCTAGTCGAACTGGATGTCGACCTCGACCGGCGGCTCCTGGCCGTGAGCCGGCGCAAGGCCGCCGGGAAGCACGGCGGGCGCAGGTCAGCTGCACCTCAACACGGGATTAAGCCCTTAGCTGGATTTGGAAGCCTCTTCATGACTGTCGGCACCGACACACCTCTTTTCGAGACTCGAGCCGGAGCAGGTCGAGTGCCTCGCTGCTCACCGCATCCTTCCATACCAGCACACCATCCTACCGGCGCGTAGGGGCGCTCCCTCGGCGCCCCTTAGATGGTCAACGTCCAGCGATTAGACCGCCGTCGACGTGAAGGATCTCGCCGGTTGTAAAGGCGGCGTCCTCAAGATATAGCACCGCTCGAACTATATCCTCGACTTCGCCGAGCTTGTTCAAGGGATGGAAGGCGGCCAGCTTGTCAACCATGCTCGGATCGTGCATCGGCGTGCGGATAACGCCAGGAGCCACGGCGTTCACGCGGATCCCGCGCATGGCGTACTCGATCGCCATGCTCTTGGTCGCGGCGTTCATCCCACCCTTCGTCAGCATGGCGATGAAGGCGGGCGAGCGCGAGCTCGCGAATTCCGCCGTCGAAGCCGTAATCTGGACGACATGGCCGCTGCCCTGCTTGAGCATCATTGGAATAACTTGCTGCGTGGTAAAGAAAAAGCCGTCGAGGTTGGTCTTCACCTTGAGCCGGTAATCCTCTTCGGTATATTCGGTGAACGGCTTGCCGATGAAGATGCCGGCGTTGTTCACCAACGTATCAATGCGGCCGAAGCTGTCGAGAGCTGCCTCGACCAGACGCTTACCCGTGTCGGGGTCGCCGATGTCGCCGGCGATGGTCACGAGGTCAGGCTCGGCTGAAGGCTGGATCGAGCGCGATGTAGCGATGACGCCGTAGCCCCGGGCGCGGAAGCCGTTCACGATGCCTTCGCCAATGCCCTGCGAAGCGCCGGTGACAATGGCTACCTTTTTCTGGCTCATGCTGTTTCTCCTGGCTGTTGAGTGAACCTGGATGCAGTTGGCATCCCGTGGTATGGACAGCAGGTTATCGCTGGACTTTCGGAAAGAGGAGCCGCTATCCTCGCGCAATGACTGATAAAAAACGCACAGAACTCGACTGGCAGGACATGCGGATATTTCTGGCGCTGGGGCGCTATCGAAGCCTGTCTGCCGCTGCCCGCGCCCTGCGGGTCAATCACGCGACGATTGCTCGCCGTGTCCAGTCTCTCGAGAAAAGCGTCGGTCAAAAGCTTGTGGAGCGCCGGCCGGAGGGCTACGCACTGACGCCGGCTGGAACACACGCATTGCAGATTGCAGCGGAAATGGAAACCGCGGCGCTGACGATAGGGCATGCGCAGGCGAGCGATGGCGACGCTATCCTTCGAGGCCTGGTGCGCATAAATGCACCGCCCGCGCTATGTCAGGGTTTCATCCTTGCACGCCTCACACAGATTACCGAGTCCTATCCTGGTATCGACATTGATCTTGCGACAAACCTTCGTTCCGTCAGTCTTGATCGTCACAAAGCCGATATGGCGGTGCGTGTGGGTCGCCTCGTCGACGCGGACCTGATCGCAAAGCCACTCGGTCGCATGGCGTTCGGCTTCTATGGCGCACCAGCGCAGTGCGAGCGAGCCGAACGCGGGGAGGTGCCGGTTTTCGTGAGTTTCAACGAGGAAAGCGCCGACATGCCGGGCACGAACTGGCTGACACAGCATTTCCAGCACTCGCGCGTTTCACTTCGCGCCGAGAATCACATCTTGCAGGCGATCGCCGCGCGAGACGGTGCAGGCCTAGCCTTGTTGCCTCATTATCTAGGCCGAAGCTTGCCTGGGCTGAGCCCGTGCTCGCTGGGGCCGTTGCCCCTGCCGCGAGATATGTGGCTATTGATACGCAGACAGGACCGAAACGTCCCGACAATACGCGCGGTCATGCAGCACCTTATCGATTCATTCAAGCAGAGCGAAACTCTTTTCGACGCTTAAGTTCTAGGCGCGTCCGACCCGCAGCTCGCCGCACACCGACGAAGAAGCGATACTGTGGAGGATATGGCGTTGGCCAACGCGAAGTCGACTGCCAATGAACGACCCGAAGCGGTCGGCCGCCGCTCCAGCACGAATGTCGGCTGCGCTCCTGCTAGCCGACAGATGAAACGATTCGCCCGCAGTTTTACACGGTGCGGAGCGCTATCCCAAGACAATCTCTCGAAAATCGGACTTGCGATCGGCTGAGGAAGGTCTCCGGAAAAGGTCGAACAGCACCACTCAACGGAGCAGAGATCGCGCAGTTCGTTCGCACCGTCGAGTGAGTGCTCGCCAGATGCAGCGACTCGGCGGCTTTCGCGCCGTCTCGCCGTACCCAAATTTAGCGACCGGCTGGCAGAATTGCGGCCGGAGCGAGCTCGAGCTCCCTCGCGTAAGCGTCCAGATGCTCCCCGACGTGGGCCTTCAACGTCTCGATGAATCGCTTAATTTTCGCGTCAACGAACTGGCGCGACGGATAGACGGCGTAGACATTGCGGACGTGTGTGTGGTACTGCGGCAGCACGCGAACGAGCGAGCCGCTGCGCAGATCCTCTATCGCGGAGTAGGCCGCGAGGAGGCCGATACCGGCCCCGTCCCGCAGGGCTTGTGACATCGAGTCCATGTCGTTGACGCTGAGGTGCGCTCCGGTTGGGCGAAAGGTTGCGTCGCCGGAGGCACTCTGAAGACGCCACTCGTCGGGCGCGTAATCGACGGTCCCGAGCAGAACGCAGTGATGGTCAATTAGTTCTTCCGGGTACGTCGGCGCCGGGTGCGCTGCCAGATACTCGGGTGATGCTGCGAGGATGCAATGGCTCGTGCCTATGTTCTGGCTGACGTAGGCGGAATCGGGCAGCGTTCTTGTAATCACGATACCGACGTCAAGTTGTTCTTCGAGCAGATTCGGCATGCGCTGTGACAGCAGGAGGTCGACCGATACCTCCGGATACGAGTTGCGGTAAGCCATAACGGCGCAAGTCACCAGATTGCGCCCAAGGCCGGGCACCGAGTGGACGCGCAAAGTGCCGCGCGGCTCCAGTAGAGCGTCTCGCGCTTCGGCCTCAGCATGCTCCACGTCGGTCAGAATGGCGACACACCGGTCATAGAACCGCCGCCCTGCGTCGGTGATGACAAGACGGCGCGTCGAGCGCTGCATGAGCCGGGTATCCAGCGACTCCTCGAGTACCGAAACAGCGCGCGAAATGTTTCCGACAGTCGTGTCGAGGTGGTTAGCAACCGCAGTGAAGCTCGCCATTTCGACAACTTTTACAAAAACCGACATGTTGTATAACTTGTCCATCCCACTTGTCCCGTTCGTCTGAATTCTTCGTCTCGTTACCCCGCCGGGCGGTCGACGTGCCACGGTGCGCGAGCACCCGCTCATCATAGGCGAGAGCTGCATTGCGTGTCGGTAAGCGTAACCTGGCGGGTCGCTCGGATTTTCCCTCCCACAGAAAGAATCATTCTTTCTGCCCTGGCTAAAACCGCGAGGTCATCCGGCCTAGACTGGGTTCCGCAGACAGGCACCTCACTGACAGCCCTAAGCCAAAGCCGTTTTCTCCAGATTCGTTCGACCTGATCACGTCAGGAGAAGCTCCGTTATCCGGTTGGGCATGAAGGTCGATTGCTTCGAATCACTAACCATATTGAGGTTGAAAAAATGAACGCTCACTACGACGCCCTCCGTCTTTTCATCAACGGCGAATGGATTGCTGCCAGCGAACGCAATACCGCTCCGGTCGTCAATCCCGCAACGCTGCAGGAACTGGGCCGCGTGCCGCTTGCAACGGCGGCTGACCTTGAGCAGGCATTGCAAACCGCGAAGCGCGCGTTTGACGTATGGCGCAATACGGTGCCGGCGGAGCGAGCACGTATTCTCAAAGATGGTGCAAACCTGATTCGCGAGCGCGCCGCACACATCGCCGAACTGCTGACGCTGGAAGAGGGCAAGCCGCTCGCCGAGAGCCGCGATGAAGTCCTGCGTGCTGCCGAATACTTCGAGTGGTTCGCAGAAGAAGCGCGTCGTATCGACGGTCGCGTTGTGCCGTCTAATCGCCCTGGCGTGCAACAACTGGTGAAGAGGCAGGCCATCGGCCCGGTCGCCGCTTTCACGCCGTGGAATTTCCCGGCCATCACGCCCGCCCGCAAGCTCTCGGCGGCACTGGCCGCCGGCTGTAGCGTCATTATCAAGCCGGGCGAGGAGAGCCCAGCGACGGCGCTCGCGCTTGCCCGCGCACTCGACGACGCAGGCTTGCCCAAGGGCGTGCTGCAGGTGGTCTTCGGCGTTCCCGATGAGGTGTCGAAGGCGCTGATTGCGTCCCCAATAATCCGCAAGGTGACGTTCACGGGCTCCGTTCCCATCGGCCGACTGCTCGCCGCACGTGCAGCCGCAGGCGTCAAGCCTATTACGCTTGAACTTGGCGGCCACGGCCCCGTGCTCGTGTTCAAGGACGCCGACGTCAAGCGTGCTGCCGTCGAGGGCGCTGCGAACCGCTTCCGCGGCACCGGACAGGTCTGCATCTCGTCGACACGATTCCTGATTCAGCGCGAGGTGTACGACGAGTTCGCCGAGCACTTCGTGGCTGCTACCCAGTCGCTCAAGGTGGGCGACGGCATGCAACCTGGCACGCAGGTTGGCCCGCTCGCGAATCCGCGCCAGGTTGCCAAAATGGAAGACCTCATCGCCGATGCCGTAGCGCGCGGCGCAAAAGTACTTGCCGGCGGCAAGCGCATCGAGCGCGAGGGCTACTTCTTCGAACCAACCGTACTCGTCGACGTACCGATGGACGCTCGCGTGATGCACGAGGAGCCGTTCGGTCCTATTGCGGTGCTGATGCGTTTCGACCAGCTGGAAGACGGCCTCGCCGAAGCGAACCGCCTGCCGTACGGTCTCTCGGCCTACGCTTTCACTAACAACGCGCGCACTGCCATCGACGTTGGCGACGGGTTGGAGGCCGGCATGATTGGCATCAACCAATACCGCATCGTGTCCACCGAGCTTCCGTTCGGCGGCCTCAAGGAAAGCGGCATCGGCTCGGAAGGTGGCACCGAAGGCATCGAGTTCTATCTCACCAACAAATTCATCAGCCAAATCTGAGAAGCAACCGATCATGTCAAAAGCCAATTTCGACAGCCCGCGTGAAGCCGCGCGCGCGTTCACGCCGAAGCTCGCAGCACTCGTCGACGACGTGCTGTTTCCGCAGGTGTGGGCAGACACGGCGTTATCGCCGCGTGACAGAAGTCTCGTGACTGTTGCCGCTTTGATTGTTGGAGGGCATCACGATGAGCTTCCCGCGCATCTGCGCCGTGCAGTGAGCAACGGCGTCACGCGGGAAGAACTCGCAGCAACTATCACCCACCTCGCGTTCTACGCAGGTTTCCCGGCCGCTATCTCGGCTTCCGCCTCCGCGCAATCGACGCTTGGCGATGTACAGGCATAACAGGACACGCAATCATGAAAGCCATCACCTTCAACAAATTCGGCGATGCCGATGTGCTCAAACTCGCTGACGTTTCCGACCCGGAACTGCGCCCCGACGACCTTTTGGTCCGTGTCCTCGCAGCAGGCGTGAACCGCGCTGATCTCACGCATCGACGCGGCGGCTACGGCCGCCCGAATTTTGGCGACTCCACCATCATGGGGCTGGAAATCGCGGGCGAGGTGCTTGAGGTTGGCGAGTCGGTCGAAGGCTATCAAGTGGGCGACCGCGTAATGGGTGTGGTCGGCGGCGGGGCGTATGCCGAACTCGCGCGCATCGACTGGCGCATGGCGATGCCGATTCCGGAGCGGCTCGATTATGTGCACGCGGCTGCCATCCCTGAAGTATTCGTCACGGCACATGAAGCGCTGATGCGTCTCGGGCGGCTCACGCAGGGCGATTCCGTACTCATTCATGCGGCGGCGGGCGGCGTCGGTTCCGCCGCCGTCCAGCTAGCCTACGTGGCCGGAGCGACTGTATTTGCGACTGCCGAGGCGACGAAGCTGGAACGTGTTGTTCAGCTGGGTGCCGACCATGTCATCGACTACCGCACGCAGGATTTCGCAGCTGTCGTTGCTGAGAAGACTGGTGGGCGGGGCGTCGATGTCGTGATTGATTTCGTCGGGGAGCCGTATTTTGCGCGCAATATTGCTTCCCTCGCGCACGGGGGGCGTCTCGTGCAAGTCGGGATTCTGGGTGGCGGCGGGCAGGTGAGTGTCGACCTGGAGACCATTCTGTATCACCACATCCAGATTATCGGCACGGTCATGAAGTCGCGCGCCCAGGCGGAAAAGCACGCGATGGTCCGGCGTTTCGGTGAACGTTGGCTCAACTGCTTCTCTGGCGGCCGGCGCCTCGAGCCCGTGGTTGATAGTACATTTCCTCTCGCGCGTGCGGCGGACGCGCATCGACGCATGGAGTCGTCGGCGAACGTTGGGAAAATCATCCTGACGATGAGTTGACGAGTTAAGCCGCGGCGGCAGGCTGGCAAACGCTCCGCCTTGGGTGGCTGAATTTTGCTGAGTTTCAGCGACCTATCGCTGCCGGCTGAGTGTCGCATTTTGGCCGGTCCGACACGATGCCCCGCGAATTTGCTTGCTGCAAAACGGCCATCGAGGGAGCGCCAGCGGGAACTTGGCTATCAGAGTAGGACGACGACTTCGATTGACGGCTCGTGCCAACCGAGTTGGCAACTTTTTATTCTTTCCGCCACCCAACACTTTCGATCGATTGGCAGGCGACATGCCGAACTTCGTCAGCGTCGACAAACGTCTCCATAGACGTCGTTGTCGGTTGTCTTGGGCCAGACACAGAGCGTCCCTCTTCAGGATCATCAGGCGCGTAATGTGCCATTAGGATAAGCGCGCGACGATGGCGCACCTAGAGGCCGACCTTGGATCGGTTGTCGATGCGCAGGCACGACTGAGCGAGAAGATCGGACTGGCCGACGCATCGAACCTAAAGTAAGTGGCGAGAAAGTGGCGAAGTGCACCCCGCAAACCCGCGTCGTGACGGAGTTCGCAGATCCCTGTGGGTCATCCGTGCAGAATCTCGCCGAAAAGACTTGGGACATGCCGAGTCGTCGCCAATATGAGCGCGTACACCGACGTTTAGATGTCCGCGAACCGGCACATGTGCCCCGAAGTCGATTGGCAAATAGCTGCTGAGAGGGCGCTGGACGGCGGACATCAGACAGCTTGCATCATTAAGTTTGTGTAACTACAATATCCGCATGGAGATCACTTTCGACCCCGAGAAAAGCCGAGCGAATCTGTCGAAGCACGGCGTCGCCCTCTCGCTCGCAACCGAGATCGACTGGTCCGAAGTTTGGTTCGATGTTGATCATCGCACTGATTACAGAGAACTTCGGGAGATTGGCTACACGCTCATCGATGGTCGCCTTTACTGCGTTGTCTACACGCAGCGGGGATCCGCGATGCACGTAATCAGCCTGCGTAAAGCAAACCGAAGGGAGGTGAAGCGTTATGACGAAGAAACGTGAGATCTACATGCCGACTGAGGAAGAGGACGCTGAGATCAACCGGGGCATCGCTGCTGATCCTGATACCTACGTGCCGAGCGACGAGCAGTTCGCGCGTATGCGGCGGCGTGGCGGCCGCCCTCCGTTGGCGGTCACAAAAGTCCAGTTGACTGTCCGCTACGATGCAGACATCGTGGAGGCGTTTAAGGCTTCGGGGGACGGTTGGCAAACGCGCATGAACGATGCTCTGCGTGATTGGCTAAAGGATCATCAACCCGCCTAACTGCGAAAAACAGTTGCGAAGACGTTCTTTTTTGTGACGTTATTTTTGTGGGGCGTTCGCTTAGCCAAAGAAAAGCCCACCCAGTTCGCTGCGTGGGCTTTTCGCACCCGAATCCATCTTGCGCATAGATCAAATTGATCATCGCGTGCCGCTTGGAGCGCGGGGCAATAACGACGACGCATACCTGCGATTGCTGTGCGTGGACCGTTACGCGCGCATGACATCGGCAGAAGCCTCAGGGCGCTCTGGGCGATGAGAGACGTGGGATGTTAGGGGGAGGGGGTATCAAAGGTCTAGACACCTTTCGACCCGGACACAGAGCGTTCTCTCACGCGCAGAAAAAATCCCCCTTTAACAAAAAATGTTAAAGGCTTTAACATGGCCCTAATTAGACAAACTCCTTTACTGGCGGGGCTTTGCGCCGATTTCCACATGTTAAAGGGATGTTAAAGTGGTGTTAAAGATGTTAAAGCTGGGCGGACGGTCAGAGGAAGTGACCGGCGACCTGATTACTTGATTTCACCGGGCTTAAGATTTGACGGAACGGTCGGTCCAATGCCAGTTTGCCCCAGACTTTTTCACCCCTTCCCCACGGCTTCATTTGGTAAGCCCATCCGCAGCTTGAACGCAGCGCGCGCCTCATTGGAGACCTTCGCGCACATTCTTGAAATTAGCACCAAGGCTTGACCCGTGACTGGGCATGCGTCGAGCCGATTTCCGCAGTCGGCCATGAAGCGTCATTCGAACGTACCGCCAACAAGACATTCAGACGTTCGTTCCAGTCACTGAGCAGTCATTCGCCGAATGCCAAGGAGGCCAGATCTACCTACGTTGTTCCCGTCGAGTTTTTCAACCGAGCGATAACTTCTTTTGGAACTATTCGTTTTATTCACCCGCGCAACCTGCGCTCCGCACGTTTGCGTGATTACCACGGTGCGGCTCGCGCCGACCAATGCCTCTGCCGTCTATATGATCGTAATTTTCCGCGCAAACTTGCACTTTTGACCTCGAATTAAGGCGGTCGAACAGCACGGTAACCGGATCTTCAAACATCATGCGGAACGACGAATTTCGCAAAATATCTTGTGAACCGTTTCATACAAAGAAGATCCTGGGTCTTAGCTGCAGACCCAGGATAGACCCGGTGACAGGGGGAGGAGATTCCACCGGAGAAAAGAAAATCGTACGGCTGCACTGGGACCCTAGCAGAGGGTTTTCATGTTCAAGTCTTACATCGCTCTGCCCGTAACCGATTTCACGATGTCGCGATTGCGCTGCTCGAATGCGTCAGCGCTGATGTCAGAAGGATTCCTCCCTGACATGTGATTGCCAAGGCTGGCTGAATCGCCGCCCGGCGACGGTTGCGAGTGGACACCCGCGCATGCTGCGCAAGCGCCGCCTAGTACCAGAGCGGCGAGCGCCTTTACGAGGCCGGTCATATGACTGCGTTTCATTTGAACCATCCTTATTCAGAGAGCGTGGTGAGACGATGCGTGTGTGCCAGCGCGCGCGATTCCTCGCGCGGCGTTGGCTTGATGCGATACCAGATCGCGTACAGAGCGGGCAGGAACAGCAGCGTAATCACCGTGCCCACGGCCGTACCGCCGATTAGCGTGAAGGCCATCGATCCCCAGAAGACCGAGAAGGTCAACGGGATGAACGCCAGCACTGCTGCCATCGCGGTGAGCACGACGGGGCGCGCACGCTGAACGGTTGCCTCGACGACCGCGTGAAAAGGATCGAGCCCGGCTTGCTGGTTGGTATGGATCTGCCCGATCAGGATCAGCGTGTTGCGCATCAGGATCCCCGACAAGCCGATCAGCCCCAGGATCGCGTTGAAACCAAACGGCTGGTGAAAGATCAGCAAGGTCGGCACGGTGCCGATAATCCCCAACGGCGCGGTGAGAAACACCATCGCCATCGCGGAGAACGACCTCACCTGGATGATGATCACCGTGAGCGTCAGCAGAATCATCACAGGGAAGATCGGCGCGAGTGCGGCATTCGCCTTGCCGGCTTCCTCGATCGAGCCGGCCGTCTCGATCCGATAGCCAGGCGGCAACGACGCAATGACCGGCGCAATCGCCCGCTCTATTTCATGCGAGACATCCGGCGGCTGAAGCGATTCGTCGATATCGCCTCTCACGGTGATGGTGGGCGTTCGATCCCTGCGCTTCAGAATTGGGGCCTCATAGCGCGTCTCCATGTGACCGATCTGAGAGAGCGGGATCAGGTGGCCGTCGCTGCCGGTCAGGTTCAGGTCTCCGAGGCGCGATGGATCGAGGCGCTCAGGACCGGCGCTGCGCGCGAACACGTCCACTGTGCGAATGTCCTCGCGGAACTGGGTCACGGGAACACCCGTCAGCAAGAACTGCAGTTGCTGGGCGGCATCAGCGGAGGTCAGCCCAATAGCGCGCAAGCGGTCCTGATCGAGTATGAAATGAACGGTCGGCGCGCGTTCGCTCCAGTCCTCGTTGACTTGGCGCATATGGGGATTGGCGCGCATTATCGCCGCCACTCTTTTGGCGATGACGCCGACCTGGTCGACGTCGGGTCCCATCACCCGGAACGCGACAGGGAAAGGCGAGTAAGGACCGAATACCAGTTGCGTTACCCGCACGCGTGCCTCGGGGACCAGTCCGTTCGCGACGTTTTCGCGCAAGCGGACCTTGAGGTTGTCACGCGCTTCTTCGTCGGGCGTCAGGACGACGATCTTCACAAACGACGGATCCGGCAACTCCGGGTTGTATGAGAAGAAGAAACGCGGGGCGCCCTGACCGATATAGCTGGTAACGACCTTCGCTTCGGGTTGCCGCTTGAGCCACGCTTCGACCTTGGCGGTCGCGGCGCTCGTCGCCTCGATGCTCGTGCCCTCGGGCATTTGCACTTCGACCAGCACCTCGGGCCGATCCGAGGTCGGGAAGAATTGCTGTTTCACCACGGCCATGCCGCCGCCGACCGTCAGGAAGGCCAGCAACACGGCGCCTGCGATCCAGAACTTGCGACGCACTGCCCACGTCACCGCCGAGCGGAATTTTTCGTAGTTCGGGGTGGCGTAGATCGCCGCGTGACCTCCCTGAATCGGCTTGATATCCGGCAGCAGCTTCACCCCGAGGTAAGGCGTGAACGTGACGGCGACGATCCATGATGCAATCAACGCATAACCGACGATCCAGAATATGTTGCCGGCGTATTCGCCGGCGGTTGATCGCGCAAATCCCACCGGCGTAAATCCGATGATGGTCACAAGCGTCCCCGCGAGCATCGGCGCCGCCGTGTGGCTCCATGCGTAGGACGCCGCCTTGACGCGCTCGACGCCCTCCTCGAGCTTCACCACCATCATCTCGATGGAGATGATCGCGTCGTCGACGAGCAAACCGAGCGAGATGATCAGCGCGCCCAGCGTGATGCGGTCGAACACCCGGCCCGTCATCAGCATGATGACGAAGACGGCACCGAGCGTGAGCGGCACCGCTGCCGCCACGACGATTCCGACGCGCCATCCGAGACTCACCAGACTGACCAGCATCACGACGCCAAGCGCGACGAAAAACTTCAGCATGAATTCGTCGACCGCTTCGCGGATATTGACGGCCTGATCGGTGATCTTTTTGAAGCCGACGCCAACCGGCAATTCCGCCGATATCTGCTTCTCCTCCGCTTCGAGCGCGCGTCCGAGATCGAGCCCATTCCAGCCGTCCTGCATGACGACGCTCAGCACCTGCGCGTTCTGATCGTTGTGCCGAATCAGGAAGGTGGCCGGGTCTTCGTATCCTCGCGTGACGTCGGCGACATCCGACAACCTGAACATATGTCCGTTGGAGACGATCGGCATTGCCTTGATCTGCTGGAGATCGTCGAATGCGCCGTCGAGCCGGATGAATACCTGCGGACCGTTGGCGTCGACCGACCCCGCCGCAGTCAACGCGTTCTGTCGCTGCAGGACATCGAAAATGTCGCGCGCATTGATACCCAGGTTGGCCAGCTTCGCATACGAGAACGCAACGAAGACGCGCTCCGGCCGCTCACCCAGAATGTCGACCTTCTTGACACCGGCAACGTGCAGCAGACGCTGCCGCAGAGACTCCGCTTCTCTCGTCAGAAGTCGCGGCGGCAGGCCGGGGGCTTCCACCGAATACAGAGCGAAACTGACGTCCGAGTACTCGTCGTTGACGAACGGACCCAGGGCTCCATTCGGCAGTTTGTGGCTTTCGTCACCGAGCTTCTTGCGCGCCTGATAGAACTGTTCCTGCACTTGCGAAGGCGGCGTGCTGTCTTTCAGCGTCAGCGTCAGAAGCGCGAGGCCGGGCCGCGTGATCGTTTCGGTGCGGTCGTACCATGTCAGTTCCTGCAGCCGCTTTTCGAGCGGCTCCGCGACGAGGTCCTGCATCTGCCTCGCGGTTGCGCCCGGCCACACGGCGGAGACGGTCAGTACCTTGATGGTGAAGGCCGGATCTTCGGCCCGGCCGAGTTTCAGGAAAGCGAATACGCCCGACAGACTAATGGCGATGATCAGGAACAGGGTGACGGCGCGCTCACGGACCGCTAGCGCGGAGAGATTGAACCTGTTCATTTTGCGTCTCCATCTGAAGACGCGAGCGCGCGCTGCTGGGTGGACGGTGTGACCCGCACTTTCTCACCGTCGTGCAGCAGGTGGGCGCCAAGCGCCACGACCTGGTCGCCAGGCCGCAGGCCACCGGCTATGTGTGCTTCCTCTTCGCCCACCGTGCCGACCTTGACCGCGCGAAATCCGATCGTCGAGGTTTTCGTATCGAGCAGCCAGACGCCGGGTCCCGTGCCGGGATCATAGAGTGCGGATACCGGCAGCGTGACCTGCCCCGCCGTGCTGTCGTCGCTAAGGCGCACCGTAACTGTTGCGCCCAGCGGCGCCGGCTTGACCGCGCCTTCCAGAACAAATCGGGCGGCGTACGTACGCGTCTGCAGGCTCGCGGAGCTGGACAGCTCTCTCAACCGTGCAGCGATGGGCTTCTGATCGACGCCGTACACCGACGCGACGCCCACCGTGCCCAACGCCGGCCGCACGTTTTCCGGAAGATCGACGGCCGCTTCGCGTTGTCCGTCTCGTGCGATCGCGACCACTGTTTGACCCGCGGTCACGACTCGTCCCGGATCCGCGAAGGTATTGGTCACGATGCCGTCCACGTCGGACACGAGGACCGTGTACCGGTCGGCATTTTTCGCGACGCCCTCCTGTGCCAACGCCGCGTTGAGCTGCGCGCTGGCGTTTTTCTGCGCGGCGACGGCCTGGTCGTACTGTTGCGCGGACACGGCGCCCTGCTCGACGAGACCGGCGAGCCGTTTCAGATCCGCGTTCGCCTGAACGGACTTCGCCCGCGCTGCCTCGACTTCATTGTGCTGCGCGGTGGAGCCCAGCGCGAGATCGGTCGGGTCGAGGCGCATCAACACCTGATCGCGCACGACGTGCTGCCCCGTGTCGACGAGTCGCTGTATGACCTTCCCTCCGACACGAAAACCGATATCGCTTTCAAAGCGGGCGGCGACCACGCCCGTGAAACTGCGCTGCACGTCGCCGGCTTCGGCGACCGTCGCAATCGCGACGAGCGGCACCTCGGTGCGCGGGTCTTGCGGGGGAGGCTTGCTACAGGCCGTGAGTGACAGCGCAGCCACCAGGCCGATCAACGGCGGGGACCAGATTCGATCAGTTCGCATGGCAACTCCTATGTGTGGCCGCATTATGATTTTAAGTTACGATTCAGTCAATACGTAACCAATTGATTTCTACTAAGCCATCGATTAGTCGACTTTTTGTCTTAGACTGGCGCTTGAATATCTACATAAAGCATTGTTTTGTAGATATTTTCCAAAAATACCAAAGGTGGCGACCAGATTCAGTGTGGTCTATCCAATCGAATCACATTGACTTCAAGTAACGATAATATACACTCGTAACTTCCAACAAACCGAGTCTACGCATGTCCTCCCTCTCAGTGAAACGCCAATCTCTTCCCGCGCTGCTGCTCGCTGTCTTCACGTTGGCCGGCTGCGCGGTCGGCCCTGACTACAAGCCTCCAACCGTCCCGATGTCGTCATCGTTTCAGGGCGCGGAGGCACTCAACGAGCGTGCCGGCGCACCGACGCCGGAGCTGTCGCAATGGTGGACAGGGTTCAACGATCCGGTGCTGAATCGCGTGGTCACGACCGCGCTTGCGCAGAACCTCACGCTGGCGCAGGCGACCGCGCGCGTCGCGCAGGCTCACGCCACGACACGTGCCGCGCGAGCAGCGCTGTTGCCTGCGGGACAGATGAACGTTCAGGCGGCCGCAGCGCATCAGTCGCTGGAGGATCCGCTGGGCAGGGTCGAAAACTCGCAGCCTGGCTTCGATCGCAACTCGCCGCTCTATCAGGCTAGCGCGGGCGTCAGCTGGGAAATCGACGTGTTCGGAGGGCTTCGGAGAAGCGCCGAGGCGGCCCAGGCGGACTACCAGGCGGCACAGGCATCGAGCGTCGCTGCACGGCTATCCGTGATTGCGGAAACGGCCGACACCTACGTGCTGGTCCGCACGGTGCAAGCGCGTCTTGCCCTGGCCAAGGATCAAACCACGACGCAGCAACGGCGCGTCGATCTGGCGCAGCTTCGGTATTCGCGAGGCGTCGCACCCGAACTGGAATTGCGTCAGGCGCAAGGAGAGCTTGCGACGACCGCCGCCAACGTTCCGGTTTTCGAAACGGCGCTGGTGTCCGCGCGCAACGGGCTCGACATCCTGATGGGCATCGAACCCGGTACCGCCGACGAGGCGCTGGATTCGCCCCGGCCGATTCCGCAGCCGCCGGGCATCCAGACGGCAGACGGTCCGGCGTCGCTGTTGCGGCGACGCCCGGACATCATCGTGGCCGAGCGGCATCTGGCTGCATCGAACGCGCGAATCGGGCAGGCCATTGCCGGCTACTACCCGACGATTTCGTTGTCCGCGCTCGTCGGCTCCGCGACGACGGTCGCCAGCAACGTCTTCACGGGCGACGCTGCCCTGGCGCAAGGCGTCGCCGGACTGCGGTGGAGGCTGTTCGACTTCGGAACCGTGGACGCCGAGGTTCAGGCGGCCAAAGGGAAAAACGCGGAAGCGCTTGCCGCCTACCGCTTGAGCGTCCTTCAGGCGACCGCCGACGTCGAGGATGCGTTTTCGCTCGTGGTCAAGCGCGAGGCGCGCGAGCGGCAACTGGCCCTCGGCGAAACGGCGCTACAGCGTGCGCTCGCGTCGGCTCTCGCGGCCTATCAGTCGGGCTCTGAAAATTACCTGCAGGTCCTGGATGCGGACGACCGCTTGCAGCGGGTTCAGGACGAGAGAATCGTTGCGCAATCGGACGCCGCGCGCGCAGCCGTCGCCTCGTTTCTGGCTTTGGGAGGCGGTTGGGATGAGTAAGGTTATCGGCCATACAGTCGAAGACGAATTCGCACTTGTGACTTCCGCGACCGAGCCGAGCTATTGGCGCTTGGCGCTTGGCGCTTGGCGCTTGGCGCTTGCGGCGGGGTTGCCTCATTGAAGGATGTAAAATCCTTGCCGACGCTTCGAAGTCGTGCCGGTTCTTGCCTCTTGCATGAGCAAATATGGACCAGTCGGGAAAGCAACTTGCGCCGTGGTAGTTCAACCTAGGCGATGATCCGCTTCAGCATGGGTGACATACGCCGAGACGCAGGTCGCGTACAGCGCGTCTGAAGGGTGACCGAGAGGTGCGAACGGCGCGGTATGAAGCTCGTTTTCGTGGCCGAGTATGGTGACTTTTCGTCGGTCAATCTCAAGGGACGCAGCGCGCAACTCTAAATTGGCCGACCTCTCATAGTGCGTTGCCACCTGGTAAATGAAGGATATGGCAGAGTTTATCGACACCACTGATGGCGCTCCAGCGGGCCAACGAGGCCCAGCAGAGCATGAACGCCGCACTCAAATCCTCAAGGCGGCCGACGAACACTTCCGTCATTATGGCTACTCGAAGACGAGTGTCGCCGCTCTTGGACGTGCAATCGGTGTATCTGCTGCGTATATCTATCGATTTTTCGATTCCAAGCAGGCAATCGGCGAGGCCGTCGTCGCTCACGCGTTAAGCGAAATGGATGCAGGTCTGCACGAGATCGTCGTTAGACGCGAACCGGCCACTACCCGCCTGCGGCGATTGCTCCTTACGATGATGCAATGTAGCTGTGACAGGTTTCTGAAGGACCGGAAGGTTCACGAAATCGTTGTCGTCGCGATGGAACACAACTGGTGCGCCACGGTCGAGCATCAACATGCCGTCGAGAGTGCGATCCGCCAGGTGATTGTGGATGGCCGAGAGTCCGGTGAGTTTGAGAGGAAATCACCGCTGGACGAAATATGCAGCGCAATCGTCGCGGCTTCGTTGTGTTTCTCGCATCCGAAATTACTCGAATCGGAGTCGAACGAAGAACTCGAGCACCGCTTGACCATTGTGACGAACCTGGTTTTGCGCAGCCTCGCTCCTTGAGGCAGCGAGAGGCTTCGCATTGGAAGAGGCTCCATTGAGCAGAACGGCCTGTCCCTTCCTGGGCTGTGCAAAGTTCCGATCAGTGATGTGGCTCCCGACTGCAATACCTTGTGTCTGCGAAATGTACTCGACGCCCGATCGCCTTATTGAGGCGCGTAAGGCTGCCAGATCGTGGAAGAGTCCGGTGTACCTCGGAAGCGGTCGGCGAGGCGCAGGTGTATTGATTGACCGATCCGGGTCGGGAGTACGCATTGCCCGGAGAGCCGCCTCTGGGTAATTTAATTCCATTGCCGCTTTTCAGCGAAAAAATTTGAAGATCGGACGGAAGCATGCCAACCCCGTCGCCTACCATTCGAAATAGTGCGAAGCGGTCATTCAGTCAAGCGATATGGTGATGGACTACCTGTCGAGACCTGCGCCTGAGGAAGGGAAGGTCCAAAGCGGCTGAACGCTAAGTCCGGTGCTTGCTCTTTATGGTCCTACTGTTCCAACGGCACCGCGGCATCTGTATGCGACCGCCGGCCCAACGGGAAATTCTGCCAAAGCTTTACACAGGGCGATCGGCCGGAAGCCCTTGCAGTGCTTGACGCGCACGCCTGGGATCGACCAGCAACCTCTACCTCCGCGAAGCGCGCCCGATCGCACGGCATTTCAATCCGACGCATGATCGAATAAATTGCTTTCGCCGACCGCCTACGAATGGACATCGAAGCCAGTTCATCGCATCGTGAATGTATTGCCAAAGCCGGGTTACATAGCGGTTACACAGACCGCTGAAAACAAAAAGCCCAGTCGTGATGACTGGGCTAAGTGCTTGAATTTATTGGTGGGGCGTGAGTGACTCGAACACTCGACCTACGGATTAAGAGTCCGCTGCTCTACCAACTGAGCTAACGCCCCCAACACAGAAATGAAATTATAGCGGGGTTATTTCGAAAAGCGCAAGTCCTTAGCCCGAAAATTTTCGCATCGCACCAACGGCCAGCCCGCGAATCAAAAACGTCCCGCCCGGTATCATCACGCACACAACACAAAGACTCACAGCCATGGACGACTCCGCCATTCGCAATCTGCTGGACACGATCCTCGCGCCGTGGGTCCGCGAACTGCATCTCGCGCCGCAATCTTCCACGGAAGATTCAATCACGCTGCGTCTGCCGCACGCCGATCATCTGCGGCACGCGGGCGGAGTCATCTGCGGTCAGGTTTTCATGGCCGCCGCCGATACCGCGATGGTCGTCGCCATCTCCCATGCAATGGGCGGCTTCGTTCCCATGACCACCGTTTCGCTCAACACGACCTTCATGCGCCCGGTCAAGTCCGGCGATGTCCTCGTCACCGCGAAAATCCAGCGACGCGGCCGCAATCTCGTCTTCGGCGAAATCGAGCTTCGCGGCGACGACGGCGAACTCGCCGCTCACGCGACCACGACCTACGCACTCATCAACCCGACGCATCAGCAAAAGGCTTAAGCAGCAAACATGTTCGATCAAGTCGTATTCGCAGGCGGCGGCAATCGCTGCTGGTGGCAGGCAGGTTTCTGGGACGTCATCCAGCCGCAACTCGATCTCAAGCCGCGCATCATCGCGGGCATCTCGGCGGGCGCGGCCACCGCCTGCATGCTCTACACGAACAACGCGCAATGGGTGATGAAGTACTACGCAAAAGCCCTGAGCGGCAACACGAAGAACGCCTATTGGGGCAACCTGCTGCGCGGTCAGTCCGTGTTCCCGCATTACCGCATCTACCGTCAGGCGCTGCTCGATATCTTCGCGGAACGCTTCGGCGCGCTGCAAACGGCGCCGGAGATTCGCATCGGCGTGTCGCATCTGCCGCGCTGGCTCGGGGCGCGCAGCGCGGTGGCGGCGGGCATCATCGCGTATAACATCGAAAAGTACGTGCGCAAGACGCTGCATCCGACGCTCGGCACCGCGCTCGGTTTTCATCCGGAGTTCGTCATCGCGCAAGAGTGCGCGACGCCGGAGGATCTCGCCGACCTCATCCTGCAGTCGTCGAGCACGCCGCCTTTCACGCCGATTCTGCGGCGCAACGGTCGTCCCGTGCTCGATGGCGGCATGGTCGATAACGTGCCGGTCTCCGCGCTCGATGCATCGCCGGGAACGGTGCTCGTCATGGTCACGCGGCTGTATCCGCGCGAGCGCATGTTCGTGGTGCCGCATGGCGAGCAGCGACGCATCTACGTTCAGCCGTCGCGCAAGGTGCCAATTTCGAGCTGGGACTATACGAGCCCCGCGCAGATGCAACACGCGTACGATCTGGGCCGCGCCGATGCCGACGATTTCCTCGCGCATCTGCCGCGTCTTCTGGAGGCAGCTTCACATCTCGACTAGAGCCAAGGAGCAGAACGTGGCGAAGAAGCACACCTATACGCTCAGCGTCGCGTGGACAGGCGATCTCGGTTCGGGCACGTCCGCCTACGACGCTTATTCGCGCGACCATCTCGTGCGCGTGGCGAACAAGGCCGCGATAGAAGCGTCGAGCGATCCCGCCTTTCGCGGCAATCCTGCGCGCCACAATCCGGAGGAGTTGTTCGTGGCGTCGGTGTCGTCGTGTCACATGCTCTGGTACTTGCATTTGTGCGCGACCAACAAGATCGTCGTGACCGGATATGTCGATGAAGCCATCGGCACGATGCAGGAAGACAAGGACGGCAGCGGCCGTTTCATCGACGTGACGCTGCATCCGCGCGTGACCATCGGCGCGGGGAACGACGCCGAGTTAGCCGCGCGTCTGCATGAAGACGCGCATCGCTATTGCTTCATCGCGAACTCGGTGAATTTCCCGGTGCGATGCGAGCCTTCGATCGAGGTATCGACGCTTTAGCGAACGCCGCGCGGCCGCTCGCTCTTGCGCTCAACGCCGCCGCGCGTGCTGCAACGCTTCCGGGTTCGACACGCTCGACTTGTCGCCGGCGTCGAAGGCCAGAATGTTCCTGAACGCCGCGCCGAAGTAGAGCTCGTAACTCTCGCGCTCTACGTAGCCGATGTGCGGCGTGCAGATCACGTTCTCCATGCGCAAGAGTCCGTAGCCTTGCAGAATCGGCTCGCTTTCATAGACATCGGTGGCGACCATGCCCGGCCGGTTGTGATGCAGCGAATTGAGCAACGCGT
The DNA here is from genome assembly GCF_054655155.1 of Caballeronia sp. HLA56. Classification (NCBI taxonomy): domain Bacteria; kingdom Pseudomonadati; phylum Pseudomonadota; class Betaproteobacteria; order Burkholderiales; family Burkholderiaceae; genus Caballeronia; species Caballeronia sp. HLA56. Next base: position 302,964 of record NZ_BAAHOB010000005.1, on the reverse strand, counting down.
TCTCTTCGAGCAGTTCGGCGCGGCTCGTGTTGACGAAGAGCGCGGTCGGCTTCATGCGCATGAGGTCTTCCGTTCGAACGATGCCGCGCGTTTCATCGCTCATACGTAGATGGACGGTGAGCACGTCGCTCTGTTCGAAGAGCGCTTCGCGGCTTTCGGCGACGGCGAAGCCATCGTCGCGTGCTGCCTGCAACGAATGCTCGCGGCCGAACACCAGCACATTCATGCCGAACGCCTTGCCGTAGCCCGCGACCAACTGGCCGATCTTGCCGTATCCCCAGATGCCGAGCGTCTGTCCGCGCAGCACTTGTCCCAAGCCGAAGTTCGGCGGCAGTGCAGACGTTTTCAATCCAGATTGCTGCCACGCGCCCTGTTTGAGATTCGCGACGTATTGAGGAATGCGCCGCTGTGCCGCCATGATGAGCGCCCAAGTAAGCTCGGCCGGCGCGACCGGCGAACCCGTGCCTTCGAGCACGGCGATACCGCGTTCGGTACAAGCGTCGATGTCGATATGTCCGCCGCCCGCGCGCCCGGTCTGGCTGATCATGCGCAGCTTCGGGCACTTGTCGAGAAGCTGGGAACTGATGCGTGTGCGTTCGCGAATTAGCACGAGGGCATCTGTTTCCGACAGTCTGCTAGCCAACTGTCCGAGCCCGCGCACCGTGTTATTGAAGACCTTCACCTCATGGTCATCGAGCAAATGGAAGCAATCGAGCTTCCGAACGGCGTCCTGGTAGTCGTCGAGAATGGCGATTTTCATGTGCATTGATTAGCTTTTGTTGGGCATCAAACGTGCTGCTCGATTGAACTCGCGAGACAATGAATCACGCACTAACTTCGGGTAACTACCGATAAATATGCGCTTCATCCATGTACGCGCTGCATCACGGTAGGCGTGTGACGCGGTGTTATGCTTGACTCCCAATTTTTGAACGACCGCGAACGAATGCGCTAAAAATAAAGAATCACAGCGCACACTGCGGAAAACGCGGTTAGGCAGGAGGAGACAGGCCACTTAGTATCTCTTTTTAACAGTTTGTTCCTTTAAGGCGCAAGGCGCAAAGTCGCTCGCTTGAGCGCCTGAGGAACACACGCCCACGACGCGCAAACGGCTCACGAACCGTTCTTCATGCGCCAACGCGCATGAAGCGCCCGGCGGTTCAGTCGCAAAAAGCCTCTCGCATGCAGCGTCGTTGGGCTACCGGTTTTCATTGCAGAGAACGGAGAAGCTTGATGAACCAGCCCGCAGTAGTCGAAGACAACAAAACCGCCGCAGATCTTGAAGCACCGGCCTATGTACGACATCGAAGATTGATCGATTGGGTGCAGCAGGTCGCGGCCCTCACGAAGCCGGATCGCATCGAATGGTGCGATGGGTCGCAAGCGGAATACGACCGCCTTTGCGAACAGATGGTCGCCGCCGGCACGATGAAGAAACTGAACCCCGCCAAACGCCCCAACTCTTTTCTAGCCTGTTCCGATCCCACGGATGTGGCGCGCGTCGAAGACCGCACGTTCATCTGCTCGCAACGCCCCGAAGACGCTGGTCCCACGAACAACTGGATCGACCCGCAGGAAATGCGCGTGACGCTCGATGGCCTCTTCGATGGCTCGATGCGTGGCCGCACGATGTACGTCGTGCCATTCTCGATGGGCCCGCTCGGTTCGCCGATCGCGCACATCGGCGTGGAGTTGTCGGACAGCCCGTATGTGGTCACGAACATGCGGATCATGACGCGCATGGGCCGCGAAGTGTATGACGTGCTCGGCGACGACGGCGAGTTCGTGCCGTGCGTGCATTCGGTCGGCGCGCCGCTTTCGGATGGCCGCAAAGACGTGCCCTGGCCGTGCAACGACACGAAGTACATCGTGCACTTTCCGGAATCGCGCGAGATCTGGAGCTTCGGGTCGGGATACGGCGGCAACGCGCTGCTCGGCAAGAAGTGCTTCGCGTTGCGTATCGCATCGACGATGGGCCGCGACGAAGGCTGGCTCGCCGAACACATGCTGATCCTCGGCGTCACGTCGCCTGCCGGACGCAAGTACCACGTCGCGGCGGCGTTTCCTTCGGCGTGCGGCAAGACCAACTTCGCGATGCTGATTCCGCCGCAAGACATGAACGGCTGGAAGGTGACGACAATCGGCGACGACATCGCCTGGATCAAGCCCGGCCGCGATGGCCGTCTCTACGCGATCAATCCGGAAGCCGGCTATTTCGGCGTCGCGCCGGGCACGAGCGAGAAGACCAACTTCAACGCAATGGCGACGCTCAAGGAAAACGTGATCTTCACCAATGTCGCGCTCACCGATGACGGCGACGTGTGGTGGGAAGGCATGACCGATAAGCCGCCCGCGCATCTCATCGACTGGCAAGGCCGCGACTGGACGCCGGAACTTGCGAAGGAAATCGGCGCTAAAGCCGCGCATCCGAACGCGCGCTTCACGGTGTCGGCATCGCAATGTCCGTCGATCGACGCGGACTGGGAGAATCCAGCAGGCGTCGCAATCGATGCCTTCATCTTCGGCGGCCGGCGTTCGAACACGGTGCCGCTCGTGACCGAGGCACGCGACTGGAAAGAGGGCGTCTACATGGCCGCGACCATGGGCTCCGAAACCACGGCGGCCGCTGCCGGCCAGCAAGGCGTCGTGCGCCGCGATCCGTTCGCGATGCTGCCGTTTTGCGGCTACAACATGAGCGACTACTTCGATCACTGGCTCAAGATGGGCGAGCGCCTCGAAGGCATGAACGCGAAGTCGCCGAAGTTCTTCTGTGTGAACTGGTTCAGAAAGGGCGCGGACGGCAAGTTCGCGTGGCCCGGCTTCGGTGAAAACATGCGCGTGCTGAACTGGATGGTCGGGCGCATCGAAGGCACGGCGGCGGGCGAGGAACACGCGTTCGGCATCTCGCCGCGTTACGAGGACATCGACTGGGGCGGCATGAACTTCACGCGCGAGCAATTCGAGCAGGTCATTTCCGTCAACGATACCGCCTGGCGCGACGAGCTCGCCCTACACGACGAGCTTTTCGCGAAGCTCCATCAAGGCTTGCCGGATGCGCTTCCGGAGGCCAAGGCGGACATCGAACGGCGTCTGGCAGCCTGATTTCCGTCGTTGCAAGCGCTCCGTGATTACGCTCACGGAGCGCATAAATCCCTAAATGCGAATCTGCCGATGCCGGTTCGCATTTTCTTCCGCTAACCCGCCAAAATTGGCGCGGCCAGCTTGACCAAAAATCTCGGCTTGTGGCGCGTGCGTTCGAGTGTTGTGCGGCCGACAACAATCGGCGATCTTTCGTTCGCGTAAGCCATGATTTTCATCGGAAATTTCCGAAAAAACTCCGCGCCCTCGCAACTTCTGCACGAAATCGCTAGTCCTAGGATAATTCTGAATAGCTTTTCAGCAGAAATTGAAAGCCGCCTCGCGGCAGGAGTTGTCCCATGGATCATTTGCAGTCGATGAGAGTGTTCATTCGCGTGGCCGATCTCGGCAGCTTCGCCCGCGCGGCGAACGCGATGGATATCTCCAATGCGGTGGCAACGCGCCATGTCGCCGACCTCGAAGGTCGCCTCGGCACGCGTTTGCTGAACCGCACGACGCGCAGCCTTTCGCTCACGGAGTCCGGGCAGGTTTATCTGGAGCGTGCGCGGCAGATTCTCGATGAACTGGAAGATGTCGAGCAAATGGTGGTTGCGCGGAATCACGAGCCAATGGGTTCGTTGAGAATTGTCGCCCCGGTGGTGTTCGGTCTGCATAATCTCGCGCCCGTGTTACAGACATATGCACAGCGCTATCCCAAAGTCGTACCGGACGTGACGCTCGTGGATCGTCAGGTCGATCTGGTCGAGGAAGGTTTCGATGTGGGCATCGTGATCGCGCGGCAAGTGAAAAGCGCGAGCGTCGTTACGCGGCGTCTGACCACCGGCTGCATGACTGTCTGCGCCACGCCCGCTTACCTCGAATCGCACGGCACGCCAACGCGCCCCGAACATCTGCTCGAGCATCCGTGTCTGAGCTTGCCCGCCGAGTATTGGGGCGATGAACGCGTGTTCACCGGCCCGGACGGCGAAGTGCGGGTGCGGCCGACCAACGTGATCATCGCGAACAACACGGAAATGCTGCGCCAGTTTGCGCTGCTCGGCATGGGCATCGCGATTTTGCCGAGCTATCTGATCGGCAACGATACGACGCGCGGCCAGCTCGTACGCCTGCTCGGCGACTTCCAGTTGCCGCAAGTGGAGATCAACGTGGCTTATCCGAGCCGTCGGCATCTGCCGGCGAAGGTGCGCACGTTCATCGATCACCTCGTCGAGTATTTCAGCCAGACGCCGAATCATCAGCTCGGCGAACAGTGGATTCGCGATGGCATGGGCCGGCCCGCGGTATCGACTGCGCCGCCGCCGCACTACGGGCGTGCCGAAGAGGAAGTGGCGTCGCGTTCGCGTTCGAATCAGAGTGAACTCGGCCCGAAGCTGGCCAAGCCGACGCGTCCGCGTGGCCGCTTGCCGGCGGCGTCGCCATACTGAACACGGCTGCGCCGCCAATGACAAAAAGCCCCGCGAATTGCTTCGCGGGGCTTTTTCTTTTCGACGCGAGCTAAAGCTAGCTCGTCTTGCGCGCAGCGGTCTTTTTCACCGCGGCTTTCTTCGCAGGCGCTTTCTTCGCCACGGCCGTCTTGGTCGCGGGCTTGGCGCGCGTCGTCTTGGCGGCTACGGCGACATCGCTATCGCCTTCGTCGCCGTTATCGGCTGGTGCTTCCGTTGCCGCGCCGCGCTTCGCTGCCGTCTTCGCGCCGGGCTTGGCTTCCTTCTTCTCGAATTCGAAGCCGATCTTGCCGTCCGGCTGCTTGACGAGAAACGCCTTGAAGTTGCGGCCCGTGCGCGACGACTTGAAGTTGGTCAGCAAGTCGGTGCGTCCTTCGTTCAGCAGCTTCTCCATCTGCTCACGCGCGATTTCCTGTTGCAGGATGACCTTGCCCGAGCGGAAGTCGCAGGTCTTCGGATTCGCGACGTAGTTCTCGCAGACGTAGCTCATGCCGTGCTCGTACACGCGCGACTGGCACTTCGGGCACGCGCCGACCGGCGTCTGCTCGGAAAAGTCGGGCGGTTCTCCGTCTTCGCCGCCGTTGTCCTGACCGAAATCGAACTCGAGCTTGAAGTTCTTGATCTCGTCGTCGAAAGCGAGCTTCAGGATGGCCGAGAACGGACGGCCCATCTTGCTGCGGAAACCCGACAGCGGTCCGATGGTTTTCTCGCGCAACAACTCCTCGACTTCAGGAATCTCGAACTGACGTCCGCCAGGAATCTTCGAGATGGAAAATTCGCACTTGGTACACGCGAAGCGGCGATAGTTCTCCTTCACCTGCGACTCGCAGTGCGGACACGGCGTTTCGAGCGTGGCGTAGTCGCCTGGGATCGTGTCGGAGTCGTATTCCTTTGCGCGCTTGACGATGGTCTGCGTCATGCGGGCGATTTCCTGCATGAACGCATCGCGATGCAAATTGCCGCGCTCCATCTGCGACAGCTTGTGCTCCCACTCGCCGGTCAGTTCCGGCGCCGTCAGTTCCTCGACGCCCAGACCGCGCAGAAGCGTCATCAACTGGAATGCCTTGGCAGTCGGAATCAGTTCGCGGCCTTCGCGCACCATGTACTTCTCGCCCAACAGACCTTCGATGATCGCCGCGCGCGTGGCCGGCGTGCCGAGCCCTTTCGCAGCCATCGCTTCGCGCAACTCTTCGTCTTCGACGAGCTTGCCCGCGCCTTCCATGGCTGAGAGCAACGACGCTTCGTTGTAGCGCGCGGGCGGCTTGGTGACGAGACCGTGAGCGGCCACCTTGTCGACATCGACCTGTTCGTTTTTCTGCACCGGCACGAGATTGCCTTCCTCGCCCGCCGCTTCGCGACCGTAGACCTGCAGCCAGCCCGGCTCGACGAGCACCTTGCCCTCGGTCTTGAAGTGATGCCCAGAGACCTCGGTGATCCGCGTCGTCACCAGATATTCCGCCGCCGGGAAGAACACGGCGAGGAAGCGCTTGACCACGAGGTCATACAGCTTCTGCTCGGGCTCGGACAACGCCTTGGGCGCCAGAAGCGTGGGGATGATGGCAAAGTGATCGCTGATCTTCGAGTTGTCGAAGATGCGCTTGTTCGGCTTCACCCAGCCCTTGTCGAGCACTTGCTTCGCGAACGGCAGATAGTTGTTGCTGTCCTTGAGCATGGTCAGCGTGTCCTTGACCGTGCCGAGATAGTCTTCCGGCAGCGCGCGTGCATCGGTACGCGGATAGGTCAGGACTTTGTGCTTTTCATACAGCGCTTGCGCGAGGCCGAGCGTGTTCTTCGCCGAAAAGCCGAAGCGGCTGTTGGCTTCGCGCTGAAGACTCGTCAGGTCGAAGAGCAGCGGCGACATTTGCGTGGACGGCTTCGATTCTTCCGTCACGGTGCCGGTCTTGTCGCGACAAGCCGCCACCACGGATTCGGCCGCGGCGAGACTCCACAGACGCGAGTCACGCTGTTCGGGATCGTTCTCGACGCGCTTGAACTTCGGGTCGAACCAGCGGCCTTCGTAAATGCCCTTCGCCGCAACGAATTCGGCGCGCACTTCCCAATAGTCGCGCGGCACGAAGCGGCGAATCTTTTCCTCGCGTTCCACGACGATAGACAACGTTGGCGTCTGAACGCGGCCCACGGTAGTAAGGAAGAAACCGCCGCCCTTGCTGTTGAACGCGGTCATCGCGCGCGTGCCGTTGATGCCAACGAGCCAGTCCGCTTCCGAGCGACAACGGGCTGCATCGGCGAGCGGTTGCATGTCGGCGTCGCTACGCAGATGCGCAAATCCGTCGCGGATGGCGGCGGGCGTCATCGACTGCAGCCACAGGCGCTGGACCGGCTGCTTCGCCTTCGCGTGCTGCGCAATCAGACGGAAGATCAGTTCGCCCTCACGCCCCGCGTCGCAGGCGTTGATGAGCCGGTCGACATCCTTGCGCTTGAGCAGCTTCGTCAGAACCTTCAGCCGTGATTCGCTTTTCGCGATGGGATTCAGGTCGAAATGCGGCGGAATGACCGGCAGATTGGCGAAGCTCCACTTCCCGCGCTTGACGTCGTATTCCTCCGGGGCCGCGATTTCGAGCAAATGGCCGACCGCGGACGAGAGCACGTAGTCGTCGCTCTCGTAATACTCGTCATGTTTCGTGAAGCCGCCCAGCGCACGCGCGATGTCGTTCGCGACGGAAGGCTTCTCAGCGATGATCAGGGCTTTGGACATGACTCAATATAGTAGGTATTTGGCAGCGGTCCGATTTGGACTGCATTAACGCCGCTTTATAGCACAGGCTTTGTTCGATGCGCGCCGAAGCACGAATTGCGACGCTCGCCGTTTAGTTCCGCGAGCTTCGTTTCGCGACGCCGCGCGCACGCACTTTTCTACGCCGTGGCAAGCGCCGGACGCAGTTTCGGCGCGCCCGCCATGTTCGGCAGCGCGGTCAGATCGACCAGCATGCGTTCGACAATGGAAGCCTGCGGCAACACGGTGCCGAAGAAGCGGGTCGTCACCGAGTCCTCGATGAGAATGGTCGGGAAATTCTCGACATCGAGGTCATCGAAACGGTCCGCGTGATTTTCGATATCGATCCACGCGAAGCAGATTTCCGGGTGCGCCGCCGCCAGTTTGTCGAAACCGTCGCGATATTCACGGCAGGTTCCGCACCATTCGGCGCATAGACAGGCGACGAACAAGGTGCCGGGCACGGCGATGCGCTCGGCGATCTCATCGGCATCGGTATCGAGATTCAGCGCGGACATGGCGTTTCTGGCGTCCTTTCGTCTGGGGTTTGGCGTCGTACTCATTTTTCGCGAATGTAGCACGACGCAACTTCACGAGCGTTCGAGCGCCGTCACGCGTCCGCCCGGCAAGGCCGCGATCAAGCCCGATAATTCGAGTTGCAGCAGGGCGCTTTGCAGCGCGGCTCCGTCGAGATCGGTGCGGGCAGCGAGATTTTCAAGCGTCGCGGGTGCATGGCCGAGCGCGGCGAGCACGCGGGCGGCTTCGTCGGTCTCGGGTTTGCCGGGCAGACGCGCCGAAGCCCACGAGGCGTTTGCCGGAGCCGGTGCCTTGCCGCGCTTTTTGCGAGGTGTGGCGGGAAAGCCGAATTCCTCCAGCACGTCTTCCGGCGTCTCCACGAGCTTCGCGCCCTGCTTGATGATGCGATGACAACCCTGCGACAGCGGCGCGTGGATCGAACCGGGCATGGCGAAAACATCGCGGCCCATTTCGTTGGCAAGCCGCGCGGTGATGAGCGAGCCGGAGCGCATTGCCGCCTCGACGATCAAAACGCCCTGCACCAGGCCCGCGATGAGCCGGTTGCGCTGCGGGAAGTTGGCGGAGCGCGCGGGCGTGCCGAGCGGCCATTCGGACACGATCACGCCATCGCGGGCGATTTCGTGCGCGAGCTGATGATGCAGCGACGGATACACCAGATCCGCGCCCGTCCCGATGACGGCGATCGTGCCTGTGGCGCCGTCCAGCGCGCCCCGATGCGCCGCGCCATCGATGCCGAGCGCGAGCCCCGACGCGACGGCAAGCCCGGCGTCCGAGAGAGCGCGCGCGAACCGGCGCGCGTCTTCGAGTCCTTGCGGCGTGGCGTTCCGACTGCCGACGATCGCCACCGCGCGCGCTTGCAGCAAGTCGATTCGCCCTTTCGCGTACAAGAGCGCGGGCGGATCGGGCATGGTGAGGAGCGCTTGCGGATACGCGGTATCGGCAAAAGTGAGAATGTGATTGCCGGGTTCGGCGGCCCATTCCAGCACGCGTTCAATATAGTTGCCGAATGGCACGCCTTCGACTTCGGCGGGCGGCGCGAGCGCGGCGGTCGCGGCATCGGTGTTGGTGACTTCGGCGAGCGAGGCGAAACTTTCGGCTAGAACGTTCTTCGGTCCGCCAAACGCGCTCAAGAGCGCGCGCAGGGCGGCGGGACGCAGTCCCTTTGCATGCGTGAGCCGCAGCCAGGCGGAAAGTTCGTCGAGGTCCGTGGTGAGCGCCTCCGGTTGAGGCTCGGTCGGCGGTAAGGCGGTCGTCATGTTAAGATTTTTGGTCCCGGAACGTAATTAAGAAGTGTCGCCCGCCCGTGTGTTCAGGCCGAGCGACGCCGGTTGGCCGCTTGCCGGCGGCGTTGAATCCAGCGGATTCATCTGCATATCTTCGGCATGCCGCCACCCACCCGCAACCTGGCCGAATGGCCGACTTCACACGCGTCGCGGCGCGCGTAGATAATTCGAATCATGGCTCTGCTCAAGATACTGAACTACCCGGACAAGCGGCTGCACAAGGTGGCGAAGCCCGTCGCCGTCGTGGACGACCGCATTCGCAAGCTCGTCGCCGACATGGCCGAAACCATGTACGCGGCGCCCGGCGTCGGTCTCGCCGCGACTCAGGTGGACGTGCACGAGCGGGTAATCGTCATCGACGTATCGGATGCGCACGACGAACTGCTCGTCTTCATCAACCCGGAGATCGTCTGGGCGAGCGAGGTCAAGAAAGAGTGGGAAGAAGGCTGCCTCTCGGTGCCGGGCATCTACGACTTCGTCGAACGGCCGGACAAGGTGCGCGTGAAGGCGCTCAACGAGAAAGGCGAAAGCTACGAACTGGACTGCGATGGCCTGCTTGCCGTGTGCATCCAGCATGAAATGGATCATCTGGCGGGTCACGTGTTCGTCGAATATCTCTCGACGCTCAAGCAAACGCGCATTCGCGGCAAGATGAAGAAGCTCGAAAAGGCGCTGTAAAGCGCTTTATGTTGTCTCAAGGGTAGTAACAATCGATGACTCAATCGCTGCGTGTCGTTTTCGCCGGTACGCCGGAATTTGCCGCCGCCGCGCTCGCGGCTATCCACGCGGCCGGATTTCCCGTGCCGCTGATTCTGACCCAGCCCGACCGGCCCGCTGGCCGTGGCATGAAGCTGACCGCCAGCCCCGTCAAGCGTTTTGCCGTCGAACACGGGCTAACGGTCGCGCAGCCCACGTCGCTCAGGCGCGCGGGGAAGTATCCGCAAGAAGCCGCCGATGCCATCGAGTTGCTGCGCGCCACGCCGCACGACGTGATGGTGGTCGCCGCTTACGGGCTCATCCTGCCGCAGGAAGTGCTCGACATTCCGCCGCGCGGCGCCATCAACATCCACGCTTCGTTGTTGCCGCGCTGGCGCGGCGCCGCGCCGATCCATCGCGCGATCGAAGCGGGCGACGCCGAATCGGGCATTACGCTCATGCAAATGGACGCGGGCCTCGACACCGGCGCGATGATCCGCGAGGGCCGCACGGCTATTGGCGCGGACGACACCACCGCCACGCTGCACGACCGCCTCGCGAAAATTGGCGCGGATCTGATCGTCGCGGCTCTCCGCGACCTCGAACGCGACGGCGCGCTGCCATCGACACCGCAGCCTGACGACGGCACGACCTATGCACAGAAGATCGCCAAGAACGAGGCCGCGCTCGACTGGCGGCGTCCGGCGGAAACGCTTGCGCGTCAGGTGCGCGCGTTCGACCCGTTCCCCGGCGCGTTCGGCACGCTCGATGGCGTCGCGATCAAGATCTGGTCCGCGCAGCAGGTGAGCGGCGAGTGGCAAGCCGATCCGGGCACCGTCGTGGATGTGTCGGCGGAAGGAATCGTCGCGGCCTGCGGAACGGGCGCGCTCAGGCTCACGCAGTTGCAAAAGCCCGGTGGCAAGCGCCTGCCCGTGCGCGAGTTTCTCGCGGGCGCGCCGCTTGCCCGAGGTCAGCGTTTCGCGCTGCAAGAAACCGATCCGGACGCTTGACCCAGGCTTGAAGCACGCGCGACGGACATGTAACGCATGCGTCGCGCGGCGCTAGAATCGTGAGTCTTCAACACGCGCGCGCTTGGAGTTTCCGATGCTCGGCATTACCGGTTTTGCCTTCTTTCTCGTCGCCGTCTTTCTGCTGAATGTCACGCCCGGCCCCGATACCGCCTATATCGTCGGGCGCAGCGTCGCGCAGGGACGCGGCGCGGGAATCGTATCCGCGCTCGGCATCTCGGCGGGCTGCATCGTTCATACGCTCGCGTGCGCATTCGGATTGACGGCGATTCTCGCGGCATCGGCCACGGCGTTCACCGTCGTCAAGATCGCTGGCGCGATCTACCTGATTTATCTCGGCGTGCGGCTCATTCTCACGAAGCACGACAAGGCCGTAGACGCTCACGCAGCACGAACCAGCGCGCAAGCCGCGCCAAAATCGCTGCATCAATTATTCGCGCAAGGCTTCGTCACGAACGTGCTGAATCCGAAAGTCGTGCTGTTTTTCGTCTCGTTCTTTCCTCAATTCGTCGCGGCGGACAGCCAGCACAAGACGCTCGCGTTTCTCACACTCGGACTCGTGTTTATCGCCATGAGCACGGTCTGGAACAGCTTCGTTGCGTGGATCGCGGGCAGCGTCACCGAACGTTTTTCGGGCAAACCGGGGATTAAAAAGTGGCTGGATCGCGGTGTGGGCACGGCGTTCGTCGGCCTGGGACTGAAGCTCGCAACGTCACATCGCTGAACGCAACAACCCGATTGAATTTTTCGCGGACGCCCCTATCTAACGATTTGCTTACAATGAGCGTCCTGGCCAGTGTGGCCGGGACCATCGCGCAAAGTGCGCACCGTATTAGGGATAGGAGTTCCTGACATGTTCAACTGGGTCAAAACCGCGATGCTGATGGCTGCGATCACGGCCCTCTTCGTCGTGATCGGCGGGATGATCGGCGGGTCGAAGGGCATGATGCTCGCGCTCGTCGTCGCGCTCGGCATGAATTTCTTTTCGTATTGGTTCTCGGACAAGATGGTCCTGCGCATGTACAACGCGCAGGAGGTCGACGAAACCACTGCGCCGCAGTTTTATCGCATGGTGCGCGACCTGGCCACGCGCGCTCAGTTGCCAATGCCGCGTGTCTACCTCATCAACGAAGACGCGCCGAACGCGTTTGCAACCGGTCGCAATCCGGAACACGCGGCCGTCGCGGCGACCACCGGCATCCTGCGCGTGCTGTCCGAGCGCGAAATGCGCGGCGTGATGGCGCACGAACTGGCGCACGTGAAGCATCGCGACATTCTCATCTCGACCATTTCGGCGACGATGGCCGGTGCAATCTCCGCGCTCGCGAACTTCGCCATGTTCTTCGGTGGCCGCGATGACGAAGGGCGCCCGTCGAACCCGATTGCGAGCATCGCGGTGGCTATCCTCGCGCCTATTGCGGGCGCGTTGATCCAGATGGCCATTTCTCGCGCGCGTGAATTCGAGGCGGATCGCGGCGGCGCGGAGATTTCCGGCGATCCACAAGCGCTCGCCAGCGCGCTCGAGAAAATCCACGCGTACGCGTCCGGCGTGCCGTTCCCCACGGCGGAAGCGCACCCGGCCACGGCGCAGATGATGATCATGAATCCGCTGTCGGGCGGCAGCATTGCGAACTGGTTCTCGACGCACCCGGCGACGGAAGAACGCGTCGCGCGCTTGATGGAAATGGCGCGCACCGGGCGCATGTAATCCGGGGCGTCGTCACGACGCGTAACACCGAAGGCCGTTCCAGTCACGCTGGCGCGGCCTTTTTCCTTTTGTGGTGCGAAACGCGCAAGCACCGGGCCACGAAGCCTTGCACGTTACAATCGTCGTTCGAATCGATGTTCACACGAAGTCGCACGACCTTACACATGACCGACAAGCCTTCCCGGCGACTTTCCACCGCGCCGCACTCGGCGCGCGGAGCGACTCATTTGAGCGCGCTGCATCTTGCTCCCGATTCCCTCGCGTTCGCGCTCGACGGCGCGGCGCAGGCGGTCGGCGCCGTGCGCGCGGGATCGGCGTTGCCGGCCGCCTTGCAGACGGTTGTCGCCGCGGGCAGGCAGCCGGCGGCGCGGGGCGCGATTCAGGACATTGCGTATCGCGCGATGCGCCGTCTCGCACTTGCCGATGCGCTTTTGCATAAGCTCGTCCGCAAGGCGCCGCCGCCGCACGTGGCCAACGTGCTGGTCTGCGCTTTCACGCTGCTCACCGACGACGAAGCGCACGCGGCCTACGCGCCGTTCACCGTCGTCGATCAGGCGGTGACCGCCATCGCCACGCGCCGCGAGTTTGCTTTCGCGAAGGGCCTCGTCAACGCCGTGCTGCGCGGCTTCCTGCGCGAACGCGATGCGCTCCTCGAAGAAGCGCGTGTGAGCGAAGTCGCGCGCTGGAATTACCCGCAATGGTGGATCGACGCCGTGAAGCGCGGGCAGCCGGACGCGTGGCAAGAGATTCTCGATGCGGGCAACGTGCAGGCGCCGCTCACGCTGCGTGTGAACGCGCGTCACGCCACCGTCGATGCCTATCTCGAACGCTTGCGGCAGGAACATATCCAAGCGGAAGCCGCCGGTCTGCACGCGGTGCGCCTTGAAACACCGCTGCCGGTCGAGCGTATTCCGGGCTTCGCGGATGGCGTCGTCTCCGTGCAGGACGCGGGCGCGCAACTCGCGGCACAAGCGCTCGACGCGCGTGACGGCATGCGCGTGCTCGACGCGTGCGCCGCGCCTGGCGGCAAGACCGGTCATATCCTCGAACTCGCGAATGTCGAACTCGTCGCGCTGGAAAGCGATGCGACTCGCGCGGGACGTATCGGCGAAAATCTCGCGCGCCTCAAGCTGCACGCCGAGATTTGCGTGGGCGATGCCGGCGATCCTTCGCAATGGTTCGATGGCGCGCCGTTCGACCGCATTCTCGCGGACGTGCCGTGTTCGGCCTCGGGCATCGTGCGGCGTCATCCGGACATCCGCTGGTTGCGGCGGCCCTCGGACATCGCGACGCTCGTCGAAGAACAGCGGCGCATTCTCACGGCGCTCTGGCCGCTCGTCGCCAAGGGTGGCGAGTTGCTCTACGTGACTTGCTCGATCTTTCCCGAGGAAGGCGAAGAGCAGGCTCGCTGGTTTGGAAGCACGCATGAAGATGCGGTACGATTGGACGCGCCGGGCCAGTTGCTGCCGACCAGGGCGCGTGCCGGTGCGGGCGCGGGCGCGGCAAACGGGTCACGGGACAGTACACAAGTGGCCGGCCAGCCATCGAACGGGAACGCGGAAGCTGCATCGAGTTACCGCGCGGACCACGACGGATTCTTCTACGCGCGCTTTCAGAAACGGTGACGATCAAACGCCTTTTTCCGCTTCGGCTCGCGCTCGTCGTCTGGACCGCGCTGACGTTCTGCCTGTATTTCGCGGCAGCGGATTCCGCCTTCGCCGAAACCATTTCCGTGCAGCGGGCTTCGTTGCAGTCGGACAATAACGGCTGGAATCTCGATGCCCATTTCGACTTCGACCTCAACAGCAGCCTCGAAGAAGCCGTGAACCGCAGCGTGCCGCTCTATTTCACCATCGACTTCAACTTGTCCCGGCCGCGCTGGTACTGGTTCGACGAGGAGCCGGTGAATGTTTCGCAGAGCATCCGGCTGTCTTATCAGCCGTTGACCAATGAATATCGCGTGTCGACCGGCGGCCTGCAATTGCGCTTTGCATCGCTCAACGAAGCCATGGCGGTGATCAAGCACGTGACATCGTGGCATGTCTTCGACCGCAATCAGGTGCATCCCGGCGAAACCTATAACGCATCGGTGCGCATGCAACTCGACATCGCGCTGATGCCCAAGCCGTTCCAGATCGACGCGGTGAACAACCGCGACTGGAACCTTTCATCGGACTGGAAGCGTTTTACTTTTACGGCGGCAGAACGTGCGAAATAGATTTCGACGCGGCCGCACGGACATGAAAAGTCTCGTCGTCCGGTTGCTGGTCTCGACAGTGGCGGTCACGGCGGTTCTGCTGCTCGTGATGCTCGCGCTCGCCAGCGCCAATACCGAATTCTTCGACCGCTATTACGGCTGGCTCTACGCGGCGAACGTGGCGATTGCGCTCATCTTCATGCTGATCGTGATCAGCCTCACGGCGATCATCGTGGCGCGCGTGCGGCAGGGCCGCTTCGGCACGCGGCTACTGGCCAAGCTCGCGTTGATCTTCGCGCTGGTCGGCGTGCTGCCGGGCGCAATCATCTACGTCGTGTCGTATCAGTTCGTGTCGCGCAGTATCGAATCTTGGTTCGACGTGAACGTCGAGACCGCGCTCACGTCGGGTCTCACGCTCGGGCGCGGCATGTTGCAGACATCGCTCGCCGACTTCAAGGCGCGCGGCCGGCAAATGAGCGATCAGCTTGCTAGCGCGGATCAGTCGAGTCTCACGCTTTCGCTCCTGCGGTTGCGCGATCAATACAACATTCAGGACGCGGTCGTGTTCGAGCGTCCGCGCGATCAGTACAACCGCGAGGATTTGTCCGCGAATAACAGCACGCAGCGCGTGTCGGGATTGCGCACTATCGCGCAGGCCTCGGGCAACTACTATTCGCTGTTGCCGACGAACGAGCCGACCGGCTCGATGCTGAAGGAGGCGCAAGATCATCCATATGGCGCGATAGAAGGCGAAATCGACGGCGATCCATCGTCCACCGGGCCGAAAGGCGCGTTGCGATTGCGGGTGATCACGAAGATCCCCGATCCCACGACGACCACGGAGTTTCAGCACGTCGATCGCTTCCTGCAGATCGAGCAGCCGGTGAGTCAGGAACTCGCGCGCAACGCGGATGCCGTGCAGCGCGCGTATCGTGAATATCAGGAAAAGCGGCTGGGGCGCACGGGCTTGCGCAAGATGTATATCGGCACGCTGACGCTCGCGCTCTTTCTCGCCACGTTCATCGCGATGATGCTCGCGCTCGCGCTTGGCAATCAGCTCGCGCGACCGCTGTTTCTGCTCGCGCAAGGCACGAAGGAGGTGGCCGAAGGCGACTACACGCCAAAACGCGAGATCAATTCGCGCGATGAACTCGGCTTTCTCACGCAGTCGTTCAACGCGATGACGCGGCAGCTTTCCGAGGCGCGCGCGGCGGTGGAAAACAACCGCATCGCGCTGGAGCATTCGAAGGCGTATCTGGAAAGCATTCTCGCGAATCTCACGGCGGGCGTGTTCGTGTTCGACCGGCAGTTTCGGCTCACCACTGTCAATCGCGGCGCGGAACGCATCTTCCGGCAGCGGTTTATCGGCTTGCTGAATCAGCCGCTCGATCAGATCGATGCCCTCGGCGAGTTCGGCGCGATGGTCAAGAAAGCCTTCGCCGAACGCGATGCCGCCGCTGTCGGCAGCGGGCATCCCATTGGCGATCGCGGACACTGGCAGCAGCAAGTCGCGGTGACGGTGCCTGGCGAGAACGAGCCGCTTACCTTGCTCGTGCGCGGCACGCAGTTGCTGAGCGCCACCGACGCCGACTCCGACGACGCGGAAACCACTGGCTATGTCGTCGTGTTCGACGATATCTCCGACGTGATTTCCGCGCAGCGTTCCGTGGCTTGGGGCGAAGTGGCGCGGCGCCTTGCGCATGAGATCAAGAATCCGCTCACGCCCATTCAGCTTTCCGCCGAACGCCTGCAAATGAAGCTCGCGGACAAACTCGCCGCGCCCGACGCCGAAGTGCTGAGGCGCGCATCGACGACCATCGTCAATCAGGTGCAGGCGATGAAGCAGATGGTCGATGATTTCCGCGAATACGCGCGCACGCCGCCGGCCGTCCTCGGTAATCTGCAATTGAACGAGCTGGTCGCCGAAGTGCTGACCTTGTATGGCATCGAGGAAGGCAAGAGCGCGATCAAGGTGGACCTCACGAAACTGCCGGTAATTCGCGGCGATGCCACGCAGATAAGACAGGTGATTCACAACCTGTTGCAGAACGCGCAGGACGCCGTGGCCGATGTCGCGGAGCCGCGCGTGCTTCTCGAAACGAGAACAGTAGAATATGGCGAGCCTGACGCATCGGGCCATGCGCGTGTCGCGGTACGGCTCACGGTGTCGGACAACGGTTCGGGCTTCCCGGCGCGCATCTTGTCACGCGCTTTCGAGCCGTACGTCACGACGAAAGCAAAGGGCACGGGACTAGGACTTGCAACGGTGAAGAAGATCGTCGACGAGCACGGCGCGCGCATCGACATTCGCAATCGGTCGAAGAACGCGGATGTCATCGAGGGCGCGCAGATATCGATTCTGTTTCTTCAACTCGCGGACGATACCGCCGCTCCCGGCGCGACGACGCGGGGAACGGGCACGGCAGCGAATCACGGAACGACAAAAGCAACAGTGCAGACAAGGGCAGCTTAAATGGCGACCATCCTGGTAGTAGACGATGAAATGGGGATCCGGGAACTGCTCTCCGAGATCCTGAGCGACGAAGGCCACGTGGTGGACGTGGCGGAGAACGCGCAACACGCGCGCGACTACCGCTTGCAGCAGACGCCCGACCTCGTGCTGCTCGACATCTGGATGCCCGACACCGACGGCGTAACGCTGCTGAAGGAGTGGGCCGCGCAGGGCAAGCTCACGATGCCGGTGATCATGATGTCGGGGCACGCGACCATCGACACGGCCGTCGAAGCGACGAAGATCGGCGCGCTCAATTTTCTCGAGAAGCCGATCGCGTTGCAGAAACTGCTGAAGGCGGTCGAGCAGGGCCTGGCGCATGGAAGCGCGGCGCCCGCGGTCGTGTCATCGACCAAGCCGCTGACGAGCGCGGGGGCATCCGGCGTGCCGGTGGCCGCTGCGCTGCCGAGCGCGTCGGCGTTGAACGCCACACCCGGCGACGCGGCTTCGGGCGGGGCATCGCCGAACGCGGGACAGACGGCATCGATCTCGTTCGATATTCCCTTGCGCGACGCCCGCGATGCTTTCGAGCGCGCGTACTTCGAATATCACCTCGCGCGCGAGAACGGCAGCATGACGCGCGTCGCCGAAAAGACAGGGCTCGAACGTACGCACTTGTACCGCAAGCTCAAGCAATTGGGCGTCGATCTCGGAAAGAACAAGAACGACGTTTGACCCGCGGCATCGAGCCGATTGCGTCGAATTAGAGAAAAATTCGGCTCAAGGCTTGAGCCTCGTGCATCACTCTGATATAGTCTCACTTCTCCGATGGCCCGGTAGCTCAGTTGGTAGAGCAGCGGATTGAAAATCCGCGTGTCGATGGTTCGATTCCGTCCCAGGCCACCAGAATTAAGAAGCCCGAGAGTGTCATCACTCTCGGGCTTTTTCTTTTGCGGCCGGGCTTTTGTCAGGCTCGGTATCTGCACGAAACAAGCGAAAACAGCGGACAGGCGTTTGATTTGCCTGTCCGCTTTTTTTTGCTTCTTGCGGCCCCGACTGCGAGCCGCTTGGAAGAACATCTTTACTTCGGGTTTGCCGTGACGAAGTTCTTGAATGCCGTGTAAGCCGCCTTCACCGTCTTGCCGTCGTTCTTGATCAGACCGTAAGCACCTTCGCCGCCCACCGGATCGTCGTACAGTTCGTACGTCTGGATAGCCTGAATGTTGTACTTCGTCGCCACCGAGACGAACTGCGCCATCATCTTGTTGCCAACGAGGTACGACGCGATCTGTTGATCCGTGCCCATGTTCGGACGCACGCCGAATTCGTTGATCCAGATCGGCTTGCCCATTGCCTGCAGCGTCGCGAGGATGTCGTGGCAGCCCGTGCCGCCGCATGCGTTCGTGATGTCGCCCTGGTCCGAGTACCAGTGCCATGCGGTGACGTCCCAGCTCACAACAGGGTGACCCGTCGTGCCGTCCGGCTGCGTGCCGGCCGCGAGCATCTGGTCGAAGCCGTAGTGCATCCATGCGCCGCCGCCCATGATGATCTTGCCCGCCGTATCCACCGACTTCACGCCGGCGATCATGCCGCGGATCACGCCACGCGCAATCTGGAACTTCTTGTTGTCGAAGTGCTGGGGATAGACGCCATCCACGTTGCCTGTGAGGCAGTCCGCTTCGAGTTCGTTGCTGACTTCATAGTACGGATACTTGTTCGCGGCGGCCGTTTGCTGGCCGAGCGCGAAGCCTGCGTTATAAGCATCGGTTTCGCTGTTGAAGTCGATACCCATCAGCATCACCGGATACACGGTCACGCCGCCTGCCGCCATCGTCTTCGCAATGCCCGCGAGCTTGGTCGCCGCCGCCTGGCTATAGACCTCGTTGCGGTACAGCTTCACGCCGAGATCCTGCAGTTGCGACAGTTGCAGCGCGGGGCTGGAAATGTCGTATGCGCCGCCTTCGTTATTGTGGCCGTTCGCGCCGTAGAAGATCTTGGTGGTGGTCGGCGTGGCGGGCGTCGTGGCCTTCGTGTTCGACACCGTCACGCTGACGTTTTGCACCGAGCGCACGCTGTTCGATGCATTCGCCGCCGTGATCTGCCACGTATGCACGCCGTTGACCTGACGCGTGGTATCGACGGTCGTCGAGAATGCGCCGCTTGCGGGCACGGCATCGCGCGCTACTTTGTTGCCCGTCGTCATGTCGACGACAGAAACCGTGGTCCATTTCGATCCGGTCGTGCCTTTCACGGTCACGGTGCCGGTCGCGGTTGCGTTGACCGTCGGCGCCGTCACGACGAATGCCGATGTGTTGCGCTTCGAAGCTTCCGCGGTCGATGCGAGGTCGAAGGCGTCGTTGCCGGCTCCGCCGCACGCGGTGAGCAGCACGCTGGCGACGATCGTGGCGGCAATCAAACTTGCCTTGGGAGCGGTGAAGGCGAAACGGGCAGGGGTATGGGTCGAATTCTTCATATTATTAGTTAGCGTTACTAATGATGTGTTGTGCGTCGGCTAAGAAAAGGAGTGCGTTGACCAAAGCGCCGGAAGTGAATCGGCAAATCGGTTACGGACCTGCGTCCCGCTTAACCCTGCGGATGGGTGCCGGGAACGAGTTCATTCGGAGGCCGAATGAAATGCCCCGAAGGGTGGGCAGATCAGTCCAACGGCAAATGCCGGACGCTGCCAGACAGCCGGACCCACACCGTTCGTCCACGCGTTTCGAGCGCCTGGAGCGATTGCGGCGTATTACCTAAGGACCGGCACGAAGAAAAAGCCACGCGCTTGCTGCGTTTGAACGTTTGCGCGTTGAATTCGCCTCAGGCGCGAATTCTGGTGAAGCGGAACTTGTTACTTAACGCAAACCGTCTTTCTAGACGATTACCTAGAATTACGGCTCCTCGGCGCGGACCTTTAGCTTTTAAAGACAGTTTTGCCGATTTCATTTTGACAAATAAGTATATATTTCCGAATTTGAGTGTGTTGCACGCAGTTCGACGGATAACCGGAAGGTCATCCACGACCGCGTGTGGCGAAAAGATGATTCATTCAAGTGACGGCATTTCCTTAAAGAAGAATGACCTTCAGCCTCGTGGTGGTATGTCTCCCGCAACCAGAGTTCGGTGCGTATCGCCGGCTCTTACCGATAATCCGTGCTGAAACTTCGAAGCGTTTTGGGTAACTCTTCGCTCGGCGCAGCGAGCCTAACGATCGGCAAACAATCGTGCTGCGTGATAAAATCTGCATCGAATTAAGGACTTGCCTGTCCTCGGACCGCAGGTCCTTTTTGTTTTTCGACGTTGTGGCTCACAGGTGCGGCCGGTCAAAAGCGTGCGAATTCTGGCGACGCCTTCGTATATGGGACATAAGAGTCGCCGCACGTGGGGAAAGGGTCGTCGGCCTATACTGAAACGTCGGGGTAAAAGCATGTCTCTCTTACCGACCGGCGACATGGCCCGCAGGCCAATCTCAAACACGGAGTTTCACGGTGACTCGTACAGACGCTAAGGACAGCGCGCTCGTGCTGTTTTCCGGCGGACAGGACTCGGCCACATGCCTTGCCTGGGCGCTCGAACGCTATAAGACCGTCGAGACGCTGGGTTTCGACTACGGTCAGCGGCATCGCGTCGAACTCGAGTGTCGTGACGGTTTTCGCGCCGCCGTGCTGCGCGAATTTCCGCATTGGGCTGAGCGGCTCGGCGAAGACCACACAATCGATCTATCGGTTCTCGGCGCCATCAGCGATACCGCGATGACACGCGAAATCGAGATTCAGTCGACCGCAAGCGGCCTGCCGAACACCTTCGTGCCCGGACGCAATCTGTTGTTCATGACGATCGCGGCGGCGGTGGCGTATCGGCGCGGATTGAAAGTTCTCGTCGGCGGCATGTGCGAGACGGATTTCTCCGGTT
The DNA here is from genome assembly GCF_054655155.1 of Caballeronia sp. HLA56. Classification (NCBI taxonomy): domain Bacteria; kingdom Pseudomonadati; phylum Pseudomonadota; class Betaproteobacteria; order Burkholderiales; family Burkholderiaceae; genus Caballeronia; species Caballeronia sp. HLA56. The sequence goes on along the minus strand of NZ_BAAHOB010000005.1, from coordinate 281,879 downwards.
ATCCCGATTGCCGTGACGACACCATGAAAGCGCTGCAAGTGGCGCTCAATCTCGGCATGGAGACGCGTTACGCGCTGGAAACGCCGCTGATGTGGCTCGACAAGGCCGACACGTGGCGTCTGGCTGAAACGCTCGGCGGCGACGCGCTCGTCGAATTGATCCGCGTCGAAACGCACACGTGCTATGTAGGCGAGCGCGCCGAGCTACACGATTGGGGCTTCGGCTGCGGCCAATGCCCGGCGTGCAAGCTGCGCAAACGCGGTTACGAGGCATACCGCGCGGGCGAGCAAGTCACTATCGCGCCGGTTTGAACTTCAATTGATCACAGAGCAGTCATGACGTACGCAGTGAAGGAAATCTTCTACACGTTGCAGGGCGAGGGCGCGAACGCCGGGCGTCCGGCCGTGTTTTGCCGCTTTGCCGGCTGCAATCTGTGGTCGGGTCGCGAGCAGGATCGCGCTGAAGCCGTCTGCCAGTTCTGCGATACCGACTTCGTCGGCACCGATGGCGAGAACGGCGGCAAATACCGCACGCCCGCCGAACTCGTCGCGATGATCGCCTCGCTCTGGCCCGAAGGCGAGGCGAACAAGTTCGTCGTCTGCACGGGCGGCGAACCGATGCTGCAAATCGACCAGCCTTTCGTCGATGCCCTTCACGGCGCCGGCTTCGAAATGGCTATCGAAACGAATGGCTCGCTGCCGGTACTCGACAGCATCGACTGGATTTGCGTGAGTCCGAAAGCCGACGCACCGCTCGTCGTGACCAAGGGCCATGAGCTGAAGGTCGTCGTGCCGCAGGACAACCAGCGCCTCGCCGATTACGAAAAGCTCGATTTCGAGTACTTCCTCGTCCAGCCAATGGACGGCCCGTCGCGCGACATGAACACGAAGCTCGCGGTCGACTGGTGCAAGCGGCATCCCAAGTGGCGGCTGTCGATGCAGACGCATAAATATTTGAACATTCCCTGACAGACGGTCCCGCCGACGTGCAGACGATTACCCGAAAACTCGAATTCGATGCGGGCCACCGCATCCCCGATCACCGCAGTCAGTGCCGCAATTTGCACGGGCATCGTTACGTGCTCGAAATCACGCTGCAAGGCGATCTCGTGGATGTCGAAGGCGCGCCCGATCGCGGCATGGTCATGGACTTCGCGGATTTAAAGTCGCTCGCCATGGAGCATCTCGTCAACAAGTGGGATCACGCTTTCATCGTCTACGAAGGCGACGTGAAAGTACGCGATTTCTTGCAGTCGATGGCCGATCACAAGACCGTCGTGTTCGACCGCATTCCGACGGTCGAGAATATGGCGGCGGTCGCGTTCAAGATTCTCGCGGAAGTCTACGACGCGCATTACGGCGTCAATCTCAAGCTCAAGCGCCTTCGCTTGTACGAAACGCCCAATTGTTGGGCCGACGTGGAACACGCCTGACGCATCCGGCGGCGCGGCCCACGCCTGCGTCGCCGTCACGGTATCATCGCTCGTTGAATCGCCCGTCTTCCGCGGCGACACAAACGGAGCGCGAGTAATGCCGTCATTCCTTCCGCCGTTTTTCCGCTTCTCGAAGCGCGCCCAACTTCCAGGAGCCGCGCAATGAGCACCTTCACGAATCCCCTCAAGCAACGTCTCTCCGAACCCGGCGCGCTCTTCGGCCTGTGGCTGTCGCTCGGCAGCGCCGATGCCGCCGAAGCGCTCGCGCACGCGGGCTTCGACTGGCTGTGTATCGACATGGAGCACTCGCCGAACGATAGCCGCGACGTCGTCGATCAGTTGCGCGCGATCGCGGCGGCGCATCTGCCGAGCGAGCCGATCGTGCGCGTGCCGTTCTCCGATGGCTGGCTCGTCAAGCGCGTGCTCGACGCGGGCGCGCGCACGCTGATGTTCCCCAACGTGCAATCGGCCGGGGATGCCGCGCGCATCGTGCAGCTCACGCAGTATCCGACCGAAGCCCAGCTCGACGGCTTGCGCGGCGTCGCGGGCATGGTGCGCGCGGCTGCGTACGGCATGCGGCGCGACTACGTGACGGGCGCGAACGCGCAGATCGCGACCATCGTGCAGATCGAATCGGTGGCGGCGCTCGAAGCCGTCGACGAGATCGCGGCGACGCCGGGCATAGACTGCCTCTTCATCGGGCCCGCGGATCTCGCGGCAAGCCTCGGCCATCTCGGCGACATGAAGCACCCGGATGTGCAGGCAGCCATCGACAAGGTTGCGGCAGCCGCGAAGCGCGCGGGCATCGCGAGCGGCATTTTCGCGATCGATGTCGCTGGCGCGCGGCAATATGCGCAAGCCGGCATCAACCTGATCGCGCTCGCCGCCGACGTCATGTGGCTCCTGAAGGCGACGCGTCAGGCTTTGCAGGAGGCGAGAGCATGAACACGGCTTGGCGTGGCGGCATCGCTGCAGCCTGTTTGATGTTCGGCGCGGCGTTCGCGGCCAACGCGCAGTCGCAGACGATGCCAAAGCCGACGGACCTCGCGACGCAAAACGCCGTCGCCGATTACAACGCGGGCAATCTCGTCTCAGCGCGTTCGCAGTTCCGTCGCGCCGCGCAAAAGGGCAGCCGCCTCGCCGAATTCAATTACGCGATGATGCTGCTGAACGGCGAAGGCGGTCCCGCCAATGTCCCCGAAGGCAAGAAGTGGTTGCGTAGCGCCGCCGACGCCAACATGTCTCACGCGCAGTTCGTGTACGGCAAGATGTACGACGACGGCCAGTTCGTGGACAAGGACCCGGCGGAAGCGCATCGCTGGTTCTTGCGCGCCGCGAGTCAGGGACACGTGCAGGCGGAACTCGCGCTCGCCAACCAATTTCTCGATGGACGCGGCACCACGCGCGACAACGAGCAGGCATTCACTTGGTACAAGAAGGCGGCGGAAGGCGGCGACATGACCGCGCAATACGTGGCGGGATCGTTCTACGAACGTGGCGGCGATGGCGTCGAGCGCAATCTCAACGTCGCGCGTGCTTATTACGCGGCGGCCGCCGCGCAAGGCGATCCGGCGGCGAAGCTCAAGTACCTGCAACTGAGCGCGGAGCTGGAAAAGCAAAAGCCGCAGTGAACGTGACACTGCGGCTTTTTCGGGACACGGGGATTGAGGCTAGCCTTGCATCAATCGCTTCTGTCGCGCGACGCTCATGATGAGTCCAACAGCGACGCCGAGCGTGGTGAGCGCTGTCCCGCCGTAACTCATGAACGGCAATGGCACGCCGACCACGGGCAGAATTCCGCTCACCATGCCGATATTGACGAACGCGTAGGTGAAGAATGCGAGCGTAAGCGAACCGGCCAATAATCGCCCGAAGAAGGTGGCGCCGTTTGCCGCGATGAACAGTCCGCGCGCGATCAGCGCCATATAGAGAAAGAGCAGCACGAGCCCGCCCGCGAGGCCGAATTCCTCGGCGAACACCGCGAAGATGAAGTCGGTGTGTTTTTCGGGGATGAATTCCAGGTGCGCCTGCGTGCCCTTCAGCCAGCCCTTGCCGAGCGTGCCGCCGGAGCCGATGGCAATCACCGCCTGAATGGTGTGAAAGCCTTTGCCGAGCGGGTCTGAAGTCGGATCGAGCAGCGTGCAGATACGATGCTTTTGATAGTCGTGCATCATCGGCCAGTTCACTTCGGGCTGGCAGATGCGGTTCTGGAACACCGCCACGCACGCGATGACGACCACGGCCGCCGCGAGCACCGGCACGATCAGCTTGAAACTGAGTCCCGCGAAATAGATGACGAACATCCCCGCCGCGAACACGAGCACTGCCGTCCCGAGGTCCGGCTGCTTGGCGATCAGCGCAACGGGCAGCAGCAGAATGACGAACCCGGCAACGTAATCCCACCAGCGAATGTTGCCTTCACGCCGCTGGTAATACCACGCGAGCATGAGCGGCATCGCTATCTTCATGATTTCCGACGGCTGGATCACCACGCCGACATTGAGCCAGCGTTTTGCACCCTTGCGCGTGAGCCCGAACGCCGCGACCGCTATCAGCAGCGCCACGCCGACGGTGTACAGCGGGACGGCGAAGCGCATCAGCGTTTGCGGCGGGATATTGGCGAGCACCCACATCAACCCGAAGGTCAGCATGATGTTGCGCAGTTGGTCTTCCACGCGGCCCGGCATGTCGATACTCGCGCTATACAGGGTCACGATTCCCACGCACAGCAACAAGAAGACGATCAGCGCGAGCGGCTTGTCGAAGCCCGCGAACATGCGCTTTGCGTGCTCTTTCCAGACGTGCTTGTCGAAGGTGAGTTGCATGCCGGTCATCCTTTATTCGTCGATACCGCCGGACGGCGCCAGCGTGCGCACGGCGTCGTTCGGGTTGCTGCGGACCATCGTCGGCGTGGGCTCGGCGGGTCGTTTGTTCGGCGCGGGCTTGCGGCCCGGCGCGGACGCGGGCAACGCCGCGGCAGGCGCCGAAGCGACGCGCGCATTCGCGGCCCGTGCTGAAGACGCCGCCGCTGGCGCCGAAGCGATGCGCGCGTTCGCTGCTTTCGGCGATGATGCAGGCAACGCCGGCGCCGATGCAGCCCGAGCAACCGCCGGATTCGACGCCGCCAGCGGCGAGAACGCCGGCGACGCGTTCACCACCGAGGCCGGCAGCGCCGCCGCGACGGGCGATTGCGTGCCGCCGATCATCGGCAGGCCGGCGTCCGTGGTCGCGGATGCGGCGGCTTCGATCGCGGCCGCCTCGGCGCCAGGCTTCAGACGATCGACCAGATAATAGTCGAGCACCTTGCGCGCGACCGGCCCCGCCGATTCCGCGCCCCAGCCGCCGTTTTCGACGATCAGCGCAAGCGCGATCTTCGGTTGCTCGGCCGGCGCAAACGCGATGAACAACGCGTGGTCGCGCAAATGCTCTGCCGTCGCGTGACCGTGATAGTTCGCGCCCTGCAGCGAGTAAACCTGCGCGGTTCCGGTCTTGCCCGCTGCCTGATAAGGCGCGCCCACGAAGAGCTTCGCGGCCGTACCGTTCGTGATGACGCCTTCCATTGCGCGCTTGATGAAGTCGACGTCTTGCTGGCGCACGGGAATCTTGTCGCTCGGGTCGCGCACCACGACGCGCATGGCCTTCGTCAGCGGATTCTCGATGTCGCGCACCAGGTGCGGCTTCATCACGACGCCGTTATTGGCAAGCGTCGCCGTGGCGTGCGCGAGTTGCAGGATGGTGAACGAGTTGTAGCCCTGCCCGATGCCAAGGCTGATCGTTTCGCCTTCGTACCAGCGTTGCTGCTCCGGCTTGCGATACGCCTTGCGCTTCCATTCCGTCGACGGAAGAATGCCGCGCGCCTCACCCGAAATGTCGATCCCGGTAATTTGGCCGAATCCCCACGGCTTCATGAAGCCGGCCATCGCGTTCACGCCGAGGTCGCGCGCGAGCATGTAGAAGTAGGTGTCGTTCGACACGACGATCGCGCGATTCATGTCCACCCAGCCCTGACCCGAGCGCACGTCGTTGCGGAACGTGTGACCGCCGAACGTGAAGAAGCCGGGGTCCTGAAAGCCCCAGCCGGGCGTGCGCTTGTGCAGCGTGAGCGCGGCGAGCGCCATGAACGGCTTATAGGTCGAGCCCGGCGGATACGTGCCATGCAGCGGACGATTCAGCAACGGATGATCGGGCGAGTTGTTGAGCGCGTCCCACGTCTGCTGATCGATACCATCGACGAAGGAATTCGGATCGAAGCTCGGCGCGGACACGAACGCGAGCACGTCGCCCGTCGATGGCTCGATAGCCACGAGCGCGCCACGCTTGCCCGCGAATGCTTGCTCGGCGACCTGCTGCAGCCCGATATCGAGCGACAGCACGAGGTTGTTGCCGGGCGTCGCCTGCGTGCGCGACATCGTGCGGACCGGGCGGCCGCCCGCCGTGACTTCGACTTCCTCGAAACCTGTCAGACCATGCAGCTCGGTTTCGTAGCTCTGCTCGACCCCGATCTTGCCGACGTAATCCGTGCCCTTGTAGTTGTTGGCGTCGAGACGCGGATCGTAGTGATCGGAGGCTTCGTCGTTGGCGTCGCTCGCGTCGTCGATACGCTCCTGATCGCGCTGCGAAATTCGCCCGATATAGCCGATGACGTGCGCGGCCGTCATGCCGAGCGGATATTGCCGGAAGAGCCGCGCGCGCACTTCGACGCCCGGAAAGCGGTAATGCTGTGCGGTGAACTTGGCGACTTCGTCGTCGGTGAGACGCGTGCGGATTGGCAGGCTTTCGAAGTTCTTCGAGTCTTCCAGCAGCTTCTTGAAACGCCGGCGATCGCGTGAATCGATAGGAATGACTTGCGAGAGTGCGTCGATGGTGTCGTCGAGCGACGCGGTGATCTTGGACGGCGTGATTTCGAGCGTGTAAGCGGAATAGTTCTTCGCCAGCACCACGCCGTTGCGATCGGTGATGATGCCGCGGTTCGGCACGATCGGCGCCACGGAGATGCGGTTCTCGTTTGCCTGCAACGAGTATTTGCTGAAGTTCCAGACCTGCAAATAGAGGAAACGCAGGCCGATCAAACCGAAGCAGACGAACACGAACATTCCCGCCGCCGCGACGCGCAGGCGGAATCTGGACAACTGTTGCTCGGTGTTCTTTATTTCGGTCATGCAGCTTTCGCGGTGGGTCGCGATTCAAGTGTAGTCCGCGCGCGTTCGCATCGGGGGCGGCACGCGCGCGGTGGCGCTCAGATCGGGCGCGTATCGTCGGGATCGGCGGCGCGTCGTTGCGGTATCAGCAGCAGAAAACTCGTGACCGGCCAGAGCGCGGCTTCGACAAATCCGTTGACGAGATAACTCCAGCCGGGAAACGCGGCGCCCGTCATCAGGCGGATCACGAACGGCACGAGATGCGCGCCCACCAGAAGCGGCGCGACGACGAAGGTTTGTACAGGCAGGGACATCCACAGGACACGCCTGTGAATGGTAATCGCGCCATAAGACAACAAGGTATAAGCCAGCGCATGTTCGCCGAGCAAATTCGCGTTATGCACGTCCATCAACAGCCCAAGCAGAAACGCGATGCCCATGCCCACCTTGCGCGGCTGATGGACGTTCCAGAACAGCAGCACGAGCGCGACGAAATCCGGTATGCCGATAAGCCGGCCCCAAGGCACCAGATTCAGCAGAAACGCTGCAGCGAGGCTGAAGGTGATGAAGTACGGATTGACCGGCTGAAGAATGTATTGCGGGCGGTTCATTGCGCGGCCCTCGCGGATGCGGGCTTAGGCATATGCGCTTTTCGCGATGGCCGGGCGGTAGCGGCCGAGGCGGCTTTCGGCGCGGCAGGTTTCGCGCCGGGCTTTTCCACGGCAGCGGGAGCGGATACCGGAGCGGCAGCCGACGCGGCCGACGTCGCCGATGCGCCGCTTGCACCCTCGGTGGAGACCGTGGCCTTCGCGATAGGCTTCTTCTTGCCCTTGTTCTCTTTCGCTTCCTTTGCAGCGGCGGCGGCTTCGACTTCGATCGGATTCGGCGGCACGTTCACGTTGTAATGCAGTACGAGCAACTGACGCGCGCCGCGAACAGCGGCAATAGGCACGCAGACGACGCGCGCGAATGCCGTATCCGCTTGCTTGTCGACGCGCAACACTTTGGCCACCGCGAGTCCCGGCGGATAGATGCCATCGAGACCGCTCGTCACGAGCTCGTCGCCAGCTTGGACGTCGGCGCTTATCGGCACGAAGCGCAGGTCGAGCGTGTCGCCTTTCGGCGTGCCGTAGATCACGCTGCGCAAACCCGTGCGCGCGATCTGCACCGGCACCGCTTGATCTTTGTCCGTCAGCAGCGTGACTTCCGATTGCAACGGAAACACGCGCGTGACTTGACCGATCACGCCGTCTTCTGTCACGACGGGCGCGCCATCCTGGATGTTTTGCTGCGAACCCTTGCCGATCACGACTTTCTGCGTGAAAGGATCGCGCGTGTCGTATTGGATTTCGACGGGCGTGGTTTGCGTCGTCGCGCGCGATTGCAGATTCAGCAATGCACGCAGATGCGCGTTCTCAGCCGAAAGCTGAGAGGCATCGCCCGCCTTGACGGACAGGTCCAGATTCTTGTCGGAGAGCTTGCGGTTCTCGCTGCGCAAGGTGGCGCTCGTAACCGCGAGGTCGGCCGCACCCATGAAGATGTCGCGTGGCACGAGCGCCGCTCGTTGCAGCGGATAGAGGCCGGCGCCGAGCATGCCGCGCGCAATTTCCAGCGTATTGAACCGCGCATCCGAAACGAGCAATGCGATGGCGAGCACCACAAAGAAGATCAGTCGCGCGAGCGCGGAAGGGCCTTGCTTGAAAAGTGGCGGCGGACTGTATTCCATGGTCGGCGCCGAGGGCGTGAGCGGGTGGATCGATGCTGCAGGTTTGCCGGTTTCGGCTGAGCCTGCCCTACGCTGTTTCAACAACGGCCCGGACATGAGCCGGGCCGTGTGCGCGTCGCGTTACGCGGGTGCGTTCAGACTGTGCGTTGAAGACCGTGAGGTCGCGGAACAGCGAAGTCTGAAGGTCACGGCCGTATCACTCGTAGGAGAAGATGCTGCCGAGCTTGTCCATGCGTTCGAGCGCCATGCCCGAACCGCGCACGACGCAGGTCAGCGGATCTTCCGCGACCAGCACCGGCAAGCCGGTTTCTTCCGCGAGCAGACGGTCGAGATCGCGCAACAGCGCGCCGCCGCCAGTCAGCATCATGCCGCGTTCGGCGATATCCGCGCCGAGTTCCGGCGGAGTTTGTTCCAGCGCGATCTTCACCGACGAGACGATCTGATTCAGCGGGTCGGTCAGCGCTTCGAGAATTTCGTTGCTGGAAATGGTGAAGCTGCGCGGAATGCCTTCGGAAAGATTGCGGCCCTTGACTTCCATCTCCTTCACTTCGGAGCCGGGGAACGCCGAACCGATTTCCTTCTTGATGGCTTCAGCCGTTTGCTCGCCGATCAACATGCCGTAGTTGCGACGGATGTAGTTGACGATGGCTTCATCGAACTTGTCGCCGCCAACGCGCACCGAGCCTTTGTACACGATGCCGCCAAGCGAGATGACGCCCACTTCCGTCGTGCCGCCGCCGATGTCGACGACCATGGAACCCGTGGCTTCCGAAACCGGCAGACCCGCGCCGATGGCAGCGGCCATGGGTTCTTCAATGAGATAAACCTGCGAGGCGCCCGCGCCGTGCGCTGCTTCCTTGATGGCGCGGCGCTCGACTTGCGTGGACCCGCACGGCACGCAGATGATGATGCGCGGCGACGGCGAGAACATGCGGGATTCATGTGCAGTCTTGATGAACTGCTTGATCATCTGCTCGGTAACGGTGAAGTCGGCGATCACGCCGTCCTTCATCGGGCGGATGGCCTCAATGTTGCCCGGCACTTTGCCGAGCATCTGTTTGGCTTCCTTGCCGACTGCCTGAATGGTCTTCTTGCCGTTCGGGCCGCCTTCCTGGCGAATTGAAACGACCGATGGCTCGTCGAGAACGATGCCCTTGCCGCGCATGTAGATCAGCGTGTTGGCGGTGCCGAGGTCAATCGCCAGGTCGTTGGAAAAGTAGCTGCGCAAAAAACCGAACATTCAAAAATCCTGTCTCGCTGGGTGGCCGTGCGTCGCTATGAGCGCCGGGGACGGCAGCGGAAAAAATAACGGTTTGCCGGGGCGGCGAAGGTTCGCCGTGAAGTGCAAATCCGCGAGGAAATCTACCGCAGGATGAGACGTGCCGCGTAAACGTTTCTCGCAATTTAACGATTCAAGGAGAAAGCCGCTGGCAGGTCAATCCAGATGTGAGTCGAACGTGTAATGATACCTTATAATTTGGGCGTATCTATAGGAAAAGGATGGCACTTTTTGCCGTCGCCAGTCTGCTTTTTAGCGCTTTTCCCAGGATCGCAACGCGCGCCGCAAACGATCGCGGCGCAGTGTGTTTTCGAGATTGGGAAGTCCACGCTTATCTCCGGTGATTTTCATGTCTTTGACCCTGACCGACGTAAAACGTATTGCGCATCTCGCGCGGCTCGAGTTGCCCGAACACGAGGCAGAACCCACGCTCGCGCGCCTGAATGACTTCTTCGGTCTCGTCGAACAGATGCAGGCCGTGGATACCTCCGGCATCGAACCGCTTGCGCATCCGATCGAACAGATCGAGGAAGTCGCGCTGCGCCTGCGCGACGACGCAGTTTCAGAGCGCGTCGAGCGCGAAGAGTTCCAGCGCAGTGCGCCAGCCGTTCAAGACGGGCTGTATCTGGTGCCGAAGGTCATCGAATAACGCAATCGAACAAGTAACGCGTCGGGCGTATCCAGCGCCGAAACGACACTCCCGCGCGGCGTTCACTGCCGCGCTCATCAGGGAACTGCAATGCATCAGAAAAGTTTGACCGAACTGCGCGCCGCGCTCGACTCCAAGAAAATCTCCGCGGTCGAGCTGGCGCAGTCGTATCTGCAGCGCATCGAAGCCGCGAAGAATCTGAACGCCTTCATCGGCATGGACCGCGACCTCACGCTCGCTCAGGCTAAAGCCGCCGACGCGCTCATCGCGGAAGGAAAGGCTGGCGCGCTCACCGGTTTGCCGATTGCGCACAAGGACGTGTTCGTGACGCGCGGCTGGGCATCCACGGCCGGTTCGCACATGCTCGAAAACTACGCGAGCCCGTTCGATGCCACCGTCGTCGATCGCTTGAAGCAAGCGGGCATGGTCTGTCTCGGCAAGACCAACATGGACGAGTTCGCCATGGGTTCGTCCAACGAGAATTCGTACTTCGGCGCGGTGAAAAATCCGTGGGACCTGAAGGCCGTGCCGGGCGGTTCGTCGGGCGGCTCGGCCGCTGCCGTCGCCGCGCGTCTTGCGCCCGCCGCGACCGGCACCGACACGGGCGGCTCCATTCGCCAGCCCGCGTCGTTCACCGGCATCACCGGTATCAAGCCGACTTACGGCCGCGTGTCGCGTTACGGCATGATCGCGTTCGCGTCGTCGCTGGATCAGGGCGGGCCGATGGCTCAGACCGCCGCGGACTGCGCGCTCTTGCTCAACGCAATGGGCGGCTTCGACGAACGCGACTCCACCAGCCTGCACCGCGACAGCGAAGACTACACGCGCCATCTCGGCCAGACGTGGAACGGCGGCGATGCGCAAAAGCCGCTCGCCGGTTTGCGTATCGGCATGCCGAAGGAGTACTTCGGCGCAGGGCTTGCCGACGACGTGCGCGCCGCCATCGACGCCGCGTTGAAGCAATACGAAGCGCTCGGCGCGACGCTCGTCGAAGTATCGTTGCCGAAGACCGAGCTTTCCATTCCCGTGTACTACATCATCGCGCCGGCGGAGGCCTCGTCGAATCTGTCGCGTTTCGACGGCGTGCGCTACGGGCATCGCGCGGCGCACTACACGGACTTGCTCGACATGTACAAGAAGTCGCGCGCGGAAGGCTTCGGTCCCGAAGTGAAGCGGCGCATTCTGGTTGGCACGTACGTGTTGTCGCATGGCTACTACGACGCGTATTACCTTCAAGCGCAGAAGATTCGCCGCATCATCGCGCGCGATTTCCAGGAAGCGTTCAAGCGGTGCGACGTCATCATGGGACCGGTCGCGCCGTCGGTCGCGTGGAATCTCGGCGAGAAGGCCGACGATCCCGTGCAGATGTATCTCGCCGATATTTACACGCTCTCCGTGAGCCTCGCGGGTCTGCCCGGCATGAGCGTGCCGTGCGGTTTCGGCGCGGGCGCGAATGCGAATCGGCCGGTCGGTCTGCAGATCGTCGGCAACTATTTCAACGAAGCCCGGATGCTTCAGGTCGCCGACGCGTTCCAGCGCGCGACCGACTGGCATGCCAAGGCACCATCGGCAGCGGGAGTATGAGCATGCAGTGGGAAGTCGTCATCGGTCTGGAAACGCATGCGCAGTTATCCACCGTTTCCAAGATTTTCTCGGGCGCGGCAACGCAGTTCGGCGCAGCGCCGAACACGCAAGCCTGTCCCGTCGATCTCGCGTTGCCGGGCGTGCTGCCCGTGATGAATCGCGGCGCGGTCGAACGCGCGATTCGCTTCGGCTTGTCGATCGGCGCTCATATCGCGCCGCGCAGCGTCTTCGCGCGCAAGAACTACTTCTATCCGGATCTGCCGAAGGGCTATCAGATCAGCCAGTACGAGATTCCTGTCGTGCAGGGCGGTCAGCTCACCATCCAGGTTCCGGCCAATGAAAAGGCCGGTAAGGAAGCATACGAGAAGACCGTCAATCTGACGCGCGCTCACCTCGAGGAAGACGCGGGCAAGTCGCTGCACGAAGACTTCGCAGGCATGACGGGCATCGATTTGAATCGCGCGGGCACGCCGCTGCTCGAGATCGTCACCGAGCCGGAAATGCGCAGCGCGGCGGAAGCGGTTGCGTATGCGAAGGCGTTGCATGGTCTCGTCGTGTGGCTAGGCATCTGCGACGGCAACATGCAGGAAGGCTCGTTCCGTTGCGATGCCAACGTGTCGGTGCGCCCGGTCGGTCAGAAGGAATTCGGCACGCGCGCGGAGATCAAGAACCTGAACTCGTTCCGGTTCCTCGAAGAAGCGATTCAATATGAAGTGCGCCGTCAGATCGAACTGATCGAAGACGGCGGCACCGTCGTGCAAGAGACGCGTCTTTACGATCCCGACAAGCGCGAAACGCGCTCCATGCGCAGCAAGGAAGACGCGCACGACTACCGCTATTTCCCAGACCCGGACTTGATGCCCCTGGTTATCGAGGAAAGCTGGGTGGCGCGCGTGAAGTCGGAACTGCCGGAGTTGCCAGCCGACATGCAGAAGCGTTTCGCCGAAACGTACGGCTTGACGCCTTACGACGCCGGCGTGCTCACGTCGTCGAAGGCAATGGCTTCTTATTTCGAAGCCGTCGTGCAGGCGGCGGGCGCGGCGCAGGCGAAGATCGCCGCCAATTGGCTCATGGGCGACGTCTCCGCGCAACTGAACCGCGAATCGCTCGACATCGGCGAGTCGCCGGTCGCGGCGGCGCAACTCGCGCTGCTTCTGCAACGCATTGCGGATGGCACGATCTCCAACAAGATCGCGAAGGACATTTTCCAGGCGATCTGGGACGAGAAGGCAACCGACGTGGGCGCGGCGGACCGCATCATCGAGGCGAAGGGGCTCAAGCAGATTTCCGATACCGGCGCGCTCGAAGCGATCATCGACGAGGTGCTCGCGGCGAACCAGAAATCGGTGGAAGAATTCCGCGCGGGCAAGGAAAAGGCGTTCAACGCGCTGATCGGCCAGGCAATGAAGGCGACCAAGGGCAAGGCGAACCCGCAGCAGGTGAACGAGCTTCTGAAGAAAAAGCTATCCTGAGCGAGCACTTGGGCGAACTCCTCCGCGTCGACGGAGAACCGGTCGCCTGGAAGTAGCACGACGAACGGGCTGTTGCCGTCTAGCTTGGCAGCGGCCCGTTTTCATTGGCGTTTCGGGATAGAACAAAAGGTTGGCGACATGGCAAAGAAACCGTCTCTGGACGACTTCCTCGTCCCGTATTTCGATGACGACAAGAAGCTCAAGCCCTTCGATCTGAGTTCGATCGATCCATCCGGCAAGCCGTTTTCGAACGGCTCGAAAGACGAAGACCGCGACCGGCTCGCGGCAATCGGCGCGCAGCTCGACGACCTGCAGGAGAAGCTGCACGCGCAGCGTCTTCGGCGCGTGCTGCTCGTGCTGCAAGGCATGGACACGAGCGGCAAGGACGGTACGGTGCGCGCGGTGTTCCATGACGTCGATCCGCTCGGCTTGCGCATCGTGCCGTTTCGCGCGCCTTCCGAGCGCGAGGCCTCGCACGATTTCCTCTGGCGCGTGCACGCGCAGGCGCCGATGGCCGGCGAGTTCGCTGTCTTCAATCGCAGCCACTATGAAGACGTGCTCGTGCCGCGCGTGATGAAGTCTATCGACGATGACGAATGCGAGCGCCGTTACCGGCATATTCGCGAGTTCGAGGCGTTGCTCGCGGATAGCGGTACGACCATCGTCAAATGCTTTCTGCATATTTCGAAGGACGAGCAGCGCGAGCGCTTGCAAGCGCGTATCGACGATCCGACCAAGCACTGGAAGTTCGATGTCTCCGATCTCGACGCTCGGAAGCTGTGGGACGAATATCAGCGCTCGTATGAGCTGGCGTTAGGCGCGACCTCGACCGAATACGCGCCGTGGTACATCATTCCCGGCGATTCGAAACCGCATCGCAACGTGATGGTCGCGGAGCTTTTGCTGCGCACGATGCAGGGCATGAAACTCGAATTTCCGGCCGCCAAGGAATCGCTCAAGGGCGTGAAGGTCGAATAAACAAGGAAAGAGGACAAGTATGTTTCGGGTGATTACCGCCAATCTGAATGGCATCCGTTCGGCGGCCAAGAAAGGTTTCTTCGACTGGTTCGGCGAGCAGAAATCGGACGTCGTGTGCGTGCAGGAAATCAAGTGTTCGCAGGACGATCTCACGCCGGAGTTTCTCGCGCCGCACGGTTTCAAGGGTTATTTCCAGCACGCGGTGAAGAAGGGTTATAGCGGCGCGGGTTTGTACACGCGTCACGAGCCGGACGATGTCGTGATCGGCTTCGGCAGTGCCGAGTTCGATCCCGAAGGACGTTACGTGGAAGCGCGTTTCGGCAAGCTGTCCGTGGTGTCGGTGTATGTCCCGTCCGGGTCGAGCGGCGAAGAGCGGCAGCAGGCGAAGTATCGTTTCATGGACGAATTCATGCCGCATCTCGCCGGGCTTTCGCAAGAGCGTGAGGTGATCGTGTGCGGTGACGTGAATATCGTGCACAAGGAAATCGACATCAAGAACTGGAAGAGCAACCAGAAGAACTCGGGTTGTCTGCCGCAAGAGCGCGAGTGGCTCACGAAGCTTTTCGACGATGTCGGTTACGTCGATGTCTTTCGCACGCTCGACCAGCGTGCCGAGCAATACACGTGGTGGAGCAATCGCGGGCAGGCGTACGCGAAGAACGTGGGGTGGCGTATCGACTATCAAATCGCGACGCAGGAAGTCGCGGCGACCGCCAAGAAGACTTCCATTTTCCGCGACATCAAATTCAGCGATCACGCGCCGCTGACTATCGATTACAACTGGAAGATTGGGAAGAAGTAGGCTAAGGCGGGACGGTGGTATGACTGCCATGCTCGCGCATGGCAGTCCATCATCCTACGAGGGCAAGATCGGAAGAGTTCTTAATTCCTTCGCGGTTAGCTGCCTAGGCGTATCGGGAATCAATTGCATGCTTCGTGCCGTACGTACGCCAATGTAGAAACCGTAGTCAAGCATTAAAGCCGCATAACGTTCTCCTGCTTTGTGAGGTGTGATTCCTTGATGCAGAACATGCACGAACCGCAAGGCAACGAGGCGTTGTACGCTGATGTAAATAGCATTCCCCGTATCAATCTTAACGAGAAAAGCATTCTTTTTGTTTTCTGAACAAAACTCTTTCACATACTGGAGTTGCTTTGAAACCGTAGTTTCGTTGGTCTCGAACGAATCTTTGCGAACGTCCTTTAGTTTTTCTTCTATAGCCTCCGATGCTGCCGAGTTCAGGCTTGTAATCGACACGCTTTTTTGACTACGCAAAAGCGAACGGGAGATAGATTTTGAAAAAAGACTAAGAGCGTCTCGCGGTACTGCCGCCGCTGACAATACAAGGCGATCAATGAAGTTTTGGCTTGCCAAGTAATCGATGCTTGGCAAGCCGCAGTAAATCGCATGCTTCTCTAAAATGCTAAATATATGAGTTTTCGACTGATCAGGACTGGTCAAATTGTGATCGAGCATCAGCGTTTGTATGTCATGTGGCGGCTCCATGCCGCGCCTATTATTGCCGTCCCAGAGATTGGTTAATTGCTCGATTCCCGAAACTTTAATGTAGGCATTGTTTCCTCGGGTAAGAGAGTACACAACAGAAAGAAGTTCAGGCTGGAGCGAGTAGCCCAACACATGGATATCATCGAGAAAAATTGTAAAGCTATTTTTTTCTGAAAGAATGCCAAGGATTTTCCGCATCCGCGGCACCATCCGGGCAAGTCGAACGGCAACCAGACTCTCGTTGTCCGACTCGCCGAGTGATAGCAACTCGTGGGCGAGGCTCAGGAAGTCGGACGGCATCTCCGAATGCTGAGCAGCCTCAGAGAATATTTCTGACAGTACGCTTGCAATCGCTTGGTGATCCAGTCGGGCCGAATAGGTTTGCATGGCAATCCAGCAAAATGGCTTCTGTTCGGAGCGCAAGTTATGCATCGCGAACGCAAGCAGACTGGACTTTCCAGAGCCACGTCGACCGTAGACTATGTGATTGGTTTGCAGAACCACGTCTTTTTCTAGGCCCGTCACTGACGGGGTGTAGCGGGCAAGAAAATCCTTTCCGAAGGTATTTCGGTCAACGGTTAAGCTAGCAGAAACCTCTTTCTGCATCAGCATTGTCTCCGGAATCGTCAACATATTGGCGGGTTTATGAGCACGCGCGCTTATGCCGACTCTGTTTTTATAGATATTGTCATCAGGAAGAAATTCGCTAATTCCATCGAGAAGTTCGAAGAAGCGTGCGTTTGGCTTTGCGAATTCGAAAACTATAAAGCTACCGTCGGGACGGTCCTTTACGTGGAACGACGGACGGATCCCCGACAGAACGTCGGAAAATGCTTTGACAACGATTTCTAAATCGTCTCGAACCGGTGCGTTATTCATAGATCAATGCCGTTATCGGTCAAGAATTTTTTGGTGTCTGTAAGTAACTGTGCCACTACATTTGAGCTTCCGCGACGCTGAGTAGCAGATCGGTCTCGTTCGCGAGATGGCTGTAATCAGCGAGATTTCGGTCATCGCGTAGATTCTTAAGCTTTACTCTATAGAGGCCGTGATTTTCCAGAACATCAGGAATCACATCGACCTTATGATGATCACTAGAATCTGTGGTGTAGGAGCCATCAAATTTAAGCGCAACAGCTCTTCGCATGTTATATGCCGCGTAATAAAAACGTGACACTTTTTGGCGCCACTCAGTCGCCGCAATCAACACTGCAAATCTAAAGTGCGTCTCGCCCAGATTAAAAAGACCTACTACATTTGCATCAATTTCTCTACGAATTTTAGCCAACTCGGATTCATCGAGTATCCCTGTGAGATTTCGAATCATCCTTAACGGGTTTGATGCCGCGTTAAAAAGATGTGGTTCCTTCAAGCCCTTGTGCACCTTGCTGCTCCCTCGATTTTTGGTACGCAAAACTGAACATCATTTTCCACCCTTCTTAAACCGCCCCAACCCGCCGTAATTCGGCAACTGGTCGATGCTCTTTCCCACCGCTTTGGCATACAGCGGCATCATGTCCGGCAGGCGCTTGAGCAGGTCCTGCCGGCGCTCCGGCCCATACGGATGCATCCAGATGAAACCGTTGTCGGAGCGTCGCGTGGCGGTATCGATCTTGTTCCACAAGGTGATGGCCGCGCGCGGATCGTAACCTGCGCGCGAAGCAATCTCGCTGCCGATGACATCCGCTTCGGTCTCGTCGGCGGGGGCGTATTTCATGGCCAGCAACTGATCGCCGATGCCAAGCGGCTGCGAACCGTAATCGGTAAAGCCGAAAAGCTGCGGCATGGTACCCGACGACAACTGCTGCGCCTGCTGCCGCCCGAGCCGTTCGCGCGCATGTTCGCGCAGCGCGTGCGCGATCTCATGGCCGATCATCATGCCGATCTCGTTGTCGTTCAGGTGCAGCTTGTCGATGAGCCCGCTATACACCACGATCTTGCCGCCCGGCAAACAGTACATGCGCACTTCGGGCGACTTGATGACGTTGATTTCCCACTTCCAGTTCTTCGCGCGGTCATTCCACTTGAGCGCGAACGGAATCTCGTGAGTGGCGATATCGCGCACGCGCTTGACGAGCGGATTGTCATTGCCGAGCAGTGTCTTGTTGCGCTCGGCGTCGTGAATGATCTGCGCATATTCATCGCTTGCCTGCTGTTCGAGCGTCGCGGGCGGAATCAGATTGCGGAACAACGCCGAGTTGCCGAAGCGGATCTGGCTGTTCGGCGCCGTGTAAGGCGGCGCGCGCTCTTCGTCCTGCGCGCGCGCGGACATGGGCGCGAGCGTCGCCAGCATGAGCGCGCAGATGAGCGCGCCAAGCGTGGGCCGGGCCGGCATCGATACCGTCATCGTGGCGTTCTCCATGGCGCGATCTTCGGCAACAGTAGCATGCCGGGTATGGACAGCGCGACGCACACCATGAAGTACGGAAACCATCCTGTTTCACTCACGATAAAGCCGCTGCCCGCCGCCGCGAAAGTCCGTGGCACGGCGGCGAGGCTCGTGAAGAGCGCGAACTGAGTCGCGGTGTAGCGCGGATCGGTCGTGCTCGCGATATACGCCGTGAATGTGGCGAGCGTGAGGCCCGTCGCGAACGTTTCGAAGCCGTAAAGCACCGCGAGCGCGGCGGGCGACGGCCCGATTTTCGTGAGCCACGCAAAGCCGAGCGTCGCGATGATCTGCAAGAAGCCGAAGACCCAGAGTCCGCGCGCAATGCCGATCTTCACGAGGCAGATACCGCCGATCAAGCCACCCGCGATGCTCGCCCAGAACGCGACCGCTTTCGCTATCACGCCGATCTGCGTGAGCGTGAAGCCTACGTCGATGAAGAACTTCGTGGCGAGCGCGGTCGCCATGGTGTCGCCGAGCTTGTAGAGGAAGATGAAGCCCAGCACCAGCAGCGCGGATTGCCAGCCATTGCGCGTGATGAACTCGTGGAACGGCTCGACGATCGCCTCGCGCAACGTCTTGGGTGGCGCGCCGTGAATGGCCGGCTCCTTGACCACGAGCGTCATGATGAGGCCCGGCAGCATGAACGCGGCGGTGATCAGAAACACGGTCTTCCACGGAAGAACGTTCGTGAGAATCAGCGAAAGCGAGCCAGGCACGAGCCCCGCCACCTTGTACGCGTTGACATGAACCGCGTTGCCGAGACCTTGCTCGGTATCGGCGAGCAGCTCGCGGCGGTAGGCATCGATGACGATATCCTGACTCGCGCTGAAGAACGCGACGAGCGCGGCGATGGCCGCAACCGCCCACAGGTTCTGCGAGGGCGAAAAGAACCCGAAGGAGCCGATGGCCACCATCACGAGCACTTGCGTGACGAACATCCAGCCGCGCCGTCGGCCCGGACGCCAGCCCGGAAAGCGCGGAATGAAGCGGTCCATCAGCGGCGACCAGACGAACTTCCACGTATAGGGAAGCCCGATCAGCGCGAAGAGGCCGATCTCCTTGACGTTGACGCCCGCAGTCGAGAGCCACGCCTGCAACAGGCTGTAGAGCGTGAAGAGCGGCAGTCCGGACGTGAAGCCGAGAAAGACGCAAATGAGGATGCGCGCGTTGAGGAACGCGTGCAAGCCGGGATCTTCTTCGTGAGCTGTAAGAGCGGGCGCCTCGCGTGGCGTTTCGGGCATATCGATGTGGGTAATACGTCGTGGTGGTGCGTTTCGATGCGTGACGGGCCGATTCGAACTCAACGGCGCTTCACGCGATAGACCGCAAGACTACCACGCCAGTTCGCGCCCCAACGGACCGTTTGCCCGTCGTGCAGCACCACGCGGTCCAGTATCTCGATGCCCACTTCGGGCGCGAGCGCCTCGAAGTCCTTGATGGTCAGAACGCGCACGTTCGGCGTGTTATGCCATTGATATGGCAGCGATTTCGAAACCGGCATGCGCCCTTGAATAACCGAGAGCCGATGCTGCCAGTACCCGAAGTTCGGGAACGAGACAATGCATTCGCGACCCACGCGAACGGTTTCACGCAGGATCGCCGCGGTCTGATGAATGGTCTGCAGCGTCTGCGAAAGCACGGCGAAATCGAAGCTGTCGTCTTCGAAAAGACGCAGGCCGTCTTCGAGATTCTGCTGGATCACGTTCACGCCTTTTTGCGCGCACGCGAGCACGCCGGCGTCATTGATTTCGATGCCGTAACCATGCACTTCGAGTTCTTCGCCGAGCAGCGAGAGCAGCGAACCGTCGCCACAACCGAGATCGAGCACGGAGGAACGCGGTTCGACCCAGCGCGCGATGGCGCGAAAGTCCGAACGCAGCGCGAGGGAATCGAGAGTGTGCTGGTTCATGCGCCGATCTCCGTGGCAATGCGTTCGTAATAGGCGCGCATCAAGTTGTGATAGCGCGCGTCGTCGAGCAGGAAGGCGTCGTGGCCGTGCGGCGCGTCGATCTCCGCGTAGCTCACGGTGCGCTTGTTGTCGAGCAGCGCTTTGACGATCTCGCGGGAACGCGCGGGCGCGAAACGCCAGTCGGTCGTAAAGCTCGCGATCAGATACTTCGCCGTGGTGTTGGCGAGCGCGCGGCGCAGGTCGCCTTCGAAGGCCTTGGCGGGATCGAAATAATCGAGCGCGCGCGTGATGAGCAAGTACGTATTGGCGTCGAAGTATTCGGCGAACTTGTCGGCCTGATAGCGCAGATACGACTCCACTTCGAACTCGACGTCGAAGTTGAAGTTGTACGCGTCGAGCGCGCCTTCGGCACGGCGCAGCGCGCGGCCGAACTTCACGGCCATGTCGTCATCCGACAAATAGGTGATATGGCCGATCATGCGTGCCACGCGCAAGCCGCGGCGCGGCTTCACGTCGTGTGCGTAGTAGTCGCCGCCGTGGAAGTCGGGGTCGGAGAGAATCGCCGAGCGCGCCGTTTCGTTGAACGCGATGTTCTGCGCCGAAAGCTTCGGCGTCGATGCCACCACGATGCAATGCCCGAGCCGCTCCGGATACATCGTGCTCCAGGCAAGCGCCTGCATGCCGCCGAGACTGCCGCCCATCACCGCCGCGAAGCGTTCGATGCCGAAGCGGTCGGCCACGCGCGCCTGCGCATGCACCCAGTCTTCCACCGTCACGACGGGAAAGCTCTTGCCGTAGGGCTTACCGCTTGTACGGTCGATGCTCATCGGCCCGGTCGAGCCGAAACACGAACCGAGATTGTTCACGCCGATCACGAAGAAGCGGTCGGTATCGAGCGGCTTGCCGGGACCAACCATGTTGTCCCACCAGCCTACGTCTTTCGGGTTGTCGGCGTAGACGCCCGCCACGTGATGCGACGCATTGAGCGCGTGGCAAACGAGCACGGCGTTCGAGCGCGCGGCGTTGAGTTCGCCGTAGGTTTCGACGACGAGTTCGTAGTCGTTGAGCGTCGAGCCGCTTTGCATGACGAGCGGCTCGGTGAAGCGCAAGGTTTGGGGAGTGACGATGCCGATTGATTCCATTCATTCCGCCTTGAAATAGCGGCTAAACGGGTGTCGGCGATGCGCGTGTGGATTGACGGCGCGGCTGACGACCTCTTTAGCCGCATTTGTATTGAACCTCCCCGCAATACCGCTTGGGAAGGTTCGCGCGCCCGCAATCGAGTCAGCAAATCGGCGCGTGTTCGAATTCAGATTGAGCGAAGAAGTATAGCGGAAAACGTAATAAAGCCGCCAATAGCGGTGCCCGGGCGTTCTGGATATGGCCCGAGTTTGTGTCTATATTGTCTAATCTGCGCGTGGGCCCTGGAGCGGAAATGAAACCGAGTCGTGTGAGGCCGCTGAGCCATCTCAAGAGCCGCGCGGCCGAAATGATCCGCAACGTCGTCGAGAGCCGCGAGCCCATGCTCATCACGCAAAACGGCGAAGGGCGGGTGGTCGTGCAGGACGTGCAGTCTTATGAAGACCTGCATCAGACCGTGGCTTTGCTCAAGATTCTGGCGATGGGGCAGAAGTACATCGAGGCCGGGCATTGCATAGACGCAATCGACCTCTTCGGCGAACTCGAACGGCTCGACAGGGAAGAAGGCGTCAAGTGAAAACCGTCTTTCTCGATCCGGTGCAGCAGGAGTTGCGCGACTATAGACGCTACGTCATCAACAAGTTCGGCAAGATGGCGTGGAAGGCCACGCGCGACGGCCTGGCCGACACCATCGCCGAAATAGAAGCGTCACCGCGTCGTGGCGCGACGCCGCCCGAACTGGTCGACTTCCGCATGACGGGATACTACGAAGTGGCGAGCGGCACCAACCGCGTCATCTACAAGGTGGATGGCGAAACCATCTACGTGCATCTCGTCGTCGATCAGCGCTCGGACCTCGAAGACATGCTCGCGCGGCGCCTCTTCAGGATGTAGTCGCTTTCGCCGCTCGAAAGCCGCCGCCGCGCATGCCGAGCGTGAGCGCGCGCAACGAACGCACGGTGCGATCCACGTAATGCGGCCGGCCCGAGCCGGGCAAGCGCTGCGAAATGCCGCCACTTGACGTGCGCGCCATCGGCAAATGGCCGACGATCCACACCGTGCGAATGCCGAGCCGCCGGTAACGCTTCAGATGCCCGCGCGTGTCTTCCACCAGAATCGCGTCTTTCAAATGCACGTGCGCGCGGCGCATCGCGCGACGGAGCATGGGCGCATCGGGCTTGGCGCGCCAGCGTTCGCCGTCGCGCATGTCCTCGATGGCGATCACGCGCTCGAACAGCTTGCCGATACCCAGTTCCGCGAGCACCGAGCGCGCGTAGAGCGTCGGTCCGTTGGTGAGCACGATCTTGCGGCCCGGCAGCGCGTGCACGATGCGCTTCAGGCCGCGCTCGGCGCGCAGCATGGACGGCAGATCGGGGAAGGTATGGACTTCGCGCAGGAAATCGGCGGGATCGATGCCGTGATGCCGCACGAGTCCGAGCAAGGTCGCGCCGTATCGCACCGTGTAGCCGACGCGCAGCCGGTTCGCTTCGTCGATATCCACGCCCAGCCGGTCGATGATGTACTGCGTCATCGCGCGATTGATCGCCGGAAAAATCTCGTGCGACGCGTGATGCAGCGTGTTGTCGAGATCGAAGAGCCAAACTGGGCCGCGCGTTTTGACATGACGGCGGCGAGCACTGCGAGATGAACTCATGCGCGATTACGTTCGGCAAATAAAAACGCCCGCGCGGAGCAAACCGCAGCGGGCGTTGGAGGAAGAGTGACGAAGCTCAATGCGAGCGGATCATCGTGCCGAACGGCTGCTCGGTCAGAATTTCGAGCAGCACCGAATGCTCGATACGCCCGTCGATGATGTGCACCGAACGCACGCCGCTTTTCGCCGCATCCAGCGCGGAGGAAATTTTCGGCAACATGCCGCCGGAGATGGTGCCGTCGGCGAAAAGGGCGTCGATCTCGCGCGCGGAAAGGTCGGTGAGAAGATTGCCTTCCTTGTCCATCACGCCGGGAATGTTGGTCATCATCACGAGCTTTTCGGCGTTCAGGACGACCGCCAGCTTGCCCGCGACCAGATCCGCGTTGATGTTGTAGGAGAGTCCGTCTTCGCCGAAACCGATAGGCGAGATGACCGGAATGAACGCGTCGTCCTGCAGCGCCTTCACCACCGCCGGGTTGATGGACTCCACTTCGCCCACCTGACCGATGTCGATGAACTGGCCCGGATTATCGCGATCCGGCATCATTAGCTTGCGCGCGTGGATGAGCCCGCCGTCCTTACCGGTCAAGCCGACCGCCTGACCGCCGAAATGGTTGATGAGCGTGACGATGTCCTGCTGTACCTCGCCGCCGAGCACCCATTCGACCACTTCCATGGTCTCTTCGTCGGTGACGCGCATGCCCTGAATGAAGGTGCCCTGCTTGCCGATCTTCTTGAGCGCCTGGTCGATCTGCGGACCGCCGCCGTGCACGATCACCGGATTGATGCCGACGAGCTTCAGGAGGATCACGTCGCGCGCGAAGCCTTGCTTGAGGCGCTCTTCGGTCATTGCGTTGCCGCCGTATTTGATCACGACCGTCTTGCCGTGATACTGACGGATATAAGGCAGCGCCTCGGCCAGAATTTCGGCTTTCAGCGTAGGCGCGATCTGCGTGAGGTCAGGTAGCTCGGACATGGCGGCAAATGAGGCGAGGAGCGTTTAAACACGCGGATTGTACAGGAGTGACGCTACACGACAGGTCGTTTTCCCCGCGCGCCGTCTCGTTTTCCGGCATGGCGGCCGGGCATGCGATCATCGCTTGTCAATGTCGATGAAACGATGATGAACGTAACGCTTCAATCAGGCTCCGACGCGACGCAACGGTGCACGCGCTGCGGCGCGGCGTTTCATTGCGGCGCGCTCGCCGGCGCTGCGACGTGCTGGTGCGCAACCTTGCCCGCGCTGCCGCGCGAACGCTTGCGGCCGGACTCGACTTGCCTGTGCCGCGCATGCCTGGCGGCGGAGATAGGCCAAGCGTCACGCTGATATTAGGGTGCGACAAATCGCGCCACGTTCGGTTTCACTATAGGCGCAAGCGGGATAATGTCGCATGGACCGCACGCACTCAATCACCCGATGCATCGCATAACCAATACCGGACGGGTCAACCTCGGTCACCTCTTCTGGCTTCGCTCGCTGGCGATCATCGGCCAGTTGACGACCATCGCCGTCGTGCAGATTTTCTACAGCGCGAAGCTGCCCTTGCCGGCCATGCTCCTCGTCGTCGCGCTCGAAATGTTCTTCAACGGGCTGACGTGGCTGCGCGTGGCGCGGGCTCAGCCGGAAACCAATGTCGAACTCTTCGGCCAGATGTGGGTCGACTTAGGCGCGCTCTCCGCGCTTCTGTTTCTCTCGGGCGGCTCGACCAATCCGTTCGTCACCTTGTATCTGCCGTCGCTGGCCATTTCCGCGGCCATTCTGCCGTGGACCATGACCGCGTGGCTCGCGCTCTTCGCGGTCTCTTGTTATGCGCTCCTGAGCTACAACTACGTGCCGCTCAACATAGAGAATCCATCGAATCTGTTCGACTACTTCCGCACGGGTCTGTGGGTGAACTTCATGGTGAGCGTCGGGCTGATCGGCTGGTTCGTCGCACGCATGTCGCGGGCGCTGCGCGTGCGTGACGCCGCGCTCGCCGACGCCCAGCAACGTCATCTGCGCGACGAACGCGCCGTTGCGCTCGGTGTGCAGGCGGCCACCGTTGCGCACGAAATGGGCACGCCGCTGTCTACCATTGCAATGCTGAGCGAGGAATTGCGCGATTCCGCCGCGCACGACCGCAACCTCGCGCCTTACGCGGCCGACTTCGAATTGCTCGAACAGCAGATGGCGCTGTGCACCTCGGCGCTCGCGCGCTTGCGCAGCCGCGCGACGGGGCCGTCGAATCGCCAGCCGCTTCGCGAATGGCTCGCGAGCTTCATCGAGCAATGGCGGCTGCGGCATCCGCAAGTGAAGTTCGAGCATGCGGGCAAGACGCCGGAGTCCATGTCCATCGACGATTCCGTTGCCATCGGTCAGATTCTCACGATCTTGCTGGACAACGCGGCGCGCGCGAGCAGCGAGCTCGTGACTTTGCAGGCATCGGCTGAACGGGTGGAAGGCGTGCAGATGGTGCGCTTCGATATTTGCGATCGCGGGCCGGGCATTCCGCCCGCGCTGCGTTCGAGCCTGGGCGCCGCGCCAGTGGACAGCACGCAGGGGGGCCACGGCGTCGGGCTATACCTTGCGTTCGCGGCGGCGGCGCGCCTGCAGGGATCGATAGAACTCGCGGCGGATCAGCCACGCGGCACGCGCGCGATCCTGCGTCTGCCGAATATCGGCGCATCGCCCGCCGATGATGCACGAACCGAATCAAGCGGCGCGGCGTGAGCACGACGCCGGCCAACATTGGAGAAAGAAGCATGAGCGACATGAATTTCCTGATCATCGACGACGACGAGGTTTTTTCGGGCATTCTCGCGCGCGGCCTGGTTCGGCGCGGCTACACCGCGCATCAGGCGCACGACGCGAGCGAAGCGCTGAAGCTCGCCAATCAGCACAAGTTCGGCCAGATCACGGTCGATCTTCACCTCGGTAACGATTCCGGTTTGCGTCTTGTCTCGCCACTGCGCGACTTGCAGCCGGACGCGCGCATTCTCGTGCTGACGGGCTACGCGAGCATTGCGACGGCGGTTCAGGCAGTAAAGGACGGTGCGGACAATTATCTGGCGAAGCCCGCGAACGTCGAGTCCATTCTCGCCGCGCTGCATGAACAGGCGAGCGAGCAGACGGCGGAAGAAGCGATTGAGAATCCGACTTTGCTTTCCGTGGCGCGGCTCGAATGGGAGCACATTCAGCGGGCGCTGGCCGAGAACAACGGCAATATTTCGGCGACGGCGCGTGCGCTCAACATGCACCGGCGGACGTTGCAGCGGAAGCTGGCGAAGAAGCCCGTGCGCCAATAAAAAAAGAACCGCCCAAGCCGGGGGAACGAGGGCGGTAATCGGAGAGTTACAACGACTACGTGCATATACAGGGGAATACGCACAGGGAAAGAATACGTCGACTCGTTGCGGCCAAATATACGATTATTCCGAATCTAGGAAGACTCCTAGAAAGCTGCGATTCAGCAGGAACTTGAAGGCGGCGAGCATCCTCGGCGCAGCACTGAACGACAGCGAGCGCGCACGCGCAACGCAAGCGTCCAGCGCTTGCATGACAACGCCAGTTTTCGTCCGCCTTTCGCCTCACATCTCATCCGCCGTATTCTCCGCATTCGATCTCAAGAAGGCCGCAACCCGCGCCGTAAAGCTCTCTGTGCGCGAACCTGAGTTCGCACCACGCCGTCCGTGGGCGTCGTCTGCGGGGCGTGGGACCAGACGGACCGGCGCGGAAAGCTCGACGCTCGAACGCCGGTCGATGAAGCGCTGGTCGACAGAGGAGACATCGATGAACTGGTTTGACCGCCTTTCCGTGTTTGGCAAGCTCGTGCTGTCATTCGCGGTGGTGATTGTATTTACCGCATGCGTGGGCGTGACCGGCGTCGTATCGCTGGCGAAGATGAACAGCTTGATCGGCGAGATCGGCGCGAAACACATGGACGGCCTTTACTGGGTCGAGGAAGCCAACAAGCACAAGCTGAACACCGACCTCGCCGCCGCGAATCTCACCTTCGCCGACGATGCCGGCAAGGCGAAGCTCAAGGAGGGCATGACCGCCTCGCTCGCAAGCATGCATCAGGCGCTCGACAACCTGCGCCCCACGATGACGACGACGGATGGCCGCGCGCTCTACGACTCGGCGGCGCAGGCTATCGCCGGATGGGAAGACATCGTGCATATGCAGATCGGCACGAAACCCATGCCGACGGACGTCGATCAGATGGGTCTCATTGCCCGTGCGATCGATGCCAGCGAGAAAGCGCGCGCATCGCTCGAACGTCTCGCCGACTTCAAGCGTGAGCGCGCAACCGGCGCACGCAACAACGCGGCGTCCGAATACCAGACGATGCGCGTCGTGATGCTCGCACTCGTGCTCGGCGCGATGGCGGCCGGCGGCTTGCTCGCGGTCTTGATCGGCAGGCGGCTGTCGGCGCAGCTCGGCGGCGAGCCGGGCTATGCGGCGCAAATTGCGAACCGTATCGCGGAAGGCGATCTGACGGCGCGTGTGCAAACGCGTCCGGGCGACGACAGCAGCATGCTTCACAGCCTCGGCAACATGAGCGTGAAGCTGGCGGAGATCGTCGGCGGCATCCGGCATTCGAGCGAATCGATTCTGTTCGCATCGCGTGAAATCGCACAAGGCAACACCGACTTGTCGCAACGCACGGAAGAGCAGGCGGCGTCGCTGGAAGAAACCGCGTCGAGCATGGAGCAGCTCACTGCGACCGTGCGTCAGAACGCCAGCAACGCCGATGAAGCCAGCGGCCTGGCGCGCGGCGCATCGGATGTCTCGACGCGCGGCAGCGAACTCGTCGGCGAAGTGGTGGACAACATGCGCGAACTCGCGGCGGGCTCCAAGCGAATGACGGACATCATCGCGGTGATCGAAGGCATCGCGTTTCAGACCAATATCCTGGCGCTGAATGCCGCTGTCGAAGCGGCGCGCGCGGGCGAGGAAGGACGCGGTTTCGCGGTCGTCGCCGGTGAAGTGCGTTCGCTTGCGCAACGCAGCGCGATGTCGGCGAAGGAGATCAAGGAACTGATCGAAGCGTCGACGGCGCGGGTGGACAGCGGCGCGGCGATCGCCGAGCGCGCGGGTTCGACCATGGCCGAAGTGACGGAAGCCGTGCAGCGCGTGACGGACATCATGGCGCAGATTTCGGCGGCCTCGCACGAGCAGAGCGCGGGCATCGAACAGGTGAATCGCGCGGTGGCGCAAATGGACCAGGTGACGCAGCAGAACGCGGCGTTGGTCGAGCAAGCGGCGGCCGCTGCGGGCGCGATGGCCGATCAGGCCGAGCAACTGAAGGGCGCGGTCGCGGTGTTCGAACTGGACGGGCGCGGGTAATTCGGTTCGCGCTGGCCGCTTGCGATGGCGGCCAGCGTCGAATGTCGCCGACGGCGAGCAGCGGACGCGCTAGCGTTTCGGTGCTCATCGTGCGGTCGCGTTCGAGCGGGCCGCGCATGAATCTCGGCGCCAATGCGCCTTTCGCAACGATGCGTGCGAAGCGCTCATCGCCGCAAGCCTCCCGTAATATCACCTCGCTTGCCACCCTGCATCCCACTCCGTAAACTCGCGCCAGTTTCCAGAACACCCGCGCCGCACGAAACGGCGTCAATGTCGAGAAGGAGTTGTTTCCCATGTCCAATCCCTATTTCCCGCGCTGGCCCGTCCAGCCGGATGCGCAAGGCGGCCGCGTCGTCGGCCCCGATGAGCGCCTGCCCTGGCCGCAGATGTTCGCCATGGGCATTCAGCACGTCGTCGCCATGTTCGGCTCGACCGTGCTCGCGCCGCTTCTCATGGGCTTCGATCCCAATCTGTGCATTTTCATGTCGGGAATCGGCACGCTGCTCTTCTTCGTGCTGGTCGGCGGACGCGTGCCTAGCTATCTCGGTTCGAGCTTCGCGTTCATCGGGCTCGTCATCGCGGTGACGGGCTACAGCGGCCACGGCCCGAACATGAACATTCCCGTTGCGCTCGGCGGCATCGTGGCGTGCGGCGTGGCTTACGCGATCATCGGTGCAATCGTCACGGCGGTCGGCACGAAGTGGATCGAAGCGCTGATGCCGCCCGTCGTCACCGGTGCGATCGTCTGCGTGATCGGACTGAATCTCGCGCCTATCGCCGTGAAAGGCGTGAGCGCCAGCAACTTCGATTCGTGGATGGCGCTCGTCACCGTGCTTTGCGTGGGCGGCGTGGCCGTGTTCGCGCGCGGCATGGCGCAGCGCCTGTTGATTCTGATCGGGCTGGCGATTGCCTACATCATCTACGCGGTGCTGACCAATGGCATGAGCATGGGCAAACCGATCGACTTCTCGATCGTCGCGAACGCCGCGTGGTTCGGCATGCCGCACTTCACCGCGCCCGTGTTCGAACCGCAGGCGATGACCCTGCTCGCGCCCATCGCGATCATTCTCGTCGCCGAGAACCTCGGCCACATCAAGGCGGTCGGCGCGATGACGGGACAGAGTCTCGACCGTTACATCGGACGCGCGTTCATCGGCGACGGACTGGCGACCATCGTCTCCGGTTTCGCGGGCGGCACGGGCGTGACGACTTATGCGGAGAACATCGGCGTGATGGCCGTCACGAAGATTTATTCGACGCTCGTGTTCGCCATCGCGGCATTGTTCGCCATCGTGCTCGGCTTCTCGCCGAAGTTCGGCGCGGTCATTCAAACCATTCCGGGGCCGGTGCTCGGCGGCGTGTCGATCGTGGTGTTCGGGCTGATCGCGGTGACGGGCGCGCGCATCTGGGTCGTCAACAAAGTGGACTTCTCGGATAACCGCAATCTGATCGTCGCGGCCGTCACGCTCGTGCTCGGCGCGGGCGACTTCACGCTCAAACTCGGCGGTTTCGCGCTTGGCGGGATCGGCACCGCGACGTTCGGCGCGATCATTCTGTATGCGCTGCTGCGCCGGCGTGGGTCGGGCGTGGTCTGATGACAAAGCGCCTGCGCGCCCGGTGGAACGCACGCGCAGGCAAGAGAGCATGCTCTCAAGCCGACAACCCCCGCTTCCGGTTCACCAGCGCGGTCTCCGCCAGATCGATCTCCCGGATGAGCTTGTTCAACGTCTCGTCGTTGATCGTCTGAGCCGCGCGTAACCTGAACAACTCGGCCCGCTCGGCGCGCATCGCGGCCATGCGCAGCCGTGTCTCGACCATTTCGCTTCTCTTCGCGGCCACGCGTGGCGCTTCCTCATCGCCGAGGGATTCCAGCCTTCGCCGGTAAATGCCCATCACACGCGCGGATGAATCCGTGCAGCGCGCCGCCGCCGTTTCGTCCATCTGCTCGATCAGCGTCTCGTGCGTGTCGTCGATAGCGCGTATCGCCGCCTGCGCGATGCGCCGCCGCGCCATGCGCTCCTCCGCCGCGTAGGGCTTGTCGATGCGCGCGGTGCCGCGCAAGAGAATAGGCAAGCCGATGACCGCAATGATTAGCGACACCAGGATCACCGCCGACGCGATGAAGATTGCCACGTCGCGACCCGCGAGCGGCGTGCCGTTATCGAGCGTGACCGGCAGCGAGAGCACGCCCGCGAGTGTGACCGCGCCGCGCACGCCGCCAATCGTGGTCATGGCGAGCGTGCGAAAACCGGGCGCCGCGCCAATGCCCTGTTTCGCGGCGTTGCGGCTCGCCACCCAGCGCAGGCAATATACCCACACGAAGCGCAACGCATACAACGCGACGACGGTCGCAAGCACATAGCCGATCAAAAGGCCTACTTGCGCGTCGCCATCGTGATGCGCTTCGATCAGCGCCTGCCCGATCACGTGCGGCAACTGCAGGCCGAGCAGAATGAACACCATTCCGTTGAAGACGAACTCGATCATCGCCCAGGTGCTCGTCATGCGGATACGCACCGCGCTCGGAATGCTGTCGCGCAGGCTCTGGATGTTCATCATCATTCCCGCCGATACCGCCGCCAGAATGCCCGAGCAACCCGCGCGCTCGGCGATCACGTAGGCGGCGAACGGAATCAGCACGGTGAGAATGACGCCCGCTGCGGGGTCGTCGTCCTCGGAAAACTTGAGGATGCGCGCGGGTATCTCCGTGATCGCCCAACTGATCGCCGCGCCGATGGCGAGCCCGCCCGCCGCGATGATGAAGAAGCTGATGGTCGCGTCGCGCAGGGAGAACACGCCGGTGAGCGCCGCCGCGATGGCGAACTTCAGCGCGACGAGGCCGGACGCGTCGTTCATCAGCGCTTCGCCTTCGAGGATATGCATGAGGTTCGGCGGAATGCGATTGCGCCCGGCAATGCCCGTCAGCGCGACGGCATCCGTCGGCGAAAGCACGGCCGCGAGCGCAAACGCGACGGGCAGCGGCATCTCGGGAATCATCGCGTGCAGGAAGTAGCCGAGCAGCCCGACCGTGATGAACACGAGGCCGAGCGCGAGCATGAGGATCGCGCGGCGCTGCATGTAGAGCTCGCGCTTCGGAATGCGCCAGCCATCCGCGAAAAGCAGCGGCGGAATGAACAGCAGCATGAAGAGTTCGGGATCGAACGTGACGTGAAGCCCGAAGCCGTGCCACGCCAGCACCGCGCCGATGGCGATCTGGATCAGCGGCAGCGGCAGCTTGACCGGAAGCAGGCTCAGTCCGAAGCCGGACAGCGCGACCACCATCAGAAGAATGAGTACGGTGAAGACGATTTCCATATGTGCGGTACTGCACGACGCAAAGAGGCGAAAGCCCTTGATGCCGTCTAGCATTGTTCGGGCGACGCGAAAGTTTATCGCGTGAGCCGGTCAGGGTTGATATACGGTGATATACGACGCTCGCACCGCGGAGGTGCGCATGCACGCGAAATCGCCTGATAGCGGTGCACATTCCACCTAAAACGCCGACAAATCCACATGCATTGCTCGCATGGAGCTTGCTTAATCGTCAGCCACGGGGGACGCAAGACTCCCGGCAGATCAACGAGGGCTGTTCTATGAAATCGGTATTGGACGGGGCCGGGGCGGGACCGGTCAGGCTTGGCCAGGCAAGAGATTCGGCGTTTTGCGGGAGGGCACGGACATGGTGATCGCGAATCCGGAAAAAGCGACGGTCACCACGCGTAGCTTCGAACTGGGCGTGACCTCGGGCTTCGACCGCTATTCCGTCGAACATGGCGACCTGACGCTCTCGAGCGTCTTCCAGCCGGTCTTCAGCCTTTCGCATATGCGCGCGGTCGGCTACGAAGGCTTGTTGCGCGCGCATGACTCGCTCGATCGTCCGGTTCCTCCGGTCGATGTTTTCGGGCAGGCATCGCGTATTGGCGAAGCCATGCTGATCGACCGGCTGGCGCAGGCGCTGCATCTGGAAAACTTCAAGATGCTGGGCGCGCAGACCGAATGGCTCTTTCTCAACGTGCATCCCGGCGCGCTGACCGAGCCGTATCACGCCGCCGCGTTGATGGCCAACCTCAAGCGGCTGCATATCGAGCCGCGCCGCGTCGTGCTCGAAGTGCTGGAGCAGAGCGCCGAAGACATGGAACGGCTCGCGCTCGCCGTGCAGCAGTTCCGCGATCAGGGCTTTCTCATTGCGCTGGACGACTTCGGCGCGGGACATACGAACATCGAACGCATCTGGCAACTCGATCCGGATATCGTGAAGCTAGATCGCGTGATGCTGTCGCACGCCGGGCAGAACGTGCACGCGCCTTCGTCGTCGCGCACGATCAAGCAGCGGCAGAACATGGAAGCAGTGCTTTCGGGCATCGTGTCCTTGCTGCACGAAGCGGGCAAGCTCGTGCTGATAGAAGGCGTCGAGACCGAACACGAGGCGCAATTGGCGCTTGCGAGCGGCGCGGACTTCGTGCAGGGCTTCTTCTTCGCGCGGCCGCATCCGGGTCTCGCGGATGGCGACCACGCGAAAACCGTCATCGGCGAACTCACCGAGCGCTACCGCTTGCAGACCGAGGCGCGCGAACGGCGCGTGGCGACGCGTCTGCAACCCTACGTGCGTGCCTTCGAGCGCGCGGCGGAACGGCTTGCGGCGGGCGAGCCGCTCGACGAAGTGTGCTGGAACTTCCTCGCGCTCGATAACGCCGCCCGCTGCTTCCTGCTCGACGCCAACGGTCGCCAGGCGGGCCGCAATGTCGTGCTGCGCGCCGACCGCGCGGCGCACGAAGCACGATTTCTCCCGCTGATCGACGCGCAAGGCGCGAACTGGCTGCGCCGGCCGTATTTTCGGGCGGCGCTCGGCGAGCCGGAGCGCGTGCACGTGACGAAGCCGTATCTGTCGATCAACGAGGCGATGCCTTGCGTCACGTTGTCGGTGGAGACGCGGCTCGACGGCAAGCGCTGCGTGCTGTGCGGCGACATCGACTGGATCTCGGACGACGAGCTCGTCTGAGAGCCGAGGCGTCACACGTCCCGATCATTTCGCCACGACGACCGGAATTCCCTTCAAGCTCGATGCGCCCTTCATCGTTTCGACGGACGCGCGCACCGCGTCGCCCGTCGCCGCTTCAATGCCGATGCGCGCCGCGATATCGCGTTCGCCGCGCTTGACCATCGCGAGGCTGGCGAGCTTCACGTGACCGTAGCCGCGCACGCGTTCGAAGAGCGCGGCAAGCGCCAGCACGTCTTGCGCGTTGTGCGTATCGCGGTTGGCGAGCGCGCGTTGCATCGTGAGTTCGTAATCGCTGGCGAGTTGACGCTCCATGCGCCGTTCGAGCGTCTTGCCGAACGGATCGAGCACCGTGCCGCGCAGCGCGCGAAATCTCGACAAGCCGCCGAGCACGGACCACATCCATTGACCGAACACCTTCTTTTTCGGCGCGCGTGACATGGCGGGCGGCGCGAGATTGAACTTCACGGTGTAGTCGTCGCCGGCCGCGCCTTCGAACTGCGCGGCGAGCGCGGCGCGAAACGCCGGGTCCGTGTAGAGGCGCGCGACTTCGTACTCGTCCTTTACCGCGAGCAGCTTGTAGAACGTGACCGCAACGGCGCGCGTGAGGACGTCATCGCCCGATGCGGCCTCGACGAGCTTGCGATAACGCGCGACACACTTCGCGCCGCCATACGCGAGAAGCCGTTCCTCGCGGTCGCGGATCAGCTCGCGCAAGGGCATGTCCGCCATCGCGACACGCTTGTTTTCCTTCGATGCCGCCAGCGCTTCCAGCGCGCTCGCATCCGCCGCCGCGAGCCGTCCGATGGCGAAGGCCAGCTTGTTCGCGGCCACCGCCACGTTGTTCAGGTCGAGCGCGCGCATGAGCGCCGCGTGCGACAACGGCACGAGCCCCAACTGCCACGCGAAGCCCAGCATCAGAATGTTCGCGCCGATGGTGTCGCCGAGAAAGCGCGTGGCAAGCGCCTGTGCATCGCAGCTTCGGAGCGCGTCGGCGGCATGGGGCCCGGCTGCGTGCCGCATCTTGTCGATGAGCGCATCCGCGTGAAGATTCGCCTCGGGGTTCTGCACGAAGCTCGCGTTGGCGATGGCGTGCGTGTTCACGACGATCTTCGTTCTGTCGTGCCGCACCGTTTGCAAGGCTTCGGGACTCGCGCCCACCACCATGTCGCAAGCGAGCAGCAAGTCGGCCTGTTGCGTGTCGATGCGCACCTGGTTCAGAAGCGCATCGGTCGCGGCGAAGCGCACGAACGACAGCACCGAGCCGCCTTTCTGCGCGAAGCCCATAAAGTCGAGCACCGACGCGCTCTTGCCTTCCAGATGCGCCGCCATGCTGATGAGCGCACCCACGGTGACCACGCCCGTGCCGCCTACGCCCGTGACCAGGATGTCATAGGGCGCAGCGTCGAGATGCGCTTGCGGCAAGGGCAGGGAATCGACCTTTCGCGCGAGTTCGGCTGGATCGAACGCGTGGCCTTCCGCCTTCTTGAGCTTCGCGCCTTCGAGCGTGACGAAGCTCGGGCAGAAGCCATTCACGCACGAATAGTCCTTGTTGCACGACGACTGATCGATGCGGCGCTTTCTTCCCAACTCCGTTTCCACCGGTTCGACCGATAGACAGTTCGACTTCACGCCGCAGTCGCCGCAACCTTCGCACACCGCTTCGTTGATGAAGAGCCGCTTGTCTGGATCGGGAAATTCGCCTTTCTTGCGGCGGCGGCGCTTTTCGGCGGCGCAGGTCTGGTCGTAGATGAGCACGGTGACGCCCGGCGTGTCGCGCAGACGGCGCTGCACGGCATCGAGTTCGTCGCGATGATGAAACGTCGTGCCGCGCGGAAACTGATCTTCGTGGCCGTCGTACTTTTCGGGCTCGTCGCTGACCACGACGAGCAGCGCAATGCCTTCGGCTTCCACTTGCCGCGCGATTTGCGGCACGGAAATGCTGCCATCGACGGGCTGGCCGCCGGTCATCGCGACGGCGTCGTTATAGAGAATCTTGTACGTGATGTTCGTCTTCGCGGCCACGGCTTGACGAATCGCGAGAATGCCCGAGTGGAAATAGGTGCCGTCGCCCAGGTTCTGAAACACGTGCGGCGTTTTCGTGAACATGGAATGCGAAGCCCAATCGACGCCTTCGCCACCCATCTGAATGAGACCGGTCGTGTCGCGCTCCATCCACGAAGCCATGAAGTGACAGCCGATGCCCGCCTGCGCCACCGACCCTTCGGGCACCTTCGTCGACGTGTTGTGCGGACAGCCCGAGCAGAAGTAGGGCGTGCGCTTCACGGCATCGGCGATATTGGACAGAATTTGCGGCGCGACGAGATCCACCACTTTGTCGCGGCGATCGAGCGCGGGCTTGTGACGCGCGAGCCATTGCGCGAACACCGGCAGCACGCGCGAGGGCCGCAACTCGCCGAGCGCGGACAGAAGCGGCGCGCCATCTTGCGCCGTCTTGCCGATCACGACGGGACGCGCACCTTGCGCGCGGTTGTAGAGATGGTCCTTGATCTGCTGCTCGATGACCGGCCCTTTCTCCTCGATCACGAGCACTTCCGCGAGCCCTTCGACGAACGATTCGAGCCGCGTCGTTTCGAGCGGATACGAGAGCCCGACCTTGTAGATGCGCACGCCCGCCGCATCCAGATCGGCGATGGTGAGATCGAGGCGGCGCAGCGTTTCCATGAGATCGAGATGCGCCTTGCCGCACGTCACGATTCCCACGTTGGCGCGCGGGCTCGGCGCAATCCATTTGTCGATGCTGTTTTCGCGCGCGAAGTGCCGCACCGCTTCTATCTTCGCGGCGAGGCGCGATTCGATGGTGAGACTCGGCAGATCGGGCCAGCGGTTGTGCAATCCGCCCGGCGGCGGCGTGAAGTCTTGCGGCGCTGGCCAGTCACGGCGGATGCCGTCCAGATCGACGGTCGAGCCGGATTCGACCGTCTCCGAAATCGCCTTGAAGCCGACCCACGCGCCCGAAAAGCGCGACAGCGCCCAGCCGTAGAGACCGAACTCCAGCATGTCGGCCACGTTCGACGGATTCACCACCGGCATGTGCCACGCGATCATCGCCTTATCGCTCTGATGCGGCATCGACGAAGACACGCAGCCGTGATCGTCGCCGGCGACGACGAGCACGCCTCCATGCGGCGAAGAACCGTAGGCGTTGCCGTGCTTGAGCGCATCGCCCGCGCGGTCCACGCCAGGGCCTTTGCCGTACCACATCGCGAAGACGCCATCGACGGTGCGCTCCGGGTCCGATTCAACGCGCTGCGTGCCGAGCACCGCCGTGCCGCCGAGTTCCTCGTTGATCGCGGGCAGAAAGCGCACGTCGTGCGACGCGAGCAGTTTCTTCGCCTTCCACAATTGCTGATCGACCATGCCGAGCGGCGAGCCTCGATAGCCGCTCACGAAACCGGCCGTGTTGAGATTCGCCGCGCGGTCGAGTTCGCGCTGCATCAGGACGAGCCGCACGAGTGCCTGCGTGCCGGTAAGGAAGATGCGGCCGCTCGTGGCGCTCAGGTTGTCGGTCAGTCGATAGCCCGACAATGCCGGTTCTTTAGAGTGCGAGGCGAATGAGTCAGCGGGAACACGCGCGTTCATGGAGTCTCCGTTCTTTTAGGTACGCGGGGCAGGTCTCCATTTTTCGCTGTCGAAGGCGGAAAGTTTTTGCGCACTTCCCGACTATCGCGTTCTCTCGGAAAGTAATCGGATTAATTTCGAGATAACCGAGCGGAATCTCCTCGATTGCCCGGGTCCTCACGTATACCCGAAGCGGGATCGCGCATGCTTTGGGTCTAACCTGAACGTCCGACGATCGCCCCAAGAAGGATGCCGATGAAGCTCTATTACTGGCCGAAGACCCGCGCTTTTCGCGCGCTGTGGATGCTCGAGGAAATGCGCGTGCCCTACGACCTCGAGTTCGTGAACATCCGCGCGGGCGTACAGAACGAGCCCGCGTTCAGCCGCGTCAATCCGATGTCGAAACTGCCCGCGCTGGAAGACGGCTACGTCAAGGTGGCGGAGTCGGGCGCGCTGCTGCTGTTTCTCGCGGATCGCTATCCGGAAACGAAGCTCGGCGCTTCGCCGCACGACCCGTTGCGCGGCCGCTTTCTGCAGTGGATGTTCTTCACCGGTTCATGTCTCGAACCCGCGATGGCCGAACGCATGACCGGCGCACAAGGAAACACGGTGAGCTTCGGATGGGGCGATCTGGCGCGCGTGGAGCGCGCCATCGAAGGCGCGCTCGAAGAAGGCCCGTGGCTGCTCGGCGAACAGTTCAGCGCCGCCGACATCCTCGCGGCGAGCACGCTGCAGATTGCGTTCATGGCGAAGCTGATCGCGCCGCAGGGCGTGCTCTTCGATTATGTCGAACGGGCGGTGGCGCGCGATGGTCATGAACGCGCGGCGGCGATCGATCATCGGGAAGCGGAGCGGCTCGCGTTACGGCCGCATACCGGCGCGATCACGCCGCCCGCGCATTGAATGAGATTTAGGGAAACGTGCGCGGCTTAGGAATTCCCGCACCGGCTTCGATGTCCGCTACCGCGCGTCGATGCGCAAGCTCGACCGCGGCGGCGGAATCGGCAAGGCCGTCGCCGCCGACCGTGGACCACGCTTGCACGGGTTTGTCGTTATGACGGATTTCGTACTCCGCATCCCAGCGCGCGCCCTGCAATTCGAGCGGCTTGACGTGGATGGCGTAGACGCCATAGAGGAAGACCTGCTCCGGCATGATGCCCTCCCGATCAGGATAAGCAGCGGCGCGCCGCTGCTCCTACAGTTCGATTTCACCGAGAATTCGATGCGCAAGCGCGCGCGCTTCTTCCAGCGCTTCGTGCTCGTTCTCCGATGCGGCTTCCACTTCGTAGAGTGTCGGCTCGGTGTCTTCGCCGTCGTCGCGTTCGAGTGAGACGAGACCCTGATACTTGTCCCCGTCAATGGCGCGCACGCCGATCGTCGCGGTATAGATGCCTTTCGTGTACGTCGTGTCTTCCATGAGCGCCTCCGGCAAGGACGAAATCATGCTAGCACGCGGTCATGGAACGCGTATGACGCCGTGCTACCGGAGCAGCTCCTCCACTTCTTCGAGCGATGGCGAATGCCCGCCCGAATGCCGGCACGCCGCCGCGCCTGCCGCCAGCGCGAACTTCAGGTGATCGGGCCATTGGCCGTGACGCGCCATCAGGCTATAGAGCAAGCCGCCGATGGACGCATCGCCGGCGCCGACCGTATCCGCCACTTCGACGCTCGGCGGCCGCGCGCAATATTCCTGGCCGTCCGCATAAAGCGTGGCTTCGTCCGAACCGCGCGTGACGAGCACGGTGGCTTGCGGGTTCATCGCGCGGATTTGCGCGAGCGCGTCCGCTTCGGACAAGCCCTTGAACAGCATGTGCAGGTCTTCGTCGGAGACCTTGATGAGATCGGCGAGGGCGGCCATCTTGCGCAGCGTCGGCTCGTAGCCGTGCTCCATCAAGTTGCGATAGTTCGGATCGAAGCTGATCTTCACGCCGTGCTGACGCAGTTGCGCGGCGAGCGCGGCGAGCGTGTTGCCGAGCGGTTGACGCACGAGGCTGATGCAGCCGAAATGCGCCCACTTCACGCGCTCCATCCAGCCTTGCGGCAGCTTCGACGGATCGAACGCGAGGTCCGCGCCGTTCTCGCCCATGAAGTAGTAAGTGGGCGGCTGCGTCTTGTGGACGATGGCGAGCAGCGGCGGACGTTCCACGCGCTGCAGGAAACGCATGTCGAGGCCGGCGGCGACGCTTGCGTCCCAGAGATCGTCGGAGAAATTATCGGTGCCGAGCGACCCGGCCGCCGCCGTCGGCAACCCGAGACGCGCAACAGCGCGCGCCACGTTCCAGCCCGCGCCGCCCGGACGCGAAAGCCAGCTCGACACGTCGGTGCGGATCATGTCCGTGAGGATGTCGCCTGCGGAAACGAATTGCGGAAAGGTCTCGGATGTCTTCTCGGTTGCCATGCGCGTCACCGTTGTGTCGAATGGGACCCGAGCGCGTTCAGCACTTCGTAGCACGCGCCCATGGTGTGATAGTCGGTCTTGCCGGCAGGACTTTTCTCATCGCCGTACTTGCGGTTGTCGCACGTGAGGATGCGATACCACGCGCCGTACTCGTGATCGACGAAGTGTTCCCAGCTATAGCGCCAGAGTTCGTCGTAGCTGTCCCAGAAGCGCTCGCGGCCCGTGCGCGCGCCGAGCAGCGCCGCCGCCGCGAAGCTTTCGGCCTGCACCCAGAAGTATTTGTCGTGATCGCAGATCGTGTCGTCGGGGCCGAAGCCGTAGTAGAGGCCGCCATGACGATCGTCCCAGGCGCGGCAGAAGCCTGCATCGAACAATTCGATGGCGCGCGGCGCAAGCCACGGCAGCGCGCGATGCCGCTCCAGGATCAGCAGCAGCTTCGCCCATTCGGTCTGATGCCCCGGCTGAAAACCCCACGGACGAAAAATGTTCGAGCTGTCGGATTCGTTGTAATGCCAGTCCACCGACCAGTCGCGCTTGAAGTGTTCCCAGACGAGGCCGTGCGAAAGCTTCGCCTGCCGCAGCGTGATGTTGCCCGCGATCTTCTCCGCGCGATCCAGATAAATCACGTGGCCGGTGGCTTCATACGCGGCGAGCAGCGCCTCGGTCGCGTGCATGTTGGCGTTCTGCCCGCGATAGTCGGACAACTGCCAGTCGGGCGTGGCCTCGTCGGCGTAGAGACCTGCTTCGGCGTCCCAGAAGCGGCGCTCCATCAGCGCGAAAGTCTCGTCGATGAACGGCTTCGCTTCGTCGATGCCCGCCATGGCTGCGTGCGCGCAAGCAAGCAGCACGAACGCATGGCCATAGCAATGACGCGTGCCGTCGAGCGTGTTCGCCTGGCCGTCGCGCCATTCGATTTCCCAGTCGTAGCCTTCGTGCTTCGCGTCCCAGTGGGCGTCGCGCAGGAATTGGAACGCGTGGCGCGCCCAATCCTGATACGACGGATCGCCGAAATGGCGATAAGCCATCGCGTAATTGAAGACGAAGCGCGTGCTGCTGACGAGATGGCGCGTGGTGCGGTCGTAGACGCGGCCGTCGTCCTTGAAGAAGTGGAAAAAGCCGCCTGACTCGTCGCGCGCGGTGGGCGCGTAGAACGCGAGCGTGTCGCGCACGTGCGAGAGCAGGAAGTCGCGGCTGCGGAAATCGACGCTCGCTTGCGGCGCGGTTTCCACGGGGGATGCGGTCAGGTTCATGTATCGCTCATCTCATATCTGGCCGGAGCTCGCGCGGGCGATGAAATCGACGCCCACCAGCGTGTCGGCCTGCCCCGGCGGGTTCGCATTGTCCTCCAGCAACAAGTCGACGCCACGACGGCCGAGCGCTTCCTTGTCGACCGTCACGGTCGAAAGCGGCGGCGTGCTCTGCGCGGCGGCCGGGATATCGTCGAAACCGACGAAGGCGATGTCCTCCGGCACGCGCATGCCGTGCGCGAGGCATACGCGCATGGCGGCGAGGGCCGCTGCATCGTTATAGGCGAAAACCGCGTCGGGCAAAGGAATGGATTGCGCGCGCGACTCGCCGATCAGCCGCCGCATGGCGTCGGCGGCGGCGAGATCGGGAGGCGATCCAGGGTGCGTGACGAGTTCCAGCATTGGGTCGAACAGCAGGCCGGCATCGAAATACGCCTTGCGATAGCCGAGCGCGCGCTGCGCGATGCTGTAATGCGCAAGCGACCCGCCGATGAACGCCACGCGCCGCCGCCCCTGCGCGAACAGATGCTGCATTGCAAGCGACGCGCCCCTTACGTTGTCGATGTTCACCGAGCGAAAGCCCGGCGCGCGCAGGTCGATGAGCACCGTGGGGCGCGCCAGCGAGTGCAGATGCGCAAGCAGTTCCGGCTCGACGAAGCCCGCGACCGCGATGGCGTCGGGAGCGTGCAGGCGCATTTGCTGCGCGAGATCGAGCGTGGGACCCGCGGTCAACACCGACGGCACGAGCCGATGTTCTCGGCAGGCTTCCTCGAAGCCATGCAGCACATGCGAGAAAAACGGGCTGGCGGCGAAGTTGTTGTGCTGCCTATGCAGCAGAAACGTGACACGGCGAATGCGCGTGCGCAATTGCGCGGCATCGTAACCGAGTTGCTGCGCGACTTCGACGACGCGCACGCGCGTGGCTTCCGACAGCCCCGGCTGGTTCTTGAGCGCGCGTGACACCGTCCCGATCGAGACGCTTGCCGCGCGCGCGACATCGCGAATGGTGGTGGCCATCGTGGTGATTCTGTCTCCGCGGATTTCCTGCGGCGCGGGCGGTGTTTAGCGCGAACCGGCTACATTCGTTTTGCGGCGATTGTATAGTAAAAAACCGCAAAACGAACCGTGGAGAAAGGGTGGGGAAACCACTAAGACCAATGCTGTATGGCGTTTGAAGCCTTTTTGTTTGTTTAGTAAAAAGCAGAAAACATTTACATCGAACCTTCGCGCTCGTGTACCGAACGCTTGTCGGGCGTCCAAACGTCGAGCAGAAGGTCGTCGTCCCAGTAGTGGCACAAGAGCGGCAAGCCCATTCGACCGCGCAGACGCGCGTGCACGTCTTCGCCGGTATGCGTCCAGCCTTCCATGGGTTTTCGCCAATGGCATGCCACGACCGTTCCGTTTGGCGTAAGCGTGCGGCGCACATGTTCGACGATATGCCACAGCTGCGGCTCGTCAAGGTAGTAGCCGATTTCGCTGAGGAGCACGAGATCGAACTTGCCTTCGGGCCACGCGTCCGGAAGCAGCATGTGCTCGACCGTCACGTTGTCGAATTGCGCGATGCGCTGCCGCGTCAGCTCGACGGCGTCCGCGCTGATGTCCGTGGCGACGACTTCGTCGCAGCGCGCGGCAAGCAGCGCCGTTAGTTCACCGTTGCCGCAGCCCGGTTCGAATGCGCGCGCGTAGCGGTCGTTGGGAAGCGTGGCTAGCGTCAACGCGCGCTTGCGGCGTTCGTACCAACGGTTCCTGATCTTCCAGGGATCGTCGTTGTCCTTGTAAAGCTGGTCAAAGTACTGCTTCGGATCGTTGATGTTGCTCATATGAGAATGACTTCGAAGGGCCTCGTCAGGCGGGCCAGAACATGCTCGGGCAGAACCGGCGCTTGTCCGGTCGTTTTATCCGGCTCGGTCTGGCTTCTGAAGGCTTGCACGGCCCGGAGCTTCCTGGTGTGCGTTGCCGCGTCCAGGGCGATGCGCCGCGCGCGGCTCCACGGCACGCGCGAATCGTCCGGCGACGCCCAGTGCCAGGTCCAAAGCGGCACTTCGACAAACGGCAAACCAAGCTCGTTCGCGGCCAGACACGTGGCGCGCCCGACGGCCTCGTGATCGGGATGGCCATCGTACCGCCACGTAGTGAAAACGATGTCACCAGGCTGAAGAAATTTAGCCAGAAGTACTGATAGATCCGCTTCGATTTGTCGCGCCCCGCCATCCGGCAAGCCCAGCCGGACGACTTGCGCGTTACGCAGATGCAGCCGCTGCAAGGCGTCCCGCGTTTCTTGCGGACGCACGCTGGCAAGGCGATCCGGCGTCCATTCGGTCGATTCCGGATGGCTCGCGGTGCCGTCCGTCACGGCGACGATCAACACGTTCCGGCTTAATTCCGAGAGGCGTGAAAGTAATCCGCCCGTACCGAGCACTTCGTCGTCCGGGTGTGGCGCCACGACGACAGCGCGGCCGCCCAGCGGGACGAGATCGGCGGGATCGACTTCCGGTAGCGCGCTCAGCTTGCCCCAGTCCTGCCAGCTTTTCTCGGGCGTGCCTCGCCCTTCGATTACCCTGTCGTGCTCCGGCGCACCGGTTTCGGCGAGCGCCTTCGGCTCTTGCGTCGTCAAACTTTCCATGAGTCAGGCTCCCGTTCGAGCAGATGTTCCGCGAGCGATGCCTCGTCGCGTTCCGCGTGGCTTTGTCTGATGAAGACC
Source organism: Caballeronia sp. HLA56 (assembly GCF_054655155.1). Lineage (NCBI taxonomy): Bacteria > Pseudomonadati > Pseudomonadota > Betaproteobacteria > Burkholderiales > Burkholderiaceae > Caballeronia > Caballeronia sp. HLA56. The sequence goes on along the minus strand of NZ_BAAHOB010000005.1, from coordinate 238,769 downwards.
GGCAAATCCGCCATCAAGTGAGCGAAGTGATCGTCGCGACAGAGCGGCGCCGCTCCGAGCGCGCGGCCCGCATGCTCGATGACATGCGCGGCGCAGCGTTCGGCGGCCAGACGCGCGCGCATGGCGGCGAGCATGGCGTTGGCCTGCGGCTCGCGGTCGATGAATGCCGCCGTTTCGCGCAGCAGCGCGGCCGTGGCGCAAAGCGTGGTGTCGATGGCGCCGAGATGCGCGAGCTTGTGCGGATCGGCGCCGCGTCGCGCGCCCTTTTCGACGAAGCGCGCAATGCCCGCCGCCGCGCCTAACCAGCACGCTGCAATGCCCGCGCCGCCTTGCCAGAAGCCAGGGCGCTCGACATAGCTTCCCGGCTTGCCGATTCGCCGCGCAGGCACGTTGTCGAAGTGGACATCGACGCTCGCGCTTGCTTGCATGCCGACGGCAAACCAGCCTTCGCGCGTCACCTTGACGCCCGGCTGGCGGATATCGACGGCGGCGAGCATCGGCTCTCCGCGCTCGTTCCAAGCCGTCACGAGCGCGTGTGTCACCGAAGCCGCTCCGGAACACCACGCCTTGACGCCGTGTAGAAGCACGTCGTCCGACTCCGGGTTGCCGATGGCCGCAAGGCGGGCGTTCGGCGGCTCGGCGGCCCATACGCCCCACGCTTCGTTCGAGGCGTGATGCTCTTCGTCGAGTTCGGCGAGGATGGCGAGCGCGTCCGTATGGCCTTCGTACAGTTTGACGAGCGCGAGGTCGAAAGCGGCAACGGCGCCGAGCGCGCGCCAGCGCTCACGCGTGGCGCCGCGTCCGGGCAAGGGCAGCCGGTCGAGGCGTGCGTCGATCAGAACGCGTAGGGCGCGAGCCGTGTCGTCTGCGTTGCCGCGCTGAAAAGACAAATCTCCGAGACATGCTTGCAGGGCGGATGCCGATACAAGCGGCTCGGCGGCCGAGGCGAGTGACATGGCGTGACTCACTCCCGATCTTCGCTGTGCTGGAGGGCGCTAGCGTTCCGCATGGACATCTCCTGTTCTCGTTTGCGCATTACTTGGACAAGAGTGTGGCAAGCGACATGCCCGGACGCCATTCAGCCAGACGGGATAAGCAAAAGCGCCGGACAGGAGTCAGGCAAATCGACTTACGCCGTCCGGCCGAGTCGACGGTATCGATCAGACGGGTTCAAATGCACAAAGGCCGCACGAGGCGGCCTTTGTCGGGAAACGATGATGGACGTGTCAGCGCCGCGCGGTTGCGGCGATGTTCTTGCCTTCGCGCGGGGGTTCAGCCGCGGTCTTGCGCGCGCCCCAGCGTTGCGCCAGGACCGCGCACACCATTAACTGAATTTGATGGAACAGCATCAACGGGAGCACGACCGCGCCAACCGTATGGGACGCGAAAATCACCTTCGCCATTGGAATGCCGGAAGCAAGGCTCTTCTTCGAACCGCAGAAGATGATGGTGATCTGATCGGCGCGGCTGAAACCGAGACGCCGCGCGGTGAAGGCCGTTACCAGGAGCGCGACGGTGAGCAGCAGCACGTTGACGACGAGAAGGCCCAAAAGCGTGGAAGCGGAAATCGAATGCCAGATGCCTTCGTTCACGGCTTCGCTGAACGCGACATAGACCACGAGCAGAATCGAGCCTTGATCGACGAACTTGAGCACCGCCTTGCGCCGGTCGATCCACTTGCCGATAGCCGGGCGTAGCAACTGTCCCGCCACGAACGGCACGAGCAATTGCATGACGATGCTGCCAACCGTGTGCCACGGCGAACCCGTTGTCGCGCCATTGCTCGTCACGAGCAAGCCGACGAGCGCAGGCGTGATGAAGATGCCAAGCAGGCTGGACGCCGACGCGCTGCACACCGCCGCAGGCACGTTGCCTTTTGCCATCGATGTGAACGCGATCGACGACTGCACCGTGGAGGGCAATGTGCACAGGAACAGAATGCCGGTGTAAAGGGCAGGCGTGACGAGCGGCATGAGCAACGGCTTGAGCGCGAAGCCAAGCAACGGGAACAGCACGAAAGTGCTCAACAGAACGAGCAGATGCAGCCGCCAGTGTGTTGCGCCAGCGACGATCGCCTCGCGGGAAAGCTTTGCGCCGTGCAGAAAGAACAGCAGCCCGATTGCAACGTTGGTGATCCAGTTGAACGCCGTGGCCACGTTGCCGCGACAAGGCAAAAAGCTCGCAAGGATGACCGTGCTGACGAGCGCCAGCGTGAAGTTATCGGGAAGAAGTTTGGGCCGCGCCATCGGTTGGATCTCGCACTCGTGCTTACGGGCCGAAGTATTCGGGTACCGCGCGCGTCAAGTCAGTAAAAACCATGATTTTCGCTCGTAGGCGATTGAAAAGGCAAATTCATTTACAGGATTGATTGATTACCACCGCGCATGAGCGCGCTTGTTTTCCTTCGATGCAGCAGCATCAACCGGGCCGCCAGACCGGTCACTTCGACAGTGCGCAAATCCTCCGTGAGCGACTTTTTTCATCGGACGATTTGTCTTTCAAATCAGCAGGATGCAGCGGAAAAACTCCGACGTAACATGGTGTTACAACCATGAATCGGGCCTAACACTTTTTGGCTCGACGGCCGACGCCGGGCGAAATAAATTGTGGAACATGCCGGTCGACGAGTGCGCGCGAGATCTCCTCGCCGTCGCCATTGGTCCGACTTTGACCGGTTGTCCGTTGGGCGTCGACTTCTCTTTTTGCGTCGCTAACGGGCAGGGATGGTGTCGGACACTGGCTGTTTTCTCGACATGGCGCTCATCGGCATACGCACAACGACTCGCTTTCTTGCAGCCACCGCGATCTCTTCGCTGGCGGTCGCGGGTTCGCTCGCGCTTGCCGGTCCGCGTGTCGAATGGCTGTCGTCGGCGGTGTTTCAAGATTCCGCGAGCAGCCGTCAGTCGCTGCACCATACGCCGGTTGCCGCCAAGGACGGTCTCACGCCAGTGAGCGCTGAAGTGCGGCCCGTGCCGCGCGCCGAACAGGCGGCGTCGCTCAGAGGCGCGGGTTCCATTCGCGCTGACATCGCCCGCTATAACGAAGAGCGCAGCCTGCCACGTCAACCCGGCCGCCCGGTCGATGATGGCCGCACCTCCGGCAACGCCAACTTCCGCAACTGAGCTTCATCTGCTGCGACGTCTTGTTGCAATTCCGCAATGCTTGCGCGTTAACTTCGTGGTTAACTAAAAATTATTTGCGCGTCTAGTTACGCCGTGACGGTGACGCAATCACGCCACAGTTGTTCATTCGTGACCGCATAAACATTCCTCTCTTTTCGCGCTGCACGGACAATGCGCCCTGCGCGGGATTTCGCAATCCAAAGCAGTTTCGATTTCCCTTTCATCGCCTTCAAAGGCGCGCCGTTGCTCGGCTTCCTATAAAGACCGCTCGGAACGATTCGGCTTTGACGCGAGAAGCGACGCGCATCGAAGCGTGAAAAGGCGCGCCTGCCTATTCAAACCGTGATACCCGCAATAACCAAAAACATTTTTGACCGGAAAAATGGTCCGTAAAGATGGTGCCGCTCCACTAGCGACACCGCTCTCGCCGAAATCATTAGCCGACAGAAGAGGCGAGTGCACCGTTCCTCGCCCGCCAAGCATTCAATTTTTGACAAACGACAGGAGAGTTCATGAAGCCAACCGTCAACCGTGCGATGAAGACCACGGTCAAGGCCACCGTAGTCGCCGCCATGTTCGGCTTTCTCGCCGCGGGCGCGGCGCAGGCGCAATCGAGCGTCTCGCTTTACGGTCAGGTCGACGAATGGGTCGGCGCACAAAAGTTTCCCGGCGGCGATCGCGCCTGGAATGTGAGCGGCGGCGGTATGTCCACATCGTACTGGGGCTTGAAGGGCGCTGAAGATCTGGGCAACGGCTACAAGGCGATCTTCACCCTGGAAAGCTTCTTCCGCGCGCAGAACGGCCAATACGGTCGCTTCCAGGGCGACACGTTCTTTGCACGTAACTCGTATGTCGGTATCCAAGGGCCGATCGGTACGTTCACCGCTGGCCGCCTGACGACGCAGTTGTTCGTTTCGACGATTCTGTTCAACCCGTTCGTCGACTCGTATGTCTTCTCGCCGATGGTCTATCACGTGTTCCTCGGTCAGGGCACGTTCCCGACCTACACGACGGATCAGGGCGTGACGGGCGATTCGGGCTGGAACAACTCGTTGCAGTACACGACGCCCGACTTCAACGGCTTGTCCGGCAGCGCGATGTACAGCTTCGGCAACAACGCGGGCGATGGCCGCTCGAAGAAGTACAGCGCGCAGTTCCTGTACTTCCACGGCCCGTTCGCCGCGACCGGCGTTTATCAATATGTGAACTTCAACAACACGCCGGGCGATCTGGTCACCTCGAACGCCTTCGCCATTCCCGGCTACAAGAGCCAGAGCGTTGCCCAGTTGGGTGCGTCGTACGACTTGAAGTACGTGAAGTTCTTCGCCCAGTACATGTACACGAAGAACGACATCGACCCCGGCACGTTCCACGTGAACACGGGGCAGGGCGGTGTGACGGTGCCGCTCGGCCCGGGCCTGGTAATGGCGTCCTATGCGTATTCGCGCAGCAACGGCGGTCTGGACCAGACCCATAAGAGCTGGGCCGTAGGCTACGACTACCCGCTGTCGAAGCGCACCGACGTCTATGCCGCGTACCTGAACGACAAGTACACGAGCATGTCTTCGGGCGATACCTTCGGCGTCGGCATCCGCGCCAAGTTCTGAGTCTTGCGGCAGCAAACGAAAAGCGCGTTCCGGATAATCACCGGAACGCGCTTTTTTTCATCTGAATCTCTGCGACGAGCGTTTCAGCCGATCCGCAAACGCGACTTCGCCTCGTCGTATTCCTGACGCAAGCGCGCGACCAGTCGCGCGACGCTCGGTACATCGTCCATCAGGCCGACGCCTTGGCCCGCACCCCAGATGTCCTTCCACGCTTTCGCCTTGGCCGCGCTGTCACCGAAATTCATCGCGGTCTTGTCGGACTGCGGCAGCGCTTCGGGATCCAGTCCCGCATTCACGATACTCTGGCGAATGTAGTTGCCATGCACGCCGGTGAAGAGATTCGTATAGATGATGTCGGCGGCATTGGCATCGACGATAGCCTGCTTGTAGCTGTCGAGCGCGTGCGCCTCGCGCGTCGCGATGAAGCGCGTGCCCATGTAAGCGAGGTCCGCGCCCATGGCCTGCGCGGCGAGAATCGAGCCGCCGTTGGCGATGGAGCCTGACAGCACGATGGGGCCGTCGAACATGCGCCGCACTTCGCCGACGAGCGCGAACGGCGAGATCGTGCCGGCGTGGCCGCCCGCGCCCGCCGCCACGAGAATCAGCCCGTCGACGCCCGCTTCGAGCGCCTTTTGCGCGTGCCGCAAGTTGATCACGTCATGCAGCACGATCCCGCCGTACGAATGCACCGCATCGATCATTTCCTTTACCGGTGCGCGCAGGCTCGTGATGAAGATCGGCACCTTGTGCTCGACGCACACGCGCACGTCCTGTTCGAGCCGCGCGTTCGACTGGTGGATGATCTGATTCACCGCGATCGGCCCGATGACCGCATTCGGGTTCGTGGCCACGTGTTCGGCGAGCGATGCCTGAATCTGCGTGAGCCATTCGTCGAGCAATTCGGCGGGACGCGCGTTGAGCGCCGGAAACGAACCGACGATGCCCGCTTTGCATTGCGCAAGCACGAGTTCGGGATAGCTGACGATGAACATCGGCGAGCCGACGACCGGCAATGCAAGGTTCTGCAGTACGGCGGGAAGTGCCATGGCGCGAGTCTCCGGGATTTCGTACTTATTTTACGGTTGGGGAGTCGTCTTCGAGCGGCTAAATTGAGACGCACGATCGTTCGATTATAGGCACAGGCGCCGCAGCCCTGTCATCCTCCGATTCCCGAGGAAATCCTCGGTTTCACCGCTTGTGTGCACGTTGCTCATCGAGCATTCGGAATGCCGCGCCTACAATGGACCGCTACGCCACGAACAAGAAAACACCATGTCCTTCAGAGGCTACGAGCCGTTTCGCGTGAATGCGGCGGGCGTCGAGATTGCCGGCGAGAAGGGCGGAGACGGCCCGCCGCTTTTGCTTTTGCATGGCTATCCGCAAACGCACGAGATCTGGCATTCATGCGCCGATGAACTCGCGCGGCACTTCACCGTGATCGCCACCGACTTGCGCGGCTATGGCGCATCGGCCAAGCCGCCGAGCGACGAACGCCACGCGCCTTACTCCAAACGCGCCATGGCCGCCGATCAAGTCGCGGTCATGCGTCACTTCGGCTTCGAACGTTTTCTCGTGTGCGCGCACGATCGCGGAGCGCGCGTCGCGCATCGGATGGCGATCGATTTTCCCGATGCCGTCGATCGCCTGATGCTGCTCGATATTGTGCCGACGCTTGCGATGTTCGAAGCCACTGACCGCGCGTTGTTGAGCGCCAACTTCCACTGGTTCCTGATGAACCAGCCATCGCCCTTTCCGGAAAAGATGATCGGCGCCGATACGACCGGGTTCATCGAACACTTGATGGGCCGTGGCCGTGCGGGTCTTGCGCCGTTCGCGCCGCACGCGCTGCAGGCATATCGCGATGCGCTGGCCGCGCCCGATGCGGTGTTTGCGACATGCGAGGACTATCGCGCGTCGGCGGGCATCGACCTCGAACACGACCGGGACGACACCGAGCGCGGCGTGAAGATAGCGTGCCCCGTGCGCGTGCTGTGGGGCGAGCAAGGCGGGCTAGAGCGCGCGTTCGATGTGCTTGGTCAATGGCGGCGCGTCGCGCGCGACGTAAGCGGCCGCGCGCTCGATTGCGGCCATTACGTGCCAGAGGAAGTGCCGCAGGAGTTACTCGTGGAGATGCGTGCGTTCTTCGAAGCAGAGTTCTGCTGACAAAGAGCCGATGATCTCAGACGCGGCGGCCTTACGCATGGGTCGAAAGTGCTTGGTTGGCTTCGGCCCGGACTTGTTCTATATCGGACGCCGCCAGCCAGTGGCAATAACCACCCAGCGTGGACCTATCGATGTCCTGCAGCGCAATGTGATCGTATGCGCCTTCGCGATACTTCAATTTCGACCAGTACTCGTCTGTTTGCCACGCATGAATATGCAGGACATCGCTGCCATGCGTAAGCGACGCGTAGGGGAAATGGTCGAGAAGTCCTATGGAGCAACGCTGCGGATACGTGCGACGTAGCGCTAGCTCTCCCGCATACATGGTAATCACGTTTCTGCACCAGCCTGGCCACTCTCCACGGAAGTCTCGGAACTCCTCGTCGAGCAGGCGAATGCAACAGTCCATTTGAGCCGGCAGGAAGTCGCACACCATTGTCGATGGCCCCAGCACCGACGCACCAATATTATGTAAGCCAGAATGAGGCAATCCCCACCGGGCACTGCATTCGTTAAGTTTCTGTCGGACCGACGCCTCATATGCGTAGGCTCCGAAACCAAAGCAAAGGCCGGCAGGATGAAACTTCGACAGCGCGGGCGTCACAAAGGTGTCGCAATCGGTTTTCAGAATGTAATCGAACTGCCGACAAACGTCTAAAACGGCTTTATCGCAGAGATTGGCGACAGAATTGATGTATCCATAATCCGACCATTCGCTGTTTTTCTGAGAATAAGGAACGCTCGGAATAACGACTATATTACTGTCTCGCGGCAGTTTAGATGTTGCTTCCGGATGGCACGCAACGATTAACGTGCTTCGGTCAAACAAGCCTGTATGGATGATGCTCTTATAGAGCCAGCTAAATTCCTCGATGTTACTCGGAACATTGTCTACATATACCAGTATGCCGATATCTTTTCGTGCTTGATTCAAGAAAGACCTTTAACGATACATTTATTCAGTGCCAGCGGCGAAGTGGGCCTGCGCTTGCCGGCACTTGGCACTTCTGCTCGCTTAGATCACGGGAAAGATAAATAGCGTAGTGCCAGACTGCAGAGAGACGTTGGTCGAAGTGTAGATTGCAAAATCGGTCCAGGTAGTCAACTGAAGCATGCCGCTGAAAGGAATAATAACATTGCCGGCCTTGCCCCCATGATCGGTGGCTACCTTGAAATAGTAGGGGTCGTCGTAGAAAGCATCCTTGCCGCTTGCGGCCAGGTTCGGCTCGCTTCTGTTGATCGACACCTGAGCCAGGTTCGCGTCCGCCACCGAAACGACCATTTGCCCCGCGACAGCGTACACGCCATTTGGCAGGCTCAATGAACCATCGGGATTAACATGGCTTACCTGGTCATAAGGCAAACCGAAATGCAGGAAATTCCATCTTTTCGCGTTCGAAATCTGCGTGGTGGGTAGCAGCTCGGAGTCTCTCAAACGAATACTGAGATAACGCCCCTGAGCTGTTGTCGTCTGTGCCTGGCTTGCCGTGGATGTCATTAACCCCGCTAGTAACGGGACCGCTACAGTGGATGCAGATACGATTTTTCTACGATTAATGTCCATTATGATTTGTATTGAGTTGTAAAAATGGAGGCTCAAAATTACTTAAATTCAAGTAATCTCGGGCGTTTTTAATCGTAGTGGAAGCAATTGCCTGCATCAATGCCGATTTTTCTTATTACTTGAGCAAAGTCATGCCTGTTTTGTCCTTGAGCTTACGGCTTTATGCATCGCTTTGCCACACATGCAAATCGCATTAAATGGCATAAAAATGAGTGTCGATAGCGCGAACATGGTTGCCTTTAGTGTGCGCTTGTCGTCAACTTACTGTAGGGAAAGCACCGATGCACGTGATATAGCGGCGGGTTACGATGGCGTCGACGTTGATCACGTCCATACTATTCCGCCGCTTGCCGTAGCTGACAAGCGGCTTTCTTTTTGCGCGCGGAGTTCATACCGCCGAGAGCATGTCGCCTTCCACGTTGAGCGATCCGCCGCGCGCCAATTCCCCGATGATCTTCTCCAGCAATGCGCGATGCTGCGCGGGCGCGGCAAGCGCGTTCGCGGCGGCGCGCATGGCGCGGGCAGATGCGGTCATCGCGAGCAAGGTGTCGAAGGGCATCGAACGCACGTCCATCAACTTGAAGACGATCAGCACTTTCAGCGCGTTCTTTGCGTTGCGGGCAGGGTCGGCGCGCAGATAGTCGAGCCGCGACGCGGCCACGTCGAGTGCGCGCGCGACATCGGTGAAAGGCGCGCCGTGGCCCGGAACGACGACATTGACATCGAGTTGCGCGATGAGATCGAGCACCGCGCGTTCTTCCGCAAAACCGCTTTCGCCTTCGAGTTCCGGAAAAATCACGCCAAAGCCGTTTTCCCATAACGCGTCCGCGCTGATGAGGATGCGCGCCTCGGCGCAATACAGCATGAGCGAGTGCGGATCGTGGCCCGGCGCGCCCAGCACGGACCATTCGAAGCCGCCGAGCATGAGCGTGGCGCCATTCTCGACCGTGCCGTCGAACGTGAACCGGTCACAACGCTGCGCCGTGGCGTGAAACGTCAGCGCCTCTTCGTCCCAGACACGCACCGCGTGCGCTTCACTTTGCGGGATCAGCGTATTGCACGCATAGGTGCGTTGCAGCAGTGCGTTGCCGCCGCAGTGATCCGAATGCAAGTGCGTGTTGACGATCAGATCGAGCTTGCGCGCACCGAGCGCGTGCTGCACGAGCGCCAGCGTTTGCGGCGCGTGCGAGACGTAGCCCGTGTCGATCAACGCCGTGCCCTCATCGCTCGCGAAGAGCACGTTGTTCGACGACAACCAGCCGCGCTCGAACACCGTCATGGAAGCGGGCAGCGCGATCACGCTTGCTCCTTCGGCATGACGACGATAGTCGCCGTCGCCTCGATCACCGTCTCGCCAAGCTGATTCACCGCGCGGCCCGCGAGCTTCACCAGGTCGCCGCGAAGGCTCGTCTTCCACTTTGCATCGAGCACTTGCCAGCGCATGGCGAGCACGTCGTCGGCCTTCACCGCGCGCGTGAGCTTGATGCCGAACTCCAGTCCGAGCGGTTGCGCGTAAGTCGAGAAGTGTTCGGCGATCATCGCCATGAGATGCGCGGTCGGTTGCGTGCCCGACGCGATCAGCGAGCCGAAACGGCTGGCGCGCGCATACGCTTCGTCGTGATGCAGCGGGTTGGTGTCGTTGACGAGCGTGGCGAAGTGGCGAATGGAGTCCGCCGGCAAGGCAATCGTCGCTTCGAACGATTCGCCGATACGCACCACGCGCGCGCCGCGACGACGGCTTTCGCCACGCGCGCGCACGTCGCGTTTCGCGTTATCGTCAATGGACGACCACGCCGCGATTTCGTCGATGGTGCGCAGGCAGCCGTCGCAGAAGCCCGTCTCCGGATTCATGCGACAGACGTCCACGCACGGCGACGCGACCTCGCCTTTCATGACGCGCGCAAGGCGACATCGACAACCGGCGCGCCCGTCAGCGACACGAGTTCTTGCGGCGTCAGATTGAACACCGCGTGCGGATGACCCGCCGCCGCCCACAGGCTTTCGAGCGTGAGCAAGTCTTCGTCAATGAGCGTCACGGGTTCGGTCGCATGACCGATCGGACATACGCCGCCAATGGCATAGCCGGTTTTCTCGCGCACGAACTTCGCATCCGCGCGCGCCAGTTCGCCGACGTGCGCCGCGACCTTCGCTTCGTCCACGCGATTCGCGCCGCTTGCGATCACGAGCACGGGCGCGTCGTCGTCGCGGCGCCGGAAGAGAATGGACTTGGCGATCTGCGCCACGGAACAGTTCAGTCCCGCCGCCGCTTCCGCCGATGTCTTGCCGGTTTCCGGCAGCATTACGACGGGCCGCGCGTGACCGCGTTCCTGCAACAGAAGCGCGACGCGGCGCGCGGAATCGGGAAGGTCATCGAGATTCTGTACTTCGGTCATTGCTTTCCTTTCCATCGAACGATCAACAGGTCAGACGCAGGCGGCAACGGCGTCGCGCTGCTTGGCGAGCAGCGCCTTGCCCGCACGCGACGAACTCGGCTTGCCGATGGCGCGCGAAATGAAGTCGCCTGTCTCGATCAGTCGATCCAGGTCGATGCCCGTCTGGATGCCGAGTCCATTCATCAGATACACGACGTCTTCGGTCGCGACGTTGCCTGTCGCGCCCTTGGCATACGGACAGCCGCCGAGCCCCGCAACCGACGCATGAAATATCTCGATGCCCTCAAGCAGCGCCGCATAAATGTTGCCGATGGCCTGCCCATAAGTATCGTGGAAATGTCCTGACAGGCGTTCGCGCGGAAACGCTTTCGACGCCGCCGCCAACACTTCGCGCGTGCGCTTGGGCGTGCCGACGCCGATCGTATCCGCGATATCGATTTCGTCGCAGCCAAGTGCCTTCATGCGCTCGACGACATCCACCACCGACGCCACGCTCACCTCGCCCTGATACGGACAGCCGAGCGCGCACGAGATGCTGCCGCGCAGACGCAAGCCTGCGTCCTTCGCGGCTTTCGCGACCGGCTCGAAGCGCGCGATGCTTTCCGCGATGCTGCAATTGATATTCTTTTGCGAGAACGCCTCGCTTGCCGCGCCGAAGATGACGATCTCGTCGGCCTTTGCTTCGAGCGCGCCCTCGAAGCCGCGCAAATTCGGCGTGAGCACGGAGTAAATGGTGCCCGCGCGACGCTCGATGCCCGCCATCAACGCGCTGGCATCCGCCATTTGCGGCACCCATTTCGGCGAGACGAACGAAGTCGATTCCACATTGACGATGCCCGCACGCGCGAGCCGGTTCACGAGCTCGATCTTGGTTTCCGTGGCGACGAATTCCTTCTCGTTCTGCAAGCCGTCGCGCGGCCCGACTTCGACGATTTTGACTTGAGTGGGGATCATGCCTGTCTCCTTGCGATTCTCTGACGTCGGTTCGTTGCGTCAGCCAGTTTGCCACATCGGAAGCGAGCGCAAATGTCTGCTTGATTCAAGTAGCTTGGATGTATTGATTGCCGGATGGCAGTTAATGCTTTGATTGAATTGTAGTTTTTTGGCGTTCCACTCCTTTAACGAAAGGCCTGCTAACTATCATGGGCAGCCGAGAATGCCAGCCAGTCCGGGCGAACGCGACGAGGCGAGGCGACTGGCTCGGTCACTTAGTCCCAAGGAACAACGCCGAACGGCAGAAGGTCATCATGAAGTTCGAAACTTATCCGCTTTCCCGAACGCAGGCGCGTGCGGCGAAGCAAACCGCCGCGGCACGCAATCTGTGCGCGGTCTTTCGACTGGACAGCGTTCCCGACAGCACGCGACTGGCGCGCGCGGTGGCGTGCGTGGCGCGGCACTCGCAACCGTTGCGCTGGCGCGTGATCCACGGCGACGATGGTCCGCGCTATCTGCTGCATGAAATCGGGTTGGCAGAACTCGAAGTCGTCGATATCGACGATGCCGATGAAGCCAGCGCATCCTCCATCATTCAGATGCTGTGCGCACGTCCGCTTCGGATAGACGCCGGCGCGCCTTGGGCGCTCACGTTGTTGCGCGGCGCATCTCGCGGCTATCTGGTCTTCGCCTGCCATCCCGCGCTGCTGGACCGCTTCTCATTGCAGCCGTTGTTCGCGGCGATCTCGCGCTCGTACGCGGGCGAGACGCTCGCAGGCGAGCTTTCGCTGGATCAGCGCGGCGTGCTCGTTGCGGAGCGCGCGTCGATGGAAGCGGAGCAATGGCGCGGCGATCTCGCGTTCTGGGTTCGGCAACTGGCCGATGGCGAATTCGCCTGGCAGCCGCCGCGCGCGGAAGGCGCGCCCGGCGAAGCGAGCTTTACGATGGCGCTCGGCGCCGCTACGAGTGGAGCGTTGCGTGAACAGGCCCGCGTGCTCGGACTGAGTATCGAATTTCTGCTGCAGAGTTGCCTGCATGTGCTGCTGCAGAAGATGTCGCGACAGTCGGCGGTGATTACGGCGCATCATCGGCGCGGGCGGGAGCAGTCATACGAGACGATGGGGCACGACGAGCGTCTGCGCTTCATCTGCAGCGAGTTCGACGACGCCATGACGTTGCGCCAGTATCTGCATCATGCGGCGTCGCGATTGGCGATGGCGAATTTCCACGGCAACATTCCCGCAGGCGATATCTTCGACGAACTCAAGCGCCTGCGTCCGGAATACGAACGCGCGACCACTGTGCTGTGCGAGCGCGATCATCTGCCGCATGACGCGCTCGTTCTCGGCGGCGCTCGCGGCGTGCTGCTCACGCGCTTTTGCCGCCGGCCCGAACGGCAGGACGTGGCGATCTATCTGCACGTGAGCGAGGACATCACGCTGCATGTGCAATTGCGTCATCCGCAAGCTTCGAACGGCCTTTCCATCGCCCTCGAACACTACGCGGCATTGTTGTCGGGACTCGCGGTACAACTCGATACGCCTGTCGGCGAGCTCGGTTTCGACACCGCATCGCTCGATGCGCGCCGTCGCGCGTGGTCGCATGGCGCGCCGCTTGCATCGCCGCCGCGCGATGTGCTTGCGTGCATCGACGAGATGGTGCGAACTCAGCCAGATGCGCCGGCGCTGAGTGGCCCCGATGCGCGTTTCACCTACGCGGAACTGGCGGAAGCATCGGCGCGTATCGCGGACGCGCTTGCGCCCCACGCGAAGGCCAATGGTCTTGTCGGCGTATGCGTGTCGCGCGGTGCGCGAGTCGTGGCGGCCATGGTCGGCGTGCTGGCGGCCGGCGCGGGATATGTTCCGCTCGATCCGTTGATGCCCGAAGAGCGGCTGCGCTTCATGGCCGAGGATGCGCAACTGTGCGCCGTGATCGCGGACACCGCGACGCAAGCGCGAGTGCGCGCCGCATTCGATTGCCCGGCGCTGCTCATCGAAGACATGTTTGATACACCGAGCGGCGGACCATCGGCGCTGTTTCGCGGGACCGATCCGTCGCACGCTGCGTATGTCATCTACACCTCCGGCACGACGGGCCGGCCGAAGGGCGTCGTGATCGAGCGCGACATGCTCGCGCACATGATCGCGTCGCTCGAAGGTCGTTACGCACGCAATCCGGGCACGCGCTGGCTGCAGTTCGCATCCGTCAATTTCGACGCCAGTGTCTTCGAGATTTTCAATCCGCTCGCACATGGCGGACAACTCGTGGTTGCACCGGACTCGGTTCGCGCCGATCCCGCCGCGCTGTTCGACTTTCTCGAGCAATCGCGCATCACGCACGCATTTCTGCCGCCGGCCGTCTTGCGCTTGCTGCCGCGCCGCCCGTTGCCGGACCTCGACACGATCATGTGCGGCGGCGAAGCCAGCGACGACGACACCGTGCGCTTCTGGTCCTCGGTCGTGCGCTTGTCCAACATCTACGGCCCGACCGAGGCGACCGTGCTCTGCACGGAGAACACCTTCGGCGACCAGAAGCTCGCCAATCAACTGGGCCGCCCGCTGCCCGGCTACGCCATTCATTTGCTCGATGCCAACGGGCGCGGCGTGCCGCTCGGCGGTATCGGCGAGCTATGCATTGGCGGAGAGTCGGTGGCGCGCGGGTATTTGCGTCGTCCGGAAATGACGGCGGAAAAGTTCATCGATGACGCAAACGCAAACGAAGGCCGGCTGTATCGCTCCGGCGACCTTGGCCGCTTCCTTCCCAATGGAGAGATAGAGTTCCTCGGCCGCAGCGACTTTCAGGTGAAGGTGCGCGGTTATCGGATCGAGATCGCCGAGGTCGAGCATGTGATCGCGACGCAGCCGGAAGTCAGCGCGGTGTGTATCGGCACGCACAGGCATCAGGGCAGCAACGCGCTGGTCGCCTGGTACACGGCGAACGGGCTCGCCGCCGCCGAGCTGCGTCAGCGGCTGGAGACGCTTTTGCCGGCCTATATGGTTCCCGCGTTCATCGTGCCGATTGCACATTGGCCGCTCACCTTGAACGGCAAGATCGATCGCGCGCGCTTGCCCGCGCCTTCGACGCCCTCATCGCAAGCGAGCGCACGCCAGTTCGATTCGCTCGAATGCGCTGTGCAATCGGCGTGGGCCGCGACGCTTGACTTGACGCCGGATGCCATCGACGAAAGCAGTCACTTCTTCGAGGCAGGCGGCCATTCGTTGCTGGCGACGCTGGCTTGCGGACGTATTGGCGCGGCGCTCGGCGTGAACGTGAAGCCCGGCCTTCTGCTTGCCCATCCCGGTTTCGATGCGTTCTGCCACGCCCTGCGCAATACGCTCGATGGCGACGACGCTCTGCCGCCCTTGCTTCACGATGCACGAGCCGCGCCGAGCGTCGCGATAACGAGCGGCATCGTCGAGGCGCTGTTTCATCGCGCGCGCATCGACAGGACTGACAACGCGTACAACATCGTCGTGCGCGCCGACTTCTCGCGCGAAGTGAATCCACTCGAACTGCATGCGGCGCTCAAACGGCTTTTCTCGCGCGATTCGCTCTTCAGTTCCACCCTCACGGATGCTCACGGTGAACTGCGTCTAATTTCGGTGGCGTCTTGCGACTCCGCGCTCATTCCGATCCAAAGCGCCACGGCGGAGACGATCCGCGCGCACATCGACGCATGGACCACGGCAGCGATTCATCCGGACGCAGCGCCTTGCTGGCGCGCGCACATGCTGCTCGATGCCGAAAGCGGCGTGAGCACGGTCCTCATCGGCGTCCATCACGCGCTGTTCGACGGCTGGTCGCTCAAGCTTCTGCTCGATGAACTCGCGGCGCATTACGAAGGTAAGCCGTTTGCGCAGCGCACGCCGAACTGGTTCGACTACTGCGCGTGGATGCATGAGATAGCGAAAACGCCGGCGCATGCGCGCGCACGAAACTACTGGACGAACAAGCTGCGGGGCACGCCACTGCGCCTCGAATTGCCATTCGATTTCACCACGCGCCACACCAACACGAACCGCATCGTTCCCGTTCACCTCACGCGAGAACGCGCCGACAAGCTGCGCCGTATCGCGCAGGATCGAGGCACGACGCTATCGCCCGTGCTGTTCGCGCTGCACCTCGCCTGGCTATGGCGCCTGAGCGGGCAGCCGAAGATTGTGAGCGGCTACCCTCAGGCGGGCCGCGACATTCCCGGCAGCGAGAACGTCTACGGCATGCTCGTGTCGATGGCCGTGATGAAAGTGCGCATCGATCCGCGTCAGAGTTTCGGCGAACTCGTCTCGGCCGTGCACGCGCAAATGCTCGAAGACCGCGATCATCTGCTCGCCACGCCTTACGAGGCCGGCATCGAAGATATCGGCGCGCTCAACACGCTGTTCAGCTTGCAAAGCGGCATCGACTTGCAGGCGCGCATCGGCGCTGGCAGCGTCAGCGTGGAGGAGTTGCCGACGAAGACCTCGAAGGCCGATATTTCCGTGATCCTTTACGCGAATCAGCAAGGGGAAATCGATGGCCGTATCGAATACGATGGTTCGCTCTTCGAAGCGCGCTCGGCCCACGCAATGAAAGACGTGCTGGACACCCTCATCGACGCCGCCGCGAATCAGCCTTCCGCGCTCGTCGGTGAGTTCGCCTATCTGAGCGATGCGCAACGCGCGCTCATCACGGGCTTTTCGCACGGCGCGCCGCTCGACGACGCGGCTTCGTCGATACCGGCGCGCTTCGCATCGATAGCGTCGCGCTTTGCCGATCGCGAAGCCATTCGCTTCGAGAACGAAACACTGCGCTATGACGAACTCGACGCTCTGAGCGAGCGCATTGCCGGCGGCTTGCTGGAACGGGTGACGGCGGGCTCGTGCGTCGGTCTGGCGATGGCGAAGGGCCCGCTTCTCGTCGCCGCGATTCTGGGCGTGCTCAAGGCCGGTTGCGCTTATGTGCCGCTCGACCCTTCCTATCCCGCCGAGCGTCTCACGCACTTCGCAACCAACTGCGCGCTTACCGCATGTATCGCCGATGCAGACGGCCGCGCCGGCCTCGAAGCCGCGCAACTCTCGCATCTCACCTTTCTCGATGCCGACATGCTCGCGCGAGCCGTCCCGCGCGCGCGCCCGGATGTATCGCCCGATGCACTCGCTTACGTCATCCACACCTCCGGCTCGACGGGCAAACCGAAGGGCGTGCTGATCGAACATCACAGCGTCGCGCGCATGGTCGCGGGCGCGGCGACGGCGCTCGGTTATGCGGCTGGCTGCATCAGCACGCTCGTGGCATCGACGAATTTCGACGCCAGCGTGCTCGAAATTTTCCTGGCGCTTCTGAATGGCGGCACGCTCGTCATCGCCCCCGAAGCGGCGCGGCGCGACCCCGAAGTCCTGCACGGCCTGCTCGAGCGCGAATGCGTGACGCACGCCATTCTCGCGCCGGTGCTGTTGCAAGGCTTGCCGAAGAGGCCGTTGCCTGCCATGCAGATGCTTGCGTTCGGCGGCGATACCCTCGACGAAACCGCCGCGCGCTGGTGGTCCGGCCAGACGCGCCTCTTCACGCTCTATGGCCCAACCGAAGCCACGGTGATGGCAACCTGCGGCCAGATCGCGCCCGATGGCCGCGTGCGCGTGCTCGGCAAGCCGCTGCCCAGCTATGACGTCTATCTGCTCGACGCGCAGTCGCAACGCGTGCCGGTGGGCTCCATCGGCGAGATTTGTATCGGCGGGGCGAATCTCGCGCGCGGCTATCGCAACGAATCGACACTGACCATGCGCCGCTTCGTTGCCGATCCGTTCGCGGGCAAGCCCTATGCACGGATGTATAAGACCGGCGACCTCGGCCGCTATCTCGAGGATGGCGAAATCGAGTACTTCGGCCGCAACGACGAACAGATCAAGCTGCGGGGTTTTCGGATCGAGCTGGGCGAAATCGAGAACGAGCTTGCCAGCGTGCCGGGCGTGGAGAGCGTGGCCTGCGCGATGCGCGGCGAAGGCGAGCAACGCTACATCGCGGCTTATTACGTGCTGCAAGCGGATGCGTACGTCGATGAAGACAGGCTGCGCGCGCAGGTTGCGGCCGCGTTGCCGGATTACATGGCGCCCGCGCGCTATACCGAGCTTACGGCTCTGCCCGTTTCGGGTTCCGGCAAGATCGATCGCCGAGCGCTGCCCGAGCCGGCGGCACGATCGAGCGGCTCACCGCCGCGCGCGGGAGTAGAAGCGGACATCGCCGCGATCTGGTGTGCGCTGCTCCATCTCGATACCGTCAGCCGCGAAGACGACTTCTTTCATCTCGGCGGCAACTCCATTCTCGCAATGCGCATGCATGCGCGCGTGCGCGCCGAGACGGGCATCGATTTCGCGATTCCGGCGTTTT
The DNA here is from genome assembly GCF_054655155.1 of Caballeronia sp. HLA56. Lineage (NCBI taxonomy): Bacteria > Pseudomonadati > Pseudomonadota > Betaproteobacteria > Burkholderiales > Burkholderiaceae > Caballeronia > Caballeronia sp. HLA56. Next base: position 220,624 of record NZ_BAAHOB010000005.1, on the reverse strand, counting down.
ATCGCGCGCCGACCATCGCGGCTCTCGCCAATGGCGATGGTTACGACGACATCGCCCGCGCCGTCGCGGACGCCGCCTTGCCGCTCGCGGCGCCCGACGTTGCGCTGCCGCCGTGGCGCGAGAAAGACGGCGCGCGCATCGGCAGCGTCGTTCTGACGGGCGCGAGCGGGTTTATCGGTATTCATTTGCTGGCCGAACTGAGCTGTCGGACCGACACGATCTTCTGTCTTCAACGCTGCGCCGATCCCGCAGCGGGCCTTGCGCGTCTTGTCGATGAAGCGCGTGCAGCCGGTCTGGCAATCGATTTTTCGCGCGTGCAGGTGCTGTGCGCCGATCTCGGGCGGCCGCGTCTCGGTCTGTCCGATGCCGGCTGGCAGCAGCTCGCCGAGCGTGCGGATGCAATCCTGCATTGCGGCGCGCTCGTACATCATCTGCACGGTTACGGCAGTTTGAAGGCCGCGAACGTGGGTGGCACCGAGGCGTTGCTGCAACTTGCGTTATCGGTGCGCATGAAGCCGTTGTGCTTCCTTTCCACCATGTCCGTGCCGATGATGCAACAAGGCGCGACACGCATCGAAGAGCGTATCGACGGCGCGAGGCCGCAGTCCGACAACGGCTATTTGCTTGGCAAATGGGTCGGCGAGCAGCGCGTGCTGGCGTATAGCCGCGCATACGGCTTGCCGGCCACGGTCGTGCGCGTGGGCAACGTCACGGGGCACGGGGAGAGCGGCTATAGCAACTATCGGCATAACCACTTTTGGCTCTTCAATCAGGGATGCATTCAGATGGGCGCGTATCCTGCCACGGGGCAGCCCGTGGAAATGACGCCGGTCGATTTGCTCGCCCGCGCCGTATGCGCGCTTGCGCTGCATCCGCAAGATGGATTGCATGTGGCAAATCTGCAGAACCCGGAGCGTATTGAACAGGCGGAATGGTTCGATGCGCTCGCCAGGCAAGGTCTGCGCGCGAATCCGGAAACGCCGGAAGCGTGGAAGCAGCGCCTCGCGACGATAGACCCGACTAACGGTCTGGCGCTTCTCCGTGATTTCTACACGGGCGACCTCGACTGGCACGACATGCCGGTCGAACAGATCGGCACGATCAGCCGGCTCGCGCAGTTCGATGTGAGTCTTACAATCGACCGTGCGCGGTTGATGCGCGTCTATGTGCGGTATTTGCGCAATGAAGGCTTCATGCCGATCGAGGCAAAAACCATGTGAGGCCGGCGCTGCCGTCTCCTTCAGGCAAGACGGCAGCGCCGCTTACGGTCTTCGCATTCAATACCCTCGCGAAAAATCCACGATACCGCCAATGGTTTCCCCGCGCGACAGCGCCTTGATCTTCGCCGCGATCTGCACGATGCTCTCCTCGCGCAACGTCTCCGCCGAGATATGCGGCGTGACCGACACGCGCGGATGCTTCCAGAACGGATGCTCCTTGGCCAACGGCTCGACATGAAACACATCGAGCGTCGCGGCGGCGAGCTGGCCGCTATCGAGGGCGGCGAGAAGGTCGTCATCGACGAGATGCGGACCGCGCGCCACGTTCACGAGATAAGCACCGCGCGCGAGCTTCGCAAAAGTGCGCGCGTTGAGAATGCCTTCCGTGTCCGGTGTATGCGGCAGCAAGTTGACGAGCACGTGCACGCCATCTAGAAACGCATCGAAGCGCTCGGGACCCGCATAAACCTCGACACCTTCTATTGTCTTCGCCGTGCGGCTGTAGCCTCGCACCGGCACGCCGAGCTCGAGAAGCCCGCGCGCCACTTCACCACCGAGAACGCCGAGACCCAGCACACCCACCGTGAACGATGCGCGCGCATGCTGCGTAAGTTTCTGCCAGCGTCCCTCCCTTTGCAGCGCTTCGTATTCGTCGAAGCGGCGCAGATAGCGCAGAACGGCATACGTCGAATACTCGACCATTTGTTGCGCCATGCCGGTGTCTTCCAGACGCACGAGCGTGGCGTTCGGCGGCAGCGTGCCGGGTTCCTTGCGCTCGACATCGAGGATTGCATCGACGCCCGCGCCGAGATTGAAGATGGCCTTCAATTCCGGCCGGTTCGCGAAGAGTTCGCGCGGCGCGCGCCAGACGATGGCGTAATCGGCGGGCGCGGTGTCGCCAGGCTGCCAGATGCGCAGATCGGCGTCCGGCAGTTCGCGGCGCAAACCGCCGAGCCATGCGTCGGTGTCCGCGTGCTCTTCGTAGAAGATGATTTTCAACGTCCGCCTCCGTCGTTCGATCCACCCATTCTAAAGGGTGCAAAAGCGTGCGGCTGCATCCGCGAGCATATCGACATGACGATTGATTCGTTCGTCCTTGCCGCGCGCCACGCGAAAATGCAAGGTGAACAATGTCAGCGAGAACCGCACATGACGACCAGCAATCGAACACCGCGCCCCGCGCTGCTGACGGTGCCCGGCTTGCACGGCAGCGAGGGCGCGCACTGGCAAAGCTGGCTCGAGCATCAGTATGCCGATACATCGCGTGTCGAACAGGCAGACTGGGACGCACCGCATCTCGACATCTGGGCGAACGCCGTGCTCGCGCAACTCGCGACCATTCGCCGTCCTGTCGTGCTTGCCGCGCATAGCTTCGGCTGTCTCGCGACGGCGCACGCGCTCGCGCAGAATCGAACCGATGCCGAAGTCGTCGGCGTATTGTTCGTCGCGCCCGCGAGCCCGGAGAAGTTCCGTTTCGCCGGTCACTTCGAACCGACGCGTCTTGCCGTGCCTTCCATTCTCGTCGGCAGCGAAACCGATCCGTGGATGCCGCTCGACCACGCGCGCGATCTTGCAGCACGGCTTTCGAGCGCGTTCGTGAATCTCGGCGATGCCGGTCATATCAACACGGCGGCGGGTTTCGGTCCGTGGCCGCGCGCGAAATATTTCATCGACACGCTGGCTCAATATGCTTACCCTGCTGAAAGTTTCGCGGGCGAAGTCTCCTTGCACGAGCACGCGTATGGCTGATGCGCCCGGTTTCATCGACGAACATGAACCATCCGGCCGCCATCGCGCGGCCTTTCTTTTGCAATCGCATTCTTGAGGACGATATGGCGGGATACAGTAAGCGCGTGCTGATGGCAGCCGCGGCGCTCTATATGACGGCGGGCATCGCGCATGCCGATACTTCGTTGCTCAACGTCTCCTACGACGTGACGCGCGAACTGTACAAGGACATCGATACGGCGTTCATCGCCGACTACAAAAGCCGCGCGGGCGAAACGGTGACGGTGAAGCAGTCGCATGGGGCATCGAGCGCGCAGGCGCTGTCGGTGCTTCAGGGACTGCAAGCCGATGTCGTGACGATGAATCAGCCCAACGACATCGACCTGCTTGCCGAACGCGGTCAACTCGTTCCGGCCAACTGGCGCACGCGTCTTCCGAACGGCAGCGCGCCCTACACGACGACCATGGTGTTTCTCGTGCGAAAGGGCAATCCGAAGAACATCAAGGACTGGAGCGATCTCGCGCGGCCGGGCGTGCAAGTGATCATCGCGAATCCGAAGACTTCGGGTAATGGCCGCTACACGTATCTCGCGGCGTGGGGCTACAAGAAGCAGCAGGGCGCAACCGATGCGCAGGCGCTGGACTTCGAGAAAGCGATCCTCGCCAACGTGCCGACGCTCGACACCGGTGGGCGCGGTGCGACCACGACCTTCACGCAGCGCAATATCGGCGACGTGCTCGTGACTTTCGAGAACGAAGTCGGTCTGATCGAAGCAGGCGTCGGCGCGAAGGACTTCGATGCGGTGTATCCGTCATCGAGCCTGTTGGCGGAGCCGCCGGTTTCCATCGTCGACAAGGTGGTGGACAAGCGCGGCACGCGCAAGGAAGCGCAGGCGTACGTGGACTTTCTTTACACGCCGCAAGCGCAGGAGATCATCGCGCAGCATCATTTGCGGCCGCGTAACGCGGAGGTGCTGGCCAAGCATGCAAGCGAGTTCAAGCCGCTCAAGACGTTCACGGTGGAGCAGATCTTCGGCAGCTGGCAGAAGGCGCAGCAAACCCATTTCGCCGATGGCGGGACTTTCGATCAGGTGGTCGAGAAGAAATAACCGAAAGGGCTCGCCACGCGCGAGCCCTTTTCTTTTTACTCTCCGCTCAGTTCGAGCAGCCGCGTTCTTCCGCGCTGACGTTCTGCGCCGATTCCGCGCGCATTCCCAGACGCTCGATCAGCTTGCGGTCCGCTTCGGCTTGCGGGTTGCTCGTCGTGAGCAACTGATCGCCGTAGAAGATCGAGTTCGCGCCCGCCGCGAAACAAAGCGCCTGCAACGCTTCATCCATCTGCTCGCGTCCGGCCGAAAGACGGACCATCGCCTTGGGCATGGTGATACGCGCCACCGCGATCGTGCGCACGAACTCGAAGGGATCGAGCGGCGCGGTGCCCGTGAGCGGCGTTCCGGCCACTTGCACGAGATTGTTGATCGGCACCGACTCCGGATACGGCTCCATGTTGGCGAGCTGCGAGATCAAACCGGCGCGTTCACGCCGCGATTCGCCCATGCCGACAATCCCGCCGCAGCACACGTTGATGCCCACATCGCGCACGCGTTCGAGCGTATCGAGCCGATCCTGATACGTGCGCGTCGAAATGATCTGGCCGTAGAACTCGGGCGACGTATCGAGATTGTGGTTGTAGTAATCGAGGCCGGCATCGCGCAAGCCTTCTGCCTGATGCGGCTCCAGCATCCCAAGCGTCACGCAGGTTTCCAGTCCCATTGCCTTGACGCCGCGAATCATGTCCTTGATCGGCTCAAGATGGCGATCCTTCGGATTGCGCCACGCCGCGCCCATGCAAAAGCGCGTCGCGCCGTTGGCCTTGGCGGCTTCGGCGGCCTTCAGCACTTCATCCACGGCCATCAGCTTGTCGGCTTGCAGGCCAGTGTCGTGATGCACGGACTGCGGACAGTACGCGCAATCTTCCTCGCAGCCGCCGGTCTTGATCGACAGAAGCGTGGAGAGCTGTACGGCGTTCGGATCGAAATGTTCGCGATGCACCGTTTGCGCGCGATACAGCAGGTCGTTGAACGGCAGGTCGTAAAGCGCGACGATATCGGCGACTTTCCAGCGCGCCTGCACGGGCGTTTGCGTCGGCGCGGAGGTTTGCGCGGCAGTTTGCAACGATGGGTTGGCAGTGATGGTCTGCGTCATGAATTCAGTCCTTGAGTAAAAGCCGGCCGAGCAGAAGGCGCGTGTCGAGATGATCGGCGGCGCGCGCGGCTTCGGATGGCGCGAAATGCGGAATCACGCCGATGAGCGGTGCTTCGAGCCGGTGTTGCAGCGAATGAATGTTTTCTTCCGGATAAAGCATGTGCGGATCGACGCGATTCGCCACCCAGCCCGCGATGCGCAAGCCGCGCGACGTGATCGCCTCGGCGGTCAGCAACGCATGGCTGATGCAGCCGAGCCGCATGCCGACCACGAGCACGACCGGCAGCTTCAGCGCGACGGCGAGATCCGCGGTGTCATGGGTATCGTCTAGCGGCACGCGAAAGCCGCCCACGCCTTCCACGACGACGATATCCGCATGATCGCACGCCACGCGATGCGCCTCTACGATGCGCCCGATATCCAGCGCAATGCCTTCACGCGCGGCGGCGATATGCGGCGCAATCGGCTCGCGCATCATGAACGGCGTGCGAATGGCGGGCGGCAGCGCGACGTTGGCGGCGGCATCGAGTTGATCGGCGTCTTCGTTATGCAGCACGCCGTCACGTTCGATTGCGCCGGACGCGATGGGTTTCATCGCGGCGGCGCGCAAGTTCGCGCGCGCGAAGCCATGCAACAGCGCGCACGAGACGAAGGTCTTGCCGATCTCCGTATCGGTGCCGGCGACGAATAGCGATAAAGCGGTCATGTCGTTTCTTTACTGAGCGTGCCAAGTGCTTCGTCGAGTCGGGCGAGGTCGTCGTCGCCATGCGCGGCCGATAACGAAATGCGCAAGCGCGATGTCCCCGCAGGCACGGTCGGCGGGCGGATCGCGGGAACCCAGAGGCCTCGTTTGTCGAGCGCGGCGGCGAGCGCGAGCGTTTCGTCGTTGCCGCCGATGACGAGCGGCTGCACCGCCGTCTTCGATTCGACCGGCAACCAGCGTGTGCGTTTCAACATGCCGCGCGTCGTTTCGATGAGCGATGCCAGATGCTTGCGTCGCGCATCGCCGTCTTCGCTGCCGATCAACCCGATGCTCGCGGATACGGCGTGCGCCACGGCAGGCGGCGACGCGGTCGTGAAGATATAAGGCCGCGCGCGCTGGACCAGCCATTCGATGACCGTCTCGCTTGCCGCGACGAACGCGCCGGAAACGCCCGCCGCCTTGCCTAGCGTGCCGACATAGACGAGATGCGGCGAGCGCAGCGCGAATTGCGCGAGCGCGCCGCGACCTTGCGGACCGAGCACGCCGAAGCCGTGGGCATCGTCGACGACGAGCCACGCACCGTATTTCTCCGCGAGTTCCACGAGACTTTGCAACGGCGCGATATCGCCGTCCATGCTGAACACGGTATCCGTCACGATGAGCTTCGTCGTCGCGTCCGCTTGCGATGCATCGAGCATGGCGTCGAGCGCTTCCATGTCGGCGTGCGGATAAATTTGCACCTGCGCGCGCGAGAGCCTGACGCCATCGATCAGCGACGCATGATTCAGCGCGTCGGAGAACACCATCGTGCCGCGTCCGGCGAGCGTCGAGAGCACGGCGAGATTGGCCATGTAACCGGTGCTGAAGTAAAGCGCGCGCGGGTTGTCGACGAAGCCGCCGGAAAACGCGGCGAGATCGTCTTCGAGTTGCGCGTGGGCGCGCGAATGGCCGCCCAGCAGATGCGAGCCGCCGCTGCCCGCGCCATACAGCGACGCGCCTTCGGCAAGCGCTTCCCGCAGCGCTTCGTGGGCGGCGAGACCGAGATAGTCGTTGCTCGCGAAGCCGATCATCGCGCGGCCATCGACGGTCATATGGGCCGAACACGCGCTGTCGATGGTTCTGCGACGGCGGCGCAAACCGCGCGCGTCGATATCGGCGAGTCCTTGCTGCAGCGTTTCGTAGAGCGCTTTCGATGTGTCGCTCATGCGGTGGCCTCGGCGGCGGCCAGCGTGGCATCGAGCGTTTCGCGCGTGCGCCTGGCGAGCAGCGCGAGTTCGTCGTCGGTGAGCACGTATGGCGGCATCAGATAAACCGTCTTGCCGATAGGACGCAGCAACAGTTCGCGCTGCAGCCCCAACTCGAAGAAGCGACGCGAGAACGCGCGATCTTCGGTGACGACATCGAACGCGAAGATCGTGCCGCGCTCGCGCAGATTGCGCACGCGTTCATGCCTCACGAGCGGCTGCAAGGCCTCGCGCAAAAGCGCGGCTTTGCGGCGATTCTCCGCGAGCACGTTGGCGCTTTCGAACAGATCGAGCGTCGCGAGCGCGGCGCGGCATGCAAGCGGATTGCCCGTGTACGAATGCGAATGCAGAAAGCCGCGCGTAACGTCGTCATCGTAGAAAGCGGCGTAGATGTCATCGCGCGTGAGCACGATGGAAAGCGGCAGATAACCGCCGCTGATGCCCTTCGACAAGCACACGAAGTCCGGCCAGATGCCCGCTTGCTCGCACGCGAAGAAAGTGCCGGTGCGGCCGCAGCCGACAGCGATCTCATCGGCGATCAAATGAACGCCGTGTTCATCGCACAGGGCGCGCAAGCGGGTGAGATACGACGCGTCGTACATCGCCATGCCGGCCGCGCATTGCACGAGCGGCTCGACGATCACGGCGGCGAGATGCGCGGCGCGTTGTTCGAAGAGCGCGCGCATGGCGTCGATGGCTTCGTCTTCGCCGCTCGCCGCCGGCGATGCGACCACATGCGCGTGGCGGATCAGCGGATCGTATGCGTCCTTGAAGAGCGCGACATCGGTCACGCCGAGCGCGCCGATGGTTTCGCCGTGATAGCTGTTCGCCATGCACACGAACTCGCGCTTTTCACTTTGCCCACGGTTGCGCCAGAAGTGAAAGCTCATCTTCAACGCGATCTCGACGGCGGACGCGCCATCGGACGCAAAAAAAGCATGACCGAGCGTGTGCCGTGTGAGCGCGGACAGCCGTTCGGCCAGTTCGACGGCGGGCGCATGCGTGCAGCCCGCGAGCATCGCGTGTTCGAGCGTATCGAGCTGATCCTTGAGCGCGCGGTTGATGTCGGGATTCGCGTGGCCGAACAGATTGACCCACCACGAACTGATGGCGTCGAGATAGCGGTTGCCCGCCGGGTCGTAGAGCCACGCGCCCTTGCCGCGCGCGATGGGCACGAGCGGCATGCGCTCGTGGTGTTTCATCTGAGTGCACGGGTGCCACACCGCGGCGAGCGAGCGCGCGACCCAGTCCTGATTGTCTTCTGTGTTCAAAAACGGCTCCCAGGCGGCGCATGGCGCCAGCCGGATACATCGGGCAAGCCGCGAGGGCCTGCGCTATTCGAGGATTGCGCCTGACTTCGCGCGCTTCGATTATGGCGAAAATATCCGGAAGCTTCGCTTTTCGGCCGGGTCCTGGATCGCCTGCGCACGCTTCCACGAAGTGGTGAAAAGCACGATCGCGGCTAACTTCGCCGAACGGACCGCCAACACGGGCGAAAGACGCAAAACGCCGGCGCAAGGCCGGCGTTCGAAAAATTTGGAGGGAAGAAGCGTATCAGCGCGATGCCGTCTGCGTTTGCTCGCCCGCTTCGTTCCACACGACGGCGTTATCCACCGCGTAGAGCTTGCAGGGATCGGCGCTCTGCTTCTGGCAACTGGCGAGCGCGACGGACATTGGGTCGTCGCCGCCTTCGGCCCACGACCACGCGCCCGAGTTCGACACGGCGAACGCGCGGCTCGAATATTGGCTCAGGAAGTTGCGATAGCCGTTGCGGCCGCTTTCATCGATGAAGGGCACCGACTGCACGGCATCGAGGTTCGCAAAGTCGGTGGCCTTCGGCGAATGCGGCTCGGCGACCTGATATTGCACCGTGGTCGGCATGCCGACTTGCGCGAGGAACGCCTTCACACGCGGCCACCAGACCTGCACGCCGTCGCGGTCGCCGACGAGCCTATGCGCGTCGTTCTTGTAGGTGCCGAAGTCGGTCATCTGCGCGCGTGCGCCGTGCGACACGAATGCGGCATACATCTGCGTGGACAAGTCGCCTTGCCACACCGAATCGTTGTCACCGTAGAGCCACAGCGAAGGCAAACGAACGTTCTCGCCATAAGCGCCGAAGGCATCGACGAGATTCTTTTGCCAGCCGGTGCATTCGTCCTGACGCAGACCGCCCGAGAAATTGATGAGACCGCGCACGCCCGGCGCCGCGACCGCTTCGCGCGCACCGTAGGCCATGGTCGTCAAGCCGCCGTGCGAAGTGCCGCCCACGACGATATGCGTCTTGTCGACATAAGGCTGCTGGCTCATGTACGCGACCGCTGCGGCGACGTCTTCCGCCTGCGCGAAGCCGTTGGCTTCGACATCGCAACCATGACCGGCGTAGTCGCCGCCCGAGCCCGCGAAGCCGCGGCGATTCGGCACGACCACGACATAGCCATGACGCACGAACTCGCGTGCGAGCGCGACCGGCCGATTGCGCGGTTGGGCGTGCGAGTCGCCGGGGAGCTTGCCGTGGTTGAAGACGATCATCGGGAAAGGACCCGCGCCGTCCGGTTTGAAAACGGTCGTTTCGAGCGAGATGTCGGCTTCGGGAATTTGAACGATGCTTTCGTTCAGACCATTGCCGACGACCGGAAGGTGAGCGTCGAGCGCGTCGGGTATCTGGCCGAAGACGGGGGCTGAAAGCCCTTCGGAGGGGCGAACGCCGCCGATCGGTTCGGCTTTCACGACAGTCGTGATGAACGATGTCGCAAGTGAGCACACCATGCTGCATCCGACCAACCAGGTTCTGATCGCCATCCCTTAACTCCGCCTCGCTCCGATTAAGGCTTGATTGGCTTGGCCCCAAATGCACGATTGAAGTCACAAACCTATCTCGCTGCTCATGATGAGCAGTATCGAATGTGGGTTCCGGGAGCCATGCCTAGAAAAGGCATGACAATTGGCTTCAATACGGGGCTTCGCTGCGAACATCGGGGCGCGGCAATGACTGCGCCCTGACGTGAAGAGAGATTAACTGTTCAAAATTGCACTGCACAATAAGCGTAACCCCGTAACCATTTAATTTGAAAGGAGAAATCAAGGAAATTAATACTGAATTGGATTTATATGTTTTAAAGAGACATTTACTTTTCTTTTACGTCACCGTCGATATAGACCCAGTGGCCGGCGTTGTCGCGGCAAAAGCGGCTGGCTTCGTGCAAGCGATGCGCTCGCCCTTCGACCTTGTAGCGCGCGACGAATTCGACTTCCTCGTGTTGTGTATCGATCACAGCGTAACGTTTGATTTGCAAACCGAGCCAGCGTGTGTGCGCGTCGTTCGAGACATCGAGATCGGGCGGGCGGGTTTTGTCGTCCCAGGTCGCGCGCAGGTAGGTCGTATTGCCGAGGACGTAAGCGGTATAGCGCGAACGCATGAGTTCCATGGCGTTCGCCGGAAAGGCGCCGGCTTCGATAAAGCGCCCGCAGCACGCTTCATAACGCGGCGCGCGGGCGTTCGGATGTTGATTGGGCGATGCTCCGCCGCAAGGACATTCCACCGGCTTCATTGATCCACGCTCGGCATGTCGATGCGCCCCGGCTGGTTCTTCACGCGCGCAAGCCACGCGCGAATGGCCGGATAGCTAGCGAGATCGAGACCGGCTTCATCCGCGACATGCGTGTAAGCGTAAAGCGCGATATCGGCCACCGTGTAGCGCTCGGCGGCGAAGAACGTGCGCGTGGCGAGATGCTGCTCCATCACGTCGAGCGCGCGGTACGAACCAGCGATCTTGTCGGGCAGCCGCGGATCGTCGTGCTTCTTCAGGAACTGCTTGATGAAGCGCGCCACCGCGACATATGGCTCGTGACTGTATTGCTCGAAGAACATCCATTGCAGCACGCGCGCGCGTTCGAGCCGGTCGGCGGGCAGGAGCGGCGTGCCATCGGCGAGATAGCAGAGAATGGCGTTCGATTCGGTGAGCGCCGTTTGTTCGTCGATGACGAGCACCGGAACCTTGCCATTCGGATTGAGCTTCAGGAACGACTCGGTGCGCGTGGCGCCGTTCATCATGTCCACTTCGTGCCAGACGTAGGGCAGATTCAGTTGTTCAAGCGCGAGCCGCACCTTGTAGCAGTTTCCCGATGACGAAACGCCATGTACCTGATAAGTCACGTGCAATCTTCCCTTGTTATGGATGGTCGTGGCACGGCGCCAACTCTTTAGACCAGTTCGATACCCATGGCCGTCGCTTCGCCGCCGCCGATACACAAGCTCGCAACGCCGCGCTTGAGCCCGCGAGCCTTCAGCGCCGCAAGCAAGGTCACGAGAATGCGCGCGCCGGACGCGCCGATAGGATGTCCGAGCGCACACGCGCCGCCGTTCACGTTGACCTTGTCGTGCGGCAGATCGTGCTCGCGCATCGCGGCCATGGCGACTACGGCGAAGGCCTCGTTGATTTCGTAGAGATCGATATCGCCGGAACGCCAGCCGTTCTTCTCGAACAGCTTGCGAATGGCGCCAACCGGCGCGGTCGTGAACAACGCGGGCTGCTGCGCGAAAGTGCTGTGACCCACGACTCGCGCGAGCGGCGTCACGCCCAACCGCTTGGCGGTGGATTCGAGCATCATCACGAGCGCGGCGGCGCCATCGGAGATGGACGACGAATTCGCGGCCGTCACCGTGCCGTCCTTGGCAAACGCGGGCTTGAGCGATGGAATCTTCTCGATGTTCGCCTTGAACGGCTGTTCGTCGCGCGCGATGACCGTATCGCCCTTTCTGCCTTGCACCGTGACAGGCGCGATTTCCCAGGCGAAGGATCCGTCGTCGTTGGCGCGCTGAGCGCGTCGCAACGACTCGACGGCAAACGCATCTTGCGATTCGCGCGAAAACTCATACGACGACGCGCATTGCTCCGCGAACGCGCCCATGAGACGCCCCTTGTCGTAAGCGTCTTCCAGGCCGTCGAGGAACATGTGGTCGAGCACCTGACCGTGACCCATGCGCATGCCGCCGCGCGCCTTCGGCAACAGATACGGCGCATTCGTCATGCTTTCCATGCCGCCCGCGACGATCACATCGGCCGAGCCTGCCAGCAGCATGTCGTGCGCGAACATGGCCGCGCGCATGCCGGAGCCGCACATCTTGTTGATGGTCGTGCTGCCGGTGGAAAGCGGCAAGCCCGCGCCGAGCGCCGCTTGCCGTGCAGGCGCCTGACCTTGGCCCGCAGGCAGCACGCAGCCCATGATCGCTTCGTCGATCCGCGCGGGTTCGAGACCCGCACGTTCGCATGCCGCGCGAATCGCGACCGCGCCGAGCTGCGGCGCGGTCATCGCGGCGAAATCGCCCTGAAATGCGGCCATCGGCGTGCGTGCCGCCGATACGATGACCACGGAATCCTTCGATGTCTCACTCATGTTTCAGCTCCTTGATGACGCCTTGAATGACGGCGGGAACGTCGCCGAGCCGCGCCGCATCCGACGCGATCACATCGTTCGCCGCAGCATGCGCGCCGCCGCGCGTCAACGCGGCGAGGCATGCCTGATAGGTTGAATCCACCTGGTCTTGCGCGCTGATCATCATGCCCATGTTGCGCAAGCGGCCATCGTGCACGCCATAGGTCCAGCCGTGCACGGTGAGGTCCTGACCGCGCGCCCACGCGTCGTTGACGATGGTCGTGCGGCACACGTTGAGCGTCTGCTCGATGGTATTGAGTTCGACCAGACGCCGGTGCCGCGCTTCTCCAACCGGCCATTCATCGAGCAGCGCCGCGTGTTTTTCGCGCACGTCCTCGACGTGCCGCAACCAGTTGTCCGCGAGACCCACGCGCTGGCCGACGAGCGCCGCACCCACGCCCGAGCAGCCGTAGTGGCCGACGACCATGATGTGCTTCACCTTCAGCAAGTCCACCGCGAACTGAATGACGGACAGCGCATTGAGGTCCGAGTGAACGACCACGTTCGCGATGTTTCTATGCACGAACACTTCGCCGGGCGGCAAGCCGATGATCTGGTTCGCCGGCACGCGCGAGTCGGAGCAGCCGATCCACAGATACTCCGGCGCCTGCTGGTGCGCGAGGCGCGTGAAGAACTCCGCGTCGTCGGATAGCTTGCGTTCGACCCACGCCTGATTGTTGTCGAAGAGATGGGCGAGGGGATGGAAGGCTTGGTCGTTTTGCTCAGTCATGGTGATGGTCGTGTTTCGGGTACTTGCGCGCTCGATGATGTATCAAGCGGCGCGTATCGATGCCGTTGCCTTGTCGAAACGCTCCGGATAGCGGATGCAGAATCGCAGGGCCCGGTCGTAGGGGAAAAAATCGGCGAGTTCGCCTCGTTGTAGCTGCTCCTTGTGACGCTGCCACAGCGCGGGATCGAAAAAATCCGCGTGATGACGCATGAATGCTTCGCGCACGCGCGGATCGCCGAGCAGGAACGTGCCGTACGTCTCCGGAAAGATGTCGTGCGGCCCGACGGTATACCACGGTTCCCCGGACAGCTCGTCTTCCTCGTAGCGCGGCGGCGGCACGCTACGCACGTTGCAATCGGTCAGATACTCGATTTCATCGTAATCGTAAAACACGACACGCCCGTGGCGCGTCACGCCGAAATTCTTGTACAGCATGTCGCCGGGAAAGATGTTCGCCTGAATCAACTGCTTGATTGCGTCGCCATATTCGCGGATGCCGTGATCGACGTCCGCGTCGCTGCCGCCTTGCAGAAAGAGATTGAGCGGCACCATGCGCCGTTCGATATACACGTGCTTGATGACGAGCTTGTCGCCTTCGTATTCGATCATCGAAGGCGCTTCTTTTTCAAGTTCGCGGATCAACGCATCGTCGAGGCGCGCAAGCGGCAGCGCGACGCTCGAATATTCGAGCGTGTCGGCCATGCGGCCCACGCGGTCGTGACGCTTGACGAGTTGATACTTGCCCTGAATCTTCTCGCGCGTGGTTTCCTTCGGCGGCGGAAACGCGTCCTTGATGAGCTTGAACACGTAAGGAAACGAAGGCAGCGTGAACACGATCATCACGAGCCCCTTGATCCCGGGCGCCACGATGAAGCGATCGCTCGAATGTTTCAGATGATGCAGCAGGTCGCGATAGAACAGATTCTTGCCCTGCTTCTGCAAGCCCACCGAGGTATAGATTTCGGCCTTCGGCTTGCCCGGCATGATGCTGCGCAAGAACTGCACATACGCGGACGGCACTTCCATGTCGACGAGAAAGTACGAATGCGAGAAGCTGAAGATGACGAGCAACTGCTCCCGGTTCAAAAGCACGGTGTCGAGCGCCAGCAAGTGCGGCTGCGTGTGACGGATGGCAACCGCGAACGGAAGTAAGGCATCGCCATTGATGATGCGCCCGACGACATATGCCGCCTTATTGCGAAAGAACAGCGACGAGAGCACGTGAATCTGAAAGTTCGGCGCGGGCGTGAGTTGGCCAAAGGCCTCTTCGATTGCATCCACCACGCAATGCACGTCGCGCGGCAAATCCTCGAACGAAGGCTCCAGCTGAAAGTTCGTGACGATGCGTTCGAGCGTGGCCTGCAGCCCGTCTTTCTCGGGGTAATACGCGCGATACGTCGGCTTGGCGGCGGGCTCGTCGTTCTCGATGTATTCCGTCGAAATGGCGGGCCGCACGAAGATGAAATCGTTGTTGAAATACGAGCGATGCAGGATCTTGCAGCACACCGAGTTGAAGAACGTCTCGGCGCATTCCGGCTGCCGATGCGTCGTCAACAAGCCGATGAAGTGCAGCTTGATCTGCTGCCAGATTTCATCGTCGATGGTCTCGGCGTCGTACTCGTCTTCCAGCGACGTCACGCATTCCGCGACGCGATCGTCATAAGACGCGATGCGGTCGCGTGCGCGTTGCGCGAGCGCTTGCCAGTTGCCTTCCTCGAACAGATGCTTCGCCTCGACTGCCGCTTCGCGAAAGACGCGGTAATGGCGATCGAAGCCTTCGAGTATCGTCTGCGCGACATCGAAGCCTATTTGCGACGAGAGCAGCTTGGGGAAGTGATTCATGTCGGCTGGGCGTCTCGTTGGCCATCATGCGGCTTTGGCTCTGCGGGCGCGCTTTTCGACGCCAGCGGCAAGGAGCGCGCGGCCTTGCTTCTCGTATGTTTCGAGTTCGGCGAGCGTCGTGGTGAGATCGACGAGTTGCCGCTCGAGCACTTCGCGATGCGCCGCGATGGTATCGACAAAAGCCTGCAACTGCCGCGTGCCGCCCGTGGGCGAGTCGTACAAGTCCAGCAGCGTGCGAATCTCCGACAACGTAAAGCCGAGCCGCTTGCCGCGTAGCGTGAGTTTCAGGCGCGTGCGATCGCGTGACGAATACACACGCCGCAGGCCGTTCGCGCCTTCGCGCTCGGGCGCGAGCAGACCGTGGTCTTCGTAGAAGCGAATGGCGCGCGACGTAATGTCGAACTCGCGCGCCAGCTCGGTGATGGTGTAGTGAATTGCTTGAGTCATTGCCGGCGCCGGAGCACGTGATCACACATGCAACGTTAGAATAAGGTTTACGTTATCGTCAACCTGGCGAAATTGCAACGTGGCTTGAACCCGCATTCATGCTCACCTCAGAGGCGCAAAAGAATGAACGCACTCGAACATCAACTCGATTATGTTTTTGCCGACGAATTGCCCGAAGCGGGGCGCGTGAAGGAAGTCGCGCCTGGCCTTTACTGGCTGCGCATGCCTCTGCCGTTCGCGCTCGATCACATCAATCTGTGGCTATTGCGCGATGAGATCGATGGCGTGCAGGGCTGGACCATCATCGATTGCGGCATCTCGAACGAAAATATTCGCGCGAACTGGGAAAGCGTGTTCGACAGCGCGCTCGACGGCTTGCCTGTGCTGCGCGTGATCGTCACGCATTGCCATCCGGATCATCTCGGTCTTGCCGACTGGATCTGCAAGGGTGGCGACAAGGCACGCTGGAACGTGCGTCTCTGGATTGCGCTCGGCGAGTATGCAATGGGCCGCGTGATGGCCGCGGGCGATGGCTCGAACGCGGGCGGCGAGCGCGCGGCGAAGCACTTCGCGGCGCATGGTCTAACGGACGAGGCATCGCTCGATGCATTGAGAAAGCGCGACAGCTATTACCCGACGCTCGTGCCTTCCATCCCCGCCGAGTTCCGCCGTATCCGCGATGGCGACCGCATCGCGATTGGCGGACGCGAATGGCAAATCATTTCGGGCTACGGTCATTCGCCCGAACATAGTGCGCTGTATTGCGCGGCGGACAAGTTGCTCATTTCCGGCGATATGGTTTTGCCACGCATCTCGACGAACGTGTCCGTGTTCGCTATCGAGCCGGAAGGCAATCCGCTTGCGCTATATCTCGAATCGTTGGGACGCTACGAACACATGCCCGCCGACGTGCTCGCCTTGCCTTCGCATGGCAAGCCGTTTCGCGGCGTGCTCACGCGTATCGGTCAGTTGCGGGACCATCATCGCGCGCGGCTTGCGGAAGTGGTCGAGGCGTGCACGCAGCGTCCGTGCAGCGCGGGAGATATCGTGCCGATCATGTTCAAGCGCAAGCTCGATATCCATCAGATGACCTTCGCACTTGGCGAAGCGCTCGCGCATCTGAACTTGTTGTGGCTGGATGGCACGCTTACGCGCGAGACGGGCGAGGACGGGGTGATCCGGTACTCGCCTGGTTGAATCCATGAGCGATGCGTCTTGATGATTTTCGGCAGGGTAGGAAAGTCGATCCGCGGAAAGACGCGTCACGCTCGAGACTAACGTATTGCAATGAAGCCTTATGCACACACGGCGTTCCACGTGCTACGCTCCCACCACACAAAATTTGGTAGTTAAAAAAAATAGCCGAGGGGCCTATGGCGAAGGTGCATGTGCAAGCAAAGCGAGACTTCATTAAGTCGCAGACCTCTGCGACCCCGAGGTCCGCCCTTTCTGAATTAATCTGGAACGGTTTTGACGCCGGAGCAACACAAGTAAGCGTCACGTTAAAGTTCAACGAGCTTAATTGCCTAGAGACGATCATTGTTAGCGATGACGGGGGTGGTATCAACCATTCTGACGTCAATGCGTTTTTCGGCAGTCTGGGTGATTCTTGGAAAAAGCTTAAGGGCAGACAGAACGGTCGAGCGTTGCACGGAAAGAATGGCAAAGGCCGTTTCAAGGCCTTCAGCCTTGGAGAACTCGTTCAGTGGAGTACCGTCTACCAAGACAAACGTGGCCTGAGGGCGTATCGAATTGTCGGCCACGTGAACGAGATTGATGACTTCGACGTAAGCGAGCCAGAGGTAACTCGCGCGTTGAAAGGAACTGGGACGGAAGTAGTAATAGAAAATCTAAGCCACGACTTTCGCTCGTTCAGGGACGGGACGATGTTGATGGGCTTGACAAAGAATTTTGCGGCTTATCTTACTGAATATCCTGACTTGAGGCTCGAGTTCGATGGCTCGCGAGTGAATCCCGAAGACGTGCAGCAATGCCGATCGGACTACCATTTGCGTAACGTGATTCTCGCTGACGGCCGAGAGATATCTTCCTCGATGTCGATAGTCGAATGGAAGGTACCGACCGAACGTGTGCTCCATCTGTGTGATGCAAACGGAGTTACGCTGCACGAGTTGTCCGTTGGGCAGCACATAAGAGCTCCTGGTTACCACTTCACGGTCTATGTGAAAGCTGACCTATTCCGCGAGTTGGATCAGACGAACCAACTTGCCCTCTCGGAAATCCATCCGGACGTACAACAGGTATTAAAGGTTGTACGTTCAAGAACGAAAGATCATTTTCGGCGAAGGCTCGCAGAGAATCAGAGTGAGGTCGTGTCCAAGTGGAAGGCAGAGAACATCTATCCCTATGAGGAGAGAGCCGACATCGGCCCGATTGAGACGGTTGAGCGGCAGGTCTTCGACATCCTTGCTGTGAACGTGCAGAGCTATCTCCCCTCATTCGAGGAAGCCGACACGAAGTCGCGACGATTTACATTTCAACTTCTGGCGCAAGCTATTCGCCAGAATCCTGAATCAGTTCAAGTCATCATCAGTGAGGTCTTGGGGCTGAAGCAGGAGGCGCAAGACGACCTAGCCGCGCTGTTGAAGAAAACAAGTCTGTCGTCAATCATTAGTTCGGCAAAGGTCGTAGCTAATCGACTAAATTTTTTAACCGCGCTGGAGACTCTTCTTTTCGACCGTGACAGTAAGGCTGCGCTGCTTGAGCGTGACCAACTACATAAAACGCTTGAGGCCGAGTCCTGGTTGTTTGATGAAGCGTTCACTCTGGCAGGCAGCGAGCAGCGACTCGAAGACGTTCTCAAAAAGCATCTATTCAAGCTAGGAGACAGAGAAGACGTCGAAGTAATAACACCGGTCGACGTAGGCTCTGGCAAACGCGGCCGTGTCGATCTGATGCTTCAGAAAGTGATACAGCCGAGAACAGGCGAGTATGAATACTTGATCGTCGAGCTTAAGCGTCCGTCCAAGAAGATTGACGACGAGGTTATCACCCAGATCAAGAAGTATGCGATGGCGGTTGCGGCCGATGAGCGATTCCGTGACGTGCCGGCCAGGTGGACTTTCTTAGCCGTTTCGAATGATCTCGACGCTTTCGCCAAGCGAGAGGCAAACCAGAGGAATCGCCCAAAGGGTCAGGTATTCGACGACGCTGAGTTAAACATTACGGTGTGGATCAGGTCTTGGGCGGACGTGATTAATGATGCGCGCTCCAAGCTTCGCTTCATCAACCAGCAACTTTCCTACGAAGCTGATCTAGATAGCGCCAAGGATTATCTGCGCTTGGCACATGCGAAATTCATTCCTAATGTGCCTTGTTTCGACGATGTCGAGACAGAGGCGGAAGAGGCGCTGCTAGAGGTTGATTCCGAAGAGTAGCACGCGTGGATAGCTTGCACCTCCTCGGTCGATGTCAGCCAGTCGAGACGGGATGAAGCATCAATGCAGATGCTTCATCCTCGTGTGTCATTCGTCGATGCCTTCTCTAAACCCCTCACTGCACCGTCACAGCCCCGAAGTTCTGCCGCCCGAACGGACTCACGTTATAGCCGCTGACGTTGGCACGCGTGATTGCCGCCGCAGTCGGATAAACGAGCGGAATCCACAGCGCCTGATCGTGGATGATCTTCTGCGCGTCCACATAAGCCTTCGTGCGTTTCGCGACGTCGGAGGTGACCTTGCCATCCGCGATGAGCTTATCGAGTTGCGGGTCGCAGAAGCGCGCGAAGTTGATGCCCGACTTCACCGCATTGCAACTGAAAAGCGGCGAGAGGTAGTTGTCCGGATCGCCGTTATCGCCGGCCCAGCCCATGAAGAGCATGTCGTGCTGGCCCTGCTTGGCTTCCTTGATGAGTTCGCCCCACTCGATGATCTTCACCTGCGCCTTCACGCCGATCTTCGCCAGATCCGCCTGCAGCAGTTCGGCGCCAGCTTTCGGATTCGGGTTCAGCACACTGCCGTTCGGACGCACCCAGATGGTCGTTTCGAAGCCATTGGGCAAGCCTGCATCCGCGAGCAGTTTCTTCGCGGCATCGGGCGAATACTTGTACGCCGCGATGTTCTTGTCATAGCTCCACGTGTTCGGCGGATACGGGTTCACAGCGGGCGTTCCCGTGTTTTCGAACACCGTCTTCGTATAGGTGGTGCGGTCGAACGCCATGTTCAACGCCTGCCGCACCTTCGGGTTATCGAGCGGCTTCTTCTGCGTGTTCAGCGCGACGAACGCGGTCATGAATGCGGGCGTCTCGCTAACCTTCAGCGACTTGTCCTTCTTCGCGTCGAGCACGTCCTGCGGCTTCGGCGACAACGCGATCTGACATTCGCCCGCCTTGATCTTCTGCGCGCGCACGGCGGCGTCCGGCGTGATGGCATATATCAGGCGATCGACTTTAGGCTTCGGCCCCCAGTAGCGCTGATTCACGTCATAACGGATCACCGCGTCTTTCGTATAACTCTTGAGCACGAACGGACCGGTGCCGACAGGCTTGC
Organism: Caballeronia sp. HLA56; assembly: GCF_054655155.1. Lineage (NCBI taxonomy): Bacteria > Pseudomonadati > Pseudomonadota > Betaproteobacteria > Burkholderiales > Burkholderiaceae > Caballeronia > Caballeronia sp. HLA56. Next base: position 200,564 of record NZ_BAAHOB010000005.1, on the reverse strand, counting down.
TGTTCAGATCGACTTGCTGGTTCGCTTTCAGCAGCTTGTCCGCATATTCCGCCGAATAGATCGATGCGAAGCCCATCGTGAGGATCGGCACGAAGGTCGCGTTCTGCTCGTTGAGTTCGAACTTCACCGTTTTGTCATCGACCTTGGTCACGGCCTTGATGAGCTTCACGAGACCCATCGATTGCGCATGCGGGAAGCCGCTCGCGCCCGCGATCTTGTGCCAGGGGTTGCTGTCCGACAACATGCGCTCGAAGGTGAAGACGACGTCGTCGGCATTGAGCGGACGCGTCGGCTTGAAGTAGTCGGTGGTCTGGAACTGCACGTTCGGACGCAGATGGAACGTGTAGGTGAGACCGTCGCTGCTGAGCTCCCACTTCTCGGCGAGCGCGGGCGCGACTTTCTTCGCGGCCTCGTCGTATGACACGAGCGTGTTGAAGATGACATCCGCCGACGCGTTGGTCGTGACGAGCGAATTGAACTGCACGACATCGAAGCCGTCCGGGCTCGATTCTGTGCAGATGGTGAGCGGCTTGGCCATTGCGATAAGCGGCGCGGCGGCGAACGTCGCGGCGATGGCGGCAGCGAAAAGTGTGTTGCGCATGAGATCTCCCGTGACCCGGCTGGTCACATTACGATTGTTCTTGTGGCTGGTTTTACCCTGTGCGCGTGTGGCGAGCAAGTAGCGCATCCGCGCGGCTAGGTTAGCGAAGCGCTCGCCGCTCGACAACGAATCGTTGCGCATACGCTTATGCCTCGAACGCGCCGTGCGGGTTGCCGAACCGGGCGGCTCAGGCTACACTGCCCCGGTCTTTGGGGAGTAGCCTTCCTTCCATCAGCGAAGGAGAACGCGTCAACATCCTCGGCCTTGCTGCCGTGGCGCGTTCGACCGGTCGGTGCTGTCGCATCCGGCGGTTTGGCGAGACCATCGATGCGCTTTGTCGTTCTTGGTCGGACGGCGCATGGCGCATCGTGGTTCGCTGAACGTCCGACCGTGGAATCATCGTGTCCCCACAACTACAAAAATCCCTGTCTCTCTGCGCGCTCATTCGCGCCCGCGCGTTGCATCGTTTCCCGCGAGGTGCCGCATGACGATGCTTTTCGTCGAACTCGCGTTGATGCTCGCGGTCATTCTCATCGCATCGGAACTCTTCACCAATGCGCTCGAACATCTCGGCGAACGGCTCGGCATATCGGAGGGCGTGACTGGATCGCTGTTCGCGGCGGTCGGCACGGCGCTGCCGGAAACGACCGTGCCGATCATCGCGCTGCTGGGCGGCACGGCGAGCCGTTCGGTTAACGAAGAAATCGGTGTCGGCGCCATTCTCGGCGCGCCGCTGATGCTCGCGACGCTTTCCACTTTCCTGATGACGCTCGCGGTCATCAAATCGCGTGGCTTGCGCGGCCGGATCGTGCCCGAGCGCAGCGGCTTCACGCGCGACCTGAACTTCTTTCTCGTCGCGTTCCTGATTGCGGCCGGCGCCATGTTCGTGCCGCATCATGCGTGGCAGGTGCGGGCGATGTTCGCGGTCGGCCTCGTCGGCTTATACGTGATCTACGTGATCACCACGTTCAAGGCATCGGCGAGTCTTGTCGAAAGCGGACACGGCACGGAAGCGCCCGAGCGTCTCTTCATCACGCGCGTGGGTTTGCCGAACGGTATCGGGTCGATCATGCTGCAGTTCCTGATCGGCATCGTGCTGCTCGTCGGCGGGGCGAAGGGCTTCATCCACGGTGTGGAAGGCGTGTCGGCGGCGCTTGGCATATCGCCGCTCTTGCTCTCGCTCATCATCATTCCGATTGCAACCGAACTGCCGGAAAAGGTGAACAGCATTCTTTGGGCGCGACGCGGAAAAGATACGCTCGCGTTCGGCAACATCACAGGCGCGATGGTATTTCAGGGCACCTTGCTGCCGGGCATCGGCATCATGCTGACGCCGTGGGAGCCGCGCGTGGAAGTGCTGACCGGCGTGCTGATCACGCTCGCGGCGGCGGCATGGCTGCGCTTCAACGCGCGCGGCAATGGCGTGGTGTTGTGGGCATTGCTTGGCAATGGCATCTTGTACGCGGCTTATCTGACCTTAACCCTCGGCCGCTGAGCCTTCGAGCGACGCAAATAAAAAATGCCCGCGCGAGGCGGGCATCAAGAGCGAAGCGCCGCGTCATGTCTGACGCGTTCTTCTCGTTGTTCTTATTAAGGTTATCGGCGCGTGCCGGAAAAACTTTAGAAGCGCGCGGCTTGTTGATATCGTCCGGCGGCTTTCGCCTGATCCATCGACTTGCGGTACGCGGTCGACAGCATGGCTTGCGCGGCGTTCGCACGGCCCATCGTTGCTTCGATGCTCGCCTGAATCCGGCGAATGGTCGCGAGCGATTCAGCCGGCTGATTCGCTTCCACGGCCATCAGGAGCGGCGTGCGCGCCTCTGTGAGTTCGGCCGCGCGCGCCCAGTTTTCTTCGTTGACCGCTGCTTCGATCGCCTCGGTCAGTGCCCAGGCGTGTTGAATCATTTCTTGCTGGTTCATGTTCGTTCCTTACGACTTGTTGCTTGCTAGCGCGCCCGCGCTGTTGGTGCCGCCGAAGAGCGCGGTCAGGTAGCTGCCCTGCGTCGCCATCTGCGACATCAGCGTGTTGAGCGCGGTGAACTGATCGTTGTAGGTCGTGGTCAGTTGCGCCGTGTAGGAAGCGAGCGCGGTTTGCTGGTCCGTGATGCTCGAAAGATCGGCGGTGAGCGCGGTCGTGCGCGTATCGACAATACCGCCTGTCGCGAGAAATCCGGTCAGACTGTTGTTCAGTTGCGCGGCTACGCCCGTGCTCGAATTGAAGAGCGATGCCACCGCGCCCGAGTTGCTCGACAATGCCGCGGTCAACGCGTCTTCGTCGGTCTTGAGCGTGCCGTCCGGTTGCAGCGTAATGCCGATCGATGCGAGGTTCACCTGGCTCGTGCCGGAACCCACGCCCTTGGCAATCGTGCTGGAAAGGGCGTTGCGAATGGTGTTCATCATCGAGTCGCCGAGCAGCGCGCCGCCTTGCGAACCGGCTGCCTGGGTCGAGTCGAACGAAGTCAGCGACGCGGCCGTCGTGATGAAGTTGTTGTACGCGGTGACGAAACCATCGATGGCCGTCTTCTGCGTGGCCGTGTCCTGCGCGATGGTCAAGGTCTGGGTCGTGCCGACCGCATCCGACGTGAGATTCAGCGTCACGCCGGACAGCGCCGTCGTGACCGCATTGGTCGAGCTGCTGGCAGGCGTGCCCGCGATGGTGAAGTTGGCGTCCATGCCGGCCGTCGTCTGCGTCCAGTTCGACGAGCTGATGGCCGTCTGCGCCGGAACCGCATTGCCGTTCGAGTCTGTCGTGGCGGCGCTCAACGTCGATGCCACGTTGAGTTTGGACAAACCATTGTCGTCGGGCGTCGTGCCGTCGGACTGCATGTTCGGCGTGACCGCCACGGTAATGCCGTTGGCCTGGCCCGTCGACGCCGAGCGCAGCACGAGGTGCGCGCCATCGGTGCCGTTGACGACCGCCGCCGTGATGCCGGGGTTACCGCTTGCCTTGTTGATCGCGGACGCAATGCCCGCGAGCGTGTTGTTCGAAGAGTCGATGCTGATCGACATGTCCTTGCCGCCCACCGACAGCTTCATCGTGCCCGTGCCGAGTTGCGCGGTGCTGGTAAACGCGGTGGAGGTAAGCGATTGCGAGGTGGCGATGTTGCTGACCGCGACCGAATACGTGCCCGCGACCGCGCCGGTGCTGGCCGTGCCGGTCAGACCCTTGCCGCTGCCGGTCGCCGTGAAGGCGCCGAGCGTCGTGCCGTCCGCGAGCGAACTCACCGAGCTTTGCAAAAGCGACAGCACGGACTTGAGCGTGCCGACCGCGGTGAGCTGGGTGTTGTCCTTGGTTTGCTTGGCTGTCAGCGCATCCGTCTGTCCGGCGACCTTCGCGTTGACGATGGCGGTGACGAGCGAGTTCACATCCATCGTGGAGTTGGTCGAGCCACTGATGATCGACTGCGCGGCCTGCTGGACGGCGCTGGTCGGATCGACCGTGGATGCCGAAGTGGTTGCTACCGTGGACATGTATGGCTCCGTTTCTGGCTTCTTGCCGTGAGCGGTTGAAGATGCGTTTTACTGCGCCGTCAGCAGGCGATTCGTCATGAAGGCGCCTCTGGCGGAAATGCAAATCGGGAGGCAAGCCTCCCTGGGTACGTCGCCGGCGCGCCGTGATCGAGACGCGCCGGTTACTGCGTCGGCGATGCTTAGCCGAGGAGCTTCAGAACCTGCTGGGGCATCGAGTTCGCTTGCGCCAGAACCGAGATACCAGCTTGTTGCAGAACCTGAGCCTTCGAGAGGTTCGCGGTTTCTTGCGCGAAGTTCGCGTCGGTGATCTGCGACTGAGCGGACGACAGGTTGGTCGACTGCGCGGTCTGGGTAGCGGCAACCGAGCTGAAGCGGTTCTGCACAGCGCCCAACTGAGCTTGCAGCGAGTTCACTGCATCCAGTGCGTTGTCGACTGCCTCGATTGCGGACGATGCGCCGTTCGCCTTGCTGATGTCGATTTGCGACACTTGCGGCGGCGTGTTGTTCGCGGTCAGCGCGCCGACTTCGGACGTTTGAGCTGCAGTTGCCGAAGGAACGTTGGTGCTGTTCAGGCTGATGCTCGTGCTGCCTGCGGACAGACCCGTGAACACGTTCGACGAGGCGAACGAGCTGCCGAGTGCCTTGTTGTCCTGGTCGGTGAACGTGTAGCCGCCGGAGCCGTCAGCGATGACGTTGACCGACGTGATCGTTGCCGAACTGGCAGCTGCGGATGCACCCGTGTTGCCCAGGCTCAGACCGTCGACCGTGCCGATGACCGTGCCCTTCTGCGGGTTGCTGCCGCCGAGCGACAGAGCCGAGACGTTTGCTGCCGAGCCGAGGTCGATCGTGATCGACTGGCCGACGTTCGCGCCAACCTGGAACGTCTTGCTGCCGGCGGTGCCGTCGAGCAGGTTCGTGCCGTTGAACGTGGTTTGCGACGAGATACGGTTGATTTCGCTGATACGCTGCGTCACTTCTTGTTGCAGCGAGGTCTTGTCAGCCGTCGACAGCGAGCCGCTCGATGCTTGCACGGCCAACTGACGGATACGCTGAAGGTTGTCCGTGATCTGCGACAGACCGCTCGAAGCCGTCTGAACCATCGACACGCCGTCGTTCGCGTTCGAAACGCCTTGGTTCAGGCCGTTGATCTGCGAGGTCATGCGCGAAGCGATTGCGAGGCCAGCTGCGTCGTCTGCTGCGCTGTTGATGCGCTTGCCCGACGAAAGACGCGTGATTGCCGACGACAGTGCGCTTTGCGTGCCGTTCAGGTTTTGCTGAGCGACCAGCGAGTTGATGTTGCTATTGATACCGATCATTTTGTTTCTCCGATGAGGCCTGGCGCATTTATCTGAGTTGATAACGCCATCGTTTGGCGGAAGCGTCCGTCGTTTGTTTGTTTGGCCGCTTGTTTAGGTTTTCGGCCCGTGCTAGGCAAACTTTAGTGCTCGTTTCGATTTGCCTGATAAATACCTGGAAATCCGTGCTAAAGCTTGCCCAGCGGGGCTCTGCTGCCGATGCTCGCGGTTTTTGAATGCCCCGTCTGAGAGCTTTAACGGCAGACGGAGCGACTTCTTTCGTTAAAAAATTCGCTTCAGACGTCGAACGTGGCCGCAGCCTTGCCGGCGCACCAGCGCTGCCACATCTGGCGCATGCTGGCGGAGAGCGCGCGGGCCACCGTGTCGGGCTGGAAGCCCGGCGATTGCAGGCAGCGCTCGCGCATGCCGGCGCGGATCTGCGCGAGTTCTTCGACCCGGCCCGCCCACTCGATGCCCTTCGCGACGAAGTCCGCGCGGTCGCGAGCCACGAAGTCACCGAGGCCCGTGTTGGAAAGCACCGACGTGCTGCCTCGGCTCGCGATCAGTTCGCCGGGTAAGGTGAGCGTGGGCACGCCCATCCACAGCGCCTGCATGGTGGTGACGCCGCCCGCGTAAGGGAACGTGTCGAGCGCGATATCGGCGTCGAGGTGATGCGCGAGATAGCGCACGAGCGACGAGCGCTGACGAAACTCGAGCCGGCTCACATCGATTCCTTCCTTCTCGAACCAATCGATCAGAATCGTGTGGCTGTTGTCGCGCGGCACGCCTGCGATCAACATGCGCGCATCCGGCACCGCGCGCAGCAGTTCCGACCACAGCGCGATGGTGCGCGGACGCAGTTTGTTGAAGCGGTTGAAGCTGCCGAAAGTGATGTGGCCGTTGGTGAGCGCGGGCAACGCGTTGAGCGCCGGCGCATGTTCCGAGGGCTTGAAAGGCGCATACGCCGGCAGATAAGCCAGCTTTTCGACGAACTGACCGTCGATCTGTTCTTCAGGCACATAGTGGCGATCGCCGATGTAGTAATCCATCGCGGTCATGCCGGTCGTGCCGAGATAGCCCATCCACGTCGCCTGGATCGGCGCGGGTTTGCGCGCGAAAGTCAGCAGGCGGTTATAGGCCGTGTGCCCCGAAAGATCGATCAGCACGTCGATGCCGTCCGCGCGAATCTTGTCGGCGAGCGCGGCATCGCTATAACCCGAGACGTCGTGCCAGCGCGGCACGATATCGCGCAGCGTGCGCGTGACCTCGTCGGTCACCGAGCGGTTGTAGTACGCGTGCACCGTGACGCTGGGATCGTTTACGAGATAGCGGAACACCGGCTCGATGAAGACAGCCACCGGATGCTGGTTGTAGTCGCCCGAGACGAAGCCCACGCGAATGCAGCGGTTCGGGTCCGGCTGGTTCCGATGCTTCTTCCACGTCGATTGCAGCGGCTTCGCGCATTGCTCGGCGAAGTACAGATGCTGCTCGAAGTACGCCTTCCGGTCGATTTCTTCCTTGTGCGACAAGCAGAACAACAGGTTCTCGTGCGCGCTGTCGCAAGTTGGATCGAGTTCGATCGCGCGACGCGAATGCTTCTCCGCGTCGTCGAATCGCGTCTGGTCCATCAGCACCACGCCGAGCGTTTCGTGCGCTTTCGCCGACAACGGCGCGAGTTCCACGGCGCGACGGCAAGCAGCTTGCGCGTCGTCGAGGCGCATCAGCGAGCGCAGCGTCACGCCGAGAATGCGGTGCGCTTCCGGATAGTTCGGGTCCTGCTCGATCATGCGCCGGCATTCGGCTTCCGCTTCGAAGAACTTGTCGAAGAGGCGCAGGGAGTCGGCCAGGATTCGGCGAACGTCGATTCCATCCGGCTTCAATTGCAGATAACGGCGTAGCGAGGGAATGGCCGACTGCAGGTCCATCAGGCGAACCTGGGCCACGCCCATGACTTCCCATCCCAGCAGAAAAGTGGGGAAGCGCTGCGTCAGGGTCTTCGCGAGCGCCACGGCTTCTTCGAGTCGCCCGCCATTGAAGTGCGCATGCAACTGCTGTACTTCCTGCGGCGTCGGCGTCGTGCGGCCGTTTGGCGCCGTGATGCCTTCGCGCGACTTTGTCGCATCGCGCAGTTCGGCGGCCAGTTTCTCGATTGCCGGCCCGCTCATGCCTTGCGCGACTGCGACTTCGAACACGATATTCGCCGCCGCGACCTGACCGCTGCGCGTCAGCACGTCGATATACGTAGCCCAATAGATATGCTGCGTCGGGTCCGTGCCGATCGCGGTTTCGAAGAACGGCACGGCTGCCTCGTATTGACCGCGCTGCGCCATCAGCATGCCGAGGTTGAAGTTGGCGTCGGCGTGTTGCGGCCGCGCGTCCAGAACGAGGAGATAGAGCTTCTCGGCCTCGTGCAGGTTGAGCGTCTGATGCTGCAGGATCGCGGCTTGCAGCACATCGGCGAGATCGGCCTCGAACTGCTGGTCGGCGTTCGTCGCGACGTGTGCGGGCGTTTGGTCCAGTGCTTCGAAGGTGTTCATGGTCTCGGCATTTCGGTAGCGTTGCACGGATTATCGAGCCGTCCACCTTGAGCCGAAGGGCGGAACTGGCGGGGAAAAACCGCTCAGTTCGGCGCTTTTGCGCGAGGCACCGAAAAGCGCGCCGAGCGCACGGGCGCGTTCCCGCGTATCCTTTTCGATCCGTACCCATCAAGCATCCGGAGCACACATGCAGACACGCACCATCGGCAAATCGGATCTCAAAGTCGCGCCGCTTTCTTTCGGCGGCAACGTGTTCGGCTGGACCGCGGACGAGCGCACGTCGTTCTCCATCCTCGACGCGTTCGTTGATCACGGCCTCAATTTCGTCGATACCGCCGACGTTTACTCCGCTTGGATCGACGGGCACCAGGGCGGCGAGTCGGAGACGATCATCGGCAAGTGGTTCAAGGAAAGCGGCAAGCGCGACAAGATCGTGCTGGCGACCAAGGTCGGCATGCTGAGCACGCGCTCGGGGCTTTCGGCGGCGAATATCGCGGCGGCGGTGGACGACTCGCTGCGGCGCCTGAAGACCGATTACATCGACGTGTACTACTCGCATCGCGACGACGAAAACACGCCGCTCGAAGAAACGCTCGGCGCTTATCAAAAGCTCATCGCCGCAGGCAAGGTGCGCGTGATCGGCGCGTCGAACTATTCGGGCGCGCGGGTGGAAGAGGCGCTGAAGATCTCGAAGGAGTCGGGACTGCCCGCATACGAAATCCTTCAGCCGGAATACAACCTCTACGATCGCGAAGCCTACGAGACGGATCTCGAACCGGTCGTCGATGCCAACAAGCTCGCCGTGGCGACGTACTTCAGTCTTGCAAGCGGCTTTCTGTCGGGTAAGTATCGCTCGAAGGAAGACACGCAGGAAAAGGCGCGCGGCTCGCGTGTGGAGAAGTATCTGAACGACCGCGGTTTGAAAATTGTCGATGCGCTCGTCGAAGTCGCCAAACGCAATGACACGGCGCCCGCGACGGTCGCGCTTGCGTGGATCATCGCGCGCCCGAGCGTGACCGCGCCTATCGCCAGCGCGACGTCCGTGCAGCAACTGGAAAGCCTTGCGGAAGCCACGCGCCTGCAACTCACGCCGGAAGATGTCAAAGCGCTCGACGAAGCCAGCGCCTGGCAAAAATAATTCCGCTGCATCAAAGGCTTGCAGTGAACCGGGGTGTTGGCACGGGCGCGAGGTTCTGGTAACATCGCGCCCGAATCGAGAAATGTGTCCGATTTTTGCCCTTGCCGTCGAGCGTGAAAATGCTCAATGTGCAGCAGACGGCTCCAAATGCGCGTTCACGTCTTTCCAGCGAGCGCGCAACTGAATCTCAACTCTCTCTCTTTTCCGGCCTCCGTGGCCGCTTTGCTCGTGTCCGCCGTGTTGGGTGGACGATCGGAGTGCCGGCGCGCGGCGGGTTTGTCCGTCGTGCAGTTAGAAATACGTTTAGCGAAACAGGATTTACATGACCACCATTACCCTTAAAGAAAACGAGCCGTTTGATGTCGCGATTCGGCGTTTCCGTCGCACGATCGAAAAGAATGGCCTGATCGCGGAACTCCGCGAGCGCCAGTCGTACGAAAAGCCGACCACCGCGCGCAAGCGCAAGAAGGCAGCAGCCGTTTCGCGTCTGCGCAAGCGCCTGCGCAGCCAGATGCTGCCGAAGAAGATGCACTAAGCGTCTTCGCCTCGGGCCGGGTGCGAATCTGGTTCGGCAAAGGCAAACGGCGGTGCGACCCGTAAGGGCGCACCGCCGTTTTGCTTTCTACCGCCGGTCTTTAGACGAACGCGTGACGCTTGCCGAGTACCGCGAGCCGATGTGGCCATTCCTCGACGCTCGAGTCGTCGTGAATTTGCTCCAGCTCCATCAATAGATCGATCACGTTCGGATCGTACGCATTCACATTCGACGCATACAGCGCGCGCAATAGCTTGCCGTCGTGCGCGTGCCGGTAGTACGAAATTCCCACGCCTTCGAGCGCCGGGTCGTAATGCTCGTCGCGCACCAGCGAACCGATTGCGCACTTGCGCCCGTTCGCGCTGCGCAGGCGGCAGGAACCGTTGTCATCTTCCGATACCGCGCCTTGCTCCAGCAAATGCCGGCTGACGCGTTGGTAGATGTCCTTTGGACTCAACATCGTGATTGGGCTCAACATCTCGACACCCGAAGCGCTTATGCAGCCGTTTTCAGGAGCTCGGCCGACAGACCGAACTGGCGCGCGATCGAAGCAAGACGCTCGCGCCATTCCCATTTGCCGAAAACGTCATGCACGTTCTGCAGGCAGGAGAGCAACTCGACGGTGTTGGGATCGAACACGTTGATACGCGCGCGCAAGAGCGCACGCTTGAGACCCGCGACGCCTACATCCATATACGCCGGCACCACTTCAGGCGCCTTCGCGATGTAGCGAATGGGAATGCCTTCCATCGCCGTGATGTAGTCGCGCGGCTGAATGAAGCTGCCGATCGGGCAGCCGCCGCAGTATCCGCGATACGCGCCGCCGCCGTGTGGCAGCAATGCGGCTTGTCCTTGCACGAGAAGATGCTGGACTGCGCGGTTGAAAATGTCCTGATGTGTCAGGAAGTTAAGGCTTTTCATATTCATTCTCCCCTGCGCCCCTGCGCAGCGGCCAAGCGTTGAGTAGTTCGAGCAACCTGCACTTGCGGCACCGGAACAGCGGCGTTGTTGCGACTGCTGTCCGGGTACTGCTTCGAGCATGATGGTTTTCCCGGCCTGGACGCCTGGGTCTCATAGCGTCCTTATGCTCGCGTCGGATTCTTGATTCCTTGAACGATCCGCTTACCGACAGTTATAACGGTTCGGCTCGGTAAAAAGGTGCGGTGGCGCACGCGAGGACGCCATTTTTACATGAACCGCACGTTCGTGCAGTGCGGAAGAAGCATCGGAAACCCTTATCCAGAAAGGTTTTCGCGCTGCTTCACTGCAAAAAAACGTCAGCTATAAGGATCTTCCCTTATACGTAGTTTTTGCACTCAGGCATGTTGCCAAAAAGCAAAGATTTTCCATATCGGACTGGGCTCATTGCTTGGTCTTGGCGGGCGCTTTCCGTTTTGTCTTGATTTTTTGCCGCGCCTGACACGTCGCCACGTGGTCGTTGACCATGCCGGTCGCCTGCATGAACGCATAGCAAATGGTCGTGCCGATGAACTTGCAGCCGTACTTCTTGAGCGCGCGGCTGAGTTCGTCCGACTCGGGCGTCGATGCTGGTGTTGGATTGACCGCGCTCCGGGGCGTGTCGATCGGCGCGTCGCCGACGAACGACCACACGAAGCTGGCGAACGACCCGTGCTCCGCCTGAATTTGCTGGACCGCGCGCGCATTGAGCACCGCCGATTCGATCTTCATGCGGTTACGCACCACGCGCGCGTCGCCGACGATCCGCTCGATGTCCTTCGCAGTGAAGCGCGCGACTTTCTCGATATCGAAGTCCGCGAACAGCGCGCGGTAGCCCTCCCGTTTGTTGAGAATGGTCGACCACGAAAGCCCGGCCTGCGCGCCTTCGAGCACCAGCATTTCGAAGAGGTGACGATCGTCGCGGGAGGGCACGCCCCATTCGGTGTCGTGATAGTGGACCATTGCGTCCGTCGTGGCGGTCGCCCAGGAGCAGCGGGTTGCGTCGGTATCGGCCATTGCGTTTCTCGGTTTTCGGATCGCGTCAGGATAGCCGAAGGGCCGCTTTCCGCCACCTCGGCCATTCGGCCAATTGGCGCGCGCCGCCAGCACCGGTAAGCTTGCGGCCATGACTACCTCGACTCTTATTTCTTCCGACGGCTTTCTGCTGGGCATCGACGGCGGCGGCAGCGGCACGCGCGTGATTCTTGCCGATGCTGTCGGCGCCGAACTCGCGCGCGTGAGCGGCGGTCCCTCGGCGCTCGCGCTCGGCGTGGAGCGCGCGTGGCAGGCTATCGGCGATGCTTGCCGGCGCGCCTTCGAAAGCGCCGGTCTGCCGTTCGACTGGAACGCGTGCTCGCTCGGCTGCGGTCTGGCTGGCGTCAATAACGCAGACTGGCTCGCGGGCTTTCTTGCTCACGCGCCACGCGTGCGCGCGTTGAGCGTCGAGAGCGACGCCTACACCACGGTTCTGGGCGCGCACGGAGGCGACGCGGGCGTGATCGTCGCGCTCGGTACGGGCAGCATCGCGGCATCGCTCGATGAAGCCGGTGTATGCCGGATCGCCGGCGGTTATGGCTTTCCGAGCGGCGACGAAGCCAGCGGCGCGTGGCTCGGCCTGCGCGCGGTCGTGCATCTTCAGCGCGTTCTCGACGGTCGCGCGGATGCCGACGGCTGGTCGCGCGCACTGCTCGAACGCACCGGCGCAAGCGATCGCGACAGCCTTGTCGTGTGGCTCTGCGCCGCCAATCAGACGGTTTACGCCACGCTCGCGCCGCTCGTCTTCGAGTTCCGCGATCATCCGGCGGCGGCGCGTTTGCTCGCGCAGGCCGCACGGGAGATCGAGACGCTCGTCGGCGCGCTCGATCCCGCGGGCAAGCTGCCTGTTGCGTTGTGCGGCGGACTAGCCGCGCTTTACGAGCCGTTCGTGCCTGCCGCCTTGCGCGAACGCGTGCGATCCCCGCGCGCCGATTCGGCCGCTGGCGCGTTGGAACTGGCGAGACGTGCGCATCGTCCGGCGCGATAAAATAGCCCGCTTCGCGGCAGCTTCGATCCGCTCACACAGGGCAGTTCATGTACTCGGCCATTGCAACCGATCTCGACGGCACGCTTCTCAATAGCAACCACCAGCTCGACCCCTTCACCGCGACCACCGTTCGCACGCTCGCGTCGCGCGGCGTGCCTATCGTGATCGCGACGGGGCGGCATTATCGCGACGTCGCGGGTATTCGCGATGTGCTCGGGGTCGACGCCTATCTGATCACGTCGAACGGCGCACGCGTGCACGCGCCCGGCGACGAACGCATCTACTCGCGCGATCTCGATCCCGCCGCCGTTCGCCGTCTGGTGCAACCGGATCTTGCGGGCGGCAATGGGCGCGTGATCGTCAACCTCTTCGCCGACGACGCGTGGCTGATCGACCGCCACGCGCCGCAATTGCTCGTTTTCCATCAGGATTCGGGCTTCAAGTACGAGGTGATGGATCTGCGCGAGCACGACGGCGAGAACATCGCGAAGGTGCTGTATATCGGCGAGCCGGCCGATCTGAAAGAGACAGCGGCAAATCTGGAGCGCGAATTCGGCGACTCGCTGTACGTCACTTATTCGCTGCCGGACTGTCTTGAGGTGATGACCTCGGATGTGTCGAAGGGACGCGCGCTGCGCTACGTTTTGCAGCGACTGGATATCGATCCCGCGCAATGCGTCGCGTTTGGCGACAACATGAACGACATCGATCTGCTCGAAACGGCAGGGCATCCGTTCATGATGAACAACGCGAATCCCGATCTCATCAAGCGGCTGCCGGACGTACCGCGTATTGGCAACAATTTCGAGGCGGGTGTCGCGCATCAGTTGCGCAAGCTTTTCGGGATTCGCGACGAAATTGCGGGTGCCTGACCTATTGATGGAGCGTGCGGGGCGGCGGTGGCTCGTGCTGTGACTCCAACTGCCATCGCAACTGCGGAGGCAACGGCGACCGCGAGTGCCATCGCAACTGCGAAGGCAACCGCCACCGTAAGTGCGACTGCGACTCCAACTGCCAACGCAACTGCGAAGGCAACGGCGACCGCGAGTGCCATCGCAACTGCGAAGGCGACTGCCACCGTAAGTGCGACTGCGACTCCAACTGCCAACGCAACTGTGACGGGCAACGGCGACCGCGAGTGCCATCGCAACTGCGAAGGCGACTGCCACCGTAAGTGCGACTGCGACTGCGACTCCAACTGCCAACGCAACTGTGACGGGCAACGGCGACCGCGAGTGCCATCGCAACTGCGAAGGCGAACGCCACCGTAAGTGCGACTGCGACTGCCCCGTAAATGCCACCGCGACCGCCACCGCAGCTCCGGCCACTGCAGTTCCGGCAGCCGCAGCCGACTGCGCCATCATTCTTATCCGCGACGTCCCCAGCCATTGTGATTGCCGTTGTCATGCCAGCCGGCACGATTCCATCGGCCATTGTCGTAACCGTAGTTGCCATGCCAGCGCGGTTCCTCATGACGATAATAAGGTCCGCCATACACCGGCGCCGGGCGCACATAAACCGGAGCCGGCGCCACATACGCGGGTGCGCCGAGCGAAACGCCGATGTGAAGATCACTGTGGGCCTGAGCCGCTCCAACCGCACCGATCGCGAGGCCGGCAGCTACGAGCATGTGGGTGACGATGCGCTTCATGGTGTTCTCCTTTAGAGCGACGCGTGTCGCATGAGTCCAATGTAAGCGCCGCGCGTCTTACAAGCCTCGACGAGTTGTTACGGTATGAAAGCGCGTCGTAAAGACGATAAAACAAGCCGGAGCCTTGTCCAGCAAAGCTTTCGAGCGAGGGAACGGCGCGCCGAACGAAGATAGTAAGCATGCTTCGTAATTGTCCATTACATTTGTCTCGCCGCTTTAATCTAAGAGCACAGAATTCGCGCTGGAAAAGCAAAACGGGCGCACGAGGCGCCCGTCTTTGAAGCATGATCAAACGTACTTAGGCAGTGATCAGTGCCTTTCTGCGTTCGCTCGTCAGGATCGGGTACACCACGCCCGCGACGATTGCACCGGCCAACGGCGCGATCCAGAACAGCCACAACTGGTCGAGTGCCCAGCCGCCGACGAACAATGCCGGGCCAGTCGAACGCGCCGGATTCACCGACGTGTTGGTGACGGGAATCGAGATCAAATGGATGAGCGTGAGGCACAGGCCGATGGCGATCGGCGCGAAACCCTTCGGTGCGCGGTCATCGGTGGCGCCGAGAATGACGAACAGGAAGAAGAAAGTCATTACGCCTTCGCAAACCAGTGCCGCGAGCATCGAATAGTTGCCCGGCGAGTGCTCGCCGAAACCGTTCGCCGCGAAGCCGCTGGCAACCAGATTGAAGTCGGGATTGCCCGTGGCGATCAGCGACAAAACCCATGCGCCGAGCGTCGCGCCGATCACCTGAGCGATGATGTACGGACCGAGATCGCGTACCGGAAAGCGGCCCGCAACCGCGAGACCGATGCTAACCGCCGGGTTCAGATGGCAACCCGACACATGGCCGATGGCGTAAGCCATGGTGAGCACGGTGAGACCGAACGCCAGCGAAACGCCAGCCAGGCCAATGCCGACATGAGGAAAGGCCGCGGCAAGCACGGCGCTTCCGCAACCGCCCAGCACAAGCCAGAAAGTACCGAAAATTTCAGCGCCGAGACGCTTCGACAATTGCATGATCCTGCCTTCGTGAAAAATATGAACAACCGTTGACAAAATGCAAGAAAGCTCAACTCCTCTTGCGCAGCGGAGTTTAAGCGCGATTCTTTGGCAAAACTGTCAAAAATGGTTGATTTGCAGTCAATTCACGCGATAACGGCAGAATCTTCGGAATATCCTTAGCGGGTTGAATTGGGCTCACAAAATGAAAAACCGCCCGTTGTCGGGCGGTTTTTTAAACGATACCTAAGGTCTGGCGCGCCGCGTATTAGCCCACTGCGACCTGACGAAGCACCGGACGCTTGGCCGCCTGAAGCATGGCCGTGTAGCTATCGACGTAATTTTGCGCCATGGTCTTCGCGCTGAAACGACGCTCGAACTGCGCGCGGATTTCCGTGCGCGATAGCTCATCTATCCGATGCAGCGCGCCCACTGCGCCTTGCACGTCTTCGCAGATAAAGCCGGTCACGCCATGATCGATCACTTCCGGCACCGAGCCGCGATTGAACGCGATCACCGGCGTGCCGCATGCCATCGCTTCGATCATCACGAGGCCAAACGGCTCGTTCCAGTCGATCGGGAATAGCAGCGCCTTTGCGCCCGACAAGAATTCCGGCTTCTGCGCTTCATTGATCTCGCCGATGAACTCGACATGCGCCTGCGACAAGAGCGGCTCGATGGTCGACTTGAAATATTCCTGGTCGACCTTGTCCACTTTCGCGGCGATCTTCAGTGGCAGACCGCTTTGCGCCGCGATCTTGATGGCCAGATCGGCGCGCTTTTCCGGGCAGATACGGCCGAGGAACGCCAGGTATTCCGGCTTCTTGTGCGGCTGCGGCGTGAGCAAATCTTCCGGCAGACCGTGATAGACCGTGTTTAGCCAGTTGGCTTGCGGCAGCGGCGTGCGTTGATTGTCCGAGATCGAGATCACGTTCGCCTTCGTGAACGTGTTGAAGATCGGCTGGAGTTCAGGCAGGTCGAGACGGCCGTGCAGCGTCGTCACGAAAGGCGTGTCCATCTGCGTGAACAGCGGGAACGGCATGTAGTCGAGGTGGAAGTGCAGCACGTCGAATTCATGCGCGCGGCGGCGGACGGTTTCGAGCAGGAGCATGTGCGGCGCGAGCGCGTCGCGCACGGTCGGGTCGAGGCGCAGCGCGCGCGGCCAGGCCGCATCGAGAGTCGCCTTGGTTTGCGAATCGCCGCTGGCGAACAGAGTTACATCGTGGCCGAGGTCGACGAGTGCGTCGGTCAGATACGACACGACGCGCTCGGTGCCGCCGTAAAACTTCGGGGGAACTGCTTCGTGCAACGGTGCAATTTGTGCGATTCGCATAACGTGACTCTCCTGTTATTTAAGGCATTGCAGTCACGCTCCGGTCGAGCGCTCGACGCATGCCGTTCGGGCGGGCCGCGTTCGTGTAGAAGACGCCGCCCGAGACTGGCCCGGACAAGAAACTGTTCAACCGGGTTATCCCTTACTGCTCATTATCGGGATCGAGCGCGGCATTACACTTCATTTTTCAAACGCTTAACCTTGTTACAGCACGAAACAACGGCTGTTACGAAGTCAAAAAGTGCATCGATATCAATGACGTAGACGAATTCGACGCACGCAGGGCATTGCCGCGAGGCATTGAAGTAGCACGGATCGGGCCTAAGGCATATGGGCCGGTTCTGCACATGGCACGGAGCGATTCGTGCGCGGGGCATTTCAAGTCGGATGAAAACCTGCCGATAGTTGAGTTTGGTGCTCCCGATTCGCTCAAACAGCGGTTCAACTATTTCGCGTAGGAATTTTTCTTACACGACGTCGCGGGCTTTTCCGTCGATAAATCGGTCGATTTATCCGATTGGCGCGCGCTCGAAGCCTCATCGACAATCGAATCCACACCATGAGCGGGGCCGAATCGCCGCAATCCAGAGCGATCCGAGCAAACGTTTCCCGCACGGCCTGACGAGCCGGGTATCGATTCGGGGAAAAGATGACGGCCAGCACAACCACCACGCTCGCGGAGATTCGCGAGCTTAATCTCGCGTACTTGCTTCTGGCGCAGCAGCTATTGGTTGCGGACCGCGCTTCGGCCATGGCTCGGCTGGCGCTTTCGGACGACGTGGCGCAGTTACTGGCTTCGCTTTCGCCCGCGCAGGCGGTGAGGGTGGCGTCGTCGAGCCATTTGCTGTGCCGCTTTCGCTTCGACGATCACGCCATCCTTTCGTCACTCGACGAAAAGGACAAAAGCGCAGCGCCGGACGCGACCCTCCTCGCGGATGCATTGGCGATAGAAGCCGGCTGATCTGCGCGTTGATTCGAGCTGATCACGGCGGCGTTTGCGTTGCGCGCTCACAGCGCTGACCGAACGCAACGGCGCGCAGCCGGCACGAACCGATCAGACGAGCGGCCGCCGTGCCAACACCTCGTAAGTTGGTCGGCATACGTCTGCGGCCCATGACAGGCCATTCATCCCAGTGAGCCGCCTCGCTGGCAGATCGACGCACGTCTCGCGGTCAACTCGCCTTCTACCACGAACAACTGGCGTATCGCGAAGAGCTATACGCCGCCGTTGCGCGCACGAAAAGGCATTCGCACCGTAGCGTCCCCGCGCGCCATGCGCCATTGCGCCGCATGTCGTCAGAGCCCCATGCCACGCGGGTTTTAGCGTTTGCCTCACCTCCCGGTCATGCACCAAAGTTTTCCCTTGCCGTGCCGTAAACCCACATAACGGCGGTCATCCCGCAACTACCTTGAGGACTCGACTGTGCTGATTTTCGTTGGAACGCTCGTGACATTGCTGTCCGTATTCGGCGGTTACGCGCTCGAAGGCGGCCACCTTGGCGCGCTCGTGCAACCGGTCGAAATCTTGATGATCGCGGGCGCGGGTGTCGGCGCATTCATCCTCGGTAACGGCATCAAGACGATCAAGTCGACGCTGCGCGTCATTCCCACGCTGTTCAAGGGCTCCAAGTACAACAAGGATGTGTACATGGAACTGATGGGCCTGCTCTACGTCCTGCTCGCCAAGGCGCGCAAGGAAGGCACGCTCACCCTCGAAAGCGATATCGACGATCCCCATAAAAGCCCGATCTTCGGTCAGTACCCGAAGATTCTCGCGGACGAGCACATCGTCGAATTCCTGACGGATTATCTGCGGCTGATGGTCGGCGGCAACATGAACGCGTTCGAGATCGAAAGCCTCATGGACGAGGAAATCGAGACGCATCACGCCGAAGGCGAAGCGCCCGCACAAGCGCTGCACAAAGTGGGCGACGCCATGCCCGCGTTCGGTATCGTCGCGGCCGTCATGGGCGTCGTGCACACGATGGCTTCCGCCGATCAGCCGCCCGCGATTCTCGGCGAGATGATCGCGCAGGCGCTCGTCGGCACCTTCCTCGGCATTCTGCTTTCGTATGGCTTCATCGGCCCGCTCGCGGGCGTGGCGGAGCAGCGCGTGGCCGAGCAGACCAAGATGTTTCAGTGCATCAAGGTGACGATCCTTGCGAGTCTGAACGGCTATGCGCCCGCCATCTCGGTGGAGTTCGGCCGCAAGGTGCTGTTCTCGACCGAGCGCCCGTCGTTCTCCGAACTGGAAGAACACGTGCGCCGGGTCCGCGCGAAGTGAAGCGAGGAACGACGCCATGAGCTCACCCGACAAAGACCGGCCAATTTTCATCAAGCGTATCGTCGCGGGCCGCAAGGGACATCACGGCGGCGCGTGGAAGCTTGCCTACGCGGACTTCATGACCGCGATGATGGCGTTCTTCCTGCTCATGTGGCTTCTGAGTTCGACTTCGCCGGTGCAACGACGCGGTATCGCCGAATACTTCAACACGCCGCTCAAGGCCGCGATGGTCGGCGGCAAGACCGTCGGCATGGACTCCAGCATCATCATGGGCGGCGGGCGCGATCTGTCGAGTCCCGAGCCCGGCACGGTGCGCACCACCGAAGGCAATACGCCGTTCGCGGTGCGTTCGTCGGCAAGACCCGATGAAGCCGCGTTGAGACAAGCCGAAGGCGAGATCGAACGCCGCGAGCAAGAGCGCCTGCACGACCTCCAGGTGAAGCTCATGTCGGCCGTCGAGGCCAACCCGACCTTGCGCCAGTTCAGGCAGCAGATACGCATCGATTCGACCCAGCAGGGCTTGCGCATCGAGATTGTCGATACCCAGAAGCGGCCCATGTTCGCGCTCTCCAGCGACTCCGTGCAGCCGTACATGCGCGACATTTTGCGCGAGATAGGCAAGACGCTGAACGACGTGCCCAATCGAATAGTCGTGCAAGGACATACGGATGCCGTGAAGTACGCCGGCGGCGACAAGGGCTACAGCAACTGGGAACTATCGGCGGACCGCGCGAACGCGTCGCGGCGCGAGCTGATCTACGGCGGCATGGACGAAGCGAAGGTGCTGCGCGTGCTCGGGCTTGCATCGACGCAGAACCTGAATCGCAAGGACGCGATGGACCCGGAAAACCGGCGCATCAGCATCATCGTGCTCAACCGGCGCGCGGAGAGCGCCATGTTGCGCGACGACGGCGCGCCGCCCGCGACATTCGACAACGCGGCGGGCGCGGCTCCCGTGCTGGACAAACTCGCGCCCGTATTCCAAGCGCGACCGCAATAAAAGCGAAATCCGCGCGAAAGACTCTCAAGACTCCACACGTTTTAGCCGTCAACCCGGCAAGACCGCAAGAGACACACATGATCAAGAACATTCTGGCAATCGACGATTCCGCCGCCATGCGGCAGATTCTCTCCGCCACGCTGACGACGGCGGGCTACGAAGTGACCGTCGCGTCGGACGGCAACGAAGGGCTCGAATGGGCCCTCGCCGAGCGTTTCGATCTCGTCCTGACGGACCAGCACATGCCCGGCAAGAGCGGGCTCGATTTGATCGCGGAGTTGCGGGTGAATCACGCCTACCAGGCAACGCCGGTGCTCGTGCTGACGACCGAGGACAGCGAAGCGTTCAAGGACGCGGCGCGCGCGGCGGGAGCGACCGGCTGGATTCAGAAGCCGCTCGATCCCGAGCTCTTGACCGAGTTGGTGGCTGCACTGTCGGAACCCGAAGAGCAGCACTGAGCAAGACGAAGCAAACCTCGACCGAATAACGCGACTGAACAGCATTTCTGCGGTGACTCAAGCATGACACTCGACATTACCCAGTTCTATCAGACCTTCTTCGACGAAGCAGACGAACTGCTCGCGCAGATGGAGCAGCTGCTGCTCGTTCTGGACATTGCGAATCCCGATCCGGAAGACCTCGCGGCGATCTTTCGCGCGGCGCATTCGATCAAGGGCGGCGCGGCGACCTTCGGCTTCACGGCGCTCACGGAAACGACGCACATCCTCGAATCGCTTCTGGACCGCGCGCGCAACAACGAACTCGTTCTGCGCCGCGACATGATCGATACCTTCCTCGCGACGAAGGACGTGCTCTCGGACCAGCTCGCCGCGTATCGCGCGAGCGCCGAGCCGGATGCGGCTGCGGCCGCGGCGATCTGCGCGAAGCTCGAGCGTCTGAAGCACGAAGACCCGGAAGCGCCGGCGGCACCGGTGATAGAAGAAGCCGCCGCCGTCATCGAGAAGGCGCAACAACACGAACCCGCCTACGAAGGCCCGAACGCTCCGCCCGCGCATGTCATCGCGCAGGCTGCGGAAGCGATCGAGGACGACGGCACGTGGGACGGCGCGTTCGAAGTCACGGACGGCGCACCGATTGCAGGAACCGCTGCGGCAGCATCGGCAGCGGAAGCAGGACCCCACCTGAAAATTACGCTACGGGGGGTGGGCGAGAAGGACCTGGCGACTTTGACCGAGGAGCTGGGTAACCTGGGAAGTATCGTCGGAGAAAAGAAGACTGACGCCGAACTCGTGCTTTGGCTCGAGTCGGACGTGAGCGCCGACGACATCGTGGCCGTGTGCTGCTTCGTGATCGATGAATCGCAGATCGGAATCGGCCGTGGCAATGCGGCGGATCAGTCGGCGCAGTCGCCGGCCGCATCCGTCGAAGTACCGCCGGCAACGGCGGCGCATCACGCGCTACAGCAACAGCCGGACGCATCGCAGGCGCTCGACGCGTCTGCATCCACGGCGCAACAAAAACAACAAGCGGCGACGGCGGCGGTCCCGGAGACTGCCGCCCAACCGTCACAGAAACCGGCCAACGCCAATACGAACGATGCCGATAAAAAGGCGCGTCCGGCAGCGGCCGCATCGGCGGAAGGCAGCTCGATTCGCGTCGGCGTGGAGAAGGTCGATCAGCTCATCAACCTGGTGGGCGAACTGGTCATCACGCAGGCGATGCTCGCGGAAACGACGAGCACGTTCGATCCTGCATTGCACGACCGTCTTTTCAACGGCATGGCGCAGCTCGAGCGCAACGCGCGCGATCTGCAAGAAGCCGTCATGTCCATCCGCATGATGCCGATGGATTACGTATTCAGCCGCTTCCCCCGGCTCGTGCGCGATATCGCGGGCAAGCTCGGCAAGGACGTGGAACTCGTCACGTTCGGTCAGGCGACCGAACTGGACAAGAGCCTGATCGAACGCATCATCGATCCGCTCACGCACCTCGTGCGCAACTCGCTCGATCACGGCATCGAAACCGTGGAAGCGCGTCGCGCGGCGGGCAAGTCGACGACCGGCCAGCTCGTGTTGTCGGCGGCGCATCACGGCGGCAACATCGTGATCGAAGTCAGCGACGACGGCGCGGGCCTGCGCCGCGACAAGATTCTCGCGAAGGCGCAGAAGCAGGGCATGCAGGTTTCCGAGTCGATGAGCGACGAGGAAGTGTGGCAGCTCATCTTCATGCCGGGCTTCTCGACCGCCGAACAGGTGACGGACATTTCCGGCCGCGGCGTGGGCATGGACGTGGTCAAGCGCAACATCCAGTCGATGGGCGGCCACGTCGAAATCAAGTCGCGTGAAGGCGCGGGCACGACCACCAAGATCGTGCTGCCGCTCACGCTCGCGATTCTCGACGGCATGTCGGTGAAGGTCGGCAGCGAGATCTTCATTCTGCCGCTCAACTTCGTGATGGAGTCGCTTCAGCCGGTGGCCGAAGACATCTACACGGTCGCCAACGGCGAGCGCGTGGTGCGCGTGCGCGGTGAGTATCTGCCGCTCGTGGCGCTGCATGCCGTGTTCGACGTGGAGAACGCGCGCACCGAGCCCACGCAAGGCATCGTCACCATCATGCAGACCGAAGGCCGGCGCTTCGCCATGCTGATCGACGAACTCGTCGGCCAGCAGCAAGTGGTCGTGAAGAATCTCGAAACCAATTATCGCAAGGTGCACGGCATTTCAGCCGCGACCATTCTGGGCGATGGCAGCGTCGCGCTGATCGTCGACGTGGCCGCGCTCAACCGCGAATCGCGTGTGCAGCACAGCGCGCACGCTCATTAACACCCGCATCGAAGGAGTTACCGTGGCAGACATTCAAAACATCCATTCAGCGACGTCTTCGCGTCGCGACGCGCAACACGCGGAAGCCGCCGGACAAGAGTTTCTGGTGTTCACGCTCGGCGCCGAAGAGTACGGCATCGACATCCTGAAGGTGCAGGAGATTCGCGGTTACGACAACGTGACGCGCATTGCCAATGCGCCTTCGTTCATCAAGGGCGTGATCAATCTGCGCGGCATCATCGTGCCGATCGTGGACATGCGCATCAAGTTCAATCTGGGTCGCGTCGAGTACGACAACCAGACGGTCGTGATCATTCTGAACGTCGCGCATCGCGTGGTCGGCATGGTGGTCGACGGCGTCTCGGACGTCCTCACGCTCACCCAAGAGCAAGTGATGCCCGCGCCCGAATTCGGCGCGACGCTGACCTCCGAATATCTGACGGGCTTAGGCACCGTGGATGGCCGCATGCTGATTCTGATGGACATCGAGAAGCTCATGACGAGCCGCGAGATGGAATTGATCGACTCGGTTGCCGCTTAAAACAACCGCGTTCGTGTACCGAAGCGCGGGCTCAGGGAAGAAAGACATGTTCAAGAAGTTGTCGATCCGCACGATGCTCACGCTCGTCGGACTGCTATTCGTCAGTTGCGCGGCCGTGATCGGCGCGCTGTCGCTCGTCGGCCTGAACTCGGCGAGCCATTCGCTCACGTCGCTCGCGCAGGAAGACATGGTCGCGATGCGCGCGCTCGCGGAGACCTCGTCGTATCTGCTGCGCTCGCGCATCACGCTCGACCGCGTGCGTTCGCTCGCCGAAGCGGGCAACGACGCGGAAGCGAAGAAAGCGCTGGACCGCGGCCAGTATCTGCTCGACAAGAGCAACGAGAACTGGAAGCTCTATCTCGACACCCATAAGCCGATGCTGCCGAAGACCACGCTCGATGAGCTCGTGGCGCAGCACGACACGCTCGTGAAGACGGGCGTCGAGCCGGAATTCACCGCGATCCGCGCGAACGACATGGCCGCGTATCACGCCATCGCGGATACGAAGATCAGCCCGATGTTCGTGTCCTTCGATCAGGCGGTAGTCGCGGCGGTGGCGTTCCAGCAGAAGCACGCGGAAGAATCGCGCTCGAACACGGCGTCGCACATCTCGACGCTTAGCCTGACCATCGGCGCGCTGCTCGCGTTGTCGGTGCTCATTCTCATCGGGACGCGCATCGCGTTGCGCGGCCTTATCGTGCAGCCGATCAACGACGCCGTCGATCACTTCGACCGCATCTCGCGCGGCGATCTCACGAAGTCGGCGCATACCGACAGCACGAACGAAATCGGGCGTCTGTTCGCGGGCATCGAACGCATGCGAACGGACCTGACGCATATGGTCGGTGCGGTGCATCGCGGCGCGGAATCGATCGATGTCGGCGCGCATGAAATTTCGAGCGGCAACACGGACCTCTCGCAACGCACGGAAGAACAGGCGGCGTCGCTGCAGGAAACGGCGTCGAGCATGGAAGAGCTGACGAGCACGGTCAAGCAGAACGCGGACAACGCGCGTCAGGCGAGCCAGCTTGCGGTGAACGCGTCGGATATCGCGTCGCGCGGCGGCCAGGTCGTCGAGCAGGTCGTCGATACGATGAACGCGATTGCATCGAGTTCGAGCAAGGTCGTGGACATCATCGGCGTGATCGAAGGCATCGCGTTCCAGACCAACATTCTCGCGTTGAACGCGGCCGTGGAAGCGGCGCGTGCAGGCGAGGAAGGACGCGGCTTCGCGGTCGTGGCGGGCGAAGTGCGCTCGCTTGCACAACGCAGCGCGGCGGCGGCGAAGGAAATCAAGGCGCTGATCGGCGATTCGGCCGGCAAGGTGCAAAGCGGCTCCGAACTCGTCACGCGCGCCGGTGAGACCATGGGCGAGATCGTGCAGGCGGTGCGCCGCGTGACCGACATCATGGGCGAGATCAGCGCGGCATCGGAAGAGCAGTCCGATGGCATCGAGCAGGTGAATCGCGCCGTCACTCAGATGGACAGCGTCACGCAACAGAACGCGGCCCTCGTCGAGGAAGCGGCGGCTGCCGCGGCATCGCTCGAAGAGCAGACGCGGCAACTGAAGGACGTGGTCGGCCAATGGCGCATCGAAGCAGGCACCAAGACGGTAGCCGCGCCCGCTGCACGCGTGGCGCCGAAGGCTGCCGTCTCGAAGGCGAAGACGTTCAAGCGCGCCGAACCCACAAAAGTTTCGCCCGAGGCTAACGTCGCGCGCGAACCGGCCGTTATCAAGGTAACGGCAAGCGAAGCGCAACAGCCAGCGAAGAAGCCCGCGCCGCGTATGGCAGCGAAAGCCGCCGTGAGCGCACCGCGCGCCAAGGCGACGACCGCGGACGACGGCGACTGGGAAACCTTCTAAGCCGGGTTTGCAAACAGCAGCGACCATGCAGGCTTTCGACATGACCTCCGTTCGCGGGGAACAGCAACGACAAAGCCACGCAAGGTCGCATTCAACGACACAACGGCGCGCGTCGCCGAAGAAGACGCCAGGGAAGCACGAAGCATCATGACGGCAACGCGCAACGCACGCATCGACCCGGCCGCCGGCACGCGCGGCTCCGAAGTCGAACGCGACTTCGAATTCACGGCAGCGGACTTCGCTCGCATTCGCGGACTGATCCATCGCCGCGCGGGCATTTCGCTCTCCGACCACAAGCGCGACATGGCGTACAGCCGTCTCGCCCGCCGTCTGCGCGCATGCGGCATCGACACGTTCAAGCTGTATTTGGACCGGCTGGAAGCCAACGAAGACAGCAACGAATGGGAAGCCTTCGTCAATGCGCTGACCACGAACCTCACCGCGTTTTTCCGGGAATCGCATCACTTTCCGATTCTCGCGGACTTCGCCAAGCGCCGGCAGCAACCGGTGTCGGTGTGGTGCTCGGCGGCATCGACGGGTGAAGAGCCTTACTCGATCGCGATGACGCTCGTCGAAGCGCTCGGCGATCACGCCGCGCGCCAGTGCACGGTGTTCGCAAGCGATATCGACAGCCAGGTGCTCGCCAAGGCCGACGCCGGCGTGTATTCGCTCGATCAGGTGAAGACGCTGCCGGCGGACCGCCTCAAGCGTTTCTTCCTGAAGGGCACGGGCGCGCATGCGGGCCTCGTGAAGGTTCGTCCCGAGCTGCGCGCGATGGTGAACTTCGGCCGCGTGAATCTGACGGATGCGCGCTACGACATCAAGGGTCCGTTCGACGCGATCTTCTGCCGCAACGTGATGATCTACTTCGACAAGCCGACGCAATCGCACGTGCTGTCGCGCTTCGATCCGCTGATGAAGCCGGGCGGCCTGCTGTTCGCGGGACACTCGGAAAACTTCACGTACGTGTCGCAGGCGTTCCGTCTGCGCGGCCAGACCGTGTATGAACTGACGCGCGACATGAAGAACGCGGGCGCGGCGAAACAGACGAAGGCGCTGGCGGGAGAAGTGGCATGAGCGGCCTGCCGATCGCGTCGAATCTGTATTTCGACAATCACTTTCAGAAGCCGGGCGTGAAGCTCCTGCCGAACGAGTTTTACATGACGAGCGAAGACATGGTGCTCGTGACCGTGCTCGGCTCGTGCGTGGCGGCGTGCATCAACGATCGCACGGCGGGCATTGGCGGGATGAATCATTTCATGTTGCCCGACGACGGTTCGGATGCGTCGGCGGCGGCGTCCGATTCGATGCGCTACGGCGCCTATGCAATGGAAGTGCTGATCAACGAACTCATCAAGCGCGGCGGACGGCGTGAGCGTTTCGAAGCGAAGGTGTTCGGCGGCGGCGCGGTGCTCGCGGGCATGACGACCATCAATATCGGCGATCGTAATTCGGAGTTCGTGCGGCGTTATCTCGCGCTGGAAAAGATTCGTATCGTCGCCGAGGATTTGCAGGGCATGCATCCGCGCAAGGTGGCGTTCATGCCGCGCTCGGGACAAGTGATGGTCAAGAAACTGAAGGCCGCGCACGAGCCGGTGGTGGTGGAACGCGAGCAGGCGCTCGTGCAACGCACGCCGGAAGAACGCGCGGAGCGGCTCGCAAAGGCACGCTCGCGGGTCGAGTTATTCAACACGAAGCCGGGTGCGGCGGGCGCCACGGGCAAGCCGCGCGTGGAACTGTTCGGCGCATCGAGTGCGGCGGGCGCAAAGCCCCGGGCCGAGCTTTTCAGCAGCGGCCTGGCGCGTGCGCCGCGCAGCACCAGAGCGGCGGAGGAAGCATGAGTATCGTCAACGCGAACAACAAGCCGGCGACGCCGAAGATCAACGTACTGTGCGTCGACGATTCGGCGCTGGTGCGCAGCCTGATGACCGAGATCATCAACTCGCAGCCCGACATGCACGTGTGCGCGACCGCGCCCGATCCGCTCGTCGCACGTGAGCTCATCAAGCTGCATAACCCGGACGTACTGACGCTGGATGTCGAAATGCCGCGCATGGACGGCCTCGACTTCCTGGAAAAGTTGATGCGCCTGCGGCCGATGCCGGTCGTGATGGTGTCGTCGCTGACCGAGCGCGGCAACGAAATCACGTTGCGCGCGCTGGAACTCGGCGCGGTGGATTTCGTGACGAAGCCGAAAGTCGGCATCCGCGACGGCATGCTCGATTACGCGGAGAAGCTCGCCGACAAGATTCGCGCGGCGTCGCGCGCTCGCGTGCGGCAGACCACGCATGCGGCGAGCGCGCCCGCCAGCGCGGGGTCGGCTGCGGCCGTGCGGCCCGCGCCGCATTTGAACAACCCGTTGGTATCGACGGAAAAGCTGGTGATCGTCGGGGCATCGACGGGCGGAACGGAAGCGATCCGCGAAGTGCTCGTGCCGCTGCCGCCCGATGCGCCCGCCGTGCTGATCGCGCAACACATGCCGCCCGGCTTCACGAAGTCGTTCGCGCAGCGTCTGAACGGACTGTGCCGTATCACGGTGAAGGAAGCCGAACACGGCGAGCGTGTCTTGCCGGGCCACGCGTATATCGCGCCGGGCCACGCGCATCTGGTGCTCGCGCGCAGCGGAGCGAACTACGTGGCGCATCTGTCGGACGCGCCGCCGGTCAACCGGCATCGTCCCTCGGTGGATGTGCTGTTCCGCTCGGCCGCGCAGCACGCGGGCAAGAACGCGATCGGCGTGATCCTGACCGGCATGGGCCGCGACGGCGCGGCCGGCCTGCTCGACATGCAGCAGGCGGGCGCTTACACGCTTGCGCAGGATGAAGCGAGTTGCGTGGTGTTCGGCATGCCGCGCGAAGCAATTGCAATGGGCGGTGCGAGCGAAATCGCGCCGCTCAACGAAATGAGCCGGCGCGTCATGGCGCGGCTTGCCTCGATGGGCGAACGCGTGCAGCGCGTCTGATTTTTCACTTTGGATTCGCGGCGTCGCGCCGCATTGAAACAACCGGGAGTAGTGATGGACAAGAACATGAAGATCCTCGTCGTCGACGATTTTCCGACGATGCGCCGTATCGTGCGCAATCTGCTGAAAGAACTCGGCTATTCGAACGTCGATGAAGCCGAAGATGGCGCCGCCGGTCTCGCGCGACTGCGCGGCGGCGGCTTCGACTTCGTCATCTCCGACTGGAACATGCCGAACCTCGACGGCCTCGCCATGCTGCAGCAGATTCGCGCGGACGCCAACCTCTCGCATTTGCCGGTACTCATGGTGACGGCGGAATCGAAGAAGGAAAACATCATCGCGGCGGCGCAAGCCGGTGCGAATGGTTACGTCGTTAAGCCGTTCACGGCCGCCACGCTCGACGAGAAGCTCAGCAAGATTCTCGAGAAGATGGCCAAAGCGGGGAGCTGATCGTGAACGATCTGACTACTGATTTTGCCGCCCCGCTCATGCAGGCGGAGATCGAGAACGATCAGTCCACTGACCGGATTCTCGCCCGCATCGGGCAACTGACGCGCACGCTGCGCGACTCGATGCGCGAACTCGGCCTCGACAAGCAGGTGGAAGCGGCAGCCGTTGCCGTTCCGGACGCACGCGATCGCCTGAAGTACGTCGCCACGATGACCGAGCAGGCTGCCGAGCGCGCGCTCAACGCGATCGAACTCGCGAAGCCGATGCAAGAAGCGATGCAGCACGAAGCGCAGGCGCTCGATGCACGCTGGGAGCAATGGTACGGCGCGCCGCTCGGACAGGGCGAAGCGGGCGAATTGCTCGCGGATACGCGCACGTTTCTGCAAAGCGTTCCGGCGAAGACGCAGGCGACCAATGCGCAACTGCTCGAAATCATGCTCGCGCAGGATTTCCAGGATTTGACCGGACAGGTCATCAACAAGATCACGGATGTCGTGTATCTCATCGAACAGCAATTGCTTGGCGTGCTGCTCGAAAACATCGCACCGGAGCGGCGCGAGCAGTTCGCGGCATCGGCGGCGGCGCTCGTCTCTTCGAGCGGCAGCCCGGAAGCCTTGCTCAACGGTCCGCAGATCAATCCGCAAGGCCGCAGCGATGTCGTGCAGGATCAGTCGCAAGTGGACGACCTGCTGGCGAGCCTGGGTTTTTAAGCTCCTGCATCGGCGGCTTTCTCGCCCGCGAATGACGCGGCGCGCACGAAGAGTGCGCGTCGCGTTTTTTCGCGCGCGTCGTGAATTCGTGTGAATGAATCGCACTGTTTCCGGTCCAATTCGCCAAAACGCAAACGGCGCGTGCTGGCGAACGTTCGGACAATTCCGAGGACTTTGGCATACTGACGGTTGTGCGGCACCCTGGCGGTGCGCAAATCGGCGGTTCTTGCGTCACCGGAACGTCATGAGCCGGCCGCTTGCGAGTGCGCCGGCGGCGTCAAATATCATGGACAGCGAATATCAGGAGGCCCAGTGAAGGCACTGAAGCAACCCCGTCTTGGGCATCTGCAAAGACACTTCGTTCTGCTAGCGGGAGCGTTCGGCATCTGCGCCGCGGCACCGGCATTGGCCGCGCTTGGCGGCGATCCGCTCACCGCGCCACCGGGCGCCACGGCGACGAATGCGGTCGTGCGCGCAGCCGTGGGCGCCTCGGGCGCGTCGTCTGCCAGCGCTTCGAGTTATACGGTCCGGTCGACCACGCTTGCGAGCGGCACCATCGTCAACGAGTATTTGTCCACGGAAGGCACGGTGTTCGGCATCGCCTGGCGCGGACCGCGTGTGCCCGACCTGGCCACGCTGCTCGGCAGCTATTTCCCGCAGTATCAGCAAGGCCTGCTTGCGCAACGCGCCGAGCGCGGCGCACGCGGTCAGGTGAGCGTGCAGGATTCGGGTCTCGTCGTGCGCTCGGGCGGACACATGGGTGCATTTGCCGGCAGCGCCTATCTGCCGCAATCCTTGCCCGCCGGCGTATCCGCCAGCGACATTCAGTAAGCGACGGGAGAACCCAGTATGCGTAGAACTACACTCGGCCTCGGCGCTTCCTCTTCTTCGAGCGCACGCAACTGCGTGCGCTGGCTCGGCGCGCTGTTCCTCGCGTTCGCGCTCGCCGCATGCGGCGGTGGCGGCGACGACAACAAATCCAGCTCGAACGGCGGTTCGAGCGGCGGCTCATCCGGCGGCTCGGTTGGCGGCGGCGGTTCCACCAGCACGGCGAACGCGCAGCCCGTTGCGGCCAACGGCACCAATGCCGTGCCGATCAGCGTCAACGCGGGTGTGGCGGGCTTCGTCAATATTCCGAACGTGTCGGTGACGGTATGCGCGCCGGGCACGAACGTATGTCAGACCATCGACAACATTCAGCTCGATACCGCTTCCTACGGCCTGCGTATCCTGAACACGGCGGCGCAGTCGGTGCTGGGCAGCCTGCCTGTCACGAGCGCGGGGAACGGCGGTCAGCTCGCCGAATGCGCCGGTTTCGCGGATGGCTATACGTGGGGCACGGTGCGTCAGGCGGATGTGCGTATCGGTACCGAAGTCGCGAGCAACGTGCCGTTGCAGATCATCGGCGATCTGGCTTCGACCTCGGCGCCGTCCGGCATGAACGGCTGCCCGTCCGGCAATGACGAAGCGACGACCGCTGATATCGGCGCGAACGGCATTCTCGGCGTCGGTCCCGCGACCTACGACTGCGGCACGTCCTGCGTGAGTTCCGCGCTCAACGCGACTTACTTCTCCTGCCAGAACGGCACGAACTGCACGGGCACGGCAGTGCCGCTCGCGCAGCAGGTCGTCAACCCGGTCATGCGCTTTCCGACCGACAACAACGGCGTGATCGTGCAGTTGCCGCCCATTCCAGACAACGGCGCGGCGAGTGCCGCCGGCACGTTGGTGTTCGGCATCGGCACGCAGAGCAATAACTCGCTTTCGGGCGTCACGAAGTACGGCACGGACCAATTCGGCGATCTGACGGGCTCCTACAAGGGCACGACGTATCAGACCTTCTTCGATACCGGCTCGAACGGCAACTTCTTCCAGGACAGCTTCACGCTCTGTTCGAGCACGAGTTCGTTCTATTGCCCGAGTTCCGAGCAACAGTTGTCGGCCACGATCACCGGCAGCGAGGGCAATACCGCCACCGTGCCGTTCAGTCTCGTAAGCGCGCGCACGTTGACCTCGGGCGGCGGGAAGTACGCATTCGACAGTCTCGGCGGTCAGTTGGGCATGACGGGCTTCTTCGACTTCGGCATGCCGTTCTTCTACGGACGGCACGTGTATGTCGGCTACGATCCGCAGGGAAGCTCGCCTTACGTGGCGTTCTGACCGGCCAGTAAGTTCGAAGCAAAAAAATCCGGCAGCGTTGAGCGCGTTGCCGGATTTTTTATTGGCCGTCGCGCGGCTTGCGTGGCGCGCGTTCGAAGATGAAGTCGTAAAGCCAGCGCGGCATGACATGCAGCAGCATGCCTGCAATGCGCATTTGCCATGGAAAGGTCGCGTAGCGCACCTTGCGCGCGATGGCGTCGGCGGTCTTGGCGGCGAAGCGGTCCGCGTCCATGAGAAAGGGCATGGAATAGGGATTGTGCGCCGTCATTTCCGAGCGCACGTAGCCCGGCGCGATGGTCACGACCGCGACGCCTTGTGGCCGCATTTCCACACGCAACGCTTCCAAATACTTCGCCGCCGCCGATTTCGACGCACTGTAGGCGCCCGATCCCGGCAGCCCGCGCACGCCTGCGACGCTCGCGATACCGACGAGCGTGCCGCTTCGCGCCGCCGTCATCGACGCGATGAACGGCTCGAACGTGGCCACCATGCCGAAGTAGTTGGTGTCCATGACGGCGCGGAAGGCTTCGAGATCGCCGTGGCCGGTGAGGACGCCACGGCTTACGCCTGCATTGGCGATCACGATATCGGCGGGACCGTGTTCTTCGATGAAAAGGCGCGCGGCATCGGCAAGCGCGTTCGCGTTGCGCACGTCGGCGGGGTAGATCGAGATGGAGGCTTGCGGATGGCGGGCGGCGAATGCCGCGAGGGAATCGACGCGACGGGCGACGAGGCCGAGTTCGGCCCCGCGCTTGACATACTCTTCGGCTAAAGCGAGGCCGATGCCACTCGACGCGCCGGTCAGGAAAACCTTGAGACGAACTGCGTTCATGCCGGCCCGTGTCGATTACATCTTCTTGTCGCGAACTTGCTGAACGAGAAAGTCCATCACGTCGGTCGTGCCTTGCAGACTGTTGGTCGCGGCCGGACCCGTGACGTACTTGCCCTGCACGATGACGGTAGGCACGCCGTCGATCTTGTAGTCCTGCAGCAACTTGGCGTCGCGCTTGATGTCGCTCTGCGTCG
Source organism: Caballeronia sp. HLA56 (assembly GCF_054655155.1). Taxonomy (NCBI): domain Bacteria; kingdom Pseudomonadati; phylum Pseudomonadota; class Betaproteobacteria; order Burkholderiales; family Burkholderiaceae; genus Caballeronia; species Caballeronia sp. HLA56. The sequence goes on along the minus strand of NZ_BAAHOB010000005.1, from coordinate 168,243 downwards.
AGAACGAGTTATACGCGTCCATGTACTTCTTCTTGTCGATGCCCTGCGTCGCAAGGAAGGTCGCCTGCGCCTCGGGCGTCAGCAGATAGTTCTTCTTCACGTGGATCTCGTTGAACACGGCCGGCGTGACCTTCTCCGCGACGCCCAGCGCGACGAGCGCGTGATACATCTTCGAGTGCGGGATGAAGTCGTCGCGGAAGGCAACCGGCACGCGCTTGAACACGACGTCCGGTCCTTGCTTCTTTTCCCACGTCTCGATGTACGGCTCGAATTCGTTGCAATGCGGGCAGCCGTACCAGAAGAATTCGATGACTTCGACCTTGCCCGCGGGCGCGCCGACCGGTTGAGGCGCCGAAAGCACCGTATAGTCCTTGCCCGAAACGGGCGCCGCCGATGCGACATTGGCCGCACTCAGCGAAAGAGCCGCGATGCCGAAAGAAAGAGCGAGGGCGCTAAGCAGTTTTTTCATGATTTGAGAGGAAGCACAGAAGGTCCATAAGTGGGACATACGACGCTTAAGCCGAGCTTAAAGTCGGCCCGCATCGCGTTGATTACGACGCGGGCCACGCCCGTCATTGCTTCGAGAATCGGATGACGGCGGTATCGACGCCTGCATCGGACAGACGCTGGCGTGCCGTGTTCATGTCCTCGAACTTCGCGAACGGGCCGACGCGCACGCGATAGTACGTCACGCCGCCCGCGTCGCGCTGCGTCACCTTCGATTCGAAACCCTGGAAGCCGAGCCGCGCGCGCTGCTGTTCCGCGTCGGCCTGAGTCTTGTACGCGCCGACCTGCAGGAAGTAACCCGTGTTGACGTCGCCAGGAGCGGGCGGCGTGGTCTTGGCCGTGCCCGTCGTCGAGCTCGGCTTGGGCGTGGCGGCGGCGGAACTCGTCGCGTTGTCGGGCGGCTTCGGATTCGCGGCGTTGCCGTTCCTCGGCGTGGACGCGGCCGAACCGGAAGGCGGCACTTCGACGATCTGCGGTTCGTCCAGCATGCCCGACGATTGCGTTTGATTGGTGCTCTGGCCCGGCGCGGTATTGGGCGGCGTGGGTTGCGCGGCTTGCGGCACGGCCTGCCCAGGCGTCTTGCCTTGCAGCGGACGGTTCGGATCGTAAGGCTGCGCGGCGGGCGCGGAACTGGTGTCGGAGGGCGGCGGCGCAACCTTCGCCACGAACGGCGTGGGCGCGCGGGTGATATATAGCGCGACGATCACGGCGATCGCGAGCCCGACGATCAGGCCCAGCACGATGCCGAGAAAAGTACCCCCGGTTTGCTTCGACTGCGACTGCTTCGACGTGCGACGTGGTTTTGCCATCGTATGAATCACCTGCAAAAAGTCTTCGAGTTGGCCGACGATTATAACGGTGGCTTAAAGCCAAGTCCGCGCCAGGCAGCCGTCCGCGCGCGTCGAAAGTCGTGTTTTCGGCGCGACGGACGTCTTCTGACCATTACATCTTTTCGGGAGCCGACACGCCGATGGTCGCGAGACCGTTGGCGAGCACCTGACGCGTCGCGGCAAGCAGCGCGATGCGCGCGTCGCGTTCCTTTTGTTCGTCCACGAGCACGCGCTCCGCATTGTAGAACGAGTGAAATTCGCCAGCGAGGTCGCGCAAATAGAAAGCGACGGCATGCGGCGCCAGTTCTTCGGCGGCGTGCGCGAGCATTTCCGGATACTCGGCGAGCTTGTTGAGCAACGCCATGGCGCGCGGGCTCGACAGCGGCTCGAGATCGGCGTGCGCGGCTTGGGCCAGAGCGCCGCCGTAGCGCTCCTTCCAGTCGTTGAGAATCGTGCTGATGCGCGCGTGGGCATACTGCACGTAATAGACCGGATTTTCGTCGTTCTGCTTGAGCGCGAGGTCGATATCGAAGACGAATTCGGTATCTGCCTTGCGCGAAATGAGGAAGAAGCGCACGGCGTCGCGGCCGCGGCGGATGGTGTCTTCGTCCAGTTGATCGGGCGCGGCTTCGTTGCCGGGCGTCATGCCGCCCGACCATTCGATCAGATCGCGCACGGTCACGTAGCTTCCGGCGCGCTTGCTGATCTTGACTTCCTGGCCGTCGCGCATGACGGTGACCATCTTGTGCAGCACGTAGTCGGGGTAGCCTTTCGGAATACCGATGCCGAGCCCTTGCAGCCCAGCGCGAACCCGCGCGATGGTGCCGTGGTGGTCCGAGCCCTGCACGTTGATGACCTTGGTGAAGCCGCGCTGCCACTTGGCGACGTGATACGCCACGTCCGGCACGAAGTAGGTGTAGGTGCCGTCGGTCTTGCGCATGACGCGGTCTTTGTCGTCGCCGTCGTCGGTGGTGCGCAGCCACAATGCGCCCTCTTGCTCATAGGTCTTGCCGGCAGCCACGAGCGCCTCGACGGTCTGCTCGACGCGTCCTTCCTTGTACAGCGAAGACTCCAGATAGAACTGATCGAACTTCACGCCGAACGCGGTCAGATCCATGTCCTGCTCGTGACGCAGATAAGCGACCGCGAAGCTGCGGATGGCTTCGAGATTCTCGACATCGCCCACGCCCTTGACCGGCTCGCCATCTTTCGCCGCGACGGTTGCGCCCGCCAGGTAATCACGCGCGATATCGGCAATGTATTCGCCGTTGTACGCCGCTTCCGGCCACTCGGCGTCGCCTGGCTTGAAGCCGCGCGCACGCGCTTGCGTCGAGATGGCGAGGTTGCCGATCTGCACGCCCGCGTCGTTGTAATAGAACTCGCGATGCACCGCGTAACCTTGCGTGCCGAGCAGGTTCGAGAGCGCGTCGCCGAGCGCGGCCTGACGGCCATGACCGACGTGCAGCGGTCCGGTCGGATTCGCGGAGACGAATTCGATCAACACTTGCTTGCCTGCATCGCGCTGCGAGTCGCCGTATGCGGCGCCTTCGGACAACACTGCCGGGATCACGGCTTGCTTCGACGTTGCCGCGAGTCGCAGATTGATGAAGCCCGGGCCCGCGACTTCCGCGCCCTCGACGAGCCCCTTGGCTGCTGCGTTGCCGAGTAGCGCATCGACGATTTGTTGCGCAAGCTGACGCGGATTGGCGCGCAGCGGCTTGGCGAGTTGCATCGCCACGTTCGAGGCGACATCGCCATGCGCCGCGACCTTCGGTCGTTCGAGCACGATGGTCGGCGCGACGAAGGCCGCTTCAGTCGCGCCCTGCGTGGCTTGCGCGACCTGCTTGACCGCGTCGGTGAGGAGCGTTTCTAGGGTTTCTTTGTGTGCGGGCAGCATGCTGAAAATGATCCAGTGGAGCGAGTCCGATGTGGTGTGGCGTAGGCGAGGGCGGTGCGCTCGGATGCGCGACGCGATGCTGGTCCGGCCGTAAGAGGCCTCGACAGGCCGCGGGAATCAAACTACGCGTAAAGCGGGATTTTAGCAGGTGCTAATATGTCGAATCAGGGTGCATACCGGGCAGTCGGCGCGACTCGCGGCAACATCGTGCAGCTTTCAAAGCTGCATATCAACATAAAGAAAAGGACCTAACCATGCTGATCACTTTCAAAACCAGCGCGGCTCCGGACGTCATGATGCTGCAAAACCTCGCCGAGTATCTGCTTGGCATCATTGGTAAACAGCTGAACGAACGGGGCGTCATCACTCACGACGAACTGCCCGCGGCTATCGAAAAACTCGAAGCCGCCGTGTCGACGGACAAGAAAGAGCGCGCCGAGCACGACGGCCACTTCCACGAAGGCGAGGACGGTCACGAACCGCACGAGATTCCTATCGGGCTGGCGCAACGCGCTTATCCGTTTCTCGACATGCTGCGTCTTGCGCAGAAAGAGCATACGGACATTCTCTGGGGCGTCTGAACGTTCGTTGCATCGGCGAATAAAAAAACCCGCATCGGCGACGATGCGGGTTTTTACTTTGCAGCGGACATAACGTCAGACGGCTGAGTCGCGATGCTGCCGCTTACTGCGACTGACCGCCTTCCGCCGGAGCAGGTTTGGCGGACGCTCTCGGCTTCTTGGGCTTCTTCGGCTTCTTCTTGTGCTCGGTAACGGGCGGCGAGTACGAAGACGCCGTGGTGGTGCTGGCCTGCGCGAACGCAGCCGAACTCGATGCTGCAAGTACGGCTGCCGCAAGCGCTACGGTTACGGCGGACGTCATCTTCTTCATGCGACTTTCTCCGTGACGAAAAGAAATGCGTGGCCGTCGTGGTGACGACCTATCGCGGCTACAAGTCTACGGAAATCAAAATTTTCCCGCCGATAGCGTGCATTTTTTTCGTTATCACAGATTGCATATGTTGTTTTGCAGCATTAGCGCTGCGGCGCGAGGGCGCGTTCCGCATCCGCGTTCGAGATCGCCATGCGTTCGGCGAAGCTCGCAAGTTGGTCGTCGCCGATCTTGCCCACCGAAAAATACGTGCTCTCCGGGTGCGCGAGATAGAAACCCGACACGCTCGCGGCCGGCAACATGGCAAGCGACTCCGTCACGCTCATGCCGATTTCGCCTGCCTGAAGTACTTCGAACATATCGCGCTTGACGAGGTGATCCGGGCACGCCGGATAACCCGGCGCCGGGCGAATGCCGGCGTACTTTTCCGCGATGAGCGATTCGTTGTCCAGCGTTTCGTTCGCCGCATAGCCCCACAGATCGCGACGCACGCGCGCGTGCAGTGCTTCGGCGAATGCTTCGGCGAAACGGTCGGCCAGCGCCTTCAGCATGATTGCGCTGTAGTCGTCGTGATCGGCTTCGAACTGCTTTTCCTTCTTGTCGACGCCAAGGCCCGCCGTCACCGCGAACACGCCGATGTAGTCGGCCACGCCGGAATCTTTCGGCGCGATGAAGTCGGCAAGCGAGCGGTTCGGCCTTTGCACGCCATCGACAATCGGACGCACGCTTTGTTGACGCAGATTGCGCCATGTCATTGCGACTTGCGAGCGTGAGTCGTCCGTGTAGATTTCGATGTCGTCGTCGTTCACGGTGTTCGCGGGCAGCAGCATGACCACGCCGTTCGCCTGAAGCCAGCGGCCCTGGATGATGCGCGAGAGCATGGACTTGCCGTCCGAGAACACGCGCCGCGCCGATTCGCCGACGATTTCATCGTTGAGAATCGCGGGGTAGGGGCCCGCGAGATCCCATGTCTGGAAGAACGGCGCCCAGTCGATATAAGTCGCCAACTCGGCTAGATCGTAATTCTTGAACACGCGCCGCCCGATGAAGCCCGGCTTCTTCGGCCGATACGCGCTCCAGTCGATCTTCGTCTTGTTGGCCCGCGCCTGGTCGTAAGTGACCATGGGCAGCGCCTTCTTGTTCGCGTGTTGCGTGCGGATGCGGTCGTAGTCGGTCTTCAGGTCGTCGAGATATTTCGCCGCACCCTCGTCCGACAGCAGGCTCGACGCCACCGAGACCGAACGCGACGCATCCGGCACATACACCACCGGCCCTTCGTAATGCGGCGCGATCTTCACGGCGGTGTGCACGCGCGAAGTCGTCGCGCCGCCGATCAGAAGCGGCGTCTGCTTGCCACGGAAGTAGTCGTCGCGCTGCATTTCGGACGCGACGTACGCCATCTCCTCGAGACTCGGCGTAATGAGTCCCGAGAGCCCGATGATATCCGCGCCTTCTTCCTTCGCCTTTTGCAGGATGGTCGCGCAGGGCACCATCACGCCCATGTTGACCACTTCGAAGTTGTTGCACTGGAGCACGACCGAGACGATGTTCTTGCCGATGTCGTGCACGTCGCCCTTCACGGTCGCGATGACGATCTTGCCCTTCGGCCGCACGTCGGCGCCTGCATCGGCGAGACGCTTCTTTTCTTCTTCGATGAACGGAATGAGATGCGCAACCGCCTGCTTCATCACGCGTGCGGACTTGACCACTTGCGGCAGGAACATCTTGCCCGCGCCGAACAGGTCGCCGACGACATTCATGCCGTCCATGAGCGGCCCTTCGATCACGTTGATCGGCCGGCCGCCTGCCTTCTCGATCTTCGCGCGCACTTCTTCCGTATCTTCGACGATGAAGTTCGTGATGCCGTGCACGAGCGCATGCGACAGACGCGCTTCGACCGGCTGATTACGCCATTCGAGGTTCTCCTCCTTTTTTGCCGCGCCGGTCTTGAACTTGTCGGCGACTTCGAGCAGACGGTCGGTGCCGTCGTCGCGACGATTGAGCACGACGTCTTCCACGCGTTCGCGCAACTCGGCGTCGAGATCGGCATAAACGCCGAGCTGGCCCGCGTTGACGATGCCCATGTCCATGCCCGCCTGAATGGCGTGGTAGAGGAACACGGTATGGATGGCTTCGCGCACGGGGTCGTTGCCGCGAAACGAGAACGACACGTTCGACACGCCGCCGCTCACCTTGGCGTGCGGCAGATTTTGTTTGATCCAGCGCGTGGCGTTGATGAAATCGACCGCGTAGTTGTTGTGCTCTTCGATGCCCGTCGCGATAGCGAAGATGTTCGGATCGAAGATGATGTCCTCGGGCTCGAAGCCCACTTCGTTCACAAGGATGTCGTAGGAGCGCTTGCAGATTTGCGTCTTGCGCTCGAAGGTATCGGCTTGCCCTTGCTCGTCGAAGGCCATGACCACGGATGCCGCGCCGTAGCGACGGATCAGGTTCGCGTGATGACGGAACGCGTCCTCGCCTTCCTTGAGCGAGATCGAGTTGACGATAGCCTTGCCTTGCACGCATTTGAGACCGGCTTCGATCACCTCGAACTTCGACGAGTCGATCATGATCGGCACACGCGCGATATCCGGCTCAGAGGCGATCAGATTCAGAAAGCGCACCATGGCGGCTTTCGAATCGAGCATGGCCTCGTCCATGTTGATGTCGATGACCTGCGCGCCGTTCTCGACCTGCTGACGCGCAACGGCGAGCGCTTCATCGAACTGGCCGTTCAGGATCATGCGCGCGAACGCCTTCGAGCCGGTCACGTTCGTGCGCTCGCCGACGTTGATGAAGAGCGAGCTGTCGGTGACGTTGAATGGCTCGAGGCCGGAGAGGCGCATGGTGTGGTCGGTCATGGTGTCTTTTATCTTGTCGTCGGTCGATGTCGGTATCGTCGTCAAGCAGCGTCGCGATACTGCGAGGGAAACGCGCGCGGCTTCACCTCGGCAAGCGCCTTCGCGATCTCCGCAATATGCTCCGGCGTCGTCCCGCAGCAACCGCCCGCAAGGTTCACGAGCCCCGCCTGCGCAAACTCCTTCAGCAAGCCCGAGGTCACATCCGGTGTCTCGTCGAAGCCCGTATCGCTCATCGGATTCGGCAGGCCCGCGTTCGGATAGCACGAAACGTAGGTATCGCAGAGCTTCGCCAATTCGGCGATATACGGACGCATCAGCGCCGCGCCCAGTGCGCAGTTGAGGCCGAAAGTCAGCGGCTTCGCATGACGCAGCGAGTTCCAGAACGCTTCGACCGTCTGTCCCGACAAGATGCGGCCCGACGCATCCGTTACCGTGCCCGAGATCATGATCGGCAGGAGTTCGTTCGTGTCCTCGAACAGCTCGTCGAGCGCGAAGAGCGCGGCTTTCGCGTTCAAGGTGTCGAAGATGGTCTCGACGAGGAACAGATCGCAGCCCGCGTCGAGCAACGCCTTCGCCTGATCGTAATAAGCCTCGCGCAATTCGTCGAAGGTCACGTTGCGCGCGCCGGGATCGTTCACGTCGGGCGAGATGCTTGCGGTCTTGGGCGTCGGTCCGATCGCGCCCGCCACGAAGCGCGGCTTGTCGGGCGTGGAGAAGGCATCGCAGGCGGCACGCGCGAGCTTCGCCGACTCGACGTTCATCTCGATAGCCAGGTCTTCCATGCCGTAGTCGGCCTGCGCCACGCGTGTCGCGCCAAACGTATTCGTCTCGATGATGTCCGCGCCCGCCGCCAGATACTTGTCGTGAATCTCGCGGATGATCTGCGGCTGCGTGATCGAAAGCAGTTCGTTGTTGCCCTTGATGTCGCGTGCGTAGTCCTTGAAGCGCTCGCCACGGTACGCGGCTTCGTCGAGCTTGTAGCGCTGGATCATCGTGCCCATCGCGCCATCCAGGATGAGGATGCGTTTCTGCAAGAGCGCGGGGAGCGCGGCGCCGCGCGTGTAGACGCGCGAAGGAGCTTTGGATGTGGCGTTCTGGTTCATGACGGACGGGCCCTGCACCAATGTGAAATAGTCTGCATTGTAGCCGCAGCGCGGCTCGATCGCCGTGTGCGGGAGCGCTCGCGGACATGGCGCCGATGCAAAAAAAGAACCCCGCCTGGTTGCCCGGACGGGGTCTTTCGTGTCGCATGCTGCCATGATCACCGCTGCTGGAGCGGGCGCGACGCGGCACTCAACCGCGCGCGCAGTCGAGTTTCAGTGGAGCACCACCGGCTGATTCATCAAGATATCGAACTGACCGAGGAATTCATCGACGTCTTCGAGCGACGGTTCTTCTTCGATCAGTTTCTGCACGTGCTCGCGAAACTTGGCGGCAAGCGCACCGTCGATGAAGATTTCCCGCTGCGTATTTTTGTCGACGATCTCATAGCCGCCCGACATCATCGCAAGATGATTGTCCTGCGGCGGGAACTCGACGACGCAATAGTTAGGGCTGTTGTAGATCATTTGCATGGCGACACTCCTTATTCCTGTTGCTCCTGGCAATCCTGCACCGTAATTGGAGCGCTCGGGTGGGAATTCAAGGGGTGGCCTCGACGTGATGCCGGTTTATCGAGGCTTTCTTGTGAAGCTTTTGACGCGGAAAGCTTATGACGCGGACGTGCGCAAGAAGTCATTCAACAATGCGCAAAACCGTTGCGACTCCTCGACCGGGCTCAGATGCGCTGCGTTGAGTAGTTCGAATCGCGCGCCTGGTACGGTATCGGCAATCACCTGAGATGCAGCATGTGGCGTGCCACTGTCGTGCTCGCCGGCAATTACCAGCGTGGGTTTGTCGATGGCTGCGAGCTTGTCCCGGACGTTGAAACGGCTGATTGCTTCAGCCGCGCGGGCGAAACCTTCGACGGGCGTTTGCGCAATCGTTTCGCCAATTTGCTCGACCACTTCCGGATGCGCCTTGCGAAATTGCGGCGTCAGCCAGCGTTCGAGCGTTGCATCCACCATACTCGCTACGCCGTTTTCGCGCACGGAAGCTGCCCGTTGACGAAAGGTAGGCTGCGCTTCTTCTGGAATAAACGCCGGCGCACCGACGACCGTCAGCGAATCCACTTTATCCGCATGGTTGATCGCAAACGTCTGCGCGACCATGCCGCCAATGGATAAGCCCACAAGGTGCGTGGTCTTTGCGCCAAGCTTGTCGAGCAATTCGGCCAGGTCATCGGCGAGGTCCCTGATACTGAACGCGTCCTGCGATACCGCAGTCCTTCCATGTCCGCGCAGGTCATAACGCAACACGTTGTAGCCATGACGGAAGTATCCCGCCATCTGGTCCCACACCGAGAGATCGCCTCCAAGTTGGTGGATGAAGGTGAGCGTCGGGCCGCCTCCTTCATTGTCGAGAACATACCGTGTGTCGATGCCATTGATCGTCAACTGCATATCGGCTCCGTGGAGAATGCGGTTTGCGCTGCTGTCTCCGTTTTTCGTGCGCGCGGCGGTGTCAGTTCGAGGTCCGGGCAACTGCATTGCCGTGACGCGGATTCTTCATACGCATCCGGCGTGCCTGAATCGTCGTCTTAGCGCGCATCGGGAGCTATCCCCAACTTGTCCGCCCACAGCATTTCGATCTGCATGCCATTCGGTTCGGTTTGCAGGATACGCACAGGCAGCCAGCCGAGCGCGGGCGCGAGCCAGATGTCGAGCTTGCGTTTGTCCCCTTCGCGGCGCGGCAGGCGCGTGAAGTGGCGCGCCGTGGTGAATCCGCCGCGCGACTGCACGTTTTCGTCGCCGACGGTTTCGAGTGCCCAGACTTCGTTGCTGTCGTTATCGGCGACGCTGAACTGGCGCGTCACGCCCGGCTTGTATTGATCGGGCGATCCACGCACCAAACTGGACAATTGCATGACCACGCTGAAGCGGTCCTGCGCGCCATCGGCGAGCGGCTGGCTATTGGGCGTACGCGTATAGACGATCTGTCTGGTCTCGCGATTGAACACGGCGATATCGGCGGCGCGGCGGCCGCGTTGTTCGGAATACTGGTCCGGCGCGATGCCGAAGGTATCGATGTGACCTTTGCTCGAGTAGACGTATGGACCGACGAAGGGCAGCGGAATGGAAACGACCATCTCGTAATGCTGTCCATCGTTCGTCCAGTGAATGGTGCCGGTCTGATTCATAACGCCGTTCACGAGCGTGTCGTAACGAAGCTCGCCGGATGGCGGCACGCTGAATTTGTCGCCGGATGCGACGGCTGGCTGCGATGCAGGCACGGCAGCTTGCGCGGATGCAGAAGCGGCAGAAGCGGCAGAAGCGGCTGCAATCGCGGCGGCTTGTGCTTGGGCGGTGTCGTCATCGGCAACGACTGGGGTGACAGGCGGCGCGGGTGTTGTTGAAGGTGTAAGCGTTGGCGCCGGTGCGGCTGGTTTCGGCTGGGGTGTGGGCTTCGGTGGTTCGACAGCCTTCGTCGGTGCAGGTTTGACGGGCGTCTGTGCAGGCGTGGGAGGCTGTGGCGCAGGCGGCGCAACCGGTTTCTGTGTCAACAGTTCGACCTGCACGGGTGGGTTTTCCGGCGGCGGATTAACCGGCCGTTGCGCACGGCCAACCCAGCGCATCGCGCCCAGGTGCAGACACACGACGATCAGAATGACCAGCGCCCAGCGGCCCCAGCGGCGCGGAGGGTTTTCGGCATCGGATGGCTCGCCGGATGCAAAAGCGGTACTTCGACGGCGAAACGGGAAAAGTGGCATTGAACGAAGCGACGGAAAGGCGCGTGTTACGGAACACGAGGAACGTTTTCGACACATTTGAACGAAACGATGTTCCTTGAATGCGCCTCGCACGCGAAGCTTTTACAAAACGCGTCAAAGCGAGCGCTCGGCTACCGCATAACCCAGCTCATACGACAAACCGCGCGCGCATTCACGCAGCGCGGAATCGATTTCACCGCCCCAGCGCGTGTCGAACGCGCCTTCGTGACCCAGTGCGATCAAACCCAGTGCGAGTTCGCCCGTTGAATCGAAAACCGGCGTGCAGAATGCATGAATCGATGGCAACAGCATGCCTTCCACGCGCGCCGCGCCCTGTTCGCGCACATCGGCAAGAAGCGGCTCGACATCCGCGAGCGTTTTCTTCGTGGTGGCGAGTTCACGCGCGAGCATCGCCTGCGTCTTGCTGCGCGGCAGGTAAGCCGCGAACAGCAGACCAGTTGCCGACGAAAGCAGCGGCATGACATCGCCGAGCTTGAGCGATGCCTTCGCCGGATAGCTCGATTCCATCCAGTGCACGACGGTCGGCCCCTGATTGCCCCACACGGCGATGCCGACCGTCTGATCCAGCCTGTCGCGCAATTGCGCAAGCGCCAGGCGCGCGAGCTTCACGCCATCGACGCGTGCAAGGCGTGCCAGTCCCATCTGCAAGGCGAAGCCGCCGAGCTCGTAGCGCCCCGACAAAGGATCTTGCGATGCCAGCCCAAGCCGCACGAAGCTCACCAGATAGCGATGGGCCTTCGCCGGGCTCATGCCGGCCCGCTGCGCAAGATCGCGCAACATCATGGCACGCGGTTCGTTGGTGAGCACGTCGAGCAGACGAAAGCCGACTTCGATCGATTGGATGCCCGAGCGGGTTTTTTCTGAAGCGGTGTCGACGAGGTCGTCGTCCTGGGTTTCATCCATCTGGAGCGCGTAAAAGGGCTTATGCCGAATGGCCGACTCATCGACCGGCGATTCACCATCGTAAAATAGATTTTCCTTAACGTCATCACGGCTTACCCTTCGCTCTATGAAACTCGCCACGCTGAAAGACGGCACGCGCGACGGCCAACTCGTCGTCGTCTCGCGCGACTTGCGCACCGCGGCCATCGCCGATGGAATCGTCTCGACGCTGCAACGCGCGCTTGACGACTGGGCCTTCTATGCGCCGCAACTCATGGACGTCTACGAAGCGCTGAATCAATCGCGCGCACGCAATAGCTTCACGTTCGAACCCAAAGCCTGCATGGCGCCGCTGCCGCGCGCCTTCCAGTGGGCGGACGGCTCGGCCTACGTGAATCACGTCGAACTCGTGCGGCGCGCGCGCGGCGCGGACATGCCGCCCGAGTTCTGGACCGATCCGTTGATGTATCAGGGCGGTAGCGACGATTTCATCGGGCCGACGGACGATATCGTGTGCGCGTCCGAATCGTTCGGCATCGACTTCGAAGCGGAAGTGGCGGTCATCACGTCGGATGTCCCGATGGCGCCCACGCCCGATGAAGCGTTGAAGAGCGTGCGCTTGCTGATGCTCGTCAACGATGTGTCGCTGCGCAATCTGATTCCGCCCGAACTGGCGAAAGGCTTCGGCTTCTTTCAGAGCAAGCCCGCGAGCGCGTTCGCGCCCGTGGCCGTCACGCCCGACGAACTCGGCGACGCCTGGAGCGAAGGCCGCGTGCATCGCCCGATGATCGTGCACTGGAACGGCAAGAAAGTCGGTCAGCCGGAATGCGGCGTCGATATGGTCTTTCACTTCGGCCAGTTGATCGCGCACGCGGCAAAGACGCGCAACCTGCGCGCGGGGTCCATCGTCGGCTCGGGCACCATCTCCAACAAGGACGCGCGGCGCGGCTACTGCTGTATCGCGGAGAAGCGCTGCCTCGAAGTCATCGAGCACGGCGCGGCAGAGACGGAGTTCATGAAGTTCGGCGACAGCGTGAAGATCGAGATGTTCGACGAGCGCGGCAAGTCCATTTTCGGCGCGATCGATCAGGCCGTGACGCAACTGGAGCACTAAGGCACCGAGCGCGCGGCGGGGTTTAGCCCGATGCGTCGCGAGCCTTTGCCGTCTTACACTTGCCGGGCGCTGCGGCGTGAATGAAGTTCGAACTAAAGCGCGAATAAAACAACAAGGAGACGTTCCATGCGCAAAGGCAAGTGGAGGATGGCGGTGGCGGCGCTGGCATTCGCCTCGGTGTTCATGACGACCGGGGCCATCGCGCAGACGCCGCACGTGAAGATCGGTCTCGTGCTCTCGCTGACGGGGCCGGCTGCATCGCTCGGCATTCCGGCTCGGGAAACCGTCGCGCTTCTGCCCAAGGAAATGGGCGGCCGAGCGGTCGACTACATCGTGCTCGACGACGCATCCGACACCACGCAAGCGGTGCAGACCACGAAGAAGCTGATCAGCGAAGATCAGGTCGACGCGATCATCGGTTCGTCGATCACGCCGAACTCGCTCGCCATGGTAGATGTCGTGTCGCAAGGTCAGACGCCGATGATCTCGCTCGCTTCATCGGCGAAGATCATCGAGCCCGTGGACGACAAGCGGCGCTGGGTCTTCAAGACGCCGCAGACCGACGCGATGATGGCATCGGCCATTGCGGAACACGCGAGCAATCACGGCGTGAAGACGATTGCGTTCATCGGCCAGGCAGACGCGCTCGGCGAAACCTTCTACGCGGAAGTCGCGAAGTTCGCGCAGATTCACAAGATCGAAGTCGTGGCCAACGAGCGGTTCAATCGCACCGACCCGAGCGTGACCGGCCAGATTCTCAAGATTCTTGCGGCGAAGCCTGATGCCGTGGTCGTCGGCGCGGCGGGCACGCCTGCCGCCTTGCCACCCAAGACGCTCGCGCAGCGCGGCTTCAAGGGCAAGGTCTATCACAACCACGGCGTGGGTAATCGCGATTTCCTGCGCGTGTGCGCCACGGACTGCAACGGCACCTTTCTGCCTGCGAGCCCGGTGCTCGTCGCCGCCCAGTTGCCTGACGATCATCCGGCGAAGCGCCTCGCGCTCGACTACATCAAACTGTATGAAACGAAGCAGGGCGCGGGCTCGGTCTCCGCGTTCGGCTCGTATGCGTGGGATGCGGGCATGCTGCTCGATCGCGCCGTGCCCATCGCGTTGAAAGCGGGCGCGCCCGGCACGCCCGCGTTTCGCGCCGCGCTGCGCGACGCGCTCGAAAGCACGAAGCAGTTCGCCGATACCAACGGGCAGGTCAACATGACGCCCAACGATCACATCGGTCTCGATCAACGCGCGCGCGTAATGGTCGAGATTCGCGACGGCAAATGGATCTATCAGCCGCGCTGAACGCAACCTGACATCGACATGACCGACCTTGCCCTGTACTCGAATTACCGCTCGCTCGAACTGCGCCGCCATGCGGATGGCGTGCTCGAAGTCGTGATGCCCGGCGCGGGCGCGAACAAAAGCGGCCTCTCTACCGCCAATGCCAACATGCATCGCGAACTCGCGGAAATTTGGCGCGATATCGACCGCGATCCCGACACGCGCGTCGCGCTGATTCGCGGCGAAGGCAAGGGCTTTTCGGCGGGCGGCGATCTCGGGCTCGTCGAGGAAATGGCCAACGACTTCGACGTGCGCGCCCGCGTGTGGCGCGAGGCGCGCGATCTCGTGTACAACGTGATCAACTGCAGCAAGCCTATCGTTTCCGCCATGCATGGTCCGGCCGTCGGCGCGGGACTCGTCGCGGGTTTGCTCGCGGATATCTCGATCGCATCGAAGACGGCGCGCATCATCGACGGCCATACGCGCCTGGGCGTTGCAGCGGGCGATCACGCGGCCATCGTCTGGCCGCTGCTGTGCGGCATGGCCAAGGCCAAGTACTATCTGTTGCTATGCGAGCCGGTGAGCGGCGAGGAAGCGGAACGCATCGGGCTCGTGTCGCTCGCGGTCGAGGAAAGCGACTTGATGCCGAAGGCGCTCGAAGTCGCGAACCGTCTCGCGCATGGCTCGCAGACCGCGATCCGCTGGACCAAGTACGCGCTGAACAACTGGCTGCGCTCGGCGGGACCCACATTCGATACGTCCCTCGCGCTCGAATTTATGGGTTTTGCAGGACCAGACGTGCACGAAGGCATGCGCTCGTTGCGAGAGCGTCGCGCGCCGGACTTCCCCGGCGGCGCGCCGTTCTGAATTGGGGCACCCGAACACCTTGCTGAGGAGAGAACAATGACCGACAACGCCGGCGGCAACTCGCCATTCACGATGCCCGGTTTTCCCGGATTCGGCCAGGCCGACATGATGGGCAAGATGTGGGAGCTGATGCGCCTGAATCCGTTCGCCGCCGCGATGCAGGGCGGCGGTCAGGGCATGGGTCCGTCGCTCTCGGCGATGTCCGACATGATGGCGCCGCTCACCAACATCGAGGAACTCGACAAGCGCGTGACCGACATGCGCGCGGTCGAGCAGTGGCTGAAGCTCAACCTCAGCATGCTGCAATCGGCGATTCAGGCGCTAGAAGTGCAGCGGGCGACACTCGCCACGTTGCGTGCGTTCGGCGCGTACGCGCAGACGTCGATGGAAGGCAAGCAAACGCCTGCCGAGAAGCCGAAATCTGCAGCCGGCTGGCCGATGACCGGCGCGGCGAAGGAAACGCCTCCGCCACAAGCGGCGGCGCAACCGGCGGCGTCGAGCGAGGAGTCGGAAGAACCCAATGCGGATGCCGCGCTGCCGCCCGGGTTCGATCCGAGCGGCTGGTGGAACGTGCTGCAATCGCAGTTCAACCAACTGGCGCATCTCGCCATGATGCAGCCCGGCATGACGGGCGCGCCGGGTGTACAGCCGGAATCCGGTGACGCCGCAGCGTCCTCGACATCCGACTCCGATAACGGCGACAAGGCGTCCGATACCGCCGCGAAGAAAGCGCCCGCAAGGAAAGCCGCGCCGCGCAAGAAAGCAGAGTAGTCGAGCTAGCTGCCGGGGGCACACACATTCCTCCGGCTTATTTTTGCTTTCGGGCAAGTTCCTCGTATGCTCTGCCCGATTCCACTTTTAACGCTCGGCGTGCGTCCAAACGCCAACCCACTCCGTATATCCAATAACGCAACAGTCCGCCCGGACGTATCGCGGGCGGTTCGTTGTATGGCAATCGTTCGTTCCCCGCAATCGCAACGCCGATGATCAGACTAGTTTTTGTCTATGATTGGATGGTTGTTCGGAAGGTTTTGTCCAACCGCGTTGCCGGGAACGCCCTGTGCGAGTGTACGTGTGTTCGCTTTCAATCCGAATTGTCCATGACAAATCAATCTGAGCAAGAATTCGAACGGGTGCCCGACGGGACGGCGTCATCCGAAAGATCGTCCTACAGCCATTCGGCTGAATTCGCGGTATCCGGCGTTGGTATCGGTGCAATCGCGCAGGAAATAGGTCTGACAAAAGACACCTTGCGCGTTTGGGAGCGCCGCTACGGCTTTCCGCAACCCATGCGTTCCGCCGGCGGCGAACGCCTGTATCCGCAAGAGCAGGTATCGAAGCTGCGGCTCGTCAAACGTCTGCTGGATGCGGGACATCGGCCGAGCAAGGTTCTCGTGCAACCAGTCGAAGCACTGCAGGAACTGGCGCAGTCGTCGGGTGTGGGACAGGATGCGCCGGACGTCGAACTCGATCACATGGTTTCGCTGCTGCGCTCGGGCGCTTACGACGAGTTCCGTTTTCTGCTCCTGAAGCGCGCGACCCGCGACGGTTTGGAACGTTTCGTCGTGGACGTGGCGGCGCCGCTCGCGGCGCGCGTCGGCAATGCGTGGGCGGCGGGTACGCTGCAGGTGTACCACGAGCATCTCTTTAGCGAGGCGATTCAAAGCACTCTGCGTTCCCTGATTCGACCGCTCTCCGATGCGCTGCGCGGACGTGGCGGACGGCCGCGCGTGCTGCTCACCACTTTGTCGGGCGAAGGTCACGGGCTTGGCATTCTGATGGCCGAGGCCATGTTTACCCTGTCTGAATGCGACTGCATGCAGCTCGGCCTGCAGACACCGCTCACCGATATCGTCGAAGCGGTGAAGATGCATGACATCGATATCGTGGCGTTGTCGTTTTCGGCCGTGCTTCCGGCACAGTCCATCGCCAATGGCGTAACGGACCTGCGCAACATGCTTCCACCACACGTGCGCATTTGGGTCGGCGGTAGCAGTCCTGCATTGCGTCGCAAGTTTCAGGAAGGCGTCGACCACCTCCCTGGACTTGGACCTATCGACGAAACAGTGGCCGAGTGGCGTCAATCCGCCGTGCTATGATCGGCGAACGCCGCTGACGTAGGGCTCGGCGCAATTGCGCCGAGCCTCGACCATGTCACATGACAGTCGGCAGCGGTAGGCATCATCGGCGGAACAACGCCTCGGGCAGCACACGCGGCTGCCGATCGAACATACCTCAGGCACAGGACTCGCTCCTCACCCACGGTAGAAAAGACGCTGACAACGCAACATTGCACGTAAGTGCAGTGTTTACGCGGAGCGCAACGCGTACCGCGCGCCATTATCTGGCGCTTCATTGTCGGTTTTCGTCTTTGGCCGTCGCAATCCCGCGTAAAATTGAAAGCTTGGCTGCTTGCGTGCAGCAATTCGCGCCGCACGCTCGTGCCGAAGATCTTAGATATAACGTCGCATAAGTGGCATCAGGGGTGGACAATGAACACCATGCTTTATCCGGAACTGTACAAATCGCTGGAATCCGTCCGTTGGGACATGGAGAAGGACATTCCATGGGACAAGTTCGACGCGTCTCTGCTCACCGACGAGCAGGCCAAGACGATCAAGATGAACGCGATCACCGAATGGTCCGCTCTTCCTGCAACCGAGATGTTCCTGCGTGACAATCACAACGACAGTGACTTCTCGGCTTTCATCAGCGTGTGGTTTTTCGAAGAACAGAAGCACTCGCTCGTCCTGATGGAATATCTGCGGCGCTTTAAACCCGAGTTCGTGCCGAGCGAAGAAGAACTTCACGAAGTGCGCTTCGAATTCGATCCCGCGCCGCCGCTCGAAACGCTCATGCTGCATTTCTGCGGCGAGATTCGCCTGAATCACTGGTATCGCCGTGCGGCCGAATGGCATACCGAGCCTGTCATCAAGCATATCTACGAAACCATTTCGCGCGACGAAGCGCGTCACGGTGGCGCGTATCTTCGCTACATGAAGAAGGCGCTCGTGCAAGCGGGCGACACTGCGCGCGCCGCCTTCGCCAAGATTGGCGTGTTGATGGCGTCGGCGCGTCGCACGGAAAAGCCACTGCATCCCACGAATCTGCATGTGAATCAGGCGCTCTTTCCGCGTGATACGGTGCAGTCGCGTCTGCCGGACCCCGAATGGCTCGAGCGCTGGCTCGACGACCAGATCCGCTTCGACGACAGTTGGGAAAAGAAGGTCGTGGAGCGCATTCTGCACAACCTCTCGATTCTTTTCGAGCGCTCGTTCGTGACCGCGCAGGAGTTGAACCGCTATCGCAAGGAAGTGGTGCAGCGTCTGCAAGCGGCATCGGGCGGTGCGGCGGAACAGCCTGCCTGAGTTCTGGCTGGCTTCGGTCGCAATGGGTGAAACGGCTCGCCGGAGCAATCCGGCGGGCCGTTTTGCTTATGACCTCTGGAGGACGTTCGGAGGAACGTACTCGCGTGGCACAATCGCGCTTCGAGTTCTACTGCACTGAGCGCCGCCATGCCCGCCACTTTCGAACGCAAGATCACCACGCGCGATGCGCTCGCCGCGCTTCGCTCAAACCTCGCCGGACCGGTTGTTTTCACCAACGGCGTCTTCGACATTCTTCATCGCGGTCACGTCAGTTATCTCGCGGATGCGAAAGCGCTTGGCGCGACGCTCATCGTCGGCGTGAACAGCGATGCCTCCGTGCGCACGCTCGGCAAGGGCGACGATCGGCCGATCAATCGCGAAGACGATCGCATGGCGTTGCTGGCGGCGCTCGAGAGCGTGGACTGGGTGGTGAAGTTCGAAGAGACGACGCCGCTGCAACTCATCGATGCAGTGCATCCCGATGTGCTAGTGAAGGGTGGCGATTACGACATGGACAAGCTCGCGGAATCGGCGCTCGTGCGAGGTTGGGGCGGCACGGCGCTGGCCATTCCGTTCGAGCATGACCGGTCGACGACTGCGTTGCTCAGGAAGGTTCGCGCGCGGGGTTGAGGTGCTTACCGGGCGTAGGCGCAAGGCACGGGAATCGCCCGTCAAGGCTGCGCGCATTCATTCGCCAAGGCACACATAAAAGTTTGCACGCCGAGCAGTACATGCACTCGACGCCGAATTGCACACCGACAAACACGAGGACACCGCCGGCGCGGATGCGAGCCCACGCATTCAATCACCGGCCGACTATCAGGCTGGGCCGCACGGTGAGACATTCACGAACAGCGACGAACTCACAAGTTATATGCACTCACCGACCAAGTGAGCGCACCTGAATTCGCGACAGGCACGGAATCGAAAACGAAGCGCGCGCCGTACGCAGTCACTGGCCAAGCGGCCGCTCCTGCACATTTGCAGCAGGCGCGGGCGCGCCGACTTGCGGCTGATCCGCCGCTTCTTCGGGATGCAGCGCCCGCGTTACCAGCGTTTCCGGATGCACCTGTTCCAGCAGATGATGCGGCTCGCGCGCGCCGGCCGCGGGCAGCGGTCCGAAAGTGCTGCGCACGATCGCGAACATCAGCAGATTGGCCAGAATGAGTAGGGCGATCAGCCAGCGCAGCATGCTTGGGCTCCGTCAATCAATCAGAGAGTTTGCGAGATATCGGCGCAGTCGCGTCGCGCGCGATGAGCGCCAGGCCGGACAGCACGAGTGAATCATGGCGAGTATGCGGCACGGACAGCGCGCCCGCGATTTCATTCGCCGCGCCGCCGCCCAGCACGAGACGCACTTCGGCTTGCCATTGCGCGCGCAGATCGTGCCACGCGCGCTCGATGAGACTCGCTTGCGCGAGCAGGCAGCCGGCGGAAAGCGCGGCGGCGGTATCGGTGGCGAAGCGACTCGCGGTTCGGTCGAGCGCGGCGCGTGCCGATGCGGCATCGAGCGTCGGCAACTGCGCCGTGTTGCTGCCGAGCGATTGCATCATCAACGACCAGCCCGGCGCGATCAGGCCGCCGATGAACGTGCCATCCGCGCGCAAGGCTTCGAGCGTCGTCGCCGTGCCTAAGGTGGCAATCAGCAGATGTTCGCCCGGAAACGCTGCCCTCGCGCCGATCATGCCTGACCAGCGGTCGCTGCCGAGGCGTTCCGGTGCCGTGTAGCCATTGACTACGCCGCATTGCCGCGCTTTCGCCCGGACGACCGTTCGCCGCAGATCGGGCCAGCGTGCATCCAGCATACGTTCGATGCGCGCTTGCACCGAGGCGCCCGCCACGTTGGAAATCCACGCGCTCGATGGCGTGGGTAACGCGGACCAGGCGGCTTCGGTCGATGGCGTCGCTGTTGCTGTTGCTTCGGACGTTATGGACGCGTCATCGCCGTTGGGTGCTTTATTCGCGTGCGTGTGCGCCGACGAGTCGCGTGCCTCGAATGCGTCATGAAGCGGCTTCGGCGCCGGGTCAGCTTGCACGCTCGCTTGTGAGAACGCAATGCCGCGTGCATCGGCCGCGTCATGAGGTGACTTCGGCGCTGAGTCACTTTGCGCGGGCGTTTGCGAGAGCGCGGAGCCGCGTGCATCGAGCGCACCATGAAGCGGCTTCACGACGTCGCCAAGACCCGTTTCATCACGCTCATGCTCGAACGCCCCGTTCGCCATCCACTCGCCGCGCGAATCCACGAGCGCCCATTTGATCCGGCTATTGCCCGCGTCGATCAGCAAACACGGCGCCTCGCTCACGGACGCTCCTTCGCCAGGCGCAAACTCAGTTCGCCCGTTGCGACGACGCGCGGTCCTTCGGGCGCGTCGATCAGCAGATGGCCTCCGTCATCCACACCCGCCGCAATGCCACGCGTCACTTCCAGACCCTGATCGATCAACACGACTTCGCGCCCGGCGTAGGCATGCGCGTCCATCCAGCGCTGCCGAAACGGGCGGAAGCCTTCGGCTTCGAAGCGCGGCAGCGCGGCGTCGAGCGCGTTCAATAGCGCAGCGAGCGTCTTGGTAAGGTTCGCATCGGGCCAGGCGCGCGCAAGCGCGGCCGGGGACGCGCCCGGTGCGGCGGCGTTTGCTTGGCGATGCACGTCGTCGACCTGAGCGGCGAGCCGTTCGACGCCATGCAAGTTGATGCCGATGCCGATCACCACCGCCGTCGCTTGCGGCGTGCTCCATGCCGTTTCGATGAGGATGCCCGCGAGCTTGCCGTCGTCGAGCAGAACGTCGTTGGGCCACTTGAGCGCCGGACGCGCGGACGGCGTGAGCGGCAGGCGCGCGAGCGCGTCGAGCACGGCGGTGCCGATGGCGAGACTCAGGCCCGAAAGCCCCTCGATGGGCCGCTTCAGCACATAACCGACCGACATCAGAAGCGCGTTGCCCGGCTCCGCGAGCCACGCGCGGCCACGTCTTCCGCGTCCCGCTGTCTGCAAATAAGCGATGCGCGCAAGCGGCGCGCTCGCTTCCTCGTGCGATTTGTCGCGCGGCTGGGCGCGAAATTTCGCGAGCAGGTCGGCATTGGTGGAGCCCGTTTCATCGACGATTTCGATGGTCCACTCGCGGGCAGGCCGCTCGGCCAGCGTCGCGAGCCGGTTACGGTCGATGCGCCACGGCGCGTCCGGGGCGAAGGAAGAGGGTGGGTTCATGGCGGGTATTGTAGCGGCGCGCCCTTACGCCGGATGCCTTCACCTCACGCTAAACGAGCGAGATCTTCAGCCGCTTGCCGCAAGCCGCAGCGTACTTGCGCAAAGTCGATACCGATGGCGAATGTTTTTCGCTGGCAAGCGATGCTTCGAGCCGCGCGACGGCGGACGCGGTCGTTCCCATGCGTTCGGCGACTTGCGCTTGTGTCAGGCCCGCTGCCACGCGCGCGTCGAGAAAGGCTTCGAGCGGCGCATATTTGCTTTCGAGTGCATCGTAAGCGGCCTTGAATTCCGGGTCCGCCATCATGCGCTCAGTGTCTTCGCGCGTGTGGGGAACCGGAGCGTAGCGCTCTTCCAGTTCGCGTTGCAGCCGGGTTTTAGCCATTGCGTTTCGTCTCCATCATGCGCTTGCGGGCAATGCGTAATTCGTCGTCGGGCGTCTGCTGCGTCTTCTTGACGAAGGAGTGCAACATGACGATCCGCTGGCCGAGCAGCGTGCAATAAAACACTCGCCCGATACCTTCTTCGCCGTGCGGTCGAAGTTCGAACAGACCATCGCCGAGCGCCCGCGAATGCGGCAGCCGCAACGCGGGGCCGTGCTTCATCAGGATTCGCAGCAGTCTCAAGTAGTCTGAACGGATGCCTGTCGGCAGCGAAAAGATCTCGCGCTTCACGCGGGCGTTGTAGTACGCAATCGTCCAGTCGCTAGTTTCTGAGGTTAGCATATTTGATAACAAGAGGCCGGATTTCCAGTTGCCAGTTTTTCGTGACCGGCGCCTCGTGTAAATTCAGCCAGTCGGTCTAAGCCATCCCACAACCCCCCGCGCCATAACAGCGCCGCCTCATTAACCTTCGTTACAATGTCCTCTCCCCTTCACGCCGCGTTCTGACGCGCATCGCTCCTTGAACTTCGACACGCCGCCCCGCCTTAGTGTGGAAGCTGGTCAGCAAGGCAAGGTGGTTCGGCTCTCGGGCCAGTGGACCGCGCTTGCGCTCGCGCGCGACCGGGCCAAGAGCGGTGTGACGCGGCGGCTGCGCGCGGTCGGGCGCGAAGCCATCAGCCAATGGGATCTGCTGTCGGTCGAGCGGCTCGATCACGTCGGCGGACAAGCGCTCTGGCGCGTGTGGGGCCGCCGCATGCCGGCGACCATTGCGCTGTCGGACACGCAACGCGAAATCTTCGAACGCGTCGCGCTGCTCGACGCCGAACGCGAAGAGCCCGAAGTCGTCACGCGCACCAACCCGGTCACGCGGCTCGGGGAACTGATCTTCGGCTTCTTCGACCATCTGCAAGGCGGCCTGTCGATGTTCGGCGGCTTCGTCCTCGATCTCTTCGGGCTCGTGCGGCGGCCGAGGCGCATTCCCTGGGTCGAAATCTCCGCGAACATCTACAGCGCCGGCGCGCAGGCGCTCGCCATCACCGCGCTGGTGGCGTTCCTGATCGGCATCGTGCTCAGTTATCTGTCGGCGCAGCAGTTGCGCGTGTTCGGCGCGAATCAGTACATCGTGAATATTCTCGGGCTCTCGGTGATCCGCGAACTCGGGCCGGTGCTCTCCGCGATTCTCGTCGCCGGACGCTCGGGTTCGGCCATCACCGCGCAGATCGGCGTCATGCGCGTGACGGAAGAACTCGATGCCATGCAGGTCATGGGCATCCCGCACGGTCTGCGGCTCGTCTTGCCGCGCGTGATCGCGCTCGGTATCGCCATGCCGCTGCTCGTCATGTGGACCAACATCATCGCGCTGACGGGCGGCGCAGTCGCGGCAAAGCTCGTGTTGTCCATCGACATCTCGTTCTTCATCCGCTCGCTGCCTTCGGTCGTGCCTATCGCCAATTTGTGGATCGGACTCGGCAAAGGCGTGGTGTTCGGCATGCTGATCGCGCTTGCCGCGTGTCACTTCGGCTTTCGCATCAAGGCGAATTCGCAGAGTCTCGGCGAAGGCACGACGACTTCCGTGGTCAGTTCCATCACCATCGTGATTCTCGCGGATGCCGTCTTCGCCATCCTGTTTCAGAACGTGGGGCTATAGGCGCATATGTCGACGACCCTTGCCACCGCCGTTCGTCATCAGCCGCCGCCCGTCATTGCCGAGCCGGTGATCGAAGTGCGCGACGTCACTAAGCGCTATGGCCGAACGGTGATTCACGAGCATCTGAATCTGAATGTGCGGCGCGGCGAGATCGTCGCGTTGCTGGGCGGCTCGGGTTCGGGCAAGACCACGCTCGTGCGGCAGATTCTCGGCCTCGAATCGCCGACTTCGGGCAGTATCCGCGTGCTCGGCGAGGAATGGGCGCACATGGACGACGAAACCGCGAAAATGATGCGCACGCGTTCCGGCATGATGTTTCAGCAAGGCGCGCTGTTCTCGTCGCTTTCCGTGTACGACAACATCGCGCAGCCGTTTCGCGAACTCGGCAAGATTCCCGAAGACCTGATCCGCGAATTCGTCATGCTCAAGCTCGAAATGGTCGGGCTGTCGTGCAAGCACGCGAGCAAGATGCCGTCGGCGTTATCGGGCGGAATGGTGAAGCGCGTGGGCATCGCGCGGGCCATTGCGCTGGAACCGGAACTGCTGTTTCTCGACGAACCCACCGCCGGTCTCGATCCGAAGGCCTCCGATGAATTCGTCGATCTCATCGCGACCCTGCATCGCGCGCTCGGGCTGACTGTCGTGCTCGTCACACACGATCTCGATACCATGGTCGCGCTGTCCACCCGTGTCGCCGTGCTGGCGGACCGGCGCGTACTGGTCGCGGCGCCCGTGGAAGAAGCGTGCGCGGTGGATCATCCGTTCATCCGCGAATATTTTCTGGGGCGGCGGGGCCGGCGCGCATTGCAGGCGCTGCCGCCCGAACGCCGCGCAAAGCTGCCCGCCGCCGCGCTGGAGGACGCGACCATCAGCGTCAACAAATGAGCACCTCCCGCCAACGACGCGAAGGCCACCGCACGCGCGAGCCAGCAAGCAAAGGAACATGACGATGGAAAACAAATCACATGCGTTCTGGACCGGACTGTTCACCATCGTTCTCGTGCTCGCCATTGCGTTCGCGGTGTTCTTCTTCAACGTGGACCGCACGGTGCGCGTGCCTTACGACCTCATCGCCCGCACCAACGTGACCGGGCTTTTTACGGACGCCTCCGTGCGTTATCGCGGTCTCGGCGTCGGCAAGGTGCAGTCCATCCGCTTCGATAAAGCGCATCCGGGGCAGATCCGCATTCGCATTCTCGTCGACCAGAACGCGCCGATGACGCATTCCACCTTCGCCACGCTCGGCTTTCAGGGCGTGACGGGCATCGCGTTCGTGCAGCTCGACGACACGGGGAAAGACCCGAGCGCGTTGCCATCGTCGGCGCAGAACGTGGCCGAAGTGCCGATGCGTCCCGGTCTCTTCGAACAATTGCAGGAGCGCGGCGACGTCATCCTCAAGCGCTTCGAACGCCTCTCCGAAGATGCCGACAAGTTCCTCTCCGACGATGTGCGCGTCCAGTTGCTCGACACGACGAAGAGCCTGAAAAATGCCGCCGACGGCATTGCGACACTTACCAATCAGGTGTCGCCCGCGACCGAGCATTTGCCCCAGACGCTCAAGCAACTCGACCGCACGCTGGCATCGACCAATACGCTGATTCAAAACCTGAATCGGCCCGACGGCCCGTTCGTCACCAATCTGAACAAGGCAGGCAACGCGGCCGACCAGGCGGCTGCGGCGCTCACCGACATGAACGAGTCGCTGCGCAACGTGACGGCGCGCGTGGGCTTCGAAGCGTTGCCGCGCCTTTACTCGTTCACCGACGACGTCGGCAGCGCCGCGCGTTCCGTCGACCGCGCCGCCGATGCATTCAGCACCAATCCGCGCAGCGTGTTGTTCGGCGCGCCGCAGAAGTCGCCGGGGCCGGGCGAACCGGGTTTCGCGTGGCCCGCAAGCCCGACGCCGACGGCGCATTGACGTGATTCGAAGGAACGCTATGCATAACGACCACCGCAACATGACGATGACCGCCGCGCTCGCGCTCGCCTGCATGACGATGCTCGCGGCGTGCGCGTCCACGCCATCGGCGATGCCGAACGTGCGCTACGACCTGGGCGTCGCGCCCGCCATCGACCAGAGCGCGAACAGCACGCCGGCTACCACGCCGGCCACCACGCCGCCGGTCAAGGTGTTGGCCGTGAGCGCGCCGCGCAATCTCGAAACGGACGACTTCATCTACCGGCTCAGTTATGTCGACGCACAACGCACCGGCAACTATTCGAACAGTCACTGGACGATGCCGCCCGCGCAACTCCTGACGCAACGTCTGCGCGACAGCTTGTCGGCGCGCGGTCCGGTTCTTACGGGCGCCGATCCGGTGCGCGCGGCCTTGCTCGAAATCGAACTCACACGCTTCGAGCAAGTCTTCGATGCGCCCGAGCGCAGCCACGGTCTGGTCGCGGTGCGCGCGACGCTCACGCAGCAAGGACGCGTCGTCGCGCAACGCAACTTCAGCACCGAAGCGAGCGCGCCCACCGGCGACGCGGCGGGCGGCGCACGCGCGCTCGCCGCCGCGTCCGACGAGATGATTTCGCAACTCAGCGGGTGGCTCGACAAGCAGCCGCTCACCGCCGCCGCACAATGAGGCATTCGCGCGGCTCATGACGATCAAGCAATGGCAGCGCCGCCCGTCGGCGTTTTCCCGGCAGGCGCTCGCCGCCTACGCGACGCTCGTGGTCTATGCGTCGCTGTATCCGTTTTCGGGCTGGCGCACGCTCGGCATCGGGCCGTTTGCTTTCATCGCCGATCCCTTGCCGCAGTATCTGACCGCGTTCGATGTCATCACCAACGTGCTCGGCTACATGCCGCTCGGCGCGTTGATCGTGCTGGCGCTTTATCCGCGCTTCAGGGGATCGGTGGCGGTGTGTCTCGCGCTCTTCGGCGGCGCGCTTCTGTCGGGCGCGATGGAAGCCATCCAGACTTACTTGCCGACGCGCGTCGCCTCCAATCTCGATCTCGCCGCCAATGCGTTCGGCGCGCTTGTCGGCGGCGTGCTGATCGCGCCCGCGACGAGTGCGCTGCTCGATCGCGGCTGGCTCAGGCGCATCCGCTTCACCTGGTTCGAGCGGCACGCGGCGTATGTGATCGGATTGACGGCGCTGTGGCCGTTCGCCGGCATGTTCCCCGCGCCTTATCTGTTCGGCGGTGGCGACCTGCCGCGCGCGCTTTGGGACGGACTCGATCCCGCGATGCAGGACGCGATCCTCGCCTGGGCGCCCGCCTCGTGGGACCTCGAAACCTGGTCGGACCGGCTCGGCGCGCTCCTGCCCGACGACGCATGGGAAGCGATCATCACGTCGTGCAATTTGTATGCGGCGCTCGTACTTGCAACCTTGCTCACGCGCGAGCGCGCGCCCCGCATCCGGCTGATGCTCGGCCTGATCGTCGCGACGTTGTTCGCCAAGGCGGCCGCGACGTTTCTGCAATCGCGCGCGGGACTTTTTTACGACTGGGCAACGGACGGTGCGCTCGAAGGCATCGCGATCGGCGCGCTGGCGGCCGTGCTGTCGGTTGCATTGCCACGCTCGTTGCGCGCCGTGCTTGCCGGCGCGGCGCTCGTCGCGGGGCTTGCGCTCGTCAATTTGCTGCCGCTGAATCCGTACTTCGACATCGTGCTGGCCGACTGGCGGCAAGGGCGCTATCTGCACTTCAACGGCCTTCTGCACTGGCTCGCGTGGGTGTGGCCTTACGCGGCGCTCGGCTGGCTCGCGTCGGCGGCGGAGCGCGCGTGGCTCGCGCGGCGGCGGGCGCGGGCCGGGTAGGCATGAACATCGCTCGCTATAATCGATCCGAACACACTCGAGGCCCCACGCCATGGACTCTTTCTACAAGTACCACGTGTTCTTCTGCCTCAATCAGCGCGATGCCGACGCCGCGCGCCCGAGCTGCGCCAATTGCAACGCGCAGCAAATGCAGGAACACGCGAAGAAGCGCGTGAAGAAACTCGGCCTCGCGGGCGAGGGCAACGTGCGCATCAACAAGGCTGGCTGTCTCGACCGATGCGAACTTGGCCCCGTGCTCGTCGTGTATCCGGAAGGCACGTGGTACACGTATATCGACGAAACCGACATCGACGAGATCGTCGATTCGCATCTTGCGAACGGCAAGATCGTTGAGCGCCTTCTGATCGATCAACCCGCGTGACCGCTTGGTGACCCAGACTCAGTAACCCGATGAACGCGCAAACCGAAAAATTCCTGATCGACGGTCCAGCGGGCAAGATCGAAGTCGCGCTCGACCGGACCGATGCCGCCGATAAAGCGCCGCGCGGAATCGCGCTCGTCGCGCATCCGCATCCGCTCTTCGGCGGCACGATGGACAACAAGGTCGCGCAGACGCTCGCGCGTACCTTCGTGCAACTCGGCTACACGACGTATCGCTCGAACTTTCGGGGCGTCGGCCAGACGGCGGGCGAGCACGACAACGGTATCGGCGAACAGGACGACTTGCTCGCGCTCATCGACCACATGCGCGCGCAGCCGGGTCAGGAAGACGTGCCGCTCGTGCTCGCGGGCTTTTCGTTCGGCACCTTCGTGCTGTCACATGTCGCGAAGCGGCTCGTCGAAAGCGGCAAGAGCATCGAGCGCATGGTCTTTGCGGGCACCGCTGCGAGCCGCTGGGAAGTCGCGCCCGTGCCCGAAAGCACGCTCGTGATCCACGGCGAAGTGGACGAGACCGTGCCCATATCCTCCGTCTACGACTGGGCGCGCCCGCAGGAATTGCCGGTTGTCGTGATCCCGGGCGGCGAGCATTTCTTCCATCGCAAGCTGCATGTTTTGAAACGCATCATCGTCGATGCCTGGCGCTGAAAGAGCGTTTCAATCTCGTCGTCATCGAGCGTTTCGCCGCGCGAATCGGCGCTCGAATGGCTATCGGCGTAATCCCTCGAATTGCGGCGCGGCAAACGTGAAAACACGCGTCTTGTCCGTAGATTCATCGGAAACCGCACCCTCGGCGCGCGTATAATGACGCAGAATTTTTTGCTGCGAGCGTGAGCAAACGTCCTGCCGAATGGCCTTTCATGTTGCGTGACGCAGCGAAGACCCGGCGCCCGAGCGCGCAAGCTTTCATGCGGGCTCACGCGATATTCGAAGACCTGCGTTTCGTACTCATGTTGCCCGGGCGTCGGAACGCTCACGGTTTTCTCCGCGTGCGCGGCGATAGACTTCGATGGCGCGTCCGTCTGTCGAGTAAGCGCGAGTTCGCATGACCAGTCGAAGACCATGGCTGGCAACACGAGCGACTAGCGCGACCGGTATCGACGGTCCACCTGTTCAACCCGCGTTTCGCCAACGCCGATCACACCCGGCGAAACGCCGATGCTTCTTCTTCCGACCGATCCTATGCGCTTTTTCCCTTCCGGCTTGTCTGTTTCTCCCCTTTCAGCAGTCGAGCGTCGCACGTTGCAAGCCGCTATCGTGATGCCCGCCGTGCTCGCCGCCGCGAGCGCCTTTGCGCAAGTCCCGCCGCCGGACGTCACCGCGCATTCGTGGGTGCTCGTCGACGCCACCAGCAATCAGGTGCTCGCATCGGGCAATCCGGATGAGCGTGTGGAACCGGCATCGCTCACCAAGCTGATGACCGCATACCTCGTCTTCGACGCGTTGAAGTCGAAGAAGATCAACATGGACCAGACGGTGATGCCGACCGAGGCCGTGCGCCGCGTGAAGACGGACGAGTCGCGCATGTTCATCGAGGCGAACAAGCCGGTAACCGTGCATGACCTGGTCTACGGCATGATCATCCAGTCGGGCAACGACGCGGCCATCGCGCTTGCCGAACTCGTCGGCGGCAGCGAAGGCAACTTCGTCACGCTAATGAACGCCGGCGCCAAGCGCATTGGCATGAAGCACACCAATTTCGCCGATGTGAACGGCATGCCCGACCCGCAGCACTACACGACGGCGGGCGACCTGGCGGTGCTGTCCACGCGCCTCATCCGCGACTTCCCCGAGTACTACAGCATCTTCTCGGTACGCGACTTCACGTACAACAAGATCAAGCAGCCGAATCGCAATCGTCTTCTGTGGCTCGATCCTTCCGTCGACGGTCTCAAGACCGGTCACACCAAGGCGGCGGGATATTGCCTGATCGCGACGGCCAAGCGCCCGCTCGTCGGCACGCCCGACGCGAGCCGCCGTCTGGTCGCCGTGATGATGGGCGAGCCGAAGGAATCCGCGCGCGTGCAAGACAGCCTGAAGATGCTGAACTACGGTTACACGGCCTACGACGCGGTGCGTCTCTTCAAGGCGAATCAGGTGATCGAATCGCCGCGCGTGTATAAGGGCGCGTCCGACAACGTGCAGGCGGGCGTCGAGACGGACCAGTACATCACCGTGCCTAAGGGTCTCGGCGAAAAGGTCAAGCCCACGGTCACGCGTAACGATTTGCTGATCGCGCCGATCAAGAAGGGCCAGCAGATCGGCACCGTCAAGATGGTCGCGGACGGCAAGGACGTCGCGCAGTTCCCGCTGGTCGCGCTGCAGGACGTGCCAGAAGCCGGCATCTTCGGCCGCTTGTGGGATTCGGCTTTGTTGATGTGGCAAAAGCGTAAGTAAGGAGCAGGTTCGATGAGCATCGCCGAAGACTTCGACCCGACGGTCTATCTGAACGGAGAGTGGGGCCCGCTTTCCGAAGCGCGCATTCCGGTGCTGGACCGGGGCTTCATTTTCGGCGATGGCATCTACGAAGTCGTGCCGCTCTACGCGCAGGCAAACGGCGAGCGTCTGCCGTTTCGCCTGACTCAGCATCTCGCGCGACTCGAACGCAGTCTCGGCAAGATCAGCATCGCCAATCCTTTCGACGATGCCGGCTGGCGCGCGTTGATCGCCCGTGCGATCGAAGCGAACGCCGGCGCCGGCGATGCGCTCGTCTACATCCAGGTCACGCGCGGCGTGGCGAAGCGGCGCGGCCACGCCTTTCCGGCGGGCATCACGCCGACCGTGTTTGTCATGGTCGGACAACTCGTGTTTCCGAGCGTCGAGGCGCGGGCTCGCGGCGCGGCCGCCGTCACCGCCGAAGACAAGCGCTGGCTGCATTGCGATATCAAGTCGACCTCGCTTCTCGGCAATGTGCTCATGGCGCAGCACGCCGCCGAACACGACGCGCTGGAAACCATTCAGTTGCGCGACGGCTTGCTAACCGAAGGTTCGTCCTCAAATGTCTGGGTAGTGAAAGGCGGCACGCTCCTCGGCGCGCCGCGTGGGCCGCGCATTCTGGAAGGCATCCGTTACAGCCTCATCGAAGAGTTGACGAAGGAAGCGGGAATCGTGTTCGAGGAACGCGACATCACTGAAGCCGAACTGCGCGCGGCCGATGAACTCATGATCAGTTCGGCGACCAAAGAGGTCATGCCGATTACGACGCTCGACGGTCAGCGCGTTGGCGACGGCCGGCCCGGCGCGGTCTATGCTGCGCTGTATGGCGCGTATCAGCGAGCCAAGACGCGCGAGTTCGGCCTGTGAGCGAACCGCGCCATGCGAAGGAGAAAGCCATGTCCGAATCCAAACCTCAAACCGCCGCAAACCCCGACATCGACGCGTTGTTCAACTTTCCGTGCGACTTTCCGATCAAGGTGATGGGCAAGACGCATCCGGAGTTTCAGGACGCGATCGTCAACGTACTGCGTGAATACGACAACGAATTTCACGACGGGCGCGTCGAAGCGCGGCCTTCGTCGGGCGGCAATTACACCGGCCTGACTTGCACCGTGCGCGCGCAGAACCGCGCGCATCTGGACGACATCTATCGCGCGCTTACCGGCCATCCCATGGTCAAGGTAGTGCTTTGAGCGTGCTTTCGGGTGCGTCGCAGACTGCGGGCGTGCGTTCGTAGAGCTGCCGGAACTGCTCGGCTTCGTCGAAAATCCAATTGCGAAATGCCTGCACGCGCGCGGTTTGCATCGCCGCGGGCGGGCAGACGAAGAAATAGGTCCACGGGCTCGGACCATCCACGTTGAATAAACGCACAAGCCTTCCCGCGATGATTTCCTGCATCGCCAGCGACCTTCGCACCAGCGCGACTCCCTGACAGTCGATCGCCGCCTGCAGCAGATTCGACGAATCCTCATACAGAACGCCGCGCTTCGGTTCCGGCGTTTGCGTCAGGCCGGCGGCGTCGAACCACGGGCGCCACAACTCGTCGTTCGAACGCAGCAGCGGCAGGTTCGCCAGATCGGCCGGCGTGCGCGGCAGATTGCCGCCGTTGAAGCGCGGCGAACACGCGGGGAAGAACACTTCGTCGAGCAACTCTTCTGTATGCAGACCGGCGTATTTGCCGTAGCCAAAGCGAATCGCGAGGTCCACATCGTCGCGATTGAAGTCGATGAGCGCGTTCGTCGAGTGCAGTTCCAGATCCACTTCCGGATGCTTCTCGATGAATTTGCCCACGCGCGGCGTCAGCCAGCGCGCCGAGAACGACGAAAGCATCGACACGATCAGGCGGCGGTCCCGGTCGCCGGAACGAATTCGTCGCGTGGATTCGGCCAGCGAAAGGAGCGAGGCCCGCACTTCGACGGCGTACTGGCGGCCGCGATCGGTCAGGCGTACGCGCTTCCCGTCGCGCGCGAAAAGCGGCACGCCCAGTTCGGCTTCGAGTGCGCGAATCTGATGACTCACCGCACCGTGCGTCACGAAAAGCTCGTCGGCAGCGCGCGAAAAACTCTCATGACGCGCGGCGGCTTCGAACGCTCGAAGCGCATTCAGAGCGGGCAACTGGCGCAAATCTGTATGGATAGTCTGAGGGTCGGTTGTCAATTTGGCTCACATAGCAGTGAAAATTGATCGTTTGGTTCAACGCCTTGCCACGCCTAGGATTGTAGTCATCGAAACGTTCCTTTGGCGGAGTGGATCATGCGAGAAATATCAACAAGCGTCATGTTCGAAATCAAGCCGGGCGAAACGGTGCCGATGCGCATCGTGCGTGGCACGCGGCTTTCGGTGCAAGGCAGCACGGTCTGGGCGACGCGCAGCAACGACACCGAAGACTATTGGCTCGTGCCCGGCGACCAACTCAAGTTGCGCGAACGCGAACGCCTATGGCTTTCGGTGGACGGCGACCGCCCCGCGCAAGTCGTCTTCACCATTGTGCCGCGCTGCGACGAGCGCGCGATCCACTGGGTATCGACGAGCATCGAACGTCTCGCGCAGCGGTTGCGTTCGGGCTGGCGCACGGTCTGAAGCGCAGTCCGGCGCATTATCTTCGGGTTCAGCGTCGGCGGGCATCGAGCGATTTCGGTAAACTATCGGAATCATGTCCGCCATTTCCACCGCTTTCGCGCCGGAACGCTCCACTCCCGCCGAACCGTCCAGCGTCTTCCGCTTCGGCGACCATCCGGTCACGTTGCGCTGGCGCGGCTTAGAGCCTTATCAGGAAAGCTTCGACGCGATGCGCGCCTTCACCGACGCGCGCACGCCCGAAACGCAAGACGAAATCTGGCTCGTCGAACATCCGCGCGTGTTCACGCTCGGACTTGCCGGCAACCCGGCGCATCTGCTCCTGGCCGACAGCGGCATTCCGCTCATCAAGGTGGATCGCGGCGGACAAATCACCTATCACGGGCCCGGTCAGATAGTGGCCTATTTGCTGCTCGATCTGCGGCGTCGCAAGCTGATGGTGCGTGAACTGGTGCGCCGGATCGAAGAGGCCGTGATCGAAACCCTTGCGTCGTATAATCTTGTCACGGATCGTAAGGTCGGCGCGCCTGGCATTTACGTCGCGAAGCCTTCCGCGCGGCACACGGAACTGGGCGCCAACGCCGGTTCGCACGCGCTGCACGAAGGCGCGAAGATCGCCGCGCTGGGACTCAAGATTCGCAACGGCTGCAGTTATCACGGCGTGAGTCTCAATGTGAGGATGGACCTGCAGCCCTTCCTCGCGATCAACCCGTGTGGCTACGCGGGACTCGAAACGGTCGACATGGCGACGCTCGGCGTCGAAGCCGACTGGCGCGACGTAGCCGCGACGCTCGCCGAACGGCTGGCGCATCAGATCGACGGCGTTCCTGCTGCCGCCGCACAATTGCACGACGGCGCCGCCGTCCAAGCAGACTCAAACGGATCAAGCGAATGACTGACGCAACCGCAAATCTTGCTGGATCGACCGACGGCAACACCGCCGTTCCGCCCGCCGCCTACGACGCCACCGCGAAGCAGAAGGCGCAGGCGAAAACCGCGCGCATCCCGATCAAGATCATACCGATCGAAAAGCTCAAGAAGCCGGAATGGATTCGCGTACGCACGGCCACCGGCAGTTCGCGTTTCAACGAGATCAAGCAGATTCTGCGCGAACACAATCTGCATACGGTTTGCGAAGAAGCGAGCTGCCCGAATATCGGCGAGTGCTTCGGCAAGGGCACGGCCACGTTCATGATCATGGGCGACAAATGCACGCGCCGTTGCCCGTTCTGCGACGTGGGCCACGGCCGTCCAGACCCGCTCGATACGGAAGAGCCGTTGAATCTCGCGCGCACCATCGGCGCGCTGAAGCTGAAGTACGTGGTGATCACGAGCGTGGATCGCGACGATCTGCGTGACGGCGGCGCGGCGCACTTCGTCGAGTGCATTCGGCAGGTGCGCGAGCATTCGCCGGAAACGCGCATCGAAATCTTGACGCCGGACTTCCGTGGCCGGCTGGATCGCGCGATCGGCATTTTGACCGCCGCGCCTCCAGACGTGATGAACCACAATCTGGAAACCGTGCCGCGTCTCTACAAGGAAGCACGTCCGGGCTCGGATTATCATCATTCGCTCAAGCTCTTGAAGGACTTCAAGGCGCTGCATCCGGAAGTCGCGACCAAGTCCGGGCTGATGGTCGGCCTCGGCGAAACCGAGGAAGAAATTCTTCAGGTGATGCGCGATTTGCGCGCGCACGACGTCGACATGCTGACGATCGGCCAGTACCTGCAACCGTCGGAGCATCATCTGCCGGTGCGGGCTTACGTGCATCCGGACACGTTCAAGATGTACGAGGAAGAAGCGTACAAGATGGGCTTCACGCACGCGGCAGTCGGCGCGATGGTCCGTTCGAGCTATCACGCAGATTTGCAGGCGCATGGCGCTGGCGTGGTTTGAAGCTGCTTACTGCCTTTCCTGCATTTCGCACGAAGAAGAAAACCCACGGAGACCGTGGGTTTTTTTTGGCCGACAGCGCGCAGATGGCGTGAACTTCGCCCACACCAAGACGTCGTGACAGACGGCATCGAATAGTCCGAACTCCCGGACAAGCATTTTCCGGATTTCCGGAAAGCTGGATTGGCAATCGCCAAGGTCCTAAAAATATTCAGCCAAATCAGCAGGTTACGCAGCAAAAAGTCTGGCATCGCCCTTGCAATAGAAGAGTTACGGCCCGCGAAGCCGTCTATAAAAGTCAAGGAGACAAGCTGATGAATCCCTTCGCATCCATCCGTTCCTGAATCCGTCGACGTAGCGGCTCTCGCTCGAACGACGCGTTTCCGATGCTCGTTGCCAACACAACCGACACGCATCAAGCGTCAAAGCCCGCCGCTGGCTCTTTTTTCGCCAACTGCCTGACCTTTGCCTGGAACTATCGTGAAGAAACCTTTCTATAAAGTCCTGTACGTGCAGGTGCTCTTGGCCATCGCCATCGGTATCGCGCTCGGGCATTTCTATCCCGCTCTCGCCACCGACATGAAGCCGCTCGGCGATGGCTTCATCAAACTCATCAAGATGGTGATCGGGCCGATCATCTTCTGTACCGTCGTGACCGGTATTGCCGGCATGGAGGACATGAAGAAGGTCGGACGCGTCGGCGGCAAGGCGCTGCTGTATTTCGAAGTCGTCTCGACCTTCGCGCTCGTCCTCGGCCTCATCGCCACGCACGTGCTCAAGCCCGGCGTCGGCTTCAACGTCGATCCCGCGACGCTCGACCACAAGGCCGTCGAGTCGTTCGCGACCAAGGCGCACGGCCAGAGCACGGTCGATTTCTTCCTGCATATCATCCCCGACACGCTGATCTCCGCGTTCGCGCAAGGTGAAATCCTGCAGATTCTATTGATCGCGCTCCTGTTCGGCTCGGTGCTCGCGCATCTCGGCGAACGCGGCCGCGTGGTGACGAGCTTCATCGAAGGGCTGTCGAGCGTGCTGTTCGGCATGGTCGGCATCATCACGAAACTCGCGCCCATCGGTGCGTTCGGCGCGATGGCGTTCACCATCGGCAAGTACGGGATCGGCTCGCTGTTCCCCATGCTCAAGCTGATCGGCACGTTCTATCTGACGTCGATCGTCTTCGTGCTCGTGGTGCTCGGCACCATCGCGCGGATGGTGGGCTTCTCGATCCTGCGCTTCGTCGCTTACATCAAGGAAGAGATGCTGATCGTGCTCGGCACGAGTTCGTCCGAAGCCGCGTTGCCGCAACTGATGCTCAAGCTCGAAAAGCTCGGCTGCTCGCGCTCGGTCGTGGGACTCGTCGTGCCGACGGGCTACTCGTTCAATCTCGACGGCACCAACATCTACATGACGATGGCGGTGCTGTTTATCGCGCAGGCAACCAACACGGACTTAAGCTGGGGCCAGCAGTTGACGCTGCTCGCGGTGACCATGCTCACGTCCAAGGGCGCAAGCGGCGTGACCGGCGCGGGCTTTATCACGCTGGCGGCAACCCTTGCAGTCGTGCCAACCATTCCGCTCGCGGGCATGGTGCTGATTCTCGGCATCGACCGCTTCATGAGCGAATGCCGCGCGCTGACGAATATCGTCGGCAATGGCGTGGCGACGGTGGTGGTGTCGGCGTGGGAGAACGAGCTCGATCGCAACAAGCTGCGCGACGCGCTCAAGCACGGCGCGGCCGAGCACGAACCCGAAACCGTCGCTTAAAGCCGCGGAAAGCAGGCAGCCATGCACGCGGCGAAGCATCAGCCAACCGGCGCTTCGCCGCGGCCTTACATCGAAGGCGCGTATGCCACAATGGCAGATACTCATTTGCGGGAATCTGCTCACGTGTCGCGCCGCATCCTCGTGTTCTTCGCGCTCGCCGCTCTGCTTGCGGCGTGTTGCGCGCTCACCTGGCAGATCGCGTGGCGGCGGGGTATCGACGAGCTTCGGCTCAATGCCGCGGTGCGCGTGGATCGCACTACGAACACGCTCAAAAGCACGCTCGACCGCTACGAATATCTGCCGTATCTGCTGTCGCGCCATCCGCTCGTGCAGAACGTGCTCGACACGCCCGACCGCAACAACGTCGATCGCGCGAACCAGTATCTCGAAGACCTCAACCAGCGCGCGCACGCCACCGCGACTTATCTGATCCGCAAGGACGGCTTCTGCGTCGCCGCCAGTAACTGGCGCGGACCGGACAGTTTTGTCGGCGTCGAATATCTTTTCAGACCTTATTTCGTCGATGCCGCGAAGGGCGGCGTCGGACGCTTTTTCGGGCTCGGCACCGTTTCGCTGGAACCGGGCTATTACATCTCGCAGCCGGTGTTCAAGGAAGGCACGCGCGAACTGATCGGCGTGGCGGTCGTGAAGCTCAATCTCGAATGGCTGCAAGGCGCGGATGCCACGGAGCCGCTACTCGTCACCGACGACCACGGCGTGATCTTTCTTTCCTCGGTGCCTTCGTGGAAATATCACACCGTGAGGCCGTTGCCGCAAAGCGTCGAGGCGTCCGTCTACCAGACGCGCCAGTACGCGCAACAGCCCATCACGCCCTTGCCGATGACCATCGCAAAGACGCTCGAAGGCGGCGCGCAGATCGTGCGCGTCGGCGGCGGGCGCAATGCGCCGAGCTTTCTGGCGACGCGGCGTTCTATCGGCGAACCCGACTGGCAGTTGATCACGATGGCGCCGCTCGATCCGGTCGAGAGCGCCGCGCAAAACGCGGTGGTCGTGACGGCCCTCGTATTCGTGTCGCTGTGTCTGCTGGCGTTTTACTGGCGCATGCGGCGCGCGCGCGTGCGCGAGATGATCCGCAGCCGCGAGATGCTGCAGACCGCGTATGCCGAACTGAATCAACGCGTCGCGGAACGCACAGCGGATCTGTCGGAGGCCAACGAGCAACTGACGAAGGAAGTCAACGAACGCACGCGCGCCGAACAGGACCTGCGCGCGGCGCACGACGAACTCATCCAGGCAAGCAAGCTCGCCGCGCTCGGGCAAATGGCGGCCGGCATCACGCATGAATTGAATCAGCCGCTTGCGGCTCTGCGCAGCTTTTCGGACAACACGCGCGTGTTGATCGAGCGCGGCGATCAGGCGGCGGCGCGCGAGAATCTCGAAGCGATTGCGTCGCTCACCGAGCGCATGGGCAAGATCACGAATCAGCTCAAGCTCTTCGTCGCGAAGGCGCGGCCGAAGAACGCGCGCACTGACGTCGCACGCGCGCTGCACAACACGCTCGCCATGCTGCGGCCGCGCATGAAGAACGTCGCGCTCGATATCGCACCGGAGATCGAAGGCGAATGCGCGTCGGTCTTCGTGCGTTGCGAGGACTTGCGGCTGGAGCAAGTGCTCATCAACCTGATCGGCAACGCGCTCGATGCC
This sequence comes from Caballeronia sp. HLA56, assembly GCF_054655155.1. Taxonomy (NCBI): domain Bacteria; kingdom Pseudomonadati; phylum Pseudomonadota; class Betaproteobacteria; order Burkholderiales; family Burkholderiaceae; genus Caballeronia; species Caballeronia sp. HLA56. The sequence continues at coordinate 130,193 of NZ_BAAHOB010000005.1, read as the reverse complement.
GTCGCGTCATGCGATGCCCCGCGCATCGTCATGGAACTCGACGCGCGTGAAACCGTGGTCGAGATCGTGGTGCGCGACAACGGCCCCGGCATTCCCGCCGACGTGCTCCCGCGCCTTTTCGAGCCATTCTTCACGACGAAGGAAACGGGTCACGGGCTCGGTTTGGGACTCGCGATTTCGTCGGCGATCGCGCGAGATTATGGCGGTACGCTGATCGCGCGCAATCGCGTGGCGCCAATCGTCGCGGCCGGTCCCGAAGGCGGCACGCAAGCCGACGCCGACGGTTCCTACGGCGCCGAATTCGTACTGACGTTGCGCCGCGCCTGAAGGCCGGCGTGCATGAGGCAACATAAGGGGCAAGACCATGAGCACCGGTTCGCAGGTGATCTATATCGAAGACGACGAACTCGTGCGGCGCGCGAGCGTGCAGAGCCTGCAGCTCGCGGGCTTCGACGTGATCGGCCACGGCAGCGTCGAAGCGGCGGCGCGCGCCATCGACGCGAGTTATACGGGCGTGATCGTGAGCGATATCCGTTTGCCGGGCGCGAGCGGTCTCGACCTGCTCGCGCAATGCCGGGAGCGCGCGCCCGAAGTGCCGGTGATACTCGTCACCGGTCACGGCGACATTTCGATGGCGGTACAAGCCATGCGCGACGGCGCGTACGACTTCATCGAGAAGCCGTTTGCCTCCGAGCGGCTGATCGAAGCGGTACGCCGCGCGCTGGAGCGACGCACGCTGGTGCTCGAGAACCAGGCGCTGCGGCGCGAACTGGCGGGGCAGAGCCGCATCATCGGGCGCAGTCCGGCTATCGAACAAGTGCGGCGGCTGATCGCCAACGTGGCGCCGACGGATGCGTCCGTGCTCATCAACGGCGATACCGGCGCGGGCAAGGAACTGATCGCGCGCAGTCTGCACGATCTTTCGGCGCGCCGCGACAAGCCGTTCATCGCGGTGAATTGCGGCGCGTTGCCGGAGCAGATGTTCGAATCGGAGATGTTCGGCTACGAGGCCGGCGCCTTCACCGGCGCGCAGAAACGGCGCATCGGCAGGCTGGAGGCGGCATCGGGCGGCACGCTGTTCCTCGATGAAATCGAGAGCATGCCGCTCTCGCTTCAAGTGAAACTGCTACGGGTGCTGCAGGACGGCGTGCTGGAGCGGCTCGGCTCGAATCAGCCGGTACGCGCGAATCTGCGCGTGGTGGCCGCCGCGAAAGGCGACATGAACGAACACGTCGCGGACGGCACATTTCGCCGCGACTTGCTGTATAGGCTCAACGTCGTGACCATTTCACTGCCGCCGCTCAACGAGCGTCGCGAGGACATCGTGCCGCTTTTCGAACACTTTTTGCTCGATGCCGCCGTGCGCTACGAACGGCCTGCGCCGCTCATCACGGACCGTCAGCGCGCCGAACTCATGCAGCGCGAATGGCCTGGCAACGTGCGCGAGCTGCGCAATGCGGCGGATCGCATGGTGCTCGGTGTCATCGACGATACGGGAGCCGCGCTCGATACGTCTACGCAGCCGCTCAAGGAACGCACGGAGCAATTCGAGCGCGCGGTGATTGCACAGACGCTGGAGCAGTGCGGCGGGGCGGTGGCGGTGGCGGCTGATCGCCTGCAGCTAGGCAAGGCGACGCTCTACGAGAAGATCAAGCGATACGGGATTGCGGTGAAGGGGGATGCTGAGCGGTAGGGTGCTGGCGCGTATTGGCTGGCCGGTTCGGGCTGGCCTTTAAGCCGGGCGAAAGTCGAACGGCGGATAAACGGTTCAACGCCCGTTCCTTGAATCGCTTTTTGCGCCGCGTTATTACCTAGATCCACCGTTGAGCGCTGCTAGCCAATCCTGAGCGCCTCGGTACGCCGCACGCTCAAGCCAGTCGTAAGTTTTCCCCAACGCGACGCCGCTCAACGCGCTCGTTCCTTCAAGCCGCTCCAAGCGCCTTGTTGAGCAATGCATCCAGCTCGGCAAAAGTCGGTTCGCCGACATAGCGCTTGAGAATCTTGCCGTCCTTGTCGACCACGAACGTCGTCGGCGTCAGTTGGACGTTGCCGAACTGTTTGGCGGCGCTGCCGTCGTCCATGGCGACCTTGAACGGCAGATTGCGCGTCTGCGCATAATTGCTGACGTACATCGGCGCGTCGTAATTCATGGCGACGGCCACGAATTCGAGCCCGCGACCCTTGAACTTGTTGTACGTGTCGATCATCTGGGGCATTTCCTTCATGCAAGTCTCGCAACTCGTCGCCCAGAAGTTGATGAGATAGACCTTGCCCTTGAGATCGTTCGATGTGGAAATCTTCTGCCCTGAAAGCAGCGTGAAGGTTGCATCGGGCACCTTCTGTTGTCCGCCGAACGCGAAATACCCCGTGCATGCGATCACGCCGGCGACGAGCGCCATTACAACGTAGCGCAACGGACTCTTGGCACGAGTCTGAGTATCTTGAGTGGCTTGGGACATGGCAACCTCGAACGGCTCGTAGTCGAGCGAAGCGCCTTGTAAGGCGCAACTGCAATGGGAAAGTGCTGGTTATTTTAGCGCCAAACGTGCGGCGCAGTCGTGACGCATCCGGTCGGCCAAACGAAATCCGGGTATCGCGGCGCGATAATGATGCTTTTCACGCAACGGTCAGCCATGAAGAGAGTTCTTTCTGCGAATACGGCCAGTCTGCGCCGGTTTCTCGTGCGCAATATTCCGAATCGTTCCATGCGCGCACGTTCATTGAGCGCGATGGTGTGCGCATGTGTCGCATGCGGCGCGTTGATCGCGTGCACGCCGTCGTATGACTGGCGCACGATCATGAACAACGACGACGGCTACGAAGTCACGCTGCCCGCCAAGCCGCACGCCGAGGAGCGCAAGATTCAGATTGCCGGCCAGCCGATGACCATGCGCATGCAGACCGCCGAAGCCAATGACGCGGTTTTCGCAATCGGCACGGTTGTCCTGCCCAGCGCCGATCCCGCGTTGCAACGCGCCGCGCTCGATTTCCTCCAGCAAGGCCTCGCCCGTAACGTGAATGCCCAGCCGGCCGCGCGCGCGACGCAGATCGACCTTGCTGTCGGCGGTCGAGTGCTCGGCAGCGAGATGGAAGTCAAGGGACAAAGCGGGAATCAGCGCGAGAGCCGGACGATTCACGCGCGCTTCGTGGCGCATGGCATGCATGTCTACCAAGTCGCGATTGTCTCAGACGAAGCGCCGCCTTCTGAACAGTCTGACCAATTCTTTTCTTCCTTCAAACTGTTTTAGAGGTAAACCTCGGTTTTCTGCGACTGCTCACTTAAGAGTGCTGTTCCTGAGGGTTTACAAAGCCGAAGTTCATTCACAGCTTTGACGTCTAATGCCCGGATTTGTCAGGACTTTTTTCGCTATCCACAGAGTCTGTGGATAACTTTGTGGAAAACAGTGTCGGTAAGTCGCTGGAAGCCCGCTTCATGTGGCCGGGCTTACTCTGCCTCCCTTCATGGCAAGTTAAATAGTTCAATAAAATCAATGGTCTGTGCAATGCGTTCTGTCATGTAGGTTGATAGTAGGAAAAAGAATGGCGGATCGGCTTGGTGTGCATAAGTCAAGTCTTGACAGGCAATATTTCGCGCCCAAAGACCTTGAGGCTCATGCCGCAGGAAACGCGCGACGGTATTGCACGGCTTCCGCGACATGCGCCGCGGTCGGAATGTTCGCGCCGGACAGATCGGCAATGGTCCGTGTGACTTTCAAAACGCGGTAATAGCCGCGCGCCGACCAACCGAAGCGCTCGCTCGCGGCGCGCAGGAGCGCGGCGCCTTCGGCATCGGGTCGGCAGAGCGTGTCGGCATCGCGGCCATCGAGTTCGCGATTGGTCTTGCCTTGCCGCGCGAGCTGGACAGCGCGCGCCGCCTCGACGCGTGAAGCCACCGTTGCGCTGGATTCGCCATGCTTGGCGCCGCGCGCCGAGAGTTCAGCGGGCGAGAGCGCAGGCAACTCGATCTGAATATCGATGCGATCGAGCAGCGGTCCGGACAACTTGCGCAAATAGCGCGCGGCGACGTCGGGTGAGCATCGGCAACGTCCGCCTGGATCGCCACGCCATCCACACGGACACGGATTCATCGCGGCGACGAGCTGACACGCGGCAGGAAACTCGGCCTGTTGCGCCGCCCGGGACACGGTGATGCAACCCGCTTCGAGCGGCTCGCGCAGCGTTTCGAGTACCTTGCGATCGAATTCGGGCAACTCGTCGAGAAAAAGCACGCCCAGGTGCGCAAGCGTGATCTCGCCCGGCTGCGGCGGATTTCGGCCGCCAACCAGCGCCACCGCGCTCGATGAATGATGTGGCGCGCGAAACGGCCGCCGCCTCCATTGCGCGGGCGTAAATCCGAGCGAGCTTGCCGACAGAATGGCGGCGGAGGCGAGCGCTTCGTCGTCGGTCATTGGCGGAAGCAGGCCTGGCAAGCGCGCGGCGAGCATGGATTTGCCCGCGCCGGGTGGCCCGACCATCAGCAGATGATGACCACCCGCCGCCGCAACCTCCAACGCGCGACGCGCAGCCGGATGCCCGATGACATCCGCGAGATCGGGCGCGGCCGGCCACGATGACGCATTCAATTGCGCAAAAGCCCGCGCGGGACGAAGCCGCGCATCCGGAACGCCGTTCAGATGCGCGCAGAGCGTCGGCAAATCCGCCGCGCCGAACACTTCGATGCCGGGCACCAGCGCGGCTTCGGCAGCACTTGCGAGCGGCACATAGATTTCCGGCGCACGCCCGCTCTCCGAACCGTTCGATGCATGGTGTCGCGCCGCTCCGCACACCATCGCGAATGCTCCGCGCATGGGCCGCAGCGCGCCGGTCAGCGACAGCTCCCCAGCGAACTCACGATTTTCGAGCGACGCAGCCGGAATCTGTCCGCTCGCCGCCAGAATGCCGAGCGCGATAGGCAAGTCGAAACGTCCCGACTCCTTTGGCAAATCTGCCGGAGCGAGATTGACGGTGATGCGGTTGACGGGGAATTCCAGTCCGCAATTCTGCAGCGCGGCGCGCACGCGCTCGCGGCTTTCGCGAACTTCGAGATCGGGTAAGCCGACGATGGAGAACGACGGCAATCCGTTTGCGAGATGAACTTCGACGACCACTTCCGGCGCGCGCCCAGGGGCGGGTGCGCGGCTCTTGACCACGGCAAGCGACATGATTTCACCTGAAACGGCGCGCGCTCGAAGGCGGCGCCGGCAATGAGACTAGGACTTCACGGCTCGCCGGCCGAGGTCGACAGTGGCTAAAGCCGTCAGTCCTGCGACGAGGAGACGCCCGGCTGGTGCTGCTCCAGTTGCGCGACGCGTTTTTCCAGCTCTTCCAGCCGGGCGCGCGTACGCACGAGCACCTGAGTCTGCGTGTCGAATTCTTCGCGGGTCACGAGATCGAGCTTCGAGAAGCCCTGCGAAAGCATGGCTTTCACATTTTTCTCGACGTCTTTAGCAGGCGAATTCTTAAAGAGCTCGCTCATCTTCTGCTGCAGGTCATTGAAAACGTCGTTGGGCTGCTTCATCGTTTCTCCCTTTGCACAAAAAAAGTGCATTCATTGTTAGGTCAGTGCCCCGGCCGGTTGCATGATCGATTTTGGTGCATTCGTCACGCACTGCCGGGCACATTCGAGGCGCCGCGATTTTAGCGCTCCCGCGCTCCCGCGTTTTCCGCCTTTGCCCCTTTTAACGGGACCTTGCGAGCACTCTAGCAACGAACCCACCCCGGCGCCAGCAGGTACGGCGCGCGTTAGCCATTCGGCAGATCCCTTGCGCGCGCCTTTCGTGAAATCGTGCAAAGCCCCGCGAGCACTCGATTGGCATACGAGTTGCATAAGTGGCGCGGACCTTTTCTGCACGCTTCTTTCAGCGGCCCGACAGGACGGACGTGGGCTTGCAACCGAGGCATCCCGCTTTAGAAGGCATCGAAGGATCAGAGGCACACCACAGCGAGGGATACATGAAGCTCATTACCGCAATCATCAAGCCGTTCAAGCTCGACGAAGCGCGCGAAGCGCTCTCGGCGATCGGCGTCTCGGGCATCACGGTGACCGAGGTAAAAGGCTTCGGCCGCCAGAAAGGTCACACCGAACTTTATCGGGGCGCGGAATACGTCGTCGATTTCCTGCCGAAGGTGAAGATCGAAGCGGCCGTGTCGGACGACATCGTCGATCAGGCGATCGAAGCGGTCGAACGCGCGGCGCGCACGGGAAAAATCGGCGACGGCAAGATTTTCGTCACGGCAATCGAACAGGTCATTCGTATTCGTACCGGTGAGACCGGCGCGGACGCGCTCTAAGAAAAGAAATCGGCGATAAGAGGAAACCGAAGAATGCGTAACTTTTTGATGTCATTGCTGGTGGCGGGCGCCCTGGTCGGCGCCAATGTCGGCACCGCACTCGCCCAGGACGCGTCCGCTCCGGCCGCTGCCTCGGCACCCGCGGCCGACGCCGCATCGGCGCCTGCAAGCGCACCGGCCAGCGCCAACACGGCGATGGCTTCGTCGGCGGAAGGCGCTTCCGCAGCGGCGGCAGCTTCCGACGCCGCTCCCGCCGCGCCGACCGAACCATTCTCGGTCGATTCGTCGAAGATCAGCTCGGGCGATACCGCCTGGATGCTCACCTCGACCGCACTCGTGCTGTTCATGACGGTTCCGGGCCTCGCGCTGTTCTACGCAGGCATGGTTCGCAAGAAGAACGTGCTGGCAACGGTAATGCAGAGCTTCGCAATCTGCTGTCTCGTCACGATCATCTGGACGGTCGTGGGCTACAGCATCGCGTTCACGCCGGGCAATTCGTTCCTGGGTGGCTTCTCGCGCGTGTTCCTGCACGGCATGAACTACATCAAGGGCGACAAGGCCACGACGCTGACCGTCAGCCATCTGGCATCGACGATTCCGGAATCGGTCTACTTCGTCTACCAGATGACGTTCGCGATCATCACCCCGGCGCTCATCACCGGCGCGTTCGCCGACCGGATGAAGTTTTCCGCGATGCTCGTGTTCATGACGCTGTGGTCGATCATCGTCTACTCGCCGATCGCGCACATGGTCTGGGAACCGACCGGCTGGCTGGCAGGCGCGGGCGTGCTCGACTTCGCGGGCGGCACGGTGGTTCACATCAACGCCGGTATCGCGGGCCTGATGTGCTGTCTGGTGCTTGGCAAGCGCGTTGGCTACGGCCGTGAAGTGATGGCGCCGCACAACCTCGTGCTCTCGCTGATCGGTGCATCGATGCTGTGGGTGGGCTGGTTCGGCTTCAACGCGGGTTCGGCAGTCGCGGCTGACGGCCGTGCCGGCTTCGCCATGCTCACGACGCAGATCGCCACCGCATTCGCCGCCTTCGGCTGGATGTTCGCGGAATGGATTTCGAAGGGTAAGCCTTCGGTGCTCGGCATCATCTCGGGCGCGGTTGCAGGTCTCGTTGCAGTGACGCCGGCTTCGGGCTTCGTGGGCGTGACGGGCGCTATCGTGATCGGCATCGTGGCGGGCGTGGTCTGCTTCTGGTCGGCAACGTGGCTCAAGCACAAGTTCGGTTACGACGATTCGCTCGATGCGTTCGGCGTGCACGGCGTGGGCGGGATCATCGGCGCATTGCTGACGGGCGTGTTCGCAGTGAAGGACATCGGCGGCTTCGATGGCAATGTCATCGTGCAGGCGAAGGGCGTGCTGGTCACGCTGGTCTATAGCGGCGTCGTCAGCTTCGTGCTGCTCAAGATCATCGACATGGTCATGGGCCTGCGCGTGACGGAAGAAGAGGAACGCGAAGGTCTCGACGTCACGCTGCATGGCGAGCACGTCGAATAAGGGATTTGAGCCGCGATCCGGCGTGCCGCGAGAGGGCGCGCCGGTTCTCATCCGATCGGCGCATGTCGCCGGGGCGACGGCAAACGAACGAGCGCAGCGACTTGGCCCGCCTTCATGGCGGGTTTTTTTTCGTCCGCGCGTTACGTCGGGTTTTCGTCCAGCGCGGCTCGCGCCGCAAATGGCCCGGATTGCCTGTGCAGATTGCCACGATGGGCCGCAAAGCCTTGCTAAATGGCGGTCCATACCCAGTTAGGCAGGGCAATTGCTCTACAATCTTTCGTCCCTGTATCGGCTGGAACGATCGCCTTGGCGGTTGCCCAGTCCCACGCAAAACGCTGTCCACGAGAAATCAATGGTTCCGCACTTAGTTACGGCGTTAAGTGGCCCGCTGCTCGACCTCGAGCGGAAAATTCTCGAGGCTACGCCTTCCATCGAACGGTGGTTCCGTCTCGAATGGCAGGAGCACACGCCGCCGTTTTACTGTTCCGTCGACCTGCGTAACGCCGGCTTCAAGCTCGCGCCCGTCGACACCAATCTCTTTCCCGGCGGCTTCAACAATCTGCCGCACGAAGTGCTTCCGCTTGCCGTGCAGGCGGCGATGGCGTCCATCGAAAAAATTTGTCCGGACGCGAAGAATCTGCTCGTGATTCCGGAGCGGCACACGCGTAACGCGTTTTATCTGGAGAACGTTGCGCGGCTCGCGACCATCATGCGTCAGGCGGGACTCAACGTCCGCTTCGGCACGCTCGATGAAAACATCCACGGGCCCGTGACCATTCCGCTCGCCGATGGTCAAAAGGTCGTGCTCGAACCGCTCGAACGCACGCCGCGCCGTCTCGGCCTGAAGAATTTCGATCCGTGCTCGATCCTGCTCAACAACGATCTTTCCGCCGGCATTCCGCCCGTGCTCGAAAATCTGCACGAGCAATACATCCTGCCGCCGTTGCATGCGGGCTGGGCGGTGCGCCGCAAGTCGACGCACTTCGCCTGCTATGACGATGTCGCGAAAAAGTTCGCGAAGCTCGTCGAGATCGATCCGTGGATGGTGAACCCGTACTTCGCGCACGTCGAAGGCGTGGATTACGAGGCGCGCACGGGCGAGGAAGCGCTGGCCGAGGCAATCGACGGCGTTATCAAGAAGATCGCGAAGAAGTACCGCGAGTACGGCATCAGCGAGAAGCCGTATGTCGTCATCAAGGCCGATGCCGGCACGTACGGCAAAGGCGTGATGACCGTGCACGACGCAAGCGAGGTCGCCGCATTGACCAAGCGCGAGCGCACGCGCATGAACGACGCGAAGGAAGGCCTGCAGGTGCACGATGTGATCGTGCAGGAAGGCGTGCACACATTCGAGCGCGTGGAGAATGCGGTGGCGGAGCCGGTCGTGTATATGATCGACCGGTACGTGGTCGGCGGGTTTTATCGCGTGCACGACTCGCGCGAACGCGACCAGAACCTCAACGCGCCCGGCATGCATTTCGTGCCGCTCGGCTTCGAGCACACCGCGCTGCCGGATGCGCACGCGAAGCCCGGCGCCGCGCCGCCGAACCGCTTTTACATGTATGGCGTGGTGGCCAGGCTTGGGTTGCTGGCGGCATCGGTGGAACTCGAGAAGACCGACCCGGAAGCCATTCAGGTCTGAGTGCATAATGCCCTGCTCTCGTGGCCAATACTCATGGCCACGGTCACTAGCCCAAGCGAATACACATGGACATTCTCTTCATCGCCGATCCGCTCGATCGTTTCAAGATCTATAAAGACACGACCTACGCGATGATGGCCGAAGCCGCGCGGCGCGGTCACGTGTTGTACGCATGCGAGCCGCAGCATCTGGCGTGGACTGGCACGTCGGTCGACGCGAGCGTGCGACGCATTGCGATTGTCGGCGACGAAGCGAACAGCGACCGCTGGCCGTGGTTCGCGGCGGAACAGGCGGAGCATTTGCCGCTCACGCGTTTCGGCGCGGTGCTGATGCGTAAAGACCCGCCGTTCGATCTCGAATATGTCAACGCAACCTGGCTGCTCGAAATCGCGGAACGCGCCGGCGCGCGCGTTTTCAACAAGCCGCAAGCCATTCGCGATCATTCGGAGAAGCTGGCTATTGCCGAATGGCCGCAGTACGTGGCGCCCACGCTCGTCACGCGCGATGCGGCTCGCCTGCGCGGCTTTCATGCGGAACATGGCGATGTCATTCTGAAACCGCTCGATGGCATGGGCGGCATGGGCGTGTTCCGCGTGAAAGCGGACGGCATGAACCTCGGGTCCATCATCGAGATGTTGAGCGAGGACGGCGCGCGTACGGTGATGGCGCAGAAGTTCATCCCCCAGATCACGGACGGCGACAAGCGCATTCTGGTGATCGGCGGTCAGCCGGTGCCGTATTCGCTGGCGCGTATTCCCCAGGGCAACGAGGTGCGCGGCAATCTGGCGGCGGGCGGTCTTGGCCGTGCGCAACCGCTGTCGGCGCGCGATCGCGAGATTGCCGAAACGCTCGGGCCAATTCTTGAAGCACGTGGGCTTTTGCTGGCCGGCCTCGATGCCATCGGCGATTACCTGACGGAAGTCAACGTGACGAGCCCGACATGCTTCCGCGAAATCATGGATCAGACAGGCTTCGACGTTGCTGGAATGTTCATCGACGCGCTCGAACGCGCGGTCGGCTAAACGGCCTTTCGAGCGCTAGCCAACGCTCGAATTGGCGCGCTGCAAAAACATAATCGCCGACGCTGTTACAATTATTTCCCGGTTGCTTGCAAGTTTTAGGGTTGGAACGTGCTTTTTCCGGTCTTAAACTGTGTTTAAGAGTGCAAGCGTAAGCTGTGGTAATGGTGGAACGGTGTCTGGCGTAAGGCGGTTGATTTTCGGCCCGCGTGCGACCATATAGGCATCGATCCCGCGCCGCTCGCGCGTTTTCGAGCGATCTCTAGACGCCGGCAACCCTGGCGTCGTTACAGAGGCAGCAATCCTGACATGGCTGGCATTCTGATCATCGCGCATGCTCCGTTCGCTACCGCGCTACGCGAGTGTGTCGCGCACATTTACGGCGGCTTGCCCGCACGCATCGGCGTCGTCGACGTAACGCCCGACTGCGATCCCGTCGAAGTCCGCGCGTTCGCGCGCTCGGAACTCGACCGTCTGCGAGAAGACAATGGCGCCATCGTGCTCACCGACGTCTTCGGCGCGACGCCCGCGAACATCGCGGCGAGTCTCGCGGAAACGGACGTGCGCGTGCTCGCAGGCGTCAATTTGCCGATGCTCGTGCGCGCCGTGTGTTATCGCGCGACTCCCATCGACACGCTTACCGAAAAAATTCTGCAAGGCGGCTCGAAAGGCATCCAGGAACTGGATTCCTCCACGCCGCTTAATCCTTGCGCGCTCGCGACGAAGGCTGCCGGTTCGCAAGATCCGGCGTGCTCCGCGAGTGCCGATCTCGTCGCCGCGAAGGCCGCGAGTCACTGACGCCGCTCAATTCATCCACTAGCGCCCGGAGCATCATGCTGCAACAGGAAACAACGATCGTAAACAAGCTGGGACTCCACGCGCGGGCATCGGCGAAGCTCACGCAACTGGCCGGTAGCTATCAGTCGGAAATCTGGATGAGCCGTAACGGTCGCCGGATCAACGCCAAGAGCATCATGGGCGTGATGATGCTGGCAGCGGGTATCGGCAGCACGGTGACCATCGAAACCGAAGGCGCCGACGAAGCCGATGCGATGAAAGCGATCCTCGCGCTTATCGCCGACAAGTTCGGGGAAGGGCAGTAAGCGCTTCATCCCGTATCGGAAGTAGCCAACGAAAAGCCGCGCTTCGACGCGGCTTTTTTGCGTCCGCGTTCTTTGCAGGACAAACGGCCGCGCCTCGCTGCGACGGCCGTTCGGCGACCGCGGCCTCATTCGAACTTATAATGCTAGCGCGGTCCGAAGCGCCTACCGCAGGCCCCGAGAGACCGCGCAGAAACTACAGAGGAGGTGCGCGTGTCCTTCACGCTGCATGGAATTCCCGTCTCACGAGGCATCGCCATTGGGCGAGCGTATCTGATCGCGCCTGCGGCGCTCGATGTCGCTCACTATCTCATCGATCCCGACCAGATCGACGTTGAAATCGCGCGGTTTTATGCCGCGCAGGCGGGCGTGCTCGCCGAACTCGAAACGCTTCGCAACGACCTGGCCGCGGACGCGCCTGGCGAAATGACAGCGTTCATCAACGTTCATATGATGATCCTGAACGACGCCATGCTCGTGCAGGAAGTCATCGATCTGATTCGCACGCGGCGCTACAACGTCGAATGGGCGCTCACCGAACAACTCGAAATCCTGAGCCGCTATTTCGACGAAATCGAAGACGAATATCTGCGCGAACGGAAGGCGGATATCGAGCAAGTGGTGGAACGGCTGCTCAAGGCGCTTGCAGGCGCGCCGACCACTGCATCGATGGTGGCGCATACGGTTGCGAGCAACGGCCACAACGAGATGATCGTCGTCGCACACGACATCGCGCCGGCCGACATGCTGCAGTTCAAGACGCAAGCATTCAAAGGTTTTGTCACCGATCTCGGCGGCCGCACGTCGCATACGGCGATCGTCGCGCGTAGTCTCGGCATTCCCGCGTCGGTTGGGGTGCAGCAGGCGAGCGTGCTGATTCGTCAGAACGATCTCATCATCGTGGACGGCGATCACGGCATTGTCATCGTCGATCCCGCGCCGATCGTGCTCGAAGAGTATTCGTACCGGCAAAGCGAAAAGGTGCTGGAGCAGCGCAAGCTGCAGCGCCTCAAGTTTTCGCCGACGCAAACCTTATGCGGCACGAAGATCGAGCTGTGCGCGAACATCGAACTGCCCGAGGATGCGAAGGTCGCGGTGGAAGCGGGCGCGATGGGCGTCGGCCTCTTTCGCACCGAGTTTCTCTTCATGAACCATAAGAACCAGTTGCCGGAGGAAGAGGAGCAGTTCGAGGCCTACAAGCGCGCGATCGAACTGATGAACGGCAAGCCGGTGACCATTCGCACGATCGATGTCGGCGCGGACAAGCCACTCGATTCGATGAGCGCCGGCGACGGCTACGAAGTCGCGCCGAACCCGGCGCTCGGGCTGCGCGCCATTCGCTGGAGTCTGTCCGAGCCGCAAATGTTCATGACGCAACTGCGCGCCATCTTGCGCGCATCCGCGTTCGGTCCGACCAAGATTCTGATTCCAATGCTCGCGCACGCGCAGGAGATCGATCAGACGCTCGATCTGATCCGCGAGGCGAAGCGTCAACTCGACGACGCGGGCATCGCCTATGACCGCCAGATTCAGGTCGGCGCGATGATCGAGATTCCCGCCGCCGCCATCGCCGTGCGGCTCTTCCTGAGCCGGCTGGATTTTCTGTCGATCGGCACCAACGATCTGATTCAGTACACGCTCGCCATCGACCGCGCGGATAACGCGGTCGCGCATCTGTACGATCCGCTGCATCCGGCCGTGCTGAATCTGATCGCGTTCACGCTGCGCGAAGCGAAGCGCGCCGGCGTGCCGGTTTCGGTGTGCGGTGAGATGGCGGGCGACCCGACGGTCACGCGCTTGTTGCTCGGGCTCGGTCTGACCGAGTTTTCGATGCATCCGAGCCAGTTGCTTGTCGTGAAGCAGGAAATCTTGCGCTCGAATCTCAAGGCATTCGATAAGCCCGTAGCGGACGTGCTCGCGGCTTACGAGCCGGATGAATTGCAAGCAGCGTTGGCGCGGCTTCAGAAGATTTGAGGCTTACGAAGCACGCGCATGCCGCTCGCCGCAGACCACGCAATCGGCCTGGCGCGCGATCTTCATCGTGTTCCACTCCATGCGCAGTGAATCCAGCATCATCAGCCGGCCGGCGAGCGTTTCGCCGAAGCCGCCGATCACGCGTAGCGCCTCCGCCGCCTGCATTGCGCCAATGATGCCCACGGTCGGCGAGAACACGCCCATCGTCGAACACGCGACTTCCTCGAACGCCTGATCCGGCGGAAACACGCATGCATAACACGGCGATTGCTCCGAGCGGAAATCGAATGTGCTGATCTGCCCGTCGAAACGCAAGGCCGCGCCCGACACGAGCGGGACGCCATGCGCGACGCACGCGGCGTTGATTGCGTGACGCGTGGCGAAGTTGTCGCTGCAATCCAGCACGACCGACGCGCCCGGCACGTTGGCATCGAGCCAGGCCGCGTCGGCACGCGCGTTGACCGCTTCGATCTCGACATCCGGATTCAGCGCGTTGAGCGTCGCGCGCGCGGATTCCACTTTGGCCTCTCCGACCGAACGCGTCGCGTGCACGATCTGCCGTTGCAGATTCGTGAGGTCGACGGTATCGGCATCGACGAGGGTCAGCTTGCCGATTCCCGCTGCCGTGAGATACATCGCGGCAGGCGCGCCTAGGCCGCCCGCGCCGACAATGATCGCGTGAGCATCGAGAAAGCGCTGCTGCGCTTCGATGCCGATTTCATCGACGAGAATATGGCGGGAATAGCGGAGAAGTTGGTCGTCGTTCATCGAGCGGGCGCGTGGCAACGCGCTGTCTGTGCTGCGAAGGGAACGCCATGGAAGCGGCGCGCTTGAGGCGGATATTCTAAGCGCGCGCCGGAGGAAAGGCTTCGCGGCGCGTGACCGCGAAGCCGTACTGCTGATGTTGCCCTGCCTCTTACTTCGACTGAGCCGTGGGCGACGAAGCCGGTTCCGCGCCCGATGCCGGCGCCGAACCCGGCGTGGCCGGCAGCGCGGGCGCCGCAACCACCGGCGCCGAAGCCGAACGTCCCGGCTTGTTCTGCGCGAGCTTGCGTTCGCTGTACGACTTCGATTCGACGACCGTCTTGCCTTCCAGCTTGTTCAACGCCTGCGCAAGCATGAAGTCGTCCGAACTGCCGAACTCCACCGGCTTGCGTTCGCGATCCTTGCGGCGCTGCTCCGGCGTTTTCTTGTCGTTCTGCTCTTCGAGAATGCGCAGTTGTTCCAGGCGGTCCTGCTCGCGCTGTTCGGATTCCTTCTTCTCGTTCGGGTCTTGCGTGTTGGCGAGGTGATTCGAATAATCGACTTCGCGCGTGACGAGCGCGTCGTCGGGGTCGCCATCCGCGTATTGATCCACCGGCACATCGGGGCGCACGCCTTGGTTCTGGATCGACTTGCCGCTCGGCGTGTAGTAGTACGCCGTTGTCAGACGCAGCGCGGTGTCCGCGGTCATCGGGCGAACCGTCTGCACCGAGCCCTTGCCGAAGGTCGTCTTACCGACGATCAGCGCGCGGTGATGATCCTGCAACGCGCCCGCCACGATTTCCGATGCCGACGCCGAGTAGGCGTTGGTCAGCACGACCATCGGCACCTTCTTGAAGATGTCCGGCACGCTCTTCAGCGGATCGGAATCGAAGGAGGGCAAACGATAGTTGTCGTAGGTGTCGCGGAAAGTCTGCTTCGCGTCCGCGATCTGGCCGTTGGTCGACACGACCACCGAGTTGTCCGGCAGGAACGCGCCCGCCACGCCGACCGCGCTCTGCAACAGACCGCCGCCGTTATTGCGCAGGTCGAGCACGAGGCCCTTCAGGTTCGGTTGTTGACGCGCGAGATCCTGCAGCTTGGCCGCGAGGTCCGGCACCGTGCGCTCCTGGAAGCTCGTGATGCGGATATAGCCATAGCCCGGCTCAGGCACCTTCATCTTGACCGACTGCACGCGGATGAGCGCACGCGTGACGGTGAGCGGGAACGTGCGGTCGTCGCTCTTGCGGAAGATGGTGAGCGTGACCTTGGTGCCCGGTTCGCCGCGCATTTGCTTGACGGCCTTGTCGAGCGTCATGCCGCGCACCGGCTTGTCGTTGATGCGCGTGATGAGGTCGCCCGGACGAATGCCGGCACGGAACGCAGGCGTGTCTTCGATAGGCGAGATGACCTTGATGAGACCGTCTTCCGAGGAAATCTCGATGCCGAGGCCCGCGAAACGGCCCTTGGTCTGTTCCTGAAGCTCTTCGTAATCGGTCTTGTCGAGATACGACGAGTGCGGATCGAGGCTCGACACCATGCCCTTGATGGCGGCGGTAAGGAGCTTCTTGTCATCGACGGGTTCGACGTATTCGTGCTTGATCTGCCCGAAGACTTCGGCGAAGAGCCGCAATTGATCGAGCGGCAGCGGCGATGAGGCCGCTTGCTGGGCGGACGCGGAAATCTGCAGAGTTGCAAGTGCGCCGGCAGCAACGCCCGCGGCTATGAGACCGAAGTTTTTCAGGTTCTTTCGCATAGAGGAGTGCGTTTGGAAAACGAATGGGCTGCATCGTGGGTGACGGGCCAGTATACCCGCTCACCTTCAATGACGACTTAAACGCAACTTAAATGCCCGGGCACGCAGCGCTTGAAACAGCGGGCTCTGCGACGAATGTGTCGGGCGCGACGGAAGACTGTCAGCGAGCGGACATCGGGCGCGCGGACCGCCGTGGTCCGCGCATGCAAAGCGCTTGTCGTGCTTATCCCGCCTTGCCCTGCTTGGCGACAGCCGCCTGCGCCGCCGCGATGGCGTCCGGATCGCCCAGGTAGTAATGCTGGATGGGCTTCAGGTTCTCGTCCAGTTCATATACGAGCGGGACGCCGTTCGGGATGTTCAGTCCGACGATGTCGTCGTCCGAAATATTGTCCAGATACTTCACGAGCGCACGGATGGAATTGCCATGCGCCGAGATCACGACCTGTTTGCCCGACTTGATGGCCGGCGCGATTGACTCGTTCCACATGGGCAGCACGCGCGCGACCGTGTCTTTCAGGCACTCGGTAAGCGGCAGTTGTTCACGCGGCACGCGGGCATAGCGCGGGTCGTTGAAGGAAGCGCGTTCGTCGTCCGGATTCAGCGCGGGCGGCGGCGTGTCGTAGCTGCGGCGCCAGACGAGCACCTGGTCGTCGCCGTACTTCTTCGCGGTCTCGGCCTTGTTCAGCCCGGCAAGCGCGCCATAGTGACGCTCGTTCAGACGCCACGAATGAACGACCGGAATGTACATCTGGTCCATTTCGTCCTGCACGTGCCAGAGCGTGCGGATGGCGCGCTTGAGCACGGAGGTATAAGCGATGTCGAAGGTATAGCCCGCTTCCTTCAGCAGCACGCCTGCCTGGCGTGCCTCGCGATTGCCCTGCTCGGTCAGGTCGACATCCACCCAGCCGGTGAAGCGGTTTTCCTTGTTCCACGTCGATTCGCCGTGGCGGATGAGCACTAGCTTGTACATGTTTGTAGGTCGGTCAGTTAGGAAGCGGTGCGCCGATCGCACCCCCGATATCCTGCCCACGCGCGCGGGGTGCCGCCATCGGCCGGATGGACAAGGCCATCGCGGTAGACGGTTATTTTATAATGTTCGGATTGCCCTCATTTCCCTTTCTTCCTTCATTACTACCTTTCGGCGGCCCTCGACGTGAAGTTTTTCACTGATTACACGAATCTCGCACTCATCGCGATTGCGCTCATCTCCGGCGCGCTGCTGCTTTGGCCTGTCCTCATGCGGCGCGGCCGTGGCGGCATTTCGGCCGCTGAAGCCGTTACGCTCATCAACCGGCGCAACGCCGTGGTTGTCGATTTGCGGCCCGCGTCCGAGTTCGCGCAGGGCCATTTGCCGTCGGCCCGCAATATCGAGCAAACGGAGCTCCAAGCAAAAATTGGCCAGATCGCCAAAAATAAAGGCAATCCGGTCGTGCTCGTGTGCCAGACCGGTCAACAATCGCAGCGTGCCAGCCGCGCCGTTTCGGAGGCTGGCTACGCTGAGGTCCATGTTTTGCAAGGCGGTGTGGATGCCTGGCAAAAGGCCGGAATGCCGGTCGTGAAACAAGGAGCAGTCAAGTGAACAAAGTCCTCATGTACAGCACCCAAGTGTGCCCGTATTGCCAGATGGCCGAACGTCTTTTAAAGTCCCGCGGGGTCGAAAACATCGAGAAGGTGCTGATCGACCGTGAGCCGGGCCGTCGCGAGGAAATGATGACGCGCACCGGCCGCCGGACCGTGCCGCAGGTTTATATCGGCGACACGCACGTCGGCGGTTATGACGATCTTTCGGCGCTGGACCGCAAGGGCGGTCTCGTGCCGCTTCTCGAGTCGGCCTGACACCACCGCGCGCCGCTCGCGCATTGCGCCGGCGGCGAAGGCGCGCACGCCGAGAGACAGGCGCGCCGAACTTCGAATCATCTAGGAAACCATTATGTCCGACGAGAATAACCAACCGTTTTTCAACATCCAGCGCATTTATCTGAAGGATATGTCGCTCGAGCAGCCGAACTCGCCCGCCATCTTCCTCGAACAGGACATGCCCGCGGTTGAGGTCGAAGTCGATGTCAAGGCCGACCGTCTGGCTGAAAGTGTCTTCGAAGTGCTGGTAACAGGCACGGTTACGGCCAAAGTCACGGACAAGGTGGCATTCCTGATCGAAGCAAAGCAGGCAGGTATCTTCGATATTCGCAATATTCCGGCTGAACAGATCGACCCGCTCGTCGGCATTGCGTGCCCGACCATCCTGTTCCCGTACCTGCGCTCGAATATCGCCGATGCGATCACCCGCGCCGGTTTCCCGCCGATCCACCTCGCCGAAATCAACTTCCAGGCCTTGTACGAGCAGCGCCTGTCGCAACTTGCGGGCTCGCAGGAAGGCGCGGCGAACGGCGCGACGCACTGACGCTTAACGTATCAACCAGTCTGGTCTCACTCTGCCTAACCGGAGCCGAGCATGAAAGTAGCCGTCCTCGGCGCCGGCGCGTGGGGCACCGCATTAGCGGGCCACCTCGCGGCACGGCACGACACGTTGCTCTGGGCGCGCGATGGCGCGCTTATCGAATCGCTTATCCAAACGCATGAAAACGCGCGTTATCTCGGGGGCGTAGGCCTGCCAGAAGCGCTGGTGTATTCCGCCGATTTCAACGCGGCCCTCGCACACGCCGCCGCTGACGACGCGTTGTGCGTCGTCGCGACGCCCGTCGCGGGCCTGCGCGCCATGTGCCGCTCGATGCGCCAGGCGGGCATCGTTCCCGCGCATATTCTCTGGCTATGCAAGGGCTTCGAAGCGGATACGCAGTGCCTTCCGAACGAGGTCGTCGCGGCCGAATTGCCTGACCATGTCAGTAACGGCACGCTGTCGGGTCCGAGTTTCGCGCGCGAAGTCGGACGTGGTTTGCCAGTTGCGCTGACAGTTGCGAGCGCATCGGCGACCTTGGGCACGCGCACCGTGACCGCGTTCCATCATGGCGCCATGCGCATCTATACCGGCGACGATATCGTCGGCGTCGAAGTGGGCGGCGCGGTGAAGAACGTGCTCGCCATCGCCACCGGCATCTCCGATGGCCTCGGCCTCGGCCTCAATGCGCGGGCGGCGCTCATCACACGCGGTCTCGCGGAAATGTCACGGCTCGGCGTCGCATTGGGCGGGCGCGCGGAGACTTTCACCGGTCTCACGGGCCTCGGCGACCTGATTCTTACCGCAACCGGTGACCTTTCGCGCAACCGCACGGTCGGCGTGCAACTGGCGAGCGGCCGCACGCTCGACGAGATTCTCGCGGCGCTCGGGCATGTAGCTGAGGGCGTGCGCTGCGCGCGCGCGGTTCTTTCGCTTGCGCAGTCGCGTGGCATCGACATGCCGATCACACAGGCGGTATGCCGCGTACTTTTCGATAACGTCACGCCGCGCCACGCGGTGCAGGCGCTGCTCAGCCGGGACGCAAAGGCCGAATAGCTTTTAGTCTGCGTCGCGACGCGGACCGAAGCGGTTCACGACGCTCACTCGCCGCCGTCGAATCCTGCCTGACGCCACGCCTCGAACGTGACGATTGCCACCGTGTTCGACAAATTCAGGCTGCGGTTGCCCGGACGCATGGGCAGGCGCACGCGTTGTTGCGTCGGAAAACCATCCAGCAAGTCGGCCGCAAGACCGCGTGTTTCCGCGCCGAACACAAACCAGTCGCCGGGCTGGAACGCGTGATCGAAAAAGGGCGTCGAGCCGCGCGTGGTAAAGGCAAACATGCGCGCTGGGTCGGGCGTTTCCTTCGCGAGGAAGGCGCTCCAGTTGGCGTGCACGTTCATCTCCGCATACTCGTGATAATCGAGACCAGCGCGGCGCATTTTGGCGTCGTCGAGCGGAAAGCCGAGCGGCTCGATCAGATGCAAACGCGCGCCCGTGTTGGCGCACAGGCGGATCACATTGCCGGTGTTCGGCGGAATTTCGGGCTCGACGAGTACGACGTTGAACATGGATTGCAGTGGTGGATTGGTTAATCTTTGGGGGTGCGCAGCGCCACGAAATTGCTGACGCGCCGCGCGCCCGCCAGCTTCAACGTGCGCGCGAGGGCATCGAGCGTGGCGCCGGAGGTCATCACGTCATCGACCACGCCGACATGCTTGCCGCGCACGTCGCCCTTTACTTCGAACGCGGATGCAACGTTGCGGCGGCGCGTATCGAGATCGAGCTTGGATTGCTGCGCAGTGTCGAGTCTTCGCACGACGAGCGCGGCGTCACCGTGAACGCGCATGCGACGCGCGAGCGGATGCGCAATCGCCCACGCCTGGTTGTAGCCGCGCGCGGCAAGGCGCTGGCGCGATAGCGGCACCGGCACGATCACGTCGGGTAAAGGCAGATCGCTGTCATCGAACAACGCAGCGAGATGCCGCGCGAATGTCGCGCCTGTCGCCAGCCGCGCGCGAAACTTCAACTCGACGGCCAGTGTGTCGAGTGGCGCGCGATAGTCGGCAAGCGCGATCGTGTCATTGAACGCAGGCGGATTGTCGAGGCACGCCGCACAGTGCATCCGCGTATCTTCGCGTTCTCTGTCCAGCGCAAACGCCGCCATCGGAAGCGCGCAGGTCGCGCATCTCAGGCGCGACTCGTTCCAGTACTGACCGTCACAATCGCTGCACACTACGTCTTGCGACAAATTGCCGCATAACGCGCATTGGCTGGGCAGCGCGGCATCGAGCAGCCGTTTCCCAAGTCCGCGCGCGGTTATCGCGACGCGTGCGGATGACGGGAAGAAATTGCTGAAGACATTCATGGCGGCGCGGACGAATGGTAGGCAACAGGCAACGAACTCGGACGAGCGCATGCACGAGCGGAGAAACAATCGGAACGGTTATGCCCCGTATCGGCCCTTAGCACGGGCTGATTTCAAGACGACCGAGTATACTTCGCACTCTTCGCGAATAGATCGTCATGTCCCAAACGCCCCCTCAAACTAGCCGACCGGCCTATGATTCGCGCCGTTTGCGCGCGATCTTCGACCGTCGCGCCGCGACTTTCGACGAAGTCGCGTTCCTGCCTCGCGAGATTGCCGGCCGGATGCGCGAGCGCCTCGAATACATCAAGGTCGCGCCGACGCGCGTGCTGGATGCGGCGTGCGGCATGGGCGCGGATCTGCCCGCGCTGCGCGAGCGCTTTGCGGAGGCATCGGTACTGGGTGTCGATATTTCTTCCGCGATGCTCGCGCGCGCCCGCGATGCGGAATCGGCGGAAGCCGAAAACGGCGCGGGCTGGCGGCGGTTCCTGCCGGCCACGCTCGCCAAGGCCTTCGGCGCGCGCGGACCGCAACTTGCGCAGGCGGATTTCTCCGAGCTGCCGTTCGCATCGGGCGCGTTCGAGATGCTCTGGTCGAACCTCGCGCTGCACTGGCATTCGCGGCCCGACCTCGTTTTCCCTGAGTGGCAACGCGTGCTGAAGGTCAACGGCCTTCTCATGTTCAGCACCTTCGGCCCAGACACGCTGCGTGAACTCGCCGCGGCGTATCGCGAGGTCGAGCGCACGCTGGGCTTGCCGCCGCAGCCGCATACGATCGATTTCGTCGACATGCACGACTTGGGCGACATGCTGGTGGAAAGCGGCTTCGAGATTCCCGTGATGGATCAGGAGGTGCTCACCATCACTTACCGTTCGCCGGAATCCTTGCTTGCCGATGTCACGCGCTGGGGTGCTTATCCGTTCGAACGAAGCGCGGCCGCAGACTCGCAAATCGACGTGAAAGCCAGACGCAGCGCGGTTCACGGCGCGCTCGAAGCCTTGCGTCGCGACGACGGAACGATCCCGCTCACGTTCGAAGTGATCTACGGTCATGCATGGAAAGCGGTGCCGCGCACGACCGCCGAAGGTCACGGAATCATTCGGCTGGAAGATATAGGACGAGGCCCAAAACGGAATCGGTGACGGGGTAAAGAGGGCGTCAGTTATGTCTGAAATTTGCGGGCAAAAGCAGCGCCAAAAGGTGCGTCAAAAGGGCGCAGAAGCTTGTGGCGCTTGGGTTTCAGACGTTACGACCCTTGCTTGTGGATACTACCCGACGCGCCTATAATGCGTCAGTTTGTCGCCCGGGCTGTGACAAATTTGGGCGAAATCCGAGCAAAAGTATGTGATTGCATGCGGATGGGAAGGAGGCGGCGATGCAAGCAAGCCACGCGCTGACAGACGACGAGCCAGTCATCAAAGACTGGCTGATGAAACGGAACTGTTCCGCTTCGCCGCGTCAGTTCGTGGTCTTTTATCTGTCGCTGGCGCTGTTTTCCTTTCTCATCGCAACGCTCTTGTTTCTGAACGGCGCCTGGCTGGTGCTGCCGTTCACCGGGATCGAGCTGACCGTGGTCGGCGTCGCGTTTCTTATCTACGCGCGGCACGCAGTCGACTACGAACGAATCCGGTTGTTTGAAAACCGCTTGTTGATCGAGCAGATGAACGCCGAGGAACTGACGCAGTTCGAATTCAATCCGCGCTGGGTGCGGGTCGAAACGGGCGCGACGCCGAGAGAGCCGCTCACGATCGTGTCGCGCGGTCAATCGGTGAAAATCGGACAACACCTTGCACAGCATCGTCGCAAACAATTTGCTGCCGAGCTGCGAGCGTCGCTGAGACGCTCTGCTTAAGAGGCATGATGTGGCCTGACGGCTCGGCGCGATGCCCACGGGGGTCGAGGGTTTGAATGGAAATTTTGGGTAAGGATGCTATGAAAACAATCAAGCGAGCCCTCTCGGGCGTGCTGGCGGCAGGCGCACTGCTGAACGCCGGCGTAGCCCTGGCGGTCAACGACAGTCCTGGCGGCCCAGCTGTAAACGAGCTGAACTTTCAGCCGCCAGTGACGAAGATCGCCGAGGAGCTCTACGGCCTCCATACGTTCATGCTCATCATCTGTCTCGTCATTTTTCTTGGCGTGTTCGGGGTGATGTTCTATTCGCTCATTGCGCACCGCAAGTCCAAAGGCCACAAGCCCGCTAATTTCCACGAAAGCACCACGGTCGAAATCATCTGGACGATCGTGCCGTTCGTCATCGTCGTGTTGATGGCGCTGCCGGCCACCAAGGCCGTCGTCGCAATGAAGGACACCAGCAACGCCGACCTCACCGTCAAAGTCACCGGCTACCAATGGAAATGGGGCTACGACTACGTGAAGGGTCCGGGCGAGGGCATCAGCTTCCTCTCCACGCTCACCACGCCGCGTAGCGAAGTGAACGGCCAGAAGCCGATTTCCGAGCTGTACCTGCAGGAAGTGGACAATCCGCTCGTCGTGCCGGTCGACAAGAAAATTCGCATCATCACCACCGCGAACGACGTCGTTCACTCGTGGTACGTGCCGGCCTTCGGCGTGAAGCAGGACGCCATTCCCGGCTTCGTGCGCGACACCTGGTTCAAGGCCGAGAAAATCGGTACTTTCCGTGGCTTCTGTACCGAACTTTGCGGCAAGGAACACGCGTACATGCCGGTGGTCGTCGAAGTGCTTTCCGCCGACGACTACGCGAAGTGGGTCGACACGCAAAAGAAGAAACTGGCCGCATCCGCCGACGATCCCAACAAGACCTACACGATGGACGAGTTGAAGACGCGCGGCGCGGCAGTCTACGCGTCGAACTGCGCGGTCTGCCACCAGCCGACCGGCAAGGGCGGCGGTCCGTTCCCGGCGCTCGACGGCAGCAAGGTTGCCAACGGCCCGATCGCGGACCACGTAAGCATCGTGCTGCACGGCAAGGGCGCCATGCCGCCGTGGCAGAGTACGCTCAACGATGTCGAGATCGCATCGGTCATCACTTACGAGCGCAATACCTGGGGCAACCATACGGGCGACATTCTGCAGCCGAAGCAAGTTGCCGACGCGCGCAATGGCAAGATGCCCGAAGGCGGCGGTCAGAAGACAGCGGCTGCGGCAACGCCCGAAGCCGCAAGCGCGGCGCCGGCTGCGGCGGCGTCCGGTGCCGAGGCAACGGCGAGCGCCAATCTGCCCGCGAGCATCTATTTCGAAACGGGCAAGAGCACGCTTCCCGCGGAAGCCAACGACGCGGTTAAGGCCGCAGCGGCCTATGCCAAGGCGCATCCCGAAGCGAAGCTCGCTATTTCCGGCTTCACGGATGCCTCCGGAGGCGCCGACCTGAACGCGGAACTCGCCAAGCAACGCGCGCAAACCGTGCGCGACGCGTTGAAGGCAGCAGGTGTATCGGAAGATCGTATCGTGTTGAAAAAGCCCGAATCCGTTACGGGCGGCACGGATGCGAAGGAAGCCCGTCGCGTAGAAATCAGTCCGGCTGCTTGACCTGACGAGCGCACCTTTCCCTCATCGCAACACTGCGAGCCACGGAAAGGTCCGCGTCATAGCCAAGTGCCCCGAGTATTTGCTTTAGGAGATGATTGTCATGTCTAGCATCGGACACGATGTAGCCGCGGGTCACGACCACGCGCACGACGACCATGCGCACGAGTTGCCGCATGGCTGGCGCCGGTGGCTTTTCGCCACCAACCACAAGGACATCGGGACGCTGTACCTGTTGTTCTCCTTCATCATGTTCCTCTCCGGAGGCGTGATGGCGCTTGGCATTCGTGCCGAGCTGTTCGAGCCGGGACTGCAGATCATGCGTCCCGAGTTCTTCAACCAGTTGACCACCATGCACGGCCTCATCATGGTGTTCGGCGCGATCATGCCGGCGTTCGTCGGCTTCGCGAACTGGATGGTGCCGCTGCAGATCGGCGCGTCGGACATGGCGTTCGCGCGCATGAACAACTTCAGCTTCTGGCTCCTGCCGGTCGCCGCGGTTCTGCTGGTCGGCTCGTTCTTCGTGCCGGGCGGCGCGACCGCAGCGGGCTGGACGCTCTACGCGCCGCTTTCCACGCAGATGGGCCCGGGCATGGACTTCGCCATCTTCGCGGTCCACATCATGGGTGCGTCGTCGATCATGGGCGGCATCAACATCGTCGTGACGATCCTGAACATGCGCGCGCCCGGCATGACGCTCATGAAGATGCCGATGTTCGCGTGGACGTGGCTCATCACCGCGTACCTGCTGATCGCCGTGATGCCGGTTCTGGCAGGCGCCATCACCATGGTGCTGTTCGACCGTCACTTCGGCACGTCGTTCTTCAATGCGGCGGGCGGCGGCGATCCGGTCATGTACCAGCATATCTTCTGGTTCTTCGGACACCCCGAGGTCTACATCATGATCTTGCCGGCGTTCGGGATCGTCTCGCAGGTGATTCCGGCGTTCTCGCGCAAGCCGCTTTTCGGCTATAGCTCGATGGTGTACGCCACGTCGTCGATCGCGATTCTCTCGTTCATGGTCTGGGCGCACCACATGTTCGCCACGGGCATGCCGGTGACGGGCCAGCTGTTCTTCATGTACGCAACCATGCTGATCGCCGTTCCGACGGGCGTGAAGGTGTTCAACTGGGTCGCGACGATGTGGCGCGGCGCGCTGACGTTCGAGACGCCGATGCTCTTTGCAATCGGCTTCCTGTTCGTGTTCACGATGGGCGGCTTCACGGGCCTGATCCTCTCCATGGCCCCGCTCGACATCCAGATGCACGGCACTTACTACGTGGTGGCGCACTTCCACTACGTGCTGGTGGCGGGTTCGCTCTTCGCGCTGTTCGCGGGCTGGTACTACTGGGCGCCTAAGTGGACTGGCTGGATGTATAACGAGATGCGCGGCAAGATCCACTTCTGGGCGTCGCTGATCTTCTTCAACATCACCTTCTTCCCGATGCACTTCCTGGGTCTCGCGGGCATGCCGCGTCGCTATGCGGATTACCCGGCGCAGTTCACGGACTTCAACCAGGTTGCGACCATCGGTGCGTTCGGATTCGGTCTCGCGCAGGTGTACTTCCTGTTCGCGGTCGCGCTGCCGACGTATCGCGGCGGTGGTGAGCTGGAAAAGGCAGGCGACAAGCCGTGGGATGGCGCGGAAGGACTGGAATGGACCGTGCCGAGCCCGGCGCCGTTCCACACCTTCGAGCAACCGCCAACGGTCGAATAATAGTCTGGTTTCGAAGGCTGCAAGGCTTCGCTCCGAAGCCTTGCAGTCACAAAGATCAAAGGAAGCATGGCCCCGAATCCACAAAAAAGACGTTCGCCCGAAGAAATCCGCGCGGGCAACAAGCGGCTCGGTTTGATCATGATGTTGGTTGCCGCCGTCTTCTTTCTGGGTATCGTCGTCAGGCAATACCTGTTGTCGCGAGGGTAGGAAAGCCAAGTGTCCACTCAGGATGATTCTCAAGTCGACCGGTCGTTCAATCGGTCGATGCTGGTGAAGCTCTTCGTCGTGGCCGAGATGATGTTCGGCTTCGGCTTCGCCCTGGTGCCGATGTACAAGGCAATTTGCCAGATCACCGGCATCAACAATCTCGTGCAGCGCGATGCGAGCGCGCGCGAGGCGAAGAACACGCAGGTCGACGCGAGCCGTACGATTTCCATCGAGTTCGATGCGAACGCGCGCGGTCCGCTGCAGTTCAAGCCGGAGCAGAACAGTCTCGACATTCACCCCGGCGAAGTGATGACGGTGATGTACCAGGTGACCAACGAGCAAGGCCGCACCGTGAAGGCGCAGGCCATTCCGAGCTATGCGCCGAAGCAGGCCACCGAGTACTTCAAGAAGATCGAATGCTTCTGCTTCACGCAGCAGACGCTCGGGCCCAACGAGACGAAGCGCATGCCGGTGGTGTTCGTCGTGGACCCGAAGCTGCCGAAGGACGTCAAGACGATCACGCTGTCGTACACGTTCTTCGAACTCGACACACCGAAACCCGCGGCCAAGGGAACGTGATGATCATGAACCCAGAAGCACGAAATGGACGCAGTGGCGGCGGTTTCCTGAAGCTCGTGAAGGCGGTGTTCTGGTCGTTCTTCGGCGTGCGCCGCCGGGCGGATCTGGAAAACGA
Organism: Caballeronia sp. HLA56; assembly: GCF_054655155.1. Classification (NCBI taxonomy): domain Bacteria; kingdom Pseudomonadati; phylum Pseudomonadota; class Betaproteobacteria; order Burkholderiales; family Burkholderiaceae; genus Caballeronia; species Caballeronia sp. HLA56. The sequence goes on along the minus strand of NZ_BAAHOB010000005.1, from coordinate 103,279 downwards.
CGCCGCGCAGTTGAACCCGCTGCATCTGATCGCGGCGGGGGTGATCGGCGCGGTGGTGTTCATCGTCGTGTTGCTGCTGGTGGTGCGCGCGGTAGTCGGATAGACGAAACGTCGGGCGAGCGGTCGAACGCGCGGCGATACAAGAAAACTCAAGCAACTGGATCGAAGTGGAGAATCAAATGAGCGGTCAAAACGAGAGCCCGTACTATTTCGTGCCGCATCCGTCACGCCATCCGATCATGGCTGCGTGCGGTTTGCTGGTGATGCTGTCCTCCCTGGCGGCGTGGGTGAACGGTCATTCGTGGGCGCCTGCCACCACGTTCGTCGGCCTGCTGTTTCTGCTGTTCGTGCTGTGGCATTGGTTCGGCGACGCCATCTCCGAATCCGAAGGCGGCATGTACGGCAAGAACGTCGACGTGTCGTATCGCTGGAGCATGAGCTGGTTCATCTTCTCCGAAGTCATGTTCTTCGCGGCGTTTTTCGGCGCGCTGTTTTATGCGCGCGCCATTGCCATGCACGAACTCGGCAGCCTTGATTACAAGCTGATCTGGCCGGACTTCACCGCCGTGTGGCCGAACAACGGCCCGGCTGCGCTGGTGCCGCATTTCCGCTCGATGGTGCCGTGGCCGCTGCCGACCATCAACACGGCGCTCTTGCTTTCCTCGGGCGCGACGCTTACGGTGGCTCACCATGCGCTGCGTGAAGATCATCGCCGAAAGGCCATCATCTGGCTGGCTGCGACAGTCGCGCTGGGCGTGATCTTCCTGTTTTGCCAGGGCTACGAATACTTCCACGCCTACAACGAACTGAACCTGACGCTTTCGTCTGGTGTGTACGGCTCGACGTTTTTCCTCCTCACCGGCTTCCACGGTTTTCACGTGTTCCTTGGCGGCACCATGCTCGCGGTCGTATGCGTGCGCCTGATTCGCGGCCACTTCACCGCGGAACATCACTTCGCCTTCGAGGGCGCCGCGTGGTACTGGCACTTCGTCGACGTCGTGTGGCTCGGGCTGTACGTCGTCGTCTACTGGCTGTAAGCGTTTGCTTCGAGCGAGGACGCGCCAATTCGGCGCGCACGCTGTCACGCAAGACACGCCACGCCGCCCTCGACCTTCGCGGGCGGCGTTTTGTTTTGGGAAGTGAGTGAATGCGCGCGATTGTGTCGCGCCGCGACAATCGGTCCCGCGTGGGAAACCTTCGAGACGCGTTATCGTCCGAGCGGAATGCCGGTCGATTGAATCCAGCCCATCCAGTGCGCAAACAGGATGAACAGGAAGAGCGAAATGGACAGCCCGACGCGCGTGGCGAGCGACCACACCATGCGCTTCGTCTGACCTTTATCGGTCATCATGAAGTACAGGGCCGAGCCCAGGCTGCCAATGATGAGGATGAATGCAATAGCAACGATGATGTGCATGAAACCAGCCTGCGATAGTTGCATCGACCGCTCGCGAAACGCCGTGAGCAATATGAAAACGAGTCGTCTCATTATCGCACTCGATGAATCGGTGCGTGCGGCGTCGGTTCCGGAGCGTGCGGCATGAAAATCCGCCTCTGGCCCACGGTGCTGATCCTGATCGTCGTCGCAATCACTTTGCGGCTCGGCTTCTGGCAGCGCGACCGCGCGCACCAGAAGGAAGCGCTGAACGCGCAGATCGTCGCGTTCGAGAATGCGCCCGCACGACGCGTGAGTGTCGATCCGTTGCCGCTCAAGTCGATCGAATTCCATCGCGTCGAGGCGCGCGGCGAATTCATGCCGGAGCGCGTCGTCTATTTGGACAATCGTCCGTATAACGACCAGCCGGGCTTTTATGTCGTGATGCCGCTTAAACTCGAGGGCGGCGGCTACGTGCTCGTGAATCGCGGATGGCTGCCGCGCAACATGGCGGACCGTACGGGCATCGAGCCCTATGAGACGCCGAAAGGCATCGTGGACGTGAAGGGCATCGCGCGCTCGAATGCATCGGAGGCGTTCGAGCTCGGCAGCGGCGGCTCCGCTGCGCGTCAGCAGATCCGGCAAAACCTGAACGTCGCCTCGTATGCGGCGGAAACCGGGCTCGCGTTTCAGCCGTTCGTGATTCAACAGACGAGCGCCACCGCCGACAAGCTCGTGCGCGACTGGCCGGCGGCCACGCTTGGCGTCGATCGCAACTACGGCTACATGTTCCAGTGGTGGGGCATGGCGGCAGCGGCCATCGCCTTCGGCTTGTATGCCGCACGGCGCGCCGCGAGGAAAGACAGCGACCCGGCCGCCACAGACGAAGCCGCGAAAGAAGCATGAACCCATGATGCCGCGTCCAATGGAAGTGGCATCGACCGAATAGAGAATCCATGCAAGCTCAACGCACCACGACAACCCGACCGCCCGCGAAAAAAGGCTCCTGGATCAGCGGCCGGTGGATGCTGGTACTGCTCGCGCTGGTCTGCGCGGCGCCGGTGATCGCCTCGTATCTGATGTACTACGTCGTCAAGCCCGCGGGCGGCACGACGAGCTACGGCACGTTGATCGAACCGCAAAGGCCGATTCCGGAACAGATCGTCGTCACCGATGAAAAAGGTCAGCCGGTGCCACTCAAGTCGCTCGAAGGCAAGTGGCTGATGATCACCGTCAACGGCAGCGATTGCGACGAAGTGTGCGTGAAGCGCCTCTATTTCATGCGGCAGGTGCGCGCGCTACAGTCGGGCGAGCGCGAGCGCGTGCTGAACGTCTGGCTGCGCACGGACGACAAGCCCGTCGCGAATGTCATCAAAACCGCGTATCCGCAACCGGACACACGCATGCTCGTGACGAACGAACAAGCCCTCTCGGGATGGCTGCCGGTGGACGCCGGCACGAAGCTTTCGGATCACATTTATCTTGTCGATCCGAACGGCAACCTGATGATGCGCTTCCCGAAGGACCCCGATCCCAAGAAGATCAACACGGACGTGGCGAAGCTATTGAAGTGGTCGCGCATCGGCTGATACGCCGGGACGCCACGACCAAAACGAAGGTGAAAGTATGTTTGTATTAGAACTCGGTCTGATCGGCCTATGCATTGCGCTGCTGCCGCTCTCGTTCGTCTGGGTCAAGGCCGATGACAACAAGTTCAGGAAGCTCGTCTGGCTAACCACTTTTCTGACGCTCGATCTGATCATGTTCGGCGGCTTCACGCGCCTGACCGATTCCGGCCTTGGCTGTCCCGACTGGCCGGGCTGTTATGGCACGGCGTCGCCGTTCATCGCGCACGCGCAGATCGCGGCCGCGCATCAGGCCATGCCCACCGGTCCGGTCAGCCCGATGAAGGCGTGGATCGAGATGCTGCATCGCTACTTTGCGATGGCGATCGGCGTGCTGATCATCGCGCAGGTCGTCATTGCGTGGACCGCGCGCATCAGACGAAAGGCGCTGCATGTTTCGCCGTGGTGGCCGACGGGCATCCTCGCGCTCATTCTGCTGCAAGGCGCTTTTGGCGCGTGGACCGTCACGCTCAAGTTGCAGCCGGTCATCGTCACGACGCATCTCTTGCTCGGGCTTGCGTTGCTGGCCGCGCTCGGCTGGCTCGCCGCGCGGCAAACGCCGATTCCCTCGCTCGACCCGGCCGCCGCGCGATGGATGCCGGCCGCGATCGTCGGCATCGTGTTGCTCGTCGTGCAGATTGCGCTGGGTGGCTGGGTCAGCACGAATTACGCGGTGCTCGCCTGCACGGACTTTCCACTCTGCAATGGCCAATGGATTCCGCCGATGAACTTTGAACACGGTTTCCACTTGTGGCGCGCGCTCGGCATGACCGGCGACGGCGACGTCATCTCGCAGGACGCGCTGGTGGCAATCCATTGGACGCATCGCACGTTTGCGATAGTGGTCGTGCTTTATCTGCTCTGGCTCGCCGCGATGCTGCGCCGTTTCGAGTCCCTACGCACGCCCGCGACCGCCGTGCTCGTCGTTATCCTGATTCAATTTTTTACAGGTTTGTCCAATATCGTGTTGCAGTGGCCGCTGCCTATCGCAGTGGCGCACAATGGCGGGGCTGCCATCCTGTTGCTACTACTCGTTATGCTAAACTTTCGAATCTCTTCCAGCCGTCCCGGCCGCGCCGCGGTTCCCGCGCGCGACATCGTTTCAGCGTGACTCCACATCATGGATAGCACGACACTTCACTCCCCGCTTGGCAGCCGCGTATCGCAATACATTGCGCTGACCAAGCCGCGCGTCACGCAGCTTGCCGTGTTCTGCGCCGTCATCGGCATGTTCCTCGCCACGCCCGGCATGGTGCCGTGGACCGTTTTGATTGGTGGCGCGGTCGGCATCTGGCTGCTGGCGGGCGCTGCATTCGCCATCAACTGCCTCGTCGAACAGAAGATCGATGCCAAAATGCGTCGCACCGCGTGGCGTCCTTCGGCGCGCGGGCAAATCACGAGCGCGCAAATTCTCACGTTCTCGGCGGTGCTCGGCGGTATCGGCATGTGGACGCTCTATACGTTCACCAATCCGCTCACGATGTGGCTGACGGTTGCCACGTTCGTGGGCTACGCCGTCATCTATACGTTGCTGCTCAAGCCTTATACGCCGCAGAACATCGTCATTGGTGGCGCTTCGGGTGCCATGCCGCCGGCGCTCGGTTGGGCGGCCGTTACGGGTGCGGTTCCCGGCGACGCGTGGATTCTCGTGCTCATCATCTTCGTCTGGACGCCGCCGCATTTTTGGGCGCTCGCGCTGTATCGCAAGAAGGATTACGAAAACGCCGGTCTGCCCATGCTGCCTATTACGCATGGCGAGCAGTACACGCGTCTGCATATCTTCCTGTACACGGTCATCCTGTTCGCGGTCACGCTGATGCCGTTCATCTCGGGCATGAGCGGCGTGATCTATCTGGCGAGCGCGGTTGCGCTGGGCGCGGTGTTTCTCGGTTACGCGTGGAAGATTTATCGCGATTACTCGGACGCGCTGGCGCGCAAGACCTTCCGTTATTCGATCGTGTATCTGTCGCTCTTGTTCGGCGCGCTTCTGGTCGATCATTACGTTCGCACGGTGATCGGTGCATGAGGGCTTTCTTTCGCAAGATGCTCGCTCCGCTTTTGCTCGCGCTGGCGAGCATGGCGCTGCTCTCTGCATGCGAGAAGGCGCCCGATTTCAAGAACCTCGACATCACGGGCAACAAGCAGTTTGGCAGCGACTTCTCGTTGCCCGACACCAGCGGCAAGATGCGCACGCTCGGTGACTTCAAAGGCAAGGCCGTGGTTCTGTTTTTCGGCTATACGCATTGCCCGGATGTCTGCCCGACCACGCTCGCCGAACTCTCGCAAGCATTGCAGCAACTCGGCGGTAAAGCGAAGGACGTGCAGGTGCTCATGGTCACGGTCGATCCCGCGCGCGACACGCCCGATCTTCTCGGTCAATACGTGACGGCGTTCAACCCGGCGTATGTCGGCTTGCGGCCGGCAAACGACGCCGAGCTTGCCAAAATCGCGAAGGATTTCCGCGTGTACTACGCGAAGTCCAACGGCAAGACGGCGGATGACTACACGATGGATCACACCGCCGCGAGCTATGTGTTCGACAAGGACGGCAAACTGCGTCTTTTCGCGCGCGACGGTCAGGGCGTCGAGCCGTGGGTGCATGACTTGAAGCTGCTGATCGACTGAGATCGGCGCATCGTTGGTTTGGAGAAAGCGGCCTGCGGGCCGCTTTCTTTATTCCGCGGCAGGCTCCGGCAACTTCAGTCCGGGCGCAAGACGTGTCGCCTTGAACTCGGTGACATCGTAGTGAGCCAAGTTCTGCTGCGCGAACGGATCTTCCGCGATGATCGCGTCGAGCCGCTCACGCTCGATGGCCGACGCCAGAATGATGCCGCCTTCGCGCGGCACTTTCGGACCCGCGATCACGAAGACACCAGCGGCGAAGTAGCGCTGCAGATACTCGCGATGGGCTTCGAGCGCATCGTCGATTTCCGCAAGAGCGCCGGTATAACGCAGATTGATCATGTACATGATGGTGTCTCAGAAATCGGTCTGTAGCGATTCTAGACGTCAAAGCGCGAGCCGGATATCGACATGAACATTCTGTCTTTTCCGTCGCACCAAAGCCGTGCGAACATTCGTTTCCCGGTTGGCATCGACCGAGGGCGATGAATCCATCGCGGGCACTCAAGCGGCAATTTTGCAGCAACCTCGCATTGAAACAGGAACACCATGCAGCGCAGAAATTTGCTTAAAGCTCTTACCGTCGTCGCGGCGTCTGCCGCTTATTTCATTAGCGTCACCGCGCATGCCGATGACAAGGTCATCAAGGTCGGCACCATCAGCGGACCCGACGCGCAAATCTGGCAAGTCGTGCAGAAGGTCGCGAAGCGCGAAGGCCTCAACGTTAAGGTGATCGAGTTCAACGATTACGTTCAGCCGAACGCCGCACTCGATGCTGGCGACCTCGACGCCAACAGCTTCCAGCATCAGCCGTATCTCGACAGTCAGGTGAAGCAGCGCGGCTACAAGATCGTGAATGCGGGACTGACCTATATCTCGCCGCTTGGCGTGTATTCGAAGAAGCTGAAGTCGCTGAAGGATCTGCCGCAAGGCGCGAAGGTCGCGGTGCCGAACGATCCGTCGAACGAAAACCGAGCGCTTCTTTTGCTGCAAGCGCAGGGCGTGATCAAGCTCAAGGCCGGCGCTGGCGTGAACGGAAACAGCGCGACGCCGCTGGATGTCGCCGAGAACCCGAAGAAGGTCAAGCTACTCGAACTCGACGCCGCGCAACTGCCGCGCACGCTCGCAGACGTCGATGCCGCCGCCATCAATACGAACTTCGCGCTGGCGGCGGGCTTGCAGCCGACCAAGGACGCTATCGCGCTAGAGGACGTGCACAGCCCTTACGCGAACTTGATCGCCGTGCGCGCCAAGGACAAAGACCAGCCGTGGGTGAAGAAGCTGGTCGCGGCGTATCAGTCCGAAGACGTGCGCCAGTTCATGAAGAGCGAGTTCAAAGGCTCGGTTGTACCTTCGTTCTGATCGAGAACGCACGGTTTGCCAACGGCGTCCCCTGGGACGCCGTTTTGCTGTCCGACGCCTTTGGGACCGAGGGCTATGCCAGCACTCGGTCCACGCAAACATCTCGAAGCATTACAACGCCGATAACGTGCGTATCGCCTTCTTTCACATGGCGCGACGTGACTAAAATGCTCGCTGCCGTCTCTCTTCATGTGAAGCGACACGACGAGCGAGCAAAATCAGCCCTCAGTCCGCATAAACACGCCGAAGCTCGCGATGCCAGATCACACCCGAATCGCCATCCTGCTTCGCCGTGAAGCCAGTGCGTTTGAATAGCGCGCACAGGTCCTCATGCACCATTGGCATCCGGCAGATCACGTTATCGTAGCCCGCGCCATGCGCGAAGTTCGTACAGGCGGATACGAGTTGCACGCCCAAGCCCCGCCGACGCGCGCCCGGTTCGACGAACAACAACTCGATGCGCGCCTCTTTCTCCGACTGCGCGCTTAAGAGCGCCGCGCCGACGCGCGCGGCGCCTTCACGTTCCGCCACCCAGCAAGCGATGCGTGGCGTTCCACTCTGCACGGCGCCGAGAAAACGCGCGACGACTTTCGCCGAATAGGCTTCGTTGGCATGGGCCGCACGGTCGGATGATTCTAGATGCGCGTGACGCTCGACGATCCAGCCGAAGTCGCCACGGCGAGGGCTGCGCAAACGCGTGTTGTGGCCTTCGCCATGATGAGGACTGAGCAGCCGCTCGATGTCGATCATTGCATTGGATAACTGCTCGATTTCGCCGGCTGTGAGCCGACTGAGCAGAGTGGCCGCTTCGGCCGAGACATGCAGGTCGATCTCGTCGACCTTGGCTCGCGCGTCCGCTGTAATGGTGAGCAGATGCGCGCGGCCGTCGGATTCGTTCCTGCCGCGCACAATAAGCCCAAGCTTCTGGAAGTTGGTGAGCAGCCTGCTCAGGTAGCCTGTGTCCAGGCCCAGATTGCGCGATAAGTCGGCTGCGGTGCGTGCGCGATCGTGCGCAAGTTCGTGGAGGATGCGCACCTCCGTTAGGGAAAAGTGGCTTTTGTGAAGCCGCTCGTGCAAGGCGCCCGCATGGCGAGCGAAGAAGCGATTAAAGCGTCTGACGACGTCTACCGCTCGACTCGGATCTGAAGAGCCCATCGACTTTTATCTCTCTCAATAATCAGTTTTATTATTTAATTAGTTGCGATTCCGAACCAATTGCACCATTGTGCCAAAGAAAGAACGATCGTGCTATTGCCAATTGGCCTGATTTTAAGCGCCCGTCGATATGTAGACCATTTTGTAGTTTTGGGCTTGACATGAGGGTAAATCCCGATGGCTGTCGTCTCCAAGTTGTTGATGTTATTGTTGTTATAAACCATTGATTTTGCGATGTTATTGCCTGTTGGCATCAAGTGACGCAGAAGGTTTGACTGGTATTATGTTGGTTATATAATGGGCTCCACTTCGAGGCCTGCAGGAAACTTCATGAATGGACGCTTACGGGAATTGACGCCCGACGCGTTGAGTCCCACACCGCTGTATCTGCAGGTCGCCACGCGTCTTGCTGCAGCTATTCAGCGCGGCGCCTGGAATGCAGGTGAGGCGTTGCCAGCAGAGCGCACGTTGTCGGAAGCGGTCGGGGTTTCGCGTATCACCGCGCGCAAGGCGTTGGCTTTGCTCGTCGAGCGCGGGCTCATTCGGCGAGTACGTGGCGCAGGCAGTTTCATCACGCCGCGCACGCAAGATCCACTGTCGGTGCTGACGGGCTTCACGAAGAAGATGGAACAGCGCGGTTTCGCACCTGACTCGGTGTGGCTCCGGCGTGACGTGCGCGTAGCGAGTCGCGATGAAACCGTCCGTCTCGGGCTCGCGCCGGGCGCATCGGTCGCGAGTCTCGGCAGACTTCGCCGCGCGAACGGCATCGTCATGGCGGTCGAACATTCGGCGTTACCGGTGTCCGTCGTTCCGGAGCCGTTCGAGATCGGCGCGTCGCTGTATTGCTATCTCGAAGCGCGCGGGCAGTCGGTGGTGCGCGCGTTGCAGCACTTTCGCGCGGTCAACGCCGGAGCCGAGATTGCGCGGCTGATGGGCATTGCGCCACGCGCGGCGCTGCTCGTGATCACCCGTATCGGCTACTCGGCGGAGCAGCGCGCCGTCGAACTGACGGACACGTATTGCCGCGACGACTACTACGACTTCGTCGCGGAGTTGCATCGATAAAAAGCGGGAAAGCAGAAGTAGCAAGATCAGAACGAGAGGACCCGAAAGCCGCCACCGCACGTTCGCCGGTCACACGGGGCCAGCGAACAGGCCTGCTCGCAGCAAGGCGCGGATGGCACTGAACCTCATCATGCATAGCGCACTTCCAGAGAACTTCATGCTGAAAGGAAACATACTCACGACCGATGGCTGGATCAACGGTTCGCTTCGCTTCGAAAACGGTCGGGTGACGGCGCTGGAAGGTCATATTGCCGATCCTTCCACGAACGACGCGCCGTATATCCTGCCCGGCTTCATCGACCTGCACGTGCATGGCGGCGGCGGGCGCGACATCATGGAAGGCGGCAACGCAGCCGATACCGTCGCGCGGCAACACGCTCAACACGGCACCACGGGCCTGCTCGCCACCACGATGACCGCGCCGCGCGACGAACTCCTGCAAGTTCTCGCGGGCTTGGGCGAGCAGGCGAAGCGCCGTGCCGCAAGCGGCGCGCGCGTGCTCGGCGTGCATCTCGAAGGGCCGTATATCAATCCCGGCAAGCTCGGCGCGCAGCCGGACGCCGCGGCCGTCGCGGTGCGCGATGAAGTGCTCGAATATTTGTCGCTCGCGCCCATTCGCGTCGTGACCATCGCGCCGGAAATCTCCGGGCATCTAGAGATCATTTCCGAACTCGCCTCGCGCGGCGTGCGCGTGCAGCTCGGTCATTCGCTCGGCACTTACGATGACGCCGTCAATGCGCTCAAGCACGGCGCGCGCGGTTTCACGCATCTCTTCAACGCGATGTCGCCGCTGCATCATCGCGATCCGGGCATGGTCGGCGCCGCGCTCGCGCACGCCGAGTACGCGGAACTGATCCCAGATTTGCTGCACGTTCATCCGGGTGCGATTCGCGCCGCGATGCGCGCAATTCCGCGCCTTTACGTCGTTACCGACAGCACCTCGGCGGCCGGCATGCCGGACGGCGAATACCGCCTTGGCAGCCAGCACGTCACCAAGTGCATGGGCGGCGTGCGTCTCGCGGACGGCACGCTCGCCGGCAGCACGCTGACCATGGATCAGGCGCTGCGCAATCTCGTCTCGCTGGGCATTCCGCTCGCGGACGTCTCGAACCGTTTGTCACGCTTTCCCGCCGATTACCTCGGACTCGAAGATCGCGGCCGCATCGCGCGTGGCGCATGGGCCGATCTCGTCGTGCTCGACCGGGAACTCGCGCTGAGCGCCACGTATGTCGAAGGAGAATCAATTGTCGAATATGCTTAACGAGGCCCTGGAGTCCGCCGACGTCGTCGCGGCCCAGCTCGCCGATACCTCGCGCATCGAAGCGCTCGCGGTCAAGCTCGCCGAGCAGCCGCGCCATGTCGCGCTCACCGTTGCGCGCGGCAGTTCGGACCACGCCGCCAGCTATTTTGCAAGCCTGACGATGAGCCGCATCGGCGTGCCGGTTGCTTCGCTGCCCATGTCCGTGGCGACGCTTCAACAAGCACCGCTGCGCGTGTCGGGCCAGCTCGCGGTCGCGTTCTCGCAGTCGGGCAAGAGCCCCGATCTCGTCGGCACGATGCAGGCGTTGCGCGATGCGGGCGCGTTCACCGTTGCTGCCGTCAATGTCGCGAACTCCCCGCTGGAAAAGGCGTGCGAGTGGTACCTGCCGCTTTTCGCCGGGCCGGAATTGTCGGTGGCGGCAACCAAGAGCTATATCGCCATGCTGTCGCTCTCGGCCATCGTCGTCGCGCATGTTCAACGCGATACCGAACTGCTCGACGCGCTCGAGTCGTTGCCGGACGCCTTGCGCGCGGCGGGCAAGCTCGACTGGACGCGTGCCGTGAACGAACTCACGAACGTCGATCGCATGATCGTGATCGGCCGTGGTCTCGGTCTCGCTATCGCGCAGGAAGCGGCGCTCAAGCTCAAGGAAACCTCCGGCATTCAGGCGGAAGCGTTCTCCAGCGCCGAAGTGCGTCATGGTCCGATGGAGATCATCGACAAGGACTATCCGCTGCTCGTGTTCGCCCCGCGCGGGCCGGAGCAGGCAGGCTTGATTCAACTGGCGGCCGACATGCGCGCACGCGGCGCACGCGTGCTGCTCGCGGCGCCTGCCGACGTGCCCGGCGCGGAATTGCCGCTCGTCGCCACTAATCACCCGGCGCTCGATCCGATCGCCGCAATCCTTTCGTTCTATGTGATGGCCGCGGGTCTGGCCGCCGCGCGCGGGCGCAATCCCGACGCGCCGCGCCACCTGAACAAGGTCACCGAAACCCACTAAGCGAGTAAGCCGATGCGTCGCGCCGAGGAGTCACTGTTGAATCATCCCATCGATAACCCGAACGACGTCGTGTTGCTCGCGCCGTTCACCGGCCCCGTCGTCCCGCTCGCCGACGTGCCGGACCCCGTGTTCGCGGAAGGCATGTTCGGCGACGGCATCGGCATCGATCCGCTCGATGGCGTGCTCGTCGCGCCTTGCGACGGGACGGTGACGCATCTGGCGCGCACGCATCACGCGGTCACGTTGCGCACGCCGCACGGGGCGGAAATTCTCGTGCATATCGGCATCGATACGGTCGAATTGGGCGGCCAGGGCTTCGCGCCGATGATCGAGCAGGGCGCAACCGTGCGCGCGGGTCAGCCGCTCATCGAGTTCAATGCGGATTTCGTCGCGCAGCACGCGCCGAGTCTCGTCTCCGTTATTGCCGTCGCCAATGGCGATGCCTTCGAAGTCATCGAGCGTGCCGGTCGCGGCATGTTGAAGGCTGGCGCACGCATGCTCGTGCTGCGCGCGAAAGACGGCGCCAGGGCCGAAAGCGCGCGTTCGAGCGCGAACGTGACGGAAGAAGCGCGCCGCACGTTGACGCTCGGTCACGCGGGCGGTTTGCATGCGCGTCCGGCGGCGCGCGCGCGCGAAGCCGCACGCGGTTTCGATGCAAAGGTCGAGATCCGTTATCAAGGCCGCAAGGCGCCGGTGGAAAGCGTCGTCGGGTTGCTGGGTCTCGGCGCGGGCGAAGGCGCGACCGTCGAGCTGCTGGGTATCGGCGCGCAGGCGAAGGAAGCCGTCGAAGCCGTCGCGGCGGAGTTGCTGCGCGCGGGTCAGGGCGAAGTCGAAGAGTCACCGGCACGCGCGAAATCGCCCGCGCCGGTTGTTGCTGCGAGCGCGGTCGCGCAACCGCTCGCGCCGAACACGCTTGCGGGCGTGTGCGCGGCGCCGGGCATCGCGGTCGGCGAACTGGTGCGCTGGGACGACAAGGAAATCGTGCCGCCTGAAGCGGCCACGCAATCGTCGGCGGCGGAAAGCCGTGCACTCGATCGCGCCATCTCGCAAGTCGATGCCGAACTCGACGAAACCGTACGCACCGCATCGCAACGCGGCGCGGTCGGCGAGGCGGGAATCTTCGCGGTGCATCGCGTGTTGCTGGAAGACCCGACGCTCGTCGATGCCGCGCGCGATCTCATCAGCCTCGGCAAGAGCGCGGGCTTCGCGTGGCGCGAGGCGATCCGCGCGCAAATCGCGCTCTTGAACAACGTGAAGGACGAACTGCTCGCCGAACGCGCCGCCGATCTGCGCGATATCGAGAAACGCGTGCTGCGCGCGCTCGGCCACACGAACACCGCCGCGCGCGAATTGCCTGCTGAAGCCGTGCTCGCGGCTGTCGAATTCACGCCTTCCGATTTGTCTTCGCTCGACCGCACGCGCGTGACAGCGCTCGTGATGTCGCGCGGCGGCGCCACGTCGCATGCGGCGATCATCGCGCGACAGGTGGGCATTCCGGCGCTCGTCGCCATCGGCGATGCACTGCACGCGATTCCCGAAGGCACGCAAGTGGTCGTGGACGCGTCGGCGGGACGTATCGAACATGCGCCGACCGAACTCGATGTCGAACGCGCGCGCAACGAACGCGATCGTCTTTTGAACGTGCGCGAGGCGAATCGCAAGATGTCGGGACAGGCCGCGACGACCCGCGACGGCCACGCCGTCGAAATCGCCGCGAACATCGCCACGCTCGAAGACGCGCAAGCCGCTGTCGAAAATGGCGCGGACGCGGTCGGCCTCCTGCGTACCGAATTGCTGTTCATTCATCGTCAGTCGGCGCCGACGCCCGGCGAACATGCGTCGAGCTATCAGGGAATCGTGGATGCGCTGCAGGGCCGCACCGCGATCATTCGCACGCTGGATGTCGGCGCGGATAAAGAAGTCGATTATCTGACACTGCCGCCCGAGGAAAATCCGGCGCTCGGTCTGCGCGGCATTCGCCTCGCACAAGTGCGGCCGGATCTGCTCGACGATCAACTGCGTGGTCTGCTCGCCGTGAAGCCGCTTGGCGCTGTGCGCATTCTTCTGCCGATGGTCACCGACTCCGGCGAACTGCAACGCCTGCGGGTACGGATCGACGAACTGGCGCGCGAAGCGGGCCGCACGGAACCGATCGAAGTGGGCGTGATGATCGAAGTGCCGTCAGCGGCGCTGCTTGCCGATCAGCTCGCGAAATACGCGGATTTTCTGTCCATCGGCACCAACGACCTCACGCAGTACACGCTCGCGATGGACCGTTGCCAGCCCGATCTCGCCGCGCAGTCCGACGGCCTGCATCCGGCCGTGCTGCGGCTCATCAAGACGGCCGTGCAAGGCGCGCAAAAGCACGGCAAGTGGGTCGGCGTGTGCGGTGCGCTCGGTGGCGATCCGCTTGCGGTGCCGTTGCTGATCGGCCTCGGCGTGACGGAATTGTCGGTCGATCCGGTGGCGGTGCCGGGCATCAAGGCGCGCGTGCGTAATCTCGATTACCAGCTTTGCCGGCAGCGCGCGGAAGACGTGCTCGCGCTCGAATCCGCGCAGGCAGTAAGAGCGGCCAGCCTTGAAATCTGGCCGCAAGACTGACGAACGCAGTAATCCCCAAGCAGCAAAGACAAGACCTATATCTTTTGGAGAACCCCGATGGACGCTAACCCGTTTGCAAAGATGCAGCGCCTGGGCCGAGCCCTGATGCTGCCGATTGCCGTACTACCGGTAGCCGGCCTGCTATTGCGTCTAGGCCAGCCCGATGTCTTCAACATCAAGATGATCGCCGACGCGGGCGACGCCATCTTCACGAACCTGCCGCTTCTTTTCGCCATCGGCGTGGCGGTCGGTTTCGCGAAGGACAACAACGGCACGGCGGGTCTTGCCGGTGCCATCGGCTATCTCATCGAGATCGCCGTGATGAAGGACATCAACGACAAGCTCAACATGGGTGTGTTGTCGGGGATCGTCGCGGGCGTGGTCGCGGGCTATCTGTATAACCGCTACAAGGACATCAAGCTGCCGGAATATCTGGCGTTCTTCGGCGGCAAGCGTTTCGTGCCCATCGTCACGGGGGTCGCGTGTCTCGCGCTCGGCATCATATTCGGCTACATCTGGCAGCCGGTGCAGGCGGCTATCGACCTGGCCGGAACGTGGCTCACGACGGCGGGCGCGCTCGGCACTTTCGTCTTCGGCGTGCTGAACCGCATTCTGCTGGTGACGGGTCTGCATCACATCATCAACTCGCTCGCGTGGTTCGTGTTCGGCTCGTTTACGCCGCCGGATGGTGGCGCGGTCGTTCATGGCGATCTGCACCGCTTCTTTGCCGGCGATAAAACCGCGGGCGGCTTCATGACGGGCTTCTTCCCGATCATGATGTTCGGCCTTCCGGCCGCGTGTCTGGCGATGTTCCACGAAGCGCCGAAAGAGCGCCGCGCGGTCGTCGGCGGCCTGCTGTTTTCGATGGCGCTCACCGCGTTCCTGACGGGCGTGACCGAGCCGATCGAATACAGCTTCATGTTTCTGGCTCCGGTGCTTTACGCGATCCATGCGGTACTTACCGGCGTGTCGCTCGCGATCTGCTCGGCGCTCGGCATTCATCTGGGCTTCACGTTTTCGGCGGGTGCGATCGACTACGTGCTGAACTACGGTCTGTCGCAACGCGGCTGGATGGCAATTCCGCTCGGGCTCGTCTACGGCGTGATCTATTACGGCCTGTTCCGCTTCTTCATCCGCAAGTTCAATATGGCGACGCCGGGCCGCGAGCCGGCCACGACCGATGCCGAAACGTCCGCCACGCCGGTTGCAGGCGGCTACGGCACGCCGCTGCCGGGTGCAGCGAACACGCGCGCCGCGAAGTACATTGCGGCGCTGGGCGGCGCGTCGAACCTGACGCTCGTCGATGCCTGCACGACGCGTCTGCGTTTGTCGGTGGCGGATACGGAGAAGGTGTCGGAAGCGCAGTTGAAGAGCATCGGCGCGCGTGGCGTGCTCAAGCGCGGCGCGACGAACGTGCAGGTGATCATCGGACCGGAGGCGGACATCATCGCCGATGAAATTCGCGGTGAACTCGAACATTCGTCGACGCGCGGAGCGACGCCGGCTTCGTCCGCTCCGGCCGCTGCTTCGGTGGCTTCCGCGAACGTTGGCGCCTTCGATCAGACTGCCGGCCCGCTCGATCCCGATCCGCTGCGCTGGCTGGCGGTGTTCGGCGGCGCGACCAATGTCGTCACGCTCGATGCCGTCGCGCAAACGCGACTGCGCGTGGTCGTGCGCGATCCTTCGGCGGTGGATCGTCAGCGCCTGTCGACGCTGGATGTCGCGTGGGTGTCGGCGGATACGTTCCACATTGTCGTGGGCGCGGCCGCGCAGCGTTACGCGGCACAACTCGCGACGCGCGTGCCGGGAAGTGGCGGCGGGGCATCGCCGTTGCCGGCTTGATGCGAGATTCGGTCTGGTTTGATGAACGGCGCTTTCGGGCGCCGTTTTTATAGTGGGCGACGTTTTAAGTCACTGCTGCCGTTACGGCACACCTCCACCTAAAAACAAAAACCCGCTGTCCTTTCGGAACAGCGGGCTTCGAACTTACTTCAGCACCGAACTACGGTCATCGAACTACCGCGATATCACGCGTACTCGGCCAGCGCGGAACGCATCTTCTTCATCGCGCTCGCTTCGATCTGACGGATTCGCTCAGCCGATACGCCGAATTCGTCCGCCAGTTCGTGCAACGTCATGCCGCCCGAGCCGTCGTCCTGCACTTCGAGCCAGCGCGCTTCGACGATACGGCGGCTACGCGCATCCAGCGATTCAAGCGCGGAAGCCAGACCGTCGCTTTGCAACTTGTCGAACTGACGCGCGGCGATGACATTCGTCGGCTCGCTATGCGAGTCAGCCAGATAGGCGATCGGCGCATAGGCCTCCTCGCCATCTTCGACCTGGCCTTCGAGCGCGATATCTCCGCCCGACAGACGCGTTTCCATCTCGGCGACTTCCTCGCGCTTCACGTTCAACTGGCTTGCCAGACCTTCGATTTCCTCCGGTGTGAACGCCGAAGTGCCGGTCTTGTGGCTGCGCAGGTTGAAGAACAGCTTGCGTTGCGCCTTGGTCGTCGCGACCTTCACCATGCGCCAGTTGCGCAGGATGTACTCGTGAATCTCCGCCTTGATCCAGTGCATGGCGTACGACACGAGGCGTACGTTTTGTTCGGGATCGAAGCGCTTGACGGCCTTCATCAGACCGATATTGCCTTCTTGGATCAGGTCCGCGTGCGGCAGACCATAACCCAGGTAATTCCGGGCGATGGACACGACGAGGCGCAGGTGCGAAAGCACCAGTTGCCGCGCCGCATTCAGGTTGCCCTGTTCGCGGAATTCGGTGGCGTACTGACGCTCCTCTGCTTGCGAAAGCATTGGAATGCGGTTCACCGCTTGTATGTATGAATCAATGTTGCCGATCTGGCCGGTCAACATGGACGATTGTGCGTACGTCAGCGCGCCTGCCGAAGTTGCCTTGGCAGGTGCCGAGCTAAGAACATTCGGAAGGGTCATCGCATTGGACACGCTCATAAGCTCCTTATCAACAAATGCCTGTTGCCGCAAAGGCGCGGCAAGTCAGACATGATATTAGCACTCCGCTTCAACGAGTGCTAAGTGTTAGAGGGGAAACGAATGTGAGAGTTCCCACAAAGCTATCAACTTTGTGGATTCATAGCCGAGCACTGTATTCGAATCGTACCATTTTTACCGATTCGTCACGTGCGATAGAATTAGTTACCTTACTTTGACGTAAGGAAGACAGGATATTCAAGCAAATAGGCTAATGGCAATCATTCGTGCAATTATGAGACGATGAATCTACAATGCGCGAAGCCCGCTTGGCGGCTCGACTCGTCAATCCCACAGATGGGGTGTCCATGCAGAAAAATAAAGGCCCTTGGCGTCATCTGTTGTCCCATGGCGCAATTGCCCTGTTACTAGGAGTCACGTCGGCGGCAGCGCATGCCGACCGCTTTGGTTTGCAAATCGCGGGCGGCGTGGCCGATCGCGACATCAAAAAGGCGGATCTCGGCTTCGTATGGGACCCGAATCTGACCTGGTGGGAAATCGGCGGCTTTCACTTCACCTTGCTCGGCGAAGGTCACGTTGCCTACTGGCACTCGCAGGAAAGCAACGCCGTGCACCCGAACATCTGGGAATTCGGTGTGACGCCGGTTCTGCGCTTCGTGAAGAGTTCGGGATATATCCGGCCGTTCATTGAAGCGGGCGTCGGCGTGCGGCTTCTGTCGCATACGCGAATCACGACGGATTTCACGGTGTCGTCCGCGTTCCAGTTCGCGGATATGGTCGGCGTCGGTGCGATCTTCGGCGAGAAGCAGAACTATCAGGCGGGCTTCCGGTTTCAGCATCTGTCGAACGCCAGTATCAAAGAGCCGAATCCTGGTATAAATTTCAGCCAGCTATATCTGCAATACAACTTCTGACGGGGCGCCGGCGCATCGGTTTCTCGACACAAGGGGAACCGACAGATGCCGGCAAAATCCACGGAGGCCATTCGAGGCCTCGAGCGCGACCGCTTCCGGGCGATGGTCGACAGCGACGGCCCGGCTCTGGATGCGCTTCTGGCCGAGAACGTCAGCTACGTTCACACGAACGGCAAGCGCGAGACGAAGCGCCAGTTCATCGACGCGATCACCGCTGGTCGACGCCGCTATCGGCAGATCGAGATCCAGTCGCAGGACGTGATCGTCGCCGGCAAGGACACCTGCCTCGTCTCGGGACGGGCGCTGATCGAGATGGAATCGAAAAACGGCGCGCTGCTGTTTCCCATTGCCTACACCGCGGTTCACGTTCAGACCGACGGACAATGGCTGCTGCTAGCCTTGCAGGCGACGCGCGTGGCGCTGGAGTAGCCGCCGCGCGCGACGTCGAGGCCTCAAGCCTCGACCGCTTCGTCTTGCCGCTCTGCGTGACGGCCCAAGGGTTTCGACCGATTCACCGCACTGACGACCGCATCCACGACAGCCAACGCCGGATTCGCGTGCACCGCGACGCCAAAGCGCAACGGCTCGTCGCCGACGCGGCAGCCTACGAAGACGGCTGTGTCGCCGCTCGCCGTTACCGCCGTTTCGAACCAGCTCACGTTTGCCGATACATCGAAACACGCCGCCACGGCTTGCGCGTAGACATCGCCGCTCGTCGCGCCTGATGCCGGCGGCACCGCGACGTTGCGCCCGAACACGGAGAGCGTCGCCGCATCGACGCGCGCGACCACGCCGCCCGCGTCGAAATATTCTTGCTTGAAGAGTGTGCAGATTGCGTCACCGGTGACTTCCTCGCCCGACATGTCCGCAAGTCTTTGCACGGCGTGGCTGAACTCGATCTGCACGCGGCGCGGCGGCGTGAAGCCGAGCCCGCGTTCGAGCAGATAAGTCGCGCCACCCTTGCCGGACTGGCTGTTCACGCGGATCACGGCGTCGTAGCTGCGACCGAGATCGGCGGGATCGATCGGCAAATACGGCACTTCCCAGACCGTGCCCGGCTGACGCTGCGCAAAACCCTTGCGGATGGCGTCCTGATGCGAGCCCGAAAACGCCGTGAAAACAAGATCGCCCGCATACGGATGACGCGGATGCACCGGCAACTGATTGCAGCGCTCGACGACGCGACGCACCGAGTCGATATCGGAGAAATCGAGGCCCGGATCGACGCCCTGCGTGTAGAGATTGAGCGCAAGCGTGACGAGATCGACGTTGCCCGTGCGCTCGCCGTTGCCGAAAAGACAACCTTCGACGCGTTCCGCGCCCGCGAGCACCGCGAGCTCCGCGGCCGCGACCGCCGTCCCGCGATCGTTATGCGGATGCACCGAAAGCACGATGCTGTCGCGATAACCGAGATTGCGGTCCATCCATTCGACCTGATCGGCGAATACGTTCGGCGTCGCGGCTTCCACGGTGGCCGGCAAATTGACGATCATCTTGTGATCGGGCGTCGGACGCCACATTTGCGCGACGGCGTCGCAGACTTCACGCGCGAACGGCAACTCCGTCATGCTGAAGGTCTCGGGCGAGTACTGGTAGGTCCAGCGCGTCTGCGGCCGTGCATCGGCGCATTCCTTGATGATGCGCGTGCCTTCCACCGCCAGCGCCTTCACTTCTTCCTGCGACTGATTGAACACGATGCGCCGGAACGACGGCGCGATCGCGTTGTACAAGTGCACGATCACCTTGCTCGCGCCTTCCGCTGCCTCGAACGTGCGCTCGATCAATTCGCGGCGCGATTGCACCAGCACTTCGATCGTCACGTCGTCCGGGATGCGCTTTTCGTCGATCAGCTTGCGCACGAAATCGAAATCCGTCTGCGATGCCGACGGAAACCCCACCTCGATTTCCTTGAAGCCCGTTGCCACCAGCATCTCGAAGAATTCGAGCTTTGCGGCGATGCTCATCGGCTCGATGAGCGACTGGTTGCCGTCGCGCAGATCGGTGCTCATCCAGATGGGCGCTTTTTCGATCGTGCGGTTCGGCCAGCGGCGGCCATTCAGGCGGACTTGCGGAAACGGGCGGTATTTCTCGGCGGGGTTCGGCATCATGATCGTCGATCTCTCTTCGGACAGTTTGCGTAGCGTCTGCAAGAGATGCCTTCACCGGCGGCTGGCCGGCAATGGCGCGATGCACGTGAGACAGCGCCTGGCGAGCGTACACGTTGCGTCCCGGCGATGGTGACGCCTGCGACCAACGTGAACGTGCGCGAAGCAGCGTGCATTTGACCCTCGCGTTTTCAGTTCGCAGGATGAGCGAGCCGAAAAGCTGACGACTACAAGTGGTAAGGAAGGAACTACGAGAACTACTGGCAGGACCGCGCGCCTTGACGACGCGAGGCGCTACGCCTGGCGATTTACGCTAGACGTAGCGATAGGGGCCGCGCTAGGCGGCCCGAAATAATTCGGAGGGAGGAAGACTGGGTGAGACGCATATTTGCACTCTA
The DNA here is from genome assembly GCF_054655155.1 of Caballeronia sp. HLA56. NCBI lineage: Bacteria > Pseudomonadati > Pseudomonadota > Betaproteobacteria > Burkholderiales > Burkholderiaceae > Caballeronia > Caballeronia sp. HLA56. The sequence goes on along the minus strand of NZ_BAAHOB010000005.1, from coordinate 82,827 downwards.
AACCACTGCTTAAGATCGTGTCAAATACGTGCTGAATCTTTTTGCAATCGGCACAAGCCGAATCCGGGGCACTCAGACCGGCTTTCGAACGATCCCGGCGATGACTTCCACCTGACGCGCGATGGCGGGCGGCACGGGCACGTCGCCGCGCATCACGCTTTCGATCCAGCGCGCGGTGATCGCGGCATCGAGCGACTCGGGCAAATCGATGGGCGGCGCATCCGGTTGCGAATGTTCGGGCGAAATCAGCGTTTCCGCGTGGCCGTCGTGGAACCAGTCGACCTGGACTTGCCGGCGCGTGTCTGCCACCGCTTCGCCTTCCGTGCCGCGCGCGAGCAGCGCACCACCGGCAGCGGCGTCCGGATGCTCGGTGAAAAGCCCGGTCAGGCTTTCGCGATATTCCGGATGCGTGTAGTTCACGAGCCGCAAGCCCGGATCGGCGAACGGCTGAAGAATCTTCACGAGCGTATGCGTCGAATTGCGCACGCCCATCACGCGGCGCAGTTTCAAAAGGCGCGCGAGCTTCGGCGCGAGCGAGGCGATCGGCGCGAACGCGAGCCGGCGGGACGCGAGACTATCCTCGATTTCGTCGCGGGAAGCCGCGTGCGGAATGCCGAGTTCGCCGAAAATCGCGGCGCTCGTCACGCGGCCGGGATCGTCGACGACACCGTGCACCAGCACCGGCACGCCTTCGCGCGCGAGCAAAAGCGACAGGAGCGGCGTGAGATTGGGCTGCTTGCGCGCGCCGTTGTAGCTTGGAATCGACACGGGCCGCGCATGCTCGCGGCCTTCCTGCACGTGCAGCGGCTCGAACGAGCGATGCGCGGCGGCAAGCATCGCGGCGAGTTCGGCTGATGTCTCGCCCTTCACGCGATAAGCGAGCAGCACGGCGCCGAGTTCGATATCGGACACGCGGCCGTCGAGCATGGCTTCGTAGAGCGCGTAGGTGTCGTCGCGGGACAATGCGCGCGCGCCGTTCGGCCCGCGGCCGATTTCCTTGATGTAGCGTGCGCAGGCAAAGTGGTTGGCGGGGGTTTCTGTCTCTGTCATTGGCGGCTTGCGCGGGCCGCAGGCTCGATGTTCAAGTTCGTGAGCGATGCGGCACGCGAGTTCGAAGGAGCGGGATAGACCTTCAGTATCGCATTTAAGCGATGCTGGCAAGTTGCCAACGCCGAATCCGTTCGCGCCGGTAAGCCCGCTGTCGGCTCGGCGAAAGCACGCGAATGCCCGCGAAAGCCCGCCAGGCAAGCGCCGCCACGATTCGGCCTCGCGCGTTACACTCGCTCTCTCGCCGCGTGTTCGCACCGAACGAGGCGGCAACCCAGAAAACAGCAAAAGGAGAGCGGAATGAGTTACGTGTTTCCTCCGGCGCCCGCAGCGGCGGTGCCAGTCGACGGTTCGAGCGAGCAATTCCCGGTGCGCCGCATTTACTGCGTCGGCCGCAATTACGAAGCGCACGCGCGTGAAATGGGCCACGATCCCGACCGCGAACCGCCGTTCTTCTTCAGCAAGCCTGCCGATGCCGTGCTGTATGTCGCGCCGGGAGCCACGGGCGAGTTTCCGTATCCGTCGCAGACGAAAAACCTGCACTTCGAGATGGAACTCGTCGCCGCTATCGGCAAGCAGGGCAAGGACATTCCCGCCGACGAGGCGCTCGATTACGTCTACGGTTACGCGCTCGGCCTCGACATGACGCGTCGCGACTTGCAAGCCGAAGCGAAGAAAATGGGGCGCCCGTGGGATACCGCGAAGGGTTTCGACCGCTCCGCGCCCATCGGTCCGATTCATCCGGTATCGAAAGTCGGGCATCTGGAAAAAAGCGCGATCTGGCTGACCGTCAACGGCGAGGAAAAGCAGCGCTCCGACATCTCGCAGCTGATCTGGTCGGTCGGCGAGACCGTGGCTTACCTTTCCACGCTTTTCGAACTCTTCCCTGGCGATCTCATTTTCACCGGCACGCCCGAAGGCGTCGGCGCGGTGGTGAAGGGCGATCTGCTCAAGGGCGGCGTGGAAGGTATCGGCGATTTCTCCGTGCGCGTGGTTTGAGGCTCGCCCGTGAAGCTCTATAGCTACTTTCGCAGCTCGGCGGCTTATCGGGTGCGTATCGCGTTGAATCTGAAGGGGCTCGGCTACGAGTACGAGGGCGTTCATCTGCTGCGCGAAGGCGGTCAGCAACTGAAGCCCGAATACCGCGCGCTCAATCCGGACGGCATCGTGCCGACGCTCGTCGATGGCGCTGACGTGCTCACGCAGTCGCTCGCGATCATCGAGTATCTGGAGGAGACGCATCCGCAGCCGCCGCTGTTGCCCGAGCGCCCGGTGGATCGCGCGTTCGTGCGTTCGGTCGCGCTGCAGGTCGCGTGCGAGATTCATCCGCTCGACAATCTGCGCGTGCTCAAATACCTCAAGCACGAGGTGAAGACGCCTGATGACGTGAAGGACGCCTGGTACCGGCACTGGGTGGAGGCGGGGTTCGAATCGCTTGAGAAGCGGCTGGCGCGCGACGAGCGCGTCGGCGCGCTCACTTTCGGCGATACCCCGACCGTCGCCGATTTGTGCATCGTGCCGCAGGTGTTCAATGCGCGACGCTTCGGTATCGATCTGAATGCGTATCCGACGATTGCGCGCATTGCCGATCATGCCGGCCAGATCGACGCCTTCGCGCGTGCCGCGCCTGGCCAGCAACCGGACGCCGAATGACGGCAGTGATTCCGGCGGGTGCGCTGTCGAGTTATCTGTCGGGCGCGGGTTTGGGCGCGAGTCTGATCGTCGCGATCGGCGCGCAGAACGCGTTCGTGTTGCGGCAGGGTCTGAAACGCCAGCACGTGGGAATTGTCGTGGCGATCTGCGCGGCTATCGACGTCATGTTGATCGGGCTTGGCATTGGCGGAATGGGCGCGCTGATCCAGCGTGCACCGGTTCTACTCGACGTGATCCGCTGGGCGGGCGCGGCTTTCGTCTTTCTCTACGGCGTGCGGGCGTTTCTCGCGGCGTGGCGCGGGCCGGGACATTTGAATGCCTCGGAGCGCGATTCGCAGACGGCGGCTGGCGCGGCGGCAACGGTTTTTGCGTTGTCGCTGCTCAATCCGCATGTTTATCTGGATACCGTGGTGCTGCTGGGCGGAATCGGCGCGCGCTATGCGTGGCCGGGAAACGCGTGGTTCGCGGCGGGCGCGATGTGTTCGTCGGTCGTCTGGTTCACGGCGCTAGGGTATGGCGCGCGGTTGCTAAAACCGTGGTTCGAGAAGGACGTGTCGTGGCGCGTGCTGGATGTGATCGTCGGCTGCGTGATGTGGTGGATTGCAGGGACGTTGGTGGTGGCGCGGTGAAGAGTCCAGCGCGCCATGAAGCAAGCCGACGCTAGAAGCGGCGTCCTTTGTCTATCCATTCCTGTGTCTTGATCATCGGGAGACGATATCTTGCACAGTTGAACGCTTCGAGGTGCTCGAGTTCTGTCCTGAGCATTCCGTTGAAAGCGGCCATATCGGTTTCGGATAAGCCTGCGCCTTCGACTGCCTGATTCAAGGTAGAACCGAAAAACACGATCTGTCGAATCGCTTCACCAAGCTGCTCACGATAGCGGGCTCTCAACGGGTCTGGGCCGCCCATGGACTCGACGATGACCTGATATTTATCGATCGAGCGGCGGTAGGTCCACTCGAACAAATCGATTGCCAAAGTGACGTCGAGTCGCTCGTAGACGCCTATCATCGCCAGCGCGTAATCGCTTTGCTCGACGTCGAGGAAGGACAAGGGTGCGCAATTCGACAACATGAGCGGCATATTTGCGCTCAGGCGACTAGTGCGCTTGTTCCCGTCGACGAAAGGCTGCAGATACGCGAGATTCACCCAAACGAAAAACGCTGCTTCCACAGGATTATGGATTCGAGTCGCTTTATCGATGATTTGCGAAAGCATCTCTCCGAGCAGCTTCGGCACCTGACTCGGCATGTACACTGACCCATGAATGCTAACGATCTTGCTTCGGATAGCACCGAGATCGGCTGCATCCGGCAAAAGATCGCGCATGAGCAGACTCTGCAAATTTCGAACGACAGGCACCGTCATGCCTTCGGTGGGAACCGCATCGACCATGAATTCGATCGCTTCCTTGTGATTCAAAAGCATGGTCGCGTCGCGGTCATCGGTTTCCGTTCGTCCCCTTTCGAACAGTTCTCGCGTATCTAGCAGGGTCTTCTGATTGCCTTCGAGTCGCGATGACGACCATGACAAGTCGATGAGCAGTTGTTCCAAAACTTTTCGCGCATATGTTCCGGCAGGCTGTTGATCCTGCGACTTGCCTTTTGAATACAGATCTTCGGCTAGAGCGGCGGGCAGTAGACCGCCGAAATTCGGCCGATAAGCATCGACAAATGAGCGTTGATAAGAGACAGGTTGTCGCATTCCCAGCGGAGCCGACAGCGCGGCAATCAGTTTCCGCGCTTCGTCATCCAACGCACGATAGCGTGTACCGGCAGGCCCGCGGAGCTCCTCTTGCACCCCGACCAACGACGAAGAATTGGTCGTTCGATAGATGGTCGACCTTCCCGCGCCTTGTCGCTCCAGTGAGCCTTGCGCGACCAGCCGGGCCAGAGCGCGGTTGACTGTCGGTCTGGACCACGGCCCGATGCTTGCCTCGATGACGCCAGCAGAAACACCGGGATCACCCGCCTCGATGCGTTGCGCTACGCACTGGACGATGGCTAGAAGAAGCGATTGGTCGATCATAACGGCGCCGATGATAAGAATAGCTTAATCTTATCATCGGCCTGATAAGATTGATAAGATTAACGCCGATCTAATCGAATCTCATCAGCGCCCCACCTCACCCCAACAACGCGTCCGCGAACTCTTCCGCGCTGAACGGCTGCAAATCCTCGACCTTTTCTCCAACGCCGATGAAATACACCGGAATCGGCCGCTGACGCGCGATAGCCGCGAGAATGCCGCCTTTCGCCGTGCCGTCCAGCTTGGTCACGATAAGACCCGTCAAGCCGAGCGCGTCGTCGAAAGCCTTCACTTGCGCGAGGGCGTTCTGTCCCGTGTTGGCATCGATCACGAGCAGCACTTCGTGGGGCGCGTCGGGCATCGCCTTGGCGATCACGCGGCGCACCTTGCGCAGTTCTTCCATCAAATGCAACTGCGTCGGCAGGCGGCCGGCGGTGTCGGCCATCATCACGTCTATCTTGCGCGCGCGGGCAGCGCCCACGGCGTCGAAGATGACGGCGGCCGCGTCGCCGCTTTCCTGCGCGATCACCATCACGTTGTTGCGCTCGCCCCAGACCGTGAGTTGTTCGCGCGCGGCGGCGCGGAACGTGTCCCCGGCGGCGAGCAGCACCGACTGATTGAAATGCTGCAGATGCTTCGCCAGCTTGCCGATGCTCGTCGTCTTGCCGACGCCGTTTACACCCGCGATCATCATCACGAGCGGTTGGGCGCGGCCAAGCATCAGCGACTTTTCGAGCGGACGCAGCAAGTCGATCAAGAGCACGCGGAGTGCGGCCTTCACTTGCGTGGCGTCCGTCAAACGCTCGGCGCGCACTTTTTCGCGCAAGGATTCAAGCAGATATTCGGTGGCATCGACGCCCGCGTCGGACATCAGAAGCGCGGTTTCGAGCTCCTCGTAGAGATCTTCGTCGATCTTCGCGCCGACGAAGATTCCCGTGAGGCTCGTGCTCGTCTTCGATAACCCATTGCGCAGACGCGCGAGCCAGGACTTGCGCGCGGCCGGATCGGGCTCAGGCGGCGGCATGATTTCCTCGCTCGCCTGATCGGTCTCGGGCGCGCGCAGCCATTGAGATTCGGTGCGGCCTTGCCAGTATTGCGTAGGCTCTGCGGCCGAAGGCGCCGGTGCTCGATGTGATGATGTGTTTGCAGCTTCAGCCTGATGCGGCTTCGCGTTGCCGCCATGAACATGTTCGTCAGACGCCGCCGCGTCGCCGCGAATAGCTTGCGTGTTCGAGGCCGCCGCGTCTTCACCATGAACATGCTCGCCCGACGCCTCGTCCTCTAATGCAACCGAGGAACCGTCGTCGTCCGCTTCGAGGTTGTCCTCTTCCGGCGTGTCGAGCGGCTCGTCAGCCGGCTTTTTGAATCGTTTGAAGAAGCTGAACATGGTATGTGAGGAGAGCGCGCGTGCTTGCCGGTTCGCGTCTGCGCGCCGATGCGCTCGCGTGTGCGCGGCTCGCGCTGAGATGTGTAAGCCGCGTATTTTATCAGGCGCGGCCCGACGCGCCTGTGCGCCTCCCGGCACGACGCCGCGCTGTGGTAACGTGGGCGCTCACGGCCCACGCCAGTCGCCGGGAACAGTCAAAACGCCCATCGGCCGGGCCGCGCGCCAGTCTCACTCAATCTCTTTTATGTCCCGTTCGTCCGACACTCGTCCGCATATTCCGGCCCGTTCCTCGGCCTCTTCGAGCCGCGCGTCGTCGCGCAGCGGCAAGCCGCACACCATTCGCATCATCGGCGGGAACTGGAAGCGCACGCCGCTGCCCGTCCTCGATCTCGACGGTCTGAGACCCACGCCCGACCGTGTCCGCGAAACGCTCTTCAACTGGCTCGGCCAGGACCTGGATGGCCAGCGCTGTCTCGACCTGTTCGCCGGCAGCGGCGCGCTCGGTTTCGAAGCCGCGTCGCGCGGCGCGGCACGCGTGCTCATGGTCGAGCGTAGCGGCCGCGCGGTCGCGCAACTCAAAGCGAATCAGGCGCGGCTGGATGCGCGCAACATCGAGATCGCCGAAGCCGACGCGCTGCGTCTCGCCCGCAGTCTCGCGCCAGGCTCGTTCGATGTCGTGTTCCTCGATCCTCCTTTCGGCGATCAGGCTTTGCTCTTGCGCGCGCTTGAGATCGCCGCGCCGCTCGTCGCCGCGGATGGCGCGCTCTACGTCGAATGCGGCGATCCGCTGGAACCGGCGAGCATCGACGCTCTGGCGGGCTGGGAAATCACGCGCGAAGGGAAAGCGGGCATGGTTCGCTATCATTTGCTGCGCCGCCAAAATGATGAATAATGCGCGTTCCCCGATCTGACGCGCCCGGCGCGTTCGGACGGGGGCGGGGAAAATGGGCCATCGCTGTCACGCGGTCCAAGGTAAATAAAAGAGGAGAAAGCTCATGGTTGTCGCCGTGTACCCGGGAACGTTCGACCCGCTGACGCGCGGGCATGAAGACATCGTCCGGCGCGCATCGAGCATTTTCGATACGCTGGTAGTCGGCGTGGCCGACAGTCGCGCGAAAAAGCCGTTTTTTTCGCTGCAGGAACGGCTGGATATCGCCCACGACGTGCTCGGGCATTATCCGAACGTCCAGGTAAGCAGTTTCACCGGGCTACTAAAAGATTTCGTGCGCAAGAACAACGCGCGGGTGATCGTGAGGGGCCTGCGCGCCGTATCGGATTTCGAGTACGAGTTTCAGATGGCCGGCATGAATCGCTATCTTTTGCCCGACGTCGAAACCATGTTCATGACGCCGTCGGACCAGTACCAGTTCATTTCGGGCACCATCGTGCGCGAGATCGCCCAGCTTGGCGGCGATGTGAGCAAGTTCGTGTTTCCATCGGTGGAGAAGCGGCTGACCGACAAGGTCGGCGTGGCCGCCCAGAAAGATCCTTCGGCGCCTTGAGCGCCGGGTCCGCGTATCAGCGCTCGCGCGATGCGCGGACTCCATGCCGGAACATCGCCGGCGCAAGAGAGTGAAGCATCATGTCTTTGATCATTACCGACGAGTGCATCAACTGCGACGTGTGCGAGCCCGAGTGCCCGAACGACGCCATTTCGATGGGTACGGAGATCTACGTGATCGATCCGAACAAGTGCACGGAATGCGTCGGCCACTTCGATGAGCCGCAGTGTCAACAGGTGTGCCCCGTCGAATGCATTCCGCGCGACCCGGCGCACGTCGAGTCGCCGGAGCAGTTGATGGACAAATACCGCGCGTTGATGGCGGCGAAAGGCGAGTAACCGCCTTATCTCTGTTCTTACGCGCTGGCGAGTTCGGTCAGTGCAGCGACGAGCGCATCGCATTCGTCTGGCGTGCCGACCGTTATCCGCAAATGCTGGTCGATGCGCGGCAGCTTGAAATGCCGCACGAAGATTTCCTTCGTTCGAAGCGCGGTGGCGAGCGCGAGCGCGTCGTGCGCGGGGTGTTTCGCGAAGACGAAATTCGCCGCCGACGGCACCACTTCAAATCCCAGCGCGCTCAATTGCGCTGTCAACTTGTCGCGACTCGCGACGACTTTGCCGCAACTCTCCTCGAACCACGCGCGGTCTTCATACGAAGCGAGCGCCGCTACTTGCGCGAGCCGGTCGAGCGGATACGAGTTGAAGCTGTCCTTCACGCGCGTTAGCGCTTCGATCAGGCTTGCATCGCCGAATGCGAAACCCACGCGCATGCCCGCAAGCGAACGCGCCTTCGAAGTCGTGTGCACGACCAGCAGATTGGGATAAGCATCGACCAGATTCACGGCCGATTCCGCGCCGAAATCCACGTACGCTTCGTCGATGATGACTGGCGCATCCGGATTCGCCTTCAGCAGCACCTCGATTTCGGAGAGCGGCAGGGCGCGGCCCGTCGGCGCATTCGGATTCGGCAACAGCACGCCGCCGCCTGGCGCGCGGTAATCGTCGGTATCGATACCGAAATCCGCGTTCAGCGGGATCGCCTCGTATTCCACACCGTACAACTGGGCATAAACCGGATAGAAGCTGTACGTGATGTCGGGAAAACGAATCGGCTTTTCGTGTTTCAAGAGCGCCTGAAACGCGTGCGCGAGCACTTCGTCCGAACCGTTCCCCGCGAACACCTGCTCCACGCGCAAACCGTGATGCTTCGCCACCGCCTCACGCAACGCGCGCGCGGTCGGATCCGGGTACTTGCGCAGCGACGCGCCATCCTTGCCGAGTTCGCGCGTAATCGCCTCGACCACACGCGGCGACGGCGGATACGGATTCTCGTTGGTGTTGAGCTTGATGGGATGTGCCAGCGCGGGCTGTTCGCCCGGCACATAAGGCGTCAGTCGATGGACGATATCGCTCCAGAAACGGCTCACGGTCTGCTCCAGTGGAAGTCAGGGATTGCGATGCAGGTTCATCATCGCGCGTTCGTTTTCGCCCGCGACGACGAAGGGCATGACGGCGAGCGCGCGCTCGATCGACTGATCGATCACGTCCTGCTCTTCGCGGCGCGGCGGCTTCAGCACGAAATTGGCGACGTCCGGCTTCGCGCCCGCACGCGCGCCTTCGGGAATCAGATCACGCGGATGCCCGATGCCAATGCGCAGCCGCCAATATTGCTGCGACGACAGATGTGCGGAAATATCCTTGAGCCCGTTGTGGCCTCCGCTGCCGCCGCCGAGCTTCATCTTGACGGTGCCGGGCGGAAGATCGAGTTCGTCGTGTGCGACGAGAATCTCATCGGGAAGAATCTTGAAGAACTGCGCGACCGCAACCACCGATTGTCCCGAGCGGTTCATGAACGTCTGCGGTTCCAGCAAATGGATTTCATGCCCGTTCAGACGTCCGCGGCCATAGTGACCGTGAAAGCGGCGCTCGTCGTGCAGACTCGCGCCGGCGTCGCGCGCCAATTGGTCGACTAGCCAGAAGCCCGCGTTATGGCGCGTCGCGGTGTATTCGGCGCCCGGATTTCCCAGGCCAACGATCAGCTTGATCATGTCGAATCATCGCAGGCTAGGAAGCCTGCTCGTATCGTTTAATGTTGATGCGAAAAAAAACCCGCCGAGGCTTGCGCGCCGGCGGGTCACGTCGACCGTCCTTGCGAACGGATCGAGAGGATAGCGAACTTCGCTAGCTGATGCGTTTTACTCAGCAGCCGGCGTTTCACCCGTGGCTTCGTCCGTCGAATCCGACACGACAGCAGCCGGAATGGTCGCCGATGCAACCACCGGGTTTTCCGCTTCGATCGCGATCGTCAGGCTCACGCCCTTCGGCAGCGGGATGTCCTTTGCGTGCATCGTTTGGCCGGCTTCGATGGTCGCCAGATCGATTTCCAGGAACTCGGGCAGGTCTGCCGGCAGGCATTCCACTTCCAGTTCCGTCACGACGTGCGAGATCACCGCGCCCGCGAGCTTCACGGCCGGGTTGGTTTCTTGATTCATGAAGTGCAGCGGCACCTTGGTGTGCAGCTTCTTGTTCGCGTCGACACGCTGGAAATCCACGTGCAGCACCAGTTGCTTGAACGGGTGATATTGCACGTCGCGCAGCAGAACTTGTTGCGAACCGCCAGCGACTTCCAGTTCCAAAATCGACGAATGGAACACTTCCTTCTTCAGCGCGTGCCACAGGGCGTTGTGGTCCAGTTCGACCAGTTGAACGTCCTTGTCCGCACCGTACACAATAGCCGGGGTCTTGCCCGAATTGCGCAGGCGGCGGCTCGCACCCGTACCTTGCTTGCTACGCTCGAAAGCGACGACTTTCATTTGAAACTCCTATATCTGCCCGCGACCAGGCAGTGAAAATCGGGATCAACGAAAATGCGCTGATCCCACAACAACGGCAAGAACCTTCGTTCGTTCCTGCCGATCATGCAAAAACGCGAAGCTCGTGCTCCGCGTTCCTTGCTAATTCTTGCTCAACCTTCCGCGAAAAGCGACATGACCGAGTCGCCGCGCCGGATTCGGGAGAACGTCTCGGCGAGCAGACCCGCGCTCGACAGCGGACGAATCTTCGGGCACGCGAGCGACTCCGCCGACAACGGAATGGTGTCCGTCACCACGAGTTCGTCCAGTTGCGACGCCGCGATACGCTCCGCTGCGCCACCCGACAACACCGGATGCGTGGCATAAGCGAAAACCTGAGTCGCGCCGCGATCTTTCAGCACTTGCGCTGCCTTGCAGAGCGTGCCGGCGGTGTCGACCATGTCGTCCATGATGACGCATGTACGGCCTTCCACTTCGCCGATCACGTTCATCACTTCGGCGACATTCGCTTTCGGACGACGTTTGTCGATGATCGCGAGATCCGTATTCAACTGCTTGGCGAGTGCACGTGCGCGCACCACGCCGCCGACGTCCGGCGATACAACCAGCAGATGATCGTGATTTTGCTTACGCAGATCGCCGAGCAAAACGGGCGTGGCGTAAATGTTGTCGACGGGGATGTCGAAGAAACCTTGAATCTGGTCGGCGTGAAGGTCCATGGTGATCACGCGATCGACGCCGGCAATTTCCAGCATGTTCGCGACGACCTTCGCCGAGATGGCCACTCGCGCGGAACGCGGACGGCGGTCCTGACGCGCATAGCCGAAGTAGGGGATGGCTGCGGTGATCCGGCCTGCTGATGCGCGCTTGAGCGCATCGACCATGATCATGAGTTCCATCAGGGTGTCGTTCGTCGGTGCGCAGGTGGACTGCAGAACGAATACGTCTTTACCTCGAACGTTTTCCTGAATCTCGACCATGATTTCGCCGTCGGAGAAACGGCTGACCATCGCTTTGCCGAGAGGAATTCCAAGGATCTTGACGACTTCCTGTGCAAGCGCGGGATTTGCGTTGCCAGTAAATACCATCAGGCCGTCACTGCTCATCGTGCACCTGTCTGCGGCTGGAGGCGAGAGGAAAAACGCGAGAAAAGGAATGGCAGGGGAGGAAGGACTCGAACCCTCGCATGCCGGAATCAAAATCCGGTGCCTTGACCAACTTGGCGACTCCCCTACACAACTTTGAGTCTCGCCGGGAAGTGTAGGACATACCCGGCAAAACGAAACCTATGACGCGAAAGCAAAGAGAGGATGACGTTCCAGACTGCTTGTCACCACGCTCTTCCAGCTTGCCGGGAGTTTGGCTTGCGCCATCTCTGCTTCGGCTCGGCTCGGGAAAGCGGCGAACACGCTTGCTCCAGATCCGGTCATTCGCGCGGGTGCGAGATTGGAAAACCACTCGAGCACCTGTGCAACTTCCGCGTACTTTCTTGCGACTACAGCCTGCATGTCATTTCGACCGAAGCTGTCTGGCCAGTTAGTGTCTGACTTTTGCGCTGCAAGAAAGTCCGTCATTGTGGCGACCTTCGTATCCCTTGTCAAGGCCTTTTCCGAAAAAATCGCCGCCGTCGGGACGTGAACTGAAGGAGTAACTACCAGAAAAAAACGCTTGGGCAGAACGACTGCCTGCAGCGCTTCGCCAACACCTTCTGCAAAAGCATTTTGCCCGAAGACAAAAAACGGCACGTCCGCGCCGAGTTGCAGGGCGAGATTCTGCAGAATCTCACGCGAAAGATCAACACCCCAGAGACGTTTCAACGCTAAAAGAGTCGTTGCCGCGTCGGAACTTCCTCCACCAAGCCCCGCGCCCATCGGCAGATGTTTGTCGATCTCGATCTCGACGCCAAAGCGACTGCCGGTGTGCTTCTGCAGCAGGCGCGCCGCGCGCACGACCAGATCGTCCGCTTCGGGTACGCCCGGCACGAGCGTCTTGCGCGTAACGATGCCGTCATCGCGTCGTTTGAAGTGCAGCATGTCGCCCCAGTCGAGCAACTGGAAGACAGTCTGCAGCGAGTGATAGCCATCCGGACGACGGCCCGTGATGTGCAGAAAGAGGTTCAGCTTCGCGGGCGCGAGGCAGTTGCGAAGCGAGTCGTGAGTCGATGACATTTCTGATGCGAAGGCGTTATTGATCGAGCACCAGCTTGATATCGAGCGGCGGTTCCGAGCGGACCAGGTTCACGCGCTTGACGCCCGTCGCGGGCGCGTCGGCATAGGCGAGATAGTCGATGGTCCAGCCGTCCTGTCTGATCTCTTTGGGGCGGCCGTTGTTGGCTTCGGGGTCGAGCGTGGTCTGCGCGCGCGAGGTTGGCGCCGCGGACGGCTGCAGCCAGTAGCGCAAGCCCTCGACCGGCAGCGCGAAGCCAAGCGTGTTCTGCATCAGCTCCGACACGTTCTCGGCGTTCACTGGCGGCCGGTTCGGCAGTTCGAGCGTCGCGAGCGACGGCGACGAAGTGACGATCGCCATGGTCTGGCCGAGCGGGTTGCGCAACTGGAGCGTCACGGTGTCGCCGGTTTCCTGCCAGTCGAAGTTGCCGTAGGCGTTGCGCGTCGTGCCGTTCTGGTCGTTGTACTGCACGGCGAAGCGTCCGTGATACGCGCGGCTCGTCTGCGTGGTGAGCGAAGTCGTCTTATCCGATGTGGTCGGCAAACGCGGCTGCAATGCGCAACCGGCAAGCATCAACACGGTCGCGGCCGTAAAACCGAGCGCGCCTTTGCGCATGAAACCGCGCGACGCGCCGGCAATGAAATCGAAAGCCATCAAAGATCGTTTACCTGAAGTCGTTTGAGCGTTTTGACGAGCGTGTCGTTGTCGGGTTCGAGCTTCTGCGCCTGACGCCACGTGGCGCGCGCCTGATCCTGCTCCCCGGACTTCCACTGCACCTCGCCGAGATGCGCGCCGATCTCCGCGTTCGGCTGAATCTTGTAGGCGTCCGAGAGAATTTTTTCGGCTTCGGCCGCGTTGCCCTGGCGAAAGCGCGCCCAGCCGAGGCTGTCCATGATGAAGGCGTCGTTCGGCGCGAGCGACACCGCCTTCTCGATCAGCTTCACCGCTTCGTCGACACGCTGGTTGCGATCCACGAGCGAGTAGCCGAGTGCGTTATATGCCTGCGGATTGCTCGGGTCCACGCGCATGAGCTTGCGCAACTGCGTTTCCATTACGTCGTAGTGACCGTTCTTTTCGGCGGCCATGGCGTAGTCGTAGGCGAGATCCGGATCGTCCGGGAACGCGGCCACGGCCTTCGCGAGATTCGCTTCCGCTTCGTCGTAGCGATGCGCCTCGAAAAGAATCGCCGAGTCGGTGCGCGCGAGCAATGCGAGGTCGCGCGGATCGGAACTTTGCAGGCCATTGAGAAGCGATCGCGCTTCATCCACCTTGCCTTGCTTCGCGAGCAGTTGCGCGCGCGTGATCTGCGCGGGCAAATATTGCTGGCTCGTGCGCGGAATCTTGTCGAGCCACTGGCTTGCTTGCGCCTCGTCCTTCTGTTCGAGCGACAGTTGTGCGAGGTAGATGTAAGCCTGTCCCGGATCGCCGTTGGGCGACGCCTCCGCAGCCTGCGCGTACTGCTTGAGCAGGTCCTGCGCCTTGTCGAACTGCTTCTTCTGAATGTCGATGAGCGCGAGCGCCATGAGCGGCGTCAGATCTTTCGAGTCGTTCTTGCGCATGATCTCGAACTGCTTCTGCGCGTCGTCGAGCCGGTCCGACGACAGATACAACTGCGCCAGCGCGAGCCGCGCGTCATGCGACTTCGGATTCTTGTCGAGATACTTCTCGAACGAAGCGATGCCTTCCTTGCGCTCTTCCGGGCCCATGCGCGCGAGCGTGAGCGCCGCGGGCAAGTAATCCGGGCGCAGCTTCAACGCCTTTTCCAGCGATGCCTTCGCGCCCGGCTGGTCGTCCGCGAGCAACTGCTGACGGGCAAGCGCGAGTTGCGTTTCGGGCAGATCCAAGTCGTTCGCGGAGAGATCCTTCAGGACATTCAGGCCGCCTACGCGATTCGGTCCGCGTGCAAGCAGCGTCTGCAACGAAAGAATGGCTTCGCCGCGTTGCTCGGCCGGAACCTTGGCGAGTTCGTTTTGCAGCGTGGGCTTCGCGTCGTCGGGCTTGCCGGACACGATCAACAACGAAGCGCTCAACTGCGCGGCGCGCTCGGAATGCGGCGCAAATTGCTGCCAAAGCTGCGCGGAGGTCATTGCGTCGGTGGGGCTCTGTGCGGCAATGGCGATTTCCGTGGCGCGCTGAGCGAAGCGCGGATCATGCGTGTCGCGCGCGAGCGAGAGGTAAGTCTGGTAGGCGGGCGCGGCCTGGCCACGCTGCAAGGCGACTTCCGCCGCCAACACCTGAAAGACGATCTGGCTGGATGCCGCCACGTTCGGCAAATCCTGCGACTCCGCGTTATTGACAGGCGCGGTCAGAAGATCAGACGCGTTTTGCGCCGCGGCCTGATCGTCGGTGCTCGGCACGGGTGTCGCGTTCGGTACCTGAGCGTGCGCGGGCGTGAAAGCGATCGCGGACAATGCAACTGCAATCGCGCCGGCCATGCGCGTGAACCGCGCCCTTGACCGTGCACGCGATCGGATGAGGCCGGCCTGACGCAACGTATTCAGTTTGATTTCGAACGGGTTCATGGAAATCCAGACGATGTTTCGGTCGATTGTAACGCGGTGGCTAAAATACCGGCACACTCGTCCCAGCAAGACGCTCTCCAGGAAATATGCCAGAACTGCCGGAAGTAGAAGTCACCCGTCGCGGAATCGAACCTTATGTCGCCGGAAGGCGCGTCGAGCATGTCGATGTGCGTACGCCCGCGCTGCGCTGGCCCATTCCGGCGCATCTCGCAAAGACGCTCGCGCGCCTGAAAATAGAGAAGGTCGAAAGGCGCGGCAAATATCTGCTTTTCGAGACGGCCGAAGGCTGGCTCATCGTGCATCTCGGCATGACAGGCACGCTGCGCGTCTTGCGTAACGTGCCGCGCCCACCGGATGCCGCCAAGCACGATCACGTCGATATCGTGTTCGATGACTTCATCCTGCGCTTTCGCGATCCGCGTCGCTTCGGCGCGATTCTGTGGCACGCACGCGCCGATGGCGACGTGCTCGCTCATCCCTTGCTCGCGAGTCTCGGCGTCGAACCGTTCTCGCCGGAATTCTCAGGCGCGCTGCTGTTTCGCGCGACGCGCGGGCGCAAAGTATCGGTGAAGCAGGCGCTGCTTGCGGGTGGAATCGTCGTGGGCGTGGGCAATATCTACGCGTCGGAGAGCTTGTTTCGCGCGGGCATTCGTCCGACGACTGCCGCCGGGCGCATCTCGCTCGTGCGCTACGATCTGCTCGCCGATGCCGTGCGCGTGACGCTCGCGGCGGCGATCGAAAAGGGCGGCAGCACGCTGCGCGACTTTGTCGGCAGCAATGGCGAATCGGGCTACTTCCAGCTCGACTATTTCGTCTATGATCGCGCCGGATTGCCCTGCCATGTTTGCGGCACCGCCATCAAGCAAATCGTCCAGGGGCAACGCTCGACGTACTTCTGCCCGCGCTGCCAACGTTGAACTCAATGCTCGCTCTTACAGACTTTTCCGCGCGCCTGATCGCGTGGCAACGCATTCACGGCCGTCACGACCTGCCGTGGCAGAACACGCGCGATGCTTACCGCATCTGGCTCTCGGAGATCATGCTGCAGCAGACGCAGGTCAGCACGGTCATTCCGTACTACGCGCGTTTTCTCGAACGTTTCCCGACCGTGACTGCGCTCGCGGACGCCCCGATCGACGACGTGATGGCGCTCTGGGCCGGGCTCGGCTATTACTCGCGCGCGCGCAATCTGCATCGCTGCGCGCAGGTCGTGGCGTTCGAACACGGCGGCGCGTTTCCGCGGACAGTCGAAGCGCTCGCGGAATTGCCGGGCATCGGCCGATCGACGGCGGCGGCGATTGCATCGTTCGCGTTCGCCGCACGCGCGACGATCCTCGATGGCAACGTGAAGCGTGTGCTTGCGCGCGTGTTCGGCGTCGAAGGTTTTCCGGGCGAAAAGCGTGTGGAGAACGCAATGTGGACGCTCGCGGAATCGCTCTTGCCCGATGCCGCCAACAAGGATGAAGTCACCGCCTACACGCAAGGCCTGATGGACCTCGGCGCGACGCTGTGCGTGCGCGGCAAGCCCGATTGCGCGCGCTGTCCGTTCGCGCCGGATTGTGTGGCGAACGTGGAAGGACGTCAGCGCGAGTTGCCGGCGGCGCGTCCGAAGAAAGCGGTGCCGACGCGCAAGACGTGGATGCTGGTGCTGAAAGACGGCGATTCGATCCTGCTCGAAAAGCGTCCGCCGACGGGAATCTGGGGCGGTCTCTGGAGCTTGCCCGAAGCCGCCGACGAAGCCGCGCTCGCGGCCGTGGCGCACAGTTTTGGCGGCGACGCGCAGTTGCAGCGGCTTGCGCCGCTTTCGCATACGTTCACGCATTTCAAACTGGAAATCGAGCCGCGTCTCGGCGAAACCCGTGGCACGCCGCGCGAACTGAACGACGCGCAAACCGTTTGGGCGCCGCTTTCCCGGCTCGATGCGTTCGGCGTTCCCGCGCCCGTTCGCAAGCTGCTCGACGGACTCACCGGCTCGCTCATCTAAAGCGCTAAAGCAGTTGATGATGCTGCATGTAGTGATGCACGACGTCGATACGCGCGCCGGCATCCATCAGTTCCATGAGCTTCTGGCGCGCGCGCATGGGAATCGGCAGGATTTCGGCAAGACGGTTCGACACCCAGGTGGGGTCGTCGAAGAGATAGGGCTCGACGAACGGAAGGTTCTGCGGCTCGCGCGTTTTGATGGTCTCGATGATGCGCTCCAGCACCTCCGCGCACGCGCCGAACTTGGCGAGCGTTTCGGCGCCATGCAGCGGCTGATCCTCGCCCAGCACTTCCGCCGTTCCAACCAGCAGATTGCTCGGGTCGACGCGATGCGTCACGAGCCGAAAGCGTTCCGTTCCGCGCGCCTGCACGAGCAGGAGGCCGAAGGTATCGACATCGCATTCCGTGATTTCGGCAAGACAGCCGATGCTTTCCGGCACCGACGGATCTCCCGGCGACGCGATCTCATGACCGCTCTTTAACAGGCACACGCCGAACGGCGACTTCTCGCGCAAACACGAACGCGCCATGTCGAGATAGCGCGCCTCGAAAATCTTGAGCGGCAGCAGGCCGCCGGGAAAGAGGACGGTGTGAAGCGGAAACAGCGGCAAGTCGGCTAGAACGGGGTTCGAGGACATTGCGCGCCTCCAGTTTGCGACCGCCGACGCGGCGATCAGGTTCGCGTGTGGATTGCGCTGTCATCCACGGGGATGGGCGCGTCACGATGCCGCACGATCACATTGGCGTCGCCGCGAAAGCGCGCGGCCAGCGCCTGTGCGATGTACACCGAGCGATGTTGCCCGCCTGTGCAGCCGATCGCAACCGTGAGATAGCTGCGGTTATCGTCGCGAAAGCGCGGCAGCCATTTGCCGACGAATTCGCCGATGTCGTCGATCATCTCGCCGACCATGGGCTGCGCCGAAAGATAGTCGATGATCGGCTGATCGAGGCCCGTGAACGGGCGCAACTCGCGGTCGTAATACGGATTCGGCAGCGTGCGCACGTCGAAAACAAGATCGGCGTCGAGCGGCACGCCGCGCTTGAAGCCAAACGATTCGAACATGAGGGTGAGGTCGGCGGCATCGGTTTCGACGAAGCGCTTGACCCACGCGCGCAGGACGTTCGCGCGCAGATTGCTGGTGTCGATCTGATGGCCGTACTCGGCCAGGTCGGCCACGAGTTCGCGTTCCCGCTCGATGGCTTCCGCGAGCGAGTTGAGCACACCGACATCGGCCTCGTGCATGGGTGAACCGGAAAGCGGGTGACGGCGACGCGTCTCGGAGAAGCGCTGAATGAGCGACTGCGTGCTTGCGTTGAGGAACAACACGCGCAGGTCGTACTTGCTAGACAGTGTGTGGATGATGCCGGGGACATCGTCCAGGGAATGGCTCGAACGCGCGTCGATGGCGACGGCGAGACGCTGCTGTCCTTCGCTCGACAGGTAATCGGCCAGTTCGGGCAAGAAGCGCGGCGGCAGATTGTCGACGCAGTAGTAGCCGCCGTCCGCGAGAGCGTTCAGCGCAACCGATTTGCCAGAGCCGGAGATGCCGGTGATCAGGATGATACGCATGGGCTTCGCTTCAATTGCCTTATCTTAGCACTGGCTTCGGGTCCGTTTTTTCGCGCTTCGAGCGTGAACTCGGGCGGGAAATTAGATCAGTTTGCCGGGGAACTGGCTATCCGGGTCCTGCATGGCGAGCCGCTGACGGTCCATGAAGTCCCGCAACGTGTCGATGCCGCGCAATTGCAGGATCGTATTGCGTACCGCCGCTTCTACCAGCACAGCAAGGTTTCGGCCCGCGGCGACTTGAATCGTCACTTTGCTGATCGGCAGACCGAGGACATCCACGGTCTGACTTTCCAGCGGAAGCCGTTGAAACTCGCCATCCGGCCGACGAACCAGTTGCACGATCAGCTTGAGTTTCATTTTGCGGCGCACGGCGGTCTCGCCGAAAATCGTCTTGATGTCCAGCAGACCGAGACCGCGCACTTCGAGCAGATTTTGCAGCAGGGGCGGGCAGCGCCCTTCGACGAAATCAGGACCAAGGCGCACGAAATCCACGGCGTCATCGGCCACCAGACCGTGGCCACGGCTGATCAACTCCAGCCCGAGTTCGCTTTTGCCGAGGCCGGAGTCGCCGGTCAGAAGCACTCCCATGCCCAGAATGTCGATGAACACGCCATGCAGCGTGGCGCGTGGCGCGAGAATGCGTGACATGTAAGCGCGCAGACTGTCGATGACCGCGGCCGCGGACATGCGCGTCGTGAAAAGCGGTGTGGACGATCGCGTACAGCGCAGCACGAGTTCCGGCGGCGCGCCGACTTCGCCGGCCACCACGAGAAACGGCGGTTCCAGTGCGATCAGTTCGGCCATGTGGCGCGAACGGTCTTCGTCGGACTGGCGCTGGTAGTAGTTGATCTCGGCGTCGCCGAGCACCTGGATACGGTTGGGGTGAATCAGATTCAGGTGGCCGACCAAGTCCGCGCTGGAGGTCGCGTTGGCAACGGTTTCACTCGAAAACCCGCGTTCCCAGCCTTCGTGCCCAGTCAGCCAACTGAGCTTCAAAGTGGCGGCGTTGTCGTCGAAAATGCTTTGGGCGTTGATGCTGGACGTATCCATGAGGCCGGAACTCCGTTGGAAGCCGGGAGCAGCCAACGCGCGCCGAAGCGAATTGCTTCAATCAGCCGCATGGTGCTGCATTTCACTGCGTTTGACCCGCGTTCAGACCGCGTTTGAAACGATTGTGCCGCAGAAGCACCGCATAAGCGAGACGCCCCAAAAAGCCTGGAAAGGGCGGCTGACCTGCTGCAAATGCGGCTCTCGGCAATGCGAGCGCGCCGCTTATGGCTGCCACTGCGTGAGGACCTGATACAGGGCCTCGCGATTTTCTTCCTTGTGCAAACGCTCGCGCGCTTCGCTGTCGGAGAGTAATTGCGCGATCTCCGAGAGAATTTCAAGATGCTGCTGGGTCGCCTGCTCGGGCACGAGCAGGAAGATCAGGAGCGAAACCGGCTGCCCGTCGGGCGATTCGAACGCGACAGGCTCCGCCAGGCGCACGAAGGCGGCGAGCGGTTGCTTCAGCCCCTTGATGCGGCCATGTGGAATGGCGACGCCTTCGCCGAGGCCAGTCGAGCCGAGACGCTCACGAGCGAAGAGATTGTCGGTGACGATGCTGCGGGCGATGCCGTTCTGGTTCTCGAAAATCAGACCCGCCTGCTCGAATACACGCTTCTTGCTGGTAACGGCCAGTCCGAGAACCACGTTCTCGATGGGAAGAAATTTAGCTAAACGATTCATGTTGGCAGGCTGATGCGTGGCCTGATAGCTCCTCATCGTGGCTACTGTAAGCGCTCACGGCGACGATCGGACGGAAAATGCGCTTGGGCTTCCTGCAGCGTATCTGTTTGGTTAACCCCTGTAACAACCGGGCCATTATAGAACAGGGTAATGCGTGATGGTGCGGCGCGCCATTGCCCTATTGCAACTCAATGTGCAGTACAAAACCCGGGAAATCAATGGCTTGTACTGACTCGTCACCGATTCCCAACAAAAAAGCCGCCAAGGCGGGCGGCTTTGCTCTGGTCTGTGCTCTCGATGACTGTTCGGCCAAGGTTGGAGGATTTCCTCCAAACCCGCCCACCGGCTGGCGGCGGGCACGTGCAAACGACCTCGGATCACGCGACGCGCCGCATTCAGGGCGACGGCGCTTCCAGTTCTTGCGCTTCGGCGCGGTACTTGATGGCCTCGTGAGCGTGGCCCTGGATCTTGTCCTTGTGCTTGATGACCTGACGATCCAGCTTGTCCACCATTAGATCGATGGCCGCGTACATATCAACGTCACAACTCTCGATGAAAATGTCCTTGCCCTTCACGTGCAAGTTGATTTCACACTTTTGCCGCTTGTCCTTTTCCCTATGATTGTCGACCGAGAGGACAACGCTGCCGTCGATCACTTGATCGAAGTGACGCAGCACCCTGTCCAGTTTCGTGATCACGTACTCGCGCAACGCAGGCGTCAATTCGAGGTGGTGTCCACTGATCTTCAAGTTCATAGTTGCTCTCCAAGCTGATGGCCGCCAGGCCAAGGCTCGTCCGATACCGGTCGGCGATGCGACTCCAGAGCGCATGAGCTACGAGCGCGTGAGGAAAGGCGCACCGACCGGCTCGTCCGCGCATTTGCGCTGCGGCCGGTAAACGTCCGTCGCGACATGCGACAGACTATAGAGACGGGTCAAAGAGACTTGCGCAGATTCACTGCGGGAATTCTCAGTGCCTCGCGATACTTGGCGACAGTGCGCCGCGCAACCACGAAGCCTTGTTCCGCCAGCAGTTCGGCGATGCGGCTGTCTGAAAGAGGAGTTTTGGGGTCTTCCGCTCCTATCAGTTGCTTGATGAGGGCCCGGATCGCCGTGGACGATGCCGCGCCTCCAGTGTCAGTCGAAACATGCGATCCGAAGAAGTACTTAAATTCAAGCGTCCCGAATGGGGTGAGCATGTACTTTCCGGTCGTCACGCGTGAAACCGTCGACTCGTGTAAACCCAGCGTATCAGCAATTTCCCTCAAAACCAAGGGCCGCATGGCGATTTCGCCATGAGCGAAGAAGTTCTTCTGACGCTCGACAATGGCCTGCGCGACGCGAAGAATCGTCTCGAATCTCTGCTGAATATTCTTGATGAGCCAGCGCGCTTCCTGAAGTTGTTGCCGCAACGAACCGCTGCCCGGATCACCACGGTTGTTGCGCAAAATGTTCGCGTACAAGTGGTTGATACGCAGCTTCGGCACAATCTCCGGATTCAACTCGGCGGTCCACCCGCCAGACATCTTGCGCACGAGAATGTCCGGTACGACGTAATCGGCTTCGCTCTTGCCATAGGCAGCTCCTGGAAAAGGCTCCAATGACTTGATCAGCAAATGCGCGTCCCGCAGCGAATCGTCGCTCGCCTTCAGATGCTTGCGCAGACGCGTGAAATCTCGCGCGGCAAGCAATTCCAGATGATTGTTGACGATGTCCAGCGCAAGCGTGCGCGTGGGCGAACCATCCAGTCGCAGCAATTGCAGCTTCAAACACTCGGATGCCGAGCGGCCGCCCACACCGGGCGGATCGAAACTCTGCAGCAAGGCGAGTGCCGCGCTGAGTTCGTCGACATCGACTTCAAGTTCGTCGGGCAGATCGGCCTGGACTTCTTCGAGCGTGGCCGTGAGATAACCGTCTTCGTCCAATGACTCGATTAGGAACGTAATCAGCGCGCGATCGCGCTGGTTCGCCGACGTCATGCGCAACTGCGCGGTCAGATGGTCACGCAGCGTCGTGGTCGATTCGTGGATTTGCAGCGGCGGGAGATCGTCGTCGTCGGAGGCATTGTTCGAACGGCCATAGTCTTCGAGGTTCCACGAACTCGAATCCGCGCCGTTGTCGGAGCCCATGCCGTTGTATTCGTCGACACCTTGCGGCTCGCCGTTCTCCGAGCGATCGGAACTCGACGTGCTCGATGACGAGCCGTTGCTCATCATGGGTTCGGGCGCCGAATTGTTCGAAGCGGGAGACGAGATCAGCGAGCCGTCTGCCGCGACGCGCAGCGGGCTTGCAATCCAGTCGTCCTCGTTCTCGAGCAGCGGATTTTGCGCGATGGCCATTGCCACTTCCTGCTGCAATTCGAGCGTCGACAACTGCAGCAGCCGGATGGACTGCTGCAGTTGTGGGGTCAGCGCAAGATGCTGCGATAGTCGGAGTTGGAGGCTGGCTTTCATGGCAAATTTTTATTCATTGTAGAGAGTTTGCCACGCGCGCGAAACCTCGCGGCGAATCCAAAAAAGCGTGTGCCGCCTCGGTGGGCGGCACGTAAAAATTGCACTTGCGACTTGATGCGGCGCGGTACACGCGCCTTTCGTCCTATGCGTTACATGCGGAAATGCTCACCCAGATAAACGCGCCGCACGTTTTCATTCTCGATGATCTCGCTCGGCGCACCCGCTGCCAGCACGCTGCCATCGCTGATGATGTACGCGTGGTCGCAAATGCCGAGCGTCTCGCGCACGTTGTGGTCCGTGATCAGCACGCCGATGTTGCGCTGCTTCAAAAACTTCACGATCTTCTGGATTTCCAGCACCGCGATAGGATCGACGCCCGCGAACGGCTCGTCGAGCAGGATGAAGCTCGGGTTGGTTGCAAGCGCGCGCGCTATTTCAACGCGTCGGCGTTCGCCGCCCGACAGCGACAACGCCGGATTCTCACGCAGATGCGCAATCTGCAGTTCATCGAGCAGGGCTTCGGCGCGCTGTGTAATGGCGTCTTTGGACAGGCGTTTGCCCGTTTCGTCCGTCTGCAGTTCGAGCACCGCGCGAATGTTCTGCTCGACGGTGAGCTTGCGAAACACCGAGGCTTCCTGCGGAAGATACGACAAACCGAGATGCGCGCGCTGGTGAATGGGCAGAAGGCTGATCGAGGTATCGTCGAGCACGATTTCGCCTGCGTCGAGCGGCACGAGGCCGACGATCATATAAAACGACGTAGTCTTGCCTGCGCCGTTCGGCCCAAGCAGACCGACGACTTCGCCGCTCTTCACATCTAGCGACACGTCTTTCACCACGGTGCGCGAGCCGTAACGCTTCTTCAGATTACGCACGACCAGCGAGCTCGACTGGCCTTCCGGCTTACGGTGGGGCATGGCTGGCGAGTTCACTGCTGCGGCGTTCCCTTTAGAGTGTTCGACGGTGCAAGCGTGGCGGGCGGGCCATCCAGCGACGCCGCGTTGCCGCTGCGCGGCGCGAGCATGGCGCGCACGCGGCCGGTCGGATTGCCTGGTGAGGCCACGTCCTTGCCAGCGGTTGCCGTGTAGAAGTCTTTCTGACCGTCGTAGGTGATGACGCTGCCGTGCACTTCGTCCTGCACCTTGGTCAGGCCTTGCAGGCGGCGCACGGTGGCGCGCGTCGTGAGTTTGGTGAAGTCGTTCTTGCCGTCGTAGTCGATACGAACCGCGTTGCCGTCGATGTACTCGTCGAGACCATCGCGCTTTTGACGGAAGTACGAGAGATTGTTGCCGGTCGAGGTGCCGGTCGCGTACTGATAGCCCTGTGGATCTTGCGTGACATCGACGCGATCCGCCTTGATGACGATCGTGCCTTTGGTCGCAACGACGTGACCGGTGAACACGTTCTTCTGGTTCAGGTCGTCGTAGGACATGTTGTCCGCTTCGATGTTGAGCGGCTTGTCGCGGTCGGCCTTTTCGGCGTGCGCCGGAGTTGGCAGCGCCAGCATCGCGGTGAGCGAAGTCAGCGAGACCAGGGCGGCCGCGAGCCCAGCCCGCACGGCGTGCGCGGTGCGGCGCGCGAACATTGCGCGCGTGTGGCCGCCATCGGGACGAGGGAAGCTTTGGTTCATGCAGTCACAAAATTCGGAAGGATTTGCCGGGATAACTAGGTTACTTTGACGAGCCGCCATTGATGTCCGACGCGGCTATCGCGCCGCGCACGTTACCAAAGAGCTTCATTTCCCGGGTCACGTTGTTGTAGTTCATGCCGTTGGCCGTCATCACGGACGGGCCGCGCTGAAGTCTAACCGGTTTTTCCGTCAGGATGACATCGTCGTTCACCAGCACGCGAAAATGCTGCGAATCCGCTTGCATCTGCGGATCGCCGAAACCGGCTGCGCGCAGGATGCGGGCGTTGTCGTACAGATCGACGATGGACACGTCGCCGTTCACCGTGCCGCGCTGCGCCGTCGCCGTGACGGTGGGCTTTTGCGGCTGGAACATGCGCATGGCGGGCAGCGTCAGGTCGCTGTTTTCGTCGTCTTCGTAATGCACCATGGACTTGGCCGTGAGGCGATACTGCGTCGTGCCCGAGGTATCGAGTTCGGAGACGGAAAAATTCTCGGCGAAGTAATCGGCGGTATGACGCTTTGGCTGCTCGGGCGCGGGCGCACCGGACGGCAGCGTGCTCTGCAGAAGCCAATAGGTGATGCCCGCGAGCGCCGCCATGGCGACGAGCGGCAGCAAGGAGGAGAAACGGCCGGGACGAGGCATTGGCTTATTCTCCGAGCGCCGCGGCTAGCAGCGCGTCGTAGCGGTTCTGCGCGCGCAAGATGACGTCGCAGACTTCGCGCACCGCGCCTTGACCGCCACGCGCTTCGGCCACGAAATGCACGCGTTGGATCACTTCCGGATGCGCGTTCGCCGGCGCGGCCGCGAAACCGCAGCGGCGCATCACGGCGAGGTCGGGCCAGTCGTCGCCCATGTAGCCGGCTTCGTCGGCGGCTATTTTGGTCGCGGCGAGCAACCCGGCGAGGGCAACGGTCTTGTCCGCGACGCCCTGATAAAGATGCGTGACGCCCAGTTCCTTCGCGCGCGCCGCGACGATGCCCGACTTGCGGCCCGTGATGATCGCCGTCTGTACCCCGACCGACTGAAGCATCTTCACGCCGTGGCCGTCGAGCGAGTTGAACGATTTCATCGCGTCGCCTTCGGCGGTGAAGAAGAGGCTGCCGTCGGTGAAGACTCCGTCGACATCGAAAATCATGAGCTTCACGCGGCTCGCGCGGTCGGTAGCGGACGCGGCGGATGCGTCAGAAGCGGCGGAAGAAGGCGTTTGCGCCATCAGATCACCTTCTTGGAAAAGAGGTCGTGCATGTTCAGCGCGCCGATCAGTGTCGCGTCGGCGTCCACGACCAGCATCTGATTGATACGAAAGCGCTCCATCAGTTCCACGGCTTCGACGGCAAGATGGTCCGGACCGATCGTGCGCGGATTACGCGTCATGACATCGGCGAGTTTCAGCGCGCGGAAATCGCCGTCGCGCTGCAGGATGCGACGCAGGTCGCCGTCCGTGAAGATGCCTTCCACGTGACGATCGCCGTTGATGACCGCCGTCATGCCCATGCGCTTGGCTGTGATCTGAAAGAGCGCGTCCGATACCGTGGCGTCGAGCGAGACGACCGGCACTTCGTCGCCCACGCGCATTACGTCGCGCACATAAGTCAGGAGGCGCCGGCCGAGCGCGCCGCCCGGATGCGAACGCGCGAAATCCTCGGGACCGAAGCCGCGCGCATCGAGCACGGCGACGGCGAGGGCATCGCCCATGGCAAGCGCGGCCGTGGTGCTGGCCGTGGGCGCGAGATTCATGGGACACGCTTCCTTTTCGACGCGCACGTTCAGATGCATGTCCGCAAGTTGCGCGAGGCTGGATTCGGGCCGTCCCGTAATGGCGATGAGTTTTGCGCCAAGACGCTTGATGAGCGGCAAAATAGCGACGAGTTCCTCGGTTTCGCCCGAGTTGGACAACGCGATGAAGATGTCGTCGGCCGTGACCATGCCCAGGTCGCCGTGGCTCGCCTCGGCCGGATGCACGAAGAACGCCGGCGTGCCCGTGCTTGCGAGCGTGGCGGCGAACTTGCGCGCCACGTGTCCCGACTTGCCGATGCCGGACACGACCACGCGCCCGCGGCAGGCAAGCAGCGTTTCGACTGCGTTCGTGAAGTTTTCGTCGAGAAGTTCTGAAAGCCCGCGAACGGCGTCGGCTTCGATCTGGATCACGTCGCGAGCGAGTCCCAGTGCCCGGTCGCCATTGATTTTCGCTATCATGCGCGGAGTATAGCAAAGGCGTTTCTTCGCCGCGCCGCTCAAGGGCGTGACGCGCCGCCGCCTATCCGCCCCCGCAGGCCCCGGCGTCAGGGGCCTTTCCACGACACCGTCGCGCGGCCTTCGCGCGTGCCGGAACGCCGACGAACGAGGACGCTGGACGGATGATTTCTCCGCTCGAAATGACGCTGTTGTTGCTGCTCTGCTCAGTGGCAGGCGTCGTCGTATTTCGCTTTTTCAATTTGCCGCCGATGCTCGGTTATCTGACCGTTGGCATCATCGTGGGTCCGCATGCGGCCGGCATCGCGCCGGATAGCGACCGCGCCCAGCATCTCGCCGAATTCGGCGTGGTGTTCCTGATGTTTTCCATCGGACTCGAATTCTCGCTGTCGAAGCTGCGCTCGATGCGGCGCATCGTGTTCGGACTCGGCGCGAGCCAGGTCGGGGCGACCATCGTGCTTGCGCTGCTGTTCGGCTGGATCGCCAACTTCTGGATTCCGATGTCCTGGCAGGCGAGCTTCGCGCTCGGCGGCGCGTTGTCGATGTCCTCGACCGCGATCGTCAGCAAGCTGCTCGCGGAACGGCTCGAACTCGAATCGGAGCACGGTCGCAACATCTTCGGCGTGCTGCTGTTCCAGGATCTGGCGGTGGTGCCGCTGCTCATCATCATCGCGGCGTTCGGCAACGGCAATTCGTCGCAACTCGCGATGTGGCTCGGCATCGCGGCGATCAAGATCGTGGTCGCGTTGACGGTGCTGCTGTTCATCGGCCAGAAGTTCATGACGCGCTGGTTCGATCTGGTCGCGCGCCGGCGCTCGCAAGAGCTCTTCATGCTGAACCTGTTGCTGGTGACGCTCGGCGCCGCGTTCATCACCGACAAGTTTGGGCTGTCGCTTGCGCTCGGCGCGTTCATCGCGGGCATGTTGATCGCTGAGACACCTTACCGGCATCAGGTGGAAGAGGACATCAAGCCGTTTCGCGACGTGCTGCTCGGGCTTTTCTTCGTGACGACCGGCATGCTCCTGAACCCGCGCGTGATCTGGGAGCATCCGTTTCTCGTGCTCGGCTTTCTGATCCTGCCGATTCTGCTCAAGGCCGTGATGATCACCGGGCTCTCGCGCCTGTTCGGCGCGACGCCGGGCGTCGCCATGCGCACGGGTCTCGGGCTCGCGCAGGCGGGCGAATTCGGCTTCGTGCTGCTGAATCTGATTCTGGATTCGCATCTCGTCGATCCGACCATCCTGCAGGCCATTCTTTCCGCGATGCTGCTGTCCATGCTCGCCGCGCCGTTCATCATCCAGAACGCCGACCGGATCGTGCTGCGGCTGTCGTCGACGGAATGGATGCTGCAATCGCTGCAAATGACGAAGATCGCGACGCAAAGTCTCAAGCAAAGCGGTCACGTGATCATTTGCGGATACGGCCGCGCCGGGCAGAATCTCGCGCGCATGCTGGAGCAGGAAGGCATTTCCTACGTGGCGCTCGACCTCGACCCGGATCGCGTGGCGGCAGCGGCGGCGGCCGGCGAATCGGTCGTGTTCGGCGATGCCGGGCGCCGCGAATCGCTGCTCGCGGCGGGCCTGCATCGCGCGGCGACGGTCGCTATCACCTACGCGAATACGCCATCCGCGATGCGCGTGCTCCACAACATCCACGAACTCGCGCCCACCTTGCCGGTGATCGTGCGTACCGTCGATGACGCCGATCTCGAAAAGCTCACCGCAGCGGGCGCGACGGAAGTGATTCCGGAGATCGTCGAAGGCAGCCTGATGCTGGCGTCGCACACGCTCGTGCTGATGGGCGTGCCGATGCGCCGCGTCGTGCGGCGCGTCGAGGAAATGCGCGACGCGCGCTACAGCATGCTGCGCGGCTACTTCCACGGCGCCGATGACGATGACGACGACGATGGCCACGAGCAGGTACGGCTACAATCCGTACCGATCGACGAGAAATCGGACGCGGTCGGGCATTCGCTCGACGATCTGGGGCTCGTCGGCAACGGTGTCGAGGTCACCGCGATCCGGCGCCACGGCATCCGGGGCGTCGAACCTGCCCCCGACACCAAGCTGCGCGCGAACGACATCGTCGTCTTGCGCGGCATGCCCGAAGGGCTCGCGCAAGCCGAAGAGCGGCTTTCGCGCAACCGCCGGGCAGCGTAACTTTTTCTCTTCATCGTCAAGGCGGGCGCGGCCTCACAGCGCGGACTTGGAGAAGTCATGTCCTTTACCCCTACGAACGTCACGCCGGACGCCGCGCGTTTCATCAAGGAGCGCGTGCGCACCGTCGAAAACTGGCCGCAGGCCGGCGTGCAGTTTCGCGACATCACGCCCGTCTTGCAGGACCGGCGCGCGCTGCGCACGTTGATCGACCTGTTCGTGCAGCGTTATATCGATGCAAAACTCGATTCGATCGCCGGTCTCGATGCGCGCGGTTTCATCATCGGGCCGATTCTCGCGTACGAACTGAGCCTGGGTTTCGTGCCGATCCGCAAGAAAGGCAAGCTCCCGTACAAGACGCTCTCACAGTCCTACGAGCTCGAATATGGCAGCGCGACCGTCGAGATTCACGAAGACGCGTGCAAACCGGGCGATCGCATCGTGCTCGTCGACGATCTGGTCGCGACCGGCGGCACCATGATGGCAGGCAAGATTCTGCTGGACCGGCTCGGTGCGGAAGTGGTGGAAGCGGCGGCAATCATCGACTTGCCGGATTTGGGCGGCTCGAAACTGCTGCGTGAAAGCGGCGTGCCGCTTTACACCGTTTGTGAATTCGCGGGGCATTGAGATGCCGAATTTCCTCCTCTTTCTTGCCGCATCGGTTGCGATTACCGTCGCGCCGGGGCCGGACAATCTGCAAGTGCTTGCGCGCGGCATCTCGCAAGGACGGCTTGCGGGCGTCGTGGCGGCGCTCGGCTTTGCCTGCGGCGTGATCTTTCACACGACGCTCGCGGCGCTCGGCATTGCGGCGCTCTTGCGCTCTTCGCCGATGGCGTTCGAGGCCGTGAAGCTCGCGGGCGCCGCTTATCTCGTGTGGATCGGAATCAAGGCTTTGCGCAGCCGTGGCATCGCGACCGCGCATGAACGCGCGAGCCAACCGCTTTCGACCGTGTTCCGGCAGAGCGTGATCGGCAACATGCTCAATCCGAAGGTCACGTTGTTCTTTATCGTGTTTCTGCCGCAATTCGTCGATCCGCACGGCGCGCAAAGCGTGATGCTGCAGATGTTTGAACTTGGCGGCGCGTTCATGCTGCAAACGGTCGTGGTGTTCGCGCTCTTCGGCATCGGCGCGGGCATGATCGGTTCGTGGCTCAAGCGCCGTCCGCGCGTGGGCTTGTGGCTGGATCGTGTGGCTGGCGTGACGTTCATCGCGCTCGGGATTCGCGTCGCGTTGAAGGATTGAGGCGGGCCGCTTTCGAACGCTCACGAACGCTAACCAGCGCCACGAACGCTCGTCGAACGCTCACCAGCGCTTTCGAGCGCTCACCAACGCTCAAGCCGCGAGCGCGAAAGCCCAGCCTTCGATTCAATTGGCCGCGCTACAATTTTCGGCCTTTCACGGGCCGCCGAGCCTGCCGGAGCCTTCATGTCCCTGCCTTCGATCGCCGCTGCCCGCCATTTCGACGCCACCCTGCATGTGCCTTTTCTGATCGGCGAGGAGCGCGTCGGCTGGATCCGAGCTTTCGATGTCGCATCGCTCACGCGCTGGCCGAACATCTTCGTAGTCGATGCAACCGCGGTGCGGCTGCATCCATCGCTGAACGACGTCGATGCGCGCACGGCCGCGCTTCACGATGTCATCGACACGCTCGCTCAGCAGGGCAAGATTCCCGGCTGGCGCAACGAAACCTACGCGATTCGCAACGACTTCCAAGCAGCGCCGCTCGCGTTCATCGAACGCGCGGCCTCGCGCTTCTTCGGCACGATGACTTACGCAGTGCATCTGAACGGCATCGTAAAATATCGCGATGGCGCGCCGCGGTTGTGGATCGCGCGCCGCAGCGATACCAAGTCCGTCGATCCCGGCAGGCTCGACAACGTGGTCGCGGGCGGCATCGGCTGGGGTATGGATATCGAGCCGACGCTCGTGAAGGAATGCTGGGAAGAAGCGGGCATGCCGGCCGAACTCGCGTCGACGGCCACGCCCGGCGGCACGCTCCACGTGCTGCAGATGATTCCCGAAGGCACGCAGGCCGAGCAGCTTTTCGTCTACGACATCGAGCTTCCGAACGGCTTCACGCCGCAAAATCAGGACGGCGAAGTCGGCGAACATCGCCTGGCGCGCATCGAGGATGTCGCGCGCTGGATCGAGGAAGGCGAATTCACCGTCGATGCCACGCTTGCCACCCTCGATTGCCTGCTGCGCCACCGCTGGATCGACGAGGAAGCGTGCGAAGGCATCGCCGCGCTCTACACGCCGCCATCGCTCTAACAATGATTAAGGAGTAACCGGGTCATGTCGACCGAACATAGTTTCATCCTGAAGTTGTCGTGCCCGGACCGTCCGGGAATCGTGCATGCCGTTTCCGGGTTTCTGTTCAATCTCGGCGCGAACATTCTGGACTCGGCGCAGTTCGGCGACAGCCACACCGGCGAGTTCTTCATGCGCGTGCATTTTCAGGAAGTCGGCGGCGATCCCGGCCTCGATGCGCTGCGCACGTCGTTCGGCGAACTGGCCGACACGTTCGGCATGCGCTGGGAGTTGCACGATGCATCGGTGAAGCCGCGCGTGGTCATCATGGTGTCGAAGATCGGCCACTGTCTGAACGATCTGCTGTTCCGTTATCGCACGGGCCAGTTGCAGATCGACATCGCGGCTATCGTGTCGAATCACAAGGATTTTTATCAGCTCGCCGCGAGCTACGACATTCCGTTCCATCATCTGCCGCTGCTCAACGGCACGCCGCAGGCGAAGGCCGCGCAGGAAGCGCGCGTGATGGAGATCATCGACCAGAACGATACCGACCTCGTCGTGCTCGCGCGCTACATGCAGATTCTCTCAACCGAAATGTGCGACAAACTCGCGGGCCGCGCGATCAACATTCATCACTCGTTCCTGCCGAGCTTCAAGGGCGCGAAGCCGTACTATCAGGCGTTCGATCGCGGCGTGAAGCTGATCGGCGCGACCGCCCATTACGTGACGTCCGACCTCGACGAAGGGCCGATCATCGAGCAGGAAGTGGAGCGCGTCGATCACAACATGACGCCGGATCAACTGACCGCCATTGGCCGCGATGTCGAATGCGTGACGCTCGCGCGCGCGGTGAAGTGGCATGTGGAGCATCGCGTCGTGCTGAATGGGAGCAAGACGGTGGTGTTCCGGTAAGCATCGCCGTCAAAACGAGAAACCCCGCTGAATTCAAAGATTCAGCGGGGTTTTTTTATGTCGATGCACGCTTCAGACGAGCCGCAAATAAATCAGTTCGCGCTTGATATACGCGTAGAAAATCGGCGCGGCGATTACGCCCGGAAGACCGAACGCGGCTTCCATCGCGAGCATGGCGAGCAGCAGTTCCCACGCGCGCGCCTCGATCTGCCCGCCGATGATGCGCGCGTTCAGGAAATACTCGAGCTTGTGAATGACGATGAGAAAGCCGAGCGACGCCACCGCCGTGCCGAACGAAACCGACAATGAAATCCCGACAATGATGGTGTTGGAAATGAGATTGCCGATTACCGGCAGCAGACCGACGATGAACGTGATCAGCACGAGTGTCTTCGACAGCGGCAAACGCTCGTGAAAGAGCGGCAACGCGACCAGCAAATACAGCGCGGTGAAAACCGCGTTGATCGCCGAAATCTTGATCTGCGCGAAGACGATGCGGCGGAAGGCATCCGAAAAACGCGACACGCGCGTGACGAGCGCGGTGGATAACGGCAACCGATGCGCCTGCTTCGGCGCTCCGACCGCGATGATCGCGCCAATGATCATGCCGATCAGAATATGCCCGAAGCCGCGCGCCATTTCCTTGCCGCCTTGCTGCAATTGCTCGGCGTGCTTGTGCATGAGGTCGGCGGCGCGGTCTTTCATCTGATCGGCATCGACCGGGAGGTAATTGGCGATCCAATCCGGCACGCGCAGCCTTGCGTGCGACGTGATGCTCATCAACTGATCCAGCAATTTTTGCAGGCTCGGCACGTCTTGCTGGAAGTGCTCGATGATGGCTATCGTCGCGAACGTGAGCCCGCCGATGATGATCGTGGAGATGATGACGACGGACACCAGCCGCGCGCCGCGGCTCATGACGTGCCGCTCGATCACGGGCGCGATCATGTGAACCAGTTGGAACACCAGCATGCCGGCGAGCAGTCCGCCCAACAACTTGAGCTGCAAAACCAGGTACATACCCGCGAACGCCGCCAGATAGCTGCCGATCTCCACGGCGGACAACTTCGGCATGCTCATGTCGCTCGTCAGCCTGACGGGGCGCGCGGGGAGATCCCGTATGCGTCGCTCCTCGTTGGCCGCTTCGTTGCGCTTCGCCATGACTGCGTTCCTTTTCCCTGCTTGCGACGGTTATTCGTGCCGCGTATCGCGGCGCATTTCGAACGGCTATGGCGCGCGGCGCAAGTGACGCGCCGCAACCATGCTACGCCGCCGACTTGGGCCGTTGCAGCAAGGGTGCCAGATATCTGCCCGTAAAGCTCGCTTTCGATTTCGCGACCTGCTCGGGTGTTCCCTGAGCGATGATCTGGCCGCCGCCCGCGCCGCCTTCCGGACCGAGGTCGATGACCCAATCCGCCGTTTTGATCACGTCGAGATTATGCTCGATGATCACGACCGTGTTGCCCTGATCTCGCAGACGGTGAATCACTTCGAGCAGAAGCGCGATGTCGTGGAAGTGCAGACCGGTCGTCGGTTCATCGAGGATATAAAGAGTCCGACCGGTGTCGCGCTTGCTCAGTTCCAGCGAAAGCTTGACGCGCTGTGCCTCGCCACCCGAAAGCGTGGTCGCCGACTGGCCGAGCCGGATATAACCGAGGCCCACTTCCAGCAGCGTCTTCAGCTTGCGCGCGACGACCGGCACCGGCTTGAAGAACTCGTGCGCGGCTTCCACCGTGAGGTTGAGCACTTCGCTGATGTTCTTGCCCTTGTACTGAATGTCGAGCGTTTCGCGGTTGTAGCGCTTGCCGTGGCACACGTCGCAGGGCACATAGACATCCGGCAGAAAATGCATTTCGACCTTGATGACGCCATCGCCCTGACACGCCTCGCAGCGTCCGCCCTTCACGTTGAACGAAAAACGGCCGGGATCGTAACCGCGCTCCTTCGCGGCCGGCACGCCGGCGAAGAGTTCGCGGATGGGCGTGAACAGTCCGGTATAAGTGGCCGGGTTCGAGCGCGGCGTGCGGCCGATGGGTGATTGATCGACGGCGATCACTTTGTCGAAGTGTTCGAGACCTTCGATGGATTCATACGGCGCGGGCTCGGTCGATGATCCGTACAAATGTTGGGCGACCGCGTGTTGCAGCGTGTCGTTGATAAGCGTGGACTTGCCCGAACCCGAGACGCCGGTCACGCAAGTCAGAAGCCCGACGGGCAAATCGAGCGTCACGCGCTTCAGATTATTGCCGTACGCCTCGACAATACGAAGCTGCCGCTCGTCCGGCGCGGTCCGCTCGGACGGATAACCGATAGTCCGCTTGCCCGACAAATACTGTCCCGTGATCGAATTCGGGTCTTTCTGCACCTGATTCGGCGTGCCTTGCGCGACGATCACGCCGCCATGCACGCCCGCGCCCGGCCCCATGTCGACGACGTAATCGGCCATGCGGATCATGTCTTCGTCATGCTCGACCACGATCACCGAGTTGCCGATATCGCGCAGATGCTTGAGCGTGGCGATAAGCCGGTCGTTGTCGCGCTGATGCAGGCCGATGGACGGCTCATCGAGCACGTACATCACGCCGGTCAAGCCCGAGCCAATTTGCGACGCGAGGCGGATGCGCTGCGCCTCGCCACCCGAGAGCGTTTCGGCGCTGCGTTCGAGCGACAGGTAATCGAGCCCGACGTTATTCAGGAACGACAGCCGCGCGACGATTTCCTTGACCACCTTGTCCGCGATCTCACCTTTCGCGCCGTCGAGCCGCAGCGTCTGGAAGTAGCCGAGCGTATCGCGCAACGGCCAGCCGCTGACTTCGTAGATGCCGCGAGCGTCATCGCCGGAACCGACTTTGACGAAACGCGCCTCGCGGCGCAGACGCGTGCCCTCGCAGGCCGGGCACGCCTGATTGTTCTGATACTTCGCCAGTTCCTCGCGCACGGCGGCCGAGTCCGTTTCGCGATAACGACGCTCCAGATTCGGCAGAATGCCTTCGAACGCGTGCTCTCTCACCGAAGCGCGCCCGCGCTCGTTGATGTACGAGAACGGAATGACCTGCTTGCCCGAACCGTACAAAAGCGTCTTGCGCACCTTTTCCGGCAGTTCCTCGAACGGCGCGTCGATGTCGTATTCGTAGAACGCCGCGAGACTTTGCAGCATCTGAAAATAGAACTGATTGCGCCGGTCCCAGCCCTTCACCGCGCCCGCCGCGAGCGAGAGCGAAGGATGCGCGACCACGCGCTTCGGATCGAAAAACGTGATCTGGCCCAAGCCGTCGCATTCCGGGCACGCGCCCATCGGATTGTTGAACGAGAAAAGGCGCGGCTCCAGTTCCGGCAGCGAGTACGAACAGATCGGGCACGCGAACTTCGAGCTGAAGAGCTTTTCGTTTTCAGTATCCATTTCGAGCGCGATCGCGCGGCCATCGGCGAGACGCAGCGCGGTCTCGAACGATTCCGCCAGGCGCTGCTTCATGTCCGGACGCACTTTAAGCCGGTCGATCACCACGTCTATGGTGTGCTTGTCGTTCTTCTTGAGCTTCGGTAGCGAGTCCACTTCATAGATTTTCGCGACGCCTTCGTTCGCCGTGCCGCCGCCCGAACGAATGCGAAAGCGGATAAATCCCTGCGCCTGCATCTCTTCGAATAACTCGACGTGCTCGCCCTTGCGATCCACGACGACGGGCGCGAGGATCATCAGCTTGGTTTCCTCGGGCAGCGCGAGCGCGGCATCGACCATCTGCGAGACGCTTTGCGCTTCGAGCGGAATCAGATGATCGGGGCAATAAGGTGTGCCGACGCGCGCAAACAGCAGACGCAGATAATCGTGAATCTCGGTGACGGTGCCGACCGTCGAACGCGGATTATGCGAGGTGGCTTTTTGTTCGATCGAAATGGCCGGTGAAAGGCCTTCGATCAGATCGACATCCGGCTTTTCCATCAGCTGCAGAAATTGCCGCGCGTATGCCGAGAGGCTCTCGACATAGCGGCGCTGACCTTCGGCGTAAAGCGTATCGAATGCGAGCGACGACTTGCCCGACCCGGACAACCCCGTAATCACAATCAGCTTGTGACGCGGCAAGTCGAGATTGACGTTCTTCAAATTGTGGGTGCGAGCCCCACGAATACGAATTTCTTCCACGAGTCTCTTCCGGGTTCTTTCGGGGGTCTTTCGGGCGTCTTTTAGGTCGTGGCGCGGGGTTTCCTGCGACTACCGGACGACAAAGTAAGGGGGCTAAACCTGCTACTATAACGACTTTTGCAGGGTGCGGCGCCCGTGCCAAAAGGCTCCCAGGGGCTCTCAAGGCTTCTCGGCGGCTTTCCAACGGCTTTTCCGTTTCCCAGGCGCCTTCGCGTTAATGGCCGCAGGTCGTGCGGCGCGCGAGCAGCCGTGTGTCGCATATAGTGCCGTTTCGAGCCAGAACAAGGCGGCCGCGCCGCGCTCCCCACGCGTCAGGCCAGTCGCGACCCTCACCCATTTCCGTTCCTGATGTCCAATCCGTCTGCTACGTCCACACGTTTGTCCGCGCCGGAATTGCGCGCAACCGTGTCGCTCGCCGCGATCTTCGCGTTGCGCATGCTCGGCCTCTTCATGATCATGCCGGTGTTTTCCATTTACGCGAAAACCATCCCTGGCGGCGATGACGTGTTTCTCGTCGGCATAGCGCTCGGCGCTTACGGCGTTACGCAGTCCATGCTCTACATCTTCTATGGCTGGATTTCGGACAAGCTGGGCCGCAAACCCGTGATCGCATTCGGCCTGCTCGTGTTCGCGCTCGGCAGCTTCGTGGCGGCGGCAGGGCACTCCATGGCGTGGATCATCGCCGGACGTGTGATTCAGGGCATGGGCGCGGTGTCGTCGGCGGTAATCGCGTTCATCGCCGATCTGACTGAAGAAGAAAATCGCACCAAGGCCATGGCGATGGTCGGCGCGAGCATCGGCGTCTCGTTCGCGGTCGCTATCGTTGGCGCACCGATCCTGTTCCACTGGGTCGGCATGAGCGGCTTGTTCACGGTGATCGGCGTGCTGTCGATCGTCGCGGTCGGCGTGGTCTTGTGGGTCGTGCCGGACCCGCCCGTGCCGCCGGTTCACGTCAAGGCGCCATTCGCCGAGGTGCTGCACAACGTCGAGCTGCTGCGTCTGAACTTCGGCGTGCTGGTGCTGCACGCAACCCAAACCGCGCTCTTTCTCGTCGTGCCGCGCATTCTCGAAGCGGGCGGGTTACCGGTCGCCTCGCACTGGAAGATTTATCTTCCGGTGATGGGCCTCGCTTTCGTGATGATGGTTCCGGCAATCATCGCCGCCGAGAAGCGCGGCAAGATGAAAGCGGTCATGTTGAGTGCGATTTTTCTTATCCTGATCGGCCAGTTGTTATTAGGCGCGGCTCCCCATACGCTATGGTCTGTGGCCGCGATCCTGTTTGTGTACTTCTTGGGCTTCAACGTGCTGGAGGCGTCGCAACCTTCGCTCGTGTCCAAACTGGCGCCAGGCACCCGCAAGGGCGCGGCCGCCGGGGTGTACAACACGACGCAGTCTATCGGGCTCGCGCTTGGTGGCGTGATCGGCGGCTGGCTGCTCAAGCTGGATGGCCCGAGTGCGGTGTTCTTCTCGTGTTCGGCGCTGGTGCTGGCATGGTTGATCGTCGCGTCGAAAATGAAGGCGCCGCCGCGCAGGGTCGAGCGCGCGGCGTAGCGAATCTGTATTAATCATATTGAGGCAGTGCGATGTTTCCCGTCCTCTTCCGTGGAAGAGGGTTGAACTGATAACGTCGCATAACTGCTAGTGGGCAAGGAATTTACCGGAGAAATCATGGCATCTGTCAACAAGGTCATTCTCGTAGGCAATCTGGGCGCCGACCCGGAAACGCGCTACCTTCCGAGCGGCGACGCCGTGGCCAACATTCGTCTCGCGACGACCGACCGTTACAAGGAAAAGTCGTCTGGCGAGATGAAGGAACTCACGGAGTGGCATCGCGTGGCGTTCTTCGGGCGTCTTGCCGAGATCGTGAACGAGTATTTGAAGAAGGGCTCGTCGGTGTATATCGAAGGGCGCATTCGCACGCGCAAGTGGACCGATCAGGCGGGGCAAGAGCGCTATTCGACCGAGATCGTTGCCGATCAGATGCAAATGCTCGGTGGCCGCGGCGGAGCAGGCGGCGGCGATGACGGCGGCTACAGCCGCAGCGCGCCGATGGAGCGCTCAGGCGGCGGCGGTGGTGGCGGCCGCGCGCCGGCAGGCGGGCGCGCTGCGGGCGGTGGAGCGGGTGGCGGATCGAGCCGTCCGAGCCAACCTGCGGGCGGCGGTTTTGAAGACATGGACGACGATATCCCGTTCTGACAAGTCGCAACAAATTCGTTCAAACACTAAGCCTCTGGCATTAATTGTCGGAGGCTTTTTTTTATCAAATCGGCAAGGCGCTTTCCGAAATATAACTTCGAGGCTCTCCGCGATTCCCGCAGCCGTATTACGCTTCCGATTAACCGCGAATAGGTGGCTTTAATCCCGTCAACAAGGAGTCATTGGAAGCCTAATCGGAGTAGTCCTATGGTGCGCGGCTTGTTTGCGTCCTACTTTGATTCATCGAGTTTAGAACGTTTAGTTACTCGCTGCTTTTAGGCATTCATTTATTGATTTCGGATGTTTACTCGATTTTATTGAGTTCGAGCAAACGTAACGGAAGAGAGACTTCGTTGATTGCATAAAGCAATAAATGCGTTCTGACCAAAATCTAAAAATCAACAACATCATTTAGAGGGGCGACTTTGAAACTTCGCGTAGTGCTGGCCGACGATCATCCTTTCGTGGTCCTTGGCGTAAAGGCGCTTTTCAAGGCCGACGAGGGGATCGATGTCGTCGGTGAGGCGAATAATGCGAGCAGCCTTGTGGTCGAACTCGCGAAGACGCCATGTGACGTGCTTGTCACGGATTTCGCCATGCCTGAGCCTGGGCCGGACGCTTTAGACGGATTACGGCTGATCCGTAGAATCAGGCAAGAGTGGCCAAGCATCAAAATCGTCGTGCTGACGAGCGTCAGTAATGTCGCGATTCTTCGTTCTATTCTGAATGCCGGTGCCATCGGACTCGTGAATAAGGCGGAGGCTATTGAACTCGTCGCGACTGCCGTGCGCCATGCGGGAATCGATCGCCGTTATGTCAGTGGGTCTTTTGTTACCGCGTTAGCGGAAGCGGGCGCGGAAACCGAGTCATCACCAGAGAAACCGCGGCTTTCGCCCCGGGAAGAAGAAGTCGTTCGTTTGTTCGCCAAGGGTCGCACGATTACCGAAATCGCCAAAGCGTTGAACCGCGATGTGCGCACTATCAGTCGACAGAAGCGAGATGCGATGAACAAGCTCGGAATTAGAAACGACCCGGGTTTGTTCGCGTTTGTACGCGCTCAAGGACTCTGCTGAGTTATCGGTGTGGTGAGTTCGAATTCGGATGCATCTTATGTTTTTTAATGTTTCGGTATCCGATTCTTATCGGTGTCAAGAATGAATTTGAGTTCGCTCAACGCGTGAAGGTTTTAAGTGATGGAATCATTGAATGAAGGTCAAGTGTTCTCGCATGCCAGGAGAATTCGGTTAGCAATAGCGGACGATCATCCGCTCGTCATTCTCGCTATCGAACGGCTGGCTGGGAATTTTCCCAATGTAGAAGTGGTGAGTCGAAGCATCGATTCCACGCAGCTCGACGAGTGTCTGGCACGCGGTGAATGCGACGTGGCCATCGTCGACTTCTTCATGCCGGGGGGGCGCCATGGTGACGGCGTTCAACTCGTGCAGCACATTTCTGCGACTTATCCGAATGTGCACATCGTCGTGCTATCGCGCACCGATAACGCGACGCTCATCAAGCAGGCGCTGGACGCGGGCGCGCACGCGTTCCTCAGCAAAGAGGACCGGCTTGACCTCATCTATGTCGCGATCGTCTCGGTCATTGCCAACGAGACCTATCTCGGACCGGCAATTCGCCGTGCTTTGGCCATTGCGAATACGGAAAGTCACGCTCTGTTCATTCGGCAGAGACTGACTAGCCGGGAAATGGAAGTCATTGAAAACTACGCGCGCGGTGCCAACGTGACTGAGATCGCAAGGAAGCTGGGCCGTAGCGTAAAGACTATCAGCGCTCAGAAATGCGCCGCCATGCGCAAGCTGGATCTGTCCACGGACGCAGATCTGTATCGCTTCGTTGCGGACACGGACCTGATCTGACGCGCGCTTACAAGCAGCTTTGACCGGCCGGCGTAGAGACGCACTGCCCTCGATAGAAGGGCATGCCGGCTTTTAAAATAAAAGAGACCAATGAAAACAAGAATGCCGCTGAGGGCAATCATCGCCGATGATCACCCGATAGTCGTGAAGGGTATCAAGAGCTATCTCGAACGGGACGGCGCCATCGAAGTAGTGGCGACGGCGCACGACACCCAAGAGCTGGCCGAAGCGCTGGATTCAACTGCTTGTGACTTCGTCTTTTCTGACATTGGAATGCAGGGGATGGAAGGTGAGAGCAGCTCCATCACATTTCTGAGGCGTTTTTCGAGTCGGATCGAGCGGCCGAGGCTGGTCGTCATCACCATGCTTTCACAAGCGCGAATGCTAGCGGGACTCATACGAATGGGCGTCGACGGTGTGGTCGACAAGCGCGACGGACTGGAGTCTCTCGAAACCGCAATTGCGGCCATCAGCGCAGGCAGACGGTTCGCCTCGCCGCTTGCCATAGATGCGTTGAGCAGCCTTCCAGAAACCATGCCCGCATGTGTCGGCGTATTGAGCCGGCGCGAGTGGGAAGTGTTTCGGCTGTATGCCAGTGGAATGGTGGTGCACGAGATTGCAAGCCGATTTGGACGAAGCAGTAAAACCATTGCTACCCAGAAACGCAGTGGCATGCGGAAGCTGGGCCTAAGTTCGGAGGCCGATCTCGTCGAGTATTTCAGGCAGGTGGGCCTCGTCTGACTGAAGTGGAACGGTTGGCGTCATCAGAATTATTTAAGACGGTTCCGATGTCTGCGCCAACGGATGCGTATCAGACTCTACTGTTCGACGGCGCCAGCGACAGCCTGTGTTGCAGCGTACGCAAGATTTCCCATGCGGCGTCCTCTCCACGACGCCGACTTTTACCTTTGTGAGATTCGATTTGAGTTCCGTCGTCGTGCGTTGCTGGTTTTTGCTCGTCGTGCTCCTGTCACCGTATTGCACGGTGGTTCGCGCGGACACTGTCGCGTCCGACGCGCGTGCAACGGCGGCAGATATCGCGCCCGCCAGAGAAAGCATTCCGCCTATCGATGCGGATGCCTTCATGTTTCGCGCTAACGACGCGCTCTCGAACGTTTATGTCTCGGCAGCGCCGTCCCGTGTTCTGAGCGTTACCGCACTGCGCCTGCTTCCTGCACTCATTGGCGTGCTGGCCGTTTTGATCGTCACGCTTCGGGCATTCGTCCTGTTGCAGCGGGAAATGCGAAAGCGTCTCAAGATCGAACAGCAACTCGCGACGCAGTTGAGCTTCCAGCAGACCATGATGGAAGTCGTGCCGTATCCGCTTGTCGCGAAGGACATGGACAATCGCTACGTCGCGGTCAACCGTGCGTTCGAGGAGGCCCTGGGCGTTCGCAGGACGGATATCGTCGGACAGACGGCGCTCGAAGTGGGCGCGTGGGGAGCAAAGCACAGCCGTTTGCTGCACGATCTCTCCGGTTGCACGCTCGCCACGGGCAAGCGTCAGGAAGTCGAGGCCGAGTTCTTCGACGAGTTCGGCAGATCGCGCTACGGCCTCTTTTGGACCGGTGCATTTCTGGCACCGGACGGCGAGCGAGCAGGCGTAGTCGGCACGATGATCGACATTACCGATATTCGCGACGCGGAGATGCACGCCCGTCGCACGGAGCGGCGCCTGCACGACGTCACGCGCTCGCTCCCCGCTGTCGTATTCCAACTGCGGCGTGCGCGCGATGGCGCTTACAGCCTTCCGTATATCGACGGTGACACGCGGCAACTGCTTGGCCTCGATCTTGGAGCGTTGGCTAACGATCCGCTCAAGGTATTGCGTCAAGTCAACTCCGAGGACGGCGTGCGCCTGCTGGCGGAAATAGAGCGGTCATCGCTCACGCTCGAGCCCTTGCATACAGAATTTCGAGCCGTCGTCGGCGGCGTGACGCGCTGGTTTCGCGCAGACCTCGTCGCTCATTGCGAAGACGACGGCGCCGTGGTCTGGAGCGGATATTGGGTGGATGCGAGCGTCGAACACGCGCGCGCTGAAGAGCTTGCGCGGGCGAGAGATATCGCGGAGGCCGCATCGAGAGCGAAGGACGATTTTCTCGCCATGATGA
This sequence comes from Caballeronia sp. HLA56, assembly GCF_054655155.1. Lineage (NCBI taxonomy): Bacteria > Pseudomonadati > Pseudomonadota > Betaproteobacteria > Burkholderiales > Burkholderiaceae > Caballeronia > Caballeronia sp. HLA56. The sequence continues at coordinate 40,512 of NZ_BAAHOB010000005.1, read as the reverse complement.
GCCACGAAATCCGCACGCCTATGAACGGCGTTCTGGGTCTCGTCGAAGTGTTCGAAAATACGCCGCTCAATCCGGATCAGTCGCAAATGCTCGGCATGATTCAGGATTCAGCCAGCGCTTTACTTCAGATTCTCGACGATCTCCTGGACTATTCGAAGATCGAAGCAGGCCGTCTGACGATCGAGCCGACCGCGATCGATTTGCGCGAACTCGTCGATAGCGCCGTCGGCTTGCTGGCGGGCAGGGCACACGAAAAGGGCTTGCGAGTGCGAGTCAATGTCGCGCCGGAAGTGGCGGCTACCGTGCAGGGCGACAGCGTGCGTCTGAGGCAGATCATCTTCAACCTGATGAGCAACGCGATCAAGTTCACCAGCGCTGGTGAAGTCGCCGTGCACGTACGGGAAGTGGGATCGACGGATTCCACTCAGCTGCTCGAACTCTGCGTGAAGGACACGGGCATTGGTATCGCGTCCGAAGCGCAGGCGAGTCTCTTCGAGCCGTTCGTGCAAGCGGAAAAGTCCACTACTCGACGCTTCGGCGGTACGGGCCTCGGACTGACTATCGTCAATCGGCTCGTGGACTTGATGGGTGCCACACTGACGTTGCAGAGCGAAGTAGGCGTCGGCACATCCATGACGCTTCGCCTCGAACTGCCGGTCGAGACTTTGCAGTATCAGATCGACGGCTTGCGCGGCCGGCGAGGCATCGTGGCAATCGACGAAGATCGCGTCGCCGACGCGTTGGTGAACTACGGACAGGCGCTCGGTCTGGTGCTTCAGCGCATTCCGTCGGATAGCCCGAGCCTAATGCTTCCGGAGACGTTCGAAGGCGTCGATATCGTATTTCTGAGCGATACGCACAAGGACAAACTGCCGTTCGGATCCCGCGTCATTCACGCGACGGAAAAGCCGAAGCCAACGGGTTATCGAATTCTCGAAGACGATATTCGCGTCAGCATCAATCCCATCTCTTGGCGAGGGCTTGGCGCTGCCTGCGTCGCGGCCTTGACCGGCATGCCGCAGATTGCGGCGCGCGCGACAATGGGCCTCGAACCGAAGAAGGAAGCGCCCGACCGCGAGGATGCTTTGCGCAACGGCAGGCTCGTGCTCGTGGCGGAGGATCATCCGGTTAATCAGGAGTTGATTCGTCACCAGCTTTCGTTGCTCGGGTTCGCCTGCGATGTCGTGCAGGATGGCGTCGAGGCGCTTGCGGCGCTCGAACAGACGCATTACGGCTTTCTGATCACGGACTGCCATATGCCGAACATGACCGGCTACGAGCTGACGAGGCGCGTGCGCGCCAACGAAGCGGGAACAGCGGTCCGACTGCCGATTCTCGGTATCACCGCTAGCACGGCGGCCGAGGAGCGCACCATGTGCCGCGACGCGGGTATGGACGATTGCCTCATCAAACCCACTCGGCTCGCGACGCTGCGCGAGCATCTTAACCGGTGGTGGTTGAAGGACACGATCGCGCCTGAGCCGGAAGGACGGGCAGTCGGCGGCGCCGAAGCAAGGCACGCGGAAGAAGACGAACTCGACCTTGAAGCGATGGCGCAACTCTGGGGCAGCGAGGCCACCGTCAAGGCGCTTCTCGATGCCTTCGTGTCCTCGTTCCGCGACGATCTCGCCGCGCTCGAACCACTGCTCGCACGCGGCACGGTGGAACACTTGCGCGAATGGCATCATCGCGTGTCTGGGGCCGCGAGCGTGTTGCAGTATCGGCCGCTGCTGGACGCGCTGGAAACATTTAGGCGTGACTTGTCGAGTAAGCCACTTGCAATGCGTCGACGGGACGGAAGTCTGTTGATCGTTCGCTGCAGGCAATTGCTCGAGCGCATAGAGGCGCAAGGCGCCGAGCTCGTTTAAGCGGTCGGATCACTCAAAGCGCGACGCGAATCAAATCGCGTCGCGCTTTTTTCTTTTAGTCGGAAAGACTGGCCGCGCCGCTATCGGACGTCGCTCGGTCCCGGAAATGCGTCAGCGCAAAGTCGACGAATGAACGCGTCTTGGCCGATACGTGTCTGCGTCCCGGATAAACGATCGACACTTCCTTGTCCGCGTCGTTGAGCGTGTAGGCCGGCAGCAAGCGCACGAGCGCGCCCGCTTCGACGTCCTGCCGGACATAGCTCTCGGGCAATACGGCAATGCCCATTCCCAATATCGCCGCCTGCCGCAACATGGGTGAACTGTTCACCGTGTACGACGGGTCGATCGACACTTCCTCGCGCGAACCCGTCGGACTGGTGAATGACCACTTCGATCCGTGAATATCCGTGGACGGCGCGAGAAACTCGTGTTTGACGAGAGCGGCGGGCCGCGCGGGCATGCCGCGGCGGGCGAGATAGTCGGGCGATGCGACGAGTGCCGCGGCGACCTTGAAAAGTGGCCGGTTGATGAGCGTGCCGCTATTGACGAGATGCGGCACGACGATGCCGACATCGAAGCCTTCATCGACGAGATCGACCGGCCGATGGAGCAGCGTAAGACTGAGCTTCACGCTCGGATAGCGATCGCGATAAGCGCGCAGCATGGGCGTGAGTTCGAGCAAGGAAAACGATGCCGATGCAACGAGCTTGAGTGTTCCGGATGGATCGACTGAACTGTTCGCTACTGATGCCTCGATATTCTCGACGTGTTCGATCACTGTTCGGCAGCCATCGGCGTATTCCTTGCCCGCTTCGGTCAGCGACACGCTTCGTGTCGTGCGATTCAGCAAGCGGGTATTGAGATGCGCTTCGAGTAGCGAGACATAGCGCGTGACCACGGCGTTCGAAAGATCGAGCGCTGCGGCCGCGCGGCCAAAAGAAGATGTCTCCGCGACTTTGAGGAAGACGCGCATCGCCTGTAATTGGTTCATGAGCGGATGGCCTGACGAAAGCGTGAGCTGCGGGTGGTCGATGCGAAGTCAGCAAGGGCAGGAGTGCCACCTCGCGTGCGCGATGTTACGTAGCCCGATACATCTTGTGAATAAGACGACTCCGATGTCTTCTCGCTGTCGCTCGTCAGCCACTGTCGCATGTGTGCAACGATGCTGCGCCTGGTCCATCTCGTTAAAGAAAAAGCATTCGGGTAAGTACCAGATGCATAAGCGTTAAGTCATATTGAAATTCTATTTTTCGATTTATTCGAAAGACCTTTTGCTCGTTCCTTGGTGGTCTCTGCAAAAAGCTGCGCCATACACTTTGGGCTGCCGAATATCGGTGTGAGGCTTTCTCCGGGGCTTCGATCCCAGATGTGCCGCGCCGCGGCCTTAAGCAACTCATCGAGTCTCGTGACTCAATCAAAGGAATTCGCATGAAAAAGAATCTTATCGGAGCCGCAGTGGCCGCTCTGGCTGCATCGTTCGCCACGGCTGCAAGCGCACAAAGCAGCGTCACGCTGTACGGCACGGTAGACGCAGGTTTCACGTTCGTGAACAACGTGCGTTCGGCACAGGGTTCGGACTACAACAAGGCAAGCGCATGGGGCGTTACGGGTAACAACGTGCAAGACAGCCGTTGGGGCCTGACGGGCGCTGAAGATCTGGGCAACGGCATGAAGGCAGTCTTCAGGCTGGAAAGCGGCTTCAACCCGGCAGACGGTAGCGGCGCCGGTGCTGCCCGTCAGTCGTATGTCGGCATCTCGACGAACCAAGGCACGGTAACGTTGGGTCGTCAGAACGACTCCGTGGCTGACTACCTCGGTCCTTTGAGCGCAACGGGCACGTTCGGCGGCACGTACTTCGCGCACCCGGACAACCTGGATAACCTGGACGGCAACAACTTCCGTCTCAGCAACTCGATCAAGTTCCAGAGCGCCAACTATGCTGGTCTGACGTTCGGCGGCGAGTACGGCTTCTCGAACTCGGCAGGCAGCTTCGCGGCGAATCGCGCGTACAGCCTGGGTGCTGGCTACGCTAACGGCCCGATCAAGGCTGGCATTGCATACACGCAAGCAAATGGCATCAACAGCAACAACGCTGGCGCCATCAACGGTGCTACGGTCGTTCCGCATGTCGTCGGTGACGCTTTTGTAGCAGCCGGTCAGCCGGCAGAGGCCGCAGAAGCCGCATTCGGCACGATCCGTCAACGTACGTTCGGCGCAGGCGCCAGCTACTCGACGAATGCTATGCAATTCGGCCTGCTGTGGACGCAAGTTCGTCAAGACGGCAGCAACTTCGACGCTACGGCCGTCACGAACAACTACGAAGCAAACGCTCGTTACGCTCTGACGCCGGCGCTGTCGCTGGGTGCGGCCTACACGTTCACCAACCAGAAGCTCGGTGCCGTGGGCGAATCCACGCGCGTTCGCTATCACCAGTTCGCCTTGCAGACCGACTACGCGTTGTCCAAGCGTACGGACGTCTACGCTGAAGGCGTGATGCAAATTGCAAGCGGTCTGCCGGAAAACGAATACCCGTCGGCTCAAATCAGCGGTGCAGCAGCATCGTCGAGCAGCCGTCAGGTTCTCGTGACGGCTGGTATCCGTCACCGCTTCTAAAGCGGGCTGAGTTGTAAGCAGTAGCTAGCTAGCAGTAGAAAGAAAAGGGCGCCGCGCGGCGCCCTTTTTGCATTCGCGCGCGTGAACGGCGCACACTGAAAAACATCGATCATCCGAATGCTCTACCATGGCGATGCCGTAAGCGCATCAACGATATGAAAGCGAAGCGCTTGGCCGTCACCAAGGAGAGCCAGAATGATCCCGACATGCAGACCACATGTCCGCTGCATCGCAGCCATGATGTTCACGTTGCTCGCATCCTCGGCGGCATTCGCCGATACCATCGCGCTGAAGGCAAATCTGCAGCCATCGAGCGAAGTTCCGCCGCGCGTCAGCAAAGGCCACGGCATGCTCGACGCCACGTTCGACACCGACACCAAAGTCATCACCTGGACCGCGACTTACGCCGAGCTTTCCGGCCCGGTCACGATGGCCCACTTTCACGGTCCCGCGCCCGTCGGTCAGAACGCGAAGCCGCAAGTACCCGCCGACAAACATGCGCTCGCCAGTCCGATGAAAGGTCGGGCCACGCTCACCGAGCAGCAGGTCACGGACCTCATGGCCGGGCAATGGTATTTCAACATTCACACACAGGAAAACCCGACCGGCGAGATTCGCGGTCAGGTGATGCCATCGAACTGATCGGCTCGACTCAAAGCCTGAGCCCGCTACGATGAGTTGGCAAAGCGCGTTCGCATGCTGGCTGCTCAAGCGGCAAATGCGGCCGGAAACGGCGAAGCCCACACTCGATGTCGAGCGCGCGCGGACCTACGCATCGCGTCGAATCTGGTTGCCGCGTGTACCGAAGGGATGGCGAGTCAATATCGAGCCGGATGGCGAATGGTTGCGCCGCGAGAGCGCCGCGCATGATCGACGGACGGTGCTTTATCTCCACGGCGGCGGCTATTACTTTTGCTCGCCGCGCAGTCATCGAGCGATCACGTTCGGTCTTGCGACGCGTGCGGATGCCGACGTGTTTTCGCTCGATTACCGGCTGGCTCCCGAGCATCGCTTTCCGGCCGCGCTCGACGACGCCGTTGCCGCTTACCGCCGCCTGCTCGCGTCGGGCATCGATGCAAAATCGATCGTCATTGCGGGCGATTCGGCCGGCGGTGGCCTCGCGCTCGCCACATTGCTCGCGCTTCGCGATGCACGGGTTCCATTGCCCGCCGGCGCGGTGCTGTTTTCGCCGTGGACCGACCTGACCTGCGGCGGCGCGTCGATGCAAGCAAACGAAGGCCGTGACCCGATGTTCCACGCATCGGTCTTCCCGCGTGTGGCCGCGCTCTATCTCGGCGATGCCGATTCGCGTGATCCCTACGCGTCACCGCTTTTCGGCGATTATCGAGGCCTGCCGCCGCTCCTGATTCAAGCAGGCGACACGGAATTGCTTCTCGACGATGCCACGCGCGTCGCGAAAATAGCGCGCGAAACCAACGTGGACGTGCAATTGCAAATCTGGCGCAACGTCCCGCATATTTTTCAGATCTGGGCGCCATTCATGCCCGAAGCGCGCGATGCGCTCACGCAAGCCGCGCGCTTCATAGCGACCACGACGAGCGCCGACAACGCTCAGCGCCCGCCGATCACCTCGATGGTCTGATAGGCGCGCTCGACCGCCGCCGTTCCGTATTGCCGTTCGAGTCTGCGCACGGTGAAGTGTCCGAGCGCCATCTGCTGAAAATGGTCGATGAACACGGTGTTGACCATGGCGCCGAGAACCGCGCCGATGGCCGGAATCGACTTGGCCGCGACCTGCTCGCTGACCTGCACCGAGAAGCGCGACGCGATGGTCTGCAAGAATTTGAGCAGCGCCGTCGAGCCATGACTGCTCAATCCCTTGGCCGCGATTTCGTTGGTCGCGCGCGAGATGGACTGCGCGAGTGCGCCGCGAACGATGAAATAGCCGATGTCGGCGTTATCGTCGTCTTTGTGGGTGCCGCCCATGCCGAGCACCATCATGCATTGCAACTGCGTCTCCACGCGATGCACGTCCTCGCCTTCGCTGCGCGCGATGTCGCAAATCGAGCGAAACATCAACGTGGTCGTGACGGGCAACTCGACGGGCAACGCAAACAAGCCGAATGCGCCGCCCGCCGCACCCGTCGTCGCGACGGCGAGTTTGTGCATCAGATTGCGCGGTTTGTCCGGCGGCGGCGCGAGCAGCGAGTCGGACGGCGCGCTGTTGCCGAGCGTGCGCAGCGCAAGCTGCAGGCATTTCTTGAGCGCGACTTGCGTGGCTTCGTCGACTTTCCCCTGAGCCGAGGCTGGAAGCCGTCCCATGAGTTTTTCGATCGGCGCGCCGACCACGCTCGCCAGTTTCATCGTGAGCGAAGGGCTTTCGAGCGCCTCCTTCGCGCGGGACAGAGCGGTGAAATCTTCGGCAGTAAGCGGCGAAGTGATGATGGGCGTCGGTTGCATACGAAAAATGTCCGGGAACGTGCATGAAGAGAGCGGTGGGCCACACGGCTTAGAGCACGCGAGCGTGCTATGATTCCCAATCTTTGACTCGTCAATAATTGCGTCCACAAAAATGGCCGTTCACACAGCCGCGCATCACTCCAGCGGACAGGTCTTGCCCTTCCGCGAATCGCTCATGGCGATGTTGGGCATCTCTTTCGTCACCATGCTCGTCGCGCTGGACCAGACCGTCGTGGGCACCGCGCTGCCTACTATCGTGGCCGAACTCAAAGGCTTCGACCTTTACGCCTGGGTCGCAACCTCCTATTTGCTGACCTCCGTCATTACCGTACCTATTTTCGGGCGGCTCGGCGATTACTACGGTCGCAAACCCTTCGTGATCGCTTCGATTATCGTGTTCACGGTGGCGTCCGTGTTGTGCGGACTCGCCAACAGCATGATGTTTTTGGTGCTCGCGCGCGGTTTGCAGGGCATCGGCGGCGGGATGCTGGTTGGCACCGCGTTCGCGTGCATCGCGGATCTGTTCCCGGATTCGGTCGTGCGCCTGCGCTGGCAGGTGCTGATGAGTTCCGCTTTCGGCATCGCCAATGCGGTCGGCCCTTCGCTCGGCGGGATTCTCACGCAGTATTACGGCTGGCGCTCGGTGTTCTACGTGAATCTGCCCGTCGGCGTGCTGTCGCTGTTCTTCGTCTGGCGCTTTTTGCCGCATCTGCGGCATGTCGCGCACGAAGGCAAGATGCGGCTCGACTGGCCCGGCGCCGCGCTGATCGCGGTTGCGCTCGGCGCGCTGCAATTGTTCGTCGAGATGTTGCCGAAGCACGGCATCAGTGTCGAGACGGCGATGCTGTTGGCGGTGGCCATCGTGGCGTCCTACAGCCTGTGGAAGTGGGAACTGCGTTGCAGCTACGCGATTCTTCCCGTCGATATGTTCCGCAACAAGAGCCTCGCCGCGCTGTTCACGCTGGCGATTCTCGGCGGCTTCACCATGTTCTCGCTGCTGTTCTATGCGCCGCTGCTGTTCCAGGGCGGCTTCGGCATGTCGCCGAAAGACGCGGGCATGATGATCACGCCGCTCGTCGTGTTCATTACCATTGGCAGTATCGTGAACGGACGAATCGTGACGCGTTTGAAGAACGCGAATCTCATGCTGTACGTGGGTTTCGCGTTTCTCGCCGCGTCGTGTTTCGGCGTGGTGATCGCCACGCATACGATGCCGCGTTCCATGCTGCTCGTCGTCATGCTGATGGGCGGGCTCGGCCTGGGCTTCGTCATGCCGAACCTCACCGTGTTCGCGCAACAGACCGCGGGACGTCAGCATCTGGGAATTGCGACGGCATTGTTGCAATCGCTACGCATGATCGGCGGGATGATCGGCACGGCATTGACCGGCACGCTCGTGAGCCATCTGTACGCGAGCGGCGTGAGCCTCGCGCTTGAACGAGATCACGCAATGCACTGGCTCGGCGATCTTTCCGATCCGCAAATCCTCATCAATCGCGAAGGACAGGACACGCTGCTCGCGCAGCTTGCGGCTGCGGGTCATAACGGCGCGATGCTGCTCGAATCCGCGCGCGAATCGCTGGTGGCGGCGATCCACATCGGCCTCGCGGTCGCGGCCGTCGTCGCGGTCGTATCGCTCTGGCAGTCGCGCCGCGTGCCGCCCGTGCGCTTGAAACGAACGCACGAACCGGTCATCCTCGCCGAATGAATTACAACGGAATCGAGAGCATGAACGAACAGGAACGTATCGCGGTGGTGCAGCAGTTCGGGCGGACGTATCGCGCTTTCATGTCGGCGTTCGAAGCAGCCGTCGGCCAGCCGATGCCGCGCTGGCGCATTCTGTTCGCCTTGCATGAGCACGAGGGCGAGGTGTCGCAGAAGAAACTCGTCGAACGCCTGCGCGTGGACCCGGGCGCGCTGACTCGTCAGTTAAAGACGCTGGAAGGTCTCGGCTGGGTCGTGCGCAGCGTGGATGTCCGCGACAATCGCGTGTCGAATGTCGCGCTGACAGCGCAAGGCCGCGCGGCGGCGGAAGAGGGCATGCCGCGCCGCACGGCGTTTCTGCACGACACCATGGCATCGTTGCCGGACGACGCCATCGAGGCGCTGTCGGGCGCGCTTCATATGCTCGAAGCGCGCATTCAGGAAGTCGCGGTGCAAAACGCGGCGAACGCCGCACTCGTCGATACCGCCGCCGAAAAAGCCTGACGCGTCAAAAGAACGTTTCGATCACTTCGGTGACGCGGTATTTAGGATCGACCACGAGCACCTGACGCCACTTGTCGAACGTGAGACACGGGTGCGAGATGTCGAAGGCGATCATGTCGCCGACCTTGAGATCATCGCCGGGCTTAATGCGCAAGTAAGCGTGCTGGTCCATCAGGCCAAAGATTTCCCAGCCTTCATCCGTCGAGATATCGCGTGGCGCTTCCGTGCCCGGACGAAAATGCTTCGCCGGTTCCGGCAAGCCCGCGTCGAATGCGGAATCGCGCTTGCCGAGCCCGATGATCGCGCGGTCCGGCTCGGGAATGGACTGCACGTACGCCCACAATTGCAGCGCGGGTTTAAGCCCTTGCCCCATCTTCTTCGCGATGGGATTGCGCGCGAAGATTTCGTTCTGCGCTTTCTTGTAGATGCCGACGTCGTGCGTCAGATAGCAGCCGGGACGCAGTACGACTTCAATGGCGTCGCTGTTCGCCTTGGCGAATTCGTCGGCGACGACGTCGTACCATGCCGATCCCGCGCCCGAGAGAATCGCCGGCTTGCGCGCGATCTTGCCAGCATCGATCAAGGTGCGGGTGGTGTCGACGGCGCTCTTCAAAAAGTCGCGTACCTTCGATTCGTCCTGCAAGACGCCTTCGTATAGTTCGATTCCCGCCAGTTCGATCGTGCCCGGCCAGCGCGCGATGGCCGCGAGCACGGCTTCGCGCTGCGCGTCGTCGCGCACGCCCGTGCGTCCGCCCGGCACGCCGAGTTCGATCAGCACGTTCAGCTTCTTGTGCACGTCGCTGAAGAATGCGCCCAGTTGATCGACGCCATCCGCTGAATCGACGAGACAGAAGAACTCGAAGTTCGGGTCCGTCAGCAGCTCGGCGATCATGCCCATGTTGCGTTTGCCGACGAGCTGATTCGCCAGCAGGATGCGATACACGCCGCCGCGATACGCCGCGCGCACCTGATGCGCCGTGGCAAGCGTGATGCCCCACGCGCCGGTGTCGAGTTGGCGGCGAAAGAGTTGCGGCGCCATGGTGGTCTTGCCGTGCGGCGCGAGTTTCACGCCGTACTCTTCGACGAACGCCTGCATCCACTTCAAATTGTGTTCGATGCGCTCTGCATACAGCACGGCGGCAGGCAAGCTCACGTCCTCTTCGAGCAGGTTCCATTGCAGACGCGCCGCGTCCGTCAGATTGATGCCCGTGCCCGGCACCATGCCGAGACCCTTGCCAAACGGGTCGATTGTCGCGTTCTGATAGTTTGTAACTTTCATGTGCTGCTACTCCATCGTCCGGATGAATAGATTCTGTCGGTGCTTAAAATGGCGTCGCGGTTGACGGCATCATGTTACCCAAAGTAGCATTCTCGGTGAGATGTTATTTAGTAACATACACTGTGGGTTAACCCTGTCAGCACTATGAACGGCCACGCCGATTCGCTCACCTTCGATATCGTCGCGCGCATCGCGCAACGCGCGCCCGAATTGCGCAGCGCCGAGCGCAAGGTCGCCGCGCTGATCCTCGACGATCTCACGGGCGCGTCGCGGGCGAGCATCGGCGCGCTTGCGGACAAGGCGGAAGTAAGTATCGCCACGGTCACGCGCTTTGCGAAAGCGGTCGGCTGTCAGGACGTGCGCGAACTCAAGCTGCGGCTCGCGCAGGCGGCGGGCGTCGGGCAACGCTTTTTGAAGCCCGAACCGGACGCCGTGCCTGAAACACTCGCCGCGCGCATCTTCGAGGAAGTGCAGGCCACGCTCGCACAGAATCAGGGGGCGCTGCGTGCCGCGCCCATTGCGCAAGCCGCCGATGCACTCGCGGCTGCGTCGATGATCTACGTGTTCGGCATGGGCGGCGGCTCGACCGCGCTCGCCGACGAGATGCGCTTTCGTCTCGTGCGGCTCGGGCGGCCGGTGGCGTCGTATCAGGACGGACTGCTGCAGCGCATGGTGGCATCGACGTTATCGAGCGAACACGTCGTTGTCGCGCTGTCCGTGACGGGGCAGACGCCGGAGATGCTCGAAAGCTGCCGAATCGCGCGTGAATACGGCGCGTGCGTGATCGCGTTGACCGCGCCGGCGTCGCCGCTGGCGAAGCTCGCGGACTGGCTCATTCCGGTCATCGCAATAGAAACGGATTTCATCTACAAGCCGTCGTCGTCGCGTTACGCAATGATGATGGCGCTCGATCTGCTGGTCACCGAACTCGCGGTGAAGCAGGCCGATCACAGCCGTGAACTGCTGCGCCGCATGAAGCACGCGCTCGATGCGCATCGTGGCGGCGGCGAGCGGCAACCTTTGGGAGACTGACATGGAATCGCCCTCGAAGCAGAAGGCCGATACGTTGATCATCGGTGCGCGTGTGATCGACGGCACGGGTGCGCCCGCCGTCGAGCGCGATGTCGCGGTGCGCGATGGCCGCATCGTCGCCATCGTGGCGCCCGGCGCCCTCGCCAACTGGAACGCCGATGAAGTGTTCGACGCGCAGGGCAAGGTGCTGGCGCCCGGTTTCATCGACGTCCATACGCACGACGACACGCACGTGATCCGCTCGCCGCAGATGATGCCGAAGATCACGCAAGGCGTGACCACGGTGATCGTCGGCAATTGCGGGATCAGCGCGTCGCCGGTGACGTTGAAGGGCAACCCGCCCGATCCGATGAATCTGCTCGGCGACGCCAACGCGTTCAAATATCCGACCTTCGCCGCTTATGTCGATGCCGTCAACGAAGCGCGTCCCGCCGTGAATGTCGGCGCGCTGATCGGCCATACGGCGCTGCGCAACAATCACATGGACCGGCTGGATCGCGCGGCGAACGGCGCTGAGGTGGAAGGCATGCGAGCGCAACTCGAAGAAGCGCTGGATAACGGCGCGCTTGGGTTATCGAGCGGGCTGGCTTATGGTTCGGCGTTCAACGCGCCGCCAGAGGAAGTGGAGGCGCTTGCCGAGCCGCTTGCCAAGGCAGGTGCGCTTTACACGACGCACATGCGCACCGAGTTCGATGCAATTCTCGATGCAATGGAAGAGGCGTATCGCGTCGGTCGCCATGCGCTTGTGCCGGTGGTGATTTCGCATTTGAAGTGCGCGGGACCGTCGAACTGGGGACGAAGCGTGGAAGTGCTGAAGTCGCTCGAAACGGTGCGCGAGGGTCAGCCGCTTGGTTGCGATTGTTATCCGTATAACCGCAGTTCGTCGACGCTGGATCTGAAGCAGGTGACGGGGGATATCGACATCACCATCACGTGGTCGGAGCCGCATCCGGAGATGGCGGGCAAGCTGATTCGCGAGGTGGCGGCCGAGTGGAACGTGAGCCAGCAGGATGCGGCGAAACGCTTGCAGCCGGCGGGCGCGGTGTATCACAACATGTCGGAAGACGATGTGCGGCGCATTCTCGCGCATCCCGCGACGATGGTTGGCTCTGATGGCTTGCCGAACGATCCGCTGCCGCATCCGCGCTTGTGGGGCGCGTTTCCGCGCGTGCTTGGCCACTACGCGCGCGATACGGCGCTGATGCCGCTCGAAGAAGCGGTGCGCAAGATGACGAGCCTGACGGCGCGGCGTTTCAGCCTGCCCGAGCGTGGCGAAGTGAAAGTGGGTTATCACGCCGATCTGGTCGTGTTCGATCCCGAGCGTGTGCGCGATGCCGCTACCTTCGCGAAGCCGCAGCAGGCGGCGGACGGCATCGACGCGGTGTGGGTGAATGGGGTTTTGACGTATCGCGATGCCGCCGTGACCGGCGCGCGCGCGGGACGTTTCGTGGCGCGCGGCGCGGCATCCAAGCTGGATGCGCAGGGTGCGTTTTGAATTCTTTACGATTGAATCAAGGAGTTGAACGATGAAGCGATATGGCGTTGAAGGCGGCAAGGGACAAGGCGGCGCGCATATGCCGTTTGCACGCGCGGTGGAGGCCGATGGCTGGCTCTTCGTGTCGGGCCAGACGCCGATGGAGAACGGCGAAGTGATCAACGGCGGAATCGTCGAGCAGACGCACAAGGCAATTCAAAACGTGATCGCCATTCTGACGGAAGCGGGATACGGCACGGAGCATGTCGTGCGCTGCGGCGTCTGGCTGGACGATCCGCGCGACTTCGCTTCTTTCAACAAGATCTTCAAGGAGTACTTCGGCGCGAATCCGCCGGCGAGAGCTTGCGTGGTGTCGTCGATGGTGATCGATTGCAAGGTCGAGGTGGATTGCGTGGCTTATAAGAAGGCGTCGGCTTGAACGTCAATGCGGCTCCGGGAAGTCGGAGCCGCATTGGCGAGCTTCACTGCCGCGCCAACCGCGCATTATCCGGCATCGGCAAATTGAAATTCGTCCGGAACGGATTGATATCCAGCCCGCCGCGCCGCGTGTAACGCGCGTACACCGCGAGCCTTTCCGGCTGACATTCCCGCATCACGTCCATGAAAATGCGCTCGACGCATTGCTCGTGAAAACCGGTATGTCCGCGAAACGAAATCAGATAGCGCAGCAAACCCGCGTGATCGATCTGCCCGCCGTAGTAGCGAATCTGCACGCTGCCCCAATCCGGCTGTCCCGTCACCGGGCAATTCGACTTCAGCAGATTCGAATACAGCGTCTCGTCGACGGGTGCTTCGCCATGCGTCGCGCTCAACAGTGAAGGATCGGGCATATAGATGTCCGTATCCAGATCGAGCCTGTCGAGCGACAAGCCATCGAACTCTTCCATCGCGAGCTTGCCGAAATCTGCCGGCGCGGCAAGTTGCACCGATACGGTCGCTCCGCAGATCGCCGATACGTCGCGCTTGATGGCCGCGCGCACGTCGTCGATGGAGTCGAACTTCGTCTGCGCGAACGAGCCAAGGTAAAGCTTGAACGACTTCGATTCGACGATATTCGGCGAATCCGCCGGCACGAAGAACGTCGCCACCGCGATCTGCGGCTTGCCGCGCGCGTTCAGCCACGAAAGCTCGTAAGCGTTCCAGATGTCGGTGCCGAAGAACGGCAGCCGCGCGCCGACGCCGATGGCATCGCGCGCGCTCTTGCGCTCTATCGGAAACAGCAGCGACGCATCGTACTGTTCGGTGTAGTGGACAGGCTTGCCGAGCGGAGATTGTTCGGGTGTCATGTTGCGTTCGCTATGCCGCTGAGAACATGCCCGGTCGGACTCACGCCGCGGGCCGATTCGCAATGGCGAATTTGATCGTCGAAGAAAAAGTCGGGCTCGAATTCACGCAGGAATTCGCCCTTGTCCAGACCGCCCAGGAACATCGCTTCGTCGATTTCGATGTCCCACGCCATCAACGTCCGGATCGCGCGCTCGTGCGCGGGAGCGGAACGCGCGGTGACGAGCGCGGTGCGGATATGCATGGCCGCCTGCTCGCCTTCATTCGCGGCGGCAATGCGTTGCAGCTTGTTCAGCGCTTCGAGCAGCGGCTTCAACGGTCCGCCCGGCAGCGGCAGATCTTTCTTGTTCGTTTCATGGCCGACGAAGGCGAGCAAACCGTCGGCCTGAAACACGCGCTCGGCTTCATCGGAGAAGAGAACGGCGTCGCCATCGAACGCAATGCGAATTTCGTCCGCGTAACGGCTCGCTGCGCGCGGCGTTTCCGGCAGCACGCGCGCGGCGGGAAAACCGGCGGCGAGCGCGTCGCGTACATCGTCGGGATTTGCCGATAAAAATAGCGACGCACGCAGCGGTTTCAAGTAGCTGAAGGGCGAACGGCCGCGCGTGAACACGCCGCGTTCGATCGCCAGTCCATGCTCACGACACGAATGGAACGCGCGCAGGCCGCTGATAGGATCGCTGCGCGAAAGAATCACTACTTCCACGCGCTGCTCGCCCGCATTGAGCGCGAGCAGTTTGCGAATGAGCCCGAACGCCACGCCCGGTTTCGCGGATTTGTCCAGCCGCGAACGTTGCAGCGCTTCGTAACGTGCGAGATCGCCCGCCTCGAACACGCTGTTTTCTTCCTCGAAGTCGAAGAGCGCGCGCGACGAAATCGCGACGACGAGCTTGTCTTCGAGCGTGAACTTGGACATGAAGTCTCGACTTACGCCAGGAACAGCTTGTAGACGGGGTTCTGCTGCTCGTCCCACCACGGATAACCGAGCGTCGCGAGAAAGCGCTCGAACTCGGCGTTATCCGCCCTCGGCACCTGAATGCCGACGAGAATCGAGCTATAGTCCGCGCCTTGATTCCGGTAGTGGAACAGGCTGATGTTCCAGTCCGGCGCCATCGACGAAAGGAAGCGCATGAGCGCGCCCGGCCGCTCGGGAAATTCGAAACGCAGCAGGCGTTCGTCATGCGCGAGCGGCGAATGGCCGCCGACCATGTAGCGAATGTGCTGCTTCGAGAGTTCGTCGTGCGACAGATCGACCGTCGCGAACCCGTGCTCGATGAACGCCGAGCGCATCTGCACCGTCTCGTTGCGCGACTTGATCTGCACGCCGACGAAGATATGCGCGGCCGCCGCATCCGCGATACGGTAGTTGAACTCGGTCACGCTGCGATCGCCGACGAGTTCGCAAAAGCGTTTGAAGCTGCCGCGTTCCTCGGGAATCGTCACCGCGAACACGGCCTCGCGCGCCTCGCCCACTTCCGCGCGTTCCGCCACGAAGCGCATGCGGTCGAAATTCATGTTCGCGCCGGAAGTCACCGCGATCAACGTCTTTCCTTCGATACCTTCGCGTTCCGCATAGACCTTCGCGCCCGCCACCGCGAGCGAGCCCGCCGGTTCGAGCACGCTGCGCGTGTCCTGGAAGACGTCCTTGATGGCGGCGCAAAGCGCGTCGGTATCGACGGTGATGACTTCATCGAGCAACTCGCTGCACAGGCGGAAGGTTTCCTCGCCGACGAGCTTCACCGCCGTGCCGTCCGAAAACAGGCCGACTTCGCTCAAGGTAACGCGCTCGCCCGCCTCGATGGATTGCGCCATCGCGCAGGAATCCTCGGTCTGCACGCCGATGACCTTGATCTCCGGCCTGATCGCCTTGACGTACGCCGACACGCCCGCCGCCAAGCCGCCGCCGCCGATCGGCACGAAGATCGCGTGAATCGGACCTTGATGCTGGCGCAGGATTTCCATGGCGACGGTGCCTTGTCCGGCGATCACGTCGGGATCGTCGAACGGATGGACGAAGGTGAGGCCGCGCTCTTCCTGAAGCTGCACGGCGCGCGCGTAGGCGTCGCTATACGATTCGCCCGCTAGCACCACTTCGACGGTCGAGCCGCCATGCGCGCGGATCGCGTCGATTTTCACTTGCGGCGTGGTCGTGGGCACGGCGATCACCGCGCGACAGCCGAGCCGCGCCGCCGACAAAGCCACGCCCTGCGCATGATTGCCCGCCGACGCCGTAATGACCCCGCGCGCCAGAACGTCGGCGGGCAGGTTGGCCATCTTGTTGTAAGCGCCCCGAATCTTGAAGGAGAACACCGGCTGGTTGTCCTCGCGCTTGAGGTAGACGGCGTTATGCAGGCGCGCGGACAGACTGCGCGCGGGTTCGAGCTCGCTCTCGCGCGCGACGTCATAGACTCGCGCGGTCAGCACTTTCTTCAGGTAGTCGGGATGTGTCATGCGTCGAAATCGTCGCGCAGGCCGGCCGCGCGCTGCTTTTTTGAGGGCGAAAGCATGAATGATAGCGCGGAAGAAGCAGCATTCCGGCTATGACGCCTTATCGCCGACCGACCGGCCGGGAGTAAAAGCGCGGAAAATGCCCGAAACATGTCGTGAACGGGCACGCAAATGCCCCTTCTGCCTGCTAGCCGTCACGAACGGCCTTTTTCGCGATGGGTTAGAATTTCGTTTTACAAATCAGGATCGGCAGATGCACTGGCAGCTTCGGATCGATTTACTGGCGTATGTCCCCCGCGAGCTTCACGCTGCGGCGGAGCGGCATGCGCGCCATGCGCGATCGTGGCGTTGATCCGGGCACATTGAAGGCGCCGTGTCGCATCTGGCTCGTCATTACATCCGTGTCATTGCCGGATTTGCGCGATGCGGCGGCCTTCCTACAGAACAGTCTCATCCAAAAATCTGCGCCCCCACGCGCATCGCCGGTGACTTTGCGCTTCCTGACGCGCTCGCCGGCTCACCGAACCGTCGAACATGAACGCACCTCAAGCCTTCGATCCGAACGGCGCCCATGCCGCCTTGCCGCTCGACGTCGAGCCCCGTCTGCGCGAAATTCCCTATAACTACACGTCGTTTTCCGATCGCGAGATCGTCATGCGGCTGCTCGGCGACGAAGCCTGGGCCGCACTCGACGAACTGCGCGGCGAAAGACGCACCGGCCGCTCGGCGCGCATGCTGTACGAAGTGCTCGGCGACATCTGGGTCGTACGCCGCAATCCGTATCTGCAGGACGATTTGCTCGACAACCCGAAGCGTCGCGTATTGCTCGTCGAAGCGCTGAATCATCGACTGGCTGAAATCGAAAAGCGCCGTAACGCCGATCTATCGCAACACGGCGACGACGCAGGCCAGGAACGCGCCGCACGCGTGCAACTACTGGTCGCGGCCGCGCGCCGCGCCGTGGACGACTTCTCCGCCGAATTCGGCCGCATGGCCGAATTGCGCCGCCGCGCGTCGCGCGTGCTGGGCAAACAGACGCAGAAGGACAACATCAAGTTCGACGGCCTGTCGCGCGTTTCGCACGTCACCGACGCCACCGACTGGCGTGTCGAATATCCGTTCGTCGTGCTCACGCCGGACACCGAGGCGGAGATCGCGGGTCTCATCAAGGCGTGTTTCGAGCTCGGCCTCACCGTGATTCCGCGTGGAGGCGGCACGGGCTATACCGGCGGCGCGATTCCGCTCACGCCGTTTTCCGCGGTCATCAACACGGAAAAGCTCGAACAACTCGGGCCGGTGGAGATGACCGATCTTCCGGGCGTCGATCACAAGGTCGCGACCATTTTCTCCGGCGCGGGCGTGGTCACGCGGCGCGTCACGGAAGCGGCGGAGCAGGCGGGCTTCGTGTTCGCCGTCGATCCGACATCGCTCGATGCATCGTGCGTCGGCGGCAATGTCGCGATGAACGCGGGCGGCAAGAAGGCAGTGCTGTGGGGCACGGCGCTCGACAATCTCGCCTGGTGGCGCATGGTGGACCCGGAAGGCAACTGGCTCGAAGTCACGCGCCTCGAACATAACTGCGGCAAGATCCACGACATTCCGGTGGCGCGCTTCCGGCTCGACTGGTTCGACGGCACGCGCGCGCCCGGCGAAAAGCTCCTGAAAACCGAGGCGCTCGATATCGCCGGCCGCACGTTCCGCAAGGAAGGGCTCGGCAAGGACGTCACCGACAAGTTCCTCGCGGGCTTGCCGGGCGTGCAGAAGGAAGGTTGCGACGGGCTCATCACGTCGGCGCGCTGGATTCTGCACAAGATGCCCGCGCATACGCGCACCGTCTGTCTCGAATTTTTCGGCCAGGCGCGCGACGCCATTCCGAGCATCGTCGAGATCAAGGATTATCTGTTCGAGACGTCGAAGGAGGGCGGCGCGATTCTCGCGGGACTCGAACATCTGGACGAGCGCTATCTGCGCGCGGTCGGCTATGCGACCAAGAGCAAGCGCAACGCGTTTCCGAAGATGGTGCTGATCGGCGATATCGTCGGCAACGACGCCGATGCCGTCGCGCAAGCCGCCTCCGAAGTCGTCCGCATGGCGAATGGCAAGAGCGGCGAAGGCTTCGTCGCGGTGAACGCCGAGGCGCGCAAGCGCTTCTGGCTCGACCGTTCGCGCACGGCCGCCATCGCGAAGCACACCAACGCGTTCAAGATCAACGAAGACGTGGTGATCCCGCTCAATCGCATGGGCGAGTACACGGACGGCATCGAGCGCATCAATATCGAGCTGTCGATCAAGAACAAGCTGCAACTGGTCGACGCGCTCGAGGCGTTCTTCAAGACCGGCAAGCTGCCGCTCGGAAAGAGCGACGACGCGAACGAGATTCCGTCCGCCGAATTGCTCGAAGATCGCGTGCAACAGGCGCTCGATTTGATGAAGCGCGTGCGTGAGCGCTGGACTTTCGTCGGCGACAAGCTCGACATGTCCTTGCGCGAGGCGCAGCACTATCTCGTGAATCTCGGCTACGAAGGGCTCGCCGAGAAGTTCGCGGATCGCGTCGATACCCAGCCGGATGCGAGCGTGTTCCACGTCGCGCAAGACCGCACCGTGCGCATCTCATGGAAGACGGAGATTCGCGGCGAATTGCGCCAAATCTTCAACGGCGGCGAATTCAAGCCGATCCTCGACGAAGCGCAGGCCATCCACAAGCAAGTGCTGCGCGGCCGCGTGTTCGTCGCGCTGCACATGCACGCGGGCGACGGCAACGTACACACCAACATTCCGGTCAACTCCGACAACTACGCGATGCTGCAGGACGCGCATCACGCGGTGGCGCGCATCATGAAGCTTGCGCGTTCGCTGGACGGCGTGATCTCGGGCGAGCACGGCATCGGCATCACGAAGCTGGAGTACCTGACCGATGACGAAATCCGCGACTTCCGCGATTACAAGAAGCGCGTCGATCCGCAGGGGCGCTTCAACGCGGGCAAATTGCTCGAAGGCGCGGACTTGCGCAACGCGTACACGCCGAGCTTCGGCCTGATGGGCTATGAGTCGCTCATCATGCAGCAGTCGGATATCGGCGCGATTTCCGAGTCGATCAAGGACTGCCTGCGCTGCGGCAAGTGCAAGCCCGTGTGCGCGACGCACGTGCCGCGCGCGAACCTGCTCTACAGCCCGCGCAACAAGATTCTCGCGACTTCGCTGCTCATCGAGGCGTTCCTGTACGAAGAGCAGACGCGCCGCGGCGTGTCGATCAAGCATTGGGACGAATTCAACGATGTCGCCGATCACTGCACGGTCTGCCATAAGTGCGTGACGCCGTGCCCGGTGAAGATCGATTTCGGCGATGTCACCATGAACATGCGCAATCTGCTGCGCAAGATGGGCAAAAAGAAGTTCAACGCGGGCAACGCGGCGGGCATGTTCTTCCTCAACGCGACGAATCCGCAGACGATCAACGTCGCGCGCACCGCAATGATGGGCGTGGGCTACAAGGCGCAGCGTCTGGGCAACGACATCCTCAAGAAGTTCGCGAAGAAGCAGACGGCCAAACCGCCCGCGACGGTCGGCAAGCCGCCGGTGGTCACGCAAGTGATCCACTTCATGAACAAGAAGATGCCGGGCAATCTGCCCAAGAAGACGGCGCGCGCGCTGCTGGATATCGAGGACAACAAGATCGTTCCGATCATCCGCAATCCGCAGAAAACCACGGTGGATTCGGAAGCCGTGTTTTATTTTCCCGGTTGCGGTTCCGAGCGTCTGTTCTCGCAGGTCGGGCTCGCCACGCAAGCCATGTTGTGGGAAGCGGGCGTGCAGACCGTGCTGCCGCCGGGCTATCTGTGCTGCGGCTATCCGCAGCGCGGCGCGGGACAGTTCGACAAGGCCGAGAAGATCGTCACGGATAACCGCGTGTTGTTCCATCGCGTGGCCAATACGCTGAACTATCTGGATATCAAGACCGTGGTCGTGTCGTGCGGCACCTGTTACGACCAGCTCGCGGGCTATGAATTCGAGAAGATCTTCCCGGGATGCAGGATCATCGACATCCACGAGTTCCTGCTCGAAAAGAACATCAAGCTCGATGGCGTGAAGGGCACGCGCTACATGTATCACGACCCGTGTCATTCGCCGATCAAGACGATGGACCCGGTCAAACTCGTCAACGAGCTGATGGGTTCGCAGCAGGACGGCTACAAGATCGAAAAAAATGATCGCTGCTGCGGCGAGTCGGGCACGCTCGCGGTGACGCGGCCGGACATCTCCACGCAAGTGCGCTTTCGCAAGGAAGAGGAAATGCGCAAGGGCGCGGCGAAGTTGCGCGGCATTCCGCTCGTCGCGGAGGCGGGCGCGAACGCCATCAACATGGCGAACGCCTCGGCCGGTGCGGCGGGCGCGCAGCCGGGTTCGGTGCTGAAAGCGGGCGATGGTCCGCAGCCGGACAATGCCGTCACCGACGTCAAGATCCTCACGAGCTGCCCGTCCTGCCTGCAGGGTTTGTCGCGCTACAACGAGGACGCCAACACCGAGGCGGATTACATCGTCGTGGAAATGGCGCGCAAGGTGCTCGGCGAGAACTGGATGGAACAGTATGTCGAGCGCGCGAACAATGGCGGTATCGAGCGCGTACTGGTGTAATAGCGAAATCGGGTTTCGATTCGCTAGAGGTTTGAGATGGACTGTGTGTTTTGCCGTGAAGACGGCGGCGAGGTACTGTGGGCGGACGACGCATTGCGCGTCGTCCTCGCCGATGAGGCCGACTGGCCCGGCTTGTGCCGCGTGATCTGGAGCGCGCATATCGCCGAGATGTCGGATCTGCAAGACGCCGACCGCGCGCGCTTGATGACCGCCGTCAACTGCGTCGAGCGCGCCATGCGGCGCATTCTCGTGCCGGAGAAGGTCAATCTGGCGAGTCTCGGCAATCAGGTGCCCCACGTGCATTGGCACGTCATTCCGCGCTTTTCCAACGATTCCCGCTTTCCCCTGCCCATTTGGGCGCCGCGTCAGCGCACCGTTTCCGAAGCGCAGCTTTCGAAGCGCCGCGCGCAGGCCACCTTGCTGCGCGAAGCCGTGCGCCATGAGCTGAATCAGGTCTTCGGCTCTCCATAAGACAACATCATCAAAAGCCAGGGCTCCCTATGAGCGGACTCACTTCCACGACGCCGATTCCCACCGGCGTCGTCGTGCATTCGAAATCCCGCGTGCTCGAACTGCAATATGCGGACGACACGTCGTATCGCGTGCCATTCGAACTGCTGCGCGTTTATTCGCCTTCCGCCGAGGTTCAGGGCCACGGTCCCGGCCAGGAAACGCTACAGACCGGCAAGCGCGATGTCACGCTGATCGGCGTCGATGCGGTCGGTCACTACGCGCTGCAGCTGAACTTTTCGGACGGGCACAATACCGGCATCTATTCCTGGGACATTCTTCACAACCTGGCGACGCGGCAGGACGATTTGTGGCGCGAGTATCTGGCGAAACTGGAAGCTGCCGGCCTCGACCGCGACGCGCCCATGACGGCGAAGGCGTCCGGCGGGCATTGCCACTAAACTCGAACTCAATCCAAATACGCGGCATAACGCCGCGGACCCGGCGCGATGCTTGCGCGGGTACACGACAAACGACAGGCGAGGAATCAGCGCGATGAGCAAGACCCACTTCGGATACGAAACGGTCGACGAGCAGGACAAGGCGAAGAAAGTGGCGGGCGTGTTCCACTCCGTCGCGGGCAACTACGACTTGATGAACGACCTGATGTCCGGCGGACTGCATCGGATCTGGAAGCATTTCACGATCGGGCAGGCGCGAGTGCGGCCGGGCTACAAGGTGCTGGATCTGGCAGGCGGCACGGGCGATCTGGCGATGGCTTTCGCGAGGCAAGCGGGTGAAAGCGGCGAAGTCTGGCACACGGACATCAATGAATCGATGTTGCGCGTCGGGCGCGACCGGTTGGTCGACAAAGGCGTGATTACGCCGGCGCTCTTGTGCGACGCCGAGAAGATTCCCTTCCCGGACAATTATTTCAATGTGGTTACAGTCGCCTTCGGTCTACGCAACATGACCCACAAAGAGCGCGCGCTTGCCGAAATGCAGCGTGTGCTGAAGCCCGGTGGCCGTTTGCTCGTTCTGGAGTTCTCGAAGGTTTGGGAGCCGCTGAAGAAGCCGTACGATATCTACAGTTTCAAGATTTTGCCGTGGCTTGGCAAGAGAGTCGCGAAGGATGCGGACAGCTATCGCTACCTTGCCGAATCCATCCGCATGCATCCCGACCAGGAAACTTTAAAAACAATGATGGAACAAGCTGGCTTGGATCGAGTCGAATATTACAATTTGTCAGGTGGCGTGGTAGCGTTACACGTCGGGACCAAATTTTAGTGTTCCACTCTTAATAGGATTCGAAATGTCCGATTCGCGCATACCCCAATCCCGGGGTTTCCTGAGCAGCATGTTCAGGAAGGCCGGAATCTTGGCGCTCGCTGGCGTTATCACGGTTGGCGCAATCTACACTGAAGATGCAGATGCCCGTCGCATGGGCGGCGGCCGCAGCATGGGCCGTCAGTCGGCAACGGCCACGCAGCAGCATCAGGCGACGCCGCCGTCACAGTCCATGCAGCAAGGCCAGGCCGCGCAAGCTCAGCGCGCACCGGCCGCGCCCGCCGCGGCGGCGGCCGCGCAACCGGCACGCAACCGCTGGCTCGGACCGCTCGCAGGTTTGGCGGCGGGTCTCGGCATCGCGGCGCTGTTGTCGCACTTCGGCTTGGGCGAAGCCTTCGCCGGCGCCATGGCCAATATGATCATCATCGGCTTGATCGTGCTCGCGGCCGTCATGCTGTTCCGCTTCTTCATGCGCCGCCGTCAAACGAATCAGGGCAACACGCCCGCATACGCTGGCGCTTCGGGCGCGGCGTCGCCTTACGGCGCAATGGCGCGTACCGACTTGAACCAGGAGCCGCCGCAAACGCCGCGTTCCACGAGCCTCGGCGCGACTTATATCGATTCGCCGAACCAGCCGCCGGTGACAAATCCGAACGTGCCGGCCGGCTTTGATACGGAAGCGTTCGTGCGCAACGCAAAGGTCTACTTCGTGCGCCTGCAGGACGCGTGGGATCGCGGCAATGTCAACGACATCCGCGAGTTCACGACGCCCGAAATGTTCGCCGAAGTGAAACTCGACGTCGATGCGCGCGGCAGCACACCGAACCGTACAGACGTCGTGCAACTCAATGCCGATCTGCTCGGCGTCGAAGACCGCGCGAACGAGTATCTGGCAAGCGTGCGTTTCCACGGCCTCATTCGCGAGTCCGAGGGTTCAGCGGCCGAACCGTTCGTCGAAGTGTGGAATCTCTCGAAGCAGAAGACGGGCAACGAAGGCTGGCTGCTGGCAGGTATTCAGCAAGTCAGTTGAGTTGTCGATCCAATTGCGCCCGGTCGAAAGACCGGGGGCGGCGGCCGGTATCACGCCGGTTGCGAAGGTAGAATAGAAACCCGCGCCGGTCACCGCTGGCGCGGGTTTTTTCATCTCAGAGCCGATGACGAACGCAGACGAATCCGCCCGTTTTGCAGTAAATCCTGCCTTCAAGACCGCATCCGGTGCCTTCTCGGCCGTGGTGAACCATCTGCTCGTGCGCGAGCCGTGGGCGCTCGAACGCGTCAAGCCTTACGCCGGCAAGTGCGTCAAGCTGACTTGCGGACCTGTTCCCATCGCGCTCGTGGTGCAACCGGGCGGTCTCTTTGCCGCGACGAGCGAAGGTGAAGCCGGGCGTTTCGATGTCACCATCGCGGTTCCGCTCGACGCGTTGCCCGCGTTCCTGCAAGGCGGCCAGGCGGCCGTGATGAAGCACGTTCGAATCGAAGGCGATGCCGAATTCGCCACGACGCTCGCCAAACTCGCCGAAAACTTGCGCTGGGACCCGGAAGAGGATCTGGCGCGCGCCATCGGCGACGCGCCCGCGCATCGCGTCGGGCGAATCGCGCGGACGGTTCAGGAGCAGGCGCAACGCACCGGCCGCAATCTGCTGGATACGGTCGCCGAATATCTGCTCGACGAACGTCCGCAACTCATACGCAAAAGCGCGCTCGACGGTTTCAACGCCGAGGTTTCCGCGACGCGCGACGCCCTGGCGCGCCTCGAAAAGCGCATCGAAAGACTGGAAAGACGACAACCGGAACGCGGCGCCTCAGCGCGGCCCGGTGGCGAGTCCGTGCGCGACTCGCGCGAATAACGAGCTGAAGCGAAACCGAATATGCGTTTTCTGCGTTTCCTCAAAATATTCTTCACGATTGTCCGCTTCGGGCTCGACGAGCTGGTGATGAGCGGCATCAACGATCGTCGCGTGCGCTATCTCATGCGCATCACGACGTTCGGCCGCAAATTCGAAGTGGCGCGTGGCATCCGGCTGCGCCTCGCACTGGAAAGTCTCGGCCCGATCTTCGTC
This sequence comes from Caballeronia sp. HLA56, assembly GCF_054655155.1. Taxonomy (NCBI): domain Bacteria; kingdom Pseudomonadati; phylum Pseudomonadota; class Betaproteobacteria; order Burkholderiales; family Burkholderiaceae; genus Caballeronia; species Caballeronia sp. HLA56. Next base: position 15,435 of record NZ_BAAHOB010000005.1, on the reverse strand, counting down.
AAGTTCGGTCAGGTGTTGTCGACGCGGCGCGATCTGCTGCCCGTCGATATCGCGGATGAACTCGCCAAGCTGCAGGATCAGGTTCCGCCCTTCGATTCGGCGGTGGCAATGGAGATCATCGAAAAATCGCTGGGTGCGCCTATCGAAGTGTTGTTCGACGATTTCGAGCGCGTGCCGGTGGCGTCGGCTTCCATCGCGCAAGTGCATTTCGCGAAAATCAAGCACGGCGAGCACGCGGGCAAGTCGGTCGCCGTGAAGGTGTTGCGCCCCGGCATGCTGCCGGTGATCGATTCGGATCTCGGCTTGCTGCGCGATGCCGCGACGTGGGCCGAACGCCTGTGGCCGGACGGACGGCGGCTGAAGCCGCGCGAAGTCGTCGCCGAATTCGACAAGTATCTGCACGACGAACTCGACCTCATGCGCGAAGCCGCCAACGGCAGTCAGTTGCGGCGCAATTTCGCGGGGCTCGATCTGCTGCTCGTGCCGGAAATGTACTGGGATTTGTCCGCGCCCACGGTGCTCGTGATGGAGCGCATGGTCGGCGTGCCGATCAGCCAGGTTGAAACGCTGCGCGCGGCGGGCGTCGATATTCCGAAGCTGGCGCGCGAAGGCGTGGAGATTTTCTTCACGCAAGTGTTCCGCGATGGCTTCTTTCACGCCGACATGCACCCCGGCAATATCCAGGTGAGCCTCGATCCGGCAACCTTCGGGCGCTATATCGCGCTGGACTTCGGCATCGTCGGGGCGCTGTCGGACTTCGACAAGAACTATCTCGCGCAGAACTTTCTGGCGTTCTTCAAGCGCGACTATCATCGCGTCGCCACGCTGCACCTGGAATCCGGCTGGGTGCCACCGAGCACGCGCGTCGAGGAACTGGAAAGCGCGATCCGCGCCGTATGCGAGCCGTACTTCGATCGCGCGCTCAAGGATATTTCCCTCGGTCAGGTGTTGATGCGGCTTTTCTCGACGTCGCGTCGTTTCAACGTCGAGATTCAGCCGCAACTCGTGCTCTTGCAGAAGACGATGCTGAACGTCGAAGGCCTGGGTCGTTCGCTCGATCCTGAACTCGATCTGTGGAAGACCGCGAAGCCGTATCTCGAACGCTGGATGAACGAACAGATCGGCTGGCGCGGCTGGTACGAACGTCTGCAGTTAGAAGCGCCGCAATGGAGCAAGACCATTCCGCAGTTGCCGCGCCTGATTCATCACCTTCTGGCCGAGCATCACGACGCGCCCAAAGGCAGCAGCGACGAAACCATGCGCCTCTTGCTCGCGGAGCAAAAGCGCACGAACCGCTTGCTGATTACGCTGCTCGCGGTCGGACTCGTAGCCATGGCGGGTGCGGGCGTAGTTATCGCCCAGTTGTGGCTGGGGCACGGCGGATGAGCGATCCCAACGTCCCAACTTTCGATCATCGCGATCCCAATTCGCCTGATTTCTGGGACGAACGCTTCGACCGGCGTTTCATGCCGTGGGATCAGGCAGGCGTTCAGGAGGCGTTCAAGGCGTTTGCGGCGTCGCGCGCTACGCACAACGTGCTGATTCCCGGTTGCGGCAGCGCGTATGAAGCGCTTTATCTGGCCGAGCGAAGCTGGACGGTGCGCGCGATCGACTTCTCGCCGGTCGCCGTCGCGACGGCACGCGCGCAACTGGGCGCGTATGGGAAAAACGTCGAAGAGGCGGATTTCTTCGCTTATCAGCCGCCGTTTTCGCCCGCGTGGATCTACGAGCGCGCGTTTCTTTGCGCGCTGCCGAAAAACCGCTGGGCCGATTACGCGCAGCGCATGGCCGATTTGCTCGAACCCGGCGCGCTGCTCGCGGGCTTCTATTTCCTCGGCGCGACGCCGAAAGGCCCGCCGTTCGGCATCGAACGCGATGAACTTCACGCGCTTCTTACGCCGCACTTCGAACTCATCGACGAGCGGGAAGTTCGAGACTCCGTTCGCGTATTTGCCGGACGCGAACGCTGGATGACCTGGCGGCGCGCTTGAAATTCGGCATCGACGCCTCCATTTAGCGGCAGGAAGTCGAAGCCGGAGACCCCCGAAAATCGCGGGTCAAAATCCGTTTGCGGCTATAATTCAAGGCTTTGCAAGCGTCGACAGATCATTGTAGGGATAGCACCATGCCGATTTACGCGTACCGCTGCGCCTCCTGCGGCCATGAAAAAGACGTGCTTCAGAAAATGAGCGACGCACCGCTCACGCAATGTCCCGCTTGCGGACAGGCCACGTTTTCGAAACAGGTCACTGCCGCCGGATTCCAGTTGAAGGGTTCGGGCTGGTATGTCACCGATTTTCGCGGCGGCAATAACGGCGGCAAGGCCAAGGACGCGGCGGCGCCCGCCAAATCGGAGAACGGCTCTTCGGATGCGCCCGCGGCTTCGTCGGAAGCTGGCAGTTCAGGCAATGCAAACGCTTCGAATGACGCCGGCGCGAAGGCGTCGTCCTCAGAAGCGTCGAAGCCCGCAAGCAGTACGCCTTCTTCCGGCACATCCACCTCGGGCGCGGCCTGAGCGGCTGAACGCAAGAGCGCGGCCATTGCGCGATATGCATGCCGTCCGGCATCTCCGGGCGAATATCGCTGTCGCGCTCGTCGATTCGGGCATCCGCCAGCCGTTTCGCACTGAAACGGTGCAACCTTCGGCTAAGACCTTAGCGACTACAACGTGACGACAAAGAAGACTACGCTGAAATCCGTGTTTCTGACTGGCCTGCTCGTGCTGGTGCCTTTGGCCATCACGCTGTGGGTGCTCGGCCTCGTCATCGGAACCATGGATCAGACGCTGCTCCTGTTGCCCGAATCATGGCAGCCCGAGCGCATCTTCGGTTTCCATTTGCCTGGACTGGGCGCGGTACTGACTATCGCGTTCATTTTTATCGTCGGCTTGCTGACGCAGAACTTCATCGGGCAGAAACTCGTATTGTGGTGGGACGCCATCGTGCGCCACATTCCGGTGGTTGGGCCGCTGTACACGAGCGTGAAGCAAGTGTCGGACACGCTGCTTTCGTCGAGCGGCAATGCGTTTCGCAAGGCGTTGCTCATCGAATATCCGCGCAAGGGCTCCTACACCATCGGGTTCCTGACGGGCATTCCGGGTGGCGACGTCCTGAATCATCTGGAGGGCGATCACGTGAGCGTCTATGTGCCGACCACGCCGAATCCGACCTCCGGCTTTTTTCTGATGATGCCGAAAAGCGAAGTCGTCGAACTGGATATGACCGTCGACGCCGCACTGAAGTACATCGTCTCGATGGGCGTGGTAGCCCCGGCGCCGAGCGCACCGATCCCGGTCGCGCCTGCCCGCCGCCCCACCGAGCCGCCGATGTAATGCCGGCACGCGCGCCAAACGTGAGTCAGTCAGTCAATCAAGAACATGACCACAGCGCGCGAGCCGTTGATCAACGAACAACGAAAGACACAAACATCATGTCGATGCGATCTGAATACTGCGGTCTGGTGACCGAGGCCCTGCTGGGCCAAACCGTTTCGCTGTGTGGCTGGGTGCATCGCCGCCGCGATCACGGCGGCGTTATCTTCATCGACTTGCGCGATCGCGAAGGGCTCGTTCAGGTCGTATGCGACCCGGACCGCGCCGATATGTTCAAGGTGGCCGAAGGCGTGCGCAACGAGTTCTGTGTGCGCGTTCAGGGCGTGGTACGCAACCGTCCGGAAGGCACGATCAATACCAATCTGACGAGCGGCAAGATCGAAGTGCTGTGCCACGAGCTGACCGTGCTGAACGCATCGGTCACGCCGCCGTTCCAGCTCGACGACGACAACCTCTCCGAAACCACGCGCCTCACGCATCGCGTGCTCGACCTGCGTCGTCCGCAGATGCAGAAGAACCTGCGTTTGCGTTATCGCGTGGCGATCGAAGTGCGCAAGTATCTCGACGCGCAAGGTTTCATCGACATCGAAACGCCGATGTTGACCAAGAGCACGCCCGAAGGCGCGCGCGATTACCTGGTGCCGTCGCGTGTGAACGCGGGCCAGTTCTTCGCGCTGCCGCAATCGCCGCAATTGTTCAAGCAATTGCTGATGGTCGCGAACTTCGACCGTTACTACCAGATCACCAAGTGTTTCCGCGACGAAGACCTGCGCGCCGACCGTCAGCCGGAATTCACGCAGATCGACTGTGAAACCTCGTTCCTGACGGAACAGGAAATTCGCGATCTGTTCGAGAACATGATCCGCCACGTCTTCAAGGAGACGATGGACGTCGCGCTGCCCGAGAAATTCCCGGTCATGCTGTACTCGGAAGCCATGCGTCGTTTCGGCTCCGACAAGCCCGACCTGCGCGTGAAGCTGGAATTCGCGGATCTCACCGACGCGGTGAAGGACGTCGACTTCAAGGTGTTCAGCATGCCCGCCAACTCGAAAGACGGCCGCGTGGCCGCCTTGCGCGTGCCGAAGGGCAGCGAACTTTCGCGTGGCGATATCGACGGCTATACGGAATTCGTGCGCATCTACGGCGCGAAGGGTCTTGCGTGGATCAAGGTCAACGACAAGGCGCGTGGTCGTGACGGCCTGCAGAGCCCGATCGTCAAGAACCTGCATGACGCAGCGCTCGCAGCCATTCTCGAGCGTACCGGCGCGCAAGACGGCGACATCGTTTTCTTCGCGGCGGATCGCGCGAAGGTCGTGAACGACAGCCTCGGCGCGCTGCGCCTGAAGATCGGTCATTCGGAATTCGGCAAGTCCACGGGTCTGCTGGAAACGGGCTGGAAGCCGCTGTGGGTGATCGACTTCCCGATGTTCGAATATGACGAAGGCGAGAACCGTTACGTGGCCGCGCATCATCCGTTCACGAGCCCGAAGGACGAGCATCTCGAATATCTCGAAACCGATCCGGGCCGCTGTCTCGCGAAGGCGTACGACATGGTTCTAAACGGCTGGGAAATCGGCGGTGGCTCGGTGCGGATCTTCCAAGAAGACGTGCAGAGCAAGGTGTTCCGCGCGCTCAAGATCGGCGCTGAAGAAGCGCGCCTGAAGTTCGGCTTCCTGCTCGACGCGTTGCAGTACGGCGCGCCGCCGCATGGTGGCATTGCGTTCGGTCTGGATCGCATCGTCACGCTGATGTCCGGCGCCGATTCCATCCGCGACGTGATTGCGTTCCCGAAGACGCAGCGTGCGCAGGACTTGCTCACGCAAGCGCCGAGCGAAGTGGACGAGCGCCAGTTGCGCGAGTTGCATATTCGCTTGCGTCAGCCGGAGCAGAAGGCGCAGTAACGCGCGTTCGCTACAGCACGATGAAGAAGGCGCCAAGTGCGCCTTTTTCCGTTTTTGCGTTACAGTCATTCGCCATAGAGGCACACAATGAAACGCGCGCATAAATCGTCATGCTCAAGCCGCCGAAAATCCCTGAATCCGTACTCGTCGTCATTCACACGCCAACGCTCGATGTGCTCATCATCGAACGCGCGGATCACGAGGGCTTCTGGCAGTCCGTGACGGGTTCGAAGGACCGAATCGACGAGCCGCTTGCCGAGACCGCCGCGCGCGAAGTGCAAGAGGAAACGGGGATTGTGATCGGCAGTCCGCTCGTGCCGGAGAACGCGTTGCTCGACTGGAATCACAGCATTCAGTACGAGATTTATCCGCGGTGGCGGCATCGCTATGCCGAAGGCGTCACGCACAATACCGAACACCAGTTCAGCCTGCTCGTGCCGCACTGTCTCGAAGTGACACTCGCGCCGCGCGAACACACTTCACACTTGTGGCTGCCTCTGCGCGAAGCCGCGGATCGCTGCTTCTCGTGGTCGAACCGCGAAGCCATTCTGCAATTGCCCGAGCGCCTCGCGGCGCATAGCCGGTGATGGACATTCGCCCGCGACGCAAATTCAAGCGGCTGCGCGAGGCGCTTTTCTCGGGCCGTCGGCCGTCGCGTCTGTGCTTCACGTCGGGCAATCACGTTCGTATCTTCAAGTGCGGCGTGCAGTTCTTCCCGGCGTTGATAGAGCGCATCGACAATGCGCGCACGTCGGTGTCGCTGGAAACGTATATCTTCGCCAACGACGACATCGGCCGCGCCGTCTCCGATGCGCTCGTGCGCGCGGCCCAACGCGGCGTGACGGTGCGCGTGATCACCGATGGCATCGGCACCGACAGCAAACTGCCGATGTTCACGCTCTGGAAGGAAAGCGGCGTCGAGCATCGCATTTACAATCCGCATCTTTTGTTCGGGCCGCAAGGATGGTCGCGCACGCATCGCAAGCTCGCGATCGTCGACGAGACTTACGCGTTTTGCGGCGGCATCAATATCGTCGACGATTACGATCAGAACGGCACGCGCCTCGAACAACCACGCTGGGACTTCGCGATGGAAGCGCAAGGTCCGGTGGTGAAGGACGTAGGCGAAGCGATCGATTTGCAATGGCAACGTATTCGTCTTGGCGTGAAACCGCGTCAGCCGCGCCAGCCGGGATGCGAGCCCGAGCCGCAGCAAAGCCGCTGGAGCGCGCGCCGTTCGATGCGCGCGCGCAAACGCGCCCAGCTCGGCGAAATCCACGCCGTCGATCAGCCGTGCGTCGCTTTCGTCGCGCGCGATAATTTGTTGAACCGGCGAGCTATCGAGAAGGCGTATCTGCGTGCCATCTCGCATGCGGAAAGCGAAGTGCTGCTCGCGAATCCTTACTTCATGCCTGGACGCAAACTGCGGCGTGCGCTCGTGTATGCGGCACGGCGCGGCGTGCGCGTTTCACTGCTGATTGGCCGCAAGGAATTTGTGGCGCTCGACTACGCCACGCCGTTTCTCTATGGCAACCTGCTCAAGCACGGCGTGCGTATCGCCGAATATGAGAAAACCATGCTTCACGGCAAGGTCGCCGTCGTGGATTCCGACTGGGCAACCATCGGCTCCTCCAATTTAGACGCGCTTAGTCTCGTCTTGAATAACGAGGCCAACATGGTGCTCGTGAATCACCCGGAAATCGCCGGTTTGCACGACGCCATCCTCAACGCCTTCGACGAAGGCCGTCCTATCGACCAGAAGCATTACGCCGCGCGCCCCGTCACCGAGCGCATGCTGAGCTGGTTCGCCTACAACACGTATCGTCTGATGATGAAAGTCATCACGATAGGTCAATACGACTGATCACTACGATTTCGGCTCCCGATTCGTGTAGATTGCTGCTGACCAGCAGCAAATTGTTCCTTCATGCACCGCAACATGACCGGTTCAGAAAATGGGAACTCGGGCAGTCACTAGCATGCAGCTATCAATTAAAAAGGGACAATCGAGCGGCTAATGTTGAGACTTATCCTATTGACGTTGGCGGCGGGTTAGAAACGGTTTTCTAATAATTTTCTTGTTTCATTGGCGACTGGCCATAATAATAGAACGGCCGTTCGTTTTAAATCGGGTCACGAGAGGACGGTAGAGACATCATGCGAAAAGGCGAACAGACGCGGGCCGCGATTCTCGACGCAGCGCTTGAATTGGCGAGCCGGGACGGGCTGGAAGGGCTGACCATCGGGTTGCTGGCCGAGCGGATGCAAATGAGCAAGAGCGGAGTGTTTGCGCATTTCGGATCGCGCGAAGATTTGCAGGTGGAAGTGGTACGCGAGTATCACCGCCGCTTCGAGGACGAAGTGTTCTTCCCGAGCCTGCGAGAGCCGCGCGGATTGCCGAGGCTGCGCGCCATGATGGATCGCTGGATGGAAAAGCGCATCCAGGAGGTGACCACGGGCTGCATCTATATCAGCGGCGCGGTGGAGTACGACGACCGCGCGGCGAGCGCCGTGCGAGAGCAACTGGTAAGCAGCGTGACGACTTGGCGAGAGGCGCTCTTGCGCGCAATACGCCAGTCGAAGGACGAGGGGCATTTGAAGCCGGATACCGATCCGCAACTGATGCTCTTCGAGTTGTACAGTTTCACGCTCGGCCTGCATCACGACGCGCGCTTCCTTCACTTGCCGGAAGCCGTGCAACTGACGCGGGATGCGCTGGAAAAAACGATCGATTCGTATCAGTCGCCGGAATCGACCGCGCGCGTGCACAGCAGTATCGCGGCAAGCGTGGGCGCCACGGCGACTTTAGCTTCACCACAACCCGATAGCCGTTAGCGGCGCCGCACGAATCGCACAACGGTTTGGCGGCGCCTGACGAGAAGCCCGAAGAAACTGGAGAGACTCATGGGACAGTACGCCGCCCCGTTGCGCGACATGCAGTTCGTACTGCACGAATTGCTCGATGTCGAAGCAGAACTGAAGAACATGCCGAAGCACGCCGATCTCGACGCGGACACCATCAATCAGGTGCTCGAAGAAGCCGGCAAGTTCTGCGCCGAAGTCGTCTTTCCGCTCAACCAGAGTGGCGACCGCGAGGGCTGCACGTATGAAGGCGATGGCGTCGTGCGCACGCCCGCCGGTTTCAAGGAGGCGTATCGCCAGTATGTCGAGGCGGGCTGGCCCGCGCTCGGCTGCGATCCCGAGTTTGGCGGACAGGGCTTGCCCGCGTTCGTAAACAACGCGCTCTACGAAATGCTCAACTCCGCTAATCAGGCCTGGACGATGTACCCCGGCCTCTCGCATGGCGCGTATGAATGTCTGCACGCGCATGGCACGCCGGAGCAAAAGAGCACGTATCTGTCGAAGCTCGTTTCGGGCGAATGGACCGGGACGATGTGTCTGACCGAGCCGCATTGCGGCACCGACCTCGGCATTCTGCGCACGAAGGCCGAGCCGAACGGCGACGGTTCCTTTGCGCTCACCGGCACGAAGATCTTCATTTCGAGCGGCGAGCACGACATGGCGGAGAATATCGTCCATCTCGTGTTGGCGCGTCTACCGGGTGCACCTGCCGGCACCAAGGGCATTTCGCTTTTCATCGTGCCGAAGTTCGTGCCGGATTCGAACGGCGCACTGGGCGAACGCAATGGCGTCAAGTGTGGATCGATCGAACACAAGATGGGCATCCACGGCAACGCCACCTGCGTGATCAATCTCGATGGCGCGAAGGGCTGGCTCGTCGGCGAAGAGAGCAAGGGCTTGAACGCCATGTTCGTGATGATGAACGCGGCACGCCTGGGTGTCGGCATGCAGGGTCTTGGTCTCACCGAAGTCGCGTATCAGAACTCGCTCGTCTATGCAAAAGAGCGCTTGCAGATGCGCTCGCTCACCGGTCCGAAGGCGCCGGAGAAGGCGGCCGATCCGATCATCGTGCATCCGGACGTGCGGCGCATGCTGCTCACGCAAAAAGCCTATGCCGAAGCGGGGCGCGCGTTTGCTTATTGGGCGGCGCTCAATATCGACAAGGAACTTTCGCACGCGGATGAAGCGGCGCGTCGCGAGGCTGCGGATTTCGTCGCGTTGCTCACGCCCGTCATCAAGGCGTTTCTCACCGATAACGCGTTCGAAGGCACGAACATGGCCATGCAGATTTACGGCGGTCATGGCTTCATCTCCGAATGGGGCATGGAGCAGTACGTGCGCGATGCACGCATCAACATGATCTACGAAGGCACGAATTCCATTCAGGCGCTCGATCTGCTCGGCCGCAAGATTCTCGGCGACATGGGCGCGAAGTTGAAGCGCTTCGGCAAGCTGGTCGCGGATTTCGTCGAGGAAGAGGGCGTCAAGCCGGAGATGCAGGAGTTCATCAATCCGCTCGCGGATATCGGCGACAAGGTGCAGAAGCTCACCATGGAAATCGGCATGAAAGCCATGCAGAATCCCGATGAAGTGGGCGCGGCTGCGGTGCCATATCTGCGTACGGTCGGGCATTTGGTGTTTTCTTATTTTTGGGCGCGGATGGCTCGAGTCGCGCTCGATAACGCTTCTTCTGACGATGCTTTTTATAAGGCCAAGCTCGCTACTGCGCGGTTTTACTTCGCCAAGCTGCTGCCCGAGACAGCCTCTACTATTCGTGCTGCTCGCGCGGGGGCCAAGCCTATGATGGATTACGACGAGGCTTTGTTTTGATTTTTTTTAGGGGAGCCTGTGCTGCTTTCGTGCGGTTACATGCAGTAGCCGCCTCCCCGGCGGAGGGGTAACTTTCTTTGCAGCAGCAAAGAAAGTCACCAAAGAAAGCAGCTTCTGAACCCGCTTCTGAAGCACAACTGGTTCCCCGCTATTCACCACAAACCCTTTGAGCGCTCCCAATGTCCAACGCCTCAGGTTCATCTCAGGGCGAGCCCGCCTTCTGAAGAACAACCGGTTTCCCGCTATTTATCACAGGCCCATTGAGCACTTCCAATGACTAACGTGTTTCGTTCATTAGTTTTGGCGCTCATTGGGTAGCGCGCAGCCATTCGATACAAGTCGCGCACAACCCCTTTTTTTGGAGGCTTATTCGTGGGCACTCTCAACATTCGCAAAGTCGCCGTGCTCGGCGCCGGCGTAATGGGCGCGCAAATCGCCGCGCATCTGATCAACGCTCGCGTACCCGTGCTGCTATTCGATCTGCCAGCCAAGGAAGGTCCCAAGAACGGCATCGCGCTCAAAGCCATCGACAATCTCAAGAAGCTCTCGCCCGCGCCGCTCGGTATCAAGGACGACGCGAACTTCATCGAGCCGGCTAACTACGAAGACGATATCGCCAAACTCGCCGAGTGCGATCTCGTCATCGAAGCCATCGCCGAACGCATGGACTGGAAGCACGATCTCTACAAGAAGGTCTCGCCGCACATCGCGCCGCACGCCATCTTCGCAAGCAATACGTCCGGCCTCTCGATCACGGAACTGTCGAACGGCTTTCCGGATGAACTCAAGGCGCGCTTCTGCGGCGTGCATTTCTTCAATCCGCCGCGCTACATGCATCTGGTCGAACTTATTCCGACCGCAACCACGCAACCGCATATCCTCGATCAACTCGAAACGTTCCTGACGAGCGTGGTCGGCAAGGGCGTGGTGCGCGCGAAAGACACGCCGAACTTCATCGCGAATCGTGTCGGCGTGTTCTCGATTCTCGCCGTGATCGCCGAAGCGGAAAAGTTCGGTCTGCGCTTCGATCAGGTCGATGACCTCACGGGTTCGCGTCTCGGTCGCGCCAAGTCCGCCACCTTCCGCACCGCGGATGTCGTCGGTCTCGACACGATGGCGCATGTCATCAAGACGATGCAGGACAACCTGCCGGACGATCCCTTTCTGCCCATCTACGCCACGCCGCCCGTGCTCGCGAAACTGGTGGAAAACGGCGCACTCGGCCAGAAGACGGGCGCCGGTTTCTATCGCAAGGAAGGGCGCGCGATCAAGGTGCTCGATCCGAAGACCGCGCAATACGTCGATGGCGGCGCGAAGGCCGATGAACTCGTCGGCCGCATTCTGAAGCGTCCGCCCGCCGAGCGCTTCAAGCTGCTGCGCGAGACGGACAATCCGCAGGCACAGTTCCTCTGGGCCATTTTCCGTGACGTGTTCCACTACATCGCGGTGCATCTCGAATCGATCGCGGATAACGCGCGCGACGTCGATCTCGCCATTCGCTGGGGCTTCGGCTGGAATCAAGGGCCGTTCGAAAGCTGGCAAGCGGCGGGCTGGCAGCAGATCGCGAAGTGGGTGCAGGAAGATATCGATGCAGGCAAGGCGCTCTCGAAAGCGCCGCTGCCCGCGTGGGTGCTCGACGGTCCCGTCGCGGAAAAAGGCGGCGTGCATACGAGCGAGGGTTCGTGGTCGCCGCGGGAACGCCGCTTCGTGCCGCGCTCGAGCTTGTCCGTGTACGAGAAGCAAGTATTTCGCGCGCCGCTCGTCGGCGAGACGGGCGCCGATCCCAAGACCTTCGGCAAGACGCTCTTCGAAACCGAAAGCGCGCGCGCCTGGCTCGATGACGAGCAAAGCGATGTCGTCATCGTGTCGTTCAAGACGAAGCTGAACACCATTGGCCCGGGCGTGATCGACGGTCTCACGCAAGCCATCGAACTCGCCGAGAAAGCGTATCGCGGCGTGGTGATCTGGCAGCCGACTTCGCTTGCGCTCGGCGCGCCGGGCGGTCCGTTCTCGGCGGGGGCGAATCTCGAGGAAGCCATGCCCGCGTTCATGATGGGCGGCGCGAAGGGCATCGACCCGTTCGTGAAGAAGTTCCAGCAAGGCATGTTGCGCGTGAAGTACGCGAATGTGCCGGTCATCGCGGCCGTGTCGGGCATCGCGCTTGGCGGCGGTTGCGAGTTGCTGCTGCATTCGGCCAAGCGCGTCGCGCACGTCGAAAGCTATATCGGTCTCGTCGAAGTAGGCGTGGGTCTCGTGCCTGCGGGCGGTGGCCTGAAGGAAGCCGCGTTGCGCGCCGCCGATGCCGCGAACGCCGTCAACGCAACGACCGATCTGCTCAAGTTCCTGCAGAAGTCGTTCGAGAACGCCGCGATGGCGAAGGTTTCCACCTCCGCTTTCGATGCCCGCGCGATGGGTTATCTCAAGCCCACGGACACCATCGTCTTCAACGTGCACGAGTTGCTCGACATCGCGAAGAAGGAAGCGCGCGCGCTCGCCGATACCGGCTACCGTCCGCCCTTGCGCGTGAAACAGGTGCCGGTGGCGGGCCGCTCGGCGATTTCGACCATCAAGGCGTCGCTCGTCAACATGCGCGATGGCCGCTTCATCAGCGAGCACGACTATCTGATCGCGAGCCGCATAGCGGAAGCCATGTGCGGCGGCGATGTCGAAGCCGGCAGTCTCGTCGATGAAGAATGGCTGCTCGCGCTCGAACGCCGCGCGTTCGTCGAGTTGCTCGGCACGCAGAAAACGCAGGAACGGATCATGGGCATGCTGCAGACCGGCAAGCCGGTGCGCAACTGAACACGCGACCTATTGGAGCTGCAAATAATGAGCAAGCAATTGCAAGACGCATACATTGTCGCCGCGAGCCGCACGCCTATTGGCAAGGCGCCGCGCGGCGTGTTCAAGAACACGCGCCCGGATGAATTGCTGGTCCACGCCATCCGTTCGGCTGTGGCGCAAGTGCCCGGACTCGACACGAGCGTGATCGAAGACGCGATCGTCGGCTGCGCCATTCCCGAAGCCGAGCAAGGGCTGAACGTCGCGCGCATGGGCGCCTTGCTCGCGGGTCTGCCGAACACGGTCGGCGGCGTGACGGTGAACCGCTTCTGCGCATCGGGTCTGACGGCGCTCGCGATGGCCGCGGACCGCATCCGCGTGGGCGAATCCGACGCGATGATCGCAGGCGGCTGCGAGTCCATGAGCATGGTGCCGATGATGGGCAACAAGCCGTCGCTGTCGCCGCATATCTTCGATCGCAATGAGGACGTCGGCATTGCGTACGGCATGGGGCTGACCGCCGAGCGCGTGGCCGAGCGCTGGAAGGTGAGCCGCGAGGCGCAGGACGCGTTCGCGGCGGAGTCGCATCGGCGTGCGTTGGCGGCGCAAAAGGCGGGCGAATTCGCCGATGAAATCGCGGCTTACACGCTCAACGAACGCTTCCCCGATCTCGCTTCGGGCGAAGTGCGCGTGAATGCCCGTGAGATCGCGCTCGACGAAGGTCCGCGCGCCGATACGAGCGTCGAAGGTCTCGCGAAGCTGCGCGCGGTGTTCGCGAACAAGGGCTCGGTGACGGCGGGTAACAGTTCGCAAACTTCCGATGGCGCGGGCGCGTTGATCGTCGTGTCGGAGAAAGTGTTGAAGCAATTCAACCTCACGCCGCTCGCGCGCTTCGTGAGCTTTGCAGTGCGCGGCGTGCCGCCGGAGATCATGGGCATCGGGCCGAAGGAAGCGATTCCCGCTGCATTGAAGGCCGCCGGTCTCAAGCAGGATGACATCGACTGGATCGAACTCAACGAGGCATTCGCGGCGCAGTCGCTCGCGGTGATTCAGGACCTCGGGCTCGATCCTTCGAAGGTCAATCCGCTCGGCGGTGCGATTGCGCTCGGGCATCCGCTCGGCGCGACCGGCGCGATTCGCGCGGCGACCGTCGTACATGGCCTGCGCCGCCGCAATCTGAAGTACGGCATGGTGACGATGTGCGTCGGCACCGGAATGGGCGCTGCGGGCATCATCGAGCGGCTGTGATGACGTGGTCCGCCAGCGCGTCGAGCGTTGGCGGACCATACGACAGGAGACGGAAGATGGAGATTCTCATCGAACGCGCGGATGGCGTGCTCTGCATCGTGCTGAATCGCCCCGAGAAGAAGAACGCGATCACGGCTGCGATGTATCAGGAGATGGCGGACGGTCTTTACGAAGCCGAGAAAGATCCTTCCGTGCGCGCCGTGCTGATTCGCGGCAACGGCGGCGCTTTTAGCGCGGGCAACGACCTCGAAGACTTTCTCAACGATCCGCCCAAAGACCAGGACGCGCCCGTGTTTCAATTCCTGCGCCGCCTGAGCGCGATGCCGAAGCCGGTGGTTGCGGCGGTATCGGGCGTGGCGGTGGGTATCGGCACGACGATGCTTCTGCATTGCGATCTCGTCTACGCGGCCGAGGGCGCGAAGTTCTCGCTGCCGTTCGTGCAGCTCGGCTTGTGTCCGGAAGCGGCATCGAGTCTATTGTTGCCGCGTATCGCCGGATACCAGCGTGCGGCGGAAAAGCTGCTGCTCGGCGAAGCATTCGATGTCAAGGAAGCCACCGAAATGGGCTTTATCAACGGCGTGCTCGCTGCCACCGAACTCGATGCCTACGCTCTTGGCAAGGCGAGGAAGCTGGCCGCGTTGCCGGCGTCGTCGCTGCGCACGACCAAGTCCTTGCTGAAGGGCGCACAGGCGGCGGAAGTCACCGCGCGCATGGGCGAGGAAGCGGGGCACTTTGCGCGCATGCTCGCCGCGCCGGAAGCGCGTGAAGCGTTTCAGGCGTTCTTCGAGAAACGCAAACCGAACTTCAGCGCGTTCGAATAAAGCCTGCGCAAAACGCCTGAAGCGCGCTCAGTCCGCGTCGTACTCGACGAAGCTGTTTTCGCGCGCGAAGCTGACGAGCCTCAGGCTCGCTTTCTTCGCGATGGCGATGGCAAGCGAAGTCGGCGCGGAGATAGTCGCGATCATCGGCACGCCGACGCGCGCCGACTTGCGCACGAGTTCGTAGCTTGCGCGGCTCGACAGAAACACGAAGCCTTGCGTCGTGTCCACACGTTGCAGCACGAGATGGCCGATGAGTTTGTCGAGCGCGTTATGGCGGCCGACATCCTCGAACGCGTGCAGCACCGCGCCTGTTTCGTCGCACCATGCAGCGGCGTGCAGGCCGCCGGTGAGCTTCGTCAGCCGCTGATGCGCGGGCAGATCGCGCGCGGCGCGTTCGATGGCATCGGGCGCGAGCTTCGCGAGAAAGCCGGTATCCGGCACGGCTTCGGGCTGCAAATCCAGCAAGTCGATACTCTCGATCCCGCACACGCCGCACCCCGTGCGGCCCGCCAATGCGCGCCGCTTGTCCTTCAGCGAAACGAACGCCTGCTGCACGACTTGCAAATGCACTTCGGCATGAGGCAGCGCGTCTGCTTCATCACGGTAATAGACTTCTATGTCGTGAATGTCGCTGCCCCGCTCGACAATACCTTCCGTCAGC